>NZ_JAHXNL010000002.1 GCF_023148685.1 Georgenia sp. EYE_87 | reverse complement strand
GTCGGCTCGAGCACCTGCGCGGCTCCGCCCTGGGGTTCCGCAACCTGACGAACTACATCGCCAGAGCACTCCTGGAGACCGGCGGATTCAGACCCCGACTACACCCTCAATTCTGAAGAGCCGGTAATGGTCCATCTCGAGGCTGTAGTAGGAGAGCGCTTCGTCCGCAGCCACCAGAGCCTCAACGCCAGTCCGGCAGGCCAGTTCCGTCACGCCCAGGAGCTGCGACGTCCCAGCGAGCAGCGTCATCGACCACCCGTGTGGTAGGCGGCCAAGTTTGCGCACAGCCGCATCGTCGAACTTGCCACGCGCCTCCTCCAGCAACTGCCGTTGGACCGCCTCGGTCGGCGCGTGCTCAGCCATCTCGATCCTGCGTAGCCCCTCGTGGAGCGGCGCTTCGATAAGGCCCCGGACGTCACTCCGAAGGGCACGCAGCTGCGATGTCACAGCGTCCTGGAAGAGCCGAGCCGCTGCGCGAGGTTAAGACTTGCACTAAAAACATGCAATAGGGACACAGGTTCCATGAATCACTCCCACACGACAGCAGGCAGCGCCTCGGCAGCCAACGGGCGGCCACAACACATCCTTCCGTGATAGCGGTCGCTTCTGTGCGTAAACAGCGCCAAGGGGAGGCCCGACGGGTGCCGTGGAGTCTCGACCGCGCTGGAGTGCCGACGGCGACGGCGAGCTTGAAATCGTCATCCGCCCTATGGGCACGCAGGCCTGACTGTCAGCGCACAGCTCACCAGCCTCCTCCCCACCGGTAGGCTGACGTCCGGAAAGGGGTGCCGATGATGTCGCTGCGCAGGATCGTGGTGCCGCTGGCCGCCGTCGCCATGCTCGCCGGCTGCTCCGGGCTGATGGAGGCGGATCCGGCCCCGACCTCCTCCCCCGGCCCGAGCGCGGATCAGGCGTACGCCGACGCCGTCCGGTGCACTGACCAGAGCTCCAGCGCCCTGCGCGCGATGCTGATCGCGCTGCTCGCCGACGGCTCCGAAGGAACGCTCGACGACGCGATGGCTCCGTACTGGGACGCCGCGCACGCCACCACCGACTCCCGGTTCGGTGACGCCCTCATGGCTGCCAACCTCCGCCTCGGCGAGGTCTCGCGCGGGGAGGTCACCGCCCGGACCACCTTCGAGGAGCTGGCCGAGGTCTGCGGCGCCACCACCGAGCTCACCTCGGCGGACCTCACCGCGTTGATGGACAAGCACGTCGGCCTCCTCGTCGACTCCTCCGCCCGCACCGAGACCGCCCCGTACATCCGCTTCGAGGGGCCGGACGGCGCCGCGGCCGGCGAGGCAATCGATGCGACGCTCACCGAGGCCGAGAAGCAGGCGATGGTTGACGAGCTCTTCGGCCCTGCACCGAACGGCGAGCCGGAGGAGTGGGAGCCGGGCGACGAGCCGCGGACTCGCGCGGAGGAGATGCTGGCCACCCCTCCCCCGGCGGGCATCGCCGAGTGCATGGACGGGGTGTGGGACGTCCTCGCCGGCGACTTCACCGTCACCCCGGACCACGTCACCACCGCAGCGAGCCTGCTCGGCGAGACGCACCCGACCGTGGCCGCGCTGCAGGCGATCCTGGCTGACGGCGGCGCCGCCTCCATGGTCGACGTCGACAACGCCTGTTTCGAGGCAGCCGCCTAGCAGGGGCAGGTCGCGGCGTTCATCGCGCCGTACGGCACGTGCACCGACGGCGCCGCGTGGCTCGCGGCGTTCATCGCGCCGTACGGCACGTGCACCGACGGCGCCGCGTGGCGAGTCGACTCGATATGCCCGGCCTGGTCGAAGAAGATGTGCGGGCGCAGCACCTCGATGATGCGGCCCTTGTCGACCCCGCCGAGGAAGAAGGCGTCGTTGACGGTGGCACCCCAAGACTTCAGTGACGCCAGCGCCCGCTCGTGCGCCGGGGCGCCGCGCGCGGTGACCAGAGCGACGCGCACGAGCGGGGTGTACGTCGGGTCCGAGCGGTGACGCTCCTCCTCCAGCCGCTGGATACAGTTGATCCCGGTGAAGAAGCCGTACAGCGGCCCGGGCGGCAGCGGCTTCGTCGCCTTGGCGACCTCGTGGTCGTTGAAGGAGTCCAGCCCGCCAGCCTGGTACACCGGCTCGGACTCGTCCGAGGCGAGCACGCCGTCGAAGTCGAAGGCGATGCACGGCTCGGCGGCGTCGTGGTCCGGCCCGGAGTGCGCCATCACCTGCCCGGCGGGCAGCCCGAGGGCGGCGGCCTCGCGCACCGAGTCGGCGTCGGCGGAGAGGAAGAGGAAGAGGAAGACGGGCATGGGTCGTCGGCCGGCCCACTTCGCCGGGCGTGGTCCATGTCCCCCGGGGAGGCCCCCATCGCGGGGCCTGCAGGGCAACGTGCGCTTACTCGCGCTTGATGAGCTCGTCGATGCGGTCAGCGACGCGACGAAGCTCTAGCAGAACTTCATGACCGTCACGCTTCCAGGCCGGGAACTTGTCTTCGTCGGCGAGCCACTCGCGCACATCGTCGAGACTTGCTTTTCTCCTGTCCGACCACGTCACAGGGAGGCGGTCCGGACCAATAGCGTTGATGAGGGCTGCGGCCTCCGCGCCCATGTCCCTGCTAACGGATTTGTCATCGTGCCCGCCTCGCTCGAGGTTGCGGGAGAGCCGCGTCAGCACATCCAAGTCGAACATGAGTCGCGCGTGCTCGAGGGCTGCTCGCCGATCCTCGGCGGCGATCTCTCGGGCGTTCTGCCGGTCCTTAGCTGATACCACGAGGGCGATGATGGCTGCGGCGACCGCCGCTACAGCGACGGCGGTCTGGATCCATAAATTGAGTTCGTCGACGGCCACGTCGCCAGCGTGCCATGCCGAGACTAAGAAGGGACGTGCCGCGCCCGGTACCGGCGGCGCGAGAGTTCGGCGAGCTGGAGCTTCACCGAGTTGAGTTGGTCCCTCCGCCGGGGCCTACAGGTCTAAGGCGGCGTTTTTAGGTGTGCCCTGTCGATATTTTTAGCTGTGCCCACTCGGGTCGGAGCACGTGCAAGTCAGCATGTCAGAGGGCTGAACTAGGGTTATCTAAAGGACCTAGCGGGTGATGTCCGGGATGACGACGTGGATACGCTCCCCCGTGGCGAGCGAGGCGTCCACGAACGGGGTGGACAGGTCCAGACGCCTTCCCGAGACCCGGAGCATGCGCTCGACGAGGTCCCGTACCTGCGCGTCGTCGAGGATCGTCGTCGTCAGCTCGGACCGGCCGGAGCGGGCCACGAAGACCTTGCCCGGCTCGTTGATCCAGATCTCCTCGACCTCCGGGTCGTCGAGGTAACGCTGCAGAGGTCCCAGGCCGGCGACGGCGTCGACGACCTCCTTGGCGGCCGCCTCAGGATCACCGATCGGAGGGACGAGCCCGGCCACCGAGCGGTCGTCGTAGTCGGCCAGAGCCGCCGACACCAGCGCCCGCACACCGTCGGCGTCCCGTGCCGGGTCCACGCCGCGCCGCCGGACGAGCTCGCGCACCTCGCTCTCGAGGAGCGTCACCCCTTCGTCCACCCGCCACCCCCATGGTCGGTCGAGCGGACCGGCCCCCACCGGTCCTGCCCGGAAACTAGCGGAGGAACGCATGCAGCGGTAGCCCGCCGTCCGAATCTGTGGACGATGGGGTGACGGGAATGTCCTAGCCGACGATCTCGACCTCGGCGCGCTCCGCCCACCTCACGTCCACGCCGACCTCGGCGGTGCCGAACGGAGAGTCGTGCGGGATGCGGACAGTGATCTCGAAGGCACCGCGCTCGTCTGCGTCCACCGTCGTCAGCACCCGCTCCGTGCCCGCCACCCGGTACACGACCTCCAGCCCGGCGAACGGGGTCACGGTCTCCTCGCTCGAGACGTTGCCGTCCTCGTCCAGGCTGATCACGTCGGCACACCCGTCCACCATCGCCTCGCCCCGAACCGTCACCTCGTCGCCCGGTGCGGCGGTAGCCGGCTCGACCGCCACCGTCGGCGCCGCACAGGCGGCCGACGACTGCCCCGCCGAGTCCTCCGCCGCGCACGCGGCCACGGAGGCGGTGACCACCAGCGCCGCCGCCCCGACCGCCATCGCCTTCGTGCGGCCCCCACTGATCCACGACGCCTTCGTCATGCCGACATGCTGGCAGGTCGCCGGCGCCACCGCCGCCGTCTTCGCGCGTTCCGCTCCGTCAGGGGCTGGCCACAAAGTGCCGGCCTCGGCGAGAGCCACGCCGCCTCCTCGGTGCCTGCATGAGCACCGGGCACCGCCCCCGAGCGGCCGATCAGGGCCCCGGGACGTACTCCTTCAGCCGCCGCGCGAGCGCGACGTCCCCGGCGATCCGCACCCTCGCCGCCTCCACCGGGAGCCGCCCGTAGCCGGCGAGGAGGACGGCGTCGTCGTCGCCGCTGATGACCACCGCGTGCGGGCCGGTGGGCGCGGCCCAGGCGGCACCGTCGTACTCGGCCTCGATCGAGACGCTGGCGCCACGCAGCAGGAAGCCGGTGCCGGCCGGCGGTACGGCGGTGGCGTCGGCCGCCAGGACGGGCCAGAACGCCTGCAGCACCGAGGCTGCCGCGGCATGCGTGCCGGGACCGAGCCGGTCATCGACGCCGACGGCGTGGGCGAGGTCGCTGCGGTGCACGGCGGCCTCCATGACGAAGATCTGCAGGGCGAAGGCGAGCGGCATGTCCCCGTACGGCATCGGGACGGGAGCGGCGGGGTCCGACGGCGCCGCGGCGAGCGCCCGCAGCAGCCTCGCGCGGGCGCTCCGGAGCGCCGGGACGATCTGCTCCCGGGGTGCCTCGAGCGGCTCGCCCCGCGCCACTCGCGAAGCCTCCCCGGCCGGCCCGGCAGCTTCTCCCGCTTGGCCCACCGCCCCCGCTGCGGCGGCCGCACCTCCCACGGACCGCGCAGCGAGCAGCTCCAGCGCGTCGGCCTCCAGGGTCATGCCCCAGTGCACGTGCCGGGCCAGGTCTTCGACCGACCAGCCCTCCAGCCGGGTCGGCGTCTCCCACCCGGCGCCGTCGAGCAGGTCCAGGAAGGAGGCCCAGTCCCGCCCGATCAGCGATGTGGCGTCGTCGTTCACGCGTGCTCCAGCTCTCGTGCCAGCGGGGCCATGCCGAGCGCGGCCGCGTCGGCCCGGGCCCGGTCGAGCAGCGCCCCCGAACCCGGCCGGCCGGCCAGGCGCATCGTCCGGCCGAGCTCCGCGCGCGACCAGGCGGCCCGGCCTGCAGCCCCGAGGGCGTCGTTGTCCTCGACGGCGCTGGCGAGGTGCCGCTCGGCGCGGTCGAGATCGCCGGCCCCGCGCAGCGCCAGCCCCAGGAAGTGGTCGGCCGGGCCGAGGCACAGCGCGCCGGACCCGAGCACGACCATGTGCCCGCTCCACGGCGTGAGCAGCTCGGCGAGGCGCGCACACTCCGGGGCGGTGCCGACGGCGGCGGCCGCCTCCGCGAGGTAGGCCAGGGACGTGCTGCGGCCGAGGTCCTGCACGACGTTGTCGAACCCCGCCGCCGCGTAGTGGTCGAGCGCCCGCCGGGCCTCCCCCGCGTCGCCCGCCCGGGTGCGCAGGACCGCCTCGGCGAAGCCCCACCGGTCCGGGAGCGCCTCGGCGTACCCGGCGACCTCCGCCGTCACCTCGGGGGCGCCGCCCGTCATGAGGTGCAGCTCGAGCAGCTGGATCGTCCGGACCATGGCGGCGTCCGCGTAGTGCGAGCGGCGCGCCTGCTCGGCGAAGGTCGCCACGAGCCCGGGGGCGACGGCGTAGCTCCCGGCGAGGAGCGCGCGCATCGCCTCCCACATCGGCGGGTACCACAGGTAGAGCGGCCGGCCCATCCGCCCGGCCAGCGCGGCGGCCCGCTCCTGAGCGGCGTCGGCGACGGGGAGGTCGCCCGCCTCGAGCGCATCGACCAGCTGCAGGCGGGCCGCCTCCAGCTGGAGCTCGTCGTCGCCGGTGAGCTCCGCCGCCGCGACGGCGCGGGTGAGCCCGTCCAGGCGTTCCGTCAGGTGCTCGGGGCCCGCGAGCCCGGCGCGCAGAGCGAGCGAGGCCTCGGCGACGGCGGCCGCGTCCGCGGTCGACTCCGCGAGCCGGACGGCTGCCGTGCCCGACTCGATGCCCTCGGCGCGCCGGCCGGCGTAGACCAGGGCGCGACCGCGGGCGGCGAGCAGCCGGACGCGTCCGTGCACCTGGTCAACCGCGCCGGCGGGGCCGTCACCGGGCGGCCCCTGGTCCGCCCCGCCGTTCCCGCTCGGGGCACGGGCGCCCGGAGCAGGGTGGACCACCAGGGCGTCGTCGAGCAGCGCGAGGCCGTCCGCGCCCCACTCCTCTCGCGGCAGCCGGCTGGCGAAGAGCGCGTTCTCGTAGCCCAGCCCCGCGTCACGAAGACCGGCGGGGTCGGCCACCACGCGGGCGAGGGAGCCGCCGTCGCGGAACGCCGCCAACGCCTCCTCCAGACGGCCGGCCCGGCGCAGCGCCTCCGCCCGCGCGAGCGCGCGGCGCAGCCGCACCGGCTCGGGCGCCCCGGGCGCGACGTCGAGCGCGCGCCCCAGCAGCTCGGCCGCGCGCTGCGGCGACGGGACGAGGTGCTCGCCCGCACCACGCTCCAGCCAGTCGGCGGCCTCGTCCGCGATCTCGCGGGGTGCCCTGCCGTCCAGCACCGCGGCGGTGCCGGGCAGCGCCTCGAGCGCGAGCGCGAGGTGCAGGCCGACGAGCTCCGCCGGGCCCCGCCCGCGGATCCAGCCGGCGAAGCGGGCGTGGAGCTCGGCGCGCCGGCCACGGGCGAGGGAGGCGTACGCCGTGTCTCGCAGGAGCGCGTGCCGGTACGTGTAGGACGGGTGGTGGACCGTACCGGCGTGGGGGCCGCTGAGCAGACCGGCCCGGGTGAGGGAGTCCAGGGCGAGGGACGGCTCCTCGACGCCGAGGGCGGGCAGCGCCGCCGAGGGGAACGTGGTGCCGGGCACGGAGCCTCGCTCCACCACCTCGCGCGACGTCGGCGCCAGCCGGTCCAGCTGCGCCTGGTAGATGGCGTGGACGGTCGTGGGCAGCGACGGCGCCAGCGTGCCGCCGAAGGCCCAGCCCCCGCTCCGGGACGTCAGCACCCCGCCGAGGATCCACGAGCGGAGCAGCTCCTCGACGAAGAGCGGGTTCCCGCCCGAGACGCGCACGATGCCGGCGACGTACTCGTCCGGCACGGCGTCCGCCCCCACGAGCGCGCTCACCATCGTCTCGGTGTCGGAGGCCGCGAGCGGCGGCAGGTGGATCAGCGGCACCCCGGACAGCGGGCCGGAGTCGGTCAGCGAGGCGTCGGGCCGCGCGGTCAGCAGCATCAGGCCACGGCCGGGGCTCGCCAGGACGTGGGCGAGGAAGGCCCGCAGGTCGGCCCCGGCGAGGTGGACGTCCTCGACCACCCACAGCGGGGCCGGGCCCGGGAGGGCGTCCAGCGCCGCCGCCCACGAGGCGAACAGGTCCGCCGGCTCGGCCGTGAGAGCTCCGCTCATCAGGTCGCGGACGTGGCCGGCGACCGTCCGCGCGTGCCCGGCGTCGAAACCCTCGCCCGCGAGCCAGGACACCAGCGCGTCGTCGTCGGGCACCGCCCCGAGCCCGGCGACGGCGAGCGCCTCCCTCATGAGCTGGGCGACGGCCCCGTAGCCGCTCGCCCGCCCGTCCGGCCGCGCGACGAGCACGGGGTGTCCCGCCGAGGCGGCGCGCAGGCAGAGCTCCTCGGCCACGCGGGACTTGCCCACCCCGGGCGGCGCGACCAGGAGCGCCGCGCGCCGTCCACCGCCGTCGCGGGCACCGCCGTCGCGGGCACCGCCGTCGCGGGCACCACCGTCGCGGGCACCGCCGTCGTGAGTGCCCTCGCCCGCGGCCCCGCGGGCCGACGACGTCAGATCGGCCACGAGGTCGTCCAGGAGACGCTCGCGCCCGAGCATCGGGGCGTGCAGCCCGAGCGCCGCCAGCCCTCGGCGGGCCACGGCGCGCGTGCCGCCCGGCCGCCAGACCGGCACCGGCTCGGCCTTGCCGCGCAGCGTCACCTCGCCCGCCGGCTGCAGCGCGAAGGCGTGCCCGACGCCGAACGCGGTCTCGGGCCCGAGCAGCACCTCGCCGGGAGCGGCCGCCGCCTGGAGCCGGGCTGCGGTGTTGACGACGTCGCCGGTGACCCGCCACCCGTCGCCGACGCGCGAGACCACGACCTCGCCGGTGTTGACGCCCACGCGCAGGTTCAGGGTGCCCGGCGCCAGCCCCAGCGGGGCCTCGGTCCGCCGGGCGGCGTGCTGCAGTCCGGTCGCGGCACGGACCGCACGGACGGCGTCGTCGTCGGAGGCGACCTCCACCCCGAAGGTCGCCATGACGGCGTCGCCGATGTACTTCTCGACGGTCCCGCCGTGCTCGGCGAGCGTCGCGGCGGCACTTGCGAAGAACTCCTCCTGGATGCGGGCGACGTCCTCGGGGTCGAGCCGCTCGGACAGCGCGGTGAAGCCCACGAGGTCCGCGAAGACCACGCTCACGACCCGCCGGACCATGCCACCCACGGTGGAACGGTAACGGCCGGCGTGCCCGCCAAGACGCGGAACGAGGCGGTCTTCCGGACGGGCTCCGCGACGCTCGTCTGTCACCATGATCCCCACGGCGGTGACCGGCACGCGCGGCGCGAGCACCGCCAGGCACCCGGCGGGAGGAGCGGCGGTGACACGGACGCTGCTGGGCTGCGGCGTCGTCGCGGGTCCCCTCTTCGTGGCGGCGACGGCGGTCCAGGCCATCACTCGTGAGGGCTTCGACCCACGTCGGCACGGCATCAGCCTGCTCAGCCACGGCGACCTCGGCTGGGTGCAGATGGCGAACTTCGTCGTGAGCGGGCTCCTCGTGACCGGCTTCGCCGTCGGCGTCTCGCGGCTGCCGCACCCGGGAGGGCGCGGCGCCCTGGCCGCGCCGCTGCTCGGCGTCGCGGGCCTCGGGCTGGTGCTGGCGGGGGCGTTCCGCGTCAGGTCCTACGGCGGGTTCCCCGGCGGAGCGTCCGGCGGCGCTCCCGTCGACCCGTCGGCGGCCGCCCGGGACGGTCTGCTGCACGACGTCGGCACCGTCCTCGCCATCAACGCCGGGCTGCTCGCGTGCCTGGCGCTGGCCCGCCGGTTCGCCCGGTCCGGCGACCGCGGCTGGGCGAGGTACAGCGTGCTCGCGGCGGTGGTCGGCGCCGGTCTCGCGTGGTGGCCGTTCGGCGGCACCGCGGTGCGCCTGGCGCTCGTCACCGTGGTGCTGATGTCGTGGGTGTCCCTCGTGGCGGCGCGGCTCCTGAGGGAGCAGCGCCCGCGCCCCCAGGGTGCGATCCGTCGCCCGGGCGGCGGAAGCGTCCGCCGAGGTTCCGGGCCGCGCCCGGCAGGCTGACGTGTGTGACGCACGCCCCGCTGCCGTCGAGGGGTCTGGCACGACAACGCGGGCGTGCGCCGCGTAGGCTTTTCCCCGGCGGCCAACCTCTTCCACAGGTTGTCCGCTAGGCCCACCCGGTTTCGCCGCCGGGTGGGCTGCCGCATTTCGGGCCACGATTCCCGCATTTCCGCGCGCTGACGCACATCGCGGGTCACCGGCGCGTGCACCTCGCACCGCCCGCCCCGCCCGCATAGGTTTGCCGTGTGGTCCGTTCAGCGCTCGCCCTCGCCGCCCTCGCCACCACGGCCGTGCCCGGCCTGGACGTGGTGGCGACGCGTCCACCGCAGACGGCCAACAGCGACTACCAGACGACCGGCCTGCTCGACGCGGGCGGGCGGCACTGGGTCATCCGGGCGCCGCTGCACCCCGCCGCCGGCGCCGCCCTCGAGGGCGAGGTGGCGCTGCTGGCGAACCTCGTCAAGGAGGTCGAGGAGGGTCGCTTGCCGTTCGACGTGCCCCGGCCCGTCGGCTTCGCGGCGCTGCCGGAGGGCGGGCGTGCCATGGTCTTCCGCGCGCTCGTGGGCCGCCCGCTGGTCCTGGACCGCCTGACACCGGGCCCGGGGCTGTCCGCCGAGCTCGGCCGGGCGATCGCCGCGTTCCACGAGCTCGACCCCGCCGTCGTCGCCGACGCCGGCCTCCCCGTCTACGACGCCGACGCCTACCGCCGGCGCTGCCTGGCCGAGGTTGACGAGGCCGCGCGGACCGGTCGCGTCCCCTCGTCGCTGCTCAACCGCTGGGAGCACGCCCTGGAGGACGTGGCGCTGTGGCGGTTCCGGCCCACCCCGGTGCACGGGGACCTCGCCCCGGAGCACGTCCTGGTGACGGACGGGCGGGTCTCGGCACTGCTCAGCCTGTCCGAGGTGCACGTCGGTGACCCGGCCGAGGATCTCGCCTGGCTGCTCGCCGCGGCCCCTGAGGACTCCCTCGACGCGATCGAGGAGGCGTACTCGCTAGCCCGCACCGAGGGAGCCGACGCGACGCTCATGGATCGCGCGCTCCTCGTCTCCGAGCTGGCGCTGGCCCGGTGGCTGCTCCACGGGGTGCGCCACGAGGAGCAGCCGGTGGTGGAGGACGCGACAGCCATGCTTCGCGCGCTCGCCGAGGACGTCGCCGACGCGCCCGGCATCGGCGCGCACGAACCCGTCGTGGTGCGCGACCACGACGCGGACTGGGCGCCGGACGAGGTCGGCGCCGGCCCTCAGGAGTCTGCCGAGACCGCGGCCGCCGAGACCGAGGCCGCCGAGGACGAGGCCGCCGAGGAGCAGGGGGCCACCCACGGCCGGGGGCCGACCGACGCCGGAGGCGGCACCGAACGTCCCGAGAACGACGGCGGTGCGGCGCCGCCGCGCTCCGGCGGGCCGGGGCCTGCCCCTGTGGACGCGGCGAGCGCCGGGCGACGTGACCGGGCGGCGGTCACCGAGGAGTTCCACCTGGGCACCGAGCTGCCCGACTTCCTGCGCGAGGACGACCAGCCCCACGACCGCTGAGGACCGCGACCGGCGCCGTCAGCCGCGTCGGCCGGCCTCGATGGCACCGGTGATGCGGGCGACGATCTCCTCCTCCGTCAGCGCTCCCGCGCGCACCGTCTGGTCGTGGCCCACGTAGTAGAACGCGGCGCCCACCTGCTCCAACGGCGTGCTCCTCGCCCGTGACCACGCCAGCCGGTACAGGGCAAGCTGCATCTCGCGCTCCGCGAGCTCCTCGGCCCCGCGGGGCGGGCGCCCGGTCTTCCAGTCCACGACCTCGACGCCGTCCGGGCCGTCGAAGACCGCGTCGATCCGGCACCGCACGATCGTGCCGGCGACCGGCGTCTCCAGGTCCACCTCGACGGCGACCGGCTCGCGGCGTGCCCACTCCGAGGCGGCGAACGTGCGCTGGAGACGCAGGAGCTCCTCGTCGGAGAGCACCATGTCCCCGGAGTCCTCCCCGCTGCCGCCCACGTCCTCGACGTCCAGCAGCGCCGCCTGCCCGTAGAAGTGCTCGACCCACTGGTGGAACCGGGTCCCCCGGCGCGAGACGAGCGTCGGCTCGCCGGGCACCGGGCGGCGGCGGTCGCGGGCGAAGCGGCGCGGATCGGTGACGAGGCTGACGACCGCCGAGGCGGACAGGTGCCCGGCGAGCGTGATCTCGCGTTCCCGGGCCGTGGCCTCGGCGCGCTCCCGCAGCAGCAGCTCGGCGTCAGCGAGCCAACGGTCGAGGCGCTCGTCGCCCGTCCGCGCACCGAGGTCGGGCGGCGTCGCTGAGGCACGGGCCTCGTGGACCGCCGCGGCGGCGTCCTCGCGCGCCGCCCGCCGCGGTCCGAGCGGGTCGAGCGGCCAGCGCACGGGTGCGGCTTCGGTGCCCGGGTTCTGGGCGTCGGCGGGCGGCTGCCCCGCCCAGGCGTCGTCGGCGAGGTCGGCCACCTGGCCCGCGCGCCGGGGCTCGGCGAGGAACCTCGACGGCGGCAGGGCGGTCTTCCCGGAGCGGAACCATGAGCCGGACAGCAGCAGGGTGTGCCGTGCGCGGGTGAGGGCCACGTAGGCGAGGCGGCGCTCCTCGGCCACCCGGTGTGCGCCGGCCGCCTCCCGGAAGGCGAGGCGCGCCTCCTCGACGTCGTCGTGGGTGGCCGCGCCCGCGACGTCGAGCCGCGGGAGGGCGTCGGCGTCCTTGCGCAGCGGGAAGGGCAGCTCGCCGACGCTGGTCAGCCATGCCGCCGCCGTGACGGAGCCGTCGGGCCGGACGTTGCCGTCGTACCCGGGGAACTGCTTCTCCACCATCCCGGGCACCGCGACGACGTCCCACTCCAGGCCCTTGGCGGCGTGCACCGTCAGGACCTGGACGACGGCGGAGTCGGGCTCGGTCTCGGTGGTCTCGACGGCGTCGAGCCCTCGCTCGCGCTCCTCCGCGGCGTCGAGCCAGGCGAGGAAGGCCCCCGGGGTGGGCCGCTCGGCGTCGGCGGCGAAGGACGCGGCGACCTCGGCGAAGGCGTCCAGGGCGGCGCGCGCCGCACCGGTCGCCGAGGCGCCAGCGCGGGCCGCCACCTCGATGTCCACCTCGAGGAGCTGCTCGGTGGCGACGACGAGCTCGGGCAGGGACAGGTGCGTCAGGGCGCGGATCTGCCGCAGCACGTCGCCCAGGCGGCGCACCCGCGCGGCCCCCTCGTCGCTCATCGTGTGCCCGCGCGGGCCGGTCCAGCCGGCACGGGGCGGGTGCTCCACCGCCTCGACCAGGCTGGACTCCTCGCGGGGGTCGAGCCGGCGTTCCTCGTCCTCGGTCAGGGACACGGCGGCGCTGCGGGCCAGGTGGCGCGCCCAGTCCTGCAGGGCGTGCAGGTCGGCGACCCCCAGGCGCAGGTTGGTCAGCAGCCGCATGAGCGCGTCGCCGCGGGCGGCGTCGCTCGCCACCTGCAGGGCGGCCCGGACGTCCACGATCTCGGGGGTGGCCAGCAGCCCGCCCATGCCGACGACCCGGTAGGGCAGGCCCCGGGCCTGCAGCGCCCGGACGATCCCCGGGAACTGGCTGCGCTTGCGGCACAGCACCGCCGCGGTCCTCGGTCCCGCGGGCTCCCACCGCTCGTCGAGGAACTCCGCCACCCGGGCCTCCTCCTCGCCCTGGGTCAGCGCGTACAGGCCGAGCACCTCCCCTGCCTCAGCACCCGGCTTGGCGCGCAGCTCGGGGACCGGTACGGAGGGCCCGAGGCCGGCGCCGGGGGCGCGCAGCGGCTGGGAGACGGTGTTGGCGGCGGCGAGGATCTGGCGGTCGTTGCGCCAGGAGGTGCTCAGGGCGAGGGTGGCCGCCCCGCGGACCGCGCCATCGGGCTCCAGGTGGGGGAAGCGGGTGGGGAACTCCGCGAGGGACGCGGCCGAGGCGCCCCGCCAGCCGTAGATGGCCTGGTTCGGGTCGCCGACGGCGGTGACGGGGTGCCCGCCGCCGAAGAGGTTGGCGAGCAGCTCGAGCTGGGCGACGGAGGTGTCCTGGAACTCGTCGAGCAGGACGACGCGGTGCTGCTCCCGCAGCTGCGCGCCCACCTCCGGGACGGCGTCGGCGATCTGCGCGGCGAGGGCGACCTGGTCGGCGAACCCGATGAGGCCGCGCTCGCGCTTGCGGCGCTCGTAGGCCTCGACGAGGTCGAGCAGGGCGGCCCGCTCGTCGAGCGAGGCGGCGATCCGGAGCACCTCGGCGAACGGCTTCCGCCGTCGGCCCGGGACCTTGTCGAGCAGGTCGGTGCGCAGGTCGGTCAGCAGCTCACGGGCCTCCGCCGGCTCGAGGAGGTTCTCCCGCAGCGCGCCCGCCAGGCCGAGCACGGCCTGGGTGACCGAGCCCGGCGACCGGTCGGTCGCGAGGTCCTGCTCCCAGCCCTGCACGAGGTCGTCGGCGAGCTGCCAGGCACCGGCCTCGGTCACGAGCCGCGCGTCGGGGTCGGCGCCCACGCGCAGGGCATGGTCGCGGGCGATGTTCCCTGCGAAGGAGTTGTACGTGGCCACCTGAGGCCGGTCGACGTCCAGACCGGGCCCCTCCGCACGGTCGTCCGCGTCCGGCGGGGTCAGGCCTGCCGCGCGCAGGGCCCGCAGACGCGCGCGGATCCGGTGGGCGAGCTCCGCGGCCGCCTTGCGGGTGAAGGTCAGGCCGAGCACCTCCTCGCCGCGGACCAGACCGTTGGCGACGAGGTAGACCACACGTGAGGACATCGTCTCGGTCTTGCCCGACCCGGCGCCGGCGACGACGAGCAGGGGGGCGAGCGGCGCCTCGATGACGGCCGCCTGCTCCTCGGTGGGCCTGGGCAGCTCGAGGCGGTCGGCGATCTCCGCGGCGGACCAGCGTGGGCGCGTGACGGCGGCGGCCGTCGTGGCGGTGGTCGGGACGGTCTGGTCCTTGATCGTCACTGGGTCACCCGTCCTCCGTCGTCCTGCAGGGGGCAGGAGGTGCGCACCGGGCAGTGGTCGCACTGGTCGTTGGCGATCGCGTCGAACGACGCGCCGGCCATGGTCTCGGCGGCGAGCTCGACCAGTTCGGCGGCCCAGCGCGGGTCGTCGGCGTTCTCCAGGGCCCGCTGCTCGCGCAGGGTGGCGCTCCTGCCGGTGCCGAGGTAGACCAGTCGGGCACCGTCGGCCCCCAGACCGTCCCAGGCGCCGGCGTCCACCGCGAGCTGATAGGTGCCGAGCTGCGGGTGCTGCTCCGCCTTGTCCTTGCTCACCGGGCTCGCCGAGGTCTTCAGGTCGACCACCCGGACGCGACCGTCGTCGAGGTGCTCGACACGGTCCATCCGGCCGGCGAGGCGGGCACGCCCGACCTCGACGGCGAAGTCGCGCTCGACGTCGACCTCGCCGGGTACCGAGGCGAGGTAGCCGGCGAGCCGCTCGATCATCTGCTCGGCGAGCGCCCGCCGGCGCCGTCCCACCCACCCCTCGCCCATGCCGAGCTCGGTCCACCGCTCGTCGAGGGCGGCGGTGAGCTCCTCCAGCGGCCCGTGCGGATGCTCGGCGGCGATCTCGTGGATCAGCGACCCGACGGACTGGTCGGTGCTGGCGTCCCCGCGCCCGCCCGCCTGCTCCAGCGCCCAGCGCAGGCCGCACGTCGTGGCCTGCTCGACGCCGGACGGGCTGACGGGGACGACCGAGTCGGGCGGCCGCAGGGGCTGATCCGTGCTGACCGGCGCGAGGCCGCTCCAGCTGACCGGGTCGGCGCCGGGCACCCTCTCCTCCGCCAGGTGCGCGAGGAGGGTCGCGGCCGCGTCGCGGCGCCGGGCGTCCTCGCCGGATTCGACCGGCTCCTCCAGGGCGCAGCGAAGCTCGGCCACGAGGCCCCGCAGGTCGAGCGCCGGCGGCACGCTGCGGACCTGTGTGGGGTCGAGATCGGGCGCGAGCAGGTCGAGGAACGTCGAGGGACGCTCCTCCTCGTCGAGGACGGCGGTGACGAGCAGGCGGCGGCTCGCGCGGGAGACCGCCACCGCCAGCATGCGCAGCTCGTCGTCGAGCACGGCGCGCCGGGCCGGCCCGAAGGCGCGGCGGCCGTCGGCGGACCGGCCCGCCTCCAGGTCGGTGAGCGCGCCCGAGCCGAGGAGGGAGTCGCGCAGCCGCAGGTCGGGCCACGTGTCCTCCTGCAGCCCGGCCACCGCGACCACCTGCCACTCCTCGCCCGCCGCCGCGGCGGGGGTGAGGACGTGGACCACCTCGGCGCGCACACCCTGCGCGGCGAGGGAGTCGGCGGGCAGGTCCTGGGAACGCAGGTGCTCGAGGAACCCGGCGGGACCACCGCCCACCGTACGGTCGGTGAACTGCTCGGCCGCCCGGAACAGCGCCATGACGGCGTCGAGGTCGGCGTCCGCGCGCTCGGCCCCCGGCCCTCCCGAGAGGGCACGTTCCCGCCAGGGCTCGGCCAGGCGGGCGGTGTCCCACAGCGCCCACAGCACCGTCTCGGCCGTGGCGCCGGGGCGGTCGAGCGCCGCGCGGCCGGCCGCCAGCACCGCGGCGACCCGCGCCGCGCCCCGGCCCGCGGCGCGAGGCAGCCCCGAGGCCAGCTCTGGGTCGGCCAAGAGCACGGCCAGCAGCTCGTCCGCCGGACGCCCGCCGCCCGCCGCCCGCTCGAGCCCGCGCAGCGTGCGGCGCAGGACGCGCAGACCGACGGCGTCGGTGCCGCCGAGGGGGGAGGTGAGCAGCTCGACGGCCTGCTCGGGGCTCGGCGCGCCGGCGAGGACCGCGGCGAGCGCCACCAGGAGCGGACGCACGGCCGGCTCCTCGCGCAGCACGCCGGGCGCCGCCTGCCCGCCGACCGGCACGCGCCAGCTGCGCAGGGAGCGCTGCAGCTCGCGCAGATGCCCCGCCGAGCGCACGACCACGGCCATCTGCGACCACGGCGTGCCGTGGTGGAGGTGCTCCTCGCGCAGCTGCCGCGCGATCCAGGCCCCCTCCTGCGCCCGCGAGCGCAGCACCGCCGGCTCGACCCCGCGGGGCGCCGTGCCTCCCGGCCGTGGGCCCTCGGGCTCGGCGCCGGCCCGCGCCCGGCGGTGGCCGGCCGCCCCCAGGGTGGAGATGGAGGAGGTGACGGCGACCGTGGCCGCCCGCAGGGCACCGTCCTGACGGTGCACGGTGCGCAGCTCGATGCGGTGGGCGTCGAAGCCCCCGAGCGGCTCGCGGGTCTCGGCCCGGCCCACCAGGGCCGGGGTGCCGCCGCGGAACCCCTGGACCCCGGCGTCAGGGTCGCCGTGCAGCAGCAGCTGGGAGCCGTCGTCGGCGAGGACCCGCAGGAGCCGGGCGGTGGCGAGCGTGGAGTCCTGGTGGTCGTCCACCACGACGGCGGACCAGCGCGGCCGGGGGTGCGCGGGCACCTCGCCCTCCCAGGCCCGCAGCGCGGCGGTCGCCTCGTCGACGATGCGGGCGGCGTCGAGCCGGGCACCACGGTCGGGCGTGAGCTCCCCGAGCGCGGTCACCTCCTGGTACTCCTGCAGCAGGACCGCGGCGGCCACCCACTCCGGCCGGTCGTGGCGCCGGCCCCGCTCGGCCAGCTCCTCCGGCCCGAGACCGAGCTCGGCGGCGCGCATGAACAGGTCCCGCAGCTCGTCGCGGAAGGCGCCCATGGCGAGGGTCTCGGGCCCGACGCTCGCGGGCCAGCGCACCGGCGCGCCGAGCCCGGCCCGGTGGCCGTCGAGGAGGTCGGCGAGGATCTGGTCCTGCTCCGGGCCGGTGATCAGGGTCGGCGGCGGCTCGTCCAGGAGCGCGGCACGCATGCGCAGCACCGAGTAGGCGAAGGACGCGGGCGTGCGCACGAGCACCTGGGTGGTGGTGCGCCCGAGCCGCGCGGCGACGGCGTCACGCACCCGGGCCGCGCCCCGGCGCGTGGGCACGAGCAGCAGGACGCCCTGGTCGCCGGGCGTCACCTCCCCGCCGTCAGCGGCGGCCGAGGCACGGGCGAGGAAGGACTCGATCGCCGTCGTCGTCTTGCCCGTGCCGGGCGCGCCGACCACGAGGAGGTGGCCGCCCCCGTGCGGCCAGGCCACGGCCTCGGCCTGCTGCTCGTCGAGGACGGGCGGCCCGGGGACCGGGGCGGGCAGCCGCAGCGCCAGCGCGGTCCCACGGGTCCTGTCGTCCATGCCCCGATGTCATCACACCCCACCGACATCGGGCCGGAACGGCTCACGGGACGGTGGTCACTCGTCCCGGCGGACGTCCCGTCCGCTCCGGCCTCAGCCCGCGGGCCAGGCGTTCGGCAGGCAGCCGTCGAGCCGGATGGTCTGCTGCAGCATGATCGGGGCGGGCTCGCCCGGGACCGCGCAGCCCGTGTGCGGGTGGCCGAGCAGATGACCGACCTCGTGGTTCACGAGGTACTGGCGGTACTCGGTGATGTTGCCCCCGGCGTCGAGGAACGGGGCGGCGCCGTCTGACCAGCGTTCGGCGTTGAGCACCGCGCGCGCGTTGCGCCCGCAGGAGTACTCCCCCACCGTCCGCAGCGGCTGGCAGAGCTCGTCGGTCAGGTCGGGCGAGGCGAGGACGACGGAGATGTCGGTCGGCCCGTCGGTGCGGGAGAAGACGACCGTCCCGTCGTGGCCCCAGCCGCGCTCGTCGTTGAGGACCCGCATGACGAAGTCGGCGAAGGCCTCGCCGTCGACGGGCAGGCCCTCCTCGACCTGGACGCGCACGGGGCGCACGGTCGCGGCCTCGCGAGGTGCGTCCTCGGTGCCCGGCACGGTGACCAGCTCGCCCGACGCGCGCTGCGGCATCTCCTCGGTGGAGATCAGGCCGGCCCTGGCGCGTAGGGCCAGGCCGAGCTGCTCGACGGTGCGGGACAGCCACGGCAGCCCGACGGTGCCGAGGTCGACGGGCGTCCCCGCCTCGTCCTCGAGCACCTCCCGGGTCTCCTCCCGGTCCCGGTCCCGGGTCCCGTCGTAGGAGGTCGTCCCCCCTCCGCCGGACGGCGCCGCGCCCGCCGGCCCTGCCGCGAGCCCGAGCGGCAGCACGAAGGCGCCGAGGGCCACGAAGGCGGACGGGAGCAGACGCGATCGGGCACGCACGTGCCCATCTTCTCACCCCCGGCCCGCACCGGCCCCCGCGCAGCCACGCGGCGAGCCGCGGTCCCGCGGGACCCGGCAAGGAGAATTCGCCGTCAGCGCACCCGGCCGTCCGGGCGCGGCCGGCCCCTCACGGACGACCTACGATGGACGGAGCACACCGGACCCCCCGCGTCCGCCGAGTTGGCGCGGCGGTCCGACACCGCCCTACAGGAGGTAACAGTGGAGATCACCATCGGCGTGCGGAACGTCGCGCGAGAGATCAACCTCGAGTCCACGCAGAGCCCTGAGGAGGTCCTCGCCGCGGTGGACAAGGCACTCGCGGGGAGCACGTCGCTGGTTCTCCAGGACGAGAAGGGCCGGCACGTCGTCGTCCCGGCCGGGGCGCTCGGCTACGTCGAGCTCGGCCCCACCGAGCAGCGTCGCGTGGGCTTCGGCCTGGGCTGACCCGCCCCGACCGACCCCATCCCGGCTGGGCCGAGCGCCGTCAGGCCGTCAGGCCCAGCCGGTCCAGCCGCCGGGCGTGCCCGGCGGAGAGCTGCCGGCGCAGCGAACCGCCGTCGTCGCCGGGCTCGGCGGCGCCCTGACCTGCCGCGAAGGCCCACAGCCCGGGGTGCTCGGCGAGCACCCGCTGCGCGATGCCCAGGGCCTCACCGACGACGCGCCGGCCCCACAGCGCGAGGCGCGCGGAGAGCTGGGGCTCGGCGGCGACCACCGGCCCGAGCAGGGCGACGACGAAGTCCTCGTAGCCGCTGTCCGCGAGGACGTCGTCGAGCAGGGGGCGCCCGTCCGCGTCGACCGCACGCGAGAGCTCGCGCTGGAGGTCGCCCAGGACGCCGTGCGCCACGTACGTCCGGACCAGCCGCTCCCACCAGTCCCCCGGCGGGGTGCGGCGGTCGAAGTCCCGGAGCACCTCCAGGTACCCGGACATCGCCTCGTACAGGTCCGCGCCCTGCTCCCGGGCCACGCGCTCCAGGTGGTCCAGCGCGGCGAGCTCGCCCGCCGCCATCCGCGCGAGGGTCACCTGGACACGCAGGTCCGGCGCGTGCTCGGCGTCGGTGGCGAGCCGGGTGAATGCGGCGAGCTGGACGAACCCGTGGAGCCCCACCATCTCGACGACGCCGGACCGGCCGTGGGTCGTCTCGTGCAGGTCGTCATGGGTCCCGGGCATGGCCTCACCCTAGTGACCCGCCCTGTGCCGGCGGCCCCGGTCCGAGGTGCGGAACCGGGTGATCCCGCACGTGAGCGCTACCACGGACCTCCGCCCTGCCGCTCGAGGAGCCGACCCGCTACCCTGGAGAGGTACACGGTTGCCCGGTCGTCTCGTAGAAGCCCAAATCTGAGCCGCCACGCGCGGCGCGACATGATCACGATCGGCTACCACGAGCACGGCACGAAGGGCCTGCGCCCCGGCGAGCGAAGCCGGTGCGGTGCGGTTCCCGCGTGCCACGACCGACAAGGCACAACCACATGACCGACCTGCACACCACATCGGGCGTCCTGGACGCCGAGCTTCCCGCCGCCGTCGTCGTCGACGAGGGCACCGCCGACGTGAGCGACGACGTCTCCGTCGCCGACCTGAAGGAGAAGTCCTTCGCCGACTTCGGCGTCGAGGCGCCGATCGTCGAGGCCCTTCGCGACGTCGGCATCACCCACCCCTTCCCGATCCAGGCGCTGACCCTGCCGGTGGCGCTCGGCGGGCACGACATCATCGGCCAGGCCAAGACCGGCACGGGCAAGACCCTCGGCTTCGGCATCCCGCTCCTGCAGAATCTCGTCGGCCCCGGCGAGGACGGCTGGGAGAACCTTGAGGCGCCCGGCAAGCCGCAGGCGCTGGTCATCGTGCCGACCCGCGAGCTCGCCAAGCAGGTCGCCGAGGACCTCACCACGGCCGCGCGCCGGCGGAACGTGCGCATCGTCCAGGTCTACGGCGGCCGGGCCTACGAGCCGCAGATCGACGCGCTGCAGAAGGGCGTCGAGGTCGTCGTGGGCACCCCGGGCCGCATGATCGACCTGCTCAAGCAGCACATCCTCGACCTGTCCCACGTGCGCAGCGTCGTCCTCGACGAGGCCGACGAGATGCTCGACCTGGGCTTCCTGCCCGACGTCGAGACGCTGCTCTCCCGCACGCCCGCCACGCGGCGCACCATGCTTTTCTCGGCCACCATGCCCGGCGCCGTCGTCGCGATGGCCCGCCGGTACATGACGCGCCCGACGCACATCCGCGCCCAGGACCCCGACGACCAGGGCGCCACGGTCAAGAACACCCGCCAGGTGGTCTACCGCGCGCACGCCCTGAACAAGGTCGAGATGCTCTCGCGCATCCTCCAGGCGGAGGGCCGCGGGCTGACCATCGTCTTCACCCGCACCAAGCGCACGGCGGCCCGCGTGGCCGAGGACCTCGCCGAGCGCGGCTTCGCGTCCGGCGCGATCCACGGTGACCTCGGCCAGGGTGCCCGTGAGCAGGCGCTCCGTGCGTTCCGCTCCGGCAAGATCGACGTCCTCGTCGCCACCGACGTCGCGGCCCGCGGCATCGACGTCGACGACGTCACGCACGTGGTCAACTACCAGTGCCCCGAGGACGAGAAGATCTATCTGCACCGCATCGGCCGCACCGGCCGCGCGGGCAACACCGGCACGGCCGTGACGTTCGTCGACTGGGACGATATGCCGCGCTGGTCCCTCATCAACAGGCAGCTGAACCTCGGCGCGGCCGAGCCGGTGGAGACGTACCACACGTCGCCGCACCTCTACGCCGACCTCAGCATCCCCGAGGGCACCACGGGCCGCCTGCCCCGCGGCGCCCGCACCCGCGCCGGCCTCGAGGCCGAGGAGGTCGAGGACCTCGGCGAGACCGGCAAGCGCCACGGCGGCTCCGGTCACGCGAACGGCCGCGACGGCGGACGCGGCGGTCGCGCCCACGACGGGAGCCGGCCGCGCTCCGAGGGCGCACGCACGCACGACGGCGAGGGCGAGCGGCCCCGTCGGCGTCCCCGGCGCCGCACCCGCGGCGGCAAGCCCGCCGAGGACACGCAGAACTGATCCGACGACGACGGCCGGGCGGGAGGGATCCCGCCCGGCCGTCGTCGTCCCGGACGGCGCCGCCGGTCAGACCGCGACGGCGACCCGGTCCAGCGCCCGCCGGACGGCCCCGGCCAGCTCGACCACCTGCTCGTCCGTCATGACGAACGCGGGCGAGACCTGCAGGGCGCCCGCCCCCACCACGCGGGTGGCGACCCCCTCCTGACGCAGGGCCAGCACCGCCGTCGGCGCCTGCGCCGGGTCGGTGAGCTGCACGGCGGCGACGGCGCCCGTGCCCGCCCGCACCTCGGCCACGAGGTCGTGCCCGGCCAGGGGACGGAGCTCGCGGGCGAGGGTCGCCTCGAGCCGGGCCGCCTCGTCGAGCAGCCCCTCCCGCTCGACGATGTCCAGGTTCGCCAGCGCGACGGCGGCCGCCGTGGCATGGCCGGAGTACGTGTACCCGTGGCGCAGCCAGGTGCCGGGCTCTCGGAAGAACGGCTCCGCCACGCGCGGCGCGACCAGGACCGCCCCCATCGGCAGGTACCCGGAGGTGAGGCCCTTGGCGGTGGTGACCAGGTCCGGCTCGAGGCCGTACCGCGTCGAGGCGAACCAGGACCCGCCGATGCGGCCGTAGCCGGTGACCACCTCGTCGGCGACGAACAGCACGTCGTACTCCGTGCAGGCCTTGCGCACCTCGGTGAGGTACCCCTCCGGCGGGGCGTAGACGCCGCCGGCGCCGATGACCGGCTCGCAGAAGAACGCGGCGACCCGGTCCGGCCCGACCTCCTCGAACGCCGCCCGGAGCGCGTCCACGGAGTCCCACTCGACGGAGCGCGTCCGCGGGCCAAGGTCGCCGTAGCCCTCGCGGTTGCCGGGGATGCCCGCGAGCGCCGTCCCCGCGTAGTGCATGCCGTGGTACGCCTTCTGCCGCCCCACCATGACGGTCTTCTCCGGCCGGCCGGCCTCCACCCAGTAGCGGCGGGCGAGCTTGGCGGCGGTCTCCACGGAGTCGGACCCGCCGGAGGTGAGGAACACGCGGCTGCCCGCCACCGGAGCGATGCCGGCGAGCCGCTCGGCCAGGTCGTTCGTCGGGCGGGTCGCGTTGTCCCCGAAGTTCGAGTAGGCGGCGAGCGTGGACATCTGCCGGGCGGCCGCCTCGGCGAGCTCCGTCCGGCCGTGCCCGACGTTGGTGTACCAGAGCCCGGCCGTGGCGTCGAGGTACCGCTTCCCGGCCTCGTCGAAGACGTACGCGCCCTCCCCGCGGGCGAGGACGAACTCACCGTCGCGCTCGACGGCGGCCATGTCGGAGAACGGGTGCCACAGCGCGCCCATGTCGGTCCTTTCGTCGGGTGCGGATGCCGCGCACCATACCGGCACCGTCCGACACCGGGAATCTCGGGCCGGTCAGAACCTCTGGTCGATGAACGCGAAGACGGCGTCCGCCATGAGCTGCACGGCGATCGCGGCGAGCAGCAGACCGGCGAGCCGGGTGACCAGGGTGGTGCCGCCGTCGCCGAGGACGCGGTGGATGACGCCGGCGAACCGCATGGACAGCCAGAGCACCACGTGGATCGCGACGAGCGCGACGGCGATCGCCGTCCACGCGGGGACGGAGCGGTCCGACTCCTCCACCGCGAGCATCGCGGCCACGATCGCCCCGGGACCGGCCAGCAGCGGCGTGCCCAGGGGCACGAGGGCGACGTTGACCCCGCTGCCCGACGGTCTCGGCTCCTCGGACTTGCCCGTGAGGAGCTCCATCGCGACGAGCAGCAGCAGCAGGCCGCCGGAGAGCTGCAGCGCCGGCACGGAGATGTGCAGGAAATTGAGGATGTACTGCCCGAAGAGCGTGAAGACCAGGATGACGCCGAACGCGACGACGGTCGCCTGCCGCGCCGCGGTGCGGCGCTGCCTCGCCGTCATCGTGGAGGTTAGCGCGAGGAACACGGGCACGGTGCCGGGCGGGTCCATGATGACGAACAGCGTGAAGAAGGTCGTCGACATCAGGGTCAGGTCGATGAGCTCGTTCACGGCCGGACCACCGGCAGGTGCCCCTCCTCCTCGATCTTCGCGAGCACCGCGGGGCTCGTGGTGCGCTCGCCGAGCACGTTGGGCTTGCCGTCGCCGTGGTAGTCGCTCGACCCGGTCCGCTCGAGGCCGAGCCGGGCGGCGAGCGCCTCCAGCTCCGCGGCCGCGGCCGGGGTGTGGTCGCGGTGGTCGATCTCGAGGGCGAACAGGCCTGCGTCGGCCATGGCCTCGATGACGGCGTCGGCGACCACGCGTCCGCGCACGCCGGCGCGCGGGTGCGCCATCACCGGCACCCCGCCGGCGGCGCGCACCATCGCGACGGCCGCGACGGCGTCGGGCGCGTGGTAGGGCACGTAGTACGGCCCGCGCACGGACAGGACCGTGTCGAAGCAGGTCGACCGGTCCGGCATCGCCCCGACGGCCACCAGGGCGTCGGCGATGTGCGGACGGCCGATGGTGGCGCCGTCGGCGGCCTGCGCCTGCACCAGCTCCCAGGTGATCGGGTAGTCCTCCGCGAGGCGGGCGACCATGGTCCTCGCACGGTCCAGGCGCGAGCGGCGCGAGCGCTCCATCTCCTCCGCGAGCGTCGGCTCGGCGGGGTCGTGCAGGTAGCTGAGGAGGTGGACGGAGACGCCCCGGTGCTGGGTGGAGATCTCGGCGCCGCGCAGCAGCGCCACCCCGGTGCCGGCGACGGCGGAGGTCGCCTCGTCCCACCCGCGCACCGAGTCGTGGTCGGTGAGGCCGACGACGTCGAGCCCCGCCCGGGCGGCGGCCCGCAGGACGTCCGAGGGGCTGTCGGTGCCGTCGGACTCCACGGAGTGGGTGTGCGGGTCGATGCGCGTCTCATCTGCTGACACAGGGGCCAGGGTACGGCTTCGGGACACCGGTTCCGGACCGGCGTCGCTCGCGCCCCGCCGCCCGCCGCGGTCTCCCCGCACGCCGTCGTCGCCCGGCGTGCCGGCGGAGGTCCGCGACGACGACGGACCGCGCGCGGGTGGGAGGATGGCGCCATGACCGAGTCGAAGAGAACCGAGGAGCAGCCGCTGAGCGAGCGCGGCTCCAACCGCTCGCAACGTCCCTCCAGCCAGGCGTTCCGTGCGTTCGTCGCCGACGGCTGGGGCCCGCGCCCCGACGCGCTGCCGGAGCGCTCCCCCGCCGCCGGCCACGCCGCCGCCCGCCGCGCCGCGCTCGGCCGGCGGTTCCCGGGCGAGCGGCTCGTGATCCCGGCCGGGCAGCTCGTCACCCGCAACAACGACAACGACTACCGCTTCCGCCCGCACTCGGCGTTCGCGCACCTCACCGGCCTCGGCACGGACCAGGAGCCGGACGCCGTGCTGGTCCTCCATCCCCTGGACGCGGCCGGCGCGGGGCCCGCGGGGGCGGCCGAGGGGGGTGCCGGCGCCGAGGGCGCCGCGGCCGGGAGCGACGACGCCGCCCCCACCCACGAGGCCGTCCTGTACTTCCGGCCCCGCGCGGGCCGGGACACCGAGGAGTTCTACGCGGACTCCCGCTACGGCGAGCTGTGGGTCGGGGTCCGCCCGTCGCTGGAGGAGATCTCCGCGCAGACTGGTCTGCGCGCCGAGCACATCGACACGCTCGGCGACGCGCTCGCCAAGGACGTCGGCGCCGGGCAGGTCCAGGTGCGGGTGGTCCCGCAGTCGGACGCCGCGGTCGAGGGCCGGGTGGCCACGGTGCGTGAGCAGTCCGGGCTGACGCAGGGCGCCGCCGAGGCGGACGCCGCCCTCGCGGAGGCGCTGTCGGAGCTGCGGCTGCGCAAGGACCCCTTCGAGATCGCCGAGGTGCGTGCCGCCGTCGCCGCCACGGCGAAGGGCTTCGAGGACATCGTGCGCAACCTGCCCCGCGCCGTCGAGCACCCGCGGGGCGAGCGCGTCATCGAGGGCGTCTTCGGGGCCCGGGCGCGCGAGGAGGGCAACGGTCTGGGCTACGACACCATCGCCGCGGCCGGCAACCACGGGAACACGCTGCACTGGATCGGCAACGACGGCGCCGTGCGCCCGGGCGAGCTCGTCCTGATCGACGCCGGCGTGGAGGTCGACTCCCTCTACACGGCGGACGTCACGCGCACCCTCCCCGTCGACGGGGTTTTCACCGACGCCCAGCGCCGGGTCTACGAGGTGGTCCTGGAGGCCGCCGACGCCTCCTTCGCCCGCGCCGGCCGGCCCGGCGCGAAGTTCCGGGACCTGCACGCCGCCGCCATGGAGGTCATCGCCACCCGGCTCGCCGAGTGGGGGATGCTGCCCGGCAGCGCCGAGGAGTCGCTCGCGCCGGAGGGCCAGTACCACCGGCGCTGGATGGTCCACGGCACCAGCCACCACCTGGGCCTCGACGTCCACGACTGCGCGCAGGCCCGCCGCGAGATGTACCTCGACGCGGACCTGGAGCCGGGGATGATCTTCACGATCGAGCCGGGCCTGTACTTCCGCGAGGACGACCTGAAGGTGCCCGAGGAGCTGCGCGGCATCGCGGTCCGGATCGAGGACGACATCCTGGTGCGCGAGGACGGCTCGGTGGAGAACCTCTCGGCGGCGCTGCCCCGCACGCCCGAGGAGATCGAGGTCTGGATGGCACGCCTGCGCGCCTGAGGCGACCGACCGTCGGCCCGCCCCCGACGACGGTCCCCGGAACCGGTCGTCGGAGACTGTCCCCGGAGACGTGCAGGGCCCCGGAACCGCTCGCGCGGTGCCGGGGCCCTGCTGCTCGGGACGCGACGTCAGATGACGTCGCGGCCCTCGACGTGCGCCTGGTGCACGTCCTTGGCGAAGCCGCGGGCGATCACGCCCATGATCACCAGGACCGTGACGGGCCACACCAGGACGTAGGCGCTCAGCACACCCTCCATGTTTCCTCCTTCGGTCGGTTGTTCAGTCGCTGACGGCCGCACCGGCGCGGACCTGCGCGGCCTGCGGCTCGCGGTCGAAGTCACCGGTGCGCTGCTTGATGAGCTCGAAGTCGAACGACTCCTGGCTCCGGAACGACATGAGGTAGCAGACGAGCGTGCTCACGGCGTACGCCAGCAGCGAGGAGCTGAGCGTGGCGTACTCGTGCAGGGCGCCGAGCGCGAAGGGAGCCGCGGCGACGACGGCGACCACCCCAACGACCTTGGCGACCCTGAGCCCGAAGAACCCGAACGCCATGAGCCCGACGACGACGCCGATCCCGATGACGGCGAGGACGTCCACCACGAGGCCGGCCACGCCGTCGAGCGGGACGAGCCCGAAACGCACCGGCAGGAACGCGGCAAGGGCGGCGACGACTCCCGCCGTGAAGGCCCGGTTGGTGACCTTCTTCCAGTAGAAGCTCGCGATGACCGGGAAGACGAGCGCCCCCCACAGGGCTCCGACGAAGACGAGCAGGTCGAGGATGCTCAGCCGCATGCTGGCGAAGGCGACCGCCAGGGCGGTGGCGACGACCATCGTCACGCGGCCCACCAGCAGCATCGTCCGCGGGTCGGCCTTCCCCTTGCCGGCGACGGTCTGGCCGTAGACGTCGGCCATCATGATCGACGACAGCGCAGAAAGGTCCGAGTCGGCGGTGGAGGACAGCGCCCCGATGATCATCACGAAGAACACGGCGAGCAGCACCGGCGGCAGGAACGTGGCGGCCATCTGCGGGACCAGGTTGTTCGGGTCCCCGCCCATCGGCTCGATGCCGAGGTAGAGCGCCAGGACGCCGAGCATGCCGACGCCGATCACCATCGCGCCGTAGCCGATCGTGGCCGTGACGAAGGTGGGCCTGATGAGGTCCTCGCGCACCGCGAACAGCCGCTGGGCGATGGTCTGGTTGCCGATGGCGTAGGCCAGGACCGCGGCGATGTACGGCGCCCCCTGGTTCATGAACGCCTCCGAGGAGAAGAAGCTCCCCTGCTGCGCGGTGAGGTTGTCCGCGCCGGCGGTGAACGAGGTCGGGAAGCCGGCGGCGAAGAAGATCGCCGGCACGATCACCGCGACGGCGCCGAGCATCGCCATGACCTGCGCGAAGTCCGTCATCACCGACGCGCGGAAGCCGGACCACAGCGTGTACAGCAGCACCCCGCCCGCCACGATGATCACGCCCTGCATGAAGGTGAGCGGGGAGAGCAGGGAGATGAGCGCACCACCCGCGATGAAGTTCGACATCAGCGAGATCACCGACCCGACCACGTTCGAGCCGGCGAGCATGAGCTGGCTGGAGCGCCCGTGCCGGGCGTACATCACCTCGGCGAGGGTGTGCGCCTTGGGGGCGACCGCTCTGATGCGCCTGCCGAAGGGGTAGATGAACAGGATCATCAGGGCGCCCCACAGCCCGTAGTGGATCGGCCCCGAGACGCCGTAGGTGTACCCGGACGTGGCCGAGGCGTACATCGACGACGCCCAGATCCACGTGGCCGTCATGCTGGCGGCCGAGATGCCGAAGCCGACCTTGTTCCCCGCCGTCATGTACGCGTCGGCGTCCTCCTCCTTCTTGCCGATCCTCGTCGACATGAGAAAGGTGCCCCCGTAGAACGCCACCAGGAGCACCACCACGACTCCGACGCCGAGCTGAGCGAGTTCCGCACCCTGCACGCGCGCCACCTCCTTCTCTCGATCCGTTCGGTCACGGCGGGAGGGAGGGAGCCGAATGCCCTCGTGCCCCGCGCACCGTGGGACCGGCACGCGCGGGAGCACAGCCCGCCGCGCGCCGGCTACCGGCGCGCTGCAGCCACGATCGTGCGATCGACCGGACCGGGCGGAGTCACGCCCGCGACGACCGTGCGGTCTGTACCCGCTCGTCGTCGGCGTCGCCCCGCTCGGCGGCTGCCGTTCACCGGGAAGCCCCACTCGGGAGATCTCTCACCGGGGGTGGGGAACGGACCGCTGGCGGCCCGTCCGGCTCGGCCCCGACCGTCCCGCCACGCGGGACGACTCACGGGGCGCCGTCGGCACTTCCTGTGCCCTTGCCCTGCGAACAGCCAAGAAAGTACCACAGGAACATATCGGACAGTCCGTAAGTGCGGGAGGTCACCCCTCCTCGGGGGCGTCGGTCACGGGCCGCGGGCCCCTGGAGCCCTCCCCCGTCGCGAGGTGCGCGCGCGCGAAGCTCAGGGAGTCCGCGAGCGCGGTCCGCCGGCCGACGGCGGACATCTTGCGCGTGTTGACCTCCACGACGACGGCACCGTCGAACCCCCGTGCGCCGAGCATCTGCAGCACGTCCGCGCAGGGCTGCTCGCCCTGACCGGGCACGAGGTGCTCGTCCATGAAGCTGGCGGTGCCGTCCGCCAGGTGCAGGTGCGCGAGCCGGTCCCCCAGCTCGTCCGCCATCGCCAGCGCGGCGTCGGCGTCCATGCCGGCGGTGGCCGTGTGCGAGAGGTCGAGCGTGACGGAGCGGTAGTCGTGCTCGAGCGGGTCCCACCCGGGCAGGTAGGCCTGCATGGTCCGCTCGCGCTTCTTCGAGCGCGCACGCCAGGGGAACATGTTCTCGACGGCGAGCCGCATGCCGTCGAGCCGCTCCCGCTCGGCGATGGCACCGACGAAGTGCTCGGCGTAGGAACGCTGCCACCGGAACGGGGGATGCAGCACCACGACGTTCGCGCCGACGTCGTGCGCGAGCTCGGTCGCCCGGTCGACCTTGTCCCACGGGTCGTTGCCCCAGACGCCCTGGGTCAGCAGCAGCGTGGGAGCGTGGATGCTCAGCACCGGCTGCTCGTGCTCGTCGCTGAGCTCGCGCAGGCGACGCTCGTCCTGGCTGTCGGGGTCGCGCAGCACCATGACCTCGACGCCGTCGTACCCGAGCTGCTTCGCGAGGGCGAAGGTCTCGGCGACCCCACCGGGGTACACCGAGGATGTCGAGAGGCCGACCGGGATGCCGCGGGTCATCCCTGAGGGCCCGCCTGACCGGGCGCGTCGCCGTCCTTGCCCCTGTCGAGGTCCTCGAGGCGGAGTCCGTACCGGGGACGCTCGTCCGGCCGGGAGCCGAACTCGGTGGGCTTGGCGGGCGTCTCGTCGGGGGCGGGCGCCGCCGCTTCCTCGGGGGGCGCCGACGCCGGACGGTCCGCGTGGCGACCGGACTCCGCAGGGGGTGCCTGCTGCCCGTAGGGACCCGGCCGGCCCGTGGGCACCTGCTGCCCGTAGGGACCCGGCCGGCCCGTGGGCACCTGCTGCCCGTGGGGACCCGGCTGGCCCGTGGGCACCTGCTGCCCGTAGGGACCCGGCTGCCCGGTGCCGCCCTGCTGGCCGTACGGGCCCGCCGGCGTGGCCGACGGCGCGGGCCGCGTCCGGCCCTGGAACCCGCCCTCGGCGAGGAGCTGGCTGGCCTGGCCCGCGTGGCCGGGCTCGCACAGCACGGCGTAGCGGGAGGCGACCACCTGGCTGGCCGAGGTGAAGTCGCGCTTCCCGCCGGTGAAGGCGTAGGACACGATCGCGAAGAGGATCCCGAACGCGGCGCCGATGAGCACGCCCGCGAGGAGCGGGAACTCCCCGGACGGCGTGAAGACCCAGTACAGCAACGAGATCATGAGGCCGAACCAGGCCCCGCTCATCGCGCCGGCACCGGCGACGCGCGCGTACGTCAGTCGTCCGGTGATGCGCTCGACCAGGCGCAGGTCCGTCCCGACGATCGTGACGAGCTGGACCGGGAAGGCCTTGTCGGAGAGGTGGTCGACCGCCTTCTGGGCCTCGAGGTAGGTGGCGTAGGACGCGACCTCCACACCGGTGGGCATGGTGGGCACGGTTCCGCCCGGGGGCTTGCCGGTCAGTGACATGCCTCGATCTTCCTCTCTGGCGGCCGATGGCGCCAAGCCGCCCCGGCGGCGCGGCGCGCGGCCGGCCGGCCGGCGGCACCGTCGGGGCCGGCCCTCTCGTCACCGCGCCGGGCACGGACGCCGTGACGAGTGCGGGACCTGTCCTAGGCTGACGACGTGAACCAGCCGACCGCGCGCCCGAGCAGCACCAGCCGTGTGTACGTCGCACGGCTGAAGGGCACGGCCGTCTTCGACCCGCTGGGTGACCAGGTCGGCCGCGTCCACGACGTCGTCGTCGTCATGCGCCTCCGGGGCGCCCCCCGCGCCGTCGGCCTGGTGGTCGAGGTCAGCTCGAAGCGGCGGGTGTTCCTCCCCCTCACCCGCATCACGAGCATCGACGCCGGTGCCGTCATCACCACAGGCCTGCTGAACATCCGCCGATTCGCGCAGCGCGCCACGGAGACGCTCGTCGTCGCCGAGCTCCTCGACCGGCAGGTCTCCCTGAAGGACGGCTCGGGCACGGCGACGGTCGAGGACGTCGCGATCGAGCAGCAGCGCAACCGAGACTGGTACGTCACCAAGCTCTTCGTGCGGCGGTCGGGCCGCAGCGGCCTGGTCGGGCGGCGCGGCGAGGCCTTCGTCGTCGACGTGGACGACGTCACGGGGCTCGCGGGGACCCCGGAGCAGCAGGGCGCGACGGCGCTGCTCGCCACCCTGGTGGACCTGAAGCCTGCCGATCTCGCCGACGTCCTGCGCGACCTGCCGGAGAGCCGCCGCCTCGAGGTGGCGAGCGAGCTCAACGACGAACGCCTCGCCGACGTCCTCGAGGAGCTGGGTGAGGAGGACCGGGTCGCGATCGTCTCCGGGCTGGACCTGGACCGTGCCGCGGACGTCCTGGACGTGATGCAGCCCGACGACGCAGCCGACCTGGTCTCCGAGCTGCCGGTCGAGCGGGCGCGAGAGCTGCTCGAGCGGATGGAGCCGGACGAGGCGAAGGACGTGCGCCGGCTGCTGGCCTACGAGGAGCACACGGCCGGTGGCCTGATGACCACCGAGCCGCTCGTCCTCGGGCCCGAGGCCACGGTCGCCACCGCGCTCGCGCACGCCCGGCGTCAGGACGTCACCCCGGCGCTGGCGGCGATGATCTTCGTGGTCCGACCGCCGCTGGAGACGCCCACGGGCCGGTTGCTCGGCGTCGTCCACCTTCAGCGGGCGCTGCGCGAACCGCCCCACGAGCTCATCGGCGGGCTGCTCGACAAGGACGTCGACGCCCTGCTGCCGTCGGACGACATCGGCAAGGTCACCCGCCTGCTCGCGACCTACAACCTCACCGCCCTGCCCGTGGTGGACGAGGACCACCGCCTGCTCGGCGCGGTCTCCGTCGACGACGTGCTGGACCACCTGCTGCCGGACGACTGGCGCGAGGCGGACGAGGACGTCACCGACCGCGCCATGACGAGGACGGCACATGGCTGAGCGCCTGGACACCCCGCTCGAGGCGAAGCGGCGCTGGCGCCCGCGGGTCGACCCCGAGTTCTTCGGCCGCACCTCCGAGGGCATCGCCCGGTTCATGGGCACGCCCCGGTTCCTGCTGTGGCTGACGATCTTCTGCGCCGTGTGGCTGCTGTGGAACACGTTCGGGCCGACGCACCTGCAGTTCGACTCGGCCGCGCTCGGGTTCACGGCCCTGACGCTCATGCTCTCGTTGCAGGCCTCCTACGCGGCCCCGCTGATCCTGCTGGCGCAGAACCGGCAGGACGACCGTGATCGCGTCAGCGCCGAGCAGGACCGGCAGCGGGCGGAGCGGAACCTGGCGGACACCGAGTACCTGGCGCGAGAGATGGCGGCCGTCCGCCTCGCGCTCGGCGAGGTGGCCACCCGCGACTTCGTGCGCTCGGAGCTGCGCGGCCTGCTGGAGGACATCGTCGAGGAGCGGGAGGCACGCATCCGGGAGCTCGAGGCCGAGCTCGCCCAGATGGAGCGGGGGCGTCGGGACGACGACCGCGAGGCACGTCGGGACGACGACCGCGAGGCCCGCCAGGACGGTGGCCATGAGGGGCGCCGGGACGACGGCCGCGACGGCGGACCCCTGCGGGCCTGATCCCGTGTGACGTACCCCGCGGCCGGGCACGTCGCGGGGCCACCTACGATGGGGGGCATGAGTGCACCCAGCGTCGACGCTGTCCGGGCCGAACTGGTCAACGTCATGGACCCGGAGATCCGCCGTCCCATCACCGAGCTCAACATGGTCCGGTCGGTGGACGTCGAACCCGGCGGCCTCGTGGTGGTCGGCGTCGATCTGACGACGGCCGGCTGTCCGCTGAAGGACACGATCACGCGGGACGTGACGAACGTCGTCGGCGCCATCGAGGGCGTCTCGGGCGTCCGTGTCGAGATGGGCGTCATGACCGACGAGCAGCGCAAGGACCTGCGCACCATGCTCCGCGGCGGCGTCGCCGAGCCCGAGATCCCCTTCGCGAAGCCCGGCTCCCTGACCCGCGTCTACGCGGTCACCTCGGGCAAGGGCGGCGTCGGGAAGTCGTCGGTCACGGCCAACCTCGCGGCTGCCATGGCCGCCGACGGCCTCAAGGTGGGCGTCGTCGACGCCGACATCTACGGCTTCTCGATCCCCCGCATGCTCGGGGTCACGCACCCGCCGACCAAGGTCGACGACATGATCCTGCCGCCCGTGGCGCACGACGTGAAGGTCATCTCGATCGGCATGTTCACCCAGGACGGCCGCCCGGTCGTCTGGCGCGGGCCCATGCTCCACCGCGCCCTGCAGCAGTTCCTCGCCGACGTCTTCTGGGGCGACCTCGACGTGCTCCTGCTCGACCTGCCGCCGGGGACCGGCGACATCGCCATCTCGGTCGCGCAGATGCTCCCGAACTCGGAGATCCTCGTCGTGACGACCCCGCAGGTGGCCGCGGCCGAGGTGGCCCAGCGCGCCGGCGTCATCGCCGAGCAGACGCACCAGCACGTGGTCGGCGTCGTCGAAAACATGTCCTGGCTGGAGCAGCCCGACGGCGGACGTGTCGAGCTCTTCGGCTCCGGCGGCGGCGAGCGCGTCTCCACCGAGCTGGGGAAGACGCTGGGCTACGAGGTGCCGCTGCTCGCGCAGGTGCCGATCGAGCTCGAGCTGCGCGAGGGCGGCGACTCGGGCGTGCCCCTGGTGCTCCGCGAGAGCGGCAGCCCGGCGGCCGAGGCGCTGCTGTCGCTGGCCCGCTCGCTGTCCCACCGGGCGCGCGGTCTGGCGGGCCGCTCGCTCGGCATCAGCCCGGTCGCCCGCTAGGAACGTCCCGGTCTCCCGGACGGTACGACCGGGGCCCTGGCGTCCTGCGTCAGGTGGCCTCGTCGTCGAACGGGACGACGTAGGGCTCGTCGTCGGCTGCCGGTTCCACCGGCTCCTCGGCGAGCGCCGTCGCGGTCGGCGCAGCACCGCGGGCCTCGGCGAGCACCTGAGCGGGCGGGGTGACGGCGGCGACACGCGCAGCCGGCGCGGGCGCGGGTGTCGAGGGCGCAGGTGTCCCGGGTGCGGGTGTCGAGGGCGCAGGTGTCCCGGGCGCAGTCGTCCTCGGGGAAGTCTCGGTAGTGCGCGGTGCGGGCTCCACCACCTCAGGCTCAGGCCCGGCGGTCGAAGGCTGACCGTCGGAGGCCGAGACGCCCGCTGCGGCACCGCCGGCCACGGCGGCACCCGCGGCGGTCGAGCCGGTGCGGGTCTTCGTCGACGGGGAGGGCCGCCGTGCGGCGCGGGGGCGCGCGGGCCTGGCGGGTTCGTCGTCCTCCATCAGGGCCTCGCGCACGATCCGGCGGGGGTCGTACTGGCGCGGGTCGAGGGCGGCGAGGTCGTCGAACTCGGGCCCGAGCTCCTCCCGCACCTTCTCCTTGGCGCCCGTCGCGATCTTCTTCACCTCACGCGTGAGCCGGCCGAGCTGCTGGGCGAGCTCCGGCAGTCGTTCCGGCCCGATGAGGAGGAAGGCGAGCACGAGCAGGACGACCAGCTCACCCCCGTTGATCCCGAACACGGCCTCAGGATACGGCGCCGGGGACGGCCACCGTGCCGCCGTTCACCCCTCCACGGCCCACGGCCCCGGCGGCTCAGCCCGAGCTCTCCCCCAGAACCACGCTGACCTCCTCGACGCCGCTGCCGCGGCGCACCCCGAGGACCACGGTGTCGCCCGGCGCCTTGGACCGCACAGCGACGATGAGCTCGTCCGGGTCGGTCACCGGTCGCCCGTCGATGCTGACGATCACGTCACCCGGGCGGATGCCCGCCAGGTCCCCCGGCCCGCCGGGGACCACGGCGGGGTTGTCGTCGACGTCGTCCTCGAGCACCTGCACGCCCTCGCCCGTGTACCGGGTGTCCAGGGAGACGCCGATGACCGGGTAGGTGGCGCTGCCCGTCGCGATGATCTGCTCGGTGGTGCGCCGTACCTGGTTCGCTGGGATCGCGAACCCCAGCCCGATGCTGCCGGTGGCCGAGGCGGCGCCCGAGGCCTGCGCGATGGCGGTGTTGATGCCGACCACCTGGCCGCTGGCGTCCACCAGCGGGCCGCCGGAGTTCCCCGGATTGATGGCGGCGTCCGTCTGGATGGCGTTGATGAACGTCGTCGTGCCGCCGCCGCCCGCGGTGACGGGCCGGTTGAGGGCGCTGACGATGCCCGAGGTCACGGTGCCCTCCAGGCCCAGCGGCGCACCGACGGCGACCACGGTGTCCCCCACCGCGAGGGTGTCCGAGTCGGCCAGCACGAGCGGCTCGAGCCCGTCCCGGTCTACGCGGAGCACGGCGAGGTCGTAGTCCGCGGTCCGGCCGACGATCTCCGCCTCGTCCTCGCTGCCGTCGGGAAACCCGACGACGACGCGGCCGCCGTCCGCGGCCGTCTCGATCACGTGGTTGTTGGTGACGATGTAGCCGTCCTCGCGCAGCACGAGGCCGGTGCCGGAGCTGCCCTGCCCGTTCCCGCGGGCCTGGATGTAGACGGTGGAGGGCAGCACCGCCTCGGCGATGCCCGCCACCGAGTCGGGCGCCCGGTCGACGGCGGAGGCCGTCGGGAGGGTCTGCCCGCCCTGGCCGACCGCGAAGAACGACCGCGCGCCCAGCCCGCCGATGAGCATCCCGGCGAGGAGCGACAGGAGCACGAGCAGCACGACGATCCCGAGCGCGACCTGACGCTGCCGGCGCGGGGGCTTCTCGGCGCGCTCATGGCCGAAGAGGTCGCCGAGCCGCGTGGGCTCGGCCGTGCCGGCCGAGGAGCCCGGGAACGCGCCGGCGGTCCCGTCCGCGGGCGTGGGCGGAGCGTAGTACCCGGACCCGGGCACCGCCTGACCGGCCGCCGCCTGACCGGCCGCAGACTGCCCGGGCACCGCCTGACCGACCTGCGCGGGCTGGCCCGGCCACGGCTGGCCGGGCGCCTGCCGCACCGGCAGCGCGCGGGTGGCGCCGCCGTCGCCCACCGGCGCCCAGTACGGCGGGGGCCCGCCCGCGGCGGGCTGTCCACCTGCGGCAGGCTGGCCACCTGCGGCGGAGTGCGTGCCGGCGGCCGCGGTCGGAGTCACGGCGGTGGCGGTCGGTCCCTCGCCGTGTCGGTCGCCGCGCCGGGCGCTGCGGAAGGACCTCCGCGAGCGCGAGGGGACGCCGGCCGGAGGCGGCGCCGGCGACGTCGGACCGGTGGTCCGGCCCAGTGCGTGGTAGGCCTCGGGCTGCGGAGCGGGGGTGGGCGCGTAGTCGTAGCGGGTCCGCGCGGGGTTCGCGGGCGGTGCCTGCCCCGGGGCGGGCTCCGCCCCGTCCGCCGGTTCCTCGGCACGCCCCGGCCCGACGGGCGCGGCGGACTGCTCGTCGGGGGTCATGGGCGCTCCTTCCGGGCCTTGCGGGCCGGCCGTCACCGCGTCTGCACGAGCAGGTCGGTCCAGTCGACCAAAGTCTGCCAGCCGTGGTCGATCCGGTCTGCCACGCCGGAGCCCGGCGGCGTCGCCGGGAATGCGCCGGCCACCTCGTGGACGAGGTCGGGCGCGTCGCTGCTGGTGACGAGGACGGTGGTGCCCTCGCACTGGAGAACGACCGTCGTGCCGGGACCGGGCAGCGCGTGCACGCTGAAGTTCCCGACGTCGACCACCGGCAGGTTCGTGAGCGTCGCCGGCTCGAGCACCCCGCGCTTCTCCACCACGGTCGCGTGGTGGCCGTCCCGGACGATCTCGACGGTGAGGACCTGCTCCCCCGTCCCACCGGTGGTGCCGACGTGCTGGACGTCCACGTCGGCCGGCAGCGCGCCAGGCGCGGCCCAGCCGTTCTCACGCAGCCAGACCAGCGCCTCCTCCGTCGCGCTCGGTGCCTCCGCCAGGCGGATCGTGTCCGCGGTGACCATGAGCTGGACCGGCTCGTGCGCGGGTCCGGCGACCTCGGCGAGCATCGCCGCCGGGTCCCCGGTGCGCTGGTTGAGGGTGCCGACGACGACCAGGGCGCCCAGCACCCCCGCGGCCCCGACCAGGACGGCGGAGCCACGCACGACCGCACGCCGGCGCCCGCGACCGTGGGCGAGCGGCTCCCAGGCCCGCCCGACCAGGGCCCTGGCACCCTGCGGTGCCGGGGGCACCGGGGACTGGCCGAGCTGCATCAGGCGAGCGGTGAGGTCCTCGCTCGGACGCACGTCCCTGGCCTGCGCCAGGTGGCGGCGCGACGCCCGCTCCACCGCCACCAGGCCGGCGCAGTAGTCGCAGGTGACCAGGTGCACCATCGCGGCCTCGGCCCGCTCGGGCGGGAGCTGGCCGTCGACCAGGGCGCTGACGTCGTCGCGCAGGTGGCTCATCCGACCCCCTGCGCGGCGTGCACCGGGTTCGCGGCGGTGGCCGGGCGACGGTGGGCGAGCTGGTCGCGCAGCATCGCCCGCGCACGGTGGATCCGCGAGCGCACGGTGCCCATCTTGATGCCCAGGGTCGCCGCGATCTCCTCGTAGGAGAGTCCCTCGATGTCGCACAGCACCACGGCAGCACGATACTTCGGCGGCAGGGCGTCGAGGGCGGCCTGGACGTCGAGGTCGAGATGGGCGTGCTCGAACCCGCGCTCCGGCTCCCCGGAGTCGTGCGCCGCGGGCAGCCGCTCGGTCGCCTCCCCGATGGGGTCCATGCGCACCCGGGTGCGCCGCCTCGCCTGGTCGAGAAAGAGGTTGGTGGTGATGCGGTGGAGCCAGCCCTCGAAGTTGCCCGGCTCGTACTTGTGGAGCGAGCGGAACACGCGCACGAAGGTCTCCTGCGTGAGGTCCTCGGCGTCGGCCTTGTTCCCGGTCAGACGGTAGGCGAGGCGGTACACCCGGGGCGAGTGCTCCACGACGATCTGCTCCCACGAGGGCGGGGACCAGACGGGCGGCTCCCCGCCGTTGCCCGGGTGCGCTCCGCCGTCGGCCGCGGCGACCGGGGCCGCACCGTCGTCACCGGAGAACGCCCCGCCGTCGGCACCGGGGGCGCCGCGGTCGTCGTCGGTGGGGCGGTTGGCGTGAAGCATCGGGCGTCCTCGTTCCGTCATCGGTCCTCGCCATGGTACGGAGCGAACCTGAGGGGTACCTGGGAGCTGGGGACCCACCGGTAGCATGGCGGCTGCGGCAGTCGCCGCCGACCAGTCCGGGAGGCCCATCATCACCGCCGACAAGGCCCTGTCCTGGGCCTACACCGAAGAGTTCGTCACCGAGGACGACGCCGTCGTCGAGGCGCGGATGCGCGCCGAGGAGCTCGGCGTCCAGCCGGTCACCCCCGGCACCGGCGCCGCCCTGCGGTTCCTCGCCGCCGCCTGCCAGGCGCGCGCCGTCGCGGAGGTGGGGACGGGCACCGGCGTCTCGGGGCTCTGGCTCGTCGCGGGCATGGCCCCCGACGGCGTGCTCACCACCATCGACGTCGAGCCGGAGCACCAGCGCGCCGCCCGGGAGAGCTTCGCGGGCGCCGGCCTGCGCCCGGCGCGCACCCGGCTCATCGGCGGCCGGGCGCTGGACGTCCTGCCGCGCCTGGCGGACGGGGTCTACGACATGGTGGTCGTCGACGGCGACCCCACCGAGGCGGCCGACGACGTCGCCCAGGCCGTCCGGCTCCTCCGCCCCGGCGGGGTGCTCGCCGTCAACGCCGCCCTGTGGCACGACCGCGTCGCCGACCCCGCACGGCGCGACGAGGTCACCGTCGCGGTCCGCGAGCTCGGCAAGCAGGTGCGCGACGACGACCGCCTCGTCAGCGCGCTGCTGCCGAGCGGGGACGGGCTGCTGGTCGCCGTCCGGCGCTGAGCCGCGGGAGCGCTCGCCCGGGTCAGCCCGCCAGCTCCTCCAGCCAGCGCAGGAGCAGCCGGGCGCCGTGCCCGGTCGGCGCGTCCTTGGGCAGCTCGTGCGCACCCTTGCCGTTACGGGCCGGACCCGCGATGTCGAGGTGGGCCCACCGGGCGTCGCCCGCGAAGCGCTGCAGGAACAGCGCGGCGACGACGGACCCGCCGCCGACGTGGGGATCCGTCGCGGTGTGCGCGACGTCGGCTACGGCGGAGTCGAGCGCCGCGCGGTAGTCCTCCACCAGCGGCATCCGCCAGGCCCGCTCACCCGCCGCCTCCCCGGCGGCGAGCAGCTCGGCGGCGAGGTCGTCGGCCCCGGAGAAGAGCGCGGCATGGCCGAGCCCGAGCCCGCGCGCGGCGGCGCCGGTGAGCGTGGCGAGGTCGACCACGGCGTCGGCCCCCCGCGTGGCGACCGCCCACCCGAGCGCGTCCGCCAGGACCATCCGCCCCTCGGCGTCGGTGTTGGAGACCTCGACCGTGGTGCCGTCGAACGTGCGCACCACGTCCCCGGGCCGGTACGAACGACCGCCCATGGCGTTCTCGGCGAGCGGGAGCACCGCCGTGACGCGCACCGGGAGCCCGAGCTCCGCGGCCCCGAGCGTCGCGGCGAGGACGGCGGCCGCGCCGGCCATGTCCGTCTTCATCGGCACCATGGCCTCGCGCGGCTTGAGGGAGATGCCGCCGGTGTCGAAGGTGATGCCCTTGCCCACGAGCGCCACGTGCCCGCCGGCGCGGCGCGGGGCCCAGGTCACCACCACCAGGCGCGGGGGTGTGCGGGACCCGCCGCCGACGGCGAGCAGGGCCTCCATCCCCTGGCGCCGCAACCACGTCTCGTCGTGCACCTGCGCGGTGAGGGTCCCGCCGTCGGCCGGCGCGTCGCGGACGAGCCCGCCGATCACCTCCGCCAGCCAGACGGGGTTCTTCGTGCTCGACGGCGTCGCGGCGAGGAGGCGGGTCAGCCAGGTGGCGCGCGCGCCGGCCCGGGCGCGGGCGAGCACCGCCCCGGCCTCCGCCGTCGTCCCGGCGCGGCCCAGCAGCACGAGGCGATCGGCGGCGGGGCGGCCAGGAGCGGGAGTGCGACCGGTGCGGGGCATCCGGAAGGCGGAGAGGAGGAAGCCCTCCGCGAGGGCGCGCAGCGTCGCGGACGTCAGGTCCTCGCCCGCGCTGAGGGCCACGGTGCCCAGGCCCGCCGTGGCGCGGCCCAGGGCGAGGCCGGCGCGGCGCACGTCGTCGGCCGAGCCGCTCCCGACGCCGACCAGCACGATCGTGCCCGGCAGCCCCTTCCAGGGCAGGTCGACCACGCCGGGCAGGACCCGCGGGAGCCGGACGAGAGCGGTGGAGCCCGCCCGCCCGCTCAGCTCGGCCCGCTCGGCCTCGGCGAGCAGGTCGATGCCGTAGAGCGCGGCCACGTCGGCGGCCCCGCCTCGGGGCTGAAGGTCCTCCTCGCCCGGAACGGGCGGTGCCACGGGGACCGCCAGCGCGTCCGGCACCGGGTCCGCCCACCGGCCGCCGTCGCGCGGGTGCGTCGGACGTTCGTCGAGGATGACGATCTCGGGCAGGACGATCTCCGGCAGGACGACCTCCGGCGGTGCGGACTCCGGCAGCGAGGGCACGATCGGGCTCCGTGTGAGAAGGGGGGGAGGACCGACTTCGGCCGGCCAGCGTCGCTGGCCGGCCGGAGGTCGGTACGGTGGTGCGGGTCCTCAGACGGCGACGGCGCCGAGCGCCTCGCTCAGCTCGCCGGCCTCGGCCGGGGTGAGCTCGACGACGAGTCGGCCGCCTCCCTCGAGCGGGACGCGCATGACGATGCCACGGCCCTCCTTGGTCACCTCGAGCGGTCCGTCTCCGGTCCTCGGCTTCATCGCGGCCATGTGGTGTCCCCTCTTCTCCCTGGATCCTCGACCACCCCGCACAGGGCGGACCCCGCCGAACCGGCAGGGTGATCACTGCGTCCAGTTTAGATCACTCGGCCGCTCCGCCCGCCTCTTCCGCGGCTGCGGCCTGCGCTTCTGCCTCCTTGGCGAGCTGCGCCATGCCGGTCAGGACCCCGTCGACGGCCTCCTCGGCGGTGTCCACGACGGGCACGAGCTCGAGGTCGGCGGCGCTGATGGTGCCACGGGCGAGCATCGAGTCCCGCAGCCAGTCGATCAGCCCTCCCCAGTAGGAGGACCCGACCAGCACGATCGGGAACGAGGAGACCTTCTGCGTCTGGACCAGGGTGAGCGCCTCGAAGAGCTCGTCCATGGTGCCGAAACCGCCGGGCAGCACCACAAAACCCTGCGAGTACTTCACGAACATCGTCTTGCGGGCGAAGAAGTAGCGGAAGTTCACGCCCAGGTCGACCCACTGGTTCATGCCCTGCTCGAACGGCAGCTCGATGCCCAGGCCCACGGAGACGCCGTCGGCCTCGCACGCGCCCTTGTTCGCCGCCTCCATCACGCCGGGGCCACCGCCGGTGACCACGGCGAACCCCGCCTCGACCAAGAGCCGCCCGACGTCCTCGGCCAGCTCGTACTCGGGCTCACCCGGGCGCACCCGCGCCGAGCCGAAGACCGAGATCGCGGGCCCGAGCTCGGCGAGCGCACCGAAACCCTCGACGAACTCGGACTGGATCCGCATCACCCGCCACGGGTCCTGGTGGAGCCAGCTGATGTCCTGCTCGGGCGCCAGCAGCCGGGCGTCGGTCGTCTCCTGGGGGATCAGGTCCCGACGCAGCAGGACGGGGCCCCGTCGATAGCTCCGGGAGCTGTCGTGGGCATGGTTGTTGCGGACCTCGCGTGTCATGAAGTCCATTCTCCTCTACGCCAGCCAGGCCTGCAGTGCCCTGGCGCACGTGCGGACCTGCTCGACGTCGCACCGCTCGTCGTCGGCGTGGGCGAGCATCGGGTCCCCGGGGCCGAAGTTGACGGCCGGGATGCCGAGCTCGGCGAACCGGGCGACGTCGGTCCAGCCGTACTTCGGGCCCGGCGCGCCGCCGGTCACCGCGGTGACCGCCTCGACGAACCCCTGGACGAGCGGGTCGTCCAGGCCGGGGCGGGCGCCGCCGGCGAGGTCGGTGACGGTGACGTCGTAGCCCTCGAAGACCTGCCGGACGTGCGCCTCGGCCCCGGCCGGGTCGAGCGACGGCGCGAAGCGGTAGTTGACCGTGACCACGCACGAGTCGGGGATCATGTTGGCGGCGATCCCCCCCGTGATGCCGACGGCGTTGAGGCCCTCCCGGAAGACGAGCCCGTCGACGTCGACGTCGCGCGCCCGGTAGGCGTTCAGCCGGTCCAGGATCTCGCCGGCCGCGTGGATGGCGTTGACCCCGCGCCAGCCGCGCGCCGAGTGGGCGGTGCGTCCGGTGGTGCGGATCTCGGCGCGCAGCGTGCCGTTGCAGCCGCCCTCGATGCCGCCGGCGGTGGGCTCGCCGAGCACAGCGAGGTCGCCCTCGAGCCAGTCCGGGTGGTTGCGCACCAGCCTGCCGAGCCCGTTGAGGGCGGAGGCCACCTCCTCGTGGTCGTAGAAGACCCAGGTCACGTCCCAGCGCGGCTCCCGCAGCACCGCCGCGAGGTGGAGCGCAACGGCCACGCCGCCCTTCATGTCGACGGTGCCGCGGCCCCACAGCTCCTCGGCGCCGCCCTCGGCCCTGACGAGCCGGGTGGGCAGGTTCGACGCGATCGGGACGGTGTCGATGTGACCGGCGACGACGACCCGTCGCTCGCGGCCCAGGCGCGTGCGGGCGACGACGGCGTCGCCGTCGCGCAGGACCTCCAGGTGCGGGTGCGCCCGAAGCGCCGCCTCGATGGCGTCGGCGAGGGCGCGCTCGTCCCCCGAGACCGACGGGATGTCGCAGACCGCCGCGGTGAGGGCGGCGACGTCGCCGGTGAGGTCGGGCAGGGCGGGTGCGGAGGTCGGGGCGGCCATGAGAAGACCCTACGGCCAGGCCTCCCCCGCCTCCTCGGCCGGGTGGCGCCCCGCCGTGTCCCGGTGCCCGCGCGGCGCCCGCCTCGTCAGGCCAGGTGCAGCGTCCTGGCCGCCTCCGAGATGGACCCGGTGAGCGAGGGGTAGATGGTGAAGACGTTGGCCAGCTGGTCCACGGTGAGCCGGTGCGAGACGGCGATGGTGATCGGGTAGATCAGCTCGCTCGCGCGCGGGGCCACGATCACGCCGCCGATCACCACGCCCGACGAACGCTCGGAGAAGAGCTTGATGAAGCCCTCCTTGATGCCGAGCATCTTGGCCCGCGGGTTGCGCGCGACGGGCAGGCGGGTGATGGCGCCGTCGACCTCGCCGGACTCGATCTGCTTCTGCGTCACGCCGATGGTGGCGATCTCGGGCGCGGTGAAGATGTTCGCGGCGACGGTGCTCAGGTCCAACGGCGCGACTGCGTCGCCGAGGGCGTGCCACATCGCGATGCGGCCCTGCATGGCGGCCACGGAGGCCAGCGGCAGCACGCCGGTGCAGTCGCCGGCGGCGTAGATGCGGAAGGCCCGGGTGCGCGAGACCCGGTCCACCTTGATGTGCCCGGTCTCGGCGAGCTCCACGCCCGCCTCCTCCAGGCCGAGACCTGCGGTGGCCGGCACGCCCCCGACGGCGACCAGGCAGTGGGACGCCTCGACGACCCGGCCGTCGGCGAGCTCGACCTCCACGCCGTCACCGGTGCGGCGCACCGCCGCGGCGCGCGAGCGGGACAGCACCGTCATGCCCCGGCGGCGGAAGACGCCCTCGATGAGCTCGGCGGCGTTCTCGTCCTCGCCCGGGAGCACCCGGTCGCGGGAGGAGACGAGCGTGACCGTCGCGCCGAGCGCGTTGTAGGCGCCGGCGAACTCGGCCCCGGTGACGCCGGAGCCGACCACCACGAGGTGCTCGGGGATCTCGGTCAGGTTGTACATCTGTGCCCAGGTGAGGATGCGCTCGCCGTCGGGCTGGGCGGTCGGCAGCACCCGCGGGGTGGCGCCGGTGGCGACGAGGATGATCTCGGCCACCAGCTCGCGCTCGCCGCCGTCGGTCAGCTCCACGTGGACCAGGCGGGTGCCCTCCGCGCTGATCGTCGGCCCCACCCGCCCGGTGCCGGAGACGATCTCGATCCCCTCCTTCTCGAGGCGGGCCCGGATGTCCTTGGACTGCTTCTTCGCGAGGCGCATCACGCGCTGGTCGACGACGTCCATGTCCGCGCGCAGGGCCCCGGGATCGCCGTCGGGCCCGCCGTCGGCGCCGATGCCGAGCTCCCCGGCCTGCTCGGTGACGGTGAGCCACTCCGCCGTGGCGATGAGGGTCTTGGAGGGGACGACGTCGGTGAGCACGGCGGAGCCGCCCATGCCCTGCCGCTCGACCACCTGGACGGTCGCGCCGAGCTGGCTGGCCACGAGGGCCGCCTCGTAGCCGCCGGGGCCGCCGCCGATGATGACCACCCGCGACCCCTCGCGCACCGGCGAGGCGCCGGCGCCGTGGTCACGGCGGTGGTCGTGCTCGGTGTGGGCGGCACCGGGCTGCTCGACGGAGGGGGGCGGGACGGGTCCGGAAGTGGTGCTCACCCGACGCATTCTGCCCGTCCCGGTCGCCGGGCGCCCCTTCCGGGCCGGAGGAACCGCCGGGCGGGGGCCGCGGGGAACGCCGCTGCCCGTCGGCCAGGTGGGAGCTCCGCCGGCGCGGGCATGAGCCGCTCCGCCGTCGTCGCCGGTAACGGGCCGGGACTCGCGATAACGTCGGACCATGGACCACGCCGCGTACGACGCCCCCGCTGGTGCCGACCTGGACGCCCCCGCGACCGACCCCTTCGCCGTCGCCCGTGAGGCGGCCGAGCTGCTGGCGCGGAGGACCGGGGTCGAGCGGCACGACGTCGCCCTCGTCCTGGGCTCCGGGTGGGGCGGGGCCGCCGACCTGCTCGGGGAGAAGGTCGCAGAGATCCCTGCGGTCGAGCTGCCCGGCTTCAGCGCACCCGTCGTCGTCGGGCACGGCGGGACCCTGAGCTCGGTGCGCATCGAGGGCACGGACCGGCACGCACTGGTGCTCGGCGCGCGCACGCACTTCTACGAGGGCCTGGGCGTGCGTCGCGTGGCCCACGGCGTGCGGGTCGCGGCCGCTGCCGGCGCCTCGAGCGTCGTCCTGACGAACGGCTGCGGCGGGCTCAACCCGGAGTGGGCGCCCGGGACGCCGGTGCTCATCAGCGACCACATCAACCTGACCGGGGCGTCCCCGCTCGAGGGTGCGACCTTCGTCGACCTGACCGACCTGTACTCCTCGCGGCTGCGCCAGATCGCCCGCGACGTCGACCCCTCCCTCGCCGAAGGGGTGTACGTGCAGTTCCGCGGTCCGCACTACGAGACCCCGGCCGAGGTCCAGATGGCCCGACGCATCGGCGGCCACCTCGTCGGCATGTCGACGGCGCTCGAGGCGATCGCCGCCCGTCACGCCGGGCTGGAGATCCTGGGGATCTCCCTGGTCACCAACCCTGCGGCGGGCATCTCGCCCGAGCCGCTCTCGCACGAGGAGGTCCTCGAGGCCGGCCGCGCCGCCGGCCCGCGGATCTCCCGCCTGCTCGCGGACATCGTCCGCAGCCTGTGAAGCACGACGTCCCGAGGAGAACCGACACCATGACTGTCACCGCCGACGAGGTCCGCGCCTGGATCGCCGCCGATCCGGACGAGCGCACCCGCACCGAGCTGGCCGAGCTGCTCGAGCAGGCCGCCGGCACGGGCGAGGAGGCCGCCGCCGCGCAGGCCGACCTCGACTCGCGGTTCTCCGGCCCGCTGGAGTTCGGCACCGCCGGCCTCCGCGGCGAGCTGGGGGGCGGGCCGCACCGGATGAACCGGGCGGTCGTCATCCGGGCCGCCGCCGGCCTCAGCGACTTCCTGGCGCGGGAGGTGGGCCGCGACTTCACCGTCGTCATCGGCTACGACGCCCGCTACGGCTCAGCACGGTTCGCGAAGGACACCGCCGCTGTCGTCACCGCCGCGGGCGGTCGCGCCCTGCTCCTGCCGGCGCCGCTGCCGACGCCGGTGCTCGCGTTCGCCGTCCGCCACCTGGGAACCGACGCCGGCGTGATGGTGACCGCGTCGCACAACCCGCCTCAAGACAACGGGTACAAGGTCTACCTGGGAGGCCGTGCCGTGACGGGCGCCGGCCAGGGCGCCCAGATCGTCCCGCCCTACGACGCGCGGATCGCCGAGCGCATCGCCGCCGCCCCCGCGGCCACCGACGTGCCACTCGCCGACGGGTGGGAGGTGCTCGGCCACGAGGTGCACGAGGCGTACCTGCAGCGCGTGGCCTCGCTCCTTCCCCCGCGGCACACCCGCGAGGTGCGCATCGTCTACACCCCCATGCACGGCGTGGGCGGGGCGACGGCGGTCGAGGCGCTTCGCCGGGCGGGCTTCGGCGACGTCCACGTGGTGCCCGAGCAGGCGAAGCCGGACCCGGACTTCCCCACGGTCGCCTTCCCGAACCCCGAGGAGCCCGGTGCGCTCGCCCTCGCCCTCGACCGGGCGCGGGCCGTCGACGCCGACCTGGTGATCGCGAACGACCCGGACGCAGACCGCTGCACCATGGCGGTACCCGACCGCAACCAGGTCGGCGGGTGGCGCCAGCTGACCGGGGACGAGATCGGCGCGCTGCTCGGCGAGCAGACCGCCGTCGCGGCGGCGTTCGCCGGCCGCGGCGTGCTCGCGAGCTCCGTCGTCTCCTCGCGGATGCTCGAGCGGATCGCGGAGTCCCACGGCCTGGAGCACCGCACGACGCTCACGGGCTTCAAGTGGATCGCCCGGACCGAGGGCCTCGTCTTCGGCTACGAGGAGGCCATCGGGTACTGCGTCGACCCCGAAGCGGTGCGGGACAAGGACGGCATCTCGGCCGCCGTGCGGATCGCCTACCTCGCCGCCCAGCTCAGGGACCGCGGAGAGTCGTTCCTCGACGCGCTCGACCACCTCGCCCGGCGGCACGGTGTCCACGAGACCAGCCAGGTCTCGGTCCGCGTCTCGGACCTGTCGCTCATCGCGGACACCATGGCTCGGCTGCGCGCCGGCGGCCCCACCACCCTGGCCGGGGCCCCGGTGGTGACGACGACGGACCTGGCGGCCGGCTCGGCGGACCTGCCGCCGACGGACGGGCTGCTCTACCTCACGGCCGCGGGCGACCGGGTGATCATCCGACCCTCCGGGACCGAGCCAAAGCTCAAGTGCTACCTCGAGGTCGTCGTGCCGTCGAGCCCCGACGTGACCACCGCCCGGCACACCGCCGCCGTGCGCATGGACCTGCTGCGGGCGGACGTGGCGGCCGTCGTCGCCATGTAGGCGCTGGCCGGCACGGCTTCGCTCTGGTGGGTGCGTGACGCCAGGACCGGCAGCACGCGCTCCGCGCCCCGTGCCGGGTTCGTCCGCACGCCCTCGACTCCTCTTGCTTCTGTGCCTCGTTCTCCACAGGTCTGACTCGGCTGTCGGCGGATGTCAGTGGCCCGCTTTAGTGTTGGACGCATGTTCGAGGACGAGATCGATGGGGCGGGCGGCGACCCTGTTGTCGGCGCCGCGGGCGTTCTCGTGTCCGAGGTCGAGCGGGTCTACGCCCGTGTGCTGGCCGACTGGGCGGCGGCCGGTGAGGTCACCACGGTCGTGGTCGGGGACGGTGCGTCCCGGTTCGAGCTGTACCCGCCGGCCCGACGGCGCACGGTCCTGCCCGTCCCCGGCGGGACCGTCCGACCCGTGGTCGGCGCGGATGCCTCGCCCGACCCCGACACACCCGCCGCCACAGACGACTCCGCTGTCCCGGGTGCGCTCGCTGTACCGGGCGGCCCTGCTGAATCGGTGCCGTGGTGGGCGGCGGTGCCCACCGGTGCGGCCCCTGTCCCCGCGGCTGCGCCGCCCGGGCCGGGGGATCCGGCGCTGGGCGTGGCGCTGGGACGGGGGCTGGTGGACGGGGAGGCCGACGCGGCCGGGGCCACCGTCCTGGAGGCGCTGCCCGGCGGGGCACCGCTCGCGGTGCTGCTGGCGCCGCTGGTTCCCGGGGAGCTCGGGGCGGCGACCCTGGTCGAGACGATCGCCGGGTACGAGCGGATCGCGTCCTGGGCCATCGCCCGGCAGGCCGAGCACGTGCGGGAGCTGACCGACCGCCAGGGCGCCTCCTCCAAGGCCGCCGAGCAGGCCGCCGCGGAGATCGGCGCCCGGCTGGGCTCGACCCCCGCGGTCGGCTCGGCCAAGGTCAACCTCGCCGCCGCCCTGGACACCTACCCCGAGGTCGCAGACGCCCTGGCCACCGGGCGCATCGACACCCGCAAGGCCAACATCCTGGCCACCACCGAGCCAGGGCTGAGCGTGCGCGAGCACCGCCGGGTGGTCACCGGCCTGCTCAAGGACGCCGACCGGGTGCCCGGCCCGCGGCTGCGCCGGCGGATCCGGGCCGCGGCCCTGTCGGTCAACCCCGACGCCGGGCGGGAACGGCGCAAGAAGGAGCACGCCGCCCGCCAGGTCACCCTGACCCCGGCCCCGGACGGGATGGCCTGGATCACCGCGTTCCTGCGCGCCGACGCCGCCCGCACCGTCAAGGTCGCCCTGGACGCCCTGGCCGAGGCCGCCGTCGCCGACACCGACCCCGGTCAGGACCCGCGGACCCGGGACCAGGTCCGCGCCGACGCCTTCGTCGACCTCTTCACCGCCGTCCTGGACCGCGGCGTCGACCTCGCGGGCCACCCCCTGCCCACCGGGACCCCGGCCCGGGCCGGGGCGCAGATCACCGTCGGAGCCGGCACGCTGCTCGGCCTGGACGAGGCGGCCGGCTACCTCGCCGGGTACGGGCCGATCCCGGCCGAGCTCGCCCGCGAGATCGCCCAGGACGCGACCTGGCGGGCCCTGTTCACCGACCGCGACGGCCACTTCGCCGGCCTGTCCACCCGCGCCTACCGGCCCGGCGCCGAGCTGTCCCGGACCGTCCGCGCCCGCGACGTCACCTGCACCTTCCCCGGCTGCACCCGCCCCTCCATCGTCTGCGACCTCGACCACCGCATCGCCTACGACCCCGCCATCGCCCACCTCGTCAAGCAGACGTCCGCCTGCAACCTCCACCCCCTGTGCCGGCGCCACCACAACCTCAAGACCACCCGACGCTGGCACGTCCGCCGCGAGCGCGACGGCACCCTGCTGTGGATCCCCGCCCGCACCCGCCACCGCTACCGCCACACCCCCGACCCGCCCGCCGGCACCCCGGCCGCCGTCGACCCCTGGGCCACCATCAACGCCACCACCGGCACCGACCCGCCCTACTGACCCCCGGCCCGTCACACGGCAGGAGCCGACGCACACCCGTGCGCCGGCCCCTCGCCATGTCCGCTCACCGTCGGGTCATGCCCACGGACCTGAGGCATCCCGACGTCGTGCCCGTCAGAGCATGCCCTTGGGGTGCCAGACGGTCTTCGTCTCGGTCAGGGAGGTGATCCGGCCGAGCGAGGGTGCGGGCACTCCATCGACGGGCGGAAGCACCCGCTTGAGAGTCTCGGCGGCGGCGATCTCCAGATCGACCCAGTCCAGCGCCCCGGCGCCCGCGAGGTCGAGGGCGTTGACGTCGGCGTGCGCGGCGAGCCACGGCGCAATCTCGGCGGGCGAGCCGGTGAGGACGTTGACCACGCCACCGGGCACGTCCGAGGTGGCCAGCACCTCCGAGAGGCTGATGGCCGAGAGCGGCGCGGCCTCGGACGCGACGACCACCACCGTGTTGCCCGGCACGAGCGCCGGCGCCACCACGGAGACAAGCCCGAGCAGGGCCGACTCCTGCGGGGCCACGACCGCGACCACGCCGGTCGGCTCGGGTGCCGAGAGGTTGAAGTACGGCCCCGCCACGGAGTTGGCGTTCCCCGCCACCTGCGCGTACTTGTCGGCCCAGCCGGCGTACCAGACCCATACGTCGATGGCCGAGTCCACCTGGGCGGCCGCCGCCGCGGCGCCGACGCCCTCGGTCTCGCGGACCTCCTCGACGAACTGGGCCCGGCGGCCCTCGAGCAGCTCGGCGATCCGGTACAGCACCTGCCCCCGGTTGTACGCCGTCGCGCCGGCCCACCCCGGCTGGGCGGACCGTGCCGCGCGGACGGCGTCGCGGGCGTCCTTGCGGCTCGCGCGGGACGCGTTGGCGAGGAACCGCCCGTCCGACGTCGTCACCTCGTAGGTCCGCCCGCTCTCGGAGCGGGGGAACTTCCCGCCCACGAACAGCTTGTACGTCTTCGGCACCGCCAGGCGGGTCATCGCACCGACTCCTTCGTGGTCGCAACGCGCAACGTCCGCCCGACCGTCTCCGCCGAGGGCTCCAGGTAGGCGGCGAGCCCGTGCCGCCCGCCCTCACGGCCGTAGCCGGACTCCTTGTAGCCGCCGAACGGGGACGCCGGGTCGAACCGGTTGAAGGTGTTCGCCCACACGACACCGGCGCGGAGCTGGTCGGCGACGGCGAGGATCCGGCTGCCCTTCTCGCTCCAGATCCCGGCCGACAGGCCGTACGGGGTGTTGTTCGCCTTCTTCACCGCCTCGGCGGGCGTGCGGAACGTCAGCACCGACAGCACGGGGCCGAAGATCTCGTCCCGGGCGATGCGGTGCGAGGTGGAGACGTTCGTGAAGATCGTCGGCGCGTACCAGAAGCCGTTCTCGGGGATCGTGCACGGCGCCGTCCACCGCTCCGCACCCTCCTCCTCGCCGATGCGCGAGAGGGTGCGGATCCGGTCGAGCTGCTCGGCGGAGTTGACCGCCCCGATGTCGGTGTTCTTGTCCAGCGGGTCGCCCAGCCGCAGGGTGGACAGGCGGTCCTTGAGCCGCTCGACGACGTCGTCGTGGATGTTCTCCTGGACCAGCAGGCGCGAGCCGGCGCAGCACACGTGGCCCTGGTTGAAGAAGATGCCGTTGACGATGCCCTCGACGGCCTGGTCGAGAGGTGCGTCGTCGAAGACGATGTTGGCCGCCTTCCCGCCCAGCTCGAGCGTGACCTTCTTGCCCGTCCCCGCCACGGACCGGGCGATCGACCGCCCCACGGCGGTGGAGCCGGTGAACGCCACCTTGTTCACGTCCGGGTGGTTGACGAGCGCCTCGCCGGTCTCGCCGGCACCGGTGATGATGTTGACGACCCCGGGCGGCAGGTCCGCCTGCTGGAGGATCTCGGCGAACAGCAGCGCCGTCAGCGGGGTGGTCTCCGCAGGCTTGAGCACGACGGTGTTCCCCGCCGCGAGCGCCGGCGCGATCTTCCACGCCAGCATCAGCAGGGGGAAGTTCCACGGGATCACCTGCGCGGCGACCCCCAGGGACCGCGGAGCTGGCCCGAGCCCGGCGTGGTCGAGCTTGTCGGCCCACCCGGCGTAGTAGAAGAACCACGCCGCGACCAGCGGGACGTCGACGTCGCGGCTCTCCTTGATCGGCTTGCCGTTGTCCAGGCTCTCGGCGACGGCGAGCTCGCGCGAGCGCTCCTGGACGAGGCGCGCGATGCGGAAGAGGTACTTGCCGCGGTCGGTGCCGCTCATGCGGGACCAGGTCTTCCCGTAGGCCCGGCGGGCGGCCGCGACGGCCCGGTCGACGTCGGCGGCGTTCGCCGCGGACACGGTGGCGATGTGCTGCTCCGTCGCGGGCGAGATCGTCGCGAAGGACGAGCCGGCCGCATCGACGAACTCGCCGTCGATGAAGAGCCCGTAGGACTCGCGCAGGTTGAGGATCGCCGTGGACTCCGGCGCGGGGGCGTAGTCGAGGAAGCTCATGTGACCTCAGTCGATCGTGACGTAGTCGGGGCCGGAGTAGTGGCCGGTGGTGACGCGCTGGCGCTGGAGCAGGACGTCGTTGAGCAGGCTCGAGGCGCCGAACCGGAACAGGTGCGGGTCGAGCCACTGCTCCCCCACTGTCTCGGCGACAGTGACCACGTACTTGATGGCGTCCTTGGAGGTGCGGATCCCGCCGGCGGGCTTGACGCCGATCCTCTCGCCGGTGAGCCGGTGCCAGTCGCGTACCACCTGCAGCATCAGCAACGTGACCGGGAGTGTCGCCGCGGGCGACACCTTCCCGGTGGAGGTCTTGATGAAGTCGCCGCCCGCGAGGATCGCCAGCCAGGAGGCGCGCCGGACGTTGTCGTAGGTCGCCAGCTCCCCGGTCTCGAGGATGACCTTGAGGTGCGCGTACGTGCCGTCCGGGCGCCGGCAGGCCTCCTTGACGGCGACGATCTCGTCGAAGACCTTCCCGTAGCGCCCCGAGAGGAACGCCCCCCGGTCGATGACCATGTCGATCTCGTCGGCGCCCGCGGCGACGGCGTCGGCGGTGTCCGCGAGCTTGACCTCGCGCGAGGCGCGCCCGCTGGGAAAGGCGGTCGCGACGGCGGCCACGTTGATCCCGCCGGCGTCCAGTCCCTTCAACGGGCCGAGGGCCTCGACGGCGGCCGGGACCATGTCGCCGTAGACGCACACTGCCGCGGGGTGGGGCGTGGACGGGTCGGAGGGATCGGGGTTCACCGCCTTGGCGACGAGGGAGCGCACCTTCCCGGGAGTGTCGGCGCCCTCGAGGGTGGTCAGGTCGATGAGGGAGATGACCCTGTCGAGGGCCCACGCCTTCGAGGTCGTCTTGATTGACCGCGTCCCCAGCCCGGCGGCCCGCTGGTCCAGCCCGACCGCGTCCACGCCCGGCAACCCCTCGAGATGCAGGCGCAGGCTCTTCTCGGTCAGGTCGGTGCCGAGCACCTGCACGGCCCTGGCGGCCGGCGCCAGGGCGGCCGTCTGCAACGTCATCGTTCCTCCACCTGCTTGGGGGCCACGCACGGTGGGAGACACCGTACGGGCAGGACGAGCGTCGGCGGGACGCCGGACGCCCGGTGCCCCGCCGCCCGTGGGGAGGCGGCGGGGCACCCGGTAGCTAGAACTCCTCCGCGGCCTCGCCCTCGTCGCCCTCCTCGTCCATGCCGGGCACCTCGGTGAGCTGCTCAGCGACGTCCGCGTGGTCGGCCTCGCGCGTGGCCGAGACGAGGTCAGGGTCGGGCTCGTACTCCTCGGGCAGGTCGGCCGGGTCCTCGGTGACGAGGTGGTCCTCCGCCAGGGTCTCCGGGTCCAGCTCGATGGCGGTGCTGTCGGGCTGCTCGCTCATTGCTCCTCCTCGAACGGTCACGGAATCGTCTGCCCAGCCTGCCGCGCGGGACTGGGCGGCGCAAGGGAGTCGGAGACCCGTGCGGGGCGGGGCAGCAGCACCCAGCACACGTGGGTCCAGCCGCCCAGCGCGGGGTGCGGCGTGGTCCGCCCGAGCAGCTCGGCCGTCCGGACCTGGTGCACCCGCCCGCCGGAGGGCTCGTACACGTGGAGGACGGGGTCGCCCTCGCCGTCGTGGCCGCGGTGGGGGGCGTCCGGCGGCGGCGGGACGGCGAGCACCACGTGCCGCGGGACGGCAGCCGCGACGCCACCACCGAGGTCTCCGCCGGCGTACAGCGGCACCGGAACGCCCTCGAGGGTGGCTGCGTGGACCTCCGAGAGCAGCGCGGCGCCGGCCGGGGAGGCGTCGTCGACGGGGACGGCCCGGTACCGCACACCGGGGAACCGGGCCTCGCGGGCGGCGGTCCAGGGCGGGGTGCCGAGCGCACCCGGCCAGCGCAGGGGCCCGAGGGCGTGAGCGCCAGTGCGCTCCTTGATGTGGCGCTGCGCCGCGGCCATCCGGCCGGCGGCGTCGGCGGCCTGGGGACCGGGCGGGATCTCGGGCGGGAGCCGGTGCGGAGGCAGCTCGCCTGGGATGGCGCCGTCCTCGAGCCAGGCGGCGAGCAACGGGTCGCCGGTCGCGGCGAGCATGAGCAGGACGGTCGAGCCGCAGGTCGTCGGGTCGCTCTGCCGGGCCGGCGCGCCGCCGAGCGTGACGAGCTGGGGTCGCACGGGCCGAGGGGTGCGGGCCGCGGCCCGGGGTGCGCGAGGACGCGCAGAGCCATCCTCGCGACCGGGCCCGGCGGAGCCTGCAGGACCGTCGTGGCGGCTCACCTGCAGCGGAGCGGCCAGCGGACGGGCGGCCGGCGGACGGGCAGCCGATGGACGGGCAGCCGGTGGACGGGCGAGGCGGCCCAGGACGGTGCCGAGGTGCAGGTGCCGCCAGCCGGGGAAGGTCATGGACGACAGGGTGCCGCAGGTGCCGGCGGCCGGCGACCGGGGGTAGGACGTCAAGGGCGGCCAGTCGGGCCGAGTGTCGGACGCCCCCGGCGGCCGGCAACCCGGCCGCGCGGGCACGGCAACCCCGCACCGCCCGTTCGCTCCCTCAGGCGGTCACCTTGTCGAGCACGATCGAGCGATCCTCGGCGGCGCCGTCCGGCTCGATGGTGACGGCCCCGGCGAGCGCCTCCTTGGCGCGGGTGAACCTCTCCGGGGTCGCGGTGTGCAGGGTGAGCAGCTTCTGCCCGGCCCGGACGCGCTCCCCCGGCTTGGCATGGATCTCGATCCCGGCGACTGCCTGGACCGGGTCCTCCTTGCGGGCACGCCCGGCGCCGAGCCGCCAGGAGGCGACGCCGACGTCGTAGGCGTCGAGCCCCGTCAGCACCCCGTCGGCCTCGGCGACGACGTCCTCGGTGTGCTCGGCCACGGGCAGCGGGGCGTCGGGGTCGCCGTCCTGCGCGGCGATCATCCTGCGCCAGACGTCCATGGCGCGCCCGTCCTTGAGCGCGGCCTCGGGATCGACGTCGTCCCGCCCCGCGCCGGCGAGCATCTCGCGCGCCAGGGCGACGGTCAGCTCGACGACGTCGGAGGGCCCGCCGCCGGCGAGGACCTCCACGGACTCGCGGACCTCCAGGGCGTTGCCGACGGTGAGGCCGAGCGGGGTGGACATGTCGGTGAGCAGGGCCACCGTGCGCACCCCCGCGTCGGTGCCGAGCGCCACCATCGTCTCCGCGAGCTGGCGGGCCCGGTCGAGGTCCTTCATGAACGCGCCGGAGCCGACCTTCACGTCGAGGACGAGGGAACCGGTGCCCTCGGCGATCTTCTTGCTCATGATCGAGGAGGCGATGAGCGGGATGGACTCCACCGTCGAGGTGGTGTCCCGCAACGCGTAGAGCTTCTTGTCGGCAGGGGCGAGCCCGGAACCGGCGGCGCAGATCACGGCACCGACGTCCTCGAGCTGGGCGAGCACCTCCTCGTTCGACAGCGCCGCCCGCCAGCCCGGGATGGCCTCGAGCTTGTCCAGCGTGCCGCCGGTGTGGCCCAGGCCGCGTCCGGACAGCTGGGGCACAGCGACGCCGAACACCGCGACGAGCGGAGCCAGCGGCAGGGTGATCTTGTCGCCCACCCCGCCGGTGGAGTGCTTGTCCGACGTCGGGCGCGAGAGGGCGGAGAAGTCCATCCGCTCCCCGGAGCGGATCATCGCGTCGGTCCACCGGGCGATCTCCGCCCGTCCCATGCCGTTCAGGAAGATCGCCATTGCGAGGGCGCTCATCTGCTCCTCGGCGACCACGCCGCGCGTGTACGCGTCGATGACCCAGTCGATCTGCTCCCCGCTCAGCTCCTCGCGGTCGCGCTTGGCGCGGATGACGTCGACGGCGTCGAAAGGCTCAGTCATGCGTTCTCTCCAGGTGGGCGGGACCGGTTCAGGTAGGCCGGCCCGAACGCGTCGGGCAGGACCTCGGCCAGCGTGCGCACCCCGGCCGGCATCAGGAGCTCGAGCTCGGGGCCGCCGTGCTCCCAGAGGAGCTGGCGGCACCGCCCGCACGGGACGAGGATGCTGCCGTCGCCGTCGACGCACGTGAACGCGACCAGGCGACCGCCGCCCGAGCGGACGAGCTCGGAGACCAGCCCGCACTCCGCGCACAGGGTGACGCCGAGGGCGGCGTTCTCCACGTTGCACCCGGAGACGGTGCGCCCGTCCTCCACCAGCGCCGCCGCTCCCACCGGGTAGCGCGAGTAAGGGGCGTACGCCCGTGTCATGGCCTCGGTGGCGAGGTCCCGCAGCAGGGCCCAGGTGGCGTCGTCGGTGATGGTGCCCATGGACGGATCTCCGCTCACTTGATGTAGGGGATGTTCTCCGCGGCGGGCGCCCGCACCCGGCCGACGAGGCCGGCGACCGCGAAGATCGTCACGGCGTAGGGCAGCATCAGCAGGAACTCGGACGGCACGGTCGAGCCGATGGTCGACAGCACGTTCCCGAGGTTCTTGGAGAAGCCGAACAGCAGCGCCGCGGCCACCGCGCCCGTGGGGTTCCACTTGCCGAGGATCATCGCCGCCAGGGCGATGTAGCCCTGCCCGGCGGACATCTCCTTGCCGAACGCCAGCCCGGAGCCGACGGTGAAGAACGCGCCGCCCAGGCCGGCGATCGCACCGCCGAAGATCGTGTTGACCACGCGCGTGCGGTTCACCTTGATGCCGACCGTGTCCGCGGCCTTCGGGTGCTCGCCGACGGCGCGCATGCGCAGGCCCCAGCGGCTGCGGAAGACGAAGATCTGCAGCAGCACCACGACCGCGTACATGATGTAGACGAGCAGCGTCTGCCGGAAGAGCACGGGACCGATCACGGGGATCTCGGAGAGCAGCGGGATGGGCAGCTCGGGGAGTCGCTGGTTGGCGTTCCAGGTGGCCTTGTCCTCGGTGAGCACCGTGGAGAACAGGAAGCTCGTCACGCCGACCACCAGCACGTTGAGGACGACGCCGACGATGATCTGGTCCACCCAGTACCGCACCGCGAAGAAGACCAGCAGCATCCCGACGAGGGCGCCGGCGATCGGCGCCGCGATCATGCCGAGATAGGCGCTGGAGGTCAGCGAGCCCACCACCGCGGCCAGGAAGGCGCCGCTCAGCAGCTGTCCCTCGATGGCGATGTTGACGATGCCCGAGCGCTCGCAGACCACGCCGCACAGGGCCCCGAAGACGAGCGGGACGGACAGCGCCAGGGCGCCGGAGAGCAGGGTGGTCACCGGGATGACCGTCGAGCGGCCGGCGCCCACGTAGGTGAGGAACGTCAGGACGAAGGCGATGCCGAAGAGAACGGGGATCCATCTGAGCACGTCGCGCCGGCTCCTCGTGAGCCAGCCGGCGAGGACCGTCAGGACGGTCATCACGGCCACCAGCAGCCAGTTGGTCAGCGCCGCGGGCACCGCGAAGTTGGGGATCTGGACGAAGTCGCTGCCGCGGGACACCTGGTAGATGGTCTCGCCCTCGAGGCGCGGCAGGAGGGTGAAGAGCAGCAGCGCGGCGAGCGTCAGCACGCCGTAAAGGATGGGCCAGCGCCAGCTGATGGGCTTGAGGACGACGTCGGTGCGCTCCTGCGGCCGGGCCTGCTCGGTGATCGCGGTACTCATGCCGCCGCCTCCTTCACGACCGGGGTGCGCGCACCCCGCGGGCGGGCCCCCGGGGCGGGGAGCCGGAAGATCGCGCGCACCAGGGGCGGCGCGGCGATGAGAAGAACGATGATCGACTGCACCACGAGGATGATGTCGATCGGGGTCTGGGTGGTCGACTGCATGAGCACGCCGCCCGCGCGCAGGGCGCCGAAAAGCAGGCCGGCGAGGAACGTGCCGACCGGCCGGGACCGGCCGAGCAGGGCCACCGTGATGGCGTCGAACCCGTAGCTGGCGGCCACGCCAGCGGTCAGGGCGCGCTCGGTGCCGAGCACCTGGGCCGACCCGGCGAGCCCGCACAGGGCGCCGGAGATCACCATGGTCAGCACCACGACGCGGTTGACCGAGATGCCGGCCGTGCGCGAGGCGTTCGGGTTCGAGCCCGCCGCACGGATCTCGAAGCCGATGGTCGAGCGCTCGAGGAGCCACCACACGAAGAACGTCGCCGCGATCGCCACCAGGAACCCGGCGTGGAGCCGGAAGCTGGGCCCGAGCAGCAGCGGGTAGGCGGCCGAGTCCGAGGGGATGTCCGGGGACTTCGGGAACGGCGAGTTCGGGAGCCGGAACGCCTGGGTCGTCAGGAGGTAGGCGACCAGGTAGACGGCGATGTTGTTGAGCATGATCGTCACGATCACCTCGTTGGCGCCGGTGCGGGCCTTGAGGAAACCGGCGATGCCGGCCCAGATGGCGCCGCCGAGGGCGGCCCCGATCGCGGCGAGCGTCACGTGCAGCACGACCGGGAGGTCGAAGGTGAAGCCGATGAACGCGCCGAAGATGCCGCCGAGGACGATCTGCCCCTGGGCGCCGATGTTGAACAGGCCGGCGCGGAAGCCGACGGCCAGCCCGAGGCCCGCCAGGATGAGCGGCACGGAGAAGACAAGGGTCTCCGTCAGCGGCCGGACGGCCCGGCTGAAGGTCTCGGCCCGGAAGTCGTAGATCGCGCCGCGGAACATGGCCCGGTACGCGCCGTAGACGGTGTCCCAGACGGCCGAGAAGAAGTCGGCGGGCCGGGCGAAGAGGTAGGTCGCGGTCTCCTGCACCCGTGCGTCGGCCAGCGCGATGAGCACACCGCCGATCACGAGGGCGACGACGACGGCGAGGACCGACACCAGCCACGTGCCGGAGAGCAGGTCGCGGAAGAACTGCCCGGTGCGCGTCTCACCGCCGGGCCCGCCGCGGACCGCGGAGCCCGGGGTCCCCTCGGGAGCCGGCACCTGCTCGCCCTGCGCGACCACGTCGCCGGGCTGGGCCGCGGGCTGCGGGTTCTCGTTGACGGGGTCGGTCACGACGTTCCCTCCTGCTCGGCGACGGCGTCGGCCGCGGCCAGGGTGGTCTTGTGCTCGGCGGCCTGCACCTGCGCCTCCTCGAGGGGGACGCCGGCCATCATGAGGCCGAGCACGTCACGGTCCGTGCCGCCGTCGACGATGCCCACGATCTGGCCGCGGTACATCACGGCGATGCGGTCGGCCAGGGCGAGGACCTCGTCGAGCTCGGTGGAGACGATGACGACCGGGGTCCCCCGGTCCCGCTCCTCGACGATGCGCTTGTGCATGAACTCGATGGAGCCGACGTCCAGGCCGCGCGTGGGCTGGGAGGCGACGAGGACCCGCAGCGGGCGGGACATCTCGCGGGCGATGACGACCTTCTGCTGGTTGCCGCCGGAGAGGGTGGAGATCGGGTCCGCGGTCGAGGTGAGCCGGACGTCGAACTCACGGGCGCGCTTCTCGGCGTTCTCGCGGACCACCGCCGGGCTCATCGCCAGCCCGGACGCGAAGGGCTCGGTGTCGTAGAGGTCGAGGACGAGGTTCTCCGCCACGGAGAAGGACGAGATGATGCCGTCCGTGGACCGGTCCTCCGGCACGAACCCGACGCCGGCGCGCAGCCGCTCCTTGACCGTCCGGCCGGTGAGCTCCTCGCCGTCGAGGGTGATGGAGCCGGACACCGGTTCCGTGAGCCCGAGGATCGTCTCGGTCAGCTCGGTCTGGCCGTTGCCCTGCACGCCGGCGACGGCGAGGATCTCGCCGCGGCGCACGGCGAAGCTGACCCGGTCGACCATCGTCTTACCGGCGGGGTCGAGCACGGTGAGGCCGGAGACGACGAACGACTCCTCGCCCCCCTGCGCGGGCGCCTTGTCCACGCCGAGGTTCACGGAGCGGCCGACCATCATCGAGGCCAGCTCGGTCTCGGACGACGTGGGTCTCGCCTCGCCGACGACCTTGCCCCGGCGGATGACGGTGATGCGGTCGGCGACGGCGCGGACCTCGCGCAGCTTGTGGGTGATGAAGACGATCGAGGTGCCGCTCGCCTTGAGCTGACGCATGATCTCGATGAGCTCGTCGGTCTCCTGGGGGGTCAGGACCGCCGTGGGCTCGTCGAGGATGAGCACCTCCGCGTCGCGGGAGAGGGCCTTGATGATCTCCACCCGCTGCTGCGCGCCCACGGGCAGGTTCTCGATGTAGGCGTCGGGGTCGACGTCGAAGCCGAAGCGGTCCGAGATCTCCTTCACCCGGCGCCGGGCCTCGTCGACCTTGATGAGCCCGGCCGCGCCGACAGGCTCGTAGCCCAGGGCGAGCGACTCGGCCACGGTGAAGACCGGGACCAGCATGAAGTGCTGGTGGACCATGCCGATGCCGGCGGCGACGGCGTCGCCCGGGCCGGAGAACGTGACGGGCCTGTCGTCGAGGAGGATCTGCCCGTCGTCGGGGGTGTACAGGCCGTAGAGCACGTTCATGAGCGTGCTCTTGCCGGCCCCGTTCTCACCGAGGAGGGCGTGGATCTCACCCGGCTCGACCACCAGGTCGATGTGATCGTTCGCGACCAGCGGCCCGAAGGCCTTGGTGATCCCGCGCAGTTCTAGCTTCACGTCCCTGGGCTCCATCCGGTTCGGCAGCCGCCGTTCGATTCAGGTACCGCGTCGTCACGGTACCGGGCGAGCGTGTGACGGCCCGGCCGCCAGGGCCGGGCCGTCACAGTGCATGTGCGATCAGCGGGTCACGGGGCGTTCGGCGTCTCCACGGTGATCTCGCCCGAGATGATCTGCTCCTGCAGCTGCGCGACCGCGTCCTTGACCTCCTGCGGGACCTCGGCGTCGAAGTCGTGGAACGGCGCCAGGCCCACGCCCTCGTTCTCCAGCGTGCCGACGTACGGCTCGTTGGTGAACTCGCCCTCGACGGACTCGGTGATGGTGTCCTGGACCGCCTGGCCGATCTGCTTGACCACGGAGGTCAGCACGATCGCGCCGTACTCGGTGGACTCGTACCAGTCGGAGTCGACGCCGACGATCATCACGTCGCCCGCGGCCTGGGCGGCCGCCGCGGCGCCGAGACCCACCGGGCCGGCGACCGGCATGACGATGTCCGCGCCCTGGGCGATGAACTGCTCGGTCAGTGTCTGGCCGTTCGCCTGGTTCTCGAAGTCACCGGTGAAGGAGCCGTTCTGGGCCTCCTTGTCCCAGCCGAGGAGCTGGACGTCCGCACCGTTGTCCTCGTTGTACTTCGCGACGCCGTCGGCGAAGCCGTCCATGAAGATGGACACGGACGGGATCTGCAGGCCGCCGAAGGTGGCGACCGTGCCGGTCTTGGTGGTGCCCGCGGCGACGTAGCCGGCGAGGTAGGAGGCCTCGGCCGTGTTGAAGAGGATCGGCTTGGCGTTCTCGAGCTCGACCGGAGCGAAGTCCGGGCCGGAGAACGCCGAGTCGATGAGGGCGAAGTTCGTGTCCGGGTTCGCCTCGGCGGCCTGCTGGATGGGGTCCTCGAGGAGGAAGCCGACACCGATGGTCAGGTCGCAGCCCTGCTGGACCATCGAGTCGACGTTCGGGCCGTAGTCGGAGTCGGCCTGCGACTCGGCGTCGGCCTGCTCGATGCCGAGCTCCTCGACGGCGGCCTGGAGGCCCTCGTACGCGGACTGGTTGAACGACTGGTCGTCCCAGCCGCCCTGGTCGGAGACGACGCACGCGAGGAAGTCGGCGTTGTCCCCCCCGGCTGCGCTGGTGCCGTCGCCACCGTTGGCGTTGCCGGCGGGCTCGTCCTCGGGCGCTGCGCCACAGGCCGCGAGCGCGAGGGCGGCGGTCGCAGCAAGCGCCGTCGCGTAGATGCTCTTCTTCACGCGTATCTCCTGCATGTGTGGGGCCGAGGCCCGTGGAGGCGGGTCGCACGCTCTTCAGGGAGAGCACCCGTCCGCGCGGTCCTGGATCGGCGGTCAACAGAGCCGACATTAACCCGCCCCACCCGCCCGACGAGCCACATCGTGAGATCTTCGGGAAAAGCGTTACCGAAATGTTTCACGGGCGGACAACCGCCCCGGGCCCCGCCCGGGCCGAAAGTCCCGGTTTCCGGGCGTCACCGCCCCGATTATCTCCCCGCGCCCCTCGGCGGAGATCGTCCGGGTCAGGACGCGGCCGCCGTGGCCTCGGCCGTGGTCCGCGCTCCCTCCCCGATCTGGCCGTCGCCGGCGAGCAGCGCCGTGCGCACCAGGACCCGGGCGCCGATCGCGATGGCGCGCTCGTCGAAGACGATGTCGCCGCGATGCAGGTCGTACGAGGGCCCGCCGGGCGTGCGCGTGCCCAGCCGGACGAGCGCCCCGGGCACCCGGGTGAGGTACCAGGCGAAGTCCTCGCCGCCGAGCGACTGCTCCGTCAGGACGACGGCGTCGGGGCCGATGACGTCCTTGACGGCCGCGTCGACCACGCGCACCGCCCGCTCCTCGTTGACCACCGGCGGGATGCCCCGGGCGTAGCTGAGGGAGACCTCGACGTCGTAGGGCGCCACCACGTGGTCCACGGACTCCTGGACGATCTTCGCCGCGCGGTGCCACTCGCGGGAGTCGAGGCACCGGATCGTGCCGGTCACCGACCCCGTCGCCGGGATCGCGTTGGCCGCCTTGCCCGCGTGGACGGCGCCCCAGGTCAGGTTGACGCCGGCCCGGGGGTCCATGCGACGACCGAGGACGGCGGGCAGCGTGGTGATGAGCTGGCCGAGCGCGAAGACGACGTCGCCGGTCAGGTGCGGCCGGGAGGTGTGGCCGCCGTCCGAGCTGACGGTGACGGTGACCGTGTCCGAGGCCGCGGTGATCGCGCCGATCCGGGAGCCGACCTGGCCCACGGCCACCTTCGGGTCGCAGTGCAGCGCGTAGATCTGGTCCACGCCGTCCAGGGCGCCCTGGTCGATCGCCGAGACGGCCCCGCCGGGCTGCACCTCCTCGGCGGGCTGGAAGATGCAGCGCACGCCGACCGGCAGCTGCCCGGCGTCGTCGAGCTGCTTGAGCGTGAGGGCGGCGCCGAGCAGGGCGGTGGTGTGGATGTCGTGCCCGCAGGCGTGGGCGTACCCGTCCCGGGTCGAGGCGAACGGCAGTCCCGAGGTCTCGGTCAGCGGCAGGGCGTCGAGGTCGCCGCGCAGGCCGATGCGGCGGCGGCCGCGCGCACGGGGGTCCGCGCCGATGTTGACGACCAGCCCGCTGCCCTTGAGCGCGCGCGGCTCGAGGCCGGCGGCGCGCAGCCGCTCGGCGACGTACGCGGTCGTCTCGTGCTCCATCCACGCCGGCTCGGGATGGGCGTGGAGGTGCTGGCGCGCGGCGATGAGGTCCGGCTCGAGCCCGGCGACGATCGTGTTGACGCGCCGGGCGACGGCCGAGCCGGTCGGGGCTGGGACGGGTCGCACGGACTCGACCCTAGTCCGCCGTCGGACCGCCCGCAGCGCCCGGTGCCGGGCCCCCACCGGGCCCGCCCGGGCGCGCACCCGACCCGGTCGCGCGGGAAAGGCGCCCCGTCACCGGAGGTGCTCGCGCCCCTCGCCGAGGCTCTCGACCACGCCCTTGACCCGCTGGGCGTGCTCGCGCGTGGTGATCAGCAGCGCGTCCGGGGTGTCGACGACGACGAGGCCCGGCACGCCGAGCACCGCCACCGTGCGTCCGGCGCCGGGAACGACGAGGCCCCCCTCGGCGTCGTCGGCCACCACCAGGCCGCGCTCCCCCAGCACCCGGACGCCGTCCGCGCCGGCGGGGACGAGACCGGCCAGGCTGGCGAAGTCCCCGATGTCGTCCCAGCCCATGGCCGCGGGGACGACGGCGACCCCGCCCTCCGCGGCGACCGGCTCGGCGATCGCGTGGTCGATGGCGACCTTCTCCAGCGTCGGCCAGACCCGGTCCAGCACCGCCTTCCGGGCGGGGGTGTCCCAGGCGTCGGCGATCTCGTCGATCCCGGCGCGCAGCTCGGGCCGCTGGACGGCCAGGTGGTCGAGGAGGACGTCCGCGCGCACCACGAACATCCCCGCGTTCCAGCGGTACTCCCCCGTCGCGAGGTACTCGGCGGCGGTCGCGGCGTCGGGCTTCTCGGTGAAGCCGAGGACGTGGCGGGCGGTGGGCGCCGCGGTGCCGTCCGCGCGCGCGACCGGGTCGCCGGAGCGGACGTAGCCGAAGGCGGTGGACGGGTGGTCGGCCTCGATGCCGATCGTGACCACGTACCCGGCGCGCGCCACGGTGACGGCCTCGCGCACCGCCCGCTCGAACGCCGCCTGGTCGGCGATGACGTGGTCCGCGGCGAACGAGCCGACCACCACGTCACCGTGGCGCCGGCGCACGACAGCGGCCGCGAGCGCGATGGCCGCCATGGAGTCGCGCGGGCTCGGCTCGGCGAGCAGGTTCTCCTCGCCGACGTCGGGCAGCTGGTCCAGCACCGCGGGGGCGTGGGCGGTACCGGTGACCACGACGACGCCGCCGCCCTCGGTGAGGGGGCGCAGCCGGTCGTGGGTCTGCTGCAGCAGCGTGCGGCCCGAGCCGGTCAGGTCGAGGAGGAACTTCGGCGCGCTGCGGCGCGAGAGCGGCCACAGCCGGGTGCCCGCCCCGCCGGCGGGGACGATGGCGTGCAGCGGCTCGGGAGGGTTCGGCGGCATGACCCCAACCCTACGAGAACTGGCGGGCCGAGCCGGTCCGGTTCACGGTCGGGCCACGGGGTCCTCGACCCGGGAGCCAGCGAGCACGAGGCGCGCGACGGTGCGCCAGACGCCGTCGTCGCCGTGCTCGTACAGGCGCATGCTGCCCTGCGCGTACGTGGCCTCGAAGTCCCCCACCAGATCCATGGCCGCGTCGAGGGAGCCCTCGTCGAGGTCGTGGGCCACCGTGACGTGCGGGTGGTACGGGAACCGCAGGTCCTGGGCGAGCGGGCCCGTGCGCACCTCGCGCTGCAGCGCCTCGCAGCGGTCCGCCCCGCGCACCACGTTGACGAAGACCACGGGGCTGACCGGGCGGAACGTGCCGGCACCTCGCAACGCCATGACGAACGGCGTGGTGCGTGCCGCGATCCTCGCCAGGTGCTCGGTGACGCGGTCCATCTGTCCCGACTCGACCACCGTCGGCGGCAGGAGCGTGACGTGGGGCGGGACCGCGTGCGCCATCGGGTCACGCAGCCGGGCGCGCACTCCCTGCAGCCAGGTCGAGTACGGCGGCGGGATCTGCAGCGCGACCCCGATGCGCACCTGCCCCGCGCGGCGTTCCGGAAGATGCACGGCTCAGCCGTTCCCGTGACGCGGGTTCGCGAGGTGGGTCGGCGTCGGCACCCGGACATCTTGGCAGGTACGGGCGTCTTTGACCACGTTGCGGCACGCTCGCCGGACGGCAGCCGTCGCGTACCTCACGGTTCGCGCCGCTCCCCGGCCGAGACGCACGCGTTGTTCGACCTTGTTAGGTTTTGTTTGGTCAGGCACACTAGGGCCATGGTCACCGAAGGGGTTCCGCTTCTCGCCCGTCAGCGACAGGACTACATCCTGGGCCAGGTCGCCCAGCACGGCGGCGTGCGCGTCGCGGAGGTCGTCGACGCGCTCGGCGTGTCCGAGATGACCGTGCGCCGCGACATCACCGACCTGGTCGCGCGCGGTCTCGTGGACCGGGTGCACGGCGGCGCCGTCGCCCCGGCGGGCGCCGCCGAGGAGCCGTACTTCCGCACCAAGGAGTCCCATCACCAGGCGGAGAAGGCCGCGATCGGCGCGCTCGCGGCGTCGCGGGTGCGTCCCGGCGACTCGGTCGCCCTCACCGGCGGCACGACGACGCTCGCCGTCGCCCGGGCTCTGGCGGCGCTGCCGCACCTCGGCACGCTGACGGTGATCACGAACTCGCTGCCCGCCGCGCAGGTCCTGCACGAGGCGGCGGAGCAGGCCCGCGCCGAGTCCCGCCCCGCGCCGACGGTCCTCCTCACGGGCGGGGAACGCACGCGCTCGGACGCCCTCGTCGGACCCGTGGCGGTGGACACCCTGCGCACGATGCGCGTGGAGTGGGCGTTCCTCGGCGCCCACGGCTTCGACCCGGCGATCGGCCTCATGACGCCGAACCTGTCGGAGGCCGCGACGAACGCCGCGATGGTGGCCAGCGCCCGCACGCCGGTCGCAGTCGTCGACGCCTCGAAGTGGGGCGTGCTGGGGCTGCGGACGTTCTGCGCCGTGCAGGACATCGCCGTCCTCGTCACCGACGCCGAGCCCGGGGAGGCCACCCGGGAGGCCGCCGAGCAGCACGGCATCCTCCTCGAGGTGGCCGGCACCGACGGGCGCGCACGATGACGGCGACCGCGCGGGTCCGCCGCACGTCCACCCACCTCGCGGACGGCCGCGAGCTCATCTACTACGACGACACCGAGCCGTTCGTCTCCGGCGGCGCGACCCGCCGCCTGGACGACCCCCGGCCGCTCCCCCACCGCTTCGCCGACGTGGTCGGGCCGGACGGCACGCCCCGGCCGGTGACCGCGCCCGAGATGCGCTACGACGTCCTCACCGGCGAGTGGGTCCCCATGGCCAGCCACCGGATGAACCGCACGTTCCTGCCGCCGGCCGACGCCAACCCCCTCGCCCCGGCACGGCCCGGCGCCGCGTACTCCGACGGCGAGATCCCGGACACCGACTACGACGTCGTCGTCTTCGAGAACCGCTTCCCCTCGCTGGCCGCCGTCCCGGGCGTCCCCGACGAGGTAGCCCACCTCGACGGCGAGGCGCTGTGGCCGTTGCGGCCGGCCGCCGGACGCTGCGAGGTCATCTGCTTCTCCCCGGACCCGTCCGGCTCGCTGGCCGGCGTGGGCACGCGCCGCATGCGCACGGTCATCGAGGCCTGGGCGGACCGCACCGCCGCGCTCGGGCGGCTGCCCGGCGTCGAGCAGGTCTTCTGCTTCGAGAACCGGGGCAAGGAGATCGGGGTGACGCTGCACCACCCGCACGGGCAGATCTACGCGTACCCCTACCTGGCCCCGCGCACGGCGACGATGCTGCGCCAGGCCCGCGCGCACCGCCAGCGCACCGGGGGCAACCTGCTGCGGGACGTGCTGGAGGCCGAGCTGCGGGCCGGCCGGCGGGTGGTCGCCGAGTCCGAGCACTGGGCGGCGTACGTCCCCGCCGCCGCACGCTGGCCCGTGGAGATCCACCTGGCCCCGCGACGCGACGTGCCGGACCTGCCCGCCCTGACGGACGCCGAGCGGGCGGACCTCGCCCGGCTCTACCTGCGGGTGCTGCAGGCCGGCGACCGGTTCTTCACGCAGCCGGGGGCCCCGGGCGGCGCCGGCGAGCCGATCACGCTGCCCTACATCGCGGCCTGGCACCAGGCCCCGGTCCGTGCGGGTCGGGAGGACCTGCGGCTGCACCTGCAGCTGTTCTCCGTGCTGCGGGCGCCGGGGAAGCTGAAGTACCTGGCCGGCTCCGAGTCCGGGATGGGGGCGTGGATCTCGGACACGACGCCGGAGCGGATCGCCGACCGCTGGCGCGAGGTCGTCTCCGACGACGTCGAGGAGCCGGGCGCGTGACCGGCACCCGCCCGCCCGGCCCTTCCCGGCGGCCGCCCCAGCCGTCCCTGCGGCCCGCGTGGGACGACGCCGGCGGAGCCGCCCGTGCGCGCGACCTGTTCGCGAGCGCCTTCGGCGGCCCGCCCGACGGCGTGTGGTCGGCGCCGGGGCGCGTCAACGTCGTCGGCGAGCACACCGACTACAACGGCGGGCTGTGCCTGCCGATCGCGCTGCCGCACCGCACGTACGCGGCCGTCGCCGCCCGCCCCGGGACCCGTCGGCTCCGCCTGGTCAGCGCCCAGGAGCCGGGTCCCCCGCGCGAGGTGGATCTCGACGCGGTCGGCCCCGCCGGCACCGCCGGGGAGGTGCCCGGCTGGGCCGCCTACGTCGCGGGCGTGCTCTGGGCGCTGGAGGCGGAGGGGCTCGCCGCCGGGCTCCCCGGCCTGGACGTCGCCGTCGACTCGTGCGTGCCGGCCGGGGCGGGCCTGAGCTCGTCGGCGGCGCTGGAGTGCGCCGTCGCGACCGCGGTGGACGACCTCGCCGGGCTCGGCCTGGCCGGGCCCGCCGGGGCGCCCGACGACGGCGGCCGGGCGCGCCTCGCCGCGGCGTGCGTCCGGGCCGAGAACGAGGTGGCGGGCGCCCCGACCGGCGGGATGGACCAGGCGGTGGCGCTGCGGGCGCGGCCGGGTCATGCCCTGCTGCTCGACTGCCGGGACGGGCACGTGGAGCACGTGCCGCTCGACCTCTCCGCGGCGGACCTGGAGCTCCTGGTGATCGACACGCGCGCCGAGCACCGCCTGGTGGACGGGCAGTACGCGCGTCGCCGCCAGGTGTGCGAGGCCGCGGCGTCGGTGCTCGGGGTGCCGGACCTGCGGGCCGTGGCGGACGCCGTCCGGGGCGGCGGGACCACGCTCGACGAGGTCCTGCCGCGGTTGGCGGACGACGAGCAGCGCCGTCGGGTGCGGCACGTCGTCACCGAGATCGAACGGGTGCGCGAGCTGGTCGACGTCCTGCGCGCCGCGCCCGGTGAGGGGCTGGCCGGCCCGGCGCTCGAGCGGGCCCGGGCGCTGCTGGACGCGTCGCACGAGTCCCTGCGCGCCGACTACGAGGTCTCCAGCCCCGAGCTCGACCTCGCCGTGGCGGCGGCCCGGCGGGCCGGGGCGCACGGTGCCCGCATGACAGGCGGCGGGTTCGGCGGCTCGGCGATCGCCCTGGTCCAGGCCGGGGAGGCCGGCGAGGTGATGTCCGCCGTCGCCGCCGCGTTCTCCGCCGGCGGGCTCGCCGATCCGGCCTTCCTCCGCGCGACGGCGTCGGGCCCGGCAGGGCGCGCCGCCGGCTGAGCCCGCCGTTCCGCGCCGGTGCACGTGGGCCCGGCGGCACCCGGCGGCACCCGGCGGCGTCCGCGGCGGAAACCGCACCCTGGGCAGGTGGCCGGAGTACCGTGTCCGCATGACGGACGGCGAGAAGCCTGACGGCACGGCACGGGAACGGCTCCTCACGCTGCGCGCGGCCACGGAGGCCCGCCTCGCGGCGCTCGACGGCACGTTCGAGGAGGTCGTCGCGGCCAGCGAGAGCGCCAACGCCGACGACGAGCACGATCCCGAGGGCACCACCATCGGCTACGAGCGCGCCCAGGTGGTCGCGCTCACCGAGAGCGCCCGGCACACGCTGGGCGAGGTCGACGCCGCGCTCGAGCGGCTGGAGCAGGGCACGTACGGCGTCTGCCAGAACTGCGGGAACCCCATCGAGCCGGGCCGCCTCGAGGCGCGGCCGACGGCGACGCTCTGCGTCACCTGCGCCCGGGCCGCCGCCCGCTGACGCCTGCGGTCAGTCGATCCTGATCGACGTGGCCAGCCGGACGACGTCCGCGAACTCCTGGGAGGCGAGGTAGGCCGCCCGTTCGTCCGCGGTGCGGAACTGGTACCGGGCGCCGTCGAGCCGGACGGCGACGTCACCGACGATGTGCTCCTCGGGCAGGTCGCACCACGCACCGGAGTCCGGTGCGGCGGACGGGACGTACCTGGTGGTGGAGAGCTCCACCCCGAGGGCGTCCACGGCCGTGACCAGCCCGACGTCCAGCGGCCCGAGCTGGGACTGCAGCTGGGTGGGCTCGCGACCCTCGACGAGGTACGTGGCGTCCATCGTCGCGCACTCCGGCTGCTCGCCCTCCCGCGTCGTCACCGTGAGCCGGGCGACGCTCTTGCTTCGCGGGTCGAAGTAGGCGACCTCGTGCCGCACGTCGTCGGCCCCGCCGCCGGCGGCCGCACCGCGGAGCTCGTCGTGGGCCCAGGCGGCGTCCGACCGCCAGGAGAACTCCGCGGGTCCCGCGGTCCCGGACGCCCAACTCCCGGCCGGGGTGCCGACCGTCCAGGCCACGGTCTCCGGACCGAGCAGCCGCTGACCGGTCTCGGCGTCGACCCCGATCTGCGCGTACTGCTCGGCCATCCTCTGCGCGGCGGGCGGGTCCCCGGGCAGCCGGTAGCCGAGGAGGGCGGGCCAGGAGTGGTACACCGGCACGGCCACCGTGCCGTCGGGGAGCTCCCGCGGGTCCTCGACGGCCCACCGATCGTCCTCCCAGCGAGCCAGGATGATCCCGGCCGCGACGTCGTCGACGTCGGCCGCGGAGAACCACCGGTCCGACATGTTGAGAGCGGCGATGCCGTCCACGCAGCCGACCACGGGGTACTCCCACGGCTCGGTGGCGAGCGCGTGGTCGCCCTGGGTGAGCACCTGCGTGACGTCGAGAGCCTCGCACACGGCGGAGTCCTCGAAGAAGACGTCGTCGTGCGCCGGGACCAGCCCGTTGGGCAGACCGGTGGGTGAGGCCGAGGGCTCGGGAGACGGCGTCGCGGGTGGCTCGGTCGGCACACCTGGGGCCGAGCTGCCGTCCGGGTTGGCGGGCTGGGCGGGCACGTCCGGCGTCGTCTGCCACTGGTGGGCGAGGACCAGACCGCCGGCGAGGGCGGCCGCCACCCCGACGGCGCCGCCCCACACCGCCAGGTGCTCGCGACGCCTGCGCCGCCGGGTCGTGGACGCCTTCGACGGCCCCTTCATCTCCGCGAGCCGGAACGGGCGGGGGCCGGGCGCCTCGCGCGCGGGGTCGGCAGCCTTCATCAGCTCCTCGATGCGGTCCATCAGCGCTGCCCTCCGTCCATGACGATGTCGTGCCCGACGAGCTCCGGAGGAGCGAGCCGGGCGAAGGCCTTGCGGGCGCGGAACAGGCGCGACGCAGCGGCGGCCTCCCCGCAGCCCAGGACGGCGGCCAGGTCCGCCCCGCGGAACCCGTCCCAGTAGGCGAGCATCAGGACGTCCCGGTCCTGCTCACGCATCGTCGCGAGCACCTCAAGCACGCTGTCTCGCACCAGGTCGTACCCCGGTGCCGGGGAGCCCGCGACGGCGCCGTCGCGCAGCCGTGCCGTCAGCCGTTCTCGCCGGCCGCGCGCCCTGACCTCGTTGAGCACGAGGTTCTTCGCCGTGCCGATCAACCAGGGCAGGTCCACCGAACGCGCCTTCCGCAGCCGCTGCCACGCGATCCGGAAGACGTCGTTGGTCAGCTCGTCCGCCGTCGCCCGGTCGAGCACCCGGCGGTAGACGTAGCGGTGGACGGTGCCGGCGTGCCGGACGTACAAGGCCTCGACGGCGGTGTCGTGGTCGATCGGCACGTCATCCCCTCCGTGTCGTGCTCGGCGGCCGCCCGGTCCCGGCCTCTCACCCCGTACATGTCCGGCACGCCGCTCCACATTTCACGGACTACCGAGAATCTTCTCCGATACCCGTCTGCCCTCTGGGCGGCGCTACCTCTGCACGTCGTAGGTGGCGACCACCGGGGCGTGGTCGGAGAACCGCTGGTCGTAGGAGGCGGCCCGGTCGACCCCGGCGTCCGTCACCCGCTCCGCGAGCTCGGGGGTGGCGAGCTGGTAGTCGATGCGCCAGCCGGCGTCGTTGTCGAACGCCTTCCCGCGCCACGACCACCACGTGTACGGGCCGGGGCGGTCGCCGGCGACCTTGCGGCCGACGTCCACCCACCCGTCGGCGAACCACTTGTCGAGGTAGGCGATCTCCTCGTCGAGCACCCCGGACGCCTTGTTGTGGTTGCCCTTCCAGTTCTTGATGTCCACCTCGCGGTGGACGATGTTGAGGTCCCCGCCGACGACGACGTCGCGCCGGCCGTCCCTGGCCTCCTCGGCGAGCTCGCCCAGACGCTTGGTCACCTTCTCCAGGTGCGCGTACTTCGCCTCCATCTTGGGCGTGTTCGCCGTGCCGGAGTGCACGTAGACGGACACCACGGTCAGCGGCCGTTCCGCCCCCGCGACGTCGAGGTCCATCTCCACCCAGCGCCCGGTGTCCACGGGCTCCTCGGGGACGCCGTTGCCCAGGCCAACGCGCACGGCCGTGGCGGGCAGGCGCGAGGCGATGGCGACGCCGGCGCGGCCCCTGACGTCGCACGCGTGGTGGGCGGTGGTCCACTCCTGCCCGAGATGCGCCTCGAGGACGTCGTCGGTGGCGCGCACCTCCTGCAGCAGCATCACGTCGGGCCGACGCTCCTCGACCCACCTGCCCATGCCGCGCTTGTAGGCCGCGCGGATGCCGTTGACGTTGACGGAGGCGATCTTCATGCCTCCATGGTCGCCGATGCCACGGACATCCCCGGACCGCGGCCGGGCGACGGGCACGGTGCGATTCGCCACTCGGGCGTGCGGCAGGCCCGCCCGCCGGCGCTCCGAGAACCCGACCGACCGGCGCACCGCGAACCCGAGCGACGGTCGCTCCGAGGACGTGACAACGGGGATGATCGGTGTCCCGGGCGGGCACCGATCATCCCCGTTGTCACCTACCACGCTCCGCGCGGCTCAGGCCTGCGCGGCCTGCCGCTCCGCCGTGTCCACCACGTTCGCGAGGAGCATCGCCCGCGTCATGGGCCCGACCCCGCCCGGGTTGGGCGAGAGCCACGACGCGACCTCGGCGACGCCGTCGGCGACGTCCCCGCGCAGCTTCGCCTTGCCGGAGACCGGGTCGACGGTCCGGGAGACGCCGACGTCGAGGACGACGGCACCCGGCTTGACCATGTCCGCCGTGATGATCCCGGGCTGGCCCGCCGCCGCGACGACCACGTCCGCCTCGCCGACGTGCTTGGCGAGGTCGCGCGTGCCGGTGTGGGTGAGCGTGACGGTGGCGTTGACGTCCTTGCGGGTGAGGAGCAGCCCGATGGAGCGGCCCACGGTGGTGCCGCGCCCCACGACGCACACCTCCTTGCCCGCCAGGTCGATGCCGTGGCGCGCGAGCAGCTCGAGGACCGCCCGCGGGGTGCACGGCAGCGGGGAGGTGACCTCCTCCTTCACGCGCAGGACGAGCCGCCCGAGGTTCGTCGGGTGCAGTCCGTCGGCGTCCTTGGCCGGGTCGATCAGCTCGAGCACCGCGTTGGTGTCGATGCCCTTCGGCAGCGGCAGCTGGACGATGTAGCCCGTGCAGGCGGGGTCGGCGTTGAGCCGCTCGACGGCGGCCTCGACGGCGGCCTGGGACGCGTCGGCCGGGAGGTCCTCCCGGATCGAGGCGATGCCGACCTCGGCGCAGTCGCGGTGCTTGCCCGCCACGTACGCCTTCGAACCGGGGTCCTCCCCCACCAGCACGGTGCCGAGACCCGGGGTGACCCCCTGCGCCCTCAGCGCGGCGACGCGCCCGGCCAGCTCGGCCTTGATCGTCGCCGCCGTCGCCCTGCCGTCCAGGACCTGAGCGGTCACTGCTGCAGGCCCGGGTACAGCGGGAAGGAGTCGGTGAGCGCACGCACGCGCGCCTTCATCGCCTCGGCGTCGGTGGCGGCTCCGTTGACCAGGGTGGTCGCGATGATGTCCGCGACCTCGGTGAACTCCGTGGCGCCGAACCCGCGGGTCGCCAGCGCCGGGGTGCCGATGCGCAGGCCGGACGTCACCCGCGGCGGGCGCGGGTCGAACGGCACGGCGTTGCGGTTGACGGTGATGCCGGCGTCGTGGAGGAGGTCCTCCGCCTGCTGGCCGTCGAGGGCGGAGTTCCGCAGGTCCACGAGGACGAGGTGGACGTCGGTGCCGCCGGTCAGCACCGAGACGCCGGCGTCGCGCACGTCCTGGGCGGAGAGCCGCTCGGCGATGATCCGCGCACCCTCGAGGGTGCGGCGCTGGCGGTCCTGGAACTCCTCGCCGGCCGCGATCTTGAACGCCACGGCCTTCGCGGCGATGACGTGCATGAGCGGTCCGCCCTGCTGGCCGGGGAAGACGGCGGAGTCGAGCTTCTTGCCGAAGGCCTCCTTGTCCCGGGACAGGATGAACCCGGACCGGGGGCCGCCGATGGTCTTGTGGACCGTGGAGGAGACGACGTCGGAGTGCGGCACCGGGGACGGGTGCAGCCCCGCGGCCACGAGGCCGGCGAAGTGCGCCATGTCGGTCCACAGGTAGGCGCCGACCTCGTCGGCGATCTCCCGGAACGCGGCGAAGTCGAGCTGGCGGGGGTAGGCGGACCAGCCGGCGATGATGACCTTCGGCCGGGCCTCGAGGGCCTTCTCGCGGACGGCGTCCATCTCGATGCGGTGGCTCTGCTCGTCCACGCCGTAGGCGGCGATGTCGTAGAGCTTGCCGGAGAAGTTGATCTTCATGCCGTGCGTGAGGTGCCCGCCGTGGGCGAGCGAGAGGCCGAGGACCTTGTCCCCGGGCGTGGCGATGGCGTGCAGCACCGCGGCGTTGGCCTGGGCGCCGGAGTGGGGCTGGACGTTGGCGTACTCGGCGCCGAAGAGGGAGGTGGCGCGCTGGATCGCGAGGTTCTCCGCGATGTCGACCTGCTCGCAGCCGCCGTAGTAGCGGCGGCCGGGGTAGCCCTCCGCGTACTTGTTCGTCAGCACGGAGCCCTGCGCCTGCAGGACGGCGCGCGGGACGAAGTTCTCGCTGGCGATCATCTCGAGGGTCTCGCGCTGCCGGGCGAGCTCGCCGTCGAGGACGGCCGCGATCTCCGGGTCCAGCTCCGCGAGGCTCTGGTCGGCCACGGACGTGTCAGGTCTGGTCTGGCTCATGGTTCCTCCGCTGTCGGTCACGCACGGCACGTGCGTGGATGCACTCCGTTAGGTGACCCTCGGCCCAGGCGGACGACCTCGGGGATCCTGCTCGTGTCGCTCCCCGGTGGTGACCCACCTGCTGGCGCCAGTTGCGACGCGGACGAGACTACCAAGTCCCGGTGACCGGTTCCCGGACTCTCGCTCGGGTGGTCGGGGGCCGGGTGACCGTGGGGATGCGGGGGTCGGGGGTCGGGGGTCGGGGGGCGCGGTGCCCGAGGCTCAGGCCGTCACGTCACGCTCGGGGAGGTCGGCGAGCCCGGCGTCGGCCTCCGGGCCGTCCTCGCCGAGGATGCGCCGCAGGTAGGCGTACGTCAGGTCGCCGGTGTGCTGGTCGAACTGGTGCTCGTAGCCAGCCTTGTTGTACATCGCCAGGTTGTGCTTGGAGTCCTGCCCGGTGAAGACCCAGACCTCCTTGGTCTGCTCGGGGAGGTACTGCAGCACCGCCATGAGGAGCTGGGTGCCGATCCCACGCCCCTGGAGGTCGGGGACGACGGCGAGCCGGCCGAGGGTCGCACGCTCGGCCTCCAGCTCCACCCGGACCGAGCCCACGAGGCGGTGGCCGATCCACGCGCCGAGGGTGACGACATCGGGCCGGCCGATGTCGGCCACGAGCTCGGTGAGCGACTGCGTGAGCGCCGGGAGGTTGGGGTCACCGTAGAGCTGCGCCTCGGTCACGAAGGCGGCCCGCCGCACGGTGAGCAGCTCGCCGGCCCCCTCCTCGGTGATGAGGTCGATCTTGACGTCGTCCATCCCCACAGTCTGGCATCAGAGCGCGGACGTGGTGGTCCGTACCCGCACCGCGGACGCGGCGCCCGCGCGGGACCGGGCCGACTACCCTGCGACGGATGAGCACCTCGACCGCGCACCTCGTCCTCGCCCTGTCCTGCCCGGACCGGCCCGGGATCGTGCACGCCGTCTCCGGGGCGCTCGCGGAGCACGGCGGCAACATCACCGAGTCCCAGCAGTTCGGCGACCCCTCCACGGGACTGTTCTTCATGCGGGTGCAGGTGGAGACCCGGGCACCGCTCACCGAGGTGCGGGCGGCGCTCGAGGACATCGCCGGCACGTTCGCCATGACGTTCACCCTCGACGAGGTGGGCCGGCCGGTGCGGACGCTGATCATGGCGTCCAAGGACCCGCACTGCCTGTCGGACCTGCTGTTCCGCCACCGCTTCCAGCGGCTGCCGATCGAGCCGGTCGGGGTCGTCGCGAACCACCCCGACCTCGCCCCGATCGCAGAGTTCTACGACGTCCCGTTCCACCACGTCCCGGTCACGAGGGAGACGAAGGACCAGGCCGAGGCCGAGCTGCTGCGGCTGGTCCGCGACCTCGACGTCGAGCTGGTCGTCCTCGCGAGGTACATGCAGATCCTCTCGGACCGGGTGTGCCAGGAGCTCGCGGGCAACGTCATCAACATCCACCACTCCTTCCTGCCGAGCTTCAAGGGTGCCCGCCCGTACGCGCAGGCGCACGGGCGCGGCGTGAAGCTGATCGGCGCGACGGCGCACTACGTGACCGCCGACCTCGACGAGGGCCCGATCATCGAGCAGGACGTCGAACGGGTCACCCACGCCGACGACGTGGCCGAGATGGTGGCGCGCGGGCAGGACGTGGAGCGCCGGGTCCTCGCCCGCGCCGTGCGGTGGCACGCCGAGCACCGGGTGCTCATCGACGGCCGGCGCACCGTCGTCTTCCCGTAGGGACGGATCGCGCCACCTCCCGTAGGGACGGACCTCGTCGCGCGACGGCGGGACTGACCTCTGCACGTCGCGGGGACTGACCTCTGCACGGCGCCCCCACGCCGGCCTGACCAGTTCCCGGCCTGCCCGGCAGGCCACTTCCCGGCCTGCCTGGCGGCACCCTCGGCTCCCGCGTACCGGGGTTGCTCGACATCCTCCACCTGGTCGGCTACGTTTTCTCCATTCGGAGCATCAATGGGCTACCGACATCGCATCTTTTGGTCCAACGGCGGACCGAAAAGGGGGAAGCACGTGGGTCGCGCAGATCCGACCACCTCGCGCGCGCGGGGCCGCACCCGCCGCGCGGTGATCGCGCTGCTCTCCGAGGGACCGCGCTCACGTGCGGAGATCGCCCGCGAGCTGGGCGTCTCCCCCACCACGGTCTCCAACCTCGTGACGGAGCTGCTGGAGAGCGGCTCCGCCGTCGAGCAGGCGGCCGCGGACGGGCGCCGGGGCAGACCCGCCCGGACGATCTCCCTGGTGCCCGCACCGGGGCTCGTGGCCGGTGTCGACGTCGGGCGCACGCACCTGCGGGCCGCGCTGGCCACCCGTGACGGGGAGATCCGCGCCGAGCGCGAGGTCGCGCTGCCCGCGGACCACACGGGGCAACGGACCGTCCCGGTCGTGCTGGACCTGATCGGGGACCTGCTCAGGGACGCCTCGGACCAGGGAGGGGAGCTGGTCGCCGTCGGGGTCGGCCTGCCCGGACCGGTCGACGGCCCCGAGCGCACGGTCGGACCCGGGACGATCCTCACCGGCTGGGCGGGCTTCGACGTCGCCGGCCGGCTCGAGGAGGCGCTGGGGGTCCCCGTCGTCGCCGACAACGACGCCACCCTGGGCATGCTGGCCGAGGCGCGCTGGGGCGCCGCGCAGGGCGCGACGGACGCCGCCTACGTGAAGATCTCCACCGGCGTGGGCGCGGGCCTGCTGCTCGGCGGCCGTCTGCACCGCGGCGCCGGCGGGACGGCGGGCGAGCTCGGCCACACCCCGCTCCAGCCGGACGGCGCGGTCTGCCGGTGCGGCAACCGTGGCTGCCTGGAGACCGTCACCTCGGTGCCCGCCGTGCTGCAGATGCTCCGTCCGACGCTCGGTGAGGGACTGACCATCGAGCAGGTGGTCGCCGCCGCAGCAGCCGGGGACCCGCCCTGCCGCCGCATGATCGAGGACGTCGGGCGCAACCTGGGGCGCGGCGTCGCGCTGCTGGGCAACCTCGTCGACCCCGAGGTCGTCGTCCTGGGCGGGCCGCTGGTGGCCGCGGGCGAGCCCTTCCTGGCGGCGGTGAGCGCGTCGCTGCGCCGCTCCGTCATCCCCTCCGTCGCCAGGCGCCTGCGGGTCGTGCCCGCCGCGCTCGGCCCCCGCACAGAGGTGCTGGGTGCGCTCGCGCTCGCGCTGGAGAGCGCGCCCACGCCGTACGGCTACCTGCTGGACTGAGCGACCATGTTCGATCACGTGAGAGGAAGTGCGATACGCGGACTCCACTTGTGGCAATATGTCGCCCGCCAGATCACAACACGGCGACGATTTCCTCCAATGCCTCACCCAATATCGGTTTAGGGGCACACTGAAGAACCGGATGCCCGGCCCTCGGCCGGTCCCCGTCCCGGCGGCCCGCCGGAACGGTCGGGACGACGACGTTTCGAAGGAGAAGCACGATGCGACGCACAGCGACGGTGGCCGGGATCGCGGCCGCCAGCCTCATCCTCGCCGCCTGCGGCGGCGACGGTGACGGCGGTACCGACGGCGCCACCGGCGGTGGTGGCGGGGGCGGCGGGGACCAGGTGGAGGTCTTCACCTGGTGGGCCCAGGGCTCGGAGAAGGCCGGCCTGGACGCCCTGGTCGGGGTGTTCAACGAGCAGCATCCCGACGTGGAGTTCATCAACGGTGCGGTGGCCGGCGGCGCCGGCTCCGCCGCCAAGGACATGCTGCAGTCCCGCCTGCAGGCCGGCGACCCGCCGGACACCTTCCAGGCCCACGCCGGCCAGGAGCTCACCGACTACATCAACGCCGGCCAGCTCGAGGACGTCTCGGCCATGTACGACGAGTTCGGGCTCACCGACGTCTTCCCGCAGGACCTCATCGACCTGCTCACCGTCGAGGACGCGATCTACTCGGTGCCCTCGAACATCCACCGCTCCAACGTGGTGTGGGCGAACCCGTCCGTGCTCGAGGAGGCGGGGATCGACCCGGCCGCCGTCCCGGCCGACATCGACGCCTGGATCGCGGACCTGGAGAAGGTCCAGGCCGCGGGCAAGACGCCGCTGTCGGTGGCGACGACGTGGACCCAGGTGCACCTGCTCGAGACGGTGCTCATGGCCGACCTCGGCGAGGAGGCCTACAACGGCCTCTGGACCGGCGAGACCGACTGGGCCGGCCCGGAGGTCACGCAGGCGCTCGAGCACTTCGAGACCCTCATCGGCTTCACCAACACCGACCGTGACGGCCTCGACTGGCCCGAGTCGACCCAGATGGTCATCGACGGCTCCGCCGCCTACAACGTGATGGGTGACTGGGCGGTCGCGGCGTTCGAGGAGCAGGGCATCGAGCGCGGCACCGGTTTTGTCGACTTCCCGGTCCCGGGCACCGACGGCATGTTCGGTTTCCTGGCCGACTCCTTCACCCTCCCGGTGGGCGCCCCCAACCCCGACGGCGCCAAGGCGTGGCTCGAGACGGTCGGCTCCCTCGAGGGCCAGGTGGCGTTCAACAAGGCGAAGGGCTCCATCCCGGCCCGGACCGACGCCGACCCCGCGGAGTTCTCCGAGTACCAGCAGAGCGCGATCGAGGCCTACGCCGACGACGCGATCGTTCCCTCGCTGGCCCACGGAGCCGCCTCGCCGATCGCCGTGCTGAACGGCGTCTCCGACGCGACGAGCAAGTTCACCACCGGGGCGTCCGACCTCGCGACGTTCCAGAGCGAGCTGGCGACCGCCGCCGGCAGCTGACCCGAGTCGGTGACGGGTGCGGCGTCCCGCACCCGTCACCGCGTCCGCGCCATCGTTCCCGACCTTCGCTGGAGACCGAAGTGAAGACCGTCAAGCGCTGGGGTCCGCCGCTGCTGCTGCTGACCCCCTCCCTGATCCTGATCGCCGTCTTCGTCTACGGCCTCATCGCGGTCAACTTCCAGACCTCGTTCACCGACTCCCACACGGCCCCGCAGGCGACCGGGGTGATGCCCACCGTCTTCGTCGGGCTGGAGAACTACGTCGCGCTGCTGGGTTCGGAGGCCTTCCAGCACTCGCTGAAGAACCTCCTGCTCTACACGGCCGTCTTCCTCGTGGGGACGATGGTGATCGGCTTCGTGTGGGCGTGGGTCCTCGAGCGGCCCGCCAAGGGCGAGGGCTTCTTCCGCTCGATCTTCCTCTTCCCCATGGCCGTCTCGTTCATCGCCTCCGGCGTCGTGTGGCGCTGGCTGCTGAACTCCAACGAGGGGGAGAGCGCCCTCGGCCTGAACCGCCTGTTCCAGATCGTCGGCCTCGACTTCCTCCAGAACCCCTGGTGGAACAACGTCACGTGGGGCATCGCCGCCATCGCCATCCCGGCCATCTGGCAGCTCTCCGGCTACGTCATGGCGCTGTTCCTCGCCGGGTTCCGCGGCATCCCGGACGAGCTGCGCGAGGCGGGGCGGATCGACGGCGCCTCGGAGTGGCAGCTGTACCGCCACGTGATCTTCCCGCAGCTCTCCCCCGTGGCGCTCTCGGCCCTGATCATCATCGGGCACATGTCGCTCAAGGCCTTCGACCTGATCATGTCGATCTCGAAGCCGGCGAACTACCAGACCAAGGTGCCCGCCGTCGACATGTACGTGTTCAAGTCGAGCTTCGACTACGCGAACTCGGCGGCGGTCGGCGCGATCCTGCTGATCATCGTCGCGCTGCTGATCATCCCCTACCTCGTGTACACCACCCGGAAGGAGGGCGGCCGATGACCACCGCCGTCCCGGCCCCCGCCCCCGTCGACGTCGCGGCGAGGCGGCCCGTGAGCGCGCCCGAGCGGCGCCCGGCGAGCCGGTTCTCCGCGGGCCGGACCCTGAGGTACGCGATCCTGCTGGCCTCCCTCCTCCTGGTCCTGATCCCCGTCTACGTGCTCATCGTCACCAGCTTCAAGGGTCCGGGCGACGCCACGCCGGCCCGTGCCTGGGCGCTGCCGCAGCTGTGGACCATGGACAACTGGACCGCCGCGTGGGAGACGCTCTCGCCGTCGCTCTGGCGGTCGGTGCAGATGGTGGTCCCGGCGTCGATCATCTCCGCCTTCCTGGGGTCGATGAACGGCTTCGTGCTCTCGCGCTGGTCCTTCCGCGGCGCGAACATCGTCTTCACGCTGATCCTGTTCGGGATGTTCATCCCGTACCAGGCGGTCATGATCCCGCTGCTGCAGCTGATGCTGGGCCTGGACGTCCCGAGCGGCATCCCGTCCCTGATCCTCGTGCACGTCATCTACGGCATCCCGATCACCACACTGATCTTCCGCAACTACTACGAGTCGGTGCCCAAGGAGCTCATCGAGGCCGCAAGGGTCGACGGCGCAGGGATGCTCCGCACGTACGTCTCGGTGGTCCTGCCGATCTCGATCCCGAGCTTCGTGGTCGTGCTGATCTGGCAGTTCACCTCCGCCTGGAACGACTTCCTCTTCGCGGTGTTCTTCTCCTCCAGCCAGAACGGCCCCGTCACGCTCGCGCTGAACAACCTGGCCAACGGCGCGCTGCTGCAGAACTACGGCGTGTCGATGTCCGGCGCCCTGCTGGCGTCGCTGCCCACGCTGCTGGTCTACATCGTGCTGGGCAAGTACTTCATCGGTGGCCTGATGTCGGGCTCGGTCAAGGGCTGACCCGCGCCGTGCGCGGGCGGCCTGCGGGCCACCCGCGCACGTGGGAGCATGGCGGGAACCGACGTGAGGAGCGCTCCGATGTCGTCAACGCCCCCCGGCCGCGAGCCGTACGAGCCCGGCCGGCACGACCCCGAAGATGCCCGCCCCGAGGGCGACCGTCCCGACGACGCCGGCGGCCGCGCCGCGCAGGACGACACCACGGTCTACCCCCAGCCCCACGGCGCCGGCTACCAGGGCGGCCCGCCGCCGGGGTCGACGGGCACCCCCTACCAGGGCGTCCCGTACCAGGGCTCCGAGGCTCCTCCCGGCACCGCCGCGTACCCCGGCTATCCCGAGCCCGGCTACGCGGACGCCGACTACCAGAGCACCCCGCGCCAGCCCTACGAGGGCGCCCCTTACCAGGGCGGCCAGTACCAGGGCGGCGGCCAGTACCAGACCGGTGGGCAGTATCAGGGCGGTCAGTACCAGGGGACGCCGTACGGCGGCGGCTACCGCGGAACCTCGTACGGCGGGCAGGCCCCGCGCAACGGCATGGGGCTGGCCGCGCTGATCCTCGCCGTCATCTCACTGCTGATCGCATGGATCCCGTTCCTGGGACTCCTCGGCGGTCTCGGCGGGCTGATCGCCGTCGTGCTGGGCGCCATCGGGCTCGGCCGCGCCAAGCGTGGCGAGGCCACGAACCGCGGCACCGCGATCGCCGGGATCGTCATCGGCGTGCTCGCGATCCTGCTGGCCGTCGCCTCGACGATGTTCGGCTCCTTCCTGCTCTCCGAGGTCCTCGGCCCGGAGTTCCAGGCGTGCATGGAGCAGTACGGCGACGACCCGACGGCGCTCCAGCGTTGCCTCGAGAGCGTGGGCACCGGCAGCTAGCCTCACCCTCGTGCGTCACCCGCTCGGCACGTCCGTCGCGCTCCTCGTGCTGCCCTGGCGGGCCTCCTGCCCGACACCTGGCTCGGCGTCGTCGTCGGTCTCGTCCTCCACGCCGCCACGCGGCGGCCCCCGCTGGGACGCGTACCCGAGGGCCGCCCGGTTCCCGCGCCTCTGACGCGACCGCGCGCGCAGGAGGCGCCGCCCGCGGCGGGCGGCGCCTCCTGTGGTCCCTGGCTCCGGGGTCTCAGGCCCCCGGCTTCTCGGCCCGCGAGTAGCTCTTCGCGGGCACCTCGCCGGCCGGGCCGCGCCCGGGGCGGTCCGCGGGAGGCCCGACCGGGGTCTCCCCGGGCCGACCGGGCCCGGTGGGCCGGTCGGACGGCATGCCGGACCCGGGGCCGGACGGCGGCTCCTCCCCCGGGGCGGCCTCGACGAGCACCGCGACGGTCCGCGCCGGCACGGTCACGGTGCCGGTGGCGGCGTCGTACGTGGTGGCACGCACGACGTCGTCCGCGCCGGCCGCCTGGACCGGCGAGAGGACGTACTCGCGGCCCGCCAGCCCCACGACGGTCTCGGTGACCGGCTCGGGCGACGCGTTGAAGACCGTGAGCACGCCGTCCAGGTCGGGGTCGACGTCCTCGCCCAGGCGGTCGTCGACGTGCATGACGATGACGCCGGGCGTCGCCTCGGGGCCGGAGCCGGGGAAGCTGACCTTCTCCTGGATCGCCCCGGCCGAGCCGAGCCGGAAGAGCTCGGTGGAGGTGCGCAGCCGGAGCAGGTCCTGCGCCTGGGCCGCCGCGGCGTCGATGTCCGCCGGGGCCGGCCGGAGCGCCGGGTCGGCGAGCAGCGGCGCCATCACGCCCCACTTGTCCTCGTTGTCCGCCGCCGGCGGCAGCCCGACCCCGAAGTTGTTGGTCTGCCGGGACCAGTCGAGCAGGTTGAAGTGGTCGCCCGAGTTGTAGCTGTTGCGGTCCAGCGACTTCGAGCGCAGCAGGTCCGCCCCCGCGTGCCAGAAGCTCGGGGTCTGCGACAGCGCCGTCGTCGCCAGCGACAGCGTGCTCATCCGCACCCGGTCCGCCATCGGGGTGTCCACGGGCAGCTTGAGGACGAGATTGTCGAAGAGCGTCTCGTTGTCGTGCGCGTCGACGTAGGTGACGACCTCCTCCGGGCTGTCGGCGTAGCCGGCCGGCTGCCCGTTGTAGTCGAGCTCGTCGCCGCGCTGGACGGCCCCGGAGCTCGTGAGGAACGAGTACTCGCGCAGGTTGCCGGCCAGGCCGAGCCGCACGAGGTCGGTGGCGTGGGCGAGCCGCGCCGCCTGCTCCTCGGGCGTGCCCGCGGCCACGGCGTTCGGGTCGGTGGCGAGGCCCGAGCCGAAGCCCTGGTACACCCGCTGGTCCTCGTCGAAGGGCCCGCCGCCGCGGACGGCGTCGCGCAGCCGGTCGGAGAAGGTCCCGATGCCGGTGCCGCCGAGCTGGCCCTGGGTGGCCTGGGTGAAGCGGGCGTTGTCCGCCACCTCGCCGAAGTTCCAGCCCTCGCCGTACAGGTAGACCGAGGAGCCGTCGACGCCGTCCTCCTCGAGCGTCAGCTCGTCGAGCGCGGCCCGGACGGCCTGCATGTTCTCCACGCTGTGGTGGCCCATGAGGTCGAACCGGAACCCGTCGACGCGGTAGTCCCCCGCCCAGGTCACGACCGAGTCGACCATGAGCTTCTCGGCCATCTCGTGCTCGGTGGCGACGTTCTGGCAGCAGGTCGAGGTCTCCACCGAGCCGGTGGCGCTGAGGCGGTGGTAGTAGCCCGGGACCACGCGGTCCAGCACCGACTTCTCGCCCTGCCCGGACTGGGCGGTGTGGTTGAAGACCTGGTCGAGGACCACCTGCAGACCGGCGTCGTGCAGACCGCCCACCATGGAGCGGAACTCGGCCACGCGCGCTCCGCCGTGCTGGTTGCCGGGCGAGGCGTAGGAGCCCTCCGGCGCCGAGAAGTGGTATGGGTCGTAGCCCCAGTTGAAGGCGTCCTGGTCGGCGACGGCGGCCACCGCCGCCTGCTGCTCGGCCGAGTCGGGCGCGGCGTCGGCCGGGAGGTCCGGCACGGCCTGGTGCGCCCGGTCCTCCTCGATCGTGGCGATGTCGAACGTGGGCAGCAGGTGCACGGTGTTCATGCCGGCCTCGGCGAGGTCGCGCAGGTGGTCCGTGCCCGCGGTGCCCTCGAGCGCGAAGGCGGCGTAGGTGCCGCGCAGCTCCTCGGGGACGGTGGCGTCGGCGACGGAGAAGTCGCGGACGTGAAGCTCGTAGATCGTGCGGTCCACCGGGTCCTCGATCACCGGCGCGGGCGTCTCCGCCCAGAGCCGGGGCGCCCAGACGTCGTCGTCGAGGTCGACGAGGACGGAGTGGGTCGAGTTCAGCGTCAGCCCCACGGAGTACGGGTCGGTGACCACGTTGGTCTCCACCGCCCCGGTGGCGGGGGCGTAGACGTCGACCTCGTAGCGGTAGGCGCGGTCCTCCCAGTCCGCCGCGCCCGCGACCGTCCAGCCGCCGTCGTCCTCCCGGGTCATCTCGACCCGCTCCGGCTCGCCGGTGCCGGTACCGTCGGCCCAGAGCAGGAGGTCCACGTCCTTGGCGGTGGGGGCCCACAGCGCCAGCGACGGGGCCCCGCCCGACCACTCGGCACCGAGCGCCCTGTCCGCGGCCGCGTCGGCGTAGAGGTCGTCGAGCACGCCCGGCACCTGGACGCCGGTGAAGGCGGTGGCGCCGCCGTCGGCCCCGCGCTGGAGCACGGCGACCTGGCCGGTGAGGACGTCGCCGACGGCGGAGCGGTCGAGTCCCTCGACCGCGAGCGCGACGTGGTCCGCCAGGTGCGGGAACCGCTGACGCAGCTCCTCGCTCAGACCGCCGGGGTCGCGGGCGAGCCTGACCTCCTCGCCGCCGGTGACCGTGCCGTCGGCGAGCTCGAGGCCGCCTTCCGGCGCGTGGTGCAGCGACCAGCCCAGCGTCGCGGGGTCGGCGCCGCCGAGCAGGTCCCGCGGCCAGGCGATCGTCCCGGCGTCGAGCCAGAGCGCACGCTGCTGACCGACGCCGGCGAGCGGCGGGTCCGTGACCTCGATGGTCAGCTCGTGGGTGTCGATGTCGTAGGTGAACGTCACCGCCCTGCCCGCCGTGGCGGCGAAGGTGTAGTTGGCGCCGTCGCGGGCGCCGCCGACGCCGTAGTTCTCGGCCCAGCTGCGGTCGTGGGCGACCTTGACCTCGTACGAGCCGGCGGGCAGGGCGTCGGTGGTGAAGGTGAACGTCCCGTCGCGGTCGGGGTCGAGCATCCAGGTGGCGAGGCAGTCGGGCTGCCAGTCGCCGGGGCAGCCGAGCTCGCTCTGGAACGACCCGGGCAGGGTGATGATCGGGCCCTGCGAGGTGTTCGTGAAGTCGTGGGTGACCGGGTCGTAGATGAAGGTCACCGCGCCGCCGGCGTGGGTGTAGCGGACGTTGTCGCCGCCGGGCACGCCGCCGGCGCCGTAGTTGACGTCCCAGCTGCCGCCGACCGCCACCTTGTACTCGTAGTCGCCCGCGGGCAGCGTGAAGGTGCCGACGTACTTCCCGGACGCCTGGTCCAGCGTCAGCGCCGCGGCGGCGCAGTCCGGCTGCCAGTCGCCCGGGCAGCCCATGGCGGCGTTGTGGCTCCCGGGCACGGTGACGAGGTCGCCGCCGACGGGCTCCTCGGCCGGGTCCCCCGTGACGTCGACGCCGACCGAGCCGAGGGTCGACGCCGCCGCCCGGGTGCCGGCCGCGTCCACGGTGACGGCGCGGTACTCCACGAGCGTCCCGGCCGGCAGGCCGGCGGTGTCGTGGAAGACGCGCGGGGTGTCGTCCTCGGCGGTGCCGAGCGGGTGCCAGCCGGCCTCGCCGACGAGACGGTAGGCGAACGAGGTCTCGGCCCAGCGGTCGTCGGCGACGTCGGCGCTCACCGGCGCGAGCCCCTCCACCCTGGCCCCGGCGGCCGGGGCGAGGACGATGGTCTGCTCCTCCGCGGCGGCCACCGGCCGGTCGGCCTCGAGGGCGACGGCGGTCAGGGCCGGGACGGTGAGCGTCACGGAGCCGGCGGGGTCCGCCGTCGCCGGCTCCTGCGTGCCGTGCAGGGGGGCGTAGGTCGCCCCCGGGGTGAGGGTGGTGAGGGTGACGGTCTGCGGCGTCGTCGCGTTGTTGACGGCGACGAGGTGCTCGACCTTCTCCTCCCGGTCCACCCGGGCGAAGGCGTATACCCCGGCGCCGTCGGTGGCGTGCAGCTCGATCTGGGCGCCGCTGTCCAGGGCGGGGTGGGCGTCGCGCAGGGCGGCGAGCCCGGCGATGTGCTCGTACAGCGGCGCCGTGGTGTCGAAGTGGTCGCCGGCCCCGAAGGCGGTGCCGTCGAGCAGCGGCTGGTCCACGTACTCCTGGGTCTGTGAGGCGAACATGTCCTGGCGGGCCGACTTGTCGTTGCCCAGGCCCACGAACCCCTGCTCGTCGCCGTAGTAGACGACGGGCTGGCCGCGGGTGAGGTACATGAGCGAGTGGGCCAGCTCGGACCGCTCGAGCTCGGCCCCGCTGCCCTGGAGCAGGTTGCCGACCCGTCCCATGTCGTGGTTGCCGAGGAAGGTGGGCAGCGCGTCGGCGCTGGAGTGCGGCGTCGTGTAGTGGTCGTCGGAGGCGAACAGGCCCGCCAGGCCGGCCGTGGTGAACCCCTTGGCGAAGTTCAGCGCCGCCGACTGGTAGGCGAAGTCGAGGACCGAGGACATGTCGGTCTCGCGCACGTAGGGCGAGGTGAGCCGGGCGTCGGCGTCGTAGACCTCGCCGAAGGTGAAGAAGTCGGGGTTGGTGGCGGCGGCGTGAGCGTCGATCGCGGCGGTCCACTGCTCCCAGAACTCGAAGTTCACGTGCTTGGCGGTGTCGATCCGGAAGCCGTCGATGCCGAGGTCCATCCACGTGGTGTAGACGTCCGTCATCGTCTCCACGACGGTCGGGTGCTCTGTCATCAGGTCGTCGAGGCCGTCGAAGTCGCCGTAGGTGACGGACTCCCCCGACCAGGTCGAGTTGCCGCGGTTGTGGTAGAGCCGCACGTCGCTCAGGGCCTCGGGGACCACCTCGCCGGTCCGCTCGGGCGTGTAGGGGAACGACGTCGCGGCGTCGAGCTCCGGGAAGGCGCCCGTCCCGGCGTGGTCGGCGGGGTCGAACGCGTTGCCCGCCGCGTCGAGGTAGGGCGCGGTGGCCAGGTCGACGTAGGTGTACTGCTTCTCCGCGTAGTCGATCAGGTCTGCGGTGTGGTTCGTGATGATGTCGAAGTAGACCTTGATGCCCCGGGCGTGGGCGTCGTCGACGAAGCTCTCGAGCTCGGCGTTCGTGCCGAGGTGGGGGTCGATCTGGGTGAAGTCGGTGATCCAGTAGCCGTGGTAGCCCGCGGAGGCGTTCGCGCCCTCGCCCTGGACGGGGTTGTTCTTGAAGGAGGGCGTCAGCCAGATGGCGGAGGTGCCCAGGCCCTCGATGTAGTCCAGCCGCTCACGCAGACCGGCGATGTCGCCGCCGTGGTAGAAGCCCTTGTCCGTGGGGTCGAACCCGGTGGTGAGCCGGTCGCCCTCGAGGCCGCCGGTGTCGTTCGCCGGGCTGCCGTTGGCGAACCGGTCCGTGAGGACGAAGTAGAAGTTCTCGCCCGAGCCCGGCGTGCGCACCGGCGCCGCGACGAGGGCGTCGTCCTCCGGGGCGTAGCCGCCGGCGAGGCCGGGCACCTCGATGCTGACGCGGTCCGTGGCGTCGTCGAAGACGAAGCGCAGCGTCGCGGGCGCCGTCAGGTGGAGCGGCACGTTCTGCGCGGGGTGGGCGTCGTCCCACGTGCCGTCGAGGGCGACCTTGTACTCGTACGTCCCGGCGGGGACCTCGGCCTCGAGGGCGTAGACGCCCGCGGTGCCGGTCGCCGCCAGGGCCGTCGCGGCGCACGCGGTGTCCCAGTCGGCCGCGCAGCCGAGCTCGGTCTGGAGCGAGCCGGTGAGGACGACCTGGCGGTCGGCGGCGGCGGCGGGGGCGGCCAGCGAGGTGGCGGCGGCGCTCAGCCCGGCGAGGGCGAGGGTGGTCGCGCTCAGCGCGGCCACGGCGGTGCGCGGGCGGTGATCCATGCTCGGGTGACTCCTTCGTCGGCTGCGCCACGACGCGCAGGTCGACCCGAGAGTAGCGGTCCTTGCAAATTTTCAGCAAGGTTGCAGATGCCATGACCGCAAGTTCGCCCGGACAGACCGAAGGGTCCGTACCGGTACCCGGTACAGACCCTTCGGTCAGCCAGTTGTTGAGGCTGAGATGCGCCCGTCAGACGAGGCCGAGCTCCTTGACGGCGTCGCGCTCCTCGACGAGCTCGTTCACCGAGGCGTCGATCTTGCCGCGCGAGAACTCGGAGATCTCCAGGCCCTGGACGATCTCCCACTTCCCGTCCTTCGCCCGCACGGGGAAGGAGGAGATGAGGCCCTCGGGCACCCCGTAGGAGCCGTCGGAGACGATGGCGGCGGAGGTCCAGGAGTCCTGACCGGTGCCGTTGACCCAGTCGTGGACGTGGTCGATCGCGGCGTTCGCGGCCGAGGCGGCCGACGAGGCCCCGCGGGCCTCGATGATGGCGGCGCCGCGCTTGGCGACGGTCGGGATGAAGTCGCTCTCCAGCCAGGACTGGTCCACGAGCTCCGCGGCGGGCCGGCCGTCGACGGTCGCGTGGAAGATGTCCGGGTACTGGGTGGCGGAGTGGTTGCCCCAGATGGTCAGGTTCTTGATCGACGAGACCGGCGCGCCGGTCCTGGCGGCGAGCTGGCTCAGCGCACGGTTGTGGTCCAGGCGCGTCATCGCGGTGAAGCGGTCCGCCGGGACGTCCGGCGCGTGCTGCTGGGCGATGAGAGCGTTGGTGTTGGCCGGGTTCCCGACCACGAGCACGCGGATGTCCTCGGCGGCGCCGGCGTTGATCGCCTCGCCCTGGGGGCCGAAGATGCCACCGTTGGCCTCGAGCAGGTCGCCGCGCTCCATGCCCTTGCTGCGGGGACGGGCGCCGACGAGCAGCGCCACGTTGGCACCCTCGAAGCCCTGCTTCGGGTCGTCGAAGATGTCGATCCCGGCGAGCAGCGGGAAGGCGCAGTCGTCGAGCTCCATCGCGGTGCCCTCGGCGGCCTTGACGCCCTGGGGGATCTCGAGCAGACGCAGCTTCACCGGGGTGTCCGGCCCGAGCAGCTGGCCCGAGGCGATGCGGAACAGCAGGGCGTACCCGATCTGGCCGGCAGCTCCGGTCACGGTGACGTTCACCGGTGTCGTGGTCATCGACGCACTCCTTCGTGGGGTGGGAGATATCTCGGCGTCAAGATTACTCCCCGTGGCGGGGACCACATGCGGGCGTCCGAGGGGTGGCCTCCCCGTGGGCCGGCGACCTGCCCACCATCGGGTGACATGTCGACAACTCGGTGAGGTGTCAAGACCTCGCCGTCCGAGGAGATGACTCACCACGGGAATGGCATCTCACGACTGATGGTGGGGACGAGAACGCCCTGACCGCTCGAACCGGGTGGCGGACGGGCGGTCAGGGCGTTCTCGGCAGGGCTGCGGTCAGCCCAGGCGGGTCTGGAGGTTCTCGTCCAGGGTGGCGAGGAACTCCTCGGTGCTCTGCCACTCCTGGTCCGGGCCGACGAGGAGGGCCAGGTCCTTGGTCATCCTGCCCGACTCGACCGTCTTGATGACGACGTCCTCGAGGGCCTCGGCGAAGCCGGTGACCTCGGGGGTGCCGTCCAGCTTGCCGCGGTGCTTGAGGCCGCCGGTCCAGGCGAAGATCGAGGCGATCGGGTTGGTCGACGTCGGCTTGCCGGCCTGGTGCTGGCGGTAGTGCCGGGTGACCGTGCCGTGGGCCGCCTCGGCCTCGACGGTCTTGCCGTCCGGGGTCATGAGGACGGAGGTCATGAGCCCGAGGGAGCCGAAGCCCTGCGCGACGGTGTCGGACTGGACGTCGCCGTCGTAGTTCTTGCAGGCCCACACGTAGCCGCCCTCCCACTTCATGGCCGATGCGACCATGTCGTCGATGAGGCGGTGCTCGTAGGTCAGCCCGGCGGCGTCGAACTGGGCCTTGTACTCGTTCTCGAAGACCTCCTGGAAGATGTCCTTGAAGGCGCCGTCGTAGGCCTTGAGGATGGTGTTCTTCGTGGAGAGGTACACGGGGTAGTTGCGCTGCAGGCCGTAGGCGAACGAGGCCCGGGCGAAGTCGGCGATGGAGTTGTTGTAGTTGTACATGCCCATCGCCACGCCGCCGTCCTCGCCGTAGTTGGCGACGACGTGCTGGATCGGCTCGGAGCCGTCCTCCGGCGTGAAGGTGATGGTGAGCTGGCCGGCGCCGGGCACCTTGAAGTTGGTGGCCTTGTACTGGTCGCCGTGGGCGTGACGGCCGATGACGATCGGCTTGGTCCAGCCCGGCACGAGGCGCGGGACGTTGGAGATGATGATCGGCTCGCGGAAGACGACGCCGCCGAGGATGTTGCGGATCGTGCCGTTGGGCGAGACCCACATCTTCTTCAGGCCGAACTCCTCGACGCGGGCCTCGTCGGGCGTGATCGTGGCGCACTTGACGCCGACGTTGTGCTCCTTGATGGCGTTGGCCGCGTCGATGGTGACCTGGTCGTCCGTGGCGTCACGGTTCTGGATCGACAGGTCGTAGTACCGCAGGTCCACGTCCAGGTAGGGGTGGATGAGCCGGTCCTTGATGAACTGCCAGATGATCCGGGTCATCTCGTCGCCGTCGAGCTCGACGACCGGGCCCGCCACCTTGATCTTCGTCATGGTCCCGCAACACTCCTGACCGCCCGCGAGGGGCGCTGTCGACTTCTGCGCCGGGGCCCCGGCGCCAGACACAGATTACTCGATGTCGAGATATCAGGCGGTGCGGGCCTTCTCCCGGGCGACCTCCACCCGGTCCACCCGGCGGCCGTCCATCGCGGTCACGGTGAGCACGGCGTCGCCCCAGGTCACGGAGTCCCCCACGGCGGGAAGCCGGCCGAGCTCGGACATGATGAAGCCGGCGAGCGTGTCGTAGGGGCCGTCCGGCAGCTCGCGGCCGAGCACCTTGGCCACCTCCGCGCGGCCCAGCAGGCCCGCGACGCTCTCGGTCTCCCCGTGGCCGACGACCTCGGGGTCCTCCCGGTCGTACTCGTCCTGGATCTGGCCGACGAACTCCTCCACGACGTCCTCCAGGGTGACGATCCCGTCCGTGCCGCCGTACTCGTCGACGACGATCGCGAGGTGGGCGTGGGCGCGGCGCATCTCCGTCAGGGCGGTGAGGACCTGCTTGCCCGTCGGGAAGTAGAGCAGGTCGCGGACGACGTCGCCGATCGTGCGCACGTGCGGCGCCGGGTTGATGAGGTCGCGGATGTGGATGAAGCCGAGGACGTCGTCGTTGTTCTCGCCCCGCACCGGGTAGCGGGAGTGCTCGAGGGTGCCGACCAGGCGCTGCGCCTCCTCCACCGGCATGGCGGCGTCGAGGAACTCCACCTCGGTGCGCGGGGTCATGATCTCCTGCACGGTGCGCTCCCCGACCGAGAGCAGGTCCACGACCATGTCGCGCTCCTCCTCGCCGAGGGACTCGTGCTGGGCGACGAGCGAGCGCAGCTCGTCCGCCCCCATCTCCTCCCGCTGCGCGCTCGGGTCCCGGCCCAGCAGGCGCATGACCACGTCCACGGAGGCGCCGAGGAACCAGATGACCGGGCGCAGCAGGGTGGCGATCCAGTCCAGCGGCCGGGCCACGAGCAACGACACGGTCTCGGCGCTCTGCATGGCGAGGCGCTTGGGCACCAGCTCGCCGAGAACGAGCGACAGGTAGGAGATGATCACCGTCGTCGCCACGAACGCCACCCCGTGGGCGACCGACCCCGGCACGCCCCACCCCTCGAGGACCGGCGCGACGACGGGCGCGATCTGCGCGGCGCCGAAGGAGGCCGAGAAGAACCCGGCGAGGGTGACGCCCACCTGAACGGCGGAGAGAAACCGGTTGGAGTCGGCGGTGAGCCGCGCGACCTTCGCGCCGGCGCCGCCCCGTCGCGCCATGGCCTGCACCTGGCTGTCCCGCAGGGACACCAGCGCCATCTCGGACGCTGCGAACACCCCGCCCACCAGGATGAAGAGGAGGACGAGGGCGATGTCGGTGATGACGGCACTCACCGCACCATTGTCGGCCAGGACCGGACGGCCCGCGTTCGCAGACCGGACCGGCGAGGGAGCGAACCCGCCCTCAGCTGCCCGGCGGCACGGTCGCGTTCCCCCAGGGGCTGAGGTAGCCGAGGGCGACGGCGAGCGCGAGGAGGAAGACCACGTCGAAGGCCCGGGACCGCGCCCCCGGGAGGACGGACTCCGGCACGACGGCGCGGAGGACCGCACCGAGGGCGAGGAACGCCGCGAGCGCGGTCACGCCGGTGCGCGCGTCCACGAGGAAGGCCAGCAGGCAGACCAGGACGATCGCGGCGACGACGACCGCGAAGGTGGTCGAGCGGAGGAGGCGCGCGCTGGTCATGGTGCGGACGAGACTACCGTGGCGGCGTGCCCGAAACTCTGCCTGTCCGGCCCGGAGAGACTGGAAACACGCCTCGCCCGCCCCGCTCGGTGCTCGTCGTCGGCGCCGGGCTCGCCGGTCTGCGCACGGTCGCCGAGCTGCGCTCGCAGGGGTTCTCCGGGGAGATCACGGTGGTCGGCGCCGAGACCACCGCCCCCTACGACCGGCCGCCCCTGTCGAAGGAGCTCTTCACCCGGTCCGAGCCCGTGTGGCTGGCCGGCGAGGGCTACGGCGACCTCGCCGATCTCGCGGACCGGGTGCTGCTCGGCCACCGCGCCGTGCGGCTCGACGCGCACGACGGCGACGCCCGGGTCGAGGCCGACGCCGGGGCCGGCGGGGGGAGCGTCCTCCTCGAGGCCGACGCGGTGGTCCTGGCGGTCGGCGCGCACGCCGTGACGCCGCCCGGGTGGTCGGGCGCGCTGCTCCTCCACGAGGCCGCGGACGCGGAGCGCCTGCGCTCCCAGCTGGCGCCGGGCCGGCGCCTCGTCGTCGTCGGCGCCGGGTGGATCGGCGCCGAGGTCGCCGGGCTCGCGGCGGGCCGCGGGTGCGAGGTGCGGGTCGTGGAGGCGGCGCCGACCCCCCTCGCCCGGCAGGTGGGCACCCGGGTGGGGGCGCTGACGGTGCCCTGGTACGCGGCGGCCGGTGTCGAGCTGCGGTGCGACGCCGCCGTCGGGGCCGTGCGTCCCGGCGAGGTCGAGCTGGCCGACGGCGAGATCCTTCCGGCCGACGTCGTCCTCGCCGCCACCGGGGTCCGTCCGGCCACGCGGTGGCTCGCCGGCGCGGTGCCGCTGACCCCGCGCGGCGCCGTCCCCGTCGACGAGTCGGGCCGGGTGATCGGCGGGCCGGCCGCGGTCCGCGCGGTCGGGGACTGCGCCGACATGACGGTCGCCGGGGTCGGGACCGTGCCGGGCGGGCACTGGGACGCCGCCCTCACCCATCCCGCGGCGCTGGTGGCCGGCCTGCTGGGGCACGACGCCCCACCGACCCCGGCGCCGTACGTCTTCTCCACCCAGCTCGGGCACGAGCTCACCCTGGTGGGCAGGCCGCACGACGGCGAGGAGGTCGTGCTGCGTGGGGACCCGGACGCCGGCGGCTGGACCGCCCTGTACCTCACCCGCGACGCGTACCTGCCGACCGACCCCCCGGCCGGCCCGGCCCGGCTGGTGGGCGGGTTCACGGTGGACCGTCCGCGCGACGTCTCGCCGCTGCGCAAACTGCTCGCGGGGGGCGCCCGCCCCGTCCTGGACCTCGACCGGGCGCTCGACCCGTCGGTCCCGCTGCGCAGGGCCGTGGCGGGCTGACGGGCTGCGGACCCGGCGCCCGTACCCGCGCCCGCACCGGTACCCGTCCCCACGCCCGCACCCGCACCGGCGCCCGTGCCCGCACCGGTACCACCCGCCGCGGACCGGAAAGTGCTCCTGAGCAGGACAAGTCGTCCCAGGAGCGCTGTATCTGCCCAGGAGCACTTACCGGACGACCGCGCCGCCTCGTCCGTGACGTACGTCAGTGGGCGAAGTGTCGGGTGCCCGTGAAGTACATCGTGACGCCGGCGGCGTCGGCCGCGGCGACGACCTCCTCGTCCCGGATCGACCCGCCGGGGTGGACGACGGCGCGCACGCCGGCGTCGATGAGCACCTGGAGGCCGTCGGCGAAGGGGAAGAACGCGTCCGAGGCGGCCACGGCCCCGCGGGAGCGCTCCGGGCCGGGGGCCGCTCCGTCGACGTTCTCGGCCCCGCCCGCGGAGTCGACCACGGAGGTGACCGGCGCCCCGAGCGTGTTGGCGCGCTCGACCGCGAGGCGGCAGGAGTCCACCCGGTTCACCTGCCCCATGCCCACGCCGACGCTCGCCCCGTCACGGGCGAGCAGGATCGCGTTGGACTTCACCGCGCGCACGGAGCGCCAGGCGAACTCGAGGTCCGCCAGGGTCGCCTCGTCGGCGGCCGGCCCGGCCGCCAGGGTCCAGACGGCCGGGTCGTCACCGGGTGCGTCGACGCGGTCGGTGGCCTGCAGGAGCAGGCCGCCGCTGATCGGGCGCGTCTCGACGGCGCCGCGGGCCGAGCCCGCGACGCGCAGGAGCCGGACGTTCTTCTTGCGCGAGAGGATCTCGACCGCCGCCTCCTCGAAGTCGGGAGCGAGGACCACCTCGGTGAACACCGGGGCCAGCTGCTCGGCCATCTCGGCGGTGACCGGCCGGTTGGCGGCGACCACCCCGCCGTACGCGGAGACCGGGTCGCAGGCGTGCGCCTTGCGGTGGGCCTCGGCGATGTCCGCCCCGGTGGCGATCCCGCAGGGGTTGTTGTGCTTGACGACGGCGACGGCCGGGCCCTGGTGGTCGTGGGCGGCGCGCCAGGCGGCGTCGGCGTCGACGTAGTTGTTGTAGCTCATGGCCTTGCCGTGGAGCTGCTCGGCCTGCGCGAGCCCCGGCTCGCCGTGCCCGCTGGTGTACAGGGCCGCACGCTGGTGGGGGTTCTCGCCGTAGCGCAGCACCGCCTGCCGGTCCCACGTGGCCCCGACCCAGCCGGGGAAGCCGGTGGCCGAGCCGTCGACCTCGTCGTCGGGCGCGAGGACGCTGCCCATCCAGGAGGCGACGGCGACGTCGTAGGTCGCGGTGTGCCGGAACGCCTGGGCAGCCAGCGCCCGACGCTCGGCCAGGGTGAAGCCGCCGCCCGCGGCGGCGCGGGCGACGTCGTCGTACCGGGAGGGATCGACGACGACGGCGACGGACGGGTGGTTCTTGGCCGCGGCGCGCACCATGGTGGGCCCGCCGATGTCGATCTGCTCGACGCACTCGTCGACGCCGGCGCCGGAGGCGACGGTCTGCGTGAACGGGTAGAGGTTGACGACGACCAGGTCGAAGGGCGCGACGCCGAGCTCGCTGAGCTCCTCGCGGTGGGTGGCGAGCCGACGGTCGGCCAGTACGCCGGCGTGCACGCGCGGGTGCAGGGTCTTCACCCGGCCGTCGAGGCACTCGGGGAACCCGGTGACCTCCTCGACGGGGGTGACGGGGACGCCGGTCTCGGCGATCGTCCGGGCGGTGGAGCCGGTCGACACGATCTCGACGCCCGCGGCGTGCAGGGCCGCGGCGAGCTCGGTCAGGCCGGTCTTGTCGTAGACGGAGACGAGCGCCCGGCGCAGCGGCACCTGGTCCCCGACCGGCTCGATGATGGGGTTCTGGCTCATGGCAAAGCTCCTGGGTCGACGGCGTGTGCAGCGGGCGTCAGACGACGCCCGACCCAGGCACCCAGGCGTGCGGTGCGCTGAAGGGAACTTCCGGCCGCTCCCCGGTGGTGTGCTCCACCTTCGCCAGTCACGGCCGGTGCCCACTCTAGCGAACCGGCCGAGGCGCACCGGGGGCCCGCCGCCGCTCAGGTCCCGAGGTGGACCCGACGACCCTCGATGCGCCATCCCTCGCGAGCGAGGAGGCCGACCTGCTCGACCAGCTGGGCCCGCTCGGCGACCTTGATGCGCTCGGTGAGCGAGGCCTCGTCGTCGTCGTCGAGCACCGGGACGGCCACCTGGGCGAGGATCGCCCCGCTGTCGACCCCGGCGTCGACGAAGAACAGGGTCGCCCCGGCGAGCTTGACGCCGTACGCCAGGGCGTCGCGCGGCCCGTGGATCCCCGGGAACGCGGGCAGGAGGGTGTTGTGGGTGTTGACGTACCGGCCCTCGAAGCGTTCGAGGAACCGTGGGCCGCACAGCTTCAGGAAGCCTGCGGAGATCACCAGGTCCGGCCGGTGGGCGGCGACCTGTGCCGTCAGGGCGGCGTCCCACTGGTCGCGGTCCTCGTAGGCGCCGACCCGCTCGACGAACGTGGGGATCCCGGCCGCACGGGCGATCGCCTCGCCGCCGGTGCCCTCCCGGTCGGCCCCGACGGCGACGACCTGGGCCCCGTAGGCCGGGTCCGCCGTCGCCTCGAGGAGCGCTGCGAGGTTCGAGCCGCCGCCGGAGACGAGCACCACGAGACGGGCTGGCCTGCCCGGTGCGGCATGGAGGCTGGCGGGCGCGTCGCTGGTCACCCTGCCGAGGGTAACGGCCCGGTGGGAGATGATGGGGCCATGCCCGAGCAGCAGGTCCGCCCGCCCCGGCAGGGGCCGGCGACTCGACAGCAGGGGGCGCCCCCTCGTCAGGGGCGTCCGCCGTCGCCGACGCCGCCGACAGGCGGACCCGGCCGCAGCCCGGGGTCCGGCCGTCCCGCAGGCCCCGGCCCGGGCGCGGACGAGACCGCACAGCGCGACGCGCACCGATGGGTCCGTCTCTTCGGCCTCGCGATCGTCACGGCGCTCGGGCTGGGTCTGCTCACGTTGCCCTGGCCCTGGGCGCTCCTGCCCGGTCTGCTGTGCCTGGCGGCGCTCGTCCTGGGCATCGTCGCCCTGGTCAAGGTGCGCCGGGCGAGGGTCCGCGGCGCGGTCACGCCCGTCCTGATCGTGGGGCTGGTGCTCGCGGCGTTCCTGACGCTGGCGGCGTCCGGCCAGGTGGTGCTGTGGCGGGAGTACAGCGCCTACTCGGAGTGCATGGAGGGGGCGATCACCGGGCAGGCGAAGGACTCCTGCTTCGCGCAGCTGGAGCGATCCCTCGACGAGCGCATGCGCCAGGTGCTCGAGGCGCCGCAGGGCTGAGACCCGGCGGTACCCAGACTCCTCCGGACGGCGGTGGCCTCGCCGTCGCGCTCAGTCGCGGCTGGGTTCCGTCCAGTCGGACAGAGTGGGCCCGGACCACCGGCCGAGGCGTCGACCGCGCGGCTTCTCCTCGGTCGGCGGGTCACCGGCTGGGGCGGGTGCGGCGACGTCGCGGGTGACGGCGTCCCCCGTGACGGCGTTTCGGGCGACGGCCGACGAACCGACTGTGCCGGTCACGGCGTGCCAGTCCGGTGGTGAGGCAGCGCTGCGGGAGGTGTCGGGCAGGTCGTCGTCGCTCCGGACCGCGGCCTCGGGCTCGGGCTCGACGCGTGCCTCTGCGTCGCCACGTACCTCCGCGTCGCCACGGACCTCCGCGTCGCTGCGGACCGGTGCGCGGTCCTCGTCCGCGCCGGTCTCCGCCGCGTCCTGCTGCGCCTCGCCCTCCCTGGACAGGTCCTGCGACTCGTCATGTGCGGTCCCGCCGGCACCGGCAGCCTCGCGGCCGCCGTCGTCGTCCTTGACCCCCTCGCGACGCGCACCGCGCCTCTCCGCGATTTCGCTCATCCGCTCACGCGCCCCGCGGGCGCCGGCACCGAGCCGCTCGGCCGTGCGGGGGTGCAGCGCCACGACCGTCAGGAGCACCGCCGTGCCGAGCTCGGCGAGGACCATGCCGCCCACCGCGGCGGGATCGCCACCGGTCTGGGCCATGCGCCCCGGCCCGATGGCTCCGGCTGCGGCCCGCACGAGTGCAGCCGTGACGAGGGCGGCGCCAAGCGCGCAGACGACCGCCGAGCCGGCAGCCCGGGCGAGCGAGTCCTGGGGCAGTCGCCTGTGGAGCAGCACCCCCACGACGATGCCGACGACAACGGGCGCCACGACCACCCACTGCGGGCCGGGCGCCTCCGGGGAGGGCAGGGCACCGAGGAGCGGGACGGCCGGCAGCGGCGCGGCGAGCACCTCCCCCGGCGCGAACAGCGTCCCGCTGCCGACGGCGAAGCCGGGACCGGCCACCCAGGCCAGCGCCCAGACGATGACGGTCGGCAGGTAGAGCAGCTGTGCCAGCGTCATGAGGGTCGTGCCGAGCGGGTCGAGGACGTACGCGTCCTGGACCATGCGCACCCGGTCCCAGCCGACGACCGTCCCGACCGCGGCGGCGGCGACGCCCAGCGCCAGGAGCCCGACCAACGCCCAGACTGCCGCACGGAGCCCGCCGCCGACCCAGTCGGGGACGCGCCCCCACCAGCGGACCCACCAGGCCGGGGTGGCTGCACCCGTGCGGCGGACCCCCGCGCCGACACCGAGGACGGCGACGGCGGCGCCGCCGAGGAGGGCCAGCGGCTGGAGCCCCGGCCCGGCCGTCACCGAGGCGAGGAGCATCGCGAGCACGAAGCCGACGACGGCGAACGCGCCAGCACCGTAGCTGTCCAGCCGCACCCGGCGGTTGGCGCCGTAGACGAGGGCGAGGCTGAGCAGGGTCAGCCCCAGCGGAGGCAGGGTGACGGCCCCGCCGGCACCGGTCACCGCACCGCCGTGGGCGAGGAGCCACAGCGACGTCCCGGTGCGGGCGGCGGCCTGCCAGTCGGCGTCGCCGAGCGCGGGGGCGGCCGCCGTCGCGACGTACGCGGCGATCGCGGGGACGACGACGGTGAGCCAGCTCAGGACGGCCGCCTCCACGCCGCCGACCAGTCCCCTGAGCCAGCCCTCGGGCAGGCGGCGGGTGGGGGTCATCATCGGCACGTCGATGACGTGCGGCACGCGGGAGTCGGTGGTGGCGGGCATCAGATCCATGGTCCGGCCTCCTCGGCCCCCGGGCGCGGTCCCGGCGCGGCGTGTCGGCCACGGGCTGCCGCCGCACCCTGACGGGCCCTGCCCGGCGCCTGGTGCCGGGGACGGCGACGGCGGCCGCCCCGTCGGGACGGCCGCCGTCATGGTCACTGCGGAGTGTCAGGCCCCGAGCAGCTCGCGGGCGAGACGAGCGGTCTCGGACGGCGTCTTGCCGACCCGGACCCCGGCCGCCTCGAGGGCGACCTTCTTGGCCTCGGCCGTGCCGGAGGAGCCCGAGACGATGGCGCCGGCGTGGCCCATGGTCTTGCCCTCGGGAGCGGTGAAGCCCGCGACGTAGCCGACGACCGGCTTGGTCACGTTCTCCTTGATGAACGCCGCGGCGCGCTCCTCGGCGTCGCCACCGATCTCGCCGATCATGACGATGAGCTCGGTCTCCGGGTCGTCCTGGAAGGCCTGCAGGGCGTCGATGTGCGTGGTGCCGATGATCGGGTCGCCGCCGATGCCGATGGCGGTGGTGAAGCCGATGTCGGAGAGCTCGTACATCATCTGGTAGGTGAGCGTGCCCGACTTGGAGACCAGGCCGATGCGGCCCGGCCCGGTGATGTTGGCCGGGGTGATGCCCACGTTGGACTGACCCGGGGTGATGATGCCGGGGCAGTTCGGGCCGATCAGGCGCACGCCCTTGGACTCGGCGTAGGTGAAGAACTCCGCCGTGTCCGCGACCGGGACGCCCTCGGTGATGATGACGACGAGCGGGACGCCGGCGTCGACGGCCTCGATCACGGCGGCCTTGGTGTGGGCCGGCGGGACGAAGATGACCGAGACGTCGGCGCCGGTGGCCTCGCGGGCCTCGGTGACCGAGCCGAAGACCGGCACGGAGACGGTGCCGGCCTGGCGGGACTCCGCGCCCGGCCCGAGGGGCTGGACGTCGAAGTCGACGCTGGTGCCCGCCTTGCGGGGGTTCACGCCGCCGACGATCTGCGTGCCGGCGTTGAGCATGCGGGAGGTGTGGATCTGGCCCATCGCACCGGTCATGCCCTGGACGATGACCTTGGAGGAGGAGTTGAGGAAGATCGACATGGTTGTTCTGTCCGTCCTTACTTCGCGGCCGCGAGCTCGGCGGCCTTGGCCGCGGCCTCGTCCATCGTGGGCACGACGGTGACGAGCGGGTGGTTCGCCTCGGCGAGGATCTTGCGGCCCTCCTCGACGTTGTTGCCGTCCAGGCGGACGACGAGCGGCTTGGCCGCCGCGTCACCGAGGATCTCGAGGGCCTTCACGATGCCGTTGGCGACCTCGTCGCAGGCGGTGATGCCGCCGAAGACGTTGACGAACACCGACTTGACCTGGGCGTCGCCCAGGATGACGTCGAGGCCGTTCGCCATGATCTCGGCGTTGGCGCCGCCGCCGATGTCGAGGAAGTTGGCGGGCTTGACCCCGTACTCCTCGCCGGCGTAGGCGACGACGTCGAGGGTCGACATGACCAGACCCGCGCCGTTGCCGATGATGCCGACCTCGCCGTCGAGCTTGACGTAGTTCAGGCCCAGGTTCTTGGCCTTGGCCTCGAGCGGGTCCGCTGCGGCCTTGTCCTCGAGCTCGGCGTGGTCGGCGTGCCGGAAGTCGGCGTTGGCGTCGAGGCTCACCTTGCCGTCCAGGGCGATGATCGCCCCGTCCTCGGTGCGCACGAGCGGGTTGACCTCGACCAGCGTCGCGTCCTCCGCCTCGTAGACGGTCCAGAGCTTCTGGATCACGCCGGCGACCTCGTCGGCGATCTCGGGGGCGAACCCGGCCGTCTCGACGATCTCCCTCGCCTTGGCCTCGTCGATGCCGACCGTCGGGTCGACCGCGACGCGGGCCAGCGCCTCGGGGCGCTCGACGGCGAGCTGCTCGATCTCCACGCCGCCCTCGACGGACGCCATCGCCAGGTAGCGGCGCTCGGACCGGTCCAGCAGGACGGAGAAGTAGTACTCCTCGGCGATCTTCGCGCCCTCGGCGATCATGACCCGGTGGACGGTGTGGCCCTTGATGTCCATGCCGAGGATCTCGCTCGCGTGCGCCTCGGCCTCCTCCGGGCTGTGGGCGAGCTTCACGCCGCCCGCCTTGCCGCGGCCGCCCGTCTTGACCTGGGCCTTGACGACGACGGTGCCGCCGCCCAGCTGCTCCGCCGCGGCCTTGGCCTCGGCCGGTGTCGTCGCGACGATCCCGCGGAGCACGGGCACACCGTGCTTCTCGAAAACGTCACGAGCCTGGTACTCGTAGAGGTCCACCCCGCTGCGTCCTTCCGTTGTCTACAACACGATGTTTCGACATCGAGACATCCGCCAAAGAGACTATCGCGCCGTGCGAGGTGGCCGCGCGACCACCAGGTGGTGAGACGTGGCTCTCAGGATCGGGATGCTCCTCGTCGGTACGTCCGGCCATGCCCGGAGCGTCCGTCCGCCGCGCCGTGCTGACCTGCGGCTGGTCGGCCGGTCTCCCGCTCGGCCACCGCGCGGAGGGTCGTCGGAGCGGCGGCGGCCCGGGTCACGCGCGCGTGACCGACGTCACTCTCCTGCCGCCGCCTCCTCGGGAGACGCCGCCACGCCGTCGGTGGACGCGGCCACGTCGTCGGAGCCGCCCGCGGCCTCGTCGGAAGCGGTGCCCGCCCCGGCGGCCTCCGTGACCTCGCCGCCCAGACCGGCGCCGACGGCCGCGGCTCCGCCCAGGTCACCGCCGATCTGGTCGGGGAAGAGCACGGGGCTGCCCGTGAGCCGTTCCGACAGTGCGGCGAACGCGGACTCCAGCACCTCGGCGTAGAGGTGCGCACCCTCGATGCCGGGGTGGATCCGGTCGGACTGGAGCAGCTCCGGCTGCTGCGAGATCGCGCCGTGCCAGTCGGCGACGATCGCGTTGGGGTAGTCCGCGACGATCTCCGCGAGGGTGGCGTTCGCCTCCGGGATCCAGTCGCTGCCGCCGTAGAGGTTGACCACGACGACGAGCCGCTGGGGGCCGAGCTTGTCCATCACCCTGCGCACCACCGCCTCGTCCTCGATCCCGGCGTTCGTGCCGAAGTCGAGGAAGACGGCCCGGCGCACGGTCCCCTCCGCGAGGCGCGCGTCCACCGCGGCCTCGCCGTCGGACCAGCGCCGGATCGACCTCGCGTCGAGCATGATGCCGGGGAAGCGGTGCTCCAGGCCGTCGGCACTGGTGACGACGATGGAGTCGCCGAAGCCGGTGATCTCCTCCCCCGACGGCATGGACCAGTCGGCCCGGGCCGCGAGGTCGACCGCGGCCGCCTTCTCCGCGGAGGCGTCCACCGCGGCCTGCGCCGCCTCGATCTGCTCCTGCGTGCGCGAGCGTTCGGGAGCCACCGCCACGGCGCCGACGGTGAGCAGCACGAGGGCGCCGGAGGCCGCGACGGCCGTCCGCGCGAGGCCACGCCGGGCGGGGACGCGGCTGCGCAGCGCCTTCCGCACCCTGGCCACCGCCCCGCGAAACCCGTGCTCGCGCACGGGCTGCTCGAGCCAGCGGTACGAAGCGGCGGAGACGACCAGGGTGACGAGCAGGGCGAGCCCGCGAACCGCCCAGTGGGCCGGCGAGTCGTGCGCCGTGGGCAGCGCCTCGGTGAGGATGACGATGGCGGGCCAGTGCCACAGGTAGATGCCGTACGAGCGCTGTCCCAGCCACTCCAGCGGGCGCAGCCGCATGAGTCGCTGGAACAGGGCCGGCCGGCCGAGCAGCGACGCGATCAGGACGGCGGTGAGAACCGAGGCCAGCAGGATGCCGCCGCGGAACGTCAGCGGGTTCGACTGCTCGATCGTCAGCATCAGCGCGACGAGCCCGGCGAGCGCGACCAGGGCCGCCGCCTGCCGCCACCGCAGCCAGACGCGGGACGTGAGGACGCCCTGCGGGTCGGACCACGCGAACGCCAGGGCGACGCCGATCATCAGGCCGAACAGGTGGGTGTCCGTGCCGTAGTACACGCGGGTGGCGTCCTCGCCGGGCGTGTGGAGCACCGCCATGAGGACGGCGGAGAGGGCGGCGGCGCCCAGGGCCAGCCGGGTCCGGGGACGGGCCGTCGACGTCGCCGCCATGACCGCCGCGAGGACGAGCGGCCACAGCAGGTAGAACTGCTCCTCCACCGCGAGGGACCAGAAGTTCACGAACAGCTGGGGCGAGGTTGCCGTGAAGTAGCTGGACCCCGCGGCGATCTCCAACCAGTTGCTGGAGAAGGTCAGCGCCCCGAGCGCCTGGCGGCCGATGCTCACCAGCAGGTCCGAGCTGACCGCCCAGGCGGTCGGGATGCTGACGACGACCACCAGCGCCAGTGCCGGCAGCAGCCGCCGGGCGCGTCTGACCCAGAACCGGGGCAGGTCGAGGCGGCCGCGGCTCCCCAGCTCGCGGACGAGGAGTGTGGTGATGAGGAATCCGGAGACGACGAAGAAGACGTCCACGCCGAGGAACCCGCCGGGCAGCGACTCCGGGCGGAGGTGGTAGACGAGCACCGCGACGATCGCCACGGCGCGCACGCCGTCGAGCCCCTCGATCCTGCCGCCGCCCGGCCGGGAGCCTGACCGCCCGGGCCGGCGGCCGGGGCGGGCGGCGGGGGGCCGGTCGGCCGTGCCGGACCGGGTGCGTGGCTCCTGCACCTGCGTCGCCATGGGCCGCCTCCCGGGCTCACCTGTCCTGGGTCGAGGCTAGGAGGCGCCGGGGACATCACGGCGCAGGCGCGCGGGAGACGCCCTGCGAATACGGACCGGCCGGGGCGCGGGCTAGAGCTTGGTGACCGGGGAGTACCGCAGGAGCAGCCGCTTGACCTGGCCCCCGCCGAAGTCGATCTTCGCGACGGCGGAGGAGCCCGCACCCTCGAGGCCGACCACTGTGCCGAGGCCGTAGGTGTCGTGGGTGACCTTGTCGCCGATGTCCAGACCGAGCCCCTCGCCGGCAGGACGGGGAGCCGCGTCGGCGACCTTGGTGCCGGCGGTCGTGGCGGTGTCCTTCACGCCGAGCTTCCCGGTGCGCACCGGGCCGCTACGAGCCCCGGACGCGCCGCGGACCTCGCGGTCGCGCCCGCCGATGCCGCCACCGCGGCCGCCGTAGGAGGCGGACCCGTAGGACCGGGATCCGTACCCGCCCGACCCGAAGCCGCTCGAGCCGCCGCGCCCCTGGCGCAGGACGTCCATGGACGACTCGGCCCGGCGCCAGTCCAGCAGCTCGGACGGGATGTCGTCGAGGAACCTGGAGGCGGGCAGCTCCTGCGGCATCCCCCAGGCGGTGCGCACCGCGGCGCGCGAGACGTACAGCCGCTCGCGGGCCCGGGTGAGCGCCACGTAGGCGAGCCGGCGCTCCTCGGAGAGCTCGTCGGTCTCGGTGAGCGACCGCTGGTGGGGGAAGGTGCCGTCCTCCATGCCGGTGACGAAGACGACGGGGAACTCCAGCCCCTTGGCCGTGTGCACCGTCATGAGGGTCACCTGGCCCTGGTCGACGCCGTCGGAGTCGGGGATCTGGTCCGCGTCCGCGACCAGGGACACCCGCTCGAGGAAGTCCCCGAGCCCGCCCTCGGGGTCCAGCTTGGAGAACTCGGCGGCCACGGCGTGCAGCTCGGCGAGGTTCTCCACCCGGGTGGCGTCCTGCGGGTCCTCGCTGGCGCGCAGCTCCGCGAGGTAGCCGGAGCGGTCGAGCGCGGCGTCCAGGACCTCCGCGGGGGTGGCGCCCGAGGCCTCGAGGTCACGCAGCCCGGTGAGCAGCTCGTGAAAACCCCGCACCTGGGTGCGGGCGCGGGTGGCCAGCCCGATGACCTCCGGGACGGTGTCACGCTGCTCGCCCTCGGCGGCCGCGTGGGCGATCGCCTCGCCGAAGGAGACCCGCTCGCGCTCGGCGTGCGCGGCGAGCATGGCCTCGGCGCGGTCGCCCAGCCCGCGCTTGGGCACGTTGAGGATGCGGCGGAGGTTCACCGCGTCGTCGGGGTTGGCGACGGCGCGCAGGTAGGCGACGGCGTCCTTGATCTCCTTGCGCTCGTAGAAGCGCGTGCCGCCGACGACCTTGTACGGGATGCCGGTGCGCACCAGCACCTCCTCGAGCGCGCGGGACTGGGCGTTGGTGCGGTAGAAGACCGCGACGTCGCCCGGCCGGACGCCGTGCTCGTCGCCGAGCCGGTCGATCTCCTCGGCGATGAACCGGGCCTCCTCGTGCTCGGAGTCCGCGACGTAGCCCACGATGCTGGGGCCGTCGCCCGCTTCGGTCCACAGGTTCTTGGCGCGGCGCCCGGGGTTCTGGGAGATCACCGCGTTGGCGGCGCTGAGGATGTTCTGCGTGGAGCGGTAGTTCTGCTCGAGCAGGATCGTCGTCGCCTGCGGGTAGTCCTCCTCGAACTCGAGGATGTTGCGGATCGTCGCGCCGCGGAAGGCGTAGATCGACTGGTCGGCGTCGCCGACCACGGTCAGCTGCGCCGGCGGCAGGCCGCGCGGGTCGCCGTCGGCGCGCCCGTCGTCGTCCCTGTCCACGCCGGCGAGCTCGCGCACGAGGACGTACTGGGCGTGGTTGGTGTCCTGGTACTCGTCGACCAAGACGTGCCGGAACCTGCGTCGGTAGTGCTCCGCGACCGCGGGGAAGGCCTGCAGCAGGTTCACCGTCGTCATGATGAGGTCGTCGAAGTCCAGGGCGTGGGCCTGGCGCAGCCGCTGGTTGTAGAGGCTGTAGGCCTGTGCGAGCGCGGAGTCGAAGGGGTTCGAGTCGCTGACCGAGCGGGCGTACTCCTCCGGGTCTACCAGCTCGTTCTTCAGGTCGGAGACCTTCCGGGAGAAGGTCTTGGGCGGATACCGCTTCGGGTCGAGGTCGAGCTGGCGGCAGACCAGGGTCATGAGCCGCTGGGAGTCGGCGGCGTCGTAGATGGAGAAGCTCGACCGCAGGCCGAGGACCTCGTGCTCGCGGCGGAGGATGCGCACGCACGCGGAGTGGAAGGTGGACACCCACATCCGGCCCGCGGCGGGCCCGACCAGGTCGCTGACCCGCTCGCGCATCTCGGCCGCGGCCTTGTTGGTGAACGTGATCGCGATGATCTCGCCGGGCCGGGCCTGCCCGGTGGCGAGAAGGTACGCGATGCGGTGCGTGAGGACGCGCGTCTTGCCGGAGCCGGCGCCGGCCACGATGAGCAGCGGCCCGCCCGAGTGGACGACGGCGGCGCGCTGCTGCGGGTTGAGCCCCTCCAGGAGGGCTGCGGGGTCGCCACCGAGGCGAGGTTCGTCGCCGCGGCCGGTCGCGTCACCACGGCCGCCACCCGCGCCGCGACCCGCGGGCCCACCACCGGCGGCGCGGCGGCGCGCCCGCTCGACGGGGTCGTCGACGGGCGCCGGCTCAGCGGGCCCGGGTCGTTCCGCTGCGTCGTCGTCCCGCGGCGGGACGGCGGCGGGCAGCGGCGGGACTCCTGCGCCGGCGATGCCGGGCAGCGGCAGGTTGTCGAACAGGGAGATCATGTTGCAGCCATGCTAGGCGCCCGCACCGACACCGGCGGCCTCCACCCACAGTGGCGCCCGACTCAGGAGTCAGGTCGCCAGGAGCCCGACCACCCACGCCCCCGTGGCGATCAGCGCGCCGGCCAGCTCGATGAGGATCGTCAGCCCGGTGGCCTTGATCGCGGCCAGGGTGGCCCGCCACGCGCCCCGGTGGTCGCGGTGCCGCCCGATCTCGGAGAGGTACACGCCCAGGACGAAGCCGATCGGCAGCCCGACGACGGGGATGACGAAGAACCCGACGACGCCGAGCACCGCCCCCAGCAGCAGCGTCCGGTTCGGCACGCCGGCGCTCTTGAGGTAGCGGCCCGCGTAGAGGTACTTCGCGACCCCGGCGACGGCGACGGCGAGCACGCCGACGACGGCCACGACCCAGCCGATCGTCCCGCCCGTGACGACGCCCCACACGGCCACCGCGACGGCCACGATGATGCTGCCCGGGTAGATCTGGATGACGGCGCCGACGAGTCCGACGACGATGACGAGCCCGACGATCAGCTCAGCGATGGGGTCCACGGTGCCTCATCCTGCCGTGCCGGCCGGTGCGGTGCCGCTCAGCGCCACAGGACGGCGACCGCGATGTTCAGCACCGTCAGGCCGGCGAGACCGCCGAGGAAGCCGCGGCTCACCTTCTCCTGGTTCTTGTCGCCCCAGAACGCCATCGCGGTGATGACGAGGGCGACCACGAGCTTGACGGCGATCTTGATGTTGTTGACCTCGCCGCCGCCCATCTCGACCAGGCCCACCAGGAGGATGCCCGCCACCAGGGCCGTCAGGGCACCGTGCGTCACGCCCTTGGCGATGCGCGGCTCGCGCATCGAGGTCAGAGCGCCGCCGAGCACGATGGCCCAGCCGATCATGTGGATGACGAGGATGATGCCCGACAGGATGTCCATGCTGGTCAGCGTACGGATCAGTGGCACGGCGTCGGAAACCGGAGGCTCGTGGCGGGCCTCACAGCCGTCGGGCGCGTCAGAGCAGCCGGCGGGCGGCGGCCCAACGGGTCAGCTCGTGGCGGGAGGACAGCTGGAGCTTGCGCAGCACCGCCGAGACGTGCGTCTCGACCGTCTTGATCGAGATGAACAGCTCGGAGGCGACCTCCTTGTAGGTGTACCCCCGCGCGATCAGACGCATGACCTCCCGCTCGCGCGCGGTGAGGCGGTCGAGCTCGTCGTCGCGGACGGCGACGTCCGCGGCCGCGGTGCCGAACGCGTCGAGCACGAAGCCGGCCAGGCGCGGCGAGAACGCCGCGTCCCCCGCGGCGACGCGGCGGATGGAGTCGGCCAGGTCCTCGGCGCTGATGGCCTTGGTCACGTAGCCCCGCGCCCCCGCGCGGATCACGGCGACGACGTCCTCGCTGGAGTCGGAGACGGACAGGGCGAGGAACTTCGTGGTGGCGAGGCTGTCGGCGCAGGCGGTCACCACCTCGGCCCCGCCCCCGCCCCCGCCGCCGGGGAGATGGACGTCGAGCAGGACGACGTCGGGGCGGAGGGCGTGCACGGCAGCCACGGCGCCCTCGACGTCCTCCGCCTCCCCCACCACGACGACGTCGGCGGCACGCTTGGTCAGCTCGGCCCGCACCCCGGTGCGGACGAGGGCGTGGTCGTCGACGAGGAGGACCCGGATCTGCTGGTCGTTCACTGCTGCCCCTTCCGTGGCATGACGAGATGGACCTCGGTGCCGCCGGCGCGCGAGCGCACGGTGGCGCGCCCGCCGTGGCGGTCCATCCGCCCGATGATCGACTGTCGCACACCGTGCCGGTCCGCGGGCACCGCGTCGACCTCGAAGCCGTCCCCCCGGTCGCGCACGAAGACCTCGGTCTGCTCGGGGGTGACCTCGACGTACAGGCTCACGGGCGGGCGGCCGTGGACGACGGCGTTCGACAGCGCCTCGCGGGCCGCGGCGGTGAGCGCCTCGGTTCGGGCGTCCGGCTCGGCGTCGCCGGCCGTGACGACGTCGATCGCCACGCCGTGGAGGTCCTCCACCTCGGCGGCCACCTGCCGCACGGCGTCAGCCGTGGACGTGCCGGGCTCGGGCCGGTCGGTGTAGAGCCACTCCCGCAGCTCACGCTCCTGGGCCCGCGCCAGCCGCGCGACCTCCTCGTTGTCGCCGGCCCGCGAACGGATCATGGACAGCGTCTGGAGCACGGAGTCGTGCAGGTGGGCGGCGATGTCGGCGCGCTCGGACTCCCGGGCGCGCGCCACGCGCTCGGCCCCGAGCTCGCGGACCAGGCGCAGCCCGAGCGGGGCGAGGACGACGCCGACCCCAGCCACCACCGCGAGCCCGGCGAGGGTGGCCTGGATCAGCTCGAGCGGGGACCGGCCGGGGCCGATGAGCAGGAGCGCGCCGACCACCGCGAGCGCCACCCCCACGCCGACCCGCAGGACGATCCTGCCGCGGCTCACCCGGGTGGCGCCGTCGTCCTTGGAGACGGCGGCGAGCTCGCCCCAGGCGAGCGCCGCACCTGCCGCGACGAAGAGCGCCGGGACCAGCCACGAGGCCGGCAGCGCGACGTCCGTGCGCACGAGCAGCAGCACCCCGGCGGCCAGCAGCAGCACCACCGCGATGGTCACGTCGCGGGCCGTGGCGGACAGCTGCCCCAGGCGCAGGCGCGGGGCGAGGCGGCTCAGCCCCGCCGGGCGAACCGTCTCCAGGGGGTCGCCCGCGGGGACCGTGATCAGCAGCCAGAGATACAGGAGGGCCCCGGCGCCGGCCACGAGGGAGGTCAGGACGAAGCCGAGCCGGACCCAGTGGACCGGCACGCCGAGGTGCGCAGCCAGGCCCGTGCACACGCCGGCGATCCACCGCCCCTGTCGGGGACGGCGCAGCGGGAGCCGGCGTCGGACGCCGGGTGCGGCGGGTGCACTCACGGGCCCATCGTCACACGTCGGCGGCCCGTCCCACGGGCGGCGGGACCATGTTCCAGGGTTCCTTGAGGGCAAGGTCAGGGTCCGACCAGGGTGGTCCCCGATGGTGGCGAGGGACCCCGGAGCGGTTGGCTTGGTCCATGACCACCAATGACAGCTCGTCCGAGCCGGGACGCCCGGACCGGACGCCCGACGAACGTCCCCTCGACGGCGGACCGGCCCCGTCCGGCCCGCAGTCGGGACCGGCTCATGCCGGCCCGGAGGGCGGCCCGCCACGGCAGGAGCCGCCCGCCTGGACAGGCCCGCCACGGCAGGAGCCGCCCGCGTGGGCAGGCCCGCCCCGGCAGGAGCCGCCCGCGTGGGCAGGCCCGCCCCGGCAGGAGCCGCCCGCGTGGGCAGGCCCGCCCCGGCAGGAGAGCACCGCGGGCTTCTTCGACTCCCTGCGCCGCACGGGGATCTGGCGCGGGCAGGACCGCTGGATCGGCGGGGTCGCCGCCGGCGTCGCCCGCCGCCTCGACGTCGACCCGCTCCTCGTGCGCGGGATCCTCGTCGTGATGAGCTTCTTCGGGGGCCTCGGCCTGCTGCTGTACGGCCTCGGCTGGGCGCTCCTGCCCGAGGAGTCCGACGGCCGGATCCACCTCCAGGAGGCGCTGAGGGGCAACGTCGACGCGGCCCTCGCCGGCGCCGTCGCCTTCGCCGTGATCGGCATCTCGCGGCCGGGGACCTGGTGGGGCGGCTGGGACTACCGCGGCGGCGGCTGGTTCCTCTTCAGCCTGGCGGTGGTCGCGGTCGTGCTCATCGTCGTCGCGGCGATCTCCCGGCGCGGGCCGCAGCGTCCCCCGGCCGGGCCGGCGGCTGCCGAGCCCGCTCGTGGGCCCCAGGAGTGGTCGACGCCACCGCCGCCCTCCACACCGGCGGCCACCTGGGCCGAGGAGCGCGACGAGGCCGCGTCCACCGCGTACGGCCGCGCCGCCTACGGCGACCCGGCACCGGGAGCCGCGCAGCGGCCTGACCCTGCCCCCACCACCGGGTACACCCCGGCCCAACCGCCGTACTTCCAGGCCTACCCGGCCACGGCGACGTACCAGGGCGCACCTGCGCCCGCGCCGTACCAGGCCCGGCCCCTGCCTCCGGTTCCTCCACGCCCGCGGACTCCCGGGCCAGGCTCCGCCGTCGTCGCCGTGGTGCTCGCGCTGTGCCTCCTCACCACCGCTGCCCTGCTGCTGTGGGACCTGGCCGACCCGCAGGGCTGGCTGCTGCCCGTCACCATCGGCGGCTCGATCCTGCTCCTGCTCGGGCTCGGCGTGATGGCCTCCGCCCTGCGCGGGCGCCGCGGCGGCGCCCTGGCGATCCTCGGCGTGCTGCTCGCGCTGGTCGTGGTGCCGGCGACGCTCGCCTCCACGGTCGCGCCGTTCCACGAGGGGCTGAGCACCGGTGCCGGGTTCGGCGACCGCAGCTTCACCCCGGCCACGGCCGGATCGGCGGCGGCCGGGTACCAGCTGGTGGCGGGCGACCTCGACGTCGATCTCAGCCAGCTCGACCTGACCGGCGAGCCGGTCACCGTCCCCCTGTCGCTCGGCGCGGGTGACCTCCGCCTGGCCGTCCCCGAGGGTGCCGCGGTCCGGATCGAGGCCGAGCTGGGAGCGGGCCGGATCCGGGGGCTCACCCAGCCCGGCTGGTCGGGACCGATCAGCTCCGGCTCCTCCGACTCGGTCGGCCCGGTCACCTGGGCCGACGGGAACGCGATCGACGCCACCTTCCTCTCGCCCGCCGCCCAGGAGGACGACGCCGAGCTCGTCGTCCAGGTCCACGTGGGCGCCGGCAACATCCACATCGAGGAGCAACGATGAACGACAAGCGCGACGACCTGCCCGACGACGGCGGGACGCGTCCCGAGAACGTGCCCGCCGGCGGGGGCACCGACGTCCTGCCCACCCACGGCGACACCGACGTCCTGCCGGCCCGTGCCGGAACCCACACGCTTCCGGCGGCCGGCATCGCGTCGCCCGACGCGCCGGCAGCCGCCGCACCGGTCGGCGGGTCCCCGGCCGCACCGCCCGGGGAGACGGGCACGTGGCGCTCCACGACGCCGGACGGCCTGGCGCCGACCGCCTCCCCCGGGCAGGCATGGTCCGGGCCGCAGACCGAGCCGCCGGCGTGGTCCGCGACTCCCGGACCGCAGACCGAGCCGCCGGCATGGTCCGCAACTCCCGAGCCCCGGCCCTGGTCCCCGTCGCCCGAGCCGCCGGTGTGGTCCGCGGCCACCGCTGCCCCTCCCGTGGCCGCACCGCGCGGGGTGCGGACCGGCACGCTGATCCTCGGCCTCGTCCTGGCCCTGGCCGGGTTCGGTGCGCTGGTCACCGGGCTGGGCTACCAGCTCGACCTGCAGCTCTCGGTGATCGTCGTGCTGGTGGTCGCGGCCGTGGCGCTGCTCCTCGTGCCGCTGCTCCAGCGCGGCAGGCGTGACCGCGACGACGGGCCCGTCACCTGACCGCTCCCGGACGCGAAGGAGCCCCGCCACCAGAAGGTGGCGGGGCTCCCGTGCGTCGGGTTGAGGGTCAGACCCGGGCGGGCACCTCGCTGCGAGCGGGGGCGGCGGCGACGGCCGGGGCGGTCTTGGCGAGGGAGCTGAAGGCGGCACCGAAGATCAGGAGCAGGACGCCGAGACCGACGACCAGGGCGGCGACGCCGTAGGAGACGACCGAGGTGAACAGCGAGGCCCGCAGGAACGAGGCGTTCATGACGGTGGTGCGCTGGCCCTGGAGCTCCTCCGCGAGGGCGGTGTCGCCGGCCTCCTCGGCGGCGCGGACCTCGGCGCCGAGCTCGGCGTAGGTCTTGCCGTCGGTCGCGGAGAGCGCGTGCTCGTTGATGATCTGCGCCTCGGCGAAGGCGGAGAACGGGCCGTTGACGTCGTCACCGGGCAGCATCGAGGAGTCCTCGGCCACGGTGATGTTCTGCTCCGCGAGGTTGGAGGTGATCAGACCCCACGTGACGGCTCCGGCGATGATGAAGATGAGGCCGGCGACGATGGAGACGATGCCCGCGAGCTTGGCGGTGCTGTTCTTCATGGCAGATGCCCTTCAGGACTAGGTGCCGGGTGCACCGGCGAGCTTTCCGGTTCAGGCGTTTTGCCCGATCCGTTCTGACATGAAGAACACTATTGGGGACATATCGCCCCTCGGCGTGCCGAAGGTCCTAGACGCCCCGCGTGTCCCTACCTGCGGTGGTGACCTCCGTCTCAGCCCAGGGCGCGTGCCCGGTCGTAGAGCCGCCGCGCCGCGGCCAGCACGTCCGGCCACCCGGCCGAGGGCGGGAGGCCCCGGTTGTGCGTGAGGATCCGGCGGAGCAGCTCGCCGTCCTCCGCGAGCCGGACGAGCGCCTCCGCGAGGGCGGCGTCGGCGGCGTCGTCGTCCAGACCGGTGGACCGGTCGGGGGTGAGCAGCCCGTCCACGCCGTCCACGACGAACTCGCTGATCCCCGTCCCCCGCCCGGCCACGACGGCGAGCCCGGCGGCGCGGGCCTCCAGGGCCGCGATCCCGAACGCCTCGAGCCGCGACGGCGAGAGGAAGACGTGGGCGCCGGCGTAGTGCCGCGTCAGCTCGCCGCGCGGAACCTTCCCGTGGAGGGTGACCAGGTCGCCGACACCCCTTCGGGCGGCCTCGGCACGCGCCACGGGCCCGACCGGTCCGCCGCCGAAGACGTCGAGCCGGATCCTCGACGCTCCGTCGGAGCGGCCGAGTCGCTCGTGGGCCGCGGCGACGACGCGGACGAGGGGCACCACCCGCTTCCGCGGGGCCAGCCGCTGCGTCGCCACCACCCGCAGGGGGCCCGACGGCGGAAGATCCTCCGGCAGGTCGGGCACCGCCGGCGCCCACCTCGCGACGTCCAGCCCGTTCGGGAGGACGAGCACGTCGGCGGCCGGCCGGTCCAGCGCGGCGGCGACCCGGTCGGCGGCGACGCGGGAGACCGCGGAGAGTGCCGCCGGGGCGGTGTCCCACCCGGTCGCCCTCGCCCCGAGGCGCAGCGCGGGGACGATGCCGTCGAGCATGCAGTGCCACGTGATCGCCAGCGGCAGACCCATGCGCCGGGCGGCCGAGGCGCCGGCGAAGGCGAACGGCGAGACCACCCCGGCGTGCACGTGCACGACGTCCGGGCGGAGCTCCCGCAGCGCCCGGGGCACCAGCACGTCCTCGAGCGGGTGGAACGGCGCGCCGAGCGTCGTCCGTGACGCGAACCGGTGCACGCGCACGCCGTCGACGACAGAGCTGCCGCTCCGGCCGCCGCCCGGCAGGGCGGGGTCCGCCGTCGCCGTCAGCACGTGGACGTCGAACCCCTCTGCGGCCTGGTGCGCGGCGAGGTCGCGCACCTGCGTCTCGATGCCGCCGACCCGGGGCGGGAAGCAGTCGGAGACGTGGACGACGCGCAGCCCCGGCGGGGGGTCGCCCTGCGCCGCGGGGCTCACTCCCACTCGATGGTGCCCGGCGGCTTGGAGGTGACGTCGAGGACCACCCGGTTGACCTCCGGCACCGTGTTGGTGATGCGGTTGGAGATCGTCGCGAGCACCTCGTAGGGCAGGCGCGACCAGTCCGCGGTCATCGCATCCTCCGAGGAGACCGGGCGCAGCACGATCGGGTGACCGTAGGTCCGGCCGTCGCCCTGCACCCCCACCGAGCGCACGTCGGCCAGCAGCACGACGGGGCACTGCCAGATGTCCCGGTCCAGGCCCGCCCTCGTCAGCTCCTCGCGAGCCACGGCGTCTGCGGCGCGCAGCACCTCGAGACGGTCGGCGGTGACCTCCCCGATGATGCGGATGCCCAGGCCCGGCCCGGGGAAGGGCTGGCGCCAGACGATCGCCTCCGGGACGCCGAGCTCGAGACCGACCGCCCGGACCTCGTCCTTGAACAGGGTCCGCAGCGGCTCGATCAGCTCGAACTGCAGGTCGTCGGGCAGGCCGCCCACGTTGTGGTGGCTCTTGATGTTCGCCGCGCCCTCGCCGCCGCCGGACTCGACGACGTCGGGGTAGAGGGTGCCCTGGACGAGGTACTTGACCTCGCCCTCGCCGTCGCCGGACTCGGCGACGATCTCCCGGGCGGCCTTCTCGAAGGCGCGGATGAACTCCCGGCCGATGATCTTCCGCTTGGTCTCCGGGTCCGTCACGCCCTTGAGGGCGTCGAGGAAGGTCTGCGAGGCGTCGACGACCTTGAGGTTGACGCCGGTGGCCGCCACGAAGTCCTGCTCGACCTGCTCGGCCTCGCCGGCGCGCAGCAGCCCGTGGTCGACGAAGACGCACGTGAGCTGGTCGCCCACGGCCTTCTGCACCAGCGCGGCCGCGACGGAGGAGTCGACGCCGCCGGACAGGCCGCAGATGACCCGGTCGGAGCCGACCGTGGCGCGGATGGCCTCGACCTGCTCGGCGATGACGTTCCCGGGGGTCCACTCGGGGGCCAGCCCCGCGCCGTCGTAGAGGAAGCGCTCGAGGGCCTCCTGCCCGAGCACGGAGTGCTTGACCTCGGGGTGCCACTGCATGCCGTAGAGGTGGCGCTTGCGGTCCTCGAAGGCCGCCACCGGGGAGCCGTCGGAGGTGGCGAGGACGTCGAAGCCCTCGGGGGCCTCCTGCACGGAGTCGCCGTGGCTCATCCACACCGTCTGCTGCGTGGGCGAGCCGGCGAGCAGCTCGCCGTCGCCCTCGACCCTCACGACCGTCCCGCCGTACTCGCGGGTGCCGGTCCTCGCGACCTTCCCGCCCAGCGCGCGGGCCATCGACTGGAAGCCGTAGCAGATGCCGAGCACCGGGACCCCGGCCTCGAAGAGCGTGGGGTCGGTGGCCGGGGCACCCTCCTCGTACACGGAGGACGGCCCGCCGGAGAGGATGATCGCCGCCGGGTCCTTGGCGAGGATGTCCTGCACGGGCATGGTGTGCGGGACGATCTCGGAGTAGACGCTGGCCTCGCGCACGCGGCGGGCGATGAGCTGGGCGTACTGGGCGCCGTAGTCGACCACGAGGACGGGCCGGGGCGCGGCCGGCGACGTGGTCCCCGGGGCTGTCTGCGGTGCGGTGTCGGTGGGCGCCGGTGACGCCTGTTCGGGGGTGCTCACGCCCGCCAGGATAGACGGCGCTCGGGTCAGCGCGTGCGGGCGGCCACCCGCCGGAGGACCGCCGGCAGGTCCGCGTCGAACCAGCGCTGCGCCCGCCGCTCCATCACGAAGGAGAGCACCGGGACCACGCCGCCGGCGATGAGCACGACCACCCGGCCGAAGCCCCACCGCATGGTGGACCACAGGTTGAAGACCGTGACCGCGTAGATGACGTAGATCCATCCGTGCACGATCGCGATCCACGTGCCGAGCACCGGCTGACCGCCGTTGAACCCGTACTTGAGGATCATCTCCAGGCACAGCAGGAGCAGCATCCCGCCGGTGACGAACGCCATCACCTTGTAGCTGCGGAACGCGCTGCGCGCCTTCCGCTCCCGCTCGGCGACGGCGGGGGCTGCGGGGGCGGGGGCCGGGGTCGGCTGCTCGGTGCTCATGGATTCCTCTCGGTGGCTGCACCCCCAGTCTCTCAGGTGCGCGCGAGGACCTCCTTCTGCGCCGAGGACCCCGGTCCGGATGTCGGTCCCCAGCACGACGTGCGGTCCTCACGCCGTCCACCCGGCGCTCCGGCGGTGCGCGTGCCGCCGCGGTAATTCGGTCGCCGCCCGCCCTGTGGCCGCGTAGCCTGCACCTTCGTGCTCGACGTCCCCTCCGGCCATCCCGGTCATCCCCCGCTCACCCGCCCGGTGACCTTCCTGGGGTGGCTGGCCCGGCGCGAGGCGGGCGTGCTCCTGCTCGCCGTCGCGCTCGCCGTCGTCGAGTCGGTGGCCCTCGCGGCCGTCCCCTACCTCCTCGGGACGGCGCTCGACGAGGGCCTCGCCGACGGCCTCTCCCAAGCGCTGCTCCGCACGTGCGGGCTGCTCGTCCTGGTCGGGCTCGTCGGCGCCGGAGCCTCCGCCCTCGGTCACATCGGCGAGATCGGCGGCTGGCTGCACGGGGCCTTCCGCACCTCCCGCCTCGTCGGGCACCACGTCACTCGCACCGGCGACGCGATCTCCGACGAGCTGCCCACGGGTGAGGTCGTCTCGACCGTCGCGTCCGACGCGTTCCACATCGGCAACATGATGGAGGTCTTCCCCCGCTTCGTCGGCTCAGTCGTCGCCTACGTGGTGGTCGCGGCGGTGGTGCTCCAGCAGTCCGTGCCGCTCGGGCTCGCGATCCTCGTCGGCCTGCCGGTGACGACGACGGTCCTCGCCCTCCTGGTCCGGCCCCTGCACGCCCGCCAGGCCGTGCACCGCGAGGCCTCGGGCCGGCTCACGACCCTCGGGTCGGACACCGTCTCCGGCCTCCGGGTGCTGCGCGGCATCGGCGGGGAGGACGTCTTCGCGGCCCGCTACGCCGAGCAGTCCCAGCGGGTGCGCGCCGCCGGGGTCGGCGTCGCGAGCACCTCGGCGGTCCTGCAGGCCCTCCAGGTGCTTCTGCCGGGCCTGTTCGTCGCCGGCGTCGTCTGGTTCGGCGCGCACCTGGCGCTGCGCGGCGAGATCACCGCCGGGCAGCTGGTCGCGTTCTACGGCTACACGGCCTTCCTCTCCGAGCCGCTGCGCGCCGCGACGCAGTTCGTGCAGATGTTCACCCGGGCGCGCGTGGGGGCCCGCAAGGTCATCGCCGTCCTGAAGGTCCGGCCCGCGGCCGGCACGGTCGCCGAGTCCGAGGCGGCCGACGGGGTCGGCACGACCGACGGGGCCGAGGTCGGGACCGACCACGCCGCCGGCGCGGCCGCGCGCGGGTCCGACGCGCGCGGGTCGGAGGACCGGGCCGCGGCCGACCTGGTCGACCTCACCACCGGCGTGCGCATCCGGCCCGGCCGCACGACGGCGATCGTCTCCTCCCGGCCCGAGGACTCCGCCGCCCTGGCCACCCGCCTGGGCCGGTTCGACGACGCCGACGGCGCCGTGACCCTGGACGGGACCGCGCTGACCGACCTGCCGCTCGCCGAGGTCCGCGAGCGTGTGGTCGTCGCCGGGGCGACGCCGCAGCTCTTCACCGGGCGCCTGCGCGACGAGCTCGACGTGCGCGACCGCGGCGACGAGGCGGCCCTGTACCGGGCCCTCGAGGTCGCCGACGCGCACGACGTGCTGTCGTCGATGCCGGACGGCCTCGACGGCGAGATCACCGAGAAGGGCCGCTCGCTGTCCGGGGGCCAGCGCCAGCGCGTGGCGCTGGCGCGTGCCCTGCTGACCGAGGCCGAGACCCTCGTCCTCGTCGAGCCGACCAGCGCCGTCGACGCCCACACCGAGGCGCGGATCGCCACCCGCCTCGTGGACCACCGGGCCGGCCGGACCACCGTCGTCGTCTCGGCCTCCCCGCTGGTCCTCGAGCACGCCGACGAGGTCGTCCTGCTCGACGGCGGCCGCGAGCGCGCCCGCGGGACCCACCGGGACCTCCTCGCCCGGGCCGTCGCCGGCGACCCCGACGCCGCCGCCTACCGCCTCGTCGTCACCCGCGAGGCCACGGCCGCCGACGAGCCCGCCGCGGCCGCCCCGGCCCACGGAAAGGACGCCTGATGCTGCTCCCCGTCGCGGACGCCCGGACGGTCCGCCGGCAGGCGGGCGCCCTGCTGCTCCGCTACCGCGGCCGGCTCTCCCGGGTGGTGGCCGTCCAGGCCCTCGCCGCCCTCGCCGCCCTCGCGCTGCCGTGGCTCCTCGGGGACCTCGTCGACGCCGTCGCGGCCGGGACGACGGCGTCGTTCGTGGACCGCACGGGCCTCACGCTCGTCGCCGTGGTGCTCGCCCAGACGCTGCTGACCCGCTTCGCCCACCGCGACGCGATGATCCTGGGCGAGGAGGTCTTCGCCCGGCTGCGCGAGGAGTTCCTCGCCACGGTCACGCACCTGCCGCTCTCGACCGTCGAGCGCGCCGGCACGGGCGACCTGCTGGGCCGGACCACCAACGACGTCGACCGCGTCCAGTGGATGGTGCGGTTCGGCGTCCCGCGGGTGCTCGTGACGAGCGCGACCATCCTCCTCACCGTCGTCGCGGCCTTCCTGGCCTCCCCCGTGGTGGCGCTGTCGCTGCTGGTGGGCGTGCCGATCATCGTCCTCGCGGTGAGTCGGTACCTCCGGACCGCCACCCCCGCCTACCTGCGCAACTCCGAGGCGTACGCGCGGCTCAACGGCGTGCTCACCGAGTCGGTCGAGCACGCCGCCACGGTGGACGCCCTGGGTCTGGGTGCGCGCCGCCGGGCCCGGACCGACCGGGCCGTCGCCGAGGCGTGGCAGACGGAGGTCGTCACGCTGCGCATGCGGGTGAGCCTGTTCCTCTGGCTCGGCATCTCCTTCATGCTGCCCGTGGCCGCCGCGCTGGTCTGGGGCGCCTGGCTCGTGCAGCAGGGCGCCGCGTCCCTGGGCGCGGTCACCACCATCGCCCTGTACTCCATGCAGGTGCGCCCGTACGTCTCCGAGCTGCTGTTCTGGGTCGACGAGCTGCAGGTGGCGCTGGCGAGCCTGTCCCGCATCTTCGGCGTCGGCCTCGTCGAGCCGGACCGGGCACCCACCGGCGCACGGCCGACGGACGAGCACGTCGAGGCGCGCAAGGTGCGCTACGCCTACCGCGCCGGCACCGACGTCCTCCACGACGTCGACCTCGACCTGGTCCCCGGCGAGCGGCTCGCCGTCGTCGGGCCCTCCGGGGCCGGCAAGTCCACGCTCGGCCGCATGCTCGCCGGCATCCACCCGCCCACCGGCGGGACGGTCACCGTGGGCGAGGTTCCGCTGGTGGACCTGCCCGAGGAGGACCTGCGCTCGCACGTGGCGCTGGTGACGCAGGAGCACCACGTGTTCGTCGGCACGCTCGCGGACAACCTGCGCCTGGCGCGGGCCGACGCCTCGGACGCCGACATGCGCGAGGCGCTGGCCGCCGTCGACGCGCTGGACTGGGTCGACCGGCTGGACGACGGTCTCGCGGCCGAGGTGGGCTCCGGGGGGCTGGAGCTCACCCCCGCCCAGGCCCAGCAGGTGGCCCTCGCCCGCCTGGTGCTGCTCGACCCGCACACGCTGGTGCTCGACGAGGCCACGTCGCTGCTCGACCCGCGCGCGGCCCGTCACCTCGAGCGCTCGCTGTCCGCGGTGCTCTCCGGCCGCACCGTGGTGGCGATCGCGCACCGCCTGCACACCGCGCACGACGCCGACCGGGTTGCCGTGGTCGAGGACGGGCGCATCGTCGAGCTCGGTCCGCACGAGGAGCTGGTGGCCTCGGGCGGCGAGTACGCCGCGCTGTGGCACTCCTGGCAGCAGGAGTAGCCGCGGCCGAGGAGCCGGCCGGGCGTCAGAGCAGGCCGGCGTCCTCGCGGCGGTGCCTCACCTCGTCGCGGACCATCCGCACCCACAGGGCGATCGCGAAGCCGCCGAAGATGACCCACTCGACCGCGTAGGCGAGGTTCTGGATGTTCAGCCCCGTGTCCTGCGCCATCCCGGGCGGCGGCACGTGGGACAGCCTCGTGGGTGAGACGTCGGACCGGCCGTCCGCCGTCGTCGTGAACTCCACGAGGTGGCCGCTCCAGGTGGGCCCGCCCCACAGGCTGGCGAGCTCGGCGGAGCTGATGGTCTCGACGACGCCGTCGGGCAGGTTCCCGCCGCGGCCGACCTCGGAGTCCTTGAGGTAGCCGGTCACGGTCACCTCCCCCGCGGGAACGGCCAGGAGGTCGGCGGTGGCGTCGTCGGCCGGGGCGGCCGCGCCGCCGGCCGTGGTGACGTCGGCCGGGTCGACCCAGCCGCGCAGCACCGGGATCATCGCGCCGGCGTGGGCGCCCTCGCCGACCCGCAGGGCGGTGACGACGAGGACGGCGTCGCGCCCGTCGACGGCGCGGCCGGTGACGTAGACCTGCTGGTCGGCGTCGTAGCGGCCGGTGACCTCGACGGGCACGGCGAGGTGCTCGGCCCGGAAGGACGTCTGCGGGGCGAGGACGTCCTCGATCGGGACCGTGTCGCGGGCCAGCACGGCCGCGTGCGCCTCCTCGGCCTCGGTGGCGCCCCGGAGGCTCGCCCGGTCGAGCTGCCACGCCCCCAGCCGCACGCAGACCAGGGCGGCGGCGAGCAGGAGGACGAACAGGCCGATCATCCGCGGGGTGAGGGCGACCCGGCGGTAGTCGCGGAGGGTGCCGTCCGCCGGCGGCTGGCCGTCGGCGGGCGCGAGGTCGTCGGGCCCGAGCTCCAGCGACCCGAGCTCGCCGGGCCCGACGGCGTCGCGAGCGACGTCGTCGGCCGGGAGATCGTCGGCCGGCAGGTGGTCGTCGGCCGGCAGGTGGTCGTCGGCCGGACGGGCGCCGCGGGGACCGCCGGGCGCGGTCTCGGCCCCGGCAGGGTCGGACCGGAGGGTGCGGCGTGGGTCCACGGTCCCAGGTTACGTGCCGCGGCCCGTGCTCACGGCCCTGTGCTCTTGGGCACAGGGCGGTCGTCCTGCGCCGGGCCGGGACCGCCCGCCCACGCACGAATGGGACAAATGGAGGAGACTGAACGACGTCGGAATGCAGGCCTCGACCCGGCCGGTCCCGGCGCCTCGGGCTGAGGTCCGGGAGCCCAGGATGCGCCGGTCGGAGACGATCAACGGAGGAGATCTCGCATGACCACCACGTCCCCAGCCCCGACGGCCTGGCGCACACGCGCCGACGCCGCCCCGCACGAGCTCGACGACGCCACGCTGGAGCAGGTGGACGCCTGGTGGCGGGCCGCGAACTACCTGTCCGTCGGACAGATCTACCTGCTGGACAACCCGCTGCTGCGGCGCCCGCTCAGCCGTGACGACGTCAAGCCGCGCCTGCTGGGCCACTGGGGCACGACGCCGGGCCTGAACTTCCTCTACGCGCACATGAACCGCGCCATCAACGAGCGCGACCTCTCCGCCATGTACATCACTGGCCCCGGCCACGGCGGCCCCGGGCTGGTGGCGAACACCTACCTCGAGGGCACCTACACCGAGACCTACCCCCACATCACCCAGGACGAGGAGGGTCTGCGCCGGCTGTTCAAGCAGTTCTCCTTCCCCGGCGGCATCCCCTCCCACGTCGCCCCGGAGACGCCGGGCTCGATCCACGAGGGCGGCGAGCTCGGCTACGCGCTCTCGCACGCCTACGGCGCCGCGTTCGACAACCCCGACCTGCTGGTCTTCGCCGTCGTCGGCGACGGCGAGGCGGAGACCGGCCCCCTGGCCACCTCCTGGCACTCGAACAAGTTCGTCAACCCGGCCAAGGACGGCGTGGTCCTGCCCGTCCTGCACCTCAACGGCTACAAGATCGCCAACCCCACCGTGCTCGCCCGCATCCCGGAGGAGGAGCTCGCCGACCTGATGCGCGGCTACGGCCACACGCCGCACTTCTTCACCGGCGGGTTCGAGGGCGACGACCCGGCGGACTTCCACCGCCGGTTCGCCGAGCTGCTCGACGTCGTCCTCGACGAGATCGCCGAGATCAAGGCCCGCGCCGCCGAGACGCCCGAGGACGAGCTGGAGCGGCCGCTGTGGCCGATGATCGTCTTCAAGTCCCCGAAGGGCTGGAGCGGCCCGGCGGAGATCGACGGCAAGCGCAGCACCGACTCGTGGCGCGCCCACCAGGTGCCGCTCGCCAGCGCCCGCGACACCGACGAGCACCTGCAGGACCTCGAGACGTGGCTGAAGTCCTACCGCGCCGACGAGCTCTTCGACGAGAACGGCCGCCTCCTGCCCGAGATCGCCTCGCTGGCCCCGACCGGGCACCTGCGCATGAGCGCGAACCCGCACACCAACGGCGGCCTCGTGCTGCGCGACCTGAAGCTGCCCGACTGGCGCGAGTTCGCCGTCGACGTCGAGACGCCGGGCGGGCCGATGACCGAGGCCACCCGCGTCCTGGGCAAGTACCTGCGCGAGGTGGTCCGGCTCAACCCGGAGAACTTCCGGATCTTCGGGCCGGACGAGACCGCCTCCAACCGCCTGCAGGACGTCTACGACGTCACGGACAAGCAGTGGAACGCCGGTTACCTGCCGACCGACTCCGACGACCACCTCGCCCGGGCCGGCCGGGTCATGGAGGTGCTCAGCGAGCACCAGTGCCAGGGCTGGCTGGAGGGCTACCTGCTCACCGGCCGGCACGGCCTGATGAGCTCCTACGAGGCGTTCATCCACATCGTCGACTCGATGTTCAACCAGCACGCCAAGTGGCTGAAGGTCACCAACCACATCCCGTGGCGCCAGCCCATCGCCTCGCTGAACTACCTGCTGTCCTCGCACGTGTGGCGCCAGGACCACAACGGCTTCTCCCACCAGGACCCCGGGTTCATCGACCACGTGGTCAACAAGAAGGCCGACATCATCCGGGTCTACCTGCCACCGGACACGAACACCCTGCTGTCCACGTACGACCACGTGCTCCGATCCAAGCAGTACGTCAACGTCGTGGTGGCCGGGAAGCAGCCCGCACCCGACTTCCTGAGCGTGGACGACGCGATCAAGCACTGCGCCCGCGGGCTGGGGATCTGGGACTGGGCCGGCTCGGAGGTCGAGGGCGAGGACCCCGACGTCGTCCTCGCCTGCGCCGGCGACGTGCCGACCCTGGAGGCGCTGGCCGCCGCGGACCTGCTCCGCCAGAACGTCCCGGACCTCAAGGTCCGCTTCGTCAACGTCGTGGACCTCATGCGGCTGCAGGACGAGAAGGAGCACCCGCACGGGCTCTCCGACCGCGGCTTCGACAACATCTTCACCGCGGACAAGCCGATCATCTTCGCCTACCACGGCTACCCGTGGCTGATCCACCGCCTCACCTACCGGCGCAACGGGCACAGCAACCTCCACGTGCGCGGGTTCAAGGAGGAGGGCACGACCACCACCCCGTTCGACATGGTCATGCGCAACGACCTCGACCGCTTCCACCTGGTCATGGACGTCATCGACCGGGTCCCGGGCCTGGGGTCCAAGTACGGTCCGCTGAAGCAGCGCATGATCGACGCCCGCCTCGAGGCGCGGATGTACGCGTACGACAACGGCACCGACATCCCGGCCGTGGCCGACTGGGTGTGGCCGGACGTCGGCGAGACGGGCACCGAGCAGGGCGGCCCCAACGCCTTCCTGACCACCGGCGGTGACAACGAGTAGCAGCACCCGCAGGAGCAGCGGTCCCGGCGCCGGGCGGCAGAGCGCCCCGCGCCGGGACCACCACTGCCGGGCGTCGGTGACGACGCCGTAGGACGACGAACCCGCCGGCCAGGCCGGCGACGAGGAGAGAGGGACCCGCGCGTGGCCCGCAGCATCTACATCGCCTCCGCCGAGGGGCACACCGGGAAGTCGGCCGTCGGGCTGGGGCTCGTCGACCTCTTCGCCCGGCGCGTGGAGAAGGTGGGCATCTTCCGCCCCGTCACCCGCAGCCGCAGCGAGCGGGACACCGTGGTCGAGCTCCTGCTCGGGCACGGCGGCGTCGACGTCGGCTACGAGGACGCGCTGGGCGTCACCTACGACGAGGTCCACGCCAACCAGGAGGAGGCGCTGAGCCGCATCGTCGAGGCGTACCGGCCGGTCGAGCGGGACCACGAGGTCGTCATCGTCGTCGGCTCGGACTACACCGACGTCGCCACCCCCGCGGAGCTGGCGTTCAACGCCCGCGTGGCCGCCAACCTCGGCGCGCCCGTGCTCCTCGTGGTCTCCGCGCTCGGCCGGAGCGCCGACGAGGTCGCCCAGGTCGCCGAGCTCGCCATCGCCGAGATCGCCCAGGAGCACGCCACCACGGTCGGGGTGCTCGCCAACCGGTGCGACCCGGACCAGCTCGACGCCGTGCGGGAGCGGCTCGCGCGGGAGGGCCTGCCCGCGTGGGCCCTGCCCGAGGTCCCGCTCCTCTCCGCCCCGGTGGTCCGCGACCTCATGACGGCGCTCGGCGGGGAGCTCGTGCTCGGCGACGAGGCCCTCCTGGACCGCGAGGCCGAGCACATGCTCGTCTCCGGCATGAACACCGAGCACATCCTCGAGCGGCTGCGCGAGGGCCAGCTGTGCGTGGCGGCCAGCGACCGGCCCGAGGTGCTCATCACCCTCGTGGCGGCGCACGCCTCGGACAACTTCCCCTCCCTCGCCGGCATCGTCCTCAACGGCGGCTACAAGCCGTCGGACCAGGTGGTGAAGATGGTCGAGGGCCTCGGCCAGCGCCTGCCGGTGATCGCCACCCCGCACGACACCTACGAGTCCGCCTCGATCGTGGCCCGCACGCGGGGCGTGGTCTCCCGCGGGACCCAGCGCAAGCGGGACATCGCCCTGGGGCTGTTCGAGCAGCACGTCGACCCCGAGCAGGTCCTGCACCTCCTGGACGTCCCGCCGAGCGACGTCGTCACGCCCCTGATGTTCGAGTCCCGCCTGCTCGAGCGGGCGCGGGCCGCCCGCAAGCACATCGTCCTGCCCGAGGGCGACGACGACCGTATCCTGCGTGCGGCGTCCACCCTGCTCTCGCGCAACGTGGCGGACCTGACCCTGCTGGGCAGCGAGCCGCACGTGCGGGCCCGCGCCGCCGAGCTGGGCCTGAACATCGAGGCGGCCGCCGTCGTCGACCCGGCCACGTCGGACCTGCTCGAGCCCTTCGCCCGGGAGTACGCCCGGCTGCGCGCCCACAAGGGCATGACCGTCGAGCGGGCCCGCGAGATCATCCGGGACGTCTCCTACTTCGGCACGATGATGGTGCACACCGGCACGGCCGACGGGATGGTCTCGGGGGCCAACCACACCACGGCGCACACCATCCGGCCCTCGTTCGAGATCATCCGGACCCGGCAGGGCACGTCGATCGTGTCCTCGGTCTTCCTCATGTGCCTGGAGGACCGGGTGCTCGTCTACGGGGACTGCGCGGTCAACCCGGACCCGACGGCGGAGCAGCTCGCCGACATCGCGATCTCCTCCGCGGAGACCGCGGTGCAGTTCGGGATCGAGCCGCGCGTGGCCATGCTGTCCTACTCCACCGGCCAGTCCGGATCCGGTGCCGAGGTGGACAAGGTGCGCACCGCCACCGCCCTGGTGCGGGAGCGGCGCCCCGACCTGTTCGTCGAGGGCCCGATCCAGTACGACGCCGCCGTGGACGCCTCGGTGGCCGCGACGAAGCTTCCGGAGTCCGACGTCGCCGGCCGGGCGACGGTCTTCATCTTCCCCGACCTCAACACCGGCAACAACACCTACAAGGCCGTCCAGCGCTCGGCCGGCGCCATCGCGATCGGCCCGGTGCTGCAGGGCCTGAACAAGCCGGTCAACGACCTCTCGCGCGGCGCCCTCGTGCAGGACATCGTCAACACCGTCGCCATCACCGCCGTCCAGGCGGAGGCGGACGCCGCCGCCGCGGCGGGCACCGCGCCGACGACGAGCACCGCGCCGACGACGAGCACCGCCACCGACACCGCCGGCCGCCCCGCCGAGGGCGGGACCGAGCAGTCCGCCGTCGCCGCCACCCTCAAGGAGAACAACGCATGAGCTCGACCGTCCTCGTCATCAACTCCGGCTCGTCCTCGATCAAGTACCAGCTCGTCGACCCCGCCTCGGGAGAGTCCCTGGCGTCCGGGCTCGTGGAGCGGATCGGCGAGAGCGAGGGGCACGTGAAGCACCGTGCCGGCAGCGAGACCACCGAGCTGCACGACCCGGTGCCGGATCACGCGAACGGCATGCGGACGGTGCTCGGGCTGTTCGAGAAGGTCGGGCCGGTGCTGGCGGACGCGAACATCGTCGCGGTGGGCCACCGGGTCGTGCAGGGCGGCGAGTACTACGACGGGCCCGTGCTTGTCGACGACGAGGTGGTCGGCGTCATCGACCGGCTCTCCCCGGTCGCGCCGCTGCACAACCCGCCGAACCTCACCGGCATCCGCGTGGCGCGGGAGCTGCTGCCGGACGTCCCGCACGTCGCGGTCTTCGACACCGCGTTCTTCCGCAACCTCCCGGCACCGGCGGCGACGTACGCGCTGAACCGGGAGGTGGCCGAGCGGTACAAGGTCCGCCGGTACGGCGCGCACGGCACCTCGCACCAGTACGTCTCCGCCCGGGCGGCGGAGCTGGTCGGCGGCGACAGCGCGAACCTGCGCCAGATCGTGCTCCACCTGGGCAACGGGGCGTCCGCCTCCGCGGTCGTCGGCGCGCACGCGGTCGACACCTCGATGGGCCTGACGCCCCTGGAGGGGCTGGTGATGGGCACCCGCACCGGGGACATCGACCCGGCCGTCGTCTTCCACCTCGCCCGCAACGCGGGCATGAGCATCGACGAGATCGACGACCTGCTCAACAAGCGCTCGGGCATGAAGGGCCTGACGGGGCACAACGACCTGCGTCAGGTGCACCGTCTCGCGGAGTCCGGGGACGAGGCGGCCACGCTCGCCGTCGAGGTCTACGCGCACCGGCTGCGCAAGTACATCGGCGCCTACGCGGCCGTGATGGGCGGGCTCGACGTCCTGAGCTTCACCGCCGGCGTCGGGGAGAACGACACGATCGTCCGGGCCCGGGCCGTCGCGGGACTGGAGTTCCTCGGCGTCGAGATCGACGAGGCCCGCAACGAGGCCCGCAGCAAGGAGGCGCGGTTCATCTCGCCCGACGGCGCCCGCGTGGCCGTGCTGGTCGTGCCGACCAACGAGGAGCTCGCCATCGCCCGCCAGGCGGTCTCCCTGCTCTGACCCCGAACGCGATGTGAGCCCACGCAGGACGACGGCGCCCCTCTTGTGGAGAGGGGCGCCGTCGTCGTCGGGGGGTCAGGCCTGCTTCGGCGCCGTCATCGACCGCACGTCGAGGGCGGCGTCGAGCTGCTCGGGGGTGATCTCCCCGCGCTCGACGTAGCCGAGGTCCTCGACCGCGGCACGCACGGTGATGCCCTTGGCCACGGAGTGCTTGGCGATCTTCGCCGCCGCCTCGTAGCCGATGATCCGGTTCAGCGGGGTGACGATGGACGGCGAGGACTCCGCGAGCTCCAGGCACCGCTCCTCGTTGGCGACCAGCCCGTCGACCGTCTTCGTCGCGAGCACCCGGGAGACGTTACCGACCAGAGTGATCGACTCGAGCAGGTTGCGGGCCATGACCGGCAGCATGACCAGGAGGTCGAAGTTGCCCTGCGCGCCGGCGAAGGCGATCGCGGCGTCGTTGCCGATGACCTGGGCGGCGACCATGACGGTGGCCTCGGGCACGACCGGGTTGACCTTGCCCGGCATGATCGAGGAGCCGGGCTGGAGGTCGGGCAGCTGCAGCTCGCCGATGCCGGTGCGCGGGCCGGAGCCCATCCAGCGCAGGTCATTGGCGATCTTGGTCAGCGAGACCGCGATGGTGCGCAGGGCGCCGGAGGTCTCCACGAGGGAGTCCTGGGCGGCCTGGGCCTCGAAGTGGTTGCGCGCCTCCACCAGCGGCAGGCCGGTGTGCTCGGCGATCAGCTCGATGACCCGCTGCGAGAATCCGAGCGGGGTGTTGATGCCGGTGCCGACGGCGGTGCCGCCCAGCGGCAGCTCGGCGAGCCTCGGCAGGGTGGCGTTCACGCGGTCGATGCCGTAGCGGATCTGGGTGGCGTACCCGGAGAACTCCTGCCCGAGGGTGATCGGGGTGGCGTCCATGAGGTGCGTGCGCCCGGACTTGACGACGTCCTTCCACTGCTCGGCCTTGCGCTCGAGCGAGGTGGCCAGGACCTCCAGGCCGGGGATCAGCTCCTCGACGACAGCCTGGACGGCCGCGATGTGGATGGAGGACGGGAAGACGTCGTTGGAGGACTGCGACGCGTTCACGTGGTCGTTCGGGTGGACCGGGCGGCCCAGCCGGGTGGAGGCGAGGTTGGCGACCACCTCGTTGGTGTTCATGTTCGACGACGTGCCCGAGCCGGTCTGGAACACGTCGATGGGGAACTGCGCGTCGTGCCGGCCCGCGATGACTTCCTCGGCGGCACCGACGATGGCGTCGGCGACCTCCCTGTCGAGGACACCGAGCTCGGCGTTGGCGATCGCGGCGGCGCGCTTGACCTGCCCGAGCGCGGCGATGTGGTGCGAGGAGAGGCCGCGCCCGGAGATGGGGAAGTTCTCGACCGCCCGCTGCGTCTGCGCGGAGTAGAGGGCGTCGCGCGGGACGCGCACCTCGCCCATCGTGTCGTGCTCGATGCGGAAGTCGTCCGCGCTGCCGGGCTGCTGCTGGCTCACTGCTGCTCCATGCCTCTCGTTCGCGTTACCGGCGCGGCCGTGCGCCGGCCCTGCCATCTTCTCGCATCGCGCCGTCGACCCCCGGGGCCTGCCCGGTGGCCGGATGGCGGGCGGCCCGTCAGGCGTCGAGGTCCTGCGAGAGCAGCTCCACCAGCTCGTCGAGGACACGCTCGGCGTCGTCGCCCTCGGCGGTGAGGACCACCTCGTCGCCGTGCTCTGCGCCGAGGGTCATCACGCCGAGGATGCTCGCGGCGTCGACAGGCTCGGCCCCCTCCTTGGCGATCGTGACGGGCACCCCGCTCGCGGCGACCGCCTTGACGAAGACGGCGGCGGGGCGGGCGTGGAGCCCGACCTTGGAGGCGACGACGGCGCTGCGCTGGGCCATGGCTGATCCTTTCGAGACTGAACGGTGGGCATCTGTGCCGGCACTGGTCCTGCGAGCGTATCCACCCATCCGTACAGGTCCGAAATCGTCCGCGATGGGTCGTCGCCCGTCAGGGGCGAGCGCCGGCGAGCCGGCGGTCGCCCCGATCCACATCAGAACGGGTTGTACGGCGAGACCACGACCTCCACCCGCTGGAACTCCTTGACGTCGGAGTAGCCGGTGGTCGCCATCGTGCGCCGCAGGGCGCCGATGAGATTGAGGGTGCCGTCCGCGGAGCTCGAGGGGCCGTGGAGGATCTCGGCGAGCGTGCCGACGGTCCCGACCCGCACGCGCTCCCCGCGCGGCAGCTCGGGGTGGTGCGCCTCGGGCCCCCAGTGCCAGCCCCTGCCGGGCGCGTCGGAGGCGCGGGCGAGCGCGGCGCCGAGCATGACGGCGTCCGCGCCGCAGGCGACGGCCTTGACGAGGTCGCCGGAGCGGCCGACGCCGCCGTCGGCGATGACGTGGACGTAGCGGCCCCCGGACTCGTCGAGGTAGTCACGACGGGCCGCGGCGACGTCGGCGACGGCGGAGGCCATGGGGGCGTGGATGCCGAGGGAGCGGCGGGTGGTGTGGGCGGCGCCCCCGCCGAACCCGACGAGGACGCCGGCGGCTCCGGTGCGCATGAGGTGCAGCGCCGCGGTGTAGGTGGCCGCGCCCCCGACGATCACGGGCACGTCGAGCTCGTAGATGAACCGCTTGAGGTTGAGCGGCTCGGCCCGCGAGGAGACGTGCTCCGCGGAGACGGTGGTACCGCGGATGACGAACAGGTCCACCCCTGCCTCGACGACGGTGCGCCAGTGCTCCTGGGTGCGCTGCGGGCTGAGGCTGCCGGCGACCGTGACGCCGGAGTCCCGGATCTGGCGCAGCCGCTGGGTGATGAGCTCGGGCTTGATCGGCTCGGCGTAGATCTCCTGCATCCGCCGGGTCGCGTCGCCGTCCGCCAGCCCGACGATCTCGGAGAGCACCGGCGCGGGGTCCTCGTAGCGGGTCCACAGTCCCTCGAGGTCGAGCACCCCGATGCCGCCCAGGCGCCCCAGCTCGATGGCGGTCGCAGGGCTCATGACGGAGTCCATCGGCGCGGCCAGCACCGGCAGGTCGACGTGGTACGCGTCGATCTGCCAGCTGACCGAGACGTCCTCGGGGTCACGGGTGCGGCGGGAGGGGACGACGGCGACGTCGTCGAAGCTGTAGGCCCGGCGGGCGCGCTTGCCGCGGCCGATCTCGATCTCGTTGGTCACCGTTGCAGGCTACCGGGACCGGCCGGGCCCCGCCCCGACGTGCCACGTCCCGGTCCGGTGCCTCCTGAAGCCGGGTGTCACGCGACCGGCCGCCTCACAGGTCCGGTTCCCAGACCCTGCCGTCGTCCCCGCGCCGCATGACGACCTCACGTGTGGCGTCCCACTCCTGCGCCCAGCCGAGCTCGGCGAGGACGTGGTCCAGGAGGTTCGCGGTCATCCCCCACACCAGCCCGTCTGGTAGGAGGAACCCGTGGGTGCGCCGTCCGAAGATCCGGACGGTCCGGCGCCGCTCGGGGTCGGTGAGGGTCCCGACCGAGACCCGGATCGTGTGGAGCACCTCTCCGGGCTCGACGTGGGTGGCCTCGTCCGCGCGGTCGGTCCATCCGAGCACCGGAGTCACCACGTACCGCGTGACCGGGACCAGGATCGGGGGTAGCTCGCCCAGGACGTCCACGTGGTCGGGGTGCACGCCGATCTCCTCGTGCGTCTCGCGCAGCGCCGCCGTCACGGCGTCCTCCCCCGGCTCGAGCCGCCCGCCGGGCAGCGCGATCTCCCCGGGGTGGTGGCGCAGCTCCCGGGAGCGCTGCACGAGGAAGAGGTCGGGCTCCGTGCCGCGCTCCGGCGGGGTGAACAGCAGCAGGACGGCCGAGGGGCGGAAGTTGCGGGCCGCCTCGGCGTCGTAGGCGTTCACACCGCGCAGGGGCGCGCCGCCCCCGGCGGCGCTCCGTGCGAGGTCGAGCAGCGAGGCGCGGCGCACCGCCCAGGGGTTCTGGTTCTCGTCCACGTCCCGTCCCTTCCCGCGCCGCCTCGGTCCGCCGTCTGAGGCATTCGACCACACGACGGCGAGCGGGGGATCTCACGACCGAGACACGACCGATCCGCCGGGCGCGCCGCCCCGGTTACCGGGGGATGTGGGTGGGCGCTGGCACAGTGCTGAGCAGTGAAGGAGGCCTCATGAGCAGCTGGTGCAACGGCCCGTTCCTCGGTTTCGACACCGAGACCACCGGGGTGGACGTCGTCTCGGACCGCATCGTCTCGGCGGCCCTGGTGCACCGTGACGGAAGCTCGACGCGCGTGCGGACCTGGCTCCTCGACCCGGGCGTCGAGATCCCGCAGGCGGCCAGCTCCATCCACGGCATCTCGACCGCGCACGCCCGGGCCGAGGGGACCGAGCCGGCGGTCGGGCTCGACGAGATCGCGTCGCTGATCGTCGAGGCGCAGCTCGAGGGAGTGCCGGTGGTCGCGTACAACGCGGCGTTCGACCTGGCGATCCTCGACAACGAGCTCACCAGGCACGGCCTGCCCCGCCTGGCCGAGCGGCTCGGCCGGGACTGCCTGCCCGTGGTGGATCCGCTGGTGCTGGACCGCGGGCTCGACCCGGACCGCGAGGGCCAGCGCAAGCTGGTGGACCTCTGCATCCACTACGACGTGCCGGAGCAGGGCAACCTGCACACGGCCGAGGTGGACGTCGTCGCCACCCTGGACGTGCTGGCGCGGATCGCCGCGCGGTTCCCGCGCATCGGTGACCGCACGCTGGAGGACCTGCACGGCTGGCAGGTCGTCCGGTACCGCGAGTGGGCGGAGCAGTTCAACGCCTGGCGAGCCGACCAGGGGCTCACCGGGCCCGGCGTGGACCCGGGCTGGCCCCAGCCGTTGACGGCGGCGCCGGCGGTCGCCGGGGCATGACCGACGGCGGAGCATGACCGACGGCGGGGCGGGGCGCGACCGCACCCCGCCGTCCGTCAGCGGCGGGCGGAGTAGTTCGGCGCCTCGGAGGTCATCTGGACGTCGTGCGGGTGCGACTCCTTGAGCCCGGCCGGGGTGATGCGCACGAACTTGCCGCGCTGCTGCAGCTCGGGGATCGTGCGCGCGCCCACGTAGAACATCGACTGGTGGAGCCCGCCGGTGAGCTGGTAGGCCACGGCGGACAGGGGGCCACGGTAGGGCACCTGTCCCTCGATGCCCTCGGGGACGATCTTGTCGTCGGTGTCGACGTCGGCCTGGAAGTACCGGTCCTTGGAGTAGGACACGCGACCGCGGGACGCCATGGCACCGAGGGAGCCCATGCCGCGGTAGTGCTTGTACTGCTTGCCGTTGACGAAGACGAGCTCGCCCGGGGACTCCTCGCAGCCCGCGAGCAGCGAGCCGAGCATCACGGAGTCCGCGCCGGCGACCAGGGCCTTGGCGATGTCGCCGGAGTACTGCAGGCCGCCGTCGGCGATGAGCGGTACGCCGGCGGGCCGGCACGCCTGGGCGGCGAGGTGCACCGCGGTCACCTGCGGGACGCCGACGCCGGCGACCACGCGGGTGGTGCAGATCGAGCCGGGCCCCACGCCGACCTTTACGGCGTCGGCCCCGGCGTCGACGAGGGCCTGGGCGCCCTCGCGCGTGGCGACGTTCCCGCCGATGACCTGGACGCCCGCGAAGGCCTTGTCCTTCTTCATCCTCGAGATCATCTCGAGGAGCAGGCGGGCCTCGCCGTTGGCGGTGTCCGCGACGAGGACGTCCGCCCCGGCCTCGGCGAGGGCCGTGGCGCGGTCCCAGGCGTCGCCCCAGTAGCCGATGGCAGCGCCGACCATGAGGCGCCCCTCGGCGTCCTTGGTGGCGTGCGGGTACTGCTCGGACTTGACGAAGTCCTTGACCGTGATGAGCCCGCTCAGCCGGCCGGCGTCGTCGACGAGCGGCAGCTTCTCGATCTTGTGCTTGGCCAGCAGGGCGGCGGCGTCGTCCGAGCTGATGCCCACGGGGCCGGTGACCAGCGGCATCGGGGTCATGGACTCGCGCACCCGCCGGGTGCCGAACTCGCCGCCCGGCACGAAGCGCAGGTCGCGGTTGGTGATGATGCCGAGGAGCACGTTGTCGGCGTCGACCACGGGGAGCCCGGAGACGCGGTACTGCCCGCACAGGGCGTCCAGCTCGGCGAGGGTGGCGTCGGGCCCGATGGTCACCGGGTCGGTGACCATGCCCGACTCCGAGCGCTTGACCACGGTGACCTGCTGGGCCTGGTCCTCGATCGAGAGGTTGCGGTGCAGGATCCCGAGGCCGCCCTGGCGCGCCATGGCGATGGCCATGCGGGCCTCGGTGACGGTGTCCATGGCGGCGGAGATCAGCGGCGTGCGCACCGAGATCTCACGGGTGAGCCGGGTGGTGGTGTCCACCTCGGAGGGGATCACGTCGGTGGCACCGGGCAGGAGGAGGACGTCGTCGTAGGTGAGACCCACGAGCGAGAACGGGTCGGCGGGGGCGTTCGTCTCGGTCACGCGGTGATCCTACGTGCGCGGGAGAGGCCGGGGCAGGGGCGTCCCCCGGTCCGTGGCACGTCCCACACTCACGGACGCCCTCCGCGACACCGCCGTGCGGGACAGATCAGCCGTGCATGACGGCGACGATCTCCTCGACCGCGGCCATCGGGGTGCGCACCCGGTGCACGTTGGGCAGCCACAGCTCGGGGGCGTCCGAGCCGAGAAGGAAGACCTCGACGTCGCCCCGCTCGGACACGGCCCGCACGAGCTCCTCGGTGCCGTCCGGGCTGCCCAGCACGGCCAGCACGCGTGCGTGGCGCTCGTCGACCGCCCGCAGCACCTGCTCCGCGCCCCGAACCTGCTCCGCACGCAGCACGCGGGCCTTGATGCCGCGCTCGGCGAGGCCCCCGCCGATGACGTGGGCCCGCACCCGACGCTCCTCCCCCGCGCAGAGCAGGACCGTGCTGCCCTGCGAGTCGGCCGCGGTGTCGGCGGCGGCGACGACGCCGCGCACGGCCGCGAGCACGGCCCCGACAAGGACCGTCTCGGGATCCGCCCCGGGTCGGTCCGACCGGTCGCGCTGCCCCAGCATCGACAGCGCCGGCTTGGCGAGGGTAGTCCAGGCGCGCAGGATGCCCTTCTCCCCCACCTCCTGGTCGAACATGCGCTGCACCCGCGGCAGGTCCGGCTCCACGGCGGCCGCGGCGAGGGAGAGCGGGTCGACGAGGAGGTGCTCGTGCCGCTCGGTGGGCTGGGGCCCGGCGCTCGCCCCCTCGGGCGGGAGGGCGGCGGAGGGGTCGGCCGGGTCGTATGCCGCGGCCGCGCGGGCGGCGTCCGCCGGCGCGACACCCTGGAGCGTCAGCTGGCGCATCCGCTCGAGCCGGGCAACGTCGTCGGGCGAGTAGCGGCGGTGCGCCCCGGCCTCGTGGGCGGAGGGCCCCAGGCCGTACCGCCGGTCCCAGGTGCGCAGGGTGGACGCGGCGACGCCCAGACGGCTCGCCACCGCGGCCACGGTCAGCGGCGCACCCGCCCCCTGCGCGCGCGTCGCGCGCCCTGGGCGGGCTCCGCCCGCCTCGGTCCGGACTCCCCCGGAGCCGCCACGCGCGCCCGGCTCCGCGCCGCCGTCGTGCGCGGACGGACCGGTGCTGCGCTCCATCCTCATGAATCGATCTTGACGCGGTAGACGAACTCCTGCCACTTCGGCACGCCGTGGGCGACCGCCACGTCGTCATGAATCAGTTGCGACAGGGTCTTGAACAAGTTGTGCATCGGTTGCTAGGTTGTTCACAGCGTTGTTCAGGGCAACGGTTTTGACGAAACGCTTCATCGACGGAAGGACAGGCGACATGGCTGAGCTCTCGAGGCTTCCCGGACCCGTGATGGACCTGTGGGAGTGGCAGTACCAGGGCGCGTGCCGCGAGGCCGACCCGAATCTCTTCTTCCACCCTGAGGGCGAGCGTGGTGGCACGCGCCGGCGTCGCGACGAGGCCGCCAAGGCGATCTGCGCCACCTGCCCGGTGATCGAGCAGTGCCGCGAGCACTCCCTCGCGGTGCGGGAGCCGTACGGCGTCTGGGGCGGCCTGAGCGAGGACGAGCGCCAGGCCATCCTCGCCCGCCCCGTGCGGCGCGCGTCCTAGCAGCTCGGACCGCACGTCCTAGCAGTTCGGACCGCCGGTCCCCTCAGCCTGGACCGCACGTCCTGGCCGCTCGCACCGCGCGTCTCAGCAGCCCCGGCTCAGCCACGACGAAGCCCCGGTCTCCGTGGAGACCGGGGCTTCGTCGTCAGCTAGGAGCTGATCACTTCTGGACGACCGCGAGGACGTCACGCGCGGAGAGGATGAGGTACTCCTCGCCGGCGTACTTCACCTCGGTACCGCCGTACTTGCTGTAGATGACGACGTCGCCGACGGCGACGTCCAGCGGGACGCGGTTGCCGTTGTCGTCGACACGACCCGGACCGATCGCCAGGACGGTGCCCTCCTGGGGCTTCTCCTTGGCGGTGTCAGGGATGACGAGACCAGAAGCCGTGGTCTGCTCGGCCTCGAGGGTCTGAACGACGATACGGTCCTCGAGCGGCTTGATGGAGACCGACACTGCGGACCTCCCCTTCGCATGAGAGTTGGACGGTTAAGGGTGTGCGTCACCTTCGCCGCCACGCCCGCCGTCGCGGGGGTCGGACGCATCGTCTCCGGTGATCGCAGCCGCGACCCCGAGGGGTCGCGCCTCGCACAAATCTAGGCCGGAGTTAGCACTCGGTCAAGGTGAGTGCCAATGAGTGCCGCCGCGCGAACACTGGCAGGATCGAGCGGTGGACGAACGCTCGCTGACCAAGCTGCTCGCACCCGAGGGCTGGGCCCTGCTCTCCGCGCTGCCGCCGTACTCCGAGGAGGCCGCGCTGCGGATCTCCACCGGCCTGCGCGAGCGGGGCACCGACCCGGACCTCGTGGCCGCCGCGCTGACGCAGTCGCGCCTGCGCGCCCGGGCCGTCGGCAAGTTCGGCGACTTCGCCTCGGGCATGCTCTTCACCCCGGCGGGGCTGGAGCAGGCCACCCGGCTCAGCGTCGCGGCCCACCACGCCCGCCGGTACGCCGACGCCGGGGCCACGCTCGTGGCCGACCTCGGCTGCGGCCTGGGCGGCGACGCGATGGCCCTGTCGGCGCTCGGCGTCCCGGTCCTCGCCGTCGAGGCGGACGAGGCGACGGCGGCACTGGCCACCGTCAACCTGCGCTTCTTCCCCACCGCCACCGTCCGGCACGGCGACGCCATGGCGCTCGACCTGGCGGCCGAGGGTGTCGACGGCGTCTTCGCCGACCCGGCCCGCCGCACGCGCGGCGGGCGGCGCGTCTTCGACCCGGCCGCCTACGCGCCGCCCCTGGACCAGGTGCTGGCGCTGCGCGCGCAGGTGCCCGAGCTGGGGATGAAGGTGGCGCCCGGGATCCCCTACTCCTTCCTCCCCGCCGACGCGCACGCCCAGTGGGTGAGCGTGGACGGCGACGTCGTCGAGGCCGGCCTGTGGTTCGGCGCGCTGGCACCCGAGGGGCCCGGGCGCTCGGCGCTTGTGCTCGCCGGCGAGGAGGCGCACCTGCTCACCGAGGCCGAGGAGGTGCGCGGCACGCCTGCCGGGGCGCCGGACGCGCCGGCCCGCCAGGTCGGCGTGCGTGCGCTCGCCGGCTACCTCTACGAGCCGGACGGCGCAGTCATCCGCGCCGGCCTCGTCGCGCGCACGGCGGAGGACCTGGGCGCGGGCGTGGTCAGCGAGGACATCGCGTACCTGACGGCGGACTCTCTGACCCGCACGCCCTTCGCCACCGCCTACCGGGTGCTGGACCACTTCGTCTTCAGCCTCAAGCGGCTGCGCGGCTACCTGCGCGAGCGCGACGTCGGTGCCGTCGAGATCAAGAAGCGCGGCACCGCCGTCGAGCCCGAGCAGCTGCGCCGGCAGCTCGGCCTCAAGGGTTCCGGGCGAGCGACGATCGTGCTCACCCGGCTCGCGGGCCGCCAGAGCGTCGTCGTCGTCGAGCGGGCGTAGGGGCCGGCAGGCGCGGCCGTGTCCTCTCGGCGCAGGGTCCTCGGCTGCGCCCTCGGCCGCGCCCCCCTCGGCCGCCGAGAATGCCCTGACTTCCCGTCTTCGCTCTCAGACGGGGCGTGAGGGCATTCTCGGGCGAGCCGCGAGCCGCGAGCCGCGGGTGCGGGCGGCCGGCCGGGTGCCGGGCGTCAGCCGGAGATCACGACCTTCAGCGCCTTGGTCTCGGCGGCCTTGGAGAACGTGTCGTAGGCGTCCATCACCTGGTCGAAGGTGAACCGGTGCGTGGCGAACTTCTCCGCCGGCAGCTTGTGCTGCGCCACCAGCTTGAGCAGCATCGGCGTGGTCGAGGTGCTCACCAGGCCCATGGTGATCGCGATGTCCGAGATCCACAGCTCGTTCAGCCGCAGCTCGACCGGCTTTCCGTGCACGCCGACGTTCGCGATGTTCCCGCCGGGCCGCACGATCTTGGTGCACGCGTCGAAGGTGGCCGGGATGCCGACCGCCTCGATCGCGGTGTCCACGCCCAGCCCGTCGGTCATCCCCATGACCTGCTCGACCCAGTCGGCGTCCCCGCTGTTGACCCCGTCCGTGGCACCGAAGTCCTTGGCCTTGGCTATCCGGTTCTCGTCGAGGTCGATGGCGATGATCCGCGCCGCCCCGTAGAGCCCGGCAGTCATGATGGCGGCCAGCCCCACCGGGCCGGCGCCGATGACGGCGACGACGTCGCCCGGCTCGACGTGCCCGTAGCGCACCCCGATCTCGAACCCCGTCGGCAGGATGTCCGAGAGCATCACCGCAGCCTCGTCGCTCACGCCCTCGGGGACCTTGTAGACGGAGTTGTCCGCGAAGGGCACCCGCACGTACTCCGCCTGCGTGCCGTCGATCAGGTGGCCGAAGATCCAGCCGATCCCCTCGGCGCCCTCCTCGGCCAGACAGTGGGCGTACAGGCCCTGGTGGCAGTAGGAGCACGCTCCGCAGGCGCTGATGCACGAGATGATCACGCGGTCCCCGACCGCGACGGTGGAGACGGCGTCGCCGACCTCGGTGACCGTGCCGACGCCCTCGTGCCCGAGGATGCGTCCCTCGGTCACCGCAGGGACGTCTCCCTTGAGGATGTGCAGGTCGGTGCCGCAGATGGTGGTGGTGTCGACCTTCACGATGATGTCCGTGGGGTCCACGATCGTCGGGTCCGGAACCTCGTCCCAGGACTTCTTCCCGGGGCCGTGATAGACGAGTGCCTTCATGACAACCTCCTTGTCGTCGGTCCCGGCCCGCTCGGGCCGGCGGCGCAGCGCGCTGCCTCCACGGTCCTCGACGACACCGCGACGCGCCAGGGACCTGGGTCCCCAGCGTGCCTGACCGGGACCTGGGTCCCCGGCGTGCCTGACCGGGACCTGGGTCAGCGGCGCGCGGAACCAGGCCGCACCCCAGCTCGGCCCCGGTGACGCACCGGACGGTGGGGAGCGGCAGACTGGTCCCGTGAACCTTGCCTTCGCCCCGTCCGGGCGTTCGTCTGTCGGCATCGAGTGGGAGCTGCAGCTCCTCGACGCCGACTCGGGCGATCTGCGCCAGGCCGCCGAGACGGTGCTCGCGGGTCTCGCCGGCCCGGACGGCGCTCCCCACCCGAACGTCCACCCCGAGCTCCTCGTCAACACCGTCGAGGTCGTCTCGGGCGTGTGCCGCACGGTCGGCGAGGCGGCCGCGGACCTCCAGCGCGCCGTCGACGACCTGCGCGCCGTCACGGACCCGCTGCGCATCGAGCTCGCCAGCGCCGGCTCGCACCCCTTCGCGCGCCCCGCATTCCAGCGGGTGACGAACAAGGAGCGCTACGCCACCCTGATCGACCGCACCCGCTGGTGGGGCCGGCAGATGCTGCTGTACGGGGTGCACGTGCACGTCGGCATCGAGGACCGCTCGAAGGTGCTCCCGATCATGCAGGCGCTGCTCACGCGCTTCGCGCACCTGCAGTCGCTGGCGGCCTCCTCCCCGTTCTGGGGCGGGGAGGACACCGGCTACGCGTCCAACCGGGCCATGATGTTCCAGCAGCTGCCGACGGCCGGCGTCCCCTACCAGTTCGACCGCTGGGAGGATCTCGAGAGCTACGTCGAGGACATGACGCGCACCGGCGTCATCGACACGTTCTCCGAGCTGCGCTGGGACATCCGCCCCTCGCCCGGGCTCGGCACCATCGAGGTCCGGGTCTGCGACGCCGCGACCAACCTCGAGGAGCTGCGCGCCACCTCGGCGCTGACGCACTGCCTCGTCGAGCACTACTCCACGATGCTCGACGCCGGCGAGGAGCTGCCCACCGCCCCGCGCTGGTTCGTGGTGGAGAACAAGTGGCGCTCCGCCCGGTACGGCATGGACGCCATCCTCATCCGCGACGGCTCCGGCGAGGAGGAGCTGGTCACGGACACCGTCGCCGCGATGCTCGTCGAGCTCGAGCCGGTGGCCGAACGGCTCGGCTGCTCCGAGGACCTCGCCCTGGTCCGCCGGATCCTCGACGACGGCGCCTCCTACCAGCGCCAGCTCCGCGTCTCCGAGAGGGGCGACCTGGACGCCGTCGTCGCCTCGCTGGTCGCCGAGATGCGGGCCGGCCACCCGCTCTGACGACGCCCTGACGCACGTCGCGTGGCCGGCCCGTGCCGGGTCAGGCCGCGACGCCCCGGCCGACCAGCGGCAGGCCGCAGGCGCGTGCCTGTTGGAACGAGTCGTCGATCAGCACCGCCCGGCGCCCGTGCGCGGTCAGGATCGAGGCGGCGACGCTCGCCCGGTAGCCGCTGGCGCAGTGCACCCACACCTCCCCCGCCGGGATGTCGTCGAGACGGGCGAGCAACGCGTGCAGCGGGACGTGGACGGCGCCGTCGACGTGCGCCCGGTCCCACTCCTTCTCCCGCCGGACGTCGAGCACCACCACCGGCCTGTGGTGCCGCACCCGCTCGAGGTCGGCGAAGCTCGCCCGCGGCGTGGTGACGAGCTGCCCCTCGGTCCACCACTCCGGCCTCCCGCTCGTCGCGGCGGCGGGCCGGTCGATCCCGATCCGGACCAGCTCCCGCTGCGCCTCGGCCACCTGCGCCTCGCTCTCGCCGAGCAGCGTCACCGGCGTCCCCCACGGCAGGAGCCAGCCGAGGTAGGAGGCGAACCTGACGTCGAGGGCGATGTTGTAGGTGCCGGGCACATGGCCGGCCGCGAACACCGTCCGGTGCCTCAGGTCCACGAGCCACTCGCCCGCCTCGAGACGGCGGCGCAGCTCCTTGGCGTCCACCAGCGCGGGGGGACTGAGGTCCGGCTCGTCGGGACCTGCCGCGTTCCGGGGACCCATGTACGCGTAGTAGGCCGGGTAGGCGTCCAGGCCGGCGAGCACGTCGGCCACGTACTCCTCCTCGTCCTGGGACAGGACCGGGTTGACGTCGCGCTCGCGCCCGATGGTGGACGCGCTGATCTCGGAGCCGGTCGCCGCGGTGGCGCAGAAGCCGCCGAACCCGTGGGTCGGGAGCAGGCGGGCGTCGTCCGGCAGGTGGTCGGCCAGCCGACGGGCGCTGCGGTACTGGTGGCGGGCGAGCTCGTGCGTGCTGGTCGCGCCGAGCAGGTCGGGCCGGCCCGTGGCGCCGAAGAGCAGCGACCCGCCGGAGAACAGCGCCGGCGACTCGCCCTGCAGGACGTAGGACAGATGGGTGAACGTGTGCCCCGGCGTGGCGAGGACGCGCAGGTGCAGGCTCGGGCTGACGTCCACGACGTCGCCGTCGGCGACCGGCGTGCGCTCGAACGAGACCTCGTCGTCGGCGTTGACGAGGTACTGCGCGCCGGTCCGCCGGGCGAGCGCGTAGCCACCGGTCACGTAGTCGTTGTGGATGTGCGTCTCGAGGACGTGCGTGATCGTCACTCCCGCCCGCTCCGCCAGGGCGAGGATGCGGTCGATGTCGCGCTGGGGGTCCACCACGAACGCCACCCGGCCGTCGTGGACGAGGTAGCTGCGGTCCCCCAGCGACGGGGTCTCGACGGGGATGATGGAGACGGTCATCGCCCGGTCCTTTCCGAGCGGGCCGACGGCCTCGGTCCGGGCCGTGAACCCGTGCCGTCGACGAGGCGGCTGAGGCAAGACTGCCACTGCGCCCGGCCCGCCGCCACGTCGGGCCCGTGCTCAGCGGCGCCCCGGGGTAACCAGCCAGACTCACTACTTGTTATTACCGAATACTTGCCATAGCCTTCCTCCGTGGCCACTCGCACCCCCGCACCACGGGACCCTCAGCTCCTCAAGGGCGTCCTGCCCATGCTGGTGCTCGCACTGCTGCGGGAGCAGGACTCCTACGGCTACGAGCTGGTGACGCGGCTGCAGGAGGCCGGGCTCACCGACGTCGCGACCGGCTCGGTCTACCCGGTGCTGACCCGCCTCGAGCGCGACGGCCACCTGGCCTCGTACCTCGTGGCCTCGCAGGCGGGCCCGGCCCGCAAGTACTACACCCCCACCGACGCCGGCCTGGAGCACCTCGGGGTCCAGCGGCGCGGCTGGCAGCAGCTCGGCGACGTCGTCGCCGTCGTCATGACCCCCGGCCCGCGCCGGTCCCGACCCGTACAGGAGGCACGCCCGTGACACGCACCGGCTCCACGACACCGACCGACTCCCCGACGGCCACCGTCGTCCCACGGCCGGGCCTTCGCGACCGGCTCCGCCGGGACCGCTACCTGCTCTCGCTCGTGCTGTGGCTGGACGACGACTACCCCTCCGCTCAGCGCAGGGCTCTGGTCGCCCAGCTGCGGGGCGAGCTCGACGCCGCCGCCGCGGACACCTCGATGCGCGAGGCGGTCCGCTCCCTCGGGCCCGCGCGCCGCCTGGCCGCGGAGTACAGCGAGCTGCTGGACCCCGCGCGGCCCCGCTGGGGCCTGGGTGCGGCGGCCGTCAGCGCGTGGCTGCTGCTGTGCCTGGCCGCCGCGGCGGTGTTCGCCTCGGCGCTCTGGCAGGTGGCCCCGGCCGGCGGGGTCGAGGGCGTGACGGCGCGGCTGCTGTGGGCCGAGCTGACCGTGGTGCGCACGGCGCAGGAGAGCTCCGTCGCCGCGGCGTCGGGCTTCCCCTGGACGCTTCTCGTCGCGCTCGTGGTGTTCGTGGTGGCCGCACGGGCGTGGCGCGCCGTCCCCGCCCTGCGCCGGAGCTCGGACGAGAGCTGAGCCGCGCGCCGGACGCTCAGACCCGCACGAGCTCCAGCGGCATGCCGGAGTCGGTGGGCAGGTCGAGCGGCGAGGGCGCCGCGCCCGACCGCACCAGGGCGGACCCCAGCGCGGCGATCATCGCGCCGTTGTCCGTGCAGTACCGGATCGGCGGGATCCGCACCGTGACCCCGCGCGCCGCGGCCCGCTCCGCCGCGAGCTCGCGCAGGCGGGAGTTCGCGGAGAACCCGCCGCCGATGACCAGGGTGTCGCACTCGCTGCGCTCGCAGGCCACGAGCGCCTTGGTGACGAGCACGTCGGCGACGGCCTCGGAGAAGCCCGCTGCGACGTCGGCCGCCGGGACCTCCTCCCCGCGGTCCTGGAAGGCCTCGACGTAGCGCGCCACCGCGGTCTTGAGGCCGGAGAAGGAGAAGTCGTAGGGGTGGCGGGCCTTGTCCTTGCCGGAGGTCAGGCCGCGCGGGAAGCGGATGGCGTCGCGGTCGCCCTCCCGGGAGAGCCGGTCGACGTGCGGGCCGCCGGGGTAGGGCAGCCCGAGCAGGCGGCCGACCTTGTCGAACGCCTCCCCCGCCGCGTCGTCGAGGGTCTGCCCGAGCTCGGTGACCCCGGTGGCGATGTCGTCCACGAGCAGCAGGGACGTGTGCCCGCCGGAGACGACCAGGGAGACGAACCGGTCGGGGAACCTCCCGTGCACCAGCTCGTCCACGGCGGCGTGGCCGATCACGTGATTGACGCCGTACAGCGGCTTGCCGGTGGCCAGCGCGAGGGCCTTGGCCCCCGCCACGCCGACGGTGAGGGAACCGACCAGGCCGGGCCCGGCGGTGACGGCGACGGCGTCGAGCTGGCCGAGGTCGACGTCGGCGGCGGCGAGCGCGGCGTCCAGGGTGGGCACGAAGGCCTCGAGGTGGGCGCGCGACGCGACCTCGGGGACGATGCCGCCGTAGCGGGCGTGCTCGTCCATGGAGGAGGCCGTGACGTCGGCGAGCAGCTCCCGCCCGCGGACGACGGCGAAGCCGGTCTCGTCGCAGGAGGTCTCGATGCCGAGGATGAGGGGTTCGCTCACCGGATCAGGGTAGTCGGTGGCTCAGGCGGGTCCGGCCGCGACCCTGGGGACGGCGGCGATGAGCCTTTGCGTGTACGGCTCCCGGGGGTGGTCCAGGAGCTCGCGCGTGGTGCCCTCCTCGACGACCCTGCCGTCCTTGAGGACGACGGTGCGCTCGCACAGCGCAGCGACGGCGCTGACGTCGTGGGACACCATGACCACGGTCAGGCCCCGTTCTTGCTTGAGCCGGTCGAGCAGGGCGATGACCCCCAGGCGGGTGGTGAGGTCCAGCGCACTGACCGGCTCGTCGGCGAGCAGGACCGACGGCCCGGTGACGAGGGCTCGGGCGATGGCGATCCGCTGGCGCTGCCCGCCCGAGAACTCGTGCGGGTAGCGGCGCGCGACATCGGCGTCGAGGTCCACCGACGCGAGCGCCTCCGCCACCGCCGCCCGCAGCGCCTCGCGGCCGCGGCCGAGCCGGAGCGACACCAGCGGCTCCGCCACGATCCGGTCCACCCGCTGCCGCGGGTCGAGCGAGGAGTACGGGTCCTGGAACACCACCTGCACCCGGCGGCGGAAGGCACGGCGGCGGCGCCGGTCCGAGAGGTCGAGCGGCACGCCGTCCAGGAGCACGCGGCCGGACGTCGGCCGGGCCAGCCCCAGGAAGAGGGAGAGGGCGGTGGACTTCCCCGAGCCGGACTCCCCCACGACGCCGAGGCTGACCCCCGGCTCCACGGCGAGCGTCACGCCGTCGAGGGCGTTCGTCGTGGCGCCGCGGTAGCGGTAGGTCACGGCGTCGAGGCCGAGCAGCGCGGTCATCGCCGTTCCACCGCCGTCACGTCCTGCCCCGCGCCCGGGGGCCGCCCGCCCAGCGCGGCGTCGAGCGCCCGCGCGCTCTCGACCAGGCTCCGCGTGTAGGGGTGCCGCGGCGCGGCGATGACGTCGGCGACGTCGCCCTCCTCCACCACGGCGCCCGTCCGCATCACCAGGACCCGCTCCGCCACCTGCGAGACCACGGCCATGTCGTGGGAGACGAACACGAGCGCGGTGCGGTGCTCGTCCACCACCCGCAGGAGCAGCTCGAGGATCTCGGCCTGGACGGTGACGTCCAGCGCCGTCGTCGGCTCGTCGGCGATCAGCACCGACGGGCGGCACGCGAGCGCCATCGCGATCGCGACGCGCTGGCGCTGACCGCCGGACATCTCGTGCGGGAACGACCGCGCCAGGCGCTCCGGCTCCGGCAGCGCCACCTCCCGCATGAGGTCGAGCACCGCAGCGTGCACCGCGGCCCCGCGCAGGCCGCGGTGACGCCGCAGCGGGCCGGCGATCTGGTGCCCCACGCGCATGAGCGGGTCCAGGGCCGTCAACGGCTCCTGGAAGACGAGGGACACCGACGATCCGCGCACCTGGTTCAGGGTCGCCTCGGGCGCCCCGATCACCTCGGTGCCCGACAGCCGCACCGAGCCCGCGGCGGCGAGCCCGGGCGCGAGGAGGCCGGCGACGGCGAGCGCGGTGAGGGACTTGCCGGACCCGGACTCCCCGATGACGCCGAGCCGCTCCCCCGCGCGCAGGGTGAAGGAGACGTCGTCGACGACGCGGCGGCCGCCGCTCGTCATGACGGTCAGACCGTCCACGGCGAGGACCGGGAGCTCGCCGGTCCTCGGCTCGTCACCCCGGGTCATCGGCTCCTCCCGCGGGTGGGGTCGAACCGGTCACGGAGCCCGTCGGCGAGGAAGTTGGCGCCGAGCACCATGGCCACGATGACGAGGCCCGGCGCGACGGCGGCCCACGGGGCGGTCACGACGGTGCCCTGGGCCTCCTGCAGCAGCCGGCCGAGCGAGGCGTTGGGCGGGGGCACGCCGAGGCCGAGGTACGACAGGCTCGCCTCGGCCAGCACGGCCACGCCGAACAGGACCGCGACGTTGACCACCAGGCTCGGCCAGATGTTCGGCAGCACGTGCCGCGTGACGAGCCCGAGCACCCCGGTGCCGGACGTGCGGGCCGCGGTGACGAACTGCTGACCGAGCACCCGCCGGCTCAGGATGCGGGTGAAGCGCGCCGCGATGGCGGAGGCGCCGACGCCGATGGCCAGCAGGACGGTCCACAGGCTCGAGCCCTGCGCCGCGACGATGAGCATGGCGAGCAGCAGCGTCGGGAAGGCGATCAGGATGTCCAGCGCCGAGGCGACGGTGTCGTCGAGCCACGGCGGGGTCAGGGCGGCGAGGATGCCGACGACCACCCCGACGACGACCGCCACCGCCGTCGCGCCCAGCCCCACCGTCAGCGCGATCCGGGTGCCGACCATGGTCTGGCTGAAGAGGTCGCGCCCGAGCGTGTCGGTGCCCAGCCAGTGGTCGGAGCCGGGGGGCTCGAGGCGGCCGCCGGAGGTGTCGGAGAGCTCGTAGGGCAACCACACCAGGGACAGCGCCGCCACGGCCGCGACGACGGCGAGCAGCACGACGCCCACCACGAGGGTGGGCGAGAGGCGGCGCCGCCGCGGGCGCGGCGCGGCGGGGACGTCGACGGGCTCGAGACCGGGCGTCGTCGTCATGCCGCCGTCCCCGTGGTCCGGCGGCGCAGCCGCGGGTCGACGACGCGCTGGAGCAGGTCCGCGGCGAAACCGATCACGAGCACCAGGAAGGTGGTGACGAGCAGGACGCCCTGGATGCTCGGGTAGTCGTGCTGGGCGATGGCCCGCACGAGCATGCTGCCCAGGCCCGGCAGGGAGAACACGCTCTCGACGACGACGGCGCCGAGCAGGGTCGTGGCCAGCTCCACGCCGAGGATCGCGATCACCGGGACGGAGGCGTTGCGCAGGCCGTGCCGCCAGAACGCGTGCGGCAGGCTGCTCCCCAGGGACCGGGCGGTGCGCAGGTAGTCGCTGCCGAGCACGTCCTGCGTGGCGGAGCGGACGTAGCGCGCGAGCGACGCCGTCATGACCGTCACGATGGTCGCCACCGGAAGGGTCAGGTACCGCAGCGTCTCCGCGGGCTCGGCCCACCCCTCCCGCGGGTACCCGCCGGACGGCAGGAGCCCGAGGTCGAGGGCGAAGATCCACACCAGCACCATGCCGACCCAGAAGACCGGCACCGCGATGCCGAGCTGGGCCAGACCGGAGAGGACGACGCCGTACCACCGGTCCGCCCGGTACGCCGCGACGAACCCGACCAGGCTCGCCAGCACCGCGGCGAGGACGAAGGCGATCAGCGTCAGCGGGATCGTCACCCCGAGCCGGTCGACGACGTCCGGCAGCACCTCCCGCCCGCTGACGAAGGACGTGCCCAGGTCGCCGGCGAGGACCTGCCCGAGCCAGGTGGCGAGCTGGGTGAGCACAGGCTCGTCCGCGCCCACCTGCTCCCGCGCCGCGGCGATCTGCTCGGGCGTCGCGTTGACGGAGAGCAGGGCGTTCGCAGGGTCCCCGGGCAGCAGCCGCAGCAGCGCGAAGATCACCACCATCGCGACGGCGAGCGACAGGACGAGGAACAGCGTCCGTCGAGCGACGTAGCGTCCCACGGCGTCCTTCTCCTCTCGTGCGTGCGGACCGGTCCGAGCCGGGAACACGCGCCCCCGGCCGGTCGGGCCCGGGCCGGTCGGGCCCGGGCCGGTCGGGCCCGGGCCGGTCGGGCCCGGGCGGGTCGGGCGCGGCCGGCGTCAGGGCCCGGCCGGTCATCGGACCCGGCGCGGTCCCGTCCGGCGTCAGCCCTTGGTGATGTCGTAGACGAAGAACTGGGAGTTCAGGCCGTTGACGGGGTAGCCGGTGACGTCGCTCGAGGAGACCACGATCTGGGGGTAGAGGTACAGCCAGACGCTGGCGGCGTCCTCCGCGATCTGCCGGTTCACCAGGCGCAGCTTCTCCGTCTGCTCCTCCGGGGTGGCGGCCTGCTCGGCCTCCTGCACCCAGGCGGTGACCTGCGGGTTGTCGTAGCCCCAGTAGAAGTCCGGGTTGCCGTACCAGACGACGTCACGGTCGTTCACGTGCTCCTGGAGCGTGGCCTCGAAGTCGCGCTCCTGGAAGACCTTGGAGTACCACTCGTCGGCGGAGATGGGGTTGATCTCCACCGTGACGCCCACCTTGGCCAGCTCGCTCTGCACGAATTCGGCCACGATCGGGTGCGGGTCGTACGTGGGGGTGTCGAGCGTGAACGAGAACCCGTCCGGGTGCCCCGCCTCAGCGAGGAGCTCCTCGGCGAGGGCGGGGTCGTAGGGGTTGACGTCCGTGAGGTCCTCGTACCAGGGGTCGGTCGGCGGCACCATCGACCCGATGAGGGTGCCGTACTCGCCCCACACGGAGCTCAGCAGCTTCTCCCGGTCGATGGCCGAGTAGACGGCCTTGCGGACCTCGACGGTGTCGAAAGGCGCCACCCGGTCGTTGAACGCGAGGAGCTCCTTGGTGGTGGAGGTCCCTTCGGCGATGGTGTAGTCGGGGTTGTCCTCGAACTGGGCGAGGCTGTCCGGGCTCTGGATCGAGGTCAGGACGTCGACCTCGTTCGTCAGCAGGGCGTTGCTCATGGCGCTGGCGTCGGTGAAGTAGTGGAAGACCACCTCGGCGTTGGCCGCGGGCTCGCCCCAGTAGTCGTCCCACCGGGCCAGCGACAGGCTGGACCCGCGGGTCCAGTCGCCCACGGTGTACGGCCCGGTGCCGTCCTCGGCGGTCTTGAGGTCTCCGGCCTCGGTGTTGACGATCCACACGTAGGAGAGGTTGTAGGGGAAGGAGATCGACGGCGTCGCGAGCGTGAAGACGACCGTCCGCTCGTCCGGCGTCTCGATCGTGGCGAGCGGCTCGAACGAGGACTTCCGCGCGGACTGCGACGACTCCGCCGTGACGCGCTCGACACTGCTCTTCACGTCCGCGGACGTCAGCGGCTTGCCCGAGTGGAACGCGACCCCCTCGCGCAGCGTGACGGTGTACGTCAGGCCGTCCGGGCTGACCGAGTAGTCCTCGGCGAGCAGGTTCTCGACCTCGCCGTCGTCGGTGAGCCGGAAGAGGCTCTCGTAGACGTTGCCGTTGAGCGCCTCCGTCACGCCCTGGCCGCCGCCGTCGACGTTGCTGAGGTTCTGGGGCTCGTAGAGGGAGCCGACGTGGATGACGGCATCGGTCGACGTCTCGCCGCCGGTCGCGGTGTCGCCGCTCTCGCCCGAGGAGCCGCACGCGGCCACAAGGGACATCGCGGCGAGCAGGGCGGCGCCGGCCGCCAGGGTGCGGGCTCTTCTCATGGGCGGAACTTTCTTCTCTCCGACGGCGGACCTCCCGCCGACCCTCAAAACTAACCCGGACGGCGGTGCCACGCGCCAACGGGGGCGGGGCGGTACCAGGGGCTGAGACCGGAGCGCCGCACGAGCCCCGCCGCGTCGGAGGGCGTCGGCGGTCCGGCGGACGGCTCGTCAGCGGTCCGGCGGACGGCTCAGGCACCGGACGGCTCAGGCAACCGTGCGGTACCGGTACCGGACGGCTCAGGCCCCCGGTCCGGGAGGACCGAGGGCCTGAGGAGCGACGCTACGACGCAGGGGGCGTGGCCGCCCTACCCACCTACTTGTTGCGCACGAGCGCGCGGCCGAGGTCCGCGTTGAGGGTGCTGATGACGTCCAGCGGGATCTCCTTGGGGCACACCGCGGCGCACTCGCCGATGTTGGTGCACCCGCCGAAGCCCTCGGCGTCCTGCTGCTGCAGCATGTTGATGACGCGCGCCTCCCGCTCGGGCTGGCCCTGGGGCAGCAGGCCGAGGTGGGTCACCTTGGCGGCGGTGAACAGCATCGAGGAGGCGTTCGGGCAGGCGGCCACGCACGCGCCGCAGCCGATGCAGGCGGCGGCCTCGAAGGCGCGGTCCGCGTTCTCCTTCGGCACCGGGGTGGCGTGCGCGTCCGGCGCCGCCCCGGTGTTGACGGAGATGTAGCCGCCGGCCTGGATGATCCGGTCGAAGGCCGAGCGGTCCACCACCAGGTCCTTGATGACCGGGAACGCGCTGGCGCGCCACGGCTCGAGCGTGATCTTGTCGCCGTCCTTGAACGAACGCATGTGCAGCTGGCACGTCGTGGTGCGCTCGGGCCCGTGGGCCTGGCCGTTGATCACGATGCCGCACATGCCGCAGATGCCCTCGCGGCAGTCGGAGTCGAACGCGACCGGGTCCTCGCCCCGGGCGGTGAGCTCCTCGTTGAGGACGTCGAGCATCTCCAGGAAGGACATGTCCTCCGTGACACCCATGAGCTCGTAGGCCACCAGGCGGGGCTCCGCGTGGGGGCCGGCCTGGCGCATGACGTTGAGGGTGATCTTCACTTGTAGCTCCGCTGCTTCATCTCGACGTACTCGTACTTGAGGTCTTCCTTGTGGAGGACGGGCGCCCCGTCGGGGCCGCCGTGCTCCCATGCCGCGACGTACGCGAACTCGTCGTCGTGACGCAGCGCCTCGCCGTCCTCGGTCTGGGACTCGGCGCGGAAGTGGCCGCCGCAGGACTCGCGACGGTGCAGGGCGTCGATGCACATGAGCTCGCCCAGCTCGATGAAGTCGGCCACCCGGCCGGCGCGCTCGAGGGCCTGGTTGAGCTCGTCGGCCGCGCCCAGGACCTTCACGTCGCGCCAGAACTCCTCGCGCAGCGTGCGGATCAGGTCGATGGCCTTCCGCAGACCCTCCTCCGTGCGCTCCATCCCGCAGTACTCCCACATGATGTGACCGAGCTCCTTGTGGAAGGAGTCGACCGAGCGGGTGCCGTTGGTGCTCAGGAACCGGCGGACGCGGTCCTTCACGGACTGCTGCGCCTCGACGACGTCGGGGTGGGTCTCCGGGATCTTCTCGAACGGGGCGTCCGCGAGGTAGTCGTTGATCGTGTTCGGAAGGACGAAGTACCCGTCCGAGAGGCCCTGCATGAGCGCCGAGGCGCCCAGCCGGTTCGCGCCGTGGTCCGAGAAGTTCGCCTCGCCGGTGACGAAGAGCCCCGGGATCGTGGACTGCAGGTCGTAGTCCACCCACAGGCCGCCCATCGTGTAGTGCACGGCCGGGTAGATGCGCATCGGGACCTGGTAGGGGTCCTCGCCGGTGATGCGCTGGTACATGTCGAAGAGGTTGCCGTACTTGGCCGCGACCGCGGGGCGGCCCATGCGTTCGATGGCCTCCTTGAAGTCGAGGTACACGCCGCGGCGCACGCCGTCGACCGCCGGGCCCACGCCCTTGCCGTCGTCGCACTGGTACTTCGCCGCCCGGGAGGCGATGTCGCGGGGGACGAGGTTGCCGAAGGCCGGGTAGATGCGCTCGAGGTAGTAGTCGCGCTCGTCCTCGGGGATCTCCCGCGGGTCGCGGGTGTCGCCGGCCTTCTTGGGCACCCAGATGCGCCCGTCGTTGCGCAGCGACTCGCTCATCAGGGTCAGCTTGGACTGGTACTCGCCGGCCACCGGGATGCAGGTGGGGTGGATCTGCGTGTAGCAGGGGTTGCCGAAGAAGGCGCCCTTGCGGTGCGCGCGCCACGTGGCCGTGACGTTGGAGCCCATCGCGTTGGTGGAGAGGTAGTAGACGTTCCCGTAGCCGCCGGTCGCCAGGACGACGACGTCGGCCAGGTGCGTCTGGATCTCGCCGGTCACCATGTCGCGCGCGACGATGCCGCGCGCACGGCCGTCGACGACGATCAGCTCGAGCATCTCGTGCCGGGCGTAGGTCTTCACCGTCCCGGCGGCCACCTGGCGCTCGAGCGCCTGGTAGGCGCCGATGAGGAGCTGCTGCCCCGTCTGGCCGCGGGCGTAGAACGTGCGGGAGACCTGCACGCCGCCGAACGAGCGGTTGTCGAGGAGGCCGCCGTACTCGCGGGCGAACGGCACGCCCTGGGCGACGGCCTGGTCGATGATGCTCGCGCTGACCTCGGCCAGGCGGTACACGTTGGACTCGCGGGAGCGGAAGTCGCCGCCCTTGACGGTGTCGTAGAACAGCCGGTAGACGGAGTCGTTGTCGTTCTTGTAGTTCTTCGCGGCGTTGATGCCGCCCTGCGCGGCGATGGAGTGCGCGCGGCGCGGGGAGTCCTGGTAGAAGAACGTGCTGACGTTGTAGCCCGCCTCGCCGAGCGTGGCCGCGGCGGAGGAGCCGGCCAGGCCGGTGCCGACGATGATGATGCTCATCTTGCGGCGGTTGGCGGGGTTGACCAGGCGCGCGGAGAACTTGCGCTGCTCCCAGCGGTTCTGGAGCGGTCCGGCGGGCGCCTTCGTGTCCGCGACCGGGGCGCCCTCGCGGTACAGGCCCGCGACGAGGTTCTCGGTGGTCTCGATGGTGGAAGTCATCAGTTCTGGGTCCCTCAGTTCACGAAGCCGAGCAGGATGGCGGTGGGCGGGAGCATGAAGCCGACCAGCAGCGCCGCCGCGACGAGGTAGGCGACGACGTTGATGGCGCGCTGCCGCGTCCGGTCCGAGGCGCCCAGCGTCTGCAGGGAGCTCCACACCCCGTGGCGCACGTGCATCGTCAGCATCACGATCGCGACGAGGTAGACCAGGTACAGCCACCAGTGCGAGAACGCCGCCACGAGACGCTCGTACGGGCTGTCGAACGTGCCGCCGACGTTGATGGTCAGCGTCGTGAACTGCAGCAGGTGGAAGATGATGAAGGCCAGCAGGATCACGCCGCCCCAGCGCACGGTCCGGGCCGAGTAGGTCTGTGCCGTCCGCTTGCTCACCACGTAGCGGCGGGGCCGGGCGGTGCGGGCACGGCGCCACAGCGCGACCGCCGCCCCGACGTGCACCACGACGGCAACCAGCAGCACCACGCGCTGGATCCACAGGAAGCCCTCGTGGGGGAGGTAGGGGTACAGCAGCGTGCGAAGGCTGTGCGCGTAGCTGTCGAACGCCTCCTGGCCGGAGAACGCCTTGAGGTTGCCGTACATGTGGGCGAGGACGAAGAGGACGAAGAGCAGGCCCGAGATCGCCATGGCCCACTTGAGGGCGACAGTGGTGTATCTCGCTCGGCGCGGCGTCGTCGGCACTGTGGACGTGACCATGGTCCTGATGGTACCGAGTGCTGGGTCACACTCCGGTCACGCGGCAGCAAAACAAGTCGGCGCCCGTTCGCCTGGCGGTCACTCAACCTGCGAGATGACGCCGCGGACTGTCCTGGATCGTGAGCGACGTCACACCATGATGAGGGAACCGTTCGCCCACCGAACGGGTTCCGCCCGATCTGAACGGCACCCCGCCTGCGCCTCACCCCACGCGACCGGGGAAGGGTCGGCGGCTGTCGCCGCCTGAGCGAGGGGCGCCCACCCCGTCGCCGACCTCCCGCACACCCCCGACCGGCCGCGCGGGCCGGCGCCGCCCCCCGGTCAGGGCTGCGGGCCGGTGGCGGCGGGCCGCGCCGGGTCCGCCGACCACTGCGACCACGACCCCGGGTACAGGGTGGCGTCGACGCCGATGCTCGCGAGCGCGGCCACCTCGTGGGCCGCGGTGACCCCGGAGCCGCAGTAGACGCCGACCGCCGCGCCTGGCCGGACGCCCAGACCGGCGAACCGCCGGCGCAGCTCCGCCTGCGGGAGGAAGGTGCCGTCGTCGGCCAGGTTCTCGGTGGTCGGGGCGCTGCGGGCGCCGGGGACGTGACCGGCGCGCGGGTCGACCGGCTCGTGCTCGCCGCGGTATCGCTCGCCCGCCCGCGCGTCGAGCAGGACACCGGGCCAGGCGGCCGCGCCGTCGGCGTCGGTGGTCCGCATGCCGGGGCCCGCGCCGCCCGCGGCGAGCGGGAGGACCACGTCACCGGGCTCGGGGACGACGTCGCCGCTCTCGAGCGGCAGGCCGGCGCGGCGCCAGGCGGCGAGGGCGCCGTCCAGGATGCGCACGTCGCGCAGCCCGGCCCAGCGCAAAAGCCACCACGCCCGGGCCGCCGAGGTGCCACCGGCGTCGTCGTAGACGACCACCCGTCCGCCCCGGCGCAGGCCCCAGCGGCGGGCCGACTCCTGCAGGTCGGCGGGGTCGGGCAGCGGGTGGCGGCCGGCGGCCGGGGCCGGGGGCGCGGCGAGCTCCCTCTCGAGGTCGACGAACACCGCGCCGGGGACGTGGCCGGACCGGTAGGCCGGCCGCCCGTCCGGCTCCGCCAGCGACCACCGGACGTCCAGCACCGCCGGCGGGTCCGGCGCGGCCAGATCGCGCGACAGCTCCTCGGCCCCGATCAGCACCTGCTCACGCATTCTCTGCTCCCTCCTGCGGTGTGCGGGCCGGCACGCCGTGCGCGGCGGGTCCGCCGGTGAGGGCCGGTCCGCCGGTCTCGGCCGGTCCGCCGGTCTCGGCCGGTCCGCCGGTCTCGGCGCCCACGGGGCCGGGCGTGGGCGCGAGCCGGGCCCGCATGACGACGGCGTCCTCACCCTCGGCCTGGTAGTAGTTGCGCCGGCGACCGATCGGCTCGAACCCGGCGCGCGCGTACAGCCGCTGCGCCCCCGCGTCGCCCGCGCGGACCTCGAGCAGCACGGTGCGGGCGCCGTGGGCGCGCGCGTCCGCCAGCAGCGCGTCGACGAGCAGCCGGCCGATGCCGCGGCGGCGGTACGGGGCGTCCACGCCGACCGTCATCACCTGAGCCTCGGTACCGGCCGCGAGCCCCGCGTACCCGACGACGAGCTCGCCGTCGGCACGGTCGACGACGGCGGCCAGGTAGGTGCGCCCGGGCGCCCGCGTGAGCTCCTCGAGGTAGGCGCCACGGCTCCAGGCGCCGGCGCCGAACAGCTGCTCCTCGAGCTCCATGACGCGGTCGAGGTCGCTCTCCCGCAGCGGGCGCAGCCGGACGTCCATGACCCTCAGGACGCCCGTTTGGGCGCCGCGGCGGTGTGCACGTCAGGCCGGCGCAGGTAGCGCGGCTCCGTGCCCAGCTCCACCTGCTCCCCGGCGGCACGGCGGGCGAGGCGCGCGGCGACGATGCGGGCGAGAACCGCCGGGTCGACGGCCACCGGCAGGTCCGCGGTGGCGGGGAGCTGCTCCGGGTACAGGACGGCGCCCGCGCCCGCGACGGCGAGCCCCGACGCGATCCCGGCCCGGTGGGTCTCGGCGACGACCGCCGGGGCGGCGACCTCGGGCCCGGCGAGGCGGGCGACGTCGTCGGGACCGTCCGCCCGGTAACGGCCCCAGTAGACCTCCTTGCGGCGCGCGTCGGTGACCACGAGGACCTCGCGGGACCCGTCCACGGCGGCGTCCCGGCGGTCGAGGGCGTCGAGGGCCTGGCGGGCGAGGGCGTCCAGGGAGCACACGCCGTGCACCTCGATGCCGCGGCCGCGGGCGAAGACGTGTGCCGTGACCAGCCCGGCGCGCAGGCCGGTGAAGGGGGCGGGGCCCGTCCCGACGGCCACCGCGTCCGGCGCCGGCGCGTGGGCGAGGACGCCGTCGAGGAGCGGGGCGAGGGTCTCGGCGTGGCGGCGCGGGTCGGCGCCCTCCGCGCGGTCGAGCACGGTGACACCGCCGGGACCGGTCTCGACGAGGGCGACGGCGCTGCCGGCGGAGGTGTCCAGGCTCAGGATGTGCACCGCACCAGGGTAGTGCGCGAGCGGCGCGGGCCCTCGCCGGCGGGCTGGCTCAGCGCTGGGCGCCGCGACTCCGCGGGCGGGTCCGCGGGCGCGCCGGCCTTGTCTCGCGGACGTCCGCGCCGTCACCCTCGCGCCGCAGCCACACCACGAGACCGGCCCAGCCCAGCAGCAGCAGCAGGGCGGCCGCGACCCAGGCGGCCGGGGCCCACGAGTGCGCGTCGGGCAGGGCGGAGCCCGGCTGGTTCGGGTCGGCCACCGCGTAGCGCTCCTGCACGAAGGGGCGGTAGACGTCGAGCGCGACGGCGCCGGCGAGCGACGCGCGCGCGGCGTCGTCGAGCGGGAGCACCTCGCCTGCGGCGACGGTGAACCAGGCGTCGAGGGGCACGTCGTGGACGACGGGCTGGGCCGGTCCCAGCGCGAGCAGGGCGTCGGCGAGGTCCGGGGCGGAGCGGAGCTGCTCGGCCCCGACCACGCCGTTGGTGTCCAGGCCCGCGACGAGGACGCCGACCCCCTCCGGGCCAAGGCTCAGGGGCGCCACCCAGCGCGACGTCACCTCGAGCGGCGGATCGGCCTCGCCGCCGGCGCGGAACCCGGCGGACCACGTGCTGACCGTGCGCACGAGGCCGATCTCGACGGCGCCGCGCTGCTCGGCGGAGAGGTCGAGCTCGGCGCCGCCCTGGGTGCTGACGACGTCGGCGGCCTCCGTGCGGAACCACTGCGCGACCTTCTCCGGCACCCCCTCGGCCACCGGCGGCGCCTGCGTCACCGGCCCCACCTCGGCGGTGGCGGCCGCGGGGCCGGCCGGGGCGAGCAGCATGAACAGACCGATCAGCGCCAGCACCCCGGCCCGCAGGTGCCGGGCCGCGCGGGGTCCCCCTCCCCTGGTCACGGCCGGCGGGCGTCGAGGACCGCGGCCAGATCCACGCCGGCCCAGCGCTCCCCCACCGCTCGCACCTCGACCTCGCGCGCCGCGGGCGCGGCGAGGTCCTCCAGGGCGGCGGCGGCGTCGAGGCGGGCGCCGCCGTCGGGGCCGGCCCCGCCGCCGGGAAGTCCCCCGCCGCCGGGGACGGCACCGCCGTGCGACGCTGCACCGGCGCCGGGCCCTGCACCCCCCGCCCCGTGCGGGCGGCGCAGGTCGATCTCGAGCCGGTCGGCGGACAGCGTCTCCACCTTGCCCGCGCCCCACTCCACGACCGTGACGGAGTCCTCCAGCGAGGTGTCCAGGTCCAGCGCGTCGACCTCGTCGAGCGACCCCAGCCGGTAGGCGTCGACGTGGACCAGGTCCGGGCCGTCCCCGAGCGCCGGGTGCACCCGCGCGATGATGAACGTCGGCGAGGCCACCTGGCCGCGCACGCCGAGTCCGGTGCCGATCCCCTGGGTGAGGGTGGTCTTCCCGGCGCCGAGGTCGCCGGAGAGCAGCACCAGGTCCCCGGCGCGGAGCACCGCGGCCAGGCGACGTCCGAGGTCGCGGGTCGCGTCGGCGTCGGGAAGAGTCAGCGTCAGGGTCACGGGCGGGCCTCCGGGTCGACGTGGATGCGCGGCACGCGGGCTCCGAGCCGCGTGACGATCTCGTAGTTGATCGTGCCGCTGGCCGCCGCCCAGTCGTCGGCGGAGGGCTCGGCGGCGCCGTCGCCGAACAGCACGGCCACGTCCCCCTCGCGCACGCCCGCGCCCTGGGGGCCGAGGTCGACGACCACCTGGTCCATGCACACCCGCCCGGCCACGTGCAGCCGCCGCCCGCCCACGGTTACGGGGCCGCGGTCCGACGCCGCCCGCGGCACGCCGTCGCCGTACCCGAGGGGGACGACGGCGATGTGGGTGTCCGTGGTGGTGCGTGCGGTGTGACCGTAGGACAGCGGGGTGCCGGCGGGCGCGGGCTTGACCACGGTGAGACGGGCCTCGAGCCGCATGGCCGGGCGCAGCCCGAGCTGGGCGCCCCCGGCGATGCCGGGTGCCGGGGTGAGGCCGTAGACGGCGATCCCGGGGCGGACGAGGTCGAAGTGGGTGGCGGGGTGGAACAGGGTGCCCGAGGACGCCGCGAGATGGCGGACCTCGGGCCGGACGCCGGCCCGCTCCGCCTGCGCGAGGGCCGCGGTGAAGACGGCGGTCTGCTGCGCGGTGGCGGGGCTGTCGGCGTCGTCGGCGCACGCCAGGTGGGACCAGATGCCGACGATGTCCACGGCGCCCTCGGCGCGGGCCTGGGAGGCGGCGTCGAGCAGGTCGCCGAAGGCCTCGGGGCGGGCGCCGCCGCGGCCCATGCCGGTGTCGACCTTGAGGTGGAGCCGGGCGGTGCGCCCGGTGGCGCGGGCGGCCGCGGCGATCTCCTCGACCGCCCAGGGCGCCGAGGCGGACAGGTCGAGGTCCGCCTCCAGCGCGCGCCCGAGGGGTGCGCCGGGGGCGAACAGCCAGGTGAGGATGCGAGGCCGGGCGGTGGCCGTGCGGACCCCGGAGTCGGGTGCGGTCCCGGTGCCGGCGTCCAGCCCGGCCCGCAGCTCGAGGGCTTCGGCGAGCTGGGCGGCGCCGAGCCACGTGGCCCCGCCCGCGAGCGCCGCCCGGGCCACGGGCAGCAGGCCGTGACCGTAGGCGTCGGCCTTCACCACCGCCATCACCTGCGCGCCGGGTGCGGCCGCGGCGAGGACCCCGAGGTTGTGCCGGATCGCGGAGAGGTCGACGACGGCGCGGGCGGGGTGCGTGCCGGCGTCCGCCGCGGACCGGGCCGTCGTCGAGGGAACGGGAAGACTCACGCGCCCCAGTGTCCCACCGTGTCAGGCAAGCACCGTGCGCAGCGCCGCCGGCAGGGCGGCGGCGACGTCGCCTGCGGCGATCGGCACCCCGGTCAGCACCGGGGCACCGGTCCGGCCCGGTGCGCCCGTCCACCCCGGGACGCCCGCCCGCACCGGGGCACCGGCCCGCGCCGCCTCGGGCGGCAGGCCGGCGGCGATCCTGGCTGCGCGGCCGTGCACGAGCGCGGCGGCGGCCGCGAGCGAGGCCGGCACGCCCACCCCCTCGGGCAAGCCGCCGGCCAGGAGATCTCCGTAGGCGGCCAGCAGGGCCCCGAGGACGCCCGCGAGCACGTCGCCCGCCCCGGCGGTGGCCAGCCACGGCGTGGCGTCGTGCTGGGCGTAGAGCGGACCGTCCGGGGCGGCGACCACGGTGGTCGGCCCCTTGAGCAGCACGGTGGCGCCGGTGAGCTCCGCGGCCAGGCGCGCGTGCCGGGCGGGGGCGGCGGTGACCGCCTCGCGCCCGGTCTCCTCCCCGCGCGCCGTGAGCAGCGCGGCCAGCTCGCCCGCGTGCGGGGTGAGCACGGCCGTGGCCGGCAGGTCCGGGAGGTGGTCCTCCTCGTGCAGCAGCGTCAGGGCGCCGGCGTCAAGGACCACCGGCTGGTGGGCGGCGAGCGCGGCGAGGAGGTGCTCGTACAGCTCGTGCGTCCGGGCGGCGTCGTCGGGGCCGACGCCGGGGCCGAGGACCCACGCCTGCACCCGACCCGGGACGGTGACGACCTCGGGGTGGCGGGTGCGGACGAGGGCGGAGGGCACCTCCGGGCCGAGGTAGCGCACCATGCCCAGGCCGGTGCGCAGCGCGCCGGCGGCGGCGAGGGCGGCGGCGCCCGGGTACGCCTGCGACCCCGCCGCGAGGCCGAGGACCCCGCGGGTGTACTTGTGGTCGTCCGGGCCGGGCACCGGCCACAGGTCCGCCACGTCCGCGGCGGTGAGGGAGCACGCCGCCGGTGGCTCGGCCGCGAGCGCGTCGAGGCCGAGCTCGACCACCTCGACCCGCCCCGCCAGGCCCGACGCCGGCGGCAGCAGGAGGCCCGGCTTGGCGGTGCCCATGGTGACCGTGACGTCGGCGGGCAGCACCGGGCCCGCCACGGTGCCGTCGTCGACGCCGATGCCGCTGGGGACGTCGACGGCGACCACGACCGGCTCCTGGGGCCAGCGGGCCCGCTCCTCGGCGAGGGCGGCGACGACGGCGGCGGCCGGCTCGCGCAGCGGCCCGCGGGCTCCGATGCCGGTCACCGCGTCCACCCACAGCCCGCACCGGCGGGCCAGTGCCAGCACGTCGGCGGCCGGGTCGGCACCGTCGAGGACGCGGTGGACGAGCACCCCGGCGGCGCGGGCGGCGGCGAGGCCCTCCGGATGGACGTCGTCGGAGACCAGGGCTGCGTGCACCTGGCACCCCCGCCGGACGAGGTGGGTGCCGGCGAACAGGGCGTCGCCGCCGTTGTTGCCGCCGCCGACCACCAGCAGCACCACGGAGCCGGCAACGCGGCCCCGCGCGCGCAGCTCGGCCACCACGTGGGTGGCGAGGGCGAAGGCGGCGGAGGCCATGAGGGGCTCCCCGGCCGCGAGGAGCGGTTCCTCCGCGGCGCGCACGGCCGCGGCGTGGTGGGCTCGGATCATGCCCCCATCGTGTCAGGACTCGGCGACCACCATCGCCGAGGCGATGCCGGCGTCGTGCGAGATCGACAGGTGCCACCGGGTGATGCCGAGCTGGGCGGCGCGCGCCGCCACGGTCCCGCGCAGCTCCACCACGGGCGGACCGCCCATGACCCGGTGCACGGTGCAGTCGTGCCACCGCATCCCGGCGGGGGCGCCGAGCGCCTTGGCGATCGCCTCCTTCGCCGCGAACCGGGCGGCGAGCGAGGCGTCCGGCAGCTCCCGCTCCTCCGGGGTGAAGATCTTCTCCCGCAGGCGAGGGACGCGGTCGAGCTCGGCGATGAACCGGGCGACGTCGCACACGTCGATGCCCACGGAGACGATCATGCTCGGCCCGCGCGGTCGGCCGCCGGCCCGGGACCGGGCTGCGCCGTCGTCACTCCACCGTCACCGACTTGGCCAGGTTGCGGGGCTGGTCGACGTCGAGACCCTTGGCCGCGGCCAGCGCGCACGCGAAGATCTGCAGCGGCACCACGGTGACCAGCGGCATCATCAGCGTCGGCGTCCGCGGCACGCGGAAGACGACGTCGGCGAACTCGGTGACCGCCTCGTCGCCCTCCTCGGCGATGACCAGGGTGCGGGCGCCGCGGGCGCGCACCTCCTGGATGTTGGAGACCACCTTCGCGTGCAGGGTGGGCCGGCGGGGCGTCGGGACGACGACGAAGACGGGCTGGCCCTCGTCGATCAGGGCGATGGGCCCGTGCTTGAGCTCGCCGGCGGCGAAGCCCTCGGCGTGGATGTACGCGAGCTCCTTGAGCTTGAGCGCGCCCTCGAGGGCCACCGGGTAGCCGACGTGGCGGCCGAGGAACAGGACGGAGGTGGCGTCCTTCATGGACCGCGCGACCTCCTTGACCTGCTCCTCGCCGTCGATGACGTGCTGGATCTTGGCGGGGAGCTTGCCGAGCTCCTCGAGGTAGCCGGCGACCTCGTCGACGTACTTGTTCCCACGCAGCTGGGCGAGGTAGAGGCCGAGGAGGTAGCAGGCGGTGATCTGGGCGAGGAACGCCTTGGTGGAGGCGACCGCCACCTCGGGGCCGGCGTGCGTGTACAGCACGGCGTCGGACTCGCGGGCGATCGTCGAGCCGTGCGTGTTGACCACGGCGAGCACCTTCGCGCCCTGCTCGCGGGCGTGCCGGACCGCCATGATCGTGTCCATGGTCTCGCCGGACTGGGAGATGGCCACGACGAGGGTCTTCTCGTTCACGACCGGGTCGCGGTAGCGGAACTCGTGCGCGAGCTCGACCTCCACGGGGATGCGGCACCAGTGCTCGATGGCGTACTTGGCCACGTGCCCGGCGTAGGCGGCGGTGCCGCAGGCGATGACGATGATCTTGTCGACGCTGCGGAGCACGGCCTCGTCGATGCGCAGCTCGTCGAGGACGAGGTTGCCCTTGCCGTCGGTGCGGCCGAGCAGCGTGTCGGCCACGGCCTTGGGCTGGTCGTGGATCTCCTTCTCCATGAAGGTGGCGAAGCCGCCCTTGACGGCGGCCGCGGCGTCCCAGTCCACGGTGAAGCGGCGGGGGTGGACCTCGGCGCCCTGTGCGTCGACGACGCGGACGCCGTCGGCGGAGAGGGTCACGACCTGGTCCTGGTCGACCTCCATGGCCTCCTTGGTGGAGGAGATGAAGGCGGCGACGTCGGAGCCGAGGAAGTTCTCCCCCTCGCCCAGCCCGACGACGAGCGGGGAGTTGCGGCGGGCGCCGACGACGGTCCCGGGCTCGTCGGCGTGGACCGCGAGGAGGGTGAACGCGCCCTCGAGGCGGGCGGTGACGGCGAGCATCGCGGCGGTGAGGTCGCCGCTGCCGTCGAGGGTCTTGGCGAGGAGGTGGGCGACGACCTCGGTGTCGGTCTCGGAGGTGAAGGTCACCCCGTCGGCGAGGAGCTCGGCCTTCAGGGCGACGAAGTTCTCGATGATGCCGTTGTGGATGACGGCGAGGCGGCCGTCCTCGCTCAGGTGCGGGTGCGCGTTGACGTCGGTGGGGCCGCCGTGGGTGGCCCAGCGCGTGTGGCCGATCGCCGCGGTGGCGGCGGGCAGCGGGCTGTCCTCCAGCGCCCCGCGGAGGTTGGCGAGCTTGCCAGCACGCTTGGCCGTGGCGAGGCCGTCGGGTGTCACGAGGGCGACGCCCGCGGAGTCGTAGCCGCGGTACTCCAGGCGGGCCAGCCCCTCCATGGCCACGTCGAGCGGACGGTTGCTCGGGGTTGCGGGACCTACGTACCCGACGATTCCACACATGGCTGCAGAATAACTTCCGGGGCGGGTGCCTCCGTGCGCTTGTGAGCAGACCCACGTGGCCCCGCCGCCGCCGGGCGGCGGGAGCCGGGTGTGCGCGCGCGGGGCCCTGGGTGCGAGACACTGTCCGCCGTGTCCTTCCCGCGTACGACGACGTCCGCCGCCAACCCCTTCGTGGAGTTCGACCGTGCCTCCTGGTCACGGCTCGCCGCCTCGACCCCGCTGCCGCTGACGACGGCGGACGTGCTCAACCTCCGCGGTCTCGGCGACCCGATCGACCTTCCCGAGGTCGACGTCGTCTACCGCCCGCTCTCCGGGCTGCTCCAGCTCTACGCGGCCGCGACGGGGGCGCTGCACCGCGCGACGTCGACGTTCCTGGGCGAGCGGGCGACGCGGACCCCCTACGTGATCGGGGTGGCCGGGTCGGTGGCGGTGGGCAAGTCCTCCACGGCCCGCCTGCTGCGCGAGCTCCTGCGCCGCTGGCCGCAGACGCCGCGGGTCGACCTCATCACGACGGACGGCTTCCTCTACCCCAACGCCGAGCTCAGGCGCCGTGGCCTCCTCGAGCGCAAGGGCTTCCCGGAGTCCTACGACCGCCGGGCGCTGCTGCGGTTCGTGGCGGAGGTCAAGGGCGGCGCGGAGGAGGTCAGCGCTCCGCTGTACGACCACGTGACCTACGACATCCTCCCCGACCGCCGTCAGGTGGTGCGCCACCCGGACGTGCTGATCCTCGAGGGTCTCAACGTCCTCGCGCCCGCCCGGGCGCGGGCGGACGGGACGGCCTCGATGACGGTGAGCGACTTCTTCGACTTCTCGATCTTCGTCGACGCCCGCACGCGCGACATCAAGAGGTGGTACATCGAGCGGTTCCTGAAGCTGCGGCGCACCGCCTTCGCGGACCCGGCCTCCTACTTCCGCCGGTACGCCGACCTGGACGACGAGCAGGCCGTCGCTCAGGCGGAGGCGATCTGGGAGTCCATCAACGCCCCGAACCTGGCCCAGAACATCCTGCCGACGCGGGGCCGGGCGACGCTCGTCCTGACCAAGGCGGAGGACCACCGCATGCACCGCATGCGGCTGCGCAAGCTCTGAGCCCGGCGCAGGCGCCCAGGCCGCTCACCATCGCGGGCGCCCAGGCCGCTCACCATCGCGGGCGCCCAAGGCCGGCGGAGGCGCCCAAGGCTGGCGAGCAAGAAGTCCTGTGCCGAACAAGAAGACCTGAACCCGCTTGCTGGGCACGCGACCTCTTGTTCGACGGCCACCGTGCACGTTGTTCGACGGCCACCGTGCATGTTGTTCGACGGCCACCGTTTACGTTGTTCGACGGCCACCGTGCACGGTTGGGCGGCGGCCGGGCGGCTTCGGCCGCGGCTCAGCCGCCCACACACGCAGGTCTCGACCGCGGTGTCCACAGCCGCCGCGCACACACCCGTTCAGATCGTGGCTGCACGGGCACATTGAGCGACGTGCCACCTCCGATCCCCCGTCCGCGGGACCTACCCGCCATCGTGATGTCCCGGGACATCGGCACCGGTGCCGCACGGGCCGGCACCCGCAGCGGGGACCTCGTACGCGTGCGCCCCGGTGCGTATCTCGAGGGCCCCCTCCCAGCTCCGGCCTGGGCGGCCCGCGAGACGCTCGCACTGGCGCATGCCGCTGCGGTGGCGCGACAGCTGTCCGCGCCCGTGGTGATCAGCCACGAGTCGGCCGCGCTGATCCATGGCTGCTGGGTCCCCGGTCTCGACGGCACCACGCACGTTCTGCAGCGTTCGATGCCCAGCCAGCCCGGCAGCGACGACATCAGTCGGCACCACTCGCAGAATCTCCCGCCCGAGGACGTCACAGAGGTACATGGTCTCGCTGTCACCAGTCTCGAACGGACGATCACGGACTGCGCTCTGACTCTCGCCCCCAGACGGGCTCTGGCCGTCGCCGACAGCGGGCTGCGCATCCTGGCACGTCCCGACCGCTTCAGTCGCGACGGCTCCGTGGCGCGGGTCGAAGCGGTCCGCGCCAGGCTCTCGGCCCGCCTCGGGACTCTGCGCGGCGCTCGAGGTGTCGTGGGGGCGCGGGCGGTCATCGAGCACGCTGACGGGTTCTCCGAGTCACCGGGTGAGACGGACCTCCGGTGGATCGCCGCCTCGCGAGGTCTGCCGAAGCCCGTTGCCCAGCTACGCGTCGACACCGAGGAAGGCGCGTTCTATGTCGATCTCGGTTGGATCCTCGACGCTGAGACGGACGGCGGCGCGGTGCGCCGGCTCGTTGCGGCCGAGTTCGACGGAGAGGACAAGTACGCCGCCCCCACCTCGCCCCGGCAGGACGCGCGGCGGGACGACCGTACGTCCCTGTACGCCGAGAAGATCCGAGAGGACGCGATCCGTGGCACAGGCGCGACGTTCCACCGGTTCGTCAACCGTCACCTCCGGGATGCCGACGCCGTCTTCAGCCGGCTGTGCCGCGGCTTTCCTCCGAGTGTGCTCGCCAGCCTCGCTCCGGTGCCGGGGCTGATCCGTCGTCCGTGGTACCGCCAGGGCCGGTAGTCCTTTGTGCCGAGCAAGAACTCCGGCGCCGAGCAAGAAGGTCTGTACCCGGTTGCTCGGCATAGGACCGCTTGCTCGCGAGGGAGCCGCGAGCGCGAGGAGCCGCGAGCGCGGGGAGCCGCGAGCGCGAGGAGCCGCGAGCGCGACGAGGGCACCAACGCAGGCTGACGCGGCTCCGTCGCGGGCGACCAGCTCGCCGCATTGGGCCGGGCGTCAGACCGGGCCGGGTTCGCTCCCGGTGCGTTCGGCCTGCCGCGGGCGGGCCACCGCCCCGTCCGTGAGGTTAGTGCTGCCGTCGTGCCCGGCCTCGCGGCCCGTCCGGTCACCCGCGGCCTGGCGACCCACGTCGCGCGCGGCCACGCGGCCCACGCTCTCGCCCGTCGCCTCGCGACTCACGGCGTCCCCGGACTGGCGACTCACGCCCGCGTCCTCGCGGCCCACGCCGTCGCCCGCCGCCTCCTCCGTGTCGTCGTCCTCCACGTGCATGCGGACCGCAGGCGGCGGGAGGTCCGGGAACCAGCGTCGCTGGATGACGCCGAGAAGCTTGTCGACGGCGAACCCGGCCGCCACTCCGCCGGCCACGCCCACGGCGACGGCGATCAGCGGGTGCTCGTGGAGGAAGACGCCGGCGCCCAGGCCCATGAGCGTGGAGTACCCGCCCCAGACCACCGCGGCGATCGCGGCGATGCCGATGAACCGCTTGCGCGGGTAGCCGACGGCGCCCGCCGTCATGTTCACGGCCACCCGGCCGATCGGGATGAAGCGGGCGGAGAGGATGTAGACCGCTCCCCGGTGCGCCAGGGCCCGCTTCGCCCGGGCGAGCGCCGCGCGGCCGCGGGGGCCACGCAGGACCCGCAGGTTCTCGATGGGCACCTTCGTGCCGATCGTGTACGCGATGAGGTCACCGCTGAAGGCGCCCACCGCGGCGGCCAGCACGAGGAACCACAGGCTCGGGGCGTCGCCGCTCACCGAGAGCGCGGCCACCGCGATCACGATCGACTCGCTCGGCACCGGCGGGAAGAACCCGTCGATGGTCGCGAGCACCGTCACCGCGAGGAGGATCCAGGGGGACCCGGCGAGCCCCAGGACGAACTCCTCCACGGCCTGCATCAGCTCCATGGTGTCCTTCCGCAGGGCGAGCCCCGGGCACCCCGGGCCAGTCCCTGCAACGGTACGTCAGGCCCGGGGGCACGGGTATGGGGGTTGACCCCGAGAATCGACGGTCAGAGCGCCAGGCGCTCCTCGACGACGTCGGCCAGCCCGTGGGCGACGACCTCCGCCTCGTCCATCGTCGCGGCCTCGACCATCACCCGGACGAGCTGCTCCGTCCCGGAGGGGCGCAGCAGCACGCGGCCGGTGTCGCCGAGGCTCTCCTCGGCCCTGCGGACCGCCGCGGCGAGCGCCTCGTCGTCGGCGGCACGCGCCTTGTCCACGCCCTTGACGTTGACCAGGACCTGCGGCAGGCGCGTCACGATCGAGGCGAGGTCCGCCAGCGTGCGGCCGGTCTCGACCACGCGGGCGGCGAGCATCAGCGAGGTCAGGATGCCGTCGCCTGTGGTCGCGTGCCTGGAGTTGATGATGTGGCCGGACTGCTCCCCACCGAGGGTGTGCCCCCCGGCGCGCATCGCCTCGAGGACGTACCGGTCGCCCACCGCGGTCTGGACGGTCCTGATGCCCGCGTCGCGCATGGCGAGCAGCAGGCCGAGGTTCGACATCACCGTCACGACGAGCGTGTCGTTGGCCAGGTCCCCGGACTCCCGCATGGCGGTGGCGAGGAGGCCCATGATCTGGTCGCCGTCCACCAGCGTCCCGGTGTGGTCCACGGCCAGGCAGCGGTCGGCGTCGCCGTCGTAGGCCACGCCGAAGGCCGCCTCGGAGGCGACCGTCACGGCCTGGAGCTGCTCGGGGTGGGTGGAGCCGCACGCGTCGTTGATGTTGCGCCCGTCCGGCGAGGCGTTGATGACGACGACGTCGGCCCCCGCCTCCCGCAGCGCGAGCGGGGCGATGTCGCTCGCGGCGCCGTTGGCGCAGTCGACGGCGATGCGCAGCCCGCGCAGCGGCTGCCCGACCGCGCGCACGAGGTGGTCGATGTAGCTGCGGTCGGCCAGCGCCACGTCGTCGCTGATCCGGCCGACATCGGCGCCCACGGGACGCTCCCACGCGGCCTGGAGGCCGGCCTCGATCTGGTCCTCGATGGCGTCCTCGAGCTTGAAGCCGCCGTGGGCGAAGAACTTGATGCCGTTGTCCGGCATCGCGTTGTGCGAGGCGGAGATGACGACGCCGAGGTCGACGTCGGTGCTCGCCGTCAGGTGGGCGACCCCCGGGGTGGGCAGCACGCCGACCTGGGTGACGTCCACGCCCGCGCTGGCCAGCCCGGCGGCGATCGCGGAGGAGAGGAACTCGCCCGAGATGCGGGTGTCCCGCCCGATGACGGCGCGGGGCCGCCGGCCGGTGAAGTCCCCCGAGGAGGTGAGCACCCGGGCCGCCGAGGCGCCCAGGTCGAGGGCGAGCTCCGCGGTGACGTCGCGGTTGGCGAGGCCTCGCACGCCGTCGGTGCCGAAGAGTCGAGCCATGGTGCTACCTCCGAGAGAGTCCGGTTCTGCGGCGCCCATCGTGCCATCTTGTGCCCGGCGGCCACGCACGTGCCCAGCCCCGGAGCCCTGCTCCGCCGGGCAGGCGTCCCGGCCCCGGACGCACCGTGGCCCCGTCCGAGCATGCTCGGACGGGGCCACGGTTCAGGCGCAGATCAGCGCTTGGAGTACTGCGGGGCCTTGCGGGCCTTCTTGAGGCCGGCCTTCTTGCGCTCGACCGAGCGGTCGTCGCGCTTGAGGAACCCGGCCTTCTTCAGCGCGGGACGGTTCGAGTCGCGGTCGATCTCGTTGAGCGCGCGGGCGATGCCCATGCGCAGCGCACCGGCCTGGCCGGACGTGCCGCCGCCGTGGATGCGGGCGATGACGTCGAAACGGCCCGCGATGTCGAGCAGCGTGAACGGCGAGCTCACGAGCTGCTGGTGCAGCTTGTTCGGGAAGTAGTCCTCGAGCGAGCGCCCGTTGATCTTCCACTCGCCGGTGCCGGGGACGAGGCGCACTCGGGCGACCGCCTCCTTGCGGCGGCCGAGGGCCTGGCCGGGCGCGGTGAGGGACTGGCCCAGACCGGCCGCAGCCGCCTCTGTCTCGGTGGTGTAGCTGCTGGGGACGTTCTCGTCGTCCAGCTCGATGTCCGAAGTGGTCTCAGCCACAGTTCTCCTTCAGTCCTGTTCTGTGCCGCAGGCGCGAACGCTACTGGGCAACCTGGGTGATCTCGAAGGTCTGCGGCTTCTGCGCGCTGTGCGGGTGCTCCGCACCGGCGTAGACCTTCAGCTTGGCGAGCTGGTCGCGCCCGAGGGAGGTCTTGGGGAGCATGCCGCGGACGGCCTTCTCCACAGCACGCTCGGGGAACCGGGCAAGAAGCTCGGCGTAGTTGGTGGCCTTCAGCCCGCCCGGGTAACCGGAGTGGTGGTACGCGATCTTGTTGTCGCGCTTGCTCCCGGTCAGTGCGACCTTGTCAGCGTTGATCACGATGACGAAGTCGCCGTTGTCCACGTGCGGGGCGAAGGTCGGCTTGTGCTTCCCACGGAGCAAGGTGGCGACCTGCGTCGCCAGTCGGCCGAGGACGACGTCGGTAGCGTCGATGACGTACCAGTTCTTCGTGACGTCGCCGGGCTTCGGTGTGTACGTGCGCACGGGCGTAGCCTTCGTTTCTTCAGCGTTCTCTCGTCGGGCGCAGTTATGGCGGCACTGCGGCCCATGGTCAGGTGTTGCTCGCTGCCGGCATCCGCTCTCCTGAACCGGCGAGTGGGAGCACCGGGGAGCGCATGGGGATGCACAACGAGGTCCAAGACTACCGCCGCGCCACCAGCAGGGTCAAAACTTCCCCGTCACCAGTTTCCGTGAGACCTGCCACGGCCGCGCCCGCGGGCCGGTCCGCGCGGCCGTCCCGCACCCACCAGCACTCCCCCGCGGCGGGGCAGCCGCCGGGAACCGCCCGGGTCCAGGGACCTCGTGCCCAGCGCCCGCACGGCTCCGGTGGGACACTCGGGCATGGACAGCAACAAGCTCCGGCCGGCCGGCTGGGACGCGGTCCCGGACGACGACGACACCTTCGACGAGCCCGACGCGCGGGTGGGCCAGCTGGTCGCCCTGCCCGACGACGACGACCCCTCCGACGAGGTCGGGGAGTGGCAGGACGTCCTCGCCGAGGAGGAGGACCGCACGCCCGGCGACCGGTGTGCGGAGGAGGCGGCGATGCACATCGTGCGCGACGGGCACGGCGGGCTGACCGGCGGCGACGACCCCGACGATCTGGACTGGGACGGACGCCCCTGAGGCTCCCCGCCCCCTCGGCACCGACCGGTGCCCGGCGATGCGCGCCCGGGCAGCCGGTGGCACGCTGACGTCATGACTACCGACAACCCGAGCACCCCGGTCAGCGGCGGAGGCACGCCCGGACCGGACCAGTTCCTGGCCGACGAGTCCTGGCAGCCCAACAAGGAGGACGCCCTCCTCGACACCGAGACCGACGACGTCCTGGACGAGGGACTGACCGCCCCGGACACCGATCCGCTGGCCAGCCTCGACCTCACGGAGTCGGGGCAGGCCGAGGGCGAGACCTGGGACGACCGGCTCGCCCGCGAGGAGCCCGAGGTCTGGGAGGAGCAGCCGGACGACGACGAGAACCGCGCCGGCCCCGGCCCGAGCGGTGAGGAGGCGCCCGACGTGCGCGAGGGCACCGGCATCGGTCGCCTCGTGGCGCTGCCGGACGACGACGGGCCCGAGGACCTGCCCGGCGAGCAGCAGGACGTCCTGGCCGAGGACGCCGGGGTGGCCGGCGGCGGGTTCCTACCGGAGGAGGCCGCCATGCACGTCGAGGGCGAGGCCGTGGTCGACGAGGGCGGCACGATCGATCCGGACGACCGGGGCTGAGCCGGCCCCCGGGAGGGACGAGGTGGGTGCGCGTTGCGGGTGACGAGGCGGCACCCCGTGCTGCACCTCCACGCCGACGGCGCCACGCGCCGCCGCTCCGACACCCTCGCGGGCGAGGAACCGCTGGAGATCCGCCTCGGCGGCGTGCCGTGGAGCGTCACGATGCGCACCCCCGGCGGCGACTTCGACCTCGTCGCCGGATTCCTCGTCTCCGAGGGCGTGGTCTGGGACCCACGCCAGATCACCGCCCTGGCCTACGGCCCGGGGGTGGACCCTGACGGCTCCCCCAGCTACAACGTCGTCGACGTCCGTCTCGCGCCGGGCGTCACCGGCCCGGACGCGGCGCAGGCCCGCCACGTGTACACGTCCAGCTCGTGCGGCATCTGCGGCACCGCCTCCATCGAGGCGGTCACCAAGGCGTCCCGCTTCGCCGTCGCCGACGACCCGGTGCGGGTGCCGCTGGCCGAGCTGCTGACGCTGCCGGCCCGGCTCCGCGAGCGTCAGCCCGTGTTCGACTCCACCGGCTCGGTCCACGCCGCCGCGCTCTTCGCGGTCGACGGCGACGGCGCGGCGGAGCTGCTGTGCCTGCGGGAGGACGTGGGTCGGCACAACGCCGTCGACAAGGTTCTCGGCTGGGCGCTGCGCGAGGGCCGGCTACCGCTGCGCGGCACGGTGCTGCAGGTCTCCGGCCGGGCCTCGTTCGAGCTGGTGCAGAAGGCGCGGATGGCCGGCGTCCCCGTCCTCGCCGCGGTGAGCGGGCCGTCCGCCCTGTCGGTCGACCTGGCGGCGGAGGCCGGGATGACGCTGGTGGGGTTCAGCCGCGGGGACGGCCTGAACGTCTACGCGGGGGCCCACAGGCTCGTGTGAGTGTAGGCCGGCCGGAAGATGGCGACCGGTCGTGTCCCAGCACGGCCGGGTGCGCACCATGACGGCTGGCGCGGCACCTTCAGGGCAGGGTCCGCACCGCCCGCGCCCGGGCCGCCCGCTCGGCGAGTCCGTCGCCCGTCGGGTACGCCACCTCCTCGAGCGTGAGCCCGTGGGCGGGCGCGACGGTGACCGACGGCTGGCGCCCCCCCGAGGCCAGCACCTCCGCGGGCCACGCCGAGGGCCGGCGCCCCTCCCCGACCGCGAGCGAGGCCCCGACGAGCGCCCGGACCATCGAGTGGCAGAACGCGTCGGCCCGCACGGTCGCGACCACGAGCCCGGCGTCCGGCTCCCCGGCCGGCACCCGGCGCCAGTCCAGGTCGAGCAGGGTGCGGATGGTGGTCGCCCCCTCACGGGGCTTGCAGTACGCCGCGAAGTCGTGCTCGCCGAGCAGCAGCCGGGCGGCGACGCCCATCGCCGAGACGTCGAGCCGGCGGCCGTGCCAGACCACGTCGCGCCGGCGCAGCGGGTCCCGGGCCGCGACGTCGTCGGCGATGCGGTAGGAGTACCGGCGCCAGAGAGCTGCGAAGCGGGCGTCGAACCCGGGCGGCGCCTCGGCGGCCCGGTGGACGACGACGTCCCCGCTCCCGCGGGGTACGGCCCCCCGCCCGAGGACGCCCGCGAGGCGGGTCACCAGCGACTCACCGGGGGTGCGGTCGCTGCGCCCGGGCAGTGCGGCCCAGGCGTCGCGGGGCACGTCGAGGTGCGCGATCTGGCCGCGGGCGTGCACGCCGGCGTCGGTGCGCCCGGCGACGGTCAGCCGCGCGGGTGCGGGCAGGCGGAGCACGGTGGTGAGCGCGTCCTCCAGGACGCCCTGCACGGTGCGCAGCCCGGGCTGGCGCGCCCACCCCGCGAAGTCGGTGCCGTCGTAGGCGAGGTCGAGCCGGACCCGGACGGCGGCGCCCGCGGGCCCCTGCACCCGTACCGCCGGCACGGGCTCGCCCGGCACCGGCTCGCCCGGCACCGGCTCCCGCCGCCCCGGCACCGTCGGCCCCGCCGGCTGCCCTTCTCCGGTCATCCCACCGCTCTCCGCGTCGTCCTGCCCCACCGGGTGAGGCTAGCCCTCCCGGGTGCCCACGGTCCCGACGATCCCCCACCCCCGGGGGTTCACCCCGGAGACCGACCGTGCCAGGGTGGGGAGTACCCCCGCGCTGCGTACCTGATGCGGCGCGGAGTGTTCCTGTTCGTACGACGACGTTCGAGAGGGAGGCTCCATCGTGAGCAACAAGGCAGTCAGCTACGCAGGTCCGGGCAAGGTCGAGGTCATCGACATCGACTACCCCACGTTCGAGCTGAAGGACGGTCCGGGCGTCAACCCGGCAAACGTAGGACGCAAGGTCAATCACGGCGCGATCCTGAAGGTGGTCTCCACCAACATCTGCGGCTCCGACCAGCACATGGTCCGCGGCCGCACCACCGCCCCCGAGGGCCTCGTGCTCGGGCACGAGATCACCGGCGAGGTGGTCGAGACCGGCTCGGACGTGGAGTTCGTGAAGAAGGGCGACATCGTCTCGGTCCCCTTCAACATCGCGTGCGGTCGCTGTCGCAACTGCAAGGAGGGCAAGACCGGCATCTGCCTGAACGTCAACCCGGACCGTCCGGGCTCGGCGTACGGCTACGTCGACATGGGCGGCTGGGTCGGCGGACAGGCCGAGTACGTGCTCGTGCCGTACGCCGACTGGAACCTCCTCGTCTTCCCCGACCGTGACCAGGCCCTGGAGAAGATCCTCGACCTGACCATGCTCTCGGACATCTTCCCGACCGGTTTCCACGGTGCGTACACCGCTGGCACCAAGGTCGGCAGCACGGTCTACATCGCCGGTGCCGGGCCGGTCGGGCTCGCCGCGGCGACCTCGGCCCAGCTGCTCGGCGCCGCGGTCGTCATCGTCGGCGACCTCAACGAGGAGCGCCTCGCCCAGGCGCGAGCCTTCGGCTGCGAGACGGTGGACGTCTCCAAGGGAGACCCGAAGGACCAGGTCGAGCAGATCCTCGGCGTCCCCGAGGTGGACTGCGCCGTCGACGCGGTCGGGTTCGAGGCACGCGGTCACGGCGCGGGGGCGGCCAAGGAGGCTCCCGCGACGGTCCTGAACTCCCTCATGGAGCTCACCGCCGCCGGCGGTGCCCTGGGCATCCCGGGCCTGTACGTCACCGGCGACCCGGGCGCCGTGGACGACGCCGCCAAGCACGGCACGCTGTCGATCAGCCTCGGCACCGGCTGGGCGAAGTCGCTCAGCTTCACCACTGGCCAGTGCCCGGTCATGCGGTACCACCGGGGCCTGATGCAGGCGATCCTGCACGACAAGGTGAGCATCTCCAAGAACGTCAACGCGACGCCCATCCCGCTGGACCAGGCGCCGCAGGGCTACGACGAGTTCGACAAGGGTGCGGCCAAGAAGTACGTGCTCGACCCGCACGGCATGGTCGGCGCCAGGAGCTGACCTCCCGACCGTCCGCGCCCCGCCCCCGGTGCCTGGCACCGGGGGCGCTTCGCGGGGGCCGCTCAGCCGGGGTGACGCACCGGCTCCCCGCGGTCGACGCGCTCGCGCTGCGGGACCACGGTGTAGCGCGGGTCCCGCGCCGAGGCGATGCCCGCGCGCACCACGCCGAACCGCGTGCACGCCGACCCCGCCAGCAGCGCCGCGCCGGACCCGACGGCGACGGCGCGGCTGCGCCCGGCCAGCAGCATCCCGGCGGCCCCGGCGAGCGTGAGGGCACGCGCCGTGCGCATCAGCCGCCCGGGTGCGCCGGCGCGCAGCGGCTCGGCGGTGATCCCCATCGACCGCTCCATCCGGTGCTCGGCAAGGACCTCCGCCACTGCCCCACCGACGGCGAGGCGCCGGGCCGGGCCGGCCTGGGCCGCCGGCACGAGCGCCGTCGCGAGCCCGCCCGCGGCCGCCGCGGCGGACCCGCAGAACACGAAGGGCAGCTCCCGGTAGGCCTCGTGCCACGACGGTGTCGCCGTGTCGGAGAGCAGGACGGCCGTGTACGCGGCGACCGGCGGGGCGAGCACCCCGGCGAGCACCCCGGCGGGACCGCCCACCGCGGCCAGCAGCCGCAGCGACGCCCGGTCCGAGCGCGGGAGGAGCATCCCGGCCACCTCGGCCGCCGCGGCGACGCCGGCGGGCGGGCCGTAGAGGGCGAGGATCCACGTGCCGACGGACATCGGCGAGGTCACCTTCACGGTGCGCAGCATGTTGAGGAACCGCTCCGGCCGGCCGAGGTCGTGCACGAGGGTGACCATGCTGAACCCCAGCGCGCCGAGCGCGGACAGCCGGCCCGCACGGCGCAGGGCGCCCCGCCCGGTCAGGTCGGCGCCGGCGGCGAGGAGCGAGGAGCCGGCGGCCAGGCCGCCGGCGAACATGTAGGCGGGGATGTCGTTCTCCCAGGGCGCCGGCTTCACCACCGGCCGGCCGTAGTAGGAGGTGAACTCCGCCGGCGGGACCATCGCCCGTTCACCGCCGTGCGTGCGACGACGCCCCTCGCTGGCTCGGCGGTCCGCGCCCCGCCCCGCCGGCACCTCGCGCCCCGACCCGTCCGCCGTCGGGCTCATCCGCGCCTCCCGAGGAACGACAGCGCGGCGCCGGCCAGCAGCGCCAGGCCCGCCATGCCGGCCCGGTTGAACATGTGCGGCAGGTCGCGGGTGGTGACCACCGGGTCCGGCGGGAGGCCGTAGACCTCGGGCTCGTCGAGCAGCAGGAAGAACGCGCCGGCGCCGCCCGTGCCGTCGTGCGGGTCCTCGCCGTACAGTTGCGCCCCGCTCACGCCGTCCTCCTGCAGCCGGTCGAGCCGGGCCCGCGCCCGCTCCCGGAGTTCGTCGAGGTCGCCGAACTGGATCGAGTCCGTCGGGCAGGCCTTTGCGCAGGCGGGCTCGAGCCCGGCACCGAGCCGGTCGTAGCACAGGGTGCACTTCTGGGCGATGCCCACGTTGCGGGCGCCTCCTTTCCTCCGCTCGATCACGCCGTACGGGCACGCCGCGACGCAGTAGCCGCAGCCGTTGCAGACGTCGTCCTGCACCACCACGGTGCCGAACTCGGTGCGGAACAGCGCACCGGTGGGGCACACGTCGAGGCACGCGGCGTGCGTGCAGTGCTTGCAGACGTCGGAGGACATCAGCCAGCGGAAGTCGGGATGCCCGTCGGGGTCGCCGTCGGGCGCGGCGGCTCCGCCGTCGGGCGCGGCGGCTCCGCCGTCGGGCGCGGCGGCTCCGCCGTCGGGCGGTCCGACGCCCGGCATGCCGAGCGGCACCGGGTCGCGCCCGCCGGCGGGCTGCTCGACGAACGCGACGTGGCGCCACGTGCTCGCCCCGAGCGCGCCGGTGTTGTCGTAGGAGGAGCCGAGGAGGTCGAACCCGTCGTCGGGCAGGAGGTTCCACTCCTTGCACGCCACCTCGCACGCCTTGCAGCCGATGCACACGCTGGTGTCGGTGAAGAACCCCTTGCGCGGGGGCGGGTCGGTATAGCCGGCGTCCCGCGCCGGGTCGATCGGCCCGAACAGGCTGTACCTACCGGCCATCGTGCCCCTCCTCGTCCTGCGGCCCGGTATCGGTCTCCCGCCCGGTCGCCCGCGCCGTCACGATCTCCCCGCCGCCGCCATCCACGATGCCCGCGCGACGGCGGTACCCGGCCACGTACTCCAGCAGCGCCGCCCCGGTGGGGCGCCGCCCGGGCCGCACGTCGCACGTGCCCGCCTTGGTCTCCTGGATCAGCACGTTCGGCTCGAGGGCGATGCCGAACAGGTCGTTCGCGGAGTCCCCGGTGACCAGGCCGCCGCTGCCCCAGTGGTAGGGCAGCCAGACCTGGTGGACCGTGCGGCCCTCGATGCGCAGGGGGCGGAGGCGGTCGGTCACCATCACCCGGCCCTCGATCGCGGAGCGGGCCGTGATCACGTGGCACCAGCCCATGTGCTCCAGCCCGCGCTCGGCCGCCAGCTGCGGGGAGACCTCCACGAACATGGCGGGCTGCAGCTCCGAGAGGTACTCGAGGAACCGGCTCATGCCGCCAGCGGTGTGGTGCTCGGTCAGCCGCGAGGTCGTGAAGACGAACGGGAACACCGCGCCGTCCTGCGGCGGGCTGGGGTGGATGGGGTTGTCGGCGCGGCGGTACTCCACCCGGGTGGGGTTGGCCTGCTGGCCGTAGAGGGGGTTGCGGAACGGGGACTCGACGGGCTCGTAGTGCGTGGGCAGCGGTCCGTCGAGCAGGCCGACGGGGACGAAGAGGGCGCCCTTGCCGTCGCCCTGCATGATGAAGGGGTCGTCGCCGGCCAGGCCCTCGACGCCGTCGGCCCCCTCGGGCGGGCGGTACGACGGCGGCTTGGTGCGCTCGAAGTCGGGCACGTCGTGGCCGGTCCACTCCCCGGCGTCCTCGTCCCACCACACGTACGCCTTGCGCTCGCTCCACGGCCGCCCCTGCGGGTCCGCGGACGCCCGGTTGTACAGGATCCGGCGGTTCGCGGGCCAGGCCCAGCCCCACTCGGGCGCCACCCAGGACTGCTCCGAGCCGGGACGACGGCGGGCGGCCTGGTTGACGCCGTCGGCGAAGACCCCGGTGTAGATCCAGCACCCGCCGACTGTCGAGCCGTCCGCACGCATCTCCGTGAAGGTCGAGAGCGGACGGCCGCTCGCCACCTCGTACCCGTTGATCTCGCGCAGCACCGCCTCGGCGCTGGGCTCGTCGGTGAGGCCGTGGACCGGGTAGTCCCACGCCAGGTCGAGCACAGGGCGGTCCCGCTCGAGGGTGGAGCCCGCCAGCCGCTCCCGCACGAGACGGCCGAGGTGGTAGAAGAACCACAGCTCGGAGCGGCGGTCCCCGGTCGGGTCGAGCGCCTTCTCGCGCCACTGCAGCATCCGCTGCGTCTGCGTGAACGTGCCCTCCTTCTCCACGTGGGAGGCGGCCGGCATGAGGAAGACCTCGGTGCGGCACTCCTCGGGCACGATCTCTCCGGTGGCGATCTCCGGGGAGTCCTTCCAGAACGTGGCGCTCTCGATCTCGTAGAGGTCCCGCACCACGAGCCAGTCGAGGTTCGCCATGCCGAGGCGCTGGGCCCGGCCGTGGGCCGAGCCGACGGCGGGGTTCTGCCCCAGCAGGAAGTAGCCCTTGACCTTCCCGTCGATCATGTCGAGGACGGTGCGGTAGGTGCCGTGGTCCCCGGTCATACGCGGCAGGTAGTCGTAGGCGAAGTCGTTCTCCGCGGTGGCCGCGTCCCCCCAGTAGGCCTTGAGCAGGCTGACGGCGTAGGCGTCGGCGTGCTTCCAGAAGCCCTTCGCGCCGGGGTGGCGGATGCTACCGATCCAGCTGTCCAGGTCCGGGTGCTGCTCCGCGTGCGGCATCGGCAGGTAGCCCGGGAGAAGGTTGTACAGGGTCGGGATGTCGGTGGAGCCCTGGATGCTGGCGTGACCGCGCAGCGCGAGGATGCCGCCCCCGGGCCGGCCCATGTTGCCCAGCAGCAGCTGGAGGATCGCGCCGGTACGGATGTACTGGGCGCCGACGCTGTGCTGGGTCCACCCGACGCTGTACACGAGGGCGGTGGTCCGCTCCCGCCCGGAGTTCGCCACCCAGGCGTCCGCCACCTTCAGGAAGTCCTCGCGCGGCACCCCGCAGGCCTCCTCGACCATCTCCGGGGTGTAGCGCGCGAAGTGCCGCCTGAGCACCTGGTACACCGTGCGCGGGTGCTGCAGGGTCTCGTCGCGCGGCGGGTTCGCGGGCACCTGGATGCCGTGGGTCTCGTGCTCCATCGGCCGGGCGCTGGCGCGCCGGTCGCTCGACTCGTCCTCCTCCTGGCCCTCCTGGCCGTCACCGCCGGCGTACTGCCAGCTGTCGGTGTCGTAGCTGCGCCGCTCACGGTCGAAGCCCGAGAAGAGCCCGTCGAGGTCCTCGGTGTCGCCGAAGCGCTCGTCGAGGATCGTGGCGGCGTTGGTGTAGGCCAGCACGTACTCGCGGAAGTCCAGCTCGTTGCTCAGGACGTGGTTGACGATCGCGCCGAGGAAGACGATGTCCGTCCCGGCCCGCAGCGGCACGAACTGGTCCGCGAGCGCGCTGGTGCGGGTGAACCGCGGGTCGACGTGGATGACCCGCGCGCCGCGGGCCTTGGCCTCCACGACCCACTGGAAGCCCACCGGGTGCGCCTCGGCCATGTTCGAGCCCTGGATGACGATGCAGTCCGCGTTGGCCAGGTCCTGCTGGAACCCGGTGGCGCCGCCGCGCCCGAAGCTGGTCCCCAGACCGGGGACCGTGGAGGAGTGTCAAATACGCGCCTGGTTCTCGATCTGCAGGGCGCCGAGCGCGGTGAAGAGCTTCTTGATGAGGTAGTTCTCCTCGTTGTCCAGCGTCGCCCCGCCCAGGCTGGCTATCCCGAGGGTGCGCCGCACCCAGCGGCCCGTCTCGTCAAGGTCCTGCCAGGTCTGCTCGCGCGCCCGCACCACCCGGTCCGCGATCATCTCCATGGCGACGTCGAGCGGCAGGTCCTCCCACTCGGTGCCGTAGGCGCGGCGGTACCGCACGGTGGAGAGCCGGGCCGGGTTGGTCACCAGGCTCTTGCTGGCCGAACCCTTCGGGCACAGCCGGCCCCGCGAGATCGGGCTGTCCGGGTCGCCCTCGATCTGCACGACCCGCTCGTCCTTGACGTAGACCCGCTGCCCGCAGCCGACCGCGCAGTAGGGACAGACGCTGCGGGCCACCCGGTCCGCCGTCGTCGTGCGGGCGGTCAGCTCCTCCGTGCGGGCGGAGCGCACCGCCGGGCCGCGTCCCAGCGGGTCCGCACCCGTGAGCTGGCGCACCACGGGCCAGTCGAGGAACACCCTGCGTGCCACCGCCCCGCCCCTTCCTGCCGACGCCCTCGTCTGCTGACGATCGTGCCCCGTCCGAGCCGTCACCGCACCCGAACGGCGTGCTCCCCCGCGGCCACCAGCTCACCGATCACCGGGTACCCCGGCACCTCGCCCGCTACCAGCAGCCCCCCGGAGGTCTGCGCGTCGGCGAGCAGGACCAGCTCGTCCTCGTCGACGGCGGAGTCGAGGTGGGGGTGCACCCAGTCCAGGTTCCGGCGGCTCCCGCCGGGGACGAACCCGGCCGCGAGCGACTCCCGGGCGCCGTCGACGTAGGGGACGGCGGCCGCGTCGATCACGGCGGACACCCCGCTGGCGCGCACCAGCTTGTACAGGTGCCCGAGCAGGCCGAAGCCGGTGACGTCGGTGGCGCAGCGCGCGCCGCCGGCGAGCGCGGCCGCGGCGGCGTCCCGGTTCAGCGTCGTCATCTGGGTGACGGCCTCCTCGAACCGCTCGCCGGTGGCCTTGTGCCGGTTGTTCAGGACGCCCAGCCCGAGCGGCTTGGTCAGCGTCAGCGGCACCCCCGCCTCGCCGGCGTCGTTGCGCAGCAGCCGGTCGGCGTCGGCGATGCCGGTGACCGCCTGGCCGTACTTGGGCTCGGGGTCGTCCACGCTGTGCCCGCCGCCGAGGAAGGTCCCCGCCTCCGCGCACGCGTCCGCGCCGCCGCGGAGCACCTCGGCGGCGACCTCGAACGGGATGGTGCTGCGCGGCCAGCAGAGCAGGTTCACCGCCACCAGCGGCGTCCCGCCCATCGCGTAGACGTCGGACAGGGCGTTGGTCGCGGCGATGCGGCCCCAGTCGTACGGGTCGTCGACGACCGGGGTGAAGAAGTCGGCGGTGGCGATGATCGCCCGTCCGCCCTCGATGCGCACCGCCGCGGCGTCGTCGCCGTTCTCCAGGCCCACGAGCAGGTCCCCGCCGGCCGGCAGCCGCAGCGTCCCGAGCACCCGCTCGAGCTCGCCCGGCGGGACCTTGCACGCGCAGCCGCCGCCGGCGGCGTACTGGGTCAGGCGCAGCGGCTGCGTCGTCGCGGTCACACGGCGAGCCTAGGTGCGGCCCCCGCCGGGGTCCACCCTCCGCGGGCTGCCGCTAGGGTGTGCCGCGGAGGCGTACCTCGTCTGGTGACGGGCGCGGTCCTCAAAACCGTTGTGGCCGGGCATCCCGGCCAGGCGGGTTCGATTCCCGTCCGCCTCCGCCACGTCAGGAGGGCCGATCGTGCCGGAGAGCCGCAGCGCCGCGACCGACGCGCGTCGCGCCGTGCCCCGCACGGACGCCGTGCTGGCCGACCCGCGGCTGGTCGCCGCGGCCGCCCGGCTCGGCGGCCGGCTCGTCAAGGACGCCGTGACGGCCGCGCAGGCGCGCTGCCGCGCCGGGGCCCTGGAGCCCGGCGCGGTCGCCGACGCCGCCCTCGCCGCCCTGCCCGAGGCCGCCACCTCCCTGCACCGCGTGGTCAACGCGACCGGCGTCGTCGTGCACACCAACCTCGGCCGTGCCCCGCTCTCCGCCGCCGCGCGCGAGGCCGTCGCCCTCGCCGCCGGCCCCACGGACGTCGAGCTGGACCTGGCCACCGGGCGGCGCGGGCCGCGCGGCGCGGGCGCGCTGGCGGCGCTCGCCGCCGCGGTGCCGGACGCCGGCGCCGTGCACGTGGTCAACAACGGCGCCGCGGCGCTGGCGCTGGTGACGCTGGGGCTCGCGGCCGGCCGGAACGTCGTCCTGGCCCGGGGCGAGATGGTGGAGATCGGCGACGGGTTCCGCATCCCGGAGCTGCTCGAGTCCGTCGGCGCCACGCTGCGGGAGGTCGGCACCACGAACCGCGTCCGGCTGGCCGACTACGCCGCCGCGGTCGACGAGCGCACCGCGTTCGTCCTGAAGGTGCACCCGTCGAACTTCGTCGTCTCGGGGTTCACGTCCGCGGTGCCGGTGCGCGCGCTCGCCGGCCTGCCCGTGCCGGTCGTCGCCGACATCGGCTCGGGGCTCCTCGCCCCGCACCCGCTGCTGCCCGGCGAGCCGGACGCCGCCACCACCCTGCGCGAGGGCGCGGACCTGGTCACCGCCTCGGGCGACAAGCTCCTCGGCGGCCCGCAGGCGGGGCTGCTGCTGGGCCGCGCGGACCTTGTCCAGGCGCTGCGCCGCCACCCGTTCGCCCGCGCCCTGCGCGTCGACAAGCTCACCCTGGCGGCCCTCGAGGCCACCCTCACCGGTCCCCCGCCGCCCGTGCGCGCCGCGCTCGAGACCGACCCCGCGACGCTCCTGCGGCGCGCCGAGGCCATCGCCGCCCTCCTGGCCGACGTCGGGGCGGTCGCCCGCACCAGCGTCGCCGCGGTCGGGGGCGGGGGCGCGCCGGGCGTGGAGCTGCCCAGCGCCGCGGTGACCCTGCCCGTGCCGTTCGCCGCCGCGCTGCGTCGCGGCCGGCCCGCGGTGGTGGGCCGCGTCGAGCGCGACCGGCTGCTGCTGGACCTGCGCACGGTGCCGGCCGAGCAGGACGAGGCGCTGCTCGCGGCGGTCCGGGCCGCCGCGGCCACCCTGGCAGGCCGCGAGGACCGGGCGGTACCGACGACCGCGCCGGGACACCCGGGGAGCTGACCGGTGCACGTCGTCGCCACGGCCGGGCACGTCGACCACGGCAAGTCCGCCCTGGTCCGCGCCCTGACCGGCACCGACCCCGACCGGCTGCCGGAGGAGCACCGGCGAGGCCTGACGATCGAGCTCGGCTTCTGCTGGACCGCCCTGCCCGGCGTCGGCGACGTCGCCTTCGTGGACGTGCCGGGCCACGAGCGGTTCGTGCCCACGATGCTCGCCGGCGTCGGGCCCGTGCCGGTCGCCCTGCTCGTGGTGGCCGCCGACGACCCGTGGATGCCGCAGGCGGCCGAGCACCTCGCCGCCCTCGACGGCCTCGGCGTCTCCTACGGGGTGGTCGCCGTCAACCGCTCCGACCTCGCCGACCCGGGGCCCGCGATCGCCCGGGCGCGCGGCGAGATCGACGCCACCTCCCTGCGCGGCGCCGCCGTCGTCGCGGTCAGCGCCCGCACCGGCGCCGGCCTGGCGGAGCTGGCCGACGCCCTGGCACGGACGCTGCGCTCTCTCCCGGCCCCCGACGAGGACGCGGACGTGCGGCTGTGGGTGGACCGGAGCTTCGTCGTGCACGGGGCGGGGACGGTGGTCACCGGCACGCTGCCGGCCGGGCGGGTCGCCACCGGCGACCGGCTGGCCCACGACGGCGGGACCGTCCGGGTCCGGGCCGTGCAGTCGCTCGGGCGCGAGGTGCCCGAGGCGGTGGGGGTGGCCCGCGTGGCCCTCAACCTCGCCGGGGACGCCGCCGTCGAGCGCGGTGCCGTCCTCGTCACCCCGGACGCCTGGCACCGCACCGAGGTCGTCGACGTGAGGCTGCGCCGGGCCGGCGGGCCGGCCGCCGCAGCCCTGCCGCCGGACCGCCCCATGCTGCACGTGGGCGGCGCGTCGGTCGAGGTCCACCACCGTCCGCTCGCCGACGGCCTGGCCCGGCTGACCCTGCGCCGGCCGCTGCCGCTGCGCGTTGGCGACCGGGCCCTCCTGCGGGACCCGGGCAGCCGGGCCCTGTGGGGCGTCGTCGTCCTGGACCCTGCCCCGACGCCCCTGGCCCGCCGGGGCGCGGCCGCGAGACGGGCGGCCACCCTCGCCGGCGCCGACGGCACGCCGGACCTGGCCGGGGAGCTGCGCCGCCGGGACGGACTGGCCGACCTGGCCGTGCTGCGCCGCATCGGTGTGCCGACCGCCGACGCCGCCGCGCACGGCGTCGTGGCCGCGGGCCTGCTCCTGTCCGCGTCACGGGCGGCCGGGGCGCTGACGGACGCGGAGCGGCTGGTGCGCGAGCACGACGCCGCCCACCCCCTCGACCTCGGCCTCCCGCCCGCTGCCCTCGCCGCCCGGCTCGGCCTTCCCGAGGCGCTGCTGCGGGCCGCGCTGCGCGCGCCCCTGGCCATGGCGGACGGGCGCGTGGTCGTCAGCGGCAGCGGCGGACTGCCCCCGGCGCTGGCGGAGGCCCTCGGGACGCTCGCCGCCGACCTGGCCGGGGCGCCGTTCGCCGCCCCGACGGCGGACCGGCTGCGCGAGCTGGGGCTGGACGAGCGCGGACTGGCCGCCGCCGCGCGCGCGGGCCGGGTGCTGCGCCCGGCGCCCGGCGTCGTGCTCCCCGCCGACGCGGCCGAGCGCGCCGCGGCGTGGCTGGCGGACCTGCCCCAGCCCTTCACCACGAGCCAGGCCCGGGTCCGGCTCGCCACCTCGCGCCGGGTGGTGCTCCCGCTGCTGGACCTGCTCGACCGGCGCGGCCTCACGCGCCGGCTGCCCGACGACCGCCGGGAGGTCACCGGGCGTCGGCCCTGAGCGTGGCCCCGCGATACTCTCGCGCGGTGGAGCCCTCGAGCGTGACGCTGGCCGTCGACTGCGGCGGCGGCGGCATCAAGGCCTCGGTGCTCGACGCCGCCGGCACCATGCACGCCCAGCCGGTGCGGGCCACCACGCCGTACCCGCTGCCGCCGTCGCGGCTCGTGCGGACGATCGCCTCCCTGGCCGAGCAGCTCCCCGCGGCCGGCCGGGTGACGGTCGGGATGCCCGGGATGCTGCGCCACGGCGTGGTCATCCACACCCCGCACTACATCACCAAGGCCGGCCCGCGCACCCGGGTGCTGCCCGAGCTCGAGCTGCACTGGTCCGGGTTCGACATGAAGGGCGCCGTCGAGCAGGAGCTGGGCATCCCGGCCCTCGTCCTCAACGACGCGGAGGTGCACGGCGCCGGCGCGATCACGGGCGCCGGGCTGGAGATGATCGTGACCCTGGGGACGGGGCTGGGCAACGCCGTCTTCGACGGCGGGACGCTCGCCCCGCACGTGGAGCTCAGCCGGGGCCCGGTGAAGTGGGGCCTGACCTACGACGACTACGTCGGCGAGCACGAGAGGCTGCGGCTGGGCGACGCGATGTGGTCGCGGCGGGTCCGCAACGTCGTCGAGGCGCTGCGCCCGATGTACCTGTGGGACCGGCTCTACCTCGGCGGGGGCAACTCGCGCCGGATCGCCCCTCAGGTGCTCTCCCGGCTCGGCGACGACGTCGTCATCGTGCCGAACTCGGCGGGCATCGTCGGCGGGGTGCGGGCCTGGGAGCTGCGGGTCCCGTAGACGCCGTCCCCCGCGTCCGTCGACACCCGGTCCACCAGCTCGAGGAGCACGCGGTTGAACGCGACGGGCCGCACCAGCGAGACCAGGTGGGTGGCGCGCGGGATCAGCACGAGGTGGCCCTCGCGCGCGGCGGCGACGAAGCGGCGCTCGTGCACGCGGAAGTGGTCCCAGCGGCCGTTGACGAACCAGATCGGGGACTGGATGCGGGTGATGTCCGCGTAGGTGTCCACCCCGGCCATGCCCGCCAGGGCGGCGGTCATCACCGACATCGTCATGCCGCCGGCGGCGAGGTCGGCACGGGCCTCGGCGGGCAGGAACCGGCGAACCATGAACTCGTTGACGCCCGCTCCGCCGTCGGGCAGCCGCCCGATCAGCGCGGCGAGACGGCGGTAGGCGGCCAGCCCTGGGCCGGCTGGCTGGGTGCAGCACGAGGCGGCCAGGACGGCGGCCGGGCGGTGCTCGGTGCGGGCGGCCCAGTGCAGGGTGAGGTACCCGCCCAGGGAGAGACCGACGACGACGACGGGCCCGTCGATCCCGCCGACGGTCCGCTCGACGGTGTCGATCGCGGCCGGGACGGTGAAGTCCTCGCCCGCGCGTGAGCCGTGGCCGGGCAGGTCCGGCGCGACGGCGGGGACGCCGGCCGCGTCCAGGGCGGCGAGCTGGCGCAGCCACATGCTGCGCGAGGCGCGGATGCCGTGCACCAGCACCACGGTGGGGACGCTCACCTCGCCAGGCTAGTGGCAGGTCCTCAGCCGCCGAGTGCCTGACATCTCACGGAGGAGATGACGGGTGACCGAGCAGATGCCGGCACACCGGGGTCGGGGGGATCTCGGCGCGGGGGTGCGCGAGGGGCCCGGACCGTGACGGTCCGGGCCCCTCGGGGCGGGCGCGACGCTGCTGCGTCAGGCTCGCGGGTGCCTCACTTGCGCGGGTCGACCGGGCCCTTGGCCTGGCCGGCCTCGGCCTCGGTGGCCTCGGCGTCGGCGGCCTCCGCGGCCTTCTCGGCGTCGGCCTGCTGGGCCTCGACCGTCGCCTCGGCCTCGACGGCCTCGGTGGCCGCACCCTGCTCGCCGGGCGCCTCGGCCTCGACGGCCTCGGCGGTGGTCTCGGCGACCTGCTCCTCGGCGGGGGCCTCGGCGGTCGGAGCGGCCGTGGCGGCGCGGGCGGTGGCCTTCTCGGCCTCGCGCACGGTGGCCTGCTTCGGGCTGACCGGCTCGAGCACGAGCTCGATGACCGCCATGGGGGCGTTGTCGCCCTTGCGCGGCGCCACCTTGGTGATGCGGGTGTAGCCGCCGTTGCGCTCGGCGAACTTCGGCGCGGTCTGCTCGAAGAGCTCGGCGACGATGTCCTTGCGGCGCACGGTGGTCATGACCTTGCGGCGGGCGTGGAGGTCACCGCGCTTGGCCAGCGTGATGAGCTTCTCCGCCACCGGCTGCAGGCGCTTGGCGCGGTGCTCGGTGGTGGTGATCCTCTTGTGCTCGAACAGCGCGGTGGCCAGGTTGGCCAGCATGAGCCGCTCGTGCGCAGCGCTGCCACCCAGACGGGGTCCCTTGGCAGGGGTAGGCATTGTTATCTCCTAGTAGATGTGTCGGGTGAGCAGGTCAGCTGGGCTGCTCGTCGCTGAACTGGATGTCGCCGTAGGCCTCGTCCTCGTCCTCGTCGCCCACGTGGGCGGAGAGGTCGAAGTCGGCCGGGCTGTCCTTCAGGCCCAGGCCCAGACCGGCGAGCTTCTCCTTGATCTCGCCGATCGACTTGGCGCCGAAGTTGCGGATGTCGAGGAGGTCGGCCTCCGAGCGGGCGACGAGCTCGCCCACCGTGTGGATGCCCTCGCGCTTGAGGCAGTTGTACGAGCGCGACAGCAGGCCGAGGTCCTCGATCGGCAGCGCCAGGTCCTGCGCGAGCGCGGCGTCGGTCGGCGACGGGCCGATCTCGATGCCCTCCGCCTCGACGTTGAGCTCGCGGGCCAGGCCGAACAGCTCGACGAGGGTCTTGCCGGCGGAGGCGAGCGCGTCGCGCGGGGCGATCGCGTTCTTGGTCTCGACGTCGACGATCAGCTTGTCGAAGTCGGTGCGCTGCTCGACGCGGGTCGCCTCGACCTTGTACGTCACCTTCAGGACCGGGGAGTAGATCGAGTCGACCGGGATGCGGCCGATCTCGGAGTCCGCGCTCTTGTTCTGCACCGCGGAGACGTAGCCGCGGCCGCGCTCGACCGTCAGCTCGATCTCCAGCTTGCCCTTGGAGTTGATCGTCGCGATGTGCAGGTCGGGGTTGTGCACCTCGACACCGGCCGGCGGGGTGATGTCCCCCGCGGTCACGACGCCCGGGCCCTGCTTGCGCAGGTACATCACGACGGGCTCGTCGTTCTCCGAGGAGACGACGATGTTCTTGATGTTCAGGATGATCTCGGTGACGTCTTCCTTGACACCGGGAACGGTCGAGAACTCGTGCAGCACGCCGTCGATGCGGATGGAGGTCACGGCGGCACCCGGGATGGAGGAGAGCAGGGTGCGACGCAGCGAGTTGCCGAGGGTGTAGCCGAAACCGGGCTCGAGGGGCTCGAGGACGAACCGCGAACGGTAGTCGGAGACGACCTCTTCGGTCAGTGCGGGGCGCTGTGCGATGAGCACTTGGGGTTTCCTTTCAGCCGACGTCCGCTATATGACGTCTGGGCGAGGACCTGCCGACATCGGTCCGTCCGGCAGGGGTGGTGCTGGCAGTCATGCAGCGGGGTGCGCACGCATCGCGCGCGCACCCCGCTGCATGGACACGTCTGTCAGACGCGGCGACGCTTCGGCGGACGGCAGCCGTTGTGCGCCTGGGGCGTGACGTCCTGGATCGAACCGACCTCGAGGCCGGTGGCCTGGAGGGAGCGGATCGCGGTCTCGCGGCCGGAGCCGGGACCCTTGACGAACACGTCGACCTTCTTCATGCCGTGCTCCTGGGCGCGACGCGCGGCGGCCTCGGCGGCCAGCTGCGCGGCGAACGGCGTCGACTTGCGCGACCCCTTGAAGCCCACCTGGCCCGAGGACGCCCAGGCGATCACGGCGCCGGTCGGGTCGGTGATGGAGACGATGGTGTTGTTGAAGGTGCTCTTGATGTAGGCGTGGCCGTGGGAGACGTTCTTCCGCTCCTTGCGGCGCGGCTTGCGGGCCGCGGTCGCCGTACGGGTCTTGGGGGGCATAGAGGGTTCCTACTCCTGAGGGTGAGGTCGTCGGACCGGTCCGCGCCAGCCCGGCGCGGTCACGGACTACTACTTCTTGCCGGCCTTCTTCTTGCCGGCGACGGTGCGCTTCGGGCCCTTGCGGGTACGCGCGTTGGTCTTGGTGCGCTGACCGTGGACCGGGAGGCCACGACGGTGGCGCAGGCCCTGGTAGCAGCCGATCTCCACCTTGCGGCGGATGTCCGCGGCGACCTCGCGGCGGAGGTCACCCTCGACCTTGAAGTTGCCCTCGATGTAGTCACGCAGCGCGACGAGGTCCGCGTCCGTCATGTCCTTGACGCGCAGGTCAGGGCTGACGCCCGTGGCGGCGAGCGCCTCGGCCGCACGGGTACGGCCGACGCCGTAGATGTAGGTGAGCGCGATCTCGAGCCGCTTCTCGCGGGGGAGGTCGACGCCGGAAAGACGTGCCAACTTTGACTCCTGTTGTGGGTCGGAGGTCTGCCGCACCACCCTCCCGCCGGTTGCGGGCCCCGGCCTCCGAGCCGAGGGTTGCGCCGTCGTGACCGACGGTGCTGGTGGTACGTGGTGCCGGGGCGCTGCTCCCGGCGGTCAGGGACTCAGCCCTGGCGCTGCTTGTGACGCAGGTTGGTGCAGATGACCATGACGCGGCCGTGCCGACGGATCACCTTGCAGTTGTCACAGATCTTCTTGACGCTGGGCTTGACCTTCATGTGTTCCTCCGCCGCCGCGCACGCCGGACCCAAGGTCCGCCGACGGCGTTCGTTCGTGGTGGTTACTTGTAGCGGTAGACGATGCGACCCCGGGTGAGGTCGTACGGGCTCAGCTCGACGACCACCCGGTCCTCAGGGAGGATCCGGATGTAGTGCTGGCGCATCTTGCCCGAGATGTGGGCGAGGACCTTGTGCCCGTTGCTCAGCTCCACGCGGAACATCGCGTTCGGAAGAGCCTCGACCACGCTGCCCTCGATCTCGATGACGCCGTCCTTCTTCGCCATTACTCCCGCTCACGTTGATGACTGAAACATGGTGATGGCTCATCGTGCTGCCGCGCACGCGCGACGAAGGTGAAGCCATGCCCAGCGGTCCATCCTACGGCATCGCGCCGCACTGCGGAACCGTGCCCGCGGTGACGGCGGTCACCGGACCTGCCGGCGCACCGCCCGTCCGCGCAGCGCGAGCCCGGCGGCGACGGCGAGCACCGCGGCGGTCCCGAGCCGCAGGACGTCGGCGCCGGTCGTCGGGAGCGACGGCCGGGTCGGCACGGCCGGCGGTGCGGCGGCGTCGTCCCCCCGGATCGTCAGCAGCACGTCGAAGGACGCCTGCCGGACGGCGACGTTGGCACGGTTGCCCGACGTCGCATCGTACGGGAACTCGTAGGTGAGGGTGAGCTCGGTGGCCTCGCCCCGGCCGAGCGGCACCTCGCCGATCCGGCGTCCGCCGTCGGCGTCGAGGGTGGTGAACGACGCCGCCCCCGCCCCGTCCGCCGTCGCCCAGGCGAGGGTGAGGTCGTCGTAGAAGTTCCCGTGCGGGTCGGCCGCGGCCGGGTCCAGCAGCTCCACCTCCGCGATCTCCGCCGTCAGGACACCCTGCCGGGGTCCGTCGTTCCGGACGGTCAGGGTGCGGGTGGCGGTGTCGCCGGGCACGCTCACGGGCACGCCGAGGAAGCTCTGCGTGGTGGAGGCGCCGTACTCCGTGCCGTCCCAGGAGAGCGAGATGGCGTCGGTCGGGTCCGTCGCGGCTCCGGCCGTCGCGGCTCCGGCCGGCGCGGCGAGGGCGGCCGGAGCCGCGAGGCCGGCCGCGAGCACCAGTCCCGTCAGCGACGCGCGGCACCAGCTGATGGTCATCGTGCTCACTCCCCGGGCCGGAACGTCGTGTGGCTGAAGCGGATCGTGTGCGCCGGCTCGCCCGCCGGGTCGGCGGCGGTGGTGACGTCGGTGTACCAGGAGTCGCGACCGGTGTAGGTCGCACCGTCCACCTCGACCGCCACGGTGGCGGTGTTCGTGTACGACCCCTCGTCGGGCATGTCGCCGAGCTCGGCGACGACGCACCAGCGCTCGACCGCCGTCCACGGGGCGTCGTAGTCGGCCGCGACGGGCACGGAGCCCAGCCCGGTGCCGTCCCAGCCCGGGTCCGTGCCGGGCACGTAGGTGCCGTCGCCGTCGGCGTCCGCCGGGGTCCAGGTGGCCACCGGCGTGCCCGGGAGCGGCTCCGTCTCGGGCGTGCAGGCCGTGTCGGCCGCCACGCGGAAGACGCGGACGGTGGAGTTGCCCAGGAGGGACGCGCCGTCGAGGACGGGCAGCTCGAGGCCGTACCTCAGCCCCTTGTTGCCGTCGGCGCGGGCGTCGACCCGGATGCCGACGGTGACCTCGCCGTCGGCGAGCAGCCTCTCGGCCTCGGCCGGCCCGAGCGTGACGCCGGGCCTCGAGCCGGGCCCGTCCGCGACCTGCGCCTCGTGCGTGCCGAGCTTCTCGACGGCGAGGCCGACCATCCCGGTGCCGATCGAGGCGGTGAGCACCTCGTCGTCGTCCCAGAGCGCGAGGGCCGTGCCGCCGCCGATCCCGAGGGCGACGGCCAGGGCGGCCACCCCCACCAGGGGGGCCCGCCGGGCGATGGTGGCACTCATTCGAACCCCGTTCCCGTCCGCATCTGCTCCAGGCTGACGACGATGTCGCCGAGATCGCTGAGCTCGACCGGGTCGGCCCCCGAGAAGGTGGTGTAGCGGTCTGGCCTGTCCTCCGCGAGGTCCAGGTCCACCTCGACGGTCCACGTGCCGGTGCCGACCGGGAGGTCGCGCACCTCGACCGGTTCGCCCAGGCGGGCCGCGGCCTGCACCTGGTTGCCGGCGCCGAGCACCCGGTAGGTCGCCGACACCCCGGCCGGCAGGTCCGGCGGCGCCGCCCAGCCGACGGTGAGCCGGCCGAGGAGGTTGTCGCCCTCGAGGGTGGTGGTGAACTCCTGGCTGACCGTGAAGCTGTCCCCGCTCATGGCGACGAACGCCGCGAACGACTCCGGCGTGGTGCCGGACCGCGGCGCCCCGACGTCGGGGGAGGTCTCCTCCCAGGCGAAGCCGTCGGGCCGCAGCGCGATGTCGAGGTCGCCGGCGGTGATGACGCCGGCGCTCCCGGCGCTGTCGCCGACCCAGAGGGAGTAGGTGGCGGCGCCCGCGCCGATCGCGACGACCAGCGCCGCGCCGGCGACCGCGATCCGCGACGTGGCGGTCATGACAGGACTCCTTGCTCTGGGGCGCACGAGGCGGCCGGGGCGGCGGAGGCGGCCTGGCCGTCGCCGACGACGGCGCGGCGCCCGGGCCGCAGGAACATGCCGGTGGCGTAGGCCAGGAGCGCGACGCCGGTGGCGACGACGATCCCCTGCCGGTTCCCGCCGGCCCAGAGGGCGAGGTGCCCCGCGTACGGGACCTGGTAGACGACCTCGCCCATGATCTGGTCGGCGACGATCGGGGCATCGTCCGCCCCGTTCGCGTCGCCACGGGTGACGAACGTGGTCCCCGACGACCCGACCTGCTTGCCCACCACGCGGTGGGTGATCAGGGTCGGGTCGTCGGAGACCGGCTGGAAGGTGACCACGTCACCGATGCGCACGTCGCCGGCCTCGACCGGGCGGACGACGACCATGTCGCCCGCCGAGATCGTCGGCTCCATGGATCCGGTGAGCACGGTCAGCGCTCCCCCGCCCAGCACGCGCGGGACGAGCGCGAGAGCGACGGCGAGCGCGACCGCGACGACCAGCACGGTCGTCGTGGCGACGGAGACCACGCCGGCGAGCCGGCCGCGGCTGCTGTCGGTGGCGCTCATGTCACTCTCCTTTCTTGAGGTGGCGGAGGGGCGGCCGTGCATCCGCCCCTCCACGATCGGGGTGGGTCAGAAGCCGCCCTCGCCGGTGGTGGAGCGGCTCTGCTCCAGCTTCACGCCGACACCGGCGAGGTCACCGGTGGCCTGGGTGAGGACCTGGTCGGGGGTGTCCTCGTCGAAGGTCGCGGTGACCTCGATCGTGAACTCCCCTCCGTCCTCGTCGAATGTTGCGGGGATCGTGGGCAGGGCTTCCACGTTCTCGCTGTTGTCCGCGGACGCGAACACGACAGTCGTCTCCTCGCCGAACGGAGTCTCCGCTGTCACTGCACCGTCGGGCCCGAACAGCTGATAGGTGACCTTGACGTCGTGCGTGCCGTCACCGAACAGGTTGCCGGTGGTTTCGCCGTCGCGCTGCATGGACAGCTTGGCCACCATGTTGTCTCCCTCGAGCGCGAGGTCGACGCCGAACTCGCCCCGGATCGTGTCGCCCGGGATGATTCGGAAGGAGCTGAGGCTGATCGGGTGCCCCTCGTCGATGCGGTCGTCCGAGACGTCGTACCAGGCGTGGTCAGTCAGTTTGACGTCGAGGTTGCCGGCGGTGATGACGCCGCCGTCGACCTCGTCGCTGTCGCTCCACAGCGCGAACGTGGTGCCGCCCGCGAGGATCGCGACCCCGGCGACGCCCGCCAGAGCGCCCTTGGTCTTGTTGTTCATGGTCATTCCTTTCGGGGGGATGGCTGCTGCTGCCAGCGGGCCAGGGGGTCAGCCCGTCACTGCCTGGTGACGGGACCACTGCCGATGCAGGTGAACGAGTCACCCGCACCGAGTTCGGGGATGGTGCAGACCGGGTCGTCGGCCGAGGGGGCCAGCACGTCGTCGGTGACCACGAGGCCCTCCAGGTCGAGCTCGCCGGTGTTCGTCACGGTGTAGCTCCACCACACCGTCGTGCCGGAGGCGAGGGAGGGGACCTGCATGCCCTCGGGGTCGTGGACGAGCTCGGCGTAGCCGCCGTCGAGGAGGTCCTCGCCGTCGGCGGGCGCCTCACCGGCGGGGACGAACCACGCGCGCTTGACGATGTCGACGCCGACCTCAAGCTCGCGGTTGTCGACGTAGCAGGTGACGGCCGAGCCGGCCGGCACCGCCACCTCGAACCCGTACGGGTCCTCGGCCGGGTCACCGTTGCTGACGTCGACGGGCGCGCCGTCGGCGACGCAGGCGGCGTTGAGCCCGTCCTGCGGCGCGAGCGTGTAGCCGGGCTGCATCGTCTCCGCGACGGCGAGCGCGACCGTGCTCGTGCCGGCCGGGACCGAGAGGGCGAACTGCGTCGTGCCGTCGCTGCCGGTCAGGCCGGACCCGGTGACCGTCACCCCGGCGGGTGCCTCCGCCGTGAACTGCCACCCGGCGCCCGGCTCGTCGGGCGGGCGCGTGCCTGCCGGCGTGAGGCGGGGGGTGACGGTCTTGACCACGGTCACGGTGGTGAGTCGGTGGTTGACGAGCTCGCCGAGCTCGGGCGCCGGACCGACCAGCCGCTCGGGGTTCTCGTCGGCGATCTCGAAAGCGATCGGGGCGGGGACCCGCTGCGGGTCGTAGCCGGCCGGCACCGCCGTCTCGACCAGCTCCCAGGTGCCGGTGAAGAGGCCCTCGACGCGCAGCTCGCCCGCGTCGGGATCGGCGTCGTGAGGGCCGTCGTCCGTGACGACCAGGTCGTGGTCCGGGCCGAGCAGCTCACCGGCGTCGCCGCCCGTCGGGCTGAGGGTGAAGGTCGCGCCGGCCACGGGGGCACCGTCCTGGTCGACCTTGGTCCAGGAGACCGCGCCGAGCGGGTCGACGAAGCGCAGCGCCGACTGGACGTACGCGGCCGCCGTCCACGTCTGGCTCCGCGGGGTCGCGAGCAGGTAGCCCGTCGGGGCGCGGGTCTCGGTCACCGTGTAGGTGCCGAAGTCGCTCGTCCGGAGGGAGATCCTGCCGTCGGCGGCGCCGTCGAGGTCTCCCGGCCCGCCGTCGGTGACGACGAGCTGGGGCGCTCCGCCCCCGTCCGGGCTCGGCGCGATGGTGAACTCGGCGCCGGTGAGCGCCTGGCCGTTCTCGGCGACCTTCGTGACCGTCAGGTCCGCGCACCGCGGCGGGATGCTGACCGGGGCGACGGCGTGGTCCTTCATCTGCGAGGTCATGGACTGCGACTGGCGGCTGCGCAGGTTGGCCTGCGTGAAGCCGGCGCGCGTGCACGTGGTGTCCTGCTCGAGCGCGGTGAGGTCGAAGGCCGCCTCGACGAACGTGCTCGTCGGCATGGCCGGGAACCCCGCCGTCGCGGGCAGGTCCGCGGCGTTGGCGAGACCGAGGACGGCGCCGGAGACGGCGAGGCTCGTCCACGACCCGCCGGTCGCCGTACCCGCCCAGCGCGCCACGTCCACCACTGACAGGAGCCCGTTGCCGGACTGCGTGAACCCGACCCGCACGTCGCCGGCCGAACGGTTCGGCACGCTGACACCGTGGGCGTTGACCACGTTGCTCAGCTGGTTGAGCTCGAGCGAGTAGCCGATGGAGCCGGACCCCGTGCTGCGGGAGAAGCCGAGGTAGAGCCACTGCGTGCCGGAGACGACCCGGTCGTGGGTCCACACCTTGTCGATGTCGGCCTGGTCGCTGGCGGTGCCGCTGCCGGGCTGCCAGCCGGAGGGCGCGTCGCCCTCCTTCGTGTCCTTCGAGCTGAACTGCGTCGCGTCGTTCAGGCCGTCGGCCGCCTCCCCGTAGGAGACGCCGGCCCAGTCGTCGCCCGGGGTGCCCGGAAGATCACCCGGAGTCAGGTTGCCGTCGATCTCGAACCCGCCCCGGAGCGCGGCGCCTGGGCTGACCGCCGCCAGCGGGGTCATCTTCAGCGGGGCCAGGCTGGCCGGCTCCGCGTCGGCCGACGACTCGGTCGCCGGCGCGTCGGTCGAGAGCTCCGGCTCCGCGGCGGGCGGGCCTGTCGCGCCGTCGGCGGTGGGCTCCTCGCCCGGCACACCGCTCGCGACGGCGTCGGCAGGCTCGTCCGCGGCGGGCCCCGCGGAGGCGGTCCGCTCGTCGCAGCCGGGCAGCGGCTCACCGGCCGCCAGGGCGGACTCGATCTCCTCGGGCGTCGCCGACGCGAGCGCCTCGGCGTCGGGGGCCGTCCCGTCCGCGCACAGGAGCTGCGGCCCGGAACCGGTGGCCTCCGGGACGGCCTCAGCCGCGCTCGTCCCCGCCGTCGTCGTCCCCGCCGTCGCGGCCTCGGTCTCGCCCTCCCCGACGGCCACCGCGGCGCTGCCGGTGCACAGGAGAGCCGCCCCCAGGAGCCCGGCCAGCGAGGCACGGGTGCGGGTGAGGGCCGCGGTGCGACGCCGTCGTGGTGCTCGACGCATGAAGCTCACTCCCCGGGCTCGGGGGCCGGCACCGCAGGGCCTGTGCTGGCCCCCGGATCGACCTCGACTTCCTTCATCGCACCAGCGGGTGGCACGCCCTCGGTGCCGCTCCGTAGGCGAAGGGGAGATGATCCGTACGGGGTGGGTCCGGTACCCGTCCCGGGGGCTCCAGGGGTGAGCATGGGGGTGACCGGGCGAGCCCGCGGGTGAGCCGCACCCCGGCAGGTCCCACCCCGCGAGGGCGGGCACGACGCAGGAGCTGTGCCTCCTCGCCCGCGGGCGCACAGGAGCGGGGCCGCCCATCCCGGGGGAAGGTGGGCGACCCCGCCGTCTTGTGGCGGTCAGGCGGGGTGGCGCGCCGCCTTTGCCGCACCACCGCCGTCGACCTCGACCCCGACGTCCCCGCCAGGGCCTGGATCCAGCAGACCGCGAATGCCGAAACTTGTCAGCGCGACGGGCAGGGGATCCCGGGATGAAATGCCGACCTCACCCTCCGTAGGTGAGGTTGACCTCCTGGGGACGGGGCCGTACCGGGCGCAGAAGCCGCGCCACTCCCTCATTCCTGCGGCGGGAGAAGACCCAGGAGCCGGCCGCGTTCGAGGGCCTCGGCGCGGGAGTGGACGCCGAGCTTGCGGTAGATGCTCCGCACCTGCGTCTTGACGGTGCTCTCCGAGACGAAGAGGCGGCGCGCCATGATCGGGACGGGACGGCCGGTGGCGAGCTCGCGGAGGACGTGGATCTCCCGCCCGCTGAGCGGCTCCACCCGCACCGCCTCCGGGAAGGGCCCCGCCACGGCGGCCTCGTCGAGCTTCTCCAGCAGCGCCCGGCTGTGGGGCAACCCCGCGGCCACGTTCTCCAGGTCCGCCCGCGGTACCAGCAGGAAAGGGCGCAGCATCCCCGTGCGCTCCGCGATGCGGGTGGCCAGGTGCATGGCCTCCTGGGCGAGGGCCCGCTGGCCGGTGCGGTGCGCGGCGACCGTGCGCACGAGACTCAGCTTCAGGGCCACCCGTGGCCGCACCGGGGCGACCGCGGGGGCGTCCTTGGTGACGTCCAGGGCGAGCTGGTCGTCCCCGGAGTAGAGCGCGAGCCGGGCCAGCGCGGCACGGAGCAGCCCGCTCTCCCAGCGTCTCGGCCCCACCTGGGTCCCGATCTCGCGGGCACGGGCAAGCTGGTCGGTGGCGATGCACAGGTCGATCAGCGCCGTCGCGAGCATGGTGTCCCCCAGCCAGGTGCTGGGGCGGTGCCGGTTGCGGTCGCGGTACTGCTCGACGTCACCGAGCACCTCCGCGGGGTTGCCCAGGTGGAGCGACCGGTTCACCCACACGTAGACGATCAGCGTCTCGAGCCACTGGTGGGCCTCGGGAAGGTCGGGCGGCTCGGCGGGGAGGTCGACGTCCGCGAGCCGGTCGAGCTGGAGGAAGGCCGGCACCACGATGCGCGCCACCGTCTCCAGCGGCCCGGGCGGCGGGTCCGGCCGGGCCAGCACCCAGTCCATCCAGCGGTCGGCGGCGTCGAGGTGGCCGAGCAGCGCCGTGGTGAGCGCGACCCCGGCACCGGCCTCGCGCACCAGGGTGTACTCGTCCTGCGTCCCGCGCCGCACGGCGTCGTAGCAGGCGAACGACGCGCCGAGGACGTCGGCCTCGCCGAGCAGCACGTGGGCGAGCTCGAGCATGGTGCGGGCGACGCCGGGCTGGTCGGCCTCGTCATGGGCGATGGCCAGCGTGCTGCTGCCGGGGGCGATCACGGGCAGGTCGGACTGCACCGCCTCGAGGAACCACCGGGGCAGCTCGCCCGGGGCCACGTGGTCGCGCAGGGCGATCATGGTCGGGGTGCCCGCCAGGGTCTCGGGCTGCAGGTGGGTCAGCGCCTCACGCAGCTTGTCGCGGTCGGCAGCGAGCAGCTGGGGCCAGGACTCCTCCACCACCTCCGCCAGGAGCGCCGCGTCCTGGGAGCGCACCGCGTGCTCCAGCGCCTGGGACATCCGCCCCGAGGCACGGCACAGCCGTGCGACGTCGGCGTTGAGCCGCCAGTAGCGCGCCGGGTCGTCCTCGCGCAGCAGGAGGTTCGCGGCGTCGCGCAGGATGGGCGGGTAGGCGAACTCCCCCTCGCCGCGCGTCACCAGCAGGCCGGCGCGTCGCATCCGCACCAGGATCGACTCGGTCGCCTCGATGTTCTCCGCGCCCACAAGCTGCTCGGCGAGCTCGGGCGTGAAGGACTCCGGCACGGCGAGCGAGGTCAGCACCGCGTCCACCCCGTCGACCGCGAGGTCCTGGAGCACGATTCGGAGGTAGTCGGCGATCGAGAAGAGGTCGACGACGGGCTCGCCCTCGTCCGTGAAGCTCGCCGTCAGCAGTGCCACCCGCAGCAGACCCGGCCACCCGGCCAGCCCCGCGCACAGCTCCGCGGCAGCCTTCTCCGTGACCGGCACGCCGAGCTCCTCCCCGAGCTGGCGGGTCTGCTCCCCCGTCAGGACGAAGTCGGCTGCCTGGAGCACCACCGCCTCGGGTGCGATCGCGCGGGCGAGGGCCACCACCGGCCGCAGGGCGCGGGTCAGCAGCACGATGTGGAGGTTGGCGTGCCGCTGGGCGAGCTCCACCAGCTCCTCGTCGACGCTCTCGTCCACGACCCGCTCGAAGCTGTCGACCACGATGACCAGGTGCCGGAACCGCTCCTGGGCCGCGCGGCCGACGTCGCGGCCGTCCAGCACCGGGCCAGGGTCGTCGTAGCCGGCCCGGACGACGGCGTCGCGCACCTCGGCCCAGAACTCGTCCCGGGCGACGGCGCGGGGCGGCAGCCCCACCCACACCAGGTCGTGGTCGGGCAGGTCGGGACGGCGCAGCCACGCCGAGGCCGTCGTGGTCTTGCCGTAGCCGCGCGGGGCCTGGAAGACGACGAGCGGCGGGAGGACCTCCAGCGCGCGTTCCACCGTCGGCGACGGCGTGAACGCCGCGGGCACGCGCGGAAGCCCCTGGCCGTCCCCCCGGTGCTGATCGGTGCGGTGGGACGGCCGGCTCATCTCTCAGCCCATCCCCACGTGACCCGGCGGCCCCGCGCGGTCGAGCTCGTCCGCACGCCGGAGCGCGCCCGAGCGGTTGGTGACGCCGAGCTTGTGGTAGACGCTGCGCAGGTGCGACTTGACGGTGTTGACGGAGAGCCCGAGCACCTCGGCGATCGGCACGGCTCCGGTGTGCTGGTGCAGCGCCTGGAGCACCTCGAGCTCGCGCGGCGTGAGCAGCTCGGTCAGCCCGCCGCGGGGCTCCTCGGCGATCTCACGCTCGCTGGGCCGGTAGGCCTCGGGCCACAGGTCCAGCACGCGCACGTCCCCGGCGGCGAGGGCGGTGAAGACGCTGTGGCGCAGCACGAGCAGCGGGCGGCGCTGACCGGACGCGTAGGCGGTGCGGACGGCCTCGGCGAACGCGGCCCGGGCGGCCGCCCGCTCACCGAGCGCGTGGTGGGCCCCGGCGAGGACCAGCTGGCACTCCATCACCGAGCGCTGGGAGAGGGTCACCACCTCGAGCGCCTCCCGGGCCCGGGAGGCGGCCTGCCGGTACTCGCCGTTGGCGAGCGCGAGGTGGGCGTGGGTCGACATGCTCACGGCGTTGACGGGCAGGTTGCGGGCCACGTGCCGGGCGTCGTCGAGCAGGCCGCCGGCGAGGAGCACCTCGACCTCCGTGGCGCGCAGCACCATCTCGGCCATCCGGCCCTGCGGGAGGTAGTGCCGCGCGGCGCGGACGTTGGCCGCCCACCGGGCGATGTCCCCGGCGTCGCCCGAGGTGGAGGCGTTCACCGCCGCCACGAACACCTCGAGACCCCAGATCTCGTCCCGCCGGGTGCGCTCGCGCATCGCCGCCACGACCTCCGCGGCGTCGGGCTCCAGGCGGTCGAGGGCGATGAGGGCGCGGATCAGCCGCTGCCAGTAGTCCACGTACTCGTCGAGCTCCGGGGGCAGGCTGCCGAGCCGGCGCAGGGACTCGTCCTCGAGCCACGAGGCGGCGATGTCGACGTCGCCGTAGATGGCGTGGGTGCCCGCCAGACCGAGGGTGGCCAGGGCGACGGCGACCGACTCCTCGTCGCGCTCCTGGGAGACGGTGCGCGCCCGCCCGAAGGCGTAGAGCGCCGACGGCTCGTCCCCGGCGAGGACCGCCGCGACCCCCCACTGCACCAGCGCGAAGACCGTGGTGTCCATGCCGGTGCGCAGCCGGCTCGGCCCGAGCTCGGCCGTCAGGCCGCGGATGTCGCCGGTCGGCCAGATGAGGTCCCGGCCCTGGCGGCCCGACTTGAGTGCGCCGTCCATCTCGTCCCGCGCGACCTGGAAGCGCGGGTGCTCGGCGACGACGTCGGGCGGGATCATCTGTGCGGCCGCCATGAGCACGGCCGGCTCCTGGGTGACGAGGTGGTGCCACTCGTCCTCCATCACCTGCTCGGCGGTGGACCAGGCGCCGGCGTGGATGGCGTGGACGAGGGCCCGGACGTGGTCGCGCTCGTGCAGGCTGTGGCTCATCAGCGCCCGGTGCACCTCGCGCAGGTCGTCGGGCCGCGACTCGGCGAGCATCCGGACCAGGGCCTGGCGCACGATCGGGGCGTACGAGTAGACCCGCCGCTCCCCCGCGATCTCCTCGCGGAGCAGCCCGGCGGAGCGGACGTTGCGCAGGATCGTCAGCGTGGCGTCCCCGGGGGCGACGAGATCGGCGAGCTCGGCGTCGAAGGACTCGGGCACGGCGGTGCGCAGCAGGAAGGCGCGCACCTGCTCGTGCCGGAGGTCGCGGACCATGCTGGCGATGTAGTCGTCGGCGAGCGCGAGGTTGATCCGACCGCCCTCTCCGCGCGAGCGGACCAGGACGTCGCGGATCGCGGCGGGCCAGCCGGCGAACCCGGTGGCGAGCAGCTCCGCCTCGCGGTCGTTGAGCTGGACGCCCAGCCGCGCGGCGAGCGCCGCGACCTGCGTGCCGCGCAGCCGCAGCTCCCGCGGGGAGACGACGGCGACGTCGATCGAGAGGCTGCCGGTCGTCTCGATGGCCCGCGTGGTCCGGCTGGCGACGACGAGGTAGAGCTGGTCGTTCTGCCGCACGGCCTCGACGAGCTCGTCGTCGATGTCGGCGGCCGCCTCCAGGCGCCCCGCGTGGTGGTAGTCGTCGATGACGACCGTCAGCGGCGCGGCGCGCCGGACCAGCGACCGCACCGCGCGGGCGCGGTGGTCCCCGTCCTCGCCGTCGAGCACGCCGGCGTCGGAGAGCGCCGCGCACAGGGCCCGCCAGAACTCGTCGGCCTCGTTCGCCTCACGGGTGAGCGCGAGCGTGACCACCTGGTGCTGCGGCGGGGCCGACTCGAGCCAGGCGTTCAGCGTCGCGGACTTGCCGTAGCCGCGGGGCCCGCGCACGACCGTGAGAGGAGCCTGCTCGGCGAGGATCTCGAGGACGGCGTCGTCGACAACGAGGTCACGCGGCATACGCGCGTGCGTTCGCGTCGCGTGTACGGCTGTCGCCACGGCCCACACCCCTCGTGCGCCCGGCGGGGGCCCAGGGGTGACCTCCGTCCGGATCATCAAGGTACCGAGGGCGCGGACGCGACACGGGCGTTTTCGTGCCCTCAGTTCTTGCGACCTGCCGAGGACATCTGATATAGGTTCCGGCCCGTCCGCGTCCTGAGAACGGGTCGTTAGGCCCTCCGCGGCCCTGCGGGCGTCCGCCGGCGCACTGCCGGAGTGGGTCCGAGGTCCCGGTCAGCCGAGCGGGACGACCGTGACGCCGCGCGCGGCCAGCTGCTCCGCGCCGCCGTCGGGCGCCGTGAGCACCCAGATGCCCCGCTCGCCGACGGCGACCGTGTGCTCGAAGTGCGCGGCCCGGGAGCCGTCCAGGGTGACGACCGTCCAGTCGTCCTCGAGCACCTTGCTCTCGGGGCTGCCGGCGGTGAGCATCGGCTCCACCGCCAGGCACATCCCGGGGCGTAGGCGCGGGCCCCTCTCGCGGGTGCGGTAGTTCAGCACCTCGGGCGGCTGGTGCATCGCGGAGCCGATGCCGTGCCCGACGTACTCCTGGACGATCCCCAGGGTCACGCCGCGCTCGACCGTCGCCCGCTCGACGACAGTCTCGACGGCGTCACCCACCACCCCCAGCCGCTCGCCCGTGGCGAGCGCCGCGATGCCGGCCCACATGGCCTCCTCGGTGACCTCGACCAGCGCGCGGTCCGCCTCGGAGGGCGTGCCGACGACGAGCGAGAACGCCGCGTCGCCGTGCCAGCCGTCCACGATCGCGCCGCAGTCGAAGGAGACCAGGTCTCCCTCGGCGATGACCCGGTCCCCGGGGATGCCGTGCACGATGACCTCGTTGACGGAGATACAGACCGTGGCGGGGTAGCCGTGGTACCCGAGGAAGTTCGAGCGCGCCCCGGCCCGGGCGATGACGTCGGCGGAGACGGCGTCGAGGTCCGCCGTCGTCATCCCCGGCGCGACCGCCTCACGCAGGGCGGCGTGGATGTCGGCGACGACGAGCCCCGCCCGGCGCATCGTGCGCACCTGGTCGGGGGTCTTGTACTCGATCTTCTCGCGGCCGAACACGTCGGCTCCTTCCGGGTACGACGACGGCGCGGACCCGGGGCTCGGGCCGCGCCGTCGTGGAGGGGGTCGGGGCTCAGCCCAGCTTCGGCTCGAGCGCGGTCAGGATGCGCTCGGTCACCTCGTCGAGGGAGCCGATGCCGTCGACCTGCACCAGCAGGCCGCGCTCGGCGTAGAGGTCGGCGAGCGGGGCGGTCTGCTCGGCGTAGACCTCGAGGCGGCGGCGGATCACGGACTCGGTGTCGTCGGCGCGGCCCTGCTCGGCGGCCCGCTTGAGGAGGCGGGCGACCACCTCGTCGGTGTCGGCGGTGAGCTCGACGACGGCGTCCAGGCGGGTCCCGCTGTGGGCCAGCATCCCGTCGAGCTCGGCCACCTGGTCCGCGGTGCGCGGGTAGCCGTCCAGGAGGAAGCCGTCGACGGCGTCGGCCTGGGAGAGGCGGTCGCGCACCATGGCGTTGGTGACCTCGTCCGGGACGTACTCGCCCGCGTCCATGTAGCGCTGCGCGCGCCGGCCGAGCTCGGTCTGCTCCGCGACGTTGGCGCGGAAGATGTCGCCCGTGGAGATCGCGGGGACGCCCAGCCGCTCGCAGATGCGGGCGGCCTGGGTGCCCTTGCCCGCTCCGGGCGGGCCGAGGAGGACCAGTCGTGCGCTCATCGCAGGAACCCTTCGTAGTGACGCTGCTGGAGCTGGGAGTCGATCTCCTTGACCGTCTGCAGGCCGACGCCCACGACGATGAGGACCGAGGTCCCGCCGAACGCCATCATCTGCTGGTCGATCCCCATCTGGGCGAAGACGACGGTCGGGATGAGGGCCACCAGCGTCAGGTAGATGGCCCCCACCGTGGTGATGCGGGTGATCACGTACTGCAGGTACTCGGCCGTCGGTCGGCCCGCGCGGATGCCCGGGATGAAACCGCCGTAGCGCTTCATGTTGTCCGCGACCTCTTCGGGGTTGAACGTGATCGAGGTGTAGAAGAACGTGAAGAACAGGATCAGCAGCGCGAAGACCGCCAGGTACAGCGGCGCCGACGGGTTCGCCAGGTTGACGAGGATCCACTGCACCCAGCCGGCGCTCTGGTCCGCGAACTGCGCCGCCAGCGTCGGCAGGGCGAGGAGCGAGGACGCGAAGATCACGGGGATCACGTTCGCCATGTTGATCTTGATCGGGATGTAGGTGGACGACCCGCCGTACATCCGGCGCCCGACCATCCGCTTGGCGTACTGCACCGGCACGCGACGCTGCGACTGCTCGACGAAGACGATCAGCAGCGTCACCAGCAGGATCAGCGCGATGACCGCGAGCAGGCGGCCGACGCCGCCGTCGCTCTGCAGGATCGAGCCGAAGGCGCCCGGGAAGGAGGCGGCGATCGAGGTGAAGATGAGCAGCGACATGCCGTTGCCGACGCCGCGCTCGGTGATGAGCTCGCCCAGCCACATGATCAGCCCGGTGCCCGCGGTCATCGCGATGATGGTGAGCAGCAGGTTGCCCGGGGAGTCGTTCGGGATGGGCAGCACGGGGCAGCCCGGGAAGAGCGAGGAGTTCGCGACCGTGACGATGACGGAGGACTGCAGGACCGCCAGGAAGATCGTCAGGTAGCGGGTGTACTGGGTGAGCTTGGCCGTGCCGGCCTGGCCCTCCTTGTGCAGCTCCTCGAAGCGCGGGATGACCACGCGCATGAGCTGGACGATGATGCTCGCCGTGATGTACGGCATGATCCCCAGCGCGAAGATGCTCAGCTGGAGGAGCGCCCCGCCGCTGAAGAGGTTGACCATGCCGAGGAGGTCCGCGGTGCCCGCGCTCGCGAGGCACTGCTGGACGTTGGCGTAGGACACCCCTGGGGCCGGCACGAAGGTGCCCAGCCGGAAGATCGCCATGATCCCCAGCGTGAAGAGCAGCTTGCGCCGCAGATCAGGCGTGCGGAACGCCTGGGCGAATGCGCTGAGCAATCTTCCTCCTGCTGATCGGGCCCGTTCCGGGGCCTTGCTGACCGCATGCGCGGCACGGGCCGTCGGTCAGACTATCGCGACCGTCGCCGCTTCCCCGACCGCGGCACGGTTCCGGGGCTCTCGGCCCGCGTGCCCCGGCGGGGACGCTCTCCTGCGGTGGAGACGCTCCTGCGGTGGAGACGCTCCCCCGGCAGCGTCCCACCGCGGGAACGACGACGCGGGCGGCCCGGCTTGACCGGACCGCCCGCGTCGGTGGCTCACTCGGCGGAGATGGTCCCGCCGGCAGCCTCGATCTTCGACTTCGCCGACGCGGACCACGCGTCGACCGTGACCTCGAGCTTGACGTTCAGCTCGCCGGTCCCGAGGACCTTGACGAGCTGCCCGGAGCGCACGGCGCCCTTGGCGACGAGGTCCTCGCGGGTGACGGTGCCACCCTCGGGGTAGAGCGCGCCGAGCTTCTCCAGGTTCACGACCTGGTACTCGGTGCGGTTGGGGTTCTTGAAGCCGCGGAGCTTGGGCAGCCGCATGTGCAGCGGCATCTGCCCGCCCTCGAAGCGCTCCGGCACCTGGTACCGGGCCTTGGTGCCCTTGGTACCGCGGCCGGCGGTCTTCCCGCGCTTGCCGCCCTCACCGCGTCCGACGCGGATCTTGGCGGACTTGGCCCCGGGGGCAGGACGCAGGTGGTGCACCTTGAGGGTGTGAACCTGCGGCTCGGCGCCCGTGTTCTTGGAATCGGCCATGGTCAGTCGACCTCCTCGACGGTGACAAGGTGCGCCACCGTCGTGATCATGCCGCGGACCTCGGGCTTGTCCTCGCGGACGACCGACTGGCCGATACGCCTGAGGCCCAGCGTGCGCAGCGTCTCACGCTGGTTCTGCTTGCCGCCGATGACGGACTTGGTCTGGGTCACCTTGAGCTGAGCCATCACGCACCTGCCCCGACGGTCTGCTCGGTGGCAGCCTTGTCCTCGCGCTCCTTGGCCTCGCCCTTGGCGCGCGCCCGCAGCAGCGCGGCCGGGGCCACGTGCTCCAGGGGCAGGCCACGACGGGCGGCGACGGCCTCGGGCTGCTCGAGCCCCTTGAGCGCCGCCACGGTGGCGTGGACGATGTTGATCGCGTTGGACGACCCGAGCGACTTGCTCAGGATGTCGTGGATGCCGGCGCAGTCCAGGACGGCGCGCACCGGTCCGCCGGCGATGACCCCGGTACCCGGGGAGGCCGGACGAAGGAAGACGACTCCGGCCGCGGCCTCACCCTGCACGGCGTGCGGGATGGTGCGGGCCACGCGGGGGACGCGGAAGAAGTTCTTCTTCGCCTCCTCGACGCCCTTGGCGATCGCCGCGGGCACCTCCTTGGCCTTGCCGTAGCCGACGCCGACCGTGCCGTCGCCGTCGCCGACGACCACGAGGGCGGTGAAGCTGAAGCGACGACCACCCTTCACGACCTTGGCGACGCGGTTGATCGTGACGACGCGCTCGATGTACTGGTTCTTGTCCTCGGCCCCGCGACGGTTGCTGTCGCGACGGCCACCGTCGCGGCGGTTGCCGCCCTCGCGGCGGGCCCCGCCCTCGCGGTTCTCGCCCGAGCCGGTAGCCGGACCGGTGGTCCTGCCTCGCTGCGGTGCAGCCATCAGATGTTCCTCTGCTCTCGTACGCTCTGCTTGGTCACAGGGTCAGACCACCCTCGCGGGCACCGTCGGCGACCGCCGCGACCCGCCCGTGGTACTTGTTGCCGCCGCGGTCGAACACCGCGGCGTCGACCCCGGCGCTCTTCGCGCGCTCGGCGACGAGCTCGCCGACCCTGCGTGCCTTGGCGACCTTGTCGCCCTCGGCGACCCGGAGGTCCGCCTCGAGCGTGGAGGCCGAGGCCAGGGTGCGGCCGGTGGTGTCGTCCACCAGCTGGGCGACCATGTGGCGGCTGGAGCGCGTGACGACGAGGCGGGGACGCGCGGCGGTGCCGGTGACGCGCTTGCGCACCCGGAGGTGACGCCGCGTGCGGGCGACCTGCTTGCCCTTGCCCTTGACGGAGATAGCCATGGGTTACTTACCAGCCTTTCCGACCTTGCGGCGGACCTGCTCGCCGGCGTAGCGCACGCCCTTGCCCTTGTAGGGCTCGGGCTTGCGGATCTTGCGGATGTTCGCCGCGGTCTCGCCGACAAGCTGCTTGTCGATGCCGGAGACGGTGAACTTGGTGGGGCCCTGCACCGCGAACGTGATGCCCTCGGGGGCGGTCACCGAGACCGGGTGGGAGAACCCGAGCGCGAACTCGAGGTCCGAGCCCTTGGCCTGCACGCGGTAACCGGTGCCGACGATCTCCAGGGCCTTGGTGTAGCCCTCGGTGACGCCGACGACCAGGTTGGCCAGGAGCGTGCGGGTGAGGCCGTGCAGCGAGCGGGACTCGCGCTCGTCGTCCGGACGGGTGACGACGATCGCGCCGTCCTCGTCGCGGGCGACGGTGATGGGGTCGGCCACGGTGTGGGCCAGGGTGCCCTTGGGGCCCTTGACGGTGACGGTGCCGCCGTCGATGGTGACGTCGACGCCAGCGGGGACCGGGACGGGGAGCCTACCGATTCGAGACATAGTCTGCTTCCTTCCTGGTCACCAGACGTAGGCGAGGACTTCCCCGCCCACACCCTTGGTCTGTGCCTCGCGGTCGGTCAGCAGGCCGGAGGAGGTGGACAGGATGGCCACCCCCAGGCCGCCGAGGACCCTGGGCAGGTTCGTGGACTTGGCGTAGACGCGCAGGCCCGGCTTGGAGACGCGGCGCACACCGGCGAGCGAACGCTCGCGGTTGGGGCCGAACTTCAGGTCCAGGGTCAGCGTCTTGCCCACCTCGGCATCCTCGACGGTCCAGCCGGCGATGTAGCCCTCGGCCTTCAGGATCTCGGCGATGTTCGCCTTGAGCTTCGAGTACGGCATCGCCACCGTCTCGTGGTACGCCGAGTTGGCGTTACGCAGACGCGTGAGCATGTCTGCGATGGGGTCGGTCATAGTCATCGGGCCTCAGCCCTTCCTCGTCGTGGTTTCCTCGCGGGACCTGCGACGTAGTCGTTTACCAGCTGGACTTGGTCACACCGGGGAGCTGGCCGGCGAGGGCCATCTCCCGCAGGCAGATCCGGCACAGCCCGAACTTGCGGTACACCGAGTGCGGGCGCCCGCAGCGCTGGCAGCGGGTGTAGCCACGCACGGGGAACTTCGGCTTGCGGTTGGCCTTCTGAACCAGGGCGGTCTTCGCCATCTCAGTTCTCCTTGAACGGGAATCCGAGGCGACGCAGCAGCGAACGCCCTTCTTCGTCGGTGGTGGCCGAGGTGACGACCGTGATGTCCATACCGCGAACCCGGTCGATCTTGTCCTGGTCGATCTCGTGGAACATCGACTGCTCGGTCAGACCGAAGGTGTAGTTGCCGTGGCCGTCGAACTGCTTGGGCGACAGGCCGCGGAAGTCGCGGATGCGGGGAAGCGCCACGGAGAGCAGGCGGTCCAGGAACTCCCACATGCGGTCGCCGCGCAGCGTGACGTGCGCGCCGATCGGCTGCCCCTCGCGCAGCTTGAACTGCGCGATGGACTTGCGGGCCTTGGTGACCTGCGGCTTCTGGCCGGTGATGAGGCTGAGGTCGCGGATGGCGCCCTCGATCAGCTTCGAGTCACGAGCGGCGTCGCCTACGCCCATGTTGACCACGATCTTGGTCAGGCCGGCGACCTCGTTGACGTTGGCGTGCTGGAACTCCTCGCGCAGCCCGGCGACGATCTCGTCGCGGTAGCGCTGCTTGAGGCGCGGCGTCACGGTGGTGGTGGTCTCGCTCATGCTCAGATGTCCTTACCGGAGCGCTTGGCCACGCGGATCCGCACGTTGCGGGTCCGGCCGTCGCGCTCGACCTGCTCGGTGCGGTGACCCACCCGGGTGCCCTTCTTGGTCTCCGGGTCGACCACCATCACGTTGCTGACGTGGATGGGGGCCTCGACCGTCTCGATGCCGCCCGTACGGGCGCCACGGCTGGACTGGCCGACCTTGGTGTGCTTCGTGGCGCGCTGGACACCCTCGACGACGACGCGGTCGGAGTCCTTGAGCACCTCGAGCACGCGGCCCTGCTTGCCCTTGTCACGGCCGGCGATGACGACGACGAGGTCGCCCTTCTTGATCTTCGCCATGGTCAGAGCACCTCCGGCGCCAGAGAAATGATGCGCATGAACTTCTTGTCGCGCAGCTCGCGGCCCACCGGGCCGAAGATGCGGGTCCCGCGCGGGTCGCCGTCGGCCTTGAGGATGACGGCTGCGTTCTCGTCGAACTTGATGTACGAGCCGTCCGGGCGGCGGCGCTCCTTGGTCGTGCGGACCACGACCGCCTTGACGACGTCGCCCTTCTTGACGTTGCCGCCGGGGATGGCGTCCTTGACGGTGGCGACGATCGTGTCGCCGATGCCGGCATAGCGCCGGCCCGAGCCGCCGAGCACCCGGATGCAGAGGATCTCCTTCGCACCGGTGTTGTCGGCGACCTTCAGCCGCGACTCCTGCTGGATCATTCGATTAACTCCTGTCGTCGTGCCGGTTCTCGGCGGGGCCGAGCCTGGCCGAACGGATGGTGGGCTAGAGGGCCGGGACTACTTGGCCTTCTCGAGGATCTCGACCACGCGGTGGCGCTTGGTGGCCGACAGCGGGCGGGTCTCCATGATGAGGACCAGGTCCCCGACGCCGACCTCGTTGGTCTCGTCGTGGGCCTTGACCCGCTCGGTGCGGCGGATGACCTTGCCGTAGAGCGCGTGCTTGACGCGGTCCTCGACCTCGACCACCACGGTCTTGTCCATCTTGTCGCTGACCACGTACCCGCGGCGCGTCTTGCGGAAGTTGCGGTCCGCGGCGGCCTCGGGGGCCGCGGACGTCGTGTTCTCGCTCACTGGGACCTCGTTCACTTCTCGGTGCTCGGCGCCGTGCGGATGCCGAGCTCGCGCTCGCGCACGATCGTGTAGATGCGGGCGATGTCGCGACGCACGGCCTTGAGCCGGCCGTGGTCCTCGAGCTGCCCGGTCGCCGCGGAGAACCGCAGGTTGAACAGCTCGGCCTTGGCCTTCTCCAGCTCCTGCGCGAGACGGTCGTTGTCCATCCCGTCCAGGTCGGCCGGAGCCAGGCCCTTGCTTCCGATGGCCATCAGCCTTCACCACCCTCACGACTCACGAAGCGAGTCTTCATCGGCAGCTTGTGCTGCGCACGGCTCATGGCCTCGCGAGCGAGCTGCTCATCGACACCGGCCAGCTCGAACATGATGCGGCCGGGCTTGACGTTGGCGATCCACCACTCCGGGGAACCCTTGCCGGAACCCATGCGGGTCTCGGCCGGCTTCTTGGTGAGCGGGCGGTCGGGGAAGATGTTGATCCACACCTTGCCGCCACGCTTGATGTGGCGGGTCATGGCGATACGGGCGGCCTCGATCTGCCGGTTGGTGACGTACGCACCCTCCAGAGCCTGGATCCCGTAGTCGCCGAAGGAGATCGACGTGCCACCCTTGGCCACGCCGCGGCGCGTCGGGTGGTGCTGCTTGCGGTGCTTGGTCCGCCGGGGGATGAGCACGGCTCAGGCCTCCGTTCCGGTCGGTGCCGAAGCCTCGGCGGCCGGGGCGTCGCCCTGGCCCGCCGCGGCGGGAGCACCCTGCGGGCGGGACTCGCCGCCACGGCCGGCGCCGTCACGGCGCGGGGCGCCACGGCGCTCCCCACCACGACCACGCGGCGCGCGGGAGGCGGAGTCGGCCTGCTCGCGGGCGTACTCCTTCTCGGTCACGTCACCCTTGTAGATCCAGACCTTCACGCCGATGCGGCCGAAGGTGGTGCGGGCCTCGAAGAACCCGAAGTCGATGTTCGCGCGCAGGGTGTGCAGCGGCACGCGCCCCTCGCGGTAGAACTCCGAACGCGACATCTCGGCGCCACCGAGGCGGCCGGAGCACTGCACCCGGATGCCCTTGGCGCCGGCGCGCTGGGCGGACTGCATGCCCTTGCGCATCGCACGGCGGAAGGAGACACGGCTCGCGAGCTGCTCGGCGATGCCCTGGGCGACCAGCTGCGCGTCCATCTCGGGGTTCTTGACCTCGAGGATGTTCAGCTGCACCTGCTTGCCCGTGAGCTTCTCGAGCTCGCTGCGCAGGCGGTCGGCCTCCGCACCGCGGCGCCCGATGACGATGCCGGGGCGGGCGGTGTGCAGGTCGACGCGCACGCGGTCGCGGGTGCGCTCGATGTCGACCTTGGAGATGCCGGCGCGCTCGAGCCCGGCGGACATGAGGCGACGGATCGCCACGTCCTCGCGCACGTAGTCGCGGTACCGCTGGCCGGCCTTGGTGCTGTCGGCGAACCAGCGCGAACGGTGATCGGTGGTGATGCCGAGCCGGAACCCGGTCGGGTTGACCTTCTGACCCACTATCGGGTCCTCCCCTTCGTGCCGGCGGCCTGCTTGGCCGCGCCGTTGGTCTCAGCCTCACCGACGATGACGGTGATGTGGCTGGTGCGCTTGAGGATGCGGCTGGCCCGGCCCTGGGCGCGCGGCCGGAACCGCTTCAGGGTGGGGCCCTCGTCGACGAACGCCTCGATGACGACGAGCTTGGACTCGTCGAACGCCTCGCTGGCCTGGTCGGCCTTCACGCGAGCGTTGGCGATCGCGCTCTCGACAACCTTGCGCACGGGCTCGGCCGCCGCCTGCGGGGCGAACCGCAGCACGGACACTGCCTCCTCAGCGCGCTTGCCGCGGACGACGTCCACGACACGGCGCGCCTTCTGAGGCGTGACGCGCACAAATCGCGCCTGCGCCTTGGCTTCCATGTTCCTGCCTTACTTGTCGGTTCGGTGTGCTCGGGAAGGTCGTCGCCTCAGCGGCGGCGAGCCTTGCGGTCGTCCTTGTCGTGCCCGCGGTACGTGCGGGTCGGGGCGAACTCCCCGAGCTTGTGGCCGACCATCGACTCGGTGACGAAGACCGGCACGTGCTTCCGGCCGTCGTGCACCGCAAAGGTGTGGCCCAGGAAGTCGGGCGTGATGACCGACCGGCGGGACCAGGTCTTGATGACGTTCTTCGTCCCCTTCTCGTTCTGGACGTCCACCTTCTTCTGCAGGTGGTCGTCGACGAAGGGGCCCTTCTTCAGACTGCGCGGCATGTCGTCGTCTCCCTATCAGCGCTTCTTGCCGGTACGGCGACGGCGCACGATGAGCTGGTCGCTCGGCTTGTTCGGACGGCGGGTCCGGCCCTCGGGCTGGCCCCACGGGCTGACCGGGTGACGACCACCGGAGGTCTTGCCCTCACCACCACCGTGCGGGTGGTCGACCGGGTTCATGACGACGCCGCGGACGGTCGGGCGCTTGCCCTTCCAGCGCATGCGGCCGGCCTTGCCCCAGTTGATGTTCGACTGCTCGGCGTTGCCGACCTCGCCGACGGAGGCGCGGCAGCGCGCGTCGACGTTGCGGATCTCGCCGGAGGGCATGCGCAGCTGCGCGAACTTGCCCTCCTTGGCGACCAGCTGGACCGACGTGCCGGCGGAGCGGGCGATCTTCGCGCCGCCGCCGGGCCGGAGCTCGATGGCGTGCACGACGGTACCGACCGGGATGTTGCGCAGCGGCAGGTTGTTGCCGGGCTTGATGTCCGCGCCCGCGCCGTTCTCGATGCGGTCGCCCTGCTTGAGCTTGTTCGGCGCGAGGATGTAGCGCTTCTCGCCGTCGGCGTAGTGCAGGAGCGCGATGCGCGCGGTGCGGTTCGGGTCGTACTCGATGTGCGCGACCTTCGCCGGGACGCCGTCCTTGTCGTGACGACGGAAGTCGATCACGCGGTAGGCGCGCTTGTGGCCGCCACCCTTGTGCCGGGTGGTGATCCGGCCGGTGGAGTTGCGGCCACCCGTCTTGGACAGCGGGCGGACCAGCGACTTCTCCGGCTCGGACCGGGTGATCTCGACGAAGTCGGCCACGCTCGAACCGCGGCGGCCCGGCGTCGTCGGCTTGTACTTACGGATTCCCATTTTCGATCCTTCCTTCGGCGCGCCGGCGTCAGCCGGCGACCTCGCCAAAGATGTCGATGGTTCCCTCGCGCAGCGTGACGATCGCGCGCTTGGTGTCCTTGCGCTTGCCGAGGCCGAACTTGGTCCGGCGGGACTTGCCCGCACGGTTCGCCGTGTTCACCGAGGCGACCTTGACGTCGAAGATCTTCTCGATAGCGTTCTTGATCTCGGTCTTGTTCGAGCGCGGGTCCACCTCGAAGGTGTACTTGCCCTCGTCGATCAGGCCGTAGCTCTTCTCGGAGACGATCGGCTTGATGATGATGTCGCGGGGGTTCTTGCTCGCCTCGAGGCTCACTTCGTCTCCTCCTCGCCCTTCGGGCCGCGCAGGAAGGCCTGCAGGGCGCCGGAGGTGAACACGACGTCGTCGTTGACCAGGACGTCGTAGGTGTTGAGCTGGTCGGCCCAGAGCAGGTGGACGCTCGGGACGTTGCGCAGGCTCAGCACGCTCAGCTCGTCGCTGCGCTCGACGACGACCAGCGCCGTACGGTCGCCCACGACGTTGCGCAGCGCGGTGAGCGCGGCCGCCGTCTTCGGGGTCTCGCCGGAGACCAGCGAGGAGACGACGTGCACGCGGCCGGCGCGGGCCCGGTCGGACAGGGCGCCGCGGAGGGCGGCGGCCTTCATCTTCTTGGGGGTGCGCTGGCTGTAGTCACGCGGCTGCGGGCCGTGGACGACGCCACCGCCGGCGAACTGCGGCGCACGCGTCGAGCCCTGGCGGGCGCGGCCGGTGCCCTTCTGCTTGTAGGGCTTGCGGCCACCGCCGCGAACCTCGCCGCGGGTCTTGGTGGCGTGGGTGCCCTGGCGGGCAGCCGCCAGTTGGGCGACGACGACCTGGTGGATCAGCGGCACGTTCGTCTGGACGTCGAAGACCTCCGCGGGCAGGTCGGCCGAGCCGGCCTTCTCGCCCGTGGCGTCCAGGACGTCGACGGTCTGCGTGGTTGCCATGCGGCTCACGCCCCCTTCGCGGCGGTACGGATCACGACGACGCCACCCTTGTTGCCGGGAACGGCGCCGGCGACGAGCACGAGGCCCCGCTCGGCGTCGATGGCGTGGATCGTGAGGTTCTGGGTGGTCTGGCGCTCGTTGCCCATCCGGCCGGCCATGCGCAGCCCCTTGAACACGCGCGACGGCGTGGAGGCGCCACCGATCGAGCCGGGCTTGCGGTGGTTGCGGTGCGAGCCGTGCGAGGCGGAGACGCCGGCGAAGCCGTGGCGCTTCATGACACCGGCCGTGCCCTTGCCCTTCGTGGTCCCGACGACGTCGACGCGCTGGCCGGCCTCGAAGGTGTCCACCGAGAGCTCCTGGCCGAGGTTGTACTCGGTGGCGTCGGAGGTGCGGATCTCGGCCACGTGGCGGCGCGGGGTGACCCCGGCCTTCTCGAAGTGGCCCTTGAGCGGCTGGGTGACCTTGCGCGGGTCGATCTGGCCGAAGGCGAGCTGGACGGCGTTGTAGCCGTCGGTCTCCGCGGAACGCACCTGCGTCACCACGTTCGTGCCCACCTGGACGACCGTGACGGGAACAAGGCGCCCGGCCTCGTCCCAGACCTGGGTCATGCCGAGCTTCGTGCCGAGCAGCGCCTTGACGGCGCGGCCGGCAGCCTGCTGGGAAGTCGTAGTCATTGCAGGAGTCCTCAGAGCTTGATCTCGATGTTGACGTCCGCCGGCAGGTCGAGACGCATGAGCGAGTCGACAGCCTTCGGCGTCGGGTCGACGATGTCGATGAGGCGCTTGTGGGTGCGCATCTCGAAGTGCTCGCGGCTGTCCTTGTACTTGTGGGGCGAACGGATGACGACGAAGACGTTCTTCTCCGTCGGCAGCGGCACCGGGCCCACGACCGTCGCACCAGCGCGAGTCACCGTGTCGACGATCTTGCGCGCCGAGCTGTCGATGACCTCGTGGTCGTAGGACTTGAGCCGGATGCGGATCTTCTGTCCCGCCATGGCGTCGTCTAACCTCTCTCGTACCGCTACCTGTACCGACCCCCGCGCTCGGGCGTGTCGCGCAAGGCAACATGCTCCGACCCGGATCCCCGTTCGGGGGTGGTCGTTGTGATGCTTGTTCGGACCTGGGTGTTGGCACCCGATCCAGCAGTCATGTCTCTGGGGCCTGACCCCAGGCAACCGGACTAGTCTGCCAGAGCGACCGACCTGTTGGCCAATCAGGACCCTTTCCCCGCGGTGAGGACTGGATCACTACTCGACAGGCACGCTCGCGCGTCCCGGCCCCGTTACGTTACCAGCCCGCGGCGCCGGCCCGCGAGCCCCCGGCCCCGATCACCCTTGTGACGCTGCCCACCGGGGTCCGTGCGGCCCCACCGAGCCCGCATCGACCGTCTCGCGCTGCCTGCCACCTCGCCAGCGTGGATCTGCTCGGCATGCCCGCCGGTCTCGCACTCGCCTGGCGCGGCCAACCGGACGGGGGAAGACGCGGGCCCTACCAGATCGGGGAAGAAAGGTGTCACTGACAGACACCAATCATCCCCGTTGAGCGAGGCGGGGCGGGCCCTCGGTCCGGCAGCGGCGCAAGGGAAAGCTGGCCTGCCACCGGCTGGCCGCGAGGGCACGGCACCTGCTGGTGCAGCCGGGGGGCTCGCCGCACGCACGAGGACCTCACAGCCGCCGGTGCAGCCAGGAGGCCCGCCACACGCACCAGGGCCCGGCAGCTGCTGGTGCAGCCGGCAGGCCCGGTGGGAGACCCGGCACACGCACCAGCGCCCGGCAGCCACCGGTGCAGCCAGGAGGCCCGCCACACGCACCAGGGCCCCGCAGCCGCCGGTGCAGCCGGCAGGCCCGCCACACGCAGCAGGGCCCGGCAGCTGCTGGTGCAGCCAGGAGGCCCGCAACACGCACCAGGGCCCGGCTGCTGCTGGTGCAGCCGGCAGGCCCGGTGGGAGACCCGGCACACGCACCAGGGCCCCGCAGCCACCGGTGCAGCCAGGAGGCCGCCACACGCAGCAGGGCCCGGCAGCTGCTGGTGCAGCCGCCGGGCCCTGTGGTCCTGCGTTCGCCGGCCGGGGCCGGCAGCCGGGATCTCCCCCGGCCGGTGCCAGGCCTAGGCCTGGCGGGCGATCACTTGAGGATCTTGGTGACGCGGCCGGAGCCGACGGTGCGGCCACCCTCACGGATGGCGAAGCCGAGGCCCTCCTCCATGGCGATCGGCTGGATCAGCTCGACCGTCATCTCGGTGTTGTCGCCGGGCATGACCATCTCGGTGCCCTCGGGCAGCGTGATGACGCCGGTGACGTCGGTGGTCCGGAAGTAGAACTGCGGACGGTAGTTCGAGTAGAACGGGTTGTGACGCCCGCCCTCGTCCTTGGCCAGGATGTAGACCTGACCCTCGAACTGGGTGTGCGGGGTGATCGAGCCGGGCTTGCACACGACCTGCCCACGCTCGACGTCCTCGCGCTTGGTGCCGCGCAGCAGCAGACCGACGTTCTCGCCGGCGTCCGCGGTGTCGAGCAGCTTGCGGAACATCTCGATGCCGGTGACGGTGGTGGTCTGCTTCGCCTCCTTGATACCGACGATCTCGACCTCCTCGTTCACCTTGAGCTGGCCGCGCTCGACACGACCGGTGACCACGGTGCCGCGGCCAGTGATCGTGAAGACGTCCTCGATGGGCATGAGGAACGGCTTGTCGATGTCGCGGACCGGGTCCGGGACGTTGTTGTCGACGGCCTCCATGAGGTCCTCGACGGACTTGACCCACTCCGGGTCGCCCTCGAGAGCCTTGAGCGCCGAGACGCGCACCACCGGGACGTCGTCGCCGGGGAAGCCCTGGGACGACAGCAGCTCGCGGACCTCCATCTCGACGAGCTCGAGGATCTCCTCGTCGTCGACCATGTCGGCCTTGTTCAGCGCGACCAGCAGGTACGGCACGCCGACCTGGCGGGCGAGCAGCACGTGCTCGCGGGTCTGGGCCATCGGGCCGTCGGTCGCCGCGACCACCAGGATCGCGCCGTCCATCTGGGCGGCACCGGTGATCATGTTCTTGATGTAGTCGGCGTGACCCGGGGCGTCGACGTGCGCGTAGTGACGCTTCTCCGTCTGGTACTCGACGTGCGAGACGTTGATCGTGATACCGCGCTGACGCTCCTCGGGAGCGTTGTCGACCTGGTCGAACGGGGTGAACGTGTTCAGGTCCGGGTACTTGTCCGCCAGCACCTTCGAGATCGCGGCGGTCAGCGTCGTCTTGCCGTGGTCGACGTGACCGATGGTGCCGATGTTGACGTGCGGCTTGGTCCGCTCGAACTTGGCCTTCGCCACTGGGGTCCTCCTGGGACTTGGGTAGTTGTCTCTCAGCTCTGGCAGGCGCTTGGCGGCCCCTGCCGGGGCGGATGGGATCCTACGGGTCGGTTATGGGTTTCTTGCTGGTCGACCTGTGGGACTCACTCGCCCCGGGTCTTCTTGATGATCTCCTCGGCGACGTTCCGAGGAACCTCCGCGTAGCTGTCGAACTGCATCGAGTACACCGCACGACCCTGGGTCTTGGACCGGAGGTCGCCGACGTAGCCGAACATCTCGGACAGCGGCACGAGAGCGCGGACGACCTTGACGCCGCTCGCGTCTTCCATCGACTGGATCATGCCACGGCGGGAGTTGAGGTCGCCAATGACGTCACCCATGTACTCCTCGGGCGTACGCACCTCGACGTCCATCATCGGCTCCAGCAGGGCCGGGTCGGCCTTGCGCACGCCCTCCTTGAGGACCATGGAGCCGGCGATCTTGAACGCCATCTCCGAGGAGTCGACGTCGTGGTAGGCGCCATCCAGCAGGGTCGCCTTGACGCCCACCATCGGGTAGCCCGCCAGGACGCCGTTCTGGAGCGCGTCCTGGATGCCGGCGTCCACGCTCGGGATGTACTCGCGCGGGATGCGGCCACCGGTGACTTTGTTCTCGAACTCGTACAGCTCGCCCTCGGCGGTGTCGAGGGGCTCGAAGGTGACCTGCACCTTCGCGAACTGGCCGGAGCCACCGGTCTGCTTCTTGTGGGTGTAGTCGACCTTCTCGACCTTGCGGCGGATGGTCTCGCGGTAGGCGACCATCGGCGCGCCGACGTTGGCCTCGACCTTGAACTCGCGGCGCATGCGGTCCACGAGGATGTCGAGGTGGAGCTCGCCCATGCCGCCGATGACGGTCTGGCCGGTCTCCTCGTCCAGCTTCACCGAGAAGGTGGGGTCCTCCTCGGCCAGCTTCTGGATGGCCGTGGAGAGCTTCTCCTGGTCGCCCTTGGTCTTGGGCTCGATGGCCACGTGGATGACCGGCTCGGGGAAGGACATCGACTCGAGGATGATCGGCGCGTCGAGGGCGCACAGGGTGTCACCGGTGGTGACGTCCTTGAGGCCGATGAACGCGTAGATGTGGCCGGCGTGGGCCTCCTCGATCGGGTTCTCCTTGTTGGAGTGCATCTGGAACATCTTCCCGATGCGCTCCTTCTTCCCCTTGGTCGAGTTGAGCACCTGGGCGCCCTGCGCGACCTTGCCGGAGTACACGCGCACGTAGGTGAGCTTGCCGAAGAACGGGTGCGTGGCCACCTTGAACGCGAGGGCCGAGAAGGGCTCCGTCTCGTCCGGGTGGCGCTCGATGACCTGCTCCTCGTCGCCGACGGCGTGGCCCTGGACGGCCGGGACGTCGAGCGGGGTGGGGAGGTAGTCGATGACGGCGTCGAGCATGGGCTGGACGCCCTTGTTCTTGAACGCCGAGCCGCAGAAGACCGGGTAGGCCTGGCTGGAGACCGTCAGGGCGCGGACGCCCTTCTTGATCTCCTCGACCGTGAACTCCTCGCCGCCGAGGTACTTCTCGAGCAGCTCCTCGTCCGCCTCCGCGACCTGCTCGATGAGCTTGTTGCGGTACTCCTCGGCCTTGGCCTGGAGGTCGGCGGGGATCTCCTCGACCTCGTAGTCCTCGCCGATCTTGACCTCGCCCCGCCAGGTCAGCGCACGCATGTTCACGAGGTCGACGACGCCCTGGAAGTCGCTCTCGGAGCCGATCGGCAGCTGCATGACCAGCGGCGTGGCCTTGAGGCGGTCCTCGATCGTCTTGATCGTGAAGTAGAAGTCCGCACCGAGCTTGTCCATCTTGTTGACGAAGCAGATGCGCGGGACGTCGTACTTGTCCGCCTGGCGCCACACCGTCTCGGACTGGGGCTCGACGCCCTCCTTGCCGTCGAAGACGGCGACCGCACCGTCGAGCACGCGCAGCGAGCGCTCGACCTCGACCGTGAAGTCGACGTGGCCGGGGGTGTCGATGATGTTGATCTGGTTGTTCTTCCAGAAGCAGGTGGTGGCGGCGGAGGTGATGGTGATGCCGCGCTCCTGCTCCTGCTCCATCCAGTCCATCGTCGAGGCGCCGTCGTGCGTCTCGCCGATCTTGTAGTTGATGCCGGTGTAGAACAGGATCCGCTCGGTCGTCGTCGTCTTGCCGGCGTCGATGTGCGCCATGATGCCGATGTTGCGGACCTTGGTCAGGTCGGTCAGCACGTCAAGTGCCACGTGAGGCTCTCTTCGGTCGTGTCGTGTGTGAGGACGTGGGTGCCGCCGCCGGGATCACCGGCGGCGGCGCCGTGACTACCAGCGGTAGTGCGCGAAGGCCTTGTTGGACTCGGCCATCTTGTGCGTGTCCTCGCGACGCTTCACCGCGGCACCGAGGCCGTTGGACGCGTCGAGGATCTCGTTCATGAGGCGCTCGGTCATCGTCTTCTCGCGGCGCGAGCGCGCGTAGTCGACGAGCCAGCGCAGCGCGAGGGTGGTCTGGCGGACGGGCCGGACCTCGACGGGCACCTGGTAGGTGGCGCCACCGACGCGGCGGGAGCGGACCTCGAGGGAGGGGCGGACGTTCTCGAGCGCGCGCTTGAGGACGACGGCGGGGTCGGCGTCGGTCTTCGTGCGGACGCCCTCGAGGGCGCCGTAGACGATGCGCTCGGCCGTGGACTTCTTGCCGTCCTGCAGGACGCGGTTGACCAGCTGGGTCACGACGGGCGAGCCGTAGACCGGGTCGACGACGAGCGGACGCTTCGGGGCGGGGCCCTTACGAGGCATTACTTCTTCTCCTTCTTCGCGCCGTAACGGCTGCGAGCCTGCTGGCGGCCACGAACACCCTGGGTGTCGAGCGCGCCGCGGACGATCTTGTAACGGACACCGGGCAGGTCCTTCACACGACCGCCGCGCACCAGCACGATGGAGTGCTCCTGGAGGTTGTGACCGACGCCGGGGATGTACGCGGTGACCTCGATGCCGGAGGACAGGCGCACGCGGGCGACCTTGCGAAGGGCCGAGTTCGGCTTCTTCGGGGTCGTGGTGTACACGCGGGTGCACACACCGCGACGCTGCGGGCTGCCCTTGAGGGCCGGCGTCTTGGAAGTCCCGACCTTGACGCTACGGCCCTTGCGGACCAGCTGCTGAATCGTGGGCACTACATCTCCGTCTCGAAGTACTTGCTGTGTCGATGTTTCTCTGCTCGCCCGACCACGGGGTCGACCGGCACGGACCGCATCCGGCCCGACCTGGCTCGCTCCCCCTGCCCCCGCTGTCGGGCGTGTCGACCAGCTGCTGCGCGGCCTCGTCTGCCACCGTAAAGGGCGGATCGACGTGCTGCTACTGGGCGGTGACGCCTGCGGGCCCCGCTCCGACCGGGCTGATGACCCAGCGGTGTGAGAGACGCACGCACGAGAGCCCGATGTCGCGGGCACCGCCGAACAGCGTACTCTGCGGCGGTTTCGTGCGTCAAAGCTTGGGGCGAGCATGGGGCGTGGTGTGCGACACCCTGTCGGCGCACCACGTCCGTGACACGCGGCGGGGCCGGGAGGTGAGAACCTCTCGGCCCCGCCGCGCCTGTGCGTGGATCAGCGGAACTCCAGCCCGTACGTGTCCGGACCGAAGTCCAGGTCGTCCAGGAGGATCGACTCGTTGGTGCCGCCGGTGGGGGCGAAGTCGATGTCGCTGTAGCCCAGCCGGCTGAACGCCTGGGCCTTGGCCTCCTCGGTCGGCTCCACGACCACCTCGTGGTAGCGGGGCAGGCCCGTCCCGGCCGGGATGAGCTTACCGAGGATGACGTTCTCCTTGAGGCCGAGGAGCGGGTCACGCCGGCTGCTCATGGCCGCCTCGGTGAGCACCTTCGTCGTCTCCTGGAAGGAGGCGGCGGAGAGCCACGAGTCGGTCGCGAGCGAGGCCTTGGTGATACCCATCAGCTCGGGCCGGCCGGAGGCGGGGGTGCCGCCCTCGGAGACCACGCGCCGGTTCTCGGTCTCGAAACGGCTGCGCTCCATGAGCTCGCCGGGCAGCAGTCGCGAGTCGCCGGAGTCGAGCACCGTCACGCGGCGCAGCATCTGGCGGACGATGACCTCGATGTGCTTGTCGTGGATGTCCACGCCCTGGGAGCGGTAGACCTCCTGGACCTGCTCGACGAGGTGCTTCTGCGTGGCGCGCGGGCCGAGGATGCGCAGGACCTTCTTCGGGTCCACGGCACCGGCGATCAGCTGCTTGCCGACGGCGACGTGCTCTCCGTCCTCGACCAGCAGGCGGGCGCGCTTGGTGACCGGGTAGACCGCGTCCTCCTGGCCATCGTCGCGGGTGATGACGATCTTGCGCGTGCGCTCGGTGTCGTCGATCTTCACCCGGCCGGCGGCCTCGGCGATCGGGGCTTCACCCTTGGGGGTGCGGGCCTCGAAGAGCTCCTGCACACGGGGCAGACCCTGCGTGATGTCCTCCGCGGAGGCGGCGCCGCCGGTGTGGAAGGTACGCATGGTCAGCTGCGTGCCGGGCTCGCCGATGGACTGCGCGGCGATGATGCCGACGGCCTCGCCGATGTCCACCAGCTTGCCGGTGGCCAGGGAGCGGCCGTAGCACTTGGCGCAGGTGCCCACGCGGGACTCGCAGGTCAGCACCGAGCGGATCTTGACCTCGGTGATGCCGGCGGCGATCAGGCGCTCGATGAGCACGTCGCCCGCGTCGTCGCCCGCCGCGGCGAGGACGTTGCCGTCCGCGTCCTTGACGTCCTGGGCGACCGTACGGGCGTAGACGCTGGTCTCCACCGTCTCGGCGCGCACCAGGTTGCCCTGGGAGTCCGGCTCGGCGATCGTCATCGTCAGGCCCATGCGGGTGCCGCAGTCGTCCTCGCGGACGATCACGTCCTGGGAGACGTCCACCAGACGACGGGTGAGGTACCCGGAGTCGGCGGTCCGCAGGGCGGTGTCGGCCAGGCCCTTGCGGGCACCGTGCGTGGCGATGAAGTACTCGAGGACGGACAGGCCCTCGCGGTAGTTGGACTTGATCGGGCGCGGGATGATCTCGCCCTTCGGGTCCGCCACCAGACCGCGCATACCGGCGATCTGACGGACCTGCATCCAGTTACCACGCGCACCCGAGGAGACCATGCGGAACACGGTGTTGCGCTCCGGGAAGTTCTCCCGCATCGCAGCGTCGACGTCGTTGGTCGCCTGGGTCCAGATGTCGATGAGCTCCTGACGGCGCTCGTCGTCGGTGATCAGGCCGATGTCGTACTGCTCCTGGATCTTCGCGGCCTCGCCCTCGTACTTCTCGAGGATGCCCGCCTTCGCCGCGGGGGCGACGACGTCGGAGATCGCGATGGTCACGCCGGAGCGCGACGCCCACCGGAAGCCGGCCTCCTTGAGCGCGTCGAGGCTCGCCCCGACCTCGACCTTCGGGTACCGCTCGGCCAGGTCGTTGACGATGCTGCCGAGCACCTTCTTGTCCACCACACCGTTGATGTACGGGTAGTCGACCGGCAGCAGCTCGTTGAACAGGGCGCGGCCCAGCGTGGTCTCGAGGACGTACGGGTCGCCCTCCTCCCGGTCCTCCGGCGCGGTCCAGCCCAGCGGCGGGACGAGCTCGGGGAAACGGATCTTCACGACCGCGTTGAGGTCGAGCTCCTCGGCGTCGTAGGCCATGATCGCCTCGGCCATGGACGAGAAGGAACGTCCCTCGCCCAGCGCGTCGCCGCGGTCCGACGTCAGGTGGAACAGGCCGATGATCATGTCCTGGGTGGGCATGGTCACCGGACGGCCGTCCGACGGCTTGAGGATGTTGTTCGAGGACAGCATCAGGATGCGGGCCTCGGCCTGGGCCTCCGCGCTCAGCGGCAGGTGCACGGCCATCTGGTCGCCGTCGAAGTCGGCGTTGAACGCGCCGCAGACGAGCGGGTGGAGCTGGATGGCCTTGCCCTCGACCAGCTGGGGCTCGAAGGCCTGGATGCCGAGACGGTGCAGGGTCGGCGCGCGGTTGAGCAGCACCGGGTGCTCGCGGATGACCTCGGAGAGGACGTCCCACACCTGCGGGCGCGAACGCTCGACCATGCGCTTGGCCGCCTTGATGTTCTGCGCGTGGTTGAGGTCCACGAGCCGCTTCATCACGAACGGCTTGAACAGCTCCAGGGCCATCTGCTTGGGCAGACCGCACTGGTGCAGCTGCAGGGTCGGGCCGACGACGATGACCGAACGGCCCGAGTAGTCCACGCGCTTGCCGAGCAGGTTCTGGCGGAACCGGCCCTGCTTGCCCTTGAGCATGTCGGAGATCGACTTCAGGGCGCGGTTGCCCGGGCCCGTCACCGGACGCCCGCGGCGGCCGTTGTCGAAGAGCGCGTCCACGGACTCCTGGAGCATGCGCTTCTCGTTGTTGACGATGATCTCCGGCGCGCCGAGGTCGAGCAGCCGCTTGAGGCGGTTGTTGCGGTTGATGACGCGGCGGTACAGGTCGTTCAGGTCGGAGGTGGCGAAGCGGCCGCCGTCGAGCTGGACCATCGGGCGCAGGTCCGGCGGGATGACCGGGACGCAGTCCAGGACCATGCCCAGCGGGGAGTTGCCCGTGGTGAGGAACGCGTTGACGACCTTGAGGCGCTTCAGCGCCCGGGTCTTGCGCTGACCGGTGCCCGTGGCGATGGTCTCGCGCAGGGAGTCGGCCTCGGCCTGCAGGTCGAAGGTCTCCAGGCGCTTCTGGATCGCCTCGGCGCCCATCGAGCCCTTGAAGTAGATCCCGTAGCGGGCGTTGAGCTCGCGGTAGAGCAGCTCGTCGCCCTCGAGGTCACCGACCTTGAGGTTCTTGAAGCGGTCCCAGACGCGCTCGAGCCGGTCGAGGTCCTGGTCCGCGCGCTTGCGGATCTGGGCCATCTCGCGCTCGGCGGACTTGCGCACCTTGTCGCGCGCGTCGGCCTTGGCGCCGGAGGCCTCGAGCTCGGCGAGGTCGGCCTCGAGCCGCTGGGCGCGGGCCTCGATGTCGGCGTCGCGCCGGGTCTCGACCTGCTTCTTCTCCAGGTCCATCTCGTTCTGGAGCGAGGGCTGGTCCTCGTGCCGGCCGTCCTCGTCCACCTCGGTGATCATGTAGGCGGCGAAGTAGATGACCTTCTCCAGGTCCTTCGGCGCCAGGTTGAGCAGGTACCCCAGGCGCGAGGGGACGCCCTTGAAGTACCAGATGTGCGTGACGGGCGCGGCGAGCTCGATGTGGCCCATGCGCTCGCGGCGGACCTTCGAGCGGGTGACCTCGACACCGCAGCGCTCGCAGATGATGCCCTTGTAGCGCACGCGCTTGTACTTGCCGCACGCGCACTCCCAGTCCCGGGTGGGGCCGAAGATCTGCTCGCCGAACAGACCGTCCTTCTCCGGCTTCAGGGTGCGGTAGTTGATGGTCTCGGGCTTCTTGACCTCACCGTGCGACCACTCGCGCACGTCGCCCGCGGTCGCGAGCGAGATGTGGAGCTGGTCGAAGACATTGACGTCGAGCAAGGGTTCCTACTTCCTCCGGTAGAACACCGTGTACAGCTATTCGATGAGCGGCGGCGGGCTGCTGGCGCCGGGAGCGCCGCCGACCGTGTTCTTGCGGTCGGCGGCGGTCCGGCGCGCCCCGTCGAGCTCTACAGTTCGTCGACGCTGCTGGCGTCCGGGCGGCGCGAGAGATCGATGCCGAGCTCCTCAGCGGCCCGGTAGACCTCGTCGTCGGCGTCCCGCAGCTCGATGGCGTTGCCCTCGGCGTCGAGCGCCTCGACGTTCAGGCAGAGCGAGCGCATCTCCTGGATGAGCACCTTGAACGACTCGGGGATCCCGGGCTCGGGGATGTTCTCGCCCTTGACGATGGCCTCGTAGACCTTCACGCGGCCGGTCACGTCGTCGGACTTGATCGTCAGCAGCTCCTGCAGGGCGTAGGCGGCGCCGTAGGCCTCCAGGGCCCAGACCTCCATCTCGCCGAAGCGCTGACCACCGAACTGCGCCTTACCGCCCAGCGGCTGCTGGGTGATCATCGAGTACGGACCCGTCGAGCGCGCGTGGATCTTGTCGTCCACCAGGTGGTGCAGCTTGAGGATGTACATGTAGCCCACGGAGATCGGCTCCGGGAACGGCTCGCCGGAGCGACCGTCGAAGAGCTGCGCCTTGCCGTCGGAGCTGACCAGCCGCTCCCCGTCGCGCGTGAGCGTGGTGTGCTGGAGCAGACCCTGGACCTCCTCCTGGTGGATTCCGTCGAAGACAGGCGTGGCCACCGGGGTGCGCGGGGCGCCCTGGAGGGCCTCCTCGGGCAGGTGCTTGGTCCACTCCTCGGCCGCCTTGGCGGCCTCGGTGACGTCCCAGCCCTGCGCGGCGATCCAGCCGAGGTGCAGCTCGAGCACCTGGCCCACGTTCATGCGTCCGGGGACGCCGAGCGGGTTGAGGATGACGTCCACCGGGGTGCCGTCGGGCAGGAACGGCATGTCCTCGACCGGGAGGATCTTGGAGATGACGCCCTTGTTGCCGTGACGGCCGGCGAGCTTGTCGCCGTCGGTGATCTTGCGGCGCTGCGCGATGTAGACGCGGACCATCTGGTTCACGCCCGGGGGCAGCTCGTCGCCCTCCTCCTCGGAGAACTCGCGGATGCCGATGACGATGCCGGACTCACCGTGCGGCACCTTCAGGGAGGTGTCGCGCACCTCGCGCGCCTTCTCGCCGAAGATGGCGCGGAGCAGACGCTCCTCGGAGGTGAGCTCGGTCTCGCCCTTCGGGGTGACCTTGCCGACGAGGATGTCGCCGGAGCTGACCTCGGCGCCGATACGGATGATGCCGCGCTCGTCCAGGTCCGCGAGGACCTCCTCGGAGACGTTCGGGATGTCCCGGGTGATCTCCTCGGCGCCCAGCTTGGTCTCGCGGGCGTCGACCTCGTGCTCCTCGATGTGGATCGAGGTGAGCACGTCGTCAGCCACGATGCGCTGGGACAGGATGATGGCGTCCTCGTAGTTGTAGCCCTCCCACGACATGAAGGCGACGAGGAGGTTGCGGCCCAGGGCCAGCTCGCCGTCGTCGGTGGCGGGACCGTCCGCCAGGACGGAGCCGACCTCGACGCGGGCGCCCTCGTCGACCAGCACGCGCTGGTTGTAGGAGTTGCCCTGGTTCGAGCGGCGGAACTTGGCGACGCGGTAGACCTGGGTCGTCCCGTCGTCGGCGGCCACCTGGATGGCGTCGGCCGAGACCTCGGTGACCACGCCGGCCTTCGCGGCGACGATGACGTCACCGGCGTCGACGGCGGCGCGGCGCTCCATGCCGGTCCCGACGAGCGGGGCCTCGCTGCGCAGCAGCGGCACGGCCTGGCGCTGCATGTTCGCACCCATGAGGGCGCGGTTGGCGTCGTCGTGCTCGAGGAACGGGATCATGGCCGTGGCCACGGAGACCATCTGGCGCGCGGAGACGTCCATGTAGTCGATCTCGTCGATGGCGACCAGGGCCGGCTCACCGCCGGAGAGGCGGCACAGGGCCGAGTCCTCGACGAACTTGCCGTCGTCGTCGAGCGGGGCCGAGGCCTGCGCGATGACGTGACGGTCCTCGTCGTCGGCCGTGAGGTAGACGACGTCGTCGGAGACCACGCCGTCCTTGACCACGCGGTACGGGGTCTCCACGAAGCCGAACGGGTTGATGCGCGCGAAGGTCGCCAGCGAGCCGATCAGACCGATGTTCGGGCCCTCAGGGGTCTCGATGGGGCACATCCGCCCGTAGTGCGACGGGTGGACGTCACGGACCTCCATGCCGGCGCGGTCGCGGGACAGACCGCCCGGGCCGAGCGCGGACAGGCGGCGCTTGTGCGTCAGGCCGGCCAGCGGGTTGTTCTGGTCCATGAACTGCGAGAGCTGCGACGTCCCGAAGAACTCCTTGATCGACGCCACCACGGGGCGGATGTTGATCAGGGTCTGCGGGGTGATCGCCTCGACGTCCTGCGTGGTCATGCGCTCGCGGACGACGCGCTCCATGCGGGACAGGCCGGTGCGGACCTGGTTCTGGATGAGCTCGCCGACGGCGCGGATGCGGCGGTTGCCGAAGTGGTCGATGTCGTCGGTCTCGACGCGGACCTCGATCGCCTCGCCGTTGCGCGTGCCGGGGATCGTCTCGTCGCCCTTGTGGAGGGCGAGCAGGAACTTGATGGTCGCGGTGATGTCGTCCAGGCGCAGGACCGACTCACCGAGCTCCGTCGTCAGCCCGAGCTTCTTGTTGATCTTGTAGCGGCCGACCTTGGCGAGGTCGTAGCGCTTGGGGTTGAAGTAGTAGTTCTCCAGCAGGGTGCGGCCGGCCTCGACCGTCGGCGGCTCGCCGGGACGAACCTTGCGGTAGATGTCGAGCAGCGCCTCGTCCTGGGTGGAGACGTTGTCCTTCTCGAGGGTCTCGAGCAGCACCGGGTAGTCGGCGAACTCCTCGCGGATCTCCGACTCCGTCATGCCCAGGGCGCGCAGGAAGACGGTGACCGACTGCTTGCGCTTGCGGTCGATGCGCACGCCGACGGCGTCGCGCTTGTCGATCTCGAACTCGAGCCAGGCGCCGCGGCTGGGGATCACCTTGGTGGTGAAGATGTCCTTGTCGGACGTCTTGTCCGGGGTCCGCTCGAAGTAGACCCCCGGGGAGCGGACGAGCTGGGACACGACGACACGCTCGGTGCCGTTGATGATGAAGGTGCCGCGCTCGGTCATCAGCGGGAAGTCGCCCATGAACACCGTCTGCGACTTGATCTCGCCGGTGGTGTAGTTGACGAACTCCGCCGTGACGAACAGCGGGGCGGCGTAGGTGAAGTCCTTCTCCTTGCACTCCTCCGCCGTGTACTTCGGCGGCTCGAAGCGGTGGTCGCGGAAGGAGAGCGACATGGACTGGCCGAAGTCCTCGATCGGGGAGATCTCGGCGAAGATCTCCTCCAGGCCCGACGTGGTGTTCACGTTCGTGTCGCCGCTCGCGGCGGCGGCCTCGACGCGGGCGCGCCAGGCATCGTCACCGAGCAGCCAGTCGAAGCTCTCGGTCTGGAGCCCGAGAAGGTCGGGCGCCTGAAGCGGCTCGTGGATTTTTGCGAACGACACGCGGCGTGATGCCGTACGGTTCGCGATAGCGTCAGCAGTAGGTGCGGAAGAGGTGCGCGAGGCAGCCAAAGGGGGTCCTTCCCTGCGATTGGAATGCACGCTGCACTGATCACCTGGGACGGGTGGCCTGATTGCAGGCAGAAGTCAGCGCAAAGCGACAGCATACCGGCCGGATGGTGCGAAGTCCAGCGGGTACGGGACGAGGCCCGCACCACAGGTGCGGGCCTCGTCGTCGAGCCGTACGGGCCTGCCGGTCCCCCGCCGGCGCTGTGGCGCAGGGGCGGGGGCCGGCGTCAGATCACTTGAGGGTGACGGTGGCCCCGGCGCCCTCGAGGGCCTCCTTGGCCTTGTCGGCGACGTCCTTCGCCACGCCCTCGAGGACGGGCTTGGGGGCGCCGTCGACGAGGTCCTTGGCCTCCTTCAGGCCGAGGGAGGTCAGGGCGCGCACCTCCTTGATGACCTGGATCTTCTTGTCGCCGACCGACTCGAGGACGACGTCGAACTCCGTCTTCTCCTCCTCGGCCTCCTCGGCGGCGGCGCCGGCCGGCGCACCGGCAGCGGCAACGGCGACGGGGGCGGCGGCGGTGACCTCGAAGGTCTCCTCGAACTGCTTCACGAACTCGGAGAGCTCGATGAGGGTGAGCTCCTTGAAAGCCTCGATGAGCTCTTCGGTGCTGAGCTTCGCCATGGTAGGCGTTCCTTCCTGGTAGTCCTGCTACGCGAGCAGAGGGTGGGGGTGGTGCGTGCCGTGACCGGTCCCGGGCGGGATCAGGCCTCGGCGGCCTGCTTCTCGCGCAGGGCCTCGATGGTGCGCGCGGCCTGGGTGGCCGGCGCGGTGAAGAGGTAGGCAGCCTGGAACAGCGCAGCCTTGAACGCTCCGGCCGCCTTGCCCAGCAGCACGTCGCGGGACTCGAGCTCGGCGAGCTTGGTGACGTCCTCGGCGGAGAGCTTGTTGCCCTCCAGGACGCCCGCCTTGATCACGAGCTGAGGGTTCGCCTTGGCGAAGTCACGCAGGGCCTTGGCCGCGTCGACCGGCTCCCCGGTCACGAACGCGATCGCGGTGGGACCGGAGAGCTCGTCCTCGAGGTTGTCGAGGCCGGCCTCCTTCGCCGCGATGGCCGTCAGCGTGTTCTTCACCACGGCGTAGCTAGCGGTACCGGCGAGCGAGCGGCGCAGCTGCTTGAGCTGGGCGACGCTGAGCCCGCGGTACTCGGTCAGCACGACGGCGCTCGACTCACGGAACTGCTCCGTGATCTCGGCAACCGCTGCCGCCTTGTCAGGCCTCGCCATGGCCCTCCTTCCGGTAGTGACGCCGGTCGGTGGGCCCGGGAACGAGAAAGAGCCCCGTGCACAGGAAGGCACGGGGCTCGGACGCCGCGAACGGCTTAAGCTCGTATCTCACCTGCGCTGGCTCCGCGTTCGCGGACTTGGCCCCGTCTCAGCGACGGGCGACCGGCGGTCTTTGGCAGATGCCACCCTACCCGGTCCGGAGAGGTGCGGGCAACGCCCGGGTGGGCCGGCGGCGCGGTTGCGGGCGTGTCCTTGGCCACACCGACCCGGCAACCGCCTGCCCCGGCGGCTCGCGCCTCCCCTTGCTGCTGTCCGCGCTCCCGCGAATGCCCTTGCTGCCGTCCAGGCTCTCGAGAACGGTGCGGCGGGCGACGGTCTCCTCGGCGCGGCGGGCGGCGCACTCTCCCGGTCGCGCCGCCTCCCGGGACGACGACGGCCCGGCACCCTCCGTACGGGAGGTGCCGGGCCGTCGTCGTCAGGCGTGGATCAGGAGGCGTCCTCGGTGGTGAGGTTGCGCGTCTTGGTCGCGTCCAGCGGGATGCCGGGGCCCATGGTGGTGGTCAGCGTCGCCTTGGTGATGTAGCGGCCCTTGGAGCTGGCCGGCTTGAGGCGGAGGATCTCCTCCTGGGCGGCGGCGTAGTTCTCCACGAGCAGCTTCTCGTCGAAGCTGGCCTTGCCGATGATGAAGTGCAGGTTCGAGTGCTTGTCCACCCGGAACTCGATACGGCCGCCCTTGATGTCGTTCACGGCCTTGGCCACGTCCATCGTCACGGTGCCGGTCTTCGGGTTCGGCATGAGGCCGCGGGGCCCGAGCACCCGGCCGAGGCGGCCGACCTTGCCCATGAGGTCGGGCGTCGCCACGGCGGCGTCGAAGTCGGTGTACCCGGCCGCGACCTTCTCGATCAGCTCGTCGCCACCGACCTCGTCCGCCCCGGCCTCGATGGCCTGGTTCGCCCGCTCACCGACGGCGAAGACCACGACCCGAGCGGTCTTGCCGGTGCCGTGCGGCAGGTTGACGGTGCCGCGGACCATCTGGTCCGCCTTGCGGGGGTCGACGCCGAGGCGGAAGACGACCTCGACGGTGGAGTCGAACTTGGTGGTGGCGCTCTCCTTGGCCAGGCGCACGGCCTGGAGGGGGGCGTAGAGCTCGCCGTCGTGGATCTTCTCGGCGGCCTTGCGGTAGTTCTTGCTGCGCGTTGCCATCTGCTTCTCTTTCCTGTGCAGTCGTGGTCTGCGGGTCCGCGCGGACCCTGCCACTGACGGCGCCCGGGGCGCCGTGTCGGGTGGTTCGGTCAGCCCTCGACCGTGATGCCCATGGAGCGGGCGGTGCCGGCGATGATCTTCTCGGCGGCCTCGATGTCGTTGGCGTTGAGGTCCTCCTGCTTGGTGCGGGCGATCTCCTGGACCTGCTCACGGGTGATCTTGGCGACCTTGACCGTGTGCGGGGTGCCGGAGCCCTTGGCCACGCCGGCGGCCTTCTTGATCATCTCGGCGGCCGGCGGGGTCTTCGTGATGAAGGTGAAGGAGCGGTCCTCGTAGACCGTGATCTCCACCGGGATCACGTTGCCGCGCTGCGACTCGGTGGCCGCGTTGTAGGCCTTGCAGAACTCCATGATGTTCACGCCGTGCTGACCCAGCGCGGGGCCGATCGGCGGCGCGGGGGTCGCGGCGCCGGCCTGGATCTGGAGCTTGATCAGGCCTGCGACCTTCTTCTTGGGGGGCATGTTCGGGTCCTAACGATTCTTCCTGGGATACCCGCCGGCCCTCGGCCGGCGGACGCCTCGTCCCTCAGATCTTGGCGACCTGCGAGAACGACAGCTCGACCGGGGTCTCCCGGCCGAAGATCGTGACGAGCACCTTGAGCTTCTGGCTCTCGGGGCTGATCTCGGAGATGGTGGCGGGCAGCGTCTCGAACGGGCCGTCGGTGACCGTGACCGACTCGCCGACCTCGAAGTCCACGTGGATGGGCGTGGACGCGGCGCCGCCGGTGCTGGCGGCGGCCTTCCCGGCGGCGGCCGGGGCGGCGGCCTGGACCGTCGGGGCGAGCATCGAGAAGACCTCGTCCTCGGTCAGCGGGACGGGCTGGTGGGTGTTGCCCACGAAGCCCGTCACACCGGGCGTGTGGCGCACGGCGCCCCACGACTCGTCGGTGAGGTCCATGCGCACGAGCGTGTAACCAGGAACGCGGACACGGCTGACCACCTTGCGCTGCGCGTTCTTGATCTCGACGACCTCCTCCATGGGAACCTCCACCTGGAAGATGTAGTCCTCCATGTTGAGGCTCTGGATGCGGTTCTCGAGGTTCGCCTTCACGCGCTTCTCGTATCCGGCGTACGTGTGCACCACGTACCAGTCGCCGGGCAGGTGACGCAGCTCCTTGCGGAACGCCTCGGCCGGGTCCTGGTCGGCCTCCTCGGCCTCCTCGGCCTCCTCGGCCACGTCGGGGGCGGCCTCGGGCTCAACCTCGTCAGCCTCGTCGGTCACCGCCGCGGGAGCGACGTCGTCGGTCTCGTCGGCGTTCTCGAGCTCGTCGGACGCGAGCGCGTCGGTCTCGGCGGACAGCGGCTCGCCGGCGTGCTCGAGCTCGTCCTCGTCCAGGTCGTCAGCGGCGGCGTTCTCGGCGTTCACCTCGACCAGATCGGCCTCGTCGTGCGCGAGGGCAGCGTCGTCCTCGACGTCGGCGGCAGCCGGGGTGTCCGGCTGCCCGGGCTCGAGCGACGTCTCGTCGACGTTCTGGGGCTCGAGATTCTCCTCAGGCACAGGGGACCTGCTTTCTGATCAGTGGGATGGCTACCGGTCGGCCGGCTGCCGGGCGGACGGCGTCATGGGACTCAGCCGAAGATCCACAGCACGAGCCTGCCGAACGACAGGTCGAGCAGGCCCACGAAGGCCATGATCACCGCGACGAAGACGAGCACGACCACGAAGTAGGTCATGAGCTCGTTCCGGGTCGGGCGGACGACCTTCTTGAGCTCGGCGATCACCTGACGGACGAACAGGGCGATGCGGCCGAACAGGCCGCGCTCCTTCTTCGGCCGCGACCCGTCGGCGCTCGCGGCACGCTCGGGCCGCCCCGAGGTCGCGCTCGCAGACTCGCTCACAGGTTGCTTCCTTCGTTCTGCCGGGTCCGACACCGCCCCGGTCGGGCGGGTCCGGCTCGCCGTACGGCGAAGCCATCAGGATATCCGCGCCCTCCCGCGAGGGAGACGCCGTCCTGGCAGGGCAGGAGGGACTCGAACCCACAACCGCCGGTTTTGGAGACCGGTGCGCTACCAATTGCGCCACTGCCCTATCGGTGATCCGAACGCCATGCCGTCGCCGCACCCTCACGGGCACGCTCCAGCATGGTGGACGTCAACCACCGGCGTCGAGTGTACGTGGTCGAGCGCCTTTTGGTCGAACTCGGACCGCAGGGAGCCTCGTCACACGCGATCTGGCGCCGATCCGGGCCATCTCCGCACCAACCCCGCGCGCTCGGGCCGGGGGCGTCCGGCCACGATCGCGGGTGCCCGCGGAGCGAACGTCCCGGTGACCGGCCGGTGGCCCCGTGCCACGATAGGCGACGTGAGCGCACCCACCTCCTCCAAGCCCCGAGTCTCCGCCCGCCTGGCCGCGATCGCCGAGTCGGCCACGCTCGCCGTCGACGCCAAGGCCAAGGCCCTCAAGGCGGCCGGCCGGCCGGTCATCGGCTTCGGCGCGGGCGAGCCCGACTTCCCGACGCCCGACTACATCGTCGAGGCCGCCGTCGCCGCCGCGAAGGACCCGGTCAACCATCGGTACACCCCCGCGAAGGGGCTGCCGGCGCTGCGCGAGGCCATCGCGGCGAAGACCCTGCGGGACTCCGGCTACGAGGTCTCCCCCGACTCCGTGCTGGTGACCAACGGCGGCAAGCAGGCCGTCTACCAGGCCTTCGCCGCGATCATCGACCCGGGCGACGAGGTGCTGCTGCCGGCGCCGTACTGGACCACGTACCCCGAGGCCATCGCGCTGGCCGGCGGCACGCCGGTCGAGGTCTTCGCCGGCGCCGACCAGGAGTACCTGGTCACGGTCGAGCAGCTCGAGGCCGCCCGCACCGAGCGCACGAAGGCGCTGCTCTTCTGCTCGCCGTCCAACCCGACCGGCGCCGTCTACTCCCCCGAGCAGACCGAGGCGATCGGCCGCTGGGCGGTGGAGCACGGCGTCTGGGTCATCACCGACGAGATCTACGAGCACCTCGTGTACGACGACGCCGTGTTCACCCCGATCCAGCGGGCCGTCCCCGAGCTCGTGGACACCTCCATCGTCCTCAACGGCGTCGCGAAGACGTACGCCATGACCGGCTGGCGGGTGGGCTGGATGATCGGCCCGAACGACGTCATCAAGGCCGCGACCAACCTGCAGTCGCACCTGACCTCGAACGTCGCCAACGTCTCCCAGCGGGCGGCAATCGCGGCCCTGACCGGCGACCTGTCCGCCGTGGACCGGATGCGGACCGCGTTCGACCGCCGCCGCCGCACGATGGTGGAGATGCTGCGCGCGATCGACGGCGTCGTGCTGCCGACCCCGAAGGGCGCCTTCTACGCCTACCCCTCCGTCGAGGGCGTCCTCGGCCGCACCATCCGCGGCCGCACGCCCACGACGTCGGCCGAGCTCGCCGGGCTCATCCTCGAGGAGGTCGAGGTCGCCGTCGTGCCCGGCGAGGCCTTCGGCCCGAGCGGCTTCCTGCGCCTGAGCTACGCCCTGGGCGACGACGACCTCGTCGAGGGCGTCGGCCGCATCCAGGAGCTGCTCGCCTGAGCGACGGCCGCCCGACGGCGGAGCCCGGGACCCGCGCACGCGCGCCGGTCCCGGGCTCTTCTCATGCCCGTCTCATCCGCGTGCCTCACGATCGGTGGGACGATCTGTGCCCGGGCGGCCGAGCCGCCGGGCCGCACTGAGTGAGCGGGGAGCTCGGCAGGGTCGTGCCGGGCGCGGCAGGGAGAGGCGATGCGGACGACGACGGACGGCACACCGCGCGGGATGACGGTGCGCTCGCGCATCCTCGCGCTGACGCTGTTCCTGACCGGTCTGACCCTCGCCATCGCCGGCGGGACCGCCTACGTGCTGCAGCTGGGCCGCGTCGACCTGGGCATCGACGCGAGCCTGCGCCGCACGACCGAGGAGTTCTCCAGCTACGCCGTGGACGCGGCCGCCCGTGGGGCCGCCTCCGCCGATCCCAAGCAGCTGATCTACGGCGGCATGGTCCGAGAGGTGCCGGGCGCGAACGAGGGCATGGTCGGCTTTGTCGACGGCCGGCTCGAGTACACGATGCCCTCCGGCGTGCCTCTCGCGGAGGACCCCGAGCTCGTCGCGCACCTCGCCTCGCAGCTCGACGCGGCGGCGGGCAGCGGGCAGGGCAGGATCGCCTCGTTCACCACCGCCGCCACCGAGTACCGCTACGCGCTCGTCCCGGTCCGGGTGGGCGACGTCGGTGTCGGGGCGCTCGTCGTGGCGTTCGACCGGACGGCGGAGCAGGCCTCGGTGGACCAGACCTTCCGGACCTACGCGGTGGTCAGCGTGGCCGCGTTCGCGGCGCTCGCCGTCGTCGGCTGGCTGCTCTCGGGTCGGCTGCTCAAGCCGGTGCGCCAGCTGCGAGAGACCGCCGAGCAGATCTCGGAGACGGATCTCTCCGGCCGGATCGACGTCCGCGGCAACGACGACCTCAGCGACCTGGCGCGCACGTTCAACGCGATGCTCGCCCGCCTGGAGGACGCCTTCACCTCGCAGCGCAGGCTGCTCGACGACGCCGGGCACGAGCTGCGCACCCCCATCACGATCGTCCGTGGTCACCTCGAGCTCATGGACCCGGCCGACCCGCAGGACGCCGCGGCCACCAAGGACCTCGCCCTCAGCGAGCTCGACCGCATGCACCGCCTCGCCGACGACCTCGTCATGCTCGCGAGGTCCGAGCAGCCCGACTTCGTCCACCCGGCCCCCACCGCCCTCGGCCTGCTGCTCGACAACGTCCTGGACCAGGCGCGCCCGCTCGGTGACCGTCGCTGGCGTGTGGACGAGCGGCTCGAGGCCGATGCCACGGTCGACGCCCAGCGGCTGACCCAGGCCATGCTGCAGCTGGCCGCCAACGCCGTGAAGTTCTCCGAGGACGGCTCCACCGTGGCGATCGGGTCCGGGGTCCGCGGTGACCGCCTCCACCTCTGGGTCCGCGACGAGGGCATCGGCATCGCGCCCGAGCAGCGCGAGCGCATCTTCGACCGCTTCGCCCGTGCGCCGGGTGATGCTGCGCGGCGCGAGGGGGCCGGGCTCGGGCTCGCGATCGTCGCGGCCATCGCCGAGGCGCACCGCGGCACCGTGCGGGTCGACTCCGAGCCGGGTGCGGGGTCCGTCTTCGTCATCGACCTGCCGGCCGTCGGCGTGGCGGTGGAGACGCACACGAGCGACGAGCCGGACGAGGACGACCACCGGGCCGGGCGGGTTCCGGCCCCGCGCTGAACCAGCCCCGTCAGCGGGGCAGGCGCTCCAGCTCTGCCGTCCCCTGGAGCGTCGAGACAGCGGGCTCGTCGAGCAGCTTGGGGTCTCGGTCCAGGTAGGCCCGGGTCTCCCGGGCGATCAGCCCGGCGCAGACGATGAGGCCGATGAGGTTGGGCAGCGCCATGAGGCCGTTCATGATGTCGGAGAAGTTCCACACGACGGTCAGCTCCGTCGTCGCCCCGACGAAGACCACGACGGTGAACAGGACGCGGTAGGGCATGACGCCGCGGATGCCGACGAGCCGCTCCATGCAGCGCTCCCCGTAGTAGGCCCAGCCCAGGACCGTGGAGCCCGCGAAGAAGATGACCGAGATGGTCACCACGTAGTGGCCCCAGCCGCCCAGGCCGATGTTGAACGCCTCGGCAGTCATCCCGGCGCCCTCGATGCCGCTGCGCCAGGCGCCCGTGGTGATGATGACCAGGCCGGTCATGGAGACGACGATCAGGGTGTCGATGAACGTCTGGGTCATGGAGACCAGGCCCTGGCGCACGGGGTGACGGGTCTGGGCGGCGGCGGCGGCGATGGCGGCCGAGCCCATGCCCGACTCGTTGGAGAAGATGCCGCGGGCGACGCCGTACTGGATCGCCAGGATCAGGGTGGAGCCGAGGAAGCCGCCGGCCGCCGCGGTCCCGGTGAACGCGTCGGTGAAGATCAGGGCCAGCGCCTGCGGGATCTCCGCGACGTTGAGCACCAGGACCACCAGGGACGCCACGACGTAGAGCACGATCATCAGCGGGACGAACCCGGCCGTGACCTTGCCGATCGACCGGATGCCGCCGATCAGCACGGCGCCGGTGAACAGGGCGAGCACGAGGCCCGCGACCCAGGTGGGCACGCCGAAGGACTCCTGCACCGAGGTCGCGACGGTGTTGGACTGCGTCATGTTGCCGATGCCGAAGCTGGCCAGGACGGCGAAGACGGCGAAGATGAGGCTGAGCGTGAGGCCGAACTTGTTCGGGATGGCCCGGGCCAGGTAGTACTGCGGCCCGCCGGAGACGTCGCCGCGCGCGTCCTTGGTCCGGAACCGCACGCCGAGGAACGCCTCCGAGTACTTCGACGCCATGCCCAGCAGTCCCGTGACCCACATCCAGAAGAGGGCGCCCGGCCCGCCGAGGTAGATCGCGGTGGCGACGCCGGCGATGTTGCCGACGCCGACCGTGGCCGCGAGGGCCGTGGTGAGAGCCTGGTAGTGCGAGATGTCGCCGTCGGCGCCGTCGTCCTTGCGCTTGAGCACGGCGAGGCGCAGGGCGGCCCCGAGCTTGCGGAACTGCAGCCCGCCCAGCCGGATCGTCAGGTAGAGGCCGGTGCCGAGAAGCAGCGGGATGAGCACGAACGGCCCCCACACCACTCCGCCGATGTCCCCCAGGGTCGTCGCCAGCCGCTCGCTGTCCATGCATCTCCCTCGTGCCGAGCCCGGGCCGCTGTCGGCCGGACGCTTGGTGGCAGAACCTAGCGCCTCCTGTGCCTGCCGTCACACCTGCGTCCACGGCGGGACACCGGGGCGGCGGCTGGTGGGAGACTGTCCGGAAAACCACCGTGGAGGGAAGATGGCGCAGATCCTGATCGTCGAGGACGAGGCCGGGATCTCCTCGTTCGTCACCAAGGGCCTGAGGGCCGCCGGGCACCAGCCGACCGCGGTGGGCACGGGCCGCGATGCCCTCGCGCACGCGCACACCGACGGCTACGACCTCGTCATCCTCGACATCGGCCTGCCGGACATGGACGGGTTCGAGGTGCTGCGGCGGATCAGGGGCCAGGGCTCGACCGTCCCGGTCATCATCCTCACCGCGCGCTCGTCGGTGGACGACACGGTGGCCGGCCTCGAGGGCGGCGCTGACGACTACATGGCCAAGCCGTTCCGGTTCGAGGAGCTCCTCGCACGGGTCCGACTGCGGCTGCGCAGCGAGCCCGGCACCGTGGAGACGACGGTCCTGGCCTACGGCGACCTGTCGCTGGACCTGCGCAGCAGGCGCGTGACCGCCGGCGACACCGAGGTCGACCTCTCAGCGCGCGAGTTCGCCCTGCTCGAGACGTTCATGACGCACCCGGGGCAGGTGCTCTCGCGCGAGCAGCTGCTCTCCCGGGTGTGGGGGTACGACTTCGACCCGGGGTCGAACGTGGTGGACGTGTACGTTCGCTACCTGCGCCGCAAGATCGGCGCCGCGCACGTGGAGACGGTCCGCGGCATGGGTTACCGCCTGGTCGATCTCACGCGCTGACGCGAAACCGCAGGTCCCCGACCACGCGCGCGAGCGTGGGCGTGGGCACGCCGTGGCGCTCCCCCAGCGCGAGCAGGTGCCCGCCGATCGCCTCGAGCTCGGTGGGGCCGCCGGCGCGGAGGTCGTGCTGGAGCGAGGACATCATCGTCGCGGGCAGGCGGCGCAGGAGCGCGTGCAGGTCCTCGGCCGTCGTGGGCCACCCGTCCGCCGTCGCCACGGCGGCCACCTCGGCGACGACGCCGCGAGCCACCGTCGGGTCCTGGTCGAGCGCCTCCCCCAGCGGTAGATCCGTCCAGGAGGTCAGCAGCGCCGTCGGGGCCAGGAAGCTGTACTTGCGCCACAGGACGTCCAGCTCCGAGCCCCGCACGCGCACGTCGGCGCCCGCGCGCCGCAGCGCCTCGGCGATGCGACCGGCCCCGCCGGCGGGGACGTTGACGATGAGGTACTGGCCCCGATGGACGATCGTGCCGTCCTCGCGGGAAGCCTCGACCTGCACGGACCCGCAGACCGCGTTCGGGACCTCGCGGAGCGTCTCGGCGTGCCCGAGCCCGTTGAGGAGCGCGAGCACCTCGGTCGGCGACGCCGCCCGGAGGCCCGGCAGGACGTCGGCCAGACCGTAGCTCTTGACCGCGAGGACGACGGCGGAGCCGGGCGGGACCTCGGTGGTCGCCGGCACCATGGCCGTGAACTGGCCGAACTTGTCCGAGCGGACGCGCAGGCCTTCCGTGACGATCCGCCGCGCGCTCTCCGGCCGCCCGACGACCACGACGTCCTCCCCCGCGCGATGGAGGAGGGCGGCGAGCAGGCCGCCGACGGCGCCCGGTCCGAGAACTGCGAGCATCATTCGGGGGTCTCCGCGGTCACAGGGCTGGGGGGCGAGACTACGGTCGGCCCGGAGTCGTCCGACCCGGAGTCATCCCACAAGGAGTCGTCGTCGGACCCGGAGTCGTCGGAGCCAGAGTCGTCGGAGCCGGAGTCGTCGGAGCCAGAGTCGTCGGAGCCAGAGTCGTCGTCGGACCCGGAGTCGTCGTCCGGCCCGGTCTCCTCGGGTGACGGCGTCTCGGTGGCAGAGGGGCTCGCCGACTGCGTGGCGGACGCCCCTGCCTCGCGGTCCGCGGAGGGGGCGGCGGGCTGCGTCGCGGAGATCTGCACAGCGTCGAGGGCCACCGGGTCACGCGGCTCCCCGGCGACCGCACCGAAGGCACCGGCGACACCCACGACGCCGAGCGTGCCGCCGATCACGGCCCACATGCTCCTGGCGACCATCTCAGCTCCTCACTGCTCTCGCCGGTACACCGTCCCACGGATACGGGGGCCGGGGCCAGCATTGGCGACGGGACAGCGCCCGCCCCGGACCTTCTCGGTCCCGGCGCGCGCGCTTGCTCACTCGCCGGACCTCGTCGGTCCTGGACGGGGGTGGGCTGGCTTACTCGCCGGACTGCGCCGAGGGCGCGGACGCCGGCGAGGCGGGGGTGACCGGGCTGGCCGCCGACGCCGGAGTCACCGGACTGGCCGCCGACGCCGGAGTCACCGGACTGGCCGCCGACGCCGGGGTCACCGGACTGGCCGCCGACGCCGGAGTCACCGGACTGGCCGCCGACGCCGGAGTCACCGGACTGGCCGCCGACGCCGGGGTCACCGGACTGGCCGCCGACGCCGGAGTCACCGGACTGGCCGCCGACGCCGAAGTCATCGGGCTGGCGGCGGAGACCGCCGTGACCGCCGTCGTCGCGCTGCCGGCGCTGACCGAGGCGGGGTCGGTGGCGCGGGCGTCGGGGGTGGCCGTCCCGGCCGCGGGAGTCGCGGTCTCGGTCGCGGCGGGCGTCGTGACCTCCACGCCCGAGACGTCCTGGCCGTCGTCGGTGTCGGCGACGGCGACGCCCACCCCGCTCGCCGCCGCGAGGACGCTCAGCGTGCCGGTGGTGATCCAGAGCTTGTGGTTCATCGCGTGATGCCTCCTGCGGTCGGTGCCCGGGGATGCCGGGCTGCTGATGACCGCAACTCTGGCGCGCCGGGGTGAGACGACGAGGAGGAGAAGATGACAACGTTCTCATCCGCCGCGGTCACGCTCGGTGCGGCCCGCTCGCTCAGTGCGGCCCGCGCCGGGCGAGCAGCTCACGCCCGTGGGCCAGCCAGCCCTCGGCGCACGCCAGACGCCCCTCGGCGTCGGCGCGCCAGTGGGCGCCGTCCGTCCGGCGGGCACCGGCGACCAGCGAGAGCACCACCCCCGCGCACCGGGCGTGCAGGGCCACCGGGTCCACGACGGCCGAGCAGGCCCGCGTCCAGGCGTCGAGCACCTCGGGCACGTGCGGGTAGGTCTCCGGCGCCAGGTGGGGCAGCACGGAGACGTGGCCGAGGAGGCACGCAAGGTCGTCCACGCGGTACCCCGGGCCGACGGCGTCCACGTCCAGCAGCGCGGTGACCGCGACGAGGTCGGGCCGGGGGTCCATGAGGACGTTCGCCTCGTAGAAGTCCCCGTGCGTGGGCACCACCGGGCCGGGGTCCGAGTTGGCCATGAGGTGGTTGACGCCCTCGGCGAGTGCCTCGGTGCGCGCCGCGTACTCCGGCAGCACGGTGGCCGCCGCGTGCGCGTAGTGGTCGGCCCGCTCGGACCAGGCGGGCCGGCGCGGCAGGTCGAGGAGGGCCGGTGGCAGCGCGTCCAGGGTGCCCAGCAGCGCGTCGAGCACCGCGCCGGTCCGGTCCCCGAGGCCCCGCGAGAGCAGGTTGGCCAACGGCGTGCCACGCCCCGCGGCGAGCAGCACCAGGCCGTCCTCGTCCGCGCGCAGGACCTCCGGCGCGGGCACGCCCGCGGCGGTGAGGGTGCGGTGCCGTTCGACGAACGCGCTCGCGGCCGAGGGACGGACCACCTTCAGGTACGCGACCGCCCCGGCCGGCTCCGCGCGGCGGACCCGCAGCACCGCCCGGCGGGTGGGACGGTAGGCGAGCAGCTCCACCGTCACCCGCGCACCCAGGCGGTCCGAGAGCCGGGCGGCGTCGCAGGCCACCGCGAGCGCTGGCAGCTCCGGGTCCGCCGGGTGACGCCACAGGTGCACCACGGGTCCGCCGTCGGGCTGCTCCAGCCGGACCAGACCGGCGCCCGCGCCGTGGGAGAGGCGGGCCGTGGTGGCGCAGAGGTACTCCTCGTGCCGCACCGGCGTGCCGGCGCTGCCGGCCCGCTCGACGGTCGCGGTGTACCCGACGGTCACCCCGGCGCCGGGCCGGTGGTGGATGGTGTGCACCTGCCAGTCGAGCAGGCGGCCGCCCTCGGCCTCGAGGGCACCGGCGAGCATGTCACCGGCCTCGGAGCCGGTCAGCAGCGCGACGTCGGCCGGCTCGCGCCGGGCGGCAGCTGGGACGCTCATGGGGCAAGTTGACCATGACGGGGCAGGTCGCCGCGGCCGGACACGACGATTCGTCCGCCCGTGCGCCGCCCGGGGGCTGCGGCGGGCCCGGCGGGCGGGTTGCCGCCGGGGTGGCAGACTCGTCGAGGTGCGCGATCTGGTCACCCTTCCGAAGGCTCACCTGCACCTGCACTTCACCGGTTCGATGAGGGTCTCGACGCTCCGGGAGCTGGCGGCCGAGCAGGGCGTGCGCCTGCCCGCGTCCCTCACCGACGCGGACCCGCTACGGGTCCCGGCGTCCCAGCGCGGCTGGTTCCGGTTCCAGCGTTCCTACGACGCCGCCCGCGCCGTCGTGCGCTCGGAGGCCGCGATGCGGCGGATCGTGCGCGAGGCCGCCGAGGACGACGCCGCCGAGGGCTCGCGCCGCCTGGAGATCCAGGTGGACCCGACGTCGTACGCCCCCTTCGTCGGGGGCCTCACGCCCGCCCTGGAGATCGTCCTGGACGAGGCGCGGTCCGCGAGCGCGGCCACGGGCGTCGAGGTGGGGGTGATCGTGGCGGCCTCGCGCACCCGGCACCCGCTCGACGCGCGCACGCTGGCGAGGCTCGCGGCCAAGCACGCCGGTGACGCCCCCGGGCAGGTGGTGGGGTTCGGGCTGAGCAACGACGAGCGGCGGGGCGAGACCTCCGAGTGGGCGCCCGCCTTCCGCATCGCCCGCCACGCCGGGCTGGCCGGCGTGCCGCACGGCGGGGAGCTGCTCGGGCCGGAGCACGTGCGCGACGTCGTCGCCCACCTCAAGCCCGCCCGCCTCGGCCACGGCGTGCGCTCCGCCGAGGATCCCGACCTCCTCGCCCGTCTCGTCGACGCCGGGATCGCCCTGGAGGTGTGCCCCTCGTCGAACGTCTCCCTCGGCGTCTACCACGACCCCTCGGAGGTGCCCCTGCGCACCCTCGTCGACGCCGGCGCCCGGGTGGCGCTCGGGGCGGACGACCCCCTGCTGTTCCTCTCCCGGCTCGTCGACCAGTACCGCATCGCCCGCGAGGAGCACGGTCTGGACGACGCCGCGCTGGCCGCGCTGGCCCGCAGCTCAATCGAGGTCTCGCTCGCGTCCGAGGCATCGAAGCGCGCCATGCTGGCCGACGTCGACGCCTGGCTGGCCGCGCCGGCCCTGGTCGGATGACGGCGCGTCCGGGGCCCCTCGAGCTCAGGCCGCAGGGGGCGAGGGCGATCGGTCCGGCCCATGCCCTGCGCAGCGCTGTGGTACGGGTGCGCGGCACCTGGGTGCGCGTCCACCGGGTGACCGAGGGGCCGGCACGTCCGGGCGGCTCGGTCTTCGTGCTCCTGCACGGCCTCGGCGTCTCCGCGCGGGAGTTCGCGACGCTCGCCCACCTGCTGTCGACCACCGGCCGGGTGCACATCCTCGACCTTCCGGGGCACGGCGGACTCCCCCGGCCCCGCGGCACCGCTCCCGAGATCGCCGACCTCGCCGCCGTGGTGGCCGAGGTGCTGGACGGGGCGGACGTGCGCTCGGCCGTCGTCGTCGCACACTCGATGGGCGCCCAGGTGGCCACCGAGCTGCTCGTCACCCGCCCGGACCTCGTGGCGGGCGCGGTGCTCATCAGCCCGGTCGTGGATACGGCGGCGCACCGGGTTCTCATCCAGGCGGTCCGCCTCGTCGGGTCGAGCCTGCACGAGACCCCGCGGACCATCGCCATCACCGCACGGGCCTACGCCGCCTGCGGGGTGCGGTGGTTCTCCACGATCGTCCGCGCGATGATGCGCTACCCCGTCGAGGAGCGGATGGCCCGGGTCCGCGCGCCGGTCGTCCTGATGCGGGGCGAGCACGACGCCGTCACGCCGGTGCGGTGGCTGGAGGCGCTGGCGGGTCTCCTCGGCGACGGCGCCGAGACGCGCACCGTTCCCGGCGCGGCCCACAACGTCGTCGTGGACCACGCCGGGGCAGTGGCCCGGGCAGCTCTCGACGTCCTGGCGCGCACCCGGGCCGGTACCGCGTGAGGCCGCTGGCCCGGTTGCGGCTCCCGGCGCGTGCCGCCGACTACGCCTACGCGCTGCGCCACGAGGCGCGGGCGTTCCTCGGCCCCCGCACGGACGCCGCGCGCTACCTGCCGGGAGGTGAGGCGCACCGCGTCGACGCGGCCACCCGGCGCGCACCAGTGCTGCTCCTTCCGGGCGTCTACGAGACCTGGCGCTTCCTCGAGCCCCTCGCCGCCCACCTCGCGGGTGCCGGGCACCCGGTGCACGTCCTGAGCACGCTCGGCGTGAACCGCCGGCCCGTCCTCGACGGTGCCGCGCGCGCCGGGGGGTACCTCGCGGAGAAGGAGCTCTCGGGCGTGGTGCTCGTCGCCCACTCCAAGGGCGGGCTCATCGGGAAGACCCTCATGCTGGCCGACGGCGGCGCGCGTGTGGCGGGCATGGTCGCCGTCGCCACCCCCTGGGAGGGGTCCGTGTACGCGCGCCTCTTCCCACCGGGCTCGGCCGTCCGGCACTTCTCGCCCCGCGACCGTCAGATCCTCGCGCTCGCCCGCGAGCGCGACGTCAACGCGCGGATCGTCACCGTGGCTCCCGCCTGGGACCCGCACATCCCGGGCACCGGCGAACTGCCGGGTGCGCGACGGAACGTCCGGGTCGCCGGGTCGGGCCACTTCCGCGTGCTCGACGACGCCGAGCTGCGCGCGGCCGTGCTCGCGGCGGTGGACGAGCTCGGGACCGCCCCGCCCTGACCCGCGGCCGTCCCGGCGCCCGTGCTCGAGACGGGCGCTCGCGCGCCCGCTCACGCACACCCTCCCGGCGCCGGTGCACGAGGCCCGCACGTCCGCCTCGCCGCTTCCCCTCCCCGATCCGTTGACGGATGAGCCCGGACCCGACAGACTCATTGTCTCAATGCATTGCTTCATTGGAGGAAGCCATGAGCATGCTGGTCCTGCTCGTCGCCGCGGTGGTCCCGGCGGCGCTCGTCGGTGCCCTCGTCACGGTGCTGGTCCGGTCGGGTCGCGGCAGCAGCCCCGTGAACACGCCGGCCGCCACGCTCGTCGCTGCCCGCCGGCACGAGGACGTCGCGACGGCGCTCGGCCTCGCCGGCGGGCTCGCCGTCGCCGCGGCGCTGGTCGCCCTCGCCGGCAACGGCGCACGGCTCGTGCCGGGGCCGCCAGGCCTGGCTGCCGCCCTCGGCCCGACGGCCGGTGCGCTGGTCCACCTCGTCATGCACGCCGTGGGTGAGCGGACCTGGCCCCGCCCCGTGGGCGCCGTGCGGACCGCCGCCCTCCGGCGCCGCACGGTGCGCGAGATCGCAGGCCGTCGCCTCAGCCTCGTCCTCGCCACCTCCGCCCTGTTCGCCGTGGCGCTCGTCCTCTTCATGCTGACGGCCGACGAGACCGGTCGCGCGGTGCCGCTGCTCATCACGTCCGAGGCGGCGTCCGCGGGCATCGTGGGCGGGGCCTCGGGCCCCTACCCGGGCGCGCCGTACGCGCTGCCGATGCTCCTCGGGCTCGCGCTCGTCCTGGCGGGGACGGCGTGGGTGCTCCACCTCGTCGCCCGTCGGCCCGCCGTCACGGGAACGCTCCCCGAGGACGACCTGGGGCTCCGCAGAACCAGCGCGCGGCGCGTCCTGGGCGGGGTCCAGCTCTTCGTCGGCGGCGGTGCGGCCGCCGTCCTCCTCGTCGCGGGCCTGGCGCTCCGCAACGCCGAGTGGTCGCTCGCCGCCTGGTTCGCCGTGCCGCTGGGGCTGCTTGTCGGCGTCGTCTCCCTGGTCGCCGCCGCGCAGGCGTTCGCCCCGGGGGACCCGCGCCCGCGGCAGGAGGGCACCGCCGTCGGGACCGCGCGCCCATGAGCGGGCGCATCACGGTCGACCTGTCCGCGGGGGTGCCGCCCTACGAGCAGATCCGCGCCCAGGTGGCCGCGCTGGTCGCGGCGGGCACCCTCACCGCCGGCGACCGTCTCCCCACGGTCCGGGACCTCGCCGCGGACCTGGGCGTCGCCGTCGGGACGGTCCAGCGCGCCTACCGCGAGCTCGAGGCGCAGGGCACGGTGCTGTCGCGGCGCCGCACGGGCACCGTCGTCGCGCCCGCCGCGCCGGCGTCCGACCAGGCGGCGGAGATCCGGGCGGCCGCGCACGGGTTCGTCGGACGGGCGCGCGCGGCCGGGCTGGACGACCGGGAGATCCTCGACCTCGTGCGCGGCGCGCTCATGACAGACCGCTGACGGCGCGCCGAGCGGCTCGGCCCGGCTCAGCTCAGCCCGACCCGGCCCGGGGCGGCCCGGCCCGACCCTGCTCGGCTCTGCTCGGCTCGGCTCGGCTCAGAGACTGACGCCCACCAGCACCGGCTCCGGCACCAGCGTCACGCCGAAGCTGTCCCGAACCCCGTCACGCACCGTACGCGCGAGGGCGAGCAGGTCGGCCGCCGTGGCGGATCCCCGGTTGGTCAGGGCGAGGGAGTGCTTGGTCGACAGGGTCGCCGGCCCGGGCGCGCCGAAGCCCTTGTCGAAGCCGGCGCGAGAGATCAGCCACGCGGCCGAGCTCTTCACCAGGCCCTCGACCACCGGCGCGGCGGCGCCGATCTGGGCGACGCGGGTGTGGTCGGTGACGGGGAAGCGCGGCGCGTCCTCCGGCAGGCGGGCGTCGGCCTCCGCCGTGGTGAGCACCGGGTTGGTGAAGAACGAGCCCGCGGACCAGGTGTCGTGGTCGGCGTCGTCGAGCACCATGCCCTTGCCCCGGCGCAGCTCCAGCACGGCGTCCCGCACCTCGGCGGCCGGGACCCGGGAACCCACGGCGACGTCGAGCCGGCGCGCGAGCTCCGCGTAGCGCACGGGCGCGGAGAGCGTGGCCAGGCGCAGCTGGAAGCTCACCTCCAGCACGACGTAGCGGCCCGTCGGGCCCCAGGTGCGCCCGCCGCCGGCGCCGGCGTCGCTCAGGGACCGCTTGAGGATGCTGGTGCGGTAGCCGAGGCCGAGCTCGCCCACGGCGAGCATCCGGGTGCGCCGTTCGAGACGGTCGTACACCCGCACGGAGGACAGCGTCTCGGCGACCTCCTGGCCGTAGGCGCCGACGTTCTGCACCGGCGTCGCCCCGGTCGAGCCGGGGATGCCGGACAGCGCCTCGACGCCCATCCACCCCTCGGCGACGGCGGTGGCGACCACCTCGTCCCAGGGCTGCCCCGCCGGGACGACCAGGTTGGCACCTGCGCACGAGGAGTCGGCCACGCCGTCGATCCCCCGCCGGGTGTCGCGCACGACGACCCCGTCGAACCCGTCGTCCGAGACGAGGAGGTTCGACCCGCCGCCGAGGACGAGGACCGGGGTGCCGTCGTCGTCCGCGGTGCGCACGGCCTCGACCAGCTCGGTCTCGGTCGCGGCGTCGACCAGCTCACGCACCGGCCCGCCCACCCTCAGGGTGGTGAGCGCGGCGAGCGTGGGCACGGCGGCGACGGCGGCGGCCGCGGGTGCGGAGCCGGGAGTGGGCGCGGGGTGTCCGGAGGTCTGGGTCACCGTCCCAGGCTACGTCGCCGGGCCGGAGCGGTCAGTGTGGCCCGTCGCACGCCGGACGGTCCAGGGACCGACCACGTTCACCCCAGCCGGACCACCGCCTGCGCTTTGGCGAGCACCGTGGCCCCGCCCGACGTCACCGTCAGGTCGACGCGCACCGAGCCCTCGCCGAGGTCCACCGCACCGACCTTGCCGACCACCTGCACCTCGGCCGACCCTGGGTCAGGAACCTGGATCGGGCGGGTGAAGCGGACGCCGTACTCGGCCACCGCGCCCGGGTCGCCGGCCCAGTCCACGACGGCGGAGCCGGCGAGCCCCATCGTCAGCATGCCGTGGGCGATCACCCCGGGCAGGCCGACCTCGACCGCGAACCGGTCGTTGTAGTGGATCGGGTTGAAGTCCCCGCTCGCGCCGGCGTAGCGGACCAGCCGGTCCCGGTCGACGGGGTAGGTGCGGCTGAACAGCTCGGTGCCGACCTCCAGCTCGGTCAGCACGGGTCGCGTCCCACGGTCCAGCACCTCGTTGTGCTCGCTCACTTCTCGGGCCCCCTCACGGCCAGCGTCGACGTCACGGTCGAGACCGGGGCGTCGGCGTCGTCGGCGATCTCCGCACGCGTGGTCACCAGGGTGATCCCGCCGCGCTCGACGATCTTGTCCACGTGGACGGTGGTGCGCAGCCGGTCCCCCGCCACGATGGGCCGGTGGTGGACGAAGCGCTCCTCGGCGTGCACCACGCGGGAGAAGTCGATGCCCGACTCGGGCGCGGCGACGTACGCCTGCTCGGCCCGCTGCGCCAGGACGACTGCGAAGGTGGGCGGCGCCACCACGTCGGAGTAGCCCAGCGCCCACGCGGCGTCGGGGTCGGTGTGCGCGGGGTGCGTGGCCCCGGTCGCGGCGGCCATCTCGGCGATCTTCACGCGGGAGACCTCGTACGTCTCCGTCGGGGCATAAGAACGCCCCACGAGCGTCTTGTCGACGCCGGTGGGGCGGGTGCTGGACTCGGTCATCGCCCCAGACTAGAGGGGCGCGACCGGATCGGTCAGCGGGTCTCGCGGTGCGTGGTCTTGGCGTTGCAGCGCGGGCAGTACTTCGCCAGCTCGAGACGGTCGGGGTTGTTCCGACGGTTCTTCTTGGTGATGTAGTTGCGCTCCTTGCACACCTCGCAGGCGAGGGTGATCTTGGGGCGGACATCTCCGGACTTGCTGGCCACGGCGTTTCCTCACGTTCGACTGTCGTGCGAGCGGCCATTCGGCTGCTTCGTCGTTCACTGCTTGGTAGCGGGGGCGGGGCTCGAACCCGCGACCTCACGATTATGAGTCGTGCGCTCTCACCAACTGAGCTACCCCGCCGCGTCCTGACGCACCGCCGTCGTCCATCATACGACGGTCCTACAGACCAGAGCCCCGAAAGGGAATCGAACCCTTGACCTTCTCCTTACCATGGAGACGCTCTGCCGACTGAGCTATCGGGGCAGCGCGGACGAGCCTACCTGCCCGAGCGGCCCAGAGTGAAATCCGGGCCGGGCACAACGGGGGTGAGACCTCTCACACCCCCGTCACGCCCCGGCCGGGCGCCGCCGCTGGTGCGGCGCACGTCCGGCTCGGACATGACAGCGGCCCGCCGGTGGTGCTCCACCGATGGGCCGGTCCGTGGCGAGTGCAGGATTCGAACCTGCGAAGCATTCCGCGGCTGATTTACAGTCAGCTCCCTTTGGCCGCTCGGGCAACTCGCCTCGCACCTCGGAAGGTGCAGGTGGAACGATAGCAAGAACCCCGGGGTGCGCCGAACCAGGGAGCGGGCGACGAACGTCACAGCCGCTTCCGATCGGCCCGACCGGCGTCCCTACTGCACGACCCGACCGCACGACCCAAGGAGCCCGACATGGCCGACTCGTCCTTCGACATCGTCAGCAAGGTGGACCGTCAGGAGGTGGACAACGCCGTCAACCAGGCGGCGAAGGAGATCTCGCAGCGCTACGACTTCAAGAACGTCGGCGCCTCAGTGACGCTCTCCGGGGACACCGTGACGATGACCGCGAACTCGGAGGAGCGGGTCAAGGCGGTTCTCGACGTCCTCCAGACGAAGCTGATCCGCCGTGGCGTGTCCCTCAAGGCCCTCGACCTCGGCGACGGCGAGCCCAAGCCGTCCGGGAAGGAGTACCGGCTCGTGGGTTCCCTCAAGGAGGGGCTGAGCCAGGAGAACGCGAAGAAGATCACCAAGCTCCTGCGCGACCAGGGCCCCAAGGGCGTCAAGGCGCAGATCACCGGGGACGAGGTGCGTGTCAGTTCGAAGAGCCGCGACGAGCTGCAGCAGGTCATCGCTCTCCTCAAGGGTGCCGAGGACATCGACGCCGCGCTGCAGTTCGTCAACTACCGCTGAGAGCTCGGCCACCCGCGAACGCCGCGGCCACTGGCCGCGCGGTCCGTTTGCGCGGTCCGTTTGCGCGGTCCGCGACCACCCCAGAACCGCGCACCTCAACGAGGTCGAGGTTCTGGTTCGTGAACGCGCTCCCACGGACCAGAACCTCGACCTCGTTTGACCGCCGCGGGCGCTCGCTGGCGCCCACCCCGTTCAGCCGCGGCTGGGGGGTTCGTTGACGCCCCACGTCGTTCACCCGCGGGCGGGGGTTCGTTGACGCCCCACGTCGTTCACCCGCGGGCGGGGTTCGTTGACGCCCCACGTCGTTCACCCGCGGCTGGGGGTTCGTTCGCGCGCTCGCCCTGTCAGCGGCCCGCCCGTCGTAGCGCGGTCTCGATCTGCTCCCGCACCAGCCACGGCCGTTCGACGAGCTGCCGCCACGTGAAGCGAAGGACCGTGTACCCGGCCAGCGTCAGACTGTTCAGCCGCTCACGGTCGGCCTCGAAGTCCTGGTGGGCACGCCTGCCGTCCACCTCGACGATCAGTCGGGCGGCGCGGAACAGCACGTCGGCGCGCGCGAGCACCCTCCCACCCTCGACAATCGGCTGATCCGCCTCCCAGCCGCCGATGCCGGCATCGTGCAGGAGGATGTGCAGACGACGTTCGGCCTCGCTGAGAGCTCCAGACCGCGTCGCGGCCAGCAGACGGCGAAGCTGTCTGACACCGGGCGTCCCACTGCGCTCACTGACTGCCTTGACGAGGTCAGCCACCGTGAGGATCTCCCGCGTACGAACCCAGGCCATCAGCCTCTCGGCCTCTTGGTACGGCAGGAGCGCGAGGCAGTCGAGCGCCGTCCGCCGTCGACTGGTGAGGCGGAACGAGAGCATGCGGCGCACGTCCCGCCGGTGAACGTCGAAGTAGTGCGGGGCCATGCCGCGCCCGGCCTGCCGCCGACCACGCAGCACCACGTGCGCCGACCCGTCGTCCTGCACAGGCATCCCGTGAAGCAGCGCCGCAGTGCGAAAGCACAGGACGGCGTCGGGCCAGGTCAGCGCGGCACCCACCGCCCGGAGCCTCACCTCGTCGATGACACCCTGCACACCCGCAGCTCCGTCCACGTGGGCGGCGCCGACGAGATGCCTCCACCTCTCCCGCGCCAGCCGACCACGGACGACCCCGCGGGTGAGCCCCGCGTCCGACGCCATCCGGAGCGTGAAGACACCGAGAACGGCAGCGCGACGCAACCTTTCGTCGGCCGCCGCGAGGGCCGCTCTGTCCATGACTCGTAAGCATGCGGAGTCCAGCTGAACGTGGCCTGCGGGATCCACAACCTCGCTGACCCACGCAGGCGATCCACCGGTGGTCCGCCGCCAGGCCGCTCGATGCGGGAGTGGGGAGCCCGCAGCACACATAGCGCGCCGACTCCGACTGCGCCTGCACCTGCACCTTCACCTCCGCCTACACCCGCACCCGCACCCGCACTTGCACCTGCACCTGCACCTGCACCTGCACCGTGCCGCACAGAGAGCCGTGTCGCGAAGCGGTCACCACGCGGATCGCAGCTGACTCCGCGACCGCGACCGCGATCGAGGTCGAGGTCGAGGTCGAGGTCGAGGTCGAGGTCGAGGTCGAGGTCGAGGTCGAGGTCGCGATCGAGGTCGAGGTAATGGCGAGAGAATCGCCCCCCACGAGCCAGATCCTCGATCTCGTGAGGTGGAGCGGTCCGTATGAAGGGGCCAGGGCAGGTGAGGCCTCCGTTCCCGGCGGCCCTCCGACCCGAGCGCAGGCTCCTCTGAGCAGCCCGTCGTGGGTGCGGCCATGCCGCGGGTCAGTACCCCGCCATGCGCTCGAGCCGGGCGATGCGCTCGTTCATGGGCGGGTGCGTGGCGAACAGCTTCGTCATGCCGCCGCCGCGGAACGGGTTGGCGATCATCATGTGGCTGACGTTCTCCATCCGTTGCGTCGGCTGCAGCGGCCGCGCGGCGGCACCCTGCTCGATCTTGCGCAGGGCGGCGGCGAGCGCGAGCGGGTCTCCGGTGAGCTGTGCGCCGTCCTCGTCGGCGTCGAACTCCCGCGTCCGGGAGATCGCGAGCTGGATCATCGTCGCGGCGAGCGGGGCGAGCAGGGCGGTCGCGAGCAGAGCCAGCGGGTTCGCCCGCTCGCGGTCCCCACCGCCGAAGAAGAGCAGGAACTGCGACACCGCGGTGATCAGGCCGGCGACCGCGGCGGCCACCGAGGACGTCAGGATGTCGCGGTTGTAGACGTGCATGAGCTCGTGCCCCAGCACCGCGCGCAGCTCGCGCGGCTCGAGCATCCGAAGAATGCCCTCCGTGCAGCACACGGCGGCGTTCTGAGGGTTGCGGCCGGTCGCGAAGGCGTTGGGCTGGGCCGTCGGGGAGATGTACAGGCGGGGCATCGGCTGGCGCGCGGCCGTCGCGAGCTCGCGGACCATCGCGTACAGGCCAGGCGCCTCGGCCTCGCTGACCGGGCGCGCCGCCATCGCCCTGATGGCGAGCTTGTCGGAGTTCCAGTAGCTGTAGAACGTCGAGAGCAGCCCGATCCCGGCGAACAGCCAGATGAACATCGAGCTCCCCGTGCCGTTGGCGATCAGGGCGCCGACGGCCAGCAGCACGACCCACATGCCCGCGAAGAGCAGGGTTGTCTTCAGGCCGTTGCTGAAGCGGCGGTTCATCTGGCGCATTCCTCCTCGTGACGTATCGGCGACGGCGCAGGCACCGCAGCGCTGTCAGCTGGTCCAACGCTCCTTCCGGCGGCCTCGTTCCCTAGTGTTGCCCCATGCGCGCGTATCGGACGGGTGACTCCTGGCACCCCGACGCGTCACGCGCAGACCCGTACGCCGACCTCCTGGCTCAGGGGCCGCCGAGCTCCCGAGACCGCGACGACGGCGCCGCTCCCGGTGGCGGACCGGCCGGCGCAGCTCCCGGTGGCGGACCGGCCGGCGCAGCTCCCGACGGCGGACCGGCCGGCGCAGCTCCCGACGGCGGACCGAACCTCCCCGCGCACCCGGCGGGGAAAGGCAGTGGCCACCAGCCGGGCCCTCGCTTCGACGTCACGGTAGTCCAGCCCGGCATGCTCTCGCCGCGCCGCCCGGGGCGGCGGCCCGCGCACGGGGCGCCGCCGAACGCGGCCCCACGGAACGTGCACCCGCGTCGGAGGAGGAGCTTCCGCCCCTTCTACACGCTCGCCGCGTGGCTGGTGCTCGGCCTCGGCGTCGGCGGCGCCTTCCTCGTCGGTCTCGCCGTCGACCGCCTCGGCGCGTGGGACCACCAGGTGGCGCTGCTGGAGGACGCCGAGCTGACCTTCCCGCGGTCCCAGGAACGCTGGATCTGGTTGCCCGAGGAGCGCCTCGGCGACATCGCCTGCATGGGCACCGACGGTTCGGGAGCCGACCTCCCGATGCGGCCCGCCCTGGGCTACGACCACGACGGCTACGCCTCCGCCTTCCGCTTCCCCACCGGCGACGGCGCCGTCACCCTGCGGTGCGACGGCGCTCCCTCCCCCGCCACCTCGGGCTGGACGCCGAGCGGCACCGAGTCGGTGCGGGTGGCCGAACCGGTGGACCGGGCGGGCGATCTGCCGTTCCTGCAGGCGACCTTCATCCTCACCCTGGGCGGCCCGGCGCTCGGCCTCGTGGTTCTCGCCGGGACGCTGGTCACCCATGCCGTCGCGAAGGCGCGCGACGCCGCAGGACGACGGCGGCGCTGACCGCCGGGGCCGGAGGCTGCGCTGACCGCCGGGGCCGGAGACGGCACGACGCCGGACGGAGGCTCCGTCCGGCGTCGTCCTCACCACGACCGGTCCTGTCACAGGACCGGGGCACCTCACACGAGGGTGCCGTCGTGCTCCTCGCCGCGGCTGATGGCGGTCATCGTCTCGCGGTGGACCACCTTGACCCGCTCGCGGGGGCCCGCGGCGAACTGCTCGCCGAGGGACTGCTCGTAGGCGTCGAGCAGCTCCCAGCCCTGCCAGGTCGTGTACCGCACACCGGCCTCGTCCAGGGCGGCGAGCATCGCGTCGTGGCCCACCGCTGCCTCGTCGTCGGTGCGGGCGCGGAGCAGGCCGGCCTCGGCGTCCTCGACCACGTGGCCGATCGTCTGCCGGGCGTCCGACTTCGTCGAGCCGATCAGGCCGACCGGGCCGCGCTTGACCCAGCCGGTGGCGTAGACGCCGGGAAGGTAGTCGCCGTCCTCGCCGAGCACACGGCCCTCGATGTTCGGGATGACGCCGCGGATCTCGTCGAAAGGCAGCCCGGGAACCGGGGAGGAGAAGTACCCGACGGCCCGGTAGACGGCCTGGACGGGCGTGTCGACCATCTCGCCGGTGCCGCGGACGTTGCCGTCGCCGGTGAGCTCGGTGCGCTCGGTGCGGATGGCCTCGACCTTGCCGTTGCCGAGGATCTCGACGGGCCGGTGCAGGAAGTGCAGGTGGATCCGGCGCGAGGCCGTGAGCTCGTCCTTTTCCTTCAGGGTCCAGTCGATGAGGGTCTTGACCACCTGCTTGGTCTGGTTGGAGGAGCGGATCGCCTCCTCGGAGCCCTCGTCGAACTGGAAGTCCTCGTCGTAGACGATGACGTCGACGTCGGGAACCTGGCCCAGCTCGCGCAGCTCCAGCGGCGTGAACTTCACCTGGGCGGGCCCGCGGCGGCCGAACACGTGCACGTCCGTCACGGGGTTGCTGCGCAGCCCCTGGGCGACGTTCGCCGGGATCTCGGTGGGCATGAGGTCCTCGACGTGCTTGGCGAGCATGCGGGCGACGTCGAGCGCGACGTTCCCGACGCCGACGACGGCGACCTCCTTGGCCTCGAGCGGCCAGGTGCGCGGGACGTCGGGGTGGCCGTCGTACCAGGAGACGAACTCGGAGGCGCCGTAGCTGCCGGGCAGCTCCACGCCGGGGACGTCCAGCGGGGCGTCCCGGTCGGACCCCGTCGAGAAGATGACGGCGTCGTAGTGCTGCTGCAGCTGCTCGAGCGAGACGTCCTTGCCGACCTCGACGTTGCCGATCAGCCGGATGTCCCCGCGCTGGAGGATCTTGTAGAGCGCGACGATGATCTGCTTGATCCGCGGGTGGTCGGGCGCGACGCCGTAGCGCACGAGGCCGAACGGGGCAGGGAGACGCTCGAAGAGGTCGATGCTGACCTCCAGGCCGGACTTCGACAGGATGTCTGCCGCGTAGATGCCGGCCGGGCCGGCGCCCACGAGTGCCACGCTCAACGGGCGGGAGCTGGTCACGGGTACCTCTCGTCGGGGTGTTGACCGCCCGAGCGCACGGGCGCGCGCGTCCAGGGCGGAGATGTCCGCCGTCCAGTGTATGGGCAGCACGCCGCCCGGGGCGGCGCCGGGACGTAGATCACACCGCTGCCCGACCGGAACGACGGCGACGGCTTTTCCGACGGCGCACGGCCTTCCCGGCGATCGGCTTCCCGACGGCGAACAGCCGTTCCGGCGGGCGCACCGCCTTCCCGGCGGCGAAAGGGTTTCACCGCGCAGCCGCGGTCGTGCGAGAGTGCCCAGCGTGACCGCCGTCCCCTCTCCCGCAGCCGGGGCCGCCCCGGGCGAGCCCGAGCTGGACCGGAGGGGACTCGCGCTCGGGCTCGGCGCCTACCTGCTGTGGGGCGCCTTCCCGCTCTTCTTCCGCCTGCTCGAGCCGGCGGCGGCGGTCGAGATCGTCGCGCACCGGGCGGCCTGGTCGCTCGGGTTCTGCCTCCTCGTCCTGGCGCTGACCCGCTCGCTGCGTGCGGTCCTCCCGGCCCTGCGTGAGCGCCGGACCCTGGCCACCATCGCCGTCGCCGCCGTCCTCGTCGCCGTCAACTGGCTCGTCTACGTCTACGGCGTGAACTCCGGACGGACGGTCGACGCCGCGCTCGGCTACTTCATCAACCCGCTCACCACGGTCGTCCTGGCGGTGGTCGTGCTCGGCGAGCGCCTCCGCGCCGCGCAGTGGGCCGCGTGCGGCATCGGTGCGGCCGCCGTGGTGGTCATCGCCGTCGGGTACGGGGAGCTGCCGTGGATCGCGCTTTCCCTGGCGACCACCTTCGGCCTGTACGGCCTGGCGAAGAACCGGGTCGGACGAACCGTCGGCGCCCTGCCGGGTCTCGCCGTGGAGACCGCCGTGCTGTTCCCCGTCGCCCTCGCGTACCTGGGGTGGCTCGCGGCCACCGGCAACGGCTCGTTCGGCGACGACGCCGCCCACAGCGCCCTGCTGGCCGCCTCCGGCCCGCTCACCGCGGTGCCGCTGCTCCTCTTCGGCGCCGCCGCGCGCCTGCTGCCGCTGAGCGTCGTCGGGATGCTGCAGTACGTCACGCCGGTGCTGCAGCTGGCCGTCGGCGTGGTCATCTTCCACGAGCCGATGCCGCCGGAGCGGTGGGCCGGGTTCGTGCTGGTGTGGGTGGCGATCACGGTCCTGACGGTCGACGGCTACCGCCACCGCCCGCCGCGCGTCCGGCTCCGCCGCGCCTGACGACGGCGGGGCCGGGCCCGACCTCGGCGGAGCCGGGGCCCGACGACGCTCGAGCGCGCGCCGGCCGGGCCCGGCCGCCCCGCCGGGGATCAGGCCAGCCGGTCGACCAGCAGCCCGGCGAACGCGCCCAGCGCGTCCTTGACCGGGGAGGCGGGCAGCGGCTCGAGCTCCGCGACGGCGTCGTGCGCCCACTGCTCCGCGAGCTCCCGGGCCTGGGCCACGACCTCGTGATGGCGCAGGTCGGCCACCACGGCCCGCAGGGCGTCGTCGGAGGCCAGCTGCTCGGCCCCGAGGCGCTCCAGCACCGCGGCGCCGCGCTCGTCGAGCGTGCCCGCGGCGAGGCGCTCGCGCAGGAGCAGCACCGGCATGGTGTCGACGCCCTCGCGCAGGTCCGTACCGGGCGTCTTGCCGGTGGTGGCGGCGTCTGCGGAGAGGTCGATGACGTCGTCGGCCAGCTGGAACGCCACACCCACCTTCTCGCCGTACCGGGTGAGCACCTCGGCCACCTCGGGGTCGGCGCCGGAGAACACCGCTCCGTAGCGCGCCGCCGTCGCGATCAGGGAGCCCGTCTTGTCGGCCAGCACCTGGATGTAGTGCTCCACCGGGTCCTGGCCCTCGGCCGGCCCGAACGTCTCGTGCAGCTGGCCGAGGCACAGCCGCTCGTAGGTCTGAGCGTGCACGCGCACGGCCTCCGTGCCGAGGGAGGCCACCAGCAGCGACGCCCGCGCGAGGAGCAGGTCCCCCGTGAGGATCGCCACCGAGTTGCCCCAGACCTCGTGGGCCGCCGGCGCCCCGCGCCGCATCGGCGCCGAGTCCATGACGTCGTCGTGGTACAGGGTGGCCAGGTGCGTCAGCTCGACGGTGACGGCCGCGTCGCGCACGGCGTCGTTCGCGCCCTCCCCCAGCTCCGACGCCAGCAGGGTCAGCAGCGGCCGCAGCCGCTTGCCGCCCGCCGCGGCCAGGTGGGACGCGGGCGGGTCGACGAGCCGGTCGCCGCCGACGACGGCGCGGGCCAGCCGCGCCTCGACGTCGGCCAGCTCGGGCAGGAGGCGTGCCTCGAGCTCGGGGTCGCCGAGCGGCAGCATGGTTGTGCTCACGGGAGGAACCGTACTCATGGGAGGAACGTGCTCGCCTGCTCGGCCAGATTCAGGACAGGCCCGGGCAGGACGCCCAGGAGCACGGTGCCGACCACGCACACCGCCACGGCCACCGTGGTGAGGCCCTCGGAGGAGACGACGGCGACCGTCTCGCCGTCGGGCTCCGTGAAGAACATCAGCACGACGAGACGCACGTAGAAGAACGCCGTCGCCGCCGAGGCCAGCACCGCGAGGACGACGAGGACCGTCTGGCCGCCGTCGACACCGGCCGTGAACACGGCGAACTTGCCCATGAACCCGGCGGTGAGGGGGATGCCGGCGAAGGACAGCAGGAAGAGCGTCATGGCGACGGCGGCCACCGGGTTGCGCCGCCCCAGCCCGGCCCACTGCGACAGGTGCGTGGCCTCGCCGGTGACGTTGCCCGCCGTGTCGCGCTCCCGCACGAGGGTCACGAGGGCGAAGGCGCCCACCGTGGCGAGGCCGTACGCCAGCAGGTAGAACAGCACCGCGCCGATGCCGATGCGCTCCAGCGCCACGACGCCGATGAGGACGAAGCCGGCGTGGGCGATCGAGGAGTACGCGAGCATGCGCTTGACGTCGGTCTGGACGATGCCGACCACCGTGCCGACCAGCATGGTCAGGATGATGACGACCCAGAAGAACGGCGTGAGGTCCCACGACATGTCCGGCAGGACGACGTAGACGAACCGGAGCAGGGCGGCGAACGCGGCCAGCTTGGTGGCGGCCGCCATGAACCCCGTGATCGGCGTCGGCGCCCCGGTGTAGACGTCCGGCGTCCAGGCGTGGAACGGCGCCGCGCCGACCTTGAAGAGCAGGCCGACGATCACGAGGATCGAGCCGGCGAGCAGCATCCCGTCCATGCCGACCGTCACCGGGACGGCCTGGGCGAGCCCGGAGAAGCGCACCGTGCCGGAGTACCCGTACAGCAGCGCGATGCCGAAGATCACGAACGCGGAGGCGAAGGCGCCCAGCAGGAAGTACTTCAGGGACGCCTCCTGGGAGAGGAGACGACGGCGCCGAGCCAGGCCCGAGAGCACGTACAGCGGGAGCGAGAGCACCTCGAGCGCGATGAAGAGCGTCAGCAGGTCACCCGCCTGGGCGAAGACGAACATGCCCGCGAGGGCGAAGAGCGTCAGCGGGAAGACCTCGGTCTGCGCAAGCCCGGTGCGGGTGGCGTCGGCCTCGTCGGCGGAGCCGGGCCGGGCGGCGGCCTGCGCCACGAACGCCCCCTCGCCGGACTCGGTGCGGTCGGCGATGACGAGCAGGCCGACCAGGCCGAGCAGGGCGAGCACCGTCTGCGCGGCGAGTGCGGGGCCGTCCTCGATCACGGAGCCGCCGAGGATCTCGCGGGGTCCGCTCTCGCCGACGACGGTCCAGCGCCAGACGACGGCGACGAGGGACCCGGCGGTGGCGAGCAGGCCGAGCACCAGCTGGACGGCCCGGCGGCTTCCGCGCGGCGCGAAGGCCTCGACGAGCACGCCGAGGACGGCGGCCCCCGCCAGGATCAGGGTCGGGGTGAGCGCGGCCCAGTCGATTTCCGGGGCGACGAACGTGTTCACTTGCTGCTCCCCTCCTCCGCGGCGGTCGCCGGGAGGTTGCCGCCTTCGGCGGTGTCGATCGAGCTGGGCTGGGTGATGGCGAGGTCGGCAGCCACCGGGGTGACGGCGTCGATCACCGGGGCCGGGTAGAACCCGAGGAAGAGCATCGCGGCGACCAGCGGCGCGACCACCCACTTCTCGCGGGCGCCGAGGTCAGGCATGCGCAGCAGGACGTCGCGCGTCGGGCCGGTGAAGATGCGCTGGTAGGGCAGCAGCACGTACACGGCCGCGATGATCACGCCGAGGACCGCCACGACGCCGGCGACCACCGAGACGCGGTAGGTGCCCAGCAGCACGAGGTACTCGGGCACGAACCCGCTCAGGCCCGGCAGGGCGATGGACGCCAGGCCGGAGATCAGCCACGCCCCCGCGATCAGGGGCACGACCCGCTGCATGCCGCCGTAGGCGGGGATCTCCTGCGTGCCGCCGCGCTGCGTGAGGAACCCGGAGACCAGGAAGAGCGCGGCCGTGGAGACGCCGTGGGCGACCATGTAGACCATCGCGCCGGTCAGGGCCACCTGGTCGCGCACGAAGATGCCCAGCACGATGAAGCCGAAGTGGCTCACCGAGGTGAAGGCGATCAGGCGCATGATGTCCCGCTGGCCCACCGCGAGCAGCCCGCCGTAGATGATCGAGATCAGCGCCAGGCCGATGATCACCGGGGCCGCCCACTGCGACGCCTCGGGGAACAGGGGCAGGCACAGGGCGATCATCCCGAAGGTGCCGACCTTGTCCAGCACGCCCACGAGCAGCACCGAGGTGCCGGGCGGGGCCTGCTGGGTGGTGTCCGGCAGCCAGGTGTGCACCGGCCACATGGGGGCCTTGATCGCGAAGGCGATGAAGAAGGAGAGGAAGAGGAGCCGCTCGCCCCACGCGGTGGTCTCGACGTTGCCGACGAGGTTGTCGAGCAGGAAGCCCTGCTCCCCGCCGGGGCCGACCAGGTACAGCGCGACCACGCCGACGAGCATGATCAGCCCGCCCGCGAGGGAGTACAGCAGGAACTTCAGCGCGGCGGTGCGGCGACGCGGGCCGCCGTAGTTGCCCACCAGGAAGTAGACCGGGATGAGCATGGCCTCGAACAGGACGTAGAAGAGGAACACGTCCCGGGCGGCGAAGACGGCCACCATGAGCGCCTCGAGGGCCAGCACGAGGGCGACGAAGCCCATCTGCCGGCGCTCCAGGACGGCCCCGTCGGGCACGACCTCCTGCTCCCGCCAGGCGGCGACGAGCACCAGGGGCACCAGGAAGACCGCCAGCAGCACCATCGCCAGGCCGAGCCCGTTGACGCCGACGGCGTAGGAGACGCCGAGCTGCGGGATCCAGGAGGCGACCTCGGTGAGCTGCACCTCCCCGGCCGACGCGAGGTCGAACTGGGTGGTCATGGCGACCGCGCCCAGCAGCACCAGCAGGGAGACCGCGAGCCCGAAGGGGCGGGCGACCTTGTGCAGCGGCCGGACGAGCCACAGCAGCGCGGCGGCCGCGAGCGGCACCACGATCAGCAGGGTCAGCCAGGGCAGGGCTGCCTCGTTCATCGCATTCATGTCTTTCCTCTACCTCTTCCCAGATCTCAGACGCGCGAGGCGAGGACGACGACCAGGGCGAGCACGACTCCGCCGAGCATCATCCCGGCGTAGGAGCGGACGTAGCCGTTCTGGGCCCGGCGCACCACGCCGCCCAGACCGGAGGTGCCGCGGGCGATCCCCATGACCGCGCCGTCGACCGCCGTGGAGTCCGCGTAGACCAGCGACCTGGTCAGGTACTGGGACGGGCGCATGAAGACGCCCTCGTTCACGGAGTCCTGGTACAGGTCCTGCCGGGCGGCGCGGGTCAGCGCGGAGCCGGCCGGGGCGACCACCGGGACGGGGCGGGCGCCGTACATGCGCCAGGCGATCAGCGCGCCGACGAGCACCAGGACGATGGTCGCGACCATGATCACGGGCACCGGCAGGACCGGCTCGTGGTGCTCGACGTGACCGGTGACCGGCTCGAGCCAGGTGACGAAGCCGCCGCCGAGGTTCATGAGGAACCCGAGCGCGACGGACCCGACGGCGAGCACGATCATGGGGATCGTCATCAGGGCCGGCGACTCGTGGGGGTGCTGCTCGGCGCCCTCCTCCGCCGTCGTCCACCGCTTCTCGCCGTGGAAGACCATGAAGAACAGCCGCGACATGTAGAACGCGGTGATGCCGGCGCCGAGCAGGGCGACGGTGCCGAACACCCAGGGCTGCCAGCCCTCGCCGACGAACGCGGACTCGATGATCTTGTCCTTGCTCCAGAAGCCGGACAGGCCGGGGAAGCCGATGATCGCGAGCCAGCCCATCATCATCGTGATCCACGTGATCTTCATGTGCTTGCTCAGACCGCCGAACCGGCGCAGGTCGACCTGGTCGCCCATGCCGTGCATGACGGAGCCGGCGCCGAGGAACAGCCCGGCCTTGAAGAAGCCGTGCGTCACGAGGTGGAAGATGGCAAAGGCGTAGCCGACGGGGCCGAGGCCGGCGCCGAGCATCATGTAGCCGATCTGGGACATGGTGGAGGCGGCGAGCACCTTCTTCATGTCGTCCTTCGCGGAACCGACGATCGCACCGAAGAGCAGCGTGATCGCACCGACGATCGCGACCACGAGCAGCGCCGAGGGGGCGCCGTTGAGGATCGGCCCGGAGCGGACCATGAGGTAGACGCCCGCGGTGACCATCGTGGCGGCGTGGATGAGCGCGGAGACCGGGGTCGGGCCGGCCATGGCGTCGCCGAGCCAGGCCTGGAGCGGGAACTGCGCCGACTTGCCGCAGGCGGCCAGGAGGAGCATGAGGCCGATGGCGGTGAGCACGCCCTCGTCGGCCCCCGCGGCGGCGGGGAGCACCGTGGCGAAGTCGACGGCGCCGAAACCGGCGAACATCGTCATCATCGCCAGCAGCAGCCCGACGTCGCCGACGCGGTTCATGATGAACGCCTTCTTGGCGGCGACGGCGTAGTCGAGGTTGTGGTTCCAGAACCCGATGAGCAGGTACGAGGCCAGGCCCACGCCCTCCCAGCCGACGAAGAGCAGCGCGTAGCTGTCGGCCAGGACGAGGAGCAGCATCGCCGCGACGAACAGGTTGAGGTAGGCGAAGAAGCGCCGCCGGTCCGTGTCGTGCTCCATGTAGGCCACGGAGTAGATGTGGATGAGCGAGCCGACGAACGTCACCAGCATCACGAAGGTCAGCGACAGCGGGTCGAGCCGCAGCCCGGCCTCGACGCTCAGCTCGCCGGCGGGGAGCCAGCTGAACAGGCGCTGGTCGATCACCCGCTGCTCGGCGGGCAGGCCCAGCAGCTGGAGCAGGATCGCCAGGCCGACGGCGAAGGACGCCACGGGGGCGAGCACGCCGAGCCAGTGGCCCCAGCGGTCGGAGCGGCGCCCGAGCACGAGGAGGATGCCGGCGGAGACCAGCGGCAGGACGACCATGAGCCAGGCGAGGCTCGCGGCCCCGGTCGGGGCGGCGCCCGCCGCGCCGGTGGCGGCCGGCAGCGCGCCCGGGAGGGCGGCCGTCACCGCCGAGGGCAGGGAGGTGGACACGGTTGCAGAACCCAGCATGCGCCGGCCCCCGTCAGTGCTTCAGCAGGTTGACGTCGTCGACCGACGCTGACCTGCGAGTTCGGAAGATGGACACGATGATCGCGAGGCCGATGACGACCTCGGCGGCGGCCACGACCATCACGAAGAAGGCCAGGACCTGGCCCGTCAGGTCGCCGTGGATCCGGGCGAAGGTCACCAGCGCCAGGTTGGAGGAGTTCAGCATGATCTCCACCCCCAGCAGCGCGATGATGGCGTTGCGTCGCACGAGCACCGCGGTGGCGCCGATCGCGAACAGGATCCCGGCCAGGACCAGGTAGTTGACCAGGCTCACTTGTCCGCCTCCACGTTCTCGATCTCCTTGCGCGCGCCGTCGGCCTGCTCGTACCCGGGGCTGCCGGGGAGCCGGGGCTGTGGCGCCGCCTCGCCGCGCATACCGGGCATCCGGGCCTGCGCGACGGCGGGGGCGCCGCCCAGGGCGGCTGGGCCGCGGCGGCCGTCCCGCTCGCCGGCGCGGGCCCGTGCGACGGCCTCGACCGTCTCCGGGCTGACGTCGGCGATCGAGCGGCCCTGGCCGCGGATGCGCAGCACGCGCGGCACGGAGTCCTTGATCGGCTCGCCCGTGGCGGCCAGCGCCGGCAGGTCGGCGGCGTTGGACCGCGCGTAGACGCCGGGCGCGGGGAGCTGGCCGACGCGGACCCGGCCGCTGGCGAAGGCGGCCATCTTGGCCTCGAGGGTCTCCTGCTGGCTGGCCTTGCGGCTCACCCGCTCCCGGTGGGTGAGCGTGACCGCGCCGACGGCGGCGATGATCAGCAGCAGGCCGGTCAGCTCCATCGCGAAGACGTGGTCGGAGAAGATCAGCCGAGCCACGCCGACGGGGTTCGTGTCGGCGTTCGCGGCGGCGAGCCCGCTCGGGGCGGGACCGTTCGCGCGGAGCACCACGGCGCCGAGCAGGACCGCGAGCCCGACGCCTGCCAGCACCCCGAACCAGCGCTGGCCCTTGATGGTCTCGTGCAGGGAGTCGGAGGCGTCGACGCCGACGAGCATGAGCACGAAGAGGAACAGCATCATGATCGCGCCGGTGTAGACGACCACCTGCGCGACACCCAGGAAAGTCGCCTCCTGGGCGATGTACATCGCCGCGAGGCAGAGCATGAGGAGCACCACCGACATCGCGGCGTAGACCGCGCGCCGGGAGAACAGCAGGCTGAGGGCGGCCAGCACCATGATCGGCGCCAGCACCCAGAACAGGACGGTCTCGCCGGTGGTGACCGTGCCGGTCTCGGCGAGCGCGGCGGGCAGCATCCCGGTGATCACAGGTGGCCCCCCTCGGCGCCGGACGGAACGGCCGTCGCGCCGGTGCGGACGCCCTCGGCCCCGGCGGGCGCGACCGCCCGCGCCGTGGCCAGGGTCGGGTCCTGCGGGCGGTGCGCCCGCACCCACTCGACCTGCTCCGCGGTGGGCCCGGTGACCTCGTTGCGGTAGTAGTCGTCGTCGTCGGTGCCCTCGACCATCGGGTGCGGTGCGGCGAGCATGCCCTCGAGCAGCGGGGCCAGGAGGTCCTGCTTCTCGTAGATGAGGCCCTCCCGGGTGGGGCCGGCCAGCTCGTACTCGTTGGTCATCGTCAGGGCACGCGTCGGGCAGGCCTCGATGCACAGGCCGCAGAAGATGCAGCGCAGGTAGTTGATCTGGTACACGCGGCCGTACCGCTCGCCCGGGGAGTACTGGGCGTCGGGGGTGTTGTTGCCGGCCTCGACGTAGATGGCGTCGGCCGGGCACGCCCACGCGCACAGCTCGCAGCCGATGCACTTCTCGAGCCCGTCGGCGTAGCGGTTGAGCTGGTGGCGCCCGTGGTAGCGGGGCTGGGTGGGCACCTTCTCGAACGGGTACTGCTCCGTGACGATGGGCCGGAACATCGAGGAGATCGTCACGCCGTAGCCGGCGACCGGCGCGAAGAGTCGCCCGACGGGACCCTTCTGCGCGGGGCCGAGCTCGGGGGGAAGCGGACGGCCGACCTCGCCGTGCCGCTGCTCCGTGCGGCCGAGCGAGGTCCCCTCCTCGGGGCTGCGCTGGTCGTCAGACATCGTGACCCTCCTTCAGGGTGGGCTGGGTGCCCTGCGTGGTGCGGGCGCCGGCCGCGGTCGCCTCGCGGCGGGCGCGCCGGGGCGACGGCGGCAGGGTCTGGCCGGGCAGCGGGGGCACGGGGTAGCCGCCCGCGAAGGCGTCGAACTCGGTGCCTGGCGGGATGAGCTCGGGGTGCGGCGTCGCCGCCTCCGGCTCGGGCTCCTCCTCCTTCTTGGCGGGCCACAGCAGCAGCACCACCATTAGGACGGCGAAGACCCCGCCGATCCACAGCAGCATCGTCGTCAGGTCGGTCTCGGTGAACTGCCGCACGCCCTGGACCAGGGCGACGAGGACCAGCCAGACCAGCGCGACGGGGATGAGGACCTTCCAGCCCAGCTTCATGAACTGGTCGTAGCGGAAGCGCAGCAGCGTCCCTCGGGTCCAGATCATGAGGAACATGACGCACCACATCTTGGCGATGAACCACAGCACCGGCCACCAGCCGGTGTTGAGGACGCCGTCCCCGATGGCCGACAGCGGCCAGGGCGCGCGCCAGCCGCCGAGGAAGAGGGTGGTCGCCACGGCCGAGACGTTGAACATGTTGATGTACTCGGCGAGGAAGAACCACGCGAACTTCATCGACGTGTACTCGACCATGTGGCCGGCGACGAGCTCGCCCTCGGCCTCGGGCAGGTCGAAGGGGAGGCGGTTGACCTCGCCGACCATCGACACGAGGTAGACGAGGAAGGCCGGCGCCAGCGCGATCGCCCACCACAGCTGGGTCTGGGCGTCGACGATCTGCGACGTCGAGAGCGAGCCGGAGACCAGGAAGACGCTGACGAGCGAGAGGCCCATGCTGAGCTCGTAGGAGATCACCTGGGCGGAGGACCGCACCGACCCGAGCAGCGGGTAGGTGGAGTTGGACGCCCAGCCGCCGAGGATGATGCCGTACACGCCGAGCGCCGTGATGGCGAGGATGTAGAGCACCGCGACCGGCATGTCCGTCAGCTGCAGCGGCGTGACGACGCCGAAGATCGAGACCTCGGGCCCGAACGGGATGACCGCGAGCACCATGAAGGAGCAGAACGCGGCGATGAAGGGTGCGAGGACGTAGAGGATCTTGTCCGCGCCCTTGATCGAGAAGTCTTCCTTCAGGACCAGCTTGAGGGCGTCGCCGACCGCCTGGAGCAGGCCGAGGGGGCCGTGGACGTTGGGGCCGGGGCGGGTCTGCATGCGGCCGAGGCCGCGACGCTCCACCCACAGCGCCATGAGCACCGAGACCAGCAGGAACACCAGGATGAAGACGGCCTTGATGACCCAGATCCACCAGGTGTCGTTGCTGAAGTCGGCGACGGGGGCGGCGGGCGAACCGATGCCCGTCGGCAGGATCGTTCTCACTGGGCCACCTCCGCGGCGGACAGGGCGACGACGGCACCGGCCCCCGCGCCGAGCATGTCGTGCACGCTCGAGCCCGGGGAGTTCTCCGGCAGCCAGACCACGTGCGCGGGCATCGTGGTCAACGACAGCGGCAGGGTGACGGCACCCGCGGGGCCGGTCACGGTGACCCGGTCGCCGTCGGCCACGCCGAGCGCGGCCGCGGTCTCGGGGCTGAGGCGGACCACCGGGCGGTGGGCGGTGCCGGCGAGGTGCGGCTCACCGTCCTGGCCGCGTCCGGAGTCCAGCTGCAGCTTCCACGTGGCGAGCACCGCCTGGCCCTCGCCCGGTGCGGGCAGGGGCGCGGGGGCCACGGTCGGCGCCGGGGGGCGCTCGCCGGCCCAGCCGGCGAGGTCCGCGAGCTCGTCGTGCACGACGGTCAGGTCGGCCAGGCGCAGGTCCACGCCCATCTCGGCGGCGAGCGAGTGGAGCACCTGGCGGTCCGAGAGTGCCCGGGAGACGAGCACCTGCCCGAAGGGGCGCACCCGTCCCTCCCAGTTGAGATAAGTCCCGGCCTTCTCCACCGGCGGGGCGACCGGCAGCACGACGTCGGCGTGCTCGGTGACCTCGGAGCGGCGCACCTCCAGCTGGAGGACGAAGCCGGCGGCGGCCAGCGCGGCCCGGGCGAGGGCGGGGTCGGGCAGGTCGCGCGGCTCGAGGCCGCCGACGACGAGGCCGCCCAGGGCGCCGTCGCGTGCGGCGGTCAGGATGCCGGTGAGGTCGCGCCCGGCGGCGGAGGGCAGGGAGTCCACGCCCCAGACCGCGCCGGCGTCGACCCGCGCCTGGACGTCGGCGACGGAGCGCCCGCCGGGCAGCAGCCCCGGCAGGAGCCCGGCGTCGACCGCACCGACCTCGCCGGCGCGCCGCGGCACCCAGGCGAGGCGGGCGCCGGTGCGGGCGGCGAGGGCGGAGACGGCGGAGAGGGTGCCGCGCACGGCGGCGGCCCGCTCCCCCACCAGGATGACGGCATCGGGCTCCGCGAGCCGGTCGGCGAGGGCCGCGAGGTCGGCCACCTGGCCGCCGGCGACGACCGCGTCGAGGACCTCCGGCTCCGTGCCGGGGGCCGCGGTGACTAGCTGGGCGCGCAGCTTGGTGGCGCCGCGGGTGGCCAGCGGGGCGACCGTGGCGACCTGGACCGTGCGGGCGAGGACGCCCTTGCGCAGCCGCAGGAAGATCGTGCCGGACTCCTCCTCGGGCTCGAGCCCGACGAGCAGCACCTGGCCGGCCTTCTCGATGTCGGAGAACGTCACGCCGAGGCCGCGGGCGGCCACGTGGTGGGCCAGGAACTCGGCCTCCTCGTCCGTGTGGACGCGGGCGCGGTGGTCGACGTCGTTGGTCCCGAGGGCCACCCGGGCGAACTTCGACCAGGCGTAGGAGTCCTCCAGGGTCAGGCGCCCGCCCGGGAGCAGGCCGACGCCGCCGGCCTCGCGGGCCCGGCGCAGGCCGGCGGCGGCGAGGTCGAGGGCCTCGGACCAGCTGGTGGGCACGAGCTCACCGGTCTGCTCGTCGCGGACGAGCGGCAGGGTGAGGCGGTCCGGCGCGGACTGCCAGGTGAAGGCGAAGCGGTCCTTGTCGGTGATCCACTCCTCGTTGACCTCCGGGTCGTCGCCCGCGAGACGGCGCAGGACCACGCCGCGGCGGTGGTCGACGCGGATGGCCGAGCCGCCGGCGTCGTGCTCCGCCACGGAGGGCGTCGAGACGAGGTCGAACGGGCGCGAGCGGAACCGGTACGAGGCCGAGGTGAGCGCGCCCACCGGGCAGATCTGGATCGTGTTGCCGGAGAAGTAGGACGCGAAGGGGCGCCCGGAGGTGTCCATCTCCGCCTCGCCGAGCGGGCCGACGGCCAGGCCGTCGGTCAGCCCGGCGACGCCCTTGGGCCCGACCATGTCGGGGGCGAGCACGAGCGGCTCCTCCTCGCCGGAGGAGGTGAAGTGCAGGATGTGCTCGTCGAAGGCGCCGATCTGCGAGCCGTTGATGCCGTGGACCTCGTCGCGCGGCGAGCCGCCGCCGCGGCCCTGGAGGGCGATGAACGGGTCGCCGGCGATCTGGTCGGAGAACCGGGTGCAGCGCTGGCACAGGATGCAGCGGTCCCGGTCGAGCAGGATCTGCGTGGAGATCTTGATCGGCTTGGGGAACGTGCGCTTGATGTCGACGAACCGGGTGGTGGCCCGGCCGTTGCTCATCGCCTGGTTCTGCAGCGGGCACTCGCCGCCCTTGTCGCAGACCGGGCAGTCCAGCGGGTGGTTGATCAGGAGGAACTCCATGATCCCGTGCTGGGCCTTCTCGGCGACGTCGGAGGTGTGCTGCGTCGCGACGACCATGCCCGGGGTGGCCTCGAGCGTGCAGGAGGCCTGCGGCTTGGGCATCGGGCGGAGGTTGCCCTCGCGGTCCGGCGTGGACACGTCGACCAGGCACTGGCGGCACGCGCCCGCGGGGGCGAGCAGCGGGTGGTCGCAGAAGCGCGGGATCTGGATCCCGGCCTGCTCGGCGGCGCGGATGACCAGGGTGCCCTTGGGCACCTGGACCTCGACGCCGTCGATGGTCACCGTGTGCAGCTCGACCGGGGCCTCGGACTGACGGTCGGTCGTGGCGGTCATCGAACACCTGCTTCGCTGAAGATGGCCGAGGCCTCGTACGGGAAGAGCTCCCAGGCCGGCGTGTGCGTACCTGCCTCGAACTCGGAACGGAAGTGCTTGATGCCGCTCTGGATCGGGGTGGCGGAGGCGTCGCCGAGCGCGCAGAAGGAGCGGCCGGCGATGTTGGCGGAGACGTCCAGGAGCAGGTCGACGTCGCTCGGCAGGCCCTGGCCTGCCTCGAGCCGGTGCATGACCTGCTTCATCCAGTAGGTGCCCTCGCGGCAGGGCGTGCACTTGCCGCAGGACTCGTGCTGGTAGAAGTCCGTCCAGCGCGCGATCACGCGGACCACCGAGGTGGTCTCGTCGAAGACCATGAGCGCGCGGGTGGCGAGCATCGAGCCGGCCGCGCCCACGGACTCGTAGTCGAGCGGGACGTCGAGCTCGGCCTCGGTGAGGATCGGCGTCGAGGAACCGCCGGGCGTCCAGAACTTCAGCCGGTGGCCGTCGCGCATGCCGCCCGCGAGCTCGATGAGCTCGCGCATGGTGATGCCGAGCGGGGCCTCGAACTGGCCGGGGTTCTTCACGTGGCCCGAGACGGAGAACAGGCCGTGGCCCGCGCTCTTCTCCGTGCCCATCGTGGTGAACCAGTCCTTGCCGTGCTTGATGATCGTCGGCACCGACGCGATGGACTCGACGTTGTTGACCACCGTGGGGCGCGCGTACAGACCGGCGACCGCGGGGAACGGGGGCTTCAGGCGCGGCTGACCACGCAGGCCCTCGAGGGAGTCGAGCAGCGCCGTCTCCTCGCCGCAGATGTAGGCGCCGGCGCCGGCGTGGACCGTGATCTCCAGGTCGTAGTCACCGTTCGGGCCCAGGCCCGTGCCGATGAGCCCCGCCTCGCGCGCCTCGCGCACCGCGGCGAGCAGCCGGCGGTAGACGTGCACGGTCTCCCCGCGCAGGTAGATGAACGCGTGGTGGCCGCCGATGGCGTAGGAGGTGATCGCCACGCCCTCGACCAGAGAGTGCGGGTTGGCCAGCATGAGCGGGATGTCCTTGCAGGTGCCCGGCTCGGACTCGTCGGCGTTGACCACGAGGTAGCGGGGGCCGCCGTCGGGCTTGGGGAGGAAGGACCACTTCAGCCCGGTGGGGAAGCCGGCGCCGCCGCGGCCGCGCAGGCCGGAGGCCTTGACCTCGGCGACGACGTCCTCGGGGGGCATGGTCAGGGCCTTGGCCAGGCCCTCGTAGCCGCCGTGGTCGCGGTAGGTGGCAAGCGTCCAGGACCGCTCAGCGTCCCAGATGTCGGAGAGGATCGGCGTGAGCCGACCCGGGGCCGTGATGCTCACTGCGCCTCCTTCTTGACGTCCTTGTCGACCGTCTCCGCCGAGACGTCCGCCTCGGTGGTCGGCTTGCGCTCGGCGCTGGACTGCACCTCGCCGACCGGCACGGTCCCGGAGACCGTGGCCCCGCCGAGGTCGACGCCGGGCGTGGTGGTGGCGGGTCCGCCGGCCTGGCCCTGCGCCCGGCCGTCGCCGCGGGAGTCGTCGCGCACCTGCGGCGCGCGCCAGTCGTTCTCGCGGGCGATCCGCAGCCCGAGCAGGGTGGCCTCGCCTGCGCCGACGCCCTCGTTCGCGCGCCCGTCCTCGAACCCGGCGAGCACGTGCGAGATCTCCTTGAAGGTGGCGACGGTGTCGGCGCCGCGGGTGGGCCGGACCGGGTCGCCGGCGGTGATCTGGTCGACCAGCTCGATCGCGGAGGTCGGCGTCTGGTTGTCGAAGAACTCCCAGTTCACCATCACGACGGGCGCGTAGTCGCAGGCCGCGTTGCACTCGACCTGCTCGAGGGTGATCTTCCCGTCCGCCGTCGTCTCGTCGTGGCCGATGCCGAGGTGCTCGGAGACCCGCTCGAAGATGATGTCGCCGCCCATGACCGCGCACAGGGCATTCGTGCACACGCCGACGGTGTAGTCACCGTTGGGGTGGCGCTTGTACCGGGTGTAGAACGTCGCCACCGCGGAGACCTCGGCACGGGTGAGGCCGAGGATGTCGGCGCACAGCGCGATGCCGCGCGGGGAGACGAAGCCGTCCTCGGACTGCACGAGGTGCAGCATCGGCAGCAGGGCCGAGCGCGGCTCCGGGTAGCGCGAGATGATCTCGGCGGCCTCGGCGCGCAGGCGCGCGTCGGCCTCGGGGGCGAAGGTCTCGGACGACATCAGCGGTCCACCCCTCCCAGGACGGGGTCGAGCGAGGCGAGGGTGACGACGACATCGGCCAGCTGGCCGCCCTCGGTCATCATCGCCGTGGACTGGAGGTTGGAGTACGACGGGTCCCGGAAGTGGGCCCGGTACGGGCGGGTGCCGCCGTCGGAGACGACGTGGACGCCCATCACGCCCTTGGCGTGCTCGACGGTCTGGAAGACCTGCCCCGCCGGGACGCGGAAGCCCTCGGTCACCAGCTTGAAGTGGTGGATGAGGGACTCCATCGAGGTCGACATGATCTCCTTGATGTGCTCCAGGGAGTTGCCCTGGCCGTCTGAGCCGATCGAGAGCTGCGCGGGCCAGGCGATCTTCTTGTCCGCCACCATGACGGGCCCCGGCGTCGCGTCGAGGCGGTCGAGGGCCTGCAGCACGATCTTGATGGACTCGTAGCACTCCTCGAACCGCACCATGGTGCGGTTGTAGGAGTCGGAGTAGTCCCGGGTGGGGACGTCGAAGTCGTAGGTCTCGTAGCCGCAGTAGGGCTGGAGCTTGCGCAGGTCCAGCGGCAGGCCGGCCGCGCGCACGGACGGGCCGGTCAGACCCAGCGCCATCGAGGCGGCGAGGGAGACGTAGCCGACCCTCTGCTGGCGAGCCTTGAAGATCGGGTTCTCGACCGTGAGGTCCTGCAGCTCCTTGACCGACAGGCGGATGTTCGGGAGCAGCTCGCGCACGTAGTCGGTCGTGCCGGGGGGAAGGTCCTGCGCCACGCCGCCGGGGCGGATGAACGCGTGGTTCATGCGCAGGCCGGTGATGCGCTCGAAGATGCGCAGGATGTCCTCGCGGCCGCGGAAGGCCACCGTCATCATGGTCGTCGCGCCGAGCTCGTTGCCGCCGGTGCCGATGGCGACGAGGTGGGAGGCGATGCGGTTGAGCTCCATCAGGAGCACGCGGATGAGGGAGGCCCGCACGGGTACCTCGTCGGTGACCCCGAGGAGCTTCTCGACGCCGAGGCAGTAGGCGACCTCCTGGAAGAAGGGGGCGACGTAGTCCATGCGGGTGCAGAACGTCACGCCCTGGGTCCAGGTGCGGTACTCCATGTTCTTCTCGATACCGGTGTGCAGGTAGCCGGTGCCGACCCGCAGCTCCCGGACCGTCTCGCCGTCGATCTCGAGGACGAGCCGGAGCACGCCGTGGGTCGAGGGGTGCACCGGGCCCATGTTGACGACGATGCGCTCCTCGCCGAGGCGCTCGGCCTCGGCGGCGATCTCCGCCCAGTCGCCGCCCTCGGCGACGAACTCCGGCGCCCCGGGCGCCTCACCGGCCGGGCGAGCAGCGGTGGGGCGGGCGTTGGTGGACGCGGACATCAGCGGTACGACCTCCGGTTGTCGGGCGGCGGCACGACGGCCCCCTTGTACTCGACGGGGATGCCGCCGAGCGGGTAGTCCTTGCGCTGGGGGTGGCCCACCCAGTCGTCCGGCATCAGGGTGCGGGCGAGGGACGGGTGGCCGTCGAAGACGATGCCGAACATGTCCCACGTCTCGCGCTCGTGCCAGTCGTTGCCCGGGTAGGTGTCGACGACCGTGGGGATGTGCGGGTCGGAGTCCGGGCAGGCGACCTCGAGGCGGAGCTGGCGCACGTGCGTGACGGACATCAGCTGGTAGACAGCGTGCAGCTCGCGGCCACGGTCCTCCGGGTAGTGCACGCCGGAGACGCCGAGGCAGAGCTCGAATCGCAGGTCCTGGTCGTCGCGCAGGACGCGGCAGACGGTGTCGATGTGCTCGCGTGCCACGAAGATGGTCAGCTCGCCGCGGTCGACGACGACCTTCTCGAGGACGGCCTCGGGGTCCAGCCCCTGCTCGGTGAGGATCTCGACGAGGATGTCGACGACCTCGTCGAACCAGCCGCCGTAGGGCCGCTCCGACGCCGGCGGCAGGGCGATGGTCGAGACCAGGCCGCCGAAGCCGGACGTGTCGCCCGAGCCCTCGACGCCGAAGAGGCCGCGGTGGGTCGCGATCACCTCGAGCTGGGTGCGCCCGCCCCGCGGGCCGGCCGGGACGTTCTGCGAACCGGCCTCCAGCGCGCTCGCCGTCGCCCGCTGACCGACCTCGGCGCTGGACGCGCCCGGCTTGGCCGCGCTGGCGGCCGACTGCTTCTCGTCGTCTCGCTCGCTCACGCCAGCAGGCCCTTCATCTGGTGGGTCGGGGTGGCGGCCAGCGCGGCCTCCTCGGCCTTGCGCGCGGCCTCCTCGCGGTTGACGCCCAGCGGGGAGTTCCGGATCTGCTCGTGCAGCTCGAGGATGGCGTTGAGCAGCATCTCCGGCCGCGGCGGGCAGCCGGGCAGGTAGATGTCGACCGGGAGGATGTGGTCGACGCCCTGCACGATGGCGTAGTTGTTGAACATCCCGCCCGAGGACGCGCACACGCCCATCGAGATGACCCACTTGGGCTCGGGCATCTGGTCGTAGACGTTGCGGATGACCGGCGCCATCTTGTGGCTCACGCGGCCCGAGACGATCATCAGGTCCGCGTGGCGGGGGGAGGCCCGGAAGACCTCCATGCCGAAGCGCGAGATGTCGAAGCGCGGCGTGCCGGTGGCCATCATCTCGATGGCGCAGCAGGCGAGCCCCATGGTGACGGGCCAGACGGACGACTTGCGGGCCAGGCCCACGACCTTCTCCACCGTGCCGAGCATGAACCCGGCCGGGACCTTCTCCTCGATACCCATGTCTGTCTACCTCAGTCCCACTCGAGCCCGCCGCGGCGCCACTCGTACACGTACGGCACCGTGATCAGGAAGATGAAGCCGAGCATGGCCACCAGCCCGAAGACGGCGAGCTCGGAGAACGCCACCGCCCAGGGGTAGAGGAAGACCACCTCGATGTCGAAGATGATGAACGTCATGGCGATCAGGTAGTACTTCACCGGGAAGCGCCCGGAGCCCGTCGCCCGCGGCGTCGGCTCGATGCCGCACTCGTAGTTCGCCACCTTCACGCGGTTGTAGCGCTTCGGGCCGATGACGGCGCTCGCCGCCAGGCCACCGATCGCCATCGCCGCGGCGACGCCCGCCATGATGAGCAGCGGGACGTAGGGGTTCGTCATCGTGCCTCCGTCAGTTCACCACGACGACCGTCAGCCCAAGTGACGGCCGCCTCCTCGCCAGCGTACGTGTTCTGCGCCACGCCCTTCGCCACGCCCCTCCGCCGGACCGTCATGACGCCGGCGCCAGCTTGGTCAGGGCGGTGATGGTCCGGTCCATCCAGTCGCCGTCGCGGCGGTCGAAGCCGTCCGAGAGCAGCTTCATGGTGAACCGCATGAGGGTGGGCCGGGGCAGCCCGTACTTCACGCACAGGCGCATGATCTCCGGCCGCTCGATGAGCTTCGCGAAGGCCTGGCCGAGCGAGTAGTACCCGCCGAGCTCCTCCGCGAGGATCTTGGGGTAGGTCCGCAGCGTCTTCTCCAGCGCGTACCCGGAGCTGCGCGAGAGCGCCTGGGAGACGACGTCCGCGGCGATGCGCCCGGACTGCATGGCGTAGGCGATGCCCTCGCCGTTGAACGGGGAGACCATGCCGCCGGAGTCGCCGACCAGCAGCAGCCCCTGGCTGTAGTGGGGCTTGCGGTTGAACGCCATCGGCAGGGCCGCGGAGCGCAGCTCCCCGATCTGGTTCTCCTCGGTGAGCTCCCACTCCTCCGGGGCGTTGCGCATCCAGGTGCGGAACATGGCCTTGTAGTCCAAGCCGGTGGGCTTCGCCGTCGAGGAGAGCGACCCGAGGCCCACGTTCACCGTGCCGTCGCCGAGGGCGAAGATCCACCCGTAGCCGGGCATGAGGTTCGACTCCCCCGGCTTGCCGTCCCACAGCTCCAGGTGCGACTCCATCATCGGGTCGTCGTGGCGGGGGGAGCGGAAGTAGGTACGCACGGCCACGCCCATCGGGCGGTTCATGTCCTTCTCGATGCCCATGGAGGTGGAGAGGCGGGCGGACACGCCGCCGGCGTCCACGACGACCGGGGCGCGGAAGGTGACCTCGTCGCCGGCGCGGCGGCCGTTCGCGTCGACCGGTCGGGCAGTGACGCCGAGGATCCGGCCGGAACGCTCGTGGCGGACCGGGCCCGTGACGGCCATCCCCTCCCGCAGGTCGGCGCCGGAGGCCTGGGCGTGCCGCGCGAGGGTCTCGTCCAGGTTCATCCGCGAGCGCGCCAGACCGTACGCCGGCATCTCGGCGAGCTCGGGCCAGGGCAGCTCGATCGTGTGCCCGGCGCCGTGGGTGCGCAGCCCCCAGTTGCGGATCCAGCCGTCTGACTCGGGGGTGGGTACGCCCATCCGGATGAGCTCGGCGACGGCGCGCGGGGTCAGGCCGTCGCCGCAGATCTTGTCGCGGGGGAAGGTGCCCTTCTCCAGGAGCAGGACCGACAGCCCGGTGGCGGCGAGGTAGTGGGCCGTGGCCGCACCGCCCGGCCCTGCGCCGACGACGATGACGTCGGCCTCGGCCTCTGCACGCACAGCGGTTCCCAACGTCATCGCTCCAGGAGGGGGTGAGGGGCGCATCGGCCCTGATGACCAGGAGTTTATTAATCCCGGCCCCGGTCGTCTTGTTAGGCGAGCCTAAGTCTCGCCCGTGGGGCGGTTCGGGGACGAAGGTCCCTGGCCGTAGCCGGTGAGACGTGCTCGCCTCCCGGCGTCACGAGGCTCGTCGTCGAACGGCCGCCCGGCGTCACGCGGGCCGGACCGCGCGGTGGAGGGCCACGATGCCGCCCGAGAGGTTCCGGTAGGCGACCTTCCGCCACCCGGCCCGCTGGACCGTGCGCGCCAGCTCGACCTGGTCGGGCCAGGTCATGATGGTCTCGGCCAGGTAGGTGTAGGCGTCGGTGTTGGACGAGACGACCGAGGCCATCCGGGGCAGTGCCTGGCCGAGGTAGAACTCGTAGAGCGCGCGGAACGGGGCCCACGTCGGCCGTGAGAACTCGCACACCACGAGGCGACCGCCCGGGCGAGTGACGCGGAGCATCTCGCGCAGGGCGCGGTCGGTGTCGGCGACGTTGCGGAGCCCGAAGGAGATGGTCACGGCGTCGAAGGTCTCGTCGGCGAACGGCAGCGCCGTGGCGTCGCCGGCGATGAAGGGCAGGTCCGGGCGGCGGCGCTTGCCGACGCCCATCATCCCGGTCGAGAAGTCGCAGGGGACGACGTCGATGCCTGCGTCTGCGTACTCCTCCGAGGAGGTCCCCGTGCCCGCGGCGAGGTCCAGCACGCGCTCGCCCGGGCGGGCCACGACGGCCTTGCGCGTGGCGACCCGCCAGATGCGGTCCTGCCCGAGCGAGAGGACGTCGTTCGTCAGGTCGTAGCGGCGGGCGACGCCGTCGAACATCCCGGCGACCTCCCGCGGGTTCTTCTCGAGGCTGGCTCGGCTCATGAGGTGATCATCCCAGGTCCGGGAGCCGCGCCGCGCCCGGGGGGAATACAGTGACCGCGATGCCGACCGAAACTCCGCGCCGAACGGGCGCGTCCGCGATCCACGTCGTCGCGCCGTCGCCGGGCGACACCCCGCTGGTGGCGCGCACCGTCGCGATCCCGGACCCGGGCGACCTCTTCTCGCTCCTCCCGGCACCCGACGCCGCCGCAACCTTCTCGTGGGTCCGGCGCGGGGAGGGGCTGGTGGGCTGGGGCCAGGCGATCCGCATCGAGACCTCGGGCCCGGGCCGCATCCGGGAGGCCGACGTCGCCTGGGCGAGGACGGTGGCCGAGCTCGAGATCGTCGACGAGGTCGGTGCGCCCGGCACGGGGCCCGTGGCGTTCGGCTCCTTCTCCTTCGACCCCGCCTCGGCCGCGGGCGGTGTGCTCGTGGTGCCCGAGGTGGTGGTGGGCCGCCGCGACGGCGTGGCGTGGGTGACCACCGTGTCGCCGTCCGCGGGCCGGCCGGGTCCGCTGCCGACGCCCGAGCCGGTGACCGCACCAGGCGCGGCGACCTTCGTCGACGGCGCGCTCGCCTCCGCCGACTGGGTGGCCGCGGTGGCCGACGTGGTCCGCCGGATCCGGGCGGGCGAGGTCTCCAAGGTCGTGATGGCCCGCGACGTCGCCGTCCGAACGGAGCGCCCGGTCGACGTGCGTCACCTGCTAGGCCGGCTGGCCGCCAGCTACCCCGGGTGCTGGACGTTCAGCGTGGACCGCCTCGTCGGGGCGACGCCGGAGCTGCTCGTCCGTCGTGAGAAGGGCCTGGCCGCGAGCCGGGTCCTCGCCGGCACGATCAGGCGGACCGGCGACGACGCCGACGACCTCCGGCGCGCCGCCCAGCTCGCGCGGTCGTCCAAGGACCTCGAGGAGCACGAGCTCGCGGTCGCCTCGCTCGTGCGGGGCCTGCGCCCGTACTGCGCGTCGATCAACGTGCCGGACGCGCCGTTCGTGCTCCACCTGCCCAACGTGATGCACCTGGCGACCGACGTCACCGGCGTCGTCGACGGCACCTTCGGCCACCCGAGCACCTTCCCCGCGCACTCGCCCGGCGGCCGCGGGCCGTCGAGCCTGGCGCTGGCCGCCGCCCTGCACCCCACCGCGGCGGTGGGCGGGACGCCCACCCCGGTGGCCACCGCGATCCTCGCCGAGGCGGAGCGGATGGACCGCGGGCGCTATGCCGGCCCCGTGGGCTGGATCGGGGCCGACGGCGACGGCGAGTGGGGCATCGGCCTGCGCTCCGGCGAGATCTCCCCCACCGACGCCCGCGCGATGCGCATCTTCGCCGGGTGCGGCGTCGTCGCGGCGTCGGACCCCGAGGCGGAGCTGGCGGAGTCCGAGGCGAAGCTGCGGCCCATGCGCGAGGCGCTGAGCGGCTGAGCGCGCTCGCCTGTCGGGTGCCTCGCTCCCGAGGTGTCCTCGCCTCCCGGGGCGTGCTGCCGGGGGCCTGCTGTCCTCCCGGCGCGTGTCCTCCCGGCGCGCCCACATCCCGGGGCGTGCTTGCCCCCGGGGCCGGGCGCAGCGGCGCGCCGGTCCGCGCCCGGGGGCGACGCGGACCGGCGCGCGGTTCCTCAGAGCTGGTCCTGCCTGGTCGCCAGGGTGGCCTGGACCTCGCTCTCCTTGCCGTCGCGCACGATGGTCAGGGTGACCTCGTCGCCACTGGCGTACTGCCGGACGTAGCCCGTGAGCGACTCGGCGCCGTTGACGGGGTCGCCGTCGATGGCCACGATCACGTCGCCGGGCCGGACGCCGGCCTCGGCGGCCGGGGTGCCCTGGTCGAGACGCTCGACGACGGCTCCGGCGCGCGTGGCGCCGTCCACCTCTGCGGTCCCGTCGCTCATGTACACGCCGAGGTAGGCGTGCTCGGCCACGCCGTTGTCGATGAGCTGCTGGCCCACCTGCTTCGCGAGGTTCACCGGGATCGCGAAGCCCAGCCCGATGCTGCCGGAGCTGCCGCCCGCGGCGTTCGGCATGCTCGCGATCGAGCTCGTGATGCCGATGACGCGGCCGGTGGCGTCGAACAGCGGGCCGCCGGAGTTGCCCGGGTTGATGGCGGCGTCGACCTGGATGGCGTTGGTGGTCACGGTCGTGCCCTGCTGGCCGGGCGCCTGCGGGGCCTCGGACGTGGTGACCGGACGGTCCAGCGCGGAGACGATGCCCGTGGTGACCGTCGAGCTCAGGCCGAGCGGGTTGCCGACGGCGACGACCGCGTCGCCGACGACGACCTCCTCGGAGTCTCCGAGCGTCGCAGGCTTGAGGTCGTCCGGCGGGTCCGTCAGTGTGATGACGGCGAGGTCGGTGGCGGGGTCGGTGCCTGCGATCGTCGCCTGGTACATGCGGCCGTCGGAGAGGGTCACGACCAGCCCGCCGTCGACCGCGTCGCCGACGACGTGGTCGTTGGTGAGGATGTGCCCCTCCTTGTCGAGGACGAAGCCGGAGCCCGAACCGCTGCCGGCCGCCGTCCGGACGTCGATGGCGACGACGGAGGGGCGGACCGCGGCGGCCACGCTCGCCCAGTCAGGGTCGTTCGTCGTCGATGTGACGACGGGGGCCGCGTTCGAGGACGGCTCGGTCTGCGACTGGCTCGTGGTCGCCGTCGGGGCCGGCTCCTCGTCGAAGGCTCCGGTGAGGCCGGCGGTGCCGACGCTGGCGAGCAGCGCGGCCCCGGCCGCGACGCCCACGAGCGCACCCCAGCCCGGACGACGGCGGTCCCCGTCCTTGGTCGGCCGGCCGGGGGCCGAGGGGCCGGACGGACCGCCGAACGCCTGGCCGGGATGACCGTGCGGGCCGTGGTCGGGTCGTCCCGGCTCTGCCTGGCCGGGCTGCGGCGAGACGTAGGACGAGCCGGCCCAGTAGCCGCTCTGCTGAGCGCCCGGTCCGTAAGGAGTTGTCGGCCGGTCACCCTGCGGCGTGCCGTGGGGAGCCGTTCGCTGACCGGAATCCTGCCAGGCACGTGGGCCCTGTGTTCCCGGCCGGGCCCAGGGGGTGGGTCGCTGGTCGTCGTTGCTCATGGGATCCTCCGTCTTGGTGATGGACCCATCAGACACCGCTGACCTGGGACGTCGCTTGCCGGAACCTGGGAGTTGCCTGAGCACGAGGTCGTTCCGACGGTTCGCGGCGTAGCGCTCGTCGGCTCACACGAGGGCGGACCGCACCGCGTGACGCACGTCGGCCGCCAGCGCAGCACGCCGCTCCCGCAGGCCGCGACGGTCCACCGGCACCTCGACCACCGAGCGTCCCCGCACCGGTGCGCGCAGCGCGTCGTCGAGCTCGGCCGGGGTGCGGGCAAGGCCGTACCGGGCGCCGTAGGCCGCCGCGAGGGAGGCGAGGTCGACGTCCTGCGGCGTGCCGAAGATGCGCTCGAACTCGCCGGCCCGGTCCGGCGCCCCGTGCTCGAGCGTCGCGAAGATCCCGCCGCCGGAGTCGTTGAGAACCACGATCTGCAGGTCGACCTCAGCCTCGAGCCGTCCGCGTGCCAGCGCGCCGGCGTCGTGGAGGAAGGTGAGGTCGCCCATGACCGCCCGGACCGGCCGACCGGTGCCCAGCGCGAGGCCGCTCGCCGTCGCAACGGTGCCGTCGATGCCCGCCAGTCCCCGGTTGGCGACCGTGTGCGGCGCCTCGCCCGGCCGCCACGGGAGCGCCACGAGGTCGAGGTCGCGCACCGTGTTCGACGAGCCGACGACGAGCGTGCTCACCCCGGCCGCCCCGGACACTCCCGCCCCTGCCGAGCCGGCCGCCCCCGCCACGGCCGCCCCGGCGACCGCACGGGCCACGTACAGACCGTCGAACCCGTCCGCGAGCGCCCGACCGATCACCTCCTCCGCGGCGTCGGCGGCGCGGCGCCACCTCTCCATCCAGGTGGTCTCGGTCTGCCCCGAGAACGCGACCGCCCCCACCACCCGCGATGCCACGCCTGCGACGTCCGTCCACGGGCCGCGCGGCGCGACCACGACCACCTCGACGTCCCTGCGTGCGAGCAGCGTGCTCACGGGCCGCGAGAGCGTCGGGTGACCGAGCACCACGACACGTTCGACCGCACCGCCCAGCGCGGGGTCGGCGAGGAGCAGCCGGTACGGCCCGATCGCCGACGTCCCGGAGCGCGAGCCCGACGTCGGCTCCGCCAGCAGGGGCCAGCCGGCCCGCTCGGCGAGCTCACGCGCGGCAGGGCCTGCGCCGTCGCCCGCCACGACGACCGTGCGCGGACCCGGCCGAAGCACCTCGGCGGCGGGGGGACCGGCGGGAGCGACGACGTCGCGCGCCGCGGGCACGGGCCCCGGCACCCACCTGCTCGAGGGAGCCAGGGGGTCTCGCAGGCCGACGTTGAGGTGCACCGGACCGGGGTCGTTCGTCCGGAGACCGCGGGCGGCTGCCAAGGCGCGCGTGACTACCTGGTCCAGCGCCGGCCCGGGGACGGCACCGGCCGGGAGGTCGACGGCGAAACGCGGCGCCGAGGCGAAGATTCCCACCTGGTCCGTGGTCTGGTTGGCGCCGGTGCCCCGCATCTCGTGCGGCCGGTCGGCGCTGACGACCACAAGGGGCAGGCCGGAGTGTGCGGCCTCCAGCACGGCGGGGTGGAGATTGGCGACGGCGGTGCCCGAGGTGGTCACCACGGCGACCGGTGCGGCCGCCGCCCGCGAGAGCCCCAGCGCCAGGAACCCGGCCACCCGCTCGTCGACGCGGACGTGGAGGTGCAGCCATCCCGCCCGCTCGGCCTCCTGCAGCGCGTAGGCCAGCGGTGCGCTCCGCGACCCGGGGGCGAGCACCACGTGACGGACGCCGTGGGCGACGAGCGCCGTGACGAGCGCGCGGGCCGTGGCTGCCGCAGGCTCGTCGGCGGACGTCGTGGTGGCACGGGAGCTTGCCGACGCCGCGGTGACGCGTGCGTCGGCCGACGGTGCGGCCGCGCGGGTGCCCGGGCGACGGTCGCTCATCGCGCCGCCTCGAGCTGGGCGGCCATGGCCATGAGGCGGTCCGACCAGCGGGCTGCGACGTCGTCGTCCGCGCGAGTCGCGGCCAGGCTCTCCGGGGTGGGCTCGGGGCGGCGCACCGGGATCGCCCCGTCCACAGGCAGGAGGGAGTCGGGGACGGTGTCCCGCTGGAAAAGGTGCACCGTGGCGAGGCCGCACGCGTACGGGAGCTCGGGCAGGGCGGCCGCGAGCGCGACCCCGGCACCGATGCCCACCGAGCTCTCCAGCGCCGAGCTGACGACGACCGGCAGTCCCACCTCCTCGGCAAGACGCAGGCACGCCCGCACGCCACCGAGCGGTTGCACCTTGAGGACGACGACGTCGGCCGCCTCGGCGCGGCGCACGGCGAGCGGGTCGGCGGCGCGGCGGATCGACTCGTCCGCCGCGATCGGGACGTGGGTGCGGCGTCGGACCCTGGCCAGGTCGTCCACGGTGGCGCAGGGTTGTTCCGCGTACTCGAGGCCGCCGGCCGCCCGGTCCAGGAGCGTGAGCCGGTCGACGGCGGTCGCGACGTCCCAGGCGGCGTTGGCGTCGACGCGGATGCGACCATCGGCCCCCAGCGCGTCACGGACCGCCTCCAGGCGTGCCTGCTCCTGCCCTACGGACTGGCCCGGCTCGGCGACCTTGACCTTCGCCGTCGTGCAGCCTCCCGACCCGCGGACGATCCGGTGGGCCTCCTCCGGCCCGACGGCCGGGACGGTGACGTTGACGGGGATGACCGACCGCACGGCATCCGGCCAGCCCTCCTCGGCCGCCTCGAGACCGGCGCGGAGCCAGGCCGCCGACTCTGCGGCGTCGTAGTCCCAGAACGGGGAGACCTCACCCCACCCGGCGTCCCCGCGCAGGAGCAGCCCGTCGCGCACGGTGATCCCGCGGAACCGCGTCCGCAGCGGCACGGAGTAGGTGGCGCGGACAGCGGGAAGCCGGTCGACGGCGGAGGCGGGCATGGTGGTCAGGATAGGGAGTGGACGGCCCGGAGGCGGCCGACGTCGCTGGTCTGGCCTCCGCGTGGCCGGTCCGATGTCAGTGGGCCGCCCTAGGCTGCACACATGTTCGATCTTGGAGGACCTCCGCGGTACCGGCCGCGACCGGGCAGGCCGGCCGTCCACGCCGATCTGGTGTGGTCGCCCGCCAGGGAACTACCGTGCCGCCGACATCCGGCGGCGCAGATCCTCGGCCCAGCCGGGGCGGGCCGCGGGAGTCGAGTGCGACGACGGCCAGCCACCCGCCTGTCGCGCCCGCTGGCTCCCGAGGATCTCCGGCAGACCGAGGGACTGCTCGAGTGGATGGTCGAGGGTGCTCTGGACACCCTCACGGAGCACCTGGACCAGGAGTTCCTCGAGAAATTCCGGACCGGGGCGCAGGACCGGCCGAGCGGCCGTGGCTCAGACGCCGCAGACGCAGCGAGCCTGCCCGATCTGTCTCTCACGGCTGTCGAGGTCCGCGACATCCTCGACCGCTCGGCCGGACTGGAAGGACTGGAGCTCGCGCAGTCTCTGGCGCGGATCGACCTGGAGACCCTCGACCAGGGTGACGCCGTCGACGCTGTCGCAGCGTGGTCGCGGGTCGCGTCGTGGGCGGCTGCCCGACGCGGAGCCGCCGCCGCCGTTCTCGAGCGCGGCCTTATCGCCTCGTACGGCGCGATCGGCAGGGCGCCCGCGACCCGGACCGGGTCGTCCTTGCCGCACGCCTCCACCGAGCTCGCGATGCGGCTGGGTACCACCCGGCACGCCGCAGGGACGATCGTGCGCACCGGCGTCCTCCTCACCGGTCCGCTGGCGTCCACGAACGACGCGCTCGAGCGCGGGGAGATCTCTCTGACCAAGGCAGACATCATCGCCCGCGCCCTGGAGAGCAAGCCGCTGACCGTCACCTTGGCGGTCGAGGATCTCGTCCTGCCCCGCGCGCCCGGTCGCACGCCCAGCCAGCTCACGAAGGACGTCGAGCAGGCGTTGCTCGAGGTGGACCCGCACGGTGCGACGGAGCGGCACCAGTCCGCACGGAGCAAGCGACGCGTCACGCACGCCAGGACCCTCCCGGACGGCATGGCGTCGTTCCTCGCGGTTCTTCCCGCCGAGGACGCCATCGCGGTCGACCTCGCCCTCGACGGCGCCGCCCGTACCGCACGAGCGGCGGGCGACGAACGGACCATCGACCAGCTCAGAGCCGACATCCTCGCCGGCATCGGCATCGACGCGCTACGGCTCGGCTGGATCGGCCCCCTGCCGCCGGAGCAGCTCCCCATCGATCGTCTCCCCGGGGGCGTCCCCGAGGCCGACGGCGCTCCACCAGCACCAGCACCAGCACCAGCACCAGCACCAGCAACGGGAGCGGCAACGGGAGCGGCAACGGGTACGGCACCTCCTCCGCCCCGGCGCAGCGGCTATCGCATCGGGCTCGTCGGCGGCGCGCCCGTCCAGGTCAATGTCAACGTCCCCCTGACCACGCTGCTCGGCGGTGGAGAGCCAGGCACTCTCCAGGGGTACGGCCCGATCGATGCGGCGACCGCGCGGGCCCTCGCCCTCGGTGGCACGTGGCGCCGGCTCGTGACCGAGCCCCTGAGCGGCACCGTCCTCGACGTCGGCCGCAAGAAGTACCGGCCACCCGCCGATCTCGCGCGGATCATCCGAGAGCGGGACCGCACCTGCGTCCGCCCCGGCTGTTCCACGCGATCTTCAGGCTGCGAGATCGACCACGTCATCCCCGCCAGCCAGGGCGGCTCGACCTCGGCGGCGAACAACGCGTCGATGTGCACCTTCGACCACAGGCACAAGACGCTCGGCGACTTCCGCGTCCTGCGAAACCCTGACGGGACGTTCGACTGGACCTCACGTTCGGGCCACCAGTACCGGCGCGAGCTCGACGGCGGCATCACCTACCTGGGGCGCGTAGACGTCGATCCCGCGCACTTCGTTCCTGAAGCCCTTCGGCCTCTTCGCACAGCAGACCCGTGGACGCCACCTGCCTCGCGAGATGACGACGACGATCCGCCGCCGTTCTGATGGAACGGGCACCGTCCTGATGGAACGGGCACCGTCCTGATGGAACGGGCACCGTCCTGACCTGGGCAGAAGCCGCTCCGAGTCGAACGGGCACCGTCCTGACCTGAGCAGTAGCCGCTCCGAGTCGAACGGGCACCGTCCTGACCTGAGCGGTAGCCGCTCCGAGTCGGGGGCTGACGTGCCGGGGTCTGCGGTCGTTCCCGCCGACAGTCGCTCGGGGAGCCGCCGTTAGGGTGATGCAGATGAGCAAGCTGCCTGCCCCTGTCTCCGAGACGTTCGATCCCCAGGTCTGGCGGGAGGTGGAGGGATTCGACTTCACCGACCTCACCTACCACCGCGGAGTCGACCGGAGCGGCCACGTCGAACGCGACCTTCCCGTCGTGCGCATCGCCTTCGACCGGCCCGAGGTCCGCAACGCTTTCCGCCCGCACACCGTCGACGAGCTGTACCGGGCGCTCGACCACGCACGGATGACCTCCGACGTCGCTGCCGTGATCCTCACCGGCAACGGGCCGAGCCCCAAGGACGGCGGCTGGGCGTTCTGCTCGGGCGGCGACCAGCGGATCCGCGGACGTGACGGCTACCGCTACGAGACCGCGGGTGCCGACGACGAGGCGCCGGTGGCCCAGCGCCGCGAGCAGATCGACCCGGCCCGCGCCGGGCGCCTGCACATCCTTGAGGTCCAGCGCCTCATCCGGACCATGCCGAAGGTCGTCATCGCCGCGGTTCCCGGCTGGGCGGCGGGCGGAGGCCACAGCCTGAACGTCGTGTGCGACCTGTCCATCGCCTCGCGCCAGCACGCGCGCTTCATGCAGACCGACGCGAACGTCGGCTCGTTCGACGCCGGGTACGGCTCCGCACTCCTCGCCCGCCAGGTCGGCGACAAGCGGGCACGCGAGATCTTCTTCCTTGCGCGCGAGTACGACGCGGAGACCGCCGAGCGCTGGGGTGTGGTCAACGAGGTGGCCGATCACGGCCAGCTCGAGCCGCTCGCGCTCGAGTACGCCCGGATCATCGCCACCAAGTCGCCACAGGCGATCCGCATGCTCAAGTTCGCGTTCAACCTCGCGGACGACGGCATGGCCGGGCAGCAGGTGTTCGCCGGTGAGGCGACACGGCTGGCCTACATGACGGACGAGGCGGTCGAGGGACGGGACGCGTTCGTCGAACGTCGGGAACCGGACTGGTCCGGCTTCCCGTACTACTACTGACGCCCTCCCGCACCACTGCGGTCCTCTAGCCGACGGTGACCGATCCGCCGCTCGTCGGTACGAGCTCCACCCACGTCGATCCCGGGGCCAGCTGAACAGGCTTTCCGTCCCTGCCGGTGAGCACGAGCGGCTTGACGTCGCCGGCCTTGGACCACGTCGCCTCGATGACATGCCCGCCGCTGGCCACCTGAGCGGCTCCCTGGCCGGCGAGGATCGTCTCCGGCACAGGGTTTCCAGCAACGTCTCGGGCGTCGGTGACGACGACCTCCACACGCAGGACGACGACGTTGGTCGCGACGATCGGATCACCGTCCGCCGCGTGCTGGGGAGCCCCCGCCTCGTCCCGGAGCCACACCCCGGGTCCCCAGCCACGCCCGGCGTCGCCGCCCGCCTGCCAGGTCCAGCCCGGATTGGTTCTTGGGAACCTGATGTCGATCCCTGCGGCCGGTTGTCCGCCGACCACCGCAGATGCACCAGCAGCGTCCGCGGCGTAGGTGAACTGCTGCGGAGGCGGCTTCTTGTGCGACTCGTCAGCCTGGGCCAGGAGATCCCCGCCGTTGCCGTAGAGGTTGTGGGGGGCCCGTCGCGTCGAGATGCGGTAGAAACCCGCATGGCCGCCGTCCTCCATGAGGACCTGAAGCCCCGCGTCACGCGCCTTCTGGATGTACGGCTGCACCCCGCCCGAGAAGGCGAGCAGCCCGCCGAGCGGTCCGGAGATCGCGGCATCCATCGGTCGCACGGACCGAATGGGACCGAGCGCCTCGGGCACGGTCGAGTGATAAGCGGCGTTGAAGCGCGTGATCCCTCCCTCGACCATCTCCTCCCACACGAGGTCCGCATCCTCGAGACCGGACTGCGGGCGGGCCGGTGCGGAGTTCTCGATCTTGACCGACAGCGCCGGCCGCTCAGCGCCGTCCCCCTCGACCAGTGCACCTGTGAGGGGCCAGCGCTCGGGCTCGGGCGTGGGGCTGGGGGCCGGGGTGGTGGGCGACGGCGACGGCGTCGGTTTGGTCACCGGCCCGCCGGGCGTGGACCCCACCACGGGTGTGCCGCAGGCCCCGAGGGCGAGGGCGAGGGCGACCAGAATCGCCGCCGGGACAGCACGCCTGCGGGCGACACCGGGAACGGCACCCCTGCGGGCGCCGGCGGCACCACGGAAGGCCTCTGCCCGCACGCTGGTCGAACCGTCGTCGGCCGGATCAGCGGGTCCGTCCCCGCGAGCACTCGAGCGCATCTCGTCCACTGCTCCCCCTGAATATCCGCACACTGTAGTGCCCGATCTAGGCTGGATCGGTGACTTACGACCCGGTGGCGCCGTCGCCGATCCCGACGCCGCCAGGAGACGCCAGACAGTTCCATCCCCTGCCCGGCGGCACCCGTCCCGGCCCGGTCCTCGCGCTCCTCGAAGCCCTCAGGCTTCGCCTTCGCGCGGTTGCGACGGCGGTGCCCGTGGGCGCGGCGAGCACCCTGCCGGGCGATGCGCGCGACGTCTCCGCCAGCACCGTCCTCGTCCCGCACGCCGGCGGGGACGACGGCGCCGCGGTCGTCGAGTCGCTCCGCTCCAGGCTGCGCCGTCACGTCCCGGACGGCACCGCAGTCGTCCTCCGGACGTCGGGTTCCACCACCGGGACGGGGCACCTGGTCGCCCTCACCGGCGAGGCGCTCGTCGCCTCGGCGCGTGCGACCGAGCAACGGCTCGCAGGCCCGGGCCAATGGTTGCTCGCCGTCCCGGCGCACCACGTCGCGGGCCTGCAGGTCCTCGTCCGCTCCGTCGTCGCCGGGACGACACCGGCGGTGCTCGACACGACCGACGGCTTCGACCCCCGGGAGCTCGCGTCCGCCGTCACGGGCATGCGCCCGGACGTCCCGGGCTACCTCTCCTTCGTCCCGACGCAGCTGGTGCGGGTCCTCGAGGCGGGCGAAGAGTCCGTGGCCCCGCTGCGCCGGCTCGCCGCGATCCTCGTGGGCGGAGCCGCGACAGCGCCGCGTGCGCTCGAGGAGGCGCGCGCGGCCGGGCTGCCGGTGGTGACCACGTACGGGATGACCGAGACCGGCGGCGGGTGTGTGTACGACGGCCTGCCGCTGCCCGGCGTCCGGCTCCGCCTCGTGGACGAGGACCACCGTGTCGAGATCGCCGGACCAGTCCTGGCCTCGGGCTACCTCGACGACCCGGCTGCCGACGCCGAGGCCTTCCACGACGAAGGCGGCGTGCGCTGGTTGCGGACCTCCGACCGCGGGGCGCTGGTTCCCTCTCCCGGCCACGTCACCGACACGGAGCTGGAGTCCCGAAGCGCCCCGGGGACCGGCCCCGCGCCCATCAGCGAGACCGGCCCCGCGCCCATCAGCGAGACCGGCCCCGCGCCCGCCACGGGGACCGGCCCCGCACCCGTGACGGAGCTCTCGGACGACGCCACCGGGTCGTTACGCCTGCGTGTGCTCGGTCGCGTCGACGACCTCATCAACACCGGCGGCATCAAGGTCTCCCCCGGCTCGGTCGAGCGCGTGCTGGCCGAGCACCCCTCGCTCGCCGAGGTGGCGGTGGTGGCCGTGCCGGACCCCGAGTGGGGTGAGCTGGTCACCGCTGTCGTCGTCCCGGCCCCTGGTCACGACGCACCGCGCCTGCCTGAGCTCCGTGCACTGGTGACGTCGCGTCTCGGCGGTGCCCACGCGCCGCGCGCGCTGGTCGTGCTGACGTCGCTGCCGCTGCGAGGCCCGGGAAAGGTCGACCGTCGCAGCACCTCGGTCCTGGCCGCCGAGGCGCTCGACGGGGCGGGCGTCACGGGGGAACCGGGATCGGGCGGTGCGGCGCCCGGCCGCGCCGGCCAGGCCGGCGAGGCCGGCGAGGCCGGCGAGGCCGGCAAGGCCGGCAAGGCCGGCAAGGCCGGCAAGGCCAGCAAGGCCGGCAAGGCCGGCAAGGCGAGAACCGTCGTCGTCCACGCCGAGAAGCGCGACCGCACCGCCCCGATATCCTGAACCGTCCTCCGCCGCCGCGCGGTCACATCTTCCCGGAGCACCATGGCCTCGTTGTCCGACTGGCTGGAGGGCGCGCGCCTGCGCACCCTGCCCGCCGCCGTCTCACCGGTCCTCATCGGCACCGGCGCCGCCGCCGGGCTCGGCCAGGCCTCCGTCCCACGTGCGCTGCTCGCGGCGGGGGTCGCCCTCGCGCTCCAGGTCGGGGTGAACTACGCCAACGACTACTCCGACGGCGTCCGTGGCACGGACGACGTCCGCACCGGACCGCCCCGGCTGACGGGCGGCGGCAAGGCGAGCCCCGGAGCGGTCAAGCGTGCGGCCCTGCTCAGCCTCGCCGTCGGCGCAGCGCTCGGACTTGTCCTGGTGGCCGTGTCCGGCACGTGGTGGCTGCTCGCGCTCGGCGCCGTCGCGATGATCGCGGCCTGGGGCTACACGGGCGGCAGTCATCCCTACGGCTATCTCGGCCTGGGTGAGGTCGGCGTCTTCCTGTTCTTCGGCCTCATGGCCACCCTCGGCACCACCTGGACGCAGGCGCTCGAGCTGTCGTGGCCGGCCTGGGCGGGGGCCGTCGGCGTGGGGCTGATCGCGTGCGCCCTGCTCATGGTCAACAACATCCGCGACATCCCCACCGACTCGCAGGTCGGCAAGACCACGCTCGCGGTCCGGCTCGGGGAGCGCCGGGCCCGCCTGACCTACGTGGCGATGATCACCCTGCCGCTGGTCCTCGCGGTCGCGTGCGCGACCGTCGCTCCCTGGTCGCTGCTCACGCTCATGCTCCTGCCGTGGGTCGTCCGGCTGGCCCTGCCCGTGCTGCGCGGCGCGACGGGCCGCGACCTGATCGCCGTGCTGCGCGACACCGGGCTGCTGGAGCTGGGCTACGGCATCCTGCTCGGCGTGGGGCTGGCCCTCTAACGGCCCTCGGCGGGCCGCTCGGGGCGACCGGCGTCCTCGCCAGGTCGGCCCGTCCCGGCGCTCGTCGGCCCAGGCTCTGCACTCTCCTCGCGGGCCCCCTCTCCCGGGACGCCGGCGGTGGCGCCGGGTAGCTCATCGCTTGCTGACCGGGGGTTCGCCGCGTCGACACCCGGGTCGTGCTCCGCCGTCACGTCGCCCCCCGCGGCGCCGGGCTCGGCCGCGTCGACGACTGCGTCCTCGTAGTCAGCATCCTGCTGGACCTTCGGGGAGAACGCCGGGCGCTCCTCGCGCAGCGGGTCGTACTGGGCGAGGACGGAGGCGGCGTCCTCCCGCTGGCGGCCGAGCAGCAGGAAGGAGAGGAGAGCGCCGACGACCACCGCGGCGATCCACAGGACCCAGGAACGCAGACCGACCAGGTAGAGCACGCCGGCGGCGGCGAGGACGAGTCCGAGCCGGAGCAGCGTGTAGACGAGCAGGCGCATCCCCCCAGCGTAGGCGGCTGCCGTGGGGCCCCGGCCCAGCGTGTCCAGAGCGTGACCCTTGAGCACCACGCGCGTGCGCCGCTCCGCCTACCCTGGGAAGATGCCTCGCATCCTGCCCGTCGTGCTCCTCATCGCTCTGGTCGTCTACGCGCTCATCGACTGCGTGCGGACGCCGGACGACGACATGCCCGTGGGGATCCCGAAGGTCCTGTGGGTCATCCTCATCATTCTCTTCCCGGGCATCGCGGCGCTCGCCTGGATCGTGGTGAGCCGGGTCGCCCGCGCGAACGCGGCGAAGGCGGCCGGGCCGGTGCGCCCGGGCCTCTGGAGCTCCCCGACGCCCCCACGTCCCGTCCGTCGGAGCGGCCCCGTGGCCCCCGACGACGACCCCGAGTTCCTCGCCCGCCTCGAGGCGGACCGGCGCCGGGCCGAGCGGGAGCGGCGCCAGAGCCTCGAGGGGCCGGGCGAGCGCAAGGACGCAAGCGACGACGCGACCACGCACGAGGACCGCCCCGGTCCGACGCCGTCGTCGCCGAAGGGGCCGACGACGCCCGGCACGGCAACGGGGGGAGAGACCGCCACGGACCCCGGCAACGACGCACCGGAGGGCGGTACGCCCCGCAGCCCTGACGAGGGCACCTCGGAGGACGGCACGTCTCAGTCGCCCGGGGCGTCCCAGGGCTGAGCGGAGATCCAGCCGCTCAGACTAGTGAGAGCAGCGATCCCGCCGCTCAGCCGATCCCGCTGTAGGCGTGCAGACTGTTGAAGAGCAGGTTGACGAGGAAGTAGTTCGCGAGCACGCAGACGAACCCGAAGATCGACAGGTAGGCGGCCCGCCGGCCCTCCCACCCGCGGGTGGCGCGGGCGTGCAGGTAGGCGGCGTAGACGACCCAGATGACGAAGGACCAGGTCTCCTTGGGGTCCCAGCCCCAGGGCCGGCCCCAGGCGTGCTCTGCCCAGATGGCGCCGGCGATGATCGTGAAGGTCCACAGCATGAAGCCGACGGCGTTGAGCCGGAAGGCCAGCCGCTCGAACTCCGCCGAGCTGGGCGCGGACTCCATCAGCCGGGACCAGCGCCCGGGACGCGCGGCCGCACCCGCGGCACCGCCGTCGGCGGCCCGGTCCCCGGCCGCGCCGCCGCTCGCCCCGGCGAGCGCCGGCTCGGGCATCTGCGCCGCGGCGTGCGCGGCGCGACGGAGCTCGGAACGCTCCTGCACGAGCTGGACCACCGACAGCACCGCGCCGACGGCCAGGACGCCGGTGGCGATGGTCGCGATGGAGACGTGGATGACCAGCCAGTAGCTGTCCAGCGCGGGCGGGACGCCGTCGGCGCGCACGTACAGCACGGACACGGCGATGCCGAGCATCAGCAGCACGAGCCCGACGACGAACGTGCCGAGGAACCTCAGGTCACGGCCGCGCTGGAGCCCGAGGAAGACGAGCACCGCGACGAGGCTGAAGAGGATCGAGAACTCGTACATGTTCGCCCAGGGGACGCGCCCGGCGGCCACGCCGCGGGTCACCACGCCCAGCAGGTGCAGGGCGGCACCCACCACCGTGGTGGACATGGCGATCCCGACGGCCTTGCGGCGTCGCTCGGCCGGTCCGCCGTCGCGCAGACCGGACAGGTCGACGGCGAACGCCACGAGCGCCACCGTGTAGGCGGCCATCGCGCCGTAGATGAGCAGCGTGCTCAGCTGGCCGAGGTCAGTCATCGGGTCGTTCCTTCCTGGGCCGGCGCACCGGCGTCGGCGGGCGTCGGATCATTGTGCACGGTGGTGCCGGCGGCCTCGAGCACCCGCTCGAGGTCCCGGGCCAGCCCCGGGTCGTCCCCGCGGGCCAGCGCCGCCGCGCTGAGGGCGGTCCCGCCGTCGGCCGCCGGCGACAGCCGGACCCACAGCCGGCGCCGGGGGACGAACAGCGAGCCGAAGAGCCCGAGCATCGCGGTGATCGAGAACGTCAGCAGGTACGGCAGCGACGGGTCGTAGCGCAGGTCGAGCGCGGCAAAACGCGGCAGGTCCTCGAACGTGACCGTCCCCAGCCCCTCGGGCAGCTCCACGGTCGCACCCGGCTCGAGGAAGATCGTGACGGGCCGCTGGCCACCCTCGGCGGAGCCAGGCGAGCCGTCGGGGGCCTCCTCGTAGACCTGGCGCATGTCGTCCGAGTCCAGGACGTAGACGTTCTGAGGCACGCCCTCGTCCAGCCCGAGGTCACCGGCCCAGAGCGTGAGCACCAGCAGGGGCGAGGTCGGCTGAGGGTGGACGGAGTAGGCGCCGGACCCGTCGGGCTCGACGACGGCGGTGGGCAGGAACGCGCCGGTGAGGCCCAGCTGCTCCTGGCCGGGGCTGACGTCGGGGACCTTCACCACCCCGCGCGAGGTGTAGACCACGTCCTCGGGCAGGAACGGCACGGCACCGGAGAACGCGACCTCGCCCGCGCCGTCGCGGACCGTCAGGCGGGGCGCGTACCCGTTGCCGGAGAGGTAGACGTTCGCGCCGCCGGCGTTCATGGGGTGGTTGACCCTGATGGTCTCCTCGCGCACGGAGCCGTCGGGCTCGGTCACGCTCACGCGGGCGGCGAAGTCGCGCGCCTGCGCGTCGAGGGTGAACGCGGAGGTGAACTCCTCGAGCGTGAAGGTGAACGGCTCCAGGTCGTCCGCGTCGAACAGAGTGCCGGGGTCGAAGGAGTCGTAGTCCACCACCGAGTTGGCGAACGCCTCGCCCTCGACCACGAGCGCCTGGCCGCGGTAGCTGAACAGCTGCCCGGCGGCCATCGCCAGGAGGACCCCGACGAGGGAGAGGTGGAAGACGATGTTGCCGGTCTCGCGCAGGTACCCGCGCTCGGCCGTGATGCCGTCCGGGGTGACGGCGGTGCGGTAGCGCCCCCTGAGGGAGCGCAGCACCGCGGCCTCGACCGCCTCCGGCGCGTCACGCACCGTCCGCTCCTCGCGCACGGGGAACCGGGCGAAGGAGCGGGGCACGCGCGGCGGCTGCGAGCGCAGAGCCCGCCAGTGCACGGCGACGCGCGGCACGATGCAGCCGATCAGCGAGGTGAACAGGAGCAGGTAGATCGCCGCGAACCACGCGGAGCTGTAGACGTCGAAGAACCCGAGGCGCTCCAGCCACGGGGCCAGCACCGGGTGGTCCGCGTGGTAGTCGGAGACGGCGGAGGGGTCCTGTGGCGTCTGGGGGAAGAACGAGCCGGGGAGGGCGGCGACGGCGAGGAGCAGGAGCAGCATGAGCGCCACCCGCATGCTGGTGAGCTGGCGCCACATCCAACGGAGCCAGCCCCGCAGGCCGAGCGAGGGCTGCGCCGGGGTGCCGCCCTCCTGGCCGAGGCCCGCCTTGGAGCTGAGGTTGGTCGGGTCCGCCGTCGCGGCGGACGCCCTGCGCGCCATCGTCACACCACCGTCTGGAAGTTGGCGACGAGACCCTGCAGGTACGCCGAGAACGTCGCCCACAGGCCGGTGACCAGCGCGAGGCCGAGCAGCACCAGGAGGCCGCCGCCGAGCAGCTGGATGGTCCGGCGGTGCCGGCGCAGGAGGTCGAGGACGCGCGTGGACCGCGAGAACGCCATCGCGATCGCGACGAACGGCACCCCGAGCCCGAGGCAGTAGGCGACGGCGAGCGCGACGCCGCGCGCCGGGTCCGCGCCGTCGAGGGAGAGGGTGAGGACCGCGGCGAGGGTCGGGCCGATGCACGGGGCCCAGCCGAGCCCGAAGACGACGCCGAGGAGCGGCGCCCCCCAGAGCCCGGCACGGGGCGCGACGTGGGGCCGCCGCTCGTTCTGCAGGAACGGGACCACCCCCATGAACGCCAGTCCCATCAGGATCACGAGCACGCCCGCGACGCGCAGGATGACGTCCATCCACTGCTGCAGCGCGATCCCCGCGAACGAGAAGACGAGGCTGAGGAGCACGAAGACGGCCGAGAACCCCACGACGAAGAGCAGCACCCCGGCGAGCAGGCGCCCGCTGCCGCCGCGCCTGGCTCCGCGGCCGGTCCGGACGGACCCGCGCGAACGAGCGGTCCTGCCGCCGGAGGTTGCACCGACGGCGGCGGGTCGTCCCGCCTCGACGCCCGCCATCCCGCCCAGGTAGCCGACGTAGCCCGGCAGCAGGGGCAGCACGCACGGCGACGCGAAGGAGATGGCGCCGGCGATCGCGGCGACCGGCAGCGCGGCCAGCATCGAGCCGTCCATGACGGTGCGCTGGAACACCTCGGCGATCTGCTCCCACACGCCGGTCAGACCTCCTCGGCGAGGACGTCGTCGACGAGCCCGCGCAGGATGGTCGGGTCGACCTGGCCCAGGATGCGGGCGGCGACGCGCCCCTCACGGTCCAGCACGACGGTGGAGGGCATGGCCTGCAGGGGCACGAGCCCCTCCAGGGCGGCCACGCCGCGCGCCTGCTCGTCGTGGAGCGAGGGGTAGGGCACGGAGAAGGTGCGCTCGAAGGCCTGGGCCGCACCGGCGTCGTCCCGGGGGTTGATGCCCAGCAGCTGCACCCCCTGGCCCGAGTAGTCGGCGTGGATCGCGGCGAGGTCGGGCGCCTCCGCCCGGCAGGGCGGGCAGGCGGCGTACCAGAAGTTCAGGACGACGACGTCGCCGCGCCAGTCGGCGAGGTCGATCTCGGTGCCGTCGTAGCTGGTGCCGGCGTGCTCGACCGGGTCGCCGCGCTCGGCCGCCGTCCAGGTGGTGAAGGAGCCGTCGCCGGCCTCGTAGCCGGCGTCGACGGCGGCCGCCCCCTCCGTGGTGCCGCCCGGGGCGCAGCCCGCCAGCAGGGCGGCCGCGAGCCCGAGGCCGACGGCGGCGCGGAGGGCCGCGGAGCGGGGGTTCCCGGGCTTCACTCGCCCTCCTCGCCCTCGTTCTCGGCGGCCGCGGACATGCCCGGCACCATGTCGGTGGCGCCGAGCAGCAGCTCGCCCGCCGGCTCCCAGTAGCTCAGTCCCACGAGGCGGCGCCCCTCGAACGTCAGGGAGGTCAGCGACGCGAGGGAGCACTGCCGGCGGCGGGGGTCGTGGACGAGGGGGCGACGCTCGAGGTGCAGCCGGGTCACCCAGATCGGCAGCTGGTGGCTCACGAGGAGCGCCTCGCCACCCGCGGCCTCGTCCAGGACCGCGGCGACGGCGTCGCGCATGCGGCGGATCTGCGCCCGGTACGGCTCGCCCCAGCTGGGCAGGAACGGGTTGGTGTACGCGGGCCAGTTGCGCGGGTGGGCCAGCACCATGCGGTTGGCGTTGACGGCGACACCCTCGAAGTGGTTGGTCGCCTCGATCAGCCGCGGGTCGGTCCCGACCTCCAGACCGTAGGAGGTGGCCGTCGGGAGTGCGGTCTCCTGCGCCCGCTGCAGGGGGGACGCCACGACGAGGCGGACGTCGTGCCCGCCGCCGTGCAGCACGTCGGCCACCCGGGCGGCCATCTCCTGGCCGCGGTCGGACAGCCGGTAGCCGGGGCGGCGCCCGTACAGGATGCCGTCGGGGTTGTGCACCTCGCCGTGCCGCATCAGATGGACGGTCGTTCGCTGCATGTCCCCAGTGTCGCAAACTCCGGCACGGTCACCGCACGCCGGGGTGGCGCGGGTGGCCAGGCTCACGTCATGACGCGGCGGTCTCCTCATCCTCCACGAAGATGGACATGATCTCGCCGAGCACGCGCATCTGCTCCGGGGTGAGACGGTCGACCATCCGCGCGCGGACGGACTCCACGTGCCCCGGCGCGGCGGCCTCCAGGCGGGCGAAGCCCTCGTCGGTCAGGGTGGCGTTGACCCCGCGGCGGTCCTCCGCGCACGTCGAGCGCTCGACGAGCCCGGCCGCCTCCATCCGCCGGATCGTGTGGGTGAGCCGCGACCTGGAGTGCACGAGCTCGTCCGCCAGCACCGACATGCGGAGGGTCCGCCCCTCCGCCTCCGACAGCCGCACGAGCACCTCGTACTCGCTCAGCGACATGCCGGCCGACTGCTCGAGGTCATGGTTGATGGACTCCTGCAGGCTGGCGCTGCCGCGCAGGTAGCTGCGCCAGGCGCGCTGCTGGTCGGCGTCGAGCCACCGCGGCGTGACGACGGGGAACGTCGGTGCGGGCATGTTCACTTCCTCTTTCGGCGTCGCCGGGCGACGCGTTGGCTGAGCCCTGGGCCGCGGCGTCCGTCGGGAATCCTGCGGAGGCGGAGCACCTCGCCGTTCCGGAAATCGTAGGGCCGGGCACGTGAGGCGCGTCACCGTTCGTTCACCAGAACTCCTGGCTCTACCCCTTGCGCGCCCCTGACCCCCCGAGTATATAGTTCAAACGTCAACTACTTCTCGCCCTCGTCCGAGGGCCGGGAACCCCCGACCTTGGAGGACCGCTTTCATGAGCAGCATCCCCGCTGGCACCTACGTCATCGACCCGTCCCACACCGAGGTGGGCTTCACCGTCCGCCACGCCGGCATCTCCAAGGTGCGCGGCAAGTTCGAGAAGTTCGAGGGCCAGATCGTCGTGGCCGACGACCTCGCCGCGTCCTCCGCGATCGTCACCATCGACGCCTCCTCCATCAACACCGGCGACGCCAACCGCGACGGCCACCTGCGCTCCGCCGACTTCTGGGACGCCGAGAACAAGCCGACCTGGACCTTCGTCACCGGCGGCCTGGAGGGCGACGGCGAGGACTTCAGCCTCAAGGGCGACCTCACCATCAACGGCGTGACCAAGCCGGTCAGCCTGGACGTGGAGTACAACGGCGCCGTGACCGACCCGTTCGGCTCCAAGCGCATCGGCTTCTCCGCGAACACCGAGATCTCCCGCAAGGAGTTCGGCCTGACCTGGAACGCGGCCCTCGAGGCCGGCGGCGTCCTGGTCGGCGACAAGGTCAAGATCCTTCTCGAGGTCGAGGCCACCCCCAAGGACGCCTGACCCACCCGCCGCTCCGGCGGCACCCGGGCGGAACCCGCCCCCACGACCGCGACGGCGGCACCTCTCCCCCAGGTGCCGCCGTCGTTCTGTCCGGTCGGCTCCGCGCAGAGGCGTGCGGCGACGTCGTCGCCCTCTCAGGCGAGCGCCCCGGAGAGGCGAGGTCGCCGATCTCTCCTGGAGGCGCCGGAAACAGGCGCTGCCGTCGTCCTCTCAGGCCAGCGCCGCGCGCACCCGGGCCGCATCGATGCGCCAGTAGCCCTGCTGCACGCCGTCGACGGTGACCACCGGGACGAGCTCGCCGTACTGCTCGCGCAGGGCGTCGTCGGTGTCGATGTCGACCTCGACGAACGCCTCGCCGGCGTCCTCCCGCACCCGCTCGAGCATGGTGCGGGCCTGGTCGCACAGGTGGCAGCCCGCGCGGCCGTAGAGCACGACGCGCGCGGCGGTGGGAGCGTGGGAATCGGTCATGCCCCGAGGGTACGTCGGCACCCGGCAGCGCCGGCTGCTAGTGCTCAGAGGACCCCGGCCATGGCGCACCTGTGGCCGACATGTGACACCTCTGTCCCGCACCAACGGGGCACAAGCGTCACAGACCGGACAGCGGACGACACCGGGCTCCCCTGCGTGCGTGCCCGGTCGCCGACCGGCCCGGTGCAGCACCCGGACACCGACCGGCCCGATGCAGCACCCGGACACCGACCGGCTCGGCGCAGCACCCGGACACCGACCGGCTCGGCGCAGCACCCGGACACCGACCGGCTCGGTGCAGCACCCCGTCGGCGCCGCCCCGTCGAGCGCGGGCCTGCCCGGCCCTCCGGTGCACCCCCGGCTACGCTGGCGCAGGTGGAGGCAACCGAGGAGCCCGCGCGGGCGGAGGCGCCCGCAGGCCAGGCGCGTGCGGCGGCCTTCTTCGACGTCGACAACACGATCGTCCGCGGTGCGAGCGCCTACCACCTCGCCCGCGAGCTGCACCGTCGTCAGTTCTTCGGCATGCGTGACATCCTCTTCGCCGTCCGCCACTCGGTCGCGTACGCCCTCTACGGCGAGAACCTTCGCCGCATCGCCGCCATCAAGGAGCGCGCGCTGCGCCTGATGATCGGCCGGTCCGTTGCCGAGATCATCTCGATCGGCGAGGACGTCTACGACGAGGTCCTCGACCTGCGGATCTTCCCCGGCACCCGCGCCCTGCTCAACGCGCACCTCGCCGCCGGCCACGAGGTGTGGCTGATCACCGCGACCCCCACGGAGATCTCGGACCTGCTCGCCCGTCGGCTCGGCGCCACGGGAGCGCTCGGCACCCGCGTCGAGGCCGTCGACGGGTACTACACGGGGCGCCTCGAGGGCACCATGCTCCACGGCGCCGGCAAGGAGATCGCGGTGCGCAAGCTCGCCGCCGACCGTGGGCTCGACCTGGCCGTCTCCTACGCCTACGGCGACTCGATCAACGACGTGCCGCTCCTCTCCGCCGTCGGCCACCCGTGCGCCATCAACCCCGAGCCACGCCTGCGGGCGCACGCCGGCACGGCGGGGTGGCCGGTCCGGGACTTCCGAAGCCGGCGCCGGTCGATGCGGGAGGACCTGCGCACCGGGGCGCGGTCGGCCCGCTGGGCGGGCGCGGCGTGGGCGACGACCGTCGTCGTGCGGGCGGTCGTGCGCCAGCTGCGCTCGCGCGCGGGCGTCTGAGTCCCGGCACGACTCAGGCCCGGCGCGGTGGCCGGGCCTGGGGTCAGCGCGCCCGACGAGCGGGCGCCGACGTCACTTCTTGTTGCGACGCTGGTGACGCGTCTTCCGAAGCAGCTTGCGGTGCTTCTTCTTCGACATGCGCTTACGGCGCTTCTTGATGACCGAGCCCATAAGGGGACCTCACTGATGATCGGGGGCGGAACGTCAGCAGCACGCGGCCGCCGGCCGCCTGCAGAACAGGGTGAGTCTACCCGCTCGGGCGCCGAGCGCCCTAACGGGCGTTTCCGACGGCGCCCCACTCGTCGCCGAGGCCCTCGGAGATCATCTTCTCGACGGCGGCCTCCGGCACACGGAACGAGCGGCCCATCCGCACCGCGGGGATCTCCCCCGAGTGCACCATGCGGTAGACCGTCATCTTGGACACCCGCATGAGCTCGGCGACCTCGGCGACGGTGAGGAACCGCGGCGCTCCCAGCTGCTCGGCCATGTCCACCCGTTCTCGTCGGTACCACCCAGGCGAGGGCGGCCACTCCATGGACGAAATATAGGGGTAACTGCGCCCGGGCGGAAATGCTTCGGCCGGCGAGTGGGCCGCCGGTTCCCGTCCACATGGCGCCTCGTGCGTGCCGCCACCCTCCCCTCGACCCCCGGGGCCGTCGCCGCCCGCCTGCGGCCACCCACGAGCGGCTTCGAAAGCTCACGCCCCCGGCCCCGCCCTGCGGTCAGTCCAGGTAGGGATCCAGCCCGTGCCAAGGGAAGACGGCCTGCCGGGTGGCCATGATCGCCCGGTCAACCTCGTCGTCGGGGTTGTAGCCGTCGGTGAACCGTCTGATCTTCGGGTCGCCGCCGTCGGACATCGTCAGCGGACCCGTCACGTCCGCCAGGTCGTGCACCATCGTCCGCCAGGACTCCGGCACGGGCGTCCTGGGGTCGACCGGGCAGCCCGCGGCGACGGCGACGAGGTGCGACCAGGCGCGGGGCACGACCCCGACCACCTCGTACCCGCCCCCTCCGGTGGCGACCCAGCGGCCGCCGGCGTAGGTGTCGGCCAGCTCTGCCATGAGCATCGCGGACCGCCGCTGAGCGTCGACGGACACGTCGAGCTCGGCGAGCGGGTCGTCGCGGTGACAGTCGCAGCCGTGCTGCGTGACCAGCACGTCCGGCGCGTGCGCGCGCACCATCGGCACGGCCAGCGCCTCGACGGCACGCAGCCATCCGGCGTCGGCCGTGTGCGGCGGCAGCGCCACGTTCACCGCCGTGCCGCGCGCGGCTGCCGACCCGACGTCCTGCGGGTAGCCCGTCCCCGGGAACAGGCTGCCGGGGTGCTGGTGCACCGACACCGTGAGGACCCGGTCGTCGTCCCAGAACGCCCGCTCGACGCCGTCGCCGTGGTGGGCGTCGAGGTCGACGTAGGCGACCCGCCGCGCCCCCGCCTGCAGGAGCCAGGCGATCGCGACCGAGACGTCGTTGTAGACGCAGAACCCCGAGGCCCGTTGCGCCATGGCGTGGTGCATGCCGCCGGCCAGACTCACTGCCCGGGGCGCGTCCCCGTTCCAGACCGCCCGTGCCGCCGCAAGGGTCGAGCCCACGATTCGTGCGGACGCGGTGTGGACCCGGCCGAAGACCGGGGTGTCGCCGTCGCCGAGCCCCCGCTCCGGCCGCGGCCGGCCGTCCTCCTCCGCCTCGCGAACGGCGGCCACGTAGTCGGCGGTGTGCACCAGCTCGAGCTCGGCGTCGGAGGCCACGGGCGCAGGCACGAGACTCAGGCCGGGGGCGACGAGCACTCCGAGGTCGGAGAGCAGCTCGTAGGTGAGGACCAGACGGACCGGCGCCATCGGGTGGCCGGCGCCGAAGTCGTAGCCGACCAGATCCTCCGACCAGACCATCACCGTCGCTGACATGGGTTTCACCGTAGTCCCCGGGGCCGACGCACCGGGCCGTGCCGCGGCGTCGGCGTCCGCGCCGTGCCAGAGTGTTCCCGACCTGAGCGGGACGCGGGCGACGACGATCGGGAGGATGCGTGCAGCCGACACGAACCTCCGGCGTGCTCGAGGCGGGCCGGGACTGGGTCGACCACGTCGCCCGCAACTCCCCCGCTCGTCTGGCGCTGATGGTCTTCGCCTCCATCATCGCGATCTTCACGGCACTCCTCTCGCTCCCTGCCGCGACGGCGAGCGGGGACCGCGCCCCGTTCGCCGACGCGCTGTTCACCGCGACCTCCGCCGTGTGCGTGACCGGCCTGGTCACGGTCGACACGGCGAGCTACTGGTCCACCTTCGGCCAGGTCGTCATCCTCGTCGGCATCAAGATCGGCGGGCTTGGCGTGATGACGCTCGCCTCGATCCTCGGCCTGGCGGTCTCGCGCCGCATCGGGCTGACCCAGCGGATGCTCGCGGCCTCCGAGACCAAGACGACGCGGCTCGGCGAGGTCGGCTCCCTCATCCGTGCCGTCGTCGTCGCCTCGTTGGTCATCGAGGCGGTCCTGACCGTCGTGCTCGTGCCCCGCTTCCTCACGCTCGGCGAGCCCGTCGGGACGGCGCTGTGGCACGGGCTGTTCATGGCGCTGAGCATCTTCAACAACGCCGGGTTCGTGATCATCGACGGCGGGCTCGAGCCGTTCGTGGGCGACTGGTGGTTCAGCCTGCCCATCGTCGTGGGCACCTTCGTCGGCGCGATCGGCTTCCCGGTCATCCTCGACGTCGCACGCAGCTGGCGGCGCCGGCACCGCCGTCCGCCCTGGACCCGGTGGAGCCTGCACACCAAGCTCAGCCTGGCCACCTACGGCCTGCTGGCGCTCGGGTCGTTCCTGGCGTTCGCGCTCTTCGAGTGGACCAACGAGCGCACCCTCGCCCCGCTCTCCTTCGACGCGAAGATCCTCGCGAGCCTGGTGCACGCCCTCAACCCCCGCTCCTCCGGACTCGCCACCCTCGACGTGGGCGAGATGCGCGAGGCCACGTGGTTCCTCACGGACGCGCTGATGTTCGTCGGCGGCGGCTCGGCGTCGACCGCGGGCGGCATCAAGGTCACCACCTTCGCGGTGCTCGTCCTCGCGATCGTCGCCGAGGCCCGGGGCGACCGGGACGTCGAGGCGTTCGGCCGACGGATCGGCTCCTCCACGGTGCGGCTCGCGGTGTCCGTGGCCTTCCTCGGCTCGACCCTGGTGGGCGTCGCGACGCTGGCCATCCTCACGCTCACCGACTTCCAGCTCGACGTGGTCCTCTTCGAGGTGATCTCGGCGTTCGCCACGGTCGGCCTCAGCACCGGCATCACGCCCGACCTGCCCGACAGCGGCAAGTACGTGCTCAGTGCGCTCATGTTCGCCGGCCGCACCGGCACCATGACCATGGCGGCCGCCCTTGCGCTCCGGGAACGGCGCCGGGTCATCCGCATGCCCAACGAACGCCCGGTCATCGGCTGACCGGGACAGCTAAGGAGTTCTGATGAGTGAGAGGCAGGTGTCCCGGGACACCGGGGTCCTGGTGATCGGCCTGGGCCGGTTCGGCGCGGCCCTGGCCGCGACCCTGGAGAAGCTGGGGCGCGAGGTGCTCGCCGTCGAGCGGGACCCGGACCTCGTCCAGCAGTGGTCCCACCGGCTTCCGCTGGTGGAGGCCGACGCCTCCAACCCCGACGCCCTCGAGCAGCTCGGTGCCGAGGAGTTCCAGGTGGCCGTGGTCGGCGTCGGCACCTCGCTGGAGGCCTCGGTGCTGATCACCGCGAACCTCGTCGACCTCGAGATCCCGCAGATCTGGGCCAAGGCGATCAGCGCCGAGCACGGACGCATCCTGCGGCGCATCGGCGCCCACCACGTCGTCTACCCGGAGTACGACGCCGGGGCGCGCGTGGCCCACATGGTCTCCGGGCGCATGCTCGACTACATCGAGATGGAGGACGGCTTCACGATCGTCAAGATGCGCCCTCCGCGCGAGACGCAGGGCTTCACGCTCGAGGAGTCGAGGGTCCGGGAGAAGTACGGCGTCACCGTCATCGGGGTGAAGCCGCCGGGCGAGCCGTTCGAGTACGCCACCCCTACCACCCGCGTCGGCGCGGACGACCTGCTGATCGTCAGCGGCGACTCGGGGCTGCTGGAGACCTTCGCTCACCGGCCCTGACCGCCACCTCCAGCCGCGCGGCACAAACCGCACATCGCCGACCGCGCAGCCTCGGCCACACCTCCAGCCGCACATCACCGACCGCGCAGCCTCGGCCACACCTCCAGCCGCACATCGCCGACCGCGCAGCCTCGGCCGCGCCGCCCAGGACACAACGCCCCGGGCGGCGCCGCACGCGAGCGCGTCAGGGCTGGCGTTCGGCGACGAGGTGCCGCCGGGCCGAGTAGCGCTCCCGGACGGCCGTCGGCTCCGCCTCGTAGGTGCGCACCCGCGACGTCGACCACTCCGGCGGCCCCGCCGTGCCCGCGAGGACCCACGCGGCCTGGCGGGCCGCGCCGTCGGCGACGTACTCCCCCGGTTCCGGCACCTGCACGGGGCGGCCGAGGACGGCCGGGGCGATGCCCCGGAGCGCCTCGGACCGCGCACCGCCGCCGATGAGGCGGATGCGCTCGACCGGCACACCCTGCGCCTCCATCGCCGCCATCCCGTCCGCGAGGCCGCACAGCAGCCCCTCGACCGCGGCACGAGCCACGTTCTCGGGCGTCATGGACGCCAGCGACATCCCGACCAGGGAGCCGGTCGCGGCGGGCAGGTTGGGGGTGCGCTCGCCCTCGAGGTAGGGCACGAACGTGAGCCCGGCGGCGCCGGGCTCCGCCGCGAGCGCGAGCGCGGAGAGACCGGCGTGGTCGACGCCGAGCAACCGGGCGGTCGCGTCGAGGACCCGTGAGCCGTTCAACGTGACCGCCAGCGGCAGGAACGCGCCGGTGGCGTCGGCGAACCCCGCCACGAGGGCCGAGGGGTCCGCCACCGGCTCCGCCGACACCGCGGAGACGACGCCCGAGGTGCCCACCGAGATCGCCACGTCGCCCCGGCTCATCCCCAGGCCCAGGGCGGCCGCGGCGTTGTCGCCCGCGCCAGGCCCGAGCACGAGGTGGCCGAGGCCCGCCGAGGCTTCGCCTGCCCCAGCCGAACCGGCCGGGCCCAGGACACGGGGCAGCACGATGCCCTCCGTGTCGTCCCGGCGCAGCGCGAGCGACAGCAGGTCGCGCCGGTAGATGCCCGCCGCCGTGTCGAAGTAGCCGGTGCCCGAGGCGTCCGAGCGGTCAGTCACGAGCGTGTCCCAGCACCCCGCCCCGCCGAGCCGCCAGGTGAGCCAGTCGTGCGGCAGGGCGACGGCCGCCACCCGGGCGGCGTTCTCGGGCTCGTGGTCGGCGAGCCACCGTAGCTTGGTCACGGTCAGCGAGGCCACGGGCACGGTGCCCGTCGCCGCGGCCCAGGCGGCCGGGCCGGCGCCCGGATCACCCGAGCCGGCCCGGCCGAGCTCGGCGATCAGGTCCTCGGCCGCGCGGGCGCTGCGGGTGTCGTTCCAGAGCAGGGCGGGGCGGATCACCTCGCCGTTGGCGTCGAGGACGACCATGCCGTGCTGCTGGCCGGCGACCGAGACCGCGGCGACGTCGTCCAGCCCGCCCGCCGCGGCGACGGCGGCCTGGAGGGCGTCCCACCAGGCCTCGGGGTCGACCTCGGTCCCCTCCGGGTGGGGGGCCTGGCCGAAGCGGCGCAGCGCCCCGGTCTCGGCGTCGCGCACGACGACCTTGCACGACTGCGTCGAGGAGTCGATCCCCGCGACCAGCGTCTCGCCCATCGTCGACCTCAGCCGATGAGGTGGTTGATCGCCAGCTGGTTCAGCCGGACGAAACCGTACTCACGCCGGGCGGCCGCCTCGGCGTCGAAGTCCTCGAACGCGGACCGGTCGGCCATCAGGTCGGCCAGCGTCTCGCCCTCGGCGAGCGTGGGCTGCGAGAGCTCGAGGACGCCGGACTGCTCGAAGGCCTCCCTGACCTCTGGGTCGGCACGGTAGGCGCGGGCCTTCTCGGCCAGGCCGAGGTACATCTCCATGTTGGCCCGCGCGGACTCCCAGACGCCCTCCATGCCCTCGGTGCGCGAGGGCTTGTAGTCGAAGTGCCGCGGTCCGGTGTAGCGCGGGCCGCCGCCGGGGAAGCCGTTCTCGATGAGGTCGACGGTGAAGAAGGCGGAGAGCAGGTCACCGTGGCCGAAGGCGAGGTCCTGGTCGAACTTGATGGAGCGCTGACCGTTGAGATCGATGTGGAACAGCTTCTCCGACCACAGGGCCTGGGCGAGGCCGTGGGTGTAGTTCAGGCCCGCCATCTGCTCGTGGCCGGTCTCGGGGTTCAGGCCGACGATGTCGCCGTTCTCCAGCTCGGCGATGAAGCCGAGCGCGTGCCCGACCGTCGGCAGCAGGATGTCGCCGCGCGGCTCGTTCGGCTTCGGCTCGAGCGCGATGCGCAGGCCGTAGCCCTGCTCCTTGATGTACCCGGCGACGGCGTCGATGCCCTCGCGGTAGCGGTCGAGCGCGGCGTGGACGTCCTTGACGCCGTCGTACTCGCTGCCCTCGCGTCCGCCCCACATCACGAAGGTCTCGGCGCCGAGCTCGGCGGCCAGGTCGACGTTGCGCAGGATCTTGCGCAGCGCGAACCGGCGGACGGAGCGGTCGTTGGAGGTGAACGCCCCGTCCTTGAACACGGGGTGGGAGAAGGTGTTGGTGGTGACCATCTCCACCACGAGGCCGGCGTCGTCGACCGCCTTCTTGAAGGTGGTGAGGATCCGCTCGCGGGCGGCGTCGTCGGAGCCGAACGGCACGACGTCGTCGTCGTGGAACGTCACGCCCCACGCCCCGAGCTCGGCCAGCCGTGCTGCGTACTCCCAAGGGTCGAGGGCGGGGCGGGTGGCCTCGCCGAACTGGTCGCGGGCCGTCCAGCCGACGGTCCAGAGGCCGAAGGAGAAGCGGTCTTCGGGGGTGGGCTTGCGCACCATGGTGAGTCTCCTCGTCGAGATTTGTTGTGCGATGCAACTTACCGGGAGCGATCCGATAGGGTCAAGCCGTGAGCACACGTTCCGAGCGCAGCGCTGCGCCCGAGCCGGTCCAGGCCCCACGCACGCGGTCACGGGGCGACTCCGGCGCGGCGCGCCAATCGTCCCTCCGCGAGCACAATCTCGCCCTGGCCAGCGAGACGATCTTCGCCAGCGCGCCGATCTCCCGGGCGCGGCTTGCGGCCACTACGGGGATGACACGTTCGACGGTCTCACGGCTGGTCGACGAGCTCATCCGCGCCGGCATCGTGGCCGAGCACGATCCGCGGGGGGCGGGTGGCCCCGGCCGGCCCGCCGTCCCGCTCACGCCCGCCGGCGGCACCATCGTCGGCCTGGGGCTCCAGGTGAACGTCGACTACATGGCCGGCCGCGTGATGGACCTGACGGGTGCGATCGTGGCCGAGGAGCACGTCGCGGGCGACTTCGAGTCGTCCGACCCCGCCGCCGTGCTGGGTGCGGCCGGCGACCTCACCCGGGACCTCGTCGCCCGCACGACCGGCTCGGGCGCTCGCGTCGCCCGCGCCTGCCTCGGACTGCCCGGGCTGGTCGACACCAGCACCCAGAGGCTGCTGCTAGCACCGAACCTCGGCTGGCACGAGCTCGCGCCGGCCGACCTCATGGGACCCGAGCTGCTGCCGCCCGGCGTCGACCTGCTCATCGACAACGACGCCAACCTCGCCGCCTACGGGGTCGCCCACGAGGCACCCGGGCGCGTGGCCGACTCCAGCACGTTCCTGTACGTCGCTGGCGACATCGGCGTCGGCGCCGGGATCGTGGTGGACGGGCGGGTGGTCCGTGGCCAGCACGGCTGGGCCGGCGAGATCGGGCACGTGTCCATCGAGCCCACGGGCCCCCAGTGCCACTGCGGGGCGCGTGGCTGCCTGGAGCGCTACGCGGGCAAGCACGCCGTGCTGGAGGCGGCCGCGCTGCCCAAGACGGCGACGCCGGCCGAGCTGGCGGCCGCGGCCGCGTCCGGCTACGGGGCCCCCCGGGTGGCCGTCGAGCGCGCGGCCTGGGCGCTGGGAATCGCGCTGGCGGGCACGGTGAACGTGGTCGACGTCGGCGAGATCGTCCTCGGCGCCGCCTTCATCCCGCTGGTCGACCTGCTCCGGCCGGGCATCGAGGAGCAGCTGCGCGTGCGCACCCTCGCCGGCCCATGGTCCTCGACCACCCTCCGCGTGGCCCCCATGGACGCCGCACCAGCCGCGACCGGTGGCGCCATGCGCGCCCTCGAGTGGGTCGCGCGGGAACCGGCGGCCTGGATCGACGCCGTCACCCACACCTCCGCGTAGGCGGCCGGCCCCACGCGGACCCCCCGGCCGCGGCCCCTGCCTTGGCGGGCCGTGGGCCCCGGCCCGCACGGCCGGGCTCGGCGGACGGTGAGTCCCCCGCGCGCACCGACCGGGCTCGGCGGACGGTGAGTCCCCCGCGCGCACCGACCGGGCACGGCGGACGGTGAGCGCCCGAGCGCACCGACGGGGCACGGCGGACCTCCCTGACCGGCCAGGCCCCTTGGCGGACCCCGGCGCTGACCAGCCGCCCGCGGCTGCCCGGGCTCCGTCGGCGCGCGGCCGAGGGGCTCGCGGTCCTCGACGACCGTCGCGCCCCCGGCCGGCTGCCGAGCGGCGGCTTCGACGTCGCCGCCGGACTGCCGCCGGGGCCCGCCGGGCCGCTTCGGGCCCCGGTCGGGACGAAGGTCCGTCGCCCTGGTCGGACCGGCCGCTCGACGGGCGCAGACAGTGCGCCGAGACCGTTTCGTGATCCGGACACCTTGCGGTGGGACCGACCGGTCGCATATGTTCCACCGCACAACAAACCTCTGAGCCGGTGACGGGCAGGGCGAGGCGGTCGGAACCCCGGACGGGGAAGTCTCCGCAGCGACCCGAGCGCGCGAAGCCCGGTGGTTCTCCGAAAGAGGCCGGCCGACGACGGCCGACCCGAAGAAGGGTTATGACGACGATGTCTCTTCGTGACAAGAAGCTGATGGCCGTGCTGGCCGGAACGGCGCTGGCCGCCACCGCCCTCGCCGCCTGCAGCAGCGAGCGCACCGAAACCCCCGCGGCCGGCGGCGAGACCGGCGGCGAGGCGGGCGGGCTCATCGGGATCGCGATGCCGACGCGCTCCCTCGAGCGGTGGAACAACGACGGCGAGAACCTCGAGGCGCTGCTCCAGGACATGGGGTACGAGACCTCGCTGCAGTACGCCGACAACAAGGTCGATCAGCAGATCACCCAGCTGCAGAACATGATCAACCAGGATCCCGAGGTGCTCGTGGTCGCCTCCATCGACGGCACCGCGCTGGGCCCGGTGCTCGACTCGGCCAGGGCGAAGGACATCACCGTCATCGCCTACGACCGGCTGATCAACGGCACCGAGTCGGTGGACTACTACGCCACCTTCGACAACTACCAGGTCGGCCAGCTGCAGGGGAAGTTCATCGAGGAGGAGCTGGGCCTCGCCGACGGCGCCGGCCCGTTCAACCTCGAGCCCTTCGCCGGCTCGCCGGACGACAACAACGCGAAGTTCTTCTTCTCCGGCGCGTGGGACGTGCTGCTGCCCTACGTCGAGGGCGGCCAGCTGGTCGTCCCGTCCGGCAAGGCTCCTGCGTCCAACGACGAATGGACCAACATCGGCATCCAGGGCTGGGAGTCCGCCAAGGCGCAGTCCGAGATGGAGAACCGCCTGAACTCCTTCTACGCCGACAAGAAGGTCGACGTGGTCCTCTCCCCCAACGACTCCCTCGCGCTCGGGATCGAGCAGGCGCTCGACGCGGCGGGCTACGCGCCCGGCGACGAGTTCCCCATCGTCACCGGCCAGGACGCCGACCTCGCGAACGTCAAGAACATGCTCGCGGGCATGCAGTCGATGACGGTCTGGAAGGACACCCGCACCCTCGGTGAGCAGGTTGCCACCATGGTCGACCAGATCGTCCAGGGCGAGGAGGTCGAGGTCAACGACACCGAGACCTACGACAACGAGGTCAAGGTCGTGCCGGCCTACCTGCTGCCCCCGCAGGTGGTCACGCCCGACACCGTCGAGTCCTCCCTCGTCGAGTCCGGCTTCTACGACGCCGCCGAACTCGGTCTCTGACCCGCTCCGCCCGCCGGCCCGCACCGGGCCGGCGGGCGTGCACGTCGAAAGCGACCCACAGGAGCACGCAATGTCATCCGACCACCCTTCGCCCGCCGGCGCCCCGGCGCCGTCGCCCTCCGCGGCACCTGCCCGGCCGGCGGTACCGTCCGACCACGCGATCCTGCAGATGCGGGACATCACGAAGACCTTCCCGGGCGTCAAGGCGCTCCAGGACGTCAACCTCACGGTCCGGCGCGGCGAGGTCCACGCCATCTGCGGCGAGAACGGTGCCGGCAAGTCCACGCTCATGAACGTGCTGTCCGGCGTCTACCCGCACGGGAGCTACGACGGCGAGATCACCTTCGAGGGCGAGCTCTGCGACTTCCGCACCATCCGCGACAGCGAGGCACGCGGCATCGTCATCATCCACCAGGAGCTCGCCCTGAGCCCCTACCTCTCGGTGGCGGAGAACATCTTCCTCGGCAACGAGCAGGCGAGCGCCGGCGTCATCGACTGGAACCGCACCAACAGCGAGGCCGCGAAGCTGCTGGCACGCGTCGGCCTGGACATCCACCCGGACACCAAGGTCAAGGACCTCGGCGTGGGGCGTCAGCAGCTGGTCGAGATCGCGAAGGCTCTGTCCAAGCGCGTCAAGCTGCTCATCCTCGACGAGCCGACCGCCGCGCTGAACGACGAGGACAGCGAGCACCTGCTGACGCTGATGCGCCAGCTCCGTGACCAGGGCATCTCGATGATCATGATCTCCCACAAGCTCAACGAGATCGCCGCCATCGCCGACTCCACCACGGTCATCCGCGACGGCCGCACCATCGAGACCCTCGACATGCACGGCGCCGAGCCGGTCAGCGAGGACCACATCATCCGGCTCATGGTCGGACGCTCGCTCGAGAACCGGTTCCCGGACCACGTGCCCAGCGTCGGCGAGGAGGTGCTGCGGGTCGAGGACTGGACCGTGCACCACCCGATCGACGTCGAGCGCAAGGTGGTCGACGGCGCGAGCCTGACCGTGCGGCGCGGCGAGATCGTCGGCCTCGCGGGGCTGATGGGTGCGGGGCGCACGGAGCTGGCCATGAGCATCTTCGGGCGCAGCTACGGGCACAACATCTCGGGACGGCTCTACAAGGAGGGCCGGGAGATCCACGCCCGGACCGTCAGCGAGGCCATCGACCACGGCATCGCGTACGCGACCGAGGACCGCAAGCGCTACGGCCTGAACCTCATCCAGGACATCAAGCGCAACATCGCCTCCGCCGGCCTCAGCAAGATCTCGAGGCTCGGCGTCGTCGACCGCAGCATGGAGAGCCGCGTCGCCGAGGGGTACCGCAAGGACATGCGCATCAAGGCCCCCAGCGTCGACGCCGTCGTGGGCCAGCTCTCCGGCGGCAACCAGCAGAAGGTCGTCCTGAGCAAGTGGATCTACACGGACCCGGACGTCCTCATCCTCGACGAGCCGACCCGCGGCATCGACGTCGGCGCGAAGTTCGAGATCTACCAGATCATCAACGCGCTGGCGGAGGCCGGCAAGGCGGTGCTGGTGATCTCCTCCGAGCTGCCCGAGCTCCTCGGGATCTGCGACCGCATCTACGCCATGAGCCAGGGCCGCCTCACCGGTGAGGTGCCCCGCGCCGAGGCGACCCAGGAACGACTCATGCACTTCATGACGATGAACAAGGAGGGTGCGTCACGATGAGCGCACTGACGCAGGACTTCGGACGGAACCTCCGTCAGTACGGGATCATGGCGGCCCTCGTCGCGATCGTGATCCTCTTCCAGATCCTCACCGGCGGCCTGCTGCTCGTGCCCAACAACGTGGCCAGCCTCGTGCAGCAGAACGCGTACGTGATGATCCTGGCGATCGGCATGGTGATGGTCATCGTGGCCGGCCACATCGACCTCTCCGTGGGGTCGGTCGTGGCGTTCGTCGGTGGCGTCACGGCGATCATGATGAACAGCTGGGACGTCCACTGGCTCCTGGCCCTCGTGGCCGCGCTGGTGCTGGGTGCCGTGATCGGCGCGTGGCAGGGCTTCTGGGTCGCCTACGTGGGCATCCCGGCGTTCATCGTCACTCTGGCGGGCATGCTCATCTTCCGCGGGCTTGCCATCGTGCTCGTGGGCACCACCGTGGCCGGCCTGCCGCGCCCGTTCAACGCGATCTCGAACGGGTCCGTGCCGAACATCCTCGGGTACGTGGCGAACCTCGACGTCATCACCCTGCTGATCGGCGCCGTCGCCATCGCGGGCCTGGTGCTGACCCAGCTCCAGGCGCGCCGCAACATCCGCAAGCACGACCTGGCGCTCGAGCCGTTCGCGGCCTTCGTCTCCCGGCTCGCGCTGTTCAGCCTGCTCATCGCGTTCGTCAGCTACCTGCTGGCGCGCAGCGCGGGCGGCACGCCGATCGTGCTGATCATCGTCGGCGTGCTGATCGTCGCCTACACGTTCCTGATGAACCGCTCGGTGTTCGGCCGGCACATCTACGCCATCGGCGGCAACCTCCAGGCCGCCGTCCTCTCCGGGGTGAACACCCGCAAGGTCAACTTCTACATCTTCGTGAACATGGGCGTCCTCGCCGCCCTCGCCGGGGTCGTCACCACCTCGCGAGCGGGCGCCGCCGTCGCCAACGCCGGCAACAGCTTCGAGCTGGACGCGATCGCCGCGGCGTTCATCGGTGGCACGGCCGTGACCGGGGGCATCGGCAAGGTGTCCGGCGCGATCATCGGTGCGCTCATCATGGGCGTACTGAACATGGGTCTGTCGATCATGAGCGTCGACCCGGCCTGGCAGCAGGCCATCAAGGGCCTCGTGCTCCTGTTCGCCGTCGCGTTCGACCTGCTCAACAAGCGTCGCAGCGGGCGCTGACCGCGCCGGCCCGGTGGCCCGGACGGCCTTGCCGTCCGGGCCACCGGCGTGCCCGGCCCCAGCCACCGCCGGCCTCACCAGCCCCGGCGTCCTTCCCGGCCACCGGGGTCCTCAGCGGGCGGGGTCCTCCGTCTGCGGCCACGGCTCGACCGGGCCCAGGAGCGCGTTCGCCCAGGCGCCGTGGACCGACTCGTCGTCGCTGGGGTGGAACAGGCCGGCGACGACGTCACGGTAGAGGCGGGAGAGCTCCTTGCTGTTGGAGTAGGACGAGCCCCCGGAGACCCGCACGGCCTTGGTGACGACGTCGAGCGCGACCTCCGTGGCCCGCGACTTCACGGCGGACAGCTGCGGCATCCACATCGGCCCGCGGTCCACCTGCTCGTCGACGTCACGGGCGATCTGCGCGATCTGCGGGTAGATCCCGTCGAGCTGCATCGCCGCGTCGGCGATGCGCCAGCGGATGTCCGGGTCGTTGGAGTACGGGGCGTTCTGGTTCTTCAGCGACCGGCGCTTCTTCACCGTCTCGACGGCGAGCTCGATCGCCCGCCGGGCCAGACCGGCGTAGACCGAGGCGAGCAGGATCTCGAAGTTGGCGAAGATGCCGAAGATGAAGGGGTCGGCGGTCGGCCCGGGCGGGATGCGCCGGACGATCCGGTCCGCGGGAGCGTGCGCGCCGTCGAGCCGCGTGGCGAAGGACTGGGAGGCGCGCATGCCCAGCACGTCCCACTCCCCAACCGTCTCGACGCCGCCGCCGTCCCGGGCGACGAAGCCCCACACGTTGTGCGGACCGTCGTCGCCGGTCGTGTCGCTCGCGAAGGTCCCCAGCCGGGTCCAGACCGGCGCCAGGGAGGTGAAGATCTTCGTGCCGTGGAAGGAGTAGCCGCCCTCGCCGTCGGGCCGGGCCTCGCTGACGGACCCGAAGAGGACGAGGTCGTTCCCCGCCTCGGAGACGCCGAAGGCGAAGATCTCGCCCGCCGCCGCCTCGCGCAGGACGAAGTCGCAGGAGTCGTCGCCGCGCGCGTGGACGCTGCGGGCCACCCCGACCCACACCAGGTGCATGTTGACCGCGAGCGCCGTCGCGGGCGCGGCCGCGGCCAGGCGCATCTGCTCGCGGGTCATCTCCTCCAGGGTCAGGCCCGCGCCGCCCATCGCCTCGGGCACCATCGCGGTGAGGTAGCCCGCCGCCACCAGGTCGTCGAGGTCTTCCCGGGGGAACGCGTTCTCGGCGTCGTACCGCGCCGCACGCCCGTGGATCCGCTCGAGGAGGTCGTCGGTAAGAATCTGTCGCGAGGTGTCCATCGATGCTTCCTTCCGCTGCGGCCGTTGCTCCCTCGACCATATGCCCGGGCACCGACGACGCCCCGGCGAGCGTCCGGTGCTGCCGTCCCGGCGATGTCAGCCCCCCGCCGTACGGTGACCCCATGAGCCCGACCACCACCAGGCCCGCCCGCGTCCGGCCCGACTACCGGTGCGCCGAGTGCGGGTGGACCACGCCCAAGTGGGTGGGCCGGTGCGGGGAGTGCCAGGCGTGGGGCACGGTCGATGAGACGACGGCGGCCCGGCCGGCCGGGTCCCGCGCGCCCGCCTCGCTCGCACCGTCCTCCCCCGCCCGCCCGATCCACGAGGTCGACGTCGACGCGGCGCGGGCCCGCAGCACCGGCGTGGGCGAGCTCGACCGCGTGCTCGGCGGCGGCATCGTGCCCGGCGCCGTCGTCCTCCTGGCCGGGGAGCCAGGCGTGGGGAAGTCCACGCTCCTCCTCGACGTCGCGGCCCGGGCCGCGGAGGTCTCCGCCGGCGCCCCGGCCGGAGGCGCCGGGGCCGGCCGGCCGGTGCTCTACGTCACGGGCGAGGAGTCCGCGAGCCAGGTGCGCCTGCGCGCCGAGCGGATCGGCGCCCTGACGCCCAACCTCCTGCTGGCCGCGGAGACGGACCTGGCCACGCTGCTCGGGCACGTCGACGCGGCGCAGCCCTCGCTGCTGGTGGTGGACTCCGTCCAGACGATCGCGGACGGCTCGATCGACGGCAGCGCCGGCGGGGTGAGCCAGGTGCGCGCCGTGGCCGGCGCCCTGATCACCGTGGCGAAGACGCGGGACATCCCGGTGCTGCTCGTCGGGCACGTGACGAAGGACGGCTCGATCGCCGGCCCGCGGGTGCTCGAGCACCTCGTGGACGTCGTGTGCCAGTTCGAGGGGGACCGCCACTCCCGGCTGCGCATGGTGCGCGCGGTGAAGAACCGCTACGGCCCAACCGACGAGGTGGGGTGCTTCGACCTGGGCGACGCCGGCATCACCGGCCTCGCCGACCCCTCGGGACTCTTCCTCTCCGGGGCGCGCCAGGCCGTGCCCGGCACGTGCGTCACGGTCTCGCTCGAGGGTCGGCGGCCGATGCCCACGGAGATCCAGGCACTCGTCGCCCCGTCCACGCTCAGCTCCCCCCGGCGCACCACCTCGGGCGTGGACTCCTCCCGCGTCGCGATGACGCTCGCCGTCCTCCAGTCGCGGCTCGGCGCCAACATCGCCGCCTCCGACGTCTACGTCTCCACCGTCGGCGGGGCGCGCGCGGTGGAGCCGGCCGTCGACCTGGCCGTCGCCCTTGCGCTCATCTCCGCCGCCACGCAACGACCGCTGGACCCCACGATGATCGCCGTCGGGGAGGTGGGCCTGACCGGGGACGTCCGCACCACCGTCGGCGTGCAACGCCGGCTGGCCGAGGCGGCACGGCTCGGCTTCTCCCGGGCACTGGTCCCCGCGCAGGGCTCGGGCGACCTCCAGCGGGTGCCCGGGATGACGGTCCGCCCGGTCGAGAACCTGCACGAGGCCGTCGAGCTCTCCGGCGTCGCCGCAGGGTCCTGACGGCGCCGTAGGACGCCTCTCAGCTGGACAGCCGAGGCCACCGCCCCCGGCCGTGCGGGCGGTCCCTCTAGGATGTGGCCGGGGGCGGACTCGCTGCCCCGCCACGCCCACCGTGTGAGGTCAAGTGCCTGAGGTCCCCGCCGACACCAAGCTCCGCGTGATGCTGCAGGCCATCGCGCCGGGCACCGACCTGCGCGACGGCCTCGAGCGGATCCTGCGCGGGCGCACCGGCGCGATCGTCGTGCTCGGCTACGACGACGAGGTCGAGGCGATGTGCTCCGGCGGCTTCCACCTCGACGTGGAGTTCTCGGCCACGCGCCTGCGTGAGCTGGCGAAGATGGACGGCGCGGTGGTCGTGGACTACACGAACCGCCGGATCCGCCGCGCCAACGTGCAGCTCCTCCCGGACGCCCGGATCGAGACGTCCGAGTCGGGCATGCGGCACCGCACCGCCGAGCGGGCGGCGAAGCAGTCCGGCTACCCGGTGATCTCCGTGAGCCAGTCGATGCGCACCGTCGCCCTCTACGTCGACCACCACCGGCACGTGGTGGAGGACTCGGACGTGATCCTCTCGCGCGCGAACCAGGCGCTGGCGACCCTCGAGCGTTACAAGGCCCGCCTGGACGAGGTCTCGGGGACGCTGTCCGCCCTGGAGATCGAGGACCTGGTCACCGTCCGTGACGTCGTGACGGTCATCCAGCGCCTTGAGATGGTCTCGCGCATCTCGTCGGAGATCGAGGGCTACGTCACGGAGCTCGGCACGGACGGGCGGCTGCTCTCGCTCCAGCTCGAGGAGCTCGTGATCGGCGTCGACCCGGACCGCGCGCTCGTGGTCCGCGACTACCTGGGCCCGGCTGCGACCCGGGGCCCGGACGCGGTGCTCGCGTCGTTGTCGACGCTGACCTCCGCCCAGCTCGTGGACATGGCGACGATCGCGCGCGTGCTCGGCGTCGGCGGCCCCGACGGCGACGCGCTCGACTCGGCGCTCGCGCCGCGCGGGTACCGGGTGCTGTCGAAGATCCCACGGCTGCCGACCCCGGTGGCCGAGTCGATCGTCGCGCACTGCGGCACCCTGCAGGTCATGCTCTCGGCCTCGGCGGAGGACCTCCAGTCCGTGGAGGGCGTGGGCCCCCACCGCGCCCGGGCAGTGCGCGAGGGGCTCTCCCGCCTCGCGGAGTCCTCGATCCTCGAGCGGTTCGCCTGACCCCGGTCCTCGGGCGGTCCGCCTGACCCTGGCTCAGAGCGTGAAGCTCGTGTCCGCCGCGGGCAGGCTCGCCCCGCCCAGGGTGGCCGCCACCCGGTAGGAGCCGGGCTGTGCCGCCCCCTGACCGCCCGGGCAGCCCTTCGCCGACCGGGTCCCGTCCCACCGGATGGCCGTCTCGGTGCTGTCGCCGGAGTCGAGGAGCAGCTCACGCGCGGCGGGCTCGACGACGCAGTCGCCGGAGGACCACACCCGGTCCTCGCCCGAGTGGACCGTCACCACGAGCGACGCCGCCCCGGCGTCGAGGAGGCACGCCACCTCGGCACGGTTGGTCAGGGTCACCGCGAAGCTCGTCGGCTGCCCGGGGGTGGCGGACAGCCGCACGTCCAGGTCGCGGGGCGAGCACTTGCCCGGGTCGACGGGTCCGGCGGGCTCCTCCTCGGCGGCTCCGGCCGACGAGGCGGGGCCGGCGTCATCTTCGGAGCCCGCGCCCGCGGAGCCCTGGGCGGAGGAGGTGCCGTCCTCCGCGCCCTGCGCCGTGAGGGTGCGCACCAGCGCGCCGACGCCCCAGACGAGCCCTGCGACGAGAGCGAGGAGCACGATCAGCGCGACGATGCGCCGTCGCCAGATCACGGCGCGGCTGGGGCGGGGCCTGCGCGCGGTCGGGCGGGAACCTGCCGGGCGGGAACCGACCGAGCGGGAACCGACCGAGCGGGAACCGGACGGGGTGGTGCCGGACTTCCCCCGCGAGCCGCCCTGCGGGTGGCCCTGAGCCGCCCCGCCGTTCGCGGGTCGCGTGCCCGCGGGTCTCATCGCACCGCCCGTGCGCGCTCCCGCGGACGGCGCCGCGCCGCCGGCAGGCCCGCGGCGGGCGGGCCGCGACCGTTCCGTCGGGCGCCCCGTCGTGCCTCGCGTCGTCCCCACAGCGGGACCGTACGACGGCTCCGCCCGCCCCCGTCGTACCCACGCCGGGCGGGTCGTGTTTCGCGGGACGGGTCTGTCCCCGGGCACACTGCTGAGGTGACAGCGCAGCCGACGACGCACCAGCGGGAGGACCGGCCGACCGAGCCCAAGCCCGCGGACCCGGCGCCCACAGCCGGAGAGTTGCGGCCGACGGCCGACCCGGCCGACCCGGCCGATCCGGCCAACCCGGCAGACCTGCGGCGCCTGCACCACGCCGTGCTCGCCTGGTACGCCGCCAACGCACGCGACCTCCCATGGCGCCGGCCCACGACCAGCCCCTGGGGCGTGCTGGTCAGCGAGATCATGCTCCAGCAGACGCCGGTGGTCCGGGTCCTTCCCGCCTGGGAGTCCTGGATGGCGCGCTGGCCCACCCCGGTTGACCTCGCCGCGGCCTCTCCGGCGGACGTCCTGCGTGCCTGGGACCGGCTCGGCTACCCCCGCCGGGCGCTGCGCCTGCAGGAGTGCGCCCGGTCGATCACGACCGTCCACGCCGGCCGGGTCCCGGACACCGAGGACGAGCTGCTCGCCCTGCCGGGGGTGGGCGCCTACACGGCCGCGGCGGTGGCGGCGTTCGCCCACGGCCGCCGCGCCGTCGTGCTCGACACGAATGTGCGGCGGGTGCTCGGGCGGGTGATGGACGGGCGCGCGCTGCCCGCCCCCTCGCTCGGCCGGGCCGAGCGCGCACGCGCCGCCGCCCACCTGCCGGCCGGGACGAAGGAGTCCGTGCGCTGGAACGTCGGCGTCATGGAGCTCGGCGCGCTGGTGTGCACGGCGAGGGCACCCCGGTGCGAGGCCTGCCCGCTGGCCGGTTCGTGCGCCTGGGTCGCGGCGGGCCGTCCCGCCGACGAGCACGTGCACCGACGCCGCACCCAGGCGTGGCACGGCACCGACCGGCAGGTCCGCGGGCGGATCATGGCCCACCTCCGCGCGCTCCCGGACGGGGTGCCGGCGAGCCGGGACGAGCTGCTCGCCGCGGGCGCCGGCGGCGCGGCCCCGGCGGCCCTGGCGGATCCCGGCCAGCCCGCCCGCGCGCTGGCCTCGCTGCTCGCGGACGGTCTCGTCGTCGCCGCCCCGGACGGCGCCGTCTACGGGCTGCCGTGACGCACTACCCTGCTCCGGTGAGTACCGCACCGCCCGAGGGCGCCGTCGCCCGGGCCGCGCGGGCGCTGCGCATCGCGCTGCTCGTCTGCGCCGGCGCCTGCGTCGCGCTCGGCCTGATGGGTGCGGGCCTCGCGCTCCTCACCCGCGACGACGCTGCCCTCTGGCCCGGGCTCACCCTGCTCGGCGTGGGTCAGCTCGCCGGCCTGGCGGGCGCCACCGTCGCGGGCCTGGGGCTGCGCCGGGTGCTGACCGGTTCGGCCCCACGGGACGTCACGCCGCGGGTGCGCGCCACGCTCGGGCGGCTGGGGACCGTGCTCGGCGCGGTGCTGGTGACCGGCGCCGCGGCGTGGATCCTCGCGCGCCCGTCGGCGTGGGTCGCCGTGCTCGCGTGCGCGCTCGTCAGCGCCCAGCTGGTCGCCGTCCTGCGGTTCCTGCGGCGCTGACCGCTCAGAGCTCGAGCAGCATCCGGGAGTTGCCGAGGGTGTTCGGCTTGACCCGGGCGAGGTCCAGGAACTCCGCGACGCCGTCGTCGTGCGAGCGCAGCATCTGCGCGTAGACGTCCATGCCCACCGGGGTTCCGGCGATCACCTCGAACCCGTGGCGGCGGAAGAAGTCGACCTCGAAGGTGAGGCAGAAGACCCGGCGCAGCCCCAGGTCCCGCGCCCGCCCGACGAGGGTGTTCAGGAGCCGGTGGCCGATGCCCCGCCCGGACATCTCGGGCGCGACGGCGAGCGTGCGCACCTCGGCGATGTCGTCCCAGAGGACGTGCAGGGCCCCGCAGCCGACGATCGGCAGGTCCGCGGCCCGGTCGCCGGCCGAGGCGGAGGCCCGGCTCGTGGCCTGCGATCCGGCGCCGGTGGAGCCCAGGCCCCCGGCCTGGTCGCCCGCGGAGGCGGCGTCGTCCGCCAGCTCGGCGACGACGAACTCCTGGACGGCCTCGAAGTAGTCGATGAGCTCCTTGGCGATGAGGATGCGGTTCTCGGCGTAGGGCTGCACGAGGTCGTAGATCGCCCGCACGTCCGCGGGCCGGGCCTGACGCACCACCACCGTCTCGCTCACCCGGCGATCCTAGGGCCGCGGTGGTTGCGGACCCGCTCGACCGCGGCCCGGGCCGTCGACTCGTCGACCACGAGGTCGGTCACGACGCCGGCCCGCAGCGCCCCGATCAGGGGCGAGACCTTGGCCAGGCCGGCGACGACGCACATGCGCCGGCCGATCCGGCTCAGCTCCCGCGGCGTCGGGCCGGTGGCCCGCTCGTTGAGAGCGATGTCCGCGTACGAGCCGTCCTCCCGCAGCAGCACGGTGCAGACGTCGCCGACGACACCCGTGGCGCGCAGGTGCTCGAGATCCTCGCGGTCGAGGTAGCCCGCGGCGTAGACGTGGGAGGCCAGCGTCCCCGTCAGCGCGCCGACGCCGAAGAGCGCGATGTCGGCCCGCTCCTGCACGGCGAGCACGCGCCGGATGGACCGTTCGCGCCACATCGCGGCCTTGGTCTCCGGGTAGTCGAAGAAGGCCGGCACCGGGAAGTGGTGGACCCGGGCGTCGAACGCCTCGGCGGCCGCCGTCATGATCGACCCGACGTACGGGATGCCCGAGGTGACCGGGTTGGCCGCGCCGTTCAGCTGGACCACGGCGCTCCCCGGCGCGCGCCGCGGGGTGAGGTGGCCCACGACGGCCGAGATGGTGGTTCCCCAGGCCACGCCCAGCACGGTCCCCGGCTCGACCCAGGCGGAGACCATCCGGCCGGCCACCTGCGCCACCTGGTCGAGGCGCTGGACGTCGGTGGCCCCCTCCCGCACCGGCACCACGTGGGCGTTGACGCCGAACATCTCGCGCAGGGACCGCGAGACGACGTCGGAGCCGGCGGTGCGCGGCTGGATGGAGATGTGCACCAGCCCGGAGTCGCGGGCCCTCTTGATCAGCCGTGACACGGTGGACCGGGAGACGCCGAGGCGCCGGGCGATGGCGTCCATCGTCTCGTCCTGGAGGTAGTACATCGCCGCCGCGACGTACACGTCGTCCTCACGCCCGCTCATCGGAACCCCCGATCGCTGCACGTTCGTGCATTCACATTGCGCGGTTGTGCGCTCAGCGCAAGCATAGGTCCCACCTGTCTGACCGAGGAGGAGCACGTGAGGACCACCACGCTGAACGAGCAGACCCGGTCGGCGGCCCTGGACGCCATGAGCGACGACGAGGGCGTGGACGTCCTCGTCATCGGCGGCGGCGTCACGGGGGCGGGGATCGCGCTGGACGCGGCCACCCGAGGGCTGCGCACCGCCGTCGTCGAGATGCAGGACTGGTCGAGCGGAACCTCGTCGCGGTCGAGCAAGCTCGTGCACGGGGGCCTGCGCTACCTCTACCAGCTCGACTTCAAGCTGGTCCACGAGGCGCTGACCGAGCGCGGCCGCCTGCTGCGCACCATCGCGCCGCACCTGGTCACCGCCCAGCCGTTCCTCTGGCCGCTGAAGACGCCGGTCATCGAGCGCGCCTACAGCGCCGTGGGCGTGGGGATGTACGACGCGCTCGCGCTGCTGGGTGCGAGGGGCCGCTCGGTCCCGCTCCAGAAGCACTACTCCAAGGCGGGGGCGCTGAAGCTGTTCCCGCAGATGAACCCGAACAGCCTCGTGGGCGCGATCCGGTACTACGACGCCCGCGTCGACGACGCCCGCCTGGTGCTGGCCCTGATCCGCACCGCCGTCGGGTACGGCGCCCTGGCCGCCTCGCGCGCCCAGGTGACCGAGATGACCAAGGACGCCACCGGACGGGTGACCGGCGCCGTCGTCGTGGATCTCGAGACGGGCGAGTCGCGCACCGTCCGGGCCCGCCACATCATCAACGCCACCGGCGTGTGGACCGAGCAGACCGAGGCGCTCGGCGGGTCGGGCGCCGGGCTGGAGGTCCTCGCCTCCAAGGGCGTGCACATCGTGGTCCCCCGCGAGCGCATCAACGGCAGCACCGGCCTGTTCCTCCGCACGGAGAAGTCCGTGCTCTTCGTCATCCCGTGGGACCGGTACTGGATCATCGGGACCACCGACACGCCGTGGCACGAGGCGCGCCAGCACCCCGTGGCCACGCGCGAGGACATCGACTACATCCTCGACCACGCCAACGCCGTCCTCGACCCGCCGATCGGGCACGACGACGTCATCGGCGTGTGGGCGGGCCTGCGCCCGCTCCTGCAGCCGGGGACCAAGGGCGACGCCGCGGCCTCCACGAAGGTCTCCCGCGAGCACACGGTCACCGAGGCCGCCCCGGGGCTGACGGTCATCGCCGGCGGCAAGCTCACGACGTACCGGCAGATGGCGGAGGACGCCGTCGACTTCGCCCTCGGCCCCCGCGCCGAGACCCTGCCCTCGGTCACGGCCCGCACCCCCCTCGTGGGTGCGGAGGGGTTCGACGCCACCAAGCGCCGCCGGAGCCAGATCGCGGCGCGCTACGGCTGGACCTCGGAGCGGGTCGAGCACCTGCTGCACCGGTACGGCTCGGAGATCGCCACGCTCCTCGAGATGATCGACGCCGACCCCGCCCTCGGCCGTCCGTTGCGCACCGCGGACGCCTACCTCGCCGCGGAGGTAGCTTTCGCCGCCACGCACGAGGGGGTCCTCCACCTCGAGGACATCCTCCTGCACCGTGTCCGACTCAGCTACGAGACCCGCGACCGGGGCGTCTCGGCGCTGGAGGAGATCGCCGGCATCGCCGGTCCGATCCTCGGCTGGGACGCCGCCCGCACCGAGCGGGAGATCGCCGGCTACCGCCGTCAGGCCGAGGCGGAGATGGCCGCCGAGCACGAGCCCTCCGACGCCGCCGCGGAGGAGGCCCGCCTGAGAGTGGAGGACCTCGTCCCGGTCCGCGACCTCGGACCGATCGACCCCGACGACTGACACCGGCGCCCGGACCGAGAGTCCGGGCGTTCCGGTGTGCAGGAGAACCCCCCGATCCTCCGCGAAAACGCTCCTCCGGGGCCCGACAACGAGGATCATCCTGGGCAACCGTCCCCCGGGACGGCCAGGACCGACACCGCGCCGCGCGGCGCCCGACTGGACACGTCGACGTGACCAGAAAGTGAGTTCGCAGTGGAACTTTCGATGATGGACATCTTCTTCTCGGAGGTGATGGGCACCGGGATGCTGACCCTGCTGGGTTGTAGTGTCGTGGCGAACGTCATCCTCCCGAAGACCAAGGGCTTCAACTCCGGCTGGGTCGTCATCACGTTCGGGTGGGGACTTGCAGTCTTCGCAGGCGTGTACGTGGCGTACAAGTCCGGCGCGCACATCAACCCCGCCGTCACGCTCGGCCTCGCGGCCAGCGGCGGCGACCTCTTCGGCGGGAACGAGGACCTCGGGATCGCCGCGGTCCCGACCACGTTCACGAACATCCTCGTCTACATCTCCGGTCAGCTCGTCGGCGCCTTCCTCGGTGGCGTGCTCACCTTCCTGACGTACAAGCGGCACTTCGACCAGGAGGCCCCTGGGGCCACCAAGCTCGCCGTCTTCTCCACCGGACCCGAAGTCCGCAGCTACGGCTGGAACTTCGTCACGGAGGTCATCGGCACCTTCGTCCTCGTCTTCGTGATCCTGCTCTTCGGCCCCTCGCCCTCCGGACTCGGGCCGCTCGCCGTCGCCCTGCTGGTCGTCGGCATCGGCATGAGCCTCGGTGGCCCGACCGGGTACGCCATCAACCCCGCCCGTGACCTCGGCCCACGCATCGCCCACGCCGTCCTGCCCATCCGCGGCAAGGGCAAGAGCGACTGGGGCTACTCCTGGGTCCCCGTCGCCGGACCGATCGTCGGCGGCGTCCTGGGTGGCCTCCTGGGCAGCGCCGTCGTCTGACCGATCCGGCTTCCCGGTCGGTCCGCGACCGGGGCACAACCGCTTCGTACCGCTCGACCCATCGGGCTCCGGACCTCGGCGCCCGCCACGATGATGTGAAAGGAACACCATGGCTGACGAGAAGAAGTACGTCCTCGCCATCGACCAGGGCACCACGAGCTCCCGCGCGATCGTCTTCGACCACTCGGGTCAGATCGTCGAGACCGGGCAGCTCGAGCACGAGCAGATCTTCCCCAGGGCCGGCTGGGTCGAGCACGACCCGCTGGAGATCTGGAAGAACGTCCGCGAGGTCGTCGGACTGGCGCTGACGCGGGCAAACCTGACGCACAACGACATCGCCGCCGTCGGCATCACCAACCAGCGCGAGACCACGGTGGTGTGGGACAGGACCACCGGCGAGCCGGTCTACAACGCGATCGTGTGGCAGGACACCCGCACCGACAAGATCGTGAACGAGCTCGGCGGCTCGGAGGGGCAGGACCGGTACAAGGCGAAGGTCGGCCTTCCCCTCGCGACGTACTTCTCGGGCCCCAAGGTCAAGTGGATCCTCGACAACGTCGACGGCGCACGGGAGAAGGCCGAGGCCGGGGACCTCCTCTTCGGCAACACCGACAGCTGGGTCGTGTGGAACATGACCGGCGGCAAGGACGGCGGCGTCCACGTCACCGACGTCACCAACGCCTCGCGCACCATGCTCATGGACCTCGCGACGCTGAGCTGGGACGAGGAGATCGCCAAGGACATGGGCATCCCGATGTCCATGCTCCCGGAGATCCGCTCCTCCTCCGAGGTCTACGGCGAGGGCCGTCAGGGCGGCATGGTGCCCGGCGTGCCGATCGCGGGCATCCTCGGCGACCAGCAGGCGGCCACGTTCGGCCAGGCGTGCTTCGAGGTCGGCATGGCCAAGAACACCTACGGCACGGGCAACTTCATGCTGCTCAACACGGGCACGGAGCCGGTTCCGTCCAAGAGCGGCCTGCTCACCACCGTCTGCTACAAGATCGGCGACCAGCCGGCGGTGTACGCGCTCGAGGGCTCGATCGCCGTGACCGGGTCGCTCGTGCAGTGGCTGCGGGACAACCTCGGCCTCATCAAGTCCGCCCCGGAGATCGAGGAGCTGGCCAAGACGGTCGAGGACAACGGCGGGGCGTACTTCGTGCCGGCGTTCTCCGGGCTGTTCGCCCCGTACTGGAAGTCCGACGCCCGCGGCGCGCTCGTCGGCCTGACCCGGTACGTCAACAAGGGGCACATCGCCCGCGCGGCGCTGGAGGCGACGGCGTTCCAGACCCGCGAGGTCAACGACGCCATGACGATCGACTCGGGTGTCGAGCTGACCGAGCTGAAGGTCGACGGCGGCATGATCGCGAACGAGACGCTCATGCAGTTCCAGGCCGACATCCTCGGCGTGCCGGTGGTCCGCCCCAAGGTCGCCGAGACGACGGCGCTCGGCGCCGCCTACGCGGCCGGCATCGCGGTCGGCTTCTGGCAGGGCGAGCAGGACGTCATCGACAACTGGGCGGAGGACAAGCGCTGGGAGCCGAGCATGGACGAGGGCGAGCGCGAGCGCACCTACCGCCTGTGGAAGAAGGCCGTGACGCGGACCTTCGACTGGGTCGACGAGGACGTGAAGTAGCGGGGCGCACGCCGCACGCGGCGCTCCCCGACCTCGGGCGGCTCGCCCGGCAGGAGGACAAGCGGCGCTCCTGACCTCGGGCGGCTCGCCCGGCAGGAGGACAAGCGGCGCTCCTGACCTCGGGCGGCTCGCCCGGCAGGAAGACACAACGGGGAAGATCACTGTCCGTCACGGGCAGTGATCTTCCCCGTTGCGCGTCTGGCGGCCGACGCCCGCTGGTGCCCCGGCGCGGCCCTTCAGCCAGACTGGCCCCATGACCACTCCCGAGCAGATCACCGACCCGCTGTGCTACCACGGAGAGGGCCCCGTCTGGTCCGAGAGCTGGGGCGGCCTTCGCTGGGTCGACATGCTCGCCGGGGACCTGATGACGCTGCGCGTCGACGGGACCGTCGACCGGCTGCACGTGGGCGAGGTCGCCGCGTTCGTCCGGCCGCGCACGCAGGGCGGCTACGTCGTCGGGATCGAGCGGGGCCTCGCCCTGGCGGACGGCCCGGACGAGGTCCCGGCGCCGCAGCCCGAGCTCTGGTCCGACCCCGGCATCCGCATGAACGAGGGCGGCTGCGACCCCGCCGGCAACCTCTACGCCGGTGGCATGCCCTACGACAGGACGCCGGGCGCCGCGTCGCTGTACCGCGTCACGCCCGCCGGGGAGGTCTCGGTGGTGCTCGAGAGCGTGACCACCTCCAACGGCATCGACTTCTCCCCCGACGGTTCCCGCGCCTACTACAACGACACCCACACCGGCGGCACCGACGTGTTCGACGTCGTCGACGGCGAGCTGACGAACCGCCGGCGCTTCCACTCCGCCGACGACGGGCGCGCGGACGGGCTGTGCGTGGACTCGGCCGGCAACGTCTGGGTGGCGCTGAACCGTGTCGGGCGGGTGCGGCTGTACTCCCCCGACGCGGAGATCCTCACCGAGATCTCGCTGCCCGTCCGCCTGACGACGGCGTGCACGCTCGGCGGCGCGGACGGGCGGGACCTGTACGTCACCACCTCGCGGGAGAAGCTCGAGGACCCCGAGCCCGAGGCCGGCGCGGTCTTCCGGATCCGCGCGGACGTGCCCGGGCGGCCGGTGCTCGGCTACGGCGGCTGACGGCGGCGGACCTGGCGGGGCCCCTGACCGGGCCCTGGCGGCACGGCTGACGGCCACGGGGCGGAGGCGCTCCGGGCCGGTGGCCTGGCGCAACCCCAGCGCGACCCCAGCGTGACCCCGGCGGGCACCTGAGGCCGCGCCGAGGTAGCGCTGTCGGTGGCCCTGGGTAGGGTGGGCACGCCGGTGGCGCCGCTGCTGCCGAGAGGGAGGTTCCGTGCGCGTCGCGCTGTTCGCCACCTGCATCAACGAGGCCATGTTCCCGCAGGCGCCCGCCGCGACGGCACGGCTGCTCGAGCGGCTCGGGCACGAGGTGGTCTTCCCCGAGGCCCAGGCCTGCTGCGGGCAGATGCACGTCAACACCGGCTACTTCCGCGAGGCCGTGCCTGTGATCCGCAACCACGTGCGGGCGTTCGAGCCCGTCCTGGACGGCGAGTGGGACGCCGTTGTCGGGCCGTCCGGCTCGTGCGTGGGGTCGGTCCGTCACCAGCAGGCGATGGTCGCGAGGCGCGAGGGCGAGGACCGGCTCGCGCGTGACGCCGAGCTGGTGGCCGCGCGGACCTACGAGCTGTCGGAGCTGCTGGTGGACGTCCTGGGCCTGACCGACGTCGGAGCCTGGTTCCCCCACTCGGTGACCTACCACCCCACCTGCCACTCGCTGCGGATGATCAAGGTGGGCGACAAGCCGCTGCGGCTGCTGCGCGCGGTGGAGGGGATCGACCTGGTGGACCTGCCGGAGGCGGAGGCCTGCTGCGGGTTCGGCGGCACGTTCTCGCTGAAGAACTCCGAGACGTCCGCTGCGATGGTCCACGAGAAGGTGCGCCACGTGGTGAGCACAGGCGCCGGGGTGCTCGTGGCCGGGGACTACTCCTGCCTGATGAACATGGCGGGCAGCCTCTCCCGCCAGGGCACCGGTGTGCACGCCGCGCACCTGGCCGAGGTGCTCGCCAGCACCCGGGCGGAACCCTGGTCCCCGACGGTGCTGGCCGTGGACCGCACCCCGGCGACGGCGGTGCCCGCGGCTCCCCCAGGGGCTGCGGTGCCCGCGGCTCGCCCAGGGGCTGCGGTGCCCGCGGCTCGCCCCGGGACAGCGGCACCGCCCATCTCCCCGCGGACGACGGCGGAGGCCGGGCGATGACGACGTTCCTCGGCATGCCGCGCGTCACGCCGCAACCCGCTACGGCGCCGGAGGACCCGCTGCGGTGGGGGCCGGACTTCCCCACGGCGGCGCACGAGACCCTGGCCAACGGCCAGATGCGGGCCAACCTCAGCCACGCCACCCACACGATCCGGGACAAGCGGCTACGGGTGGTCTCCGAGCTGCCCGACTGGGAGGAGCTGCGGGACGCCGGGGCCGCCGTGAAGCACTGGACGATGTCGCACCTGCCCGAGCTGCTCGTCCAGCTCGAGGAGCAGGTGACCGCACGCGGCGGGGTGGTGCACTGGGCCCGCGACGCCGCGGAGGCCAACCGGATCGTCACCGAGCTCGTCCGGGCCACCGGCGAGACCGAGGTGGTCAAGGTCAAGTCGATGGCCACCCAGGAGATCGGCCTGAACGAGCACCTCGCCGCCGAGGGCATCACGGCCACGGAGACGGACCTGGCGGAGCTGATCGTCCAGCTGGCCGGGGACATGCCCTCGCACATCCTGGTCCCGGCGATCCACCGCAACCGCGACGAGATCCGCGCCATCTTCACCGAGCGGATGGGCGACGCGCCCGCGGACCTCACGAGCGAGCCGCGGGCGCTCGCGATGGCGGCCCGGGCGCACCTGCGGGCGAAGTTCCTCACCGCCAAGGTCGGGATCTCGGGGGCGAACCTGGCCGTCGCGGAGACCGGGACCGTGTCCGTCTTCGAGTCCGAGGGCAACGGGCGGATGTGCCTGACGCTGCCGGAGACGCTCATCACCGTGATGGGCATCGAGAAGGTCGTCCCGGCGTTCAGGGACCTCGAGATCTTCACCCAGCTCCTGCCGCGCTCGTCCACGGGCGAGCGGATGAACCCCTACACCACGATGTGGACCGGGGTGACTGCCGGCGACGGCCCGCAGGCCTTCCACCTGGTACTGCTCGACAACGGCCGCACGAAGGCCCTGGCGGACGAGGTCGGGCGCCAGGCGCTGCACTGCATCCGCTGCTCCGCCTGCATGAACGTCTGCCCGGTCTACGAGCACGCCGGCGGGCACGCGTACGGCTCGGTCTACCCCGGCCCGATCGGCGCGATCCTCACCCCGCAGCTGACCGGTATGGGCACCCGCGGGGCCACCGACCCGCACGACCCCACGGCTTCCCTGCCCTTCGCCAGCTCGTTGTGCGGGGCGTGCTACGAGGCCTGCCCGGTCAAGATCGACATCCCCTCCGCCCTGGTCCACCTGCGCAACCGCGCGGTGGAGTCCCAGCAGCGCAGAGTGCTGCCGACCGGCTGGGAGGCGGGCATGCGCGCCGCCTCGGCGGTGATGTCGTCCGGGTCGCGCTTCGCGGTCGCGGCGCGGGCCGCGGGCCTGGGCCGGATCGTCTCGCGCGAGGGCCGCATCGCGGCGCTGCCCTTCCCCGGATCGCTGTGGACCGGCGTCCGGGACGTGCCGGCACCTCCCCCGCAGTCGTTCCGTTCCTGGTGGCGCAAGCACCAGGCCGACGGCGCCGCCTGGCCCGACAGCGCGGCCCGGCCCGACGGCGCAGCCCGGCCCGACGGCGCAGGCCGGCCCGACCACGCTCCGGGCGCACCAGGGGGCGAGGCGTGATGGAGGCACGCGAGGCGATCCTCGCCCGGGTCCGCGACGCGCTCGGCCGCTCCCAGACCGCGCCCGCACCCGAGGTGCCCCGGGACTACCGCGCCCACTCGGACGTCACCCCCGGCTCCTCCGCGGCGATCGAGCTGCTCGTCGACCGCCTGGTCGACTACCGGGCGCACGTGCACCGGTGCGGAACCGGAGACCTCGCCAGCACCCTCGGCCAGCTGCTCGGCGAGGCCGGCTCCGTCGTCGTCCCGGCCGGCCTGCCGCCGGAGTGGGTGGACGGCGTCAGCGCCGCCGGCGCCCGGGTGCTACTGGACACCGCCGCCGAGCCGCTGAGCCACGTCGAGCTCGACCGGGCCGGCGCGGTCCTGACGGCGGCGCGCGTGGCGATCGCCGAGTCGGGCACGATCGTGCTGGACGCCGAGGAGGACCAGGGACGCCGCGCCATCAGCCTGGTGCCGGACCGCCACGTCTGCGTCCTCCACGCGCGCCAGGTGGTCGCGACCGTCCCCGAGGCGGTCGCGATCCTGGGGCAGCATCCGCACCGGCCCATGACCTGGATCGCCGGGCCGAGCGCCACCAGCGACATCGAGCTGATCCGCGTCGAGGGCGTCCACGGCCCACGCACCCTCGACGTCGTCATCGTCACGTGAGCGTGGCGGCAGGGTCCGGGCACGGGGCGTGCGCGGCACCTAGACTTGCCGGTGCCCCGGTAGGGGGGCGCGGACCAGGTACGGAGGACGTGGCATGCCCCTGGGCGAACTTCGGGTGGACGAGCTCGACGACGGACCCCAGGAGGGCCTCTTCGACCTGCCGCCCGGGTCACGGCACGCGCGGGCGCGAGTGGTGCTGCTGACAGGCCCGTCGGGGTCGGGCAAGACGTCGTTGACGCGGCGGGTCGGCCTGCCCGTGGTCTCCCTGGACGACTTCTACCTCGACGGCGACCACCCCGGGCTGCCGCGGCGCTACGGCGTCGTGGACTGGGACTCCCCGCGCACCTGGGACAAGACCGGCGCCATGGCGGCGCTGGTCGAGCTCGCCACCACCGGCGAGGCGGAGCTGCCGGTCTACGACATCCCCACGAACGCGCGCACCGGCACCACCCGGCTCTCGCTCGACGGCTTCCCCGTCTTCATCGCCGAGGGCATCTTCGCCGCGGAGATCGTCGAGGCGTGCCTCGAGGAGGACATCCTGGCCGACGCGCTGTGCATCTTCCGGCCCCGGGCGCAGACCTTCTGGTTCCGGCTGATGCGGGACCTCGGCGAGGCGCGCAAGCCGCCGGTGACGCTGGTGCGGCGCGGCCTCAACCTGGCGAGGAACGAGCCGGCGATGATCGCCGACCTCGTCGCCAAGGGCTGCCGGAAGGTCCGCGTCGAGGAGGCGGAGCGGGACATCCGTGCGCTGCTGACCGCGCACTGAGTCCCGGCGGCACGAGCCACCCCGGGAACGGCACGAGCGCCGCCAGGTCGGGAACGGCACGAGCGCCGCCAGGTCACGGTACGACCTCGATCGGGTCACGATCCGGCCACCGCCGCCCGGGACGACGGGCCCCGGGCCTACGTTGCGGCCATGAGACGGCTGCGCTGGTTCCTCGCCCTGCTGTGCGGCGTGCTGCTGCTGGCCGGCTGCACCTCCGGGTCGGAGGACGCGTCCGACGAGTCCGGGGGCGGGGGCGTCCCGGCCCAGGACGCCGGCGGCGACGGCGCCGAGGGCGAAGGAGCCGGGGCGGACGACGGCGGCGGCGAGGATCGCCAGGTCGTCACGACGGCGGACGCCACGGTCGTCGTCGACGATCCCGCCGCCGCGGCGGACGAGGTCGCGGCGCTGGCCGAGCGCGCCGGCGGTCGCGTGGACCAGCGCAACGGGCAGGCGGCCGGTGCGGAGGGCACGGACTCGCGCCCCTCGGCGTGGCTCACCGTGCGCATCCCCGCGGACCAGCTCTCCACGGTGCTCGACCAGCTCGAGGCGGTCGGCGAGGTGCGCCAGCTCTCCCAGGACTCCACGGACGTCACCAGCACCACCCGGGACCTCGACGCCCGCATCACGGCGCTGCGGACCTCGGTGGACCGCCTGCTGGGGATCATGGCCGACGCCGACGACAGCACCGCCCTCATCGCCGCGGAGTCGGCGATCAGCGAGCGGCAGGCGGAGCTGGAGTCCCTCCAGTCCGAGCGGGCGCACCTGGCCGACCAGGTCGCGATGTCGACGCTCCGGGTGGAGCTGGTGGCGCGGGACGACCCGGTGGTGGTCAACGCCGGCGGCTTCGTCGGCGGGCTGCGGACCGGCTGGGACGCCCTGGTCACCGCCCTCGACGGGCTCCTCGTGGGCCTCGGCGTGCTGCTGCCGTGGCTCGTGGTGATCGGCGTGCCCGCGGCGGCAGTGCTCTGGTTCGCCCGGCGGCGGCGCCGCACCGCCGGCTGACCGGTCCGGTCACCGCTCGTCCTTCCCGAGGTACGCCATGGCTGCGACGACGAGGGCCTCGGTGCCCGTGCTCAGCGTGGGCTGGACGACCGGGGCGAACGTCGGCGAGTGGTTGGGCGGCCCCGGGCGGTCGGGCGGGAACCCGCCGATCCCCCAGTACGTGTAGGGCGTGCCGAACGCGTCGGGCACCCGGCTGAAGTCCTCGCTCGCCGTCGCCCGGCCCAGCTCGGTGACCCGGTCGCGCCCGAAGTGTGCGCGGAAGGCCTCGGTGACCGTGGCGGTGACCTCGGCGTCGTTGTCGGTGAGCGGGAACTGGTCGTAGTACTCGAAGGTCGGCGGCTCGGGGGCACCGGCCGCCGCGCACTCCGCCCGGACGATCCGCTCCACGGCGTCGACCACCGTCTGCCGCACCGCCGGGTCGTAGGTGCGAAGGTTGACGAGCAGGACGGCGCGGTCCGGGATGGTGTTGCTCGTCGAGCCGGCGACGATGCTGCCGACCGTGACCACGGCGAACTCCCCGGGTCTGACCTCCCGCGAGACGATCGTCTGCAGGCGCAGCACGATCGACGCGGCGAGCACCACGGGGTCGACGCCCAGGTGCGGCATCGAGCCGTGAGAACCCTTCCCGACGACCGTGATCCGGATGCTGTCGCCCGCCGAGAGGACGGGCCCGGCCTGCGTCCCGACGACGCCTGCGGCGTGGTCCAGGACGTGCTGGCCGAGGGCGACGTCCGGGCGCGGGATCCTCTCGGTCAGCCCGTCCTCGAGCATGGCTCTTGCGCCCGCCGCAGTCTCCTCGGCGGGCTGGAACAGCGCGACGAACGTGCCGCGCCAGGCCTGGGGGCGCGCGGCGAGGAGCTCCGCCGCACCCAGCAGGCAGGCGACGTGCACGTCGTGCCCGCACGCGTGCATCACCCCGACGGTGGCGCCGGTGGGGTCGACGGTGGTCCGGGTGGACGCGTACGGCAGCCCGGTCCGCTCGGTGACCGGAAGGGCGTCCATGTCGGCCCTCGTCAGCACGGTGGGACCGTCGCCGTTCGCGAGCACGCCGACCACGCCGCCGCCGACCCGCTGGACGGCGTAGCCGAAGCTCTCCAGCCGCCGCGCGACCTCGCCGGACGTCCGGGCCTCCTGCGAGCTCAGCTCCGGGTGCGCGTGCAGGTCCTTGTACAGCTCCTCCTGCCACACCGTCGTGGCGGGCAGACCCTCGAGAACCTCCTGGACGCGGCGCATGGCCGATCCTCTCCCGGGCGGCGTGCGCCGGCAAAGGCAGAGGTGCGGGCGTCGCGCGTCCAGGACCGCCGGCGGGGAAGAAGCCGGGGCTGCCCCGGCGGCTCCGCCGTCGCCGATCAGCGGGGCTTGACCAACGGGAAGGTGATGGTCTCTCGGATCCCCCTGCCCGTGAGGGCCATGAGGAGGCGGTCGATGCCCATGCCCATGCCGCCGGCGGGCGGCATGCCCTGCTCCATGGCCTCGAGAAAGTCCTCGTCGAGAACCATGGCCTCGGGATCGCCCGCGGCGGCTGCGAGCGCCTGCGCGGCGAAGCGCTCGCGCTGGACCACCGGGTCGACCAGCTCGGAGTACGCCGTGGCCAGCTCGAAGCCGCGCACGTACAGGTCCCACTTCTCCACGACGCCCGGCTTGGAGCGGTGGGCGCGGGTGAGCGGGGAGGTGTCCACGGGGAAGTCGCGCACGAAGGTCGGCGCGTGGAGCGAGTCGCCCACGAGGTGCTCGAAGAGCTCCTCGACCACCTTGCCGTGGGTGTAGTGCGGCGCCACGTCGAGCTCGAGCCGGTCGGCGTGGGCCAGCAGGGTCTCCATCGGCGTGGTGGGGGTGATCTCCTCGCCGAGCCGCTCGGAGACCGACTCGAAGAGGCTGAGCTCCGCCCACTCGCCGCCGAGGTCGTACTCGGTGCCGTCCTCGAGCGTGACGGTGGTCGAGCCGTAGGCGTCGAGCGCGGCCTGCTGGACGAGGGTGCGCGTGAGCTCGGCCATCGTGTCGTAGGAGCCGTACGCCTCGTACGCCTCGAGCATCGAGAACTCCGGCGAGTGCGTGGAGTCCGCTCCCTCGTTGCGGAAGTTGCGGTTGATCTCGAAGACCCGGTCCACCCCGCCGACCACGGCGCGCTTGAGGAAGAGCTCCGGAGCGATGCGCATGTACAGGTCCATGTCGTACGCGTTCATGTGGGTCACGAACGGCCGGGCCGCGGCGCCGCCGGGCTGGACCTGGAGCATCGGCGTCTCGATCTCGACGAAGTCGCGCGCGTCCAGGGTGCGCCGCAGGGACTTCACGACGGCGGCGCGGGTGCGCACCATCTCGCGCGCGGCCGGCCGCATGATCAGGTCGAGGTGGCGACGGCGGACCCGCCCCTCCTCGGAGAGCGCGACGAGCTCGCCGGCCTCGTTCTCGTAGGTCTTGGGCAGCGGGCGCAGCGCCTTGGCCGCGAGCTGGAAGGAGTCGGCGAACACGCTCAGCTCGCCGCGGCGCGAGGCGATGACGCGGCCACGCACGAAGAGGTGATCACCGAGGTCGACGTCGGACTTGAAGGCCGCCAGCGCCTCCTCCCCCACCTCGGCCTTGGAGAGCATGGCCTGCAGCTGCCTGCCCTCGCCGTCCTGGAGGGTGGCGAAGCAGAGCTTGCCGGTGTTGCGCAGGTACATGACGCGGCCGGCGACGCCGACGACGTGGTCGGTCTCCTCGCCCGGCTCGAGCGCCCCGAACCGGGCCCGCACGTCGGCGATGGTGGTGGTGACGGGCAGGGTGACCGGGTAAGGGTCAATGCCCGAGTCCAGGAGTCGCTGACGCTTCTCGGTCCGCACGCGCACCTGCTCGGGCGCGTCGTGGGCCTGCTCGTCGTGCTCGGCGCCGGTGGTGACGGCGCTCTTCTCCTCGGTCTGCTCGGTCACCGCTACAGGGTAGCCGGGGCCAGGCGCCTCGCCCGCGGGCGGGGGCGTGAGGTGCGCGACTGGGACGCTCCTGCGGCCTCGGTCGGGCCTACGACGGGAGCGAGGCCCGGTACGCCGCCGTCGTGATGCCGCTGGCCTCGACGAACGGCGCCTCCCCCGCCTCGGTGTCCGGGACCTGGCCCGGCTCGTCGCCGACGTCGACGATCCGGTTCTCGGCGTCCACGAACACCACGCGGGGGGTGTAGGTGCGGGCGTCGGCGTCGTCCAGCTGCCCGTAGGCGATGAGGATGACCAGGTCCCCCGCGTGCACGAGGTGGGCGGCGGCGCCGTTGATGCAGAGCACCCCGGAGCCGCGCTCACCCGGGATGACGTAGGTGCTCAGGCGGGCGCCGTTGGTGACGTCGACGACGTCGACCTGCTGCCCCGGAAGGAGGTCGGCGGCGTCGAGCAGGTCGGCGTCGACGGTGATCGAGCCGACGTAGTGCAGGTCCGCCGCCGTGATGGTGGCCCGGTGGATCTTGGAGATCATCATCGGTCGCAGGAGGGAGCGGGGCGTGGTCACGGTCGGGGTCCTCGCAGGTCGACGGTCATGTTGTCGATGAGCCGGGTGGTGCCCACCCGGGCGGCCACGGCGAGCAGGCCGGCGCCCGCGGCACCCTGGTTCAGCGGGAGGAAGGTGTCCGGATCGACAAGAGCAAGGTAGTCCACCTCCACGCCGTCCGCCGAGCCGAGCACCTCCTCGGCCGCGTGCAGCACGTCGGCCGGGCCGCCGCCCGCCGCGCCGGCGTCCCGGCCCGCGGCAAGCGCGCGGGAGAGAGCGAGGGCACGACGCCGCTCCTGGGCCGAGAGGTAGGTGTTGCGGCTGGACATGGCCAGGCCGTCCTCCTCGCGCCGGATCGGCACCCCGACGATCTCGACGCCGAGGTCCAGGTCGCGCACGAGGGTGCGGACCAGGGCGAGCTGCTGGGCGTCCTTCTGCCCGAAGACGGCGACGTCGGGACGCACCAGGCTCAGCACCTTGGTGACGATCTGCAGCACGCCCGCGAAGTGCCCAGGGCGGGTGCGGCCCTCGAGCACGCCTGCCACCGGGCCGGGGTCGATCCGCACGAGCGGCTCTGCGGGATAGGCCTCCTCGTCGTCGGGGGCGAACACCAGGTCCACGCCCTCGCGGGCGAGCAGCGCGACGTCGGCGTCCAGGTCCCGCGGGTACGCCTCGAGGTCCTCACCCGGCCCGAACTGGAGCGGGTTGACGTAGATCGAGACCACGACGTGGTCGGCCCGCGACCGAGCCTCGCGCACCAGCGCCAGGTGCCCGTCGTGCAGGGCGCCCATCGTCATGACCAGCGCCCGCGCGCCCGGGAGCGCCGCGAGCGCCGCGCGCAGCTCGGCCCGGGTGTGCACGACGACGGGCTCGAGCGGCGTCGTCGGCGCCTCCGCCCGCGACGCCCCGGCGCTCGCCGTCGTCCCGGCGCTCGCCGTCGCCCCGGCGTCAGTCGTCCGGGGGCCCGCCCCGGCGAAGGGCGCGGCTCCCCCTCGGGCAGGCCCGACTCCCCCCTCCGGGGCGTCGCCGGCCGCGAGGACGTCCAGCAGCCGGGCGGCCGGGGCCTCGGCGAGGCGTCCGGTGGCCAGGGCCCGGCGGGTGGTGGCGCGGGCGAGGTGCCGGTAGGTCTCGACGACGTCGGCGAGCTCCTCACCGAGCCCGCCGAGGGCGGCGAGGTGGGCCTCGACCGTGCCGGCGTCACCGCGGACGACAGGGCCGGTCAGGCTCTGCTCGCCGCTGCGCACCGCGCCGTCGAGCGCGGCGGAGAGCAGCGGCGCCAGGTAGGCGCCGGGCTCGGTGAGACCCGCCGCGGCGAGGGTGCGCTCCGCCTGCGCGACGAGGGTGACGAGGTGGTTCGCGCCGTGGGCCAGGGCCGCGTGGTAGACGGGACGGTCCTCCTCGGCCAGGACCACGGGCTCCCCGCCGATCTCGACGACGAGCGCCTGCGCGATGGGAAGCACCGGCGCCGCGGCGGTGACGGCGAACGGGCAGCCCGTCAGCCGCGAGATGTCCAGGCTGGTTCCCGTGAAGGTCATGGCCGGGTGGATCGCGAGCGTGATGGCCCCGGCCGCGCGCGCGGGCGCGAGCACCTCGGTGCCGTAGCGGCCGGAGGTGTGAACCACGAGCTGGCCGGGCTGCCAGCGGCCCAGGTCGGCGAGGCCGCGGACGAGATCGGCGAGGACGTCGTCCGGGACGGTGAGGAGGACGAGCTCGGCCCGCTCGACGACCTCCTCGATCCCGAGCACGGGCACGCCGGGCAGCAGGGCGTCCACGCGGTCGCGGCTCTCGGCGGAGACGGCGGTGGCGCCGACGACGGCGTGCCCCGCGCCGCGCAGGGCGCTGGCCAGGACCGCGCCGACACGGCCGGCGCCGACGACGCCGACGCCGAGTCGTCCGGGGCGTGCGCCGGGGCGCACGCCGGTGCCTGCTGGATCGGTGGGTGGGAAGCTCACCGGCCCATCATCCCAGGGGCTCGGGCGTCCCCGTCGTCCGGGCCTGCTCCGTGGGCACCTCGGTGGGCGGGGCCTGCCCCGTGGGCGCCTCGGTGGGCGGGGCCTGCTCCATGGGCACCTCCACCCGTCGCATCCACTCCTCGGGGCCCTCGGCGGCCCGCGCCGTGCGGGCGCGTTCGGCCTGCTCCATCAGCACCGCCAGGGCCAGGTCCTCGTCGAGGTGGAACGCGACGGGCGTGACCGGCCCGGGCACAGAGTGGGCGTGCAGGTCGGCGAGGCGGAGCCGCCGCTCCAGCGGGCCCTGCTGGAGCGCCAGCGACTGGGTGCGCTCGTGCGGGACGACGGCGAGCGAGCGGGTGAGCCGACCGCTGCGCATGAGCAGCGCCGTGCGGGTGATGCGCAGGCCGTTGCGCCGCCACGTGATCGGGTCGAGCCAGCGCGCCCGGCGGGGGCTCGTGCGGAAGCCCGCGTGCTCGCCGGCCCCCTCGAGGGCGGCGTCGAGGAGCTCGTGGGGGTCGTCCACGCCGAGGTCCGGCAGCACCAGCCACAGCGCGGTGAGCGCGTCCCCGCGGGGGCCGACGGGCAGCAGGACGGTCTCCACGGCCCCCTGGCCCGAGGCGTCCGCGCCGTAGCCGGCGACGTTGACCTCCAGGCGCCACCAGTCGAAGCGGCGCCACAGCCACGCCTGCGACAGGCGCACCGCCTGGACGCGGCCGGGCGGGAGCGTCTGGGTCCGGGTCTCGAGCAGCCCGTGCCGGAGCCGGATGCCGTCGGGCGAGAGCGCCGCTCGGAAGCCGAACTCGCCGGCGAACCGGTTCCACAGGTAGCCGCCCCAGCCGAGCAGCGCGGGCACCGCGCCGAAGATCGGCGCGATGCTGCTGGTGATCACGGCCGCGACCACCAGGCCGATCATCACCAGCACGAAGAGAGCAAGGCTCCCGGAGAGCGCCAGGGCCACGATCAGCCGGCCGGGCGGTACCTGGAGCACCTCGCGCTCGGGGGCCGCGGCCACGGCGGGCGGGGCGGCGCCGTCGACCGCGGCGGGTCCGGCCGCGGGGACGTCGATCCCGGCCGCCCGCGCCATCACCTCGTTGCGGAGGTCCTGCGCCTCGGCCTCGCGCAGGTAGCCGATCACGACGTTTGACTCGCCACCGCCGGCGGTCTCGATGCGCACCTGGGCGAGCCCGAAGAGCCGGCCGAGCAACGGCTGGACGACGTCGACCGCCTGGACCCGGACGAGGCGGGCGTGACGCTGCTGACGGAAGAGGATCCCGGTGTGCAGATCGACGGACTCGCTCGAGACTGCGAACCGCATCCGGCGCCAGGCGAGCATCGAGTACAGCCCGGCGAGGAGGGCGACGAGGACGAGGAAGCCGACCACCGCGAGCACCACGGTGGTGCGGTGACGGTCGACGGACGCCCACACGTCGGGGACGTTGCCGAGCTGGTCCGAGACCTGCCAGACGAACGCGGCCACCACGGCCGCGACGACCTTCCAGGCGTTGAGGATCGGGGTGACCTTGTGGACGCGCCGCCAGGCGACCTCGCCCGCGCCGGCCTGGCCGGTGGCACGCACGTCGTGGGTCACAGCCCCGCCAGCCGGGCCTCACCGCGCGCGGTCAGCCGGTCGCGCAGCCGGGCGGCCTCCTCGGGCGGCAGCCCGGGGATCGTGGCGTCGGTCTGCGCCGCCGCCGTGTGCAGGCGGACCTGGGCGACCCCGCACCGGCGGTCCAGCGGGCCGGCGTTGACGTCGACGAACTGCATGCGCCCGTAGGGCACGACCGTGAGAGACCTGAACAGGATGCCCCTGCGGACGAGCAGGTCGTCGGCGGCCTCCGCGTAGCCGAGGGCGCGGACCTGCCGCGGGATCAGCCAGAGCAGCCAGGCGAGCACGGCCAGCACGACGGCGGGCGCCGCCCAGGCCCACCCGCCGACCAGGAAGCCCAGGACGACCGATCCGGCCAGCGGCAGCGCCGCCGAGGCGAGCAGCGTGATCACCCGCGCGGTCACCAGCCCGTGCGAGACCGGCGTGAACACGACGCCGGCGGGCTCGAACGGGCTCCGCGCGGCGCCGACGTCACGGGCGTCGTCGGCCCTGGGCGCGCCGGTCACGGGCATCTCCTCGGTCACTGACCCAGCGTGGCAGAGATCGTCGCCACCGCCATCATCCTTCGGAGTGAACCTCCGCAGGTCAGGCGGCGGAGGCGCCGTGGTTGGCCCCCGTGGTGGGGTCCTCGTCGTCGTCGGGCGGCACCCGGCACCACCACTCGACCAGCAGGGCCACGCCGACCAGCGCGAGGCAGGCGACGACGGCGAGGCCGGCGGCGACCGCCTGCTCGCGCGGCAGCGGCGCGGAGAGGTTGTCCAGCGCCACGAGGACGTGCGCGCCGAAGTAGCCCACGAGCACGGACCCGACCAGCGAGCTGGCCTTGGCCAGGAGCACCACGCGGGCCGCCCCCAGCGGCGTCATGGACGTGCGCTCCTGGTTGACCAGACGCCGGACGCCCCGGCCGAGCATGAGCAGGACGACGGCGAGCAGCGCCGGTCCGACGGCGGTGACCGCGGGGACGGGCACGGGCAGGAGCCCGCGGGCCTCGACGCCCTCGAGCACGAGGAACGAGATCAGCCCGCCCCCGAGCGTGAGCAGCACGAGGCTCTGCCAGGAGGTGCGCCTCACCGCATTGCCTCCGGGCCGGCCGGGCGGGGGTCGCGCACGAGCCAGTCGTCCCCCGCCCAGCTCAGCGCGTCGCGGTCGGCGGCGCGGGCGGCGAGGTCGGCCACCACGCCACCGCGCGCGCCGGGCAGGACCGCGGTCGGGTCGGCGCGGGCCCACGGCGCGAGGACGAACGCCCGCTCGTGGGCGCGCGGGTGCGGCAGGGTCAGCTCGGCGTCGGCGTCGACCACGTCGCCGACGGTCACGAGGTCCAGGTCGAGGGTGCGCGCGCCCCAGCGCTCCGTCCGCACGCGCCCGTGGGCGTCCTCGACCCGGTGGGCGAGCGCGAGCAGCTCGGCCGGCGCGAGGGTGGTCGTGCCGAGCACGACGGCGTTGAGGTAGTCGGGCTGCGGCGCCTGACCCGGGTCGAGCACCGGTGCGGTGCGCGCGAGGGGCGAGACCGTCGTGACGGCGACACCGCCCGCGTGCGCCAGGTCGGCGACGGCGCGGCGGAGGGTGGCGACGGCGTCGCCGAGGTTGGCGCCGAGCGCGAGGACGAACGGGACCGGCTCGGAGGGCCGGCGGTGGAGCGCGTCGCCAGCCGACGCCGGCCCACCAGACGCAGCCGAGCCCGACGCAGCTCCACCGGTCGTCGGCGAGATCGAGGATCTGGTCGTCCCGGCGACCATTTCCTCGATCTCGTTGGCGCGCTCGATCTCGTCGAGTGACAGGTCCCCCGCGCCGTTCGCGCGCCCGATCTCGCCGGCGCGGCGGCGCACGGACACCTGGACGTCGTCGAAGGGCACGCTGAGCGGGGCCTGCGGCTTGTGGACGGTGACGTCGACCGCGTGCACGCCGGGGCGGGCCAGGACGGCGTCCGCGATCCGCGCGGCGAGCGTCTCGACCAGGTCGACCGGCTCGCCCGCCAGCACGGCGACCACGTCCTGGGCAACGTCCGCGTAGCTGACCGTCCGCGCGAGGTCGTCGGCGGCCCCTGCGGTGCGGGTGTCCAGGTGCAGCACCACGTCGGCGGCGAAGTCCTGCCCGTCGCGGCGCTCGTGCTCGTAGACCCCGTGGTGCCCGCGCGCCCGCAGGCCGAGCAGGCGGATGCGGTCGAGCTCGCGCCCGGCGCCGTCGAGGACCGGGCCGGCGAGGTCGCTCACGAGTGCTCCCGCCACTCGGCCGCCACCCGGACGGCGTCCAGGCTGCCGGTCACCTCGTGCACCCGGACGGCCCAGGCGCCGGCCGCGGCGGACAGCGCGCTGACGGCCGCCGTGGCCGCGTCCCGCGCGAGCGGCTCGTCCGCCAGGCGCGGAGCGACCACGCCGGAGAGGAACCGCTTGCGGGACGCCCCCACCAGGATGGGGCGGCCGAGCTCGAGCAGGGCGTCGAGATGGGTCAGCAGGGTCCAGTTGTGGCCGGCGTCCTTGGCGAAGCCGAGGCCCGGGTCGAGCACCACCTGCTCCTCGCGGACCCCCGCGGCCAGCGCCTCCGCGAGACGCTCCGCCAGCTCGGCGCGCACCTCGGCGACGACGTCGTCGTACTCGGCGAGGTCGTTCATCGTCTCGGGGGTGCCACGCCAGTGCTGGAGGACGTAGACCGCGCCGCTGCGGGCGACGGTCGCCGTCATCTCCGGGTCGAACAGGCCGCCGGACACGTCGTTGACGATCAGGGCGCCGGCCCGGGTGACCGCCTCGGCGGTCGAGGCGTTGACGGTGTCGACGCTGACCACGGCCCCCTCGCGGGCGAGGGTCTCCACGACGGGCAGGACGCGGGCTAGTTCCTGGTCCGGGGAGACGTGGGCGGCGCCGGGCCGGGTGGACTCGCCCCCGACGTCGACGATGTCCGCGCCCTGGGCGAGCAGGTGCCGGCCGTGGGCGATCGCGACGTCGGTGTCGAACCACTGGCCGCCGTCGGAGAAGGAGTCCGGCGTGACGTTGACGACGCCCATCACCAGGGTGCGCCCCGGGTCGCGGAGTGCCGGGGGCAGGGGCTCGGGTCCCCGGGGGGCGGGCCGGGCCGATCGCTCGCTCATCGCACCAGGCTATCCGCCGGAGCTGTCAGGCCCGGTTCACCAGCAGACTCATGGCCTCGGCGCGGGTGGCGGCGCGGCGCATCTGCCCGCGCACGGCGGAGGTGATGGTCCGGGAGCCGGGCTTGCGCACGCCGCGCATGGACATGCACAGGTGCTCGGCCTCGACGACGACGATCACCCCGCGGGGCTCGAGCCGCTCGACGAGGGCGTCGGCGACCTGGGAGGTGAGCCGTTCCTGGACCTGCGGGCGCCGGGCGTAGCCCTCGACGAGGCGCGCGAGCTTGCTCAGCCCCGTCACGCGGCCGTTCTCGGCGGGGATGTAGCCGACGTGGGCGACGCCGTGGAAGGGCAGCAGGTGGTGCTCGCACATCGAGTACAGCGGGATGTCGCGCACGAGGACCATCTCCTCGTGGCCGATGTCGAAGACCGCGTCGAGGTGGTCGGCCGGGTCCTCGGCGAGGCCGGCGAAGATCTCGGCGAACGAGCGGGCCAGCCGGTCGGGGGTGCCGACCAGCCCGTCCCGGTCCGGGTCCTCCCCGACGGCGACGAGCAGGTCGCGCACGGCCCGGCGGACGCCGTCGGCGTCGTAGGGGCGCGGGGTGTGCTCGTAGCGCAGCGGCGCGGAGTCCGAGGCCATCCCGTCGGCCTCGGGCGGCGAGCCGGCGATCTCGGCCTCGGGCAGGGAGCCGGCGATCTCGGCCTCGGTGCGTCCCGGCTCGACACCGACCGGGCCCTCACCCGCCACGGTCACAGCCCCTCGGCGGGCCCGCCGACCGTGCCGCCGTCGGGAACCTGGCCGACGCCCGGGCCGCCCTCGCCGAGGCGGGTCTCCCCCGCCGCCGCGATCTGGTCCTCGGGGAGCATGTGCTCGCCACGGGCGCGCTCGGCGGCGGTGAGCACCGGGGGCCGGTCGCTGACGTAACGGTCCTCGGAGGAGAGCCAGACCGGCCGCGCCGGGCGCTTCGTCACCGGCGCGAACACCCGGGCGAGCTCGGCCTCGTTGAGGGTCTCGCGCTCGAGCAGCTCCAGGACGAGGTGGTCGAGGACGTCGCGGTAGGTGTTGAGGATCTCCCACGCCTCGTCGTGCGCGGCCTCGATGAGTCGGCGCACCTCCTCGTCGACGATGCGGGCGACGTCCTCGGAGTAGTCGCGCTGGTGGCCGATGTCGCGGCCGAGGAACGGCTCGCCCTGGGTCTGCCCGAGCTTGATGGCGCCGACGCGCGCGCTCATCCCGTACTCGACGACCATCTTGCGGGCGATCGCGGTCGCCTTCTCGATGTCGTTGGAGGCGCCGGTGGTCGGGTCGTGGAAGACGATCTCCTCGGCCACCCGCCCGCCCATGGCGTAGGCGAGCTGGTCGAGCAGCTCGTTGCGCGACGTCGAGTACTTGTCCTCGCTGGGCATGACCATCGTGTAGCCGAGGGCCCGGCCGCGCGGCAGGATGGTCACCTTCGTCACGGGGTCGGTGTAGCGCAGCGCCGCGGCGGCGAGGGCGTGCCCGCCCTCGTGGTACGCGGTGACCTTGAGCTCCTTCTCGTTCATCACCCGGGTGCGCTTCTGCGGGCCGGCGATGACGCGGTCGATGGCCTCGTCGAGCGCCCGGTCGTCGATGAGCTGGGCGTTGGAGCGGGCGGTGAGCAGCGCCGCCTCGTTCAGGACGTTCGCCAGGTCGGCGCCGGTGAACCCGGGGGTGCGCTTGGCCACCATGTCGAGGTCGACCCCGGGCGCCATCGGCTTGCCCTGGGCGTGCACCTTGAGGATCGCGGACCGGCCGTGCAGGTCCGGCGCCTCGACGGCGACCTGCCGGTCGAAGCGGCCGGGGCGCAGCAGCGCCGGGTCGAGGACGTCCGGACGGTTCGTCGCCGCGATGAGGATGACGTTGGTGTGGACGTCGAAGCCGTCCATCTCCACGAGGAGCTGGTTGAGGGTCTGCTCGCGCTCGTCGTGGCCGCCGCCCATGCCGGTGCCGCGGTGGCGGCCGACGGCGTCGATCTCGTCGACGAAGATGATGGCCGGCGCGTTGGACTTGGCCTGCTCGAACAGGTCGCGCACGCGGGAGGCGCCCACGCCGACGAACATCTCGACGAACTCAGAGCCCGAGATGGAGAAGAAGGGGACGCCGGCCTCGCCGGCGACGGCGCGCGCGATCAGGGTCTTGCCTGTGCCGGGCGGGCCGTAGAGCAGGACGCCCTTGGGGATCTTCGCCCCGACGGCCTGGAACTTCTCCGGCTCGGCGAGGAACTCCTTGATCTCCTGCAGCTCCTCGACGGCCTCGTCCTCGCCGGCGACGTCGGCGAAGGTGACCTGCGGGTTCTCCTTGCTGACCATCCGGGCCTTGGACTTGCCGAACTTCATCATGCCGCCGGCGCCGCCCTGGGCCCGGGAGAGCAGCCACCAGAAGACGATGAAGATGATGATCATCGGCAGCATAAAGGTCAGCAGCGACGTCCAGATTGACGTCGTCGGGACCACCGAGTTGTACCCCTTCTCGGGGTCCGCGTCCTCGACGGCCTGGACGATCTGCTCGCCCTGGGGCATGACGTAGAAGAACTCCACGGTCGTGCCCTTGTCCACGGTGCCGCCCTCGCCGTCGTCGGCCTCGAAGGGCTCGGACAGAGTCAGGCGCACCCGCTGGGTGCCCTCGGTGATCTCCACCTGCTCGACGGTGTCGCCCCTGAGGAGCTCGAGACCCTGGGAGGTGTCGATGCGCTGGGTGCCGGACTGCCCGAGGAGGGACCACCCCAGGGAGATGAGCACGAGCATGATCAGGATCCACACCAGTGGACCCCGCAGCAGATTCTTGGCGTTCATCGAGTGTGGGCTGGAGCCCGGTCCCTCCTGGTCGCGCGCGGTTTCCCCGACGGTATACGACAAACCTGACCGTCGGCTGAGAGCGGCCCCGATGTTCGCGCAGGGCGGTACGGCGGCTGACGCCGCGGTTCAGCCGTGGAGGTGCGGTGCTCAGCCGCCGTAGACGTGCGGGGCGAGGGTGCCGACGAACGGCAGGTGCCGGTAGCGCTCGGCGTAGTCCAGGCCGTAGCCGACGACGAACTCCGGCGCGATGTCGAAGCCGACGTAGCGCACGTCGACGGCGACCTTCGCGGCCTCCGGCTTGCGCAGGAGGGTGGCGATCTCCACCGAGGCCGGGCCCCGGGAGCGGAGGTTGGCCAGCAGCCAGGACAGCGTGAGCCCGGAGTCGATGATGTCCTCGACGATCAGGACGTCGCGCCCGTGCAGGTCGGTGTCGAGGTCCTTGAGGATGCGCACCACGCCCGAGGACTTCGTGCCCGAGCCGTAGGAGGAGACGGCCATCCAGTCCATCTCGATCGGCAGGTGGATCTTGCGCGACAGGTCCGCCATGACCATCACCGCGCCGCGCAGGACCCCGACCAGCAGGAGCTCGCGGCCCGCGTAGTCGGCATCGATCTCGGCGGCCATCTCGGTCAGCCGGGTGTCGATCTGCTCCTTGCTCAGCAGCACCTTCTCCAGGTCCTGCCCCATGTCCTGCACGTCCACTCGGCTCTCCTCGCTGCTCACGTCGCTGGCCGGCCGGCCGGGCCCGCCGGCGCCAGCGTTAGCCTGCCACACCGGCGGCGGGCGACGACGGGCCCGGGCAGCGGGACCGGGCCCTGGCCGTGGTACCGGGTGACGAGGGCGTCGAGGGCGTCCACGTGCACCGCCGCCAGGGCACCCGGGGTAGCCCCGGCCCGCAGGGCGGCCGTGTGCAGCGCCCGGGTCCGCAGCGCGGGATGGGCGTCGGCGAGCACGGCGACGTCGAGACCGAGGCCGGCTCCGTCGGCGTGGGCGAGGTCGCGCCCGCCGGCGCCGCCGACGGCGGGCGCGGCGGACGCAGCGGGCGCGGCGGGCACGGCGGGCGCGGCGGGTGCGGCGGCCGCAGCGATCGCGCGGGCGAGCAGCTCCTCCGCGAGGTCGTCGAGGAGGTCGGCGTCCCGGGCGAGCTGGCGCGCCGTGCGGCCGAGCGCCTCGACGACACCCGGGCCCAGCGCCTCCGTGAGGGCGGGCAGCACCCGCTCGCGCACCGCGGCGCGGCGCAGCGGCGTGCCGTCGGCGGCCCGCCACGGTCCGGCCACGGTGTTGGCCGGGTCCCGGACGAACTGCAGCCCGACGGCGCGGCAGACCTGCTCCGTCTGCGCGCGGCGCAGCCCGAGGAGCGGCCGCCGCCACAGTCCGCGGGCCGCCGGCATCCCGGCCAGCGACCGCGCGCCGGACCCGCGAGCGAGGGCGAGGAGCACCGTCTCGGCCTGGTCGTCGAGGGTGTGCCCGAGCAGGACGGCGGCCGCGCCCGTCTCCCGCGCGACCTCGGTCAGCGCGGCGTACCGCGCGGTGCGGGCCGCCGCCTCGGGGCCGCCCGCCCCGGCGCCGCGGGCCCCGCCGTCGACCTCGACCTCCCTGACGGTGACCGGCTCCAGGCCCAGCGCGCGGCACTGCCCGGCCGCCGTCCCGGCGACCTCGCCGGACCCCGGCTGGAGGCGGTGGTCGACGACGACGGCGCCCGCGAGCCAACCCTCGCGGGGGGCGACGAAGGCGGTGGCTGCGGCGAGGGCGAGGGAGTCGGCGCCGCCGGAGCAGGCGACGAGGACGCGGGCGCCGGGCGGCAGGTCGGCCAGCGCGGCGCGCACGGCGCGGCGGGCGGCGGCGAGGTCGGGGGGCGGGCCGGCCACCGGGTCAGCCGTGGACGCGGCGCACCCAGGTCACCGGGTCGGCGACCTCGGCGGCCGTGGGCAGCAGCTCGGGCGCGGTCCACACCGCGTTGAGCCCGTCGTGCCCGACCTTCTCGACGACCGCCCGGACGAACCGGGCGCCGTTGCGGTACTGGGCGACCTTGGCGTCCATCCCGAGCAGGCGGCGCAGCAGCACGTCCAGGGTGGAGGTGCCGTCCCGGCGCTTCTCGAAGGCGGCGCGGATGCGGCGGATCGAGGGCAGCCGGGCGGGGCCGACGGCGTCCATCACGACGTCCGCGTGCCCCTCCAGCAGGCTCATCACCGCGACGATCTCCGCCATCGCCGCCCGCTCGTCCTCGTCGAGGAAGGCGTCGACCAGCGGCCCGCCGAGGTCCGACGTCGGGCCGGGCGGGCCGCCCACGACGCCCGAGGCCAGGGCCTCGACGACGGCGCGGGCCGCGCGCACCAGGCGCTCCGGCCCGTCCGTGGTGGAGGAGACGCCGCCGACCAGCCCGCGCATCCGGCCGGAGAGATGGTCCACGAGCCACGGGGCGGCCGCGAACTGCACCGCGTGCGTCTGCTCGTGCAGGCAAACCCAGAGGCGGAAGTCCATCGCGTCGAGGTTGAGCTCGCGCTCGACCTTGAGCACGTTCGGGGCGACCAGCAGGAGACGGCCCGGTCCGCCGTCGGCGGGGGTGAAGGGGTCGAACTGGCCGAGGACCTTCGGGGAGAGCAGCGCCAGCATGACGCCCATCTCCTCCCCCGCCATGCGGGCGGAGCCGGGTAGCTTCGCCGCGGGCAGCAGCCCGTCGGTGAGGTGGGCGAACATCTCCACGTTCGCCTGCGCCCAGCGGGGGCGGTCCACCACGTACACGGGGGTGGTGGCGACCTGGGCGGCGGGCCGGTGCAGCCCGGTGATCTCGGCGACGTGCGCGGGGGCCTCGGCCGCCGCGGCGCGCAGCACCTGGATGAGGGCGCGCAGCTCGGCGCGCGTGCCGCTCGGGCCGGGCCGGGAGAGGTGCCCGGCGCGGCGCACGGCCACCTGCCAGTCGACTGCGCTGCTCATGGGGCCACGGTAATCGTTCAGCTGCAGCCGCACGCCGCGACCGCGGACGCCCAGGCGTCGACGGCGAGGCGGGCCTGGTGGGCGGTGCCGACCTCGAGGTCGGACGTGAGCAGCGAGAACAGCAGCGGCCGGCCGTCGCTCGTGACCACGGAGCCGGTCAGGGACACGGCACGCAGGAGCGTGCCGGTCTTCGCACGCACGTGCCCGGCGGCGTCGCCGGTCAGCCTGTCCGAGAGCGTGCCGTCCAGGCCGCCGACGGGCAGGGCCGCCACCAGCCCGTGCAGGGTGGTCGACGACGGCTCGGACGCCAGCCGCAGGACGTCGACCAGGACCGACGGCGGCACGCTGCTGCCCGTGCTCAGGCCGGAGGAGTCGGCCATCGTCACCCCGGTGACGTCCACGCCGAGGTCCGCGAGCTGTCGGCGCACCCCCGACGTGCCGCCGGGGAAGTCCGGCTCCTGCCCCCGCTCGAGCGCGACGAGGCGTGCGAGCGCCTCCGCCACGGAGTTGTCCGAGGCCTTGAGCATGTGGCGCACGACGGCGCTGACCGGCGCCGACTCCACCTCGGCGAGCGGCTCGGCGTCGGCGCCCGCGCCGGCCCGCGCGACCGACCCGGCGACCTGGACGCCGTGGTCCGCGAGCGCCGCGGCGAACGCCTTCCCCGCGTCCAGGGCAGGGTCCGCGGCGTAGGCGCGGCCGACCTGCCCGGCCTCGACGGCCAGCGCCTGGATCGGCATGACGAACCTGCGGTCGACGTCGTCCCAGTCGGCGTGGTGCACGGGCCCGGTGAAGAGCGTGTCGTCGACGGCGAGCTGGACGGTGGTGACGCCCTCCTCGGTCAGCGCCTCCGCCGTCGCCGCCGCGAGGTCTGCCAGGCCGGCGTGCCCGACGACGGCGGAGGGGTCGCCCTCGCCGGCCGCGAGGAGGACGTCCCCGCCGCCGACGAGCACGAGGCGGTCCGGCGCCGCGCGCACGACCGAGGTGGTCAGGGTCCGCCCGGGCCCGAGGGCGTCGAGCGTGGCGGCCGCGGTGAGGATCTTCAGCGAGGAGGCCGGCAGCCTCGGGGCGTCGCCGTCGTGGTCGACCAGGACCTCGCCGGTGATCCCGTCGGCGACGACGAGACCGAAGGAGCCGGTCCGGCGGTCGTCCGCCTCGAGTGCGGCCGTGAGCTCCTCGAGGCCGGCGGCGGTGGGCGCCGGGGCCGACTCGTCGGGTCCAGGGGGCACCGGCGCGGTCAGCTCGCCACCGGGTACCTCGACGTCGGGGAACGGCTGCGCCTCGGCGGGGACCGGATCCGTGGTCAGGACGCCGGGGACGAGGTCGGCGGCGTCGGCGGTGCCGTAGGCGCCCAGGGCGACGGCGAGCGCGGCCACCGTCACCGTCGTGCGGCGCGCTCGTCCCACTTCTCCCCCGTCGTCACCGGTGGTCCCTGTGCGCGACCACACCTTCCGGTACGCCACACTAGTGGCCAGGAGCGCCGGCAGGCCCGTGCCGGTCGCGCGGAGGAAGCCCCGCCGGGCACGCCGGGCGGGCGGAAGGGAAGCCGTGGAGTTCGACGTCACGATCGAGATCCCCAAGGGGAACCGCAACAAGTACGAGGTGGACCACGAGACGGGTCGGATCCGGCTGGACCGGATGCTGTTCACCTCCACGCGCTACCCGGACGACTACGGCTTCATCGAGGAGACCCTGGGCGAGGACGGGGACCCCCTGGACGCGCTCGTGCTGCTCGAGGAGCCGACGTTCCCCGGCTGCCTGATCCGCTGCCGCGCGCTGGGCATGTTCCGCATGCGCGACGAGGCCGGCGGTGACGACAAGGTGCTGTGCGTGCCGGTCGGCGACCAGCGCGCCTCGTGGCGCACGGAGATCGACGACGTCTCGGAGTTCCACCGCCTGGAGATCCAGCACTTCTTCGAGGTCTACAAGGACCTCGAGCCTGGCAAGTCCGTCGAGGGCGCCCACTGGACCGGCCGCGAGGAGGCCGAGGAGGAGATCCGCCGCTCCTACCAGCGCGCCAAGGACGCCGGCTACTACGCCAACCACGGCGGCGGCGCACACCGGCCCGACGCGGCGATCTCGGAGGGCGGCAACCGCGGCCAGGCGGACCCCACGGGTCCCGGGGACGCCGGCACCCGAGTCTGACCGTCGCGGGCTCCACGGAGCCGCGCAGGCAGACGCCCCGCCGTCGTGGACGGCGGGGCGTTCTGCTGCCCGTGGTCAGCCTGTGTCTCGGGTCTAGCCGGGCATCGGCCCGGTCAGATCCGACCGCCGTACGGCATGATGTTGACGTGCCACATCGGCACCTCCTCCACCGTCTTGCCCGGGGCCGGGGCGTGCAGCCGCATCCCGTTTCCGGTGTAGATGGCGACGTGGTAGATCCCCGAGCGCTGACCGTTGTTGCTCCAGAACACCAGGTCGCCGGGGCGCAGCTCGCTCAGCGGCACCCGTGCCGTGGCGTCCCACTGTGCGCGTGTGTTGCGCGGGAGGGAGACGCCGGCCTGCTGGAAGGCCCGCATCGTCAGGCCGGAGCAGTCGTAGCCGTCCGGGCCGGCGGCACCCCAGACGTAGGGGGTGCCGAGCTGGCTGCGCGCCCACGAGATCGCGGTCTGCGCGGCCGAGGCGTTCGGGGCCGGAGCGGGCGCCGGGGCCGGCGCGGGCTTCGGCGTCGGCTTGGGAGCCGGGGCGGGGGCCGGCGCCGGAGCGGGGGCCGGCGCGGGAGCGGGGGCCGGGGCGGGAGCGGGCGCCGGGGCGGGAGCGGGCGCAGGGTTCGCCGGGGCGGAGGGGCGCGGCGTCGCCGGGGCGGAGGGCGCCGGGTCCGCGGCAGGGACAGAGGTGGGGGCCGGCGCGGGGGCGGGATCTGCCGTCGCGGGGCCCGAGGGGCCGGCGGCCGACGACGGGGCAGCAGCCTCGGGAGCCGCCGCGGCCACGACCGCGATCGCCTCGTTCCGGGCGACGTTCTCCTCGCGCCGCTCGCGCTCCGCCTCGAGCGAGGCCTGCCGCTCACGCTCCAGCTCGACGGTGGTGCTGCGCTGGGCGGCCAGCTGGGTGATGAGCTGCTCGCGACGCTCGTTCGACAGGGTCATCTGGGTCTGCGCGGCCGCGAAGCTCGACTCGGCCTCCTCGGCCGCGGCGGCGAGCGCCTCGGTCGCCGCCTGCTGCGCGGCGGCCGACTCGTCGGCCCGGCGCTGGAGGGTGGAGTGAACCTGCTCGAGGGCGTCGAAGCGCTGGACCTGGCTGTCGGCGCGGTTGCCGAGCCGGTCGAGGGTGACGGTGCGCGCCATGGCGTCGGTGAAGCTCGTCGCCGAGAGGTACGGCGCGATCCCGGAGAGGTTCGCCGCGCCGTCGCGGTACAGCGCGGCCCCGATCTGCCCGAGCTCGCGGCGCCCGGCCTCGAGCTCCTCGGCGGCGGCGGCCACCTCCTCCTGCGCCTTCTCGGCCGCCGCGATCGCGGTGTCCAGCTCGATCTGCGACTCGAGGTAGTCCTCGTTGGCCAGCGCGGCCCGCACCTGCGCCTCGTCAGCCTGGGCGGCCACGCGGGCGAGCTCGATCTCGAGCGCGGCGATCTCGCCCGAGGTGGACCGTTCGGCGGACCGCGACGCCTCGACGTCGTCCTCGCTCGGCGCGGCGCTCGCGCCCGTCGCGAGCAGGGTGCTGCCGAGCATGAGCGCGGCGAGCGAGGACATCGCTCGTCCTGGGCGCCTGGGGGTGGTCGCCACCGGTTCCTCCGAGATCGCTGCTGCAGACTCCGACGCACCACGAAGCCGTTCGGCGTGTCGGGTTGACGCCCAGGGGGAGGCGCCGCTGGAGACGCTATCGGACGTTCACCGATTTGTGAACACCAGCCTCTTTATTCACTCCAGTAACAGCAGCATCAGGCGACAGCTGGTAGTCGCGGCCACGGACGAGAAAGTGACCTACGTCCCACGATGCAAGACACCTCTCGTGGCTCGTGGACACCGCCCCTAGAGTCGGCCGCATGTTCCTTCGCCGAATGTGCCGCTGACGCGCACGTTCGGCATGCCCTTCGGCCGGTAGCTCGATCCGGCCGCACCGCCCCACGGGGCGGGCGAGGGGCGCCATCCCCGGACGTGCACGTCACTGCCAGCCCCCCGCGGGCTGACGGGACAGGCGGCACCGCCGCGGCTCGTCGGCCCGCTCCGAACCCCCGACCTGGAGCACAAGCCATGAGCAACGAGACCTCCCCCGAGTCCGCCTGGTCCTTCGAGACCCTGCAGATCCACGCCGGCCAGACGCCCGACGCGGCCACCGGCGCCCGGGCTCTGCCGATCTACCAGACGACGTCGTTCGTCTTCGAGGACGCCGCCCAGGCCGCCGGCCGGTTCTCCCTCGCGGAGGCGGGCCCGATCTACACCCGCATCACCAACCCGACGCAGGAGACCGTCGAGAACCGCATCGCCGCGCTCGAGGGCGGCGTCGGCGGTCTGCTCGTCGCCTCCGGCCAGGCCGCCACGACGCTGGCGATCCTCAACATCGCGGAGGTCGGCGACAACATCGTCGCCAGCCCGAACCTCTACGGCGGCACCGTCAACCTGCTCGTGCACACGCTGAGCAAGTACGGCGTCACCACGACGTTCGTCGAGGACCCGGACGACCCGGAGTCCTGGCGCGCGGCCGCGGACGAGCGGACCAAGCTGTTCTTCGGCGAGACCATCGCCAACCCGAAGAGCGCGATCCTCGACATCGAGGCCGTCGCCGCGGTCGCCCACGAGATCGGCGTGCCGCTGGCGGTGGACAACACCATCGCCACGCCGTACCTGATCCGCCCGCTCCAGCACGGCGCGGACATCGTCATCCACTCCGCCACGAAGTACCTCGGCGGTCACGGGACGTCCATCGCCGGCGTGATCGTCGACGGCGGAACCTTCGACTGGTCCGCGCAGCCGGAGCGGTTCCCGAACTACAACACCCCGGACGCGAGCTACAACGGCCTGGTCTACAAGGACCTCGGGGCGCCGGCATTCATCCTCAAGGCTCGCGTGCAGCTGCTGCGCGACCTCGGCCCGGCCATCTCCCCGTTCAACGCCTTCCTGATCGGCCAGGGCATCGAGACGTTGTCGCTGCGGGTCGAGCGGCACGTCGAGAACGCGAAGAAGGTGGCCGAGTTCCTCGAGGCCAGCGAGCAGGTGACGCGGGTGGCCTATGCGGGCCTGCCGTCCTCGCCGTGGTACGAGCGCGGGCAGAAGTACGCCCCGAGGGGGACCGGCGCCGTCCTCGCCTTCGAGCTCGCGGGCGGCTACGCCGCGGGCCAGGCCTTCGTCGACGCGCTGAAGCTGCACTCGCACGTCGCCAACATCGGCGACGTGCGCTCCCTGGTGATCCACCCGGCCTCGACCACGCACTCCCAGCTCAGCCCGGCGGAGCTCGAGGGCGCCGGCGTCAACCCGGGCCTGGTCCGCCTCGCGGTCGGCACCGAGAACATCGAGGACATCCTCGCGGACCTGCGCACCGGCCTGGAGGCCGCCGCGTCCTTCACCGCCGCCCCGGTCGGCGCCGAGGCGGGCGCGTGACCACCGGAGACTGTCCGACCGGCGCGGGTGCGCCGTCGTCGGGGGCCCTCCCCGCCGACGTCGCACCCGCCCGGGCGGGCGCCGCCCGGCCCACCGCGACGCGTCACGACCGGCGGGACCGCCGCGTCATCGACCCGGCGACCCTGCCGGCCACCGGGGCCTGGCGCGAGGGCGAGGACCCGCGCGGGCGGCTGTTCGCCGACATCGGTGCCCTTCCGCTCGAGGCGGGCGGACGCCTGCCGCACGTGAAGCTGGCCTACGAGACCTGGGGCGAGCTGAACGAGGCCGGCGACAACGCCGTCCTGGTGCTGCACGCCCTCACCGGGGACTCGCACGTCACCGCGCACGGCCCCGGCGACCCCGCCCCCGGCTGGTGGCACCAGGTGGTCGGCCCCGGCCGGGCGATCGACACCGACCGCTACTTCGTCGTCGCCCCGAACGTCCTGGGCGGCTGCCAGGGGTCCACCGGGCCGTCCTCCTCCGCCCCGGACGGGACGCCGTGGGGCTCGCGCTTCCCCGTGCTGACCGTGCGCGACCAGGTGGCGGCCGAGCTCGAGCTGGCCGACCTTCTCGGGATCGAGCGGTGGGCGCTCGTCGTCGGAGCCTCGATGGGCGGCCACCGGGTGCTGGAGTGGGCCGTGACCGCCCCCGAGCGGGTCGGTGCCGTCGCCGTCGTCGCCTCCTGCGCGCAGAGCAGCGCGGAGCAGATCGCGTGGGCGCACACCCAGGTGGCGGCGATCGAGCTCGACCCGGGCTGGCGCGGCGGCGACTACTACGACGCCGCCCCGGGCCACGGCCCGCACACCGGCCTGGGGCTCGCCCGCCAGATCGCGCACACCACCTACCGCACCCCGCTCGAGCTGGACCAGCGGTTCGGGCGTCTGCCGCAGGGCGGGGAGGAGCCGCTCTCCGGCGGGCGGTTCGCGGTCCAGTCCTACCTCGACCACCACGCGGGCAAGCTCGCGGAGCGCTTCGACGCGAACAGCTACCTCACGCTGACGCGGACGATGATGACCCACGACGTCGGTCGCGACCGCGGCGGGGTCGAGGCGGCCCTCGCACAGGTCACCGCCGAGACGCTGGTGGTCGCGGTCGACTCCGACCGGCTGTTCTTCCCCGCCGAGTCGGAGCGCATCGCCGCCGCGGTCCCGACGGCCGGTCCGGTGGCGCACGTGCGGTCGCCGTTCGGGCACGACGGGTTCCTCATCGAGCACGACCAGGTGGCTGCGCTCCTGGGCCGGTTCCTCCGGGCGGTCGCCCCGGTGGCCCGCCCGACCCGCTGACGGCGCGAGGTCTGCGTCCACGACCGCCGACGTGCCGCCGGTCACGACCGTGGCGCGCTCGGTGGGCTCCACCGGGCCGCGGCGACCGACGAGGCTGCGCCGGCCGTCGCAACGACGGCATGATGGGCCCATGATCCGCAGGACCAGCCGCGTGGAGGAGCCGCCCGTCGGCGGCACGGGCGAGGACACCGTCCTGCCCGAGGAGGTCGTCGAGCTCCCTCCACCGCCGCCCGCCGACCGATGGGCGCCGGACGTGCTCGGCGCCGGCTTCCAGGCCCGGACGCTCCCGCTGCACGACGACGACGAGGGCGAGGTCGCCGCGACCCTCGTGCGCCACGTCCCCGCGGACGACCCCGAGTCGCTGCCGGGGACGCCGTCGTCGCCCTCGTTCGCCGTGCTGTACCTGCACGGCTGGAACGACTACTTCTACCAGCGCGAGCTGGCCCGGCGGTGGGCGGCCGAGGGCGGCGCGTTCTACGCCCTCGACCTGCGCAAGTACGGCCGCTCGCTGCGCGCGCACCAGACGCGCGGTTTCATGGAGACCCTCACCGTCTACGACGAGGACATCCACGCCGCGCTCAAGGTGCTCCGGTCGGAGCTCGGGGTCGGCACCGACCTAGTCCTGATGGGCCACTCCACCGGCGGCCTCACCGCGGCGCTGTGGGCGCACCGCCACCCCGGCGCCCTGCGGGCGCTGGTGCTGAACTCGCCGTGGCTCGAGCTGCAGGGGTCGGCGATCCTGCGCGGGGTCGCCCAGCCGATCGTGGGCAGGCTGGCGAAGCTGCAGCCCAAGGCGGTGATGCCGACGTCGGACCTCGGGTTCTACCAGCGCACGCTGCTCGGCTGGACCGAGGCCGACGGGCCGCTGCCCGAGGACGCCGACGACGACGACCCGTTCCTCACCGGGTGGGCGCCCGACCCGAACTGGCGCATGGTGGGGACGCCGATCCGTGCCGGCTGGCTGTCCGCGGTCCTCGCCGGGCACCAGCAGGTGGCGGGCGGCCTGGAGATCTCGTGCCCGGTCCTGGTGCTCACCTCGGGGCGCACGCTCATCAACCCGCGCTGGTCGCCGCAGATGCGTGAGGCCGACACCGTCCTCGACGTCGAGCAGATCCGCCGCCGGGCGCTGCAGCTCGGGCCGCTGGTGACGGTGGCGCGGTTCGACGGGGCCATCCACGACGTCACGCTCTCCGCCCGGCAGGTGCGCGAGCGCGTCTACGCCGAGCTCCGGCGCTGGTCGCGGGCCTACGTGCTCCGCTGAGGCGGGCAGTCAGTGCCGCAGCGCCCGGCCCTGGCGACGCCGCGATCCGGGGTGTCGGGGCCCGCGGCCGCGGGCCCGGACCAGCTCGGCCCGCGCGTCGGCCAGGGACGGCCCGTGCTCGCCGAAGCGCCACACCCGCCAGCCGTCGACGTCGTCGCGCCCGGAGACCTTCCGCGCGGCGACGTCGGGATCGGCCACGGTGTCCCCGCCGGGAAGCCGGATCGCACCGTCGCCCGTCAGGACGGCGTCGTGCCGGATGCCGCGCCGCAGCTGAGACCAGACCAGGGGCGTCTCCCCGTCCAGCATGGCGGCGATGTCGCGGAGGCTGGCGAGGTCGGCGGGCGCCGGGTCGGCCCGTGAGACCTGCGCAACCGTGCCGTCCCGAGGGTGCGAGGCTGCGGCGTCGCTCTGCTGGTCGAGGTCGCTCCCCGCGTCCGGCGCGGAGGGGACAGCGGGCGCGACGTCGGCCTCCGCCGGCCGCCCGAGCTCGGGCTGCGGTGGAGCCGCGGCGGTGCCCGGCGCGGCCGGGCCGCCCGACGCGGCGCTCTCGGCGGTGAGCTCGTTGACCCGCGGCCCGCCGCTGAGCACGTGCGAAGGGCCGAGCTGGTGGGGACGCAGCTCGTTGACCTCGAGGAAGCGCCGGCCGTTCGACATCTGCCGCAACGCCATCTCGTGCACCACGACGCCGGAGTCGGCCAGCACCTGCAGGGCGGGCCGCACCTCGTCGCGCACCGCACCGGCCACGACGACGAGGCGCGGGCCCGCCGCGGGCTTAGGGGGAAGCATCTCGCGGAAGGCGGTCCAGTCCCGTCGGAACGCCTCGGCGCCCCGGGGATAGAGCTCGGCGAGCTGGGACCAGCCGAGGTCGGCGCTGCGGGCGGAGCGCGAGAGCGCCGCGACCAGCGCGGCCGAGTCCAGCTCGTCGACGACCTCCACGGTGACGACCTGCCCGGTGGCGTCGAGCGAGGTCAGCCGCGGCGCCGGAGCGCCCGCGGGACGGTAGGTGCCCGGCCGACGCCCGTCGCCGTGCCAGCTCACCGGGAACAGCGGACGCTGGACGACTTCGAGAACCTGGTCGCGAACCGCTTCCAGGATGTCGGGCTCGATGTCGTCAGGAACGGGATGACCGAACTGGGCAGGCACGAGGCGCCCATCGTCGAACTCGAAGAACGGCATAACGACGTCGACCTGACTGACTCGTGGGTTGAGAGGGGATCCGTCCCTATCTTCGCACGGTCGACGGGGCGCTCGGGGCTACCGCTGGCCGGTGAGGAGCTGGGCGAGGTGCACGCCGTGGCGCCCGACCAGCTGGTCGGCCTGGGTGCGGCAGGAGAAGCCGTCGGCGAGGTAGACGGTGTCCGGGCCGGCCGCGCGCAGGGCGGGCAGCAGGGCGTTCTCGGCCACGGCCACCGAGGTCTCGTAGTGCCCCGCCTCCATGCCGAAGTTCCCGGCCAGGCCGCAGCACCCGGCCAGGCGGGTGACCGTCGCCCCGGCCCGGGCGAGCAGCGCGGCGTCGGCCTCCCAGCCCATCACCGAGTGGTGGTGGCAGTGCGGCTGGGCCACGACCTCGAGGCCATCCAGCGAGGCGGGCACCCAGTCCGGGCCCGGGCCGAGGGGGGCGGGCGCGGTGAGCAGCTCGGCGAGGGTGTAGGTGTCGTCGGCGAGCATCCGGGCGCGGGGGTCCTCGGGCAGCAGGTCGGGCAGGTCCGAGCGCAGGACCGCGGTGCAGGACGGCTCGACGCCGACCACCGGGATGCCGTTCGCCGCGTACGGCGCGAGCACGCCGAGCAGGTGGGTCAGGCGCTTCTTCGCGCCGTCGAGCTGCCCGGTGGAGATCCACGTCAGGCCGCAGCACGCATTCTCGTCCGGCACGATCACGGTGTAGCCGGCCTGCTCCAGCAGGGTCACGGCGGCACGTGCGCCGTCGCCGTCGAGGGTCTCGGAGAACGAGTCGGCCCACAGCACCGCGCGGCGCTGGGCGTCGCCGGGCGAGGCACCCGCGCGAGCGCTGCTCGACGCGTCGACCGCGCCTGGTGCGCGTGGAGCGCGTGGAGCGCTCACAGTGTCGGGGCGCGCTCGCCTCTCCGGGCCCGCCGGCACACCGTTCTCGCGCTTGCGCCACCAGGCGGAGAAGCGCTCCTCGGCGAAGGTGACCATCTGCCGGCGCGGGTCCATCCCGCCCGCGCGGAGCACCAGCCGGGCGAGCGGCCGGAACCCGAGAGCCCGGTTGGACAGCCTGGCCAGCGCGGGGACCTTCGTGACCAGCCCGGTCCAGCGGGGCAGCTGGCCGAGGAGGTAGTGGTTGACCGGCCGGACCTTGCCGGCGTAGCCGCGGTGGAGCGCCTCGGACTTGTACCGGGCCATGTCCACGCCGGTGGGGCAGTCGGCGGAGCAGGCCTTGCAGGACAGGCACAGGTCGAGGGAGTCGCGGACCGCCGGGGAGTCCCAGGAGGTGATCAGCGAGCCGTTGGTGAGCTCCTGCAGCACGCGGGCGCGCCCGCGGGTGACGTCCTTCTCGTCCTTGGTGGCCTGGTAGCTCGGGCACATGAAGCCGCCGGCGGCGGAGTTGTCCGCCCGGCACTTGCCCACCCCGGTGCAGCGGTGGACGGCGGTGGCGAAGTCGCCGCCGTCCTCGAGGAAGGCGAACCCCTTGGCCGGGGGTGTGGGCCTCGCGTACGGCCGGCGCAGGTCCGCGTCCAGCGGGGCCGGGTCCACCAGCACGCCCGGGTTGAGCTGCCCCGACGGGTCGAACAGGGTCTTGACCTTGCCGAACAGGTCCAGCACCTCGGGCGCGTACATGCGGCCCAGCAGCTCGGACCGGGCCCGGCCGTCCCCGTGCTCGCCCGAGAGCGAGCCGCCGTAGCGGGCCACCAGGTCCGCGGACGCCTCGAGGAACTCCCGCGACGGCCCGATCCCGGCCGGGGTCTCCAGCGGCAGGTCCAGGCGCACGTGCACGCACCCGTCGCCGAAGTGCCCGTAGAGCAGCCCGTCCACCCCGCGGTCGGCCATCAGCGCGGTGTAGTCGCGCAGGTAGTCGCCCAGCCGCTCGGGCGGGACGGCGGCGTCCTCCCAGCCCGGCCAGGCCGGGTCCCCGGCCGGGGTGCGCCCGCCCAGGCCCGCGCCGTCGGCCCGGATCCGCCAGAGCGCGTCGGCCTGCTCCCCCGCCGGGACGACGGCGGCCGCGTCCGTCCCGCCGGCGGCGGCCAGGGCCCGGGCGCGGGCCAGGACCTCCTCCGCGCCCTCGCCGGGCTGCGCGCCGACCTCGACGAGCAGCCAGCCGCCGCCCGGCGGCAGCTCCGGCACGGCGGCCGGGCCGCGGTGGCGGCGCACCACGTCGACGAGGCGGGCGTCGATGCCCTCCACCGCCAGCGGGTTGAACTCGAGCAGGGCCGGGACGGCGTCGGCCGCCGTCGGCATGTCCGGGTACCCGAGCGCCACCACGACCGGCGCGGTCGGCATCGGGACGAGGTCCACGGTCGCGCCGAGGACCGTGACGAGCGTGCCCTCCGACCCGACCAGGAACTTGGCCAGGTCCGTGCCGTGCTCGGGCAGCAGGTGCTCGAGGGAGTAGCCGGACACCTGCCGCTTGAAGCGGCCCAGGGCGGTGCGGATCGTGGCGAGGTTCGCGCTGACCAGCTTCTCCAGTCCGGGCACGGCGTCGAGCGCGCCGTCGCCGGCGCCCGCGGTGAACCGGCGCCCGGACGCGTCGACGACGTCGAGCGAGCGGACGTTGTCCGCGGTGCGCCCGTAGGCCACGGCGTGCGGGCCGCACGCGTTGTTGCCGATCATCCCGCCGAGGGTGGCGCGGTTCTGCGTGGACGGGTCCGGCCCGAAGCGCAGCCCGTGCGGGCGGGCCACGACCTGCAGGTCCGACATGACGACCCCGGGCTGGACGACGGCGGTGCGCGCCTCGGGGTCGAGCGAGACGATCTTGTTCATGTGCCGCGAGAAGTCCAGCACCATCCCCGGCCCGACGGCGTTGCCCGCGACCGACGTCCCCGCTCCGCGGGCGGTGACCGGGACCTCCAGCCGGCGCGCGACGTCCAGGGCCGCGAGCGCGTCGTCGACGCCCCGGGGAGCGACGACCACGCGCGGGACCACCCGGTAGTTCGAGGCGTCCGTGGAGTACTCCGCCCGGCGGCGGTCGGAGTCGTCGACCTCGCCGGCCACCGCCGTCCTCAGGGCCGCCGCGATGTCGCTGCTGGTCACCGTGCTCACCCGTGCCAGTCTGGCACGGGCCCCGACCCGTGGTGCCGTGCATCCGGCGTGCGGACCACCGCCTTCACCCGGGTCCGGGAAGACGCTGAGAGGTGGATGTCTGACCGGGCTCGCGCCAGCTCACGCCCGGGCGAGCTCGTTGACGTGGCACCGAGCTCGTGACAGCTCACCGCCCATACCGGGCGAGCTCGTTGACGTGTCGTCGAGCTGGTGACAGCTCGCCCCGCGTGCGGGGCCGCGTCTTGACCTCACGCGCCCGGGGTGGCGGTTCAGGCAGTGGTGTCCTCCCCCGCCATGACGGCGGCGCGGCCGGCCTCGAGCCGCGCGATCGGCACCCGGAACGGTGAGCAGGAGACGTAGTCGAGCCCGGCGTTGTGGAAGAAGTGGATGGACTCGGGGTCGCCGCCGTGCTCGCCGCAGACCCCCATGTGCAGGTCCGGCTTGGTCGAGCGGCCACCCGTGACGCCGGCGACCACCAGGGCGCCCACGCCGTCGCCGTCGAGGGTCTCGAACGGGGAGATGGTCAGCACCCCGTTCTCGAGGTAGTCGGCGAAGAAGGCGCCCTCGACGTCGTCGCGGGAGAAGCCCCAGGTCGTCTGGGTGAGGTCGTTCGTGCCGAAGGAGAAGAAGTCGGCCTCCTCGGCGATGCGGTGCGCGGTCAGCGCGGCGCGGGGCAGCTCGATCATGCAGCCGATCGGCAGGTCGAGCGGGGTGCCGGCGGCCTCGCCGACCTCGGCCAGGATGCCCTCGGCCTCCTCCCGGACGATCTGCAGCTCCCGCACCGAGCCGACGAGCGGGACCATGATCTCCGGCCGCGGGTCCTTCCCCGCCTGGCGCAGCTCCACCGTGGCCTCGGCGATCGCCCGGATCTGCAGCGCGAACAGCCCCGGCACCTTCAGCCCGAGCCGCACGCCGCGCAGGCCGAGCATCGGGTTCTGCTCGTGCATCCGCTGCACCGCGGCGAGGAGCTTGACGTCCCGCTCGTCGACCTCGCCCCTCTCCTTCGCCACCGCGACCTTCACGGCCAGCTCGGTCAGGTCGGGCAGGAACTCGTGCAGCGGCGGGTCGATGAGCCGGATCGTGGTGGGCAGGGAGTCCATCGCCTCGAGCAGGTCGACGAAGTCCTTGCGCTGCAGGGGCAGCAGCTCGGCCAGCGCCGCCTCACGGGCCTCCTGGCCCTCGGCGAGGACGAGGTGCTCGATGTAGGTGCGCCGCTCGCCGAGGAACTGGTGCTCGGTGCGGCACAGCCCCACCCCCTGGGCGCCGCGCTCACGCGCCCGGCGCCCGTCCTCGGCGGTGTCCGCGTTGGCCCGGACCTTCATGCGCCGCACCGAGTCGGCGTGGGTGAGGATCCGGTCGACGGCGAGCACGAGCTCCCGGGTGGCGTCGTCCTCGCTCGCGGCGAGCCCGGCGTCGAGCCCGTCGGCGATGTAGCGCATGACCGGGGAGTCGACCACCGGCACCTCGCCGAGGAACACCTCGCCGGTGGTCCCGTCGAGCGCGATGACGTCGCCGGGGCGCAGCACCTTCCCGGCGACCCGGACCTCCTGGGCCGCGACGTCGACGTCGATCTCCTCGGCGCCGACGACCGCGGTGGTCCCCATGCCGCGTGCGACGACGGCGGCGTGCGAGGTCTTCCCGCCGCGCGAGGTCAGCACGCCGGCCGCGACGATCATGCCCTGCAGGTCGTCGGGGTTGGTCTCCCGGCGCACGAGGATGACCTTCGCCCCCGCCTGGGTGCGCTCGAGCGCCTGCGCGTTGTCGAGGACGATCTCCCCCACCGCCGCGCCGGGGGACGCGGCCATCGCCTTCGTGAGGAGCTTGCGGTCCGCCTCGCCGTCGAACTGGGGGAACAGCAGCTGGGTGAGCTGGGCGCCCGAGACGCGGGAGATCGCCTCGTCCATGGTGATGAGGTTCTCGTCCACGAGCTGGGTGGCCACCCTGAACGCCGCCCCGGCGGTGCGCTTGCCCACCCGGGTCTGCAGCAGCCACAGCTTGCCGCGCTCGATGGTGAACTCGATGTCGCACAGGTCGCGGTAGTGGGTCTCCAGGCGGCGCATCGCCTGCATGAGCTCGGCGTAGGACTTGGGGTCGAGGCCCTCCAGCTCCGCCAGCGTCAGGGTGTTGCGGATGCCGGCGACGACGTCCTCGCCCTGCGCGTTGGGCAGGTAGTCGCCGTACACGCCGGAGTGGCCGGTGGACGGGTCGCGGGTGAAGGCCACGCCGGTGCCGGACGTCTCGCCCAGGTTTCCGAACACCATGGTGACGACGTTGACGGCGGTGCCGAGGTCGTTGGGGATGCGCTCGCGGCGCCGGTACAGGCGGGCACGCTCGGTGTTCCACGAGCCGAAGACGGCCTCGATGGCCATGTCGAGCTGCTCACGGGGGTGCTGGGGGAACTCGCGGCCGGACTCGTCGCGCACGATCTGCTTGAACGACTCGACGAGGTCCTTGAGGTCCTCCGCGGTGAGGTCGACGTCCGTGGCGGCCCCGACCTCCTTCTTCTTCGCGTCCAGGGCGGCGGCGAAGCGGTCGCCGTCGATCTCGAGCACGGTCTTGCCGAACATCTGGATCAGGCGGCGGTAGGAGTCCCAGGCGAAGCGCTCGTCCCCGGAGAACTCGGCCAGCCCCTTCACGGAGGCGTCGTTGAGGCCGACGTTGAGGACCGTCTCCATCATCCCGGGCATGGAGAACTTCGCGCCCGAGCGCACCGAGACCAGCAGCGGCTCGTGGAAGTCGCCGTGGCGCCGGCCGATCGTGTCCTCGATCTCGCGCATGGCCATCGTGACCTCGACGCGCAGCTCCGCCGGGACCTGCCCGTCGCGCATGTACGCCCGGCACGCCTCGGTGGTGATCGTGAACCCCGGCGGGACCGGCAGGCCGATCTTCGTCATCTCGGCCAGGTTGGCGCCCTTGCCGCCCAGGAGGTCCTTCTGGTCCTTGTCACCCTCGCTGAACCGGTACACGTACTTCGCCATCGCGACTCTCCTCGCCGTCGGGTGTTCGCGGCCAGGCTACGGGTGACCGCGGTCACGTTCGACAGGATAGGGGGTGAGGCCGCTCACACCGGATGACCAAGGGCCCTGGCGCGGAACGGTACGGGACTCGCGCCGTCCGTGACGCTCGCGGGGCCCTGCACCCACGGCGGAGCTCGGCCTGATCACGACGGAGCCCCGCAGGATCGCTCCCGCGGGGCTCCGGTCGACTGCCGTCGCGGCGTCTACTTGAAGGCGTCCTTGACGTTCTCGCCGGCCTGCTTCAGGTTGGCCTTGGTCTGGTCGGCCTGGCCCTCGGCCTCCAGCCTCTCGTTGTCGGTCGCCTTGCCGGCGCCCTCCTTGACCTTGCCTGCGCCCTTTTCGGCGGCGTTGCTGATCTTGTCGTCCAGACCCATCGCTGGCTCCTTCCGTCGAGAGTCCCCCTGGTGGGGATCCGTTTCCACGGTAGATCTGGACGTTCGGGTCCGCACGCCGGGACCTCTACGCCGAGGGTGACGACGCTGCCAGCCTCTTTCGGCGTCGTCCCGCCATCCGGACACCCGACCGCCGCGGCGACACGTGCCGGACGGTCGCGACCGTCGCGGGCGGGCGGTGGTGAGATCAGACCATGTCCGGCAAGCCCTTCGTGCTCCTCGCGTCCCGAAGCGAGGACGTCGCGGCGGACGACGAGTACGCGTCGTTCCTGCGCCACGGCGGCCTGCGTCCCGAGGAGCTGGTGCGCGTCCGGATGGAGTCCGGGCCGTTCTCCCTCGACCTCGACGACTACGCCGGCGTGATCCTCGGCGGCAGCCCGTTCACGACGTCGGTGCCCGAGGGGTCCAAGAGCCCGACGCAGCGGCGCGTCGAGGCGGAGCTCGACGCCGTCCTCGCCGAGGTGCAGCGGCGCGACTTCCCCTTCCTCGGGCTGTGCTTCGGTGTGGGGTCGCTGGGCCGGCGGGCGGGCGGCGTCGTCGACGGTACCTACGCCGAGGAGACCTCCGCCGCGCTGATCACACTGACCGGCGAGGGGCGGCGGGACCCGGTGCTGGGCGGCCTCCCGGGCGCGTTCGAGGCCTACGTCGGGCACAAGGAGGCCCTGACGGCGGTGCCGCCGGGCGCGACGCTGCTCGCCACCTCGGCGTCCTGCCCGGTGCAGGCGTTCCGCCTGGGCCGGAACCAGTACGTCACGCAGTTCCATCCCGAGATGGACCGGGCCGCGCTGATCACCCGGATCGAGGTCTACCGCCACTCGGGCTACTTCCCCGCTGACCAGGTCGACGGCGTGATCGAGCGGATCTCCCGCGCCGACGTGAGCGCCTCCCACGCGCTGGTGCGGGCGTTCGTCGAGCGGTACCACCAGCGGGTCACCAGCACCGCCGGCGGTCTCGTCTCCGTCGACGCCTGAGCCCGGCCTCGGCGGCGCGGCACCCGCACGCTCACCCGGGCCCCCCTCTGCGGCCGGGACCGCGAAACTGCGGCCAGGATCGCAAGACTTCGACCAGTAAGTGTCTTTGCGCAGGATGAGTCGTCCTAGGAACACTTCATCTGCCCAGGAGCACTTACCGGTGACAGTCCGGACATCGCGCGGCTGAGGACTGCTCCTCGGGCGACGGGAAAGGCCCGGCGACCAGATGGTCGCCGGGCCTTCCCGTGCGGAACGTCTACCGGTCAGGAACCGGGCTGGAGCTGACCGCCGCCGCCGGCGCCGCCGCCCTCGGGCGCCGTCGGCATGTCACGCTGCTCGACCGTCGTCCCGTGCCCGACGGCGACGGGCTCCGGCTTGACGATCTCCCCGGCCGGGACACCGGTGAAGGTGAACTGGCCCAGCAGGCCCTCGCCCTCGGCGTCGACCAGGATCTTCTGGCCGGGCTTGACGTCGCCGAAGAGGATCTTCTCGGAGAGCACGTCCTCGATCTCGCGCTGGATCGCCCGGCGCAGCGGGCGCGCCCCGAGCACCGGGTCGTACCCGCGCTCGGCGAGGAGCTCCTTGGCCGACGGCGTGAGCTCGATCGTCATGTCCTGGTCCCGCATGCGCTGGTCCAGGCGGGCGATCATGAGGTCGACGATCTGGATGATCTCCGCCTCCGAGAGCTGCGGGAAGACGATGACGTCGTCCACGCGGTTGAGGAACTCGGGCCGGAAGTGCTGCTTGAGCTCCTCGTTGACCTTGGTCTTCATCCGCTCGTAGCTGTTGGACAGCTCGCCACCGGCCTGGAAGCCAGTCAGCAGGCCCTTGGCGATGTCTCGGGTGCCGAGGTTCGTCGTCATGATGATCACGGTGTTCTTGAAGTCCACCGTGCGGCCCTGGGAGTCGGTCAGACGGCCGTCCTCGAGAATCTGCAGGAGCGAGTTGAAGATGTCGGCGTGGGCCTTCTCCACCTCGTCGAACAGCACCACGGAGAACGGACGGCGCCGCACCTTCTCGGTGAGCTGGCCACCCTCCTCGTAGCCGACGTACCCGGGCGGAGAGCCGAAGAGCCGCGAGACGGTGTGCTTCTCGGAGAACTCCGACATGTCGAGCTGGATGAGTGCGTCCTCGTCCCCGAAGAGGAACTCGGCGAGCGCCTTGGCCAGCTCGGTCTTCCCGACGCCGGTGGGGCCGGCGAAGATGAACGACCCGCCCGGGCGCTTGGGGTCCTTCAGACCGGCGCGCGTGCGGCGGATCGCCTGCGAGAGCGCCTTGATGGCCGTGTCCTGGCCGACCACGCGCTTGTGCAGCTCGTCCTCCATGTGGAGCAGCTTCGAGGACTCCTCCTCGGTGAGCTTGAAGACCGGGATGCCGGTGGACATCGCCAGCACCTCGGCGATGAGCTCCTCGTCGACCTCGGAGACCGCGTCGAGGTCGCCGTTCTTCCATGCCTTCTCGCGCTCGGTCCGGCGCTCGCCCAGAGTCTTCTCCTGGTCGCGCAGACGCGCGGCCTTCTCGAAGTCCTGGTCGTCGATCGCCGACTCCTTCTCGCGGCGGACCTCGGCGATGCGCTCGTCGAGCTCGCGCAGCTCCGGCGGGGCCGTCATGCGGCGGATGCGCAGGCGCGCGCCCGCCTCGTCGATGAGGTCGATCGCCTTGTCCGGGAGGAACCGGTCGGAGACGTAGCGGTCCGCCAGGGTGGCGGCGGCCACGAGCGCCTCGTCGGTGATGGAGACGCGGTGGTGCGCCTCGTACCGGTCGCGCAGGCCCTTGAGGATCTCGATGGTGTGCGCGAGCGTCGGCTCGGCCACCTGGATCGGCTGGAACCGGCGCTCCAGGGCGGCGTCCTTCTCGATGTGCTTGCGGTACTCGTCGAGGGTCGTGGCCCCGATGGTCTGCAGCTCGCCGCGGGCCAGCATGGGCTTGAGGATCGACGCCGCGTCGATGGCGCCCTCGGCGGCACCCGCGCCGACGAGGGTGTGGATCTCGTCGATGAACAGGATGATGTCGCCGCGGGTGCGGATCTCCTTGAGCACCTTCTTCAGGCGCTCCTCGAAGTCACCGCGGTAGCGCGACCCGGCCACCAGGGAGCCGAGGTCGAGCGTGTAGAGCTGCTTGTCCTTCAGCGTCTCCGGGACGTCGCCGCGGACGATGTCCTGGGCGAGGCCCTCGACGACGGCGGTCTTGCCGACGCCGGGCTCGCCGATCAGCACCGGGTTGTTCTTGGTGCGGCGGGACAGCACCTGCATGACCCGCTCCACCTCGAGCTTCCGGCCGATGACCGGGTCGAGCTTGCCCTCCCGGGCGGCCTGGGTCAGGTTGCGGCCGAACTGGTCGAGGACGGCGGAGCCCGAGGGCTGGCCCTCGGCGGGACCGCCGGAGGCCACGGGCTCCTTCCCCTGGTAGCCCGACAGGAGCTGGATGACCTGCTGGCGGACACGGTTGAGGTCCGCGCCGAGCTTGGTCAGCACCTGGGCGGCGACGCCCTCGCCCTCGCGGATGAGCCCGAGCAGGATGTGCTCGGTCCCGATGTAGTTGTGGCCGAGCTGCAGCGCCTCGCGCAGGGACAGCTCGAGGACCTTCTTGGCTCGCGGCGTGAACGGGATGTGACCGGACGGGGACTGCTGCCCCTCGCCGATGATCTCGGTCACCTGCGCACGCACCGCCTCGAGCGAGATGTCGAGGGCCTCGAGGGCCTTCGCGGCAACGCCCTCTCCCTCGTGGATCAGGCCGAGGAGGATGTGCTCGGTGCCGATGTAGTTGTGGTTGAGCATCCGCGCCTCTTCCTGGGCGAGGACGACCACGCGTCGGGCACGGTCGGTAAATCGTTCAAACATGTGCACTCCTCACGGGCGGCTACCTCGGCCAGTACCCGGCGGCAACCGGTCTGGGCAGCGTTCGTCAAGGCTAACGGCGGGGACGGCGCGGAACTGCCCGTGTTCGCCACCGGCGTGACGCGTGGGTCCGGCTCGCGGGAACCGCCGCGCGCGGCACGATCGGCAGGCCTCAGCCCAGCTCGCGGCTGAACGCTTCCAGCGCCCGGTCGTCGAAGAGCACGAAGCGCACGAGCTCGATCCGGGTGGCCCCGATCTCGCGGACCTCGAGGCCGCAGACCTCGGCGCCGTCGCGGTTCTCCTGCCGGGCCCCGAAAGCGCCGACCGCCTCCACCGCGACGCGCGCCACCTCGGCCACGTCCCAACCGAAGGCCCCGGCGCTGACTGCCGGGAAGGCGACGGTAGGGGCCGCGACGTCCGTGGCGACGACGAGCGCGCTGGTGAAGCAGGCCGCCAGCAGCGCGGGGTCCGTCTCGCCGCGGCGGGCGTTGGGGCCCACCGTGTGGATGACCCACCGCGCAGGCAGCCGGTATCCGGCCGTCGGCACGGCCTCGCCCACGGGCAGCCCGTCGGGCAGCTCCGTGCGGCGCAGCTCCATGCACTCCTCGAGGAGCCCCGGCCCGGCGACCCGGTGGATCGCGCCGTCAACGCCGCCTCCGCCCAGCAGCGAGGAGTTGGCGGCGTTGACGATGGCGTCCACGTCCTGCCGGGTGATGTCGCCCCTGACGGCCTCGATCCTCATGTCCCCATCCTCTCGCGACGCCGAGCGGCCGGCCGGCGCCCTCCACCGGCGCGGCCCGCCGGGCACGTGTGGACGGACGTCCGGACCGGCCGCCGGGGACCGCCCGCACCGGTTGACCATGCGTCCCCGTGCGGACCGCGGGCCCCGCACCGGTGCGTCCAGGTCGGACGATCAGACCTCGACGAGCAGCGTGACAGGGCCGTCGTTGACCAGCTCGACGGACATGTCGGCGCCGAAGCGGCCGGTGGCGACCTCGATGCCGCGGTCGCGCAGCGCGTCGGCCACCGCGTCGACCAGCGGCTCGGCGACCGCGCCCGCCGCCGCGTGGTTCCAGGTGGGGCGCCGGCCCTTGCGCACGTCGGCGTAGAGGGTGAACTGCGAGACGACGAGGACGGGGGCGTCGTCGTCCGCGACCGACCGCTCGTCCCGCAGGATCCGTAGCTCGGCGATCTTGCGGGCGAGCCGGTCGACCTGCTCGGCACCGTCGTCGTGGGTGACGCCGACCAGTGCGAGCAGCCCGGGGCGGTCGATCCGACCGACGACCTCGTCGCCGACGGTCACCGACGCGCGGGTGACCCGCTGGAGGACGGCCCTCACCAGCGGCCGCCCTGGCCCGGAGGCCGGCGCCGCCCGCCCCCGTAGCCGCTGACGGCGGGCCGGACGTCGGCGAGGTAGACGCCGGCGGGGACGACCGCGATGAACATCGTGAACGTGCCGAGGATGCCCAGGCCCAGCGGCGGCGGGATCGCGATGAACCCGACAAGAGCGCCGATGCCCGTGAGCAGGACCCAGAACTTCTTCGTGCGCTTGCCCCCGTAGGTGAAGGCGCCCGCCGGCCGCCGCGCGGCGTCCACGAGCGCCCACAGCTCGATGCCCAGCAGGACGAGGGAGAGCGCGAGGAAGAGCAGCACCTGCACGTTGGCGATCACCACCGCAGCGTAACGAGCGGGCACGATGGGCGGGTGGACATCACCTCCGGGGCCGGACCGGCCCGTCGCAGCGTGCTCCTGGCCGGCACCGGCCTGCTCACCGTCCCCCTGCTCGCGGCGTGCGGCGGGGACGACCCCGGCGAGGCGGCCGCGCCCCCGCCCTCCGCCACGGGCACCCGGCTCCTCGGGGTGGGCGAGGTGCCGGTCGGCTCCGGCGTCGTCCTGGACGTGGAGGGCGCGTCGGTGGTGGTCGTGCAGCCGGAGGCCGGCACGATCCGGGCATTCAGCGGGGTCTGCACCCACGAGGGGTGCGCCGTGCAGATCGGACGGACGGAGATCGACTGCCCGTGCCACGGGTCGGCGTTCGCCCTCACCGACGGCAGCGTGGTCACCGGGCCGGCGAACGAGCCGCTCCCGCCGGTGCCCGTGACCGTCGTCGGCGAGGACGTCGTCCTCGGGTGACCCCGCCGGATCGCTGACCGGACGGCCGCCCCGCCGTCGGCTCAGCCCTCGGCGAGCTGGGCCATCGCCTGCCGGCGGGACATGCCGGTCATCTGCAGCGCGTCGACCACCAGCGAACGCAGGAGCGACACCAGCGTCTGCTTGCGCCAGCCCTCCTCGGCGTGCAGCACCGGGACGAGGGTGGCGGAGACCCGCACCAGCGTGGCGCGGGCGTGCTCGGGCGGGTCGCCGTGACCGATCGCGGCGGCGAGGGAGCTCAGCGCGGCGGCGACGGCGTCGACCTCGTCGGCGATGTCCGGCGACGGCCCGTCCTCCTCGATGGCGACCACGGCACGGCGGCAGACCACCCGGGCGTTGCGCATGGCGCGGTCCGCCAGGGTGCTCACCCGGCCGAGCTCGGCGATGGTGGCGCGCTCCGCCCGCAGCGCCGGGTTGACCCGGACGACCTCCTTGGCGCTGCGCACGGCGGTGACCCACGCGTCGAGCCCACCCTGCGAGCCGCGGCCCTGGGCCAGGGCGTCGGCGGCGAGCTGGGCATCGCCGCTGCGCAGTCCCCGGCCGAGGGTGGCGAGCATCGAGGCCAGCTCGCTCAGCACCTCCTGGCCCAGGCGGCGGGGGCGGCGCACCACGTCGCCGGGCAGCAGCGCGGTGACGAGGAGCGCGAGCGCGGCGCCGACGAGCGCGTCCGACCAGCGGCCGACGGCACCGTCGGCGAACATGCTGGCCGGCATGGCGACGATGACGATCGACTGCACGCCCGCCTGGGTGGTGAAGAGCTGGCCGCGGTCGAGGAAGCGGGCGGTCAGGGCGGAGATGAGCAGCACCGCGAAGATCTGCACGGGCCCCGCGCCGAACAGGGCGGCGAACAGCTCGCCCAGGCCCACGCCGAGCGTGACGCCGGCGCCCATCTCGGCGACCCGGCGCAGCTGCCGGTCGGGGCTGAACCCCAGGCACACCCAGGCGGCGATCGGGGCGAACATGGGCAGCTCGTGCCCGAGGAGGCTGCCCGAGACGAGGTAGGCCAGGCCCGCGGCGAGCGCCGCGGTGAGGATCGGGGCGAACGCGTCGGAGGTGCGGCGGCGGCCCTGGCGTGCCTGGACGCGCAGCACGACGCGCCAGCGACGCAGGTCCATGGTGCGTCCGATCCCGGCGGCGACGAGCTGGGCCGCCGAGCGGTGCGGCCGCCCCTCGGTGCCGGGCGGGTCCGCGCCGGGGCCGTCCCCCCGTCCCGCGGGGCGCGACCGGTCCGCGCCCGCACGGTCCGCCCGCCCCTCGTCGGACCGGTCCGCGCCCGGGCGTGCCGGGCCGGCCGTCATGGCCGCAGGTCGCGACGGCGGAGACCGGCCCCCGGGCGTTCGGCGGGTCGCACGTCGGTGACCCCGTCGGTCCCGACGACGATCTCCTGGGCGGCCGCGACCCCGCCGGCCGTGAGGGGGGCGTCGGCGGGCACGCTGCGCTTGACGACGGCGAGCGCCACGGGCCCGAGCTCCTCGTGCCGGACGACGGTGGTCAGGCGTCCCACCACCTTCTCGCCGTGCCGCACCTCGTCGCCCGGGCCGGGCAGCAGGTGCTCGGAGCCGTCGAGGTGCAGCATGACCAGGCGGCGGGGCGGGCGGCCGAGGTTGACCACGCGCGCGACCGTCTCCTGGCCGCGGTAGCAGCCCTTGCTCAGGTGGACGCCGGTGCGCAGCCAGTCGAGCTCGTGCGGGATGGTGCGCTCGTCCACCTCGCGGCCCAGGCGGGGGCGCCAGGCCTCCACCCGCAGCGCCTCCCACGCCCACGTCCCGGCGAGGCGGCGCGGGCGGGTGCCCGGCTCCGCCGTCGGGGCGCAGAAGTCCTCGGCCACCGCGGCCAGCGCGTCGCGCCGCACGAGCGAGAGGGCGCGGTGGATCTCGATGCCGGGGTGCTCGGCGTCCGGGGGCCCGTAGTCGGTGGAGCCGGGGGCGGTGCGGGGCCAGGGGTCCTGCCAGGTGAGCAGGTGGGCCGGGTGGTCCGGGAGTGCGGTCCAGCCGCCGGCGGCGGTGCCCAGGACCGCGACGTCGTCGCGCCGCCCGACCTCCACGCGGAGCATGAACCGCATCGAGTCGAGGAAGGCGGCGAGCGGCGCGGCGTCCGCCGCCTCGGTGATCAGCCAGGTGCGCTCGCCGTCGTCCTGGACCGCCGGGGCGTGCTCGACGTGCCCGTTGACGTCCAGGAGCAGCAGCTCGGTGGAGGCCCCGGCCTCGAGGCCCAGCAGCAGCTGGGAGCTGAGCGTGTTCAGCCAGCTGATCCGGTCCGGGCCGGTGACGGTGACGACGCCGAGGTGGGAGAGGTCCACCAGCGCCTCGCCGCGGGCGAGGGCGCGCTGCTCGTGCACCGGGTCGCCGTAGTGCAGCGCGACGCCCGCGTCGGGCCCCGAGTCGGCGACGGCGCCAGGCCGGCCCAGCAGCGGGCTGCGGTAGGTGGTCTCCTCGGTGGCGGTCATCTCACTCCTCCCGGCTCAGCCGGCCGGACGCGTAGGACTGGAGCTCGTGGCCGAAGGCGGCGAGGTCCATCGCCCACATCAGGTCCCGCTGGACGAGCCCGTAGACGCGGGTGGCCCCGGTCATCTCGGCGGCGGTGGCCGTGCGCACCACCGCGTCCGTGGACAGGTCGATCCGCGGCCCGCGCACGGAACCCACGTAGACGCTGATCTGGCCGGCGGGGTCCGCGACGAGCACCTCGAGCTCGGTCGGCGGGGGCACCGGCGCACCGGCGCTCGTCCGGGCGGTGCCGTCCCCCTCCTCCGGCGTGGGGTGCCCGTTCGGCACCGGCCGCCAGTACGAGGTCTCGGTGGACCAGAGCTGGCCGCGGACCAGTGCGGCCGCCCCCTCGTGCCCGGTCATCTCCCGGGCGATGGGGCCGGACCCCTCGGGGTCGGCGAGGTGGATGGTCGACGTCGAGCGCAGGTAGGGCCCGCCGTCGTGGTCGAAGACGATCTCCTGCACGAAAGGGGTCTCCGGCACGCCCGGGTAGCCGAGCAGGCCGAAGCCGCGCCACGAGCCGAGGAGCCAGGCGAGCGGGTAGCACTCCGGGGCGAGGTCGTCAGGGAGCTGGAACGGCATGGTGCCAGGCTAGTCGTCGTGAGGCGTGAGGGGGTCAGCCGCCCAGGAGCCGGCTGACGAGAAAGACGGGCACGCCGGACGCGAGCACCAGCAGCAGGGCGGCGGCGAGGGCGGGGCGGACCCGCCGCGAGGCCGGGAACCGGCCGAAGAGGATGTGCAGGGCGGCCGTGAGGATCCCGGCGGCGAGCCCCACCAGCAGGCCTGGCACCGGGCCGACGTCGCCGAGCAGGGAGCCGGTGAGCAGCCCGACCGCGCCGCCGACCACCGTGGCGAGCGCGGCGACGAGCCGGGTGGCCGCGTTCACCGCCGTCACGGCGGCCGCGGCGGCGATCGCGGCCGCGGCCGTGACGACCAGCTCGGCGCTGACGACGCCCTCCTCCACGGCGAGCCAGCCGGCGGCCGAGACGACGACGACGGTCCCCGAGACCACGCCCGCCACCGACTCGACGAGTCTCGGGCGGCCGTCACGCCGCAGCATCTGGTGGACGAACGCAGCGACGACGGCCAGGCCCATGACCACGGCGAGGTCACCGAAGGTGCTCACCCTCACCACCGCGACCGCGGCCAGCGCCGTCAGGCCGATCACCAGGCTGCCGCCGCGGGCGGTGGGCAGCGAGAGCAGCCGAGGCCACCCCGAGGCGAAGACGAGACCGAGCGCGAGGACCACGCCGGTGAGCACGTCGAGGGACGCGTACCCGGCGAGCGCCACGGTGGCGGCGCCGAGGGCCGTGAACACCGCGCGGGTGGAGGCGCCCATCATCGGAGGGCCCCGTCCCGAGGGGTTGCTCCGCCGCCCGGTCGGCACGGGGCGGTGGAGGTCACCCGGCGATTGTTGCAGATGGGACGGGCTGGCCCCCGTACGCCGGGGCCGCCCGGGGCCGCCCGGGGGCTCCGGGACCGGGCGGTCTCCCGCACACGGTCACGCGTCGGGGCACCCCCACCGTCCCGCTAGAGTGTGGCCACCCGTGAGGAGGGGGCCCCGTGGCGGAACTCGTGATGCTCACCGCCGAACCCGACGGCGCCGCCGCCGTGCTGCCCGCCCTCACCCTGCTCACGCACCACGTCCGGGTCGCTCCCCCGGCCCTCTCCTCCGTCGTCGAGGACGACGGCGCGGCCGCCGTGCTCCTCGACGCCCGGTCGGACCTGGTCGTGGCACGGACCCTCTGCCGCGGCCTGAGCGGCCCCATGGCGGCCCCGCCCGTGCTCCTCGTGCTCACGGAGGGCGGCTTCACCGCGGTCTCCCGGTCATGGGGCGCCGCCGACGTCGTCCTGGCCAGCGCGGGGCCGGCGGAGGTCGAGGCGCGCCTGCGCATGATCGCCGAGGTCCCGCGCCCGGACGCGGAGCCCTCCGGCTCCCCCGACCGGCTCGAGGCCGGCGACCTCGTCATCGACGCCTCGGCGTACACGGCCCGGGTCAGGGGCCGGCACCTCGACCTGACCTACAAGGAGTTCGAGCTGCTCCGCCACCTGGTCCAGAACCCCGGGCGTGTGCTCTCACGGGCCCAGCTGCTCCAGGAGGTGTGGGGCTACGACTACTTCGGCGGTACGCGGACCGTGGACGTCCACGTCCGGCGCCTGCGCGCGAAGCTGGGCAGCGAGCACGACCAGCTCATCGGCACCGTGCGCAACGTCGGGTACCGCTTCGACCCGCGCGGGCGTGACGGCGGTGAGGGGCGCGACGACGGCGCCACGCCGGCGCCGTGAGGGGCGCCACGCCGACCCCGGGTCCGGGCGCCACGCCCACCCCTGGCCCGCCGCCACGCCGTGGCCGGGACCGTGACCTGCGGCTCCGCCGTCGCCGCCTCCCCGGGTGAGCCCTGCGCTTGCGCGGTCACGGAACCACTGCCGTACAGTGGGGCCTGACGCCGGGTCGCGAAAGCCCCGGGCTCCAACACAAGCCGCCAAGAGCGGCCTTCGCGCCGACTGGCGCTCTCCGGCCCGGCGTCCTCACACTCCCCCGGCCGACGCGACGACGCGTGGTTCCTCGGGCGGGACCTTCCTGGCTTAGCCTGGGCACCGCCGGTTCACCCGCCGGTCACGTCCACGTCAGGGAGTCTCGTTGAGATTGCGGCTCACCCCCCAGGACGGCGCCTTCTTCGCGCTGCTCACCACGAGCGCCGGGCACCTCGTCGAGGGCGCCGAGCTGCTCACGCGCATGCTCAGCGCCGACCGCACCCAGCGCGTCCGGCTGGCCGAGCGCCTGCACGAGGTCGAGCACGAGGCCGACGAGAGCGCCCGGGCGTTCCTCAGCCGCCTCAACAAGACGTTCGTGACCCCGTTCGACCGTGACGACATGTACTCCCTGGCCAGCGGGATCGACGACTGCATGGACGCGATCGACGAGGCCGGGGACCTCATGGTGCTCTACAAGGTGGGAGTCCTGCCGACCGGCGTGGGCGAGCTGGTCGGGGTGCTGCGCCGCTGCGCCGAGCTGACGGCCCAGGCGATGCCGCGGCTGCGCTCGACGACCGACCTGCGCGAGTACTGGGTCGAGGTGGACCGGCTGGAGCACGTGGCGGACCGTGCCTACCGGCGGCTCGTCGCCGAGCTGTTCGACGAGGAGACGGACCCGATCAAGGTCATCAAGCTCAAGGGCGTCCTCGACGCCCTCGAGGAGGCCGCAGACTCCTTCGAGCGGCTCGCGAACAGCGTCGAGACCATCGCGCTCAAGGAGTCCTGAGCCCGGTGGATCCCGTCCTCCTCCTCGTGGTGGTGGTCGTGACGGTCGCGCTGGTCTTCGACTTCACGAACGGCTTCCACGACGCCGCCAACTCCATCGCCACCTCGGTCACCACCCGCGCGCTCACCCCGCACACGGCCGTGGTCCTGGCGGCGGTGATGAACCTGCTCGGGGCCATGCTGGGGACCGGGGTGGCCGAGACCATCGGCTCCGGCATCATCACGACACCGCAGGGCACCGACGGCCTCGGCGTCGTCCTCGCCGCGCTCGTCGGCGCCATCGCGTGGAATCTGCTGACCTGGTGGCTCGGGCTGCCCTCGTCGTCGTCCCACGCCCTGATCGGCGGGCTGCTCGGTGCCGGTCTGGCCGCCGCCGCGACGGTGCACTGGGAGGTGATCGGCCTCCTGGTCGCCCTGCCGATGGTGCTCTCGCCGCTCGTCGGCTTCGTGCTGGCGTACGCGGTGATGGTGCTCACGCTGTGGACGGTCCGTTCGTTCCCGTACCGGCGGACCCTGCGCGGCTTCCAGCTGTCCCAGACCATCTCCGCGGCCGCGATGGCCCTGGGCCACGGGCTCCAGGACGCGCAGAAGACGATGGGGGTGATCGTGCTGGCGCTCGTCGCGGGCGGCCTGCACGAGGGCAGCGAGATCCCGCTGTGGGTCAAGCTCGCCGCCGCGGCCGCCATCTCGCTGGGTACCTACGCCGGCGGCTGGCGCATCATGCACACCCTCGGCCGGCGCGTCATCCAGCTCGACCCCGCCCGGGGGTTCGTCGCCGAGTCCGTCTCCTCCGCCGTGCTCTACGTCGCGGCCTTCGTCTTCCACGCCCCCGTCTCGACCACCCACACCATCACGTCCGCGATCATGGGCGTGGGCGCCACGAGGCGGCTCTCCGCCGTGCGCTGGGCCGTAGCCGGGAACATCGCTGTCGCCTGGGTGCTGACGATCCCCGCCTCGGCCGCCGTCGCCGCCGGCCTCTACCTGCTGATCAGCCCGTTCGTGCGCTGACCGCCGGGCGCGGACGGCCGCCGTGCGCACCGCAGACGCGCGGGCGGGCCTGGTTCCGCGTGCCCGTCACCGCGGTCCGGCGCTAGCGTGGTGGTGCGCACCGTCGCGAAACGACCACACCGAGGAGCACCATGCGCGCCCGCACCGTTCCAGCCGTGGCTGCGGCGGTCCTGCTCCTCTCGGCCGGGTGCTCCCGGGGCGCGGAGGTCATCGCGCTCGAGGTGGGCGACTGCCTCGACCAGTCGGAGCTCGAGGGCACCGAGGTGACCCAGGTGGACACCAAGGAGTGCACCGAGCCCCACGACGCCGAGGTCTTCGCGGCGGTCGGTCACACCGACGGCGACTACCCCGGCCGCGCCGCCATCGAGGAGTTCGCGGAGAAGGAGTGCACGGCGCGGTTCGAGAAGTTCGTGGGCGTGCCGTACGCGGAGTCGGAGATCTACTTCTCCACCCTCTCGCCCACCGAGGAGGGGTGGGACCGGGCGGACGACCGCACCTCGCTGTGCATCCTGCTCTCGGAGACGCCGGTCAGCGAGTCGCTGAAGGGCGCGGCCCGCTGAGAGCGGGACCGGGCGAGCCACGCACGGGCGGGCCCCGACGAGCACAGCACGGTCGGGACCCGGCGAGCACAGCACGGGCGGGCCCCGGCGAGCACAGCACGCCCGGGACCCGGCGAGCACAGCACGGGGCGAGCGCGGGAACGGCCGTCGCCGACGACGAAGGGGGCCCGCAGGCCCCCGTCGTCGTCAGCGGTGCCGGCTCACCCGAAGCGGCCGGAGATGTAGTCCTCGGTGTCCTTCACGGACGGCGAGGAGAACATCTTCTCGGTGTCGTCCATCTCGATGAGGTGCCCGGGCTTGCCGGTGCCGGCGATGTTGAAGAAGCCGGTGCGGTCGGAGACGCGGGCCGCCTGCTGCATGTTGTGGGTCACGATGACGATCGTGTACTCGTCCTTCAGCTCGGCCATGAGGTCCTCGATGGCGAGCGTCGAGATCGGGTCGAGGGCCGAGCACGGCTCGTCCATGAGGAGCACCTGCGGCTTGACCGCGATCGCGCGGGCGATGCACAGCCGCTGCTGCTGGCCGCCGGAGAGGGACGAGCCGGGCCGGTCGAGGCGGTCCTTCACCTCGTTCCACAGGTTGGCACCCCGGAGCGACTCCTCGACCAGCGCCTCCGCGTCGGACTTCTTGATGCGGTTGTTGTTCAGCTTGACGCCGGCGAGCACGTTGTCCGCGATGGACATGGTGGGGAACGGGTTCGGCCGCTGGAAGACCATGCCCACCTGGCGGCGCACCTGCACCGGGTCGACGTCCGAGGCGTAGAGGTTCTGGCCGTCCATGAGGGCCTCGCCCTCGACGCGGGCGCCGGGGATGACCTCGTGCATGCGGTTGAGCGTGCGCAGGAAGGTCGACTTGCCGCAGCCCGAGGGGCCGATCAGCGCGGTGACGGACCGGGGCTCGATGGTCATGTTGACGCCCTCGACCGCGAGGAAGTCCCCGTAGTAGACGTTGAGGTCCTTGACGTCGATGCGCTTAGACATGGGGGTTCCTTCCGGGGCCGGCGGCGCGGCCCGCGCTGGCGGGGCGGAGGGGGCGGGGGTGGCGCGCGGAGCGGCGCGCGACGGACCGGGTCACGAGATGCCCTTCGGCGAGAAGTACCGGCTCACGAGGCGGGCCACGAGGTTGAGCAGCATGACGATGGCCACCAGGGTGAGCGCGGCCGCCCAGGCGCGCTCGACGCCGACGCCGCCCTGGGCGTACTGGCGGTAGGCGAACACGGGGAGCGTAGCCATGCGGCCCTCGAACGGGTCGTTGTTGGTGGTCGCGATGATGCCGGTGGTCATCAGCAGCGGGGCCGTCTCGCCGATGACCCGGGCGATGGCGATCATCACGCCGGTGGTGATGCCCGCGATGGCGGTGCGCAGCACGACCTTGACCACGGTGAGCCACTTCGGCACGCCGAGCGCGTAGGACGCCTCTCGCAGCTCGTTGGGGACGAGCCGGAGCATCTCCTCGACCGAGCGCACGACCACGGGGGTCATGAGGACGGCGAGGGCGATGGCACCCATGAACGCGGAGCGGTAGGCCGGCCCGACGATGATCGTGAAGAAGGCGAAGGCGAAGAGGCCGGCGACGATCGACGGGATGCCGGTCATCACGTCCACCAGGATCGTGATCGCCCGCGCGAGGCGGCCCTTGCCGTACTCGACGAGGTAGATCGCGGTGAAGATGCCCAGCGGGATCGAGATCAGCGAGGCGATGCCGGTCACCCACAGGGTGCCGATGATCGCGTGGAGGGCGCCGCCCTCCCGCATGTCGCCGAAGATGCCGGTCATGTCCGTGGTGAGGAAGTCCCAGCTCATCAGGGACGCACCCTCGGCGAGGACGATCCACACCAGCGAGACGAGAGGGATCATCGCCAGGATGAACGCCCCGGTGACGAGGGACGTGGCCAGGCGGTCCTTGGCCCGGCGCGGGCCCTCGACGGCGCGCGACGCGGCCCAGGTGGCCCCGACGAAAAGGATTCCCCCGACGAGCGCCACGGACGCGATCGTCGGCTCCGAGGTCACGCCGAGGAACAGGAACGCGACGGCGAAGGCGCCGGCGAGGATCGCCCAGGGCGCCCACCGCGGCAGGCGGCCGGCGCGCTGGAGAGTGGGGGCGGTGGTGATGGTCATCAGTTCGCTCCCGAGAACTCGGCGCGGCGCGCGATGATCCAGCGGGCGAGCAGGTTCACGCCGAAGGTGATGGCGAAGAGGGCGAGCCCGGTCGCGATGAGCACGTCAGCGCCCAGGCCCGAGGCCTCCGGGAACTGGTTCGCGATGTTCGCGGCGATCGACTGGTGCTGGCCGGGCCTGAGCAGGTAGAAGTTGATGAGGAACCCGGGCGACAGGATCATCAGGACGGCCATCGTCTCGCCGAGCGCGCGGCCGAGGCCAAGCATCGAGGCGCTGATGATGCCTGAGCGGCCGAACGGGAAGACGGCCATCCGGATCATCTCCCAGCGCGTGGATCCCAGCGCCAGGGAGGCCTCCTCGTGCAGGCGCGGGGTCTGCAGGAAGACCTCCCGGATGGTCGCCGTGATGATCGGCAGGATCATCACGGCCAGCACGATGCCGGCGGACATGACGTTCTTCGCCGGCGCCTGGAAGTCGGCGAACAGCGGGATGAACCCCAGGGTGCCGGACAGCCACTCGAAGAAGGGCTGGAGCTGGGGGACGAGCCAGGACATGCCCCACATGCCGTAGACCACGGACGGGATCGCGGCGAGCAGGTCGACCAGGTACCCCAGTCCCTGTGCGGCGCGGCGCGGCGCGTAGTGCGAGATGAACAGAGCGATGGCGATGCTCAGCGGCACGGCGATGATCAGCGCGATCACCGAGGAGAGCAGGGTGCCGAAGATCAGCGGGGCGATGTAGGCCCACAGGCCCTTCCCCTGCATGAACCCGACGGTGTCGTAGTCCTCCTGCGAGGCCGTGATCGCTGGCCACGACCGCAGGACGAGGAAGCCCGCCACCGCTGCCAGGATGATGAGGATGGTGATGCCGGCGCCGGTGGAGACGCCGGCGAAGACCTTGTTCCCCAGGCGGCCCGGCGCGTCGCCCAGCCGTGGGGCTGGGGCGCGCCCGGGCGGGGCGTCAGGAGTGGTGACGGTTGCCACGGGTCCTCCGGGTGGTAGCGGTTCGGGGGTCAGCGGTACGAAAGGACCGGGTCGGCGCCTGCGCTGGGGGACGCAGGTGACTGCGGGGGCACGACAGCCGACGCCCTGCACCTTAGGCAGAGCCGGTGTCCATGAGGCAGGCGCAAGGTGAACGGACGGTGAACTGCGCCTGTCGTCTCCCTCACAGGCGTCCGCGATCCGGTATGTCGCACGGTCCCGGACCCGCCTCAGGCGACCGTGATCTGGTCGATCGCGGCGGTGACCCTGCTGCGCAGGTCCTCCGAGATCGGGGCGGAGCCGGCCACGGAGGGGTCGGCCGTCCGCGTCTGCCCCTCCTCGGAGGCGATGTAGCTCAGCAGGGCCCGGACGTTCTCCGCGTCCTGCTCCGACTCGTAGCGCGAGCAGGCGATCGTGTAGGAGATGAGGACGATCGGGTAGGTGCCCGACTCCGAGGTGTCGCGGGCCAGGTCGATGGTCAGCCGTAGGTCCGTCGCGTCCTCCGCCGGAGGTGAGACGTCGACGACGGCGGCCGCGGCCTCCGGGGAGAACGGCACGAACTCCTCACCCACACCGACCGCGACGGTCCCGAGGTCGTCGGGGACCTGGGCGGCGTCGACGTAGCCGATGGTCCCCTCCGCCGCCTGCATCGTGGTGACGACGCCCGACGTCTGGGTGCCGGACTGGGTCCCGGAGATCGGCCAGGTCTCCCCGGGCTCGTGCGGCCAGGCCTCACCGGCCGCCTCGGCGAGGTACTCCGTGAAGTTCTCCGTCGTGCCCGAGTCGTCGGACCGGTTCACCGGGACGATCTCCGTGCCGGGCAGCTCTACGTCGGGGTTCGTCTCCACGATGGCCGGGTCGTCCCACGTGGTGATGTCGCCGTTGAAGATCCCGGCCAGCGTCTCCGGCGTGAGGTTGAGGTGCTCGGCGCCCAGACCGGGGAGGTTGTAGGCCACCGCGATCGGGGAGATGTACAGCGGCAGCTCGACGACCTCGCCGCCGAAGCACCGGTCCCGTCCCTTCTCGAGCTCCTCCTCGCTCATCGCGGCGTCGGAGCCGGCGAAGAGGATGGCGCTGTTGAGGAACATCTCCCGCCCGGTGCCCGACCCGACGGGGTCGTACGAGACGAGCACCCCCGGGTGGGCGTCGTTCATCCCGGCGAGCCACGCGGTCATGGCGACCTCCTGGGAGGAGGCGCCCGCCCCGGGGAGGGAGCCCGACAGGCCCGATCCGACGTCGTCGGAGCCGCAGGCCGCGAGGGAGAGAGCGAGGATGGACGCGGTCACCGCGATCCCGGCCCTCCGAGATGGTGCCCGCACCTGGTTCCCTCCTGACGTCCGCCCGCTGTGCCGCGCCACACTCTAGGCGGACGGAGGGGCCGGGACCATTTCCGGGGCGGGCACGACGACGGGCGGGGCCGTGCCGTACCGGGTTCCCCCGGCGGGACGACCCCGCCCGTGGCGGTGGCGCTCAGCGTCAGGCGACGGAGATCTGCTCGATCGCGGCGGTGACCTTGGTGCGCAGGTCCTCGGAGATCGGGGCGGAGCCAGCGACCGTCGGGTCGGCCGCGCGCTGCTGGCCCTCCTCGGAGGCGATGTAGGTCAGCAGGGCCTTGACGTTCTCGGCGTCCTGCTCGGTCTCGTAGACGGAGCAGGCCATCGTGTAGGAGACCAGGACGATCGGGTAGGCGCCCGACTCCTCGGTGTCGCGGGCCAGGTCGATGGTCAGGCGCAGGTCGGTGGCGTCCTCGGCGGCCGGGGAGGCGTCGACGACGGCCGCGGCGGCCTCGGGGGAGAACGGCACGAACTCCTCACCCACGCCGACGGCCACGGTTCCGAAGCCCTCGGGCACCTGGGAGGCGTCGAGGTAGGCGATGGTGCCCTCGGCGGCCTGGAGCGTCGAGACGACGCCGGAGGTCTGGGCGCCGGACTGGGTGCCGGAGATCGGCCAGGTCTCGCTGGCCTCGTGCGGCCAGGCGTCGCCCGCGGCGGCGGCGAGGTACTCGGTGAAGTTCTCCGTGGTGCCGGAGTCGTCGGAGCGGTTGACCGGGACGATGTCCAGGTCGGGCAGCTCGACGTCGGGGTTCGACTCGGCGATCGCCGGGTCGTTCCACCTGGTGATGTCGCCGTTGAAGATCGCGGCGAGGGTCTCCGGCTCGAGGTTGAGGTTCTCCGCCTCGACGCCGGGCAGGTTGTAGGCCACGGCGATCGGGGAGATGTACAGCGGCAGCTCGACGACCTCGCCGCCGTAGCAGCGCTCGGCGCCGGCGGCCAGCTCCTCCTCGTCGAACTTGGAGTCGGTGCCACCGAAGAGGGTGGCGCCGTTGATGAACTGCTCGCGGCCGGTGCCGGACCCGACCGGGTCGTAGGAGGCCTGCACGTCGGGGTACTGCTCGGTGAAACCGGCCAGCCAGCCGTTCATCGCGTTCTCCTGCGACGACGCGCCGGCTCCGGGCAGCGTACCGGAGAGCTCGGCGGCGGTGTCCTCGCCGCCGGCCTCGGTGGCCTCGTCGGCCTCGCTGCCCCCGCAGGCCGCAAGGGTGATCGCCAGAGCGCTGATTGCGGCAACTCCCGCCATACGGCGGCTACCTGCAAGCTTCACGGTCATTCCATCCTCTGTCTCGGTGGGCCGGAACCAGGGCGCCCGACCAGCTCTGACCGTAGGCAGGCAGGGTGTCCGCGGTGCGGTCGGACGGTGAACGGTGGGTGAACATGCGTTGTTCGTTCCGTCACAGTTCGGCAACGGTCATCGGGGGCAGTGCGACCGGAATGGTGCGCGGCCCGGAGCGCGCCTCTGGCCCGCCGTCGGGACGTCCGGACCGCCGTCGGGACGTCCGGCCCGCCGTCGGGACGCCGACGCGCCGTCCGGCGGAGGGCCGCCGGCCGTCAGGACCGCGCGCGGTGCTTCTCGAGGGCCGCGACGACGGCGCTGCGCCCGGGCCGCTTCGCCACGTGGACCACGAGGATCTCCGCCGTGCGCAGCCACGGGTCCGACTCCGGGACCTGCTTCATGATGCGGTGCGGGGACCGCTCCGCGATCTGGGCCACCACGGTGGGGAGCACCGGTCGGTGGGTGCAGATGGCGACCGGCACGTCCCGCGTGGTCAGCTCCCGGCGGACGAGCTCCTTGACCGGCTTCGACTTCTTCTCGTGCGCTGCCTCGGTCAGCTCGGGCCGCAGCTCGGCACCGATGCCGGTGGCCTCCAGGTACGGCCGCACGGTAGCGGCGCAGCGCTCCCAGGGGGAGGTCATGACCTCCTCCACCCCGTAGGCCGTCAGCAGCGGCACGAGGTTGGCGGCCTGGACCTGGCCCGCCGGGGTGAGCGGGCGGGTCGCCTCCCCGCCTTTCCACGCCGAGCGCTTCCGGGCGCGCGCATGCCGGACCACGATCATGGTCCAGGTCCGCAGGCGCTCGTCCTTCCACTGGTCGAGCAGGGCCCACAGCGGGTCGCGGTCGTGGGGGTAGGTGAGCACCTTCGACGCCTGGCCGGCGTCGATCCAGCGGACGCCGTCGATCTCGGTGAGCCTGGCCGGCGCGACGTCCCCGCGGCCGTTGCGGCTCTGCGAGTCCTCGTACAGCTCCTGCGCCGCCCAGTAGTGCGTGACCTTGGTACGGCCGTCCTCCAGGCGGTGGCGCACCGTGGGCAGCGGCTGCCCGAGCGCGGCATGCACCCCGGTCTCCTCCGCGACCTCGCGGGCCGCGCACTCGACCACGGTCTCCCCCGGCTCGACCTTGCCCTTCGGCCACGCCCAGTCGTCGTACCGGGGGCGATGGACGAGGAGCACCTCGAGCTTGCGGTTGCGCACCCGCCACACGAGCGCGCCGGCGGCCTGGACCTCGGGCCGGCTCGTCACCGGGAGGCCACCACGCGACGCCGTGCCCGCGCCATGAGCATCTCCTGGAGGTCCTCGAGCCGCTCGCCGTCCTCCCCGTGGCTCACGCGGTGCCAGCCGTCCCGCTCCAGGTGCCAGGTTGAGGTGGAGTCGGCCATGGACGTCTCGAGGAGCTCGACGAGGAAGTCGATCTGCCCCTGGTCTGCGATGCGGATCAGCGCCTCGACGCGGCGGTCGAGGTTGCGGTGCATGAGGTCCGCGGAGCCGATCCAGACCTCGGGATCGCCGCCGTTGCCGAAGGCGAAGATGCGGGCGTGCTCGAGGAAGCGCCCCAGGATGGACCGGACGCGGATGTTCTCGCTCAGCCCGGGCACGCCGGCGCGCAGGGCGCAGATGCCTCGGACCACGATGTCGACCGGCACCCCGGCCTGGCTGGCCCGGTACAGCGCGTCGATGATCTTCTCGTCGACGATGGAGTTCATCTTGAACTTCACCCACGCGGGCCGGCCCTCGCGGTGGTTGACGATCTCCCGCTCGATGCGCTCGATCAGACCGCTGCGGACGGACCGCGGCGCGACGAGGAGCCGGTGGAACCGGGTGCGCGGGGCGTAGCCGGAGAGCTGGTTGAACAGCCGGGTGAGGTCCTGGCCGACGTCCCGGTCGCAGGTCAGCAGCCCGAGGTCCTCGTAGCCGCGGGCCGTCTTGGGGTGGTAGTTGCCGGTGCCGACGTGGCAGTAGCGGCGCAGCCCCTCCTGCTCCTGCCGGACCACGAGGCAGAGCTTGGCGTGGGTCTTGAGCCCGACGATGCCGTACACCACGTGCACGCCCGCCTGCTCGAGCTTGCGCGCCCAGGTGATGTTCGCGGCCTCGTCGAACCGCGCCTTGATCTCGACGATCGCGAGGACCTGCTTGCCGGCCCTGGCGGCGTCGATGAGGGCGTCCACGATCGGCGAGTCGCCGGAGGTGCGGTACAGGGTCTGCTTGATGGCGAGCACCCGCGGGTCGGCCGCCGCCTGGGAGATGAACTGCTGCACCGACGTCGAGAACGAGTCGTACGGGTGGTGCAGGAGGATGTCCCGCTCGCGGATCGCGGCGAAGAAGTCGGTCGGGCTGGCCGACTCGACCTCCGCGAGCCCCTGGGCCGTCACCGGCACGAACTTCGGGTACTTCAGGGCCGGGCGGTCGAGGTCGTGGATGACGTTCAGGCCCGTCAGGTCCAGCGGCGCGGCCAGGTGGAAGACCTCCTGGTCGACCACGCCGAGCTCGCGCTTGAGCAGGTCGAGGACGTGCGGGCTGATGCCCTCGGCCACCTCCAGGCGCACGGCGGGCCCGAAGCGGCGCCGCATGAGCTCCTTCTCCAGCGCCTTGAGAAGGTTCTCGGCGTCGTCCTCCTCGACCTCGACGTCCTCGTTGCGGGTGACGCGGAAGGTGTGGTGCTCGACGATCTCCATGCCGGGGAAGAGGGTGTCGAGGTGGTGGGCGATGATCTCCTCGAGCGGGACGAACGACGTGCGCCCGCCGGCGTCGGCCGGGACGTCCTCGGGCCGGTAGGGCCGTCCCTCGGAGTCGACGGCGATGAAGCGCGGCAGCAGCGGGGGGACCTTCACCCGCGCGAAGTGCTCCTTGCCGGTGTTGGGGTTGCGCACCAGCACGGCCAGGTTGAGCGAGAGCCCGGAGATGTAGGGGAACGGGTGCGCCGGGTCCACGGCCAGCGGGGTGAGCACCGGGAAGATCTGCTTGCGGAAGAACTTGTGCAGGCGCTCCTGCTCGCTCTCGCTGAGCTCGTCCCAGTGGAGAAGCTGGATGCCCTCGTCGGCGAGCTTGGGCTGGACGTCCTCGGCGAAGACCCGCGCGTGGCGGTCGGCGAGCTCCTTGGCCCGGTGGGAGAGCGCGTCGAGCACCTGGCGGGGCGAGAGCCCGGAGGCCGCCGTCACGGCCATGCCGGTGGCGATGCGGCGCTTCAGGCCGGCCACCCGGACCATGTAGAACTCGTCGAGGTTGGAGGCGAAGATCGCCAGGAACCATGCGCGCTCCAGGATCGGCACGTCCTGGTCCTCCGCCTGCTCCAGGACCCGCTCGTTGAACGCGAGCCAGCTGAGCTCACGGTCAGCGAAGCGCCCCTCGGGCAGGTCGGCCTCCCACGGTGGGAGGTCCTCCTGCGCGGCCTCCGCCTCGGCCTCCTCGACCTGGCGGGTCAGCGACGCCGAGGAGGCCGAGACGCCGGAGAGCACCCGCGCCATGGCACGCGCCTGGGCGGCGAGCTCGTCCTCGTCGTCGTCCTCGAGGCGCGCCAGCTCGTCGTCGTCGTCCTCCAGGCCGTCTAGCACTTCCTCGTCGGCCAGCTGAGCGGCGAGGGCGCTGACGGGGGCGCCCGTCGGCACCGCGTCGCCGACGGGGCCGGCCGTGCCGTCCGAGCGGTGGTCGGTCGAGCTCCGGCCCACCAGGGCGTCGTCCCGGCTCTGCTCGTCGTCCACGTCGATCTCCTCGGTGTTGCTCATGGATGAAATGGTGACACCGGAAGGTGTCCGGCGGGTGACCGCGGCGGGCCGGCCTGCCCCCAGCCGTCTCATCGGTACTGGACGTCGGTGACGACGCACCGGAACCCTTCCCTCTCGTACGTGCGGCGGGCCGCGGTGTTGTCACCCTCGACGTACAGCGTGGCGCGCCGCAGCCCGCGCCGCGACATCTCGTCCAGCGCGCGGACGGTGAGCGCCGAGCCGAGGCCGCGGCCCTGCGCGGCGGGGTCGACCCCGAGCGCGTAGATCTCCCCGGAGTCCTCGCCCGGGACGACCTTGACCCACATGGACGCGAGGACCTCGACGCCGTCCGGCGCGGGCACGAGCCACAGCAGGGTGGGGTCGAACCAGTCCTCCGCCTCGCGCGCACGCAGGTCCGCGACGCTCATGCGGCCCTGCTCGGGGTGGTCGGCGAAGGCGCGGGCGTTGAGCCGCACCCAGGCCTCCTCGTCCGCGCCTGTCCGGAACGTGCGGATCTCCGGGGCGCCGTCTGCCGCCCCGCCCCCGGTACGCCGCCACTCGGGCAGGTCCAGGGCCATCTGGAGCAGCTCGCGCACGCGTTCCAGGCCGGCCGCGGCGGCCAGGGCGCGGGCCCCCGGCAGGTCGCCGTGCGCCCAGACCGCCACGCCCGGCGCGTGCGCCCGGACGGCGTCCAGGAGGGCCCGACCGAGGCCGCTGCGGCGGTGGTCCGGATGGACCGCCAGCTCGGCGCTCGCCCCGGCGGCGTCGACCTGCGCGTACCCGGCGAGCGCCCCGCCGCCCTGCGCGGTCGCGCCGTCGACGAGCAGGTGGCGCACCGGCCGGACGGGGCTGCGGAGGTCGAGCAGCGTCTGTTCCGACAGCGCCGCCACGCCGTCGGCCGCCGCGACCGCGTCAGCGAGGGCGAGCACCTGCTCGACCGTCGCTCGCTCCAGGTGGTCCGAGCCGATGACCGTAACGTCTCCGTGTGCCATGCGCTCCATCTTCGCGCGTCCGGATCGAGCCCGCCGTGCTCGTCCGCGTCCGCCTGCCGAGGCCCGCTCCGCCGAGCAAGAGGTCCCGTGCCGAGCAAGAACGTTGAAACACGCTTTCTCGGCACAGAACCTCTTGCTCACCGCCGGCAGGGGCGCACGGGGGTGAGCGCTCCCGGTGGAGGAGCGTCAGGGCTTGCCCGGGACGCTCGCCTCCCTGGTGGTGGGCAGCATGCGGCGGGAGACGTCAGCCGCGCGGGCGGGCCCCGGCGTCGCGTCGGCGATCCACGGGCCGGTCCCCTCGGAGAGGTCGACGATGCCCGCCTCGGCCCAGAGGTGCTCGCCGTCGAGCACCTCCTTCGCCAGCACCTCGTCGGCGTCGTCGGTGTTCGTCCACAGCGCGTCGAAGAGACGCTCGACCGTCAGACGCGAGCGACGGCACGCGGCGTTGGCGAGCCGCACGGCGGCCCGGCCGGTGGCGGCGTCGTCGTCCTCCAGCTGCATCTGGGCGCGGACGCACATCGCCGCCATCGCGAAGAGCTCCGCCCCGATGTCGACCACACGCCCGAGGAAGCCCTGACGCTGCTCGAGCCCGCCCTGCCAGCGGGCCATGCCGTAGAAGGTGGCACGGGCCAGCTTCCGCGAGCTGCGCTCGACGAACCGCAGGTGGGTGGCGAGGGGTCCGTACTCCGCGTAGGAGGTCGGCACCATCCCCGGTCCGGTGAGCAGCTGCGGCAGCCACGTCGCGTAGAAGGCACCGGCGCGGCCGGCCGCCCTCGCCTTGCCGGCGAGGTCGACATCGGGATCGATGATGTCCCCCGCGACGGCGAGGTGGGCGTCGACCGCCTCGCGCGCGATGAGCAGGTGCATGATCTCCGACGAGCCCTCGAAGATGCGGTTGATGCGCAGGTCGCGCAGGACCTGCTCCACCGGGACCGCCCGCTCGCCGCGGGCGGCGAGGGAGTCGGCCGTCTCGTAGCCGCGGCCGCCACGGATCTGGACGAGCTCGTCCGCCACCTGCCACGCCCGCTCGGACGCGAAGAGCTTGGCGAGGGCCGCCTCGATCCGGATGTCGGTGCGGCCGGCGTCCGCCAGGTGCCCAGCGAGCTCGACGACGGCCTCCTGGGCGTACGTCGCCGTCGCCATGAAGGCGATCTTGTGGGCGACGGCGGCGTGCCGTCCGACCGGCCTCCCCCACTGGACCCGCTCGCCGGCCCACTCCCGGGCGATCTTCAGCGACCACTTCGAGGCGCCGACGCACAGCGCGGGGATCGACAGCCGCCCGGTGTTGAGGGTGGTCAGGGCGATCTTCAGACCCTGCCCCTCCCGCCCGAGGACGTTCGCGGCGGGCACCCGCACCCCGTCGAACCGGGTGACCCCGTTCTCCAGGCCGCGCAGGCCCATGAACGCGTTGCGGCGCTCGACGGTGATGCCGGGCGAGTCCGCCTCGACAACGAACGCGGTGATGCCGCCACGGTGCCCCTCGGACGCGGGGACCCGTGCCATGACCACCAGGAGCTCGGCGACCACGCCGTTGGTGGACCACAGCTTCACACCGTCGAGGACGAAGTCGCCGTCATCCGTGGGCGTGGCGGTGGTGTGCAGGCGCGCGGGGTCGGAGCCGACGTCCGGCTCGGTGAGCAGGAAGGCCGAGATGGCGCCGGCGGCGCAGCGCGGCAGGTAGGCGCGCTTCTGCTCCGCCGTGCCGAACTGCTTGACCGGCTCGGGCACGCCGATCGACTGGTGCGCCGAGATCAGGGCACCGAGGGCGGGGTTGACCGTGCCGATGAGCACGAGGGCCCGGTTGTAGTGCACCTGGCCCAGCCCCAGGCCGCCGTACTCGGTGGGGATCTTGATCCCGAACGTGCCGATGCGCGCGAGCCCGGCGACCACCTCGTCCGGGATCCGGGCGTCGCGCTCGATCGCCCGGGCGTCCACCGTCCGCAGGAACTCCGTGAGCCGCGCCAGGTAGGCGTCCCCGCGGACCGCGAGCTCGGGCTCGGGCCGGGGATGGGGGGTGATGAGATCGGGCCGGAACCGCCCGAGGTAGAGCTCCTTGGCGAAGGAGGGCTGCGTCCACCTGCTCTCCCTGGCGGCCTCGGCCACCTGTCGTGCCTCGCGCTCGCTGACCTTGTGGGTCCCGGACGCGCGTACGTCGTCGGACTGCCTGGTCGCAGTCATGTCTGCCTCCCGCCGTCGTTGCCGGTACTGGCAGTATCACCTATCAGCGTGGCGAGGCAAGGACTTTCGGCACAGGATCAGTCGAGGCGGCCCGCCCGGCAGAGGCCCGCCGCCTCCTCGAACTCCTCCGCCGTCGTGAGGAGCGCGCCGGCGCGACGCGTCACGCGGAAGGCGAGATCGTCGTCGTCCTCCTCGATCCAGTCGGCGTGCATGGCCGAGCCCGTCGCCAGGACGCGCAGGAACGCGGCGGCCCGCTCCAGGGCGACGGCGAGGTCGCCGTCGTAGAGACCGGAGAGGACCTTGTCGCAGACGTCGGTGACCTCGTCGGGGCCCGGCGGCTCGGCCACCCCGGCGACGGCCCCGGCGACCTCCGCGCGCTCGAGGCCGAGGCGATAACGGTCCGCGACCGCCGTGGGGTCGCGGCGGACCCACTCGCGCAGGAGGTACAGGCGCCAGAGCGTCCCTGGCAGGGTGGTGTGCGGGCTCCGCGACCACAGCGCGGCGATGGCGTCGAGCCCCTCGGTGTCGACGAGCTGGACGAGGCGCCGGACGAGCTCGGCGTCCTCGGCTCCCTCCCGCCCGCCGCGCACGAGCGCCTGGGCGGAGGTGTGGGCTACCTCGGACCTGAGTGCCGGGTCCTCGTCGCCCTCGATGAGCTCGGCCTGGGCCGGGTCGAGCATCGCCGGCCTGCGGAAACGTCGTTCGCTCATTACCCTGCTCCCTCCCCCTCGCGGGGCGTGGTCCCGGCGGCGACTACCGGCCGGCTCGTCCCCCGACGCTACCCGCGTGGCGCGCCACCGTGCAGTCCGGGACGCGGCGCCGCGGCTCCGGCGGCGGTGGGTCTGCCGGTAACGTGTCCCTCCGTCGCCCCCTCGTCGGGCGGCCGGGGCCGCGCCCCCGGGGCCTCTAGCTCAATCGGCAGAGCAGCGGACTTTTAATCCGCGGGTTGTGGGTTCGATCCCCACGGGGCCCACCGACGGTCACTCCGCCGCCCCCGGGGATTTCCTCCCTGAGCGGGCCGACAGGTGGGTTCAGGTTCCGTTCAGGCTTCCCTCAGCACAGTGGGCGCTGCAATGACGCAACCACTGGAGGGAACTGCCATGTCCCACAAGCTCATCTCCGGCATCGCCTCGGCCGCCATCGGCCTCGCGGTGCTGGGCGGCGCAGGCACCGCCGTCGCCGCCACCCCCACGATCGTTCCTGCCCACGGCTACCACGACAACTACAACGTCTGTTGGAACGTGAACTTCTACCGCGCGAACGGTTACTGGCACGTGAGGTGGACCGACGACGACGGGCGTCACCACGAGAAGAGCCGCACGTTCAAGGGCGTGCTCAAGGAGTTCAAGGACGAGTGCGACCGCGTCGTGCGCAACAAGAACTACGACCGCGACCACCGCGACCGGGATCACCGTGACCGCGACCACGACCGCGACCACGACAAGAAGGACGACGACAAGAAGCGCGACCACGACCGCGACCACGACAAGAAGGACGACGACAAGAAGGACGACGACAAGAAGCGCGACCACGACCGCGACCACGACAAGAAGGACGACGACAAGAAGCGCGACCGCGACCACGACTGGGACCACCGCAAGTAGCAGAGGTCGCTTCCGGGCGACGTAGCTCGACGTAGCTCCGCCCCTCCCCCCGCCGTCACCCGGGCTCGGCGGCGAGTCCTCCCGGCGACGGCACCCGAGGCCCCCCACGTTCGCCCTTCCGGCGCGTGGGGGTCACCCCGCACCCCTGCAGGGGGCAGCCGGCACTCCCGGCTGCCCCCTGCGCGCGCGTAGCCTGGCGGCGTCGGACCCATGATGACGTGGGGAGACGGGGTGCGGATCCTGGTGGTGGAAGACGAACGGCCGTTGGCGACGGCGATCCGACGGACCCTCGAGTCCGAGGGGTTCACCGTGGTCCTGGCGGAGGACGGCATCGACGGCGAGTGGCAGACGCGGGAGCAGGACTTCGACGCCGTGGTCCTCGACATCATGCTCCCGGGCATGTCGGGCTACGACGTGTGCCGGCGCATGCGCGTGCGCGGCGACCGGACCCCGGTGCTGTTCCTGACCGCGAAGAACGGTGAGTACGACGAGGCGGACGCGCTCGACATCGGCGGGGACGACTTCATGTCCAAGCCGTTCTCCCCGGTCGTCCTCTCCGCCCGGCTCCGGGCTCTGACCCGCCGCGCCTCCATCGGTGACGGCCCGCCGCTCGCCGTCGGCCCGCTCCGCGTCGACCCGGCCCAGCAGCGGGCCTGGGCGGGTGAGACGGAGCTGCACCTGACCGCCAGGGAGCTGGCACTGCTGACCTACCTCACGCACCGGGCCGAGCGGGTGGTGAGCAAGCAGGAGATCCTCGATCACGTCTGGGACCAGGCGTTCGACGGCGGACCGAACGTCGTCGAGGTCTACATCGGGCGCCTGCGCCGCAAGCTCGAGCCGACTCCCGGGGTCACCATCAGCACCGTCCGCGGAATGGGGTACCGCCTCAGCGGGAGGCGCGCATGAGAGGCGGCCGGCTGGGGGTCCGAGCGACGACCACCCTGGACGCCACCGCCGTCGTGGCCGTCATCCTCGCCCTGGCGGGTGTGGCCGTGGTCCTGCTGCTGCGCCGCGAGCTCGTGGACGGCGTGGACGCCTCCGCCCAGGACCGCGCCCTGGACATCATCGTCCTGCAGGACGACACCACGGGCGCCCCGCACGTGCCCGCCCTGCCGTACGGCGGGAGCTTCGTGCAGGTGCTCGACTCGGAGGGCCGGGTCCTCGCCGCGAGTGACGGCCTGGTGGAGACCGCTCCCATGGCCCGCCCGACCGACGAGCCCACGGTCCGGACCCGGACGCTCCCGCCGGGCGCGCCGTTCGCCCGCCCCTACCGCGTGTTCGCCATGCCCGCCGGGGCCGAGCGGACGGTGGTGGTCGCGCAGTCCCTGGTCGCCGTCGAACGGGCGGTCGAGGACGCGAGCCGGCTGATCGTCGCGATCTTCCCCGCGGTCCTCGCCCTGACGGGGCTCGTCACCTGGCTGAGCGTGGGCCGGGCGCTGGCGCCCGTCGAGGAGATCCGTCACAAGGCGGCAACCATCGGCGCGGGCGACCTCTCGCAGCGGGTCCCGCTGCCGCCGGCGCGCGACGAGATCCACCGGCTCGCGGAGACGATGAACTCGATGCTGGCGCGGATCGAGGCCTCCACCGAGCGTCGCCGGCACTTCGTCTCCGACGCCTCGCACGAGCTTCGCAGTCCGCTGGCCAACATGCAGGCGATGCTCGAGGTGGCCAGGGCGCGCGACGACCCGTCGCTGTGGCAGGAGACCGCCTCGGCGCTCCAGGCGGAGCAGACGCGGATGGCGCGGCTGGTCGACGATCTGCTGCTCCTGGCGCGCCTCGACGGTCGTGCGCCGCGCGTCGCGCGGGAGATCGACCTCGACGACGTCGTCCACGCGGAGGCGCAGTGGCTCCGCCGGACGGCGTCCCCGCTCGCGGTGGAGGTCTCGCAGCTGCCCGCCCTGCGCATTCTGGGCGACGAGGCGCAGATCGCCCGCATCCTGCGGAACCTCACCGACAACGCCCGCCGCCACGCTCGTAGCACCGTCTCTCTCGCGCTGCGTCGCGAAGGACAGAACGCCGTCGTCGCCGTCCAGGACGACGGGGCGGGCATCCCGGCCGCCGACCGCGAACGGATCTTCGACCGTTTCACCCGGCTCGACGAGGCCCGCGGTCGCGACCACGGCGGCACGGGTCTCGGGCTCGCCATCAGCCGGGCCATCGCGCAGGCGCACGGCGGCAGTCTGGTGGTCGCCGACGAGACCGGTCCCGCCGGGACCGTCTTCGAGCTTCGCCTGCCGCTCGAGCCCGAGGCCGACGAGCCGGCGCTCGACGTCCCGCACGAGGCGGCTCCCGACGCCCGGCACGAGCCCGCACCCGACCTCCGGCACGGCTCCGCGCCGCGCTGACGCCCGCCACGTCCCGCCCGCCCGCCGCGGCCGCAGGCGGCTCCACCGGGCCGCTCCAGGGAGCGCGCCGACTCGGGACGGGCGAACTGGACAGAGAAAGGGACCGGCCGCACCCATGGTGCGACCGGTCCCGAGAGCGGCGTGCGTCAGCGTCGCGCGGTGCGACGGCCGCGGGTGGCGCCCAGGTAGATCGAGATGAACAGGATCGCGAGCAGGATCGAGACGATCCAGCGGATCCAGTCGCCGCCGCCCGTCTCGGCCCATCCGAAGGCGTCGGTGAGCAGGTAGCCGACGGCGGCACCGGCGGCTCCGAGAATGATGGTCCAGAGGATGCCCAGGTTCTGGTCGCCCTTCATGAACAGCCGCGCAAGAGCGCCGATGACGGCTCCTGTGATGATGATCCAGATGATGCTCATCGTGAGCCTCGCTTTCTCAAGGCCGCGCGTGGCGGCACGGAAGTCTTGCTGACAAGGGAAGCGTGACAGTGCTGACCTGGGCCCGCATCCCGAACCGGGTCACAGGTGGGTCACAAGTTGTTCACGGTGCCGGAGGTCAGCGTCCGCCCGTGCGCCGCGGGGCGCCCTGGGAGCCGGTCGCGCGGCGGGAGCGGCCGGGCCGCCCCGCGCCGGCCGGCGACGCGGACCCGACGGGCCGGCCGTTGACCGTGGTGCGGGTGCGCCCGGACGGCGACGCTCCCCCGGCGGCGGGAGCGGCAGTCCGCGCCGGACGGGCCGCGCCGCTGCCGGGCGTGGAGGTGGAGTGGGCCGCACCGGAACCGCCACGACGGCGACGGGAGCCGGCCGAGGAGCGGGCTCCGCCACCGGACTGCTGCGGCGCCGGCTTGCGCGAGGCCGCGAGGTGCGCACGCTGCGGGTCGACCGCCGGGGCGACGGCGCCGACGAGGTTGACGACGCGCGGGTCGTCGGCCGTCACGTCCACGGGCGTGACGCGGATCTTCGCCGCGCGGGCGAGGGTACGGAAGTCGCCCCGCTGCTCGGGCAGCACCAGGGTGACGACGTCGCCGCCGTGGCCCGCGCGCGCCGTGCGGCCCGAGCGGTGCAGGTAGGCCTTGTGCTCGGCCGGCGGGTCGACGTGGACGACGAGGTCGACGTCGTCGACGTGGATGCCGCGGGCGGCGATGTCGGTGGCGACCATGACCCTGACGTCGCCGGAGGAGAAGGCGTCCAGCCCGCGCTCGCGGGCGTTCTGGGAGAGGTTGCCGTGCAGCTCGACGGCCGGGATGCCGGACGACGTCAGCTGCCGGGCGAGCTTCTTGGCCTGGTGCTTGGTCCGGGTGAACAGGAGGCGGCGCGACGTGCCGGACGCGAGCGTGCGCACCAGCTCGTTCTTCGCGTCGGTGGAGCTCACCATGAACACGTGGTGCTCCATGGCCGCGACGGGCGACTCGGCCGAGTCGACGCTGTGGTGCAGCGGGTTGTCCAGGAACTGGGCGACCAGCCTGTCGACGCCGTTGTCCAGGGTCGCGGAGAACAGCAGGCGCTGGGTGCCCCGGGTGGTCGCGCGCAGGATGCGGGTGACGCCGGGCAGGAAGCCGAGGTCGGCCATGTGGTCGGCCTCGTCGAGGATGGTGACGGCGACGGCGTCGAGGTGGATGTGACCCTGCCCCATCAGGTCCTCGAGGCGGCCGGGGCAGGCGACGACGATGTCGACGCCGCGGCCCAGCGCCGCGACCTGCGGGTTCTGGCTGACCCCGCCGAAGATGGTGGTCACGCTCAGGCCGGCGGCCGTGGCGAGCGGGGTGATGGTGTCGGCGATCTGGTTGGCGAGCTCACGGGTGGGCGCAAGCACGAGGCCGCGGGGACGCCCGGCGCGCGTGCGGCCCGGGATCGTCTCGCCGGAGGGCACGAGCGCGGCCAGGCGCGCGACGAGCGGCAGCGCGAACGCGAGGGTCTTGCCCGAGCCGGTGCGGCCGCGGCCGAGCACGTCGCGGCCGGCGAGGGTGTCGGGCAGCGTGGCGGTCTGGATCGGGAACGGCGCGTCGATCCCGCGCGTGGTGAGCGAGCGCACGAGGACGCCGGGGACGCCGAGGGCGTCGAACGAGGCGGTCGCGGGCGCAGAGGTGTTCTGGGGCACGGAGGCGTACTTCTCTCAGCTGAAGGTCACCGCAGGCATCTCCGCTCACTCGTCATCGGCGGGGTGACCCGCCGGCGCGGTGGCCGTGCAGTGCGATGTCGGGGCGCCGCTGGGCGCCACCTGTCGTCAGTATCGCACGGGACGGTCCGGAACGGCCCGGTTGGTGAGCAGCACCACCACCCCGCCCCGCATGCCGGTGTCCGTCCCGGCGCCCGGCCGGGACCGCTACGGCCCCTCGACCCCGCCCGGCGGCGCGGTGCCCGTCCCGCCCCGCTGGGCGTCGGTCCGGGCGAGCAGCACCGCGACCGAGATGAGCACCAGACCCACCGCCTCCCCGACGGTCGGCACCTGCCCGAGGACGACGAGACCGACCAGCAGTGACGTCGCCGGCAGCAGGGACGTCAGCAGGGCGAAGGTGTGCGCGGCCAGGCGGGTCAGCGCCACCTGCTCGATGGCGTAGGGGATCAGCGAGGAGAGCACGCCCACGCCCACCACGGCGGCCAGCAGCGCGACGTCGGACAGCGCGGCCCCCGCCGTCGGGACGGCGACCGGTGCGTAGAACAGTGCGCCGACGACCGTGCCGACGGCGAGCGAGGTCAGTCCGTCACGCCCCGCGGCGATGCGCCTGCCCAGCACGATGTAGACCGCCCACGCGGCGCCGGCGAGGACCGCGAACGCCGCACCGGCGACCGTGCCGGGGGCGGACCAGTCGAGCCCGAGCCCGCTGATGGACACCACCCCGAGGAGCGCGAGCGCGACGGCGACCCGCACGCGCGCCCCGCGCCCGCCCAGCGCCGCGACGGCGACCGGGCCGAGGTACTCCAGGGAGACGGCGGTGCCGAGCGGCAGGTGCTCGATCGCGGCGTAGAACAGGAGGTTCATCGCGCCCAGCACCACCCCGAACAGCGCGGAGCCCGCGAGCGTGCGCAGGGTCCAGGGCGCTCGCCACGGCAGCCGCCAGGCCACGAGCAGGACGGCGGAGACGGCGAGGCGCCACCAGGCCACCGTCGTCGCGGGCATGTGGGCGAACAGCCCGACGGCCACCGCGGCGCCGACGTACTGGCTGAGCGCGGAGAACATGAACAGCGCCGGCGCGGGCACCGCCGCCACGCCCCGGGGGCCGGCCGGCCTCATCCGAGCGCCGCCACGAGCGCCAGCACCACCGGCACGCAGCCGAGCGTGGTGAGCAGGACGGCGTCGCGGACCACCGGCACCGCGCGTCCGTAGCGCATTGCGTAGACGAACACGTTCTGCGCCGTCGGGAGGGCGGCGACGATGACCGGTCCGAGGAGGTCGGCCCCGGCGAGGTCGAACACGTGCGCCCCGAGGACGTAGGCGAGCGCCGGCCCGCCGAGCGCCTTGAGGGCGACCGCGGTCCACAGCGGCGCCCGCTCGTCGCCCCGGCCGGGCAGCGGCGCCCCCCTGAGCGAGAGCCCGAAGGCGATCAGCATGACCGGGATGGCCATGTTCGCCACGAGGTCGACCGGCAGCGCGACCACCTCGGGGAGCGTGACGCCGGTGAGGGAGACGAGCAGGCCGAGCGCGACGCCGATGACCAGGGGGTTGCGCACCGGCATGGAGAGCGTCTGCGTCAGCGACACCCCACGACGCCCGGTCTGGGCGTCCAGGAGCGCGAAGCTGACCGGCACCATGACGAGGAGCTGGAACAGGAGCACCGGCGCGATGGCGGCCGCGTTGCCGACGGCGAAGACCAGCAGCGGGATGCCGAGGTTGCCCGCGTTGACGTAGCTGGCGCTCAGGGCGCCGAGGGTCAGGCCCGCACCGCGCCTGCGCAGGACGACACGGGCCACGAGCGTGTAGACGAGCACGAGGACGGCCGTGGTGAGCACGTTGACGAGCGCGCCGGCGGAGAAGACGTCGGCCACCTCCGCCTCGCTGACGGTGCGGAACATCAGGGCCGGGGTGGCGGCGAAGAAGGTCAGCCGGCTCAGGACCGCGTCGGCGCCGGCTCCGAGCACCTCCCACCGGGCGAGGAGGTAGCCGAGGAGGACGACGACGGCCAGCGTGACGAAACCGGTGAGCACGCCCGCCACGCGTCTCCCCCTCTCAGCCGGCCGTCTGCGGCCTCATCCTCCCACCGCCGGCCGCTGTGCCCGGCGCACGTCCACGCTGAGCCCCGCATGGTCCGAGACGGAGAGGTGGTGCACCCGGGCCGGGCCGGCGGCGACCAGGCCGGCGCCGAGGAGGTGGTCGATCTGGGTGCGCGGCCGGGCGTTGGTGAAGGTCCGGCCGGTCGCGAGCGGGGCGAGCAGCCCGGGGACCACCTCCGACGACGCCAGGGCGCCCGGGGAGAGGTTGAGGTCGCCGCCGAGCAGGTGGGGCCCGGGCAGCGTCAGCAGGCCGTGCGCCGCGACGGCGAGCTGGTGACGGGCGACGACGGGCAGCACCGACAGGTGCGTGACACCCACCGACAGCGGGCCGTCCTCGGTGCGCAGGACCGCGGCGAGCAGCACGCGGCCGGCGTCCCAGGACCAGCCGCGGGGCGACCACGCCGGGAACCCGCGGCGCCGTCCGGGCCCGCCCCCGCGCAGCCGCATCACGTGCCAGGTCACGACGGGCAGCCGCGTCAGCAGGGCGACGCCGTACCCGCTCCCGGGCGTGGAGGTGCGGGCGGGCAGCAGCGAGCCGCCGACCGAGCCGGCCAGGCTCGCCGCGAACCGGTGGGTCATGCCCAGACGGTCCGCCAGGACGGCGGCCTGGTCCAGGCCGCCGGAGCGGCGCAGCCCGCGGTCGACCTCCTGGAGCAGCACGACGTCGGCCCCGACGCCGGCGAGCTCGTCACCGGCGCGCCGCAGCGTGTCCCTGCCGGCCCGGCCGCCCACGCCCGCGGGGGTGCGTGCGGGGGCGGCGTGCTGGAGGTTGAGGGTGAGGACCCGCACCGCGGCGGTGCCGCTCAGGCCTGTCCCGCCTCGGCGTCGGGCTCGAAGGTGAGCGAGACGGAGTTCATGCAGAACCGCTCACCGGTGGGGGTCTGCGGGGCGTCGTCGAAGACGTGCCCGAGGTGGGAGCCGCAGCTGGCGCAGCGGACCTCGGTCCGGACCATGCCGTGGGAGCGGTCCTCGACCAGCTCGACGGCGTCGGAGTCGGTCGGGGCGTAGAAGCTCGGCCACCCGCAGTGCGCCTCGAACTTGGTGTGCGAGCGGAACAGCTCGGCGCCGCAGGCCCGGCAGCGGTAGATCCCCTCGCGGTCCTCGGACAGGAGCTTGCCGGTGAAGGGGCGCTCGGTGGCGGCCCGGCGCAGCACCTGGAACTCGAACGCGTCGAGCTCGGCCCGCCACTCCTCGTCGGTCTTCTCGATCTTTGTCATGGCCCCATGGTGCGCCAGGACCGCCCGGGCGTGCACGCCGCGGCGCGGCACGGCACGGCGCGGCACGGCACGACGCCGGGACCGTGCGGGCATCAGCCCTCGTCGCCTCCGTCGTCCGGCGCGCCGTCGCGGCCGAGGATCCGCGTGGGCGGGTCCTCGGAGCCGTCGACGACCGTCCCGCCCTGGCGCCGCTGGGCCCCGCGCTCGTCCGCCAGCCGGCGCTCCTCCTCCGCGGCACGCCGCTCGGCGGTCTGCTCACGCTCCACGTAGACCTGCTCGCCGGGGCCGCTGAACGCCTGGGCGCGCTCCTCCGCCTCCCGGGAGCCGGTGAACAGGGACGACTCGTGCCCGGCGGTGGTCGCCGTCGTCCCCTCGCCGTTCGAGGTCACCGCCACGCCGGTGCGGTCACGCAGGGAGGTGCGGCGCGTGGGCCGGACCTGCTCGGGCTCCTCCGCGCCGTCCGGCCCGGCGACCCGGCCGTCCGTGACGGCCGCCTCCAGGGCTGCGAGGTCCATGACCTGCGTGGCGTCCGCCGAGGGCCGCGGGCGCCTGTCCACCGGCACACGCCCGCCGTGGTCGCGGGCCCGACGGCGGTCCTCGCGGGCCGCCCGGCGGCGGGCGCGACGGGCGGTCGACTCCCGGCTCCGGCGGACGTCGGTGTCCTCGTCGACGCGCGGGACCAGCATCGTGTCGTCCTGCGGGAGGTGACCGGCGCCGTCGAGGGCGGCCATCTCGGCGACCTCGCTCGCCAGCTCCCCGTGGTCCAGCTCGGCCCGGTTGTCCAGCATCTCCACGAAGTCCTGCTCGTACCGGTTCCGGGGCAGCGCGTACGGCGCGTTGGTCTGCACCCAGTCGACGAGGGCCTCGCGGAGGTAGTACTTCAGGTCCGTGAGGGTGGGTGCGTCCTTGCCGGAGACGAGCGCGCGCATGCGGATCATGCCGTTCGTCGCGTCAAGCACCTGCAGGATGCCCACGCGCCCGTCCCAGAGGTCGGTGGCGGCGAGGAGCCGCTCCAACTCGGCCCGCATGGCTGGCACCGGGACGCGCCAGTCCAGGTCCAGCTCTACCCCGCCGAGCAGGGCGGGGGCATGTCGGGTCCAGTTCTCGAAGGGGTTCTCGGTGAAGTAGGTGGAGGGCATGATCATGCGCCGGTCGTCCCACAGGCGGACCACCACGTAGGTCATGGTGATCTCCTCGATGTAGCCGAACTCGCCCTGGACGATGACGATGTCGTCCACCCGGATCGCGTCGGTGAACGCCAGCTGGAGCCCTGCGAAGACGTTCCCGAGGGTCGTCTGGGCCGCCAGGCCGGCGACGACGGAGATGATGCCGGCCGACGCGAGGATCGAGGCGCCCGCGGCCCGCGCGCCCGGGAAGGTCAGCAGGATCGCCGAGATGCCGAGGATGGCGACGACGGCCACCCCCACCCGGCGCAGGACCTGAGACTGCGTCTGGATGCGGCGCGCCCGGGCGCTGGTGGCGCCGTCGGCCACCCGGCCGAGCACCATGTCCTCCGCGACCCGGACGAGACCGACCACGAACCAGGTGACGGCGGCGATCTCGAGCATCAGCAGCCCGTGCTCCGCCACCCGCCGCCACAGCGGTGCGCCGGCGTCGGCGCCCTCCGCCACGGGGTAGGCGATCACCAGGCCGATCCAGGCACCCAGGACGGCCAGCATGAGCTGGAACGGACGCCGGCAGCGGTTGCGGATGAAGCCGGCGATCGGTCGACCGCGCGCGACGACGCGCGTGATCGCGGCGACGAGGATGGCCACGAGCAGACCGGCGACGATGCCGCCGCCCACCCACAGGACCACCTCGAGGATCTCCACCGTGTTCTCGACCGTGTCCTCGACCGCGTTCTCGTCCATCCGACCAAGGCTACGTTCGTCGCCTGGACGGTTCCTAAATCGGCCGGGTCGCGGGCCGTAGGGGCTCGAGCTGGGGCAGCGACGGACGAGCGGTGTCCTCAGGACCCACCCGACGCGAGGACCGGCTACAGATCCTTGCCCAGGTAGAGGTCCACGTACGGGTTGTCCTCGAAGGGCTCCACCGGCGTGTAGCCGGCCGACTCGTACAGCGCCAGCGCCTCGGTGAGCGCGCTGTTCAGGCTGAGCACCACGCGGCGGCCGCCCAGGGCGCGCGCCCGGTTCTCCAGCGCCCGCAGGAGGAAGCGGCCGAGCCCCCGGCCGCGGACGTCGGGGACGAGCCACATGCGCCGCAGCTCGACGGTGCCCTCACCGAGCACGCGCACCCCGCCGCAGCCCAGCACGTTGCCCGTCCCGAGCTCGGTCATCAGCAGGAAGTCCCCGCGCGGCGGCGTCACCTCCTCCGGCGGGAGCACCTGGAGCAGCTCTGTCACGACGCCGCCCTCGATCCGCTCGTCGAGCTCGGCGAAGTAGGCCGCGAGGGCGCGCGTCGCCCGCTCGCTGGCCGCCTGGCCCTCGATGATGCGGACCGGCCGGCCGGGCGCCCGGGTGCTCGACTCGCTCGTCATCCCCACATGGTGCACCGGGTGCCGTCTTCCTGCCAGACCCCGGCCGCGCAGAGCCCGGGGGACGGCCCCGCCGCACCGACGCGACGGCGACGGCGACCTCTCGCGCGCGGACACCGTGCCACCTAGGCTCGCGCCATGGACGTGACCGCCGCCGTCGGCGCTCTGCCGCAGGGTGCCGACCCGGCACCCGTCGACGCCGGGCCGGTCTCGAACGCCGTCCCCGACGTCGTGACGGGCGGCGCCCCGGTCCGGCCACGAATCTGCGTCGTCGCCCCCACCCCGCTTCTCGTCGTGGAGATCGCGGGCGGGCACGAGGAGTCCGGGCGCCCTACCGACCACGCGGACATCCACCTCCACCCGGGCGGGCAGGGCCTCTGGGTGGCGCGCATGGCGGTCTCGCTCGGCGCCGACGTCACCGTCTGCGCCCCTTTCGGCGGCGAGCTCGGGTTCGCCATCGCGCAGATGCTCAGCACGGACCAGCTCACGATCCACGCCGTGACGTACAGCGGCGGCAACGGCGGGTACGTCTTCGACCTGCGCGGCGAGGACCGCGAGACGGTCGCCCACATGCCCCCGCCCGCCCTGAACCGGCACGAGCTCGACGACCTGTACGGCACCGTGCTGGTCGACGCCCTCGAGTCCGACGTTCTCGTCGTCACCGGCGCCGAGCCGGCGAGCGTGGTGCCCTCGACGTTCTTCGGCCGGATCGTGCGCGACCTGCGTTCCGCGGGCAAGCCCGTGGTGGCAGACCTGTCCGCCGGAGCCGCGCGGGCCGCCGCCCGGGAGCGCCCCAACGTGCTGAAGATGAGCCACGAGGAGCTCGTCGCCGCCGGGCTCGCCGAGCACGACGACACCGACTCGTTGCGGGCGGCCGCCGAGCGGCTGGTGGCCGACGGCGTGGGTGCCATGGTGGTCTCGCGGGCGGAGGCGCCCGCGCTGCTCGTCACGCCCGACGGCACCAGCCGGGCCGTGGGGCCCGTCGTCACCCCGCTCGACCACCGCGGGGCGGGCGACTCCATGACCGCCGGGATCGCCGTCGGGCTGGGCCGCGGCCTGGACGTGGCCGACGCGGTCCGCCTCGGCGCCGCGGCCGGCGCCCTCAACGTCACGCGGCGCGGTCTCGGGACCGGGCGGCGCCACCAGATCGAACGTTTCGCCGAGCGCATCAGCATCGAGGAGATGGACTGACCGTGCGGGTACTAGTGACCAACGACGACGGCATCGAGTCGCCCGGACTGACGATCCTCGCCGAGGCGGCGCTCGACGCCGGGCACGAGGTCGTGGTGGCGGCGCCGCACCGGCAGTACTCCGGTGCCAGCGCCGCTCTGACCGCGCAGGAGGAGAACGGGCAGCTGGTGTTCGTGGACAAGCGCCCGCCGGGGCTGCCCGCAGAGGTGCGGGCGTTCGGGGTCAAGGCGGCGCCCGGCCTGATCGGGTTCGTCGCGGCCTTCGGGGCCTTCGGGGACAAGCCCGACGTCGTGATGAGCGGGATCAACCTCGGCGCCAACACCGGCCGGGCGACCCTCCACTCGGGCACCGTCGGCGCCGCCCTCTCCGCGTCCGCGCACGGGATCCGCGGCATGGCGGTCTCCATCGCCTCCGGCGACCCGCAGCACTGGGAGACCGCCCGCTACGTCACCGACCAGGCCCTCGCCTGGCTGCTGGACCAGCCGGTGGACGAGCGGGTGCTCAACGTCAACGTGCCGGACATCGCCCCCGACCGCCTGCGGGGCATCCGCCCGGCGACGCTGGCCAGCTTCGGTGCCGTGCAGGCGCGGGTGAAGGAGCTGGGCACCGGGTACGTGCAGCTGACGTACACCGGCGTGGAGGCCGAGGACGAGCCGGGGACGGACCACTACCTCCTCGCGCGCGGGTGGGCGACGCTCACCATGCTCCGGGCGCCCGTCGACGACGACTCCGGGGTGACCCTGCCCCGCATCGACGGCACCCAGTCCACCGCCGCGGGGCACGAGGGCGAGGCGCTGGTGGAGGTCTCGACGGGGACGGTGATGTCGACGGGCTCGGACCGTCCGACCGGCGAGATCGTGGACGACGACGGCGACGCTCCCGTCTGAGGACGCGCGACGCTCCCGCCTGAGGACGCGCGGCGGTCCGCCCGACGGCGCGCGGGCGCCCGGTCCGGCCGGGCCTCTCAGGCCCAGCCGAGCTCGTGCAGCCGGTCGTCGTCGATGCCGAAGTGGTGCGCGACCTCGTGGACGACGGTGACGGCGACCTCCTCGACCACCTCGTCCTCGCTCTCGCACATGCGCAGCGTGGGGCCCCGGAAGATCGTGATCCGGTCCGGCAGCGACCCGGCCGCCCACCAGGAGTCGCGCTCGGTCAACGGTGTGCCCTCGTAGATGCCCAGCAGGTCCTCCTCCCCCGCCAGCTGCTCGGCGGTGGGCTCGTCCTCGACGAGCACCACCACGTTGTCCATCCGGTCCGCCAGCTCCTGCGGGATGAGGTCGAGAGCCTCGGAGACGGCCTCCTCGAAGGCCTCGCGCGTCATGTCCACCACCGCACCATCGTGCCCCGGCCGGCGGCCGGGCGGCACACCCGGGGCTGCGGCAGGTGAGGTTCTACGGCGCGCTGCCGGCGTGACGAGCGGCACACGGATCCGATTTTGCTCCGCGGGCCTTTCTCACCGTATGCTGTCCGAGGTCTTGGGGCGCTCCGGCGTCACGGGTTGTCCACAGCAGTAACGGGCCCCCATCGTCTAGCGGCCTAGGACCCCGCCCTTTCACGGCGGTAGCACGGGTTCGAATCCCGTTGGGGGTACGCACCACCAGCAGGAGCAGCACCAGCAGGACATGCAGAACAGAGGTACCAGGCTCCACGCCTCTCACGAGGCCCCGTAGCGCAGTTGGTTAGCGCGCCGCCCTGTCACGGCGGAGGTCGCGGGTTCAAGTCCCGTCGGGGTCGCCGGTACGGACGCCCGGCCGTATGGCCGGGCGTTCGTGTCAGGGCTCTGTAGCTCAGTTGGTAGAGCGTTCGACTGAAAATCGAAAGGTCACCGGATCGACGCCGGTCGGAGCCACGGCAGAAGGCCCCGCACCCCAGGGTGCGGGGCCTTCGTCGTCCCCGCCTCAGCGACCGCACCGGTCTGCCCCGCGTCGCGAGGTGAGTCACAATCGGGCCATGGGAAGGCACAGCACGACGCACGAGGCGGCACCCGGCTCAGGCCTGGTCGGCCCCGCGGACTTCGCGCCGGTCCACGACCCGATCGTCCAGGCTCGGTGCCTGACCAAGGTCTACGGCGCCGGGAACACCCGCGTGCGGGCGCTGGACGGCGTCGACGTCGACCTCGCGCGCGGTGAGCTGACGGCGATCATGGGGCCCTCGGGGTCCGGGAAGTCGACGCTCATGCACTGCCTCGCCGGGCTGGACTCGCCCACCGAGGGCACCATCGAGGTCGACGGCGTGGAGATCTCGCGGATGGGCCAGCGGCAGCTCACGAAGCTGCGCCGCACCCGGATCGGGTTCGTCTTCCAGGCCTACAACCTCGTCCCGACCCTGACCGCGGCCGAGAACATCACGCTCCCGCTCGACATCGCCCGCCGTCCGGTCGACCGCGAGCGCTTCGACACCATCGTGCGCACCCTCGAACTGACGGACCGGCTCCACCACCGCCCCACCGAGCTCTCGGGCGGCCAGCAGCAGCGTGTCGCGTGCGCGCGGGCGCTGATCGCCGCCCCGTCGGTGGTGTTCGCCGACGAGCCGACGGGCAACCTCGACTCCACCGCCGCCGCCGAGGTGCTCGGGTTCCTGCGCACGAGCGTGGACGAGCTCGGCCAGTCCGTGGTCATGGTCACCCACGAGCCGACGGCGGCCGCGTACGCCCACCGGGCCCTCTTCCTCGCCGACGGTCGGCTGGAGGCCGAGCTCCGCGAGCCCGACGCCGACTCCATCCTCGACGCGCTCCGCGAGCTCGGGGCTGCGCGCGAGGGCCTCGGTGACCGCATGCCTGTCGCCGCCCGCCGATGATCCGGGTCGCCCTGCGGGAGATCCGCGCGCACCTGGTGCGCTTCGTCCTCAGCGTGCTCGCCGTGACGCTGGGCATCGCCTTCGTGACGGGCACCTTCTCGCTCCGCGCGCTGCTGTCGGACACCTTCAGCTCGATCATCGCCTCGACCACCCAGGGGGACCTGTACCTGCGCGGCCCCGTCACCACAGCCGCCGCAGGGGTGGCCGAGGAGCCGGCGGCGGCGGCAGCCCCGTCCGCACCTGTCGCCCCGGACGGCACCGCCCCGACGCGCACACCGGACGACGCCGCGACGGGCACACCGGCCGACCTCGCCGGCGGCGTCCCGCCGGAGGTGGCGACCTCCCCGGGTGACTCCCCCACCGGTGCTCCGACGGAGGTGCCGTCGTCCCCGCCGCCGGAGGAGTCCGAGGGCACCCGGGTCGAGACCCTGGGCCCCCAGCGCAGGCCGGTGCCGCTCGACCTGGTCGACGACGTCGCCGCCGTCGACGGCGTGGACCAGGCTGTGCCGGACCTCCTCGGCACGGTGGTGCTCATCGGCGCGGACGGGCAGGCGGTGGTCAACGGGCAGGCCCCCTCGCTGGGAAGCGCGCTGCGAGCGAACGACCCGTCCGGCACCCTGGTGCGCGGCCGCGAGCCCCGGGACGCGGGCGAGATCGCCCTGGAGACGACCGCGATGCAGACGTCCGGTCTCGACATCGGGGACGTCACCCAGGTAGTGATCGGCGCCGGGTCGCTGACCGAGGTGACGGTGGTCGGCGAGGTCACCTACGGCAATCCGATGGTGGGCACCACCCTCGTCCTGGTCGACGCGGCGACCGGGGAGTCGTCCTTCGCCCCGAACGGCGAGGTGCCCTCCATCGCGGTCTTCCTCGAGGAGGACGCCGACCGGGACGCGGTGGCGGACGCGATCGCCGCGGCCGTCGCGGACCACGAGGACGTCGCCGTCGTCACCGGCGAGGAGGTCCGGGACGAGGCCAACAAGGCGATCAACCAGCTGCTCGGCTTCCTGGGCACGTTCCTGCTGGTGTTCGCGCTGATCTCCCTGTTCGTCGGGGCGTTCATCATCAGCAACACGTTCGCGATGTCCGTGCGTCAGCGCCAGCGCGAGTTCGCGCTGCTGCGCGCCGTGGGCGCCTCGCCCGGCCAGGTCATGGTCACGGTGCTCGGGCAGGCCACCGTGGTCGGCCTGGTGGGGTCCGCCGGTGGCATCGCGGGCGGGATCGGTCTCATCGCCGTCGTGCGGGCGTGGCTCGCGCGGATGGACATGGAGCTGGGCGGGCAGGTGGTGATCGCGCCCGTCCAGGCCGCCGCGGCAGTGGCGCTCGGGACGGGCATCTCCCTGGTCGCCGCCGCGATCCCCGCCCGCCGCGCGGCCACCACGCCGCCGGTCGAGGCCATGCGCGACGACGTGGTCGTCGTCGAGCGGTCGCTGCACCTGCGCGCGGCCGTCGGGGCCGTGCTCCTGATCGGCGGCGTCGCCGCGGTCGTCAACTCGGTCCAGGAGGGCACCGAGCGTGCGGGCACCTGGCTGGGGTTGGGCGCGGGGGCGGTGCTCCTGGGCGCCCTCGCGGTCTCACCGGTGATCGCGCGGGCGGTCGTCAGGGTGCTCGCCTGGCCCTTCGTCGTCCTGCTCCGCCCCGTCGGCCGGCTCGCCCGGGGGAACGTGATGCGCAACCCGCGGCGCACCGCCAACACCTCCGGCGCGCTGATGATCGGCATGGCGCTCGTCGGCGCTTGCGCGGTGCTCGCCGAGTCGGCGCAGGCCTCCACGAGCTCGATCGTCGAGTCGGAGTCCCGGGCCGACTTCTGGGTCCAGTCCGCCACCCGCACGGTCCCGCCCGGCGTCGTCACCCAGATCGAGGGGCTCTCCGAGGCCGGGCGGGTGGACACGATCACCGTCGGCCGCACCGCTGTGACCGCCCCCGACGGTACGGAGGACACCTACCGCGTGATCGGCGTGCCGGCCGAGGCGTTCGGGCAGACCCTCGAGGTCGAGGTGGTCTCCGGCTCGCTGGAACCGCTGGCCGACGGCGAGGTCGCCGTGAGCCGGACGTCCGCCGTCGAGGAGGGCTGGTCGGTGGGCGAGGAGGTGACCGTCGCGGGGCCGGACGGCCCGCGGGCGGCCCGGATCGGCGCGGTCGTCGCGTCGCAGTTGCTGTCGGCCCCGGTGATCATGGACGCCGACGCCTTCGCGGACGCCGTCCCCGACGGGCAGACCTCCGTGCTGGCCGTCCTGGTCGATGCGGCGCCGGGCGTCGAGGTGGAGGATCTGCGCGCGGCGCTGGACGCCGTCGTCGAGCCGTTCGTGGTGCTGACGGTCCAGGACGCCGAGGAGCTCACCGGGGCGCTGGCCGAGCAGGTCGACCAGGCGATGGTCATCCTCTACGCGCTGCTCGGGCTGAGCGTGATCATCGCGGTGCTCGGCATCGTCAACACGCTGGCTCTCGCGGTCATCGAGCGGACCCGCGAGATCGGCCTCATGCGCGCGGTCGGGCTGGGCAGGCTCCAGCTCGCGGCAACGATCACCGTCGAGTCGGTGCTCACCGCCGTGTTCGGCACGCTGCTCGGCGTGGCGGTCGGGGTGGGGCTCGCGTCCGCGCTGCCCTCCGTCTTCGCGGAGCAGGGACTCACCGAGCTCGCGGTGCCCTGGGACCTGCTGAGCGGGATGGTGCTGCTCTCCGGCGTCGTCGGCGTGCTGGCGGCCCTGTGGCCGGCGACGCGGGCGGCCTACCTGCCGGTCCTGGACGCCGTCACCCACGAGTAGCCCTGACAACAGCGAGAGGCACGGCTGAGAAGACGCCAACGGTGAGGATTCGACGCCCTGAGGCCATCGGATCCTCACCGTTGACGGTACTGCTGCCCGGACCGGTCAGCGCGGGCCGGTGGTCGGGTCAGCGCCCGGCGTGCGCAGGACGCCCCCGCTCGTAGGAGTGGTCCGTGCGGCTGCCCGGCTTGCCGGACAGGTCCAGGCCCACGAGGACCGGGTCGTGGTCGGAGGAGCGGTAGGCGTCACCCGTCCAGTAGTCCGCCGGCCGCCCGAAGTCCAGGTTGTAGTCGAGGATGTCAGGCTCGTCGGCGTTAATGTGCCACTCGGCCGCGCCGGTCACCTGGGGGGTGAGGGACTCGTTCGACACGGCGTGGTCGAGGTAACCGACCATGCCGTCGAAGACGTACCCGTAGGCCTCCTCGCCGCCGAACTTCTTCACCAGGTCGGTGTAGCCGGCAGCCTCGAGCACCCGGATCGGGTCCTCGTGGTCGTAGGAGTTGAGGTCGCCGATCACCAGGTGGTCGGGGTCGCCGCTGCCGGTGGGGTCCTCGGCGAGGAAGTCGGCGATGGCCTCGGCGGCCGCCGTGCGGGTGAGGTTGCAGTTGCCCTGGCCGTCGCCGGTGTCCGGGTCCCCGGCGCAGGCCGAGCCCTTGGACTTGAGGTGGTTGACGGACACGGTGAACACCTCTCCGGTCCCGATCTCCCGGAAGGTCTGGGTGAGCATCGGGCGGTTCTTGGTGTCGTCGAACGCCGGGTCCACCGAGGAGTCCAGCACGGCGAAGTCACCGACGGGCTGCACCTCCCTGGGCTGGTACAGGAACCCGAGCCGGATCGCGTCGGTCCCCACCACGCCGGTGTCGATGAAGTCGTACGTCCCCTTGCCGAGCAGGTCGTTCAGCCCGGCCGCCAGGTCCGCCGCCGGCTCCACGCCGGGGGTGTTCTCCATCTCCATGAGGCCCACCACGTGGGCGTCCAGCTCGGCGATCGCGTCCACGGTCTTCTCTCGCTGACGCTCCAGCTCCTCGGCCGAGTTCGCGCCGCGGCAGTCCATGTTCAGCTCGGGGCCGCAGACCGCCGGGCCCTCGTCGAGGGTGAGGAAGTAGTTGAGCACGTTGAAGCTCGCGACCCGGACGCGGCCGTCGACCTCCGGCGCCTCCTCCGGCCGCGGGTTCGCCGCGGTGTACTCGCCGTACGCCGTCGGCTGCACCCGGTACACGCCGTGGGTGTTGTCGATGACGCCCTGCACGCCGGTGACCGTGTCGCCGCCGCGGAAGGTGTTCTCCGCGCTGAACGGCTCGCCGTTGCCCGGGTGCGGAACCGTGCCGGGGTTCTGCGCGCTGACGGCGTCGTCGAGCGTGATGACGCGCCGGTCGTACTCCTCCAGGAGTTCCACGGTCGCGGGTCCGGGGTCGACGACGGCGGTCGGCGTGTGCAGCCGGTCCTGCCCCTCGAGCGGCTTGGCCAGCACGACCTCGCCGAAGCGGTCGTAGTTGAAGTACTCGCTGATGACCAGGGTGTCGGTCAGCTCGACGAGCATGCCCTCGTACTGCTCGAGCGTCTCCGGCGCGTCGACCGGGAACGTGACGGCGGTCGGTGCGATCGCCTCCGCGTCACCGACGACCTCCACGCTCGGACCGGTGAGCTGCGTCTGCGAGCTCCCCGAGGTCGTGTACTCCCCCACCGTGCCGGTCACGCGGACGAGCTGACCGACCTCGACCCCCTCGGGGATCGAGCGGGAGAAGACGAAGATGCCCTCGGAGCTGGTGTCGTCGCCGTCGCTGTCCGCGAGCTCCTCCTGGACGTAGAAGCCGGACAGGCCGGGCGTCACGGCGGTGACCACCGCCTCCACGGTCTGCTCGCCCGAGCAGGCGGGGTCGAAGGTCGCGCCTGACCCCTGGATGTCCGAGACGAGGGCAACGGCGTTGTCAGGGTCACCGCAGGTGTCGACCGGATCCTCCGGATCGCCGGGCGCGCTGTTCTGCGGCGTGGGCGGGGCCATCGTGAAGTCGGCGAGGTTGTTGTCCGTGTCGACGAAGGCCGTGCGCTGCCACGACAGCGGGGTGGCGTTGGCGCCCTGGTTCGCAGCGGCCGCACCCTCGTACGCGTTGGCGCCGCCGAACCCGAGGAGGTCGATCACCACGTCCTCGAGGGGGCCGCCGTTGACATCTCCCGCGGGGATGCTGAGGAGCTCGGTGGTGTCCGCCAGGAACACCACGCCGGTGGTCCCGCTCGGGGACACGTTCGTGGCGACCTGGTCGGGCGTGGGGAGGGGGCTACCGGTCGCGCCGTTCGAGTTCAGCTGGACCAGGAAGTAGCCGCCGGGCTCGATCTGACCAGCGAGGTTGGCGCTGCTGGATGCGCGCGGCCCCGCAGCGCTCCGGTACTGGACCGACATGCCGGACAGGGAGATCGCCTGGTCCGTCGGGTTGTACAGCTCGACGAACTTGTGGGTGTACGGGGCATTGGCACTGCCGCCGCGTCCGTAGAACTCGTTGATGATGACGCCGCTGCCGTCCGGCGCGGCGCTCGCCGGCGCGAGGCCGACCAGGGGGGCCAGCACGACGGCGCCGACGGCCGCGGCCGCCACCTCCGCCTTCCTGGTTCTTGTACGACGGGGTGCCGAGCTCACAGCGAACCTCCTGGATAGATCCTCGCGTCGCCGCCCCGGGATCACCGGACGGCAGTTTCCGCCGGACGTCGTCGTCCGGCGGTGCCCATCATCACAGGACACTCCCACACGCGGAAGGGCCACGCAGGCGTTCACCGGCCGTTCACCGTCCATGCGGTTCCCGGCCGGCTGTCGCCTCCGCCTGCGCCCGGGCGGCTTCCGGACGTGGCACTCTTGGGCCTGAAGGTGCACGTCAGGGTGAGGACCGCGATCATGGTGCCGATCCCGGGCGCTGCCCGGTACAAGTCGAGGCGCCCGAGGCGCTGTGAGGAGGCGAGCGCGGTGAGCTATTCCGCCGAGAGCGCGACGACGCCGGTCGTCGAGACGACCAAGGTCCCCGGCCCGGAGAGGCGCACCATCGGCGAGCTCGTGGCCTCGCTGTCCGAGCAGTTCTCGACGCTGGTGCGCGACGAGCTGCAGCTGGCCCAGGTCCAGCTCGCCGAGAAGGGCAAGCGGCTCGGCACGGGCGCCGGCTTCCTCGGCGGCGCCGCCGTCCTGGGCCTCTACGCGTTCGGGGTGCTGCTGGCCGCCGCGATCCTCGGCCTTGCCACCGTGCTGCCCGCGTGGCTGTCCGCGCTGATCGTCGGTGTGGTGCTGCTGATCGTCGCCGGCATCGCGGCGCTCGTCGGCAAGAAGAAGATCGACGCCTCCAAGGAGTTCCAGCCGAAGCCCCAGGAAGGGTTCAAGGAGGACGTGGACGCCGTGAAGAGAGGGATCCAGAAGTGAGCTATGAAGCGACGCCGCAGAACGACGCTGCGCGGAAGCGCTCGCAGGCCGAGATCGAGGCCGACCTCGCCCGCACCCGGCTGGACCTGACGAACACGGTCAACGAGCTGAGCGACCGGCTTGACCCGCGCGCTCAGGTCACGGCGGCCAAGGAAGGTGCCCGGACGGCGGCCAAGGAGGCCGGCGACCGCGCCAAGGAGTTCAAGGACGACGTCGCGGCCGGGGACCCGAGGTCCCTCGGCGTCCTCGTCGCCGGGATCGCGGCCGCCGGGGTCGCGATCCTCATCAAGCTGCGCCGGCGCTGACGCCGCGCGGCGCCGTGCGCGCGGACGGCGCAGGCCTCCCGGGACGCCGCACGCGCCGCCGACAACGACGACCCGTAGCCACGACGTAGCGGCTCGGCCGCCCGCACCTCAGGTGCGGGCGGCCGAGCCGTCTGATGTGTCGTCGTCGACCCCGGCCGCGCCGCAATGGCGCCGGTCAGCGGCGCGGCACTCGCTAGCTCGCCGCCACGTGCCTGTCGTGCTCGTCGTGCGCGGGCATCCCGCTCGCCGCGAGCAGCTCCTCGACCTCCTCGCGCCGGAACCGGCGGTGGCCGCCGAGCGTCCGGATCGACGAGAGCTTGCCGGCGTTCGCCCAGCGGGTGACCGTCTTGGGGTCGACGCGGAACTTCGCCGCCACCTCCGACGGCGTCAGCAGCTGTTCGGTGGTCCCTTCCGTCATCGCCATGAGTCCTCCTCGAGATGCAGCAAACCGGCGCGGCGCGCTCTGCGGCGTCGTTCAGGCAAGACTTCCATCCTCCGGGGCCCGGAACCCGGGCCGATGGTCCCGACAATCTGGACGTAAGCGGCTTATGGTGCCTCCATCTGGAGACTCTTCACACAGCGCCGGACGCCTGACGGAATGGCTGTGGGGTGCCTCGACCATGTACCGTGGCCCCACGACACAGATGACCACATACACGGGGCCGCACCGCAGGGTGCCTGCCCCGGTTCTATTGGAGGGGGTCGACGCCATGGGGCGCGGCCGTCAAAAGGCCAAGCAGACGAAGGTCGCTCGCAAGCTGAAGTACTTCAGCCCCGAGACCGACTATCGGGCTCTCGAGCGAGAGCTCACGTCGCGGACTGACGACGTAGACGGGGACGACTACGACGACCAGATCCCTCCTGCCACGGACGACTGGGGCGACATCCGCTCGACCCGCTGATCCGTCGCACCGGTCCCGGGACCGGTGGGAGGTCCGTGTCATTTCCGCCGGGTGCACCTCGCTCCGCCGTGCCGTCACACGCTGACGGTGCGGCGGAGCGACGCGCGCTCGGCCGGTGACGCCGGCCAGGACGCGCCGCCGCCGTCGAAACGCCCCGACAGCCGGGCGACGCCGCTACAGCGAAGCGCTCAGGACGTCCGGTACGTGCCGACCAGGCGGACGGCTCCGCCGTCGACACCCTTCGTCCCGCGGACGACCTCGCCGTCGGCCCCGGGCTCGCCGTCGTCCTCGGCGACCCGTCCCAGCAGCCAGGCGTCGATGCCGCGCGCCCTGACCGCCGCGACCGCGGCGTCCGCCGAGTCGGCCGGGACGACGGCGACCATGCCCACCCCGAGATTGAGGGTCGCCTGCAGGTCACCCCAGGGCACCTGGCCGAGGGTCCGCACCATCTCGAAGACGGGCGGGACCACCCAGCTGGCGCGGTCGACGTCGGCCACGAGCCCCTTCGGCAGCACGCGCGCGAGGTTGGCGGCGAGGCCACCGCCGGTGACGTGGCTGAACGCGTGGACCTCCACCCCCGGCGCCCCGACGAGGTCGAGGCAGGCGGGCGTGTACAGGCGGGTCGGCTCGAGCAGCTCCTCCCCCACGGTGCGGCCCAGCTCGGGCACGTGCCGGTCCAGGGCCCAGCCCGCGACGTCGATGACCCGCCGCACGAGCGAGTAGCCGTTGGAGTGGAGGCCGGAGGCCGCCATGGCGATCAGGACGTCGCCGGGGCGGACGCGCTCCGCGCCCAGGACGTCGTCGGCCTCGACCACTCCGGTGGCGGCGCCCGCGACGTCGTACTCGTCCTCGCCGAGCAGGCCGGGGTGCTCGGCGGTCTCCCCGCCGAGCAGCGGCGTGCCGACGATCGCGCAGGCCTCGGCGATGCCGCGCACGATGTCCGCGACGCGCTCGGGGACGACCTTGCCGGTGGCGATGTAGTCCGTCATCAGCAGCGGGCGCGCGCCGACGACCACGATGTCGTCGACCACCATGCCGACGAGGTCGTGGCCGATCGTGTCGTGCATGTCCATGGCCTGCGCGATGGCGACCTTGGTGCCGACGCCGTCGGTCGAGGTGGCCAGCAGCGGGCGCCGGTAGCTCTTCAGCGCGCTGACGTCCACCAGACCGGCGAACCCGCCGACCCCGCCGACGACGGCGGAGGTGTGCGTGCCGCGCACGGCCTCCTTCATCAGCTCGACCGCCTTGTCACCGGCCTCGGTGTCCACGCCGGCGGCCGCGTAGGTGATCGGCTGGTGCGGGGTCTCGGTCACTGCAGGGCTCCTGGCTGCGAGGCGGTGGCGGCGTCGGTCGGGGCGAGCTCGGCCGGCACCCCGGGGGTCTCGAGTCCGGCCACGGGGGAGTCGCCGGCGTCGGGGATGGTCGGCGCGTCCGCGCCGGAGACGGTGGCGCCGCCGTGGATCCGGATCGGGTACTCGCCGGTGAAGCACGCCGTGCACAGACGTTCGCGCGGGCGCGTCGTGGCCGCGACCATGCCCTCGAGGGAGATGTACCCGAGCGAGTCGGCGCCGAGGTTGTCACGGATCTCTTCGGTGCTCAGGCCGTTGGCGATGAGCTCGGCCCGCGTGGCGAAGTCGATGCCGTAGAAGCACGGCCACTTCACCGGCGGGGAGGAGATGCGCACGTGCACCTCGGCGGCGCCGGCCTCGCGGAGCATCCGCACGAGGGCGCGCTGGGTGTTCCCGCGGACGATGGAGTCGTCCACCACCACGAGCCGCTTGCCGGCGATGACCTCACGGAGCGGGTTGAGCTTGAGCCGGATCCCGAGCTGGCGGATCGTGTCCGTCGGCTGGATGAAGGTGCGCCCCACGTAGGAGTTCTTGACCAGGCCCTGCGCGAACGGGATGCCCGACTCCTGGGCGTAGCCGATCGCGGCGGGGGTGCCCGACTCGGGGGTGGGGATGACCAGGTCGGCGTCGACGGCGCACTCGCGGGCGAGGACCCGGCCCATCTCCGAGCGCGCCGCGTTGACGGACACGCCGGCGATCCGGGTGTCCGGCCGGGCGAGGTAGACGTACTCGAAGACGCAGCCGTGCGGGGTGGCCTCGGCGAAGCGGCGCGAGCGCAGCCCGTCGGCGTCGATGATCAGCAGCTCGCCGGGCTCGACCTCGCGCACGAAGGAGGCGCCGACGATGTCGAGGGCCGCGGTCTCGGAGGCGACGGCCCAGCCCCGCTCCAGCCGGCCGAGGACGAGGGGCCGGACGCCGTGGGCGTCGCGGGCCGCGTAGAGGGTGTGCTCGTCCATGAAGGCCAGGGAGAAGGCACCCTCGAGCAGGGGCAGGACGTCCATGGCGACGTCCTCGAGTCGCTCGCCGTTCTCGCTGGTGCCGCCGAGGAGCGCCGTGACGACGGCGGTGTCGGTGGAGGATCCGCGGCCCAGCTCGCCGCGCAGGTCCTTGCCGAAGCGCTCGCGCACGAGGTCCATCAGCTCACGGGTGTTCGTGAGGTTGCCGTTGTGGCCGAGCGCCACCGTGCCCGAGGCGGTGGGGCCGAGGGTCGGCTGGGCGTTCTGCCACTCCGAGGAGCCGGTCGTCGAGTAACGCGTGTGCCCGACGGCGATGTGGCCCTTCAGCGGCTCGAGCGCCTGGTCGTCGAAGACCTGGGAGACGAGGCCCATGTCCTTGTACACGAGGATCTGCTCGCCGTTGGAGGTGGCGATCCCCGCCGACTCCTGGCCACGGTGCTGGAGCGCGTAGATGCCGAAGTAGGTCAGCCTGGCGACATCCTCACCGGGGGCCCAGACGCCGAAGACGCCGCACTCGTCCTGCGGCCCCTTCTCGCCCGGGAGAAGGTCATGGGAAAGCCGTCCGTCTCCGCGCGCCACGGCCCCATGGTCGCACACCGCGGCCCCTGCTCCACCGGCCGTCCGCGGGGCAGGCGAACCGTCCCGGACGCCGGACGGCGACGGCGACCACGCCGGCCGCTAGGCCAGCTCGAACCGCACCAGCCGCTCCGGGACGTCGACCTCGACGAGACGGACCTCGATCCGCTCCCCCACCGGCAGGTCGGCCCCCTCGACGCGCCCCTCGACCGCCGGAGAGCCGACCACGACCGTGCCGCGCTCGGTGCCGCCGATCTTGCCGCCGTCGTCGCTCTCGACGATCACGCCCTCGAAGACCTCGCCGACCCGGCCCTCCAGCACGAGCGCCTCCAGCGCGTCGACGGCGCCGCGCTCGTAGGCGTTGGCGCGCTGGGTGGTCCGGCCCATGGTCGACGGGAGGCCGGGCAGGGCGTCGATGACCCAGGCGGGCACCTGCTCGCCCGCGCAGTGCGCGAGGCAGATCTCGAGGCCGTAGCGGTCGACGAGCCGCCGCAGCGGGGCGGTCACGTGGGCGTACTCCGCGGCGATGGCGGCATGGCGGGTGGTGGGCCGGTCGCCGTCCGCGACGCCGCCGACGCCCAGGGCGAGGTACCCCGCTCCCCGGAAGAGCATCGTGGCCTCGTTGAGGAACGCCGCGTGCGCCGGGACGGCGGAGTCGAGGGTCCGCAGGAGCTCGCCGTAGGTGGTGCCTTCGGGCCAGTCGACGCCGAGAGCGGCCCCGGCACGGCGCAGGCGTCGGACGTCGCGGGGATCCGGGTCGGGCAGGGTGCGGAGGATCCCGACGCCCGCCTCGCGCATGAGTCCGGCCGCCGCGATCCCCGTGAGAAGGGAGATCTGCGCGTTCCACCCCTCCACCGGCAGGGTGGCTCGGAAGGCGAGCACGTAGCCGTGCTCGTTGCGCTCGATGTGCTGCTCGGGGATCTCCAGCGAGACGCCGCCGCGCTGCCGCTCGAGGTTCTGACGCAGGTCGCCGACAGTCCGCAGCAGCTCGGGGAGGTCCGTCGGGACCCCGTCCGGGAGGGCTGGTCCGCCGTCGGCCGCGGTCTGGACCTGCTGGTAGGTGAGCTGAGCTCGCGAGCGCACGACCGCACGCTCGACCCGCGTCTCGAGCAGCTCGCCGGAGCCGTCGAGACGCAGTTCCCAGAGGCACGCCGGCCGGTCCTCCTCGGGGAGCAGGCTCGCCGCCCCGGCGCTCAGCGTCGGCGGGTGCAGCGGGAAGGACCCGGTGGGGCCGTAGACCGTCACGCCACGCTGGTGGACCTCCTGGTCGAGTGCGCCGCCCGGCTGGACGAAGGTCGCGAGCGAGGCGATGGCGTAACGCACGAGGAAGCCCTCGCCGTCCCGCTCGATGTGCAGAGCCTGGTCGAGGTCTCGGGAGCCGGGCGGGTCGATCGTCACGAACGGGATGCCGGTGGCGTCACGCTGCGGCAGCGGGGTGTCGACGGAAGCCTGTGCCTCGGCCAGCGCCGCGGGCGGGAATTCCGGCTCGATCTCCAGCTCGGCCCGCAGCCGCTCGAGGGCGACGTGGACCTCGTCGGGCGCGGCGGTGTCGAGGGCGAGGTATCGGCTGAGCACGGCTGCACCCTATGCCGTGCCACCGACGGCCGCAGCGGCTGAGTGCACGGCTCGTCGCGCTTCACGACCCCGCTGGTCCGGAGTCCCTGCCGAAGTCGCACGCCGGAATCGGAGGCCCTGCTGCGGCAATCGGCCTCCACGTGTCGCCCCCTGGGGCGACGGCCACTCCATCGGCCACTCCATCGCCCACGAGGAGAACGGCCTTCCGACCCTGACCGGTCGAAGGGGCGCGCGGACGGAACTGGTTCAGGCTGCTGGCGGCGTCCGGCGTGCAGCGGTGCGTGCCTCGCGTCGCGCGAGCGAGCGGCGGTCGAGCACGACCGCCAGCCCGGCAGCGGCGATCCCGCAGATGAAGCCGATCCCGAGAAACAGGATCCAGAAAAGATCCGACCGTGCGTACTGGCTCGGCGGGGTCAGGAACGCGAGGAGAAGCGCGAGGACGGCGCCAAGCGCCACGCCGGCCAGGATGAACCGGCCGAACCTGGGGGCCTGGCGGACCGTCCTCCGGTCGACGACGTCAGCGACGCGGACCCCCGGCTCGGGCTCGGGCGGCCCGTTCTCGGGATTGCGCTCGGGCCGAGGTTCGGGACCGGGCTCGGGCTCGGGACCGGGCTCGGGCTCGGGCTGGGGCTCGGGCTCGGGCTCGGGCTCGGGCTCGGGTGGAGCGGACACGCCAGGAACAGCCGGCGCGGTGCCCACCGGCGCGGGGTCGGCGGATGCGGCCGCGGGAACGGGCTCCGCGGCCGGCCGCTCGGCGGCGGAGTCGGGCGTGCGGGCGGGGCGGGGGTCGTCGAGGGGTGAGCCGGTCACGACGTGAACCTACCTGCCCGCGTGATGAGCGGGAGAACCGGGCTGAGATCGGCCCGGGTCCCGGACGCGGCCACCTTGCCCGTGGCGACGGCGTCGTCCCACGCCAGTCGTCCGGTGGCCAGGGCGAGCCACGTCACGGGGTCCGTCTCGACGACGTTCGGGGGGGTGCCGCGGGTGTGCCGCGGCCCGGCGATGGCCTGGACGGCGCCGGCGGGCGGGACGCGCACCTCGACGGAGTTTCCGGGCGAGCTGACGGCAAGCTCCTCGAGGGTGAAGCGCACGGCGGTCCGGACCACACCTGCCGCCAGGTGGGCACTGTTGTCGTCCTGCGCCCGCATCCAGACGGTGAGGGCACTCATGCCTTCGGAGGGATCGATTCGTCGGCGAGGGGGCACGCATCCACCGTAACGCCGAGGAGGTCGGCGCTCGTCCCCCTGACGTGGGCGAGGCCCGCCCCCCGATCGGGGTGCGGGCCTCGCCGGAAGGGGTGACGGATCTCGTCACCCCGTGCGGTAGATCAGGGCAGGCGGCGGACCCCGAGGGTGTCGGTGCCGTCACCGTTCCAGTCGCCGACGTAGACCTCGTCGTTCGCACGTCCGTAGACGAGCACGATGTCGGCATTTCCGGGTGCGATGGTGTTCTTGACGTAGTACGTCGCACCACGCCGCACCGCGAACGTGTCGTCCCCGTCGCCGTCCCAGTCACCCGCCAGGGTCACGTCGCCGGGCTTGCCGTAGACGACCACCTGGTCGGCGTTGCCGGCGGCGATGGAGTTCTTCACGAAGTACTCCGCACCGCGGCGCACCGCGAAGGTGTCCGCACCGTCAGCGTCCCAGTCACCGACCACGACCTGGTCCCCGGCGCGGCCGTAGACCACGACCTTGTCCGCAGGACCGCCCGCCAGGTCGTTCTTGACGTGGTACGCCGCGCCGCGACGCACCGCCAGGGTGTCGACGCCGTCGCCGTCCCAGTCACCGACCAGCACCGTGTCCCCGGGACGCCCGTAGACGAACACGTGCTCGGCCTCGCCGCCACGCGGTTCGTTGGACACGTAGAACACGTTCCCGCGGCGCACGGTGATCGAGTCCGTCCCGTCGCCGTCCCAGTCACCGATCAGGACCTCGTCGGAGAACCGGCCGTACATGAACGTGTGGTTCGCCTTCGTCGTCCACGAGTCGTTCAGGAAGAACCCGAACTGCTGGCCGGGGTCACCGGTACCTCCCTCGAGCTCGATGGGGAAGGCGACATCCGTGCCGACGTCGGTGACGACCGCGAGCTCGTACACGCCCGGGGCCGACGGGATCGTCGCCTGGATGGTCGCGCGACCCACCTCGTCGGTGGTGTCCACGACGGTCCCGTCGATCGGCGCCGTGCCGAGCAGCTGGTCACCCATGAAGAGCTGGACCTCGGTCGCGTCCTCCTCGGTGGTGCTGAAGTCGAGGGAGGACAGGCCGAAGGTGACCCTCGCGCCGGGTACCACGTCGCCACTGACGGTGATGCCGACCGCCCGCTGCGCGAGGTCCGGCGTCACCGGGGTTCCCTCCTGGGCGGCGAAGTAGTCGACGGTGGCCTGCAGGTCCACGCGGCCGGAGTCGGCCGAGTTCGTACCCTCGGCGAAGGTGGTGAAGTTGTCGCCGCCGGACGCCAGGAACGAGTTCATGACCACCTTGTAGGTGGCGTCCCAGACGATCGGCTCGTCGTTCAGCGTCGCGCCGAGGATCCGCTCACCGGCCGGGGCCGTGGGGTCGTAGAGGTACTCGAAGCCCGCCGAGACGCCGAGCTTGAGGAACGGCCGGGAGGCGCCGGCGGGCTGCCACTGCTCCTCGAGCACCTGGTAGATCTGCTCGCCGGTGAGATCCTTCGTGACCAGGGTGTTCGCGAAGGGCTGCACCTCCGCGGCCTCCTTGTAGGTGACGACGCCGTCGTCGCCGTAGGTGAGGTCCTTCCGGAGACCGCCGGGGTTCATGAAGGCGATCTCCGCGCCGAGCTCCTGGGTGGCCCAGAGGTGCACGTCGGCCACGAAGTTGCCGAGCGTGGACTCGCCGCCGCGGTTCTCGTCACCGTTCGCCTGCTGCGCCCGGTTGAGGTCGGCCTCGATCGTCCCGAGCTCGACGGCGCCCTCGACCTCGGCCACCTCCTTGGCCTTCTGGACGAGAGCCTCGATGTCCGGGTCGGCGTCGTAGTTGGGCGTGTAGGTGGTCGTTCCGTCGGCGTTCCGGACGGAGTCCACGAGGTCGAGCTGCGCGACCTCGGTCGAAGCCACGTCGCCGCTCTCGGGGTCCACGGTGAGGGAGAGCTTGGTGAGGTACTCGCCGTACTGGCTCGCCTGCGTGACGGCCATGCCGTCCACGTCGTGGTCGTACAGCACGTGCGTGTGCCCGGAGACGATCGCGTCGATGTCGTCGCTCGCGCCGTTGACGAGCGCACCGAAGTCAGTGGATCCGGTGGCGGCCGAGAGGTCGGCGGTCGCGGCGCCGTCGTGGGCGAGGACGACGACGACGTCGGCCTCGCCGTTGGTCTCGTCGCCGTCCGAGAGCTGCCGGGCAACCCGGTTGGCGTTCTCCAGCATGCTGCCGAACGTGAGGCCCTCGATGCCCGCGGGCGTGACGAGGGACGGCACCTCGGGGGTGACGACGCCGACGAAGCCGATCGTCACCTCCTCCTCCGTGCCTTCCTGAGCGGTGTAGATCGCGTACTCGTCGATGTTCGGCAGGTCACCCTCGACGTTGGCGACCAGGTAGGGGAAGTCCGCCAGGTCGCTCACGCGCCCGGTGAGGTCGTCCGCGCCCTGGTCGAACTCATGGTTGCCGACGGCGGAGGCGAACAGGCCCATTCCGTTGAGCGCCTCGAGGGTGGGCTCGTCGTCCTGGACGAACGACGTGAACGTGGAGGCCCCGATGTTGTCGCCCGCGGAGACCAGGACGGTGTCCTCGTTCTCCCCACGGAGCTGGTCGACGGCCCCGGCGAGCACTGCCGCACCTGCGGACTGCTGGTTCGCCTCGATCCGGCCGTGGAAGTCGTTGAACGCCAGGACGTCGACGATGACGTTGCCGCTGTCCGGGTCGACGTCAGCGGCGGCGGGGACGGCGGTGATGCCGAGAACGGCGAGCGATGCGACACCTACGGTCGCTGCCGGCCGGGTCAAACCACGCGCGCGCGAAGGCGCACTCGTACGAGTCATGTTGTGGACCCCGAACGTGAGAGATGGATTGTGTGACCCAGACCATAGTGCACCGAAGTCCGCGAACTCCGTGGTTTCGGACGTCAAATGACTCTGTTCACGGGACGTTCACGGACGACGCCCGCAAATGACGTCCGATTCCCCGGCAAAGCGCCACAAACTTCCCGCCCCGATCGACGGCTGCTACACCTGTCCCGGTGACCTCGCGACCGGGCACGTCCGGGCCCGACGCCGACCGAGCCCGGTGGCGCGCCTTCGCCGTCTGCCTCGGCGCGGGGTTCATGACGCTGCTGGACGTCTCGATCGTCAACGTCGCGCTGCCGTCGATCGAGGCCTCCCTCGGCGCCGGCCCGAGCGAGCTGCAGTGGATCGTGGCGGGCTACACGCTCGCGTTCGGGCTGGCGCTCATCCCAGCCGGGAGGCTCGGGGACGTGCTGGGCCGTCGGGGCGCCTTCGTCGCGGGGCTGTTGGGCTTCGTCGCCTTCTCCGCCGCGTGCGGCCTCGCGACCTCGGCCGAGATGCTGGCGGTCATGCGCCTGCTGCAGGGACTCAGCGCCGGCGTCCTCAACCCCCAGGTGATCGGCCTCATCCAGCACCTCTTCCAGGGGCACGAACGGGGCCGGGCTTTCGGCTTCTACGGCGCGGCCATCGGCATCTCCACCGCCACCGGCCCGCTGCTCGGCGGGACGCTGATCGCACTCTTCGGCGAGGCGGAGGGTTGGCGGTCGGTCTTCCTGGTCAACGTCCCCATCGGCGCCGTGCTCGTCCCGCTGGCGCTGCGCTACCTGCCCCGGGCGGAGCGGCAGCGGTCGGGCGGGATGGGTGTCGACGTCGTCGGGCTCGTCCTCATCGCCGCGAGCGTGGTCTGCGTGATGCTGCCGTTCATCGTCGCCGCCGAGGGACCGGACGCCAGCCCGTGGTGGCTCGTCCTCGTCGGGCTCGCGATCGTGGGGCTCCTGGTGCTGTGGGAGCGGTGGACCGAGCGCGCAGGTCGGTCCCCGGTGGTCCCGTCGTCGCTCGTGCGCACCCCGTCGTTCAGCCTCGGCGCCGTCGTCGGCACGGCCTACTTCGCCGGGTTCACCGGCATCTTCCTGGTCGGCACGCTCTACCTGCAGACCGGGCTGGGGCTCACTCCCCTGCTGGCCGGCGTCGTGCAGACCCCGTTCGCCCTGGTGGGGGCGGTCTCGGCGGCGCGCAGCGGCTACCTGGTGCAGCGGTTCGGCCGCTGGACGGTGGTGGCCGGCATCGGCGTGATGGCGGCCGGGATCGTGGGGGTCGACGTGACGGTCGGCTCCACGGAGGGCAACGGCGCCGCGGTGGCGATGGCAGGCTGGCTGGCTCTCGCGGGGCTGGGCAACGGCGTCGTGATCTCCCCCAACCAGACGCTCACGCTCGCCGAGGTCCCGGTGGCCCAGGGCGGCACCGCGGGCGGGGTCCTGCAGACGACGCAGCGCATCGGCGCTGCGGTCGGGGTCGCCGTCATCGCCTCGGTCTTCTTCGCGACCCTGGGGCGCAGCCGCGGCGGCCTCGCGGGCGGGTACGGGCCGGCGCTCAGCGTGGGGCTGCGCGTGACCCTCGGGCTGCTGGCCGTGGCGTTCGTCGTGGCGCTCCTCGACGCGCTGCGCCGGCGTCACGGTCCCGTCAGCGCAGCCGGTCCTCCACCCGCCTGACCTTCTCGGTGAGCTGGCCGGTGTAGCCGGGCCTGATGTCGGCCTTGATCACAAGGCTCACCCGCGGGCTCGTGGCCGCGACGGCCTCGGTGGCGCGCCTGATGACGTCCATGCACTCGTCCCACTCGCCCTCGAGCGTGGTGAACATGGCCGTGGTCTCGTTCGGCAGCCCCGACTCGCGCACGATCCGCACCGCCTCCGCGACGGCGGCGCTCACCGAGCCGTCGGGGGTGTCGGCGGTCGTGGGGGCGACGGAGAAGGCGAAGAGCATGTGCCCAGCCTAGGACGGCCGCCGTCCTGCACCGGACCCGCGTGTCTCGTCCGCACTGCCGGCGGGGCGCGCCTGCGGCTGACCGAGGGCGTCGACGGCGGAGCGCGCGGCCGCCACCAGGTGCGGGTCCGTGGTCGCGTAGCCGTCCGGTCCGCCGCCGGGGCCCGCGGGCCCGGCATCCGTGGCGAGGGCCCGCGCCGACAGGTGGATCGCGCCGACGCCGCCCCCGGCGAGGGCCGGGACGTGCTCGGGCCGGACGCCGCCCCCGGCGGTGATCTCGATCGTGCCCTCGGCCGCCTCGGCGAGCGCCGCGAGCACGGGGAGGCCCTCGAGCGCGCGCGGCGCCCCGCCGGAGGTGAGCATGCGGCTCACACCGAGCCCGGCGAGCTCGTCGACCAGCGCGGCGGGGTCGCGCCGGTAGACCCCGAGCAGGACGTCGACGCACCGGTGCACCGTCACCGGGTGCCCCTCCGCGGCGCGGACGAGGGCCTTCATCGCGTGCCGGTCCAGCGCGTCGCCGTCCGCCGTCAGGGCGCCGACGACGACGCCGGCGGCCCCGGCGTCGAGGAGCGCCTCGACGTCGCGCACCATGACCGAGACCTCGGTGGCCGTGTACGCGAACCCACCCTCGCGGGGTCTGATCAGGACGTGGACCTCCGGGCCGACCAGTGCCGCCAGCTGCGCCGTGCCGGAGCTGGGGGTCAGCCCGCCGAGCGCGAGCGCCTGGCACAGCTCGGCGCGGTCCGCTCCCCCGGCCTGCGCGGCGCGCACGCCGTCGACGTCCTGCACCGTGATCTCGAGTCTCATCGTGGCCATCGTCGCTCACGCGGCGCCGCCGCGCGCACCGGCGCGCCCGGTCGTCGGGCGGGATAGCCGACGCCGGGCGAGGAGGGCCGGCGGCGGGCGAGGAGGGCCGGCTGCGGGCGATCAGGGCCGACAGCGGGCGCGACGGACCGACGGCGGGCGAGGACGGACGCCTGACTGGGCGCCGGCGAGGATCGGCGCGTGCGAGCACGCGAGAGGGCGGCGCGGGTCTCCCCGCGCCGCCCCCTCATCCGCCCGCCCCGTGCGGTCCGGGCGGTTCGTGCAGCTGCCCCTCGGTCACTCCCTGATGCCGGAGGTGACCGCGTCGAGGGCGTTGACGATGCCCTCGCCGTAGAAACCGTTGTCCTCCGCGGTCCCGACGCACAGCGCCACGCCTGCCGGGCAGGCGGTGTCGTCGGCCTGCGCCTCGAGCAGGGCGATGAGCTCCGCCGGGGTCGCACCCGGGTGCGTCGACTTCAGCAGCGCGAGCACCCCGGCCACGTGCGGGGACGCCATCGAGGTGCCGCTGGCGGTCGCGTAGCGGGCGCCCGGGAAGGTGGAGGTGATACCGGCGCCCGGTGCCGACACGTCGATGACACCGGTGCCGAAGTTCGAGAACCCGGCCTTGCTGCCGTCCCGGCCGAGGGCCGAGACCGTCACCACGCCGTCGAGCTCGGTGGGCATGTCCTTGCACGTGCCGTTGATCTGGCGGTCGATCGCGATGCCGTCGTTGGGGCTGGAGGCGTTGGTGGTCTTGTTCGCCAGGTCGTACGCCGAGTTGCCGGCGGCGGCCGCGTGGACCACACCACGCCCAGTGGCGTAGTCCACCGCACGGCGGACGGCCTCCATCGCCGGTGCCTGCAGCGGCTGGTCGCCGCACCAGAACTCGAACGGGTCGATGTAGTAGCTGTTGTTGGTCACGTCCATGCCCCGGTCGGCCGCCCAGACGAAGCCGCAGATGGCGTACTCGGGGTAGATGTACCCGTCGTCGTTGACCACCTTGACGGAGGCCATCCGCACGTTGGGCGCCACCCCGACGACACCGGCGCCGTTGCGCGCCGCCGCGATCGTCCCGGCCACGTGCGTCCCGTGCCCGCTGGTCGTCACGCCCCACGCCTCCGGGGAGGTGTCCGGCTGCCCCGCGGCGGTGCAGCCGACCGACGTCGACGCGTCGACCGTCGCGGCCAGGTCCGGGTGGGCGGCGTCGATGCCGGAGTCGAGCACGCCGACCAGCACGCCGTCGCTGCCCTCGCTGATCTCGTGCGCCGCGTAGGCGTCGATCATGTCGAGGTTCCACAGATTGCCCTCGCGCACCTCGGTCGCGCCCTCGGCGCTGGTGACGTCCCCGGCGTCGAGGCCGTGCACCCGCGGTTGGCGTTTGTACGGAGCGGCGCCGCGGTCGCCGGGCACCGTCTCCCGCTCGACCCCCGGGGTGCCCTCGGACACCTCGGCGGTGCGGGTCGGGCCGGCCGACTCGATCGGGGAGCCGGGGCCGGCGGGCAGCTCGGCCAGGAAGCTCGCGCTGGTCGAGTGAGCGATGACCACGCCGATCTGCGGCCAGGACTGCACGACCACGCCACCGGCCTCCTCGACCGCCCGCTCGACCAGGCGCGTCTGGCCCGGGTTGGCGGTCCTGAGGTTGACGGCGTAGCTCATGAGGCGACCGTCGGACACGTCGATCGGGACGTAGGTCGACGTCGGCTCCTCAGCGGCCGGGGCCGCCTGGGCGAGGGCCACGGTGGAGGCGAGCAGGGCGGCCGAGGCCGCCAGCGTCACGCCCGCGCGGGACGGTAAGGAAAGGCGCATGAATTCCCCCTTGAATTCGGCCGGGACGTTCTTGTCCCGGTCCGTCCGGGACTCTAGCGCCCGCCACCCGCACCCGCCCCCGGGGGACTTGTGCGCGTGCCGCCGCCCGACCCGGCCGGGGCGGCCGGAGAGGGCAAGGCACCGTCCGTGCCACGTGCGGTTGCCGCACCCGCCGGCCGCGCACACACTCATCACGTCCGAACCCCACCTGGAGGGCTGATCAGCATGAGCACCCCGAACCCGGACGAGGCGCTGGGCATGACCGACGAGCCTGAGGAGCCCGGAAGCAGCGGTCAGCGGACCGAGGAGGGTGGCGCCCCGAACCCGGAGACCGGCGTCGGGCTCGGCGCCGGTGAGCCGAACACGTTCGAGCCCGAGGAGAACCCCGAGGCCTGAGGCGTCAGACCACGCCCTGCTCGAGCATCGCGTCCGCGACCTTCCGGAAGCCGGCGATGTTGGCGCCGAGCACGTAGTCGCCCGGGCGGCCGTACTCCTCCGCCGTCGTGGCGCACTTGAAGTGGATGCGCTCCATGATGCCCTCGAGCTTGCTGGTCACCTCGGAGAAGGTCAGCGGCTCCCGAGAGGCGTTCTGCGCCATCTCCAGCGCGGAGGTCGCCACACCGCCGGCGTTCGCGGCCTTGCCGGGCCCGAACAGCACGTGCGAGGACTGGAAGATCTCGACCGCGTCGGGGGTGGAGGGCATGTTCGCCCCCTCGGCGACGACGGCGACCCCGTTCTTCACGAGGGCCTCGGCGCCGTGGTGGTCGAGCTCGTTCTGGGTGGCGCACGGGAGCGCCACGGTGCACGGCACGTCCCACACGCGCCCGCCCTGCACCAGGCGGGCGCCCGGGCGGCGCTCGACGTAGTCGGAGACGCGGCCGCGCTCGACCTCCTTGACCTGCTTGAGCAGCTCGAGGTCGATGCCCGCCTCGTCGACGACGTAGCCGGAGGAGTCCGAGACCGTCACGACGGTGGCGCCGAGCTCCTGCGCCTTCTCGACCGCGTAGATCGCCACGTTGCCGCTCCCGGAGACGACGACGCGCTGCCCCTCCATCGCCTGACCGGCGGTCTGCAGCATGCGGTCGGCGAAGATGACGACGCCGTACCCGGTGGCCTCGGTACGCCCGCGGGAGCCGCCCCACGGCACGCCCTTGCCGGTGAGGACGCCCATCTCGGCGCGGTTGGTCAGGCGCTTGTACTGGCCGTAGAGGTAGCCGATCTCGCGGCCGCCGACGCCGATGTCCCCGGCGGGGACGTCGGTGTGCTCACCGATGTGGCGGTGCAGCTCGGTCATGAACGCCTGGCAGAACCGCATGATCTCGCCGTCGCTGCGCCCGTGGGGGTCGAAGTCGGAGCCGCCCTTGCCGCCGCCGATGCCGCGGCCGGTGAGCGAGTTCTTGAAGATCTGCTCGAAGCCGAGGAACTTGATGATCCCGAGGTTCACGCTCGGGTGGAAGCGCAGCCCACCCTTGTACGGCCCGAGCGCGGAGTTGAACTGCACCCGGAAGCCGCGATTGACCTGGACGCTGCCGGAGTCGTCGACCCAGGGCACCCGGAACATGATCTGGCGCTCGGGCTCCACGATCCGGCTGATGATCGCGTGCTCGCGGTACTCGGGGTGCTTCTCGATGGCGGGGTCGAGCGACTCGAAGACCTCGCGGACGGCCTGGTGGAACTCCGGCTCGCCGTGGTTGCGGCGGATGACCCGGTCGTAGACATCCTGAAGCTCAGACAGCATGGTGCTCTCTCTCGTGAGGGCCCGGCGGTCAGCCGAAGTAGGCGGGCAGGGTTGCGGACGAGGCCTGCCGGAGCTCGTCCACGGGCAGGGTGAAGGCGTCGGCGATCGCGAGTGCGGCCGAGCCGGTGGTGCCGATCCGGGCCGCGGGGACACCGTGGTCGGCGGCGAGCGCCTCCAGGCGTGCGGCGTCCTCGGGGGCGACGGCGACGACGGCCCGGGCCCCGGACTCGGCGAACAGCAGGGTGGCCAGGTCGACGCCGTCGCGCTCGGCCACCTCGGACAGGTCCAGGTCGGCGCCGACGCCGAAGCGGGTGACGGCGTCGACGAGGGTCTGGGCCAGGCCCCCGGTGGACAGGTCGTGCGCGGCGCGAGCGGTGCCGTCCGCGGCGGCGACGAGCACCTCGGCCAGCGCACGCTCGGCGTCGAGGTCCACCCGCGGCGGCAGGCCGCCGAGGTGCTGGTGCACGACGTCCGCCCAGGCCGAGCCGTCCAGCTCGAGCGCCGTCGTGCCGAGGAGGTAGACGGCAAGCCCTCCCTCGGTCCAGCCCGACGGCGTGGCGCGGGAGACGTCGTCGAGGACGCCGAGGACGCCAACCACGGGGGTGGGGTTGATGGAGGAGTCGATCCGTCCGGGCTCGCCCGTGCCGTTGTACAGCGAGACGTTGCCGCCGGTCACCGGGACGCCAAGCTCCTGGCAGGCGTCGGCCAGACCGGTGATCGCCTCGACGAGCTGCCACATCGAGTCGGGGTCCTCGGGCGAGCCGAAGTTGAGGCAGTCGGTCACGGCGAGCGGCCGGGCGCCGACGGTGGCGACGTTGCGGTACGCCTCCGCGAGCGCCTGCTTCGCGCCGGTGCGCGGGTCGAGCTTGGTGAAGCGGCCGTTGGCGTCGGTGGCCAGCGCGACGCCGAGACCGGTGGTCTCGTCGACGCGGACCACCCCGGCGTCGTCCGGCTGCGCCAGCGCGGTGTTGCCCTGCACGTACCGGTCGTACTGGTCGGTCACCCAGGACTTCGAGGCGAGGTTCGGGGAGGAGACGAGCTGCAGGACCTGCTCGCGCAGCGTCGAGCCGTCGGAGGACCGGGGCAGGTGGCGGGCCGAGGCGGCGTCGGCGTTGAGCTCGTCCTGCCAGGCGGGGCGGGCGTACGGGCGGTCGTAGACCGGGCCCTCGTGGGCGACCGTGCGCGGGTCGACGTCGACGATGCGGTGGCCGTGGTGGTCGATCGTCAGCCGGCCGGTGCCGGTGACCTCTCCGATCACGGCGGTCTCGACGTCCCACTTCGCGGTGATCTCGAGGAACCGGTCGAGCTTGTCGGGGGCGACGACGGCCATCATCCGCTCCTGCGACTCGCTCATGAGGATCTCGCCGGCGGTCAGGGTGGGATCGCGCAGCAGCACCTTCTCGAGGTCGACGTGCATGCCGCCGTCGCCGTTGGAGGCCAGCTCCGAGGTGGCGCAGGAGATGCCGGCGGCCCCCAGGTCCTGGATGCCCTCGACCACGTCGGCCGCGTAGAGCTCGAGGCAGCACTCGATGAGGACCTTCTCCATGAAGGGGTCGCCCACCTGCACGCTGGGGCGCTTGCTCGGCATCCCGCCCTCGAAGGTCTCCGACGCGAGGATCGAGGCGCCGCCGATGCCGTCGCCGCCCGTGCGGGCGCCGAAGAGCACCACCTGGTTGCCGGCGCCGGAGGCGTTGGCGAGGTGGATGTCCTCGTGGCGCAGCACGCCGAGGCACAGCGCGTTGACGAGCGGGTTGCCCTGGTAGGACGGGTCGAAGTCGAGCTCGCCGCCGATGTTCGGCAGACCCAGGCAGTTGCCGTAGCCGCCGACGCCGGCGACCACGCCGTGCACCACGCGGGCCGTGTCCGGGTGGTCGACGGCGCCGAAGCGCAGCTGGTCCATGACCGCGACCGGGCGGGCGCCCATGGAGATGATGTCGCGGACGATGCCGCCGACGCCGGTCGCCGCACCCTGGTACGGCTCGACGTAGCTGGGGTGGTTGTGGGACTCCACCTTGAACGTCACGGCCCAGCCCTGACCGATGTCGACGACGCCGGCGTTCTCGCCGATGCCGACGAGCAGGTGCTCGCGCATGGCCTCGGTGGTCTTCTCGCCGAACTGCCGCAGGTGGGTCTTGGAGGACTTGTACGAGCAGTGCTCCGACCACATCACCGAGTACATCGCCAGCTCGGCCGCGGTCGGGCGCCGGCCGAGAAGGTCGACGATGCGCCGGTACTCGTCGGGCTTGAGCCCGAGCTCGCGGAAGGGCAGCGCGACGTCCGGTGTCGATGCGGCGTGCTCGACGGTGTCCGGCAGGTGCTCGGCCACGTCAGTCATGTCTCCTCCGCGATTTCTCGTCCCACTTCCTGCCCGCACAGGCTACCTACGTCGCGCGCACGGCCCCTCCGGCGTCCAGACGGGGAACACTCCGCACCGGTGGGTTTCCGGCCGGACGCGGGAGCGCACCCTCGCTGGTCGGTCCGAGCAAGAGCAACCGTGCCGGGCAACCGTGTTTGAACCATATTGCTGGGCACAGGACCGCTTGCTCGGCAGCGGCGACCCGGTGCACGGGCCGGGTTCGGCGCACGGGCTCGCCGCCCTCCGGCGCCGACAGCAACGATCCCGCCCGGCATCGAAATGTGACCAACGTATCCCCCCGACCCGCACCTGGTCCCGGGTTACGTTGGGCAGGTGCTGCCCGAGATCACCGCGCCGGTCGACCTGTGCCTGCCGTCCGGGGCGCTCAACCCCGCGGCCGTGGGCTGGTCGCGGCGGCCCCTGCACCGGGCCAACCTGCGGGTGCGGGCGGACCAGCGCGGCATGCTCGGGGACCCGCTGGGGCGGGCGACGATGTGGAGCCGCACCAAACGCTGGGAGTACTGGTGCGTCATCACGCCCAGCCACCTCGTCAGCGTGAACGTCTCGTCCCTCAACTACGCGGGCGTGCACCAGGTGTGGGTGCTCGACCGCGCCACCGGCGAGGAGGTCGACTGCTGGGCCACCGCCCCGCTGGGGCGTGACGTGCGCATGCCGAGCACCTGCGGGGGCGGCCCGGTCCGCGCCCGGGCGGGCCGGATCGCCGTCGCCCTCGACCCGGTGGCCGGGGACGGCGGGCGCCCCGGCGCCCGGCTCCGGGGCGTCACCCCGCGGGTGCGGTTCGACCTCACCGTCGACGCCCCGCCCGAGCACGAGTGCCTCGCCGTCGTGGTCCCCTGGAACGAGCGCCAGTTCCAGTACACGGTCAAGGACGTCGCCCTGCCGGTCTCCGGCACGCTCTGGGTCGACGACGTCGAGATCACGGTCGAGGCCGACGCCCCATCCTGGGCGGTGCAGGACTTCGGGCGCGGGCGCTGGCCCTACCACGTGACGTGGAACTGGGGCACGGGCTCCGGCGTCGTCGACGGCGTCGTGACGGGTCTCCAGCTCGGCGGCAAGTGGACCGACGGCACCGGGGCGACGGAGAACGCGCTCACCCTCGACGGCCGCGTGCACTACCTCGGCGAGGACCTCTCGTGGGCGTACGACGTCAGCGACCGGACGGCCCCGTGGTTCGTCACCGGGCCGCGGGTCCAGGTCCGGCTCCAGCCGTTCCACGAGCGGGTGTCGAGCATGCGCCTGGGCGTGATCTCCTCCCAGACCCACCAGTCCTTCGGGACGTGGTCCGGCTGGGTGGTGGACGACGGCGGCGCCCGCCGGAGCGTCGACGGCCTCGTCGGCTTCGCCGAGGACGTCGTCAACCGCTGGTGACCGGGCGCCGTCCCCCGGCCAGGTCACGGTTGGGCTTTCGCCGCGTGCCCGGGCGGAGTTTGATCGGGGCATGAGGACGGTCGACGTCGTTCCGAACCCGCTCGCCAGGCTCGCCGCCGCCCTGGACGAGGTGTCCGCGCGACGCCTGGAGGCGGGAGCGCAACGCGCCCGGCGGGTCCTGGGCGAGCGCACGGTGTGGAACGTCTCCGCCACGGACACCGGCGGGGTCGGCGAGCTGCTCCACGGCCTGCTCCCCTACGCCGCCGGCGCCCGGGTGCGGGTCGGCTGGTTCACCCTCGACGGCGACGCCGACTTCTTCGCACTGTCTACCCGGCTCGGCCACGCGCTGCACGGACGCGCCCGCCACGGCGACGGGATCGGCCCCGAGGAGCGCGGCGCGTACGAGCGGTGCCTCGACCGGAACCTCGCCGAGGTGGCGGACCAGCTCCGGCCGGGCGACGTCGTCGTCCTGCACGACCCGGCCACCGCGGGCCTGGCCCCCGAGCTGCGGCGCCACGGCGTGCACGTGGTGTGGCGGTGCCACGTGGGCGCGGACGTGCCCGGCGACATCTCCGAACGGGCCTGGGCCTTCGTCGAGCCCTACCTCGACCAGGCCGAACGGGTGGTGCTGACGCGCGGGGTGTACCGGCCCGGGTTCCTGGCGCCGGACGGGGTCCGCGTCATCTCACCGTCCGTCGACCCGCTCTCGCCCAAGAACCGTGACCTCGACCGCCAGGAGGTCGACGAGCTCCTCCGGAGCCGCGGGATCCAGGCGGACGACGGGCGGGCCGGCGCAGGGGCGGATGACGTCATGCTCGCCGGCGGGCCCGTGCCCGCGGCGGCCCGGGTGATCCTTCAGCTCTCCCGCTGGGACCGGCTCAAGGACATGAACGGGGTGCTCGTGGCCTTCGACGAGGCGTTCGAGGACCTGCCAGAGGACGTCCACCTCCTGCTGGCCGGGGCCGAGGTGGACGAGCGCGACGCCGAGGGTGCGGAGGTCCTGAGCGACTGCCTGGAGATCTGGCGCGGCCTCGGCGAGGAGGTGCGCCGCCGGACCCATCTCGCCTGCCTGCCCACGAGCCGCCCCGACGACGCGCTGCTGGTCAACGCCGTGCAACGCCGGGCCACGGTCGTGGTGCAGAAGAGCCTGGCCGAGGGTTTCGGCCTCAGCGTCGCCGAGGCGCTGTGGAAGGGCCGCCCGGTGGTGGCGACGGCGGTCGGCGGCATCCAGGACCAGATCGTCCACGAGGAGAACGGCCTTCTCGTGCCCGAACCGACCGACCTGGAGGGGCTGATGCGGCACGTCTCGCGGCTCCTCGCCGAACCCGCCTTCGCCGAGCAGCTCGGTGCCGAGGCCCACGACCGGGTGCGCCGCGAGGGCCTGTCCGACCGGCACCTCCTCGACTGGGGCGACCTGCTGGCGGACCTGCTCGGCTGAACCGCAGGCCGCGGGAGCTGCCGCTCGGTCAGGCCGCGGTCGCCCCGGCCGTGGGGGCCGCCGTGCGGGGCGCGCGCTCCGCGCGCCGGGCCCGCTCGTTGAGGGCGAGGACGGACACGAACGGCACGACGCAGCCGACGAGCATCGAGAGCACCATGCCGACCGTGTCGGTGGCCACGAACGGGGCGACGACGGCCGGCAGGTACGCGGTGGCCTCCGCGCCGGTGGCACCCACGACGAGCCCGCCGAGCGCGGACGAGCCGAGCGCGACGGCGAAGACCTTCCGGTCCGCGAAGATGAACGGGTAGGACGCCTCCACGAAGGTGCCGAAGCCGAAGTTGACCGCGGCCCCGGACGCCGCGAGCGCCCGCTCTCCTGAGGTGCGCGGGCGGACGACGTTGGCGAGCGTGATCCCGAGGCTGACCATCACCAGGGACACCATGTCCACGGCGCCGAAAAAGCTGTGCCCCTTCTCCCCCATCTCCAGGAGCACGAGCGGGAGGATCGCCGCGTGGTACACCCCGCCCATGAGGGCCGGCCACATCACCAGCCCGGCCACCGCGCCGGCGAGCAGCGGGTTGAGGGCCACGAGCGTCTCGATGCCGCCCTTGACGCCCTCCCCGACGGCGTTGGTGACCGGGGCGAGCAGCAGGAACACGACCAGCCCGCCGACCAGGCCCGAGACGCCGCCGGCCACGATGTTCGCCGTCGTGACCGGGAAGCGGTGCGCGAGCGTCCAGCGCAGCAGGTACGCCACGACCACACCGGCCAGGATGCCGCCGACGAGCCCGCCGACGATGCCGCCCTCCGTGGACAGCACGCCGGCGACGGCACCGGCGACCAGCCCCACCTCGCCCAGCCCGGAGACCCGGCGGGCGGCCACGGCGGCCACGACGACCGGCAGGCCCGCGATCAGGGCGTCGAAGACGGGACCCAGGGCGTCCAGTCCGGGGATCTTGCCGACGGCGAGCAGGAGCGCCAGCGCGATGAAGGCGGGCAGGGAGCCGACCATGATGCCGCGCAGCGAGATGCGCCGCCAGGGCGAGCCGCCGTCGTCGGACGCCTCGGCCGTGCCGAGCACGGGGCGGTAGCGCACGCCCCAGTGACGGGCGAGGCCGGCCACGTAGGAGACCGCCCGGGTGGTGCTCGTCGACCCGGTCGTGCCGGACGCGGCGACGAGGCGCAGCCCCAGCGCCTGCGCGGCGGCGATGGAGGTGCCGCCGGTCCCCGCGGCGGGGACCCCGGCCTCGACCGCGGCCCGGGTGACCGCGGCGTTGACACCCTGGGGGTCGGCGCTGACGAGGACCAGCGCGTCGAGGCCGCCGTCCGCGACGGTGCGTGCGACCTCGGCGTCGAGGGCTCGGGCCGCCTCGTTGACCTCGGCGAGGCTGCCGGTGGCTGTGACGGTGACGGTGCCGTCCACGAGCGTGTAGAGGCGGGCCGGGGTGTCCTCGCCCGCGCCGTCCATCGAGGTGTCGGCCGCGACGAGCTGGACCGCCGTCACCTCCATGCCGGCGGCGGCCGCCTGGCGCCGCACCTGCTCGACGAGGGCGACCGGGTCGTCGCCGCCGTGGCTGTAGAGGTTCCCGCCCGAGGATCCGACGACGGCGATCCGTCGGGTGGTCGTGGGCGCGGCGGCGGGGCGGGGAGACATGCGGGCTCCAGCAGGCGGAGGGGCGTGGACCCGCGCAGGGTAGACGCCGGCCGGGTGTCCGCGCCGCAGGCGCCCACCGTGGACGTGAGCGGGGCCACGTGGGGTACCGCGCTCCGGGCGTTCGCGCGCTCCATGGGGGTTCGCGCGCGCCTCGTTGGGGGTTCGCGCACTCCGTTGGGTGACTCCCCCTTTCCTCCCGGCGAATCCCCCTCTGGTGCCCGGGCTCGAGCGGCACCTCTTGACCCTGTCCTGGCGGCGCTCGGATACTCGATTCGCCGCAGGCCGCGACGACGCGCGCCTCCCTTTCCCTCCCGACCCGCCCGGCGCGCCAGCCCGGGTCGACCCGCGGTCGGAGGTGCACACCCGTGAGACCCACCCGACTGGCGCTGCCCGGCGCCGCCGCTGCACTGCTCATCGTGCCCCTCGTCGGCGTCGGCCCGAGCGTCGCGGACGGCCGCGACGGCGACGACGACCACGACGACGAGGTCACGCTCGAGGACCGCACCGTCCTGGTGAAGAACCTCGACAACCCCCGGGGCCTCACCGTCGACCGCGGCGGCAACGTCTTCGTCGCCCAGGCCGGCGAGGGCCGTGGCACGGACGCGAGCGCCCCTTGCTTCCCCGGCCCGGAGGGCGACGACGTCTGCCTCGGCGCGACGGGGAAGATCTCCGAGCTTCACATGCACGGCCGCAGCGGGCGGCTGCGGGTCGTCACCGACGAGGTCACGGGCCTCCCGTCCGTCGCGGCCAAGGCCGACGGCAGCGGCGGCATCGGCCCCTCCGACGTCGACTTCCACCGGAACCGCCTCTTCGCCACCATCGGGCTCGGCGCGGACCCGGCCGTGCGCGACCAGGTGCCGGCCACCTACCGCGACCTCGCGAGCAAGCTCGCCACCGTGCACAAGTTCGACCTCAAGCGCGACACCGCGACGGAGGTCGCCGACATCGGCGAGTACGAGGCGACCGCGAACCCGGAGAAGGACGACTTCGACACCAACCCGAACTCGCTCGTCTCCGACCGCCGCGGGCACGTGGTGGCCGACGCGGGCGGGAACTCGTTGCTGCACGTGGACCGCGACGGGGACGTCTCCACCATCTTCGTCTTCCCGAAGGAGGCCGCGGTCGACTCGCCGATGGGTCGCATCAGCCCCGACGCCGTGCCCACCACGGTGGTCAAGGGCCCCGACGACGCCTACTACGTCAGCCAGCTCACCGGCTTCCCGTTCGTCAAGGGGACCGCGACGGTCTGGCGCTTCGAGCGCGGGGAGGCCCCGGAGGTCTTCGCCGACGGCTTCACCAACGTCATCGACCTGGCGTTCACGGACGACGACGACCTGCTGGTCCTCGAGATCTCCACGAACGGTCTGCTCTCCGGCGACCCGAAGGGCGCGCTGCACTGGGTCGACGGCGACGACACCGACGACCGAAAGGTCCTCACCACCGAGCTCACGCTGCCCGGCGGCGTCGCCGTCGACGGCGACCACGTGTACGTGACGAACATGTCCGCCATGGCGAACGTGGGCGAGGTGCTCCGCTTCACCCTCGACGACTGAGTCGTCCCCGCACCCGGTACCGCGGCGCGGCAGCTACCAGAGCATCCCCGCCGCGGTGCCGGCCTGTCACCGCCGCGGCCCCTCCGTCACCAGGAGGCGCTGAGACGGCCCCCCACCCATCGGGTGAGACGTCAACTCCTCCGTCAGATCTCACCGAGGAAGTGACGTCTCACCGACAAGGGGACGGTCAGCGGGCGCGGTCCGTCTCGAGCAGGCGCAGCCAGACCTCGCTCGTCGTCGGGTAGGCGGGCACCGCGTGCCACAGCCGCGCGAGCGGGACCTGGCCGACGACGGCGATCGTGGCGGCGTGGAGCAGCTCCGCCACGCCCTGGCCCACGAACGTGGCACCGAGGACCACGTCGCGCTCGTCGTCGACAACCAGCTCCGCCCACCCGGCGTAGTCGTCGGCGAGCAGGGAGGCCCCCGCCACCTCGCCGAGGTCCTGGTGCACGGTGCGCACAGGCCTGCCCCGGTCGCGGGCCTGGTCGGCCCGCAGCCCCACCTGCGCCACCTGGGGGTCGGTGAAGACCACCTGCGGGACGGCCACGTGGTCCGCCGTCGCGGCGTAGCGGCTCCACGGCTCCGCCGGACCTGGCAGGTGGCCGGCGGCCCGGGCGGCGAGGGCGTCGCCGACCACCCGGCCCGCGTACTTGCCCTGGTGCGTGAGCGGGGCACGCCCCGTGACGTCCCCGGCGGCGTAGAGCCAGCCCCCGGCGACGGCGAGGACGCGGCCCGAGTCGTCGACCTCGAGCGCCTCGCCGTCGGCGACCCCGAGGGTGGTCAGCCCCAGGCCGGCGGTCCGCGGCCGGCGACCGGTGGCGACGAGGAGCTCGTCGGCGGCGAGGGTGGAGCCGTCGTCGAGCCGGACCCGCACCTCCCCGTCGGGCCCGTCCGGCCGGTCCACGGAGACCGCGCTCACGCCGCTGCGGACATTCACGCCGGCGGCGGCCAGCCCCGCACCGACGAGCTCGGCGACCGGCTCGGGGAACGCGCCGAGGACCCGGCTGCGGGCCAGCAGCACGACCTGGGCGCCGAGGCGCGCGTACGCCTGGGACAGCTCCGAGCCGGCGACGCCGGCGCCGAGCACGATGAGCCGGCCGGGCACCTCTCGGGCGCTCGTCGCGTCGCGTGTGGTCCAGTGCCGGGCGGCAGCGAGTCCCTCCACGGGCGGGGTCGCCGGCTCCGAGCCGGTGGCGACGACCACGCCGTGACGAGCCGTGAGGACCCGCTCGCCGCCGTCGTCGAGGGCGACCGTGACCTGCCGTTCCCCCGTGATCCGGCCGGCGCCCCGGACCAGCTCCAGCCCGGCGCCGGCCGCCCACTCCACCTGGCTCGAGTCGTCCCAGCCGTGCGTGAAGGCGGTCCGCCGGCGTAGGACCGCGGCGGCGTCAAGGGTGCCGGTCACCGCCTGCGCCGCCCCGTCGACGCGGCGGGCGGCGGCGAGCGCCTGCCCCGGGCGCAGCAGCGCCTTGGAGGGCATGCAGGCGTAGTAGGAGCACTCCCCGCCCACCAGTCCTGACTCGACGAGCACCACCTCCAGCCCGCCGCGGTGCGCGTAGTCGGCGACGTTCTCCCCGGTGGCCCCGCCGCCGATCACGACGACGTCCGTCTCCTGCGTGGTTGCCATGGGGTGAGCCTCGCGTCGCGTGATGCTCGCCGCAAACCGTGCCGGCAGCGCCCCGGCGGCCCGGGTCCGCCGCGACCGGCGTGAGACGATCCCCCCGGGCCGCGCCCGGCGCACACCGCGCGGCGGCGGCCCGGAGCCCCCTGACGCTAGGACCGCTGTGCCGTACGAGACCCTCACCGTGAACCCCCTGCGCCGGGCGGACCGAGCTCCCGACCCGAGGACCCTGGTGGACGTCTTCGCGGCCACCGTGGCGGCGCACCCGGACGCGATCGCGATGGACGACGGCGACGAGGAGCTCACCTACGCCGCCCTCTCGCAGGCGGTGCACGCGCGGGCGGCGCGCCTCGCCGCCGCCGGGGTGGGCCGCGGGGACCGGGTGGGCGTGCGCGTCACCTCGGGCACGGTCGACCTGTACCTGTCGATCCTCGCCGTCCTGCACGCCGGCGCGGCCTACGTGCCGGTCGACGCCGACGACCCGGACGAGCGCGCCGACCTGGTGTTCGGCGAGGCGGGCGTCCGCCTCGTCGTCGGCGACGACGGCGTCCTCACCGCCCCCGGCGGCACCCCGGCGAACCCGCAGGGTCCCTTCCCGGCCCAGTCGCCGCCCGGGCCCGGTCTCGACGACGACGCGTGGGTCATCTTCACCTCCGGCTCCACGGGCAGGCCCAAGGGCGTGGCCGTCTCCCACCGCAGCGCCGCCGCCCTGGTCGACGCCGAGCACCGGCTCTTCCTCCAGGAGGCCCCGCTCGGCCCCGACGACCGGGTCCTCGCCGGCCTGTCCGTCGCGTTCGACGCCTCCTGCGAGGAGATGTGGCTCGCCTGGCGCACCGGCGCCACCCTCGTCCCCGCGCCGCGTGCCCTCGTCCGCTCCGGCACCGATCTCGGCCCGTGGCTGGTGGAGCGGGACCTCACGGTCGTCTCGACCGTGCCGACGCTGGCCGGCATGTGGCCCGTGGAGACCCTCGACTCGGTGCGGCTGCTGATCTTCGGCGGCGAGGCCGTCCCTCCCGAGCTCGCCGCCCGGCTGTGGCGCCCGGGGCGGGAACTGTGGAACACCTACGGGCCGACCGAGGCGACCGTCATCGCGTGCGGCGCCCAGCTCCTCCCCGGCGAGCCGGTGCGGATCGGGCTGCCCATCGACGGCTGGGACCTCGCCGTCGTCGGCCCGGACGGCCGGGAGGTGTCCGAGGGCGCCACCGGCGAACTCATCATCGGCGGCGTGGGCCTGGCCCGGTACCTCGACCCGGAGCTCGACGCCACGAAGTTCGCGCCGATGGCCACGCTCGGCTGGGAGCGCGCGTACCGCTCCGGCGACCTCGTGGTGCGCGACGAGGCGGGGCTGCTGTTCGTCGGGCGCGCCGACGACCAGGTCAAGGTCAACGGGCGGCGCATCGAGCTCGGCGAGGTCGACGCGGCGCTGCTGGGTCTCGACGGGGTGGCGGCGGCGGCGGCCGCGGTCCGGCGCACCGAGTCGGGCAGCACGCTCCTGGTCGGCTACGTCGTTCCCACGGACCCCGACGGGGCCGACACCACCGCGCTGGCGGACGCCCTGCGCGAGGCGCTGCCGGAGTCGATGGTCCCGCTCCTTGCCGTCGTCGACCACATCCCCACCCGGACCTCCGGCAAGGTCGACCGTGACGCGCTGCCCTGGCCGCTGCCGGGCCTGCAGGAGCAGGAGTCCACGCTGACGGGGACCGCGGCCTGGGTGGGCGAGCAGTGGCAGCGGGTCATCGGGGTGCGCCCCACCGACGCCGACGACGACTTCTTCGCCCGCGGCGGCAGCTCCCTGACGGCGGCGCAGCTGGTCTCGGCGGTGCGCTCGCTCTACCCCGAGGTCACCGTCGCGCAGGTCTACGGTCACCCCACCGTCGGGGCGCTCGCCGCCTACCTCGACGAGCGCTGGCCGGACGTCGCTCGAGCGCGCGCGGCGGGCGACGACGGCGGGGACGGCCCGGGCCCCGACGGCGGGGGCTCCAGCGGGGGCGCCGCCGGCGGTGTGAGCTCCGGCGGTGTGAGCTCCGGCGGCGTGGGCTCCGGCGGCGTGGGCTCCGGCGGCGCCGCCGGCGCGGCGGCCCGAACCGGTGCGGCCGGTGCCGCCGGGCGCATCGTCCGGCCGGTCCCGGTCGGGAGCCAGCTCGTGCAGCTGCTCGCCCTCGTGCCGCTGCGCACCGCCGTCGCCCTGCGCTGGCTGACGGCGCTGGCCGCGGTCAACAACGTCCTCGCGGCCGCGTGGGAGGTGCCGTGGGCGGCCCCGGTGTGCTGGTGGTGGGTGCTCGCGGGCTGGGTGCTCACCGTCTCGCCGGTGGGCCGGACGGGCGTCAGCGCCCTCGTCGCCCGGGTGCTGCTCGCCGGGCTGCAGCCGGGCAGCTACCCCCGCGGGGGCGCCGTGCACCTGCGGCTGTGGGCGGCCGAACGGTTCGCCGACGGCTTCGGCGCCGTGACGCCCGCGACCGCACCGTACATCGGCCTGTACGCCCGGGCGCTGGGGGCGAAGGTGGGCCGCGAGGTCGAGCTGCACGCCGCCCCGCCGGTCACCGGGATGCTCACGCTCGGCCGCGGGTGCGCCGTCGAGCCGGAGGTCGACCTCACCGGCCACTGGGTCGACGGCGACGTCCTCCACGTCGGCCGCGTCACGGTGGGCCCCGGCGCGACGGTCGGCGCGCGCAGCGTCCTCCACCCCGGCGCCCGGGTCGGTGCCGGCACGGACGTGGCGGCGGGCTCCGCGGTCCACGGCCGCACCGACGCGGACGCCTACTGGGCCGGCTCGCCCGCCCGGCGCGTGCACGCGGCCCGCCACCCGTGGCCCGTCGAGCGGCCCGCCCGGCCGGGGCGCTGGACCTTCGCCTTCGGCGTCGCCGGAGCCGTGACGGGCGCGCTGCCGGTGCTCGTCGTCGCCGCCGCCATGGTCGTGGTGGGCCTTGCCGTGCGGGAGGCGCCGACCTTCGGCTCCGCCGTCGGGCCGGCGCTGGCCGCGGGGCTGGCGGCCACGGTGCTCGCGTTCGGCGGGTACGCCGCGGTGGTCGTCGTGGTGGTCCGGCTGCTCGGCCTCGGGCTGCGCGACGGCTACCACCCCGTGCACTCGCGCGTCGGCTGGCAGGCCTGGTGCACCGAGCGCGTCATGGACTCGGCCCGCACCGTGCTCTTCCCGATCTACTCCTCGGTGCTCACACCTGCCTGGCTCCGCCTGCTCGGTGCCGAGGTGGGCCGGGACGTCGAGGCCTCCACCGTCGTCGGGATCCCGAAGATGATGCGGATCAAGGACGGGGCGTTCCTCGCCGACGACACCATGGTCGGAGGCTACGAGCTCGGCGGCGGGTGGCTGCGGGTGGCGCGCGCGAAGGTCGGGCGCCGGGCCTTCCTCGGCAACTCCGGCATGACCGCACCGGGCCGCACCGTGCCCAAGAACGGCCTCGTCGCCGTCCTCTCCGCCGCCCCGCACAAGGTGCGGGCGGGGTCGAGCTACATCGGCAGCCCGCCCGTCCTGCTGCCGCGGGCCGCCACCCTGGACGACGGCGAGCGCACCTACTCCCCGCCGGCGCGGCTGCGCCGGGCGCGGGCGTTCGTCGAGGCCTGCCGGGTGGTGCCGGTGCTCGTGCTCGGCACCCTCGCGCTGGGGACGTTCCTGGCCCTGCAGGCGCTCGTGCTCGCGCTCGGCTGGGGCCCCGCGGCGGCGCTGGGCGGGGTGGTGCTGCTGGTCACCGGGGCCGTCGCCGGGATCGTCACCATCGCGGCGAAGTGGCTGCTCGTCGGTCGCATCCGGGCGGGCGAGCACCCGCTGTGGAGCTCGTTCGTGTGGCGCGGCGAGCTCGCCGACACCTTCACCGAGTACGTCGCGGCCCCGCTGCTGGCCGACGCCGTCGCCGGTACCGTCGCCCTGGTGTGGTGGCTGCGGGGCATGGGGGCGCGCGTCGGGCGCGGCGTGTGGTGCCAGACGTACTGGCTGCCCGAGGCCGATCTCGTCCGGCTGGGCGACGGCGCCTCCGTCGGACCGGGCTGCGTGGTCCAGACGCACCTCTTCCACGACCGCATCATGAGCCTGGACACCGTCACCCTCGGGGCGGGCGCCACGCTCGGCCCGCACGGGGTGATCCTCCCCGCGGCCTCGCTCGGCGAGGACAGCGTCGTCGGGCCGTCCTCGCTCGTCATGCGCGGGGAGGCCGTGCCGGCCGGCACCCGGTGGGTCGGCAACCCGATCTCCCCGTGGCGCGAGCCCGCCGCGGCAGCTGCCAGTTCCGCCGGGGCGCGCGCTGGTTCCAGCGCGGCGCGCGTGGTCTCCGCCGACGGCGGGGCTGCCTCGTGAGGGCGCGCGACCCGTACCGGCCCGCGCACGGCAGCGACGCGTTTCAGGTCGAGCACTACGACCTCGACCTGACCTACCGGGTGGCCGCGAACCGGCTCGCCGGCACCGCGACCCTGCGGCTGCGCGCCCTCGAGCAGCTCTCCGAGATCTCCCTCGACCTCAACGGCTTCACGGTGGAGAACGTGTCCGTCACCGGCGCCCGGCTCGGCCGGTACCGGCACCGCGCCCGCAAGCTCGTGATCAAGCTGGCCGACGACGCCGCCGCCGGGTCGGAGCTGCACGTGAGCGTCCGCTACGCCGGCAACCCCAGGCCGGTGCCCAGCCCGTGGGGCCCGCTCGGCTGGGAGGAGCTCGAGGACGGCGCGCTGGTCGCCAGCCAGCCCACCGGCGCGTCGTCGTGGTTCCCGTGCAACGACCACCCGGCCGACAAGGCGACCTACCGCACCTCGCTCACGGTCGACTCCCCCTACTTCGTGCTCGCCCACGGCGAGCTGACCGGCCGGCGGGTCCGGGCCGCGACGACCACGTGGGTCTACGAGGAGCGTCACCCCACCTCGGCCTACCTGGCCACGGTGCAGATCGGCCCGTACGAGGAGCTGTCGCTCGGAACCTCCCCGGTGCCGCAGCGCGCGGTGCTGCCGCCGTCGCTGAAGAAGCTCGCGCGGCGGCAGCTGGCGCACCACGGGAAGATCATGCGGACCTTCACGAGGCTGTTCGGCCCGTACCCGTTCGCGGGCTACGCGCTCGTGGTCACCGCCGACGACCTGGAGATCCCGGTGGAGGCGCAGGGCGTCTCCATCTTCGGGGCGAACCACCTCACGGACGACGACGGCGAGCGCCTCGTCCCGCACGAGCTGGCCCACCAGTGGTTCGGCAACTCCGTCTCGGTGAGCTCCTGGCAGCACATCTGGCTCAACGAGGGGTTCGCCTGCTACGCCGAGTGGTTGTGGTCCGAGGCCGCCGGCGACGCCAGCGCCGCCGACCTCGCCCGCAACTGGCACGCCCGGCTGGCCGTGCTCGAGCAGGACCTCGTGCTGGCCGACCCGGGCCCGGAGAACATCTTCGACGACCGCGTGTACAAGCGCGGCGCACTCACGCTGCACGCCTTGCGCTCCGTGCTCGGCGACGAGGTCTTCTTCGACCTCGTGCGGGACTGGACCGCGCGGCACCGCTACGGCGCCGTGGACACCGACGACTTCCGGGACCTGGTGGAGGAGCACGCCGCCCGCGCCGGCGGGGAGCCGCTCGCGTCCCGCTCGGCCGCCCTGCTGACGCGCTGGCTCGACTCGGCCGAGCTGCCCGCCCTGTAGGTCAGCAGCAACGCCCCTCCGGCCGGGCCGGCCGCAGCGCCCCGGGCGACCGGAGCAGTCCGGGGACGCCTCGCCCGGGCGCCGGCCGGACGGTCCCGCGCACCGTCCGGGACGCCGCCCATGGCCGTCGGGCCAACGCGTGCAGGGCGCGGGCGGTCCCGAGGGCGAGCGGGGGTCCGTGCCCCGGTGCGAGCACCCGGGGGTTCAGGGCCGCGACCGACTCGACAGACCGCTGGGCCGCCGCACGGTCCCACGTGGTCACGCGGGGCGGGCCCGCGAGCCGCCGGCGGCCGGAGACGGCCCCGACCAGGGAGTTCAGGTCCACGGTGAGGACCGCATCGCCAGAGACCAGGACGCCGTCGGCCCGGCGCAGGTACGCGACGTGGCCCGGGGTGTGGCCGGGCGTGGGGACGTACTCCCAGTCCGGCAGCCCCGGCACGGCGCCGGAGGGGTCCAGCGGGCGAACGACGTCGGTGATGTCGCCGGCCGCCTCGACGGCCGCGCGCCGCCGCGCGGGCAGCAGGTTCATCAGCGGGACCACCAGCCACCTGTCGAGCGGCATCGAGCGCTCGGGCAGGTACCGTCCCGCCGCCATCACGACCTCGTCGGCGTGGGCGTAGACCGGCACCCCCCACCCGCGGGCGAGTGCCCCGGCCGCTCCGGAGTGGTCCGGGTGGATGTGGGTGAGGAGGATCGCCGCCGGCCGCGTGCCCGTTCCGAGCAGCTGCCGGGCCGCCGCGTCGATGGCCCGGGCGCTGCCGCGCCACCCTGCGTCGATCAGCACGCAGGTTCCGTCGGCCGAGCGCACGAGGTAGGCGTTCGAGGCCGCGACGCCGCGTCCGAGGGTGAGCATGTGGACGCCCGGGGCGATCTCTCGCGCGACCTGCCCGGCCATGGGCACCACCTCCCCGCACCATGGTGCGTGCGGTGCGGGCTCAGGGCCAGGGGCCAACGTCCCTCGGTGCGGCCTCACGACCCGGGGCCGACGACCCCCGGCACGGCCTCAAGCCCCGGGGCCGACGACCCTCGGTGCGCCTCACGACCCGGGGCCAACGACTCCCGGTGCGGGCTCACGTGCAAGGGGGCAACGTCCGCGGGGTGCGTGCCGCGGTCCAGCTGGCCCGGGCGAGCACGGCCCCGCCGTCGTGGACACGGACCGAGGGCCGGGCCGCGCCGACGACCGCCACCGCGCCCACCACGTTCTCGGCGTCCCACGCGTACCCCGCCCCCCGCGCGTCGGGCGCCTCACGGACGTCACCCCCGGCGACTTCCCCGTCAGCGGCGCTCTCCCGAGGCAGGCCGGCGCCGAGGCTCGCGGCGTCGCCTCCACTCCCTGGCGCCAGGTCGGCGACGGCGACGGCCAGGGCACCACCGGGCGCGTCCACAGCGGTGACCGGGCACGTCACGGTGAACGACGACGGGTCGAGCTCGAGCCCTGTGCCGAGCACCTTGAGCACGGCCTCCTTCCGCGCCCACGTCCGGGCGAGGTCGGTCGGCCTGTCCTTCCGGGGCAGCAGCGAGTGGCGATCCCGCTCAGCGGCGGAAAGCGCGACGTCGGCCACCGGCGCGGCGCTGACGGCGTCCACCGACTCGACGTCGACGCCGACCGGCAGCTCCGCCGTCGCCACCGCGATCAGCGGCCCCGCCCTGCTGATGCTGACATGGCACTGAAGCACCACGCCTGCGGCCGCCAGGTCCGGTCCGGGCCTGCCCTCCGCCTTCGGGCCCGGCACCACTCGGACCTGCCCGTGCGGGCCGCCGCACCGGGAGCACCTAGCGATGAGGCGCACCTGGCCGGGCGGCGCATGGAACCGCCGACCGAGCACGGCCCGCAGCAGCCGGCGTGCCGCGACGAACTCGACCGCCCGATCGGGCGGGAGCGCGGCTGCCCGGCGCCGTTCGGCGTCATCGAGCCAGGTGAGCGGCGGCAGCGCCGTGGGCCGCGGAAGCAGCCACACGTCGACCACCGCCGGTTCCATGCGCCCATCCTCCCGCGCGGCCCGGCACGACCGCCGCCCGGCACGTCCGCCGCCCGGCACGTCCGCCGCCCGGCACGTCCGCCGCCCGGCACGTCCGCCGCCCGGCACGTCCGCCGCCCGGCACGTCCGCCGCCCGGCACGTCCGCCGCCCGGCACGTCCGCCGCCCGACGATCGACTGCTAAGTCGTCTTGCGCAGATGAAGTCGTCCTGAGCCGACTTCACCTGCTCAGGAGCACTTCATGGTCAGCGGCAGTGGGGGTCCGAGGGCGCGCGGCCGGTCCGACGGCGCGCGACGGGTCCGACGGCACGCGGAGCACCGACAGCGGACGGCAGACCGACGGCGCACAGAACACCGACGTCAGACGGCAGGCCCGCTGGGACCTCAGTCCGCCGAGGACGCCTCCGCGAGCCCCGCTCGCTGCTGCGAGGCGTGCAGGACCTTCTCGTTGATGGGCTCCTGCCCGACCGCGCGGCGCCGCCGGAAGTACTCCCGGGCCTCGTCCTGCCGCTCCTTCTCCACACCGGTCGCGATGGTCGCGCGCAGGTGCCCGGCTGAGTACCCGAAGGCGTCCACGAGGTCCACCGCGTGCGGGCGCAGCCGCACCAGCAGCCGGTCGACGTAGCTCGTGACCGTCCTGGCCCGCTGCGCCGAGATGCGCCCGTTCATCAGGTACCAGGCGAGGTTCTTCTCGATGAGCGTGAGGCCGAACAGGTCGCGCAGGGTGGTGAGCACCTCGCGGGTCCGCTCGTCGCGCACGCGCGGCAGGGCGGCGGTGAAGGCCTCCCACTGCAGCAGCTCGGCGTGGGCGCGCGCGGCCTCGATGAGCTCGTGCTGGTGTGCGTTGAACAGGGCCGCCGCCTCCACGGGCGAGGCCTTGCGGGCCGGCCGCAGCGCGCCGGCGATCTCCTCGACCATCGCCTCGACACGGTCCTCGAGCAGCTCGCGCTGGGTGTCGGCCGCGCGCAGGTGCCCGGCCGAGCGGGCCCGGGAGCCGGTGTCCCTGATGGACTGCGCGGCCCGGCGCAGCGGCGTGCGGTGCAGCGTCATGTCCGCGGCGCGGGCGGCGACGTACCGGGCCGCGCCGGCGATGTCGACCTTCGCCAGCTCCTTGCCGTAGTCGGTGAGCAGCCGCTTGCCGACGAGCTGGAGCAGCACGTTGTTGTCGCCCTCGAACGTGACGTAGACGTCCATGTCCTGGCGCAGGCCCACGAGGCGGTTCTCGGCCATGAACCCCGCTCCGCCGCAGGCCTCGCGCGCCTCCTGGAGCGTCTCGAGCGCGAGCCAGGTGGTCAGCGGCTTGGCGGCCGCCGCGAGCGTCTCGAGGTCCTGCCGGTCCTCGTCGGTGTCGTGGTGCCCGGCGAAGATGCCGTGGAAGCGCTCGAGGAGCTCGGCCTGGGCGAAGGTGGCGGCGTAGGTCCGTGCGAGCAGCGGCAGGAGTCGGCGCTGGTGCTGCTGGTAGTCGAGCAGCACCACCTCGGCGTGCTCGTCGGCGCCGGTGAACTGGCGGCGCTCGTCGCCGTAGCGGATTGCGATCGCGAGCGCCATCTTCGAGACGCCGACGGCGGCGCCGGACAGCGACACCCGGCCCTGGACGAGCGTGCCGAGCATGGTGAAGAACCGCCGGCCGGGGCTCTCGATCGGGGAGGAGTAGGTGCCGTCCGGGGCGACGTCGCCGTACCGGTTGAGCAGGTTGGTCCGCGGCACCCGCACGTGCTCGAACCACAGGCGGCCGTTGTCCACGCCGTTGAGCCCGCCCTTGTGGCCGTCGTCCTCCCCCGCCACGCCGGGCAGGAAGCGCAGCCCGCCCTCGCCGTCGTCCTCGCGCAGCGGGACGTAGAAGGCGTGCACGCCGTGGTTGACGCCGCGGGTGACCAGCTGGGCGAAGACGACGGCGGCGCGCCCGTGCAGGGCCGCGTTGCCGATGTACTCCTTGCGCGCGGCCGTGATCGGCGTGTGGATCACGAACTCCTCGGTCTGCGCGTCGTACGTGGCCGTGGTGGCGATCGAGGAGACGTCCGAGCCGTGGCCGATCTCCGTCATCGCGAAGCAGCCGGGCACGGACAGGTCCATGATCCCGGGCAGGAAGCGGCGGTGGTGCTCCTCGCTGCCGAGGTGCAGCACGGCGGAGCCGAAGAGCCCCCACTGGACCCCGCCCTTGATCTGCAGAGACGGGTCCGCCACCGCGAGCTCCTCGAAGCCCGCGATGTTCCCGCCCGGGTCGTCCTGACCGCCGAGCTCGGTCGGGAAGGCGCGCAGCACCTCGCCCGTCTCGACGAGCCGGTGGAGCTGGCGGAGCACGCGCTCTCGGTGCTCCGCCGTCGGCAGTCCCTCGATCTTCTGCAGCTCGGGGTCGAGGGCGAGGTCGCGGGCCCGACGGCGCAGCTCCCACCAGCGCCCGTCGAGCAGGCGGCCGAGCGCGTTGACGTCGAGCCGCTCCTCGGGGGTGCGGGCGGCGCCCGGACTGGGCGGCAGCGGCGTCGTCGGCGCCGCTGGGGTGACGGGGCCGGGTCGGCGGGCGGGCGAGGTCGTGGTCATCGGGGTCTCCGTCTCACGTCGTCGTGCTCAGTTCGTGGTGGTCGGGCGGGTGCGGGTGGGCGGCCGGGTCGCGGGGTCAGCCGCCCCGGCTCTGCCGGGCCCTGCGCAGGACGCCGACGGCGCCGTCCCAGAGCCAGTCGGACAGGTGCATGGCGAGCGCCTGGCGGGGCACGCGCCCCACGTCGGGGGCGTCGGTCTGGGCCAGGCGGTTCCCGAGCCAGAGGTCGACCGCGCCGCGGACCAGGCCCACCACGCCGGCCGCCCAGAGACGGGCCGCGACCAGGGTCGACTCCTCCACCTCGGTGCCGCCGTGGGGACCGTCGCCCCGGAGGGCGGGCAGGACGGCCTCGGTGACGAGGTCGGCGACCTCGGCGACGAAGCCGCGCACCTCGCCCGCGGTGGCCTCCGGCCGGGTGACGAAGGCGTACACGTGCGGGGAGGCGTCGACCATCTCGAGGTAGACGCCGACCATGGCGGAGATCCGCTCCCGCGGTCCGCCGGCCTGCGCCGCGGCCTCCTCGAGCGCGTCGCGCATGCGGCCGAGCACCGCCTGCCCGACCGCCACCTGAAGGCCGGTCTTGTCGGCGAAGTACCGGTAGAGGATCGACTTCGAGGTGCCGATCTCGGTGGCGATGTCGTCCATCGACAGGTCGGGCCCGCGATGGTGCACCGCGCGCCGGGCGGCGCGGACGAGCTCGTCACGGCGCGCGGCACGGTGGTCCGCCCACCGCGTGGCACGGCCGTCCGGGGCGGCGTCGACGTCGGGCATTTCGCCGGGAGAGGTGACTGACATCACGATACCGACGGTATCAGGTACTCTGAGTATCGCAATGACCGATCCGCCCAGAGACCTTGGTCCCGGACGGGCCGGCAGACATCCTTCCGCCCAGCAGGAAGAGGACGACGACGTGACCTCCACCCCCATCACCCCCGGCACCCGGGCCGCGATCATCGGGTCCAACAGGATCCCGTTCGCCCGGGCCGGCAGCGCCTACGCGGGCGCCTCCAACAAGGACATGCTCACCGCCGCGCTCGAGGGCCTCGTGGCGCGGTTCGGCCTGGCCGGCGAGCGGCTCGACGAGGTCGCGGCCGGGGCGGTGCTGAAGCACTCGCGGGACTTCAACCTCACGCGCGAGAGCGTCCTGGGCTCCTCCCTCGACCCCCGCACCCCCGCCTACGACGTCCAGCGGGCCTGCGGCACCGGCCTCGAGGCGATCATCGGCGTCGCCAACAAGATCGCGCTCGGCCAGGCCCAGGTCGGCGTGGGCGGCGGGGTGGACTCGACGTCGGACGCGCCGATCGTCGTCTCCGAGCGGCTGCGCAAGGCGCTGCTCACGGCGAGCCGGGCCAAGACCCTGCCGGACCGGGTCAGGGCGTTCGCCTCGCTGCGCCCGCGCGACCTCGCGCCCGTGGCGCCCGACGTGGCCGAGCCGCGCACCGGGCTGAGCATGGGCGAGCACCAGGCGCTGACCACCGCGCGCTGGGGCATCACCCGGGAGGATCAGGACGCGCTGGCGCTCGCCTCCCACCAGAACCTCGCCGCCGCCTACGAGCGCGGCTTCTTCGAGGACCTCCTGACGCCGTACCGGCGCCTGACCCGCGACGAGTCGCTGCGCGCCGACACCTCCCTCGAGAAGCTCGCCAAGCTCAAGCCCGTCTTCGGCAAGAACGCCGCCCCCGGCGGCCCGGCACCCTCGATGACCGCGGGGAACTCCACCCCGCTGTCCGACGGCGCGTCCGCGGTGCTCCTCGCCTCGGACGAGTGGGCCGCCGAGCGCGGGCTGCCGGTCCTCGCGCACGTCGTCGACGCCCAGGTGGCGGCGACCGACTTCGTCGGCGGCCAGGAGGGCCTGCTCATGGCCGGCGCCTACGCGATTCCCACGCTCCTGGGGCGCAACGGCATGACACTGGCCGACTTCGACCTCGTCGAGATCCACGAGGCCTTCGCGGCCACGGTGCTCGCGACGCTGGCCGCCCTCGAGGACGAGGACTTCTGCCGCAGCCGGCTCGGCCTGGACGGCGCCTTCGGCAGCGTGGACCGCGCCCGCCTCAACGTGACGGGCTCCTCGCTCGCCGCGGGCCACCCGTTCGCCGCCACCGGCGGCCGCATCGCCGGCACGCTGGCCAAGCTGCTCTGCGAGCGCGGCGAGTCCGAGGTCCGGCCAGGGCAGAAGGCCCGCGGCCTCATCTCCGTCTGCGCGGCGGGCGGCCAGGCCGTCACGATGATCCTGGAGGCAGCGTGAGCGACACCTACCTCGAGCTGGTCAACGGCGGGCTGCCCGCCACGGTCGCCAAGAAGCTCGGCCTGCCGCGGCCGGCGCGCCTGCGGCGGACCGACGCCTCCTCCGTGGACCGTCCCCTGACGCCCGGACCGGTCCTGGTCCTCTCTGACACCCACGCCGCCGCCGAGGCGGACACCGTCGCCCAGGACCTGCTCGCGTGGGACCTGGACGTGCGGCGCGCCCCGCGCCTGAGCGACCACGAGCGGTGGGGCGCCGTGGTCCTCGTGCTCACCGGCGTCACGCACCCGACCGACCTCTCGGCACCGGCCCTCGAGCTCGCCTCGGTGCTGCGCGGCCTCGCCCCGGGCGGCCGCGTCGTCACCCTCTCCCGCGCTGCACCGGCCGCCGTCGCGACTCCGGTCGCCGTCGCCGACGAGATGCCGCCCGCGCTCGCCGCCGCGCGGCTGGGCGTGGACGGCTTCCTCCGGTCCGTGGCCAAGGAGCTCCGGGCGGGCGCCACCGCCAACGGCCTCGTCCTGGCCGACGGCGTGGGCGTCGGGGCGCCGTCCGTGCGCGGGGGGCTGCGGTTCCTGCTCTCCGCCCGCTCGGCGTTCGTCGACGGCCAGCTCCTGCAGGTCGGCACCGACGGAGGCAGCGAGCCCGCCGACTGGGCGCGCCCGCTGGACGGGGCGGTCGCCGTCGTCACGGGCGCCGCCCGCGGCATCGGGGCGGCCGTCGCGCGGGTGCTGGCCCGCGACGGCGCCCACGTCGTCGGCGTGGACGTCCCGGCCGCCGGGGACGCTCTCAGCGCGGTCATGAACGAGGTGGCCGGCGTGGCCCTGCAGCTGGACATCACCGCCGACGACGCCGCCGAGCGCATCCTCGCCGTGGCGCGCACCCGCTACGGGCACCTCGACGTCGTGGTCCACAACGCCGGGATCCTGCGGGACAAGCTGCTCGTCAACATGACGGCGGACCGCTTCGACGACCTGCTCGCCGTCAACATCGCTGCCCCGCTGCGGATGAACGAGACGTTCGCCGAGCCGGGCGTCCTGGGCGGGGCCGGGACAGCCCCGCGGATCGTCTCGCTCGCGTCGGCCCCGGCCCTCGCGGGCAACCGCGGCCAGACCAACTACGCCGCCGCCAAGGCCGGCATCGTCGGTATGACCCGGGCGCTCGCCGGGCCCGTCGGCCGGGTCGGGGGCACCGTCAACGCCGTGGCGCCCGGCTTCATCGAGACCGACATGACGGCGACCATTCCGCCGGTCACGCGGCAGATCGCCCGCTGGGGCAGCTCGCTGCAGCAGGGCGGGAAGCCCGTGGACGTCGCCGAGGCGATCGCTTTCCTCGCCTCCCCGCAGGCGGGCGGCATCAACGGCCAGACCCTGCGCGTGTGCGGCCAGATGCTGGTGGGTCAGTGATGACTGGCCTGCGCAAGGGGGCACCGATCGTCCGCCAGGCCGGCGTCGACGGGGCGCGCGGCGAGCCGGCCGACGACCTGGGGCGCGCGGCTCCGTCCGGGCACGCGTCCGCGGAGCCGCCCGCCGGCGGTCCGCCGGCCGGCTACCGTGAGGAGGTCCTGCGCGCGATGCCGTCCCTCCGGCGGCTCTACGCGAAGGCGCTGGGTCGCCTGCGCACGACGGTGCTCGCGCGGCCGGTCGCGCAGGGGCTGCCGCCGGTGGTCCTGCGGGTCGACGGGGTCCGGGGCGACCCGGCCGCGCTGTCCGAGTACCAGCACCTCGTGGGCGAGCCCGGCACGGACGCGCTGCCGGCCGGGTACGTCCATGTGCTCGCCTTCCCGCTGGCGATGGCGGTGATGGTGCGCGAGGACTTCCCGCTCGCGGTGCTGGGCCTGGTCCACGTCGCCAACCGGGTGGACAGCCACCGGCAGCTCACCCTCGACGACACCCTCACGGTCCGCGCGTGGGCGCAGGACGCTCGCGAGCACGCGCGAGGGACGACGGTCGACCTCGTGGTCGAGGTGACCGACGCGTCCGGGCGGCCAGCGTGGCGAGGCGTGTCGACCTACCTGGCCAAGGGACGTCCGCCGCGCGGGCTGGCGGTGGCGCCCGCCCCCGAGCGCACCGACCGCCCCGAGGCGCCGGCGGTCCCGACGGCGGTCTGGCGCCTCGGTGCCGACGCCGGCGTGCGCTACGCGGAGGTGTCCGGGGACCGCAACCCCATACACGTCTCGCGCCTGGGGGCCCGGCTCTTCGGCTTCCCCCGGCCGATCGCGCACGGGATGTACACGGCCGCGCGGGCGCTGGCCGCCACGCCGCCCGCGCTGCGCCGGGCGCCTTACACCTGGTCGGTGGACTTCGCCAAGCCGGTGCTCCTCCCGGCCACCGTCGCGTTCGCGGTCTCGCCCGACGACGCGCGCACGGGCACGGGCACCGGCACGGACACGGGCACCGGCACCGGCACGGGCACGGGCACGGGCACGGGCACGGGCACGACCTTCGCGGTGTGGAGTCCCCGCTCGGGAGCCGTCCACCTCACGGGCACCGTCGTCGCCCGCTGACCTCGAGGCCCGGCGGCCGAGGCCCCCGGTCCGAACCGGCCGCGCCGTGCGCGCTGCGTTCACGGCGCGGTCGGCGCCGTTTAGCCGTGGTGTCACCGGATGTTTTCCACCGGCATTACCCACAGGCTTGTGCACATACGCACACCTGCGCCGATACACCTGTGGACGGAGCCCGCTCCGGGACCTTGGTACCTGGGAGCGGCTGCCCGGCTCGCGTGACGATGATCTCCAGAGCGAGGAAGCGCCGCGCGGGAGCGGACGGAGGAGCCATGACCGCCGTCGTCGACAAGCGGATCGTCCAGGACGACGTCAGGCAGTGGCACGGCCTCGTCGTCACCGGCGCCTGGGCGGCGCTGGCGAGCGTGGCCCTGATCGTGGTGCAGATCGTCATCTACGTGCTGTGGCCGCCGCCCGAGACGACCCTGGGCTTCTTCGAGCTGCTCGTCGACGCCCCCGTCCTGGGGCTGCTCTCGCTCGACGCGCTGTACATCGTGAGCAACCTCCTCGCCTTCCTGATCTACCTGGCGCTCGCCGTCGCGCTGTGGCGGGTGAGCAGGTCGGCCGTCGTCGTGGCGCTGGCGTTCGGCACGCTCGGCATGGCGGCGTACATGGCCTCCCCGCGCCCGGTGGAGATGCTGTCCCTCGCGCAGGCCTACCCGAGCGCCGGCCCGGCCGAGCGGGTGGCCCTCCTCGCCACGGGCGACGGCATGGTCGCCACGTGGATGGGCACCGCGTTCGACGTCTACTACCTCTTCAACCTCGTCACGCTGCTCGTCCTGGCCGTGCTGATGTACCGCAGCGCGGTGTTCACCCGTGCCACCGCGGTCTGGGGCCTGGTGGCGGCCGCCCTCATGGCCGTGCCGTCGAACGTCGGCGTCGTCGGGCTGGTGTTCGCACTGGCGTCGTTGGTGCCGTGGGCCGTCTTCGCGGTGCTGGTCGCCCGGCGCCTCCTGCGGATCGCCGCCGAGCGGTAGCGTGCCGGCACCCGAGCCGACAGCCGTGCGGTAGGCCGGCGCCGCTGACGGCCGGCTGGAAAGAGCGGCTCCACGGGGGCTTGCGCTTGACGCTGCGTCAACTGCCACGCTGGTCCTGCCCGCGACGGACGGAGGAGACCGTGGAGTGGTCGATCCACCAGATCACCAGGATCACCGGCACGACCAGCCGCACGCTGCGCCACTACGGGCAGATCGGGCTGCTGGAGCCCTCCCGGACCGGTCACGGCGGTCTGCGGTACTACGACGAGGACGCGCTCGTGCGGCTGCAGCGGATCCTCCTGCTGCGCGAGCTCGGGCTCGGCCTGCCCGCCATCGCCGAGGTGCTCGCCGGCGGGCAGGGCGTCGTCGACGCCCTGCGCACCCACCTGGCGCTGCTCGAGCAGCAGCGGGACCGGGTGGAGCGCCAGATCGCCTCCGTCCGGGGAACCATCGAGAAGAAGGAGAGAGGTGAGCCGCTCATGGCGGAGGAGATGTTCGACGGTTTCGACCACACCCGGTACAAGGCCGAGGTCGAGGAGCGCTGGGGCACGGACGCGTACGCGGCGGGCGACCGCTGGTGGCGGGGGCTGAGCGCGGACGAGCGCACGGCGTGGCAGGACCGGGCCGCGAGGCTGGGCGCCGACTGGACGGCCGCCGCCGTCCGTGGTCCGGCGGCCGACGGCGACGAGGCGCAGGCCCTCGCACGGCGCCACGTCGAGTGGCTCGCCGGCATCCCGGGCACGCCACGCGGCGGTTCCGGCGCACCGGCGAAGGAGTACGTCGTCGGGCTCGGGGAGATGTACGTCGCCGACCCGCGCTTCGGCGCGAACTACGGCGGTCCCGAGGGCGCGGCGTTCGTGCGTGACGCGCTCCGGGTCTACGCCGACCGCCACCTGTAGCGCGCGGCGCCGGGGGAACGGCGAGGCCCGGCAGGAACGTACGCTCGCTCCATGCCGGCCTCCCTCCACGTCTCGGGGTTCGGCGCGTCCCACGGGGTGCGCCGGCTCTTCTCCGACCTCACCGTGACCATCGTCCCCGGTGACGTGTGGGGGCTCGTCGGCGCGAACGGCGCCGGCAAGTCCACCCTGCTCACCGCGCTCGCCGGTCTGCCCTCGCGGGCCGAGGTCGGGGGCAGCGCCACGCTCGCGCCCCCGCACGCGACGATCGGGTACCTCGCGCAGGAGCCCGAACGCCGCCCCGGGGAGACCGTGCTCGAGCTGCTGCACCGCCGCACCGGGGTCGCCGCGGCGACGGCGGAGCTGGACCGCGCCGCGGCGGCGATGGCCGAGCGGCACGACGACGCCGCGGTGGCCGACGCCTACGCCGTCGCCCTCGAGCGGTGGCTGGCCCTCGGCGGCGCCGACCTGGACGACCGGGCGGCGGCCGCGGCCGCGGACGTCGGGCTCCGCGTCCCGCTCGACGCAGCGACCACCTCGCTCTCGGGCGGGGAGGCCGCCCGCGTCGGGCTGGCCGCGCTCGTGCTCTCCCGGTACGACGTGCTCCTGCTCGACGAGCCGACCAACGACCTCGATCTCGCCGGGCTGGACCGGCTCGAGCGGTTCGTGGCCGGGACCCGCGCGCCGCTCGTCGTCGTCAGCCACGACCGGGAGTTCCTCGCCCGCACGGTCACCGGGATCATCGAGCTCGACCTCGCCCAGCAGCAGGTCAGCGTCTACGACGGCGGGTACGACGCCTACCTCGCCGAGCGCGAGCTCGCCCGGCAGCGCGCCCGGGAGGCCTACGAGGAGTACGCGGGCAAGGTCGCGGGCCTCAAGGACCGCGTGCAGACCCAGAAGTCCTGGGTCGAGAAGGGCGTGCGCAACGCCCGCAAGAAGGCCGCCCGGGAGCCGGACAAGCACATCAAGGCCCACGCCGTGGCCGTCTCGGAGAAGCAGGCCGCCAAGGTCAGCCAGTCCCGGCGGGCCATCGAGCGCCTCGAGAAGGACCAGGTCGAGGAGCCGCGCAAGGAGTGGGAGCTGCAGATGTCGATCGCCTCGGCGCCCCGCTCGGGCGCGGTGGTGGCGGTGCTCGACGGCGCCGTCGTGCGCCGCGGCGGCTTCACTCTGGGGCCGGTCACCACGCAGGTCGGCTACGGGGACCGGGTGGTGGTCACCGGTGCCAACGGCTCGGGCAAGTCCACGCTGCTCGCGCTGCTGCTGGAACGGCTCGCGCCCGACGAGGGGCGCGCGGCGCTGGGAGCCGGGGTCGCCGTCGGCGAGGTCGACCAGGCGCGAGCGATGTTCGACGAGCCGGCACCGGTGGCGGCGACCTTCGGCCGGCTGCTGCCGGACTGGAGCGAGGCGGACGTGCGCACGCTGCTCGCGAAGTTCGGGCTCGGGGGCGAGCACGCCGTACGTCCGGCAGCGTCCCTCTCCCCCGGCGAGCGGACGCGGGCGGCGCTGGCGCTGCTGCAGGCGCGCGGCACGAACCTGCTCGTGCTCGACGAGCCGACGAACCACCTCGACCTGCCCGCGATCCTCCAGCTGGAGCAGGCGATCGAGTCCTTCCCCGGCACCGTCCTGCTCGTGACCCACGACCGGCGCATGCTCGCCGGGGTGCGCGCGACGCGCCGCTGGGAGCTGGCCGACGGGCAGCTCACCGAGCTGTCGCTGTGACCCTGCCTGCCGCGGCCGCGGTGCTCGGGTTCAGTCCTCGACCTTCACGGCGGAGATCTCGAACTCGAGGTTGATCTTCTCGGAGACGAGCACGCCGCCGGTGTCGAGCGCGACCTGCCACTCCAGGCCCCAGTCCCGCCGGTTGACTCGCCGGGTGCCCTCGAAGCCCGCTCGCAGCCTGCCGTCGGCGTCGCGGTGGACCCCCGTGGCCTCCAGCGGGATGGCGACCTGCTTGGTCACGTCGCGGATCGTCAGGTCCCCGACGACCATGTAGGCGTTGTCCTCGACCTCGTCGATCGTAGTGCTGCGGAAGACGATGTCCGGGAACCGCTCGACGTCGAAGAAGTCCGGGCTGCGCAGGTGCTCGTCACGCTGGGCGTTGCGGGTGTCGACGCTGGCGGCCTTCACGGTCACCACGACGGACGACTTCGAGGGCGGCCCCGGCTCGACGTGGATGCGGCCGTCGACGTCGTTGAACGCGCCGCGCACCTTGGTCACCATCGCGTGCCGCGCGGAGAAGCCGATCCGGGTGTGGCTGGGGTCGAAGACCCAGTCACCGCTGAGGGACTCGTCGAGGTCGGTCATCGTTGCTCCTTCTCGGGGCCGAGACGCCCGTCTGCGGGAATTCTTGCACGCAGATGCGGCCGACGAAGGACGGTTGGCGACCGTAGACTGCCGTGCGCAGGGCGACCTCGGGGTCGCTGCCCACCACCACAAGGACGTGGCCACCATGCGGATCTCCGTTCCCCGCGAGGTCAAGAACACCGAGCTGCGCGTCGCCATCACCCCCTCGGGCGTCGACCAGCTGGTCCGGGCGGGGCACGACGTCTACGTCGAGACGGGTGCCGGCACGGGGTCCGCGATCACCGACGACGACTACTCCGCCGCGGGCGCCACGGTTCTGCCGGGCCCGGACGAGACGTGGGCGGCCGCGGACCTGGTCCTGAAGGTCAAGGAGCCGGTGCCGGAGGAGTACCACCGCATGAGGGAGGGGCAGACCCTCTTCACGTTCCTCCACCTGGCCGCGGACCGGCGCCTGACGGAAGAGCTGCTCACCCGGAAGGTCACGGCGATCGCCTACGAGACGGTCGAGCTGCCCGACGGCACCCTGCCGCTGCTCGCACCCATGAGCGAGGTGGCCGGCCGGCTGGCGCCCATGGTGGGCGCCCACACCCTGCTCAGCTCGGAGGGCGGCCGCGGGGTGCTCCTGGGCGGCGTCTCGGGCGTCTACGCCGCGAAGGTCGTCGTGATCGGCGCCGGGGTCGCGGGGATGAACGCGGCCGCGATCGCGCTGGGCATGCAGGCCGAGGTGCTGCTCCTGGACAAGGACCTGGCCAAGCTCCGCCACGCCGACGCCATCTACCAGGGCCACTGCCAGACCGTCGCGTCGAACGCCTACGAGATCGACCGGGCGATCGCGGACGCCGACCTCGTCATCGGGGCCGTCCTCGTCCGCGGGGCGCGGGCGCCGAAGCTGGTCACGGACGAGCAGGTGAGCCGGATGAAGCCGGGGGCCGTGGTCGTCGACATCGCCATCGACCAGGGCGGGTGCTTCGAGGGGGCGCGGCCGACCACGCACAGCGACCCCACGTACCGGGTGCACGACGTCGTGTACTACTGCGTCGCCAACATGCCGGGCGCCGTGCCGCACACGTCGACCTACGCCCTGACCAACGTCACGGTGCCCTACGCCCTCGAGCTCGCGGGCCGGGGGTGGCGCGAGGCGATGCGCGCCGACGCGGCGCTCGCCAGGGGGCTGAACACCCACGACGGCGCGGTCGTGTGCGCACCGGTCGCCGCGGCGCACGGGCTGGGCGCGACGCCGCTGGCGGAGGTGCTCGACCGGCCGCCCGTCGCCACGAACTCCGGTCAGCGGTCCGCCTGACCGGCCCGGCGGCCCGCGGGCAGGAGCTCCCGGTCAGGCGTTGACGAGGGACCCGATCACCGAGGTGAACAGCTTGAGGCCGTCGGTCCCCGCGCGGGGTGCACCACCCATGTCGGGACCGAAGCCCGGCTCCACGGCGTGCTCCGGGTGCGGCATGAGGCCGACGACGTTGCCGCGCTCGTTGCTCACGCCGGCGATGTCCCGCAGGGAGCCGTTGGGGTTGGACCCCTCGTAGCGGAAGACGACCTGCCCCTCGCCCTCGAGCCGGTCGAGGGTGGCGTCGTCGGCGACGAAGCCGCCCTCGCCGTTCTTGAGCGGGACGGTGATGACCTGGCCGGCCTCGAGGTCGGAGGTCCACGCCGTGGAGGCGTTGACCACGCGCAGCTGCTGGTCGCGGCAGATGAAGCGCTGATGGTCGTTGCGGATCAGCGCGCCGGGCAGCAGGTGCGCCTCGCACAGGATCTGGAACCCGTTGCAGATGCCGAGCACCGGCAGGCCGCCGCGGGCCGCCTCGACCACCTCGGTCATCACGGGTGCGAAGCGGGCGATGGCCCCGCAGCGCAGGTAGTCGCCGTAGGAGAACCCGCCGGGGAGGATGACCGCGTCGACCCCGCGCAGGTCCGCGTCCGCGTGCCAGAGCGAGACCGGCTCGGCTCCTGCGAGGCGCACCGCGCGGGCCGCGTCGCGGTCGTCGAGCGTGCCGGGGAAGGTGACGACGCCGATCCGGGCGCCGGCGGCGGCCATCAGCGCGCCCCGTCCGCGTCGTAGACGCCCACGACGTCCTCGATGATCGGGTTCGACAGGGCGGTCTCGGCCGCCTGCCGGGCCGCGGCGAGCAGCTCGTCGGTGACCTCGCCCTCGACGCTCAGCTCGAAGCGCTTGCCCTGGCGCACCCCGGTGAACTGGTCGAGGCCGAGACGGGGCAACGCCCCGGCCACGGCCTTGCCCTGGGGGTCGAGGATCTCCGGCTTGGGCATGACCTCGACGACGATGCGTCCCATGTCTGAACTCCTTGGGGTGGACGACGGCGATGCCAGGGTAGCCGCTGCGCGTGCCGTCCCGCCGGGGGCGTCCGCCGCCCGGGCGTGAGCACGCGGCCCTGTCCCCGTCCCGGCGACGCCGCTCTCCGGCGTCAGGGCAGGCGGGCGACCGCGCCGGTGACGAGGTCCCAGAACCGGGGAACGTCGAGCTCGGTGGCCACGAGGTGGTCGAGATCACGGCCCTCGCGCCCGCGCAGGTCGGTCACCGTCATGCCCCGGGTGTGCTGCCCGTGCAGCTCGACGTCGACGTGGCCGGGCCGGACCGTGACGATGTCGGGGGCGACGGCCCGCACCAGGGCGCAGACGTCGTGGACGGGCGGGGAGTCGAAGCCCTGCTTGGCGCGGTACGCGGGCCCGAAGAAGTCGAGCATGTCGACGACGAACCGTCCGGCCCTCGTGCCCATGGCCCGGAACCGCTGGTGGACGTCGGGGGTGGCGAGCGCCTGGTGGGTCAGGTCGAGGCCGACCATGGTCACGCGCCACGGGGCCGAGAACACGATGTGCGCGGCCTCGGGGTCGGTGTAGATGTTGAACTCGGCGGCCGGCGTGACGTTGCCCTTGCTGTACCCGCCACCCATGAGCACCACCTCCGCCACGCGGTCCGCGATGGCCGGCTGGCGCCGCAGCGCGGTGGCGATGTTGGTCAGCGGCCCCGTGGGCACCAGGGTCACCGTGCCGGGCTCGGCCGCCATGACCGTCTCGACGATCACGTCGACGCCGTGCCGGGGGTCGAGCCGCACCGTCGGCTCGGGCAGCTCAGGCCCGTCGAGGCCGCTGGCCCCGTGGGTCTCGGGGTCCGTCAGCACGGCGCCGGTCACCAGCGGCCGGTCGCAGCCGGCGGCCACGACGGTCTCGAGGCCGGCGACGGTGGCGACGGCGAGCGCGTTGCGTGTGACCTTCTCCAGCGTCTGGTTGCCGCCGACCGTGGTGATCGCGGCGATCTCGAGCCCGGGCAGGCCAGCGGCGACCAGGATGGCGAGGGCGTCGTCGTGGCCGGGGTCGACGTCGAGGAGCACGCGCACCGGCGCCCCGGGACCGCCGGCCCGCGACGCGGGGGCCGGGGTCATGCCAGCACCTCGTCGGTCGTGGTGAGCCGGATCTGCGGGGCGTAGAGCGACATCGCCCCCAGCGCCCGGCGGTGGTTCTCCGCGCTCGACCCGGCGCAGGCGTCCGTCACCACCTCGACCTCGGCGCCGCCGTCGGCCGCCGCGAGGGCGGTCGAGAGCACGCAGCAGTCGGTCGCGGCGCCGGCGAGCAGCAGGCGGGGCGTGGGGCCGGTGACCGCGCGCAGGGCGGCGGTCCACTTGCCGAAGGTCGGTTCGGTCACGACGGCGGCCGGCAGGTCACGCAGCGCGGGCACCACCTCGTAGAGCGGGTCGTCGTCGGGGACGAGGGCGAAGGGCCAGAGCCGGTAGTAGGGCACCCACGAGCCGGCGGGTCGTGCGGGGGCGACGATCCGGGTGACCACCACCCGGCCCGCGTGCGCCGCGGCGAGCCGGCGGACCGGGTCGAGGATCGCGTCGAAGTCCGGGGCGGCCCAGGGGCTCGGCGGCTCGGCGAAGATGTGCTGGGGGTCGATCACGACCAGCCAGGGCGGGCCTGCGTCGTCGGTCCTCACCTGTCCGACGCTACCGCGGAGGGCACTGACCTCAGAGGCGGCCGCGACTCGGCCGGCGGCGCCGTCAGCGCGGAGATCCGGCGGCGGCCAGGCGGGCGGCGGGCCAGGCGGGCGGCGGCGAGGCCGCCCGCCTCTGTCGGTCAGACGCGGTACTGCGTGGCCAGCGGGCAGGCCCAGACGTCGAGGCCCGCGCGGCCGACGTTGTTGATGTACTTCGTGACGGCCACGTACGACTGCCCGATGGACGTCTCGGTGTAGCGGACCCCGAGCTTCTCGCAGTACTCGCGGACGATGGGGGCCACCTCGCGCAGGTGCGGGCGCGCCATGGAGGGGAAGAGGTGGTGCTCCACCTGGAAGTTGAGGCCGCCCATGAAGGTGTCGACCCAGCGGCCGCCGGTGACGTTGCGGCTCATCAGCACCTGGCGGCGCAGGAAGTCGATCTTGACGTCAGGCGGGACGATCGGCATGCCGATGTGGTTCGGCGCGAAGGACAGGCCCATGTACAGACCGAACACGGCCAGCTGGATGCCGATGAACGCGGCCGCCTTGCCCGGGGAGAGCACCAGGAAGACCAGCGCGAAGTAGCTGACCAGGCGCACGGTGATGAAGGACAGCTCCACCCAGCGGCGCTTGACCTCCCCGCGGGAGACCACGCGCTTGACGCCCTGGACATGGAGGTTGACGCCCTCCAGCAACAGCAGCGGGTAGAAGAAGTACCCCTGCTTGTTGGCCAGCCAACGGGTCACCCGGTTGGTCCGGGCCTGCGCGGCCTGCGGGGTGAACGCGAGGACGCCCGGCGCGATGTCGGGGTCGGCGTCGAGCTTGTTGGGAGCCGCGTGGTGCTTGTTGTGCTTGCGGTTCCACCAACCGTGCCCCATGCCGGCGAAGAGGTTGATGACGATGAGGGATACCCACTCGTTCCACTTCCCGGACACGAAGATCTGCCGGTGAGCGGCGTCGTGGCCGAGGAAGGCGATCTGGGTCATCAGGAGCGCGAGGACGACGGCGGTGACCATCTGCCACCAGGTGTCCCCGACCCAGACGAACACTGCCGCCAGGGCCAGCCCGGCGACGGTGAGTCCGATGAGCTTGGACCAGTAGTAGCCGTAGCGGCGGCGCATCAGGCCGGCCTGCTGGACGATCGCGGTCAGCGCCGTGAAGTCGCTGAGCTGCCGCTCGCGGGCGGCGCCGGGGCGACGGCGGGGGCCGTCGCCGTCCGGGCGCTCGCCGGCCGGGTGCAGCGCCGGTCCGGGAGTGGGCGAGGAGTGGTCAAGGGTCTGGCTCATGGCCGCCACCTGGGTTCTGGAGGGGGCACGACCGGGGGCCGTACTGGCGACCTGACGTGGCCACCGTTCGTCAGTGTGGCACGGATGCCGTGAGTGCGACACCCAGAACCTACGGTTTCGTAGGTTGCTCAACGTTCCGCCGGTGTGTCGCCGTCGTCGGCGCGTCGGCGGCGCCCCCGGACGGGCCGTGCTCAGGCGTCGAAGGAGCTCCCCGTGAGCTGCTCGTATGCCTCGACGTACCGCTCCCGGGTGCGCCGGACCACCTCGTCGGGCAGCGGGGGCGGCGGGGCGTCCGCCTGCCGGTCCCAGCCCGACTCGGGCGAGGTCAGCCAGTCGCGCACGAACTGCTTGTCGAAGCTGACCTGGGCGCGGCCCGGCTCCCAGTCGTCCGCGGGCCAGAACCGGGACGAGTCCGGCGTGAGGACCTCGTCGCCGAGGACCACGGCCGGCTCCCCCGGCAGCGGCGAGGCGCCGAACTCGAGCTTGGTGTCGGCGAGGATGATGCCGCGCTCGGCCGCGATCGAAGTCGCCCTCGCGTAGACCGCCAGCGTGCGGTCCCGCAGCTGGGCGGCGAGGCCGGCGCCCACCCGGGAGGCCATCTCCTCGAACGTGATGTTCTCGTCGTGCTCGCCCACCTCGGCCTTCGCCGCCGGCGTGAACAGCGGCTCGGGCAGGCGGTCTCCGTCGCGCAGACCCGGGGGCAGCGGCTGGCCGGCGACGGCGGAGGTCGCGCGGTACTCCTGGAGCCCCGATCCGGTGAGGTAGCCGCGGACCACGCACTCGATCGGGTACATGCGCAGCTGGCGGCAGACCATCGCCCGGCCGGCCACCTCGGCCGGGACGTCGGTGGACACCACGTGGTTGGGGACGATGTCGGCGAGCTGGTCGAACCACCACAGGCTCATGGCCGTGAGGATCTTTCCCTTGTCGGGGATGGTCGTGGGGAGCACGTGGTCGTAGGCGCTGATGCGGTCGGAGGCCACGACGAGGACGACGTCGCCGTCCGCGGCGGCCGTGGCGTCCGCGGGCACGTAGAGGTCACGAACCTTGCCGGAGTAGGTGTGCGTCCAGCCCGCGAGGTAGGGGGCCGAGCCGTCGTGGGTGCTCATGGCGCCCATCCTGGCAGGAGCCGCGGCCGGTCGGTGAGTGCCGTCCCACCGGGCGGTACATGATGTGCGCCATGGCCGAGGAGCTGCACGTCGAGGAGTTCGTCCACCTGGTCGACCTGTCCCACGACCGCGTGCTCGTCGCCTGGGGCGGCTTCACCTTCCGCCGCCCGGAGGGCGGCCGCTGGCGGATCGCCGACGACGAGGAGCTTCCCGCGCTGGTGGGGCGGCGCAGCTCGATCGGCAGCGGCGCGGAGCCGTTCGGGGCTGCCACGGTCCAGGTGCTGGCCGGCGGCGCCGTCGTCGCCGAGGCCTCGACGGCGGACCGGACGTGGGTGTGGCTGACGGGCCTGGCGCCTGACACCGAGTACCGCTACCGCGTCGAGGTCGACGGGCGGGAGTGGGCCGCCGGCGAGCGCCGGGACTGGGTGCCCAGCAGCCGCGGCGGTTACGACCTCGCACCGGCCGGCCGCCGCTACGACCTGCGCTTCCGCACCTGGCCGCACCCGGACGCGGAGACGCCGCCGGTCCGCTTCGCCGCCATCGGCGACTTCGGGGTCGGCATCCGCTCGGACTCCGAGTCCAGCCGCCGGCAGCGGCGGGTGGCGGAGGTCCTCGACCGGCTCGTCGAGAGCCACGACGTCCGCTTCGTCGTCTCGCTCGGCGACAACATCTACCGCGGTGAGCAGGGGCAGGTTGACGAGGAGGGCGGCGGGGAGGACGACGAGTGGTACTCCAGCTTCTTCCAGCCCTACCGCTACGCGATCGCGCGGGTCCCCGTCTTCCCTGCGATCGGCAACCACGACACCGCCGACACGGAGAGCAGCGACGACCGCCGGCAGATGGAGGACAACTTCCACGTGCACGAGCGGTTCCGGGACGACGAGCCCGGCCGGTCGTCCGTGGGGCCGGGCCTGTTCTACCGGCTGCGGTACGGCCGGGACCTCGAGCTGGTGTGCCTGGACACCTCGCTCGACAGCGACGACCCGGACGTGCACCGGTTCTTCCAGGCGGCCAGCCACGCGGAGTTCCTCCGCAACGCCTTCGCTGGCGAACGCCGGCGGTGGGTGGTGCCGTTCTCGCACCACCCGGTGTACTGCGCCGGACCGTCCCACTCGAACGACGAGGAGATGCGCCGCGACCTGCTTCCGTATTTCGACGCCGCCGGCGTGCGGCTGGTGCTGGCCGGCCACGAGCACAACTTCCAGGTGAGCGAGAGGGACGGCCGTACGTACGTGATCTCCGGGGCAGGCGGGCAGCTCCGCGAGGGGGTGCCCGGCGACTTCGAGGGCGCCGGCACCACCGCGTGGGCCGCGCAGGCGCACCTGGTGCTGGTCGACATCGACGGCGCCGAGGCACGGCTCACGCCGATCGCCGCCCTCCTCCCGGACGGCACGCCGCACCTGATGACGTCCCTGGACCCGCAGGACCGGCTGGTGGAGCCACCGTTCGTGGTGCACGCCGGGCCGGCGTAGGCGCGGCAACTGGTGGCACGGGGAAGCCACAGCCGGGCACGAGCGCGTACCGTTCCAGGCGTCACAGAACCGCGCCCCCCGGCTACTGGAGGAAGAAAGCATGGCAAGCGAGAAGCCCGTCGGCACCGCCGACATCGGCGTGACCGGCCTGGCGGTCATGGGCTCGAACCTGGCTCGTAACTTCGCCCGCCACGGTTACAAGGTGGCCGTCCACAACCGCTCCTACGCCAAGACCGAGAAGCTCGTCACCGAGCACGGCGACGACGGGGTGTTCGTCCCCTCGGAGTCGGTCGAGGACTTCGTCGCGTCCCTCTCGAAGCCGCGGGTCGCAGTCATCATGGTCAAGGCCGGCCCGGGTACCGACGCCGTCATCGACCAGCTCGCCGAGCACATGGAGCCGGGCGACATCATCGTCGACGCCGGCAACGCGCACTTCCCGGACACCATCCGGCGCGAGAACGCGCTGCGCGAGCGGGGACTGCACTTCGTCGGCTCCGGTGTCTCCGGCGGCGAGGAGGGCGCCTTGAACGGGCCGTCCATCATGCCCGGCGGCACCAAGGAGTCCTACGACCGCCTCGGCCCCATGCTCGAGGACATCTCCGCGAAGGTCGACGGCGTGCCGTGCTGCACGTACGTCGGGCCCGACGGCGCCGGCCACTTCGTCAAGATGGTCCACAACGGCATCGAGTACGCGGACATGCAGCTCATCGCCGAGGCGTACGACCTGCTCCGGCAGGGACTGGGCGCCTCCGCCGCGGAGATCGGCGAGATCTTCGCCGAGTGGAACAAGGGCGACCTCGAGTCCTTCCTCATCGAGATCTCCGCCGACGTGCTCAAGCACACGGACCCGCAGACCGGCAAGGCCTTCGTCGACATCGTGCTCGACCGCGCCGAGCAGAAGGGCACCGGCCGCTGGACCGTGCAGAACGCCCTCGACCTGGGCGTCCCGGTCACGGGCATCGCCGAGGCCACGTTCGCACGCGCTCTCTCGGGCTCCGTCCCGCAGCGCGAGGCCGCCCGGGGCGTCCTGCCCGCCCACGCCGGCAGCTGGGACGTCACGGACCGCGACGCCTTCGTCGAGGACGTGCGTCAGGCCCTCTACGCCTCGAAGGTGGTGGCCTACTCGCAGGGGTTCGACCAGATCACCGCGGCGAGCGAGGAGAACGGCTGGGGCATCGACCGCGGCGCGATGGCCCGCATCTGGCGCGGCGGCTGCATCATCCGCGCCCGCTTCCTCAACCGGATCACCGAGGCCTACGAGCGCACGCCGGACCTGCCGCTGCTGCTCGCCGACGAGTTCTTCACCGACGTGATGGACAAGGGCGTCGCCGCCTGGCGGCGCATCGTCTCTCAGGCCGCGCTCAACGGCGTCCCGACGCCGGTGTTCGCCTCGTCCCTGAGCTACTACGACGGGATCCGGGCCGAGCGCCTGCCCGCCGCGCTCATCCAGGGCCAGCGCGACTTCTTCGGCGCGCACACCTACCAGCGCGTGGACGCCGAGGGCGTCTTCCACACCCTGTGGTCCGGGGACCGCTCGGAGGAGAAGCAGTCCTGACACCAGCTCCACCGCCTGGGCCGTAGCGCCGGCGCACGACGGCGGCCGCTCACCCTCGCGGGTGGCCGGCCGCCGTCGTGGTGTCGGGTCAGCCTCGCGGGTGGCCGGCCGCCGTCGTGGTGTCGGGTCAGCCTCGCGGGTGGCCGGCCGCCCCCGTCGCGGGCGTCAGCGACCCGCGGCGATGTCCGTGCGGTGCTGGGAGCCCGGCAGGTCGATGCGCCCCACACCCGCGTACGCCGCGGCGCGGGCGGCGGCGAGGTCGGCCCCCACGCCCACGACGCTCAGCACGCGGCCGCCCGAGCTGACCAGGTTCCCCACGCCGTCCAGCGCGGTGCCGGCGTGTAGCACGTGGACGCCGGGGAGCTCCTCGGCCGCGTCGATGCCGGAGACGGAGTCGCCCTTGCGGACCTGCCCGGGGTAGCCGTGGGCCGCGACGACCACGGTGACCGCGGCGTCCGGGCTCCACCGCGGCGGCTCGACCTCGCCGAGCCGGCCGGTGGCGGCGGCGTGCAGGAGCTCGCCGAGCGGGGACGCGAGCCGGGCCAGGACCACCTGGGTCTCGGGGTCGCCGAACCGGGCGTTGAACTCGATGACGCGCAGCCCGCGCGACGTGAGCGCGAGCCCGCAGTAGAGCACTCCGGTGAACGGCGTGCCCAGCCGCGCCATCTCGTGCACGACGGGGCGGGCCACGCGCTCGAGCACCTGCTCCGTCAGGTCCTGGGGCGCCCACGGCAGCGGTGAGTACGCGCCCATCCCGCCGGTGTTGGGTCCTGCGTCGCCGTCAGCCAGTCGCTTGAAGTCCTGCGCCGGCTCGAGCGGAAGCACGTCGGTCCCGTCGGACAGGCAGAAGAGCGAGATCTCGGGGCCGTCGAGGAACTCCTCGACGACGACGGCCGGGGCGCCGTCCGTGACCGGGTCGCCGCCGTCCTTGGTGAGACATGCGCGGGCGTGGGCGAGGGCGGCGTCACGGTCGTCGGTGACGACGACGCCCTTGCCGGCAGCCAGGCCGTCGTCCTTGATGACGTAGGGCGGCCCGAAGGCGTCCACCGCGGCGGCGACCTCCTCGATCGTCGTGCAGACGTGGGCCAGCGCCGTCGGCACCTCGGCCGCGGCCATGACCTCCTTCGCGAAGGCCTTCGACCCCTCGAGCCGCGCCGCCGCACGGGTGGGCCCGAAGCAGGGGATCCCGGCGTCGCGCACGGCGTCCACCACGCCGGCGACGAGCGGCGCCTCCGGCCCGACGACGACGAGGTCGGCGCCCATGTCGCGGGCCGCGGCCGCGACCGCCGCGCCGTCGAGGACGTCGAGCGGCAGCGTGCGCCCCAGCTGCGCAGTGCCCGGGTTGCCCGGGGCCACCACCAGCTCGGTCGCGGGGTCCAGGGTCAGGGCGCGGGCCAGGGCGTGCTCGCGCGCGCCGGAGCCGATCAGCAGGATCCTCACGCGCACGAGGGTAACCATCTGCGGGCCGCTCCCTGCGCCCCGACCACCCGCCGGGCAGCGGAGGCCCGGCGCCCCGCCGGGCGACTCGGGCCGACACCCTGCCGAACCAGCTGCGACAAAGTCCCGCCGGGCGACCGAGACCCGCCGGGCGACCGAGGCTGAAAGGCAAGGCCCGACTCGGCGCCGTGCGGCCCTTCTCCGCAGCGGCTCGCCCGGAGGTTTTTCACGGAATTGTCCTCGACTATTCTCGTGGTGGAGCACCCCACCGAACGAAGGGCACCACCATGGCCGTCGAGGACGTCACGATCAGCAGCAAGAACGAGAGCGCGACCGGCGGCTGCGCCTGCGGGTGCGGGCACGACGACTCCGTCCCGGCGCTGGACGTGCGCGCCGTGCCGCACGCGATCCGTCACGCCACCGTCTTCGGCGCCCTCGGCGCCATCGCCCCGGGCTTCGCGCTCGACCTCGTCGCCCCGCACGACCCCAAGCCGCTGCTGGCCCAGATCGAGCAGCGCGAGCCCGGCGCGTTCGACGTGCGCTACCTGGAGAGCGGCCCGGAGTCCTGGACGCTGCGGCTCACCCGGCGCTGACCGACGGGCCCCGGCCCCACGAACCGGCGGGGCCGGCGCCGACGTCGTCGCCGCGCCTCCGCCTTCACACCTCCGGCACCCGCTGCCCGGGCTGGACGCCTCGATGTCTGACGTTCGGGCCCGAGGTAAGAGGGTTGAGCTGAAGACCTCGACCGCAACGGTCAGACTTCGGCCCGCGGGTCGGCGCGGCGGCCGGGCTTCGGTGCGGCGGTCCCGCTTCGGCGCACCGGTCGGCGCGGCGGCCAGGCTTCGGTGCGGCGGCGGAACTTCGGGACTCCCGGCCGACGCCGCCCACGAACGAGATCGAGGAAATGGCGCGGACAGCGACCATTTCCTCGATCTCGTTGCGCACTCGGGTCCTCACACCCGGGGCACGCCCGTCAGCGCCTACTTCCGCAGTCGCTCGCGCAGCGCGGCGAGCTGGTCGGTCATCGCGTCGGGCAGGCGCGAGCCGAACTGGGCGAAGTACTCCTCGGTGAGGTCGGCCTCGGCGGACCAGCTCTCCGGGTCGACGGCGAACAGCTCCCGCAGCTGGGTGTCGGTGACGTCGAGCCCGTCGAGGTTGAGGTCCTCGGCACGGGGCAGGCGGCCGGTCGCGGCGTCGACGGCCTCGATCTCACCGTTGACGCGGCGCAGCGCCCACTCCAGCACGCGCGAGTTCTCGCCGAACCCGGGCCAGAGGTACGAGCCGTCGGACCCCTTGCGGAACCAGTTCACCTGGAAGATGCGCGGCGCCTTGTCGCCGAGCTTCTCGCCCATCTCGAGCCAGTGTCCCCAGTAGTCGGCCATGTTGTAGCCGCAGAACGGCAGCATCGCGAACGGGTCGCGCCGGAGCGAGCCGACGGCGCCCTCGGCCGCGGCGGTCTGCTCCGAGGACACCGTGGCGCCGATGAAGACGCCGTGCTCCCAGTCGTAGGCCTCGGAGACCAGCGGAACGTTCGACGCGCGGCGCCCGCCGAAGAGGATGACGTCGATCGGCACCCCGCCGAGCTCCTCCCACTCCGGGGCGATGGAGGGCGCCTGGTCAGCCCCGACGGTGAACCGGGAGTTCGGGTGGGCGGCCGGGCTCTCGCTCGCCGGCGTCCAGTCGTTGCCGCGCCAGTCGACGAGGTGGTCGGGCACCTCGTCGGTCAGGCCCTCCCACCAGACGTCGCCGTCGTCGGTGAGGGCGACGTTGGTGAAGATGACGTCGTGGCCCAGGGCCGCGATCGCCGTCGGGTTGGTGGACTCGCCGGTCCCCGGGGCCACGCCGAAGAAGCCCGCCTCGGGGTTGATCGCGTAGAGGCGTCCGTCGGGGCCGGGACGCATCCACGCGATGTCGTCGCCGATGGTCTCGACCTTCCAGCCCGGGATGGTCGGGCGGAGCATGGCGAGGTTCGTCTTGCCGCAGGCGGAGGGGAACGCTGCGGCGAGGTGGTAGACCCGCTCGTCCGGGCCGGTCAGCTTCAGGATCAGCATGTGCTCGGCCATCCAGCCCTCGTCCCGCCCCAGGACGGAGGCGATGCGCAGGGCGTAGCACTTCTTGCCGAGCAGGGCGTTGCCGCCGTAGCCCGAGCCGTAGGACCAGATCTCACGGGTCTCGGGGAAGTGCACGATGTACTTCTCGTCGTTGCACGGCCAGGCGACGTCGTCGCGGGCGTTGCCCTCGGCGTCGACGAGGGGGTAGCCCACCGAGTGCACGGCCGGCACCCAGTCGGCGCCGCGGTCGATCTGGGCGAGGGCGTCGGCGCCCATGCGAGTCATGATGCGCATGGAGACGACGACGTACGGGGAGTCGGTCAGCTCCACTCCGACGCGGGAGATCGGACCGCCCACCGGGCCCATCGAGAACGGCACGACGTACATGGTGCGGCCGCGCATGGAGCCGTCGAAGACCCCGCGCAGCTCTGCGCGCATGGCGCCCGGCTCGGCCCAGTTGTTCGTCGGGCCGGCGTCGATCTCCTTCTCCGAGCAGATGAACGTGCGGGACTCCACGCGCGCGACGTCGGAGGGCTCGGAGCGGGCGAGGTAGCTGTTCGGCCGCTTCTCCTCGTTCAGCTTGATGAACGTGCCGGCCTCGACGAGCTCGGCGGCGACGCGGTCGTACTCCTCCTGCGACCCGTCGCAGACGTAGATGCGGTCCGGCTTGGTGAGTGCGGCGATCTCCTGGACCCAGCCGTACAGGCCAGGGTCCCTGATCTCCAGACCGTCGATCTCCACAGTGGCGTCGCGCGCGGTGTCCGTCATCGTCATCCTGCTGTCCTCCGAGGTGTCCTGCGGGCGCTGCTCCACGCCCTGTTTCCACTCTGCGCCCACCGGAGTACTCCTCTCAAGCCACGACCGATATAAAAAGTGCGAAAGTTTCGCTACCGTCAACCCATGCCGCTCGAGAACTCTGACCAGACAACCAGACCAGCAGCCGATCCGCTCGTTCTCGGCCGCCGCATCCGTCACGCCCGCACTGCCCGCGGCCTGACGTTGCGCGAGCTCGCGGCCGCCGTCGGCTCCACCACCAGCCAGCTGTCGCTGGTGGAGAACGGGCGGCGGGAGCCCCGGCTCTCCCTCCTGACCGCGATCGCCGACACTCTCGGCACCACGGCCGGCGACCTGCTGACCCCGGCCCCGCCACCCGACCGCCGGGCCGCGCTGGAGATCGCCCTCGAGCAGGCCCAGCGGAGCCCGCTCTTCGCCTCTCTCGGCGTGCCCTCGGTGCGCCCGGGCCGTCGCCTGCCGCTTGACGCGCTGGAGTCCCTGGTGGCGCTGCACGGGGAGCTCGAACGCCGGGCGCGGGCGACGATCGCGACGCCTGAGGAGGCGCGACGGATCAACACCGAGCTACGCCTGGAGATGCAGGAGCACGACAACTACGTGCCCGAGATCGAGACCCTCGCGGAGGAGCAGGTCCGCGCGGTCGGGTACACCGGCGGGGCGCTGACCCACCACATGGTCGCGCAGATGGCGGAGCGGCTCGGGTTCACGATCATCCACGTCGACGACCTGCCGCACTCCACCCGCACCGTCACCGACCTGGAGAACGGACGGATCTACCTGCCGCCCGCGTCGATCCCCGGCGGGTACGGCCTGCGCTCACTCGCGCTCCAGGCGATGGCCCACCGGCTCTTCGGCCACCAGCGTCCCGCCTCGTACGGCGACTTCCTGCGTCAGCGCCAGCAGATCGCCTACTTCACCGCCTGCTGCCTCGTCCCGCGGTTCGCGGCCCAGACCTTCCTCGAGGCCAAGAAGGCGGAGAAGGATCTGGCGATGGAGGACTTCCGCGACGCGTTCGGCATCACCCACCACTCGGCGGCGCAGCGCTTCACGAACCTCGCCACCGCGCTGATGGGCATCCCGACCCACTTCATCCGGGCCAACGACGACGGCGCCATGTACCGCGGCTACGCCAACGACGGAGTTCCCCTGCCGGCCGACGCCACGGGCGCGATCGAGGGCCAGCCCCTGTGCCGGCGATGGGCCGCCCGCTCGGCGTTCGCGCGGCGCAACCGGTCCACGGAGTACTTCCAGTACACCGACACCCCCGCCGGCACCTACTGGTGCAGCACGCAGACCGGGACGGGGCGGGACAGCGAGTTCTCCATCACCCTCGGCGTGCCCTTCGCGCACGCGAAGTGGTTCCGGGGCCGGGAGACGACCCGCCGGGCGGCCTCCTCGTGCCCGGACGAGTCGTGCTGCCGGCGCCCTGCGGAGTCCGTGGCCGCGCGCTGGCAGGACAGGTCGTGGCCCAGCGCCGCCATGCACGCCCACGTGCTGAGCCCCCTGCCCGCCGGGACGTTCCCCGGGGTGGACGACGTCGAGCTCTACGACTTCCTGGAGCGCCACGCGCCGACGGCGGAATGAGAGGTCAGCTGCGCTCCGTGCGGGCGATCCGGTCCAGCAGCTCCTCGAGCGCGCTCTCGAACTCCTCGTCGGAGCGGTCCTGCGACAGTTCCGGCTCGAGCCGCCTGATGGTCGGGTACTCCGCGAGCGCCAGGCCGGAGCTGCCGGCATTCGGGTCCCCCTCGTCGAGCGGCTCGTCGGGCACGGTCGTGCCTCCGAGCTGGCTCGCCTCGAGCAGGAGATGACCGACGAGGAAGCTGGAGAACGCCCGGTACGCCGCCGCGGCCGCCTCGTCGCCGAAGCCCTGCCGGGTGAGGACTGCGAGGAAGTCCTCCACCACGTCCAGGCTGCGCAAGGGCGGACGCAGCCAGGGCGCGGCCGGGTGCCGGGTGGCGATGAGCGGGAAGATCTGTGGGTGGGCGTGCGCGACGCGGCGAACCTCGTGCGCGAGCCACTGCAGGTAGGCCTGCCAGCCGTCCTCTGCCGACACCGGCGTCTCCGGCGTGAGGTGCAGGCCGTCGGTGAGGTGCTCGACCATCGCCTCGAGGAGGTCCTCCCGGCCGTCCACGTAGCGGTACAGAGACATCGCCTCGACCCCGAGCAGCGATCCCAGGCGGCGCATGCTCAGCGCCTGCAGGCCCTCGTCGTCGACCACCCGCAACGCCTCGAGGACGATGCGTTCGCGGCTCAGCCGTGGCCGGAAGCCCTGGTCGGTGGCCGCCGTGTCCGTCATGGGTGATGTCGTCTCTGTTGGGAGCGTGCCCGGGCCGCCAGTCTAGGCGGCGCCCCCGGCCCCCGCCCGGTGGCCGGTGCCGGCCCAGCCGATCGCCGGGCCCGTCCCGCGCGCAGGCAGTGGCGTTCCCGTTCCCGGTGCCCGGCCGGTGGCCGGGCACCGCCCACCGCGCAGCAGTGACGTTTACCCCGTTCCGCCGGGCACATCCAAGCCCTTACACTGTAAACAGTGCGACCACCGCGCGACATCGAGCCACTCGGTGTGAATCCTCCGGGAGTGACCCATGGACGACCGAACCCCCAGCGTCGGTTCTGACCGTGCGTCCTCGGCCGCCCGCGCACCGAGGGCGACGTCGTTCGCCGAGGCGGTGCCCCGTGGCCTGACACCGCCGGACGGCATGTCGCTCGAGCCGACCGTCGTCCTCGCGCCCGGCGAGGAGCAGCACGCCTGGTCCGGCTCCGCCGCCGTCCTCACCGCGGGCGAGCGCACCCGTCTGGTCCTCGCCGGCGAGGTCGACGCGAGCATGAACGACGAGCTGGCGACGTGCACCACCGAGATCACCCGCCTGAACGGGCCCCTCGACGTCGACGTCCGGAACGTGACCTTCATGGACTCGTCCGTGCTCGCCGTCCTCGCCCGCCTGACGCAGCGGCTCAACGAGCCCGTCCGGGTGATCGGCGCGTCCGAGTCGGTGCGGTTCCTGCTCGAGCTCACGCACCTGAGCGAGGTCGTGGAGCTGCACGACGAGTTCCCGGACGGCGACGGCGTCACCGGCTGATCGCGGCGACGGGCACCGTCGCCCGCCACGGGACCGAGGCACCTCGCTGCCCCGTTCCCGCAGCCCGCGCGGCATCGCCGACGACGCGACGCCGGGCAGCCCGCCCCGCATCACCGACAGGGCGCCGCCAGGCAGTCAGCCGGGCGGCGCCTCACCGTGCGCAGACAGGCGACAAATCAGTCGAGCAGGTCGTGACGGACGATGGTGGCGTCCCGGTCGGGCCCGACGCCGACCGAGGAGATGCGGCACCCGCTCATCTCCTCGATCGCGAGCACGTAGCGCTGGGCGCTCGGCGGCAGGTCCTCGAAGGCACGGGCGCCGCTGATGTCCTCGGTCCAGCCCTCGAGCTCCTCGTAGATCGGCACCGCGTGGTGGAACGAGGACTGGTCCGCCGGCATCTCGTCGTGGCGGACACCGTCGACGTCGTAGGCCACGCAGACCGGGATCCGCTCGAGGCCGGTGAGGACGTCGAGCTTCGTCATGACCAGGTCGGTGAGCCCGTTGACGCGGGAGGCGTAGCGGGCGACGACGGCGTCGTACCAGCCCGTGCGGCGCGGCCGGCCGGTCGTGGTGCCGTACTCCCCACCCACCGAGCGCAGCCGCTCGCCCATGTCGTCGTGCAGCTCCGTGGGGAACGGCCCCTCGCCCACGCGGGTGGTGTAGGCCTTGAGCACGCCGACCACCCGGTCGATGCGCGTGGGGCCGATGCCGGAGCCAGTGCAGGCGCCGGCCGCCGTCGCGGAGGACGAGGTGACGAACGGGTAGGTGCCGTGGTCGACGTCGAGCATGGTGGCCTGGCCGGCCTCGAAGACGATGGTCTGCCCCTGGTCGAGGGCGCGGTTGAGCACGAGGGACGAGTCGGCGACCATCGGGCGCACGCGCTCGGCGTAGGAGAGCAGCTCCTCCGTGATCTCGTCGACGTCGACGGCGCGGCGGTTGAAGACCTTCACGAGCAGCTGGTTCTTCTGCGCCAGGGCGCCCTCGACCTTCTGGCGCAGGATCGAGGCGTCGAAGAGGTCCTGGATGCGCAGGCCCACGCGGCTCATCTTGTCCGCGTAGGTCGGGCCGATCCCGCGGCCGGTGGTGCCGATCTGCCGCTTGCCGAGGAAGCGCTCGGTGACCTTGTCGAGCGTGCGGTTGTAGGACGGGATGATGTGCGCGTTGGCGGAGACGAGCAGCTTGGAGGTGTCCACCCCGCGAGCCTCGAGGCCGTCGATCTCCTGGAAGAGGACCTCGAGGTCGACGACGACGCCGTTGCCGATCACGGGCACGCACCCGGGTGACAGGATCCCGGAGGGCAGCAGGTGCAGCGCGTACTTCTCGTCCCCGACCACCACCGTGTGACCGGCGTTGTTGCCGCCGTTGAACTTCACGACGTAGTCGACGCGTGAGCTGAGCTGGTCGGTCGCCTTGCCCTTGCCCTCGTCGCCCCACTGCGCCCCGACGACCACCACGGCTGGCATCTCGCTGAATCCTCTCGCTGCTCCCGACGCCGGTCGGCGCCCCCAAGAGGCTACAGCGCCCCCGCGCGCCCGGCCTTTCCGTCCGCGACGGCGCCCGCGCGCGCCGCCGTCCGCGCCAGCGTCGGCCCGTGCCCGCCGCCCGGTGTCCCGATATGTCTGGATTGTGACGCCGAGGTGCACTCCCGGACGTCGCGGGTTACCGTCGATCACGTCCGAAGCCGCCCGTCCGAAGCGCCGCGGCACCCCCGGAGGAAGACACGCATGATCGAGATCTCGGCATCCGCAACCTCGGCGGCCGTGACGATCGAGGGAGACCTCGACCTCGCGGAGCGGGAGCGGTTCCCCGAGGTCACCGCCCGGGTCAGCGGCCTCCGCCGTCAGCTCCTCGTGCTGGACCTCTGCCGGGTGACCTTCATGGACTCCACCGGTGCGGCCTTCCTCATGGCGCTGGCCGACGCGTCCGCCCGCCGCGGCGGGGCGACGGTGCTGCGCGGGGCGAGCGAGCGCGAGCTGTTCGTGCTCGAGGTGTGCGGGGCGCTGGACATGTTCCGGATCGACGACCAGCACCGGTGCAACGTCGAGCGGAACCAGCTCTCCGCCTGAGCCCGAGAGGGCCGATCCGCAGCGGGTCGGTCCCGGGCGGTCAGCCCACCGCTGGATCAGTCCCGGGCGGTCGGTCCCCTGGCTGGGTCCCCGCCGGGTCAGTCCCCCGCCGGGTCCTTGCCGGCAGCCTCCTCCCTGCCGGGCTCGCTGAGGGCGATCTCTGCCTCCTTGCCGCTCTCGGCCTTGGCGGGCTCCGTGCGCAGTCGCGCCCACACCACCTTCCCGCCACCGGCGGGCCGCCACCCCCAGTCCGCCAGCCGGTCGACGATGTGCATGCCGAACCCTCCGACCCTGGAGGCGTGGTGCTCCCGGGTCACCGGCGGCGCGGGGTTGGCGTCCTCGACCTCCATGCGCAGACCGTCGCCGGTGGCCTGCAGCCGCAGGCCGATCCGGCCCCAGCCGTGCATGACGGCGTTGGCCATGAGCTCGGAGATGACGAGCTCTGCCGCCCCGATGTCGGTGATGCCCCATGCCTCGCACGCCCGGCGCACCGCGTGGCGGGCGCGGCCGATCGAGGCGGCGTCGGCCGGGAGCTGCCAGCGACGACGGCGGGGGGCCGCGCCGTCGTGGCTCTCGTCCTGGCCGCCCGGGACGCGGATGACGACGACGGCGACGTCGTCCTCGGGGGCGTCGGCGAGCTGGAGGAGCTCCTCGCCGACACCGGCGGCGTCGGGGGCCTGCACGGCGGAGGAGAGCTCGACCAGCGCCTCGAGCCCCTCGCGCATGCCGCGGTCGCGGCGCTCGACCAGACCGTCGGTGTAGAACACGAGCACGTCGCCCGGCAGGACCTCCGCCCGGGCGGTGGCCCGGCCGGTGCCGCCGAAGCCGATGAGCGGTCCGCCCGCGCCGTCGAGCGTGGTGACCTCCTCGCCGCGGACCAGCAGTGCGGGCAGGTGGCCCGCCCTGGAGTAGGCCAGGTCCCAGGCGTCCTCGCCCCGCCGCGACAGAGTGGCGTAGACCAGGGAGGCGGTGCGTGGGATGCGCATGCCCGTGACCAGGCTGTCCACCCGGCCCAGCACGGTGCCCGGGTCCACGAGCTCCTGGGCGTAGGCGCGCACGACGGAGCGGAGCTGACCCATCGCGGCGGCCGCCTCCACGTCGTGACCCACCACGTCGCCGATGACCACCGCGACGGTCTCCTCGTCGAGGTGCACCACGTCGTACCAGTCACCGCCCACCTGGGCGTGCTCGACGTTGGGCGCGTAGTACGTCCACACGTCCAGGCCCGGTACGTCCGCCTGCTCGGGCAGCATCGAGCGCTGCAGCGTCTCGGCGAGCGTGTGCTCGCGCACGTACAGCTGTGCGTTGTCCATGGCCATGCCGACCCGGCGCGCCACGAGCTCCAGCACGGTCCCGACCTCGTCGGGCAGGATCGCGATCGCCTCCTCGCCCACCCCGAGGTCCGGCACGCCGGAGATCCGCGCCGCCGTCGGCCCGCGGTGCGGGAGGGCGACGAACAGGGCCAGCGTGCGCTGACGCCCGAGAACCGGCAGCACCAGGACGCTGCCCTCGGCGCTGGCCATCTCGTCCAGCCGGGGGCGCAGCCGCTCCAGCAGCTCGGCGGTGACGGTGCCTTCCACCCCGGTCTCGCCGGGCTCGAGACGCACCGTGCGCATCGTGGTGCCCTCGAGCAGGTCGAGCACCGGGTCCTGGGCGAGATCCTCGGCGGAGACGCGGCGACGGCGGACGTCGGGGTGGTCGACGATCGCGTCGACCTCCTCGAGCTCGCGACCGAGCACGAAGAACCCGCTCCACGCCACCACCTGGCGGGTCACGAGGTCGGCGATGGCGCGCAGCACGTCGGCGGAGTCGGGCTCCTGGAGGAGGTCGGAGACGCGGGCGACGATGCTCAGGGCCAGGCGTGCCCGGCGCTCGATGTCGAGGCGGACCTGCTCGAGCTTGGCATTCTCGACCTGGGCGGAGACGTCCCGGACGACCGCGGCCCACAGCTTCCAGTCGGAGGCCGGCACGTCGAGCGGGCTCAGGTCCAGCTCCGCCCACAGCCGCCTGCCGTCGGTCCGGCCCACCAGAGCCGTCACCCTCGTCGCCCGCCCGCCGGCGAACGCCTCGGCGAGCTCACGGGCGCCCTTCTCGTCGATGCCGGTGAGCCGGAGCAGCTCCGAGCCCCCCTGGAGCAGGCGGGTGCGGCTGATGCCCGACAGCTCCACGGCGGCGTCGTTCGCCATCAGTACCCGCCACGCCCCGTCCGCATGCTGGGCGACCACGATCACACCGTCCGGGAGCTGGCGCAGCACGGTCAGGGCGGCGTTGGCCGCCAGCAGGTCGCCCGTGGGCTCGGGGGCCGGCAGGACGAGCGCGTCGTCCTCTCCGACACCCGCGGTGGGTGGGGCGGAATTGCCCATCAGCGTCTCCGATCGTCTAGCGTTCCCTACGATGCCCCGCGAACCGGCGGGACGCATATGTTGACCGTCATGCGGCGAGAGGATGAGCGGTGCACGAGGTGACGCAGGAACCACCCCGCCCGGAGAAGGGTGCCGGCACCACCCCGGTGACGTCCGAGACCGGGTCGGTCCACGTGATGGTCTCACGGGAACGGACGCGACTCGTCCTCTCGGGAGAGGTCGACGCGACGCTCGGCGCCGAGCTGACGGAGGCCGTGACCGACGCGGAGCGCGTCGGCCTGCCGGTGGAGATCGACGCACGGCACGTGACGTTCATGGACTCCTCCGGGGTCTCGATGCTGGCCCGCCTCGCCCACCGCACGCCCGGGCGCCTGACGCTCATCCAGCCGCCCGACGTCGTGCGGTTCCTGCTCGAGGTGACCCGGATCGGCGAGGTCGTCGACGTCCTCGACTCCGACCCGGGCTTCCCGGCCGAGTCGACCCCGGAGCCCGACCCCGCCGCCTGACCTGCACCCGCCGTCGTCAGGCGGCGGAGTCCCCGACAGCCCCTGCTCACGAGCACGAGGAAAGGGCCCGGCTCCCCTCGGGGAGGCCGGGCCCTCGTGCTCGGGCGGTGCCGGTCAGGCCATCTTCTGGCCGGCCGAGCGCAGCTGCTGGCACGCCTCGACGACGCGCTGGGCCATGCCGGCCTCGGCGGCCTTGCCCCAGGCGCGCGGGTCGTACTGCTTCTTGTTGCCGACCTCGCCGTCGATCTTCAGCACGCCGTCGTAGTTCTTGAACATGTGGTCCACGACGGGGCGGGTGAAGGCGTACTGGGTGTCGGTGTCGATGTTCATCTTGATGACGCCGTTGTCGACCGCGAGGGCGATCTCCTCGGCGGTCGAGCCCGAGCCGCCGTGGAAGACGAGGTCGAACGGGCTGTCCTTGCCGACCTCCTTGCCGACGGCCTCCTGGATCTGGCCCAGCAGCTCCGGACGCAGCTTGACCGCGCCGGGCTTGTAGACGCCGTGGACGTTGCCGAAGGTCAGGGCGGTGAGGTAGCGGCCCTTCTCGCCGGTGCCGAGGGCCCGCACGGTGGCGAGGCCGTCCTCGGCGGTGGTGTAGAGCTTCTCGTTGATCTCGGCCTCGTGACCGTCCTCCTCGCCGCCGACGACGCCGATCTCGATCTCGAGGATGGTGCGGGCCTTCTGGGAGAGTTCGAGGAGCTCCTCGGCGATGACGAGGTTCTCGTCAAGCGGCACGGTGGAGCCGTCGAACATGTGCGACTGGAAGGTGGGGAGCTGGCCGGCGGCGACCTCCTCGGCCTCAAGGGCGAGCAGCGGCTTCACCCAGGAGTCGAGGTTCTCCTTGACGCAGTGGTCGGTGTGGAGCGCGACGGTGATGCCGTAGCCGTTCGCGACCTCCTTGGCGTAGGCCGCCAGCGCGCGGGTGCCCGCGACGCGGTCCTTCACGGTGGAGCCGGAGGCGTACTCGCCGCCGCCGACGGAGACCTGGAGGATGCCGTCGCTCTCGGCCTCGGCGAAGCCGCGCAGCGCCGCGGTGATCGTCTGCGACGAGGTGACGTTGATGGCGGGGTACGCGAAGCGGCCGGCCTTCGCGCGGTCGATCATCTCGGCGTAGGACTCGGGGGTTGCGATGGGCACGTCAGGTCTCCTGTGCTCGACGAATCGGTACGTGCTCGATCATTCCATCTCCCCGGGCCGTTGCCTAAGCCCGTCGTCCCGGGTGAGGGGCCTCACACCGTGGACTCAGAGCGGGTTCCCGGCCTCGTCGGTGGGCCGGGCGTGCTGGAGCATCCAGGCGTGCATGGCGACGGCGGCCGCCGCGCCGGCGTTGATGGAGCGGGTGGAGCCGTGCTGGCTGATGTGGAGGATCGCGTCGCAGCCCGCCCGCGCCTCGGCGGACAGGCCCGTGGACTCCGACCCGAACACCATGAGCGCCTCGCGGGGCAGCGCGCGCCCCTCGATCGGGACGGAGCCGGGGACGTTGTCGATGCCGAGCACCGGCAGCCCGCGCTCGGCGGCCCAGGCGAGCAGGGAGGCGACGTCGCCGTGGTGGCGCAGGTGCTGGTACCGGTCGGTGACCATGGCGCCGCGACGGTTCCAGCGGCGCCGCCCGACGATGTGCACCTCGGCGACGGCGAAGGCGTTGGCCGTGCGCACCACGGAGCCGATGTTCATGTCGTGCGCGAAGTTCTCGACCGCGACGTGCAAGGGGTGCCGTCGCGTGTCGATGTCCGCGACGATCGCCTCGACGGTCCAGTACCGGTAGCGGTCCACCACGTTGCGGCGGTCGCCGTCGCGCAGGAGCTCGGGGTCGTACCGCGGGTCGTCGGGCCACGCCGCGGGGCCGCCCGGCCATGGCCCGACGCCGACCTCGCCCCCGTCGTCGGCGCTCGCGCCGGTCACAGGTTCATCAGGACGACGGCGGCGCCGGCCACGATCACGATGGCGACCGTGAGGAGGAAGGCGGCCGGCACGGGGTGGCGCTGGGCGAACGGGATCGTGCCGGGGAAGGCGGCCTCGACCTCACGCGGCGACAGGGCCCGCTCCGTCCGGGCCGGGGTCACGCCGAGGGAGCCGGCGAGGGCGACAACGTCCTGCGGGTCCCACATGTCGGAGCGGATCATCAGGAGCCGGCGGCCGGCACGGTCGCGGACCAGCGTGGTGAGGTAGGTGCCGCGGTCCGCGCCGCCCGGCGGCCGGAACGGGAAGAGCAGCACCTGACCGACGTCCGCGAGGGCAAAGGACGTCGTGCCCAGGAGGCGCGTGCGTTCGACGCGCAGCGGTGTCACGACGATCCGTGACCGTCGCAGGTGGAGGGCCAGGAGCACCACGCACACCGCCAGGACGACGCCCGCGATCGCGAGCCCGGGCAGTCCACGGCGGAGGACCGAGAACGCGGCCGCGACCAGGAACACCGGCGAGATCGCACCGGCCGAGCGCCACAGCTGGCTCCGGCTCGGCCGCAGCACGGCTGTGCCGTCCGGTCCGCGCCGCAGCTGCGTCACCTGCTGCCCGCGGCCGGCGCCCGCGAACGGCCCGGCGCCGGGAAACTGCTGCCCGGCGTACCCGTAGGGATGCTGCTGAGCCGCGTACCTGGGGGCCGCTCCCGGGAGGGTGTGCCCGGCGGGTCCGTACGGCGTGGCCGGGCCGGGGGTCCCCTCGGGCCGGCCGCTGCGACCGGGGACGTACGCCCCGTAGCCGGACGAATCCTGCCCGTTGCCGGACGGGGCCTGCGCCGTCGGCTCCGGCGTTCCGGCACCACTCATGATTTCCTCCCTCGGCGGTCCGGTGAACGGTAGCGCGCGGGGCCGGCCCGCGGCGTGGAAATCGGCACGGTGCCGCGGAGACCAGCCGCCCGCCGGGCTGAATGGGATACCTCACCCTCGGCGCCACCGGTCTGCGGAGCCCTGGGCGCCGCCCCGGCGGTCGTCGCCGCCATCCTCGGTAAGGTCGAACCGTGAAGGCCCGGGCGCGACGCCCGGGCCGAGCGGACCGGGAGATGCGATGAGCGGGCAGATCGAGAACTGGCTGACGGACATGGACGGGGTGCTCGTCCACGAGGGGGTCGCCCTGCCCGGTGCCGCCGACTTCATCGCGCGGCTCACCGAGCTCGAGCGCCCCTACCTGGTGCTCACCAACAACTCGATCTTCACCCCGCGCGACCTCTCCGCCCGCCTCGCCGCCTCCGGCTTCGCCGTCCCGGAGGAGCGCATCTGGACGTCTGCCCTCGCGACGGCGACGTTCGTGTCCCAGCAGATGCCGGGCGGGCGGGCCTACGTGATCGGCGAGGCCGGTCTGACGACGGCGCTGCACGAGAGCGGCTACATCCTCACCGACACGAACCCCGACTACGTGATCCTCGGCGAGACCCGGACGTACTCCTTCTCCGCGATCACCCGGGCCATCCGCCTCATCCGGGACGGCGCGCGCTTCATCGCGACCAACCCGGACGCGACCGGCCCCTCAAGCGAGGGGCCGCTCCCGGCGACCGGCGCCGTCGCGGCCATGATCACCAAGGCGACCGGCCGCACCCCCTACTTCGTCGGCAAACCCAACCCGGTGATGATCCGGGCCGCCCTCAACCGCATCGACGCCCACTCGGAGAACACGGCGATGGTCGGGGACCGGATGGACACCGACATCCTGGCCGGCATGGAGGCCGGGCTGCGCACCTACCTGGTGCTCACCGGCTCGACGACGGAGTCGGACGTCGAGAAGTACCCCTTCCGGCCCAGCGAGGTGCGGGCCTCCATCGCGGACCTCGTCGACCTGGTCTGAGCCCGTCCGTGCCGGCCGCCCGCTGACTCCTCGGCACCGTTCGGGCCGGGAGGACGAGGTCAGCCGAGGCCGAGGTCGGCGAGCCCGAGAGCGGCCAGGTAGGGCACGTCCGCCGCCGACTCGATGGCCTCCCGGGCCCCGGTGTCACGGTCGACGACGACCGCGACGGCCGCCACCTCCGCGCCGGCCTCACGCAGCGCCTCGATGGCCGTCAGCGGGCTGCCGCCCGTGGTCGAGGTGTCCTCGAGGACGACGACGCGCCGGCCGGCGACGTCGGGGCCCTCGACCCGCCGGCGCATGCCGTGGCCCTTGGCCTCCTTGCGCACCACGAAGGCGTCGACGTCCAGGCCGCGCGACGCGGCGGCGTGCAGGATCGCCGTCGCCACCGGGTCCGCCCCCATGGTCAGCCCGCCGACGGCGTCGATCTCGCCGGCGCCGAACCCGGCCTCCTCCAGCATGTCCAGCATCACGTGCCCGATGAGCGGCGCGGCCGCGTGGTGGAGGGTCGCGCGGCGCATGTCCACGTAGAAGTCGGAGGTCAGGCCGGAGGCGAGGGTCACCTCGCCGCGGACGACGGCCAGCTCGCGGACCAGCTGCGCCAGGCGTGCGCGCGGGGTGTCGTTGGGGGTGCTCACGGCGGCCAGCCTAACGGCGTCAGGTGATCGCGCGGGCGCTGGTGGCGGGCCCGGCCACCGCGCGCACGAGCCGGCGCGGCGCGAGCCGCAGCGCCGCCCCCGCCGCGGCGTAGCGCAGCGAGGGGGTGACGAGCACCTGCCCGCGGCGCACCGCGCGCAGCGCGTCCGTGGCGACCTTGTCCACGCCGACCCAGGCGGCGCGCGGCCACGTGGAGGCGTCGAGACCGGCGTTCGCGTGGAACTCCGTGCGCACCAGCCCGGGGCACAGCACCGTCGCGGTCACCCCGGTGCCGTCGAGCTCGCCCGCGAGCGCCTCGGTGAACGTCACCGCCCACGCCTTGTGCGCCGCGTAGGTGCCCATGGTCGTGAAGGCGGACATCGAGGAGACGTTGAGGATCGCCCCGCGCCCGCGGGCGACCATCGCCTCGGCCGCCGCCTTCGAGAGCACCAGCACCGAGCGGACCATGACCTCCAGCGCCCGCTCCTCACGGGCGAGGTCCCCGCCCAGCAGGTGCTGCCCGAGGCCGAAGCCCGCGTTGTTGACCAGCAGCCCGACGGGCCGGTGGTCCTGCCGCAGACGGTCGACGACGACGTCGCGGCCCTCCGCCGTCGCGAGGTCGGCGGGCAGCACCTCGACGTCCACCCCGGCCGCCGAGCGGATCTGGTGGGCGACCTTCTCGAGCCGGTCCGCGGTGCGGGCGACGAGCACGAGGTGGTGCCGGGCGGCGGCGAGCTGCCACGCCAGCTCGAGTCCGATCCCCGAGCTGGCGCCGGTGACGAGGGCTGTTCCCATGCGGCCAGAGTAGGGGCCGCCACCGGTAGCGTTCTCGTCCATGAGGCTGGCGACGTGGAACGTGAACTCCATCCGGACGAGGGTCGACCGGGTGCTGGCGTTCCTCGAGCGGTCCGGGACCGACGTGCTCGCCATGCAGGAGACGAAGTGCCGTGAGGACCAGTTCCCCCACCTGGCGTTCCAGGCGGCCGGCTACGAGGTGGTGCACCACGGGTACAACCAGTGGAACGGCGTCGCCGTCGCCTCCCGGGTGGGGGTCTCCGACGTCGAGACGGCCTTCGAGGGCATGCCCACCTGGGGCGACCCCGCCGGCGCGGAGGCGCGGGCGCTCGGCGTGACGTGCGCCGGCGTGCGGGTGTGGAGCCTGTACGTCCCCAACGGCCGGGTGCTGCACGACCCGCACTACGAGTACAAGCTTCAGTGGCTCGCCGCCCTGCGCGAGGCCGCGGGCACCTGGCTCCGGTCCGACCCGGACGCACGCATCGCGCTGGTGGGCGACTGGAACATCGCGCCGCGCGACGAGGACGTCTGGGACATCTCCGTCTTCGACGGCGCCACGCACGTCTCCCCGCCGGAGCGTGAGGCGTTCCGCGCGTTCGAGGACGTCGGGTTCACCGAGGTGACGCGGGCCTACGTGGACCAGTACACGTACTGGGACTACCAGCGGCTGCGCTTCCCGCGGAACGAGGGCATGCGGATCGACTTCGTCCAGGCGTCCCCGCAGCTCGCCGCGCACGTGGTGGGGGCGCAGATCGACCGGGACGAGCGCAAGGGCAAGGGCGCCTCCGACCATGTGCCGGTGATCGTGGACGTCGACTGAGATGAGCGGCAACCAGCTGCCCGACGCGCCCCCGCCGGTCGACCGGTCCCAGGGCGCGTGGCCGCAGGAGGCGCCCTGGGCCGCACCGGGCGGAGCCGCGCACGCCCCGCGCACGGCGCCCGCCGGCGCTACCGGCGGTGTGGGCCTCGTCGCCCCCGGCCTCGCCCGCACGGACCCCGTCAGCGTGGCCGCGCTGGTCACCGGGGTGCTGCCCGCCGGGCCGGTCGCGGCGGTGCTCGGCGTCCTGGGCATCCGCCGGACGGGCCGGGGCGGTCGTCCGGGGCGGCCGCTCGCCGTCGTCGGTCTCGTGCTGGGCCTGGCCTGGTCGGTGGTCGCCGTGGCGGCGGGGGTGAGCCTGCTGCGCGGGCCGGCGCTCGACGGGGACGTCCCCGAACCGGTCGGGATGGCGTCGGCGCACCTGCGGGAGGGCAACTGCGTGCGCAACCTGCCCGCGGGCGGCGAGGTGCGCCGGGTGAGCCTGGTGCCGTGCGCCGACCCCCACACGGCGCAGGTCGTCCACGTCGGCGCGCTCACGCGGGAGGCCGCTCGGCCGGAGGAGGCCCATGCGGACGCGCGGCTGCTGTGCCAGGACGCCGCGGCGGCGACGGGCACCAGGGGCGAGGACGTCGAGGTCGTCGCCCTCGTGCCGGCGTCCGGCACCTCGCCGGTCGTGTGCCTGGTGGAGTGGCCGACGCCAGTGCAGACCGACCTGGTCAACTGACCCTGGCCCCCCGCCCGGCGCCCCGGGCGGCACGCGAGCGGGCGTCGGTAGGGTTGCCGCCATGACGTCTTCGTGGGGGCAGGGACACGGCGGACCGTCCGGTCCGCAGCACCTGCCCGGACCCGCGGAGACCGCACACCCCTTCGGGCAGTACTTCGGCTCCGGCCAGCCCTACAACTCCGCTCCCCCGCGCCCCGTCTCGACGACGGCCGGCCGCGCCGTCGGCATCGCCGGGATCCCGGTGGGGGTGCTCCTCGGGCCGATGGGCGTCGCGCTCGGGATCATCTCCTTCCTGCAGGCCCGCCGCGGCGACGGACCGACCGGGTACGGCGTCGCCGCGATGATCGTCGGCGGGCTGTCCACGCTGGCCCTGACGCTGTTCATCCTCGCGGCCACGGCGGCCGCGCTCTCCACCGTCGGTCCGGACCAGCGCCCGGAGGGCGCGGGGAGCGGGAGCCAGGTGCCGATCGGCTCCATGGCGGTGGGCGAGTGCGCCCTCGAGGCCGACGCCGCCCAGCCCGTCGTCACGCTGATCGACTGCGCCGAGTGGCACCAGGCCGAGGTCTACGCCGAGGTCGACCTCGGCGACGGCCCCTACCCGGGCGAGAACGGCGTCGTCGAGGCCGCGGAGTCGCTGTGCCTGGACGCGGCCGACGCCCTGGTCCCGCCCTCCGCCGACGTCTCGGACATCGTCGTCTCCGTCGTCGTCCCCGACTCCGCCGCCTGGAACGAGGGCGTCACCTTCGCCCGCTGCGTCGCGCTCGACCTCTCAGGCCGCAACATGGCGGGCAGCATCACCGAGGGCACCCTGCAGACCCGCTGACCGCCCGGCCGCACCCCGTCCCGACCCCTACCGGCGAGACGTGTCGGCCTCACCGCTCCAGGTGGGACCCGGACCGGGCGGCGAGGATGTCGTCGGTCAGCCGCGGCCACACCCGGGCCGCCCACTCGCCGAACGGCCTGGCGCCGAGGAACGCGGTGGCCAGGCCGGCGTCGGGGTCGACCCACAGGAAGCTGCCGCGCTGGCCGAAGTGGCCGAACGTCCGCGGGGAGGAGCTGGCCCCCGTCCAGTGCGGGGACTTGTGGTCGCGGATCTCGAAGCCGAGGCCCCAGTCGTTGTTCTCCTGCCGCCCGAAGCCCGGCAGCACGCCCGAGAGCCCGGGGAAGACGACGGTGGTCGCCTCGGCGAACAGCTCCGGTCCCACGAGGGTCGGCCGCAGCAGCTCGCGGCCCAGCGCGCCGAGGTCGTCGGCGCTGCCCGTGGCCCCGGCCGCCGGCGAGCCCTCCATGAGGACGGTCGACATGCCGAGCGGCGCGATCACCGTCTCCTCGACCCACGTGTCGAAGTCCCGCCCGACGGCCTCCGCGACGTGCTCCGCGAGCAGCTCGATCCCGAGGTTGGAGTACACGCGCCGCCGCCCCGGGGCGGACAGGGTGGCGCCCGAGTCGAACGGGACGCCCGAGGCGTGGGCGAGGAGGTGGCGGACCGTGGCCCCCTCCGGACCGGCCGGGTCGTCCAGGGCGACCATGCCGCGCTCGACGGCGACCAGGGTCGCCGTCGCCGAGAGCAGCTTGGTCACCGATGCCCAGTGATAAGGCGTCGAGGTGTCGCCGTAGGTGTCGAGGACGCCGTCCGCGTCGCTCACCACCACGCCGACGGGAAAGTCCAGGTCCTGCAGCGATCCGAAGGTGTCCACCGCTCAAGCCTGCCACGCCGCGCGGGTCACTCCTCCCGGCGCTGCGCGACAAGGACGCGGGCGCACAGCGGCAGCTCGACGTCGCCGCGCCCGGTGCGGAACCGGCCGAGCGCCGCCTCAGCGTCGGCCGTGATCCGGTCGAGGGACTCCTCGCTCAGCCGGTCCCCGAGGGGCGTGGCCCGGACCTCGGTGTCCACCACGGATGCCACCGACGGGAAGCGGGCGACCCCCGTGGGCGAGTCGACGCCGAGGACCCGAAGGCCCGCGCCCTCCGCCAGACGGCGGAGCTCACCGGCGTCCCCCGCGGACCAGTAGGCACCGAGCAGGGTGCGGGCGTCGTCGCCTGCGTGGCGGGCGACGACGTCGACGAACGGGCCGTAGCCGGGCTGCTGGTCCAGCGGGGCATAGGTCTGGACGACGACGCGGCCGTCCGGCGCGGTCACGCGCGCCATCTGCGCGACGGCGGCGGCCCGGTCGGGGAAGAACATCAGCGACGACTGGCACAGGACGGCGTCGAACGAGCCGTCCGGGAAGGGCAGCGCGGCGACGTCCCCCTGGAGCCAGGTGAGGTCCGGGGCGACCCGCGCCGCGACGTCGAGCATGGCCTGGTTCAGGTCGACGCCCACCACCGTCCCGCCCGGCCCGACGCGGGCGGCGGCCGTCCGGGCGACCACGCCGGTGCCGCAGGCGACGTCGAGCACGCGCTTGCCGGGCGAGAGTGCGGCCGCCTCGACCACGAGGGGAGCCCACTGGCCGAAGAGCGCGGGGACGAAGAGCGTCTCGTAGACCTCCGCCTGCGCCGGCGAGATCTGGAACGTCTCGGTCATGACGTGCCTCCTCCGGTCGTCCCGCCCCCGGGCCCGCGGGGGCGCGGTCCGTCGGGACCAGGATGGTCGGCCTCGGACCGGGAGCGCATCGGTCAGGTGACCCATCCGCCGGCCCAGGCGTCCCCGAGCCCGGCGCCGACAGCCGGTGGCACGCGGGAACGCCGTGCGCGCATGATGGGAGGGTGCGGTCCGCGGCGCTGGACTCGGGTCGCGCCGCCATGGCGGCGGGGCGGTGGGAGGACGCGCGCGCAGTGCTCGAGGGGGCGGCCGAGGCAGAGGCAGAGCCGGCCCCCGCTGTGCTGGAGTGCCTGGCACGCACGCTGTGGTGGCTCGGCGAGGTGGCCGAGAGCGTCCGGCGCCGGGAGCAGGCCTACGTGGGCTACCGCCGCGACGGGGCCGCGGCGGCCGCGGCGGCCGTCGCCGTCGACCTGTGCGTCAGCAGCCTCGTCGACCTCGACAACCCCGCGGCGGCCCAGGGCTGGCTGGCTCGCGCCGAGCGGCTCACCGACCCCGCCGACGCGGCCGCGCGCGGGTGGGTCACGCTCATGAGGGGCTACACCGCGCCGGCCGGGGAGGGCCGGGAGACGCTGATGCGCCGCGCCCTCGACGACGCACGGGCCGCACCGGACGCCGATCTCGAGCTCGTCGCGCTGGGCGACCTGGGTCTCACGCTCGTCGAGGGCGGCCGTGTCCGGGACGGCATGCGGCTGCTGGACGAGGCGATGGCGGGCACGGTCGCGGGCGAGCACCGGCGGCCGGAGACCGTCGTCTGGACCACCTGCTCGATGCTCGCGGCGACGCAGGTCGTGGGCGACCTCGCCCGGGCGACCCAGTGGTGCCGCGCCGCGGACCGGTTCATGCGCACCTACGGGTGCCCGTTCCTCTACGCACGCTGCCGCGCCCACTACGGCAACGTCCTCGTGGGCGCGGGACGGTGGGACGAGGCCGAGGCCGAGCTGCGCTGCGCCCTGGTGATGTCGTCGCGGGTGGGCCAGGGTCCGCTCCAGGACGCGCTGACCGGCCTCGTCGAGCTGCAGGTGCGCCGCGGGCGGCCGGACGACGCCGTCGCGCTGGTGCACGCCTACCCCGAGGTGCGGATCGGGACCCCGACCCTGGCCCGGCTGGAGCTCGCGCTGGGGCGTCCGGAGGCGGCGGTGTCCCTGCTCGAGCCGTACCTCGTCCGCCGGGGCACGCCGAGAACGAGGGTGGCCGCGCTCGCGGTCGTCGCGGCGGCGCACGCCGAGCTGGACGATCTCCCGCCGCTCCGGGCGGCCGCCGGGCGGCTGCGTGAGGTCGCCGCACGGGCCGAGGTGCCCTGCGCCGCCGCGTTCGCCGACCTGGTCGCCGGCGAGGTGGCCGCGGCGGAGGGCGACGGAACGGCCGCCGTGGCGCTCCTGCTGGACGCCGCCGCGGCGTTCGAGCGCCTCGCCATGCCCTGGGAGGCGGCCCGGGCGCAGCTGTCCGCCGCCCGCCACGCCTCCGGCCCCGGTCTCGCCCGCACCGAGGCGACGCGGGCCCTCGCCTCGTTCCGGCGTCTCGGCGCCCGGTCGGACGCCGACCGGGCGGCGGCGCTGCTGCGCCGCCTGGGCGTGCACGTCGGCGAGGGCGTCCGTGCGGCCGCGGTGCTCAGCCCGCGGGAGCGAGAGGTGCTGCGGCTGCTCGAGCACGGGCTCAGCAACCCGGAGATCGCCGCGCGGCTCTACATCAGCCGGAAGACGGTCGCCCACCACGTGAGCAGCATCCTGACGAAGCTCGGCGTGCGGACCCGTGCGGAGGCGGCCGCGGTGTCGGCCAGGACGCGGGAGCCGGTCGGGCCCGCCGGGGTCTGACCCCGCCGGCCCGACCCGGTCCCGCCGTCCCGTCACGCGACGGGCTGCTCCGCGCGCACGGTCAGGACGAGCCCCTGCTCGCCGGCGCCGCCCGCCTCGCCGAACGCCGCGGCGGACTCGAGGTCCGGCCGGTCGACCACGACGGTGTCGCCGTCGTGCACCTCCGCGCCGAGCAGCATCTTCGCGAGCTGGTCGCCGATCTCCCGCTGGACCAGGCGGCGCAGCGGCCGGGCGCCGTACGCGGGGTCGAAGCCCTCCAGCGCCAGCCACTCGCGGGCCGCGTCGGTGACCTCCAGGCGCACCCGGCGGTCGGAGAGCCGGCGGGCCAGCCGGTCGACCTGCAGGTCGACGATCGAGCCCAGCTCGTCCACGGTGAGCGCGTCGAACAGGACGATGTCGTCCAGCCGGTTGAGGAACTCCGGCTTGAAGCTCGTCCGCACCGCGTGCATGACCGCCTCGCGCTTGGCCGCCTCCGGCAGCGACTGGTCCACGAGGAACTGCGAGCCGAGGTTGGAGGTCAGCACGAGGATCGTGTTCCGGAAGTCCACCGTGCGGCCCTGGCCGTCGGTGAGGCGGCCGTCGTCGAGCACCTGCAGGAGGATGTCGAAGACCTCGGGGTGGGCCTTCTCCACCTCGTCCAGCAGCACGACCGAGTAGGGCCGACGGCGCACGGACTCCGTGAGCTGGCCGCCCTCCTCGTAGCCGACGTACCCGGGAGGGGCGCCGACGAGCCGGGCCACCGAGTGCTTCTCGGAGTACTCCGACATGTCGATGCGGATCATCGCCCGCTCGTCGTCGAAGAGGAAGTCCGCCAGGGACTTCGCCAGCTCCGTCTTGCCCACGCCGGTGGGGCCGAGGAACAGGAACGAACCGGTCGGCCGGTCCGGGTCGGAGACGCCGGCGCGGCTGCGCCGGACGGCGTCCGCGACGGACCGCACCGCGTTCCGCTGCCCGATGAGGCGCTGGCCGATGACGTCCTCCATGTGGAGGAGCTTCTCCGTCTCGCCCTGGAGCAGGCGTCCCACGGGGATCCCGGTCCACGCGGCCACGACCTCCGCGACCTCCTCCGCGGAGACGCGGTCGGCGATCATCGGGGCCTGCCGCTCGGTCTCCTTCGCGGCCGCCTCGGCGGCCTCGGCCGCGGCGATCTCCCGCTCGACGCCGGGGATCTCGCCGTAGAGCAGGCGGGAGGCCCGCTCGAGGTCGCCCTCGCGCTGGGCCTTCTCGGCCTCGGTGCGCAGGGCGTCCAGGCGCGACTTCAGGTCACCGACCCGGTTGTGGCTGGCTTTCTCCTGCTCCCACCGTGCGGTCAGGGAGGCGAGCGCCTCGGAGCGGTCGGCCAGCTCGGCCCGGAGCTTCTCGAGCCGCTCCTGGGCGGCCTCGTCGTCGGCGTCCTCGGACTCGGTGAGGTAGGCCTCCTCCATCTTCAGGCGGTCCACCTGCCGGCGCAGCGCGTCGATCTCCTCCGGGGAGGAGTCGAGCTCCATGCGGAGCCGCGACGCGGCCTCGTCCACGAGGTCGATGGCCTTGTCGGGCAGCTGCCGGCCGGTGATGTAGCGGTCCGAGAGCGTCGCGGCGGCCACGAGGGCGCCGTCGGAGATCGTCACCTGGTGGTGCGCCTCGTACTTCGGGGCGATGCCGCGCAGGATCGCGACGGTGTCCTCCACGGACGGCTCGCCGACGAAGACCTGCTGGAAGCGGCGCTCCAGCGCGGGGTCCTTCTCGATCCGCTCGCGGTACTCGTCCAGGGTCGTGGCGCCGACCAGGCGCAGCTCGCCGCGGGCCAGCATGGGCTTGAGCATGTTGCCCGCGTCCATGGACCCCTCGGCCGCCCCGGCGCCGACGACGGTGTGCAGCTCGTCGATGAAGGTGACGATCTCGCCGTCGGAGTCCTTGATCTCCTGCAGGACGGCCTTGAGGCGCTCCTCGAACTCGCCGCGGTACTTGGCGCCGGCCACCATGCCGGCGAGGTCGAGCGCGATGAGGCGCTTGCCGCGCAGGGACTCGGGGACGTCGCCGTCGACGATGCGCTGGGCGAGGCCCTCGACGACGGCGGTCTTGCCGACGCCGGGCTCGCCGATGAGGACGGGGTTGTTCTTGGTGCGCCGGGAGAGCACCTGGACGACGCGGCGGATCTCGGCGTCGCGGCCGATGACGGGGTCGAGCTTGCCGTCGCGGGCGGCGGCGGTGAGGTCGTTGCCGTACTTCTCCAGGGCCTTGAACGTGCCCTCGGGGTCCGGCGAGGTGACCTTGGCGGAGCCGCGGACGCTCGGCAGCGCCGCGAGCAGGCCCTCGCGGTCCGCGCCGGCGGAGCGCAGGATCTCCCCGGCCGGGCTGGTCGAGGAGGCGAGCGCGATCAGCAGGTGCTCGGTGGAGACGTACTCGTCGCCGAGCGCCTTCGCCTCGTTCCCGGCGTCGGTGATCATCGTCATCGTCGGGCGGGAGGTCTGCGGCTGGGCGACGGAGGACCCCGACGCGCCGGGCAGGGTGGCGAGCGCCGCCCTGACCCGCTGGGTGATCGCGGCACGGTCCGCGCCGACCGCGTCGAGCAGGGCGACGGCGACCCCGCCCTCCTGCTCGAGCAGGGCGGCGAGGACGTGGACCGGCTCGAGCTGCGGGTTGCCCGCGGTCGAGGCGGCCTGGATCGCGGAGGCGATCGCCTCCTGCGACTTGGTGGTGAGCTTGGTGTCCATGGGACCTCCGGGGTTCGTTCAAGGGGTGCTGCCGATCTCAACCGCGGCAAAGTTGAGTCTATTCCGCTCAAGGCTGCATCGCGCGCCCCGGTGGGGGCTCACGGTGAGGGGCGGGCCCGTCCGCCGGCGTCAGGCGGCAGGGGCGCGGTCGGCCAGGGCTGCGGGGAGGTCGGTCACCGCGGTCACGGTGTGGTCGGGGGCGGTGAAGTGCCCCGGGTAGGTGGTGCCCGCCCGGTCGATCCAGGCGGTGCGCATGCCGGCGCGGGCCGCACCGTGGATGTCCCAGGGATGGACGGCGACGAGGACCATCTCCTCCGGCGCCGTCCCGCTGACCGTGGCGGCGTGCTCGTACGCCGCCCGCGCGGGCTTCCACGCCGGGGCGTCCTCCACGGACAGGAGGGAGTCGAAGAGCTCCCGGAGCCCGGCGCCGGTCAGCAGCTTCTCCGCCACCTGCGCGGACCCGTTCGTCAGCGTGAGCAGGCGGTACCCCCGGGCCGCCAGCGTCCGCACGCCCTCGGCGACGTCCGGGTGGAGCTCCAGCGAGGCCATGGCGCCAAGGATCTGCCGGACCGCGCCGTCCCCGGTCACGCCGGCCGCCCGCAGCAGCGGGCGCAGCACCTCCGCGGCGACGTCGGCGAAGGGGACGTTCTGGCCGGTCGCGGCGAGAGCGAAGCCGTCGCGCAGCAGAGCGGCGAACCACAGCTTGGCGAGCTCGGCCGGGGCTCCCACCTCCGCGAACCGCTCGCCCATCGGCGACATGTCCGACAGGGTCTCGTTGACGTCGAAGACGATGACCGAGGGCCTCATCGCGTCCTCCCCGTGCTGGTCTCCCCACTATCGGTCGGCGCTCCGCGGCCGGCAAGCGCCCGGCTCGACGCGTTCCCAGGACCTCGCCGGCCCCCGAGCCTGCGGGCACGGGCGCCGAGGGCCCGGCGGGCCGAAGGTCTCGGTTCCGGGACCCGGCCGGGTCGTAGCGTCGGAGGTGGACGACGACGTCGGCGACCTCCGGCGTCGAGACACCGACAGCGAGGTCATCGTGAGCGCAGGGCCGCGGAGCAGCGGGGGGCCGAGGACAGTCTCGACGACCGGCGGACGCCCCGGAGGCGCCCCGCCCGGCCGGGTCCGTCGCCTGCGGGCACCGGCGGCCGCCGTCGGCCTCCTCGCCCTGCTCGCCCTGCTCGCCGGGTGCGCGAGGACCACGTCGGCCGGCGGGACCGACGCGGACCACCGGGGCGAGATCGACCTGGTGCTGCCCGACCTCGGCGCCACCACCGTGCTCGGCGGGATCCCCGGGACCACGGTGCTCTGGCTGGGCCTCGCGGTGTGCGCGATCGGGCTCGCCTCCGGGCTGGTGGCCTCCGTCCAGCTGCGCCGCCTGCCCGACCACCCGTCCATGCGGGAGGTAGCCGAGCTGATCTACACCACGTGCAAGGCGTACCTCGTCCAGCAGGGACGCTTCCTCGTCCTGCTGTGGACGTTCATCGCCGCGGTGATCGTCACGTACTTCGGCGTCCTGGTCGCCATGCCGTGGGGCAAGGTGGCGATCGTCGTCGCGTTCAGCCTGGTGGGGATGGCGGGGTCCTACTCGGTGGCGTGGTTCGGGATCCGGGTGAACACGCTGGCTAACTCGCGCACCGCGTTCGCCTCGCTCGCCGGGCGGCCGCTGCCCGTGCACCGCATCCCGATGAGGTCGGGCATGTCGATCGGCATGGTCCTCATCAGCCTCGAGCTCGGCACCATGCTGATCATCCTGCTGCTCCTGCCCGCCGACATCGCCGGGGCCTGCTTCATCGGGTTCGCGATCGGCGAGTCCCTCGGCGCGGCGGTCCTGCGCATCGCCGGCGGGATCTTCACCAAGATCGCCGACATCGGCTCCGACCTGATGAAGATCGCCTTCAAGATCAAGGAGGACGACGCCCGCAACCCCGGCGTGATCGCCGACTGCACCGGCGACAACGCCGGCGACTCCGTGGGGCCCAGCGCCGACGGCTTCGAGACGTACGGCGTCACCGGCGTCGCCCTGGTGACCTTCGTGCTGCTGGCCGTGGACGACCCGGCCGTCCAGGCGATCCTCCTGGTCTGGATCTTCACCGTGCGCATCGCCATGGTGATCACCTCCGGGGTCTCCTACCTCGTCAACGACGCCGTCACGCGCGCGACCTTCACCCGCGCCGACCGGCTCGACTTCGAGACGCCGCTGACGGCGCTGGTCCGGCTGACGTCGGTCCTGTCCGTCGCGGCGACCTACGCCGTGACCTGGGCCGTCCTGGCGCCCAGCACGCCCGACGGGCTCTGGTGGCGCCTCGCCACGATCGTCTCCCTCGGCACGGTGGCCGGGGCGCTCATCCCGGAGCTGGTGCGGGTGTTCACCTCCACGGGCAGCCGGCACGTGCGTGAGGTGGTCAAGAGCTCGCGGCAGGGCGGGGCGTCGCTGAACATCCTCTCCGGGCTGGTCGCGGGCAACTTCTCCGCCTTCTGGCTCGGGATGGCCGTCGTCGGCCTGACCGGCGGCGCGTACCTGGTGAGCCAGCAGGGCCTGGACGCGCTCATGGTGGCCCCGGCGGTCTTCGCCTTCGGCCTGGTCGCCTTCGGCTTCCTGAGCATGGGCCCGGTGACCATCGCGGTCGACTCCTACGGCCCCGTCACCGACAACGCCCAGAGCGTCTACGAGCTGTCCATGATCGAGGAGATCGACGGCGTGGAGGAGGAGATCCGCCGCGAGCACGGCTTCGACGTCCGGTGGGAGCGTGGCAAGCAGATGCTCGAGGAGAACGACGGCGCCGGCAACACCTTCAAGGCCACCGCCAAGCCCGTCCTCATCGGCACCGCCGTCGTCGGCGCCACGACGATGATCTTCTCCATCATCATGGCGCTCACGGACGGCCTGACCACGGACCTGGACAAGCTCTCCCTCATGCACCCGCCGTTCCTGCTCGGGCTCATCACCGGCGGCGCGGTCATCTACTGGTTCACCGGCGCCTCCATCCAGGCCGTGACCACCGGGGCGTACCGGGCGCTGGAGTTCATCCGGCGCACCATCCGGATCGACGACGGCGCCACCCGGGCGTCGGCGGAGGACTCGCGCCGGGTGGTGGAGATCTGCACCCAGTACGCCCAGAAGGGCATGCTCAACATGTTCCTCGGGGTGTTCTTCGCGACCCTGGCCTTCGCGTTCCTCGAGCCCTACTTCTTCATCGGCTACCTGATCTCGATCGCGGTCTTCGGCCTGTACCAGTCGATCTTCATGGCGAACGCGGGCGGCGCCTGGGACAACGCCAAGAAGATCGTCGAGGTCGACCTGCACGCCAAGGGCACGGCGCTGCACGACGCGACGATCGTGGGCGACACGGTCGGCGACCCCTTCAAGGACACCTCCTCCGTGGCGCTGAACCCGGTCATCAAGTTCACGACGCTGTTCGGGCTGCTCGCGGTCGAGCTGGCCGTCTCCCTGACGGCGCAGGGCCGGCAGACGCTGGTGCTGGCGCTCGCCGCGGTCTTCTTCGCGCTCATGGTGGTGTTCGTGCTGCGTTCGTTCTACGGCATGCGCATCCGCACCTCCCTCGGCGACGACGAGGGCCCGGCGGTCCAGGAGCCGAACCGGCCGGAGGGCGCCTTCCCGGGCGCGGCGGACGCCGTGCCGGCCGACCTCAGCAGGAGGCCCGCGGCCGGGCCGGGGGACGTCCCCGCCGCGGCGGGGCCGGGCGAGCCGTTCGGACGCCCGACGCGCGCCCGCCGCCAGCGGGCCGAAGCAGGAAAGGGTGAGCAGCGATGAACGTGGCGGTGCGGCTCGGGGACGTCCAGCTCGAGGACGGGCGCGTCGGCGGCCACGACGCCGGTGCGACGCTGGTGCGCCGGCTGCTGCGCGTCTTCCCCGGCGCTCAGGTGATCGGGCCGGAGCGGCTCCCGGGCGCGGTCGACGTCGTCCCGCTCGACCAGGTCGACGGGTCGCGCACCGTGGTGGTGAACATGGACGTGATCGACTCCGTCGCGGTGTGGCAGGTGCTCGCCGGCCGGTGCGAGCGGCCGCAGGTGATGAACCTCGTGTGGTGGAACCCCTCGCGGTACACCCGTACCGTCGACGTCGCAGCGCTCGCGCTGTCGTGCGCGCTCTTCCCCACCTTCTGCAACTCGGAGCGCACGGCCACCGAGGTGCGCGAGGTGGTCGCCGGGTGGGCGGTCCCCCGCCTCGCGGAGCGCGCCCGGATCGCGTGGGTCAACCTCGGCGTGCGGCTCGACCACGTCCGGCCGCGCCAGGAGCCGCCGGTGCCGGTGGTGCTCTACCCGGCCATCTACCTCTCCGACCGCAAGCGGCCCGACCTGTTCCTCCAGGTGGTCGAGCGCGTCGCCGCCCGGACGCCGATCCGGGTGGAGGCCCGGCTGCACGAGTCGCACCTCGTCACCGAGCGGGCGATGGCGCTCTCCCGCAAGGAGTGGGCGTGGGTCGGCCCGCTGACCGCGAGCCGGGAGACCTACTGGGACGCGCTGGCCAGGACGACGGCGTTCCTCGCCACCGCGGAGGAGGAGTCCTACGGCCTGGAGTACGTCGAGGCGCTCGTCGCCGGCGCCGTCGGGATCTTCCCCGACCGGCCGTGGGTGCACGGGATCGTGCCGGAGGGCTACCCCTTCGCCTACCGCACCGCCGACGAGGCGGAGTCGATGCTCCTGCGCGCCGTCACGTCCCCCGCAGCGTGCCGCGCGGAGATGGACCGGGCCGCCGGCGGCGACTTCGCCGCCTGGTTGCGGGCGCGCCACGACGACGACACCTTCGACCACGCCGTCACCGCCCGGATGCAGGAGTGGTTCGGCGTCGGCGCCGCGGTCCCGGCGGCCTGAGGGCCCCGCGAGCGGGCGTCTGGGCGTGCGCCCCGGGGCGGGAGGCGCGACGATCGTGGCAGCGCGCGACCGCGCGCACGATTCGGAGGTCGTCATGAGCACGTCCGACAGCCCAGGCCCGGTCCACCACGACCCGGCGCGCGACAACGCCTCGGTCTCGTCGCCGTCGGCCGACTCGCCCGAGGTCCCGAGCAGCCCCGGCCCGCCGCCGGGCTCGATCCCCGGTCAGCACGACGAGGTCGTGCACGACGAGGTCGTGGAGCCCGCGACCCGCGGCCGCCACGCCGCCGACCGCGAGGTCGACCGCGAGGTCGACCGCGAGCCGGGCGAGGTCCGTTCGCCCGACGAGCCGAAGAGCCCGGGCCCCACGCCCGGCACGGTCCCGGGCAACATCTGATGGGTCTGGACGACCTGGCTCGCAAGGCGCGCGAGGCCTGGCAGGTCGAGAAGGAGCAGAGCCTGCGGTCGGGGGACGGCCCGACGGCGGACACCGAGCCGCCGTCGACGCCGGACCCCTCCACGCCCGACCCCGAGCCCGGGCGCGACCCGGAGCCCGGCAGGGTGCCGGAGCCGGGGACCGTGCCGGGCGCCCCGGCGGACCCGACGGTCCCACCGACCACTCCCCCGACCGCACCGCCGAGCCGACCGACGGACCACCCGGCAGCACCTCCGGGCAGCTGAGGCGACAACCGCGGGTTGCTGATCTGGTCGCCGTGAACGGCCGCACGGGCAACCCGGTGCGCCGAGGCGGCGAGCTCGCCGCCTCGGCGCGACCGACCGCGGTTCGTCGGGGCCTCCCGCTCAGGCGGGCAGGCCCGGGGCGAACGCTGGCCACGGGTCGGCGGCCTCGAGCTGGGCCGCGAGCGCGAGCAGGGTCTCCTCGTGACCCGTGCGGGCACCGAGCATGACCCCGAAGGGCAGCTCGGTGCCGTCCACCACCGCCCGGTGCAGCGGCAGGCTGATCGCCGGCGCCCCGATGATGTTCCAGGCCGACGTCCAGGGCGTGAACGCCTTCTGCGCCTGGAAGTCGGCGGCGGGGTCCTCGTCGTCGCGCATGGAGCCGATCGCGACGGGCGGCTGGGCCAGCGTGGGGCTGAGGATGACGTCGAAGGCAGACCACGCCAGGGCTGTCTGCCGGGTCAGCCGCTGCCCGGCCGAGACGGCGTCGGCGTACTGGGCGCCGGTCACGGACCGGCCGACCTCGCGCATCCAGCGGGTCAGCGGGACCAGCCGGTCCTCGCCGCCGGGTGGCAGCGGCGCGAGCAGGGTGCCGACGGACCACAGCGGCATGAAGGCGTCCCACTCCGTCTCACCGAAGGGCAGCGGCGCCCGGTCCACGTGGTGCCCGAGGCCCTCGAGCAGGCGCACCGCGCGGTCGACGGCGGCCAGCGCCTCGGGGTGCACCGGGGCGTCGGCCACGTTGATCGGCTCCGTCAGGACCCCCACGCGGAGCCGGCCCGGCTCCCGACCGCACGCGTCGAGGAAGGTGCCGCGAGGGGCGGGCAGCAGGTAGGTGTCGCCGGGCCAGGGCTCGACGAGCACGTCGAGGAACGCGGCGGTGTCGCGCACGGTCCGGGTCAGCACGCCGTCGGCGCCCAGGCCCGAGCCGTCCACCCCGTGCGGGCCCCGCGAGATGCGGCCGCGTGAGGGCTTCAGGCCCACCAGGCCGCAGGCCGCGGCGGGGATGCGGATCGACCCGCCGCCGTCGCTGCCGTGGGCGGCCGGCACGATTCCCGCGGCCACCGCGGCGGCGGCCCCGCCGCTGGAGCCGCCGGCGGTGCGGCCGAGGTCCCACGGGCTCCGGGCCGGGGCCGCCACGTCCGGCTCGGTGTAGGGCGGCAGGCCGAGTTCCGGGGTCGTGGTCTTGCCGACCATGAGGGTGCCGGCCGCCCGGAGCAGGGTGGTGACGCCGTCGTCCACCGGTGCGACGAACCCGGCGAGGGCCGCGGACCCCGCCTCGAACGGCAGGCCGGCCACCATCGTCAGGTCCTTGACCGGGACGGGCACGCCGAGGAACGGCGGGAGGGCGCCGTCGTCGCCGGCGGCGGAGCCGACGCCGGCGAGCAGCTCCTCCGCCTCGGCGGCCTGGGCCCGGGCCCGGGCGTCGGCGACGTGGACGAACGCCCCGACGCCCGGCCCGAGCCGGTGCGCCCGTTCGAGCGTGTGCTCGGCGACCTCCCCCGGGGAGACGTCCCCGGAACGCACGGCCGCGGCGAGGTCGAGGGCGGACAGCTCGTGGATCTCCGTCATAGCCCGACGTTAGCCCGGACGCCGGCCGGGCTGCCGGGCACTACCGGACGCCGGCCGGCCGCACCTCGAGGTCCAGCAGTGGCTCCGGCACCGCCGGCACCTCGGCCGGCACGGGCTGCGGAGCCGTGAACGGCACCTCCTGCTGGCAGACCAGGTCCGCGGCGGGCAGCGTCAGATCCACGAGGTAGGCGTCGACGGCGGTGCGCACGCAGGCCGAGCCGTCCGGGTAGGCCCCGTGCCCGTCGCCCTCCATCGTCACGAGCCGCGCGTTGCCGAGCTCGCGCATCGTCCGCAGCGCCCCCTGGTACGGCGTCGCCGGGTCGTACGTGGTGGCGACGACGAGCGGCGTCGGCGAGGACTCGGCGACCGTGAAGGGCCCCTCGTACGCGTCCTCGTCGTGCACCGGCCACAGGCCGTAGCTGATCTCGGAGTACCCCGTGTTGATCCAGAAGTGCGGGAACGACGACCACGACTCGGCACCCCGGTCGAGGTACGTCTCGACGTCGCGGGGCCACTGCCGCTCACCTGCGCCGATGGTGAAGAACTGGTCCGAGCCAGGTTCGTAGGAGCCGTCCTCCAGCCGGTCGTAGCTGAGGTTGGTGACCAGTCGGAGCAGCGAGGCGTCGCCGGCGGCGGCCTGGGCCAGGGCGACGGCCAGGATGCCCCAGAACTCCTTGGCGTAGAGCAGCGTGGTGGTCGCCACCCGGATGTCGTCGCCGTCCACCGGGCGCGGGTCCGGCGTGTACCGCGGCGCGGGGATCGGCGTCGCGTCGGCGGTGGCGAGCAGACCGTCGTAGGCGGAGGACGGCTGCCCGCCGCCGAAGCCCGAGCACGCCACCTGGTCGGCCGCGCAGGCCTCGAAGAAGCGGTGGAGCGCGCGTTCGAAGCTGGCGGTCTGCGCGACGCTGCTCGAGAGCGGGTCGGTGATGTACTCCTGCACGTCCACCGGCGAGTCGAGGACGAGCGCGCGGTAGCCGTCCGGGAAGAGCGCGGCGTAGGTCGCGCCGAGGAAGGTCCCGTAGGAGTAGCCCAGGTAGGTCAGCTTCTCGTCGCCGACCGCGGCGCGCAGGACGTCCATGTCCCTTGCGACGTTCGCGGTGGAGACGTGCGCGAGGATGTCGCCGTTGCTGGCCAGGCAGGCGTCCACGTAGGCCTGGTGCTTCGCGACGAAGGCGTCGACGTCGATGTCGAGCGGCGTCGGGAACGGCTGGGAGGAGTTGCCCAGCTCCTCGGGGTCGACCTGGCAGTCGATGGCCGGCGCGGACTGGCCGACGCCGCGCGGGTCGATGCCGACGAGGTCGAACCGCTGGTTCAGCGTGGGCCAGATCGTCCCGCCGTTCTCCTGGAGCACGTCCACGATCGTGCCGCTCGGCCCGCCGAGGTTCAGGAAGAGCGACCCGATCCGGTTCGCAGTGTCGGTCGCGGGCACCCGGGCGACCGCGAGACGTACCTGCTCGCCCTCCGGGTCGTCGTAGTCCATGGGGAGCGTCGCGGTGGCGCACTGGACGCCGGCCTCGGTGCCCGCCGGCGTGGTGCCGCAGTGCGTCCAGGCCAGCACGGGGACCTCGACCTCGGGGTCGGGGTCGGGGTCGGGGTCGACGCCGCGGGCGCCCGCGGCGGGTGCCAGCAGGGCGAGCAGGGCACCGAGCAGCGCGGCGAGCAGGGGTGCCGCGAGTCGTCGTCGTGGTCGTGGAGAGCTCATCGTTCCGCCTCACGGTCCCCGGGGCGGGCCCGGGGAGCTCCGTCGTCGGCCCGGAGTCCCGGGCCCGGTTGAAGGGACCCGGCCGCGCTCCCTCGCGCGGGGGTCCGGACACGAACCAGTGCCCGGCGAGTCTTCCACCTGCCCCGTCACCGGGGTGTGACGGAAGGTTTACCGACGGCGTCGTCCCGTCCGTCCCGTCCGCCGACGGCGTGGCACGCCCGTCGACGGCGTCGGCCCGCCCGTCGCGGCGGCACCGTCCGCGGGCCCGCTCGCGGTTGCGAGCGCCACCGCCCCGCCCAAGACTCGAGGTGGACGTACCGGCCGGTGCGACCGCCCCGGAGACAGGAGCGACCCGATGAGCGTCGGAGACTTCACCGAGAAGGGCAAGGACTTCCTCGGCAGCGAGAAGGGCGAGCGGACGAGCGACGACGCCCTGGAGAAGGGCTCGGACTTCGCCAGCGACAGGACCGGCGGCAAGTACGACGAGCACCTCGACAAGGGTGCGGACGCCGCCGACGAGCGCATCGGCAACGAGTAGCCCCGACCCTGACAGACCACGGAGCACGGCCGGCACCGTCCGGCCGTGCTCCACGCACGTCCGGACGGGTGTGGCACGGAAACACACCGCCACCCGGGACTATGGTCCCCTTCCCCATCGACGCGGCACCGGACGACCCTCGACGCTGTTACCTGAATCACCTCTCAGGTTGGGAGGTTCGACAACTCAGGAAAGGCGGTCTCATGCGAGTCACGAAGAAGTCCCTCGCGCTGACCTTCGGCGTCGCGACCATGATGGCCGTCGCCGCGTGCGCACCCTCGACCGGCGGCGGCGGGACGGAGCCGGCCGCGTCGGGCGACTCGAGCGAGTCGGCACAGGCCTCGGGCGACCCCATCGACGTCGCCCTCATCACCTCGACCACCGGCCCGCTGGCCGCCTACGGCAAGACCTTCATCGAGGGCTTCGAGGCCGGCCTCGACTACGCCACCGACGGCACCGGCGAGGTGGGCGGCAGCGAGATCGTCGTCGAGACGATCGACGACGGCGGCGACACCGACAAGGCCGTCGCCGCTGCCCGCGACGCCATCGGGCAGGGGCACAAGATCCTCACGGGCACCGCATCCTCCGGCATCGCCCTCTCGCTCGCCGAGCAGGCCGAGCAGAACAAGGTGCTCTACATCTCCGGCCCGGCCGCCGCCGACGCCGTCACCGGCATCAACGACTACACGTTCCGCTCCGGCCGCCAGTCCCTCCAGGACGTCGCCACCGCTGGCTCGTTCATCGACGTCGACGGCCAGAAGGTGCTCGTCTTCGCCCAGGACAACGCTTTCGGCCAGGGCAACCTCGCCGCCGTCGAGGGTCTGCTCGGCGCGCAGGGCGCGGAGGTCACCTCCGTGATGGTCCCCGAGGACGTCACCGAGTTCACGCCGTTCGCCGCCCAGGTGCTGGACGCCGCCCCCGAGATGGTCTTCGTGGCCTGGGCCGGCGCCACCTCCGGCGCCATGTGGCAGTCGCTGGACCAGCAGGGCGTCCTCGACGACATCACCGTGGTCACCGGCCTCGGCGACACCTCCACGTACAACGCCTACGGCGCGGCGTCGGAGAAGATCGACTTCCTCAACCACTACTTCCCGGGTGCGGCGGGCAACGACGTCGAGGCCGCGATGATCGAGCACGTCGAGGGTGCCGGCGGCACGCCCGACCTGTTCACGCCGGACGGCTTCACCGCCGCCCAGATGATCGTCCGCGCGATCGAGGAGGCCGGCGGCGCCGACGACGTCGACGCCATGGTCACCGCGCTCGAGGGCTGGAGCTTCGACGGTCCCAAGGGCAGCTACACGATCCGCGAGTCCGACCACGCGCTGATCCAGCCGATGTTCCAGGCCAAGCTCGTCTCGGACGGCAACGGCGGCTGGCAGCCCGAGCTCGTCAGCCAGGTGGCGGCCGAGGACGTCGCGCCGCCCGAGGCCGGCTGACCGACGCCCCGCACCACCCACGACAGGCCCCGGCCCGGACGGACCGGGCCGGGGCCTGTCGCACCCCAGGAAGAGGCCACCATGCCCCCCACCTCAGCCGCTCTCACGGTCGAGAACCTCAGCTTCGCCGTCGGCGGCGCCAAGATCCTCACCGACGTGAACCTCGAGGTCCCCTCCGGCGAGATCATCGGCGTCATCGGACCGAACGGCGCCGGCAAGACGACCCTGTTCAACATGATCTCCGGGATCCACGCCCCGACGGCGGGCCGGATCCTGCTCGACGGCAGGGACATCACCCACGAGCGCATCCACCGCCGCGCGCGGGCGGGGCTGGGCCGCACGTTCCAGACCTCCAACCTCTTCCCGGGGCTCAGCGTCCTGGAGAACGCCCGCCTCGCGGCCCAGCGCCGCCTCGGCGGGAACCTCTCCGTGCTCCGCTTCCCGCGGCGCTCCGACGACGCCTCCGCCCGCGCGCTGGACCACCTCGCCGAGGTCGGGCTCGCGGACCGGGTCGACGTCCTGGCCGGCGGCCTGAGCCACGGCGACAAGCGCAAGCTGGAGATCGCCGTCCTGCTCGCCATGGACCCGAGCGTCATCCTGCTCGACGAGCCGATGGCCGGCGTCGCCCGGGCGGACGTGCCCGGCCTGTCCGAGGTCATCCGCCGCATGCACCGCGACCACGGCTGCACCGTCCTGATGGTCGAGCACCACATCGACGTGGTGATGGGGCTGGTCGACCGCGTCGCGGTCCTGCACCAGGGCACCATCCTGGCGCTGGACGAGCCCGGGAAGATCATGGCCGACCCCCTCGTCCAGAGCGCCTACCTGGGAGCCGCCGCGTGAGCGCGATCCTCGAGGTCGAGCACCTCTCCGCCACCATCAACGGCCAGCTGGTCGTCGAGGACGTGACCTTCTCCGTCCCGGGGACCGGCGTGACCGCCGTCCTGGGCCGCAACGGCGTGGGCAAGACCTCCACGATGAAGGCGGTCATGGGCCTGATCGGACGCGCCGGCCGTGTGGAGTTCGACGGGCACCGCATCGACCGCGAGGACACCCACCGGATCGTCCGCCGCGGCATCGGGTACGTACCCGAGGACCGCGAGGTCTTCGCCGGCCTGACCGTCGCCGAGAACCTGCGCCTGGCCGAACGTGACGCGAAGCCGCGCCGCGAGCTCGTCGAGGCGCTCTTCCCCGACCTCGTGCGCCGCGGCGGCCAGCGGGCCGGCACGCTCTCCGGCGGGCAGCAGCAGATGCTGTCCCTCGCGCGCGCCCTCCTCAACACCAACCGGCTGCTGCTGGTGGACGAGCCCACCAAGGGCCTGGCGCCGAAGATCGTCACCGAGGTCGCCGAGGCGCTCGAGGAGGCCGCCCGCACGGTGCCGATCCTCCTGGTGGAGCAGAATCTGCCGGTCATCGAACGCCTGGCCCAGGACGTCGTCGTCATCGACGCCGGCACGGTGGTCCACACCGGCGACGCCCGTTCCCTGCTCGATGACGAGGAGGCCGTTCACCGGCTCCTCGGCGTCCACGCCGAGACCACCCCGGCCCCGGAGGGAGCCAAGTGAGCACCATCGTCCTGCTGCTGGTCACCGGCCTCGGCCTGGGGGCCCTGTACTTCCTGGTGGCGTCCGGACTCTCGCTGATCTACGGGCTGATGGGCGTGCTCAACTTCGCCCACGGGGTCTTCCTCTCCCTCGGCGCGTTCATCGGCTGGGAGGTGGCCCGCCGGCTGGACCCGAGCACGTGGACCGGGTTCCTCCTCGCCATGGTGGTCGGCGCGCTCGCCGGGGCCGCGGTCGCCGCCCTGACCGAGCTGCTGCTCATCCGGCCGCTCTACAACCGGCACATCGAGCAGGTGCTCGTCACCGTCGGGCTCGGCCTGGTCGGCGTGGCGCTCTTCGAGGGCTTCTGGGGCACCGACGCCATCTTCATCTCCGGCCCGGCCTGGATGGCGCAGACGACGGAGATCGCCGGCGCCCGCATCCCGAACAACCGGTTTCTCGCCATCGCGGTCGCGGGCGCCGTCCTCGCCGCCCTCGTGCTCTTCCTCCGGCACACCCGCTACGGCCTGATCATCCGGGCCGGGGTGGAGAACCGCTCGATGGTCACCGCGCTGGGCATCGACGTGCGCAAGTCGTTCACGCTGGTCTTCTCCATCGGCGGTGCCGCGGCCGGCCTGGGTGGCGTGCTCGCCTCCCAGTACTACGGCTACGTCTCCGCCCACCTGGGCCAGACCTTGCTGATCTTCGCGTTCATCGTCACCGTGATCGGCGGCCTGGGCTCCCTCGGCGGCGCCGCCGTCGCCGCGGTGATCGTCGCGATCCCGCAGCAGTTCGCCAACTACTACTGGGGCGTCGGCGACCTCATCGCGGTGCTCGCCCTCGCCGTCGTCCTGCTCGTCCGCCCGTCCGGACTGATGGGAGCCAAGGCAGCATGACCTCCCCCACCTCCACGAAGCCGCCCGTGGCCCAGCAGGCCAGCCCCGCGCCGCGGACGCCGGCGCGCGCACGCCGCCGGGTGCCCGGCTGGCTGGTCGGCGCGGTCGCCGTCGTCGTCGCCGCGAGCCTGCCGCTGCTCAACCTGCCGCTGCCCGGCGTCCTGCCCGGGCCGACGTACATGCCGGGCAGCCTGCACCTGATGGCGCTGTGCATGATCTTCGCCGCGCTGGCCCTGAGCTACCACCTGCTCTACGGCGTCGCCGGCATGCTCAGCTTCGGCCACGCCCTGTACTTCGCGGCGGGCGCGTACGGACTGGCGATCCTCCTCGACCGCACCGACATGCCCTTCCTGCTCGCCGGGGCGCTCGCCCTGGTCGCCGCGATCCTGCTCGCCACCGTCGTCGGCGCCGTCTCCCTGCGGGTCTCCGGCGTCTCCTTCGCGATGGTCACCCTCGCGTTCGCCCAGGCCGGGAACGTGCTGGCCCGGCGCAACACGGCCGGTGTCACCGGCGGCGAGGAGGGCATCGGCCTGACCACCACCCACGTGCCCGACGCGCTCGTCGGCGTGGTCAACACCCGCAACATGTTCTGGGTCGCGCTCGCCACGCTGGTGCTCGTGTACGTCGTCGTCACCTGGGTGCAGCGCTCGCGGGCCGGCCACGTGGTGGAGGCCACCCGCGAGAACGAGATGCGCGTGCGGGTCATCGGGCAGCCGCCCTACCTCATCCGCCTGCTCACCTTCGTGATCGCCGGCTCGCTCGCGGCGGTGGTCGGCATGGTCTACCTGCTGCTGCAGTCGCAGGCGGTGCCCACCATCACCTCGGCCGACTTCACCATCCAGGCCCTGATCATGGTGGTGCTCGGCGGCGTCGGCTCGCGCTGGGGCGCCGTGATGGGCGCCGTCGTCTACACCCTGCTCGACCAGCGCCTGAGCGTCCTCGCCGGCTCCGACCTCGTCGAGTCCCTCCCCACCCTCCTGCACGTGCCGCTCAGCGAGCCCGCGTTCATCCTCGGCGTGCTGTTCATCCTCGTGGTGCTGTTCATGCCGGGCGGCATCGCGGGCGGCGCGTCCCGGCTCACCGGCCGCCGCCGCGGCCCGGCCCGCGCCGCGGGCTCGCACACGGAGACCGCCGCGGAGGCCGCCGAGCGGCGCCGCCTCGAGGAGCTCGCGTGAGCCTGCTGCCTCCTGCCTGCGACGAGCCCGGGCGCCACACCCTGGGCCGCTGGACGAGCGACCGGGCACGCCTGACGCCCGGCAAGGTCGCCGTCGAGCACGAGGGGGTCGCGACCACCTACGCCGAGCTCGACGCGCGGGCGAGCGCCCTCGCCGAGCGGCTCGTGCGGGCCGGGTACGTGCCCGGGGACCGCATCGCCACCCTCACCCGCAACTCCACCGACCACGTGGTGCTCCTCTTCGCCTGCGCCAAGGCCGGGCTGGTCCTCGCGCCGATGTCCTGGCGCCTCGCGCCCGAGGAGCTCGCCTACCAGCTCCGCCACGCCCGGCCGGCGCTGGTCGCGGTCCAGGCCGGCCTCGCCGGGGACGCCCGCGCCGCGCTCGCCCAGCTCGACGTGGCCCCGCCGGTGGAGCTGCTCGGGGCCGACGGCGTCGAGCAGCACGTGCCCGGTCCCGCCCGGCCCGACGGGACCCCGCCGGGACCGGCGCGCTGCGTGCGCGACGACGACCCGCTGCTGCTCATCTACACCTCCGGCACCGCCCGGGCGCCGCGCGGCGCGCTGCTCACGCACGAGAACTGCTTCTGGACCAACCTCTCCCTCGGCGGCGCCACCGGCATGACCGGGCAGGACGTCGTGCTGTCGGTGCTGCCCCAGTTCCACGTGGGCGGCTGGAACGTCCAGCCGCTGCTGGCGTGGTGGTCCGGCGCCACCGTCGTCCTCCAGTCCGACTTCGACCCGGCCGCGGTCCTCGAGCTCGTCGCCGGCCGCCGCGTCACCACGATGATGGGCGTCCCGACGACGTACCAGCGCCTGGCCGAGCTGCCCGCCTTCGCGGACGCGGACCTGACCGGCCTGACCCACGCGATCGTCGGCGGGGCGCCGATGCCCGAGCCGCTGCTGCGCACCTGGCACGACCGCGGCGTGCGGATCATCCAGGGGTACGGCCTGACCGAGGCCTCCCCCAACGTGCTCGCCCTGCCCCCGGCGCACGCCCTGGACCACGTCGGCTCCGTGGGCAAGCCCTACCCGCACGTGGACGTGGCGGTCGCCGACCCCGAGACCGGGCGCCTGCTCCACGGGCCGGCCCGCGGTGAGCTGCTGGTGCGCGGCCCGGCCGTCTTCGCCGGGTACTTCCGCGACCCGGACGCCACCGCCGAGGCCCTCCGGGACGGCTGGCTGCGCACCGGGGACCTCGTCGAGCGCGACGCCGAGGGGTACTTCCACGTGGTCGACCGGCTCACGGACATCTACATCAGCGGCGGCGAGAACATCTCCCCCGCGGAGGTCGAGGCCGCGCTCGCCACGCACCCGGAGGTCGTCGACGTCGCCGTCGTCGGCATCCCCGACCCGCGCTGGGGCGAGGTGGGGCACGCCTTCGTCGTCCGGGCCGCCGGGTCCGGGGTGGACGCCGACGGGCTGCTCGCCCACGCCCGCCGCCACCTGGCCAGCTTCAAGGCCCCGCGCAGCGTCACCTTCGTCGAGTCCCTGCCGCGCACCGCCCTGCACAAGGTGCGCCGGGGCGCCCTGCGGGAGGTGCGACCGTGAGCGCCGCCCCGCGCACCGAGCGCGGCACCCGCACCCGGGCCCGCCTGCTCGCCGTCGCCACCGACGTCTTCGCCGAGCGGGGTTACCACGACGCCTCGATCGTGAAGATCACCGAGGCCGCCGAGGTCGGTCAGGGCACGTTCTACCTCTACTTCGACTCCAAGCAGGCGATCTTCGAGGAGGTCGTCCGCGACCTCAACAGCCGGGTCCGGCGGGCCATGTTCGAGGCCTCCAGCGTCGAGACCGCCCGCCTGGAGGCCGAGCGGGCGGGGTTCCGGGCGTTCTTCCGGTTCACCGCCGAGAACCCGGCCCTGTACCGGATCATGCGCCAGGCCGAGTTCGTCGCGCCGGACGTGCTGCACATGCACTACGAGACCATCGCACGCGGGTACGTCGCCGGTCTGGTCGCCGCCAAGGAGCGCGGCGAGCTGGCCGCCGAGGTCGACCCCGAGGTCGCCGCGTGGGCGCTCATGGGCATCGGCGAGCTCGTCGGCATGCGCTGGGTCCTGTGGGACCGCGACGGCGGAGCGGCCCCCGGCAGTGCGGCGCCCGGCAGTGCGGCCCTCGACGGCAGTGCGGCCCTCGACGGCGGTGCGGCCCGCGTCCCCGGAGCCGACGCCCCCGGCAGCCCGCCCCGTACCCCGGGCCTCCCGCCCGACGTCTTCGACGCCACCATGCGCCTGGTCGAACGCGCCCTGTCCCCCGGAGGAGAACGACGATGAGCCCAGAACCAACCCTCGCCGGCCGGCGCGCGGTGGTCACCGGCGGCGGGAACGGCATCGGCGCCGCGTGCGTGCGCGAGCTCGCCGCCCGCGGTGCCCACGTCGTCGTGGCGGACCGCGACGAGGCCGCCGCCTCCGCCGTCGCCGCCGAGACCGGCGGCGAGACCTGGGTGGTCGACCTCGACGACACGGCGGGCCTCGACGACCTCGCCCTCGAGGCCGACGTCCTCGTCAACAACGCCGGCATCCAGGTGGTTCGGCCCATCGAGGAGTTCGACCCGGCGGACTTCCGCCGGATCCAGCGAATCATGGTCGAGGCCCCGTTCCTCCTGGTACGCGCGGCGCTGCCCCACATGTACGCCCGCGGCTGGGGGCGCGTGGTCAACATCTCCTCGGTCCACGGGCTGATCGCCTCGCCCTACAAGTCGGCCTACGTGACGGCCAAGCACGCGCTCGAGGGGTTGAACAAGGTCACGGCCCTCGAGGGGGCGGCGCGTGGGGTCACCAGCAACTGCGTCAACCCCGGCTACGTCCGCACCGCTCTCGTGGAGCGCCAGATCGCCGACCAGGCGCGCACCCACGGCATCACCCAGGAGGAGGTCCTCGAGAAGGTCCTCCTCGTCGAGCAGTCGGTCAAGCGGATGGTCGAGCCGGGCGAGGTCGCCTCCCTGGTCGGCTGGCTGACCGGCCCCGACGCCGGCATGGCGACCGGCTCCTCCTACACCCTGGACGGGGGGTGGCACGCCCGATGAGCGCGCACACCTACGGCACGGTCGACGTCCCCGTCGACGGCGGCACGCTGCGGGCGGGGGTGTGGGAACCGGTGGTCCCGGGGCCGGGCGCGCCCACCGTCCTGGCGGTCCACGGCATCACGGCCACGCACCTCGCCTGGACCTACCTCGTCGACGCCCTCCCCGGGGTGCGCGTGGTGGCGCCGGACCTGCGCGGGCGCGGGCGGAGCAACGCCCTCCCCGGCCCGTTCGGGATGGCGCGGCACGCGGACGACCTCGCGGCGGTCCTCCGCCACCTGGGCACGGGCCCGGTCGTCGTCGTCGGCCACTCGATGGGCGCCTTCGCGTCCGCCGTGCTGGCGCACCGGCACGGCGAGCTGGTGGAGTCCCTGGTGCTCGTGGACGGCGGCCTGCCGCTGGAGGTGCCCGCCGGGGCCGACCCGGACGAGCTCATGCGGGCGGTGCTCGGGCCGGCGGCCGCGCGCCTGGCGATGACGTTCGAGGACCACGAGGCCTACCGCGACTTCTGGCGCCGGCACCCCGCGTTCGTCGGTCACCTCTCCGAGCGGCTCGGCGAGTACTTCGACTACGACCTCGAGCCGGCCGACGGCACCTGGCGGCCGTCGTCGCGCCTCGAGGCGGTCACCGGGGACCAGCGTGAGCTCGTGACGGGCGAGTCCCTGCTCCCCGCGCTCGAGGCGCTCGCGACGCCCACGCTGTTCCTGCGCGCCCCCCGCGGCCTGCTCGACGGCGACCCGCTGTACACCGCCGAGCACGTGGCCCGGTGGGCGGCGCGGCTGCCCATCACCACCGCCGAGGTGCCGGACGTCAACCACTACACGATCGTCATGGGGCCCGCGGGCGCCGCCGCCGTCGCCGACCGGGTCAGGACGCCCAGCGCGGAGGTCTCACCGTGGTGACAGATACCCGACCAGACCGGCCGAATCTGGTAGGAACGGGACCGACCACGTCGCGCGGCGCCCGACCGGCGCCCGCCGCCCTGATTCAACGGTGCAGCAAGGGGTAGCTCCTCCATGTCTTCAGTCAGCCAGAAGTCCCGCGAGACCGAGGACCGGTCGGGCTCGCGCAACCCGTTCACCCGCGTCATGCGGCCGGTCAACACGCTGGTGGAGCGGTTCATCCCCAGCGCGCTGGTCTTCGCCATCGTCCTGACGGTCATCGTGGCCCTCATGGCGCTCGTGCTCACGGACGCCGGACCGGTGGACGTGCTAGTCGGCTGGGGCGACGGCCTTGCGGGCCTGCTGGCGTTCATGACCCAGATGGCGCTGATCCTGCTGCTCGGCCACATGCTCGCCAACACCCGGCCGATGCGCCGCCTGCTGGCCCGGCTCGGCGGTCTGCCCCGCACGCCGCTCCAGGCCTACGTCTTCGTCTTCCTCGTCGCCGCCGTCGCCTCCCTCCTGCAGTGGGGCCTCGGCCTCGTCGTCGGCGCGCTGCTCGCCAAGGAGGTCGCGGCGCAGCTGCGGGAGAGGGGCGTGCGCCTGCACTTCCCGATGCTCGTGGCGGCCGGCTTCTCCGGCTTCGCCGTGTGGCACATGGGGTACTCCGGCTCCGGCCCCCTCACCGCGGCCACCGAGGGGTCGTTCATCGCCGAGCAGCTGGGCAGGACCATCCCCGTCAGCGAGACGACCTTCTCCACCTGGAACGTCGTGGCGGCGGTCGCGACCGTCCTCGCCGTCGCCGTCGCCCTCGCGCTGGTGGCGCCCCGCCGGGGCGACCGGATCGTCGAGCTGGAGGTGGACGCGCGGGACCAGGGCGTCGCGGTCGACGAGGAGGTCGTCACTCCCGCTGACCGGCTCGACGCCAGCCGCTTCCTGACCACGCTCGTCGGGCTCGCCCTGACGGCCTACCTGGTGGTCTACGTCCTCCGTGGCGGCACCCCCACCCTCGACTTCGTCAACTGGTCGTTCCTTGCGCTGATCCTGCTGCTCGTGCGCAGCCCCTTCGAGCTGACCGCCCTCGTCAAGGACGCCGCGTCCAACGTCGGTGACATCCTGCTCCAGTTCCCGCTCTACGCGGGCATCCTGGGCATGATGACGGCCACCGGGCTCATCACGGTTGTCTCGGACTTCTTCGTCAGCGTCTCGACCCCGCAGACCTTCGGGGTGCTGGCGCTGCTGTCCGCGGGCCTCGTGAACTTCTTCGTCCCGTCCGGCGGCGGGCAGTTCGCCGTCCAGGCACCGATCCTGCTCGACGCCGCCGCGCGCCTGGGCGTCGACCCGGCCGTGCCGATCATGGCCGTCGCCTACGGTGACCAGTGGACGAACATGATCCAGCCCTTCTGGGCCCTGCCGCTCCTGGCCATCGCCGGCCTGAAGATGCGGGACATCCTGGGGTACACGACCGTCACGCTCGTCGTCTCCGGCGCCGTCTTCGCCGCCGTCCTGCTCGTCGTCGGGGCCGGCTGAGCCCGCTCCGACCGAGACCGACCCACGGACCCACCACCCGACCAGAGATCCACCCGAAGGAGAGACCATGACCAGCGGAACAGTGAACGCCACGAGCCGGGCCGGCACGTCGCCCGGCCTGGACAAGGTGGTGGCCTCGGCGGCCGAGGCGGTGGCGGACATTCCCGACGGCGCCTCGCTCGCGGTCGGCGGGTTCGGGCTGTCGGGCAACCCGATGGCGCTGATCGAGGCGCTGCTGGCGCAGGGCGCGAGCAACCTGTCGGTGGTGTCGAACAACTGCGGTGTCGACGACTGGGGGCTGGGGATCCTGCTGCGCGCGGGCCGGCTGGCCAAGATGACCGCCTCCTACGTGGGCGAGAACAAGGAGTTCGAGCGGCAGTTCCTCTCCGGGGAGCTGGAGGTCGAGCTGACCCCTCAGGGCACGCTGGCGGAGAAGCTGCGGGCGGGCGGGTCCGGCATCGCGGCGTTCTTCACCACCACGGGGGTGGGCACGCAGGTGGCCGAGGGCGGGCTGCCGCGCCGGTACGACGGCGCCGGCGGGGTGGCCAAGGCGTCCCCGGTCAAGGAGGTGCGCACCTTCTCGGTGCGCGGGCAGGACCGGGAGTTCGTGCTCGAGGAGGCGATCGCCACCGACTTCGCCCTGGTGCACGCGCTGCGCGGCGACCGGCACGGGAACCTCGTGTTCAACAAGGCGGCGCGGAACTTCAACCCGCTGGCCGCGACGGCCGGCCGGGTCTGCATCGCCCAGGTCGAGGAGCTGGTCGAGCCGGGCGCGATCGACCCGGACGAGGTGCACCTGCCCGGGATCTACGTCCACCGCGTGGTCGAGGTGGGCCCGGGCATCGAGAAGCGGATCGAGAAGCGCACCGTGCGCTCGGAGGGGAGCAACTGATGGCTCTGACCCGGCAGGAGATGGCCGCCCGGGCGGCCCTGGAGCTGGCCGACGGCTCCTACGTCAACCTGGGCATCGGGCTGCCCACGATGGTGCCGAACTACGTGCCCGAGGGCCGGCAGGTGGTGCTGCAGTCCGAGAACGGCATCCTCGGGGTCGGGCCCTACCCGTCGGAGGACGCGGTGGACCCGGACCTGATCAACGCGGGCAAGGAGACCGTCACCACCCTGCCCGGGGCGGCGTTCTTCGACTCGGCGCTGTCCTTCGGGATGATCCGCGGCGGGAAGATCGACGTCGCGATCCTGGGCGGCATGCAGGTCTCGGCCGCCGGGGACCTGGCCAACTGGATGATCCCGGGCAAGATGGTCAAGGGCCCGGGCGGGGCGATGGACCTCGTCCACGGCGCCGGGAAGGTGATCGTCCTGATGGAGCACAACGCCAAGAACGGGGACGCGAAGATCGTTGAGGAGTGCTCCCTGCCGCTGACCGGACGGGGCGTGGTGGACCGCATCATCACCGACCTGGCCGTCATCGACGTCACCCCCGAGGGCCTGGTGCTGGTCGAGCTCGCCCCCGGGGTGAGCGTCGACGAGGTCAAGGACCGCACCGAGCCGCCCCTGACCGTCTCCGAGCACGTCCACGCCGTGGAGGTCGACGCATGAGCACCGCACCTACTACTCCCGCCACCGGCCCCGCGGCCGGGACGCAGGCCGTCGGCCGGGCCGGACAGCAGGGCGACGACGTCGTCATCGTCGGCGCCGCCCGCACGCCGCAGGGCAAGCTCAAGGGCCAGCTCGCCGCGCTGACCGGGGTCCAGCTCGGCACGGTCGCGATCCGCGGCGCCCTGGAGCAGGGCGGGGTGCCCGCCGAGGCCGTCGAGGCGGTCTACATGGGACAGGTCCTCCAGGCCGGGGCCGGGCAGGCGCCCGCCCGCCAGGCCGCCGTCGGCGCCGGGATCCCGTGGTCCGCGCACGCCACCACCGTGAACAAGGTGTGCCTGTCGGGGCTGACCGCGATCATCGACGCCGCGCGGCTCATCCGGGCAGGCGAGGCCGGCGTCGTCGTCGCGGGCGGCATGGAGTCCATGACAGGCGCCCCGCACCTGCTCATGGGCACCCGGGCCGGCTGGTCCTACGGCAACGTCGAGGCCGTGGACCACATGGCCCACGACGGCCTGACCGACGCCTACGACCGCGAGGCCATGGGCCTGGCCACCGACAGGAAGACCGCCAGCACCTACCCGCTGACCCGGGAGCAGCAGGACGAGGTCGCCGCCCGCTCGCACCAGCGCGCCGCGAAGGCCTGGGCGGACGGCGTCTTCGACGGCGAGGTCGTCACGGTCACGGTCAGGGGCCGCAAGGGCGACGTCGAGGTCACCACGGACGAGGGCATCCGCCCCGAGACCACGGTGGAGTCCCTGGCCAGGCTGCGCCCGGCGTTCACCCCCGAGGGGTCGATCACCGCCGGGAACGCCTCGCAGATCTCCGACGGCGCCGCCGCCGTGGTCCTGACCACCCGCGCCCACGCCGCCGAGCAGGGCTGGACGGTGCTCGCCACCCTGCGCGCCCCGGGCCAGGTCGCCGGCCCCGACGCCTCCCTGCACGCCCAGCCCGCCCGCGCGATCGCCAAGGCGCTGCAGCGGCAGGGCTGGGACGTCGCCGACCTCGACCTCGTCGAGATCAACGAGGCCTTCGGCGCCGTCGTGGCCCACTCCGCCGCCGAGCTGGGCGCCGACCCGGAGAAGGTCAACCCCCACGGGGGCGGCATCGCCGTCGGCCACCCCATCGGCGCCTCCGGCGCCCGGCTCGTGGTCCACGCGGCCCACCAGCTCGCCAGGAAGGGCGGCGGCAGGGCCGCCGTCGGCCTGTGCGGCGGCGGCGGCCAGGGCGAGGCCCTCCTCCTCGAGGGCTGAGCGGTCACCGGCGGCGGCCCTCGGGCCGCCGCCGGCCGGAACGACCCGACGGGGACCGCCGTCGGGGGCCCGGTGGCGGGACCACCGTGGCCGGAGCCAGGGTCGACGGCGCAGGTGCCGCCGTCGGGAGACGAAGGGGTTTTCCATGGGCCAGGTCACCGAACACGACGTCGAGACGTCGCGGGCACGCATCCACGTGCGGGACACCGACCCCGGCGGCGCGTCGTCGCCCGCGGGCACGGTGCTCCTCGTGCACGGCAACTGCTCGTCCTCGGCGTTCTTCCACCGCCTCCTGACCGCCCTGCCGGAGGGGTGGCGCGGCGTCGCCCCGGACCTGCGCGGCTACGGCGAGACGGAGCCGCTCCCGATCGACGCCACCCGCGGCATGCGGGACTTCTCCGACGACCTGGTGGCCCTGATGGACGCGCTCGGCGTCGGGCGCGCGGCGTTCGTCGCCCACTCGGCGGGAGCGGGCGCGGTCATGCAGCTCGCGATCGACCACCCGGACCGGGTGGGGGCGCTCCTCCTGGAGGCTCCGGCGTCGCCGTTCGGCTTCGGCGGGACCGCGGACGCCGAGGGCACCCCGGTATGGCCGGACCACGCCGGCTCCGGCGGCGGGACCGCCAGCCCCGACTTCGCCGCGGCCATCGCCGCCGGCGACCGCTCGGCCGACGAGCCGCACTCCCCGCGCAACGTCTTCCGGGCGCTCTACGTCGCCCCGGGGACGGAGCTCGAGGACGAGGAGCTGCTGCTCGACTCGGTGCTGTCCACCCGGATCGGCGCCGACCACTACCCGGGCGGGACCGAGCCCAGCGAGAACTGGCCCGGCTCCGGTCCCGGGACCACGGGCATCAACAACGCGCTCTCGCCGCGGTACTACAACCTGAGCGGCTTCGCCGACGTGCCCGAGGTCGGCCCGGTGCTGTGGGTGCGGGGCGACGCCGACGCGATCGTCTCGGACACCTCGCTGCTGGACCTCGGGCACCTCGGGGCCGTGGGGGCGATCCCCGGCTGGCCGGGCGCGGACGTCTACCCGCCGCAGCCGATGGTCAGCCAGATGCGCACGGTGCTCGACCGGTTCGCGGCTGCGGGCGGGCGGTACGAGGAGGTCGTCCTCGAGGGCGTCGGGCACAGCCCGCACCTGGAGGAGCCGGACCGCTTCGCCGGGCTGCTCGCCGGCCTGCTGGCGGGTGACACCGAGCGGGTCCGGCCCGCATCCTGAGGCGGGGCCGCACTGGCCCGCAGCAGGCTTCGGACGGCAACCCTCCTGATCTTCGGGACGAACGTCACCGGTGCGTGGTGAGATAGGCGGATGACGAGGATGACCGAGATGACCGGCCGCGTGGCCGCCCCCGAGACCCGGGACGCGCACGCCTGGCTGGAGGACGTCGAGGGGCCGGAGCAGCTGGCGTGGGTGCGTGAGCGCAACACGCACGCCGAGTCGATGCTGGCCAGCGGCGAGCGCTTCAACCGGATGCGACGCGGCATCCTCGAGGTGCTGGACTCCACCGACAAGATCCCCGGCGTGGTCCAGCGCGGGGAGCACCTGTACAACTTCTGGACCGACGCCGAGCACGAGCGGGGCCTCTGGCGCCGCACCACGTGGGAGTCCTACCGCACCGACTCGCCGGAGTGGGAGGTGCTGATCGACGTCGACGCCCTCAACGCGGCCGAGGGCGCCAACTGGGTCTGGCACGGCGCCCGGGTGCTGCGCCCGTCCTACTCCCGGGCGCTCGTCCAGCTCTCCCGCGGCGGCGCCGACGCCGACGTCACGCGCGAGTTCGACCTCACCACGAAGACGTGGGTGGAGGACGGCTTCACCCGCGAGGAGTCGAAGGGGGGCATCGCCTGGGCGGACGCCTCGGGCGACTCCGTGTTCGTCTACACCGACTTCGGCGAGGGGTCGATGACCACCTCCGGCTACCCCCGCACGGTGCGCCGTTGGCGCCGCGGGACGCCGCTGTCCGAGGCGACGGAGATCTACGCCGGCGAGCCCACCGACATGCTCATCGGCGCCGGCCACGACTCCACGCCCGGCTACGAGCGGGACGTGGTGTTCCGCCACCTCGCCTTCTACGACTCCCAGATGTACCTGCTCGGCCCGGACGACTCGCTCACGCTGCTCGAGGTCCCGCGCTCCGCCGACCCGGACCTGTACCGCGACTGGCTCACCGTGGAGCTGCGCGAGGACTGGACGGTCGGCGGCCGCACCTACCCGGGCGGCGCGCTGCTCGCCGTCCCGCTCGAGAACTTCCTCGCCGGGGACCGCCGGTTCGAGGTGCTCTACGCGCCGACCCCGACGACGTCGCTCGCCGGGGCGTCGTGGACCCGCCACCACCTCGTCCTCAACATCCTCGACGACGTGAGCAACCGCCTGGAGGTCCTCACGCCCCCGGCCGCCGGCTCGCGCGAACCGTGGCGGCGCCGCCCGCTCGACCTCACGGCGGGCGGGACCGCGGCCGGCGAGGTGCCCGAGCTGGCAACCATCGCCGTCGGGGCCGTGGACGCGGACGAGGAGGACGCGCTGTGGCTGACGACCACCGGCTTCCTCACCCCCACCACGCTCTCCCGCCTCGACCTGGACGAGGACGGCGCCACCACCTCGATCGAGCGCCTCAAGGCGCTGCCGGCCTACTTCGACGCGACCGGGCTCCACGTGGAGCAGCACTTCGTCACCTCCGCGGACGGCACGCGGGTGCCCTACTTCCAGGTCTCCCGCGACCCGGTGTCGCACGACGGCGCGGCGCAGCCCGCCCCGACGCTGCTGTACGGCTACGGCGGCTTCGAGGTCTCCCGCGTGCCGGCGTACTCGGGCGGCATCGGGCGGGCCTGGCTGGAGCGCGGCGGGGTGTACGTGGTGGCGAACATCCGCGGCGGCGGCGAGTACGGGCCGCGCTGGCACCAGGCGGCGCTGAAGCAGAACCGGCACAAGGCGTACGAGGACTTCGCCGCCGTCGCGCGCGACCTCGTGGCGCGCGGCGTGACGGACCGCGCGCACCTCGGTGCGCAGGGCGGCTCCAACGGCGGCCTGCTGATGGGCAACATGCTCACCCGGTACCCGGACCTGTTCGGCGCCATCGTGTGCCAGGTGCCGCTGCTGGACATGAAGCGTTACTCGCACCTGCTGGCGGGGGCGTCGTGGATGGCCGAGTACGGCGACCCGGACGACCCCGAGCAGTGGGAGTTCATCAGGACCTTCTCGGCGTACCACCTGTTCGACCCGGACCGCGACTACCCGCCCGTGCTGTTCACGACCTCCACCCGGGACGACCGCGTCCACCCCGGGCACGCCCGCAAGATGGCGGCGCAGATGCTCGAGGCAGGCAAGGACGTCACGTACTTCGAGAACATCGAGGGCGGTCACGGCGGGGCGGCGACGAACGCCCAGGCGGCGTTCATGCAGGCGCTGGCGTTCGAGTTCCTGTGGCAGCGGATCGGATGAGTCCCGCCGGCGGGGCGCCGACCGCGGGGTGCCTGTTCTGCGACATCGCGGCCGGTCGCGCACCGGCGAGCGTCGTCCACGCCGACGACGAGGTCGTCGCGTTCCTCGACACCGTGCCGGTCAACACCGGGCACGTGCTCGTGGTGCCGCGTCGGCACGCCGTCGGCCTCGTGGACCTTCCCGTTCCTGTCGGCGAGGCGGTGTGGCGTGCGGCGCACCGCATCGCGGCCGTCATGCGCGCCGACCCGGCGTGGTCCGAGGGGGTCAACCTGCATCTGTCCGACGGCGAGGCGGCCGGGCAGAGCGTCGGGCACGTGCACCTCCACGTCATCCCCCGCCGGACGGACGACGGCCTGCGCATCGTGGAGGAAAACGTCCCGGCACGGCCGTCGCGGGACGAGCTCGACTCCGTGGCCGCGCGCCTGGTGCGCGCGCTCAGGCCTGGGCGGTGATCCCGCCGACGACGGCGATCCGCACCTCGACGCCGTCGACGTCCGAGGGCACCTGCCCGGCCGCGGCCGCGTCCGCGACGTTGACCGTGACGCAGTACCCGCCCGACGACCGGGCGATCCCGACCCCGACGACCCCGTCGCGATCCCGGAGACGGTCGCGCAGGTGCTCCTTGGCGGCGCGGGCCTGCGGCAGGTCGGTCATCGGGACGCACCTCCGTGTGCCGCCGGCCGGGCCTGCACGAGCGTGGCGCCCAGCGCGGTCAGCACCTCGACGACGGGGTTGAGATAGGTCAGCCCTCGGCCATTCTCGCCCCCGGTCTCGCTGCCGGCAAAGAGGAGCCCGACGGCCCGGCCGTCGGAGGGCCGGTAGACGAGCGCCCCGCTGTCCCCGCCGGCGGAGAACGGCTGCTCCCCGGCGCCCTCCACCTCGATCTGGTCGTCGAAGGTCAGCTCGCCGACGCCGGCCCCGTAGCCGACCACGAGGCCGTCGAGCTCGATGGCGGTCACGTGGCCGTCGGTGATCCCGGTGGTGCGGCCGACCTTCTGCACGACGTCGTCACCGACGACCTCGGCGACCCCGGTGAGCGCACCCACCGGGTAGGCCGGATCCGCCTCGACGCCGTCGTCCAGGCGGGCGAGCGCCGCGTCGACCAGTGCCGGCTCGCCGGAGGTCAGCGGGGCGAACGTGGTCAGCGAGCCGACGCGGTCCTCGACGCTGCCACCGTCGGCGGGCGCCGGCTGAACCACCGGGTCGCCCGCACGGCCGGACGGACCGACCAGGACGTGGTGGTTGGACAGGAGGAAGGTCCCCGGGTCGCCCGCAACCGTGACGAACCCGCCGAGCGTGCCCGCACTGACCGCCTGGTGCGCCACCGAGGCGCCCGGACGCAGGGGCCGGACGCGCCCGGTCTCACCGAGAGCACGAGCGGTGGGGACCGGCGCCCGCGTGGCCCGGACGGCGAAGGGCCGAACCCGCCCGGTGCGGCGGACGTCAACCACGGGGCCTGCCTCCGCGCGCAGCCGTCGGGCGACCATGCGGGCGGTGGAGGTACCCAGCGGGTAGCGCACGGCGACTCCGAAGGAGCCGTCCGGTCGCGGTGCCAGGCCGATGGCGACACCGACCCGCACGGCGGCTGCGGTGGCGCCGGCCCGACCGGCGAGGAGCTCGCCCGCGTAGACGGCGAGCTGGCTCTTGACCGTCCTGGCCTCGTCCACATCCATGGCGCCCAGTGTGGCGGGTGGCACCAACATCGGTGCACGTGGCGGGGGTGGCGACCCGGGGGCGCCTCACGGAGACGTGGAAGGACGCGCCCGACGCCGGGGGAAGCGTCGGGCGCGCCCGGCTCTAGGCCGTGCGCCGGTGGGCGCGACGACCTGCCGCGTCCTGGGCGGCTCGCTCCCGGGCGGCGCGCGTGTCGGGGCCGCGGTCGAGGCGGTGCCGGCCGACGCCGTCGGCGATGCGCCCGGCCAGCGAGCGGGCGGCGAGAAGGGCGGCCCCGGCAGCTCCGGCCACGAGGGCGGCCGCGAGCAGGCCGGTGGTGGCGCCCGTCGTGGGCAGTGTCGCGACGGCAACCTCCGACGTGGCGGCGCTCGTCCCGGCAGGCGCGACGACGGTGGCCGCCACGGTCCGCACGGGCACGGCGGTGCTCGCCCGCCCTCCCGCACCACCGGCACCGGCTCCCGGCTCGGCGCACGTGACGCCGGGGTCGGTCATGCGGGTCTCGTACTCTGCGGGGTGGTGCACCTCCTCGGTCCACGGCGCCTCGGTCTCGACCTGACGCGTCGTGCCGGTGTCCTCCCAGCCCTCGCCGGGCGAGGTGGCGGACCACCGTTCATCCAGGTGCCCGACCTCGTCGACCTCCGCCTCGGCCTCCTGGGTGACGACCACCCGGGAGTACTCACGCTCGGTGTGGCCCTGCTCCGGGACGGCCGGCACGGCGGGCTGGTAGGGCACCACGACGACGGTCTCGTAGGTGGGGGCGACGTACTCCTGGCCGGCATCGACGAGGACGTCCTCCACCCAGGCCTCCTTCACCAGAATCTCCTCGTCCCAGGCCGGGGTGACCAGCACCTGCTCGTCCCACGCCTCGGTGACCAGCTTCTGCTCGTCCCACGCGGCCTCGAGCACGCTACTCACGCCCGTCGCGGTCCAGCCCTGGCTGTTCGCGTTGCCCTGGGCGTTCCACTGCGGGTCCGTGCTCCATTCCGTCCTGCCGGTGGGGTTCTGCTGGAACTCGTACAGGACGACGGCGGGGTGGTGGATCGTCTCGTAGACCGCGGGGTGGTTCACGGTGCGGTAGACCGCCTCGTGGTGAACCGTCCGGTAGACCGCCTCGTGGTGGACCTGCTCGTAGGTGGGCGGGATCGCCGGCTGCCCGGGGTCGGTCTCGCGGAGCTCGGTCTGCTCCGGGACCTCCGGGGTCCCGGGCACGGCGGGCTGTGTGACGACGTACCGCGACTCCCCGGTCGACTCCCAGCCCTCGAGCGGCTCGTTCGACCACTCACGCTCCACGTGCGAGACCTCAGGCACCGCCGGGCGGTACGGCTGGTCGACCACCCAGCGGGTCCAGCGCCCCTCCGTCACCCACGTTCCCGCGTGCTCGATCGTCTCGGTCCGCGCCGCGCGGACCAGCACCTCGCCGTAGGTGGGGGCGACCCCGATGCACTGCGTCGCCGCCGCGGGGGCCGCACCGGTCACCGTCCCGAACGCGCCGGCCGACGCCGGTGTGGCGATCAGCATGCCCGCGCCGAGTGCGACGGCCCCAAGTACTCCTGATGCTCTGACAGCAACCACGGTGCGCTCCTCGTTCCCGACCCCTGTCGCGGACGCCGCCAGAGGGGAAGGGAGCCGACCTACGGCTCCCTCCCGCACCAGGCGGGTCGCGCTCGGCGGTGGCCCGGCGGGCCACCGCAGGTCCGGACGAGCGCCTGAGACGGCCGTCCGAATCCCTGGGTGAAGCACACCGCGCGGGTGCCGCGGCGAAGGAGTATCGGACGGATGAAGACCACCCGAACGGCCAGGGGCGACGGTAGGGGTGAGCGAGGGTGACTACCGGGTGAGTCAGGGTGAGGGCGAGGGTGAGAGAGGGTGAGGCGAGGGTGAGGCGATGACCTGCAGGACCCGCACTGCCGGGTCAGCGCTGCGGCCGCCAGAGGACCAGCGCCCCGGCGGTGGTGGTCGACACCCGGCGCACCCGCGTGCCCCGTGGGACCGCGACCACGTCGCCGGAGGGTCCCGCCGCGAAGATGCGCTGCCCGGGGTCGGCGATGAGCCGGAGCCGCTCGTTCTCGGACCGAACCTGCACGAGCTCGTCCTCGAGCTCCAGGATCCGCTTGATGCCGGCGAGGTTGACGCCCTCCTCCTGGCTGAGGCGCTGCACCTCGCGCAGCCTCAGCACGTCGCGCATGGAGTACCGGCGTCCGCGCCCGCGGGTCCGGCGCGGCTCCACGAGCCCGAGCCGGTCGTACTGCCGCAGGGTCTGCGGGTGCATGCCGGCGAGCTCCGCGGCCACCGAGATGGGCAGCACGGGCGCGTCCTCGCGCCGCTCGGTCGTCGCCATCCTCCGCCTCCCTTCTCTGCCTCGTACCGTGCCGCGGCGTCCGCGCCGCGGGCGCCGGCGCCGGGTGGGCGGGGGCCCACCCGGCGGACGCGTCAGCGCGCGGCCTGCTCCAGCAGTCCTTCGCGCGGGTTCACGCCCTCGTTCGCCGCGGCGAACGCCTTCACGGCGTCCTTGGCGGCTCCCGAGAGACGGCTCGGGACCACCACGTTCACGGTGACCAGGAGGTCGCCGTCGGGCCCCATCGGCACGCTGAGACCCTTGCGCCGCACCCGGAGCGTCCGGCCGGACGGCGTGCCCGCCGGGACCTTCACCTTCACCGGGCGCCCGTCGAGGGTCGGCACCTCGATCGTCGCGCCGAGCGCGGCCTCGTCGAAGGTGATGGGCACGGTGATCCGCACGTTCTTACCGTCGAGGGAGAACAGGGGGTGCGGCTCGACGTGCACGGTGACGATGAGGTCACCGGGCTCGCCGCCGTTCTGCCCCGGCCGCCCCTTGCCGCGCAGCCGGATCTTCTGGCCGTCGTGGACGCCGGGCGGGATCCGGGTGGTCATGGTGCGGCCGTCGACCGTGAGCTGGACGGTCGAGCCGGACACGGCCTGGCGGAACGGCAGCGTGGCGGAGGTGGTGACGTCCGCGCCGCGCTGGGGCCGCCGTCGCGAGCCGAAGCCCGTGCCCGCCCCGCCGAACATGCCCGAGAGGATGTCCTCGAAGCCGGGGGGCTGCTGGCCCTGCGTGGTGTAGCGCACCCGCGGGCCGCCCGTGGTCCCTGCCCCGGCGCCGAACATGTCGCCGAAGAGATCCTCGAAGCCCGCACCGCCCGGACCGCCGCCGCGGCCGGCTGAGAACCGCGCGCCACCGCCGGCCATCGCGCGCAGCGCGTCGTACTGCTTGCGCTGCTCGGGGTCCGAGAGCACGGCGTAGGCCTCGCCGACCGACTTGAACCTCTCCTCGGCCGCCGTGTCACCCGGGTTGTGGTCCGGGTGGTGGGTCCGGGCGAGCTTGCGGTAGGCCTTCTTGATCGTGTCGGCGTCGGCGTCCTTCGGGACGCCGAGGGCGGCGTAGAAGTCCTTCTCGAGCCAGTCCTGTCCGGTCATCCCGCCTCACCTCCTCGATCGTGAGGTGCCGCGGCGGGAAGCCCGCCGCGGCACCGAGCCCTGCTCTGCTTCCTCATTCGGGGCTGCTGACCGCCACCCGGGCGGCCCGCAGCACCCGCTCCCCGGCACGGTAGCCGGGCTGGAGCACCTGCGTGACCGTCGTCGCCGTGGCCTCCGGGTCGGTGCTGTGCATCAGCGCCTCGTGGACGGCGGGGTCGAACTCCTCGCCCACCGCGCCGTAGCGCTCGACCTCGAAGCGCTGGGCGAGCGTGCCCTCCAGCTTCTCCGCGATCGCGGCGAACGGCCCGGTCAGGTCGCCGTGCTGACGCGCGAGCTCGAGCTCGTCGAGCACTCCCAGCAGCGCCTCGACCACGTCCTGGGCGCCGGCCTGCCGCTGCGCGGCCGCGTCGGCCTTCGAGCGCCGGACGTAGGCGTTGTACTCCTGCTGGAGGTTGTACAGCTCCGCCTTGCGGCGGGCGAGCTGGTCCGCCAGGTCGAGAGCCTCGGCCTGCGCCCGGGCGAGCTCGTCGGCCACCTCGGGCGCCGCGGCCCCCGCCGGGCCGCCCTCGGGCGCCTCGGCCGGGGCGGGGGCGCCGCCGTCGACGGACGACGGCGCCTCCTGGCCGGCGGGCCCACGCACCTTCCCGGTCTCCGGGTCGATCCGCCGGCGGTCGTGCACGACCGGCTTCTCGTACCCCTCCTCGGAACGGTCGTTGTCGCCCGTCACTTGGCCTCCTCGTCGTCCACGATCTCGGCGTCCACGACCTCGTCCTCGGAGGCGGAGCGGCCGGCCTGGCCGTCGCCCTCGTCGAAGCCGGGCGCACCCTGCGGGCCGGCGGAGGCGCCGTCGGCCTGCTGCTGGGCGTAGAGGGCCTCGCCGATCTTCTGGCTCTTGGTGGTCAGCTCGGACTGGGCGGTCTTGATCGCCTCGATGTCGTCGCCCTCGAGCGCCTTCTTGAGGTTGTCGACGGCGCCGCGGACCTCTGAGGTCACGTTCTCCGGCAGCTTCTCGGCGTTGTCCGTGAGGAGCTTCTCGGTGGAGTAGACCAGCTGCTCGGCCGTGTTGCGGGTCTCCGCCTCCTCACGACGCTTGGCGTCCTCGGCGGCGTGGGCCTCGGCCTCCTTGATCATGCGGTCGATCTCGTCCTTGGGCAGCGCCGAGCCGCCGGTGATCGTCATCGACTGCTCCTTGCCCGTGCCGCGGTCCTTGGCGGAGACGTGCACGATGCCGTTGGCGTCGATGTCGAAGGTGACCTCGATCTGCGGCATGCCGCGGGGGGCCGGGGCGATGCCGGTGAGCTCGAAGGTCCCCAGCGGCTTGTTGTCGCGGGCGAAGTCGCGCTCGCCCTGGAAGACCTGGATCAGCACGCTCGGCTGGTTGTCCTCGGCGGTGGAGAAGACCTCGGACCGCTTGGTCGGGATGGCCGTGTTGCGCTCGATGAGCTTGGTCATCACGCCGCCCTTGGTCTCGATGCCGAGGGAGAGCGGGGTGACGTCGATCAGCAGGACGTCCTTGCGGTCGCCCTTGATGACGCCGGCCTGCAGGGCGGCGCCGACGGCGACGACCTCGTCCGGGTTCACGCCCTTGTTGGGCTCCTTGCCGCCGGTGAGCTCGCGAACGACCTCGGTCACGGACGGCATACGGGTCGAGCCGCCGACGAGGACCACGTGGTCGATGTCGCTGAGCTGGATGCCCGCGTCCTTGATGACGTTGTGGAACGGGGTCTTGGTGCGCTCGAGGAGGTCCTTGGTCATCTCCTCGAAGGCGGCCCGGGTGAGCTTCTCGTCCAGGTGGATCGGGCCGGACTCGCTCATCGAGAGGTACTGCAGCGAGATGTTGGTGCTCGTCGTCGAGGAGAGCTCCTTCTTGGCCTGCTCGGCCGCCTCGCGCAGGCGCTGGAGGGCGATCTTGTCCTTGGAGAGGTCGACGCCGTCCTTGTTCTTGACCTGCTTGACGAGCCAGTCGACGATCCGCTGGTCCCAGTCGTCGCCGCCGAGGCGGTTGTCGCCGTTGGTGGCGCGGACCTGGATCGTGGAGAAGTCGTCCTCGTCCTTGCCGACCTCGAGGAGGGAGACGTCGAAGGTGCCGCCACCGAGGTCGAAGACCAGGATGAGCTCGTCCTCCTTGCCCTTCTCCAGGCCGTAGGCGAGGGCCGCGGCGGTGGGCTCGTTGACGATGCGCAGGACGTTCAGGCCGGCGATCTGGCCGGCGTCCTTGGTCGCCTGGCGCTCGGCGTCGTTGAAGTACGCCGGGACGGTGATGACCGCGTCGGTGACGGGCTCGCCCAGGTAGGACTCGGCGTCCTTCTTGAGCTTGCCGAGCACGCGCGCGGAGATCTCCTGCGCCGTGTAGGTCTTGTCGTCGATGTCCACCTTCCAGTCGGTGCCCATGTGGCGCTTGACGGAGGTGATGGTGCGGTCGACGTTGGTGACGGCCTGACGCTTGGCTACCTCGCCGACCAGGACCTCACCGGACTTGCTGAAGGCCACCACCGACGGGGTGGTACGGGCCCCCTCCGCGTTGGCGATGACGGTGGGCTCGCCACCCTCCAGGACAGCGACCACCGAGTTGGTGGTTCCCAGGTCGATCCCGACAGCTCGTGCCATGTGCGTAGCTCCTTCGTCCCGGTCCGGCGAGGATCACCAGAACCTGTGTTGAGTCGTATGCACTCAAGTCTGAACCGGCCCGGTGAGCGCGTCAACTCGGACGGCTCAAACTTGAGTCTGTACGGCTCAACCTCGAAGGGTGGGGATTCATTCCCGACGGCGGAGCGGGTCGTCTCCTGACGACGTGGCGCGGGCGCGTGCTCGGCGCCAGCCTACGGGCGAGGCCGGCGACCTCGGTCACGGAGCGCCCGCACGACGACGACGACCACCGACACCGCCGCGACCGCTCCCAGGGCCGCGCCGACCGGGTGACGTCGCGCGAGTCCTACGAACGCCGCCACCGCCGTTCCGACAGCCTCGATCGGTCGGGGTCCGCCGGAGACCTCCTCGACGTGGACAGCGCGGCTGAGCCAGGACCCGCCCGGCTTACGACCCTGCTGCTGCGGCTCCGCCATCTTCTTCTCCTGCGACATGTCGCTCCTCCGATCACGTGCCTCCGTCCGCCGCCGCCGCGGCGACGTCCGCCCATGCGACGCCCTCATGCCGCAGCGCCGCCCTCATGCCGCAGCGCCCGGCGGGCCCGCGAGCACCGTGGGGACGTACTCGAGGAGCTGGAGCCGGCCGTCGAACGTCCGGCTGGCCACCATCTCCAGGGAGACGTCGGGGTACCCGTCGAAGATCCGTTCGCGACCGGTCCGCCCGGTGATGACCGGGAAGACGACCAGCCGGAACCGGTCCACCAGACCCGCCGCCAGGAGCGAGCGGCACAGGCTGACGCTGCCGAGCGTGCGCATCGGGGTCGCGCCGTCCCGCTTCATCGCCGCCACCGCCTCGACCGCGTCCCCGCTCACCAGTCTGGTGCCGGCCCAGGACAGCGGGTTCTGAAGCGTCGAGGAGAAGACGATCTTGGGCACGGCCTCGAGACCGGTCAGGCTGGCCGCCTCGTCGGCGGAGTAGTCCGCCTCCTGCCCGGCGGCCTCGGCAGACATCGCGGACATCAACCGGTAGGTGTTCGCCCCCATCAGGAGGGTGTAGTCGCTCTCCTCCTGCTGGTCGAGCCAGCCGAGGTACTCGGGGCCCTCGAGCCCCCACCACCCGGGCCAGCCCTCTGCGGCCGCGTAGCCGTCCAGCGACACGATGAAGTCCACCATCAGCTCCTGCATCGAGGACCCCTCCTCGGGTCGTTCGAGAACCGTCGCGATGACACAACGATGACCGCCCTACCGCCTCTCGGCGAGCGCGACGACCGCCCGGACCGCCGGCGCGAACCAGCGGACCCAGTCCTCGTCCTTCTCCGGCGCGAGGAGGTGGTCGGCCACGGCGCGGAAGAGCAGCGCCCGCACCAGCAGCTGCGGGAAGTCGGCGGCCTCCTCGGCGCAGACGCTCTCGATCAGACCGAGGCCCGCCCCGCGGAAGACGACGGCGTCCGCCGCCACGATCGCCGTCGCGTACGACGGCGGGCGCCAGTACGGCGAGAGGTCCAGCACCAGCGGCGGCAGGTGCGGGTGAAGGTGCACGTTGTCGGTGAGGTCGCCGTGGACCAGCTGCGCGGGACCGCGGACCGGCCGCCGAGCATCGAGCAGCGCCTTGACGTGCGGCTGGCGAGCCCTGTCGGGAGGGGGTTCCTCGCTCCACGCGACCCGGTCCGCCCGGGCCCACGGGTGGTCGCGACGGTCCAGGAACGCCGGTCTCGGCCACCCGTCGAGATGCCGGTGGAACGCGCGCCCGGCGGCCATGACCTCCCGGTACTGCTCCGTCGTCGGCGGGGAGCCCACCTCGAAGCGCCACGCGGTCCATCCCTCGACGACGAGGAGGCCCCCCGCGGACCGGACGGGCGGGGCGACGCGCACGTCAGGGGCCCCGTCGACCGCCGCGAGGACGTCCGCCTGCCACTCGAGCTCCGCCTCGGACATGTCGAGCGGCTTGAGCACGAGGGCCCCCGCCCGCCATGCCGTGCCCTGCCCGCCGTCCAACGGCTCGAGCTTCCCGGACCCGCCGAACGCGTCGAGCGCACTCCGTGGTGGTGGCCCCGTCACGGAGCGCGCTCCCGGACGACGACGACCTCCTCCCCCTCGCCGCGCGGCACCTCGAAGCCGGCGAGGAACCGGGAGAGGAGCTCGCCGGAGACGGGGAGGGCGTCGGCATCGTCCCGCGCGCGCCGGGCCCGGAGGCGTCGGCGGAGCACCTCGTGCGGGACGTCGAGGTCGACCAACCGCACGTACCCCTGGCGCTCGAGCGCCTGGGCGCAGGTGGTCCTGCCCGCACCGGCCGGTCCGCAGGTCAGCACCGCGACCGGGCGCCCGCCGTCGGCCGGCTCGGCCGCCCCCTCTCCTCCGCTCTCGTCCACGGGGACCAGCCTGCCCTGCTCGACCCCTCAGGCGTCAGACACCTGCGCGGGAGCCGGCAGCGCCCGTGACCGGGCCTGCCCGGGTTTCCGGATCGCGGCCTGCGGCGACCACGTCACGGACGGCCTCGAGCACCCCCTCCGGTCCCAGCTCCTCCAGGTCGCCGACGCACTCGCCGTCGACGAGCACGGCGCCCGGCGTCGTGGCCCTGAGCGCCGCCGCCAGCGCCGGGCGGGTGCCCGACCGGCGCCGGACCCGGCTGAACGTCGTCGGCACGAGGTACACGCTGTTGCTCGCGTCGACGATCTGCACGTCGGCCGTCGGCAGCGAGTCCCGGAGCAGCTCGTACGTGCGGCCGAGAAGGAGGGAGACGTCGTCCTCCGCACGCGGGAGCGGCTCGTCGTCGCACAGCCTGAAGCGTGGCACCGGGGCGGCGCAGCAGCCGCCGGCGCCCCCGCGCGCGTCACGCCAGGGCCGCACGAGGACGATCAGCGGGTCAGAGCTCACGGGCAGGCCTCCCTCCGACGATCTCCTCGCCGTGGTCCTCCAGGTCGGGACCGTGGCGGCGGGTCCGGACCATGGCCCCGGCCGCCTCGTAGATCAGCCACATGGCGAGCACGAAGATGATCGCGTCGAGCGGGGCCAGCAGCCACTCGCCGAGCTCGATGAACCGCACGAGGTTGATGATCAGGGCCCACGTGGTCATCGCGAGCAGGAAGACGAGCGGGATCATCACCGCGAGGGCGTTCCGTCCGCGCCGGGTCACCCACACCGCCACGACCGCGAGTGCCAGGCCGGCCGTGAGCTGGTTGGTCGTGCCGAAGAGCTGCCACAGCACACCGAAGGCGTACCCGGCGTCCCCGCCGCCGGGGAGCAGCGCGAGCCCCAGCGGGACGACGACCGCGACCACGCTGGCGAGCGTCAGGTTCCGCGAGAGCTTGTGCCAGCCGGCGATCTCGGCGATCTCCTGGACGACGTAGCGCTGGAGCCGCACCCCGGTGTCCATCGTGGTCGCCGCGAACGAAATGACCACGACGGCGGCGAAGATCGTCGCGACCTGCAACGGGACCCCGAGGTTCCCGGCGAACTGGGCGACGCCGTTGACGAAGTTTCCGGTCGCCCCGCCGGACGCCGTCGAGAAGTCTGCGTAGAGGGCGTCCCAGTCCACGCGGGTCGCCGCCACCCCGGCGGTCACCGCGAGCAGCGAGCCGACGGCGAGCGAGCCCTCACCCACGGCCCCCATGTAGCCGACGTAGCGGGCGTCCGTCTCCTTGTCGAGCTGCTTCGAGGTGGTTCCGGAGGAGACCAGGGAGTGGAAGCCGGAGATCGCACCGCACGCGATCGTGATGAACAGGAACGGGAAGATCGACGGGGACCCGGCCGGCACGTCGTTGACCACGGGCGCCACGACGGTCTCCCAGCCGACGAAGATGCCCAGGGCGATGACGCCGAGGGCGATGAACAGCTGGTGGGAGTTGATGTAGTCGCGGGGCTGCAGGAGCACCCACACCGGGATCCGCGAGGCGACGAAGGTGTAGGCGAACAGCAGGATGATCCACAGGTTGCGCGGGTTCTCGATGCCGAGCGCGTCCGCCCACGGGGTGATGTCGAGCGGGACGTACTGGCCCACGACGATGAGGGCGTACAGCAGGACGACGCCGACGAGCGAGGGCACCAGCGCCGCCGTCCGGTTGCGGTAGACGTACTGGCCGATCGCGATGGCGATGGGGATCTCCACGAGGATCGGCAGGACCGCGCCGGGATTCGCGATGAAGAGGTTGCCGATGACGACGGCGAACACCGCGTTCACCAGGGTGAGCAGGAAGAAGATGATGAAGAGGAACAGGGTCCGGGCCCGGCGCGAGACGACGTCGCGGGCGATGGACCCGATGCTGCGGGCCTTGTGCCGCACCGAGACGGCCAGGGCGCCGAAGTCGTGCACGCCGGCGGCGAAGATGGTGCCGAGCACGATCCAGACCAGCGCCGGTCCCCAGCCCCAGAACGCGGCGATGGCGGGGCCGACGATCGGCGCGGCCCCGGCCACCGAGGTGAAGTGGTGGCCGAAGACCACGTGCTTGTTCGTCGGCACGTAGTCGATCCCGTCCTCGAACTCGTGGGCGGGCGTCACGAAGGAGGCCTCGAGCCCGTACACCCTCCGGGCGAGGTAGGCGGAGTAGTAGCGGTACCCCAGGAAGAACAGGACCGCGACGACGATGACGATCACGACGGCGGTAGGCACGGCACGCTCCTCTCGGTCACCTCACGGCACTGTGAAGCAGGTCACACCCTTGCCCGATTCTCGCGCTACAATGCCGCGGTTTCAACGGCAGAGGGCGAAATCACGCACGGAGGCCCGTCGATGGCGACCCTGGAGGTGGTGCGGGCCGTGCGCGCCTCCTCCGTGGCCGAGCTGTCGTGGCTCACCGGCGACGGCGAGCCCCGGGTGCACGGCGTGGTGCTCCTGCCCGGGCCCGACGGCCCCGTGGTCGCCTTCACCTACGCCGACGCCGACGTGGCTCGCGCCGTCGCCGCGGCGCCGGAGGTGGTCGCGACGATGGCGGAGACCCGCTCGACGGGGGCGGGATTCCGCCCCACCATGCTGCGCGGGACGCCGTCGCTGACCGAGGACCGCACGGGTGAGACGTTCCGGCGGGACCTGCTCGTGCACGAGCTCCGCCGCTACCCTCCCTCGCGGCTGCTCGCCGACTCCCCGCTCCTGTGCCGCGAGCACTGGTGGTACCTGCCCAGGCTCCTGCTGCACATCGACGTCGTCGCGATGCGGCCCTTCCCGGCGCGGAGCCACCCCGACGATCGGTTGCTCGCGGTCGCCGCGGACGGCGAGGTGGTGGTCGGGGCGGTGCGGGCCGACGAGGAGCGCCCCGGCGCCGATCGGATCGCCCTGCGGGCCGAGACGCCGCTCCCACCGGGTGCGGCGGCGCTCTTCGGCCAGGACGCCTCGTTCCCGGACCTCGAGGAGTGGACCCGGTGGTCCTTCGAGGGCGACTGGGACGGGTCGGAGCTGTCGGTGCGCCGGGCCCCGGACACCGTGGGGCTCGAGCCGCGCAGGTCGCTGCGCGAGCGGGTGCGTCAGCGCCGAGAGCTGGAGCGGAGGTGCCGCGCGAACCTCCGCTGAACGCCCGGACGTACCGCCGAACGCCCGGGCGTACCGCCGAAACCGTCCACGCCCCCCGCACCGGGGTGTTCGATGGCAGTGCCGGCTCGACGACGCACCGGGAGGGAACGCCATGGTTGAGGTCACGATCATCGACCACGAGGAACAGCCCACCGTGGGCATCCGCCGCGAGATTCGCGTGGACCAGATGCAGGAGTTCTTCGCCGAGATCTTCGACGACGTGATCCGGGCGCTGCGGGACGCCCACGTCGATCCGACGGGAGCCCCGTTCGCCCGCTACCGAGGCCGACCCGCCGAGACCGTCGACATCGAGGCCGGCTTCCCCGTGGCGGAGCCGTTCGCCGGGTCGGGGGAGCTCGTCGGCGGCATGCTGCCCGCGGGCCGTGCGGCCGAGGCGGTCCACGTCGGGCCGTACGAGACGCTGCGCGAGACCTACGCCGCCCTCGAGGCCTGGCTCGGCGAGCACGGGCTGCACGCCGAGGAGGAGATGTGGGAACGCTACGACTCCGGGCCGGCGTCCGACCCCGACCCCGCCACGTGGCGCACCCGCGTCGTCTGGCTGGTCTCCGGCCCGGAGAAGGAGGAGTCCTGACGCGCGTCGTCACGGCACGTCACGGCACGTCCCGGCACGTCACGGCACCAGGACGGCGGCCCCCTCGTAGGCGTCGGCCGCGAGGTCGGCCAAGGTGTCGGCCGCGGCGGCCAGCGGCCGGACGGTCGTCGCGGGGCGCACGTCCAGCGCCGCCGCGAGCCGGAGGAACTCGTCGCCGTCCGCCCGGGTGCTGGCCGTGACGCTCCGGAGCTCCCGCTCGTAGAACAGCTCGCGCTCGTAGTCGAGCGCGGGGACGTCGGTGAGGTGGATGCCGGCGACGACGCAGACGCCGCCGCGGTCGAGCGCCCGCAGCGCGGGCGGCACGAGCGTGCCCACCGGTGCGAAGACGACGGCCGCGTCCAGCGGCTCGGGCGGCTCGGCGTCGGCGCCGGAGGCGGAGGCCGCGCCGAGCTCGAGCGCGAGGCGCTGCGCGGCCGGCGACCGGGTCATGACGTGCACGGTGGCGCCCTGCCGTACGGCGACCTGGGCCACCAGGTGGGCGGAGGCGCCGAACCCGTACAGGCCGAGGCGGCCGCCCGGCGGCAACGTCGCCCGCTTCAGCGCGCGGTACCCCACGATGCCCGAGCACAGCAGCGGGGCGGCAGCCGTCGCGGGGACGTCCCCGGGAAGCCGGTAGGCGAAGCTCTCGTCGACGATCGCGAGCTCGGCGAAGCCGCCGTCGGCGTCCCAGCCGGTGAAGGTGGCGCGCGGGCAGAGGTTCTCCCGTCCCGAGCGGCACCACCGGCACCGCCCGCACGTGCCTCGCAGCCACGCCACCCCGACCCGATCCCCCACGACGAACCGCTCGGAGGAGGGGCCCACGGCGTCGACCCGGCCGACCACCTCGTGACCCGGGACGGTGCGCGGTCGACGCGGGGCGAGATCGCCCTCCGCCAGGTGCAGGTCGGTGCGGCACACTCCGCACGCCTCGACGCGGAGGCGCACCTGCCCGGGCCCGGGCACCGGGTCCGCCAGCTCCGTCCACTCCAGCGGGTGCCCGGCGACCGGACCAGGCTCCGCCACGACCCAGGCGCGCATCCCTCAGCCCCACCGCCCGCCCGGCGCGGGCGGCGGGACGCGGGTGCTGCCGTCGTGGACGACGGTGTCGGGGCCGGGGAAGAAGAGTGAGACGTGCCCGTCGTCCGACCACCGCACCAGGAAGGGCGGCGTGCCGCCCGGGCCGCGGGCGTCGAGCACCTCGCCGTCACGGTCGTGCCCGCCGACCTGGCCGGCGGGGACGATGATCCGGTCGCCCGGCTCGGCCCGTGTCATCGCGGTCCTCCTGCCTCGGTCAGCGCGGTGCGACTCTCCCGTACGAGGGCGACGTCCATGGCCCACCTCCGCTGACGACCGGCGCCGACGCCCGTCGCCTCCCATCGTCCACCGGAGAACGCGACGCCGGAAGGGTTCTCCGGCCCCGGCCGGAGAAATGGGTCGACGGCGCCCCTGCCGCGGCGCCACGATGACAAGGACGACGGCCGACGGAGGGCGGGGCTTCATGCGCGACGGCGGAGAGGACGACCTCACGGCAGCGGTCCGGGCGGCGGACGCGTACGTGCCGGACCCTGGACTCGCACCGGTGCCGCTGACCCTGCCGTTCCGCGGCACCTGGACCGTGCAGAACAGCCCGGCGACGAGGGTGCCCAGCCACGGCACGCACCTCCTCGGCGAGACGTTCGCGATCGACTTCGTCGCCGTCGACCGGCGCGGGCGCACCGCCCCGGTGCGGGACTGGCGCACCGTGGCCGCCACCGAGCCACCCGAGCGGTTCCTCGGCTTCGACCAGCCGATCCTCGCCCCGGCGTCGGGAAGGGTGGTCGCCGTGCACGACGGCGAGCCCGACCATCCCGCCAGGCGCTCGCCGCTGACCCTGGTGCCCTACCTGCTCACGCAGGCCGGCCGGCTCAGGCAGGGCCTCGGCGCCGTCGCGGGCAACTACGTGATCCTCGCGCTGGGAGCCTCCGGGCCGTACGTCGGCCTCGTGCACCTGCGGCGGGGCTCGCTGCAAGTCCGGCCGGGCGACGACGTCGCGGCGGGCCGCCCGGTCGCCCGGTGCGGCAACTCCGGAAACTCGACGCAGCCCCACGTGCACGTACAGGTGATGGACTCCGCCGACCTGGTACGGGCGCGCGGCCTGCCGATGACGTTCCGCGACTATCGCTCGGTCCGCCCGCGCGGCGGGCGGACCGAGGACGTCACGTCGGGCGTGCCGCGGGACGGCGACATCGTCGAGCCGCTGCCGACGTCGTGACTCCCGAGACAGGGGCAACCCACCGGTCGGACGCCAGGCACCGGCCGGACGTCGCCCACCGGCCGGACGTCGCGAACCCGTCAGACGGTGGTGTAGCCGCCGTCGACGAGGTAGTACCCGCCGGTCATGAACGACGCCTCCTCCGACAGCAGGAAGCACACCAGGTGGGACACCTCCTCGGCGCGGCCGAGCCTTCCCAGCGGGTGCCGGGTGACCAGCAGCTGCAGGATCTCGGGGCTGAGATTGTTCTCCAGCAGCGGGGTCATGATGTAGCCCGGCCCGACGGAGTTGATGCGCAGCCCCTGCGGTCCGTACTCCGCCGCGGCGTTCTTCGTGATGCCGACGACGCCGTGCTTCGCCGCGGTGTACGCCCCGTTGCCGATGGCGGCCACCGTGCCGTGGATGGACGCCATGTTGACGATCGCGCAGCGCTCCGCACCGGCGGTGAGCATCTCGGGGATCTGGTACCGCATCCCGTAGAGCACGCCGTTGAGGTTGATGTCGATGACCTTGTCCCACGCCTCCAGGTCTGTCTCGCCGGCCGGCGCCTGCGGGCCGCCGATGCCCGCGTTGTTCACCGCCAGGTGCAGCGCGCCATAGGTGTCGACGGCGTACCTGACGACCTTCTCGGAGTCCTCCTTCAGGGCGGTGTCCTGCTCGATCGCCGACGCCGTCCCGCCGGCGCCGGAGATCTCGCTCGCCACCCGCTCGGCGGCCTCGGCGTTGATGTCGCTGAGCACCACCTTGACGCCCTTGGCGGCCAGCTCCTTGCCGATCGCCTCGCCGAGTCCGGACCCGCCACCGGTGACGATGGCCACCTTGCCTTCGAAGGACATGTTCCTCACTCCTTTGTGATGTGGATGCCCCCGTATTCTCCTGCGGTCCGCGGCTCCGTGAGGGCGCTTCGGCACCACCACGTCGGTCGACCTGGAAATCTCCGGCGCCCGGCGACGTGTCCCGGGAGAATGACCGGGGCGAGCCCCGCCGCCGTCGCACGCCCCGCCGCGGTCGCCCGCCCCGCCGCGGTCGCCCGCCGTCGTCGCGGCCTCCCGCCGTCGTCGTCCCGATCCGAAGCGAGGTGCTCATGACCAGATTCGTCGTCGACGCGGCCGCCGCGCTCCGACTCGCGGCGGAAGGCGCCGAGGTGCCCGACGCCCATGAGCTACTGGCTCCGACCCTGCTGCGTTCCCAGGCGTTGTCGACGATGCACGAGGCCGTCCACCGCGACGCGCTGCCGGCCGACGTCGCGCTCGACCGCCTCGCGCGGGTCGGCGCGATGCGCATCCGGCTGCTGGGCGACGCCGTCCTCCGCCGTCGTGCGTGGGAGCTGGCGACACTGCTGGGCTGGGCCTCGACCTACGACGCCGAGTACGTGGCGCTCACCCAGCTGCAGGCGGACGCCCTGGTCCCCCTCGACGCCGAGCTGGAGCGGGCTGTGGCGGGCGTCGTCCGGACCGCGCCGTTCGCGGCGCTGCTCGACCCGACCGCCTGATGCGGCAGGTCGCCCGGGCAGACCGGGGCAAAGCAGGATGACCCGTCTCCGACTGACCAAGGAGCAGGCGCGGCGGATCGCGGTGCGGGCGCAGCTGCTCGACGCCCACCGGCCGGACGATCTGCTGGCGACCGTGCGGCAGCTGACCATGCTGCAGATCGACCCGACAGCGGCGATCGCGCCGGCGGCTGACCTGGTCGCGTGGAGCAGGCTGGGGTCGACGTACCGACCGGAACAGCTGCGGGACGCGCTCGAGGTGGAGAGGAGCCTCTTCGAGCACAACGCGCTCGTGCGTCCGATGAGCGACGTCGGACTCTACCTCGCCGCCGCCGCGGACTGGCCACCCTACGAGCGTCACCGGGACTGGCTGCGGAGCAACGACGCCTTCCGTCGTGACGTCCTCAACCGACTGCGCACGGACGGCCCGCTGACCTCGCGGGACATCCCCGACGCGGCGACGGTGCCCTGGGCGTCGACCGGCTGGACGAACAACCGCAACGTCACACAGATGCTCGAGTGCCTCATGATGCGCGGCGAGGTCGCGGTCTCCGGTCGCGCCGGGCGCGAGCGCCTGTGGGACCTCGCCGACCGGGTCTACCCGGCGGACGTCGTCGTCCCGTCCGGCCCGGAGGCCGGCCGGATCAAGAACGAGCGCCGGCTCCGAGCGCTCGGCATCGCCCGGGCCAGGACCACCGCCATGCCGGTGGAGCCGATCGACGTGGGTGAGACGGGGGTCCCGGCCGAGGTCGAGGGCACCAGGGGCGTGTGGCGCGTGGACCCGGCTGCGCTCGACGACGGCGAGCTCGAGGGCCGCACCGCGCTGCTCTCGCCCTTCGACCGGTTGGTCCACGACCGGACCCGGGCGCTCGAGCTGTTCGACTTCGAGTACACCCTGGAGATGTACAAGCCGGCCGCGAAGCGACGGTGGGGCTACTTCGCGCTCCCGGTGCTTCACGGCGACCAGCTGGTCGGGAAGATCGACGCGGCCGCCGACCGGAGGTCCGGAGTGCTGCGCGTGAACGCGGTCCACGAGGACGTGCCGTTCGCTCGCGACATGAGCGCCGCCGTGGACGCCGAGCTGGACGACCTTGCCGCGTGGCTCGGCCTGCACGCCGTCAAGCGAGGCTGAAAACCCCGGGTCTGTCCACAGGCGGCTGGAATGCCAACCTGTCCACAATTTCGGCGGAAATTCGCTGAAACCCTTGCGGCTTCGAACGCCCGTTCTATACGCTCGTGGTGATCCGGAACGACCCGGAACCATGCGACAAAGGGGGCACGATGACGACCACGGAGTCGGCCCCCGGTCCTGCCTCCCCGAACTCGGTGGCCGATCACCTCGCCGCGGCCCGCGCGCACCTGAGCGCCCTGGACGAGACGGACCTGCAGGCCCTGCCCTCCCCCGCGCTCCTCGAGACGGTCGACGCGATCGAAGCCCTCGACCGGCAGCTCCAGGCCATCACCGCCCGGACCCTGGCCGCCGCCGAGACCGACGGGATGTGGGCCACCACCGGCGCCCGCTCCTTCGCCGCCTGGTACCGCGCCCGGACCGGTCGCCACCACACGCGCGCCGGCAAGGCGGTCACCACCGCCCGCCGGCTGCGCGACCACCTCCCCGCCACCGCCGCCGCCCTGGCCGCCGGGCACATCAGCGCCGACCACGCCGCCG
>NZ_JAHXNL010000019.1 GCF_023148685.1 Georgenia sp. EYE_87 | reverse complement strand
ACCAGTCACCGTCCACCTACGAGTCTCACCACGCTGCTACGCTCGCGCCCGCCGCGTAATCCCACCCCGTGTCCACGTACCGGGGTCAAGGCCCAAGACCTCCGACACCCGCCGCCGCAACGCCCGCGACCACGCCGGCCCCCCGTCCACCAACCCCTCACCGTCCGGGACGTCACCAAGATGGCGCTCACCAGCGCCGTCCCCGGCGTCGGCCTCGGCGTCCGCGTCCGCGTCGCCGGTGCCGATGCCGGTGCCGGTGCCGGAGGGGTGGGCGGAGGGGTGGGCGGCGCCGGCGCCGGAGTCCGTCACCCGTTCCTCGGTCGGCAGCGGCGAGGTGCGGGTGAACCCCGCCGGCACCAGCCCACCCAGCACCGCCGCACCCTCCACGTCCACCGGCGCCACCGGCCGCGCCGGGCTCTCCCCGTCCGCGCCGAGCAGGTCCTCCAGCACCTCCTGCGCCCACGGGTCCCCCGCCTCCAGCAGCACCCCCAACCCCCGCAGACCCGTGGCCGAGAGCTCCCGCGCCCGCGCCAGCCGCTCCTCCGCCCCCACCGCACTGGCCAGGGCGAGCAGGTGCGCGCACGGACCGTGCCACCCGTCCTCCGGGCAGCACCATCCGCCACCACCGCTACGCGCATCTTCGAACATGAGTACAAGGCTATGACGGGCCACTGACATCCGGCCCGACCCCGGCCCCGCCTGTGGAGACACGTACGCCAGGGAGACGAGGCGCCGAGGCGCCGGGGCGCCGGGGCGCTTGGGCGCCGGGGCGCTTGGGCGCCGGGGCACTCCCGACGGCTGGACGGTGGGGCGGCCGGGCGCTCCCGACGGCCGGACGGTTGGCGGCCGGGAGCCGGACGGCCGGACGCCTGCCCGGAGACAGCATGCGACAAGATCGCGGGTGCGGAAGGCGCCAGCGCCAGCGGCGGCGTTCGCTGACGGCTGGCGGCCGGCGGCTGGCGGCTGGCGGCTGACGGCTGGCGCATCTATTCAGAAAACCGGCTTGCCGCCCGTCACGCCGAGCACCGTGCCGGAGACGTAGCTCGCCTCGTCGCTCGCGAGGTACACGAACGCCGTCGCCACCTCGATCGGCTGCCCCGCTCGACCGAGCGGGGTGTCGGAGCCGAAGCCGTCCACCTTCTTCTCCGGCATCGTCGCGGGGATCAGCGGCGTCCAGATCGGCCCCGGCGCCACTGCGTTGACGCGGATCCCTCGCGGCCCGAGTTCGGAGGCCAGGTTGACGGTGAGGTTGTTCAGCGCGGCCTTGGTGGCTGCGTAGTCGAGCAGGGGCTCGGACGGCTGGAAGGCCTGGATCGACGTCGTGTTGATCACTGCCGCCCCCTCCTTCAGGTGCGGTGCGGCCGCCTTGGTGAGCCAGAACGTCGCGAAGACGTTGGTTGCGAAGGTCCGCTCGATCTGCTCGCCGGGGAACTCCTCGAGCTCCTGGTGCGTCATCTGGAAGCCGGCGTTGTTGACGAGGATGTCAAGGCCGCCGAGGGCCTCGACCGCCTTCGCCATCAGGTCGATGTTGGCCTGCTCGGTCCGCTGGTCCGTGGGGCACAGCACGCACGTGCGACCCGCGGCCTCGACCTGCTTCTTGGTCTCCTCGGCGTCGCCCTGTTCCTCCGGCAGGTACGAGATGGCGACGTCCGCGCCCTCCTTGGCGAACGCGATGGCGACGGCGCGGCCGATCCCGGAGTCGCCCCCGGTGATGAGGGCCTTCCTGCCGACCAGGCGCTCACGCCCGGTGTAGGACGTCTCGCCGTGGTCGGGCACCGGGTTCAGGGCCGACGTCGTGCCGGGCCACTCCTGCTGCTGGACGGGGATGTTCGACAGGTCGTTGGTCATGTCCCATGGTTGCCGGACGACGCCGTCGCTCGCACCTGGAGGCGCGTTGTCGCGCCTCCTCAACCCAGGCTCAGGAACCCGTCGACGAGCAGGTCCCGCGCCGCCGGCAGCAGCTCCGCGGCGACGTCGTCGGCCGGCACCTCGAGCAGCGCCGCGAGAGCTCCGACGATCTGGCCGAGGGAGAGCTCGCCGTCGCACGCCCCGACGGCGCCGGCCACCACCGTCCCGGGCCGCACCACCCGGCCGAGCCCGCCGCCCTGGCGGAGCTGCAGGATCTGCGGGTCGGCGTCGCCCGGGGTGAGGTAGTGCTCCTCGGTGACGTCCGCCGACCGCACGGGGCGCAGCCCTGCGAGCGCCGCGTCGTCCAGCCCCGCGAGCCGCTCGCGGACGGCCAGCATCTCGGCGACGTGCGGCCCCAGCGGCTGGCGCACCGGCCCGGTCACCTCCTCGAGCCGCCGCCACGGCTCGCGTGCGGTCGCGGGACGCTGCACGAGCACGTAGCCGAACCCGACGCCCTCGACGCCGCGCGCCTCGAAGTCCGCGAGCCAGGCGGCGTAGGCGGCCTCGTAGCCGCCGCGGTCGAGCTCGGGGCGCATGCCGCCGTCGCGCAGCCACAGCTCGGCGTACTCGGCCGGATCCTGGACCTCCCGCTCGACCACCCAGGCGTCGCACCCCGCCGGCAGCCAGGCGCCCACCCGCTCGCGCCAGTCCTCACCCGAGCGGTGCTCCCAGTTCCCGAGCAGCTGCGCCACCCCGCCGGGAGCCAGGTGCTCGCCGACGGCGGAGACGAGGTCCTGGACGAGGTCGTCCCCGCCCTGCCCGCCGTCGCGGTACTCCATCAGCGGCAGCCCGGCGTCGTAGGCCGCGGCCGGGGTGATGACGAACGGCGGGTTGGACACCACGAGGTCGAACGTCTCCCCCGCCACGGGGGCGAGCATCGAGCCCTCCCGCAGCTCGAGGTCCACCCCCGCGAGGCCGGCGTTGAACGCGGCGAACCGCAGCGCCCGCCCGGAGATGTCCGTCGCCACCACGTGCGCGCTGTGCCGCGCGGCGTGCAGTGCCTGCACGCCGCAGCCGGTGCCCAGGTCGAGCGCGCGCCGGCGCGGTGTGCGCGCGGTGACCTGCGCCAGCGTGAGCGAGGCGCCCCCGATCCCGAGCACGTGGTCGGCGCGGAGCACGGCCCCGGTGGCCAGCTCACCCAGGTCAGAGGCCACCCACCACAGGGCAGACCCGGCTGCGTCGGCCGCCGCGTAGGGACGCAGATCGACGACGGCGCTCGCCGCGTCCTCGTCCGCCTCGCCGGCCGTCCGCACCAGGCCGAGTCGCACGGCGCCGTCGGCGCCGGTCGCGGGCAGCGCCCGGTCGAGCTCGGCGCGGGTGACGTGGTCGCCGAGCATGAACAGCCGCAGCAGCGTGGCGGCAGGGTGGTCCCGGTGCCGGGCCGCGCGCAGCGCGGGCAGGCGCTGCTCTCGGTGGAGCGCGGCGGAGGCGACGTCACCGACGAGGGCGTCGACGCTCTCGAGAGTGAAATCGGCGCCCTCGAGGTCGTCGCGCAGGGCGTCGAGCGTGGCCCGGTCGCCGGCGGGAGGTGGTGATGCGCTCGGGGTCATTCGGGCAGCGTAGTGACGCGCTCAGGCGGAGAGCTCGTGCAGCCGGTGGGGCAGCTCGTCCAGCAGCTCGCGGGCCAGGAACCCCACCTTTCCCACGCGCGCCGTCAGCGAGTCCCCGGCGGCCGCGTGCAGGTGCATCGCCCAGACGGCGGCCTGGGCGGGGTCCGCGCCACGAGCGGCCAGCCCCGCGAGCGCGCCGCCCATGACGTCGCCGCTGCCGGAGGTCCCGAGCCCCGTGTGCCCGGTGGTCTTCCGCCACAGCCGGTCACCGGCGCTGACGAACCCGTGCCCGCACACCACCGCGCCGAAGCGGTCCGCGACCTCGACGACGGCGTCCGCCGCCTCCTCGTCCTCGATCTCCTCCCGACCCAGGAGCCGGGCGAGCTCGACGAGGTTGGGCGTGAGCACCAGCCGACCGCGCAGGGCGTCCAGCACGTCGTCGGGAGCGTCGGCGAGCACCCCGAGCGCAAACGCGTCCAGCACCACCGGCACGCCCGGCGGCACGTGCGGGACCAGTCCGCACAGCAGTGCGAGCGTCCCGCCCGGCTCGCCGAGCCCGGGGCCGAGCAGGACCACGTCGGCGCGCTCGGCGTCCTTCGCCAGGACCTCCGGTTCCGTGCCGGTGACGTCCCCGGCGTCGTCCTCCGCGAGACCGCGGACCCCGGCCTCCGGCACGGCGACGGCCACCGCCGGAGCCACCGAGCGCGCGACGGCGAGGGTCAGTCGCCCGCCCCCGACGCGCAGCGCCGCCAGCCCGGCCAGCATCGCGGCCCCCGGCGTGGCCCGCGCGCCACCGACGACCAGCACCTGCCCGCGCCCGTACTTCGACCCGTGCGGCTCCGGGAGCGGCCACCCGCGCAGCAGCGCGGGCACCACGGGCTCCGCCCGCTGCGCCGCGCCCGTCATCCCAGCTCCTGCACGGGGCTCGGCTCGTCGGTGCGCGGTGCCCCCTCCTGCTCCAGGTGCTCGTCCACGTTGTAGTCCGCGAGTCGCCACCCCTCGGCGTCACGCACCAGGCGGGTGACCGCCGCGTTCCGCACCCCGTCCGTGCGCCCGATCTCGAGGATCCCTGCCTCGTCGAGCTCCTCGCAGACGTAGCGGAAGACGAGCACGACGACGTCGTGACAGGTGATCAGCACTCGCTCGTGTCGTTCCTGGCGCTCGAGGTCGGCGAGCACGCTCCGCACCCGCAGGGCGACGTCGGCCCACGACTCCCCGCCGGGCGGCCGGTGGTAGAACTTGCCCAGCCACCGGCGCCGCTCCGCCTCCCCGGGGTAGCGCGCGAGCACCCCGGCCGTCGTCAGGGTGTCGGTGATGCCGAGGTCGCGGTCCCGCAGCCTCTCGTCCACCCTCAGCGGGAGCTGCACCTCGGCCACGTCCACGGCGGTGCGCGCGGTGTCGAGCGCCCGCCGGTAGGGCGAGGACCACACGGCGTCGGGCCGCCGGTCGTGCGGCAGGTCCCGCAGCCAGGCTCCCAGGGCTGCGGCCTGCTCCTTGCCGGTGGGCGAGAGCTCGACGTCCGGGTCCCGCGCGGGCACGTCGATCGTCTCGGCGCCGCTGGCCTCGGCGTGGGAGGCCGCGACGTTCGCGGCGCTCTGTCCGTGGCGGACGAGGAGAATCTCGGTGACACCCATGCCCGCAACGTAGGTTCCGACGTCGTCCGGCGCTCGTCGAGACGTGCCCGGCGTCGTCACCCTGAGGAGGCGGGGCAGTTCTCCTGCGGCGCACCAGGTGCGCCGGTACCGTGGCCGACAGTCCCGGGGGAGCACCGACCGCTGCCGCCTCGGAGGCTCCGCATGAACCACCGCATCACGGCCCTGGCGAGCTCCCTCGCGCTGCTCGTCGCTCTCGCCGCGCTCGGCGTGGGCGTGCCCACCCCGGCCGCGGCCGCGGTCGCCGTCCCGGCGGCCGACGAGACGCCGGACTTCCCTGCGGGCTCGGGGGACATCGCCGACGATCCGGCCATCTGGGTCGACCGCGCCGCGCCGAGTCGCTCGGTGGTCGTCGGGTCGAGCAAGGATCACGACCGCGGCGGGCTGTCGGTCTACGACCTCGCCGGCCGCCAGCTCCAGTTCCTCGAGACCGGCGAGATGAACAACGTCGACCTGCGCTCCGGCGTTCTCGGCGGGCGGACGCTGGTGGCCGCGAGCGACCGCACGGACGACGCCCTCGCGTACTTCTTCCTGGACCCGCGCACCCGGACGCTCTCCCCCGCGGGCAGCACCCCGCTCGGCTTCGAGCCATACGGCACATGCCTGTACGCGAGCCCGGACGGCGCGGTGTACGCCTTCGTCACGGAGGCAACCGACTCCGCCGGCCAGTTCGACCAGTACCGGCTCAGCCTCTCCGGGGCGTCGGTCACGGGGACGAAGGTGCGCGACCTGACCACCGGGTCCCAGGCCGAGGGCTGCGCGGTCGACGACCAGGCGCGGCGGCTCTTCCTCTCCGAGGAGGAGGTCGGCCTGTTCAGCTACGGCGCCGACCCGACGGCCTCCCCCTCACGCACCGCGATCGACCTCGTCTCGGGCCCCCGTCTCCGCGCCGACGTCGAGGGCGTGACCGTCGCCCACGGTGTCAACGGCGGCGCCTCCTACCTCCTGGTGTCGTCCCAGGGGGACAGCACCTACCACGTCTACGATCTCGCTCCGCCGCACACGCACCGTCGCGCGTACACGGTGACCGCCTCCGGCGCCGTCGACGGCGCCACCGGGACGGACGGCCAGGCCGTCACGCTCGCGAACCTCGGTCCGCAGTTCCCCGGCGGGCTCGTCGTGGTGCACGACCAGGACAACGCCGGTGGCAGCACCTCCAACTTCAAGTACGTCGACGCCCGGAAGGCACTCGGTCCGTTGCACGGCGTCCGCTCGGGCGGACCGGCGACCGGGTTCTTCCTCAACGACTCCTGGGGGCCGGTCGCCGACCACGTGTTCCAGTACGGCCGGCTCACCGACAGGGTGCTGATCGGCGACTGGGACGGGGACGGCGACAGCACGATCATGGTCCGGCGCGGGAACCGGTTCTACGTGAGCAACGAGCTGCGCGGCGGCCAGGCGCAGCGGGAGCTCGTCTACGGGCGGCCCGGTGACGAGGTCCTGGTCGGGGACTGGGACGGGGACGGCAGGGACACCCTCGCGGTCCGGCGCGGGAGCACCTACTACGTCAAGAACACCGTCACCTCCGGACCGGCCGACCGCGTCGTCGTCTACGGCCGGGCCCGCGACCAGGTCCTGGTCGGGGACTGGGACGGGGACGGCAGGGACACCCTCGCGGTCCGGCGCGGGAGCACCTACTACGTCAAGAACACCGTCACCTCCGGACCGGCCGACCGCGTCGTCGTCTACGGCCGTGCCCGGGACCAGGTCCTGGTCGGCGACTGGGACAGGGACGGCAGGGACACCCTCGCGGTCCGGCGCGGGAGCACCTACTACGTCAAGAACACCGTCACGGCCGGACCGGCCGACCGCGTCGTCGTCTACGGCCGTCCCGGCGACGAGGTCTACGTCGGCGACTGGGACGGCGACGGCACCGACACCCTGGGGCTGCGCCGGCTCCGCTGAGTCTGCCCCGTGGGTCCGCCCCACAGGGAAGAGGCCCGCACCTGGCGGGCCTCTTCTGTGTGCTCGACGCGAGGGCGGATCGGCCTCAGCGACGCTCGACCGGCTCGGTCGCCTCGGCGCTCCCCGGCCCCGCGCCCGGACGGGTGACGAGCGGAGCCTCGACGTCGGCCGGCCCCATCGGGTCCTCGTGGTGCGGCCGGGTGGCGATCTTGTTGTCGATGTCCTCGGCGGTGTCCGCCCGGCCGGCGCGGCGCCGGGAGACGAAGACGGCCCCGAGCGCGATCGCCGCGGCCACCAGCGCGATGGAGATGCGCACCGCGTGGTTGGCGTCGGCCGGAACGCTGAACTGCACCACGGCGGGCGCGATGAGCAGCGAGACCAGGTTCATCACCTTGATGAGCGGGTTGATCGCCGGGCCGGCGGTGTCCTTGAACGGGTCGCCGACGGTGTCGCCGATGACGACGGCCGCGTGGGCGTCCGACCCCTTGCCGCCGTAGTGCCCGTCCTCGACGATCTTCTTGGCGTTGTCCCACGAGCCGCCGGAGTTCGCGAGGAACACGGCCATCAGCACGCCGGAGCCGATGGCCCCGGCGAGGAACCCGGCGAGCGGGCCGACGCCGAGGCCGAAGCCGACGGCGATCGGCGCGAAGGCGGCGAGGAGCCCGGGCGTCGCGAGCTCACGGAGGGAGTCCTTGGTGCAGATGTCCACGACGCGCGCGTACTCGGGGCGCGTCTGGCCGGTCATGATCCCGGGGTTCTCCCGGAACTGGCGACGCACCTCGAACACGATCGCCCCGGCCGCCCGGGTGACGGCGTCGATGGCCAGGCCCGAGAAGAGGAATACCGTCGCGCCGCCCAGGATCACGCCGACCAGCGTGATGGGCGAGATGATCTCGTAGCTGACCATGGCGCCCACCAGCCCGCCGGCCACCTGCGTGCCGGCCTCCGCGATCTCGGCGAGGGCGACCCGGACGGCGTCCGCGTAGGAGCCGAACAGCGCCGTGGCGGCCAGGACCGCCGTCGCGATGGCGATGCCCTTGGTGATGGCCTTGGTGGTGTTGCCCACCGCGTCGAGGTCCGTGAGCACCTGCGCGCCCGCCTCGTCGACCTCGCCCGACATCTCGGCGATGCCCTGCGCGTTGTCGCTGACCGGGCCGAAGGTGTCCATGGCGACGATGACGCCGACGGTGGTGAGCAGGCCGCAGCCGGCGAGGGCGATGAGGAAGAGGGAGAGCCCGATGCTGCCGCCCGCGATGAGGAACACGCCGCAGATCGCGGCCGCGATGATGCCGGCGGTGTACACGGCCGACTGGAAGCCGACCCCGATGCCCGAGAGAACCACGGTCGCCGCGCCGGTGCGCGAGGTGGAGGCGACGTGCACGGTGGGCCGGGACGTGGTGCCGGTGAAGTAGCCGGTCAGCCACAGGATGATGCCGGCGAGGACCACGCCGATGACGACGGCGGCCGTGACCATGAGCCGCGGGTCGCCGCCGTGGTCTGCCAGGTCCGCGCTGATGCCCGTGATGGCGCCGAAGGTGGAGGGGAGGTAGACGAAGGTGGCGATCGCCGCCAGCACCACGCCGGCGACGGCGGAGATGTAGAAGCCGCGGTAGATCGCCGTCAGGCCGGACTCGTCGCCGCGCACCCGCGTGATCACGACGCCGAGCAGGGCGACCAGGGCGCCGACGGCCGTGATGATGAGCGGCAGGATGAGGCCCTGCTCGCCCATGGCGGCCTTGCCCAGGATCAGGGATGCCACGAGCATCACGGCGTAGGACTCGAAGAGGTCGGCAGCCATGCCGGCGCAGTCGCCGACGTTGTCGCCCACGTTGTCCGCGATCGTGGCGGCGTTGCGCGGGTCGTCCTCGGGGATGCCCTGCTCGACCTTGCCGACCAGGTCCGCCCCGACGTCGGCCGCCTTGGTGAAGATGCCGCCGCCGACGCGCATGAACATCGCGAGCAGGGCGGCGCCGAAGCCGAAGCCCTCCAGGACGGCGGGCGCGTCCCCGCGGTAGAAGATCACGACGCCTGCGGCGCCGAGCAGGCCCAGGCCCACGACGCTCATGCCGACCACGCCACCGGTGCGGAACGCGATGCGCGCACCCTCGGTGCGTCCGCCGGGGCGGGTGGCCGAGGAGGCGACGCGCACGTTGGCCCGCACCGCCAGGGACATGCCCAGGTAGCCGATCGCCGCCGAGAACCCGGCGCCGAAGAGGAACGCGATCGCCCGGCCGATCTTGATCTCGGGATCGGCCGGCAGCAGGAACAGGAGGCCGAAGACGACCACCGCGAAGATGCCGAGGGTGCGGAACTGACGCCTCAGGTAGGCCTGAGCCCCTTCCTCGATCGCGCCGGCGATCTCCTGCATCCGTGGTGTGCCCGCGTCCGCGGCGAGCACCTGACGGCGCAGCGCCACCGCGATGACGAGCGAGATGATCGCTATACCCGCGATGATCCCGACGATGGTCAGGCTCGTGGCCCCCAGTTCAAGCATCTACCCTCCTCGGCAGTGCGTCTCACCTGCGACGACGCCGTCGCGGTGGCTGTTTCCCGGCGAGCCTACCTGTGCCGCGGCCGGGTTCGGCACATTCCGTATTGCCGTCCGCGCGTGTCCGGTGGGCCTCGGCCGCTCAGCCGGGCGACGTCAGCCCGGCCGGATCCGGGCCGAGGACCTCGCCGAGCTCACGGTGCAGCGGCTGGCCCTCCAGGAGGCCGGACAGCTCGAAGACGGCCCGCACCTGCTCCGCGGCCGCCACCACGTGCAGGCGCGAGTCGAGGGCCCTGATCACGGCACGGCGGTCCAGCACCGCACGGACGCCGGCGGAGTCGATGAAGGTCACCGCGGTGAGGTCCACGACGACGGCGGCCGGGAGCGCGTCGAGGGCCCGGTCGACGGCGGCCCGCAGGCGACCCGCGGACGCGCCGTCCAGCTCCCCGGCCGCGCTGACCACCCGCGCCGCCCCGGCCACCCGCTCGTCCACCCGAAGTGCCATGGCCCCCACCCCCTGTCCGCGAATCGTCCCACCCCCGAGCCGGACGTCCAGGGGGTGGGCCTGGACAGAACTGCCCGTGGCAACCACCTGCCACGGCCGGCCGGCCGCCGGCGGTCGGTGTCGGCGCCATGGCGCACACTGGGCAGGTGCCCCGCCCGGACCTCGTCGAGCTGCTGCGCGCCACCGGTGTGCGCGACGGCCGCCTCGTCCACCTCGAGCAGCTGCCGGCCCGCCCCGGCCGGACGGCGGACTGGCCGGCGTGGGCGGACCCGGACCTGGTGGCCGGGTACCGGCGCCTCGGCGTGGAGCGGCCCTGGGAGCACCAGGTCACGGCGGCCGAGGCGGCCTGGGCCGGCCGGCACACGGTCATCGCCACGGGCACGGGGTCCGGCAAGTCCCTCGCGGCCTGGCTGCCCGCCATCTCGGCGGTCCGGGCCGACGCCGCGCTGGCGGCTCGCCCCGACGCCGGCAGCATCGCCGCCTACGGGCGGCGTCCCACCACCCTGTACCTCTCCCCCACCAAGGCGCTGGCGGCGGATCAGCTCACCGGGCTGCACCGCCTGCTCGACGCCGCGGGGCTGCGCGGGGTGCGCGTGACCACCTGCGACGGCGACACCCCGCTGGAGGAGCGCGACTGGGCCCGCGACCATGCCGACGTCGTGCTCTCCAACCCCGACTTCCTGCACTTCTCGATGCTGCCCGGGCACCGGCGGTGGCAGCGACTGCTCAAGGGCCTGCGCTACGTCGTCGTCGACGAGTGCCACGCCTACCGCGGTGTGCTCGGCGCGCACGTGGCGCTCGTGCTCCGGCGCCTGCTGCGCCTGGCCGCGCACTACGGCGCCAGCCCGACCGTGATCGCGGCGTCGGCCACGACGGCGGAGCCGGCGCTCACCGCGGCCCGGCTCGTCGGCGTCCCGGAGTCCGACGTCGTCGCCGTGACGGAGGACGCCGCGCCGGCGGGCCGGCGCACCGTCGCGCTGTGGCAGCCCGCGCTGTCCGCCGGGTGGACGGCCTCCTGGCCCGGGGAGGGGGTCGAGCTCGGCGCGAGCGGCGCCGACGACGAGGCCTTCGAGTCCGGGCCGCGGCGCAGCGCCACGGCGGAGGCGGCGGACCTCCTGGCGGACCTGGTGGTCAGCGGCGCCCGCACGCTGGTGTTCGTGCGCTCGCGCTACGGCGCCGAGGTGATCGCGGAGCAGGCCCGCCGGCACCTGCGCGAGGTCGACGGCGAGCTCGCCGGGCGGGTGGCTGCGTACCGGGGCGGGTACCTGCCCGAGGAGCGCCGCGAGCTCGAGCGGGCGCTGCGGTCGGGGGAGCTGCTCGCGCTGGCGACGACCAACGCCCTCGAGCTCGGCGTCGACGTCGCCGGGCTGGACGCCGTCGTCATCGCGGGCTGGCCCGGCACCCGGGTCTCGATGTGGCAGCAGGCGGGGCGGGCGGGGCGGGCCGGGGCGGAGGGCGTCGCGGTGCTGGTGGCGAGCGAGGACCCGCTCGACGGCTTCGTGGTCCACCACCCCGAGGCGATCTTCGGCGCCGGCGTGGAGGCGACGACATTCGACCCGGCCAACCCCTACGTGCTCGCCCCGCACCTGTGCGCCGCCGCGGCGGAGCTGCAGCTGACGGAGGGTGACCTGCCGCTCTTCGGCCTGCCGGACGCCGCGCTGCTCGACGAGCTGGTCCGGCGGGGCCTGCTCCGGCGCCGGCCGACGGGCTGGTTCTGGAACTTCTCCCGGCCCGAGCGCCCGCAGGACCTCACGGACCTGCGGGGCGGCGGCGACCGGCCCGTCCAGGTGGTCGAGTCCGGGACCGGCACCGTGCTCGGCACCGTCGACGGCGCACGCGCGGACGCCACGGTGCACCCCGGTGCGGTCTACCTGCACCAGGGACGCACGTTCGTCGTCGACGCGCTGGAGGACGACGTGGCCCTCGTGCACGCCGAGACGGAGCTGGGGCACCGCACCAAGGCCCGGTCCTCCTCCTCGGTGCGGGTGCTCTCGGTCCGGGACCGGCAGCTGTGGCGGGCCGCCGACGGCACCGAGGCCACGTGGTCCTTCGGCGACGTCGAGGTGACCAGCCAGGTCACCGACTACGACAGGCGACGCCTCCCCGGCATGGACATCATCGGCTCCTACCCGCTGGACATGCCCGAGCGGGTGCTGCCGACGACCGCCGTGTGGTGGACGCTCTCCGCCGAGGCGTGCGAGGCGGCGGGCGTGGGCAAGGACTCCCTGCCCGGCGCGCTGCACGCCGCCGAGCACGCCTCGATCGGGCTGCTGCCCCTGCTGGCCACGTGCGACCGGTGGGACATCGGCGGCCTGTCGACGGCGGTGCACCCGCAGACCGGGCAGCCCACCGTCTTCGTCCACGACGGCTACCCGGGCGGGGCCGGGTTCGCCGAGCGCGGGTACCGGGCCGCGGTCGAGTGGATCGGGGCCACCCGTGACGCGATCCGTTCGTGCGGGTGCGCCGACGGGTGCCCGGCCTGCGTCCAGTCACCCAAGTGCGGCAACGGCAACTCCCCGCTCGACAAGGCCGGGGCGGTGCGCCTGCTGTCGCTACTGCTGCGCTGCGCACCCGCCTGACCCTTCTGGGGCGAGCCGGCCGTGTCAGCCGGCCGGACCGGCACGGGCGCTGGCCCGCGCGGCGAGTCCCGTGCCGTCCGCGAGCGGCACGCGGGTCGCGACCACCACCTCCTCCCCGCGGGTCCGGCAGGCGGTGAGCTCCGCACCGTTGACGGCGACGACCCGGCCGGCGACGGCGCACGGGTCCCCCGCGGAGCCGGTCAGGTCCTGCAACGCGGTCGCGGCGGCGAGCGCGCCGAGGTCCGCCGCGGCCTGCGCGGTCCCGCGCGCGTGGACGGCACGGGCTACGCCCACGACGGCCAGGGTGAGGACCAGCAGGACCGCCACCAGGGCCAGGCCGAGCACGGAGCCGGCGCCCCGGTCGCCGCCGCCCGCTCGGGAGCGCCCCCACCGCCGCACCGCGCTCACTCCCCCGGCTCGGACAGCGCCCGAGCGCTGGACCGGGCTGCCAGTCCGGCCGCCCGCAGAGGTCCGGCGAGGTCGTGCGAGACCTCCACGACGACGTACCCGTCCGTCTCGGACACCCGCACCGCGGCACCGTCGCCGGCGAGCTCCCGCGCGACGCCGAGGATCTCGCCGTGGGACTCACCGAGCGCCGCCGCACGTGCTCCGGCCCGCGCGGCGTCGGCCACCCGGACCTGCGTGAGCGCGGCGCCCGCCGCGGTGAGCAGCGCGACGAGGAGCAGCACGACCCCGGGCAGCACGAGGGCGAGCTCGGCGGTCACCCCGCCTCGCTCCGGGCCCCCCGTCGGCGGGCCGGACCGAGCGGCCCGGACCGCCGACGGACGTGGTTGTCGTCTCATCCCAGCCCGAGCGCCTTGCGGATCAGGTCCGACACGAGCTCCCGGACCCAGTCGCTCTTGAGGACCCACAGCAGGACGCTCGCCAACGAGGCGGCCGCCACGGTCCCGATCGCGTACTCGGCGGTGGCCATGCCGGCCTCCCCGTCGGCCCGCAGCGCGTGCACCCGCCGGGTCAGCGCGACCCGGACCCTCCCCCAGCGACGTCGAACGCTCATCGTGCTCTCCTCCCCACGCCCGTCGGGCGCCTCTCGCGGACCGCCGTCTGCCGTCCGTCGGGACCGAGCCTGCGCGGATCGCGACGCCCGGGTCGGAGGGCGGACCGCCGGCTGTGGACGACCCGGCAGCGGCACCGCGTGTGGAGGCTCAGCCACCGAGGACGGCGCCACCGGCGGCGAGGACCACCGGCACGAGCCCGAGCAGCACGAAGGCGGGCAGGAAGCACAGCCCCAGGGGCAGAACCAGCCGGACGCCGAGACGTGCCGCCGCCTCCTGGGCCTCACGGTGCCGGGTGGCGCGCACGGACCCGGCCGCCTGGCGCAGCAGCGGGCCGGGGGCCGCACCGTCGACCCAGGCGGGCTCGAGTGCGTCGGCGAGCGCGACGAGCGCGCGCGGAGACCCGTCCCACGCCTCCTCCCACGGCGCCCCGAGGAGCAGCGCCCGGCCGGCGCGGCCCAGCGCCGCCCCGCTCCCGCCGTCGTCGGCCGCCTCCGGCGCCGGACCGGCGACCGCGCGCCCGAGTGCCAGCAGCGTGCCGGGCACCGACGCCCCGGCGTCGAGGGCGGCGTCCGCGAGGTCGAGGAGCACCGCGACGTCGACCTCGCCGAGCGACGCCGGAACCGGACCGGCGCGCCCGGTGGGCGCCCGCGCGCGGGTGCGCCGGGTCAGCGTCCACGGCAGCGCCGCGACGGTCGCGAGCAGCAGGAACGTCAGCGTGGTCACCGCGCCGCCCTCCAGGCCGGACCCCAATCGGGCCGCTGAGCCGTCCGCGGCCGTCCCGGCGTCCGACCGGCCGGGCCGGTGCCGGCGGCACCGGCGACCCGCACGAGGGCTGCCACCCAGCGGCGGCCGGCCACCATGAGCGCGACGCCCGCCAGCAGGCAGGCGCTCCCGAGCCCGCCGCCGAGCAGCACCCGCAGCGGGTCTGCGCCGATCCCGGCACCGAGCACCAGCCCGAGCACCGGGAGCCAGCCGAGCAGCCGGGCGGTGGCCCGTGGCCCGGCCAGCGCCACGGCACGTGCCGCGCGCGCGTGCCCGGCCTCGGTCAAGCCCTCCGCGCACCGCTGGAGGACCTCTGCCAGCGGCGCTCCGAGCTCGTGGGTGAGCCGGCAGGCGGCGATCGCGCCGGGCAGCGCCCCCGCCGTCGTCGAGCCGATGCCATGACGGACCAGACGGCGTAGCGGGCGCGGCAGCCGGTCGTGCGCGGCCTGCCGGGATGCCAGCTCCAGCAGCTGGCCGGGCACGCCGTCCTCCCGCGCCGGAGCGCCCGGGTCGCGGGCTGCCACGCTGCCCGGCGGCTCCGTCCACGCCGCAGGCGTCTGCCCGGTCAGGCCCACCCGGGCGAACGTCTCGTCCCAGGCAGCATCGACGTCGGCCCCCGCCTTCAGCCGCGTGGCGACCTCGGTGACGAGAACCCCGACGTCGATCTCCCGCGTGCCGGGACGACGGCGCACGCGTGGTCGCGGTTCCCCGCGGCGACGTACGGGGCGACGGACGGGGCGACGACCCGGTCGGGCGAGCAGCAGGACCGCCGCGGCCACCAGCACCGCGACGATCACGGGCTCCGTCACGGCCCCGCGGCGTGCCGGCCGCGGCCGACGCCGGCCTGCACGACGCTGCCCGCCTGCCCGCCGTCGTCCGTCGACCCGGCCAGGCCGAGCCTGGCGGCGAGCCTCGACCACGCCGGGCCCCGTTCGACGACGCCACCCGGGTCAACCGTGAGAGCCGGCCGGCAGACCAGCTCGTCTCCCGTCCGCTCGAGCACGCCCACCTCGGCGAGGCGGCGCACCCCGTCGTCGTCGCGGCGCAGATGGATCACCGCGTCGAGGGCGCTGACCGCCTGGGCGGTCATCGTCGCGCCGGTCATGCCGGCCAGGGCACCGAGGGCGACCAGGCGGGCGGGCACGTCCTCGGAGGTGTTCGCGTGCACCGTCGCCCAGCCGCCGTCGTGGCCGGTGTTCAGGGCCCCGAGCACGTCGCGCACCTCGGCACCACGGCACTCTCCCAGCACGATGCGGTCGGGGCGCATGCGCAGGGCGGCCCGGACGAGCTCCGCCAGCGGCACCTCGCCGACGTGCTGGACGTTCGCCCGCCGCACCTGCAGGTGGATCACGTGCGGATGGTCGGGGCGCAGCTCCGCCGACTCCTCGATGCAGACGATCCGCTCGCCGTGGCCGACGAGCGAGAGCATCGCCGCCAGCACCGTCGTCTTGCCGGAGCCGGTCGCCCCCGAGACCAGCACGTTGGCGCGGCGGTCCACCAGCGCCCGCAGCACCGGCGCCACCGGGCCCGGCACGGTCCCCCCGGCCACCAGCTCGCTCAGCGTGAGCACGCGCGTGCGGTGGGTGCGCAACGAGATGAGCGTGCCGGTCGCCGAGAGCGGGGGCAGCACGGCGTGCAGGCGGGTGCCGTCCGGCAGGGTGCCGTCCACGACCGGGCTGGCGTCGTCGAGGCGCTGCCCGCACGTCGCGGCCAGACGGGTGGCCAGCGCCCGGACGGCCTGGGCGTCGGCGAGCACGTCACCCACCTCGACCCGTTCCAGCCCGCCACCGCGGTCCACCCAGACCCCGTCCCCGCCGTTGACGAGGACGTCGGTCACCCGGGGGTCGTCGAGGAACCGCTGGAGCGGCCCGGCGCCGCGCACCTGTGCGCGCACCTCGGTGTCCAGCCGCAGCAGCCGGTCCGCGCCGACGCCGGTGTCCGCCGCGCCGAGCGCGCCGGCGAGCGGCACACCCCGCACGAGCGCCTCGCGCACCTGCGCCACCGGGGTGCTCACGGCGCCAGCCCCAGCCGGGTCACCAGCTCGCGGGCCGTCGACATGAGGGGCCCGCGGCGCCGGTCGCCCGGCCGTGCCCCGCGCTCGACGTCGGCGCCGAGGTTCCGCTCCTCGCGCAGCACCGCCGCCAGCGGGAGCCCGGCCACCTCCGCCACCTCGGCCGCCTCCGCCGCCGGGCCCCGCACCACGAGGTGGACAGCGCAGCCCGCCCGGACCAGCGGCGCGGCGGCGATCGCGGCCGCCCCGGCTCGGACCCCGGCCCCGCCGACGAGGACGACGTCGCTGCACCGGCCGAGCCACGCCTCCCGCGCGGCCCCGGGTGCGAGGACCTGGCGCGGCAGGTCGAGGATCACGACGTCGTGCCCCTGACCGAGGGCGCGGACCGCCGAGCGCACCGCGAGATCGTCGGCCCCCGCGCCACCGCGCCGGTCGCCCGAGAGCACGCGCACGAGGTGCCACGTGGGCAGCGCCAGGGCCAGGCGTTCGGGCAGCAGCGCCCCGCGCTCCTCCCGGACGTCGGCCCAGCGCCTCCCGGGGTCGAACTCCAGCCCGAGCAGCACGTCGAGCCCGCCGCCGGCCGGGTCCAGGTCGACCAGCGCCGTGGCGACCCCGGTCGCCACGCAGGCCCGGGCGAGGACGGCCGCGAGCACCGAGGCCCCCGCGCCCCCGTGGGCGCCCACCACCCCGACGGTCCGGGCCCGGTACGGGGTCGCGGCCGTGACGAGGACGTCGAGCAGCGCGGACTCCTCGCCCGGCAGGAGGACCGCGGCCGGCAGCGGGCCCTCCGCCGCCACCGTCCGCGCGGGATCCACCCGCACGGTGAGCGCACCCACGGGCCCGGCGGCGTCCAGCAGCACCGCAGCGTCCGGCAGCACCCGGTCGGTCGGGACCACGGTCAGCCCCACCCCGGCCAGGTCCGTCAGCCGCCGGACGCGAGCGGTCAGGGCGGCGTCGTCGCTGCGCAGCGCCACCGCGGTCTCGGTCAACGGCGTCGTCATGGGACCTCCTCGGCGATCGGGCTCCGAGCATGTCCCGACGGCCGCCCGTGGCGTCGTCGTGCTGTGGACAGACCGGAGCGGCCGTGAGGATGTGGACGCCACCTGCCGGCCTCCGCCGGGCAGACGCCCGCGGCTCCGGGTGCCAGAGTGTGACGCATGGAGTCCCTGCCCCGCGGGTCAGCGCCCCGATGACCCGCACCGCCGCCTTCTTCGACCTGGACCAGACGGTCCTGGCCACCCCCTCCTCGCTCGTGCTGGCGCGCCCCCTGCTGGCGGCCGGCCTCCTCACCCGGGCCGACCTCGCGCGCTCCGCGTCGGCGCAGCTGGCCTACGTCCTCGTCGCGGCGGACCACCGGCGCAGCGAGCGGGTGCGCGAGCAGCTCTCCCGCATGGTCGACGGCTGGGAGGTCACGCGGCTGCAGGAGGTGGTCGAGAGGGCGATCACGACGTTCGTCCAGCCCCACGTCTACCTGGAGGCGATCGATCTGATCACCCGCCACCACGCCGCGGGCACCGACGTGGTGATCGTGTCGGCCTCCAGCGACGACGTCGTCGCCCCGATCGCCCGCCTCGTCGGCGCGGACCACGTGGTGGCGTCACGGATGGCGGTGGTGGACGGCCGGTACACCGGGGCCATCGAGTACTACGCGTACGGGCCGGCCAAGGCGGCCGCGCTGCGCGAGCTCGCGGAGACGCACGGGTACGACCTCGCCCGGAGCTGGGCGTACACCGACTCCGTGACGGACCTGCCCATGCTCGAGGCGGTGGGCCACCCGGTGGCCGTCAACCCCGACCGTGCGCTGCACCGCCTGGCCCGCCAGCGCGGCTGGGAGGTGCGACGCTTCGCCCGCCCCGTGCCGCTCCTGCCTGACGGGGCGCCCGTTCCTCAGGCGGGCGCGGTCCGCCCGGCGCGCACCGCCGTCGCCACCGCGGCGCCCTCGACGGCGCCGACGACGACGGCGTCGGCCTGGAAGCGCAGCCAGTGCGCGACGCCGGCGGGAGTGCCGGAGGCGTACCCGGCGAGCGCCTCGCGGTAGGCGCCCGGCCGCTCCGCCGCGTGGGCGTCCAGGACCGCGACGCCGGTGGGCTCGAGGCCGGAGCGCACCGCGACGAGGCGGGCCACCGCGCGGGCGAGCAGGCCGTTGCCGGTGGTGAACGGGCGGAGCGTGGCCAGCTCCCCGTGCACGACGCCGACGCGCACCAGCGCGGGAGCCTCCTCCGCGGCGAGCACCGCGAGCACCGCCGCCAGCCGCGACCGCAGCTCCGCCCCCACCGGCGCCGGGGCCGGGTCGCCGCCGCCGCCGCGCAGGGTCACCGGCGGGTCGAGCGGCCCGCCCTCGCGCGGCTGGTCGTCGGTCCGCGGACGCCCGACGGCGGCCGCGGGCAGCGCCCCGGCGGCGGCGAGGTGCGCGGTCAGGTCCCGGTGCAGCCCGGCGACGAGCTCGCCGGCGGGCGCGGCGGGCGGGCGGCCACGGCCGCCGAGGTCACCGAGCAGCTCGCCGACGTGGACCTGCGCGCGCCACGCCGCCACCACCAGCGCCTCCCCCGCAGGCAGTCCGCCGGGCGCGGCGGCACCCGAGGCGACCTGCTGGCGCAACCACCCGGCGTCGGCGCGCACACCCTCGAGGGCGACGGTCGCGACGGCGGAACGGACGGCCGTCTCCGCCCGGGCCTCCCGCCACCGCCGGCGCAGGCCCTCGTGCCAGCGCAGCTCGGTGACGGCCTCGCGGGCGCGGTCCGCCGCCTGCGCCACCCCGTCCAGACTGGCCAGCGCGTCCAGCGCGGCGGTGACGTCGGAGCTCATCGGGCCAGGCTAGGCGGCCGCGGCACCCGGACGGCGACGGGCGCGTACGCTTCCAAGGATTGGAGGACCGCGTGAGCAGCCAGCACAGCCAGCCGCCCGAGGGACCGGAGGAGCTCCTGCGAGGTCTCTCGGGCCCCCCGGCGCCTCCGCGGTCCCGGATGCGCGCCCACGTGCTCGCGGTGCTGGTGGGCCTGGTCGTCACCCCGGCCGCCCTCTACCTCGCCCTGCTCGGCATCGACATGCTCCTGCCGCTCGAGGGCTCCTCGGACGTCGTCGGCGCCGGTCCCCTCCTGCTCGGGCTGCTCCTGCTCGCCGTCCTCGGCATGGTGGCGGCACGGGCCTCCAGCCTCGCCCTGGGGGTCGGCGGGCTCGTGTGGGGCGTGCTCCCGGGCCTGGTCGGCCTGCCGCTGATCCGCCCCCTCCTCGGCCCGTCGACCGCCCCCCTGACCGATCCGCTGCTCCGGCCGCTCGCGTCGGGCCTGGTGCTCGCCGCCGGGGCTGCGCTCGTCGCCGGCGGTGCCGCCTGCCACCTCGCGCGCCGCGCCGGGCGCCGCCAGGAACGCGAGGAGGCTGCCCTCGCCCGGGGCGCCGGGGCCGAGACGCCGGCGGCGCCCCGCTCACGGATGTGGGGCCACGCCCTCAGCGCCTTCTTCTCCCTCGTCCTGCTTCCGCCCGTGGCGGTGCTGCTGGGCCGCGGTACGACGGCGGCGCTGGTGCTCGGCACGACGCTGACCCGCCAGCCGTGGCAGGAACCGAGCCTTCTGGCGGGGACGGTGCTGCTCGCCGTCGTCGTCCTGCTCGCCGGACTCTCCTCCCTCGGCCCCCAGCTGGCGGGCTGGCTGCTCCTCGCCGTGGGCGCCCTGGCGGTGCTGTTCGCGCAGGGGGTCGACCGGCTCGAGCCGTTGCTCAGCGCCCTCAGCGTGCTGCCGGGCGGCTTCCAGCTCCTCGTCTCCGGCACGTGGCTCCTCCTCGGCGGGATCCTCGCGGTCTGCGGCGGCGCCGCCCACTTCGCCCGCCGGTCGGGCCGGCGGTACGAGCGCGCCGACCTCGCGCTCACCTCTGCGGAGGCCTGAGCCGCGGCGGCGCGCCCCGCCGCCGTCGCCCCCGGCGTCCGTTAGCGTGACCGCGATCCACCGATCGAGGAGGCTCACGTGACCACGCCCAGCCCCGACGACGCCCGGACGCCCCGCCGGGACGAGCCGACGCCGGACCCCACCGCCCACGACGCCGACGAGACCGCCGACCTCCGCGCCGGCAGCTTCCGCAGCCCCGCCGCCCGGCGCCCGGAGCGGGACGACACCTCCGAGCTGGAGAGCACCGCGACGCGCCGCCAGGGGTTCATGGGGCTGCGCGGCGAGGCCCCGACCGGCGCGGACGCCGGCACCCCCCGCGGCGACGCGGACCCGCACCCGGAGCCCGGCACCCGCCCGGAGCCCGGCCCGCACGTGGCGCGCACGCCCGAGGAGGCGGCCCTGCGGGAGCGCTGGCGCGAGCGGGAGGCGTCCGCCGGCGTGCTCGACGGCGCCACGCAGGCGGCCCCCCGCTCCCGCGCGGGCGCGCACTGGTGGAGCCTGCTCCTGACGCTCGTCCTGGCCCCGGTGGCCTGGTACCTCGTCGCCGACGCCGGAGCTCGCCTCACGCTCGGCGACGACAGCCCCTGGGCGCGGGGCGAGCTGGCCCCCGCCGCCCTCATCGAGCTTGCCGCCGGGCTCGTCGTCACCGCCGTCGTCCTGCTGACCGCCCGGTGGTCCTCCCTCGGGGCCCAGGTGACCGGTGTCCTGGTGCTGCTCGCCGGCCTCGCCTTCGTGATCCTGCCCGCCCGGACCGCCGAGGTCGTGGAGCCTGCGGTGACCTGGCTGGAGGACCTCAACGCGCTCGGCCGCAACGTCGCGCACCACCTGCTCGCCGACGGCCCCGCCGGACGGCTCGCCCTGTACGGGTTGGGCCTGCTGGCCGTCGGTGTGGTCTCCCACGGCGCCCGCCGGCTCGGCCGCGCCGAGGAGCGGGCCCGCGAGGCCTACGCCCTGCGCACCGGTCGCTCCGCACGCCACGGCAACGGGCGGTAACACAGACGCCGGAGACGGGCTGTCTCGGGCACGGACGAGTTCGCTATGTTGCATGCGACAGTTCTGTGATGCGCGGCACACGCCGCCGCCACGCTTCTCGCCCCAGGGAGGACGTAGATGTCCCAGCACGACGCCACCACCACGCCCCAGGCCCCCGAGGCAGACCTGGAGAACCTCCTCCACGAGACCCGGGCGTTCCCGCCGAGCCCCGAGTTCGCGGCCCAGGCCAACGCCAGGCCCGAGATCTACGAGCGGGCCGCTGCCGACCGGGCGGGCTTCTGGGCGGAGCAGGCGCGCGAGCTGCTGACCTGGTCGAAGGACTTCACCGAGACGCTGGACTTCTCGGGCGCCCCCGTGGCCCGGTGGTTCGCGGACGGCGAGCTCAACGCCACGTACAACGCCGTCGACAGGCACGTCGAGGAGGGCCGCGGCAACCGCGTCGCGATCTACTTCGAGGGTGAGCCCGGCGACACCCGCACCCTCACCTACGCCGACCTGAAGGAGCAGACCTCGCGGGCCGCCAACGCCCTGACCGAGCTGGGCGTGGGGACCGGCGACCGGGTGGCGATCTACCTGCCGATGATCCCCGAGGCGGTCGTCGCGATGCTCGCCTGCGCGCGCATCGGCGCCCCGCACTCCGTGGTCTTCGGCGGCTTCTCCGCCGAGGCGCTGCACAGCCGCATCAACGACGCCGAGGCGCGCGTGGTCATCACCGCCGACGGCGGCTACCGCCGCGGCAAGGCCAGTGCGCTCAAGCCCGCTGTCGACGAGGCCCTGGAGAAGGGCACGCCGGTCCAGCACGTGCTCGTCGTCGAGCGCACGGGCCAGGACGTCCCCTGGACCGAGGGCCGGGACGTCCGGTGGGCCGACGCCCTCGCGGCCGCCTCGCCCGAGCACACCCCGGTGGCGGTGGAGGCCGAGCACCCGCTGTTCATCCTCTACACCTCCGGCACCACCGGGAAGCCGAAGGGCATCCTGCACACCACCGGTGGGTACCTCGCCCAGTGCGCGTTCACCCACAGGTACGTCTTCGACCTCAAGCCCGAGACCGACGTGTACTGGTGCACCGCGGACATCGGCTGGGTGACGGGCCACAGCTACGTCACCTACGGCCCGCTCGTCAACGGCGCCAGCCAGGTCATCTACGAGGGCACGCCCGACACCCCGGACAAGGACCGGTGGTGGGAGATCGTCGAGAAGTACAAGGTCTCGATCCTCTACACGGCCCCGACGGCGATCCGCACCTGCATGAAGTGGGGCAAGGAGTACCCCGAGCGCCACGACCTGTCCTCCCTGCGCGTGCTCGGCTCGGTCGGCGAGCCCATCAACCCCGAGGCGTGGATGTGGTACCGCGAGACGATCGGCGCCGGGAGGACGCCGGTGGTCGACACCTGGTGGCAGACCGAGACGGGCGCGATCATGATCTCCCCGCTGCCGGGCGTCACCGCCGCCAAGCCCGGCTCCGCGCAGACGCCGCTGCCCGGCATCGCCGCCGACGTCCTCAACGAGGCCGCCGAGCCGGTGCCCAACGGCGGCGGGGGCTATCTCGTGCTGACCGAGCCGTGGCCGTCGATGCTGCGCGGCATCTGGGGCGACCCGCAGCGCTTCTACGACACGTACTGGTCCCGCTTCGAGGGCATGTACTTCGCGGGCGACGGTGCCAAGAAGGACGAGGACGGCGACATCTGGCTCCTCGGCCGCGTCGACGACGTCATGAACGTCTCCGGCCACCGCCTCTCGACGACGGAGATCGAGTCCGCCCTCGTGTCGCACCCGATCGTCGCCGAGGCGGCGGTGGTGGGCGCCAAGGACGACACCACGGGACAGGCCGTCGTCGCCTTCGTCATCCTGCGCTCGGACGCCGTCGAGCGTGCCGACGAGGACGGCGAGGGGGCCGACGTCGTCGCCGAGCTCCGCAACCACGTCGCCAAGGAGATCGGACCGATCGCCAAGCCGCGCTCGATCCTCGTGGTCGCCGAGCTGCCCAAGACCCGCTCGGGCAAGATCATGCGCCGCCTGCTCAAGGACATCGCCGAGGGCCGCCAGGCCGGTGACGTCACCACGCTGGCGGACTCCTCCGTGATGGACCAGATCAGCCGCGGCATGCAGCGGTAGCCCCCGCCCCGAGCGCCGCACGACAGCACGACCGCTGCAGGAGCGCCTGCAGCGGTCGTGCTGTCCTGGAGCGGTCGTCCGGTGGCTGCCCCCTGCCTCCCGCGGTATGGGCACGGGCCGAGCCGCGCGGCGCCGGGACCTAACCTGGCCTCATGTCCGCCCGCTCCGTCCCCGCCGCCGAGGGCGACGGCGGCGCAGCCCCCGTGCTCGGGCGCCGCGCCTACCGGCGGCACCAGGTGGGCCTGGCGGCCAGGGACACGCTCGGCGTGGGCATGGGCTACCTGCCTCTCGGGACGGCGTTCGGCGTGCTGCTCGCCACCAGCGGGCTGGACTGGTGGTGGGCACCGGTGTTCTCGGTACTCATCTACGCCGGCTCGATGGAGTTCCTCGCCATCGGCCTCGTCACCGGCGGCGTGGGCCTCGCCCAGGTGGCCGCCACGACGTTCTTCGTGAACTTCCGGCACGTCTTCTACGGCCTGAGCTTCCCGCTGCGGAAGATCCGCTCCGGGATCGGGCGGCTCTACGGCGTCCACGCCCTGACCGACGAGGCGTACGCGCTGCTCGCCACGCGGCCCCCGCACACCCTGACCGGCACGCGGGTGCTCGCCACGGAGATCTTCTGCCACCTCTACTGGCTCACCGGCTCCACGGTCGGAGCGTTGCTCGGGGCGGGCCTGGGCCTCGACGCCGAGGGCCTCGGGTTCGCGCTGACGGCCCTGTTCGTGGTCCTCACGATCGACGCCTACCGCGCGGCCCCCGACCTGCCGACCCTGCTGGTCGCGCTCGCCTGCGCCGGGCTCGCCCTCGCCGTCGCCCCGGGCGGCATGCTCGTGCTCGCACTCACGGCGTTCGTCGTCGTGCTGGTCGCCCGCCTGCTCCGGCAGCGGGCTCGCGACAGGACCGCCGGAGCCCCGAGCACCACGGAGGGCCGCCATGCCTAGCGCCGGCCAGATCCTCCTGACCCTGCTCGTGATCTCCGCCGTCACGTACGCGCTTCGCCTGGCGCCGTTCGTCGCGCTGCGCCGGGTGCGCGACTCTGCCGTCGTCGACCACCTGGCCCGCACGATGCCGCTGGGGGTCATGGCGATCCTCGTGGTCTACACCCTCTCGTCGGTGGACCTCACCAGCGCCCCGCACGGCCTGCCCGAGCTCGTGGGCGTCGGCGTCACGGCCGCCCTGCACCTGTGGCGGCGCAACGCGATGCTGAGCATCCTCGGCGGCACCGGCGCGTACATGGCTCTGCTGGCCGTGCTGTGACGGCCGTCATGACGAGTGGCGTCGGCGTCCGGCCGGACGCCGGCAGCCGGTAACGTGCCGACCGTGGTCGCCGACTCGAGCTGTGTGCTGGTCCCAGGTCCCTGGCAGCACCGCGACGTCGCCGCCAACGGCGCCCAGTTCCACGTCGTGACCGCGGGCGAGTTCCGCCCGGACCGTCCGGTCGTGCTGCTGCTGCACGGCTTCCCCGAGTTCTGGTGGGCCTGGCGCCACCAGATCCCGGCGCTGGCCGAGGCGGGGCACGCCGTGGCCGCCATGGACCTGCGCGGCTTCGGGGGCTCCGACAAGCCGCCCCACCGGCACGAGACCGCCGTGTTCGCCCGCGACGTCGCCGGGGTGATCCGGTCCCTCGGTGCGGCGAGCGCCGTCGTCGTCGGCCACGGCTTCGGCGGCACGGTGGCCTGGGCGATGCCGCACGTCGCGCCGGACCTCACCCGCGCGGTCGCGGTGCTGGCGAACCCGCACCCGGTGCCGCTGCACCGGCTGAGCAACCCGCTGCCCGCCCGGGCCCTCGGCACCGTGCTGCGCTTCCAGATCCCCTGGTTCCCCGAGCGGGCGCTGCTCGAGGGCGGCCTCGTCGCCAAGCTGCTCCGGGCCTGGTCGGCCCCGGGCAACGACGGCGCCACCGCGGAGGCGGCCCTGTACACCGAGGCGATGGGCCTGCCGTTCGCGGCGCACTCGACGATGGAGCACTTCCGCTGGCTCGTCCGGTCCACGCCCCGCACCGACGGGCGCCGGTACCTCGCGCAGGTCAGCCGCCCGGTGACCGTGCCGACGCTGACGGTGCGCGGCGCCCTGGACCCGCTGCTGCCGGCCCGGGTCTTCCTCCACGACGCCTCCTACGTCACCGGGCCGCTGCGCCAGGAGGTCGTCGACGGCGCCGGGCACTTCCTGCCCGAGGAGGCGCCGGACCGGGTGACCGCGCTGCTGCTGGAGCTCCTCGCGGACCTCTGACCCGCCGTCGTCCGACCCGGCGTCGTCACACCGCGACCAGGGCGCGCGCCTTCTCCGGGTCCGTCTCCCCCTCCCCGTAGGACGGGCACAGCTCGGCCAGCACGCAGGCGCCGCAGGCCGGGCGGCGCGAGTGGCAGACGCGCCGGCCGTGAAAGATCAGGCGGTGGCACGCCATCGTCCACTCCTCGGGCGGCAGCAGCTCGGCGATCGCCTTCTCCACCTTGACCGGGTCCTTCTCCCTCGTCCACCCGAGCCGCCGGGAGAGCCGGCCGACGTGCGTGTCCACCGTGATGCCGGGGATGCCGAACGCGTTGCCCAGCACCACGTTCGCCGTCTTGCGGCCCACCCCGGGCAGCTTCACCAGCTCGTCCAGGCTCGCGGGCACCTCGCCGCCGTGGTCGGCCACCAGGGCGGCGCCGATGCCCTGCACGGACGCCGCCTTCGCGCGGAAGAACCCGAGCGGCTTCAGGATCTCCTCCAGCTCCTCGCGCCGCGCACCGGCGTAGGCGGCGGCGTCGGGGTAGCGCGCGAACAGCGTGGGGGTGACCTGGTTGACCCGCTTGTCCGTGGTCTGCGCGGAGAGCACCGTGGCCATGAGCAGCTCGAGCGGGGTGGTGAAGTCGAGCTCGCAGCGGGCGCCCGGCCAGGCGGTGGCGAGGAGCTCGTCGACGGCCAGCGCCTGCTCCCGGGCCGCCTTCCTCGAGCGCGGTCGGGGCGGCCGGGCGCCGCGCGTGCGGGGGGTTGCTGGGCTCATGCGGCCCAGCGTAGAGCGGCGCGCCGCGGCCACGCCCGTGCCCGGGGTCACAGGTGGTGGCAGGATGTAGCCGACGTCGTGGCTCGTCAGCGGGCCGCGTCAGCAACGACCGGCGGCAGATGGGACCCACTGTGGAACAGAACGTGATCGGCACCGTGCCACTCTTCGACGCGCTCGACGAGCAGGACCAGGCCGAGCTGCGCTCCCTGATGTCCGAGACGACGCTCCGTCGCGGCGAGATCCTCTTCAACGAGGGTGACCCCGGAGACCGCCTGTACATCCTTCTCGACGGCAAGGTGAAGCTGGGGCACACCGCCAGCGACGGCCGTGAGAACCTCCTCGCCGTGCTCGGTCCCGGCGAGCTGCTCGGCGAGCTCACCCTCTTCGACCCGGGCCCGCGCTCGACGACGGCGACGGCCGTGGCGCCCACGCGTCTCCTCGCGCTCGACCACGACGCCCTGATGAGCTTCGTCGAGACCCGTCCGGGCCTGTCCAGGCACATGCTCAAGGCCCTCGCCCAGCGCCTGCGCCGCACCAACGAGTCCCTCGCCGACCTCGTGTTCTCCGACGTGCCCGGCCGCGTGGCCAAGGCCCTGCTCGATCTCGCCGACCGGTTCGGCCAGACCACCGACGAGGGGATCCACGTCCCGCACGACCTCACCCAGGAGGAGCTCGCCCAGCTCGTGGGCGCCTCGCGCGAGACCGTCAACAAGTCCCTCGCGGAGTTCGTCTCCCGGGGCTGGATCCGCCTCGAGGGCCGGGCCGTGCTGCTGCTCGACATCGACCGTCTCCGCCGCCGCGCCCGCTGACGAGCCGCCTCACGACAGACGACGGCGCCCCCTCCCGCGGGAGGGGGCGCCGTCGTCGGTCTCGGGTGCCGGCGGGGTGACCGGCCGTCAGCGGACGGCGACGACCAGCTCGACCTCGACCGGTGCGTCCAGCGGCAGGGCGGCCACGCCGACGGCGGAGCGGGCGTGCCGGCCCGCGTCGCCGAAGATCTCCCCGAGCAGCTCGGACGCGCCGTTGACGACGCCCGGCTGGCCGGTGAACGCGGGCTCGGAGGCGACGAAGCCGGTCACCTTGACCACGCGCACCACCTGGTCGAGACCGCCGACCTCGGCCGCGACGGCGGCGAGGGCGTTGAGCGCGCAGGTGCGGGCGGCGTCCTTGGCCTGCTCGGGCGTGACGGAGCCCGCGGACTCGCCCACCTTGCCCGTCAGGGCGAGCGCGCCGTCGACCATCGGCAGCTGGCCGGAGGTGTGGACCAGGTCGCCGTGGCGCACTGCGGGGACGTACGCGGCCACCGGCGCCGCCACCGGGGGAAGCGTCAGGCCGAGCTCGGCGAGGCGTTCGGTGACGCTCACCTCTCGCCCCTCGGACGCTTGAGGTACGCCACGAGGTTGTTGGAGCCGGCCGGGCCGGGCACGACCTGGACCAGCTCCCAGCCGTCCTCGCCCCACTGGTCGAGGATCGCCTTCGTGTTGTGGATCAGCAGCGGAATGGTCGCGTACTCCCAAGTGGTCATGGCGCCATCCTAGGGGCGGCCCCGGCCGCCCCGGCCGCCGGGCGGGTCAGGCGCTCTGAGCGGCCCGCATGCGCGCGATGATCCGTGGCGCGCGCTGCGCGCGGAGCTCGGCGATCAGCTCGTCGTCCTCCCGGTGCAGCCACGCCTGCCAGTCGTCGACCTCGGGGTAGCGGCGCACCAGCGCACGGCGCTCGCGCTCGGTCAGCCCGCCCCAGACCCCGAACGAGGCGTTCGAGGACAGCGCGTCCGCGAGGCACTCCATCCGTACCGGGCAGGTGAAGCAGAGCTGGCGGGCCTGCCGCTGCGCCGCCCCTCGGACGAACAGCGCGTCCGGTTCCGTCCCGGCGCAGGCAGCGCGAGACGCCCATGTCTGATCCTCGTCGAACATCGGGACCTCCTCACCATCACGCCCCCCGCTCCCGGCCGACCGGCCGGACCATTTCGCCCCCGGCCGACGCTATCCGTGATGTACACCACACGGAAGAGCCGTGACACAACCGCGACCTCACCTCCCCCGAAGTGGTGATGGCGCCGCCCCGCACGGCGTGGCGCGAACCACCTGGCGGGACCGGCGTCGGCGGGTCCACGTACCCTGGGCGTATGTCGTCTCCCTCGTCGGCGCCGGGCCGCGCCGTCAAGCCGGTGCAGCTGCTCGTCATGCTGCTCGCCTTCCTGCTGATGGCGGGCCTGGGCGGCGTGCTCACCGCGGGGCTGGTCATGCCCGCGGTCGGCGCCGCCGGAGCGGTGAGCCAGTCCACGACCGACCTCTTCGACGACCTGCCGAGCGAGCTCGCCATCCCCGAGCCGTCCCAGAGCAGCCAGATCGTGGCGGCGGACGGCTCCGTGCTCGCGAGCATCTACGCGGACAACCGCATCGTGGTGCCCCTCGAGGAGATCTCGCCGCACGTGCGCAACGCCGTCGTCGCGATCGAGGACCGGCGCTTCTACGACCACCGGGGTGTCGACCCCGAGGGCATGCTCCGCGCCCTCGTCAACAACATCGCCGGCGGCCCGCTCGAGGGTGCCTCCACCCTGACCCAGCAGTACGTCAAGAACGTCCTCATCGAGGCCGGCCGCATCTCGGGCGACGAGGCGGCCATCGACGCGGCCACCGAGACCACCCTGGGCCGCAAGCTGGAGGAGGCCCGGCTGGCGATCGGCCTGGAGCAGAAGGTCAGCAAGGAGGACATCCTCGAGGGCTACCTCAACATCGCCCAGTTCGGCCCGTCGCAGTACGGGGTGGAGACGGCGTCGAAGTACTACTTCTCCAAGTCGGCCAAGGACCTCACCGTCGCCGAGTCGGCCATGCTCGCCGGCATCACGCAGTCCCCGGCGCGGCACGACCCGGTGCGCAACCCGGAGAACGCCAAGGTGCGCCGGGACACCGTCCTGCAGACGATGCTGGACCAGAAGTTCATCTCCCAGGCCGAGTTCGACGAGGCCGTCGCCCTGCCGATCGAGGAGATGCTCCGCGTCTCGCCGACGCCGAACGGCTGCGCCGCGGCGGGCATCTCCGCCTACTTCTGCGAGTACGTCGTCGACGAGCTGCTGCAGTCGGAGGACTGGGGCAAGGACCTGGCCGACCGTCAGCAGGCCCTGTACCGCGGGGGTCTCGTCATCCACACGACGATCGACCCGGCGAGGCAGCAGGCCGCCTTCGACTCCGTCACGGCCAGCGTCCCCGTCAACGACCCGTCCAACATCAAGATGGCCCTCTCCTCGGTCGAGCCCGGCACCGGCAAGATCCAGGCGATGGTGCAGAACACCAACTGGGGCACCCCCTCGGCGGAGGACCCGGGCGCGACGAAGGTCAACCTCAACGCCGGGCTCAGCCACGGCGGCGGGCGGGGGTTCCAGTCCGGCTCCTCGTTCAAGGTGTTCACGCTCGTGGAGTGGCTCGAGAACGGGCGCACCCTCAACGACGAGGTCGTGGCCAACCGGCGGTCCTACCCGCGCGAGAGCTGGAACATCTCCTGCGGGAAGTACGAGGACAACTACGAGCCGAACAACCTCGAGAGCTCCGCCGTGGGTCGCCGGATCTCGGTCATCGAGGCGACCCGGCAGTCCGTGAACCTGCCGTTCGTCGAGATGGCGAACCAGATGGACATGTGCAACATCGTCGACAACGCGGCCGCCATGGGCGTCCGGACCGGCTCCGGGGAGCCGCTGACCCCCAACCCGGCCGCCGTCCTCGGCTCGAACACCGTCACGCCGTTGAGCCAGGCCGTCGCGTTCGCCACCCTGGCGGCGCGCGGCAAGATGTGCGAGCCGCTGGCGATCACCAAGATCACCGACCGTGACGGCACGGAGATCGCCGCACCGCAGCCCACCTGCAACCAGGCGATCGAGCAGGACGTCGCCGACGGCGTCACCCACGCGCTCCAGACCGTGGTGACCCCGCAGCGCGGCTCCACCGGCTCCAACGCGGTCCTTCCCGACGGCCGTCCCGCCGCCGGCAAGACCGGCACCGCGAACGACGACTCCGCGGCCTGGTTCGTGGGCTACACGCCGCAGCTCGCCGCGGCGGTGTGGATGGGCCACCAGGAGGGCACGAAGTCGATGTTCGACTCGACCATCAACGGCCAGTTCCACCGCCTGGTCTACGGTGGCCGGATCCCGGCCCCGACGTGGCGCAACTTCGTGGCGGCCGCCCTCAACGGCGTCCCGCACCAGCCGTTCCCGCCCGTGCCGCCCACCGCGCTGTACGGCGACCGGATCCCCGTGCCGGACGTCGCGGGACGAAGCGCGGCGGAGGCGCAGACCATCCTCACGCAGGCCGGCTTCCAGGTGCGGCTCGGCTCCCCGGTGAACTCGGGCTGGCAGGCCGGAGCCGCCGTCGTGACGAACCCCCGGGCCGGCACGCGCGCCGCGCCCGGCACCATGATCACCGTCATCCCGAGCGCCGGCCCCGCGCCCGCGCCGCCGCCCGCGCCCGAGCCGCCTCCTGCCCCGCCGGAGCCGGCAGAACCGGCGCAGCCGGCGGAGCCGCCGTCCGACAACCCCGGCAACAACGGCAACGGGAACGGCAACGGCAACGACGGGGACGACGACTGAGCGCCGTCGACCCCCGGCGGGTGGCTGCGGGCCTCGGCGCCCTGACGCTGGCGGGCGTCGGCGCCCTGGGGTGGGCCCTCGCCGAGGCCTCGATGTTCACGCTGCGCCGCCACACCGTCCCGGTGCTGCCCGCCGGGGCGCGACCCCTGCGGCTCCTGCACCTGTCGGACCTCCACCTGGTCCCGAGCCACCGGCACAAGGTGGCCTGGGTACGCGACCTCGCCCGGTACGAGCCGGACCTCGTCGTGACCACCGGCGACAACCTGGCCCATCCGGAAGCGGTCCCGGGCGTCCTCGAGGCGTACGCGCCGTTCCTGGACCTCCCGGGCGCCTTCGTCCTCGGGTCGAACGACTACTTCGCGCCGAAGCCGAAGAACCCGGCCAGGTACCTGCTGCCGGACGCACGCACCGAGATGGACCACAGCCCGCTGCCGACGTCGGAGCTCACCGCCGCGTTCCGCGCGGCGGGCTGGAAGGACCTCACGAACCGGCGGGACCGGCTGGAGGTGGGCGGCACCCGGATCGAGCTCGTGGGCGTGGACGACCCCCACCTGGACCGGGACCGCTTCCCCACCTCGGCGCGTGCCGAGCAACCGCCCGCGGACTGCCCGGCCCTGCACCTGGGCGTGACCCACGCGCCGTACACCCGGGTGCTGGACCAGATGCACGCCGACGGCTGCGACCTCGTGGTGGCGGGGCACACGCACGGCGGCCAGCTCTGCCTGCCGTTCTACGGGGCGCTCGTCACGAACTGCGACCTCGACCGCGGGCGAGCCTCGGGCCTGCACGGGTGGCCGGGGCCGCGCCCCGGAGCCGACGGCGACGGCGGTGCCGACTCGATGTGGCTGAACGTCTCCGCCGGTCTGGGCACGAGCCCGTACGCGCCGGTGCGCTTCGCCTGCCGGCCGGAGGCCTCGCTGCTCACCCTCGTCGCGCGGGAGCGATGACGGCGCCGCGCGCCCGGACTCGGGGGCCCGCTGCCGCCGGTCGGCGTGGCGTGCGTCTCATCCGGGCGTATCGGTTTCACGACCGGGCCCTCGCTCGGCTATTCTGAACCGGTTCCACCGGGGTGTGGCGCAGCTTGGTAGCGCGCTTCGTTCGGGACGAAGAGGTCGTGGGTTCAAATCCCGCCACCCCGACAGTTGGAAGGGCCGCCGGCCTGCGCCAGTCGCAGGCGGGCGGCCCTTCTGCTCGGTACGGGTGGGCCCCGTCCGCTGCTCGGCCGGCCTAGGCCGCGACCGGGGGCCGCTCGAGCGGCCGCAGCTGGTGGTCCACGAGGGCCGTGACGTAGCCCTCCAGGCCGGCGCGGAGCTCCTCCGCCGGCGCGGTCGGGTTCACGAGGTAGTGCACGAGGATCGAGCCCTCGATCGCCTCCAGGAGCGGGCCCACCGCGGTCCCGGGGGCCAGCTCGCCGCCCCGGACGGCCTCCTCGACCTGCTCGGTCAGCGCGCACATGCCGCGCGCGAGGTCGACCTTGCGGATCTCGTCGAGCACGTCGGGGTCCGCCGCCGCCGCCGTGCACAGGTTGGCCAGGGCCGGTCCGTAGTCGCCGGTCAGGAGGTCGGCCCGGGCCCGCGCGTGCGCCACGAGCAGGTCCCGGATCCCCAGCCCCTCGGTGTCCGGGGCCGGCACGCGCCTCTGGAGGTCGCGGACCGCGTCCAGGAGCAGCTCGCCCTTGTCGTTCCACCGCAGGTAGATCGAGGACTTGCCGATGCCCGCGTGGGACGCGACGCCGTCGAGCGTGAGACCGGCCCAGCCGCGGCGGCCGAAGATCTCGAGCGCGGACCGGTAGGCCCGTGGCTCCGTGTCGGCGTGCCGGGGGCGGCCGGGGCCGCGGCGCTGCCGCCTGCCCGCGGCGGTGGGGGGCGCTGGGGCGACCATCTCAGTCATGTCGGTTCCTCGTGTCCGCGCTGCCCCCGACCAGCTCACTCGTTCGGTCGATCGGGACACTACCGCCGCGCGGACGGCGCCGGGCGCTAATGACGGGCGGAGCGCACCAGGCCGGTCAGAGCAGGAGGAAGAGCACGAGCGCGGCGACCGCGACGCCGACCAGGAGCACCACCACGCCCACGGCGACGCCCGGCCGCGGACGTCGCGGCTCCCCGGGTGGTTCCGCCTCCCGGCGCTGGTGCGGCTGACCCGGCATGGCTCTCCCTGTGCAGACACGTGGAGCCCCAGTGTCGGCCGACCGGGCGGCCGGCGCAACGCGCAGACTCTGTTCGCCCTCCGTTCACCGATCCTCGCCCCTGTCGGACACCTGACGTCCGTACGTTGGCGGCGACACCCACCTTCTTCGAGGAGCCGTCATGCCCGTCCCGACCTCGCGTCGTTCCCTGCTCCCCCTTCTCGCCGGCCACGGCACGGGGCGTTCCGCCCTGACCTGCCGTTACCGCTGCGGCGACGCGTGCTTCCACGAGGTGCCCAACACCTCGGACAACCCCTACTTCGGCGACGTCGCCGCGAGCGCCTTCTCGCGCCGCAGCGTCCTCAAGGCGGGCGCCGTCGTCGCGCTCGCCGGGGCCGCCACCACCACGCTGGGCCGCCAGGACGCCGTCGCCGCCCCCACGGCCGGCGCCCCCGGCGGCAACACGGAGGCGGCCGTCGGCCTGCGCTTCACGCCCATCGCGCAGCAGACCGACGACGCCGTCACCGTCCCGGCCGGCTACCTGCACGACGTCGTGATGCGCTGGGGCGACCCGCTCTTCTCCGACGCCCCCGCCTTCGACGCGGCGAACCAGACCGAGGCCGCCCAGCTGCGCCAGTTCGGCTACAACAACGACCACGTCGGCCTCCTGCCCCTGAACAACCAGGACGAGCAGGTCATGGTGGTGAACCACGAGTACACCTCCGAACCGATGATGTTCCCGGACTACGACCCCGAGAACCCGACGGAGGAGCAGGTCAGGATCGCGTGGGCGGCGCACGGCCTCACCGTCGTCGGCGTCACCGGCAAGCACCGCGGGCCCCGCTCCGGGGCGTTCGACGCGATCGTCGACCACCCGCTCAACCGCCGCCTGCACACGCGCACCGAGTTCGAGCTCACCGGACCCGCGGCGGGCTCCGAGCACCTGAGGACCTCGGCCGACGAGACGGGCCGCCGCGTCCTGGGCACCCTGAACAACTGCGCCGGCGGGCTCACCCCGTGGGGCACCTGGCTGACCGCCGAGGAGAACTTCAACCAGTACTTCGCGAACGCCGACGCGGTGACCGACCCGGTCGCCCGCCGGCGTCTCTCCCGCTACGGGCTCCCCGGCGGCGCCTCCGAGCGCAAGTGGGAGCGCTTCGACGAGCGGTTCGACCTGGCCAGGGAGCCGAACGAGGTCAACCGCTTCGGCTGGATCGTCGAGGTCGACCCGTTCGACCCGACGTCGACGCCGAGGAAGCGCACCGCGCTGGGCCGGTTCAAGCACGAGGCCGCCACGATCGGGATCGCGGCCGACGGCCGCGCGGTGGCGTACATGGGCGACGACGAGCGCTTCGACTACCTGTACAAGTACGTCTCGCGCGACCGCTACGTGCCCGGCGACGCCGCCCACAACGCCACCCTGCTCGACAACGGCACCCTCTACGTCGCCCGCCTCACCGGCGACTCCCCCGCCGCCGAGATCGACGGCACCGGCACCCTGCCCTCCGACGGCGAGTTCGACGGCGCGGGCGAGTGGATCCCGCTGGTCACCGGCACCACCTCCCACGTCCCCGGCATGACCGCCGAGGAGGTCCTGATCTTCACCCGTCAGGCGGGCGACGCCGTCGGCGCCACGAAGATGGACCGCCCCGAGGACGTCGAGCCCAGCCCGACGACGGGCACCGTGTACGTGGCCCTGACCAACAACACCCGCCGGACGGCAGCCCAGGCCCACGAGTCCAACCCGCGCGGCAGCAACAAGCACGGTCACGTCCTGGAGCTGGAGGAGGCGGGCGCGGACGCCGCGGCGGCCACGTTCGCCTGGCGGATCCTGCTGCTGTGCGGCGACCCGGAGGACCCGAGCACCTACTTCGCCGGCTTCGACAAGTCCCAGGTCTCGCCGATCTCCTGCCCGGACAACCTGGCCTTCGACGACCACGGCAACCTGTGGATCAGCACCGACGGCCAGCCCGGCACCCTCGGCACCAACGACGCCCTCTACGGCGTCGCCGTCGCCGGGAAGCGCCGCGGCGAGGTGCGCCAGTTCCTCGCGGTCCCGCACGGCGGGGAGACCTGCGGGCCGGTCATCACCGACAAGCGCGTCCTGGTCGCCGTCCAGCACCCCGGCGAGGTCGACGGCGCCTCCTACGAGAGCCCGCGGTCGAACTGGCCCGACGGCGGGACCTCCATCCCCCGTCCGTCGATCGTCGTCGCCTACCGTGCCGACGGGAAGAAGATCGGCCAGGCCTGACCCTGACGGGCAGCCCGGGCGGACCGTCGAGGGCCGTCGCCTCCCCCGGGAGGCGGCGGCCCTCGCCGTCGTGGTGCGTGCCGCGCGCCGGCGGTCGGTAGGGTCGAGGGGTGCCCGTCCCACCCTTCGTCGCCGCCCTGCGATCCCGCGTCGGCCACGACCTGCTCTGGCTGCCGGGCGTGACCGGCGTCGTCCTGGACGAGGGCGACCGCCTGCTGATGGGCCGCCGCGCCGACAACGGGCTCTGGGCGCTCATCTCGGGCATCCTCGAGCCCGGCGAGGAGCCCGCTCTGGGGCTCGTGCGGGAGATCGCCGAGGAGACGGGGGTGCGGGCGGAGGTCCTCGCGCTGACGTCCATCAGCTCCGGGGACCGGGTCACCTATCCCAACGGGGACGTCTCGCAGTACCTCGACCTGACGTTCCTGTGCCGCCACGTCGACGGCGAGCCGTTCGTGGCCGACGACGAGTCCACCGAGGTCGGCTGGTTCCCGCTGGACGGTCTGCCGGACCTTGTCACGGTGAGCTCGCGCAGCCGGCTCGCGGCCGCGCTCGCCTACCGCGAGGACCCGACGGCGGGCCCGGCCTTCGCGCGCTGAGAGCCGCCGCCCCGGGGCCCGGGGCGGCGGCGGGCCAGCTGCCGCTAGATGAACAGCAGCTGCGCCCCGGCCGTCATCTCGATGAAGTCGGCGGCGGAGATGATCCCCTCGATGTCGTCGCGGAAGTCGGACTCGTCGAGGTCGTACATGTCGGCGGAGAGCCGGCACGCCCACAGGTGCCCGCCGGCGGCGACGATCTGGTCCAGGAACTCGGGGACCTCGGGCACGTCCAGGGCGGCCAGCTGCTTCTTCATCATCCGCGTCGCCATCGCCGAGACGCCAGGTGCGGGCGCCAGCGCCTGCGGCATGCGGATCTCGTCGGGCAGCTTCATCCGGGACAGCGGACCCCGCCGTTGCACCTCCTTGAGCGGCAGGTGCATCGCCGTGTTCGCGACCGGTGAGAACGTCAGGTCACGGGCGCGGGACTTCATGATCATGTCGAAGCCCCAGAACGTGAAGAACAGGTGCGTCTCCACGCCCTCCCCGAGGGCGGCGTTGCCGAGGATGAGCCCGGGGTAGGCCATGTCGAGGGTGCCCTTGGAGCAGATGATGGCGAGCTTGCGGTCGGTCTCGTCGTCGTCGAAGCTCGGGACGATGAGCGGTGCGGTCTCGGTGGTCATGGCGGTGCCTCTCAGACGCAGCCGTGCGGCTTGGGGAGGCCGGCGATGTAGGACATCTTCCGGCCGGGCTTCTTGGGGAAGAGGGCGAACTGCTCCTTGACGGGGATGCCGCCCACGGTGTTGACCCGCCGGGTCGTGGGGGTCTCGCCCTGGGCCCGGAAGTCCTCCCGGAGGAACCGGATGACCTTCCAGTGCGCGTCGGTCATCTCGATGCCGATCTGCTGGGCGAGGACGTTGGCGATGTCCTCGTCCCACTCGTCGTACTCCGTGAGGAAGCCCTCGTCGTTGACGTGCACCGGCTTGGCGCCGATCTCGATGACGGGCATGGTGGTCACCTTCCGCTCGCGCCGGCGGTCTCCTTGCCGGCCATGGACATGTGGTTCGGGACGGGCATGGGCAGCCCGCGCAGGAGGACGTTCCAGTACACGTGGCGGAAAGCGAGCTTCCCCCAGTGGTTGGCGCGGGTCTCCTTGAGCAGGCTCAGCGGGCCCACCCGCGGGTAGGGGTACACACCGGGCAGGGGCTCGGTGTCGTAGTTGAAGTCGATGAGCAGGCCCTTGCCGTGACCGGACTCGATGAAGCAGTTGGCGTGCCCGTCGAACAGGTCGGTCATCGGGCGGCCGTGGATGTGGTCGAGGAAGTTCTTGACGAAGCCGTCGGCCTCGAAGTGCGCCACCGACCCGGCCTTGGAGGCGGGGATGTCGCTCGCGTCGCCGACCGCGAAGATGTTGTCGTGCGCCCGGGAGATCAGGGTGCCCTTGTCGACCGGCACGTAGTTGAGCTCGTCGCCCAGCCCGGAGCGCGCCACGAAGTCGGCGCCCATGTTGAGCGGGACGGTCACGAGGAGGTCGAACGGCACCTCGCGCTCGTCCATCGACACCAGCGTCCTCGCCTCCGGGTCGATGTGCTCGACGTAGAAGTCGGGCTCGATGGCGATGTGCCGGTCCTCGAACATGGTGCCCAGGTGAGCCGACGCGACGGGCTTGGTGAAGGGCCCCTCCAGCGGGGTCACGTAGACGATCTCGACCTTGTCGCGCATCTTCCTCTCCTCGAAGAAGGCGTCGGCGAGGAACGTGAACTCCAGGGGAGCCACCGGGCACTTGATGGGCATCTCGGTGACGTGGACGGCGAGCCGGCCGCCCTCCCAGGAGGCGAGCTTGTCCCGCAGGGCGACGGCGCCGTCGAGGGTGAAGAAGTCGAAGATGCTCCGGCGCCACTCCCCCTCGGCCATGCCCGGCGTCTCCTCGGGCCGCGGCGAGGTCCCCGTCGCGATGACGAGCTGGTCGTAGTCCAGGGCGCGGCCGTCGGACAGCAGCACCCGGTTCTCGCCCGGCTCGACCCGGTCGATCTCGCCCAGCACCAGGTCCACGCCTCCGGTCAGGTATCTGTCGCGCGGCCTGATGAGGTCCTTCGGCTCGTAGACGCCGAAGGGCAGCAGGAGCAGCCCCGGCTGGTAGAGGTGGACGTCGTCACGGTCGACGACCGTGATGCGCCACTCCTTGCGTGGCAGTCGGCGGCGCAGCTTGTTCGCCACCATGGTCCCGGCCGTGCCGGCACCCAGAATCACCAGACTCTTCATCGCACTCTCCGCCTCGTTGCAGTAACTCGATCGTGTCGCGGCGGGCGGCAAGGTTCGAGGGTCCTACGTCCTACCCCCGGGGGTATTCGGCGCGCGGCGGTGAGCGAGCCGCCCTAGCCTGGCAGCACCGGCTTTCCCGTAACGCCCGCCCCGCTTCGAGGAGGAACACCGTGGAAGAGCTCGACCGCGTCCGCGGCGCCTCCAGGAGCTCGACAAGGAGTGGGACGTCGAGCGGACGCTCGAGGCGAACGCGGCGGCCCTGACGCTCGTGAGCCTGCTGCTCGGAGCCACCCGCTCCCGGGGGTGGTTCGCGCTCTCCGCCGCCGTGCCGGCGTTCCTGCTCCAGCACGCCGTGCAGGGGTGGTGCCCGCCGCTCGCCGTGCTCCGCCGGCTGAACGTGCGGACCCGGCGCGAGATCGACGCCGAGCGCACCGCCCTGAAAGGGCTCCGCGGCGACTTCGACGGGCTCACCCCCACGGTCGGCGACCCGACGGCGGTGGCGCGCCGGGCGCTCGACGCCGCGGGCCGCCGCGCTCCCGCCTGAGCGGGCGCCGCGGTCAGGCGCCGGGCGCCCCGGCGGGCACCCGGAGCGTGAAGGTCGCGCCGCGCCCGGGGCCGGCGGAGGCCGCGGCGAGCGTGCCACCGTGCGCCTCCGCGATCTTGCGGGAGATGGTCAGGCCGATGCCCGAGCCCGCGCGCGGGCCCACCCGGTAGAAGCGTTCGAAGACGCGGTCGAGGTCCGCCTCCGCGAGCCCGACGCCGGTGTCGGCCACCTCGACCTGCGCCTGGCCGTCACGGTGCGCGGCCCGCACCACGATCCGCCCGCCGGCAGGCGTCGCGGCCAGCGCGTTGCCCACGAGGTTGGTCACCACCTGGGCGAGCCGGTCGGGATCGCCCCGGAGCGGGACCGGGGGCCCCGCCTCCACGGCCAGCTCCACGCCGGCGTCCTCCACCTGCGGGCGCAGCCGTTCGGCGGCCGCGGCGGCCACGCGGGCGAGGTCGGTCTCGACCGGCCGGAGGTCGAGCCGGCCCTCCTCCGCGCGGGACAGCGCGCTGAGGTCCTCGGCGAGCCTGCGGAGCCGGCGCACCTCCGCGGACATCTCGTCGAGAACCTGCGGCCCCGGGGCGAAGACCCCGTCCACCAGACCCTCCACGTACCCGTCGAGGACCGTCAGGGGGGTGCGCATCTCGTGCGCGACCTCGCCGATCAGCCGCACGCGCCGCGCCTCGGTCTCGGCCAGCCGCTCGGCCAGCGTGTTGACGTCCTCGGCGACCGCCGCGAGCTCGCGTTCGCGCGGCAGCGCCACCCGCTGGTCGTAGCGCCCGGCGGCCAGCTGGTGGGTGGCGCTGCTGACCGCCTCCAGCGGGAGCATGATGCGGCGGGCGCCGTACGCCCCGGCGACGAGTGCGGCCGCGACCCCCGCGAGGACGCCGATCAGCAGCGCGTTGTTCATGGCGGCGACGGCGACGGCCCGCATGCCCCGGCCCGCGAGCATCCCGTGCCCGGCCATCATCCGCGCCTCGTGGTCGTAGAGCTGGGGGGCCACGACCCGGACGACGAGGTAGGCGGTCAGGCCCGCGACCACCGCGACGACGGCGTGGCTGAGCAGCAGCCGCACCCAGAGTCGGTTCACCGGGGCTCCAGCAGACACTTGTACCCGACGCCGCGCACGGTGCCGACGATGCGCGGCGCCGCGGCGTCGTCGCCGAGGTGCTTGCGCAGGTTGCGGACGTGGACGTCGACCACGCGCTCGTCGCCGTAGAAGTCGTAGCCCCAGACGCGTTCGAGGAGCTGGCGCCGGGAGAAGACGCGGCCCGGGGACCCGGCGAGCGACGCCAGCAGGTCGAACTCGAGCGCCGAGAGCGCGACGCGCCGGCCGCCTACGTCGACCTCCCGGCCGGCCAGGTCCACCGTGAGGCCGTCCAGCACGATCCGGTCGGACTGAGCCCCCGGGGTGCGGCCGCGGCGCAGCACCGCCTTGACGCGGGCGGCCACCTCACGGGGGCTGAAGGGCTTGGTCACGTAGTCGTCGGCGCCGACGGCGAGGCCGACGAGCTTGTCCGTCTCCTCGGCGCGGGCGGTGACGAGGACGACGTAGACGTCGGAGAAGGTGCGGATCCGGCGCAGGACCTCGATGCCGTCGACGTCGGGCAGCATGACGTCGAGCAGGACGAGGTCGGGCGACCCGGCGCGCACCTGCGCCACGGCGGCCTCCCCGCTCGCGGCCTCGGTCACCTCGAGGCCGTCGGCCTCGAGGTACCCGCGGAGCACGCGCCGGATGCCCGCCTCGTCGTCGACCACGAGGATCCGCCGTGCCATCTCAGCCCCTCACACGCAGGTTGCCGGGCCGCCCTGCGGGCGACCCGGCCGGCCATCCGTTCAGCTGGAGGCACCATCCCACATGTGGCCCGCCATCGGGCCGTGGCCCGCACCGGGGCCGAGACCGTGGCGGTGCGTGCCGCCGGCGCCCGTGCCGTCGCGGTGCTCCTGCATCTCGGTCCGGTGCTCCTCACGGAGGGCCTGCATCTCCTCCGAGTCCCACATCTCCTGGCACTCTTCGGGCGCCCACGGGGGCGGCCCGTCCTGCTGGACGGTGGGCTCGGGGTCCGGCGTCACCTCGGTGGTCGCGAAGGCCACCCCCGGCACCCCGATCACCGCCGCGAGACCCACGGCCACCAGCGACCGTCGCACTGCCGTCCTCATCATCATCACCTTCGTCGGTCCCCGGGTCCTCCCGGCTGGTACCAGCGTCGCGCGGGCGCGTGTCGCCCGTGCGAGCGGCTCGGTGAAGATCGTGTGAAGGCTGGATCAGGCGAGCGAGAGGAACAGCTTCTCGAGCTTCTTGACGTCGAGGGTCTCCTCGCCGTCGGACTCGACCAGGCACTGCCGCATGCCGGAGGCGATGATCGCGAACCCGGCACGGTCCAGCGCCTTGCTCACGGCGGATAGCTGGGTGACGACGTCGGCGCAGTCCTTGCCCTCCTCCAGCATGCGCAGGACGCCCGCGAGCTGCCCCTGCGCGCGCTTGAGGCGGTTGATGACCTTGCCCATGTCCGCCGGGTCGAGCTCCATGCCGCCTCCTCCGTGTCGCTGCTCCCCAGGATACCCGGCCGGGTACTCGGGGCGATCGTGCGGCGCGGCGCTCACGGCGTCAGCCCCGCGAGCGCGGCGCGCAGGCGGGCGGCCGCGTCGTCCGCGACGGCGGTGAGCGCGTCGTTGCCGGTCACGCCGACCATCACCTGGGGGTCCAGCGCCTCGACCACGACGGCGCCGTCGCCTCCCCGGACGACGACGTTGCACGGCAGCAGCAGGCCGATCGACTCCTCGGCCTGCAGGGCGCGGTGGGCGAGCGGCGGGTTGCACGCGCCGAGGATCACCTGCGGGGCGATGTCCACGTCGAGCTTCTTCTTGAGGGTGGCGGCCATGTCGATCTCGGTGAGGACGCCGAAGCCCTGCTCGGCGAGCGCCTCGCGGACCGCTGCGACCGCGTCGTCGAACGGCTGGTCCAGGGTGACGGAGATTCCGTAGGTCATGAGCTTCCTTTCGTCGGGCGAGCGGCCGTCTGCCGCCGCACCGGTCACGGGGTGGCGGGGTCAGGCGTCCGAGGACGCCGGCTGGCGGGACGAGAGCTGCGAGCGCACCTCGTCCATGTCGAGCTCGCGGACGGCGGTGACGACCTGCTCCAGCGCGGCGGCCGGCAGCGCGCCGGGCTGCGAGAAGACGAGGATGCCGTCCCGGAACGCCATGAGCGTCGGGATGGACGTGATGCCGGCCGCCGCGGCGAGAGAGCGCTCGGCCTCGGTGTCGACCTTGGCGAAGACGACGTCGGGGTGCCGCTCGGACGCCTTCTCGAAGACCGGGGCGAACATGCGGCAGGGACCGCACCAGGCGGCCCAGAAGTCGACCAGGACGATGCCCGGCCGGGTGACGACGCGCTCGAAGCTGTCCTCGGTGAGGTGGATGGTGGACATGATTCTCCTCGGTGGTCTCGGTTTCATACCCTGGGGGGTATAACACCACAGGGCCCAGCGTATTCCCACCGCTCGCCCGGCGCCGGGTGAGGCGGGACCGTGGTCCCGGCGGACGGCCGCGCACGTCCGGGAATATTGATACCCCCATGGGTATTGAGACGACGACGAAAGGAACTCCCATGACCTCATCCCCCACCCCGCCGCCCTCCGCGTCCCCCTCCCTGCTCGACCGGCTCAGAGCCCTCTTCGCAGGCTCGTCCGACGGGCGTCTGGGCTCCACCGTGACCGCGACGCGCGCCGTGGAGCTCGTCCGCGAGGGTGCGAGCCTCGTCGACGTGCGCGAGAAGGCCGAGTGGCGGTCCGGCCACGCGCCGCAGGCCGTGCACATCCCGCTCGCCGACGTCGAGAAGGGCGCGCGTCGCCTGTCGAAGGACCGGCCCGTCGTCGTCATGTGCGCCTCGGGCATGCGCTCGCGCACGGGGGCGAAGCAGCTGCGCGCGCTCGGCTTCGACGCCACGAGCGTCTCCGGCGGCATCGGCGCCTGGCAGCGCGCGGGCGGGGCGGTGCGCCGGTGACCGCCTCCCGGCGCATCGTCGTCGTGGGCGGCGTGGCCGGCGGCATGAGCGCCGCGGCCCGCGCCCGGCGGCTCGACGAGCACGCCGACATCGTGGTGCTCGAGCAGGGGGACTTCGTCTCCTTCGCCAACTGCGGCCTGCCGTACCACCTCTCCGGCGAGATCGACCGGCGCGACGCCCTGCTCCTGCACACCCCCGCCACCCTGGCGTCGACCCTGAACCTCGACGTGCGCACCGGGCACCGGGTCACCGGGATCGACCGGGGCGCGCGGGAGGTCACCGTCCGGACCGCGGAGCGCACGTACCGCCAGCCGTACGACGCGCTGCTGCTCGCCCCCGGAGCCACCGCGGTGCGCCCGCCGGTCGAGGGCCTCGACCACCCCGCCGTGCACGCGCTGCGGGTGGTGCCCGACGTCGACGCGCTGCGCGCCACCGTGGACGGGCTCCTCGCGAGCCGGGACGACGGCGAGCGGGCCGGCGAGCCGCCGACCGCCGTCGTCGTCGGGGCCGGGTTCATCGGGCTCGAGGCCGTCGAGGCGCTGGCCGCCCGGGGCCTCACCGTCCACGTCGTCGAGCTCGCCGACCACGTGCTGCCACCCCTCGACGACGAGCTCGCCCCGCTGCTCGCGGAGGAGCTCACCTCCCACGGCGTCCGGCTCCACCTCGGGGTCGGGGCCGAGAGGATCCGCCCGGCCGCGGAGGCCGCGGACTACGGGGAGGAGACGGTCCGCCCGGCGGGTCCCGTCGTCGTCACCCTCTCGGACGGCACCGAGGTGACCGCCGACCTCGTGGTGGTCAACGTCGGCGTGCGGCCCGCCTCCGCGCTGGCCCGCGAGGCGGGGCTGGACCTCGGCGCCTCCGGCGCCATCCGCGTCGACGGCGACCAGCGCACCTCGGACCCGCACATCTGGGCGGTGGGTGACGCCGTCGAGGTCGTCCAGGCCGTCACCGGGGCCACCGGCCCCGTGCCGCTCGCCGGGCCGGCGAACCGTCAGGGACGCCGCGCGGCGGACTCCATCTGCGGGCGGCGCACCACGCCGCAGGCCCCGGTGCTGGGCACCGCCATCGTGCGCGTGTTCGGCCTGACGGCCGCCGTCACCGGCGCCAACCAGGCCACGCTGCGTCGGGCGGGGATCGACCACGAGGTCGTGCACGTCCACCCGGGCCACCACGCGGGCTACTACCCGGGGGCCGAGCAGGTCCACATCGTCGCCAGCTTCGCCCCGGACGGGGCGCTGCTCGGCGCGCAGGCCGTGGGCCGCGCCGGGGTGGACAAGCGCATCGACGTCCTCGCGACCGCCCTGCGGGCCGGGATGGGGGCGGACGACCTCGCCGAGCTGGAGCTCGCGTACGCGCCGCCCTTCGGCTCCGCGAAGGATCCGGTGAACATGCTGGGCTTCGTGGCGCAGAACGTCCTCGACGGCACCATGCCCCAGTGGCAGGCGTGGGACCTGGCGGAGGTCCGCGCGGGCAGCCTGGTCCTCGACGTGCGCTCGCGCGGGGAGTTCGCGGGCGGACACCTCGACGGCGCCCTGAACGTCCCGCACACCGAGCTGCGCGACCGCCTGGACGAGGTGCGCGACGCCGCCGGCGGCAGGCCGGTCAGCGTGCACTGCGCCTCGGGCGTCCGCTCCTACCTGGCCACGCGGATCCTGCGCGGCGTGGGGCTCGACGCCCGCAACCTCTCCGGCGGCTGGCTGACCCTCGTCGCGGCGCACCCCGAGCTGCTGGAGGACGTCGCCGCGCAGGCCTAGCATGGGTGGCGAGGACGTGAGGACGATGACAGCACGTCGCGCCGCCGCGAGCCGGCTGCTGGCCGGCCTGCTGGGCCTCCTCGCGGTTCTGGCCGGCGTGGTCTCGGCGGTCGCGCTGGTCGGACCGGCCTCGGGCGCCCCGAGGCCCGACGACGCTCCCCGGGTGTTGGTGACGACCCTCGCGACCCCGATCACCCCCGTCGTCGCCGACCACGTCTCCGACGGCCTCCGGCGGGCGCGCGACGGGGGCCACGCCGCGTACGTCGTCGAGCTCGACACGCCCGGCGGGCTCGTCACGGCGATGCGCGACATCGTCGGCGACATCCTGGCGAGCGAGGTGCCGGTGGTCGTCCACGTCTCCCCCGCCGGGGCCCGCGCCGGCTCGGCGGGCGCGATCATCTCCCTCGCCTCCCACGTGCTCGTCATGGCGCCGGGGACCACCATCGGCGCCGCGACGCCGGTGGGCCTGGAGGGGGAGGAGGTCTCGGACAAGATCGTCAACGACGCCGCCGCCCAGGCGGTCGCCCTGGCGAACCTCCGGGGCCGGGACGCGGAGTTCGCCGAGGACATCGTGCGCGACGGGCGGAGCGCGACCCTCGAGGAGGCGCTCGCGCTCGGGGTGGCCGACGGGCGCGCCATCGACCTGGCGGGCGCGCTGGAGGTGGCCGACGGCCTGGTGGTCACGGTGGCCGGCGAGCGGGAGCTCACGGTCCGCACCGCCGGGGCCGTCGTCGAGCGGCACGACCTCGGCCTGTTCCGGCGGGTGCTGCAGGTTCTCGCCGACCCCAACCTCACCTTCCTCCTGCTCACCCTGGGGACGTTGGGGCTCATCTACGAGCTCACCACCCCGGGGGTGGGGGTGGCCGGCTCGACCGGCGCGGTGGCGCTGGTCCTCGCCCTGTTCTCCCTCTCGGTCCTGCCGGTCGACGCCGTCGGGGTGCTGCTGCTGGTGGTCGCCGTCGCGCTCTTCGCGGCCGAGGCGTTCGCGCCCGGGGTGGCCGGGTTCGCGTTCGGAGGTGCCGTCGTGCTGGTGCTCGCCGCGTTCTTCCTGTTCGACTCCTCGGAGGGCATCTCCGTCGACCCCGCCGCGGCCGTGCCGCTGGCGGTCGTGATGGCCGTCGCGGCGATCCTCGCGGGGCGGGTCGTGGTGCGCACGCGGCACCTGCCGTCGACGGCCACCGGTGCCGACCTGCTCACCGGCCGCACCGTCCTGGTCGACCAGGCCGACGGCACCGCCGGCCGCACGTTCACGGAGGGGTCCTGGTGGTCGGTGCGCAGCACCGGGCCCACCCTCGTGCCGGGCGGCGAGGTCAGGGTCGTCGGCCTCGACGGACTCACCCTGCTGGTCGACCCCGCGGCCGCGCTGGGCGCCTCGCGCGCCGCCCGGATCCCGGAGGACGACGTCGGATCCGCGCTGGTCGCCGACGCGCCCGTCACACCGGGCCCGCCCGTCGTGTCGGACGGGCCCGTCGTCGCCGGACCGGCCGGCGACGCGCCCACCACCGCTGCCGTGGAGGGCAGCACCGTCAGCGGGGGGACAGAACCACGGAAGGACTCGTCATGAGCACCGGACTCCTCATCGGCCTCGGCGTCGCCGCGCTCGTCGTGCTGGCGCTCATCCTCGCCGCCGTGCACGTGCTGCCCGAGTACGAGCGCGGCGTCATCCTCCGGCTCGGCCGCATCCAGCCGCTCAAGGGGCCGGGACTGATCTTCATCATCCCCGTGGTCGACCGTCTCATCCGGGTCAACCTGCGCACCCAGACCTACGACGTCCCGCCGCAGGACATCATCACCAGGGACAACGTCACGGTCCACGTCAACGCGGTGACGTACTTCAACGTCGTGGACGCCATCCGGTCCGTGCTCTCCATCGACGACTACCGCTTCGGGACGCAGCAGATCGCCCAGACCACGCTGCGCTCGATCCTCGGCCAGACCTCGCTGGACGACCTGCTCACCAAGCGCGACGAGGTCAACCAGCGGCTGCAGCAGGTCATCGACTCGGTCACCGACCCGTGGGGCGTCAAGGTGACGATCGTCGAGGTCAAGGACGTGATCCTGCCCGAGGGCATGCGCCGCGCGATGGCGCGCCAGGCGGAGTCCGAGCGCGACCGGCGCGCCAAGGTCATCCACGCCCTCGGCGAGAAGGAGGCCGCCGCCAACCTCGGCGACGCCGCCCTCGTCCTCGAGGCGCACCCCGCCGCCCTGCAGCTCCGCCTCCTGGGCACCCTGCTCGAGCTCGGCTCGGAGAAGAACTCCACGATCGCCTTCCCCATCCCGATGGAGTTCCTGCGCACGCTCGACACCGCGCGTCCGCCGGCCGCCGCCGAGACGGGGCCCGGCGCCGCGCCGCCGCGCACCGTCCCGCCGGACATCGCGCCGCCGGCCGCGGCGTAGGGTCCGGGACGGCGGCGGCGGGGGCACCGCCGCCCCGCCCCCGCCCTACGCTTCGACCATGAGCACCACCTCACCCGCCCCGCGCACCGACCCGCACGCGTGGCCGCCGCCGCAGTGGGAGCTGCGCCTGCGCGCCCGGGAGGTCGAGCTGCCCGAGTGGGCGGAGGACGCCCCGGACCGCGCCGTCGTCGTCGCGACGGACCGCGGCGTGCTGCAGGTCCACTCCTTCGAGGCCTCCACCGGCCGGCTCGTGCCCGCCACGGACCGGGCACAGGGCACCACGACGTGCGCGATCGACCCCCGGGGGGCGTGGGTGTGGTGGTTCGACGACACCGACGGCGACGAGTTCGGCCGCTGGCGCCGTCAGCCGTTCGGCTCCCCGCCCGGCCAGGGGGTGCAGGACCCCGTCTCCCTGCCGGACGCGTACCCCGCCGGGCTGCTCCTCGCGCGGGACGGCACCGCCGTCGTCGGCCGCACCGACGACCGCGGCACCACCGTGCACCAGGTGGTGGTCGGCGGCACCGGGTACGGCACCGACACGCCCGTGCTGCTCTACCGCCACCCGAACGACGCCGTCGCCGCCGCCCTGTCCCACGACGGCAATCTCGTGGCGATCGAGCACTCCGAGCGCGGCGACAACCGCCATCCGGCGCTGCGGGTGGTCCGCACGGACACCGGCGCGGTCGTCGCCGACCTCGACGACGGGCCGGGCAGGGCGCTCAGCGCCATCGACTTCGCCCCGCTCGACGGGGACCTGCGGCTCCTGATCGGGCACGAACGGCGAGGCCGGTCCGAGCTGGCGATCTGGGACCTGGGCACGGCGGTGGTGCGCGACGTGCGGCTGCTCGACCGCGCCGGGAACCCGCTGGCCGGCGAGGTGACCGAGGCGTGGTGGTACCCGGACGGACGCACCCTGCTCGTCGCCGTCGACCATCACGCCCGCACCCGCCTCCACCGGCACGTGCTCGCCACCGGCACCACCACCCCGCTCGGGCCGCCCGACGGCTCGGTGGCCGAGGCGGGGCCCCGGCCCGACGGCGACGTCTGGCTGCGGTGGTCCTCCGCGGCCAGCCCGCGGCAGGTCATCTCCGCCACCACCGGCCGGGAGGTGATCAGCGTCGGCGGGCACCGGCCCGCGCCGTCCGTGCCCGTCCGCGACGTCTGGGCCGACGGCCCCGGCGGCCGGGTGCACGCGTTGCTGCGCGTGCCGGAGACCGGCTCGGCCCCGTACCCGACGATCGTCGACGTCCACGGCGGTCCGGCCTGGCACCGCTCCGACTCGTTCTCCCCGTATCTGGCCGCCTGGGTCGACCACGGCTTCGCCGTCGTCTCGGTGAACTATCGGGGGTCCACCGGCTACGGCGCGGCCTGGCGCGACGCGCTCGAGGGCCGGGTGGGGCTGACCGAGCTGGAGGACGTCGCGGCCGTCCACGACCACCTCGTGGCCGGCGGCGTCGTCGACCCGGCCCGCTCGGTGCTCGTCGGGGCGTCGTGGGGCGGGTACCTCACCCTGCTCGGTCTGGGCGTCCAGCCGGAGCGCTGGGCGCTGGGCCTCGCGGACGTGCCGGTGGCCGACTACGTCGCCGCCTACCACGAGGAGATGCCGGACCTGCAGGCGTTCGACCGGTCGCTCTTCGGCGGGTCCCCGGAGGAGGTGCCCGGGCGCTACCGCGAGTCCAGCCCGCTGACGTACGTGGACCGGGTCCGCGTGCCCGTCCTGATCACCGCCGGCCGCAACGACCCTCGCTGCCCGCTCGGGCAGATCGACTCCTACGTCGGTGCGCTGCACGCCCGCGAGGACCACGACACCGCGGTCGAGCTGTACACCTACGGCGCCGGCCACGGCTCCGTCGTGGACGACGAGGAGGTCTCCCAGCTGCGCCGTCAGCTGGACTTCGTCGCCCGCCACCTGCCGGCGGGCTGAGGCTGACGGAAGGCCCGGGCGCCCGCGCGACGCGGCGGGCGGTCGGTGGGGCGCGCCGCCGTGAGCGGGATGTTCACGGTCCGGGTGAGCCACGAGCGACCGTCGCGGACGTCCCCCTCGCCGACCTCGACCCGCGCCTCGCGCCCGACGACCACGAGCGTCATGACGCCGTTGACGAACCACGGGCCGTGGTCGATCTCCCACCCGATGCGCACGTCGTCCACGCCGGCCGACCGGGCCATGCGGTGCCACAGCCGCTGGAGCGGGCTCCACTCGATGGTGGTGTAGGCGACCCGCAGCGGGGTCTCCATGGGATTGCGGAACGGAGACTGCGTGAGCTGGTGGACGGCGGTCGCCGGGTGCGGGACGGGCAGCCGCGCCCGCGCCGTGTAGGAGCAGTGCACGTCGCCGGAGAGGACCAGCACGCTGGCCGGCGGGTTCGTGCCCTGGGTGATCTCGACCAGCAGGTCGGTCATCTGCTCGAAGGAGTTGCGGAAGGCCGCCCAGTGCTCGAGGTCGACGAGCCGGCGCAGCCACTCCCCGGCCCGCGCCACCAGCGGCCCCCAGGCGCGACGGGAGGTGACGGCCTCGTTCCAGCCCTGCAGGTGATGGATCCCGGGCGGCAGGAGGAACGGCAGCGTGGTGCCGATGAGGAGGTGCTCGAGGTTGTCGACGCGGACGTGGTCGCGGACCCACTGCCACTCGACGTCGTCGACCATCGCCCGGTCGTCCGGCTCGAGCCGGCGCGAGCAGCGCGAGTCCACCACCACAAGGCGGATCTGGTGCTCGTCCGTGCCGAAGTCGCGGAAGAAGCTCCACCGTGCCGTCGTCGGCTCCTCGTCGGTCCGGTAGGCGAACTCGTCCAGCGCACGGGTGCGTTCGTCGTCGTCGGCGGTCGAGCGCACGGTCGCCCACATGTCGTCCTCGGCGAGCTCGCCCGGGGAGAGGTTGCCGAGGTGCTGGTAGACCCAGTACGAGGCGAACGCGCCGGTGACGCGGCCGCGCCACCACTCCTGGGCGGTGGCCCACTCGCGCCAGGACAGCGAGGAGTTCCAGTCGTCACGCAGGTCGTGGTCGTCGAGGATCATGGCGCTCGGCACCGTCGACAGCAGCCAGCGCACCGCGGGCGGGGACCACGTCTCGTGGTAGAGCCAGGTGTACTCCTCGAAGTTCCGGACCTCGGCCCGCACAGCCCGGGAGCCGCCGTCGTGAGCCTCCTTCAACCGTTTCGTGAGCTCCGGCGAGGGGTCGTCCGCGTAGATCTGGTCACCGGCGAGGAACAGGGCGTCGGGCCACTCCTCGTGCGGCGTGAGCGCCATGCGCTCGGCGAGCCCGGCGAGGGCGTCGACGCCGAACGCACGGCGGGCACGGCGGTTGTCGGGGGCGCACCGGCGGCAGGAGCCGAACGCCAGCCGCAGGGACTCGTCGGGCCGGATGGTGCGGATGACGCTCGACGGGTACGGGCTCCCCGGCTCGGGCCACGCGCGGCGGCCGTCCACCGCCACCTCGTAGGGGAGCTCCGACGCCGGGGGCAGCCCGGTCAGGGCGAGGAGCGCGTAGTGGTGGCCGTGCACCGACCAGGTGCGCTCGACCACGCTGCGGTCGTCGGCCCGGAGCTCGACGGCGCACGGCCGGTCCGTCTCGACCCACACGGTGGCGCTCGTCTCGTCGACGTGGCGGAGGAGGGGGCCGAGCAGCAGGCGCGGGGGCGCGTCCGCCGGCGAACGGTGGTGCGCGGGGGCTTCGGTGCCCATGCCACGAACGGTAGTCCCCGTCCCCGCCGCACGCCGCCGATCGGGTGACGGCGGACCCCGGCGGGGCTCGCGGCCGGGGCTACGCCGTCGTCCGCGTCCCGGTCGCGCGCGGGGCGAGGCCGGCCAGGACCGTCTCCGGCATCCGCTCGAACTCGACCTCGTCCCCGAAACCCGGCCTGCACGGGGCCAGGGCGGCCGGCGGGCTGCCATGCTGCGCCCATGGCAGCGCAGCAGACGACGTCGTCGGCCCGGTGGCAAGCCGCCCTGGCCCGGTTCGAGGGGCGGCACCTCGCCGTGCTCGCCGTCGGGCTGGGCGTCCTCGCGCTGGCGCTGGCCGTCGTGGGCCTCGCGGCCGCCGTCGTCCGGCCCAGCCTGGCCCTCGGGCCGTCCAGCGGTGCCGTCGGCGCAACGCTGACGACGACCGCAGAGGCGTACACGTTCACCGACCCCGACGAGGCCGCCGCGGTCTACTCCGTGCGCAACGACTCGCTGCTGCCGGTCACCGTGCGGTCGGGCCGGCTCGAGGACGGTGGGGCCGTGGAGGTTCTCGGCGCGTCCGCGGGGTCGGAGGACTTCTTCGCCCGTCCCGCGGTGCCGTCGCGCACCGTGGCCGCTGGGGAGGAGGTCGCGGTGCGGGTGACCGCCGACTGGCCACCGTGCGGGGACTTCGCACCCGGCTCGGGCGTGGTGCGCACGGAGATCATCGTGGTCACCACCGTCCTCGGCGTACCGGGGAGCGCCGTCGTCGAGCTGAGCCCGGGGCTCGGCCTGCGAGCGGCGGCCCCGGTGGAGGCGGCCGACGACTGCGAGGGCGTCCTGCACGTGGACGAGGGCCGGTGAGCGACAAGCTCGAGGGCACCCGTCGCCGACAATGCCCTGGCCGAAGCTCTCGAGCGGCGACTCAGCTCTACCGTCCGCCTCCGACCATGTGGCAGCAACCTGATCAGCGCGGTTCTGCGCCGACGCTCCGGCCAGTTGCGGGGCCGAGTGGGGGCGACGTCAAACACGCCACGGCACACGCGCGACCAGGCGCCGGAGCGACACAGGCGGCTCCGGACGTGCGGTGACACGGTGCTCCTCGGCTTGCCCAGCGGACACGAGCCCGCACTGATGGTCAGCGAGGCGCATGAGCTGCGACGGCACGGCAACGGGTCACCTTGCCAGAGGACCATCTCCTCGCCGCCAGCAGACCGCGCCCTCGGGGAACCTGTGGAGGGTGAACGTACCGGAGCGGCTGTGGACGACGCGCTCGCACAGTTCGCCTTGCCCAGTGCCCAGTGCCCAGTGCCCAGTGCCGAGAATGCCCTAACTGCGCGTTCCGGGCCGGGAACGAGCAGTTAGGGCATTCTCGCGGGTCGGGGGCGCGACGGGTCAGGCGGCGCCGGAACGTGGGCGAGGGGCGGTGAGGCCGTCGCCCTTGCGTGTCACGCGGTGACGAGCTCCTTCGCGAGCAGCTCGGCGATCTGGACCGCGTTGAGCGCGGCACCCTTGCGCAGGTTGTCGCCGACGACGAACATCGCCAGCCCGCGCCCGCCGGGCACCGACTGGTCGGTGCGGATGCGACCCACGAAGGTCTCGTCCGCCCCGGCCGCCTGGAGCGGCGTCGGGACGTCGGCGAGCTCGACGCCGGGCGCGCCCGCGAGCAGCTCGCGGGCCCGCCCGGGGCTGATCGGCCGGGCGAACTCGGCGTTGATCGACAGGGCGTGCCCGGTGAAGACCGGCACGCGCACGCAGGTTCCGGCCACGGCCAGGTCGGGCAGCTCGAGGATCTTGCGCGACTCGTTCCGCAGCTTCTGCTCCTCGTCCGTCTCCTCGGAGCCGTCGTCGACGATGGACCCGGCGAGGGCGACGACGTCGAACGCGATCGGGGCCACGTACTTCTGCGGCTCGGGGAAGGTGACGGCGGAGCCGTCGAGCGCGAGCTTCGTCAGGTCCTGCTCGACGGCGGCACGAACCTGGCCCTCGAGCTCCTGGACGCCGGCGACGCCGGAGCCGGAGACGGCCTGGTAGGTCGAGACGACGAGGCGCTCGAGACCCGCCTCGGCGTGGAGCACCTTGAGGGTGGGCATCGCGGCCATCGTGGTGCAGTTCGGGTTGGCGATGATGCCCTTGGGCCGGTCGGCCATCGCGTGCGGGTTGACCTCGGAGACCACGAGGGGCACCTCGGGGTCCTTGCGCCACGCGGAGGAGTTGTCGACGACGACCGCGCCGGCGGCGGCGAAGCGGGGGGCGTGCTCGCGGGAGGCGGTGGCCCCCGCGGAGAAGATGGCGATGTCGATCCCGGCGAGGTCCGCCGTCGCCACGTCCTCCACCACGACGTCCTGGCCGCGGAAGGGCAGGGTCGTGCCGGCCGAGCGGGCCGAGGCGAGGAAGCGCACGCCGGTCGCCGGGAAGTCGCGCTCCTCGAGCAGCTGGCGCATGACGCGCCCGACCTGTCCGGTGGCGCCCACCACCGCGACGGTGACCCCGTTGTTGTTCTGGCTCATCGGCCCGTCCCTCCGTAGACGACGGCCTCGGACTCCTCGGAGTCGAGGTCGAAGGCGGTGTGGACCGCGCGCACGGCGGCGTCGAGGTCCTCGATCCTGGTGACGACGGAGATGCGGATCTCCGAGGTCGAGATCATCTCGATGTTGATGCCGGCCTTCGACAGGGCGCCGAAGAGCTTGGCGGAGACGCCCGGGTGCGAGCGCATCCCGGCGCCGACCAGCGAGAGCTTGCCGATCTGGTCGTCGTAGCGGACCTCGGTGTACTGCAGGGTGTCCGCGGCCTCCTCGATCGCGCGCATCGTGGCGCGGCCGTCCGCCTCGGGCAGGGTGAAGGAGATGTCGGTGCGGCCGGTGCGCTGGGTCGAGATGTTCTGGACGATCATGTCGACGTTGGCCTCGGCGCCGGCGACGACCTCGAAGAGCCTGGCGGCGATCCCGGGGACGTCGGGGACGCCGACCACGGTGATCTTGCCCTGGCTGCGGTCGTGGGCGACGCCGGAGATGATCGGGTCTTCCATGGCTTCCTCCTCCGCCTGGCCATCGACGGGGATGTCGGTGACCCAGGTGCCTTCCTTGTTCGAGAACGACGAGCGCACGTGCAGCGGCACGCCGTAGCGGCGGGCGAACTCGACCGCCCGCAGGTGCAGGATCTTCGCGCCGTGCGCGGCGAGCTCGAGCGTCTCCTCGTAGGTGATCCGCTCGACGCGCCGGGCCGCGGGCACGATCCGCGGGTCGGCGGTGAACAGGCCGTCGACGTCGGTGTAGATCTCGCACACGTCCGCCTTCAGGGCGGCGGCGAGCGCGACGGCGGTGGTGTCGGAGCCGCCGCGGCCGAGGGTGGTGACGTCGTTGTGCTCGTTGACGCCCTGGAACCCGGCGACGATGGCGACCTGCCCGGCGTCGACCGCCTTGTGGATGCGCTCGGGGACGACGCCGACGATGGACGCCTTGCCGTAGCGGGTGTCCGTGCGCAGCCCGGCCTGCTGGCCGGTGTAGGAGCGGGCCTTCACGCCGAGCTCGTGGATCGCCATCGCCAGCAGCGCCATCGAGATGCGCTCGCCGGCCGTGAGCAGGATGTCCATCTCACGCGCGGGCGCGTCGTCGGTGATCTGCCCGGCGAGGTCGAGCAGGTCGTCGGTGGTGTCGCCCATGGCGGAGACGACCACGACGACGTCGTTGCCGGCCTGCTTGGTCTCGACGATCCGGCGGGCGACGCGCTGGATGCTGGCGGCGTCGGCGACGGACGAGCCGCCGAACTTCTGCACGACGAGGGCCACGGGTGGATCTCCGGACGTCTGAGGGGGAACGCGTTGCGGGTACCGCGCCGACCGCCGTCGGGCGGCCGGAGGACTGCCCCAGTGTAGGGACGTCTCATTCCCCGGGCCCAGCGCGATCCGCATGGCGGACCGGGCGTGGCGCGGTTTTCCCGCCGTCGTCGTCCGGTGCGCTCCGTCGCGCCATCCTGCCGTTTCCGCGCGACCCGGCCGGGACGACGGCGGACCGGCACGAGCTGGTGGGGGTCACCCATGACCAAGATCACCATGCGGGTGAGCCGCGGACGGCTCAGAACCAGTACTGCTGCACCGTCTGATAGCCCAGGCGCAGCACCAGGGCGCCGACGACGACGACGAAGATCACCCGTACGAAGCCGCTCCCCCTCGCCACGGCCATGCGAGCACCGATGTAGGCGCCCACGAGGTTCGCGGCGCCCACCGCCAGTCCGAGGCTCCAGATCACCGCGCCGTGCGGGACGAAGAACACCAGCGCACCGGCGTTCGTGGCGAAGTTGACGATCTTGGCGATCGCCGACGCGGGCAGAAAGGCGTAGCCGAGGACCCCGACGAGGGAGATGACCAGGAAGCTGCCGGTGCCGGGACCGAGCAGCCCGTCGTAGGCGCCGATGAGGAGGCCGAGCCCGATCGCGGTCCCCACGTGCCGGTTCCCCTCCCACCGCAGCTGCGTCCGGCGGCCCAGCGACGGCTTGGCCAGGGTCCAGGTGGCCACGGCGATGCAGGCGACCAGGATGATCGGCGTGAACGCCTCGGCAGGGATGCGGCTGGCGACGGCGGCGCCGCCGATGGCGGCGAGGAACGCGGCGACGGCCATGGGGGTGGCGGTGCGCAGGTCGGGGCCGACCCGCCGGTAGTACGTCAGCGCGCTGACCGAGGTGCCCATGATCGAGCCCACCTTGTTGGTGGCGAGGGCCTGCACCGGTGTCATGCCGGGGACGAGCAGCAGCGCGGGGAGCTGGATGAGCCCCCCGCCGCCGACCACCGCGTCGACCCAGCCGGCGGTCAGCCCGGCGAGCACGAGCAGCAGGATGGTCAGGGCGTCGATCTCGAGCACGTGGGTCTCAGGCCTCGATGCGGCGGCGGCCCTCGAACGCCCGGCCGAGCGTCACCTCGTCGGCGTACTCGAGGTCGCCGCCGACCGGCAGCCCCGAGGCGAGACGCGAGACGGCGATGCCCATGCCGCGCAGCATGCGCGCGAGATAGGTGGCGGTCGCCTCGCCCTCGATGTTCGGGTCGGTGGCGAGGATGACCTCCTCGACGGTGCCGTCCGCGAGCCGGGTCATCAGCTCACGGATGCGCAGGTCGTCGGGCCCGACGCCGTCGATCGGGTTGATGGCGCCGCCGAGCACGTGGTACTTCCCCCGGAACTCCCGGGTGCGCTCGATCGCGACGACGTCCTTCGCCTCCTCGACCACGCACAGCACCGCCGGGTTGCGGCGCGGGTCGGTGCAGATGCGGCACTGGGTGTGCTCGGAGACGTTGCCGCACACCTCGCAGAAGCGGACCCGTGCCTTCACCTCGGTGAGCGCGTGCGCGAGCCGCGCGACGTCCTCGGTGTCGGCGGAGAGGATGTGGAACGCGATGCGCTGCGCGCTCTTGGGACCGACGCCGGGCAAACGCCCGAGCTCGTCGATCAGGTCCTGGACCGCACCTTCGTACACGCGTGCCAGCCTACGGCGCGCCCGGGCCGTCGGCGGACACGGTGATCTCCTCGATCACGGTGCCGCCGAGGACCTGCGCGACGAGGGGTGCGCCGACCATCCCGGAGCCCTCGGCGTCGGGGTCGTCGCGCGAGGGCGTGTCGTCCGCCAGCGCGACCGGCGGGCGGTGAAGGGGTTCCACGGTCTCGGCGGGTGACGGCGCCGAGCGGCGGTAGGCCTGACCGGGCTCACCCGGGTCCTCGTCGACCGGCTCCGGAGGGAGCGGGTAGTCGGCCTCGTGAGCCGCGACGACCGACGGCGCCGGAGGGACCTCAGGGGTGGACCGGGCCGCCACCGGTCCGGCGACCTGCGCCCCGGCCGCGACTCCGGCACCCGCGGGCACGTGAGCAGTGGGCGCCCCGGTCTCGCCGTCGCGCCGCCCGCCCGGTGCGGGGGCCGCCGGGGTGCGCTGCGGGGATGTCGCCGGGCTCGCCCAGCTGGACCGGGCGTCGGCGACGGCGGCGGACGGGGTGTCCGCGCTCGCCGGGCTGGTGCCGGTCGGGGCCGGGCTGACGGACGGGCGGGCCGGGCCGCCCCCGCCTCCTCCCTCGTCGACGACGCCCTCGACGCGCAGCCGCACCCCGAGGGTCTCGGCCAGCGCGCGCTGCACCTGCTCCGCGTGCGCACCGGAGCGGAAGGCCGTGGCGAGCCCGGGCGTCCTGAAGAGCAGGTGCAGCGCCCCGTTGGAGACCTCACCAGCCTGGGCGTTCTGCGACACGAGCGCCCACGTGCTGCGCTTGAGGCGGGCGAGCATGTCGATGACCTCGGGCCAGCGGCGCCGGATCATCTCCGCGTCCGCCCCGGCCTCCGGCTGGGGCGCCGGGGCCCGTGACGCGGCGGGCGTCGCCGTGGACTGCGCCGCGGCGGCAGGCGGCTGCTGCGGGGCGGCGGCAGGCGGCTGCTGCGGGGCGGCGGCAGGTGGCTGCTGCGAGGACGCGGGCGGCTGCTGCGGGGCGGCAGGCGGCTGCGTCGCCGGGGACGAGGGCTGGGGGGCCTGGCTGGTCGGCTGTGCACCGTTGGCCGGCGACGGCTCCGCCTGCCGGGGCGGCGCGGGCGCGGAGGTGCCGTTCGGGCCTCCGGCAACCGGCGTGGGCGACTGGGCCGACGCAACCGGAGCGGCGGCGGTCGGCGCGGCGGCGGCCGGAGCAGCCGGAGCGGCGGCCGGTGGCGCAGCGGGCGTCCGCTGGGGCGTCGCGGCCGGCGGTGCAGCGGCCGGCGGTGCAGCGGCCGGCGGCACTCCGGCCGGCGCGAGGGTGGCTCCGCCGTCGACGATCTGGCGCTCGAGACGGTCGAGGCGCGCGCCGTACCCGGCGTCCCCCTCGTCGGCGCCGGGCAGCAGCAGCCGCGCGCACAGCAGCTCGAGCTGGAGACGTGGGGAGGTGGCCCCGCTCATCTCGGTCAGAGCGTCGTTGACGAGGTCGGCCGCCCGCGAGAGCTGCGCGGCACCGAGGTGGTGCGCCTGGGTCCGCATCCGCTCGAGCTGGTCGGCGGGCACACCGCGCAGCGCGGCGGCCGCGTGGTCGCCCGCCATGGCGATGACGACGAGGTCGCGCAGCCGCTGCAGAAGGTCCTCCACGAAGCGCCGCGGGTCGTGACCGGTCTCGATGACGCGGTCGACCACCCGGAAGAGGCTGGCGCCGTCGCGCGCCGCGAGGGAGTCCACGACGTCGTCGAGCAGCGCCGAGTCGGTGTAGCCGAGCAGCGCGACCGCGCGCTCGTAGTCCAGGCCCGTCTCCTGCGCGCCGGCGAGCAGCTGGTCGAGCACGGAGAGGGTGTCCCGCACGGAGCCGCCGCCGGCGCGCACGACCATGGGCAGCACGCCGCCGCCGACCCGCACTCCCTCCGACGCGCACAGCTGCTCGAGGTAGGCCAGCAGCTGCTCGGGCGGGACGAGCCGGAACGGGTAGTGGTGCGTGCGCGAGCGGATGGTGCCGATGACCTTGTCCGGCTCCGTCGTCGCGAAGATGAACTTGATGTGCGCGGGCGGCTCCTCGACCAGCTTCAGCAGCGCGTTGAAGCCCTGCGAGCTGACCATGTGGGCCTCGTCGAGGATGAAGATCTTGTAGCGGTCCCTCGCCGGGGCGAAGCTGGCCCGCTCGCGCAGCTCCCGGGCGTCGTCGACGCCGTTGTGGGACGCGGCGTCGATCTCGACGACGTCGAGCGAGCCGGGCCCGCCGCGCGCCAGCTCCACGCACGAGGGGCAGGTGCCGCACGGGGTGTCGGTGGGCCCCTGCTCGCAGTTGAGGCAGCGCGCGAGGATGCGTGCCGACGTCGTCTTCCCGCAGCCGCGCGGGCCGGAGAAGAGATAGGCGTGGTTGGCCCGGTCCGCCCGCAGCGCCGCCATCAGCGGCTCGGTCACGTGCTCCTGGCCGATGACCTCCTGAAAGGTCTCCGGCCGGTAGCGGCGGTACAGGGCTTGGCTCACGCACCGAGGTTAGCCGCGCACGCCCACACCTGGCACACGCCCTCGTCAGGACTGTGCACAGTCCGCCGCGACAGCGCGGCAGGCATGCAAGGACCCCCCGTGCACCCGCCAGAGCTCACCTACCCTTGCTGCCTTCCGGCCCTGGGGGAGTTCGGCAAGATGACGCCGCACGAGGGGTCGCCGGACAGTCTAACGGACCGCCGGGGAGGTGTGTGCACGGTGACCAAGGCCACCAGTGCAGCGACCCGCCGGTGGTCGAGGCCCTGCGCCCCGTCGGGTATTCTCGTCATTCGAAAGTCCGCCGCGAGGCGTCTTTCCCCAGGAGGATTCGCCTAGTGGCCTATGGCGCACGCTTGGAAAGCGTGTTGGGTTAACGCCCTCGGGGGTTCGAATCCCCCATCCTCCGCTCGCAGCCCGGACCCGTCGAGGGTCCGGGCTCTGGCGTTCCCCGGCCCGACGGCGGCCCCCGCCCGGGAGGGGGCGGAGCGTCTGCGTCACGCGGATGCCGGCGTCTGACACGCCGACGTGGCGCAGATCACGGCCCGCCTTTCGGCGCGATCCCGGGCTTCACGCAAACCCGCCGTCCACAGTCCGTGATCGAAACGTGACATGGGGGTGGGTTCGCGCTAGCGTCTGGACCGCTTCGCGAGCCCTCCTCGTGGAGTCTCCGGGCGGGATGCCGAACCCTGCCGCCGTCCGGGGTCGGAGCGAGGTGGGCATCGCGGCCATCGTGGTGCAGTTCGGGTTGGCGATGATGCCCTTGGGCCGGTCGGCCATCGCGTGCGGGTTGACCTCGGAGACCACGAGGGGCACCTCGGGGTCCTTGCGCCACGCGGAGGAGTTGTCGACGACGACCGCGCCGGCGGCGGCGAAGCGGGGGGCGTGCTCGCGGGAGGCGGTGGCCCCCGCGGAGAAGATGGCGATGTCGATCCCGGCGAGGTCCGCCGTCGCCACGTCCTCCACCACGACGTCCTGGCCGCGGAAGGGCAGGGTCGTGCCGGCCGAGCGGGCCGAGGCGAGGAAGCGCACGCCGGTCGCCGGGAAGTCGCGCTCCTCGAGCAGCTGGCGCATGACGCGCCCGACCTGTCCGGTGGCGCCCACCACCGCGACGGTGACCCCGTTGTTGTTCTGGCTCATCGGCCCGTCCCTCCGTAGACGACGGCCTCGGACTCCTCGGAGTCGAGGTCGAAGGCGGTGTGGACCGCGCGCACGGCGGCGTCGAGGTCCTCGATCCTGGTGACGACGGAGATGCGGATCTCCGAGGTCGAGATCATCTCGATGTTGATGCCGGCCTTCGACAGGGCGCCGAAGAGCTTGGCGGAGACGCCCGGGTGCGAGCGCATCCCGGCGCCGACCAGCGAGAGCTTGCCGATCTGGTCGTCGTAGCGGACCTCGGTGTACTGCAGGGTGTCCGCGGCCTCCTCGATCGCGCGCATCGTGGCGCGGCCGTCCGCCTCGGGCAGGGTGAAGGAGATGTCGGTGCGGCCGGTGCGCTGGGTCGAGATGTTCTGGACGATCATGTCGACGTTGGCCTCGGCGCCGGCGACGACCTCGAAGAGCCTGGCGGCGATCCCGGGGACGTCGGGGACGCCGACCACGGTGATCTTGCCCTGGCTGCGGTCGTGGGCGACGCCGGAGATGATCGGGTCTTCCATGGCTTCCTCCTCCGCCTGGCCATCGACGGGGATGTCGGTGACCCAGGTGCCTTCCTTGTTCGAGAACGACGAGCGCACGTGCAGCGGCACGCCGTAGCGGCGGGCGAACTCGACCGCCCGCAGGTGCAGGATCTTCGCGCCGTGCGCGGCGAGCTCGAGCGTCTCCTCGTAGGTGATCCGCTCGACGCGCCGGGCCGCGGGCACGATCCGCGGGTCGGCGGTGAACAGGCCGTCGACGTCGGTGTAGATCTCGCACACGTCCGCCTTCAGGGCGGCGGCGAGCGCGACGGCGGTGGTGTCGGAGCCGCCGCGGCCGAGGGTGGTGACGTCGTTGTGCTCGTTGACGCCCTGGAACCCGGCGACGATGGCGACCTGCCCGGCGTCGACCGCCTTGTGGATGCGCTCGGGGACGACGCCGACGATGGACGCCTTGCCGTAGCGGGTGTCCGTGCGCAGCCCGGCCTGCTGGCCGGTGTAGGAGCGGGCCTTCACGCCGAGCTCGTGGATCGCCATCGCCAGCAGCGCCATCGAGATGCGCTCGCCGGCCGTGAGCAGGATGTCCATCTCACGCGCGGGCGCGTCGTCGGTGATCTGCCCGGCGAGGTCGAGCAGGTCGTCGGTGGTGTCGCCCATGGCGGAGACGACCACGACGACGTCGTTGCCGGCCTGCTTGGTCTCGACGATCCGGCGGGCGACGCGCTGGATGCTGGCGGCGTCGGCGACGGACGAGCCGCCGAACTTCTGCACGACGAGGGCCACGGGTGGATCTCCGGACGTCTGAGGGGGAACGCGTTGCGGGTACCGCGCCGACCGCCGTCGGGCGGCCGGAGGACTGCCCCAGTGTAGGGACGTCTCATTCCCCGGGCCCAGCGCGATCCGCATGGCGGACCGGGCGTGGCGCGGTTTTCCCGCCGTCGTCGTCCGGTGCGCTCCGTCGCGCCATCCTGCCGTTTCCGCGCGACCCGGCCGGGACGACGGCGGACCGGCACGAGCTGGTGGGGGTCACCCATGACCAAGATCACCATGCGGGTGAGCCGCGGACGGCTCAGAACCAGTACTGCTGCACCGTCTGATAGCCCAGGCGCAGCACCAGGGCGCCGACGACGACGACGAAGATCACCCGTACGAAGCCGCTCCCCCTCGCCACGGCCATGCGAGCACCGATGTAGGCGCCCACGAGGTTCGCGGCGCCCACCGCCAGTCCGAGGCTCCAGATCACCGCGCCGTGCGGGACGAAGAACACCAGCGCACCGGCGTTCGTGGCGAAGTTGACGATCTTGGCGATCGCCGACGCGGGCAGAAAGGCGTAGCCGAGGACCCCGACGAGGGAGATGACCAGGAAGCTGCCGGTGCCGGGACCGAGCAGCCCGTCGTAGGCGCCGATGAGGAGGCCGAGCCCGATCGCGGTCCCCACGTGCCGGTTCCCCTCCCACCGCAGCTGCGTCCGGCGGCCCAGCGACGGCTTGGCCAGGGTCCAGGTGGCCACGGCGATGCAGGCGACCAGGATGATCGGCGTGAACGCCTCGGCAGGGATGCGGCTGGCGACGGCGGCGCCGCCGATGGCGGCGAGGAACGCGGCGACGGCCATGGGGGTGGCGGTGCGCAGGTCGGGGCCGACCCGCCGGTAGTACGTCAGCGCGCTGACCGAGGTGCCCATGATCGAGCCCACCTTGTTGGTGGCGAGGGCCTGCACCGGTGTCATGCCGGGGACGAGCAGCAGCGCGGGGAGCTGGATGAGCCCCCCGCCGCCGACCACCGCGTCGACCCAGCCGGCGGTCAGCCCGGCGAGCACGAGCAGCAGGATGGTCAGGGCGTCGATCTCGAGCACGTGGGTCTCAGGCCTCGATGCGGCGGCGGCCCTCGAACGCCCGGCCGAGCGTCACCTCGTCGGCGTACTCGAGGTCGCCGCCGACCGGCAGCCCCGAGGCGAGACGCGAGACGGCGATGCCCATGCCGCGCAGCATGCGCGCGAGATAGGTGGCGGTCGCCTCGCCCTCGATGTTCGGGTCGGTGGCGAGGATGACCTCCTCGACGGTGCCGTCCGCGAGCCGGGTCATCAGCTCACGGATGCGCAGGTCGTCGGGCCCGACGCCGTCGATCGGGTTGATGGCGCCGCCGAGCACGTGGTACTTCCCCCGGAACTCCCGGGTGCGCTCGATCGCGACGACGTCCTTCGCCTCCTCGACCACGCACAGCACCGCCGGGTTGCGGCGCGGGTCGGTGCAGATGCGGCACTGGGTGTGCTCGGAGACGTTGCCGCACACCTCGCAGAAGCGGACCCGTGCCTTCACCTCGGTGAGCGCGTGCGCGAGCCGCGCGACGTCCTCGGTGTCGGCGGAGAGGATGTGGAACGCGATGCGCTGCGCGCTCTTGGGACCGACGCCGGGCAAACGCCCGAGCTCGTCGATCAGGTCCTGGACCGCACCTTCGTACACGCGTGCCAGCCTACGGCGCGCCCGGGCCGTCGGCGGACACGGTGATCTCCTCGATCACGGTGCCGCCGAGGACCTGCGCGACGAGGGGTGCGCCGACCATCCCGGAGCCCTCGGCGTCGGGGTCGTCGCGCGAGGGCGTGTCGTCCGCCAGCGCGACCGGCGGGCGGTGAAGGGGTTCCACGGTCTCGGCGGGTGACGGCGCCGAGCGGCGGTAGGCCTGACCGGGCTCACCCGGGTCCTCGTCGACCGGCTCCGGAGGGAGCGGGTAGTCGGCCTCGTGAGCCGCGACGACCGACGGCGCCGGAGGGACCTCAGGGGTGGACCGGGCCGCCACCGGTCCGGCGACCTGCGCCCCGGCCGCGACTCCGGCACCCGCGGGCACGTGAGCAGTGGGCGCCCCGGTCTCGCCGTCGCGCCGCCCGCCCGGTGCGGGGGCCGCCGGGGTGCGCTGCGGGGATGTCGCCGGGCTCGCCCAGCTGGACCGGGCGTCGGCGACGGCGGCGGACGGGGTGTCCGCGCTCGCCGGGCTGGTGCCGGTCGGGGCCGGGCTGACGGACGGGCGGGCCGGGCCGCCCCCGCCTCCTCCCTCGTCGACGACGCCCTCGACGCGCAGCCGCACCCCGAGGGTCTCGGCCAGCGCGCGCTGCACCTGCTCCGCGTGCGCACCGGAGCGGAAGGCCGTGGCGAGCCCGGGCGTCCTGAAGAGCAGGTGCAGCGCCCCGTTGGAGACCTCACCAGCCTGGGCGTTCTGCGACACGAGCGCCCACGTGCTGCGCTTGAGGCGGGCGAGCATGTCGATGACCTCGGGCCAGCGGCGCCGGATCATCTCCGCGTCCGCCCCGGCCTCCGGCTGGGGCGCCGGGGCCCGTGACGCGGCGGGCGTCGCCGTGGACTGCGCCGCGGCGGCAGGCGGCTGCTGCGGGGCGGCGGCAGGCGGCTGCTGCGGGGCGGCGGCAGGTGGCTGCTGCGAGGACGCGGGCGGCTGCTGCGGGGCGGCAGGCGGCTGCGTCGCCGGGGACGAGGGCTGGGGGGCCTGGCTGGTCGGCTGTGCACCGTTGGCCGGCGACGGCTCCGCCTGCCGGGGCGGCGCGGGCGCGGAGGTGCCGTTCGGGCCTCCGGCAACCGGCGTGGGCGACTGGGCCGACGCAACCGGAGCGGCGGCGGTCGGCGCGGCGGCGGCCGGAGCAGCCGGAGCGGCGGCCGGTGGCGCAGCGGGCGTCCGCTGGGGCGTCGCGGCCGGCGGTGCAGCGGCCGGCGGTGCAGCGGCCGGCGGCACTCCGGCCGGCGCGAGGGTGGCTCCGCCGTCGACGATCTGGCGCTCGAGACGGTCGAGGCGCGCGCCGTACCCGGCGTCCCCCTCGTCGGCGCCGGGCAGCAGCAGCCGCGCGCACAGCAGCTCGAGCTGGAGACGTGGGGAGGTGGCCCCGCTCATCTCGGTCAGAGCGTCGTTGACGAGGTCGGCCGCCCGCGAGAGCTGCGCGGCACCGAGGTGGTGCGCCTGGGTCCGCATCCGCTCGAGCTGGTCGGCGGGCACACCGCGCAGCGCGGCGGCCGCGTGGTCGCCCGCCATGGCGATGACGACGAGGTCGCGCAGCCGCTGCAGAAGGTCCTCCACGAAGCGCCGCGGGTCGTGACCGGTCTCGATGACGCGGTCGACCACCCGGAAGAGGCTGGCGCCGTCGCGCGCCGCGAGGGAGTCCACGACGTCGTCGAGCAGCGCCGAGTCGGTGTAGCCGAGCAGCGCGACCGCGCGCTCGTAGTCCAGGCCCGTCTCCTGCGCGCCGGCGAGCAGCTGGTCGAGCACGGAGAGGGTGTCCCGCACGGAGCCGCCGCCGGCGCGCACGACCATGGGCAGCACGCCGCCGCCGACCCGCACTCCCTCCGACGCGCACAGCTGCTCGAGGTAGGCCAGCAGCTGCTCGGGCGGGACGAGCCGGAACGGGTAGTGGTGCGTGCGCGAGCGGATGGTGCCGATGACCTTGTCCGGCTCCGTCGTCGCGAAGATGAACTTGATGTGCGCGGGCGGCTCCTCGACCAGCTTCAGCAGCGCGTTGAAGCCCTGCGAGCTGACCATGTGGGCCTCGTCGAGGATGAAGATCTTGTAGCGGTCCCTCGCCGGGGCGAAGCTGGCCCGCTCGCGCAGCTCCCGGGCGTCGTCGACGCCGTTGTGGGACGCGGCGTCGATCTCGACGACGTCGAGCGAGCCGGGCCCGCCGCGCGCCAGCTCCACGCACGAGGGGCAGGTGCCGCACGGGGTGTCGGTGGGCCCCTGCTCGCAGTTGAGGCAGCGCGCGAGGATGCGTGCCGACGTCGTCTTCCCGCAGCCGCGCGGGCCGGAGAAGAGATAGGCGTGGTTGGCCCGGTCCGCCCGCAGCGCCGCCATCAGCGGCTCGGTCACGTGCTCCTGGCCGATGACCTCCTGAAAGGTCTCCGGCCGGTAGCGGCGGTACAGGGCTTGGCTCACGCACCGAGGTTAGCCGCGCACGCCCACACCTGGCACACGCCCTCGTCAGGACTGTGCACAGTCCGCCGCGACAGCGCGGCAGGCATGCAAGGACCCCCCGTGCACCCGCCAGAGCTCACCTACCCTTGCTGCCTTCCGGCCCTGGGGGAGTTCGGCAAGATGACGCCGCACGAGGGGTCGCCGGACAGTCTAACGGACCGCCGGGGAGGTGTGTGCACGGTGACCAAGGCCACCAGTGCAGCGACCCGCCGGTGGTCGAGGCCCTGCGCCCCGTCGGGTATTCTCGTCATTCGAAAGTCCGCCGCGAGGCGTCTTTCCCCAGGAGGATTCGCCTAGTGGCCTATGGCGCACGCTTGGAAAGCGTGTTGGGTTAACGCCCTCGGGGGTTCGAATCCCCCATCCTCCGCTCGCAGCCCGGACCCGTCGAGGGTCCGGGCTCTGGCGTTCCCCGGCCCGACGGCGGCCCCCGCCCGGGAGGGGGCGGAGCGTCTGCGTCACGCGGATGCCGGCGTCTGACACGCCGACGTGGCGCAGATCACGGCCCGCCTTTCGGCGCGATCCCGGGCTTCACGCAAACCCGCCGTCCACAGTCCGTGATCGAAACGTGACATGGGGGTGGGTTCGCGCTAGCGTCTGGACCGCTTCGCGAGCCCTCCTCGTGGAGTCTCCGGGCGGGATGCCGAACCCTGCCGCCGTCCGGGGTCGGAGCGAGATCCCGCGGCAGGGACGGGGGACCCAAGTGTT
>NZ_JAHXNL010000018.1:20320-72560 GCF_023148685.1 Georgenia sp. EYE_87 | reverse complement strand
GGCGGGCGGCGCGGCGGGCGGCGCCGCGGCGGGCGGGAGGCCGGACGACGCGCCGTGAGCGACGCCCGGGCGCGCGGCGCGACGGGCCCGCACCACGCCGCCGAGCTGCGCGAGCCCGCCGGGCAGGAAGGCGATCACCACGATGAACAGCGCCCCCTGGAAGTAGGTCCAGAACGAGGGGAAGGACTCCGAGAGGCTCGTCTGCGCCCAGGCGACGGCGATCGCGCCGAGCACCGGCCCGAGCAGGGTGGCCCGGCCGCCGATGGCCACCCCCACGAGGAACCCGATCGACGGGACCACGCCGACGTCGGCGGGCGAGACGATCCCCACGACCGGGACGAACAGGGCTCCCCCGACCGCCGCGAACACGGCGGCGACGACGTAGGCGAACACCTTGGTGCGCACCGGGTCGTAACCGAGGAACCGCACCCGGTTCTCCTGGTCGCGGACCGCCACGAGCAGCTCCCCGTACCGCGAGCGCATCAGCTGGCGCACGACGGCGACCATGGCGAGCAGCACCCCGGCGGCGACGAGGTAGAGCATGCGCCGGTTGACCGGGTCCGCGAGGTCGTAGCCGAAGAACGCGCGGAACCCGTTGAGCCCGTTGGTGCCGCCGGTCGTCTGCTGCTGCCCGACCAGGAGGATCGCGAAGGCCGCGGCGAGCGCCTGGCTGAGGATGGCGAAGTAGGCGCCCCGGACGGACCGGCGGAAGATCGCGGTGCCGAGGATGAGGGCGAGGAGGGCGGGGACGACGGCGATCAGCACCACCGCGGCGACGGGCGAGCGCATCGGCTCCCACCACCACGGCACCTCCCCCGTGCCGTAGAGCAGCATGAAGTCCGGCACCCCGCCGGGCCCGGCGTCGGCCAGCTTGAGATGCATGGCCATGATGTAGGCGCCGAGCCCGAAGTAGACGCCCTGGCCGAGCGTGAGCATGCCGCCCTGGCCCCAGGCGAGCCCGATCCCGACGGCGACCATCGCCAGGCACAGGAACTTCCCGAGGAGGGCGAGCCGGAAGTCGCTGAGCACGGCGGGGGCGACCACGCCGAGGAGGACGGCGGCGAGCGCGAACCCGGCCCAGGTGCGCAGCGGCCCGGCGGCGAGGAGCCGGCTCATGCGAGGCTCCTCGTCCGGACCGTGACCAGGCCCTGCGGCCGCCACTGGAGGAACGCCACGACGACGAGGAGGATGAGGACCTTCGCGAGGCTCGCCGTCGTCGTCAGCTGGAAGACGGACTGGAGGACGCCGAGGCCGAACGCGGCCGCCACCGCCCCCTTGATCTGGCCGATCCCGCCGACGACGACCACCAGGAAGGCGTCGACGATGTAGTTCTGGCCGAGGGTCGGTCCCACCGACCCGAGGAGCGTCAGCGCCACGCCGGCGACCCCGGCGACGCCCGAGCCGATGAAGAAGGTGGTGCGGTCCACCCGCGCGGTGGCGATGCCGGAGGTCTCCGCCAGGTCGCGGTTGACGACCACCGCGCGGATCCGGCGCCCGAGCCCGGTCCGGGTCAGCACCAGGGCGACGAGCCCGACGCACACCAGGGCGAGCGCCAGGATGAACAGCCGGGTCCTCGGCAGCGACAGCCCGAGGACCTCCACGGGGCCGGCCAGCCACGCCGGTGCGCCCACGTCGACGTTCGGCGCCCCGAAGAGGTCGCGCGCCAGCTGCTGCAGGACCAGGGCCACGCCCCAGGTGACGAGGAGGGTGTCGAGCGGGCGGCGGTGCATGCGCGAGATCAGCAGGGTCTCGAGCAGCAGGCCCATGAGCCCGCCGACGACGAACCCCAGCGGGAGGGCGACGAGCAGCGAGGTCCCGGTGTCGCCGACGACCTGCTGGACCACGAAGGCCGTGTAGGCGCCGGCCATCATGAACTCGCCGTGGGCCATGTTGATCACGCCCATCTGGCCGAACGTGAGGGCCAGGCCGAGGGCGGCGAGGAGGAGGACCGAGCCGAGGCTCAGGCCCGCGAACAGCTGGGTGAGAACAGCGTCCATGTCGGATCCATCCGTCGAGGGACCGGCCGCCCGCCCGTCCGGGCGGGCGGCCGACTGGGTCAGGACAGGCCGTCGGCCCAGTCGTAGGACTCCAGGTACGGGTCCGGGTCGATGGGGCCGTCCGAGCTCCACTCGGTGTGGATCAGACCGTCGGGGCCGATGCGCCCGATGAGCGCGGTCTTGCTCAGGTGGTGGTTCTCGCCGTCGACCGTCACCGTGCCCTCGGGCGCCTCGAACGTGGTGCCGTCGGCGGCCTCCTGGACGGCGGCGACGTCGAAGGAGCCCGCCTCCTCGACCATGGCACGCCACAGGTGCAGCGAGGTGTACGCCGCCTCCATCGGGTCGGAGGTCACGCGGTCCTCGCCGTAGGCGGCCTTGAAGGCCTCGACGAACGTGGCGTTCGCCTCGCTGTCGACCGTCTGGTAGTAGTTCCAGGCGGTGAGCTGGCCCTCGACGTTCTCGAGGCCGATGCCGCCGATCTCCTCCTCGGCGATGGAGACCGACATGACCGGCATGTCCTGGGCGCTCAGGCCGACGTTGCTGTACTCCTTGAAGAACGCGACGTTGGAGTCGCCGTTGAGGGTGTTGAAGACGGCGTCCGCGCCGGAGGCCCCTACCTTGCCGACGATGGTGGCGAAGTCGGTGTGCCCGAGGGGCGCGTACTCCTCGCCGACGATCTCCAGGCCGTGCTCGGCGGCGTAGGCGTTGATGATCTTGTTGGCCGTGCGGGGGAAGACGTAGTCGGAGCCGACGAGGAACAGCGACTGCGCGCCCTGCTCGCGCAGGTAGTCGAGCGCCGGGACGATCTGCTGGTTGGTGGTGGCGCCGCTGTAGAAGATGTTCTCCGAGGACTCCAGGCCCTCGTACTGCACCGGGTAGAACAGCAGCGCGTCGCTGCCCTCGAAGACCGGGAGCATCGCCTTGCGGCTGGCGGAGGTCCACCCGCCGAAGACGGCCGCGACGCAGTCGGAGGAGATGAGCTTCTGGGCCTTCTCGGCGAAGATCGTCGGCTCGGACGCCCCGTCCTCCGAGACGACCTCGAGCTGCTTGCCGAGGACCCCGCCGTCGGCGTTGATCTCCTCCGCGGCGAGGGTCAGGGAGTCGAAGACCGTCTGCTCGGAGATGGCCATGGTCCCGGACAGGGAGTTGAGGAAGCCGACCTTGATCGTGTCGCCGCTGGTGTCGACGCACGAGGCGGAGCCCCCGGCGGAGGCGGTGGCGGCGGTCTCCCCGGTGGCGACGCGGGATCCGCAGGCGGTCAGGGTCAGGGCGGCGGCGGCCGCCAGGGCGAGGGTGGCGCGCGGACGAGGGGTGCTGATGGTCATGGGGTGCCTCTCGGGTCGGGCCCCGGCAGGGTCGGGGCGTCCGGGAGCGGTCGCCCCGCTGGGCTGCGCTCCGTGCCTCGAACGCTAGGGACGCCGTGTTTCCGGAATGCGCCCGGAACCGTGTCGGCGGTGTTACGCGGCGTCCGGAACTGTTACGAGTCCGCGAACGCCGTGTGCCAGTCCTGCCACACGCCGTCGAGCGCGGCGGAGGTGTGCGCCGCGGCGTCGAGCCGGCGGGCGATCGCGCCGGGCCCCTCCAGGTCCAGCCGGTGCAAGCCTCCCTGCCCGGCTCGCGGGGCGGCGGCTCCGCCGGGCCGCCAGCCCAGCGCCAGCACCGTGTCGATGGCGCGGGCCCGCCCGACGATCCCGGGCATGGTGCGGACGTCCGGGAGCAGGTCGAGGTCCTCGACTAGCAGGGCGCTGCCGGCCGCGGTGACACGGGTGCGGCTGCGCACCGGCCCGCCGCGCTCGCCGGTGCGCCCGAGCACGAGCGTCTCGCGCAGCAGCGCCCGCGCGCCCGCGCCGAGGGTGACGTCGGTGGTCCGGGTGACGTCGGCGCCGTCGGCGACGACGAAGGGCAGGCCCGCCCACACGAGCCGCGCCCCGGCCCCGAGCGTGACGCGCACCGACCAGGTCGACTCCGCCCCGTCGGCGTCGAACGCCACCGTGCCGGCCGTCTCGACCACCTCGAGCCGCGCGCCCGCGCCGACGTGGACGTCGATCGTCACGTGGTCGCCACCGAGCAGCAGGGCACCGGTGGCCACGAGCGCGACCCGGGCCCCGGCGTCGTCGGTGCCCAGCACGCGCGGGCTCAGCAGTCCCGGCACCACGGTGCACCGGGAGCGCCCCGCCGCCCGCTCGACGGCGAGCGCGGTCACCTGGCTCGCCGCGCCGGCGGTGCCGTGGTGGGGGTGCCGGCGTGGTCGTGGCCGGCGTGGTCGTGACCGTGCCCCTCGTCGTGGGCGTGCACGTACCCGCCCTCCTCGTCGGCGTGGAAGTGCGGGGCCATCGGGCCGGGGTCGACCGGGGTGTGCCGCCCGCCGCGGTGCGCCGCGAGCACCCCGCGCACCCACGCGCACAGCGCAGCCACCGACGCCGCGTCCTCGCGGGAGAGCGCCAGCACCGGCCGGCCCTCCCGCGCCGCCTCGCCGTCGGCCACCATCCGCCCGACGTCGACGCCGACGTAGGGGGCGAGGTCGGTCTTGTTGACCACGAGCAGGTCCGCGCGGGCGATGCCCGGGCCGCCCTTGCGGGCGACGTCCCCGCCGCCGGCGACGTCGAGGACGAAGATCTGCGCGTCCACCAGCGCCGGGGAGAACGTGGCGGTGAGGTTGTCCCCGCCGGACTCGACGAGCACGACGTCGAGCGGGGCGAAGTCCTCCTCGAGGTCCTCGACGGCGAGCAGGTTGGCCGTGACGTCGTCGCGGATGGCGGTGTGCGGGCAGGCCCCGGTCTCCACGGCACGGATGCGCTCGGGGTCGAGCACGCCCGCGGACCGGAGGAAGCGGGCGTCCTCGTCGGTGTAGATGTCGTTGGTGATGACGCCGAGCCGCAGGTCGCCGGCCAGCTCACGGCACAGCAGCGCGATGAGCGAGCTCTTGCCGGTGCCGACCGGGCCGGCCACGCCCAGGCGCAGGGATCGGGTGGGGCGGGTGGGGTTCTCAGGCACTGAACAACCTCTCGGTGGTGGTGGCGTGGAGCTCGGCCCACAGCTCGACGAGCGGGGCGCCGCCGGCGGGGATGCCGGCGGGGTCGGTCAGGTGGGCCACGCGGGCGGCCAGGTCCTCGACGAGCGGGTGCGCATCGAACACCCAGCGCGTGGTGGTGACCGGGTCGACCGGGGCCAGCTTCAGCGTGGCGGCGGCGACGGTCTGGGCGTCGTCGTAGCCGACCTGCCGGGCGACGTTCGCGGCGTCGAGCCCGGCCCGCGCGGCGATCAGGCCCAGGGCGACGGGCCGGGAGACCGGGCGACGGCGCACGGTCGGCTCCCCGGCCCGGCCGCCGTCGCCGGCACCGCCCCGACCGGCGCCGCCGCCGGGGGCGCCCGGACCGCCGCCGGCACCGCCGTCGGGCCACAGCCGCTCGAGGAGCCGGACGTACCCGCGGCCGAGCCGCCGCGAGCTCTCGCGCAGCGCCGCGCTGGGTGTGCGCGCCGCCCACGCCTCCTCGACCGCCGCCAGGTCCCCGCCGGCCAGGGCCACGTGCCGGGCGACGACGGCGGTGCCCGCCTCCACCGCGGCGACCGTGCGCAGCCGCGCCGCGATGTACGCAGGCACGTCCGCGGGGTCGAGCCCGGCCCGGAGCGCGGGCTCGAGGCCGGCGGACTGGGTGTGCGCCCCGGTCGGCAGGCGGGCGTCCGCCAGCATCGCGAGGAGCAGGGCCTGGGAGGGGGCCGACATCAGAACAGGGAGTAGAGCTGGGCGAGGGGGAGCCGCTCGGCCGGCGCCGGGACGATCCGCTCGCCGTCGACGTCGATCTGGAACGTCTCGGGGTCGATCTCGATGACGGGCAGGGCGTCGTTGTTGCGCATCTGCGCCTTGCCCGTCTCCCGGGTGTCGGCCAGGGGCAGGAGCCGACGGCGCAGCCCCAGCCGGTCCGCGAGCCCGTCCTCGATGGCGGCCGGGGCGACGAACGTGGCCGACAGCTCCGGCGCGACGGCGTCGGCCAGGGTGGGCCGCTGCAGGACGGGCTGCGGGGTCGGGATCGACGCGTTGGGGTCGCCGAGCGCACCGCGGACGATGGCGCCGCCCTTGAGGACCACGTCGGGGCGGAACCCGAAGAGCCGCGGGTCCCACAGCACCAGGTCCGCCATCTTGCCGACCTCGACCGACCCGATGTAGGCGTCGACGCCGTGGGCGATCGCCGGGTTGATCGTGTACTTCGCGACGTAGCGGCGGGCGCGCTCGTTGTCCGCGGGGTACGCGCCGCCGAGCGGGCCGCGCGCCGCCTTCATCACGTGCGCCACCTGCCACGTGCGGGTGACCACCTCGCCGATGCGGCCCATGGCCTGGGCGTCCGAGGAGGTGATCGACATGGCGCCGAGGTCGTGCAGCACGTCCTCGGCGGCGATGGTGGTGGCACGGATGCGCGACTCCGCGAACGCCAGGTCCTCCGGGACCTGCGGGTTGAGGTGGTGGCAGACCATGAGCATGTCGAGGTGCTCGGCCACGGTGTTGACGGTGTGCGGCAGCGTCGGGTTGGTCGAGCCGGGCAGCACGTGGGGCTCGCCGGCGAGGCGCAGGATGTCCGGGGCGTGCCCGCCGCCGGCGCCCTCGGTGTGGTACGCGTGGATGGAGCGGCCGGCGATGGCGCCGATCGTGGACTCGACGAAGCCGGCCTCGTTGAGGGAGTCGGAGTGCAGGGCCACCTGCAGGCCCCACTCGGCGGCGGCGCGCAGGGCGGCGTCGAGCGCCGCGGGGGTCGAACCCCAGTCCTCGTGGACCTTGTAGCCGCCGGCGCCGGCGAGCGCCTGCTCCGCCAGGGCGTCGGCGCTGACGGTGTTGCCCTTGCCGAGCAGGATGACGTTGACGGGCAGGGGGTCGAGGCTGCGGTGGATGGTGCCCAGGTGCCACGCGCCGGGCGTGACGGTGGTCGCCTTGGTGCCCTCCGACGGGCCCGTGCCCCCGCCGGCGACGGTGGTGATCCCGGTGGCGAGCGCCTCGTGGATCTGCGACGGCGAGATGAGGTGGACGTGGGAGTCGAAGCCGCCGGCGGTGAGGATCTTCCCCTCTCCGCTGATGACGTCCGTGGACGGGCCGATGCACAGGTCGGGGTGGACGCCGTCGGCGATGTCGGGGTTCCCGGCGCGGCCGAGCGCGACGATGAGGCCGTCGCGGATGCCGACGTCGGCCCGCACGATCCCCCACCAGTCGAGCACCACCGCGTTGGTGATGACGGTGTCGGGAGCACCCTGCGCGCGGGTGGCGGTGCCCTGGGCCATCGACTCGCGCACGGACTTCCCGCCGCCGAAGACGGCCTCCTCCCCGCCCACGGTGCGGTCCTCCTCGACCTCGATCCACAGGTCGGTGTCGCCGAGGCGCACCTGGTCGCCGACCGTGGGGCCGTAGAGCGCGGCGTAGCGCTCGCGGGAGATCTCAACCATCGGCGTTCTCCTCGCTCCCGCCGGCACGGCCGGCGTCGTCGTCCGCGCCGTCGCCGGCGTCGTCGTCACCCGGAGGGCCGTCGAGCCACCCGTCGTCGGACTTTAGCTGGATCCCGGGCACCCGGCGGGCGCCGCGCAGCGCGACCGCCTGGACGACGGCGGAGGCCCCGGGCTCGAACCGTCGCGACGTCCCGGAGGGGACGTCGAGGCGGAAGCCGTGGGCGGCGGCACGGTCGAAGTCCAGCGCCGGGTTGGCGTCCGGCAGGTGCAGGTGGGACCCGATCTGCACCGGGCGGTCGCCGGTGTTGAGGATGACGAGCTCGAGGCGCTCGTCCGGCGTGCGGTCGGCGTTGAGCTCGATGGTCCCGGGCCGCACGCGCACCGCGCCCGGGCCGGAGGTGCGGATGCCTGCCATCTGCGTCTCCTAGGCGATCGGCTGGTGGATGGTCACGAGCTTGCGGCCGTCGGGGAAGGTGGCCTCCACCTGGATGTCCGGCAGCATCTCCGCCACCCCGTCCATCACGTCCTCGCGCGAGAGCACCGCGCGCCCCTCGACCATGAGGTCGGCGACCGACCGGCCCTCCCGGGCCCGCTCGATCACCCAGGTGGTCAGCAGCGCGGCGGTCTCGGGGTAGTTGAGCCGCACCCCTCGCCCGAGCCGGTCGCGGGCGACCATGCCGGCGACGGCGAGGAGCAGCTTCTCCTGCTCCGACGGGGTCAGGTGCATAGCGGTCTCCTGATCGGCGCGCGCTCGTGGTCGTTCCCCATGCTCAAGGATGCGTGTTTCGACGGTCGGGCGGGCAGGTTTCCTCCGCGTTACGGGCCCCGTCCCGCCTCTCGTCCCGCCCCCAGGCTGCTCCCAGGCAATCCTCAGGACACCGCGCCAGACTGGGCGCATGAACGCCATGTCCCCGGCGGGCGCCGCCCGGCCAGCGGCCGAGGCCCGCCTCCTCGTCGTCGACGACGAGCCCAGCATCCGCGAGCTCCTCTCGGCGTCGCTGCGGTTCGCCGGCTTCGACGTCGTCACTGCGGAGGACGGCAACGCCGCCCTCCGGGCCGCCGCCGAGCAGCCGCCGGACCTCGTGGTGCTCGACGTGATGCTGCCCGACATGGACGGGTTCACCGTCCTGCGCCGGCTGCGCGCGCACGGCGACAGCATCCCGGTCCTGTTCCTCACCGCCCGGGACGACATGTCGGACAAGGTCCAGGGGCTCACCGTCGGCGGCGACGACTACGTCACCAAGCCCTTCAGCCTCGAGGAGGTCGTGGCCCGCATCCGTGCGGTGCTCCGGCGCACCAGCCCGCCGGCGGAGGACGACGGCGCCCGCCTCGCCTACGCCGACCTCGAGCTGGACGAGGACGCCCACGAGGTGCGCCGGGCGGGCCGGCTCGTCGACCTCTCCCCCACCGAGTTCAAGCTCCTGCGCTACCTCATGATCAACGCCGAGCGGGTGGTCTCGAAGTCGCAGATCCTCGACCACGTGTGGGACTACGACTTCGCCGGCGACCCCGCGATCGTCGAGTCCTACATCTCCTACCTGCGCCGCAAGATCGACTCCGCCGACACCCTCGGCCTCACCGGTCCCGAGGCGGCCGCGCTCGCGCCGCTGATCCACACCAGGCGCGGCGTCGGGTACGTGCTGCGCCGGATGCCGGCCTGATGGTCGGGCGTCTGCACCACCGCTGGCGCGCCGTCCCGCTCAGCGCCCGCCTGGTCGCCATCATCACGACCCTCCTGCTGATCGGCCTCACGGCGGCGGCCCTGGTCACCGTGACCGTGCTCCGCGCGAACCTCATCGGCCAGGTGGACCGGCAGCTCGAGGCCTCCGCCCACGACCTCGCGCAGCGCACGGTCGACCAGCTCACGGGCAGCCGCCCGCTCTCCGACACCAACGTGCTGCCCTCGGACTACTACGTGCGGGTGCAGGTCAGCGGGGTGGGCGTCGAGGAGCTGATGAGCCCCCGCACCGCCGAGGAGATGGGCCGGCCCCGCCTCGGGGACGTGGACCTGCGCACCCTCTCCGCCGCCGACGCCGAACCGGTCACCGTCCCCGGCGACGGCGGGGAGGCGGGCTGGGTGCGGTGGCGGGCCACCACCATGCCGCTGCGCGCGCCCGGCGACGGGCGGGTCCTCGGCGCGGTCACCGTCGCCCTGCCCATGGTCGGGGTGGACGAGACGCTCGCCGGCACCAGCAAGCTGATCATGCTGTCGGGTCTCGTGATCGTCGTCGGCGGCGGGCTCGCCGCCTGGGTCGCGGTCCGCCGTTCCCTGGCGCCGCTGCGCGAGATCGAGGCCACCGCGGGCGCCATCGCCGACGGCGACCTCTCCCGCCGTGTCCCGGCCCTGCCGGAGACGACGGAGGTCGGCTCCGTGGCCCGCTCCCTCAACGTCATGCTCGCCCAGATCGAGGAGTCCTTCGCCGCGCGGACCGCGTCGGAGCAGCGCATGCGCCGCTTCATCTCCGACGCCTCGCACGAGCTGCGCACCCCGCTGTCGACCATCCGCGGCTACGGCGAGCTGTACCGGATGGGCGGTGTCCCGCCGGAGAAGCTCCCCCAGGCCCTCGGCCGCATCGAGTCCGAGGCCACCCGCATGGGCAACCTCGTCGAGGACCTGCTCCAGCTGGCGCGGCTCGACGAGGGCCGCCCCCTGGTGCTGGCGGACGTCGACCTCGCCGCCGTCGCCCGCGACTCCGCCGCCGACCTGCACGCCCAGGCCCCCGACCGCCGCGTCGCCGTCGTCCCCCTCGCCGACGGCGGGGCCTGGCCGGTCCCGGTGGTCGTCCGGGCCGACCGGGACCGGATCAGCCAGGTGGTCGCGAATCTCGTGGGCAACGTGCTGCAGCACACCCCGGCCGGCACGCCCGTCGAGCTCGCGGTGGGGCTGGTCGAGCCGGGCTGGGCCCAGCTCGAGGTGCGCGACCACGGCCCGGGCATCGCCGCGGAGGACGCCGCGCGGGTCTTCGAACGGTTCTACCGTGTCGACCCTTCGCGCACCCGCAGCTCCGGCGGTTCCGGGCTCGGGCTGGCGATCGTGGCCAGCATCGTCGGGGCCCACGGCGGGGCGGTGCGGGTGGTGCCGACGCCGGGCGGAGGGACCACCGTGCAGGTGGCCCTGCCGGCCGGCGACCGGGCCGGGTCCGGCGCCGCGCCCGGCGAGGCCGCCGAGACCGGCGAGAGCGGGCCGCCCGAGGTGGCGTCCGGGAGCCAGGCCGCCGGGACGGAGGCGTCGGCGGAGATCCGCTGACGCCCGAGCGGCAGGCACCGGCCGTCGCCGTCGCCGTCGCCGTCGATGATCGCTCGGGCCGTGCCGGGGGCACCCGGGACCGCCGGGGCAGCGGGCCTCAAAGGCGGGCCGATCGTCCCTTGGCCGGGCCATCTGCCGGAGGTCCACTGGAAGGACACAGCTACCACGACGAGGAGGTGGCTGACATGGCCACCGCGCTGGAGCCCGTCAGGGCCCCCGTCCCGACCCGGCTGCGGGCGTGGGCCGGCGCCCACCCCGTGCTGGCGTTCGTCCTGCTGACCTACGCGCTGTCCTTCCCCCTCTGGGCGCTCGCGCACCTCGGAGGCGGCTTCGCGGCGATCGTGGTCGGCGGTCTCGGGCCGCCCGTCGCGGCCGTGCTCGTGACCCGGCTGACCGGCGGCAGCGTGCGCGGCCTCCTGCGCGGCCTCACCCGGTGGCGGGTGCCGGGGCGCTACTACGCCTTTGCGCTGGGGCTCCCGGCCGCGCTCTTCGGGGTCGTCAACCTGGTGCTGCTCCTGCTGGGCCGCGAGCTCGAGCTGTCGCTGCTGCTGGAGCGGGCACCGGCGTTCCTGGGCACGTTCCTGATCGTCGCCACGATCGGCGGCGGGCTGGAGGAGGTCGGCTGGCGCGGGTTCGCCCTCCCGCGCTTGGAGCGGGCGCACTCGCCCGTGGTGGCCACGCTGCTGCTCGGCCTGGCGTGGGGCGTGTGGCACGTGCCGCTCTACGGCACCCCGGCCGCGATCGTCGTGCCGATGACCCTCGCGTTCTTCTACACCTGGCTGTACAACCGCACCGGCAGCATCCTGCTGTGCCTGCTCCTGCACGCGAGCTTCACCCCGGCGCAGGACTTCCTGGTCCTCCTGCCCGAGGACGCCCTGGCCCACTCGGGGCTCGTCGACGTCACGGACCTCGTGCTCCTGGGCGTGTACGTGGCGGCCGCGGCCGCGCTGGTGCTGCTCACGCGGGGCCGGCTCGGGCACCCGGCGCCGGAGAAATAGGGCTCCGACGACAACGGGGAGGATCGGTGCTCGTACGAGACACCAATCATCCCCGTTCCTCGACCCGTTCCCGGCGGTCAGCGGGCGGGCGGGCCAGCCGGCGCACGGTCACCGTCTCAGGCGCGCGGTCACCACTCCCGGTGCGCGGGCACCTCCTCAGGCGCGCGCTCACCACTCCCGGTGCGCGGGCAGCAGCGTGCCGGGGTTGAGGTTGCGGCCCGGGTCCACGCCCCGCAGCAGCGCGACCATGACATCCGTGCCGGCACTGGAGATGTCCTCCTCCAGCCAGTGCGCGTGGTCGGTGCCCACCCCGTGGTGGTGCGAGATCGTGGCGCCGGTGTCGATGAAGGACTGCTGGATCGCCCGCTTCACCACCCAGTAGCGCTCGAGCTGCTCGTCCGCCGGCTCCACACCGGGCGCGAAGGCGAACGTGAAGTACAGGCACGCGCCCGAGTGATAGCTGTGCGAAAGGTGGCACATGATGAAGCCCTGCACGCCGAGCTGGTCGAACGCCTCGCGCGCGGACCGGATCGTCCCGGTGTAGACGTCCATGAGCTTCGACCACGGCGCCGCCGTCTCCGACACGTCCCCCATCGCCCCGATGTCCAGGAGGAAGTCGCGGATGTAGGGGGTGTCGAACTTCTTCTGGTCGTACAGCGCGCCCGGCCCGCGGCCGAGCTTGATGCCGCCGTGCTTCCGGACGATCTTGCCGACGATGTTCTTTTCGGCCTTGACCCGTGCGCTGCCGCCCTCGTACCCGACGTAGGACAGGCAGACCGCGTCGAGGTCCCAGCCGCGCCTCGCCAGGACGTCGAACAGCACCGTCTGGACCTTTCCGGAGACGCCCTTCTTCGCCTTCTGCGTGGAGAAGGAGAAGGCGGTCTCGTTGGCGTCCGAGACGCGGGTGACGGTGGGGTGCGCGTCGGAGGTGGAGATCTCCTGCATCGCCGCCAGCGCCGCGCTCCACGAGGGGTAGAGGTAGGCGATGATGTCGCGGTTCTCCGGCACCCGGTGCACGTGCACCCACGCCTCGGTGATGACGCCCAGGCGCCCCTCGGAACCGAGGATCATCTCGCGCACGGACGGCCCGGACGACGTCGACGGCAGCGGCCGCAGCACCACGACCTTGCCCGGCTGCACCAGGCGCAGGCCGCGCGTGATGTCCGCGATGTCGCCGTACTTGTCGGACTGCATGCCGGAGGAGCGCGTCGCGATCCAGCCGCCGAGCGTGGAGTGGCGGAAGCTGTCCGGCTGGTGGCCCATGGTCCACCCGCGGGCATTGAGCTGCTCCTCCATGTCCGGGCCGAGCACGCCGGCCTGGATGCGGGCCAGCCCGGCGGCCTCGTCCACCTCGAGCACGCGGTTGAGGCGGCCCAGGTCGAGCGAGACGACGGTGCGCTCCTCCGCCGGCGGCGGGGTGAGCGAGCCGGAGATGTTTGACCCGCCCCCGAAGGGGATCAGGACGCCGTCGGCCGCGACGACGGCGTCGACGACCGCCCGCACCTCGTCCTCGTCGGCGGGGTAGACGACGACGTCGGGCACGCGCGGGAGGTCGCCGGCCCGGACCCGGACGAGGTCGGCCAGGCCCTTGCCGTAGGTGTGCACCACCCGGTCGAGGTCCTCGGTGACCACGTGCTCCGCGCCGACGGCGGAGCCGAGGGTCGCGGCGAGCTCCTCGCCGAGGCGGCTGGCCGGGACGTCGAGCTCCTCGAACGCCGGCGGGGGTGTGCCCGGGGCCGTGAGGTCGATGCCGACCTTGTCCATCACGAACGGTGCCATCCTGGGCTTGTCCCGGTAGTTGAAGGCGACGCCCTCCACTCCCCAGCCCCACCACTTCTGGTGTGCGACACCCTTCACGAAGCCTCCTCCTGCTTGTTGTCCGGGCCGGTGACCCGGCCGGGGGCTGCGCCGTCGGCCGGGTTCGGGGCCTCGCCGTCGAACGTGCCGGCGACGGGCGCGTCGGCCAGCACGTACGGCGTCTGCATCTCGAGCATCGTGCGCACGCGGGCGGCCACGCGGTCGTTGAAGTCGCGCGGCTTCTCCCCGGGACGCGGGCGCATCGGGCGGCCGATGAGCATGCGCACCCGCGGGCGGCCGGGGACCGGCCACGAGCGGCCCACCGGCATCGCCTCGTGCGTGCCGAGCAGCGCCACCGGAACGCACGGCACGTTCTTCGCGACGCACAGCGCGGCGGCGCCCGGCTTGAAGTGGCGCATGCGGCCGTCCCGGGAGCGTGTGCCCTCGGGGAAGATCAGCACGGGCACGTCCTCGGCCACGAGGCGCTGGGACAGGCCCTTGCGGCCCCGCTTGCCGCCGGAGGTGCGGTGGATCGGGTAGGTGTTGAAAAACAGCGACGTCGCGGCCTTCGTCCACCAGCGCGAGTAAAAGTAGTCGGCGGCGGCGCCGACGGCGAGGTGCTCGGTGACCCGGCGCGGCAGCCCGGTCACCAGGATCGCGGTGTCGAGGTGGCTGGTGTGGTTGGCGACGACGACGAACGGGCGGGACAGCCCCTCGAGGTTGTCCTGGCCCTCGACGGTCGTCCTTGTCACGAACCGCACCACGGGGCGCAGCACCATCCGCTGGGCGACCTGGCGGGCGGCCCGGTGCCAGCCGGCGTGGTAGCGCTTCAGGCTCGGTGCGCCGGTCATCTGCGGCTCCCCTTGATGACCGCCGTCGCGCGGCGGACGAGTGGACGCGGCGCGTGCTCGGCGAGGAACGCCAGCGTCGCGAACCGCTTGGACGGTACGGACCGTACCCGCCCCTTCTCGACGTCGGCGAGGCAGTCCTCGACGACGCGGTCGGCCTCGAGCCACAGCGCGTCCGGGATCGAGCTCGCGCGGATGCCGGCCCGCTCGTGGAACTCGGTGCGCACCCAGCCGGGCAGCAGCGCCGTCACGCGCACGCCCGTGCCCTTGAGCTCGAGCGAGAGCGACTCGGAGTACGTGCGCACCCAGGACTTGATCGCGGAGTACCCGCCCATGGGGATGAGCCCCGCGACGGAGGCCACGTTGATGATGACGCCGTGGCCGCGGGCCCTCATGGCCCGGCCGGCGGCGGCGCCGAGCACCAGGGGCGCGCGCACCATGAGGTCGAGGGCGTGCTCGTGCTCGCTGGTGTCCTCGGCCAGCAGCGGCACGTGGACGCCCTTGCCGGCGTTGTTGACGAGGATCTCGACCGGGGAGACGGGGTCGGTGAGGCGACCGGCGACGGCCTCGACGGCGTCGCGCTCGGCGAGGTCGGCGACGATCGTCTCGACGTCGACGCCGTAGCGCCACCGCAGCTGCTCGGCGGTCTTGGCGAGCCGGGCCTCGTCGCGGGCGACGAGGACGAGGTCGCAGCCGCGGGACGCCAGCGCGCGCGCGAAGCTCAGCCCGATCCCGGAGGTCCCCCCGGTGACCAGGGCGCGGCCGTGCAGCGGCGACGGGCCCTGGGCGGCCGTGCTCGCGCTCTGCCTCACTTCCGTTCCCCCTTGATGCTCCGCAGGACCGGCGTCAGCCGCCCCTCGGCCGTGGTGGTCCACTGGTGGGTGGGCCAGCGCCGGCCACGCGCGTAGCGGTACAGGCCGGCGTCGGGATTGACGGCGTTGGGGTGCCCGACGACCTCGAGCCACGGCCGGTCGGCGTAGCTGTCCCCGTAAGCATAGGACCCGGCCAGGTCCATGCCGCGCTCACGCGCGTACCGGCGCAGCCACGCGGCGCGCGCCTCGCCCACCAGCGGGGAGGTGGCGAGGTGACCGGTCCAGCGGCCGTCGCCGTCGGTCTCCATCCGCCCGGCGACGATCTCGTCGAACAGCGGCGCGAGCGGCTCGACGAAGACGTCGATCTCGCCCGTGACGAGCACCGTGCGGTGCCCGGCCTCGCGGTGCGCGCGGATGCGCTCGACGGCCTCCAGCAGGAGGCCACGGCGCAGCGAGGGGGTGACCTTCCTGGCGATGACGCCGCGCAGCTCCTCCTCGCTCGCCCCCTCGTAGCGCCGCATGAAGGTGCGGATGAAGTCGCCGCGGTCGCGTCGCTCGGCCTGGAGGTAGCGCGGGCCGAGGGCCACGAGGTTGGCCAGGGAGGCGGGCCAGGTCGACGCCGGCTTGGCCGCGAGCTCGACCCAGAGGTACTGCTCGACGAGCGTGGCCGCCGCGACCGTGCGCTGCAGGTCGAAGACGGCGAGCACGTCGGTGCGGCGCGGCAGCTCGCCGGGGCCGTCGGGGGCCTCCTTGGGCGTCCGGTCGCGCATCAGCCCGGGGACGCCGGGGATGTGGACGTCCAGGAGGTAGTGGCGCCAGTCGATCTCGGTGACGTCGAACCCGTGCTCGTCCTGCCGCTCGGCGGGCAGGGCGGCGTGCAGGGCGCGGGTGCGGGCGTCGTCGAAGATGACCTCGGTCTGGGTGTACGGCTGGTACAGCGACGTGAACTTGCGCAGGGTGCCCAGGTCGCGGCGGGCCTTGTACAGGGTGGAGATCCACTGGCGCGTGCGCCGGTTGGCGGGCAGGTGCCCGACGGCCCGGTCGGCGAGGTCGACGGCCCGCTCGCGCCGGCCCAGCGCCCGCTCCACCGCGCCGCGGTGCGGGAAGGACCACGCCGGGACGGCGACGTGGGCGCCCTCGGCGTCCTTGAGCGGGTTGGCGGAGAAGTACTCGCGCACCAGGTGCACGAGGGTCCCGAGCCGCAGCGGGTTCGTGATGCCGGAGCTGACCTGGTAGTAGCTCGCGCCGCCCGGCGCGGGCGGGGCGGCCGCGGCGGCCAGGATCGCGTTGACGACGAAGTCGACCGGGATGATGTCGAGCACCGTGTCCGCGAGCGCCGGGAACTCCGGCAGCAGCCCGCGCCCGTAGGCGGCGATCAGGGGGTCCGCGACCTTGAAGCCGTCGATCCAGCCCGGGTAGGGGTGCTTGAGGGAGGACTCGATGATCGTCGGGCGCACCACCGACAGGCGGTGCCCGGCACCGGCCCACATCTCCTCCGCGACGCGCTCGCCCATCGCCTTGGTGAACGTGTACACGTCGGGCCAGCCCAGCGACAGGGCGCGGGTCCGGCCGTGCTCGACGAGCTGCTGGCGCACCCACTCGACACGGGCGGCCTCGGCGGCGTCGGCGACGGCGCGCGCGCCGGCCCGCCGGTGCTCCTGCTTCGCCTCGGTCAGCAGGCGGCCGAGGACCTCCGGGGTGCGGGACTCCTTCTCGGCGGCCTCGCGGGCGGCGACGGCGGAGGCCAGCTCGACCTCGCGGTCGATCTCGTGGTCCAGCGCCCGCTCCTCGGCCACGCCCTTGCGGAGCCCGGCCACGTAGCTGGTCGAGACGTGGACGACGTGCGGGTCGCCACCGGTGGCCGTGAGGGCCTCGTACAGCGAGACCGGGCCGCCCACGTTGGCGGTGAACGCCTCGTCGACGGGCAGGTCGAAGGAGACGGTCGAGGCCGAGTGGATGACGACGTCGACGTCGCCGGGCAGCGGCGGCAGGTCACCGAGGTCGCCGGAGATCACGTGCACCCGCCCGGCGAACGCGGCGGCCGCGGACGCCTCGCCCACGGACCGGCGCCAGGCCTTGAAGACCTGCTTGCGCAGCAGCTTCGCCACGCGCTGCTCGGCGGAGAGGTCCCCGCGCGGGCGCACGAGGACGCTGACACGGGTGGTGGGGTACGAGGAGAGCAGCTTCTCCAGGACGGCCTGGCCGACGAAGCCGGTGGCGCCCGTGAGCAGGACGTGCGCCTGGTCCAACGGTTGTGACATTCCGCGAACTCTACCGGGGCCCGGGCCGGGGCCGGCCCACCGGTCCGGGCGGCCGTCCCGTGAGCCGCGCCACCGCGGGAGCGGCTCACCGCGTGAACCTCGCCACCTCTCGACGGGAAGGCCCACGCGAGCGTCCCGGTGGGTCTACCATCGGGCGACCGCACGACCCGCATGCAAGGATCTGAGCCATGGGCGTCATGGACGCACCGCAATGGTTGCCCGCCGCGTTCGTCCGCAGCGTTCTCGCCGTCGGCGCCACCGCCGGCCGCGAGGAGATCGAGGCCACGTGCCGCCGTCTCATCGAGCGCTGGCAGGAGCCCGACCGGTACTTCCACAACCTCAAGCACCTCGTGGACGTGCTCGCCCGCGTCGACGAGCTCGCCGAGGAGACCCACCACCCGGACACCGTGCGGCTCGCCGCCTGGTACCACGGCGCGGTGTTCAACTCGGCGCCGAGCAAGGCCTACTCGCGCTCCGGCGGCGAGGACGAGGCGGCCTCCGCCGAGCTGGCCCGGGAGGAGCTGGGGGCGCTGGGCGTCCCCGCGCCCACCCTCGACCGGATCGCCGAGCTGATCCTCAACCTCAAGCGGCACGAGATCCGGAGCCGGGACATCGACTGCCTGGCCCTCTCCGACGCGGACCTGGCCGTGCTCGCCTCCGACCCCCAGCACTACCAGGCCTACCGCAAGGCGGTCCGGGCGGAGTACGAGCACCTGCCCAAGCGGCACTACCTCGAGGGTCGCCGCGCGATCGTCACCAAGCTGCTGGCCCGGCGGCACCTCTTCGTCTCGCCGATGGGTTCGCAGTGGGAGGACGCCGCCCGCGAGAACCTCACGGCCGAGCTCGCCCTGCTCGACGCGGAGCTGGCGCGGATGGGCGAGGCCGCGCCCGAGGAGTCGGTGCTCGCCGCCGAGGCGGCGCAGGGCGTCGTCGAGGACGGGCACCACCACGAGGAGGACACTGGTTCGCACGTGTTCGTCCCCGCGCCGGTGCGCGCGGCGACGGACGTGCCCACCACCTCCGCCCTGCCTGCCGGTCCGGGAATCGCGGGCCCCACGGACCGCCCCGAGCAGCCCGGCACGGCTGCCGCGCCTCCGCGGCCAGTGCAGGAGCCGGCTGCCCGCGCGACCGCCTCGACGACCCCCGGCGACGCCGCGAACGGCCGGCTTGTGCCGGGCCCCGACGCCGCTCGCACCGACGCCGGCACGGCGCCGTCGCCCGCGGAGGCTCCGGCGGGACCTCCTCGCCAGCCCACCCGGCCGTCGTCCCTGGAGTCCCTGCCCGACGAGCTCCTGGGCCGTTCACGACCCGACGTGCCCAGAGCGGCCCGCGAGGCCGTCGCGCGCTCGTCGCGGGAGCTCATCGAGCAGGCGGTCCGCGACCGGCGAGAGCGGGCCGACCGCGACCGCAGCCAGCGGGAACGTCTTGAGGCGGCACGTGCGGGACGCGAGCAGGCGTTCGGGCAGCGCGAGCGGCGCACCAGCCGGGCGTCCACCCTCACCCCACCCTCCCCGGCCACCGCGCCGACCCCGGGCACTCCTCCGACACCCGGCACGCCGGCCACGCCGGACTCCGCGGGCCGTCACGTCCCGGTCGAGCAGCGGAGCGCCGTCGAGGAGGTGCCCGAGCTCATCGAGGCCGAGCCGCTCGCCGGGGAGGCCCGTCGGGCCGGCGGCGCCCCGCAGCACGGCATCGAGCGGGAGCCCGACCTCTTCGACCGGCCTCGCCGCAAGAAGGACCGCAAGAAGGACCGGTAGCCCCGGCCGGCGCCCGTCCGGCGGGGCCCGGCCTCAGCGCCTCGCGTCGGGCCGGCCCGGCCTCGGCGCCGCCCGTCCGGCCGCGTCCACAGCCGGTGCGCGGTGCCGCCGTCTCCACATCCTCCTTCGCCGCACGCCTCCGCCGCGGGCGGTGGTCCGTAGCGTCGCCCCCGTAGCCGCGCCACCGGGCGCGGACGGGAGGAGCACACCCATGGCACGCTTCCAGGTCGACAGCGCCGAGGTGGCGCTGGCCGCCGCGCAGACCCGCACGACCACCTCGACGATCCGGGCGGAGGTCACCGCGATGATGAACCATCTCGTCCAGCTCCAGGCGTCCTGGACGGGGACGGCGTCCCTCTCGTTCGGCTCCTGCGCGGACCAGTGGCGCGCCACCCAGGCTCAGGTGGAGGCCGCGCTCGAGCAGATCACCGTCGCCCTCGACACCGCCTCGCGCACCTACGCCGACGCCGAGGCGTCGGCGCAGGGGCTGTTCACGCGCTGACCCCGACGCGGCGACCGCAGCCGTAGCATCGGCCGCGTGGCCATCCTCGTCGACCAGCCCCGCTGGCCCGCGCACGGGACCGTGTGGGCGCACCTGGTCTCCGACCGCTCCCTCGAGGAGCTGCACGCCTTCGCCCGCGCCAACGGGCTGCCGTCCCGTTCGTTCGACCTGGACCACTACGACGTGCCGGCCGAGCGGCTCGAGCAGCTGGTCGCCGCCGGCGCCCGGCCGGTCACCGGGCGCGAGCTGGTCGCGCGCCTGCACGCCTCCGGCCTGCGGGTGCGGGGCGTCGACCGGAGGGAGGAGAAGCACCGGCGGCGCCTGGCGGACCTGCGACGGCGCTGGTCGGAGCTCGCGGCGCGCACCCCGCCCGGCGGCGCACCGTCCGCCGCGTGGACCGAGCTGGGCGCGGAGCTGCTCCGGCGGTGGGACGAGCCGCACCGCGCCTACCACGACCTCGAGCACCTCGACGACGTCTTGCGTCACCTCGACGTCCTGGCCGACGACGGCGCGGCGGTGCCGCCCACGGTCGAGCTCGCGGCCTGGTTCCACGACGCGGTCTACGACCTCGTCCCGGGCTCGGACGAGGAGCGCTCAGCGGAGCTGGCGCGCGAGCGGCTGACGCGTCTCGCGGTGCCGGAGGGCAGCGTCGCGGAGGTGGAGCGACTGGTGCGGCTCACGGCCGGGCACGCCCCGAGGAGTGACGACCGGGCGGGCGCCGTCCTGTGCGACGCGGACCTGGCCGTCCTCGCCGCCTCACCGCGCCGGTACGCCCGCTACGCGTCCGCGGTGCGTGCCGAGTACGCCCGTGTGCCCGAGGATGACTTCCGCCGCGGGCGCGCCGCGGTGCTGCAGACCCTGCTCGATCGGCCCTGGATCTTCGCGACCGTCGCCGGCAGGACCCGGTGGGAGGCCCGCGCCCGGGAGAACGTCACCGCGGAGCTGGCCCGACTGACCGGCCGGGGCACCGACCCTCCGGAGTTCCACCCGTAGGTCCCTGGACTCACGACGGCGGCCGTCGGAGGATGGCGGTACCAGCCCCGGCACCGTCGCCGCGCGCCGGGCCTCACCCGAGGAGCCGACATGACCAAGACCTGGAACGTCCGGATCGAGATCTTCGACGCCGCGGAGGTCCGCTCCGACGACGCCGTTACCACCGCGCACGCGACCCTGACCACCTCGGCGCCGAAGCCCCTGCACGGCTACGGCCGCGCCCGGCGCAACCCCGAGGACCAGGACGTGCCGGAGATCGGCGAGGAGCTCGCCGCGGCCCGGGCCCTGCGCGACCTGGCGGACCGGCTGCTCAACGCCACCTCCGACGACCTGGCGGCGATCGAGCACCACAAGGTTCATCTGCGGCGCTGAGGGTCACCGCCCCGGCCGCACCAGCCCCGTGTCCTAGGCGAGGATGCCCCGCTCCGGCCGTACATGTACCACTGCCACCTGCTGCTGCACGAGGACGAGGGCCTGATGGGCCAGTTCGTGGTGGTCGAACGCGGCGGGCCGGCGGACGCAGGCCCGGACACGCACGGGCGGGGCGGCGGGCACGGCAGCCACTGACCCGGCCGCGCCGCCGGGACGTCCCCCCGGGACGCGCCGAAGGGCGGCACCCCTGCTGGGGTGCCGCCCTCCGACGGTGCTGGTGCCGGCGTCGCGCGCCGGTCACCGGGGCGGGATCAGAAGCCCATGCCGCCCATGTCCGGCTCACCGCCGCCGGCGCCCGCGGGGGCCTTCTCCGGCTTGTCGGCCACGACGGCCTCGGTGGTGAGGAACAGGCCGGCGATGGAGGCCGCGTTCTGCAGGGCAGAGCGGGTCACCTTGACCGGGTCGTTCACGCCGGCGGCGAGGAGGTCCTCGTAGACACCGGTCGCGGCGTTGAGGCCCTGGCCGGCGGGGAGGCCGCGCACCTTCTCCGCGACGACACCGCCCTCGAGGCCCGCGTTGATCGCGATCTGCTTGAGCGGGGCGTCCACCGCGACCTTCACGATGTTCGCACCGGTCGCCTCGTCGCCCTCGAGCTCGAGGCCCACGAACGCGTCCTTGGCGGCCTGGATGAGAGCGACGCCACCACCGGCGACGATGCCCTCCTCGACGGCGGCCTTGGCGTTGCGCACCGCGTCCTCGATGCGGTGCTTGCGCTCCTTGAGCTCGACCTCGGTGGCGGCACCGGCCTTGATGACGGCGACGCCGCCGGCCAGCTTGGCCAGGCGCTCCTGCAGCTTCTCGCGGTCGTAGTCGCTGTCGGAGTTTTCGATCTCGCCGCGGATCTGCACGACGCGACCCTCGATCGCGGACGCCTCGCCGGCGCCCTCGACGATGGTGGTCTCGTCCTTGGTCATGACGACCTTGCGGGCGCGGCCGAGCAGGTCGAGGTCGGCGTTCTCGAGCTTGAGGCCGACGGTCTCGGAGATGACCTGACCACCGGTGAGGATGGCCATGTCCTGCAGCATCGCCTTGCGGCGGTCGCCGAAGCCGGGCGCCTTGACGGCGGCCGACTTGAACGTGCCACGGATCTTGTTGACGACGAGCGTGGCCAGGGCCTCGCCCTCGACGTCCTCGGCGATGATCGCCAGCGGCTTGCCGGACTGGATGACCTTCTCCAGCAGCGGCAGCAGGTCCTTGACGTTGGAGATCTTGGACTCCACGAGCAGGACGTAGGCGTCCTCGAGGACGACCTCCTGGCGCTCGGCGTCGGTGACGAAGTACGGCGAGAGGTAGCCCTTGTCGAAGCGCATGCCCTCGGTCAGCTCGAGCTCGAGGCCGAAGGTGTTGGACTCCTCGACCGTGACCACGCCCTCCTTGCCGACCTTGTCCAGGGCCTCGGCGATGAGCTCGCCGATGGCCGGGTCGCCGGCGGAGATCGCTGCGGTGGCGGCGATCTGCTCCTTGGTCTCGATGTCGCGGGCCTGCTCGAAGAGCTTCGCGATGACGGCCTCGACGGCCTTGTCGATGCCCTTCTTCAGGGCGATCGGGTTGGCGCCGGCGGCGACGTTGCGCAGACCCTCGCGCACGAGCGCCTGGGCCAGCACGGTGGCGGTGGTGGTGCCGTCACCCGCGACGTCGTCCGTCTTCTTGGCGACCTCCTTGACGAGCTCGGCGCCGATCTTCTCGTACGGCTCCTCGAGCTCGATCTCCTTGGCGATGGACACGCCGTCGTTGGTGATCGTGGGGGCGCCCCACTTCTTCTCCAGGACGACGTTGCGGCCCTTGGGGCCGAGGGTGACCTTGACGGTGTCGGCGAGGATGTTGAGTCCTCGCTCCATGCCGCGACGGGCCTCCTCGTTGAAGGCGATGGTCTTGGCCATGCTGGTTCCTCCACTAGGTGGTGGTCTGGCTGACGGGTGCCCGCGACGGACGACCAGGTCCGACGGCGGTCACGTCCCGCCGCGGCCCAGGCCTCACCGGCCAGCCGGTTGCGTTGTCACTCTCACGACGAGAGTGCTAACTCGATATTGGCACTCTCACCCGTCGAGTGCAAGACGCTGTCCGCCCTGGGAGAACTGGCCTCGCGTCACAGCTGCGCGTCGGCCCAGACGCGGCCGGAGTCGGTGACCAGCCGCACACCGGTGGCGCCGGGGTCGGTCACGACCCAGGTGGCCGAGCGCTCGGGCCCGATGGTCCAGGTACCCAGCTCCACCTCGGTGCCGTCGGGCAGCACCCCCCGGCACGCGTACCGCACGCCCGTCGGCGCCGAGGCGACGGCGACGACCAGGACCGCGTCCCCCGCGTACCGGCTCGCCGTGACGCTCCCGACCACGGCCCCGTCCGCCTTCACCAGCTCGGCGGCGCCGCGCGGCTCGGCGACGGTCGGCGAGGGGCCGGGTTCTGCCCCGTCCCGCGTGACGAGGAGGGCGCCCCCGGCGCCGACGGCGAGCCCGGCGACGGCGGCCGCCGCGGCCACCAGCGCGGTGCGCCGGCGGTGGGCCGCGCCCGGGCGGGCACGGACCGTCGTGCCCGGGGCGGCGGCGCGGCGTGCGGGCACCATGGCGGCGAGCGCCCGGGACTCGAAGCCGGGCGGCGGCGCCACGGTGGGCGCGGCGGCGAGCACGTGCTCGAGGCCGGCGGCGAGCGTCGCGTACCCCTCCCGGCAGGACTCGCAGGCGGCGAGGTGGCGGGCGAGCGCGCTGCGGCCCGGCTCGACGACCTCGCCCAGCGCGAGGTCCACGAGCACGTCCTGCCCCGGGTGCTCGCCGGCGCGAGCCGGGTGCTGCTCAGTCACGCTCGTCCTCCATCGCCTGCCGCACGCGCATAAGGCCCGTGCGGATCCTCGTCTTGGCGGTGCCCAGCGGGATGCCCTCGTGCTCGCTTACCTCCTTGGCGGTCAGGCCCCCGACGACGGCGAGCACCACCGCCCGGGCCTGCTCCGGCGGCAGCTCCAGGAGCCGGCGCGCCGCGCGTTCGCCGTCGACGCCGCGCAGCGCCTGCTCCTGCGGGTCCGGCGGGCGCATGGTCGCGTCGACGAGCTGCTCGAGCACGGCGGCGTCGGTGGGGGCGGCGCGCCGGGCGCGGACGGCGTCGATCGCGGCGTTCCGCGTGATCGTCAGCAGCCAGGTCAGCACCGAGGCGCGCCGCACGTCGTAGCTGGCCGCCGCCCGCCACGCCCGCACGAACACCTCCTGGCTGACGTCCTCGGCGAGCGCCCGGTCCCGCGTGATCGAGACCGCCAGCCCGAAGACGGCCCCCTGGAACCGGCGCACGAACGCCGCGGCCGCCTCCGGGTCGTCCAGCGCGAGGCCGTCCACCAGCGCCGCGTCGGCCGCGCGGTCGGTCCGCGGGAAGAGCTGCACACCACGTGCTACGTCCGGGGGCGCGGCCGGGATTGCCGGGCGCCGCCGCCATCCCTGCGGCCGCGCCGGACGTACCACCTTCGGCGGACCGTCCGGCCGCCGGGACCACGGCATCGAGACCTCCGGAGGAATCATGAGTGCACGAGCGGGCCTGCGGGTCGTGACGGCTGCCGTCCTGCTCGGCGGTGCGCTGGCCGCCTGCTCGGACGACGGCGGGACCGCGACGGGTGGCGACGGGGCCGAGACCATGGCCCCCGGCGCGGAGACACCGACGGCGCCCTCCACCGGCACCGCCGACGCGACCGACGGTAGCGCGGCCGAGGCCACCACGCTGGGCCTTGCGGACACCGACCTGGGCGAGATCGTCGTCGACGGCGAGGGGATGACCCTGTACATGTTCGCCAACGACTCCCCCGGCACCTCGACCTGCGAGGGTGACTGCCTCGTGGCCTGGCCGCCGCTCGAGGGGGAGCCGACCGCGGGCGAGGGCATCGACGAGGCGCTCCTCGGCTCCATCGAGCGCAGCGACGGCACGGTCCAGGCCACCTACAACGACTGGCCGCTGTACTACTGGCAGAACGACACCGCCCCGGGCGACACCACCGGCCAGAACGTCAACGAGGTGTGGTTCGTCCTCGGCGCCGACGGCGAGCCGATCATGACCGCGCCGTAGGCGGCGTGCCCCCGTCGGGACCGGCCCGGGACCGGCTGCCGTACCCTGCTGCCGTGACCACCGCCGTCCTGCCCGAGCGCGCCGCGGCGCGCACCGCGGACGGCGCACCCCCGCCCGCCCGGCGGCGGCGCGGCCGCCGCGTCCTGGCCTGGTCCCTCGCCGCGGCCCTGTGGGCGGGCACCGCGGCGTGGTCGGTGCACCTGAAGGCCCACGAGTCCACGGAGGAGTTCGTCGCCCTCTACCTCGACGGCGTCCACCTCCAGCCGGACGGCACGGTCGCCGACGTCCCCGCCCACGAGCCCGCGGAGTACCTGCCCGGCTCCCGCGTGCTCGCCGAGCACGCCGGTGACGTCGAGGCGGAGGCGCTCGCCGCCGCGCAGCGCGCCTGGCTCGCCGAGGGCACCGTCCCCGGCGCGGGCACCCCCTACGAGGAGGTCGTCACCGACGCGCTGCTGGACATCCGGACCCTCACCGGCGCCGCCTTCGACGACGGCGGGGCCGGGCTCGAGGCCGCCCCCGGCGCCGTCGTGGCCGGGTGGTCGGACCGCTGGCGCTACGTCTGGCCGCGCGACGCCTCCTTCGTGGCCGCGGCGCTCGCCCGGACGGGTCACGTCGAGGACGCGGTGGCGGTGCTCGGCTTCGTCGCCGACGTGCAGAGCGAGCACGGCGGGTTCCAGGCCCGGTACGTCCCGGACGGCTCCGGCGTGCCGGACGCGCGGGGCATCCAGCTCGACGGGAACGGCTGGGTGCTGTGGTCCGCCGCCACCGTCCTGGCCCAGATCGAGGACGACGGCGAGCGCGCGGCCGCCTTCGCCCGGCTCCGTCCGCTCGTGGACACCACCGTCGACCACGTCCTCGAGCTCACCGCCGAGGAGCCGCACCTGCCGCCGCCGTCGGCGGACTACTGGGAGGTCCGCGAGACCGACCTGACGCTGGGCACGGTCGCGCCGATGCTCGCCGGGCTCGAGCACGCCGCCCGCCTCTACGCCGACCAGGGCCTGGGCGACCGGGCCGCCGAGGTGGGCGGGCGGGCCGCGCAGGTCCGCTCCGCCGTCGTCACCACCTTCGGCCCGGGCGGGTACGAGCGCTACGCCGACGGCGGGCCGGTGACCTCCCTGCTCGGCGCGGACGGGCGGGACGCGGCGACGGCGATGCTCCTGCCGCCCTTCACGGCCGAGGCGCCGCCGGGGGCGGTGGAGGCGTGGCTGCTCTCCGCGGAGGAGATGGCGCGCCCGGCGGGCGGCGTCGCGCCGGGCGCGGGGTGGAAGCGCGACGGCATCACGTGGACGCCCGAGACCACCCTGTACGCGCTCGCGGCCGCGGAGAACGGGCACCCGCGCCGGGCCACGGCCTGGCTGGACTGGGTGATGGAGCACCGCACCGCCTCGGGCGCGATCCCGGAGAAGGTGCTGGCCAACGGCGCCCCGGCGGCGGTCGCGCCGCTGACCTGGTCGGGCGCGAACGTGATCCTCGCCGTCGCAGCGCTGGAGGAGTCCGGCGCGCTGTGAGCCCCGTCCGGTTGGGGATGCCGGCCGGACGGAGCAGAATCCCGTGCGGTGAGCACCGGAACCGGACCCGCCGCGCGGTGGGCGCGCTACGTCGCCCTCGGCGACTCGATGACCGAGGGCCTGTGGGACCTCGACCCGGCCGCGCCGGACGTCCCGCGCGGATGGGCGGACCTGCTGGCGCAGCGCCTCGCGGAGCGCCACGACGGTCCGCTCGAGTACGCCAACCTCGCGGTGCGCGGGCGGCTGCTCGGGGAGATCGTCGCCGAGCAGCTGCCGGCCGCCCTCCAGCTCCGGCCCGACCTCGTCTCCCTCGTCGGCGGGGGCAACGACCTCCTGCGCCCCGGCGCCGACCCGGACGCCCTCGCCGCGCGGCTCGAGGCGGCGGTGGTGCGGGTGCGCGCGACCGGCGCAGACGTGCTGCTCGCCACCGGGATGGACGCCCGCGACTCCCCCGTCATCCGGGCCACCCGGCCGCGGGTGGCGGTGTTCAACGCCCACGTGTGGACCATCGCCCGGCGCCACGGCGGCCACGTGCTCGACGTGTGGGGCATGCGCTCGCTGCGCGACTGGCGGATGTGGGCGCAGGACCGCATCCACCTGAGCACCGAGGGCCACGAGCGCGTCGCGCAGGGCGCCCTGGTGGCGCTGGGCCTGGGGGCGGAGACGGAGCGCTGGGACGACCCGCTCGAGCCGCTGCCGCCCGCGGCCCGGGCGGAGCGGCTGCGGGGCGACCTGGCCTGGGCGCGCAGCTACGCCGGCCCGTGGGTGGGGCGGCGGCTGCGGCGCCGGTCCTCGGGGGACGCGCGCCGGCCCAAGCGGCCCCAGCTCGAGGTCGTCCGCCTGCGTGAGGACCCTCTTTCGCGGTGAGGCCCCTCGCCCGGGCCCGGACAGCCGTCCTGAGCTCAGAAGGTGGTCCTCACGTGAGCGGGCCTCACGCGACAGGCAGCAGCGCTACGCCGCCGGCCCCAGGGCCGGCGCCCGCCGGATCCCGAACCGGGCGCGCAGCGCGCGGCGGGCGGCGTGCCAGCCGGCCATGCCGTGCACCCCCGGTCCCGGCGGGGTGGAGGACGAGCACAGGTACACCCCGGGCACGCCCGCGTCGTAGGCGTGCCAGGCGGTGCGCGGGCGGGCGACCATCCGGTACATCGAGATCGCCCCGGCGGCGATGTCGCCCCCGACGTAGTTGGCGTTGTGCGCCGCCATCTCGGCGGCCGGGACGCACCGCGAGGTGACGACGACGTCCCGGAAGCCGGGCGCGAACCGCTCGATCTGGGCGGTGACGTCCTCGGTGACGTCGCGGTCCGAGCCCGCCGGGACGTGGGTGTAGGTCCACAGCGGCCGCAGCCCGCCGACCTCGCGGGCGGGGTCGGCCACGGTGGGGTCCGAGACGAGCACCACCGGGCGCTCGGCGTGCCGGCCGGCGTGCACGGCGGCCTCCGCGGCCACCATCTGCGGCCGGGTGCCCGCCACGTGGACCGTGCTGGCCCCGCCCACGCGCGGGTCCGCCCACGGGACCGGGCCCGACAGCACGAAGTCGACCTTGGCGGCGGCGTTGCCGTAGCGGAACCGGGCGAGCGCGGAACGGACCGACGGCGCCATCCGCTCGCCCCACACCTGGACCATGGTGCGGGGCGTGGTGTCGAACAGGTAGGCGCGGGCCCGGGGCAGCTCGCGCCAGCCGGTCACCGGCGTGCCGGTGCGGACCTCGCCCCCGTGCGCGATCAGGTCGTCGACGAGGGCGTCGGTGATGGCCTGGCTGCCGCCGGCCGGCATGACCCAGCCGTCCGCGTGGGCCATCGACCCGAGCAGCAGCGCGGTGCCGGCGCCCGCGAGCGAGGGGAGGGCGCTGATCGTGTGGGCGGCGACGCCGGTGAGCAGGGCGGGTGCGACGTCGCCGGAGAAGCGCAGGTCCCACAGCCCGCTGCCCTGCTCGAGCAGGGCGGTGCCGAAGGCCACGGCCCCGCGCAGGCCGCGCGGGGTGAGCACCTCCGGCGGCAGGCTGCGGTGGTCGCCGACGCCGAGCGCGGTGACCGCCCGGGCGCCGTCGACGAGCGGCGCCATGAGCCGGCGCCACGCCGGCCCGTCCGCCCCGAGCCCGTCGGCCGTGCGGTCGAGGTCGTGGAAGGCGAGCCCGGCCTCGCGGCCCTCCAGGGGCTGGGCGTAGGAGAGCTCCGGGACGACGACGCGGACGCCGCGGGCCCGCAGGTCGAACTCGCGCAGGAAGGGGCTGGCGATGGCGAGGGGGTGGATGGCGGAGCAGACGTCGTGCACGAGGCCGGGCGCGAGCCCGAGGTCGAGGGTGCGCGCGCCGCCGCCCAGGGTCGGCTGGGCCTCGAGGAGCAGCACGTCCAGGCCGGCCCGCGCGAGCGTGACCGCCGCGGCCAGGCCGTTGGGGCCAGAGCCGACGACGACGGCGTCCCGCACCTCGCGGGTCATGTCAGCCCTGGAAGTCGGAGCGGAGGACGATGGCGATGGCCTGCGTGGCGCTCGAGCTCTCCACGACGTTGCCGATGCCGAGGACGCGGGCGACCTCCTCGGCGGTGGCCTGGAGCTCGGGGTTGTTGTAGTAGAGCGTCGTCGTCGCCGGGGCGCCGGACGTGTAGTCGTCCGCCACACCGCCGGTGAAGCCCTCGGAGGCCAGGGTGCCGACCACCTCGCCGGCCAGCCCGTTGACGCCCGCGCCGTTGAGCACGGCGATGGCGGTGCCGTACTCCACCTGGCCGGCCGGCTCCTCGGTCGTCTCCTCCTCGGTGGGCGCCTCCTCGGTGGGCGCCTCCGAGGTGGGCTCCGCGCCCTCGGTCGTCCCCTCGGCGGGAGCCTCGCCCGTCGTCCCGTCGGTGGCCCCCGCGGTCGGCGCGGCGGTGTCCTGCGCGGCGGTCGTGGCGGCGGAGGGCCCCGGCTCGCCGGAACCGCCCAGAAGGCTGATCGCGCCCCAGGCCAGCAGCGGGGCGAGGACGATGACGGCCAGTATCGGCAGCAGCGTGCGCAGGAGGGGCCGCGGACCGCGGTGCACACCCTGGGGGGTGCGGTCCCGGCCGGCGACGTCGAACTCGTCCTCGGGGTAGTCCTCGTGTGGCGTGCTCACGGGCAGAGGCTATCCGTTCCGGCCGGGCCGACGCGTCAGGGGTCCCTACAGGGAGGAGCCGAGTCGGCGCGAGGAGCGCTCCCGCTGACGGGAGGAGCGCATGCGCCGCAGCCGCTTGACCAGCATGGGGTCCGCAGCCAGGGCGGCCTCCGAGTCGAGGAGCTGGTTGAGCACCTGGTAGTAGCGCGTGGCGCTCATGTCGAACAGCTCACGGATCGCCGTCTCCTTGGCCCCGGCGTACTTCCACCACTGCCGCTCGAACGCCAGGATCGCGGTCTCGGTCTCGGTCAGCCCGGCGGCGGCGTCGACCTTCGCGTGCGCTGCGGCGGCCATGTGCTCCTCCAGGTTCTCGGCGTGCCCTCCGGGTCGACGGGCCGCACCCATGCTAGGTGCGAACGACACCCGTGTCATTCTTCGGGCGTGGCGCCACGCCGGGCAGCTACCCTCGCGGCGTGGCACCCAGTTCTCATCAGGCCGACTCGCTGGCCGACCCGCTGGCCGAGCTCGTCGACCCGGGCTGGGCCGAGGCGCTCGCCCCCGTCGAGCCGCAGATCCGCGCGATGGGCACGTTCCTGCGGTCCGAGATCGCGGCGGGGCACGGCTACCTGCCGGCCGGGACGGACGTGCTGCGGGCCTTCACCTACCCCCTGGACCAGGTGCGGGTGCTCGTCGTCGGGCAGGACCCCTACCCCACCCCTGGGCACCCGATGGGACTGTCGTTCTCCGTCCAGCCCGACGTGCGCCCCGTGCCCCGGTCGCTCCAGAACATCTACCGCGAGCTGCACGACGACCTGGGCCTGCCCGTCCCCTCCGACGGCGACCTCACGCCCTGGTCGCGCCACGGCGTCATGCTGCTCAACCGGGTGCTCACGGTGCGTCCGGGCGCCCCGGCGTCGCACCGCGGCAAGGGCTGGGAGCAGGTCACCGAGCACGCCATCCGCACCCTGGTGACCCGGGGAACGCCCCTGGTCGCCATCCTCTGGGGCCGCGACGCCGGCACCCTGCGGCCGCTTCTCGGCACGACGCCGGTGATCGCCTCCGCCCACCCGAGCCCGCTGTCCGCCTCACGGGGATTCTTCGGCTCGCGGCCCTTCTCCCGCGCCAACGCCCTGCTCGCCGAGCTGGGCGCCGACCCGGTGGACTGGTCGCTCACGTAACATTCCACTCAGGAGGGGCCCCTACCCCGGGCGCCCCGACACCGTCCCACCACGGACCGAGGAGCTGGTGACCATGACCCCCCGCGAGCCCGTCCGGCGACCTGACCTGGTCACCGAGGCCCTCGTCCACCGCGGCCTGGTGCGCCCCGACCAGGACGTCGACCGGTACCGCTCCCGCGACGTCCTCGCAGGCGGCCGGCCCGCCAACGCGCCGCGCACCGACGAGGACCGCTCCGGCCCGGACGCCGAGCTGGTGGGCGCGGGGCCGGAGAAGGAGGAGGACTTCGTCCACGGCGACTCGGGGCAGGACGACGGCTTCATCGTATGACCGGAGCGGCCCGGCGCCACGTCCCGCTGCGCAGCACCTGCGCGCAGCCCCACGCCTGCCCTCGCCCGGTCCGCATGAAGGTGCTGAGCCAGGTGCCTTACTTCGCCGGGCTGGACGAGGACGAGCTGGCCGACATCGACCGGCGCACGGTCTCGCTGTCCTGGGCGGAGGGTGACCGGCTCTACGAGGCGGGCGCGCCGGCGGACCACCTCTACGTCGTCGCGGCGGGCCGCGTGCGGATCACCCAGCCCACGCCCACCGGGCAGGAGGTGCTCACCGACGTCCTCACGCCCGGCGACCTCCTGGGCGCGCTGAGCACGCTCGGCCGGGCGGAGTACCCGGAGAGCGCCGAGGCGATGACGACGACGTGCGCGCTACGGATGGACCCGGAGGCATTTCGCGGCGTGCTGACCGAGCACCCGCAGGTGGCCCTGCGCGTCCTCGACGACGTCGCGGGCCGGCTCGTCCGCGCCCGTTCCGACGTCGGGCGCATCTCCACCGGCACCGTCGTGCAACGGGTGGCGGCGACGCTGCTGCGCCTGGCGGACAAGCTCGGGCAGGACCGGGCCGGCGGCGGCACCCTGCTGCAGGTCCCGCTCAGCCGCGCCGACCTGGCGGGCATGACCGGGTCCACCACCGAGTCGGTCTCCCGGGTGATGAGCCGGCTGCGCCGGGACGGCGTGGTCGAGTCCGGCCGCCGCTGGACGGCCGTCCTCGACCGCGAGCGCCTGGCGGAGATCGCCGCCGGCGCCTGAGAGCCGCCTGTCGGAATCGAACCGACGACCGTCCGCTTACAAGGCGGGTGCTCTACCAGCTGAGCTAAGGCGGCGTGGACCGGGGAAGAGTCTGCCACGACCGGCGTGGCTGCCCCGAACCCGGCCGTGTCGCGGGCCGGCCGCGGCGGGCGGCCGGCCCGGCGTCGTCAGGAGTCCTGGAGCGCCTCGACCAGCGCACCCGGCTCGGTCCAGCCCTGGAACTCCTCGCCGTCGATCAGCACGGTCGGCGTGCCCGTGAAGCCGTCGCGACTGAACTCCTGGGTCGTCGCCTCGACCCACTCGGCGAACGGGCGCTCGCCCGAGGCCAGCGTGTCCGCGACGTCCTGCGGCACGCCGGCCTCCGCAGCGGCCTCGGCGATCTGCTCGTCGGTCGGCTCGGCGTCGGTGGTCTCGGCGAACAGGTCGAACATCGCGGCCTGGAAGGAGTTGTACGCCTCGGGCGCCTGGTCGGCGACGACCCCGGCGGCCTGGACGGCACGGCCGGAGAACCCGGTGTAGTTGCCGCTGCGGTCGAGGATCGCCACCGGGTGGTAGACCACCGTGGCCTCGCCGGCGGAGACCAGCGCGTCGATGTCCTCGGCGTTGACCTCCTCGAACGTCGCGCAGTGGGGGCAGGTGAAGTCGAGGTAGACGTCGAGCACGGGGGCGTTGTCGTTCGTCGTGCCGGCCACGAGGTCCGCGCCGAGCGAGATGCCGCCGTCCTCGACCGAGGTGTTCTCGGGGACGTCCGCGACGGCGGCGATGACGGACTTGTTGCCCTGGCTGATGATCAGGTAGAGCACGACGGCGACGACCACGATGAGGGCGACGACGCCGCCGATGATGAGGTTGCGGTTGCGCTTCTCGCGCCTGGCCTGGGCCTCGCGCAGCTGGCGCGCCTGCTCGCGTGCGGCGTCGCGCCGCTGGGCCTTGGTCGGTTGGGAGGACGGGCTGGAGGACATCGGATCTTCCTGTCGGGTCGCGGATCGGGGGCGGCGTCCGCGCGGACGCCCGGCGGCGGGACCCGGCGGCTAGGCGCCGGCCGCCTGGGCCGCCGGAGGCCCCCGACGCCACGGACGCCGGGCGACGACGGTGCGCACCGGCCGCGGGTGCGGCGCCGGCAGCAGCGGTGCGGCACGGTCGTCGCGGAGCACCGGCGGGGCGCCGGGCGCGACGACGGCGACGAACCGTCGGATCCGGGCGGCCGTCACGCGGCGCGCCGAGCCGACGAGGCCCGCCGCCCCGGAGATGAGCGCGAGGTGCGCGAGCAGGGAGGGCAGGGCCACCGCGACGACGACGGTCAGCGCCTGGCCGGGCTCGGCGCCGGGCGCCAGGGTCCCCTCCGGGCAGGCGGCGTCGGGACGGAGGAGGGCCAGGCGCAGGGCGACCTCGGACCACGCCCCCGAGGCGGGCACGCACGCGCTGACCACCGCCGCTCCGGTCATCACGGCGACCACGAGCGGCGCGACGAGGACGGCGGAGAGGGCCAGGCCCGTCCGCCGCCAGGCGCGCCGCATGATCACCGCACCAGCCTAACCGCCGGGTCGAGGCCCGGCCGGGCGGTTACGACCCGGCGGTGGGCGAATTGTCCGGCCCGTCAGAGCGGGGGCACGGGCAGGGGCGACCAGTCCGGGGCGGGCGCAGCACCGAGCGCCACCTGCACGGCGACGACCGCGGCGACGCCCAGGACCAGCACGACCAGCAGCGCGCGGAACCCTCTCGTCGGGGTGAGGACGTCGATCATCGCGCGTGCGCCGTCCCGGGCGGGGCGGCTCGTCGGGGTCAGCCAGGCCACCAGCAGGGCGACCAGGGCGCCCGCCAGGAGCGCGACCGGCTCCTGGACGCCCGGCCCGAGCGTGAGGGGCAGACGCTCGACCGTCCACCACGTGGAACCGCCGAGGAGCGCCCCGAGCACCGCGCCGGGCAGCACGGCGAGGACGCCGCGCACGAGGTGCCACGGCAGGCCGGCGAGCATGCGGGCGTCGTCGCCGGACCGGGCGCCGCGGCGCAGCCGGGCGGAGCGCCGGGAGCGCCCGGCCCACCCGGTGGTCGCGGTCAGCACGAGCAGCGCGGCCGACACGACCGCGAAGATCCCGGGGAGCGAGGCCGCCGCGGCGCTGACGCCCAGCCAGACGGCGGCCACGGTGAGCGTGCGGCGGCGCGGCGGTACGGCCCAGGCCGGAGGCCGCGAGGGGTCCGCGTCGTACGGGCCGGGCCGGCCGTGCTCCACCGGGCATCCGCCCGGCGGCCCGGGCGAGGCGTAGGCGTCGGGGTACGGGCGTTCGAGGGCGTGGCGGCCGTCGTCCCGCGGTCCGGCCACGGGCCGCTGCGCCCGGGTGGGCGGCTCCTCCACAGGTGGCAGCGCGCGGGTGAGCGGCTCCTCGACGGGCGCCCACGCGGTGGCTCGGGTCACCGGGTACGACGGTGGCGGCGGGCCACCGGCCGCGCCGGTCGCCTCGCGGGGCGGGAACACCCGGGGCTCTGCGGGCATCACGCGCGTCGACGGCCCGGCGGGCAGCGCGCGGGTCGTGGTGCCGGCCGACGTGGCCGCCTCCTGCCCGATCGCGCGGGTGCCGTCCGCGAACGGGCCGGTCGCCGCGGCCGGGCTGGTCGCCGCGATCGGGCTGGTCGCCGCGGCCGGCCCGGCGGCCCCCGTCCCGAGCGCCGCCGTCCCCAGCGCGCCCGTCCCGACCGTCCCCGCCCCGAGCGCCGCCGTCCCGATGACCTGGGTGAGCCGGTCGTCGCCCCAGGTGCCGTCGAGGACGGCGAGCACGCCGTCGGGGTCGAGGCGGCGGGCCGGGTCGGGGTCGAGGGCGGCACGGAGGGCCCGCGCCGTCGCCTCGGGCAGTCCGTCCGTGTCGACCTGGCCGGTCGCGACCCGCGCCAGCACGACGCCGGTGGGACCATGGCCGAACGGCGGGCGCGCCGTCGCGGCGAAGACCAGGACGGCCGCCCAGCCCCACCAGTCGCACGCCGGGCCTGGCTCGGCGCCCGCGATGACCTCGGGGTCGAGGTAGCCGGGGGTGCCGGTGACCATGCCGGTCTGGGTGAGCCGGGCGTCGTCGACCACCTGCGCGATGCCGAAGTCGATGACGACCGGACCGTGCTCGGACATCATCACGTTGCCGGGCTTGAGGTCGCGGTGCACCACCCCGACGGCGTGGATCGCCCGCAGCGCCTCGGCGAGGCCGTGGGCGAGGTTGGACAGCTCCTCGGGGGCGAACGGACCGTCGGCGGCGACGTCCTCCTCGAGCGTGGGCCCGTCGATCAGCTCGGTGACCACGAAGGCCTCGGCGTCCTCCACCTCGGCGTCCAGCACGCGGGCCACGCCCGCGTCGCGCACGCGGTGGAGCAGCGAGACCTCCCGCGCCAGCCGCCGCCGTGCCTGGGGGTCCGTCCCGATGTGGGGGTGGAGCAGCTTGAGCGCCACGTGGCGGCCGTCGGCGTCGACGGCCTCGTGGACCGACCCCATGCCGCCCGAACCCAGCCGGCGGAGCAGGCGGTAGCCGCCCACCTCGCGCCCGTCGGGCCCCTGCTCCGTCATGGGCTCCACGCTACCTACCGGGCGGCCCGCACCGGGCGGGCGGTGCCCTGCCCGCACCGTGGCAACCGGCGACCCACCGGGCGGGAGCACCGTCCCACCAGTACGGTGGCAGGCAGACACCCCTGAAGGAGCTGACCTGCTGTGCCTGCCGGAGAACACGAGTTCGTCGTCGTCGCCAACCGCCTTCCTGTCGACGTCAGCGTCGCCCACGACGGGTCGCTGAGCTGGCAGCGCTCCCCCGGCGGGCTGGTCACGGCGCTCGCGCCGATCATGCAGAAGAACGACGGCGCCTGGGTGGGGTGGTCGGGGCAGCCGGACTTCTCCCACGAGCCCTTCGACGGCGAGGGCATGCGGCTGTGGCCGGTGGCGCTGAGCGAGGAGGAGATCGCCAGCTACTACGAGGGCTTCTCCAACGGCGCGCTGTGGCCGCTCTACCACGACGTCATCGTCGCCCCGGAGTTCCACCGCACATGGTGGAACGCCTACGTCTCGGTCAACCGCCGCTTCGCCGCGGCCGCCGCGGAGGCCGCCGCCCCGGGCGGGACGGTGTGGGTGCACGACTACCAGCTCCAGCTGGTCCCGGCGGTGCTGCGGCTGCTGCGCCCGGACGTGAAGATCGGCTTCTTCAACCACATCCCGTTCCCGCCGGTGGAGATCTTCGGCCAGCTGCCCTGGCGCCGCCAGGTGGTCGAGGGTCTGCTCGGCGCCGACCTCGTCGGCTTCCAGCGCCCGGGCGACGCCGCGAACTTCCTGCGCGCGGTGCGCCGGCTGACGGACCTGAAGGTCCAGGGCCCGCAGGTGACGATCCCCGGCCGCTGGTCCCGCCCGGACCGCGCGGTGCGGGCCCAGGCGTTCCCCATCTCGATCGACGCCGCGTCCTTCGACAGCCTCGCCCGCACCCCGGAGGTGCTCGCCCGCGCCAAGGAGATCCGCAAGGAGCTGGGCAGCCCGGAGGTGCTGCTCCTGGGCGTCGACCGCCTGGACTACACCAAGGGCATCCGCCACCGGCTCAAGGCCTTCGGCGAGCTCCTGGAGGACGGCCAGCTGCGCGTCCCCGAGGCGTCGATGATCCAGGTGGCCAGCCCGTCCCGGGAGCGCGTGGAGCAGTACCGACAGCTGCGCGACGAGGTCGAGGTGACGGTCGGGCGCATCAACGGCGACTTCGGCACCCTCGGGCGCGCGGCCGTGCACTACCTGCACCACTCCTACCCGATGGAGGAGATGGCGGCGCTGTACCGGGCGGCCGACGTCATGCTCGTGACCTCCCTGCGCGACGGCATGAACCTCGTGGCCAAGGAGTACGTGGCCGCCCGCTCCGACCTCGGCGGTGCGCTGGTGCTCTCGGAGTTCACCGGGGCCGCGGACGAGCTCACCCAGGCCCTGCAGATCAACCCGCACGACATCGACGGCACCAAGGCCACGATCATGCGGGCCATCGGCATGGACCCGAAGGAGGGCCGACGGCGGATGCGGAGCCTGCGCCGTCGGGTCCTCGAGCACGACGTGCAGCGCTGGGCGGACGACTTCCTCGGCTACCTCGCCATGTCGGTCCCCAGCCCCATGTCCGTCGGCAGTCCCGCCTCCGAGCCCAGCCCCACGTCCGTCCCCAGCCCGCAGGAGGTCCGGTGACCACCCACCCCACCGACCGGCCGGCCGCCCCGCGGCCGGGCGAGACGCCCACGTCCACGCACGACGCCGGGGTGCCCGGCCCCGGCGTCGAGGCGCCGCTGTTCACCGCCCACCTCGAGGAGTCCCTCGACCTCGCCCTGCGGGAGTTCGCCGCGCGGGAGAAGATCCTCGTCGGCCTCGACTTCGACGGGGTCCTGGCCCCGATCGTGGTGGACCCGAGGACGTCCCGGATGCTCCCCGTCTCGGCCCAGGCGGTCGCCGGGCTCGCGGACCTGCCCGGGGTCGACGTCGTCCTGGTCTCGGGGCGTGAGGCGGGTGACCTGGTGGACCTCGCCGGTCTGCCCGCCGGCAGCCGGGTCATCGGCTCCCACGGGGCCCAGTGGGGCCGGGTCGTCGACTCACCCGACGGCGCCACGGCCCTCGAGGCGGAGCCCGTCGGCCTCACCGAGGAGCAGACGCGGCTGCGCGCCGAGCTCCTGCGCGAGACGGAGGCCCTGGCCGCCGAGGTGGAGGGCGCCTGGGTGCAGGCCAAGCCCGCCGCCGTCGTCCTCCACACCCGGCCGGCGGAGCGCGAGGCGGGTGAGCGCCTGACCCGCCGCGTGCTGGACGGCCCGGCGGCCCGTGCGGGCGTCCACGTGGTGGTCGGCAAGGAGGTCGTCGAGATGGCCGTGCTCGAGGTGACCAAGGGCGACGCGCTCCACCAGCTGCGCGGGGCCCTCGGCGTCGACGCGGTGCTCTACGCCGGCGACGACACCACGGACGAGGACGCGTTCGCCGTCCTCGGCGAGGGCGACGTCTCGATCAAGATCGGCGACGGCGAGAGCGCCGCCGCCTACCGGGTGACCGACCCGGAGGAGTTCTCCGCCGTTCTCGTCCGACTGCTGGAGCTGCGTCAAGAGACCCAGGGCTCACACCTGTAACACCGCGTGTGCCACTATTGGGGTGGCTGCTGTCGCGGACCGATGGTCCGCGGCGGTTCGCTGTGTCAGAGCGGACACCTCTCGGCACCTTTCACTACGGATCGTCCGGCACGTACCTGCCGGTGAAGGGATGTACATCACCATGGCCTCCGTCACCTTCGACAAAGCCACCCGTCTCTACCCGGGCTCCGAGCGTCCGGCCGTCGACTCCCTGGACCTGGAGGTCGCCGACGGCGAGTTCCTCGTCCTCGTCGGCCCGTCCGGCTGCGGCAAGTCCACCTCGCTGCGCATGCTCGCCGGCCTCGAGGACGTCAACTCCGGCCGCATCTTCATCGGCGACCGCGACGTCACCGACGTCCAGCCCAAGGACCGTGACATCGCCATGGTCTTCCAGAACTACGCGCTCTACCCGCACATGTCCGTCGCCGACAACATGGGCTTCGCGCTGAAGATCGCCGGCACCCCGAAGGCCGAGATCGAGCAGCGGGTCAAGGAGGCCGCGAAGATCCTCGACCTGACCGAGTACCTCCAGCGCAAGCCGAAGGCCCTCTCGGGCGGTCAGCGCCAGCGCGTGGCGATGGGCCGCGCGATCGTCCGCCAGCCGCGCGTCTTCCTCATGGACGAGCCGCTGTCGAACCTCGACGCCAAGCTCCGCGTGCAGACCCGCACCCAGATCGCCTCCCTCCAGCGGCGCCTGGGCGTCACCACCGTCTACGTCACCCACGACCAGACGGAGGCCCTGACCATGGGCGACCGCATCGCGGTCCTCAAGGACGGCGTCCTCCAGCAGGTGGGCACCCCGCGGGAGATGTACGACACCCCGGCCAACGTGTTCGTCGCAGGCTTCATCGGCTCCCCGGCCATGAACCTGGGCGACTTCCAGGTTCGGGACGGCCAGGCGGTGCTGGGCTCGGCGCACGTGCCGCTGACCCGGACCACGCTGGACGCGCTGACGGAGGCGGACAACGGCAAGGTGATCCTCGGCTTCCGGCCGGAGTCGCTGGACCGGGCACCGCAGGGCGAGGGCACCATCCCGGTGACCGTCAACCTGGTCGAGGAGCTCGGCTCGGACGCGTTCGTCTACGGCGAGCTCGCCGGCGACCGCGAGATGAACGAGCACCTCGGTTCCGGCGAGGACTCGGACCAGATCATCGTGCGCATCGACCCGCGCGACGTGCCGATGAAGGGCGACAAGATCCACGTGCGCATCCGCGAGGGCGAGCAGCACGTGTTCTCCTCCGCCACGGGCCGCCGCCTGCCGCAGTGACGACGGCCGGTCGACGGCGCACCCTCCGTCGACCGGCTACCTCGAAGGGGTGGACCCACGGGTCCACCCCTTCGGGCGTTCCTGGCGTAGATTGCGGTGAGCCGCCCCGATCCGGACGAACCTCACACGACGGTCATGGCCGCGCCCGGTCCGCCGCGGCGCCCCGACCGGGAAGAATGGCCCCATGGCACAGCAGCTGCAGATCACCGCCGCACGGGTGGACCCTGCGTTGCTCGACCTCCCGTGGGAGATCCCGCTGGAGGAGTGGCCCGAGGACGTCCTCGCCGCCCTCCCCCGGGGCATTTCGCGGCACGTCGTGCGCTTCGTCCGCCTGTCCGGACGGATCCTCGCCGTCAAGGAGATCGGCGAGTCCGTGGCGTACCACGAGTACGAGCAGCTGCGTGCCCTCGGCCGCATGGACGCCCCCGCCGTGCAGCCCCTCGCCGTGATCACCGGCCGCACCGCCCCGGACGGGGAGGAGCTGAACTCGGTGCTGGTGACCGAGCACCTCCAGTACTCCCTGCCCTACCGGGCCCTGTTCAGCCAGTACATGCGCCCGGAGACCGCCAGCCGGCTCATCGACGCCCTCAGCGTGCTGCTCGTGCGCCTGCACCTGCTGGGCTTCTACTGGGGCGACGTCTCGCTGTCGAACACGCTCTTCCGCCGGGACGCCGGCGCCTTCGCCGCCTACCTCGTCGATGCCGAGACCGGCGAGATCCACCCCGCGCTGACGCCCGGGCAGCGGGGCTACGACCTGGACCTCGCGCGGACCAACATCATCGGCGAGCTGATGGACCTGCAGGCCGGTGAGGTGCTGGACGAGGACGTCGACGTCATCGAGGTGGGGAACCAGATCGTCGAGCGCTACGAGTCGCTGTGGGCGGAGCTCACCCGCGAGGAGTCCTTCGGCTCCGCCGAGCGCTGGCGGGTGACCGAGCGGATCAACCGCCTCAACGACCTCGGGTTCGACGTGGGCGAGCTGACCATGACCACGGACGTGGACGGCACGACCGTCTCCATCCAGCCGAAGGTGGTCGACGCCGGGCACTACCACCGGCAGATCATGCGGCTGACGGGGCTGGACGTGCAGGAGAACCAGGCGCGCCGCATGCTCAACGACCTCGAGAGCTACCGGGCGGAGACCGACCGGCAGAACGACGACCTCACGATCGTGGCCCACGACTGGCTCGACGAGGTCTTCACCCCCACCGTGACCGCGGTGCCGCGGGAGATGCGCCGCAAGCTGGAGCCGGCCGAGATCTTCCACGAGGTCCTCGAGCACCGCTGGTTCGTCTCCCAGCAGCAGGCCCGGGACGTGCCGATGGCCGAGGCCGTGCGGTCCTACGTCGAGCAGGTCCTGCGTCACCGGCCGGACGAGCGGGCCTTCCTCGACCGCGACTCGGTCGAGATCCCCGCCGTCGACCTCTGACGCGAGCGCGCGTCCGCCCGCGTGCCGTCGGCCCGCGTGCCGTCGGCCCGCGGGACCTAGCGCCGCCGGGCGGCCCGGACCACGGCCACGACCGCGAGCACGCCGAGCGCGACGATCCCGGCCCGCACGGCCACCTTGGCGGGCGGCGTCGCGGCGGCCTGCCCCTCGAACGCCAGGCGGGCGGAGCGGGCCGCCGCCCGCGGGAGCGGCTCTGCCTCGTGCGTCCGGGCGCCGGGCAGGTCCGCGGGCTCGGCACGCCCCTCCAGGACGTCCGCGACCGCCGGGGGCAGGCCGAGGGCGACGACGAAGGCCGCCATGCCCTCGGCGCCGGGCCGCCCGAGCGACGCGGCGACCGCGACCGGGTCGGAGCCGGGGACCGCCGCGGCGAAGGCGGCCGCGTCCTCGCCGTCGCCGAGCAGGTCCTCGACGAGGGTGCGGACCGGGGCCGCGGCGTCGTCCGGGAGCACGTACCGGCTGCGCATCGCCCAGCTGACGAGGGCGACCCCCTCGTCGAGGTCGTCGGCGTCGGACTCCGGGCCCGGCAGCAGCAGGGCGGTGCGGTCCTCGGCGTCGACCTGCAGCCGCAGCACCGGGTACGCGTCGGACTCCCAGCCCAGCACGCCGAGCTCGCGGCCGGGGCCGGTGGTCATGACCAGCCGCCGGCTCTCCCCGCCGACCGCCTGCTCCGCGACCGTGACGGGCCTGCCGAGCAGGGTGGCGTGGAGCGGCACCTGGTGGACGGGCATCGGGGTGAGCACGACCGTGCGGGCGTCGTGCTCGGTGTCCTCGGCCTCCACGACGCCGGGCACGCCCCCCTCGGGCCCGCCCTCGCCGGCCGTCGCCGGGCGCGCCGCTGCGGCCGCGGAGCCGTCGTCGTCACCGACCGTCCGGTCCGCCTCGTGGCCGGAGTGGACGCCGTCCATGAGCACGTCGGCCTCGAACGCGGTGCCGAGGTCGTCGGCGAGCGCGGCGAGCTCGGGGCCCGGGAGCACCTCGGACCCGCCGGCGGTGCCCACGGCGCCGTCGGGGTCGGTGAGGACCGCGAGCGAGAGCAGGTGCTCCGTGCCGGGGTACCACTCCAGCCGCGCGAGGATCCCCGCGCGGCCCAGGTGGTCGGCCACGGCCCCCGGGTCGAGCGAGGCCGCGACCAGCACTCCCTCGGTACGGTTCCACGGTCCGGCCATGTCAGCCCCCTGCTCCCTCGTGCTCTCGTCCTCGGACGCTGGCCCCACCGTAGACGACCGTCCCGGGGCGCGACGACGCGGACCTGCCCGCGTCCGGCCGCTCAGCCCTGGCGTCGGCGGGCCACCTCGTACAGCGCGATCCCGGTGGCCACGGCGGCGTTGAGCGACTCCACGGAGGCCGCGATCGGGATGGAGGCGACGACGTCGCACGTCTCGCGCACGAGCCGGCTCAGGCCCTTGCCCTCCGAGCCGGTGACGAGCACCAGCGGCTCGGTGGCCAGCTCGAGGTCGCCGACGGAGACGGGGCCCCCGCCGTCGAGGCCGACGACGAAGCAGCCGGCCTCCTTGAGGTCCTTGAGTGCGCGGACGAGGTTCGTCACCCGGGCGACCGGCACCCGGGCGGCCGCCCCGGCGGAGACCTTCCACGCGGCCGCCGTCACGCCCGCGGACCGGCGCTCGGGGACGATCACGCCGTCCGCGCCGAACGCCCCGGAGCTGCGCAGCACGGCCCCGAGGTTGTGCGGGTCGGTCACGCCGTCCAGCGCGACCAGCAGGGGCGGGTGGTTGGCGCGCTCGGCCCGCGCGAGCAGGTCGGGGACGTCGCGGTAGCTGTAGGCGGGCACCTCGATGGCCACGCCCTGGTGCACGGCGTCGTCGGTGAGGTGGTCGAGGTCGGAGCGGGAGACCTCGACCAGCGGGGCGCCCAGCGCCGTGGCGGTGCGGACCACCTCGGCGACGCGCTCGTCGGACATCATGCCGCCGGCGAGGAAGACCTTTGCGAGCGGGATGCCGGAGCGTACGGCCTCGGTGACGGGGTTGCGGCCGGCGATGATCTCGTGGTCCCCGCCGACGCCCAGGGCGTCGCGCACCTTGGCGGTGATGGAGGCGCTGCGGGCCGCGTCGCGCGCGTCCCGGCCGGAGTCCCGGCCCGCCACGCGCGTGCCGCCGCGGCGGGCCTCCTTGCGCTCCTCGGCCGCCTTCTTCTTCGCCGCGGGGTGGTAAGGGCGGTCCTCGGCCTTCGGCGTCGGGCCGCGCCCCTCGAGGGCCCGACGGCGCTGGCCGCCCGACCCGACGGTCTGGCCCTTCTTGGACCCCGGCTTGCGCACGGCACCTCGCCGCTGAGAGTTTCCCGCCATCAGTCCGTTCCCTTCACGTGCCAGCGTGCACCGCCGGCGGAGTCCTCGACCACCACGCCCGCCTCGGCGAGGCGGTCGCGCAGCGCGTCGGCCCGCGCCCAGTCCTTGGCGGCCCGCGCCGCGTCCCGCTCGCGCAGGACGGCGGTGACGAGCGTGTCCAGCGCGGCGTGCTCGGCCGTGCCGTCGCCGCCGCCCGCCGCCCGCCAGGGCGCCGCGAGCGGGTCGAGCCCGAGGACGTCGAGCATCGCCCGCACCTGCAGCTGCGCGCCGCGGGTGGTGACGTCGTCCCGCTCCGCCAGGGCGGTGTTGCCCGCGCGCAGGTGCTCGTGCACCACGGCGAGCGCGGCGGAGATGTTGAGGTCGTCGTCCATCGCCTCGACGAACGCGGGCGGCAGCTGCGCCGGCCCCTGCGCCGCGACCTCCTCGGCCGGCACCTCGCCGACGCGCTCCACGGAGCGGGTGACGAAGCCGGTGAAGCGCTCCCACGAGCCTGCCGCCTCCGCGAGGGTGACGTCGGAGAACTCCACCGTGGAGCGGTAGTGGACCGTGCCGAGGGCGTAGCGCAGCACGGCGGGGTCCGTGCGGCCGAGCACCTCGGAGACCACGAGGGAGTTGCCGAGAGACTTGCTCATCTTCTCGCCGCCGGTGGTCACCCAGGCGTTGTGGACCCAGTAGCGGGCGAAGCCGAGGCCGGCGGCGTGGGACTGCGCCTGCTCGTTCTCGTGGTGGGGGAAGCGGAGGTCGATGCCGCCTCCGTGGATGTCGAACGTCTCCCCGAGGTAGCGCCGGGACATGGCCGAGCACTCGAGGTGCCAGCCGGGGCGTCCGCGCCCGAACGGCGTGGGCCACGACGCGGTGGCCGGCTCGCCGGGCTTCGGGGCCTTCCACAGCGCGAAGTCGCGCGGGTCGCGCTTGTCCGGCTCGATGTCGTTGTCGTCGGAGACGGTCATGTTCTCGAGCGCCTGGCGCGTGAGGGAGCCGTACTCGGGCAGGGAGCGCACGTCGAAGTAGACGTTGCCCTCGGTGCCGCGGTAGGCGTGCCCGCGCTCGGTCAGCTGCTCCATGAGCTCGACCATCTCGGTGACGTGGCCGGTGGCGCGGGGCTCGTAGGTGGGGCGCTGGACCCCGAGGGCGTCGTAGGCGGCGGTGAACTCCTGCTCGAACCGGTACGCCCAGGCCCACCACGGGCAGCCGGCCTCTGCGGACCTGGCCAGGATCTTGTCGTCGATGTCGGTGACGTTGCGCACCAGGGTCACGTCCAGCCCGGTGCGGCGAAGCCAGCGGACCAGGACGTCGAAGGCGATGGAGGCGCGCATGTGCCCGACGTGCGGGGCTCCCTGCACGGTGGCGCCGCACAGGTAGATGCCGACCTTGCCCGGTTCCAGGGGCTCGAAGGGGCGCACCGACCGCGTCGCGGAGTCGTACAGTCTCAGGCTCACCCGCCCAGGCTACCGGGGCGCGCCGACCCGGCCTTTCGGGGCGTCGCCGCGGGTTGACCGCTCCGCGGACACCCCGGGCCGCTACGGTGCGCGGTGTGAGCAACGAGACGTCCGCGCCGGCGCCCGTACCCGCCGCGCGCCCCCGCCGCTTCGGGTGGCCCGTCTACGCCTGGGGACTGTGGGACTGGGGCTCGGCGGCGTTCAACGCCGTCATCACCACGTTCGTCTTCACGGTGTACCTCACCTCCGACGCCTTCGGCCCCGGTGCGGACCAGAAGCTCGGGTGGGCGCTCGCCGCGGCGGGCCTGCTCATCGCGGTGTTCGCCCCGGTCAGCGGGCAGCGGGCGGACCGGTCGGGCCGCCGCACGTTCTGGCTGGCGGTGAACACCCTCCTGGTCGTCGCCGCGTCGGCCGCGATGTTCTTCGTGGCGCCGACGCCGGACCTGCTGTGGCTGGGCCTGGTGCTCCTGGCGGCGGGCAACATCTTCTTCGAGTTCGCGTCGGTCAACTACAACGCCATGCTCAACCAGATCTCCACGCCGGCCACCGTGGGCCGCGTCTCCGGCCTCGGCTGGGGACTGGGGTACATCGGCGGCATCGTGCTGCTGCTCATCGTGTACTTCGGGCTGATCGACCCGGAGGTCGGCATCTTCGGCGTCACCGGCGAGAACGGCATGGACGTCCGCGTGACCATGCTGATCTGCGCGGTCTGGACCCTGGCGTTCTCCCTGCCGGTGATCCTCACGGTGCGGGACGCCCCGGGCCGCACCGCGGCGGGCCGGCGCACCGGGCTGGTCCAGTCCTACCGCCTGCTGCTCCGCTCGGTCGCGGACCTGTGGCGCACGGACCGCAACACGGTCTACTTCCTCCTCGCCTCGGCCGTCTTCCGCGACGGCCTGGCCGGCGTCTTCACCTTCGGCGGCGTCATCGCCGCGGGCACCTTCGGGTTCGACGCCGGCGAGGTGATCGTCTTCGGCGTGGCCGCGAACCTCGTCGCCGGGGTGGCGACGATCCTGTTCGGGGCGCTGGACGACCGCCTCGGGCCCAAGCGGGTGATCGTCCTGTCGCTGGTCTCGATGGTCCTCGCCGGCACCGGCATCTTCTTCCTGCACGAGCTCGGCACCGCGCTGTTCTGGGTGCTCGGCCTGACGCTGTGCATCTTCGTCGGCCCGGCCCAGTCCGCCTCGCGCACGTTCCTGGCGCGGCTGATCCCCGCGGGCCACGAGGGCCAGGTGTTCGGGCTCTACGCCACCACAGGCCGGGCGGTCAGCTTCATGGCCCCGGCTGCGTTCTCGCTGGCGCTGTCGCTGGGCATGGCGGTCACCGGCGCCGCCACCACGGAGGACGTCCAGTACTGGGGCATCGTGGGCATCGTCGTGGTGCTCCTGGCCGGGCTCCTGCTCCTGCTGCCCGTGCGGTCGCGCACGCGGCAGGACAGCGCCCTGGCCCAGCCGCCGGTCGCCTGAGCCGGCGCCGCCTCACGCCGCCTCGAGCGGTCTCCGCACCACGAGGGCGGTGGCGACGGCGGCCACGCCCTCGCCGCGGCCGGTGAACCCCAGGCCGTCGGTGGTGGTGGCGGAGAGCGAGACCGGGGCGCCGAGCGCCTGGGACATCGCCTCCTCCGCCTCGGCCCGGCGGCGGCCGATCCGCGGGCGCACCCCGATCACCTGGACCGCGACGTTGCCGATCTGCCAGCCCGCGTCGGCCAGCCGGCGCGCGGTCTCCGCGAGCATCCGCTCCCCCGAGGCGCCGGACCACTCCGGGTCGGCGGTGCCGAACTGGCCGCCCAGGTCCCCGAGACTCGCGGCGGAGAAGAGGGCGTCGCAGGCTGCGTGGGCGGCGACGTCGGCGTCGGAGTGGCCCTCGAGGCCGGTCTCGCCGGGCCAGTCCAGGCAGGCCAGCCGCATGGGCCGGCCGGAGCCCTCGGGCGCGAAGGCGTGCACGTCGGTGCCGATCCCCGTGCGTGGCAGCTGCATGGGCGTCAGGTTAGTGGTCCTCGGCGAGGAGGAGCTCCGCGAGGGCCAGGTCGCGCGGCGTGGTGATCTTCAGGGCGCGCTCGTCGCCCGGGACGACCCACACCCGCTCCCCCAGCGCCTCCACGAGCCCGGCGTCGTCCGAGACCGCCGCGGCCTCGTCCCGGGCACGGTGCGCGCCGGCGGCGTGCGCCGCGTCGAGCAACGCCCGGTCGAAGCCCTGCGGGGTCTGGACGGCGCGGAGGTCGAGGCGCGGGACCGTGGCCACGACCGGCGCGGCGCCGTCGGGACCGGGGTCGCCGACCCGCTTGACGGTGTCGGTGACCGGCAGGGCCGGGACGACGGCGCGGTGGCCGGCCCGCACGGCGCTCTCGACGGCGCGGACGAGCGCGGGCGGGGTCAGGCAGCGGGCGGCGTCGTGCACCAGGACCACGTCGACGTCGTCGGCGAGCGCGGCCAGGCCCGCGGCGACCGACGCCTGCCGGGTCGGGCCGCCGGCCACGACCCGCGCGGGGACGTCCGTGCCCGGCACGGTCCCGCCGGGGAAGAGCGCGGCGAAGACGCCGCGCTCCGCCGCGGGGACGGTGACGACGACGGAGCCGAGGCAGCCGGCCCGGGCGAGCCCGAGGGCCGCCCGGAGGACGAGCGGCTGACCGCCGAGCCGGACGAGAGCCTTCGGCAGCGCGTGCCCGAGCCGGGTGCCGGAGCCGGCGGCCGTCAGGACGGCGGCCGAGCTCACGGGTGCAGCCCAGCCACGCGGACGCGCGCCCCGGTCAACGGATCAGGACGCGAGCACGTCGTCCAGGATCGCCTCGGCCTTGTCCTCCTCGGTCTTCTCCGCCAGGGCGAGCTCGGAGACGAGGATTTGACGGGCCTTGGCGAGCATCCGCTTCTCGCCGGCGGAGAGCCCGCGGTCGGTGTCGCGGCGGGAGAGGTCGCGGACGACCTCGGCCACCTTGATGATGTCGCCGGAGGCGATCTTCTCCACGTTCGCCTTGTACCGACGCGACCAGTTGGTCGGCTCCTCGGTGTAGGGCGCACGAAGCACGTCGAAGACCTTCTCGAGGCCCTCGGTGCCGACGACGTCACGCACCCCGACCAGGTCGACGTTCTCGGCCGGGACCTGGATGGTCAGGTCGCCCTGGGCGACCCGGAGGTGGAGGTACAGCTTCTCCTCGCCGCGGATGACGCGGGTGGAGATGTCCTCGATGAGTGCCGCCCCGTGATGGGGGTAGACGACGGTCTCGCCGACAGCGAAGGTCATTGTCGTAAGGCTCCTTCAGTCGCTAAGGGTCCCTAGTCTAACACGGAAAAGTGGCGAGATTCTGCGGCTCGTGAGGGACGCGACAAAACCGGGGCGCACCCGGTCGCCGGGGCGGCCCGGCCGGCGGCTGCGCCCGCCCGCGGATCCCTCCGGTAACCTCCCCCTGGGAGGGACCGCGCGCTGTCCCGATCTGAGACGAAGGAGAACCCGTGGTCCGCACCACCCGTCGCACCCGCCCGGCCGCCCTCGCCGCACTGGCCGGGACGCTGACCCTGGCCGGCTGCGCAGTCGCCAACCCCATCACCACCGCCGACCCGTACGCGCCCAGCGACGGCATCCGGGTCGCGGTGACCGACGAGGTCGTCGTCGAGAACCTCATGATCCTCACCGAGGGCGAGGGCGAGGAGGGCCACCTGCTCGGCGCTGTGGTGAACCGGTCCACGGAGGACGTCGAGGTCTCCTTCTCGATCGGCGAGGGCGGCGCCTCCGTGCCCGTGCGGGTGGACGCCGGCGAGCACGTGAACTTCACCGACGCGGGCATCACCACCCAGAGCGTCGACGCCGCGCCCGGCGCCACCGTCCCGGCGACCGTCTCGATGCCGTCCGCCGGCGACGCTCAGGTCGAGATCCCCGTGCTCGACGGCACCATCCCGCCCTACGACGAGTTCCTCGACCGGGCCTGACCCTCCCGCCGCGCGCCGACCGCCGCACGGCCCACGCACGGAGCCCCCGGGACGCACCAGCGTCCCGGGGGCTCCGTCGCTCGGGTCTCAGGCCTCCGGGGTGACCAGCTTGTAGCCGAGGCCGCGCACGGTCTGCAGCATGCTGGGTCGCGCCGGGTCCGCCTCGATCTTGGCGCGCACCCGCTTGACGTGGACGTCGAGCGTCTTGGTGTCGCCGACGTAGTTCGCGCCCCAGATGCGGTCGATCAGCTGCCCCCGGGTGAGCACGCGGTCCGGGTTGCGCAGGAAGAGCTCGAGCAGCTCGAACTCGCGCAGCGGCATGGCGACCGGCTCGTCGTCGACGCTCAGCTCGTGGCGGTCGACGTCCATGCGCACCCGGCCGACGGTGAGCACCGAGGGCTCGGAGAGGTCGTCCTGCCCCGCGCCGCGGCGGAGCACGGCGTGCACGCGGGCGACCAGCTCGCGGTACGAGTACGGCTTGGTGACGTAGTCGTCGGCGCCGATCTCGAGCCCGACGACCTTGTCGATCTCGCTGTCCTTCGCGGTCAGCATGATGACCGGGACGTTGCTGCGCTGGCGCAGCTGCCGGCACACCTCGGTGCCGGAGAGCCCCGGCAGCATCAGGTCGAGGAGGACGATGTCGACGCCGCCGCGGTCGAAGGCGGCGACGGCGTCGTGGCCGTCGGCCACCGCGACGACCTCGTAGCCGTCGCGCTCGAGCTTGAAGGTGAGCGGCTCCCGGTAGGAGGCCTCGTCCTCCACGAGCAGGATGGTGGTCATCAGCGGGTGTCCTCCATGGCGTCGGTCCTCCGGGGCGCGGGGAGCGCCCCGGCTTCGTCAGCTGAGTCGTCGGCGGCGTCCGCGCCGGCCTCGTCGGGGGTGGCGGGCCCGTAGGCCTCGGGCAGGACGAGGGTGAAGGTCGAGCCCTTGCCCTCGGTCGACCACAGCTCGACGCGCCCGCCGTGGTCGTTGGCGATGTGCTTGACGATGCTCAGCCCGAGGCCGGAGCCACCCGTCTCGCGGGAGCGCGCCTCGTCGCCCCGGTAGAAACGCTCGAAGACCCGCTCGCGCTGCTCGGGGCCGATGCCTGCACCCTGGTCGACGACGGCGATGCGGACCAGCGCGTCGCGGCGCTGGACCCCGACGGAGACCCGGCCCGTCGGGGCGGAGTAGCGGACGGCGTTGTCGAGGAGGTTGCGCACCGCCGTGGTGAGCAGGGCCGCGTCGCCGTAGACCTTCACGCCCTTCTCGCCGCCGAGCACCAGGGTGACCTTCCGGGACATCGCCTCCACGCGCACCCGGTCGACGGCCTCGGCGACCACCGCGTCGAGGTCGACGAGCTCGGGGTCGACCAGGGCGTCCGGCTCCTGCAGGCGGGAGAGGTCGATGAGCTCCTGGACGAGGGACGCCAGGCGGGCCGACTCCTTCTGCATCTGTCCGGCGAAGTGCCGGACCGTCCCCGGCTCGTCGGCGGCGTCGGCGACCGTCTCGGCGAGCAGGCCGAGCGCGCCGACCGGCGTCTTGAGCTCGTGCGAGACGTTGGCGGTGAAGTCGCGGCGCATCTCCTCGAGCCGGCGCGCGGCGGTGCGGTCCTCCGCGAGCACCAGCACCCGGCCGTGCCGCAGCGGTGCGACCCGCACCTGCATCCGCAGCGTGCCGGCGCCCTCCACCGGCCCCCTGGCCAGGGTGAGCTCCGCGTCGCGGATGCGCCCGTCCCGGCGGACGCCGTCGACCAGGTCGCGGACCTCGGGGTGGGCCACGACGTCGTTGCGGACCAGGCCGAACGCGTAGGCCGCGGCGCTGGCCCGCTGGACGTCGCCGTCGGGCTCGAGGACGAGGACCGCCTGCGGGAGCACCGAGAGGACCGAGATGACGTCGTCCAGCCCGTTCCCCAGGCCGGCGTCGCGGTAGCCGCTCCGCTCACGCTCACTCACGAGGAACGCGATGATTCCGGCAGCGACCACGAGCAGAGCCAGCAGCACGACGCTGAGGATCTGCATGAACTCCATGCCCCGAGGGTAGGGCGCGGCGCCCCGGTTCACCGAGACCGCCCCGGGGCGTCATCCGGCGTTCACCGGGCGGCCATCAGTCGTACACTGCGGGCCGCTTGGCTACGGTAGGGGAACGGATATCCCGCTCGCAGCGGGGGAAGAGCAACTGAGGGAGCCTGCGATGCGTGAGATCTTCAAGCAAGAGATGGAGCAGCTCGGCGGCGATCTGCTGACCATGGCCAAGCACATGAGCTCGGCGATCGAGAAGGCCACCAAGGCGCTCGAGACGGCGGACCTCACCCTGGCCGAGGAGGTCATCGACGCCGACCGGCAGATCGACGAGATCGAGCAGAGCCTGGACGAGCAGGGCGTCTCCCTGCTCGCGCGGCAGCAGCCGGTGGCCACGGACCTCCGCGTCGTCGTCTCCGCCATGCGCCTGTCCGCCACGATCGAGCGGATGGGCGACCTGGCCCGCCACGTCGCCTACGTCGCCCGCGGCCGCTACCCCGAGGTCGCCGCGACCGGCCGCACCCGCGAGATCCTCCACCAGATGGGCGAGCAGGCCGTCAAGGTCGCCCGTCAGGTGGTCGAGCTGCTCGAGAGCCGGGACCTGAACCTGGCGGAGCGCATCGAGGCGGACGACGACGTCCTCGACCGCCTGCACCGCGAGTCGTTCCAGGTGGTCCTGGACGACGACGAGCAGCTCACCCGCCAGCAGCTGGTCGACGCCGTCCTGCTGGGCCGCTACCTTGAGCGCTTCGGCGACCACGGCGTCTCGGTGGCGCGCCGCGTCTCCTTCCTGGTGACCGGCGACCTGCAGAACGCCGTCGTGAACACCGGGCTGCTCGGGCTGAAGGACGAGCAGGTCGACGACGCGGCCGCCCGCCAGGAGTGAACCTCCCGGCCCGCTGAGCGGCGGTCCGCAGACCAGAAGGGTCCCGCACCGTCGGTGCGGGACCCTTCCTCGTCCTGACGGGCGCGGGGCCGAGGGCTACTTGCCCTGGTTGGCGACCGCGGCGATGGCGGCCTCGGCCGCCTTGGGGTCGAGGTACTTGCCGCCGCTGACGGTCGGGCGCAGGTTGTCGTCGAGCTCGTAGAGCAGCGGGATGCCGGTGGGCACGTTCAGGCCCGAGATGGTCTCGTCGTCGATGCCGTCGAGGTGCTTGATGATCGCGCGCAGCGAGTTGCCGTGGGCGGCGACGAGGACGGTCCTGCCGGCCTTGAGGTCCGGGACGATCTCGGCGTTCCAGTACGGCAGGGCGCGCTCGAGGACGTCCTTGAGGCACTCGGACCGCGGGATCGGCTCGCCGGCGTAGCGCGGCTCGGAGTCCTGGGAGTACTTGGAGCCCAGCTCGATGTCCGGCGGCGGCACGTCGTAGGACCGGCGCCAGAGCATGAACTGCTCCTCGCCGTACTCGTCGCGGATCTCCTTCTTGTTCTTGCCCTGCAGCGCGCCGTAGTGGCGCTCGTTGAGCCGCCAGCTGCGCTTGACCGGGATCCAGTGCAGGTCGGCGACGTCGAGGGCGTAGTTGGCCGTCGAGATCGCGCGACGCAGCAGCGAGGTGTGCAGGATGTCCGGGGAGACCCCCGCCTCGCGGAGCAGCTCACCGCCCCGCTTGGCCTCCTCGACGCCCTTCTCCGAGAGGGGCACGTCGACCCAGCCCGTGAAGAGGTTCTTGGCGTTCCAGTCGCTCTCGCCGTGACGGAGCAGTACGAGGGTGTAGGTCATGGGCCTCATTGTTCCATCATCACGGCAGGACACACGCGGGACGTCTGCCCCACGACGCAGGCGGCCGGTAGCACCAAGGGGTGGGCGGCCCGCATGCCCGCGGGACCGGGGTG
>NZ_JAHXNL010000018.1:0-20310 GCF_023148685.1 Georgenia sp. EYE_87 | reverse complement strand
GGATCCCCCCCGGGGGTCGTCCGGCCCCCCCCGGCCGGCGCCCGCACCCCCCGGGGGGGGCCGGCCCGCCTGCCCGGCTGGACCGGGGTCAGCTGGTGGCCTTCTCGTAGGCCTCGCGGATCTCCGCGGAGATGCGCCCGCGCTCCGACACCTCGTAGCCGTGCTCGCGCGCCCAGTCGCGGATCCGTCCCGCGTCCGAGGAGGAGGCGCGGGCGGCGCCCCCACCCGTGGAGCGCCGGGCGGGCGCCCGCCGACCGCCGGCCCGGCGGGCGTGGCCCTTCCACTCGGCGAAGGACTCGCGCAGAGCCTTCGCGTGGGCGTCGGAAAGGTCGATCTCGTAGGTCACGCCGTCAATTGCGAATGTGACGGTCTCGTCCGCTGGGGAGCCGTCGATATCGTCGATGAGCTGGACCTGCATCTTCTGCACCATGGCGGGTTCTTTCTCGTCGTCAGTCGTGAGAGCAGGAGAACACCCCTGAGAGTGATACGAATCGATCACCTGATGCGCGAGCGTAATTCTTTTGACGAGCAATGTCACGCCAACGGGCGCGAGCTGTGGAAGAAGAAGTAATCAGGCGCCGGGTGCCTGTTCCGGTCCTTTCCGAAGGGACTCCTCCTCGAGCCTGCGGATCGCTTCGCGCTCATTACGGTCGGCGTTCACGAAGGCGCGGATCACGAGGTAGAACAGCAGGCCCGTGCCGACCGAGGGGATGAGCGCGACGAGATAGTCCACGCCCCAAGTGTACGGCGAGCGCCCCCGCAGGATCGCGTGAGGGATCGCACCGCCCTCCCCGTGGCGGCTGCGCCGGCCTGCCCGAACACGTCGACCCTCCGTCGGTCGGCCGGGCGGGACCTCGTGCTGCCGGGTCCTCGGCCCCGACGACTGCCGGGCGGGGAGGCCCCGCGCCCGGCGCCGGGAAAGGCGCCCCGCACGAAATGACCGGGGGCGCAATCCAGGGAACGACCCTAGGAACAATTTCACACTTCTGCGGCCGAAATAGTCTCCCGTCGTCCGCGCACGACGGCCGCGGCGCCCCGCGGCATAAGTGCCCGGCCGGGCTCCATTGCCGGCACCTGCCACGGCGGGGAATTGGCGACCGGAAATCCCGTCGCCACGTGACGGCCGTCCGGGTCGCCGGGCCGGGAAAGCCGGACGGCCCGGTCCGACTTCGCGTCGTGACCGGGCCGTCCCTGCTGAGCCGCCTGTGGGAATCGAACCCACGACCTATTCATTACGAGTGAATCGCTCTGCCGACTGAGCTAAGGCGGCGTGCCCGTCGAGGATCGCCCGACGCAGCGCGGACCACTGTACCGGGAGCGGGGCGCCTGGAACAAAATGCTCCGGCCAGGTGTGCGCGGCATCACTCGCCGGTCAGCAGGTCAGGCCGTCCTGCGGCACGGTCCCGTCGATGAGGAAGTCGTCGACGGCGCGGACGACGCAGTCGTTGGACCGGCCGTACGCGGTGTGCCCCTCGCCCTCGAACGTGACGAGGAAGCCGTTCTCGAGCTGCTCGGCCAGGCTGACGCTCCACTCGTACGGCGTCGCCGGATCGCCCGTCGTGCCGACGACCATGATCGGCGCCGAGCCCTCCGCCCGGACCGGCCCGCGCTCGGCGTCGCCCTTCACCGGCCACTGGTCGCAGAGCATGTCGCCGTAGCCCATGGCCGGGCCGAACGTCGGCGCGGCCGCCTCGAGCTCCTCCGCCTGCTGCTGCCACAGGGCCGGATCGCCCGAGGACGGGAAGTCCAGGCAGTTCACCGCCCAGTTCGCCTCGGTGGAGTTCTTCGGGTAGGTCCCGTCGGCCTCGCGGCCGGCCATGAGGTCGGCGAGGAAGAGCAGCTGCGAGCCGTCACGGTCGTTGATCGCCTGGTCGAGCGCCGACGACAGGACGAACCAGCTGGCGCTGTCGTACAGCGGGGTGATGACGCCCGAGAACGCGAGCGAGGCCGTCAGCTCCCGGCCCGTGGACGTGGGCAGCGGGGTGTCACCCACCACGTCGAAGAGGGTCCGTACCTGCCGGACTCCGTCGTCCACCGAGCCGGTCAGCGGGCAGTCCGGTCCGCCGAGGCAGTCCTCGACGTACGCACGCAGCGCCTCCTCGAACCCGATGGCCTGGCCCAGCGTGGTCTCGTGCGAGCTGAGAGAGGGGTCCATCGCGCCGTCGAGGACGAGGTTGCCCGTGTTCTCGGGGAACAGCTCCGCGTACGTGGCGCCCAGGAACGTGCCGTAGGAGTACCCGAGGTAGTCGAGCTTCTCCTCGTCCAGCACGGCTCGCAGGATGTCCATGTCCCGGGCGGCGGACTCGGTGTCGACATTCCCGATCAGCTCCCCGCTGCCCCGGGCGCACCCGTCGGCGATGAGCCTCGCGTCGGCGCGGTAGGCGTCGAGACCCTCCGCGGTCTCGGTGTCGTAGTCCGCGCTGCGGATGCGGTCGAGCTCCGCGTCGCTGACGCAGTCCACGGGCGTCGACGCCGCGACCCCGCGCGGGTCGAAGCCGACCACGTCGTACGCGGCGCGCAGGTCCTCGCTGAACATGGCGGTGGCCGCGTCCACGAGCTCCATGCCGGAGCTGCCCGGGCCACCGGGGTTGATGACGAGCGAGCCCACCCGGGCGTCGGCGTCGGTGCTGGCCAGCCGCTTGACCGCGAGGGTGATCCGTTCGCCGTCGGGCTCGTCGTAGCTCAGCGGCACGGCCACCTCGGCGCACTCGAACTCCCCGCACGCCTCCCAGGCCACCTCCTGGTCGTGGTAGGCCTGCAGCTCCTCCGTCGACGGGGCGCTGGTGGTCGCCTCGGCCGAGGCGGTCGGCGGGGCGGCGGTCGGCCCTGCGTCCGGGACCCGCTCGAGCGGCTCGGGGGTGCAGGCGGTGAGCGTCAGGGCGGCGACGAGCACGCCGAGGACGCCGGCGCGGATGGTACGGGGCACGCGCTCACGCTACCTGGCGCGCGGCGCCCGCACGCCGCGGTCCCTCACCCCTGGGGGCGCAGCGCCACCATCATCGCCTCGACGGCCAGGAGCGGGGCGACGTTCGCGGCGAGCCGCTCCCGCGCCACCCCGACCGCGTCCATGCGCCGCACCGTCTGCTCGGGCGTGGAGCCGCCCGCCAGGGCCCGCACCTCGGCGGCGAGGTCGGTGTTGATGAGCTCGACGTCGGCCGCGAGCTGGACGACGAGCACGTCGCGGTAGAGGGAGAGCAGGTCCACCATCGCGCGGTCGAGGACGTCGCGCTGCGCGCGGGTGGCCCGACGCTTCTGATCGTCCTCGAGCTGCTTGACCTGCCCGCGCAGCGCGGGCGGCAGCCGGGTTCCGGCCTCGGCGCCGAGGTTGCGCAGCAGCTCGGCCTTCTCGGCGGCGTCGCGCTCCTCGGTGGCCGCCCTGGCGTCGGCGGCCGCGGTCTCGATGAGGTCGGCCGCCGCCAGGACCGCGTCCCCGACCCCGCGGATGCCGGCGGGCACGGCCAGGAGGCGGCGACGTCGGGCCCGGGCCTCCGGGTCCCGGGCGAGCCGGCGGGCCAGGCCGACGTGGGACTGGGCGGCCCGCGCAGCGGCCAGCGCCACGTCCGGGTCGAGGCCGTCGCGGCGCACGAGCAGGTCGGCGACGGCCCGCGGGTCGGGCACGCGCAGGTGCACGGCGCGGCAGCGCGAGCGGATCGTGGTCAGCACGTCCTCGGGGCTCGGCGCGCACAGCAGCCACACCGTGCGCGGCGGCGGCTCCTCCACGGCCTTGAGGAGCACGTTGGACGTCCGCTCGACCATGCGGTCCGCGTCCTCCATGAGCATGACGCGCCACCGCCCCTGGGACGGCGCGCGCTGCGCCTGGGAGATCAGCGGGCGGATCTCCTCGATCGCGAAGATGACCTTCTCGGTGCCGATGAGCGTGACGTCCGCGTGGGTCCCGGCGAGGGCGGTGGTGCACCCGTGGCAGCGCCCGCAGCCCGGCTCCGCCGGGTCGGTGCACTGCAGGGCGGCCGCGAAGGCGCGGGCGGCCACCGAGCGCCCCGACCCCGGGGGGCCGGTGATGAGCCACGCGTGGCTCATGGCGCGGGCCGCGGCGTCGCCGGTGGCCTCGCGCGAGGCGAGGACGGCGCCGCGCAGCGTGGCGACCACCTCGTCCTGGCCGACGACCTCGTCCCAGACGCTCATCGCGAGCCCTGCGGGGACGTGGCCGCGGCGGGCGCGGGCAGCAGCGGCGCGAGGCGGGCGCGCACGGCGGCGTGGATCTCCGCGGGCGGCGCCGCCGCGTCGAGGACGAGGAAGCGGCCCGGCTCGGCCCGGGCGAGGGCGAGGAAGTGCTCGCGCACCCGGGTGTGGAACACCAGCGACTCGCGCTCGAGCCGGTCGGGGGCGCCGGTGCGCCGCCCGGCCGCGACGGCGGGGTCGAGGTCGAGCAGGACGGTGAGGTCCGGCAGCAGCCCCTCGGTGGCCCACAGCGACAGGGCGCGGATCTCGTCGTCGCCGAGCTCGCGGGCCGCGCCCTGGTAGGCGACGGAGGAGTCGAGGTAGCGGTCGGTGACCACGACGGCGCCGCGGGCGAGGGCGGGCCGCACGAGCCGGTGGACGTGGTGGGCGCGGTCGGTGGCGTAGAGCAGCGCCTCGGTGCGCGGGTCGAGGTCCTCGCCGTGGAGCACGGCGTCGCGCAGCACCTGGCCGAGGGCCGTCCCGCCGGGCTCGCGGGTGAGGACCACCTCGTGGCCGAGCCCGCCGAGCCACTCGCCGAGGAGGTCACGCTGCGTCGTCTTCCCGGCGCCGTCACCACCCTCGAACGAGACGAAGCACCCGCGGTGAGCGAGGTCGGCGGCGGGCGGGACGGCGGTCGGGACCTCGGGGCTCACCGGGCCAGGGTAGCCGCGCGCACCGCCGGGCTCCGCCGTCGTCCCCACCGCCGGCCGGCGTTCCGCCCGCCCGCGGCGACCCCGCGTGCCAGAGTGAGGGTCTCCCGAGGTGAGGGGGCGGACGATGGACAGGGTCGACGTCGACGGGCTCTCGATCGCGTACGAGCGGGTCGGCGAGGGACCCGCGCTCGTGCTCCTGCACGGGTTCGTCGGGGATGCGCGCAGCACGTGGCGCCGCCAGCTCGAGGCCCTCGCCGACGAGTTCACCGTGGTGGCCTGGGACGCCCCCGGCGCGGGCCGGTCCGACGACCCGCCCGAGGGGTTCGGCATGGCCGGGTACGCGGACACGCTGGCAGGCTTCCTCGACCGGCTGGGCCTGCACCGGCCGCACGTGGCGGGCGTGTCCTTCGGCGGGGCGCTGGCCCTCGCCCTGCTCGGCCGTCACCCGGACCTGCCGGCCACGCTGGTGCTGACCAGCGCGTACGCCGGCTGGGTGGGGTCCCTGCCCGCCGAGGTGGCGCGCCGGCGGCTGGAGGACTCGCTCGCGCTGGCGGAGTCCGGCGGCGAGGAGCTCGAAGCCGCGCTGATGCCGACGATGTTCGCGCCCGGCACGCCCCGGGCGGTGGTCGAGGAGTTCGCCGCCGCGGTGCGGGCGTCCCACCCGGACGGGTTCCGCTCGATGGCCCGCGCCTCGGCCACCGACCTGCGCGAGGTCCTGCCGCGCGTGCACGTGCCGACGCTGGTGGTGCACGGGGACCGGGACACGCGGGCGCCGCGGACCGTTGCCGACCACCTGCACGCCGCGATCGCCGGCTCGACGCTCACGGTGCTCCCCGGCGCCGGCCACCTCTGCCAGCTCGAGGCACCGGTGGCCTACAACCGTGCCGTGCGGACGTTCCTCCGCTCCGCAGGCCCCGCTCAGAGCGGGGGTGCGTCCGGGACGGCGTCGACCGCCGGGTCGACCCCGGTGAGCTCGCCCGGGTAGACGACGCCGAGCTGGCGGCGCACCTCGTCGAGGGTCGCCATGACCTCCAGCGTCGCGCTCCACGGCATGACGTCGGACTGCTGGCGTCCCTCGGCCACGCAGCGCGCGACCTCGGCCGCCTCGTGCTGGAAGCCGCCGCGGTCGGCGCCCTCCGGCGGCCAGCTCCACGCCGGCCCGGCGAACGGGGTGACCGTGAAACCGGTGGTGCCGTAGAACGGCGCGGCGACGTCGAGGCGTCCGTCGGTGCCGATCACCGAGGCGGTCGTCGCGCTGCGCGCCCACATGTTCGCGGTGCACACGGCGACGGCCCGCGCGTGCGCCCCCGCGTAGGTCAGCGTCACCGCCTCGTGCGCGTCCACGCCGAGGTCCGTCAGCACGCCGGCGGCGTGCACGCCCGCGGGGGCGCCGAGGAGGCTGTGGGCGAAGGAGACCGGGTAGACCCCGAGGTCCAGCAGCGCCCCGCCGGCCAGCTCCGGGGCGTACAGGCGCTCCACGAGGTCCAGGCGCTGCCCGTGGTCGGCGTGGACGGCGAGCACCTCCCCGAGCACGCCGGAGGCGACCACCTCGCGCAGCGCGACCATGTGCGGCAGGAACCGCGACCACATCGCCTCCATCGCGAACAGGCCGAGATCGCCCGCGGTGGTGAGGACCTCCCGGGCCTCCGCCGCGTTGCGGGTGAACGCCTTCTCCACCAGCACGTGCTTGCCCGCGGCGAGCGCGAGCATGGCGTGGGCGTGGTGGTGGCTGTGCGGGGTGGCGACGTAGACGACGTCGACCTCCGGGTCGGCCACCAGCGCCGCGTACCCGCCGTACGCGCGCTCGATGCCGTGCTCGGCCGCGAACGTGGCGGCCTTCATCGCGTCCCGGGACCCGACGGCGACCACGCGCTGGGCGCTGCGGGCCGGGACCTCCCGCGCGAACCGGCCGGCGATGCCGCCGGCGCCGAGGATCCCCCAGCGCAGCGGCGGGGCGTGGCGGGGGTCGGGCGGTGCGGGGAGCGGGGGCGGTGTCGCCGTCGACGAGGTCATGGCAGCAATCTACGTTCCGGCTACGGTCCGACGGCGAGGGTGAGGTCCCCGCCGGAGACGAGGGCCTCGACGGTGACGGTGCCTCCCGGCCCCACCTCGACCACGGTGGACGCGGTGCGGGCGCCGTCGCGGACCGTGAGCTCGTGGCTGCCCGGCGCGACCGCGAGCCGCAGCACGCGGCCGGTCCGGGTGTCGTGGGCGTCGCCGTCGAGAAGGACGCTGGGCGCCCGGAGGACGTGGCGCAGGCGGTCGAGGAAGCCGGCGGCCAGCACCCGCACCTGCAGGGTCGCGGCAACGGTCACGCGTCGATCCTGCCAGGGCCGGCCCGCCGCCGCGCGCCGCGCGCGCCCTCAGCCCTTGGCGGGCGTCTTCCGGGTGGTCGTCTTCTTCGCCGCGGGCTTGCGCGCCGCCGGCTTGCGGGCGGGCTTCTTGGCCGGCCCCTTGGCGCGCTTCTCGGCGAGGAGCTCGAAGCCGCGCTCGGGGGTGAGCGACTCGACGTCGTCGTCCTTGCGCAGCGTGGCGTTGGTGGTGCCGTCGGTGACGTACGGGCCGAAACGGCCGTCCTTGACCACCACGGGCTTGCCGCTGACCGGGTCCTCCCCAAGCTCGCGCAGCGGCGGCTTCGCGGTGGCGCCCCGCCGGGTCTTCGGCTTGGCGTAGATCGCGAGCGCCTCCTCGAGGGTGATGTCGAACATCTGCTCCTCGGACTCCAGGGAGCGCGAGTCCGTGCCGCGCTTGAGGTAGGGGCCGTACCGGCCGTTCTGCGCGGTGATCTCCACGCCCTCGGGATCGGTGCCGACCACCCGCGGCAGGGACAGCAGCCTCAGGGCCTGGTCGAGGTCGACCGTCTCCAGCTGCATCGACTTCAGGAGCGAGGCGGTGCGCGGCTTGGCCTTGACCTTCTTCCGCGCCGGCTTCTTCGTGCCCGACGGCGCAGCCTCGGCCGCGTCGTCGTCGTCCGGCAGGACCTCGGTGACGTAAGGGCCGAAGCGGCCGTTCTTCGCGATGACCGTGTGCCCGGTGGCCGGGTCGGTGCCGAGCTCGCGCCCGTCGTCGGCCTGGCGGGAGAGGAGCTCGCGGGCCAGGTCGACGGTGAGCTCGTCGGGGGCGACGTCGTCGGGCACGGAGGCCCGCTTCCCCTCCTCGCCCTCGGTGGCCGCGGTCTCCAGGTAGGGGCCGTAGCGGCCCACCCGCAGGGTGATGCCGTCGCCGATGTCGATGCTGTTGACGGCGCGGGCGTCGATGTCGCCCAGCCCCTCGACGAGGTTCCGCAGCCCCGGGCGCTCGGTGGCGGCGTCGCCGCGGTAGAACCGCGTCAGCCAGCCGACGCGGTCCTCGGTGCCCGTCGCGATGCGGTCGAGGTCGGACTCCATCTCGGCGGTGAAGTCGTAGTCGACGAGCCGCGGGAGGTTGTCCTCGAGCAGGCGGACCACCGAGAACGCCAGCCAGGTGGGCACCAGGGCCTGCCCCCGACGGTCGACGTAGCCGCGGTCGACGATCACGGAGATCGTCGCGGCGTAGGTGGAGGGCCGGCCGATGCCGCGCTCCTCCAGCGCCTTGACCAGGCTCGCCTCGGTGTAGCGCGGCGGCGGGGTGGTCTCGTGCCCCTCGGCGGTGACCTTCTCGGTCGCGACGACGTCGCCCTCGGCCACCACGGGCAGCCGCGTCTCCTTGTCGTCCTTGCCGTCCTTGTCGTACCGGTCGGCGTCGCGGCCCTCCTCGTAGGCGGCGAGGAAGCCGCGGAAGGTGATGACCGTGCCGGAGGCGGTGAGCTCGGCCCGCGCCGCGGTCCCGTCCGCGAGCGTCGGGTCGGCGCCGAGCCGGACGGTGGCGGTGGAGCCGCGGGCGTCGGCCATCTGCGAGGCGACGGTGCGCTTCCAGATCAGCTCGTAGAGCTTGAACTGGGCGCCGCTGAGCTGGCCGGCCACCTGCGCCGGGGTGCGGAAGGAGTCCCCCGCGGGGCGGATGGCCTCGTGCGCCTCCTGCGCGCCCTTCGACTTCGCGCCGTAGACCCGGGGCTTCTCGGGCACGTACTCGGCGCCGTAGAGCTCCGCGGCCTGGCGGCGGGCGGCGGAGATCGCCTGCCCCGACAGCGCCGAGGAGTCGGTACGCATGTAGGTGATGAAGCCGTTCTCGTACAGGCCCTGCGCGGTGCGCATGGTCTCCCGGGCGCTCATGCGCAGCTTGCGGGAGGCCTCCTGCTGGAGCGTGGACGTGGTGAAGGGCGCGGCCGGGCGGCGCGTGTAGGGCTTGGTCTCCATCGAGACCACGCGGGCCTCGACCTTCTCCAGGGCCGTGGCCACGTCGGTGGCGCGCGCCTCGTCGAGATGAACCGTCCCCGCCTTCACGGCGGCCGCCCTGAGCTGACCGTCGTCGCCGAAGTCGCGGCCGGAGGCGACCCGCTTCCCGTCCAGGGTGACCAGGCGGGCCTCGAAGCTGCGGCGACCCTCGCCCGTGCTCTCGTCGCCACCCGTGAAGGTCCCCTTGACGTCCCAGTACGAGGCGGCGCGGAACGCCATGCGCTCCCGCTCCCGCTCGACGACCATGCGGGTGGCGACGGACTGCACGCGCCCGGCCGACAGACCCGGCTTGATCTTGCGCCACAGCAGCGGGGAGACCTCGTACCCGACGAGGCGGTCCAGGATGCGGCGCGTCTCCTGGGCGTCGACGAGCCGGGTGTCCAGGTCGCGGGTGTTCTCCAGCGCCCGGCCGATGGCCTCGCGGGTGATCTCGTGGAACACCATCCGCTTGACCGGCACCTTGGGCTTGAGGACGTCGAGGAGGTGCCACGCGATGGCCTCGCCCTCGCGGTCCTCGTCCGTCGCGAGGTAGAGCTCGTCGGAGTCCTTCAGGGCGCGCTTGAGCTCGGCGACCTTCTTCTTCTTGTCGGAGTCGACGACGTAGTAGGGGTCGAAGTCGCCCTCGACGTCGACGGCGAACTTCCCGTACGGGCCCTTCTTCATCTCCGCCGGCAGCTCGGAGGGCTGGGGCAGGTCACGGATGTGGCCCACGCTGGCCTCGACCTCGAAGTCCGGGCCGAGGTAGCCGCCGATGGTGCGGGCCTTGGCGGGCGACTCGACGATCACAAGCTTGCGGGAGCTGGTCACGCGGACCTTCCTCACTCTCAGGGGTGACCGCCACGCGGGCGGCCGGGGGTTTCGCGCTGACGGTACATGGTCGGCCGGACACGGTGCAGGGGCGGGCCCGCCCGAGCGCGCAGGGCTCCCCGGTGCTTGGCTTGCGTGAGGGAGGTGCGCCGATGGGACAGGACACACGCCGGCCGGCGACGGCTGCGCCGTCGCCCGGGGGCTCTGCCCCGGTGGTCGGGCGCCGGCCGTCGAAGCGCTTCATGACCGGCAAGGCGGTGCGGAAGTTCTTCGCCGACGAGTGCTGGGACCGGGCCGCGGGCATGACGTTCTTCGGGGCGCTGTCCATCCCGCCGGTGGCGGTCGCGCTGGCCTCGGTGCTCGCCCTGGCCGGGCAGGACGAGGCCGCCGTGACGGCCGTGCTCGACGTGCTGCGCCTCCTCGCCCCGGACCAGGAGTCCTTCGACGCGGTCAGCCGGCCGGTGCTGGCGCTGATGGACCACCCCTCCGCCGGGGGGTCGCTGGTGGTGGGGCTGGTGACGGCGCTGTGGCTCGCCGCGGGGTACGTGGGGTCGTTCGGCCGAGCGATGAACCACATCTACGGGGTGCACGAGGGGCGGCCGCTGTGGCGCCTGCAGGCGTGGCACCTGCTGACCACGGTGATCCTCGTGGCGTTCGGGGTGCTCGTCGCCCTGCTGCTGGTGGTGTCCGGACCGGTGGCGCGAGCCATCGGGACCGTCCTCGGCGTCGGCAACACCGCGTTGCTCGTGTGGGAGGTGCTGCGCTGGCCCCTGCTCCTGCTGGCGGCGGTGCTGGTGATCGCGCTGCTGTACTTCGCGACCCCCAACGTGCGCCACCCGCGGTTCCGGTGGATCTCCCCGGGCTCGCTCGTCGCTCTGGGGGTGTCCGCGGCCGCCACCCTGCTGCTGCGGCTCTACGCCACCTCGGGCCGCTTCGACCTCACGTACGGCGGCGTCCTGGCCGGGGTCGTGGTCTTCAGCCTGTGGCTGTGGGTGATCAACATGGCGCTGCTGCTCGGTGCGGAGCTCGACACCGAGGTCCACCGCGCGCGCCAGCTGGTGGCCGGCATCCGGGAGGCGGAGCACAAGGTGCACCTCCCGGTGCGGGACAGCAGGGCCACCGATCGGGCGCGCCGCCGGCAGGACGCGGACGCCGCACGTGCCCGGAGCCTGCGGCACTCCCACGGCTGGCGCGACGACGACGAGGACCGGCGCGAGGAGAGGTAGCGGCCGTCGCTCACGCCAGGTGGTCCGCCTCGACCGAGTCGGGCAGCTCGAAGTCGCCGGAGCCGTTGATCCGGCGCGGCGCCCGGCCCGGCGGCTGGGTGGGCTGGGGCAGCAACGGCTCCGGGTGACGCAGCGGGCGGACCAGGGGCACGTCGTCGCTGACCTCGACGTCCTCGTCGTAGAGCCGCAGCGGCATCCGGGAACCCGCCGGACCGGCGACGGCGCAGCGCACCTGCCCGTCGGCGACCCGCACCTCCAGCCGCATCCCCCGCCAGCGCAGCCGGAAGGCGAGCCCCCCGATGGTCGTCGGCAGGGCGGGGGCCAGGCGGAGCACCTCGCCGTCCTCCCGCAGTCCGCCGAACCCGGCGACGACGCCGATCCAGGCCCCGGCAAGCGAGGCGAGGTGCACGCCGTGCTCGGTGGTGCGCTGCAGGTCGTGGAGGTCGACGAGGGCCGCCTCGTGGAGGTAGTCGCGCGCCAGGGCCAGATGGCCGACCTCGGCGCACATCACCGCCTGTGTGCAGGCGGAGAGGGAGGAGTCCCGCACGGTGCGCCGCTCGTAGTAGTCGAGGTTGCGCGCCTTCTCCAGCGCCGTGAACGCGTCCGGGTGCCAGTGCATCGCGAGCACGAGGTCGGCCTGCTTGACCACCTGCTTGCGGTACAGCTGCACGTAGGGGGCGTGGAGCATGAGCGGGTAGCGCTCGCCACGGGGCTCGAAGTCCCACTCCGCGTACCGGGTGAAGTGGGCGCACTGCTGGTGCACGCCCAGCTCGGCGTCGTAGGGGATGTGGGCGTGGGCGGCGGCCGTCTTCCACGCGTCCAGCTCCTCGGCCGTCACCGCCAGGTCGGCGGCGAGGTCGGGGTGCCGCCGGCAGGCGGCGGCCGCGGCGGTGAGGTTCCGGGCCGCCTGGAGGTTGGTGAAGATGTTGTCGTCGACCACGGCCGTGTACTCGTCCGGGCCGGTGACGCCGTCGACGTGCCAGCCGCCGGAGCTGTCCTCGTGGCCGTGGGAGACCCACAGCCGGGCGGTCTCGACGAGCACCGCGAGCCCGCCGTCGCGCTCGAGGGCGGTGTCCCCCGTGACGAGGCGGTAGACGTCGAAGGCCCGGGCGATGTCGGCGTTGACGTGGAACGCGGCCGTGCCGGCGGGCCAGTACGCCGAGGTCTCCGCGCCGTCGATGGTGCGCCACGGGAACGTGGCCCCGGCGAGCCCCAGCGTGCGGGCCCGGTCGCGGGCCGCCGGGAGCGTGCTGGCGCGCCAGCGCAGCGCGTAGGCGGCGGCCTCCGGCGCGGTGAGCGTCAGCACCGGCAGGACGAAGCCCTCGATGTCCCAGAACGTATGGCCGTTGTACCCGGTGCCGGTCAGGCCCTTCGCGCCGATCGCCCGGCCCTCGGAGCGCGCGCCGGCCTGCAGGACGTGGAAGAGACCGAGCCGCACCGCCTGTTGCAGGATCTCGTCGCCGTCGATCTCGACGTCGGCGGCGTCCCAGAAGTCGTCGAGGTACTCGCGCTGGGAGAGCCGCAGGCTGGTCCACCCCGAGTACCGGGCGCTCGTGAGCGCGGCGGCGACCTGGTCGCGCAGCGCCGTGGAGGTGCGCGCGGCGGACCAGCCGTAGCCCACGTACTTGACCACGCGGAGCTTCTCCCCCGGCCGCAGGACGGTGACGATCGAGGTGCGGGCCCAGTCGGGGCGCACCTCGTTCTCGACGTCGTACTGGCCCGCGCACTCGATGTCGTGGTCCATGCCGGCGGCCAGCTGGAGGCGGGACTGGGCGGTGCGGTGGACCAGCACGGCCCCTTCCTGCTCGACGTCCTGGCTCACGGCGACGAGCGGGGCGTCCAGGGCCTTGGCCACGCGCGGGTCGTCGCTGTCCGGTGCGGGCGAGACCTCGTTGGCGACGAGCTCGGACTGGAGGATGATGCGCGTCTCCTCCACCGCCTCGACGGTGTAGGCGATCGCCGCCACCGCCCGGTGGACGAAGGAAACCAGGCGGGTGGACTTGATCCGCACGGGGCGGCCGGCCGGAGAGGTCCAGTGCACCTCGCGGCGCAGGGTGCCGGCGCGCAGGTCGAGGCGACGCTCGTGCTTGGTGAGGGTGCCGTAGCGCACGTCGAACGGCTCGTCGTCGACCAGCAGGCGGATGAGCTTGCCGTTGGTGACGTTGACGATGGCCTGCCCATCCTCCGGGTAGCCGTAGCCACCCTCAGGGTACGGCAGGGGGTGGTGCTCGAAGACGCCCGAGACGTACGTGCCGGGGACGACGTTCGGCTCCCCCTCGTCGAGGTTGCCGCGCAGCCCGATGTGGCCGTTGGACAGGGCGAAGAGCGACTCGGTCTGCCCCAGGTGCGCCAGGTCCAGCCCGTCCTCGCGCAGCACCCACGGGTCCCTGCCCAGCTCGGCGTGCCCGCTGCCCGTCACAGGAGCTCCTCCAGGTCCTCGACGACGACGTCGGCCCCAGCCGCCCGCAGCGCACCCGCCTGCCCGAGCCGGTCCACCCCGACGACGTACCCGAACCCGCCGGCCCGGCCCGCCTCGACGCCGGCCAGCGCGTCCTCGAAGACCGCGGCGGCGCCGGGCTCGACGCCCAGCTCGGCGGCGGCGGCGAGGAAGGTGTCCGGGGCCGGCTTGCCGGGCATGGACCGCTCGCGCGCCACGACGCCGTCGACGACGACGCCGAAGCGGTCCGCGAGTCCGGCGGCCTCCAGCACGGTGGCCGTGTTGGCGCTGGAGGAGACGACGGCGAGCGCCAGGCCGGCCTGGCGGGCCGCGTCCACGTAGCGGCGGCTGGCCGGGTAGACGTCGACGCCGTCCTCGTGGATCACCCGCAGCAGGAGCTCGTTCTTGCGGTTGCCCACGCCGTTGACGGTCGGGGCGTCGGGCGGGTCGTCCGGGGCGCCCTCCGGGAGCTCGACGCCGCGGCTCCGGAGGAAGTCGCGCACGCCGTCGGCCCTCCGCCGGCCGTCGACATACGCGGCGTAGTCGTCCTCGCTGAACGGGACGAACGGGGTGCCGGTGCGCGCGGCGTGGGCGGAGAGGAACTCGTCGAACGTCCGCGCCCAGGCTGCGGCGTGGATGCGCTGGGTGTCGGTGAGCACGCCGTCGAGGTCGAACAGGCAGGCCGTGACCCCTTGCGGCAACCCGAGCACGCGCACCCCCTCCGTCGGTCCTGGACCAACTCTGGCACCGTGCGCCGGGCGGCACGACTCCACGCGCCGCGCAGCCAGACTCTCGCCCGGCCGGCTCGGCGCCGCGTCAGCGCCGGGTCGAGCGCCGCGGCGCGCCGAGGACGAGCGAGGCCAGGGCGGCCAGGCAGGTCACCGCCACTACGCCGGCGCTCCCGCCGCCGTAGGCGACCAGCTGCTCGACGCGGTCGGCGCCGTCGACCTGGGAGACGAGCAGCATGCTGAGCAGCCCGACCAGGCCCGCCCCGGCACCCACGACGGCGAGGAAGGGACGCATCAGCGCGTCGGCCCGCCGGGCCCAGGGCGGCGCGGTCCGGCCGTTGTCGTCCGAGCCCGGCCCGACGACGGCGAGCGCCAGGAACACCCAGGCGGCCACCACGAGGAGCGCGGCGACGACGTCGGAGGCACGGTGCCAGCCGCCGATCATCGTGGCCACGCCCGTGCCGCCCGCGTAGGCCGCGCCGAGCAGCACGGCGAGCCAGCGCCACCGCGGCGGGGTGATCAGCAGAGCGGCCCCGGCCACGGAGGCGGCCACCGTGGTGTGCCCGCTGGGCAGGGAGTTCATGTGCACCTCGGAGATGCCGAGGTCGGGACGGCTGAAGATGCCGTACTTCAGCAGCTGGGTGGTCACGTTCGCGCCGCCCACCACCGCCGCCACCGCGACCGCGAGGAGGACCTGGCGGCGCAGCAGCGCCACCGTCACGGCGGCCAGCACGACGACCACGAGGAACGGGACCGAGACGACGTCGAGCACCGTCCGCGCGCCCTCGTCGAGGCGGCTGCGGCCGATGCGGGAACCGAGGTAGGCGACCTCGTCGACGTGCTGGCCGCTCGGCGTCGTCACGAAGAACCACCACGCCCCCACGACGGCGAGGGCGGCCAGGGCGGCGAGGAGGATGCCGACGGCACGACGGGCCGCGGTACGGGTGGGTGCCGCGGGGGCGTCGGTTCTGGTCACGGCACCACGGTATCCGCGCCCGGCTAGACTGCGAGGGCCCCGCCCGACGACGTGTGGAGGTTCACGCGATGACCACGCTCGCCCGCCCGAGCGAGAAGCAGGTGACGACCAGCCCGCTGCGGTTCGTCACCGCCGCCAGCCTGTTCGACGGCCACGACGCCTCCATCAACATCATGCGCCGGCTCATCCAGGACCGCGGCGCGGAGGTGGTGCACCTCGGCCACAACCGGTCCGTGGAGGACGTGGTGCGCGCGGCGCTGCAGGAGGACGCCGACGCGGTCGCGCTGTCCTCGTACCAGGGCGGGCACCTGGAGTACTTCCGGTACATGGTCGACATGCTGGCCGAGCGCGGGGCCGGCCACGTGCGCGTCTTCGGCGGGGGCGGCGGGACGATCACCCGCGAGGAGATCGCCGAGCTCGAGGCCTACGGCGTGGAGCGGGTGTACCACCCCGACGACGGCATGAAGCTCGGCCTGACCGGGATGATCGACGACGTCGTCGACCGCACCGCCCGGCACCGGCAGGACCGGGAGCCGGAGCCGCTCCTCGACGCCACGGCGGTGGCCGCCGGTGACGACGTCGCCGTGGGGCGGGTGCTCAGCGCGATCGAGGACGGGGCGTGGGAGGGGGCCGAGCTCGAGCAGCTGCGCAAAGCGTGGGCCGGGCGGGCCGCGGGCTCCGGCGTCGTCCCCGTGGTGGGGGTGACCGGCACCGGGGGCGCGGGGAAGTCCTCGGTGATCGACGAGCTGCTGAACAGATTCCTGGGCGCGTTCCCGCAGATGCGCGTCGCCGTGCTGTGCGTGGACCCGACCCGGCGCCGCACCGGGGGCGCGCTGCTCGGCGACCGGATCCGCATGAACTCGCTGCGCAGCCCTCGCGTGTACATGCGCTCCATGGCCACCCGCGCCAGCAACGTGGCGGTCAGCGCGGTGCTGGGGGACGCGGTGGCGTTCCTGCGCTCGGCCGGGTTCGACCTCGTGGTGGTGGAGACGGCGGGGATCGGCCAGGCGGACTCCGCGGTGGTCGAGCTGGTGGACCTGCCGGTGTACGTCATGACGAGCGACTACGGGGCGGCGAGCCAGCTCGAGAAGATCGACATGCTGGACCTGGCCGAGCTCGTGGTGCTGAACAAGTACGACCGGCGCGGGGCCGAGGACGCGCTGCGGGACGTGCGCAAGCAGTGGCGGCGCAACCGCGTCGCGTTCGACCTGACCGACGACGACGTGCCCGTCTACCCCACGATCGCCAGCCAGTTCAACGACCCGGGCGTCACCTGGATGTTCGTCAACCTGTGCCGTCTCCTCCGCGAGCGGGTGCTCGACGGCGGGGCGGGGGCCCGGCCGGCGCCGCGGGTCGACTTCCGGCCCGACGTCGACACGAGCCTGCGCGAGCCGCGCGCCACCGTGCTGATCCCGCCGCAGCGGGTGCGCTACCTCGCGGAGATCGCGGAGCAGGGACGGGCGGTGAACGCGTCGATCGAGGCGCAGGCCGAGGCCGCCGACAGGGCCCACGCGTACTGGCGGGCGCTGCGGGACCTGGAGGACCCGCGGCTGCCCGAGCCGCTGGGGCGCTACGAGGCCGTCGATCTGGAGGGCGTCGATCGGGAGGCCGCCGACCCGACGCACGGCGTCGACCCGACGCACGGCGTCGACCCGACGCAGGGCGACCGGCCCGACCCCACCCTGCTGCGCCTGCGGCGGCGCTACGACGACACCGTCGGCGCCCTCTCCCCCGAGTCCCTGGCGCTGCTGCGTTCCTGGCCCGAGCGGCTGCGGTCGATCACGGAGGAGTCCGCGGAGTACGTGGTGCGCGGCCGGACGATCAGGGTGGAGAACTACCGCGAGTCCCTCAGCCACCTGCGCGTGCCGAAGGTCGCGGCGCCGACCTACCGGGGATGGGGTGACCTGCTGCAGTTCCTCGGCAAGGAGAACCTCCCCGGCCACTACCCGTACACCGCAGGCGTGTACCCGTACCGGCGCACGGGCGAGGACCCCACCCGGATGTTCGCCGGCGAGGGCACCCCGGAACGCACCAACCGCCGCTTCCACTACCTCTCGCGGGGCCAGGAGGCGGTCCGGCTGTCGACGGCGTTCGACTCGGTGACGCTGTACGGCGAGGACCCGGCACCGCGACCGGACATCTACGGCAAGGTCGGGAACTCCGGCGTGAACGTGCCGACGCTGGACGACATGAAGAAGCTGTACTCAGGCTTCGACCTGTGCGCCCCGACGACGTCGGTCTCGATGACGATCAACGGCCCGGCGCCGATCATTCTCGCGATGTTCCTCAACACTGCCGTCGACCAGCAGGTGGAGAAGTACCTGCGCGAGGACCCGGAGCGGTGGGCAGCGACGCAGCGTCGGCTCGAGCAGATCTTCGCCGACCGGGCGCGCCCAAGGTACGCGGGCGGGCTCCCGGAGGGCCACGACGGCCTGGGCCTCGCCCTGCTCGGCGTCACCGGGGACGAGCTCGTGGACGCCGCGACGTACGAGCGGATCCGCGCCCAGACGCTGCGCGTGGTGCGCGGCACCGTCCAGGCCGACATCCTCAAGGAGGACCAGGCCCAGAACACCTGCATCTTCAGCACGGAGTTCGCGCTGAAGATGATGGGCGACATCCAGGAGTACTTCACCCGGGAGGGGGTGCGGAACTTCTACTCGGTGTCGATCTCCGGGTACCACATCGCCGAGGCCGGGGCCAACCCGATCAGCCAGCTGGCCTTCACGCTCTCCAACGGGCTGACGTTCGTCGAGTACTACCTCGCCCGCGGGATGGCGGTCGACGACTTCGCGCCGAACCTCTCGTTCTTCTTCTCCAACGGGATGGACCCCGAGTACACGGTGATCGGCCGGGTGGCCCGGCGGATCTGGGCGCGGGCGATGCGTGAGCGCTACGGGGCGGGCCCACGGAGCCAGATGCTGAAGTACCACATCCAGACCTCGGGCCGGTCGCTGCACGCCCAGGAGATCCAGTTCAACGACATCCGAACCACCCTGCAGGCGCTGTACGCGCTGTTCGACGCGACGAACAGCCTGCACACCAACGCGTACGACGAGGCGGTGACCACTCCGACCGAGGAGAGCGTCCGCCGGGCGATGGCCATCCAGATGATCATCACGAAGGAGCTGGGGCTGAGCGCGAACGAGAACCCCTGGCAAGGCAGTTTCGTCGTGTCCCGGTTGACCGACCTGGTGGAGGAGGCCGTCTACAAGGAGTTCGACGCGATCAGCGAGCGCGGCGGCGTCCTCGGCGCGATGGACACGATGTACCAGCGCGGCCGGATCCAGGAGGAGTCGCTGTACTACGAGCGCCGCAAGCACGACGGCTCGCTGCCGATCGTCGGGGTGAACACCTTCCTGCCGGCCGAGCACGCCGGGGAGATCCGCACCCCGGTGCAGCTCATCCGCTCCACCGAGGAGGAGAAGGCGCAGCAGATCGCCGGGGTGCGGGAGTTCCAGACGGCCCGGAACGCGCTCGCGCCCGACGGTCTGGTGTTCCTGCAGCGCGCCGCGCGGGAGCGGGAGAACGTCTTCGCGGCGTTGCTCGAGGCGGTGAAGACCCACAGCCTGGGGCAGATCACGCACGCGCTGTACGACGTCGGCGGTGAGTACCGTCGCAACATGTGACACGCGCCTCGCGCCGAGGATCGAGGGCGGTACCGTCCGGGTAACGCACCCTCGGGCCGGCGCCCGCGCACGTGAGGTCGAGCCGGTCCGAACGCGCCCGCTGATCAACGCCGATCGCCCAGGAGGGCCGACATGTACCGACGCCGGATCACCACCGCGACCCTCGCCGGCACGCTCGCACTGACGCTTCTCGCCTGTTCCGGCGAGGCGGAGCCGGACACCACGGACGACGGCGGAGCCGCCACGGGCGGCGCCGCGGGGACCGAGACGGTCACTCTCGGCCTGATCCCGATCATCGACGTCGCACCGGTGTACGTCGGCATGGAGCAGGGGTTCTTCGAGGACGAGGGCATCGAGCTCGAGCTGAGCACCGGGCAGGGCGGTGCGGCGATCGTGCCCGGCGTGGTCAGCGGGAGCATCGACATGGGGTTCGGCAACAACCTCTCTCTGGTCATCGGGAACTCGTCCGGCCTCCCGCTGCGGGTGATCGCGTCCGGGGTCGACAGCACGGGCGACCCGGAGCAGGATCCGTACACCATCGTCACCGCAGACGACTCGCTGCAGCGGCCCGCCGACCTCGAGGGCCGGACAGTGGCTGTGAACACGCTCAACGCCATCGGGGACACGGTGGTCCGTGCCTCGGTGCGCGCGGACGGCGGGGACCCGGACGCCGTCGAGTTCGTCGAGATGCCGTTCCCGAGCATGACGGCCGCTCTGGTGGCCGGGGACGTCGACGCGGCCTGGCAGGTGGAGCCGTTCATCACTCTCGGTGAGTCGGACGGGGTTCGTGTGCTGACGACGCCGTTGAACGACTTCACCGACGAGACGATCGAGGTCTCGTCATACTTCACCTCTCTCAAGTTCGCAGAGGAGAACCCGGAGCTGGTCGACCGGTTCCGAGCGGCGATCGAGAAGTCGCTCACCTACTCGCAGGAGAACCCTGACGCCGTGCGTGAGGTGCTGCCGAGCTACCTGGAGGTCGAGCCCGACCTCGCCGAGCGGCTCATCCTGCCCGCGTGGAACACCGAGGTGAGCGAGCCGACGTTCGAGATCTTCGCGGAGCTGGCCGGCACGGATGGCCTCATCCAGGGCGACGTCGATCTCGACACTCTGCTCGCTCGGTAGTAGCACGCCGCACCGCGCCTGCTCTCCGGCACTCACCCATCCCCACCCTTCGTCAGAAGGGTGGTGGGTCGTCGCGTTCGTCGTGGAGGGGTTCGGGTCGGCCGTGGTGGGGTGGGCGGACGGCGAGGAGGGTGACGGTGCCGTTGCGTTCGCGGCGGTAGGTGTGCCCGGAGGGGGTGAGCCAGACGAAGATGCCGGGCTCGGGCTGGGTGACGGCGAAGGCGCCGACGGTCTTGGTGA
>NZ_JAHXNL010000017.1 GCF_023148685.1 Georgenia sp. EYE_87 | reverse complement strand
ACACCCAGAATCAAATGGCATCAAAAACTTGGCACACTGTTGAGTTCTCAAAGAACAGACACACACCAGCAAGACCCGGGAAAACCCACTCCCGAACCCCCACCGGGGCAACCTCTCTAGCCTAACCTATCCGAGCCACCATGCCAAATCCGCAGGTCAACCCGCAGCACAGGCACAATCACAACCGGCCAGGCACCCCGACCACCGCCGCAGCACGAAACCACGACTCACAACCAGGATTTCCCCCCGGGACCGGCCACCCTCACGGTGTCCGTGCCTCCCTGGCGGGGCTCACCAATATTAAGCAACCCCAGAACCCACGGTCAAACCACCAACCCATGACCCCCATCACACCCAACGGAACCAGGTTTCCGCTATTCGTCGTCCTTTGCTGGACGTCACCTTGGGGCCCTTCAGGACGCTCCAGCACCGTTCTTGTGGGAGGTCGCCACTGGCAGCCTTCTGTCCGCGGCTCCCCGACACCGGCCGAGCACCCGTCGGCGCCGGCCCCCGAACATCCGGCCGGGCACCCGTCGGCGACCGACGAGCAACTCACCGTTCACCCCGGCCACCCAGCTGACCGGCCTTCGACGCAGACCGGACGCCCACCCGGCGAACCGGGGTGCCGGCCCCGACCGTCATCCCCGGCCAGAGAGCGTGAGTCGCCCATCCTCGACAGGTCTGTTGCGCCATCGCACTTACCGGTACGGTGCTGACCGCACCCTTGCGTGGACTCCGTTTTCCATATCGTGAAACCCGTTCGATCCGGCGACGATGCCGGGACCCTGGAGGGCTCGTGGACAACCTCGCAGTACTCGCACTATTCGCCCTGCTGCCGATCCTCGTGATCGGCGCGCTCCTCCTCTGGCTCCGGTGGCCGGCCAAGTACGCGATGCCCGTCGGGCTGGCCGTGGTGGTCGTCGTCGCCCTGACCGTGTGGAAGATGAGCTGGACGACGATCGGTGCCTCCGCGGTCCAGGGGCTGCTCATCGCCATCGGGCTCCTCTGGATCGTCTTCGGGGCGCTGCTGCTCCTGGAGACGATCACGAAGAGCGGCGCGCTCCAGTCGATCCGGGCGGGCTTCACCAGCATCAGTGCGGACCGCCGGGTCCAGGTGGTGATCATCGCCTGGCTGTTCGGCTCGTTCATCGAGGGCGCGGCCGGGTTCGGCACGCCGGCGGCGGTCGTGGCGCCGCTCCTGCTGGCGCTCGGCTTCCCCGCGATGGCCGCGGTGATGGCGGGGCTGATCATCCAGTCGACCCCGGTGAGCTTCGGCGCCGTCGGCACGCCCATGATCACGGGCGTCGGGACCGGTCTGGCGGGGACGGACGGCAACTTCGTGCCCAACGTCCAGGCACGCGCGGACGCCCTCGGACTCGACCACGCCGGCTTCGTCGCCCACACGGCCACGCAGGTCGCGACGATCCACGCGATCGTCGGCATCCTGGTGCCGCTGTTCCTCGTGTGCCTGATGACCGGCTTCTTCGGCGAGAGGCGCAGCTTCCGTGCCGGGCTGGCGGTCGCACCGTTCACCGTCTACGCCGCCCTGGCGATGGTGGTCCCCTACGTCACCGTCGCCTACGTTCTCGGTCCCGAGTTCCCCTCGATGATCGGCGGCTTCATCGGTCTCGTGCTGGTGATGTACACGTCGTCGAAGGGCTTCCTCATGCCCAAGGACGTCTGGGACTTCCCGTCGCGCGAGCGGTGGAGCGATCGTTGGATGGGCTCCGTCAACCCGGACGCCGAGGCAGCCACCCTGACGAAGAAGATGCCGATCGCGCTCGCCTGGAGCCCCTACGTCATCGTCGCCGCGCTCCTCCTCCTGACGCGCAACGTGCCCGCGATCAAGGCGTTCCTGACCGGTCCCGTGGTCATCAGGGCCAACGACATCTTCGGCACCGGGATCTCGCAGAACATGGAGCTCCTCTACTCCCCGGGCGCAATCTTCCTGCTGGCGTGCCTCATCACGTACGTGCTGCACCGGATGAGCGGCCGTCAGATCGCGGCGTCGTGGAAGGTGGCGAGCGGGCAGCTTGCGGGCGCCGCCGTGGCGCTGCTGTGCGCCCTGCCGCTGGTACGGATTTTCATCAACTCCGGCGGGGACTACAACGAGGCCGGGCTGAGCTCGATGCCCATCACGCTGGCCGAGGCGGCTGCCAACGTCGCCGGTCAGAACTGGCCGATCCTGGCGCCGTTCATCGGTGCTCTCGGCGCCTTCGTCGCCGGGTCGAACACCGTCTCGAACATGATGTTCTCCCTCTTCCAGTTCTCGACCGGCGAGGGCATCGGTGCGGCCAGCCCCGAGACGGTGGTCGCCGTCCAGGCTGTCGGCGGTGCCGCCGGGAACATGGTGGCCGTCCACAACGTCGTCGCAGCAGCGGCGACGGTGGGGCTGCTCGGTCGCGAGGGGGACCTCATCCGCAAGACGATCATCCCGATGACCTACTACTGCCTGGCAGCGGGCTCGATCGGGTACATGTGGATCTTCGGGGTCGGCCTCAACGCGGGAACCTTCGTGTTCGTCGCACTGCTGGTCGCGCTGCTCGTCACGGCATGGAAGATCACGACGAAGACAGATGCCCTGAACCCCGAGGTGCAGCTCGCCAAGGTCTGAGCGAGCACGGCAGAGGGGCCCCCGTCCGGCACTCGCCGGCCGGGGGCCTCGTCAGCGCTCGTTCCTGCTCAGCCGCCGCAGCCCCCGGGCCGCCCGCACGCGCATCCGCCGGCCTCGGGCGTGGACGGCTCCGGCTCCGGGGCGGCCGGCCGGGCGGCTGTGGGCGCCTCCTGCAGGAGGGTGTCCACGCCCTTGCCGAGCAGGGAGGCGTCGAGCACGAGGATCATGTGGGCGGTCGAGATGTGCTTGCCCTGGCGGCCCAGGGCGTCGGTGATCTGCAGCAGGCAGCCCGGGTTGGAGGTCACGAGAAGCTCGGCCTCGGTCGCGGCGACGTTGGTCGCCTTCCGGTCCCCGAGCTCGCGCGCCGGCTCGGGGTTGACCAGGTTGTAGATGCCGGCGGAGCCGCAGCACAGGTCGCCGTCGGCAATCTCCTTGATCGTCAGGCCCGGGACGGCGCGGAGCAGCTGGCGCGGCTGGGACCGCACCTTCTGCGCGTGCGAGAGGTGGCAGGCGTCGTGATAGGCGACGGTGACCGGCAGCGGGTGCCGGGTGGCCACGGGACCGAGCTCGACGAGGATCTCGGAGATGTCCCGGACCTTCTCGGAGAACGCGCGGGCCCGGTCGGCGTACGCGGGGTCGTCCGCGAGGAGGTGGGCGTAGTCCTTCATCGTCGACCCGCACCCGGCAGAGTTGACGACGACGCGTTCCACCCCTGCCTCGGAGAAGGCGTCGATGAGGTTGCGGGCGTAGCGCAGCCCCTCCTCCTCCCGCCCGGCGTGCACGGAGAGAGCACCGCAGCAGCCCTGTGCGGGCGGAGCGACGACGTCACAGCCCTCCATGTTGAGCACGCGGACCGTGGCGGCGTTCACGCCGGGGTAGAACTCGCGCTGCACGCAGCCGAGCAGCAGCCCGACCGTCATGCGACGCTCCCCCCTGGCCGGCGTGTACGCCGGGATCCTCACCTGCCGCTCGATCGGGGGCGCGATGGCCTCCATGGTCGCGAGCGTGGGAGAGATTCTCTCGAGCACCTTCGAGCCGCGCACGAGCCGGCTCAGCCCGCTGCGCTGGTACAGCGCCAGAGGTCCGCGGACCAGGCGGAGGCGCTCGGGCCGCGGGAAGAGCTGGAAGATCCCCTCCCGCAGCGCCCGGTCGGCGAGGGACCGGTGCTGGGACCCGCGACGCTCGACCTGCTGACGGGTCGCCTCGATGAGCTTGTCGTACTGCACGCCTGAAGGGCACGCGGTCACGCAGGCCATGCAGCCCAGGCACGCGTCGATGTGCTGGACCATCGAGGCGCTCATCGGCTCGCCCTCGAGGCCCTCCTTCATCAGGTAGATGCGCCCGCGCGGGGAGTCCATCTCCTCGCCCCACAGGTTGTAGGTGGGGCAGGCGGGCAGGCAGAAGCCGCAGTGCACGCAGTCGTCGATGAGCTCGCGCGCCGGCGGGTGGTGGTTGTCGAACGCCGCCAGGGCGAGGACGTCCGGCAGGGTCGTGGCGGACTGCGCCGGCTCGGCGTCACCCATCTGGCCCTTGGGCGTGTCGACGCTCATCAGATCCCTCCCACGAAGCGGCCGGGCGCGAGGTTGCGGCCCGGGTCCAGGCGTTCCTTGATGCTGCGCATCAGCTCGAGCCCGCCGACCGGGCCCCACACGTCGAGCCCGTCCCTGAGCGCCGCCGGCGCCCGCAGGACCACCACGGTCCCGTCGCGCGGGCTCGGCGCGGCGGCGCGCAGCGCGGTCACCACCCGCGCCACGGTGGCGGCGTCGGAGCCGCCGGCAGACTGCGAGGGCTCCACGGTCGCCGCGTCGTCGCCGGGGCGGACCGGCGACACGCTGCCCCCGGGCGTGATGCCGGCATGGAGGACGCCGACGGCGGAACCGCGCAGAGCGACGGCCGCGCCGTGCGCCTGCTCGGCCGCGCGGGCGGCCCGCAGGAGGCCCTTGACGCCGACGAGCGTGGCGGTGGCCTTCGCGCAGACGGGCCCCTCGGGCAGCCTCCCCCACCAGGCCGGTTCCGCGCCGGGGGTGCCGCCGACGAGCGCCGCGGCCTCGGCGGCCCGCGCCGCGACGGCGTCGCCCGTGCCCTCGAGCAGGACGGCGAGGGTCGCCTCGTCGCTGCCGGCGGGCCGGTCGAGCTCGACGGCGGCCGGGGCCAGCTGCGAGGCGACGAGCGCGCGGGCCAGGTCGGCGACCTCCTCCAGCGGGCCGGTGCGCACCACGTACGCGCGGTCGGGACGCACGGGGTGCAGGCGGAAAGCCGCCCGGACCACGACGCCCAGCGTGCCGTACGACCCGGTCATGAGCTTGGCCAGGTCGTACCCCGCGACGTTCTTCACGACCTTGCCGCCCGAGGCGGCCACCGTGCCGTCCGCCAGGACCACCGTGGCGCCGAGCACGAGGTCGCGCAGCGCCAGCCGCTGCAGACGCCGGGGGCCGGAGGCGCCCGTCGCCAGCGCCCCACCGACGGTCGAGCCCGCCTCGTAGCGCTCGCGCGGGACGTCCGCGACAAGCTCCTGCCCGGCGCGGCCCACCTGTTCCTGCAGGTCGCGCAGCGTCAGGCCGGCCTCGGCGACCACGACGAGGTCGCCCGACTCGTGCTCGACGAGCCGGTCGAGGCCGCTCAGGTCGAGGATGACGTCGACGCGCTCGGGCGGAACCCCCCAGTCGAGCGCCGTGCCGCCACCGCGCGCGACCGTGACGAGTCCCTGCACGGTCGCCTCCCGGACGACGGCGGACACGCCCGCGACCGAGGTGGGCCGGGCGACGGCGGCGGCGGGCACGCCGTCGACGACGTCGTCGGTGCCGGCCTCGCGGACGTCGCCGGCGCCGTCCAGGCTGCGAGCCAGCGCGGCGAGGTCGACCTCGGCGGTCCCGGCGTCGCCGCCGCTCGCGCCCGCGGTGCTCGGGGCCCCCGCGGTGTTCCTGCGTGCCATCAGAACACCTCCGCCAGTCCGGCTTCCTGCAGCGGGTGCGCACCCTGGCGCCGCCCCGGCCGCTCGCCGCACAGGCGTGGCGTGGGGAAGACCTTCCCCGGGTTGGAGATGTTGTCCGGGTCGAACGCGCAGCGCACGGCCTGCATGGTGTCGAGATCCTCCTCGGTGAACATCTTCGGCATGTACCGCGCCTTGTCCGACCCCACGCCGTGCTCGCCGGTGATCGATCCGCCGTTGGCGATGCACAGCTCGAGGATGCCGCCGGCCACCTCCTCGGCCCGCTCCGCGGCGCCCTCCTCGGCGTCGTCGAAGAGCACCAGCGGGTGGAGGTTGCCGTCTCCGGCGTGGAAGACGTTGGCCACGCGCACGCCGCGCTCGGCGGAGAGCTCGGCGATCTGGCGCAGCACCTGCGGCAGGGCGGTGCGCGGGATGACGCCGTCCTGGACGATGTAGTCGGGGCTGATCCGCCCGACGGCGGCGAAGGCGGACTTGCGGCCCTTCCAGATCAGGGCGCGCTCGACGTCGTCGGCCGCGATGCGGGTCTCGAACGCACCGTTCGCCTCGCAGTGCCGCAGCACCTCGGCGAGCTCGCCGGCGACGTCGGCGGCGGCACCGTCGAGCTCGATGACCAGCACCGCACCGGCCCCGGCCGGGTAGCCGCAGGCGACCGCCTTCTCGGCGGCCTCGATGGCCAGCGCGTCCATCATCTCGATCGCTGCCGGGATGACCCCGGCGGCGATGATGGCGGAGGTGGCCGCCCCGGCGTCGTCGGTGGACCGGAAGCCCGCCAGGACGGTCTGGACCTCCTCGGGCAGGCGGGTCAGGCGCACCGTGACCTCGGTGACGATGCCGAGGGTGCCCTCGGAGCCCACCAGCGCGCCGAGCAGGTCGTAGCCCGGCGGGTCGGGCGCCTTGCCGCCGAGCTCGACCAGCTCGCCGGACGGCGTGACGAGGTCGAGCCCGGTCACGTGGTTCGTGGTGAAGCCGTACTTCAGGCAGTGCGCGCCGCCGGAGTTCTCCGCCACGTTGCCGCCGATGGAGCACACGGACTGCGACGAGGGGTCCGGGGCGAAGTAGTAGCCGTCCGGCGTGGTCGCGCGGGTGAGCGCCAGGTTGATCACGCCCGGGTCGACGACGGCCCGCTGGTCGGCGGCGTCGATCTCCCGGATCTGCCGCATCTGCGACATCACGACGAGCACGCCCTCCGCCCGTGGGAGGGCACCGCCGGAGAGCCCGGTGCCAGAGCCGCGCGCCACGAAGGGGACCTGATGCTCGGCGCAGGCGCGGACCGCGGTGGCGACGTCGTCGGCGTCACGGGCGAGCACGACCAGCCCCGGAACCACCTTGTACTGGGCGAGCCCGTCGCACTCGTAGGTACGCAGCCGCTGGCGGTCGGTGATGACCTGCTCGGCGGGCAGCGTCCGGGAGAGCTGCGCGGTCACCCGGGCCAGCGCCTCGGCGGCGACCCGCACGCGCAGCTCGTCGGGGTCCGGCGCTCCGGTGCCGTGCGGGACCTCTGCGGACCCGGCCGCGCCGTCGTGCGCGGGGGTGTCGGTGGACGTCATGGCGGCAACCTCCTCGTTGACGACTGCGGCGGTGTGCGCCGACCGAGCGAGCCGGTGGGCCGAGCCGACGGGCGGCGGGCCGGCGGGCCGGGCGGCCCGCCGGCAGGCACCTCAGGCCATGCGCTCGTAGGCCGGGAGCGTGAGGAAGTCGGCGTAGTCGTCGGCGACGGCGACCTCGAGGAAGGTCTGCCTGGCCTCCTCGTAGTCGGCCGGGTCGCCGGGGAGCTTGGCAATCTCCTCCTCCACGATCCGGTCGATGAGCTCGCGGGTCACGCGGTGGCCGGTGTCGGCGAGCGTGACGTCGTTGTGGAGCCACTGCCACACCTGCGAGCGCGAGATCTCCGCCGTCGCGGCGTCCTCCATGAGGTTGAAGATGGCGACGGCGCCGAGGCCGCCGAGCCACGCCTTGAGGTACTGGATGCCGACCGAGATGTTGTTGCGCAGGCCCTGCTCGGTCACGTCGCCCGGGGTGGCGGCGACGTCGAGCAGCTGGGCCGCGGTGACGTGGACGTCCTCGCGCTTGCGGTCGATCTGGTTGGGCCGGTCGCCGAGGACGGAGGTGAAGACCTCCTTGCACAGCTCCACCATGCCCGGGTGCGCCACCCAGGAGCCGTCGAAGCCGTCGTTCGCCTCACGGGTCTTGTCCGCGCGCACCTTCTCGAAGGCGGCCTTGTTGACCTCCTCGTCCTTGCTCGGGATGAACGCCGCCATGCCGCCGATCGCGTGCGCACCGCGCTTGTGGCACGTGCGCACCAGCAGCTCGGTGTAGGCGCGCATGAACGGAACGGTCATGGTCACGGCGTTGCGATCGGGCAGGAGGAAGTCCTTGCCGCGGGTCCGGAAGCACTTGATCACCGAGAACATGTAGTCCCAGCGGCCGGCGTTCAGGCCGGAGGAGTGCTCGCGGAGCTCGTAGAGGATCTCCTCCATCTCGAACGCCGCGGGGTAGGTCTCGATGAGCACCGTGGCGCGGATGGTGCCGCGCGGGATGCCGAGGGCGTCCTGGGCGATGATGAACGCGTCGTTCCACAGCCGCGCCTCGAGGTGGGACTCCATCTTCGGCAGGTAGAAGTACGGGCCGAGGCCCTTCTCGATCTGCCGCAGGCCGGCGGTGGCGACGTAGAGGGCGAAGTCGACCAGCGAGCCGGAGGTCTCCTCGCCGTCGACGAGGATGTGCTTCTCCGGCAGGTGCCAGCCGCGCGGACGCACGATGATCGTGGCCAGCTCGTCGTCCGGCTTGAGGGCGTACGTCTTGCCGTTCTCGGCGGTGAAGTCGATGGTGCGGTTGATCGCGTCGAGCAGGTTCAGCTGCCCGCCGACGACCGCGCTCCACTGCGGGGTGTTGGCGTCCTCGTGGTCCGCCAGCCAGGCCTTCGCGCCCGAGTTCAGCGCGTTGATCGTCATCTTCTTGTCGGTGGGTCCGGTGATCTCCACGCGGCGGTCCACGAGGCCCGGCGCGGGGGGCGCCACCTGCCACGAGTCGTCCTCGCGGATGTGCCTGGTCTCGGGCAGGAAGTCCAGCGTGCCGCTGTCGGCGAGGTCGGCGACCCGCCGGCGCCGCGCCTCGAGCAGCTCGAGGCGGCGCCCGTTGAGCTGGCGGTGCAGCGAGGCGATGAGGTCGAGCGCCGCGGGGGTGAGCACCTCCTCGTACCGCTCGTTCATCTCGCCGGTGATCGTCAGGCCGTCGGGAGTTGCCACGATGCGTCTCTCTTTCACGATGCGGAACGAACACTCTTCCTGGTGGAAACAGTAGTGAGGGCGGTCACCCGGGTCAACGCTGCGGCCGGCGGGAGGTGCAGCCGCGGACGGTTGCCCGCCACCTGCCACGGACGCGGTCGCAGGTCGGCGTCGAGAACCGACGCGCGTCGGCCCGGGCTCAGACGCTGACGAGCGACTCGCGCAGCGCGGCCACGTGCCCCCGCGCCTCGACGTCGTAGTAGGCCTCCCGTACCACGCCGCCGGTGTCGACCACGAACGTCGAGCGGTGCACGCCGTCGAACGTGCGCCCGTTCAGCGTCTTCGGCCCCCACGCGCCGTAGGCGTCCGCGACGGCGTGGTCCGCGTCGGACGCGAGCGGGAAGGTGAGCCGCTCGGCGTCGGCGAAGGCCCGGAGGTCCTCGACCGGGTCCGCCGAGATGCCGACGACGGCGTAGCCCGCGCTCGCGAGGGAGGCCAGGTTGTCGCGGAAGTCGCAGGCCTCGGTGGTGCAGCCCGGGGTCGAGGCCTTCGGGTAGAAGTACACGATCACGCCGCTCTCGGCGCTCGCGCGCAGCCCGGCGAGCGAGACGGTGGTGCCGTCCGGGGTCGGGAGGGTGAAGTCGGGGGCGGTGTCGCCGGGGGGCAGCCTCGTCATGCGGCTCTCCTTCGATGGTGGGTGGGTCGTGCTCGTCGTGCTCCGGACATGGTCCGTCAGGCCTCGCCCCGGCGCAGCAGGGAACCCGCCGGCTCGCCGGTCACGTCCCGCCCGCGCAGCAGGGTGCGACGCACCACGCCGGCGAGCCGGCGCCCGGCGTACGGCGTGATCGGGTTGCGGTGATGGAGCCCGGCCGGATCGACGTCGAGCTCCTCGTCCGGTGCGAGGACCGCCAGGTCCGCCTGCTTCCCGACGGCGATCGCACCCTTGGTGGCGAGCCCGGCCAGGGCGGCGGGCCCGGCCGACATCCATCGCACCACCTGCTCGAGCCCGACGCCGCGGGCGCGCGCCTCGGTCCACACGGCCGCGAGCCCGAGCTGGAGCGAGGCGACGCCGCCCCACGCCTGCCCGAAGTCGCCGGTGTCCAGGGCCTTGAGGTCGAGGGTCGACGGCGAGTGGTCCGTGACGACGATGTCGATCGTGCCGTCCAGCAGCCCCTGCCAGAGCGCCTCCCGGTTGGCCTCCTCACGGATGGGCGGGCAGCACTTGAAGGCGGTGGCGCCGTCGGGCACCCCCTCGGCGGCGAGGGTCAGGTAGTGCGGGCAGGTCTCGACCGTCAGCCGGATGCCCTCGGCACGGGCGGCCGCGATCATCGGCAGCGCGCCGGCGTCGGAGAGGTGCAGGACGTGGACGCGGGCGCCGGTGCGGCGAGCGGCCTCGATGACGGTGGCGACGGCCGCCTCCTCCGCCTGCGGCGGGCGGGAGCCGAGAAAGTCCGCGTAACGGCGGCCGTGGGCGTGCGGGGCGGAGCCGATGACGCCGGGGTCCTCGGCGTGGACGATCATCAGACCGTCGAAGCTCGCGAGCTCGGTCAGGTCCCGCTCGAGCTCGTCGGGGTCGAGGTGGCCGAACTCGGGCACGCCCGAGTCGATCAGGAAGCACTTGAACCCGAAGACCCCGGCGTCGTGCAGCGGGCGCAGGTCGCCGGTGTTGCCGGGCACGGCGCCGCCCCAGAAGCCGACGTCCACGAAGGAGCTGCGCCGGGCCACGGAGCGCTTGGCCTCCAGCGCCGCGACGTCGGTGGTGGGCGGCACGGAGTTCAGCGGCATGTCGATTATCGTCGTGACGCCGCCTGCCGCGGCCGCTCGGGTGGCGGACTCGAAGCCCTCCCACTCGGTGCGGCCGGGCTCGTTGACGTGCACGTGGGAGTCGACCAGCCCGGGCAGCAGCACCTCGTCGCCGGCGAGGTCGACCACGGCGTCGGCCGCGAGCCCGGCGCCGAGCGGCTCGACGGCGGCGATCACGCCGTCGCGGACACCGACCTCCACCGCGCGCAGACCCTCGGGCGTGACCGCCCGGGCGGCGCGCACGACGAGGTCGTGACGCACGCCGGCCCCGTCCCGCGGCGGGGCGACGACCGGGTCGGGACCGTTCACCGGTCCACCCTTTCCTGCTGGCGGGCGAACCGCTCGTCGGCGACCCGCGCGGCGAGCCGCTCCAGGAGCTCGCCGGCGTTCGCGATGCAGCGTGCGACGTCGGGCTCCAGGTCCGTGAGCGCGTGGACGGCCTCGATGCCGGCCGCCTGCGCCTGCTCCCGGGTGAGGGTGGCCCGGCCGCAGACCGCGACGGTGGGCACGGCGTGCGTGGCGGCGGCCTCGGCCACGCCCATCGGCGTCTTCCCTGCCAGCGACTGCTCGTCGAGGCTGCCCTCGCCGGTGACGACGAGGTCCACCCCGGCGAGGCGACGGTCGAAGCTGGCCAGGTCGAGGACGACGTCGACGCCGGGCCGGCGCGTCGCTCCGAGGAGGAGGCAGGCATAGCCCACTCCCCCGGCCGCGCCGGCACCCGGGGCGTCGGCCCGTTCCCGCGCCCGGTCGGCTCCCGCGCGCTCGAGCGCGCTCACCCAGGCGGCGAGCGAGGCCTCGAGGTCGGCGACGGCGACCGGGTCGGCGCCCTTCTGGGGTCCGTACACGGCGGCGGCGCCGCGGGGCCCGAGGAGGGGGTTGTCGACATCGGAGGCCAGGACCAGCTCCGCCGTCGCCAGGCGCGGGTGCAGACCGGCGAGGTCGACGGTCGTGACCGCGCGGAGCGCGTCGCCCCCGTCAGGGAGCTCGCCGTCGGGACCGGCGAGGCGGGCGCCCAGGGCGGCGAGCATGCCGGCCCCGCCGTCGGTGCTGGCGGAGCCGCCCACGCCGACGACGACAGTGGTGGCGCCATGGTCGAGCGCGTGGGCGATCAGCTCGCCGAGCCCGCGCGAGGTGGCCCGGCGGGCCGTGACGTCGTCGGGTTCGACCATCTCGAGGCCCGTCACCGCCGCCATCTCGACGACGGCGGTGCGGTCCCGGACGGCGTACCGGGTGGTGACCGGTTCGCCGAGCGGTCCGGTGGCCGTGAGGGTGACCGGCGAGAAGCCCGCCGCAAGGGCGGCCTGCACCGTTCCCTCGCCCCCGTCCGCCACGGGCAGCTCGTCGATCTCGACCCCCGGCAGCGCACGCCGGAAGCCGGCCGCGAGGTGGGCGGCGACCTCGGCCGCGGTCAGCGAGCCCTTGAACTTGTCCGGCGCGAGGAGCAGTTTCATGGGCTCAGTCAAGCAGTGCCAGCGCGGTCGGGGAGTCCTCGGCGCTGATGGCGAGGTCCTCGAACTCGTTGACGCCGTCGAGCTCGGCGCCCATGGCGATGTTGGTGACGCGCTCGAGGATGACCTCGACGACCACCGGGACCCGGTGCTCGGCGGCCAGGGCGCGCGCCTCGGCGAAGGCCGGCTGGAGCCTTTCCGGGTCCTTGACCCGGATGGCCCTGCAGCCCAGCGCCTCGGCGACCTTGACGTGGTCGACGCCGTACCCGTCGGTCTCGGCGGAGTTGATGTTCTCGAAGGCCAGGGAGACGTGGTAGTCCATCTCGAACGCCCGCTGGGACTGGCGGATCAGCCCGAGGTAGGCGTTGTTGACCACCACGTGGACGTACGGCAGGTGGTGCTGGGCGCCGACGGCGAGCTCCTCGAGCATGAACTGGAAGTCGTAGTCGCCGGAGAGGGCGACGACCTCGGCGTCGGGCCGCGCGGTGGCCACCCCGAGCGCCGCGGGTCCGGTCCAGCCGAGCGGCCCGGCCTGGCCGGCGTTGATCCAGTGGCGCGAGGCGTAGGTGTGCAGGAACTGTGCGCCGGCGATCTGGGACAGCCCGATCGTGGTGACGTAGACGGTGTCCCGGCCGAACGCCCGGTTCATCTCCTGGTACACGCGCTGGGGCTTGATCGGGACGTCGGTGAAGTGCGTCCGGCGCAGCAGCGTGCCCTTGCGCCCGGCGCACCGCGCCACCCATCGGGTGCGGTCGGGAAGCTCGCTCGCGGCGCGGCGCTCCGTCGCGATCTCGACGGCGAGGGCCAGGAAGGCCCTCGCGTCGGAGACGATGCCGTAGTCGGGGGCGAAGACGCGGCCGATCTGCGTGGGCTCGATGTCCACGTGGACGAAGGTGCGGCCACGACGGTAGGCGTCCAGGCCGCCGGTGTGGCGGTTGGCCCACCGGTTGCCGACGCCGAGCACGAGGTCGGACTCGAGGAAGGTGGCGTTGCCGTAGCGCCGGGACGTCTGGATGCCGACCATGCCCGCCGCGAGCGGGTGGTCGTCCGGGATGACGCCCCAGCCCATGAGGGTGGGCACCACCGGGACGTCGAGGGTCTCGGCCAGGGTGACCAGGAGATCCTCGGCGCCGGCGTTGACGATCCCGCCGCCGGCGACGATCAGCGGGCGCTCGGCGGCCTGGAGCATGTCCAGCGCCCGGGCGACCTGCGCGCGGGTGGCCTCGGGCCGGAGGACCGGGAGCGGGGCGTAGGTGTCGGGGTCGAACTCGATCTCGGTCAGCTGGACGTCGATCGGCAGGTCGATCAGGACGGGCCCCGGGCGGCCCGAGCGCATGAGCTGGAAGGCCTGGGCGAGGACGCCCGGCACCTGGGCGGCCTCGAGCACGGTCTTCGCCAGCTTGGTCACCGGCGCCGCGATGGAGGCGATGTCGACGGCCTGGAAGTCCTCCTTGTCGAGCTTCGCCACGGGGGCCTGCCCGGTGATGCACAGGATCGGCACCGAGTCGGCCCACGCGGCGTACAGGCCAGTGATCATGTCGGTGCCCGCGGGGCCGGACGTGCCGACGCAGATGCCGATGTTGCCGGCCACGGCGCGGGTGTACCCGTCGGCCATGTGGGAGGCGGCCTCGACGTGGCGGGCGAGGACGTGCCGGATGCCGCCGTGCCTGCGCATGGCGTCGTAGAACGGGTTGATCGCGGCGCCGGGCACGCCGAAGGCCTGGGTCGCGCCCTCCTTCTCGAGGATGGCGACGGCGGCGTCCACGGCTCTCATTCGGGGCATGTCGGTCTCCAGGATCGTCGTCGGTCAGGAGGCAGGTCAGTCGTCGCGAGCGCCGCGGTCACGGCCGGCGAGCCGCTCGACGGTGCGGAACAGGGCCGAGTGGTCCAGCGAGCCCTCGCCGTTGGAGCGGGCGCTCTGCATGAGCTGGGCGACCGTGGCACCGAGCGGGATGGTCACGCCGGCCTCGCGGGCGGCGGAGGTGACGATGCCCAGGTCCTTGTGGTGCAGGTCGATGCGGAAGCCCGGCTCGAAGGAGCGGTTCAGCATCTTCTCCGCCTTCTGCTCGAGCACGGCCGAGCCCGCGAGCCCGCCGCCGAGCACCGTCACGGCGGCCGCGGTGTCGACGCCGTAGGCCTCGAGGAAGACGATGGCCTCCGCCAGCAGGCCGATGTTGCCGGCCACGATGAGCTGGTTGGCGGCCTTGACCGTCTGTCCGGAGCCGGCCGGCCCGACATGGACGACGGTGCGGCCGACGACGTCGAGGATCGGCCTGGCGGCCTCGAAGTCCTCGGCCGGGCCGCCGACCATGATCGACAGGGCGGCGTTCTTCGCGCCGGCCTCGCCTCCGGAGACCGGGGCGTCCAGGATCCGGAAGCCCTGCTCCCTGGCCCGCGCTGCGAGCTCGACGGTGACGTCGGGGCGGATGGTGGAGAAGTCGATGATCAGGGTACCGGGACGGGCGGAGGCGAGCACGCCCCCCTCGCCGGTGAGCACCTCGGTCACGTCGGGAGAGTCGGGGACCATGAGCGCGACGACGTCGGCGTCGGCGACGGCCTCGGCCACGGAGGCGGCGGCCGTGCCGCCCGCCTCGACCAGCCGCGCGGTCTTCTCCGGGCTGCGGTTGTGGCCGACGACGTCGTGGCCGGCGTTCTGGAGGTGCACGGCCATGGGGCTGCCCATGATGCCGAGACCGATGAAGGCGATGCGAGTCATCCGGGGATCCTTCTGGTTCGTGGACGGGGTCGGTCAGCGCGCGACGGGGGCCTCGGCGCCCCGCTCCTCGCGGGGCAGCCAGGCGAAGGGGTCCGCGTCGCCGGTCTTGTACTCCAGGCCGACGGGCCCGGCGTACCCACCGGCGCGCAGGTCCTCGATCCACCGGGTGATCGGGAGCTCCCCGCTGCCGGGCGCGCCGCGCCCGGGGGCGTCGGCGATCTGCACGTGGGCGATCCGGTCGCGGTGCTCGGCGATGTCCGCGTCCACGTCGGCGCCGTTGACCGACAGGTGGTAGACGTCGAGGAGCAGCCCGATGTTGGTGGAGCCGTGCTCGGACGCGACGCGGTCGATGACGGCGACGGCGTCGGCGGAGGTCTTCAGGGGATAGGCCGGGGCGCCGGAGACGGGCTCGAGAAGGACGGTGCCGCCGATGCGGGCGACGGCCTGGGCGGCGAGGTGGAGGTTCTCCGCGGCGAGGTCGTCCTGGCGGGTCGGGTCGGCCCCGTCGACCCGGTTGCCGTAGAGGGCGTTGAAAGCGCGGCACCCCGTGCGCTCCCCGATGGCGGTGACGACGTCGAGGTTGACGCGCAGCTCCTGCTCGCGGCCGGGCCACGAGACGAGGCCGCGGTCTCCGCCGGGCATGTCCCCGGCGTTGAAGTTCAGGCCCGTCAGCTGGACGCCGGCCCGCTCGACCGTCCGGACCAGCGCGTCGACCTCGTCGGCCTCCGGCGTGGACGTCTCGAACGGCCACCACAGCTCGATGCCCGCGAAGCCGGCGGCCCGTGCCGCGGCCGGGCGCTCGCCGAGCGGGAGGTCGGTCAGCAGTATCGAGCAGTTCACGGTGTAAGGCACAGGGCTGGCCATCGTCGGCTCTCTTTCAGGATGTGAAAACAACCTTCCTTGTGTCGAAAGCCTAGAGACCACCCCGGTGAGGGTCAACCCCTCGCCGGGGCCCGTCCCGCGGCTTTCTTCGGGGCCGCCCCGGGCGCCCTGACCGCGCCTCCACGCGGGGATCCAGCCTCGGCCGTCCCGCCCTGGCTACAGCCTCGGCCCTCCTGCCGGGCGGAGCCTCAGCCCTCGGCTCCCTGCCGGCGGAGCAGCCGCCCCAGTCCCGAGACGTCGACGCCGAGCACGACGAGCTCGTCCTCGCCGACCGCGCCGCAGTCCAGGCCGCGCTGGAGATACCAGGCCAGCGCGCGCGCCGTCGCGGGCTCGTCCATCACCGCCCCCTCCTCGCGGGCGAGGTACGCGCGCAGGCGGTCGGCCGCGGCCGGCATGCCGTCGCGGTAGAAGGCGTACGTGGCCGCGAAGCGGCTCGGCAGGTGCGCGGGGTGGAGGTCCCAGCCCTGGTAGTAGCCGCGCTCGAGGGACCTGCGCACGAGCCGGGCGTGCAGCGCCCAGGCCGCCCGCACCTGCTCCGCCGCCCCCACCGGGAGCACGTTCGTCGACCCGTCGGAGAGGCGCACGCCCGTCCCCGCGGCCGCCAGCTGCATGACCGCCTTGGCGTGGTCCGCCGCGGGGTGCTCCATGGACTGCTGCGCCGCGGCGATGCCGAGGGAGGCCGAGTAGTCGTAGGTGCCGTAGTGCAGGCCCGTGACGCGCCCCTGCCCGGCGTGCACCATGCGGGCCACGAGAGCCGTGCCGTCGGCGCCGAGGATCGCCTGCGGGGTCTCGATCTGCACCTCGAACCCGAGCCGCCCCGCGGGGAGCCGGTGGGCCCGCTCGATGCCGGCGCAGACGGTCACCATCGCCTCGACCTGCTCGACGGCGGTGACCTTCGGCAGGGTGAGCAGGAGCCCGTCCGGAAGGTCCCCGCTCTCGAGGAGCGTGGTGAGGAACAGGTCGAGGGTCCGCAGCCCCCGTCGCCTGGTAGGCCGCTCGAAGCTCTTGAACCGGATCCCGACGAAGGGTGTGGCGCTCCCGCGCTCGAGCTCGTTCCGCAGGGCGCGCGCTGCGGCGACCACCACCTCGTCCTCGGCGTCGCCGTGGTCGCCGTAGCCGTCCTCGAGGTCGATGCGCAGGTCCTCGACCGGCTCGCGGTCGAGCTTGGCACGCACCCGGTCGGCGACCGCGTCACGGAGCTCCGGGGGCACCCCGGCCGCGTCGAGCACCGCCTCGACCCCGCCCGCCCGGGCGAGGGCGGCCTGCGCCTGCTCGCCCCACTCCCCGGCGAGCCCGGCGTGGTAGCGGTCGGCCGGGACGTAGACGGTGTGGACGGGCTGACGGCTCACGTCGTCGCCCGGATAGTCCCGCTCGAGGCGGGCGTCCACGGGTGCGAGGAGATCCTCGACGGCGCGGAGGGCGGCTTCGTCCAGCGTGGTTCTCGTGGGTGGATCGTCGGAGCTGCGGCCGGGCACACGCATGGTCAGGAGTTTCCTTCCGGATCTGGCGCTGAACTTTCGACATGTGGAAGACTGGTTCCGCACGGTCGGCGGGACCGCGAGGCACCGGGCGACGCCCCGAACGGCGGGAGGCAAGGATGGCTGAGAACACCGGGGTCCAGTCCGTGGACCGGGCCATCGACCTGCTCGAGATCCTGACGGACGTGGGCGGCGACGCCACGCTGAGCGAGCTGGCCACCAGCACCGGCCTGCCGCTGCCGACGATCCACCGTCTCATGCGGACCCTGGTCAACCGCGGCTACGCGCGGCAGCTGCCCTCGCGCCGCTACACCCTCGGGCCGCGGCTGATCCGCCTCGGCGAGAGCGCCGGCCGCCAGCTGGGGGCCGGGGCCCGCCCCCACCTCGAGCGCGTGGCGCGGGAGCTCGGCGAGACGGCGAACATGGCCATGATCGACCGTGACATGGCCGTCTACGTCGCCCAGGCGTCGTCCTCGCACTCGATGCGCATGTTCACCGAGGTCGGCCGCCGCGTGTACTGCCACTGCACCGGCGTGGGGAAGATGGTGCTCGCGCAGCTTCCCGACGCCACGGTGCGGGAGATCGTGGCGCGCACGGGCATGCCGGCGGCCACGGACCTCTCGATCACGAACGTCGAGGATCTCCTCGTCGAGCTCGCCAGGATCCGCCAGCGCGGCTACGCCGTCGACGACGGCGAGCAGGAGATCGGCGTGCGGTGCTTCGCCGTCGCCGTCCCGGACGCCCCCACCCCCTCGGCCGTCTCCGTCTCCGGGCCGGCGGCGCGCGTCACCTTCGAGTTCGGCGAGAAGGCCGTGCCCGTGCTCCACGAGGCGGCCCAGCGGGTCGCCGGCGAGCTGCTCAGCGCGCGCTGAGCAGCCCTCAGCGCGCGCCGAGCAGCTCGGCCGCCCGGACGTCGTCGCCGTCAAAGGCGCAGCCGCAGCGGCAGCCCCCGCTCGACCGTACGACTCCGGACGCAGACCCACGCCCGTCCGCCGTCCCGCGGGCCGGTCAGCAGAAGCCGGTCACGGTGGCCCAGGCCCGGGGCTCAGGCTGGACCTCCGAACGCCGGACCTCCGCCTCGATGAGGCCGTAGGGCCGGTCCGCGGCGTAGAACACCTCGTTCGGGTTCTCCAGGCCGAAGGGCTTGAGGTCCACGAGGAAGTGGTGCAGGTTCGGCATCGAGAACTTGATCTCGCCGATCTCCGGGTGCGCCTCGAGCACCCGGGCGCCCATCTGGTACAGCGTCTGCTGCAGGGCGTAGGAGTGCACGTCCGCGAACGTCTCGAGCAGGATGCGGCGCACGTCGCCGTAGACGGCGTTGAAGTCGACGTCGTCGCTCAGGTAGCGCCACCGCGCGGTCACCGACGTGGCCAGGATCCGGTCGTCCGTCTCCTCCAGCGTCGTGTAGCGGTCGCGCGGGAAGCCCTTGAACTCCGACCCGGTGGACTTCAGGACCGACAGGTCCTCCAGCCCGGCCACGACGAACACCTCGTCGCCGTCCCGCTGGACGACGGCGGTGCGCGTCTCCGTGCCGCCCTTGACGAAGGAGTGGTTGTGCTCGCCGCCCGCCGCGTCGTTGAGGAGCGAGGTGCGGATGCGCTCCCAGGTGTACTGCTTGACGCCCCAACGCCCCCCGGTGACCCAGTCGAAGGAGGTGGTGAAGTGCTCCGAGAGGCGGATCGCGAACTCCTCGGGAGAGCCGATGCCGTCCTTGGCGAGGGCGAAGACGGTGTTCTTCTGGGTGTCGGTGGCCACGACCGGGGAGTTGTCGCCCTCGGTGTGCGCCACCGTGAAGTCGCCGCGCAGCTGGGAGGTCACCGAGAGGTCGGTGATGCGGTGGCGCGGCTGGTCCCGGTCCACCTTGACCAGCCGCACCTCGGCCTTGCCGTACTGGTTCTCGCCCAGCACGATCGAGCCGTCGCTCCTGGGGGCGCCGGAGGCCGCCGGGTCGGTGAGGGTCTCGCTCATTTCTCGCTCCTTCGATGGGTGGTGCGGCGGACGGACGGGAGGCGTGCGGCGGACGGTCAGCTTCCGCGGTACGTCGAGTAGGCGAACGGGCTGAGCAGGATCGGCACGTGGTAGTGGTCCTGCCCCTCCTCGACGACGAAGTCGATCGTGACCTGGGGGTAGAACGTGCGCCGGCCGTGGGCGGCGAAGTACTCCCCGGTGGCGAAGACGAGGCGGTAGGTGCCCGCCTCGAGCCGCTCCGGGCCAAGCTCGCGGTTGCGCCCGTCCTGGTCGGTGACGCCGGCGGCGACCTCGGTCACCCGGTCGGCGTGGTGGCGCGAGAGCCGAAGCCCGACGCCGGCGGCGGGGACGCCGGTGACGGCGTCGAGGACGTGGGTGGTGATGTGCGACGTCATGAGAGCTCTCCCTGGAGTCTGAGGACGGCGATCTCCCGGAGCTGCTCCGCGGCGGTCCGGCGCTCCGTGGCGCGGTCGTGGGTCAGGCGTTCGTCGAGCGCGGCGAGGATCTCCTCGGGCCCGCGGCCGGCGGCCCGGATGAGGAAGACGTGCCCGAAGCGTTCCTCGTAGGCGCGGTTGCCCTCGGCGAGCCGACGGGCGAGATCCTCGTGCATGCCGGCCACGCCTGCCTGCTCGCGACGGGAGTGCTCGGCGTCGGCCGCCTCCCCCTCCGGCCGCTCCCCGATCCGGGGGTGGCGCGCCAGCGCGGCGTCGACCTCCTCGTCCGTCCACGGGTCGGCCGCGGCACGGGCGGCGGCGACGGCGTCGGCGACCGTGGCGTACGGCCTGCCCCGCACGACCTCCTCGGCCCAGCGCGGGACGGTCGCGCACGCCAGCAGCAGCGCCCTGGCCTCCGCCGGGTCGGCCGCGTTGAACCGGTCGAGTCCTGGGGCCACGAAGTCCTCCGGCGATGTCGTCGAGATTTTCACATGTTGGAAGCACGCTTCCAATCCCGTGCAGTCAACTCGGCCCGGAACCGGGTGTCAAGAGGCCGGGACGAGCGGTCCTGCACTCCGGACCGCGCGGCTACGGGCATCTCCCCCGATCGGTCGGTGACAACTCCGACGGACGGGACGTTAGCCCCAGGAAACGGACATTTGGGCGCGCCATGCTCTTACTCAAGAGCTTCATCAGGTGACAACCGCTCGAAGGAGAGCACGATGGCTACCACGACCCCGCACCGCACAGCGCGAGCGGTGACCTACCAGGAAGACATCATCACCTCGTCCGCGGCCCGCAAGACGCTGGCCGTCGGCCGGATCATCATCGGGTGGGTCTTCCTCTGGGCCTTCATCGACAAGCTGTTCGGCCTCGGCTTCGCCACCCCGGCGGAGCGCGCGATGCTGAACGGCGGCACCCCTGCCCAGGGATACATCAACGGCATCGAGGGGCCGTTCGCCGGCTTCTTCCAGCTGTTCGCCAACCCGTTCGGCGACTACCTGTTCATGCTCGGCCTGCTGGGCATCGGCGTCGCGCTGATCACGGGCTGCGGGCTGAAGATCGCCGCCGTCACCGGCACCCTGCTCATGCTGTTCATGTACCTGGCGGCCCTGCCCTTCGTGGGTGAGCACGGGACCAACCCGATCACCGACTCCCACTGGGTCGAGGCCATGCTGCTGATCATCCCGGCGGTCACCCTCGCGGGCGACACGTGGGGGCTCGGCAAGTGGTGGGGCGGCAAGGTCGGCAACAGCTGGCTCCGCTGAACCACCGATGCCGACGGGTCGTACCGACCCGGCACGACGAAGGCCCTGGCCGCACGGCCAGGGCCTTCGTCGTGCCGGAGGTCAGCGCACCTCGGCGGCGTCGGCGCGCTGCTCGTCGAGGTGGCGCTGGGCCTCGGTCCGCACGGCGTCGGCCACGGCCTCCGCCACCCGGGTGTCGAAGACGCCGGGGATGATGAACGCCGGGTTGAGCTCGTCGTCGGAGACGACCTCGGCGATCGCCACCGCCGCCACCCGCAGCAGCTCCGGCGAGATGTGGGTGGCGCCGGCGTCGAGCAGCCCGCGGAACAGGCCCGGGAAGGCCAGGACGTTGTTGATCTGGTTCGGGTAGTCCGACCGGCCGGTCGCCACCACGGCCGCCGTCTCGCCGGCCTCGATCGGGTCGACCTCGGGGGTGGGGTTGGCCAGGGCGAAGACGATCGCGTCGTCGTTCATCGTCGCCACGTCCGCGCCGGTGAGGATGTTGCCCGCGGAGACGCCGATGAAGACGTCCGCCCCCGCCAGGCCCTCCTTCAGCGTCCCGGTGAACTCCTCCTCGTTGGTGTTCTCGGCGATCCACCGGCGGTACTCGTCGCCGTTGGTGGCGCCCCTGTGGAGGGCGCCCCCGCGTCCGAAGCCCACGATGTGCCGGGCGCCCTGGGCCTTGAGCAGCTTGATGATCGCCGAGCCGGCGGCCCCGACGCCGGAGACGACGATGCGCACCTCCTCCATCGACTTGCCGACCACCTTCAACGCGTTGATCAGCGCCGCCAGCACCACGATCGCGGTGCCGTGCTGGTCGTCATGGAAGACCGGGATGTCCAGCTCCTCGCGCAGTCGCGCCTCGATCTCGAAGCACCGCGGCGCGGAGATGTCCTCGAGGTTGATCCCCCCGTAGACCGGTGCCATCGCCTTGACGATCGAGATGATCTCCTCGGTGTCCTTGGTGTCCAGGCACACCGGCCACGCGTCGACGTGCCCGAACTCCTTGAACAGGGCGGCCTTGCCCTCCATCACCGGCAGCGCAGCCGCCGGACCGATGTCCCCCAGACCCAGCACCGCCGTGCCGTCCGTGACCACCGCGACCGTGTTGCGCTTGATCGTCAGCCGGCGCGCGTCCTCCGGCTTCTCCGCGATCGCCAGGCACACCCGCGCGACACCCGGGGTGTACGCCCGCGACAGGTCGCGCCGGGTCTTCAGCGGCACCTTCAGCGCCACCTCGATCTTCCCGCCCAGGTGCATCAGGAACGTCGAGTCCGACATCTTCAGCACCTGCACGCCCTCCAGGGCGTTCAGCGCGTCCCGCACGCGCTCCCCGTGCTCGCCGTCCACCGTGTCGCACGTGACGTCGACCGTCAGCTTCGTCGTCGAGGAGTGCACGATGTCGACCCCCATGACCGCCGCACCGGCCTCCGCGACGGCCGAGACGACCGTGCTCGTCGCCCGCTGCGACGCCGGAACCTCCACCCGCAGGGTGATCGTGTAGCTAGGGCTGGGGAGTGCCATGTCTGAAGCCTTCCGGGCGGGGTGAAAGTGCGTTGCATCCTATCCCGGCGGTCCGCGCAGCAGCCCCGGCCGCGCCCCGCGCGCCGCGCTCGCCCGCTCCCCGCGCGCCGTGCCCCGCCCAAATCGGCATCCGGCGGGGACGGCGACGGCGGGTCCTCCCCGCAGGGAGAACCCGCCGCGCGTGCGGGCGTCAGCCGATGCGCGCCATGAGGATCTCGCGCACCTTCGCGGCGTCCGCCTGTCCGCGCGTGGCCTTCATGACCGCGCCGACGATCGCGCCCGCGGCCTGGACCTTGCCGCCGCGGATCTTCTCCGCGACGTCGGGGTTGGCCGCCAGCGCCTCGTCGACGGCCGCCTCGAGGGCGCCGTCGTCGGAGACGACCTCCAGGCCCCGGGCCACGACGACCTCCTCGGGCGAGCCCTCGCCGGCCAGCACGCCGGCCAGCACCTGCTTGGCGAGCTTGTCGTTGATCCGCCCGGACTCCACGAGGGCGGCCAGCTCGGCCACCTGCGCCGGCGTCACGGACAGCTCCTCCAGGCTCACACCGTCGTTCTTCGCGGTCCGGGACAGCTCGCCCATCCACCACTTGCGGGCGGCGGCGGGGTCCGCGCCGGCCGCGACGGTGGCCTCGACGAGGTCGCTCGCGCCGGCGTTGACGAGGTCGCGCATCTCGGCGTCCGAGAAACCCCACTCGCCCTGCAGCCGGCGGCGGCGCACGGCCGGCAGCTCCGGCAGGGACGCCCGGATCTCCTCGACCCACTCGCGCGGCGGCGCGATCGGGACCAGGTCCGGCTCGGGGAAGTACCGGTAGTCCTCGGCGTCCGACTTCACGCGGCCCGGAGAGGTCGTGCCGGTGTCCTCGTGCCAGTGCCGGGTCTCCTGGACGATCGAGCCGCCGTCGTCGAGGATGCCCGCCTGGCGCGAGATCTCGTACCGCACGGCCCGCTCGACGGAACGGAAGGAGTTGACGTTCTTCGTCTCAGTACGGGTGCCCAGCGGGTCGGTGGGGTTCGCCCGCAGGGAGACGTTGACGTCCGCGCGGACGTTCCCGCGCTCCATCCGCGCCTCGGAGACGCCGAGCGAACGGAAGATGTCCCGCAGCGCGCTGACGTACGCACGGGCCACCTCGGGGGCGCGCTCGCCGGCGCCCTCGATCGGCCGCGTGACGATCTCGACCAGCGGGATGCCCGCGCGGTTGTAGTCCACCAGCGAGTGCGTGGCCCCGTGGATGCGCCCGGTGGAGCCGCCCACGTGGGTGTTCTTGCCGGCGTCCTCCTCCATGTGCGCCCGCTCGATCTGCACGCGGAAGATCTCGCCGTCGGAGAGCTCGACGTCGAGGTAGCCGTCGTGCGCGATCGGCTCGTCGTACTGCGAGGTCTGGAAGTTCTTCGGCACGTCCGGGTAGAAGTAGTTCTTCCGGGCGAACCGGCAGGACTCCGCGATCTGGCAGTTCAGCGCGAGCCCGATGCGCACGGCGTACTCGACGGCCTTGCCGTTCACCGCGGGCAGTGCGCCCGGCAGGCCCAGGGAGACGGGCGTGACGGCGGTGTTGGGTGCGGCGCCGAAGGTCTGGGGCGCGCCGTCGAACATCTTGGTGGCCGTGCCGAGCTCGACGTGCACCTCGATGCCGAGCACGGGGTCGTACTTGCGCACGGCCTCGTCGTAGTCGACCAGGGTCTCGGTCTGGGCGCTCATCGGGCGCTCACCTCCAGCTCGGGGGCCTTGTCGAGCAGGGGCACGCCCCACTCCTTGGTCAGCAGACGCTCGAGGACGCCGCCGACCCGGTACAGCCGGGCGTCCTCCCGGGCCGGGGCGAGCACCTGGAAGCCGACCGGCAGACCGTCGTCGCTCAGGCCCGAGGGGAGCGAGAGGCCGGGGATGCCGGCGAGGTTCGCCGGGATCGTGGCGACGTCGTTGAGGTACATGGCCATCGGGTCGTCCAGCTTCTCGCCGAAGCGGAACGCCGTGGTGGGCGCCGTCGGCGAGACCAGCACGTCGGCCTGGGCGAAGGCCGCCGCGAAGTCGCGCTGGATGAGGGTGCGCACCTTCTGGGCGGAGCCGTAGTAGGCGTCGTAGTAGCCGGCCGAGAGGGCGTGGGTGCCCAGGATGATCCGGCGCTTGACCTCGTCGCCGAAGCCCTGACCGCGGGTGGCGGCCATGACGGTCTCGGCGGTGACGGGTCCGTCGGCGGGCTCGACCCGCAGCCCGAAGCGCATGCCGTCGAACCGGGCGAGGTTCGAGGACGCCTCCGCGGGCATGATCAGGTAGTAGGCGGCGAGCGCGTACTCGAAGCTGGGGCAGGAGACCTCGACGACCTCCGCGCCGGCGGAGCGCAGCAGCTCCACCGCGTGCTCGAAGCTCGCGCGGACGCCGGGCTGGTAGCCCTCGCCGCCGAGCTCGGAGACGATGCCCACGCGCACCCCGGCGAGGTCTGTGGACCGGGCGGCCTCGACGAGGCCGCCGACCGGGTCGGTCAGCGAGGTCGAGTCGAGCGGGTCGTGCCCGCCGATGACCTCGTGCAGGAGCGCGGAGTCGAGCACCGTGCGGGAGACCGGGCCCGCCTGGTCGAGCGAGGACGCCATGGCGATGAGGCCGTAGCGCGAGACGCCGCCGTAGGTCGGCTTGGTGCCGACGGTGCCGGTGACGGCCGCGGGCTGACGGATGGAGCCGCCGGTGTCGGTGCCGATGGCGAGCGGGGCCTCGAAGGCGGCGACGGCGGCCGCGGAGCCGCCGCCCGAGCCGCCGGGGATGCGCTCGAGGTCCCACGGGTTGCGCGTGGGCCCGTAGGCGGAGTGCTCCGTGCTGGAGCCCATGGCGAACTCGTCCATGTTGGTCTTGCCGAGGATCGGCATGCCTGCCTGGCGCAGCTTGCGCACGATGGTCGCGTCGTAGGGCGGTACCCAGCCCTCGAGGATCTTCGAGGCGGCGGTGGTGACCTGCCCCTTGGTCACGACGACGTCCTTGACGGCGATCGGCACGCCGGCCAGCTCGGGGAGGTCCTCCCCCGCGGCCCGGCGGGCGTCGACGTCGGCGGCCGCGGCGAGCGCCTCGTCGGTGTTGGTGTGCAGGAAGGCGTGGACGGCGCCGTCGACGGCGGCCATCCGGTCAAGGTGGGCCTGGGTGACCTCGACGCTGGACACCTCGCGGGAGCGGAGCAGCTCGGCGAGCTCGGCCGCGGTGCGGCGGGTGAGGTCGCTCATGCGTCCTCCCCCAGGATCTGCGGAACGGCGAACATGCCGTCGTGCGCCTCGGGCGCCGCCGCCATGACGGCGTCGACGTCGAGGGTCTCGACCACCTCGTCCGCGCGCCAGACGTTGCTCAGCGGGATGGGGTGGGAGGTGGCGGGCACGTCGGGGGTGGCGACCTCGTTGACCCGGGCGACGGCGCCGGCGATGACGTCGAGCTCGCCGGCGAGCCGGTCGATCTCCTCGGGGGTCAGCGCGATCCGTGCCAGGGCCGCGACGCGCGCGACCTCGTCGGAAGAGATGGTGGACATGCCGCAGATTCTACGTGGCGGGCGGCGGCCCTTAGAGCGCCGAGCGGCCGATGAGGTCCAGCAGCGCGGCGCCGTACGCGTCGGCGGGCTCCGCGGCCGCGTGCTCGACGTCCTCCGTGCCCGGGCCGGCGGGGAACCTCGCCCGCACGCGGTAGCCGTCCACCTCGCGCTCGAGCCGGCGGAACGTGGCGCCGAGGAGCTCTCTCAGCTGGTCCTCACGGGGCCGCCACACCGTCTGGTCGATCGTCACCGAGTCCAGAGCCCACTCGGTGGTGCCGTTGAAGCCGAGGATCGTGCCCGTGGGGTACGTGCGCGCCTCGACGGTCATCTCCGAGATCGTGAAGACGTCGCCGGCGAGCTCGGGCTGGTCGATCGAGAAGCGGTCCCCTGGCGCCGGGTGCCAGCGCAGTCCGGCCTCCTGCAGGGCCCGCGCGAGTTCGAGGGAGATCATCGGCCCAGTATCGGCCAGCCAGGCGCGGGCGGCCCGGCAGCCGGGCTGCGGGCTCAGCTGCTCGGGGTGCCGGCAGCCCCGAGGGATGGCTAGAAGGTAACGGGGTGGGCCGCCGTCGCGCGTGGCGGGCGGAGGCCGCGCAGCGGATGTTCCGGACCGCGCCGTGCCATAGGTTTGGGCCATGTCGCTCCGTCAGCGCGTCGGCCACGCGGTCCTCAGCCTCCCGCACGTCGAGCCTCGGGACGTGTGGCGTGCGGTTCGGTGGTACGTCGGTGCGGTGGCCACGCTGCAGGCCTCGGCGATCGCCACGGTGCTGGCCGTCGACCGGGTGCGCAAGCACCGGGAGCCGCCGTCGGGCGAGTTTCCCCGGACCGAGCCCGCACGGGTGGCGGTGGCGGACTCGCAGGTCACGACGTTCACCTACGGCGCCGACCTGTACGAGGACATGCTGGCGCGCATCGAGACCGCCGAGCACACCATCTACTTCGAGACCTTCATCTGGAAGGCGGACAGGACCGGGCACCGGTTCAAGGACGCCCTCCTCGCCGCGGCGCAGCGCGGCGTGGAGGTCTTCATCGTGTTCGACAGCTGGGGGAACGGCGTGGTCTCCCCCCGGTTCAAGCGGTTCCCCGACCTCCCGAACCTGCACGTGCTGAAGTTCCCCTTCTTCCGGCCCGGCCTGCTGACCCTCAACCTGCGCAAGACCGGTCGCGACCACCGCAAGCTGCTGGTGGTCGACGGCGTGACCGGTTACGTGGGCGGGTACAACATCGGCGACCTCTACGCCACCACGTGGCGGGACACCCACCTGCGGGTGGACGGCCCCTCGGCCTGGGAGCTGGAGAACGCCTTCGTCGACTTCTGGAACGACCATCGCAAGAAGAAGCACCCGGAGATCCCGGACCGCGGTGCGCGGTCGTGGGACGCCCGGATCCGCGCGGCGCAGAACGCGCCCGCCCGGCTGATCTTCCCGGTACGCGGCATCTATCTCGAGGCGATCGACCGCGCCGAGGACCACGTGTACATCACGCAGGGCTACTTCATCCCCGACCGGGAGATCCTTCACGCCCTCATCTCAGCCTCCCGCCGGGGCGTCGACGTCCGGGTGCTCATCCCCGAGTACTCGAACCACATCCTCGCGGACTGGGCGGCCCGCACCTACTACTCGCGCCTGCTGGAGGCGGGGGTCACCATCTGGCTCTTCCAGGACGCGATGGTGCACGCGAAGACCATGACCGTGGACGGCCGCTGGACGACGGTGGGCACGACCAACATCGACCGGCTGTCCATGACCGGGAACTTCGAGATCAACCTCGAGCTGTACGACGACGACCTGGCCGAGCAGATGGAGAAGATCTTCCTCAACGATCTCGGCAACTCCCGCCAGCTCACGCTCGAGGAGTGGGAGCAGCGTGGGCTGCACCGCCGCGTCCTGGAGCGGGTCCTCAAGCCGCTCGCGCCGCTGCTGTGAGCCGGCCGGCGTCCGGCCCGGTCAGACGGTGAGCTCGTAGACCCACATCTGCGGGTGCGGTTCCCAGCCGCCCACGTAGTCACGGGACGGCTCGCGGCGAAAGCCGAGCCTCTCGTAGAGACGGTGCGGCGCGCCGGGGCCGTCGCTGCTGACCACCGAGAGCACGAGCGCCGGATATCCCTGCTCCTGCGCCCACTCCGCCGCACCGCGCAGCAGCGCCTCGCCCGCCCCGCGGCGCTGCGCCGTGGGGTCGACGGTGAGCATGCGCACCTCGAGCTCGTCACCGCGGGCGAGGTCCGCGTAGGCGCCGCCCGCCGCGGCCAGCGTCAGCGAGCCGAGGACCTCCCGGCCGGAGCGTGCCACCAGCACGACGGCGTCCGCCGCCCGGGCGGCGACGTCACGCAGCGCGGCGGCGTACTCCTCGGACAGGTCGAGGACGGCGCCGTAGGCGGCGACGCCGATCTCGCCGGCCCGCTCGAAGTCCTCCGGGCGGGCGAGGTCGACGGTGATGCGCGCGGTAGGGAGCACGGGCGACATTATGCAGCCGCACACAGGCGTCCGCGACGGACCGGATCCGACCGACGTGCGCGCTTGATCGACCTCGCTCCGTCGGCCATCGCGCGTCGCCCGATCGTGCTCCCGGCCGTTCCCGTCCCCAGCGTCCCTTCCTATGCTGGGGACCTCGGGCGCCGGCCGGCGCCCCCGGCACGAGGAGGTGTCCGCCATGACCGGGCGAGTGGTGCACTTCGAGATCCCGTTCGACGACGCCGAGCGCGCCAAGGCCTTCTACCGGGAGGTCTTCAGCTGGCGGCTTCAGGACATGCCCGAGTGGGACTACGTCACCGTCTCCTCCGGCCCCACCCGGGAGGACGGGACGGCGACCGAGCCCGGCTACATCGGCGGCGGCATGACGCCCCGGAACGACATCAACCGCGCCACCGTCATCACGATCGACACCGACGACGCGGACGCCACCCTGGCGACCGTCGCCGCGCACGGTGGCGAGGTGCTCCAGGAGAAGCTGCCGGTGGGCGACATGGGCTTCGCGGCCTACTTCAGGGACTCGGAGGGCAACGTCGTGGGGCTCTGGCAGGACGCCGCCCGCCCGTCGACGTAGTTGTACGGGCGGCGTGGCGGCTACGCCTCGACCTGCACCAGGTCGGACACGGCGTCCGGTCCCCCGGCGAGCAGGGCCGTGAAGCCGGCCTCGTCCAGGATCGGCCGGCCGAGCTCGCGCGCCTTCGTCTCCTTGGTCCCGGCGTTGTCGCCGACGACGACGAAGTCCGTCTTCTTCGACACCGAGCCGGAGGCCTTGCCCCCGCGGGCGATGATCGCCTCCTTGGCGGAGTCGCGGCTGAACCCCTCCAGGGACCCGGTGACGACGACGGTGAGCCCCTCCAGCGTGCGCGGGACGGACTCGTCCCGCTCGTCCGCCGTCCGGACGCCGGACGCCGCCCATCGGCGCAGGATCTCCTGGTGCCAGTCCACGGCGAACCACTCCTGGAGGGCCGCGGCGATCACCGGGCCCACGCCGTCGACGGCGGCGAGCTCCTCGAGCTCGGCGGCCTGGATCGCCTCGAGCGAGGCGTAGTGGGTGGCCAGGGCACGCGCCGCGGTCGGGCCGACGTGCCGGATCGAGAGGGCCACGAGGACCCGCCACAGGGGCTGCGTCTTCGCCTTCTCGAGCTCGGCGAGCATGCGCTCGAGGTTCTTCGACGGCTTCGTCGGCGCACGGACCGTGCCGTCGGGCTTGCGCTGCTCCTTGGTCCAGAACGCACGGACGGCGCGCCAGTCCCCGGTGGGCTCACCCTTCAGGGTCTTCGGCTGGTAGACGACGACGTCGCGCAGGTCCTCGGCGGTGAGCTCGAACAGCGCCGCCTCCGTGGTGAGGACCGGTCGCTGGGGCAGCGGCACCCCGAAACCTGCAAGCTGTTCCTCGTCGGGCAGGCGGCCCTGCTCGTCGGCCGGCAGCCGCACCGTCGCGGTCTCCGTCTCGAGGCTCCGGCCGGCGGTGAGGGCGCGCAGCGCCTCGGCGCGGCGCACGTCGGGGTTGGTCAGGGCGAGGGCGGCCTCGTACCCCAGGGCCTCGATGTCCAGGGCCCCGCGCGAGGCGACGTGCGCCACCCGCTCGGTGAGCTGGGCGGGGCAGGACCGGGCGTTGGGGCAGCGCAGGTCGACGTCGCCCTCCTTCGCCGGGGCCAGCGGGGTGCCGCACGAGGGGCAGTTCTCGGGCATGACGAACTCCCGCTCGGTGCCGTCGCGCAGGTCCACCACCGGCGCGACGATCTCGGGGATGACGTCGCCCGCCTTGCGCAGGACGACGGTGTCCCCGATGAGCACGCCCTTGCGGCGCACCTCGTTGGCGTTGTGCAGGGTCGCCTGGGCGACGGTGGAGCCCGCCACCAGCACCGGCTCCATCACGCCGTAGGGCGTGACCCGCCCGGTGCGACCCACCTGCACGCGGATGTCGAGGAGCTTGGTGTTGACCTCCTCCGGCGGGTACTTGTAGGCGGCCGCCCAGCGCGGGGCCCGGGAGGTGGAGCCCATCTGCCGCTGGAGCCCGAAGTCGTCGACCTTGACCACGATCCCGTCGATCTCGTGCTCGACGGTGTGCCGGTGCTCGCCGTAGAAGGCGATCATCTCCTCGACCGCCGCGCGCGAGTCCACCACCCGGGTGTGGGAGGAGACCGGCACGCCCCAGGCCCGCAGCTGCTCGTAGAGGTGGGACTGCGAGGACCACCGCTCGGGCGGGCCGGCGGGGCCCCAGTCCACCGCGCCCACGCCGTGGGCGATCATGTCCAGCGCCCGCGAGGCGGTGACCTTCGGGTCCTTCTGGCGCAGGGAGCCGGCCGCGGAGTTCCGGGGGTTGGCGAAGGGGGCCTTGCCGGCCGCGACGAGCGAGGCGTTGAGCTCCTCGAACGCGGTCACGGGGAAGAAGACCTCGCCGCGGATCTCGATGCTCGCCGGGTGGTGGTCCCCGGCCAGCTGGCGCGGCACGGAGGCGATCGTGCGGACGTTGAGCGTGACGTCCTCGCCGGTCCGGCCGTCCCCGCGCGTGGCGGCGCGCACGAGCCGCCCGTCCTCGTAGAGGAGGTTGACGGCGAGGCCGTCGATCTTCAGCTCGCACGTCATCGCCACGTCCGTCCGGCCGGCGGCGGCGTGCACGCGGGTCGCCCACTCGCGCAGCTCCTCGAGGGAGAACACGTCGTCGAGGCTCTGCATCGGCTGCCGGTGCTCGACGGTGGCGAAGTCCGTGGAGTACGTGCCGCCGACCCGCTGCGTGGGCGACTCCGGAACCCGCAGGTCCGGGTGCTCCTCCTCCAGCGCCTCGAGCTCGCGGAGCAGGGCGTCGTACTCAGCGTCCGAGATCGTCGGGGCGTCGCGCACGTAATAAGCGAACTGCGCGGCGTCGACGGCCTCGGCCAGCTCGGTCCACCGCTGGCGCACGTCGGCCTGGGCAGCCCCGGGCACCTCGGCGGTCGAGCCCTCCGTCAGCGGGCCGAGCGCGTCGTCGGAGTCTGGCGTCGATGAGGTCGCGGTCACGAGGGACATGATGGCAAACCCCGCCCACGTCGGCCGGTCAGTGGTGGATCGACCGCCGCCGTCGTCAGTCCCGGAGGACCTTGCCGAGCAGCTCCGCCAGGGTGGCGCGCTCCGACGGGGTCAGCGCGGCGAGGAAGGATGCGGACTGCTCGGCGCGGTGCCGCTCGACCACCTCCCGGACCCGCGCCCCCTCCGGCGTCGGCCGGACGACCACGGCACGCCGGTCGCGGGCCGACGGCGAGCGCTCCACCAGACCCCGCGCCTCCAGGGCGTCGATCACCTCGGTCGCGGACCGCGGCGCGATGCGCAGGGCGTCGGCGACGTCGGAGAGCCGGGTCTCCCCCTCCCCCGCGCGGGCGCACACCACACGCAGCGCGCGGACGTGGTGGGGCGAGAGCTGCCACGGCGCGAGCGCGTCCGCCGAACGCCGGCGCAGCGTCCGCGCGGCCCGCATCAGCAGCTCGGCCGGGTCGGCGGCGTCGTGGGACGCGCCGCCCTCGTGGGCGGCGCCGCGGCCGTGACCCGTTCCACGGTCGTGGGTGCCACCGTCGTGGGGGCCACCGTCGTGGGGGCCACCGTCATGGGCTTCCCGGTCAGCGTGGGCCGCCTTCTCGTCGCTCATGCGTCCACCCTATCGGTGGCGTCATCACCTCATTGTGAGGTAGCCTCACCATCTAGTTCCTCCAGACTGAATCGAGGTGGTGTCCGTGAGCGACATCATCACCGGGCCGCCACGGGGCGGCCCCTCCGGCGGCCCCGTCCGCAAGGACCCGAAGGATCTCGCCCAGCTCGAGTCTCACCCGGTCAGCCTGCGCCGGATCGGCGCGCTCTTCCGACCGTTCCGCGGTCGCCTGGCCGTCGTCGTCGGACTCATCGTGGCCGCCTCCGTCGTCGGGCTGGCCACCCCCTTCCTCACCCGGCGCCTGATCGACGAGGCGATCCCGGAGCAGGACGTCCCGCTCCTGCTGCTCCTGGTGGGCGGGATGCTCGCGGTCACCGTGGTCGCCGCGGTGCTGGGCGTCGTCCAGACCTGGCTGTCCACGACTGTGGGCCAGCGCGTGATGCACGGGCTTCGCACGGACGTCTTCGTCCACCTGCAGCGCCAGTCCCTCGACTTCTTCACCCGGACCCGCGGCGGCGAGGTCCAGTCGCGCCTGACCCACGACATCGGCGCGATGCAGTCCGTGGTGACGACGGCGGCCACGTCGATCGCCTCCAACGTCACCACTGCCGTCGGCACCGCCGTCGCCATGGCCGCACTCAGCTGGCGCCTGTCTCTCCTCTCCCTCGTGGTCCTGCCGCCCGCGATCTGGCTCACTCGCCGGGTCGCGCAGCTGCGCCGTGCCGTGACGGCGAAGCGCCAGCGCGCGCTGGCCGGCCTGCACGGGCAGGTCGAGGAGTCCCTCTCCGTCAGCGGGGTGCTGCTCGGCAAGACGATGGGCACCGGACCGCTGCTCTCCGAGCGCTTCCGCGCGTCGTCGGAGGACCTGCTGGACCTCGAGGTGCGCGCCGAGCTCGCCGGCCGCTGGCGGATGGCGACCATGAGCGTGGTCTTCGCGGCCATCCCGGCCCTGATCTACCTCGCCGCCGGCCTCCCGGCCACCTCGGGCGGGATGACCATCGGCACGCTCGTCGCGTTCACCGCCCTCCAGGCCGGACTGTTCCGCCCGCTGATGGGCGTGCTGAACGTCGGCGTGCAGATCACCAGCTCCCTGGCGCTCTTCAGCCGGATCTTCGAGTACCTCGACCTGCCCGTCGACATCGCCGACCCCGCGGACCCCGTGGACCTGGACCCCGGCCTCGTGCGCGGCACGGTGCGGTTCGAGGGCGTGGGCCTGACCTATCCCGGCGGCGACCGGCCCGCCCTCGCCGCCGTCGACCTCGTGGTCCCCGCGGGCGCCCGGCTGGCGCTGGTGGGCTCGACGGGCGCCGGCAAGACGACGCTCGCCTCGCTCGTCGCCCGCCTGCACGACCCGTCCACCGGGCGGGTGAGCATCGACGGCGTGGACCTGCGGGACCTGCGGCTGGGCACCCTCGCGCAGATCGTGGGCATGGTCTCCCAGGAGACCTACCTGCTCCACGCCACCGTGCGGGAGAACCTGCGCTACGCCCGCCCGGACGCCACGGACGTCGAGATCGAGCAGGCCGCCCGCGCCGCCCAGGTGCACGACCTCATCGTCTCGCTGCCGGACGGCTACGACACGGTCGTCGGGGCGCGCGGGCACCGCTTCTCGGGTGGGGAGAAACAACGGCTCGCGATCGCCCGGACGCTCCTGCGCGACCCGCGGGTCCTCGTCCTGGACGAGGCGACCAGCGCCCTGGACACCCGGACCGAGCGGAGCGTGCAGGCCGCGCTCGACGCCGTCAGCCACGGCCGCACGACCATCACGATCGCCCACCGTCTCTCCACCGTGCGCGACGCGGACCTCATCGCGGTGCTGGACGGCGGACGCGTGATCGAGGTCGGCGACCACGCCACCCTCGCCGCGGCCGGCGGGCGTTACGCCGCCCTGCTCGCGGCGTCGGAGGAGCGCCGGGAGCCCGCGCTCGCGGGCTGATGGGCCCTGTGGTCCCGCGGGCCGTGGCCGCGCGGGGCACGGGTGCGGCCCCGCGACCCCATGGCGCCGGGTGTCCCGCGACTCCCGGCGCCCCGCGGCTCCGGTCGCGCCCCCGGCGGCTCCGGACGCCCACAGAAACTAGAGGACAGCCTGGAGGAACACCTGGGTCCGTTCCTGCTCGGGGTCGGAGAACATCACCTCCGGGGACGCCTCCTCGATGATCCGCCCGTGGTCGAACATGAGGACCCGGTCGGAGACCTCGGCCGCGAACTGCATCTCGTGCGTGACGATGAGCATCGTGATGTCCGTGTCACGGGCGACGTTGCGCAGCACCGAGAGCACCTCGCCCACCAGCTCGGGGTCGAGCGCCGAGGTCACCTCGTCCAGCAGGAGGACCTCCGGGTCCATCGCCAGGGCCCGGGCGATGGCCACGCGCTGCTGCTGGCCGCCGGACAGGCGGGTGGGGTGAGCGTCGGCCTTGTCGGCCAGGCCCACGAGGTCCAGGAGCTCGCGGGCCCGCCGCTCCGCCTCCGACCGGGACCGGCCCAGCACGTGCACCGGGGCCTCGGTGATGTTCTCGAGGACGGACATGTTCGGGAAGAGGTTGAACTGCTGGAAGACCATTCCGATCCTCGTGGTCATCCGGGCGACGTCCTTCGGCCTGCGCTCGACGCGCCGGTCGCCGCGCCGCTCGTGGGTGAGCGGTTCGCCGTCGACGTAGATGTACCCGCCGGTGAGGTGCTCCAACGTCATGACCAGTCGCAGGATCGTCGTCTTTCCCGAGCCCGAGGGGCCGATGAGGGTGACGCGCTCACCCTTCCTGACCTCGAAGTTGAGGTCGTTCAGCACGACGTTCTCGCCGAACTTCTTCACGACGTTCTCGAACCGCAGAGCGGGCACGGCGGCACCGTCCGGTGCGGCCTGGTTCTCGGTCGCGGCCTGGTTCTCGGTCGCGGCCTGGTTCTCGGTAACGGGCTGGTTCTCGGCAGCAGTCTGGTCTTCAGTAGCGGGCAAGGCGGGTCTCCAATCTGCGCAGCAGGACCGAGGTGGGGTAGCTCGCGGCGAGGAAGATCAGGCCGGCGAGCGTCAGTGCCTCGGTGTAGGTGAAGGTCTGGGCGCCGTACTCCTCCGCCCGGGTCACCATCTCCACGACGAAGATGACGGTGAGGAACGGGGTGTCCTTGAACATCGAGATCACCCAGGTGCCCAACGCGGGCACCGTCGTGCGCAGCGCCTGCGGGATGACGATCTTCCGCCAGGTACGGGTCCTGGACATCGACAGCGCGGTGGCTGCCTCCCACTGGCCCTTCGGCACCGCGTCGATCCCGGAGCGGTACACCTCGGCCATGTAGGCGGCGTAGTGGATGCCGAGGACGGTGATGCCGATGGTCAGGTTCGAGAAGCTCCCGAAGGTGTAGTAGGCGAACAGCAGCTGGATCACCAGCGGTGTCATGCGGACGAACTCCATGACCCAGTGGACCGGCCGGGCGATCCAGACGGGCGCAAGCCGGCGGACCATCGCGACGGCGAGTCCGAGCACGGCCGCGATGACCGAGCCCACCACGGTGGCGACCAGGGTGACCTGGAGGAAGGTCTCGACGAGCTGAGGAAGGACGGCCGCGGCACGGTCCCAGCTCCAGATGTCGTTGTCCATGTCAGCCCACCACCCCCACCGGTGCGGCCGCGGCCGTGGGGCGACGACGCGTGGCCTCCCCCCGACCGAGACGACGCTTCGCCCGCCGTTCGAGCGCGTTGGCCACCATGACGATCGCCAGGGCGATGAGGAAGTAGAGCACCATGCCCACGCCGTAGGAGAAGAAGGTGTCCCCGGTGGCCTGGCGCAGCTGGCCCGTGACGAACGTGATGTCGTGCATGAGGATCACGTACGCGACGGCGGTGCCCTTGAGCAGCATGACGAGGAGGTTGCTCAGGGACGGGATCATGATCGCCCAGGCCTGCGGCCAGACGATCTTGACCATGGTGCGGGCCGGGCTCATGCTCAGCGCGGTCGTCGCCTCCCACTGTCCCCTGGGCACCGAGTTGATGGCCCCGCGGACCACCTCGGCCCCGTACGCGCCGTAGTTGAGGCCCAGCGCGAGGATCCCGCAGAGCAGCGAGCTCAGCTGCACGCCTAACAGCGGCAGGACGTAGAAGAACCAGAAGAGCTGGACGAGCAGCGAGGTGCCGCGGAAGAACTCGATGAAGACGCGTGCGGCGCCGCGCAGGAGGGTCGGGCCGCTGCGGGCCGAGAGGCCCAGCAGCACCGCGATCACGAAGGCGAGCGCGCCGCCGCCGAGCGTCAGCTGCAGGGTGACGAGCACCCCGTCAGCCAGGCTCGGCAGCCGCGCCGCCAGTACCTCGACGTTGTCGGTCATCAGCGGGGCGTCAGCCCAGGTCGCCGGCGCAGAGCTGCTCGGTCGTCAGGTCCCCGGTGGGCCGCTCCTGGGCGGTGAAACCGAAGTCGCCCACGACGTCGAGGTAGGCGGTCTCGTCCTCGACGATCTTCGCCAGCTCCTCGTTGTAGGCGTCCCGCAGCTCGGTGTCGGCGTCGCGGAAGACGGTGCCGCCGGCACCGACCTGCTCGACGCCGTCGATGACGGCCTCGAAGGACTCCGTGACCTCGACGGGGGCGTCGGGGTTGTTGTCAGCCATCCAGTTCAGCGAGATGCCGGTCAGCGCGAAGACGTCGGCGCGGCCGCCGGTGACGGCGTCCATCCCGTCCTGCGGGTTGCCGACCTGGAGGGTCTCGAGACCGAGCGAGTCGGCGTAGGAGGCCTCGATCGCCCCGGTCATGGCGGCCATCTGGACGCCCTCCGCCTCGGCGATCGACTGCATGTCGGTCAGGCCGTGGGGGTTGCCCTCCTCGACCATGAGGGCGGTGGTGTACATGAACTCCGGCTCGGAGAACGATGCCTGCTCGCAGCGCTCGGGCAGGATCGACATGCCGGCGGCGATGACGTCGAAGCGCCCGGCGTTCAGCCCCTGGATCAGCTGGCCGAACTCGGCCTGCACGCCCTCGACATTCTCGACGCCGAGCTCGCCCCAGATCTTCTCGTGCAGCGCGACGGTCGCGCCGGTGAGCTCCCCGTCCTCCTGGTAGCTGTAGGGCGCCTCGCCGGCGAAGCCGACGGTGATCGTGCCGTCCTCGGTGAGCTGCTCGAGCGTGAGCGCCTCTCCGGACGCGGTACCGCCGGCGGAGGCTCCGTCCCCTGCGCTGCAGGCGCCGAGCCCGGCCGCCAGGACTCCGGCGGTGGCGGCGGCCGCAGCTCTGCGGCGGGTCGTGGTGGTCATCATGGTCCCTTCGGTTCGGACGAGGCACAGCCTCCCGACGCCGTCGCCCGGGGCGCACGGCACCGGACGGGTCACCCCGAGTGGTCATGGTGCCCGGCCACGCTAGGGAGGCCCTCGGAGGGTGACAAACAGGCCGTCGTGGTCTGGCTCGCTGACTTCTCGACTCCCCGGCGACCGCCGGACAGCCGCAAGGTGGCGCGGTTTCGTCACCCTCGACCGGCCTGGCGACAGAGTCGGGTTTCCGACGGATTTGACAGGAATATCGTTACAGCTCTGTGACCTCTTTGACGCTCTTGTTAACTGGTTGCGAGACGGACTTTGCCCAACGGGACCGCTGACCGCGCCGTCCGGCGCCGGAGCGACCGCGGGATGACGCCGCGACGGCCGGGGTCCGTCCAGCGACTGATCCGCCGTCGTCATCGGACCTCCTACTCTCGGAAGTCATGGAGACGATCGGGGGCGTGCGCGAGCGCCTGCGTGACCCCGCGACCCGGCGCAGGACCGTGGACTCCCTCGTCGCGCTCCTCGCGGTGCTCCTCCTCGGCCTTCCCTCCGTCGCGGCCGTCACCTCCTTCACGTCCCTCCCCGCCGCGCAGGCCGTCGGGGCGGCGGCCTCGCTCGTCATGTGCGCCATGCTCGCGTGGCGTCGGTCCCGCCCAGCGGCGTCGGCGGCGGCGGTCTACGCCGCCGCTCTCGGGCACCTGCTCGCCGGTGCCTACTTCCTGCCCACGGACCTCCTCGTCCTGGTGGCGCTGTACTCGGTGACGGTCTACGGACCGCTGTGGGCCCGCCGGGCCGGGCTCGGCGGGGCGCTCGTCGGCGCGCTGGCGATCGCCGTGACGGTGGGCGTCGTGGTCCCCGGGCAGCTGCTGTGGTCCACGTTCGTCCTGATGTTCCTCGGCGTCGCCGGCACCGTCTTCGCCACCTGGGCCGTCGCCCTCAGCCGCCGCAGCAGGATCGAGCGGCTCGAGGCGCTGATGGAGCGGGCCCGCCGCCTCGAGGTCGAGCGCGACCAGGAGATCCGCCTCGCCACCGCGGCCGAGCGCACCCGTATCGCGCGCGAGATGCACGACGTCGTCGCGCACTCCCTCTCCGTCGTCGTCGCCCAGGCCGACGGCGGCCGGTACGCGGCCCGCACCGACCCCGAGGCGGCGGAACGGGCACTCAGCACGATCTCCGCCATGGGGCGGGACGCCCTCGCGGACATGCGCCGCATCCTCGGCGTGCTGCGCACCGAGGACGCCACCGAGCGCCTCCCCCAGCCCGACGACGCCGATCTCGACCGCCTCGTCGAGCAGGTCCGCGCCACCGGGCTCGGGGTCTCCGTGGTCCGCACCGGCACCGGCGGCTCCCTCCCGCCGGGCGTGGGGCTGAGCGTCTACCGGATCGTCCAGGAGGCCCTGACGAACGTCCTCAAGCACGCCGGGCCCGACGTCCGGGTGACCGTCGCGCTGCACCGGGGACCGCAGGTGATGGCCGTCCAGGTCGACGACGACGGCCGTGGTGCCGCCGCCACCTCCGACGGCCGCGGGCAGGGCCTGGTGGGCATGCGCGAGCGCGCCGCCCTGTTCGGCGGCACCGTGGAGGCGGGGCCGCGACCCGGCGGCGGCTACCGTGTCCGTGCCGAGATCCCCCTGCCCGTGCCCGGCACCCGGCCGCCCCTCGCCCCCCGCCCCACCGTCCCCGGAGCTCCTTCATGACCACCACCGACACCGCCACGATCCGCGTCGCCCTGGTCGACGACCAGCAGCTGGTCCGCGCGGGGTTCGCCATGGTCATCGGCTCGCAGCCGGACATGGACGTGGTGGTCGAGGCGGGCGACGGCGCCCAGGCGCTGCGGCTGCTCGGCTCCCACCCCGTGGACGTCGTACTCATGGACGTGCGCATGCCCACGATGGACGGCCTCGCCGCCACGGCGGAGCTCACCGGCGGCCCCGGGCCGGGCGCGCTCGCGCCGCGCGTCATCATCCTGACGACCTTCGACCTGGACGAGTACGTCCTCCAGGCGATCAAGGCCGGCGCCAGCGGGTTCCTGCTCAAGGACGCGCCGCCGGAAGAGATGCTCGCCGCCATCCGTACCGTCCACCGGGGCGACGCCGTCATCGCGCCGTCCTCGACCCGGCGCCTCATCGAGCACCTGGCCGACGTCCTGCCGGACGAGCAGAAGACCTCGCCCGCGATCCTGGACGCGCTGACCGACCGCGAGCGCGAGGTGCTCGTGCTCATGGCCCGCGGTCGATCGAACACCGAGATCGCGGCCGAGCTGTACGTCGCCGAGGCGACCGTCAAGACCCACGTCGGCCGGGTGCTGGCCAAGCTCGGCGCGCGGGACCGGGTCCAGGCCGTCGTCGTCGCCTACGAGACGGGACTCGTCACCCCCGGCTCCTGACGCCACGGGTGGAGCAGGGCGCTACATGTCAGACCACGGCATGACGAGCGGATGAGCCCGCCGCCCGACGACGCCGACGTGGGCCGTCCGTAGCGTCGTCGGTGCCGGGGAGCTCCCGGCCACGGGCCCGGACCGCTGCGTCCGGGCGCGTGCACCGCCCGCTGCCAGGAGCCGCACATGAGCCCCCATCCCGCCGTCCGCGCCACCGGCCTGACGAAGGTCTACGGACGTGGCGACGTCGCCGTCCACGCGCTGCGCGGCGTCGACGTCTCGTTCGACGCCGGCGCCTTCACCGCCATCATGGGGCCGTCCGGCTCGGGGAAGTCCACACTCATGCACCTGCTCGCGGGGCTGGACGAGCCCAGCGGAGGCAGGGTCCTCCTGGGCGAGACCGACCTGGGCGGTCTGGACGACCGCCGGCTGACGCTGCTGCGCCGCGAACGGGTCGGCTTCGTCTTCCAGTCCTTCAACCTGCTGCCGATGTACACCGCCGAGCAGAACATCACGCTGCCGTGCGAGCTGGCCGGGCGGCCGGTGGACCGGACGTGGTTCGACACGCTGGTCGGCATCCTCGGGCTGCGGGAGCGGCTGACGCACCGTCCCGCCGAGCTCTCCGGCGGCCAGCAGCAGCGGGTCGCCATCGCTCGCGCCCTCGTGACCCGGCCGGACGTCGTCTTCGCCGACGAGCCCACCGGGAACCTCGACTCCGCCGCCGGCGCAGAGGTGCTGTCCTTCCTGCGGACCTGCGTGCGCGAGCTCGACCAGACCGTCGTCATGGTCACGCACGACCCGACGGCAGCCTCCTACGCCGAGCGGGTGGTCCTGATCGCCGACGGCCGGCTGGCCGGGGAGATCACCGACCCGACGCCGGAGTCCGTGCTCACCGGTCTCGACGCCCTGCGCCCCGCCGTGGCGGTGGCCCGATGATCCGTCTGACCCTGTCCCAGATGCGCGCGGGCGTGACGCGGCTCGGCGCGGCCGCCGTGGCGATCGTCGTCGCGACGGCGTTCGTCACGGCCACGCTGCTGGGCGGCGGCCTGGTGCGCGACACCGCCTACCGTGCGGTGACGGCGTCGCTGGGTGACGCCTCCGTGGTGGTCCACCCGACCGACGAGCGGCCCCTCGACGCCGCCTCGGTCCGGGCCCTGACAGAGCTGGACGAGGTGGCGGCGGCGGACGGCGTCGTCCAGGTGCCCGGGCAGGTCCTCGCGGGCGGCGAGCGGGACGCCGCGCTCCTCACCCCGACGGCGTCGTCCCCGCGCCTCGACCCGTTCGACGTCGTCGAGGGTGAGGCACCGGCGGGCGACGACGAGGCCGCGGTCACCGAGTCGACGGCGGAGCGCCTGGGCGTCGGCATCGGGGACCGGCTCCGCGTGGAGCACGAGGTCCTCGACGGCGAGACCTCGACAGTGCGTGCGGTCCAGCTGCGGCTGAGCGGGATCCTCAGCGACCCGTCGCTGATCTCCGCACCGCTCGGCGTCGTCCTCGTCTCCCGCGCCAACGTGGAGGCCTGGGCGGCGGAAGGGTCGCCGGACGGACGGCTGGCCTACGACCACGTCCTCGTGGCCGGGGACGCCGCAGCCGGCGCCGACGCCGTGGCGGAGGCGGTCCGCGCCGAGCTGCCCGGGACGCTCGTGCGCACCGCGCTGGAGCAGGCGGAGGCGAGGACGGCGGAGCTGACCGGCGAGGCCGAGACGCTGACGTACTTCGTGCTCGCCTTCGCCGCCGTGGCGATGTTCGTCGCCGCCCTCGTCATCTCCAACACCTTCCAGGTGCTGGTCGCCCAGCGGGCGCGGATCCTGGCGCTGCTGCGCTGCGTGGGCGCCACCAAGACCCAGGTGCACCGCTCCGTGATGCTGGAGGCCCTCGTCCTCGGCATGCTCGCGTCCGTGGTCGGCGTGCTGCTGGGCCTCGGGCTGGGTCAGGCGGCCCTGTGGTTCCTTCAGGGGGTCGATCTCTGGATCGAGGTCGCCCCGACGGTCCCGGTCACGGCGGTCGTCCTCGCCGTGCCCGTGCTGACCGGCACCGCCGTCACCGTGGTCGCGGCGCTCGCGCCGGCCCGTGCCGCCACCCGGGTGGCACCCCTCAGCGCCCTGCGCCCGGCGCCGGACCCCGGCTCCCGCGGGGGCGGGGGGCGGCTGCGCCGGTGGTTCGCCGTCTCCCTCGTCGCCGTGGGGGCTCTCCTGCTCGGCGGGGCGACCGCCGGGATGCTGCTCCTCGAGGAGCCCCTCGAGCTGGCGCCTGCACTGCTGATCGGGATCCTCGGCGGCATCGTCTCCTTCGCCGGCGTGATGGTCGGCGCGGTGTTCCTCGTCCCTCGGGCCCTCCGGGCCGTCGGCGCGCTCCTTGCCGCGCTCGCCGGGCGTGGGTGGCGCCCGACGGTGCGCCTGGCGACGGTCAACGCGGTCCGGAACCCGCGGCGCACGGCGGCGACGGCCTCCGCCCTGGTCATCGGGGTGGCGCTGGTGACCATGATGGCCACCGGGGCGGCCACCGCGCGCTCGTCCCTGGACCGCACGCTGGCGAGCACCTTCCCGGTGGACGTCATCGTCGACGGCGCGGCCCTCACCCCGGCCCACCTCGACGCCGTCTCCGGCGCCCGGGGGATCGCGGAGGCGCTCGCCGTGCCGGCGGCCACCGTCGTGGTCGACGCCGGCTCGCCAGCCGAGATGGACGCGATCGGGCTCGACCCCGACCGGGCCCGGACGCTCCTGCGCGACCGCGAGATCTTCGCCGCCCTCGCCGACGACGTGATCCTGATGGGCGACAAGGCGGCCGCCGCGGCCAGCGTGGAGGACGGCGAGGTGGTCACCGTGTCGGCCGCGGTCGCCGGAGCGGGCGAGCTCGCCCCGGTGGACGAAGCTGCCCCGGTCGCCGAGGTGATCCTCACGGTGGAGGTGGTACCCGTCGGCACGATGACGGTGCTCTCGGCCGCCACGCTCGAGGAGCTCGCGCCCGGCAGCCCCGTGGTGGGCATCTGGGCCCGGGTGGGCGACGGCGCGGCGGCGGCCGACGTGGTCGTCGACGTCCAGGACGCGCTGGCCGCCGTCAGCACCGACGCCGTGCCGTTCGTGACCGGCCTGGCGGCCGAGCGGGAGGGGTTCACCCAGATCGTCGACACCCTGCTGGCCATCGTCGTGGGCCTGCTGGGCGTGGCGGTGGTCATCGCGCTGGTGGGCGTGGCCAACACCCTCTCGCTGTCGGTCATCGAGCGCCGCCACGAGCACGCGCTGCTGCGGGCGATGGGCATGACCCGCAGGCAGCTGCGCGGCACGCTGATGGTCGAGGGGACGCTCATCGCCGTCGTCGGCACGCTGCTGGGGACGGTGCTGGGGCTGCTGTACGGCTGGGCGGGCTCGGCGGTCCTGCTCGGTGGCACCGGGGACCTGGTCCCGGCGGTGCCGTGGGGGCACCTCGGGGCGGTCGCCGCCGTCGCCCTGCTGGCCGGGATGGTGGCCTCGGTGCTCCCGGCGCGCTCCGCCGCGCGCACGCCGCCGGTGGCCGCGCTCGCCGCCTGAGCGGTGCGCGGGCCCGGCCGAGGCGCGGCGCGGCCTGCGTCCACAGGGCGGAGCCCCCTCCTCCGGTCCACAGGGCGCCGGCCGCGCGGCCCGGCCAGCGGCCACGCTTGCTCGGGTGAGCCACCACCCTGACCCGCGGGAGGCGTTGCGCTCCGCCTGGCACCTGGCCGTCGTAGAAGGCCCGGACACCGGGTGGTGCCTGGGCCTGGGCCCGGAGCCGGCGGAGGTCGGGCGCGGCGCCCCCGACCTACCGCTGACCGACCCGCTCGTCTCGCGGCGCCACCTCCAGGTCCGCGAGCGCCGGGGGCGGGTCCAGGCCCGCGACCACGGTTCGGCCAACGGCACCCGGTGGCGACCGGCCGTCCGCCGGCCGGGGCGGCGGACGCGCCGTCCGTCGCCGATTCTTCGCATGCCACGGCTGCTTCCCTCCCTGCAGTGGCTTCCCGTCCTGCGGCCCGGCAACCTGCGGCGCGGCGCCGTGAGACCCGGCGTCCTGAGACCCGGCGTCGTGAGGCCCGGCGTCGTGAGGCCCGGCGTCGCCGACGGAGCACCACGGTTCCGTCGTCGCCTGCCGGCGCGCTGGCACGACCTCCCGCCCGGAGCGCGGCTCTCGCTGGGGACGACCGTCCTGGAGGTCCGCCGTCGTCCCACGGAGCTCTCCCCGCCCGCCGCGCCTGAGCCCACCCGGCCCCACGAACGGCGGGACTGGCTCCGCCTGGCGCTGCCGCTGGTCGCCTGCCTGACCATGGTGCCGCTGCTGCTCTCGAGCGCCGCGGGGCCCTGGCGGTGGGCGATCCTCGCCGTCCCCCTCGTGCTCGTGGCCGCAACGGTGGCAGGGAGCAGGCCGCCCGCCGCTCCGCAGCTGCCGGACCCCGCCGGCCTGCTGCTCCTCGCCGCCGCCCGCGCCGCGCGGATGGCGGCGGGCACGCCGCTCAGAGCCCGCGTGGCCGCGACCCCTGGCGGAGAAGATCTCGTCCTGGGCGACGGCGACCGCGTCGCCCTGGTCGGCGCGCCGCACGACACCGCGGCGGCGGCGCGCTGGCTCGTGTGCCAGCTCGCGACCTGGCACGGCGACCTGCGGGTGGACCTGCCGCAGCCCTGGCGCTGGGCCGGGCGACTGCGCCGGCTCGGCCCGGCGGACGCACCCCGGCGGCTCACGGTCCACCTCGCGCCGTCGCCCCTCCCGGCCGTGGCCGGTGCCGAGGGAGGTGCAGCACCGGTCGTCGCCGCCGACGAGCCCGCCGCCGGCTCCGCACCTGCCGCAGGGACGGCGCACCTCGTGCTGGCGACGTCGCTGGAGGACGTCCCGTCCTGGTGCACCCGAGTGGTCAGCGTCCCGCGCGGCTGCGTCCCCGAGGCCTGGGCCGCCGCCGTCGCCGCACTGGTTGCCCCGAAGCCGGAGGCTCACGCCACGCTGCCCTCCGAGGTGCACCTCGCCGACCTGCTGGGTCCGGCGGAGAGCCCCGGTTTCGTCGCGGCCGAGTGGGCCCGGGAACACCCGGGTCTGGCCGCGCCGGTCGGGCTTGCCAGGGATGGGGCGGTCGAGCTCGATCTGGTCGCTCACGGGCCGCACGCGCTGCTGGCCGGAACCACGGGCTCGGGGAAGTCGGAGTTGCTGCTCGCCTGGCTCCTGGGCCTGGCGGTGCGCCACGCCCCCACCGCGCTGCAGCTGGTGCTCGTGGACTACAAGGGTGGGGCGACCTTCGCCGGCCTCGCAGGCCTGCCGCACACCGCGGGGGTGCTCACGGATCTGGAGCCTGCGGCAACGCGGCGGGCACTGACCAGCCTGCACGCCGAGGTGCGCCGCCGCGAGCGGCTGCTCGCGGACGCCGGCGCCAAGGACCTCGCCAGCTACCTCGCCGACCGCCCCGCCGTGGCGCTGCCGCGGCTCGTGGTGGTGGTCGACGAGTTCCGGGTGCTGGCGGACGCCCATCCGGACGTCCTCGACGCGCTCGTGCGGCTGGCGGCGCAGGGCCGGTCGCTGGGTATCCACCTCGTCCTTGCCACCCAGCGGCCCGGCGGCTCCGTGAGCGCCGACGTGCGCGCCAACCTCACCGTGCGCATCTGTCTGAGGGTGCTCGAGGCGGCGGAGTCGCAGGACGTCGTGGGTACCGCCGGCGCCGCGCACCTGCCGGCCGTGCCGGGGCGGGCGCTCGTGCGCACGGACGGGCTCCGGACCGTCCAGGCCCCGTGGTGCGGCGAGGACGGGTGGCCGGACCGGGTGGTCCGTGCAGTCGCAGACGCGTGGTCTGCACGCAAGGAGCCGATCGCGGAGGGACCAGCGCCCCGCGGGGCGGTCCCGGGGCGTCCCTGGGCTCCCCCGCTCCCCGGTCGCGTCGCGCTGGCGGACCTGCCGGCGACCGGCACCGGGCTCGCGCTCGGCCGCACCGACCTGCCGGAGGAGCAACGCCTGGGAGTCTGGGCGTGGGAACCGTCCGCGCTCCTCGTGGCCGGAGGCCCCGGTACCGGGCGGACGGAGACGCTGCGCACCGTCGTGGCGGCCGCGCTGCAAGCGGGCGTGGTGGTGCACGTGGTCGCCACGGAGCCGCTCCGCTTCGCGGACCTGCGAGGGCCTACCGCGGGCACGCTCGTCGGCAGCGACGATCCTCGCCGGGTCGCGCGGCTGCTCCAGCTGCTGGAGAGGGCGGAGGGAGCACCTCCCGCACCGGACGGCTCAGATCGCCGGGTCAGTCCCCTGTCGACGAGCGCAGCCCCTGGGGCCAGCGGCGCCCACCTCCTGGTCATCGACGACGCGGAGACCGTCGCCGAGGAGCTCGACCTCGCCGTCGGGCCGGGCCAGGGCCTGCAGCTCCTCGCCCGCGCGCTGCGGTCGGGACGCCGATCCGGCGTGGACACCGTGCTGTCCGGTCCGCCGTCGCTGCTCGCGGCCCGCTGGGCGGAGCTGGTCCGCACCCGTCTCGTGCTCTCGCCCCGGGACGAGACCGAGGCGCTCCTCGCCGGCGTGCCGCGCGGCCTGCACCTGGCGGACTCGGTCGCGGGCCGCGGCGTCCTGCTGGACCCGGGCCGGGCCACAGCCGTGCAGGTGGCGCTCACCGGACCGGTCGACCTCGGTCCGCCCGCGTCGGGCGTGCTGCGGGTCGCGGCGCTGCCGGACGCCGTCCAGCTCGGCGAGCTCCTGCGGGTGGCCGCGGCGAACGCGCCCCGCTGCGCGGCACCGGCCGGGGCGCGTGCCGCCCTGCAGGTCGCGGGGCCCGGGGCGGGCGAGTGTGTCGTGCTCGGCCGGGGTGGCGACGACGCCGGGCCGCTGCGGGTCGGGTGCGGGCCTGGCGACGTGCTCCTCGTCGTCGGCCCGCCGGGCAGCGGTCGCACCAGTGCGCTGGCCACGCTCCGGGCCCAGCTCGCGGTGCGGGCGTCGGCCCCGTCCGCAGCGGCCGACGTGCCGGCCGGGCGCGCGGTGCTGGTGATCGACGACGTCGACCGGTGGTCGCCTGCCGCGCTGGACGACCTCGATCACCTGCTGGCGTCGCGGCGGGACCTGACGGTCCTCGCCTCGGCGCGCCCGGAGCCGGTCGCGGGCGCGTACCGCGGCGCCCTCGCCACCTGGCGCGTGACAGCCGACCTCCTGCTCCTGCGCGCCTCGCACCCGACGACGGCGCAGCTCACCGACGTCGACCTGGCTACGGCTGCCGACCGGGCAAGGCCGAGGCACCCGGGCCGCGGCGTGCTCGTCGCACGGGGTACGGCGACCGCCGTGCAGGTGGCGACGCCGGACATTGCGTCAGCCCATCACATCACAGCACTCGGTGCGCGCGTGCCCGAGGCGTAGTCGCGGGAGGCGGGCCAGAGGATCCCGACCACCGCTGCGACCGCGACCCCCACGGCCAGGACGACGAGCGCCGTCGGCAGGCCGGCGAAGGTCAGCACGCTGGCGGCCTGCAGCACCTGCCACGTGATGGTGGGCCCCCTGCCCCAGCGCTGTCCGCGCCACAGCGCGCGCACCGCGCCTGCCAGCATGAGGGCGAACCCGACAAAGAAGACCGCGAGCGCAATCGCGGAGGGCAGGTGCGGCGCTGCTCCACGAAACGCGTCCACGACGAACGTGCCGGCCATGCCCACAAGGGCGACCGCCTCGGCCAGCACCAGGAGCCCGGCGGCGCGGAGCGGTGCAGGCACTGCGCCCCGTTCCGGTGCGGGCGGGCGTCGTGGGTCGGCTTCGCGGGTCACGTTCCGAGCGTACTTACCCCTCGGCCACGGGTGGCGAGGGCGGCGCAGGCGGTCCCGGGAAAGCCCCCCGCGTTGTGAGGAACGTTACGGCCGTTACCGGGCAGTCATTTTCCGGAAACCTCTTGTCGTGGGTTGCACCGCGTGTCAGGCTTGGTGAAGCAGTTGACCCCGTCGCGTCGGGCCGCTGCTCCCCTCCAGATCTTGTGGTCCGACGCATGCGCTAAGGAGACCGAATGGATTGGCGTCACCGCGCCGCCTGCCTCACCGAGGATCCGGAGCTGTTCTTCCCGATCGGGAACACGGGCCCCGCCCTCGTGCAGATTGAAGAGGCCAAGGCCGTGTGCCAGAAGTGCCCCGTCGTCGACACGTGCCTGAAGTGGGCGCTGGAGACCGGGCAGGACTCCGGGGTCTGGGGCGGCCTGAGCGAGGACGAGCGCCGCTCGCTCAAGCGTCGCACCGCGCGCGCACGTCGCGCCGGCTGACCGCCGAACCGAGACGCACCCAGCACGACGCCGCCGGGAGACCGGCGGCGTCGTCGTGTCTGCGCCGTCCTCACCTCCGCGGCCCGCGCCGGCGAGGGCCGCGCCGTCCGACGACCGCCGGCGGTAAGCCTCGACCGCCGTCGGGCCACCACCTACCGTCGCACCACCGCGTGCCGTGGGACTCCCACCTACCGTCGCACCACCGCCGGGTCGGGCCCGTAGGCCCCGATCCGGGCGTGCAGCTCCACCTCGGTGCCGCCCTCCGGCCGGCGGTGCCACGCGATCGCCCCCCGCAGCTCCCCGGTCACGAGCGTCTTGACGATCTGCGTGCCCAGCCCGCTGAGCACGCGCCCCTCGTCGATGCCCGCGCCGTCGTCGCACACCAGCACCTCGAGTTCGGGGCCCGTGCGCCTCGCGGTGACCGAGACGGTCCCCGACCGTCCGGCGAGCCCGTGCTCCACCGCGTTGGAGACCAGCTCGGTGAGCACGACGGCCAGCGACGTCGCGGCCTCCGCCCCGACCGCACCGAACGTGCCCTCGACGACGGTGCGCACGGAGGAGTCCGGCGAGGCGACGTCCCCTGCGAGCCGGAGCACCCGGCCGAAGACCTCGTCGAAGTCGACCACCTCGTCGATGTTCTGCGACAACGTCTCGTGCACGAGCGCGATGGTGGAGACCCGTCGCTCCGCCTCGTCCAGCGCGGCCTTCGTCTCCGGGTTGGCGCTGCGCCGGGCCTGCAGACGCAGCAGAGCAGAGACCGTCTGGAGGTTGTTCTTCACCCGGTGGTGGATCTCCCGGATGGTGGCGTCCTTGGTGATCAGCTCCCTCTCGCGGCGACGCACCTCGGAGACGTCGCGGCACAGCAGCAGCGCCCCGCGCCGCTCGCCGCCGTCGGTGAGCGGGACCGCTCGCAGCGACAGGGTGACCCCACGCGACTCGATCTCGGTGCGCCACGCCGCCCGCCCCATGACGACGACGGCCATCGTCTCCTCGACGGGCGTGTGATCCTCGATGAGCTCGGTGACCACCTCGGCGAGCACCTGGCCCTTGAGCTCACCGATGACGCCGAGCCGGTGGAAGTTGCTCAGGGCGTTCGGGCTGGCGTACACGACCCGGCCCTCCGGGTCGAGCCGCACGAGGCCGTCGCCGACGCGCGGCGCCCCGCGCCGCGAGCTCGTGGGAGCCCCCTCCTGGGGGAACTCGCCGCGGCTGATCATCCCGCACAGCACGTCGGCGATCTCGATGTAGGACACGTCGAGGCGCGAGGGCACGCGGGAGGTGGGCAGGGCGACCTCGCGGGTCAGCACGCCGAGGACGCGGTCCTCGTGCACCACCGGGAGCACCACCTCCCGCATCGCGTCCGCCCCCTGCCCGTGGGGGTCTGCGCGCACGTGGATGCCCCGGTCGAGCAACGTCTGGCGCATCAGCTCGCGGCGCACCTGGGAGGGGCGCTGGCCGACGATGTCCTCGTAGTGGACCGTGGCGGCCGTCGAGGGCCGGCAGTGGGCCGCGACGATGAAGTCGTCGCCGTCCGTGGGCAGCCACAGCACGAGGTCGGCGAACGCGAGGTCGGCGACGACCTGCCAGTCCCCGACGAGCTGGTGGAGCCACTCGGCGTCGCGCTCCTGGATCTCTCCGGACTGGGCGATCATGTTGGCGAGCGTGGTGGGCACCACCCCAGCGTAGGTGCTGGCGGGCGCCGGGCCGGTCACCCCGGCGACCTGCCGGTCCGCACCGTGCCGGTTACGCTGAGCCGGCCAGTTCGCTCGCCCCCGGGGCGCCACCGCCCGAGAAGGAGTCGCCGTGCGCTTCGCCGCCACCATCGCCTACCCCGCCGACGTCGAGACGGTGGCCGCCATGCTGGCGAGCCAGGAGTTCGTCGAGCGCAAGATGGCGGCGGCGGGCGCCCTGGAGACCGACACCGAGATCATCCGCGACGGCCAGGCGTTCACCGTGACGACGCGGGCGAAGATGCCCACGACAGCCGTTCCGGCGTCGTTCCGTTCCCTGGTCGGCGAGTCGCTCGACGTGCGCCTCGTCGAGGCCTGGGAACCGCCGGCCGCGGACGGCACCCGGACCTCCACGCTCGCCCTCGACATCCAGGGAGTGCCGGTCAGGGTCAGCGGCAGCCAGCGCCTCGCGCCGACGGCGGCCGGGTGCGAGGAGACCTACGACGGCGAGGTGACGGCGTCCGTCCCGCTCTTCGGCAGGCCGATCGAGCAGGCCGCCGTCGACACCGTGGACCAGGTCGTCGACGTGGAGCGACGACTCGGGCTCGAGCACCTGGCGGCCCAGCGCTGAGTGCGCGCGGCCCCTGCCGCCGGGCCGGTGGACTAAGCACGGCTCCGGGCCGAGGCGCCTGGCTCGCCGTTGAGCCAGGTGCGGCCCTACCGTACCTGATCCGTGATCTGCGCCACGCACACTCTCATGGCCCCCGCACCGAGCGTGCCTCGCCGTCCCGAAAGGAGCACGAGCGTCGAACGGGGCTGCGGCTGAGGGTTCGACGGGTCGCTGCGGCCAGCTGCCAGCCGCCTACTCCCCCAGCATCCACCGGTGCGGCGCGGCGAGCCGGTGCGCCTCCTCGGGGCCCCAGGAACCGGGTGCGTACGGGACCGGGTCGGGACGTTCGGGCCCCTGGAGCGGGGCGAACGCGGCGAAGGCGGCCCGCAGCCCCTCTGCCGTCGTGTAGAGCGAGCGGTCCCCGACCAGGGCGTCGTGGATGAGCGACGCGTACGGCGAGATCGGGTCCCCGCCAGGGACGTCGTCGAGCTCGAGCACCGCCTTGCCGGACGAGTAGCTCAGGTCCGGACCCGGGGTCTTGACCGTGATGCCGAGCTGGATCTCGCCGTCGCCGCTGAAGCAGATCTCGATGGTGTTCGGGGCGTCGAGCTTGTCGGCCAGCGGCCCGAACGGTGGCTTGAGCACGAGCGTGATCCGCTGCGTCTTGCGCGCCATGCGCTTGCCCGTGCGCAGCAGGAACGGCACGCCGCGCCAGCGCTCCGTGTCCACCCAGAGCCGGACGGCGGCGAACGTGTCCTGCGTCGAGTCCGGCGCGGCCCCCTCGATGTCCCGGTACCCCTCGAACTGGCCGAGGACGACGTCCTGCACCGGGTCCAGGGGGCGGAAGGCCCGCAGCACGGCCTCCCGGGCGGCGATGACCGACGCGGGGTCGCGCAGGTCCGTCGGCGGCTCCATCGCCACCTGCCCGGCCACCTGGAACAGGTGGGTGACGATCATGTCGAGCGCCGCCCCGGTGGCCTCGTAGAACGCGATGCGGTTCGCGACGTCGAGGTCCTCGGGCACGTCGATCTGCACCTGGTCGACGCTCGCGCGGGACCACTCCGAGCCGAAGAGCTGGTTGGCGAAGCGCAGGACGTAGATGGTCTGGACACCCTCCTTGCCCAGGAAGTGGTCGATTCGGAAGATCTGGTCCTCCGCGAGAACCTCCTTCACCGCGGCGTCGAGCTCCTCGAAGGACTCCAGCGACGTGCCGTACGGCTTCTCGAAGACGACCCGGGCGCCGTCGGCGAGCCCGTGCGCGCCCAGCCCGCGGGCGATCGGCGTGAACGCGACGGGCGGCACGGCGAGGAAGTGCAGGACGAGGGGCTCGCTGCCACTCTCGGCCACCAGCTCCTCGCGGACCTCCGCCAGCGTGCGAGGCAGAGCCCCCGGGTCGTCGGCGCTGAAGGTGCCGCCGCAGTACCGGAGCCACGAGCGGGTGGTCGCCCAGTCGGCCGGCCTGCCGGTGTCGGAGCCGTCGAGCGACGCCGCCACGCGGTCCCGGAACCCCTCGTCGTCGAGCTCCTCCGCCGCGCACCCGATCAGACGCCAGTGGTCCGGCATCAGGCCGCGGGAGTGCACCTCGTGGATGGCAGGCATCACCATGCGCCCGGCGAGGTCGCCGGTGGCGCCGAAGAGGACGATGACCACGGAGTCCGGCAGGGAGTGCCGTTCTGTCGGAGCGTTCACGCCGACAACCTACGCCGACGGACGGGGCCCGGCGCGCCGCCTCTGCCGTGCGGGCGTCCGGCGCGACACCGTCCCGCGGACGCGCACGCGGCAGGCATCCCGCTCCGTGGCGTGCCACGATCGTGCCCATGAGCGATGTCGAGCTGGACACCACCACCTCCCCGGACACCGTCGACGACCCACCCAGCCGGGCGCTGTGGGCCGAGCGCACCGGCACCCGCGCCTACACGGGACACAACGCCCGCGGCGCGCAGGTGCGCGTGGGCGACGGCGAGGGCGAGTTCACACCGGGCGAGCTGCTGCAGCTGGCCCTTGCCACCTGCAGCGGCCTCTCGGCGGACCACCGCCTCTCGCACGCCCTCGGCGCGGACTTCGCCGCGGCCATCGGGGTCGCGAACCAGAAGAACGAGGACGAGAACCGGTACGAGGCGCTGACCGTCGAGATCGTCACCGATCTCTCGGGCCTGGACGAGGCGACCCGCACGCGGACGCTCGAGCGGGCCGAGGCGGCCATCGAGCGGCACTGCACCGTCGGGCGGACGCTGGACGCCGGCGCGCCGCACACCATTCTCTTCACCGACGAGGTGGCCGGATGAGCGCGCGCAACGGTGCCGCGGCCTCCGTGCGCGACGAGCAGGACGTGCGCGGATCGGCGAGGCGGCGCAACGCCCCCGAGCGGCTCCTGGACCTGGCGGTCCGCCGGGCGTCGCGGGCGGACGAGCACGTGGCAGAGCTGCGCCGCTCGAACCCGGCTCTGAGCCCGGCGGAGCTCGTCGCGCTCCTCGAGAAGCGCTACCTGCGCCGCGCGTCCCGCCTCGGCGGCGCCGTGGGCGCCACAGCGGCGGTCCCGGGCGTGGGCACCGTCACCGCCCTCGGCCTCACCACCGTCCAGACGGTCGCGTTCCTCTCCGCCTCGGCCAACCACGTCATGGGCCTCGCCTCGATCCACGGGGTGCGGGTGGAGGACGTCGAACGACGTCGCACCCTCCTCCTCGCCGCACTCCTCGGCGAGGACGGCGCCGAGGCGATCTCGGGGCAGCTCGGTCTCGGCACGCTCTACTGGACCAAGGCGGCCATCACCAAGCTGCCGCTCGGCACCGTCCGCGCGGTGAACAAGGCCATCACCCACCGGCTCCTGCGGTGGGGGGCCGCCCGCGGCGGCGCGCTCGCGCTGGGGCGTCTCGCACCCTTCGGCGTCGGTGCCGTGATCGGCTACGCCGGCACCCGTGCCATGGCCAAGAACGTCATCGAGGGGACGCAGGCACTGTTCGGCCCGGCTCCGGCGACCTTCGCGGAGGCATGATGACGGCGGTGACCGTGCCGACGGTGCCGCTGGCGACGGCGGGCGGCACCGTTCCGGTCCCCCTGCTCGGGCTCGGCACCTGGCAGGCACGCGGCGACGAGGCGTACCGGGCGGTGCGGACGGCCCTCGACCTCGGCTACCGCCACCTCGACACCGCCACGATGTACGGCAACGAGGCGGAGATCGGCCGAGCCCTCGCCGACTCGGGCGTGGATCGTGACGAGCTCTTCATCACCACGAAGTGCCCGCCCGACCGCCTCGGGCAGGAGGACGCGACCCTCGAGCGGTCGCTGCGCGACCTCCGGCTCGACCGCGTCGACCTCTGGCTCGTGCACTGGCCGCCGCACGGCGAGGACGGCAGCGTGCGGATGTGGGAACGCTTCCTCGTCGCCCGCGAGCGCGGGCGGACGACCGCCGTCGGCGTCTCGAACTACTCCCCGGACCTCATCGACGAGCTGGTCCGAGCCACCGGCACCGGTCCCGCGATCGACCAGGTCCCCTGGAGCCCGACGGACCACGACCCCAAGCTGGTCGAGTCCCTCCGCGACCGCGGCGTCGTCCTCGAGGGGTACAGCCCGTTCAGGCGCACCGATCTCGACCATCCCACGCTCGCCCGCGTGGCGGACGCGCACGGCGCCACCGCGGCCCAGGTGGTGCTCGCCTGGCACCTCGGGCACGGGTACGTGGTCATCCCCAAGTCCGTGCGGGCGGAGCGCCTCGCGTCGAACCTCGCCTCCGTCGAGCTCGACCTGAGCGCGGAGGAGATCGCGGCGATCGACGCGCTCGGGTCCTGAGCCGGACGAAGGACCGTTCCCTCTGCGCGGGGAGCGTCCACCTCCGCCGCGTGAGCCGGAGAGGGTCCTCTGCGCGGGAGCCGTCACCGGCTCACGCGGCGGCCTCCCCGCCGTCGGTCACCCCCTGCCGCGCGGGCCGCGGGCCGGCCCGCAGGTGCGCGTCGATGCGCTCGGCCCACTCCCGCACCGCCGCGGGGTCCCTGAAGTCCCCCTCGGGCACGTGCGACGCGCGCACGATCAGCCGCTCGCTGTACTGCAGCTTGTGCAGGTCGAGCGCGCCGGGGAAGGTCCGGTGCTCGATCGCACCGGTCGCCGCGACGAGCCCGGCGACGTCGGGCTCCTCGTGCGGCAGCGGCGGGTCCCCCAGCGGGCCGGACGAGAAGAGCCAGACCGGTAGCCGCCGCAGGTCTGGCCCGAGCCTGTCCACCGCGTCCCGCGCCGTCTTGAGCCACATGCCGGCGTACACGGCGCTGCCCAGGACGACCGCCTCGATCCCTTGCAGGTCCTCGACCTCCTCGGGTGGCCGCAGGTCGCCCTCGTGGCCGCGGGCGGCGAGCCGCTCCGCGAGCAGCCCGGCGATCTCGGCCGTCGCACCGTGGCGGCTGGCCGCTGTCACGAGGATCTTCATGGCGACTCCTTCGACGTGCCAAGGATGCGGCATGCGGAGGTCAAAAGCCAGACCTCGGCGCCCTCAGTCCGGCAGGAACGGTCGACATCCGGGTGGTGGCCGGTGTCGCTCTCGATGTCCGCTTCCGCAGCCCCGCCGTGTCCCCGCCGCACCCCCCGGCCGTCCGCCGTGGCGCCCCCCCGACGCGCGCGACCAGGGCCTGCCTGCAGCGCCCGGCGACGGTCGCCGTGACGCCCGACGCGCACGATCAGGGCCTGCCCGCGCTGCGCGTCCGGCCTACCTCTCCCGCGCGAACTGACCGTCCCACCTGCGGGTTAATAAGACTTGAGCGTCACCGGCTCAACTTTTCGCCGTCAGCGATAGCCCTTAGCACTCGCAGTGGCTGAGTGCTAAAAATGAGGCACCGGCCGGGAGCTCGGTCGGCTGGTCCGGACCGTCCGGACCGACACTCATGGAGGCTGATCCCATGGCTACCCGCTACGACCCGTTCCGTGACATGGACCGCTGGCTCACCAACGCGATGCGCCAGGTCCCTTCCTCGCCCGGCATGCCCCTCGACCTCTTCCGCCAGGGTGAGAACTTCATCGCCCGCATGGACCTCCCCGGCGTCGACCCGTCCTCGATCGACATCGACGTCGAGGACCGCACCCTGACGGTGCGCGCCGAGCGCCGTTCCGACGTCGCCGAGGACGCCCAGTGGCTCTCGCACGAGCGCCCCACCGGCACGTTCGCACGCCAGCTCTCCCTCGGCAACGGCCTCGCACTCGACCGCATCGAGGCCTCCTACGCCGACGGCGTGCTGACCCTGACGATCCCGGTGGCCGAGGAGGCCAGGCCCCGCAAGATCCAGGTCAGCCACACGGCGAGCTCGGAGCCGGCGGCCGTCGAGCAGAAGGAGAGCGCGTCCGCCTAACCCCGCGTACCGCGGACCCGCCCGACGCCCACGCCGCGCCGGCGTGGGCGTCCTCACGTCTGCGGGCGCCCCACCCGCCGCCCCGCCGCCGTCACGCCCGCAGGTCCGCGGGTCCGCAGGTCCGCAGGGCCGCAGGGCCGCAGGGCCGCAGGGCCGCAGGGCCGCCTAGGATGCAGGGGTGACGTCCTCCCCCGCCGCCGCCCCGTCCGTCGCCGAGCCGCAGGAGAGCGCCGCCGGCGCTCGCGCTGTCAGCACCGCCTACGAAGACCTGCTGCGTCACGTCCTCGAGCACGGCACGCCCAAGAGCGACCGCACGGGGACGGGTACGCGGAGCGTCTTCGGCCACCAGATGCGCTTCGACCTCGCCGAGGGCTTCCCGCTGGTCACCACCAAGCGCGTGCACCTCCACTCGGTGGTCGGCGAGCTGCTGTGGTTCCTGCGCGGGGACTCCAACGTGCGGTGGCTGCAGGAGAACGGGATCCGGATCTGGAACGAGTGGGCCGCGGACGACGGCGAGCTGGGCCCGGTCTATGGCGTGCAGTGGCGCTCCTGGCCCACGCCCGACGGCGGGCACATCGACCAGCTGCAGCAGGTGCTCGAGACGCTGCGCACCAACCCCGACTCACGCCGCATCATCGTCTCCGCCTGGAACGTGGCCGACCTGGACAAGATGGCGCTGATGCCGTGCCACGCTTTCTTCCAGTTCTACGTGGCCGACGGGAAGCTGTCCTGCCAGCTCTACCAGCGCAGCGCCGACCTGTTCCTCGGCGTGCCGTTCAACATCGCCTCCTACGCGCTGCTCACCCACATGGTCGCCCAGCAGACCGGCCTCGAGGTGGGGGACTTCGTGTGGACCGGCGGGGACTGCCACATCTACGACAACCACGTCGAGCAGGTCCGCGAGCAGCTGGCCCGCGCCCCGTTCCCGTTCCCCACCCTCAAGCTGCGGAGGGCGCCGTCGCTCTTCGAGTACGGCTTCGACGACGTCGAGGTCGTGGGCTATCGGCACCACCCCGCCATCAAGGCGCCGGTCGCCGTCTAGTGCTCGGCCTCATCTGGGCCCAGGCCCACGACCGCGTGATCGGCGCCCACGGCACGATGCCCTGGCACCTGCCGGAGGACCTCAGGCATTTCCGCAGCACCACCTCGGGCGCGACGGTCGTCATGGGACGGGCGACCTGGGAGTCGCTCGACCCGCGCTACCGACCTCTTCCGGGGCGCCGGAACATCGTCCTCTCACGCCGCCCCGGCTTCGTCGCCGACGGCGCGGAGACGGCCACGACGCTCGACGAGGCGCTCGCCATGGCGGGCGACGGGGACGTGTGGGTCATCGGCGGCGGGCAGCTCTACGCCGAGTCGATCGACCGGGCGGACCGCCTCGAGGTGACCGACATCGACCTAGCGGTCGACGGCGACACCCGCGCCCCCGTGGTCGACGACCGGGAGTGGGAGGTCGCGGCCGCCGACCCCGACCGGGGCTGGCACGCCTCCGCCGGCGGGCTGCGGTACCGCTTCACCACGCTGGTCCGGGCAAACCAAGCCGAAGGGCCGACCACCACCGCGCAGCGGTGACGGCCGGCACCGTGCCGGGTGCGACGGTGACGACCGGCCCCCGGGTGCGACGTCGGCTCAGGCCGCGGCGCGGATCTCGATGAGGTTGTTCCACGGGTCGTTGACCCGCAGGACCGCGCCGTCGTGCCGCGTCGGCACCCCGTGGGCCACGAGCCGGGCGTTGACCGAGGCGACCTGCTCGGTGGTGGGCACCACGATGTCGACCGTTCCCAGCCCCAGGGCCGGCACGCGCGGGCCTGCGCCGGCGCTGTTCCAGGTGTTCATCGCCATGTGGTGGTGGTAGCCGCCCGCGGAGACGAAGAGCGCCTGGCTGCCGTAGGTCGTCGTCTCCTCGAAGCCCAGCCGGTCCACGTAGAAGTCGCGGGCGGTGGCGACGTCGCCCACCTGCAGGTGCACGTGCCCGACGACCGCGCCGGCCAGGGCCGGGGTGGAGATGGTCGGCCGCTCCGCCGTCGCGATGAGCTCGCGGGCGTCGTCGGTCAGGTGATCGGCGAGGAAGCGGTTCGGGTCGAGCCACTTCGTGCCCATCTTGACCTGACCGTCGGTCCACTCCCAGGAGCTGCGGGGGCGGTCGAAGTAGAGCTCGACGCCGTTGCCCTCGGGGTCGGTGAAGTAGAACGCCTCGGAGACGTCGTGGTCGCCGGCGCCCGCGTAGGTGCCCGGGGCCTTGACGGCGACGGACGCCAGAGCGGCGGCGAGGGCGGCGCGCGACTCGAAGAGGATCGCGGTGTGGAACAGGCCGGCGCTCCGAGGCGAGCCAGGAGGCAGCGACGGGTCGTGGCGCAGCAGGAGCAGCTCGACGCCGTGCCGCCCGAGGATCACCTCGTTGCCCTCGGCCCGCATGACGTCGAGCAGGACGATGTCGCGGTAGTAGCGGGTCATGAGGTCGAGGTCGCCGACCAGGAGCGTCACGGTCCCCATGGAGGTCTCGGCGGGCAGGAGCTCGTCGGCTCGACGGCTCGACACGGGTGCGGCGTGGCTGCTGGTGGCGCTCATGGGATTCCCCTCGGGTCGGTGGGTGCTGGCTTCCACGGTACAAGTAGTTGACACTTCAACTCAATAGGTTGGGACCTTGTTCCCACGTGAGCCGCGTCTCGTCCCGCTCGACCTGACCCTGGTCGTCCCGTTCGAGCCGTCCCCGTCCATCTGGGGCCTCGACCCGAGGACCTCGACGCGAGGGCCTCGACTCCCGGAGCCTCGACGCGAGGGCCTACCCGGGGGCCTCGACTGGGACCGCCGCGACGATCGGCCGCTCCGGCCCCCACGGGAACCGCGGGCCGCAGGTCCGCCCGCGCCCCCGCTCCCGCTCCCGGGTATGAAGAAGGCCCGCACGCTGAGCGTGCGGGCCTTCTTCGTCAACTACCTCGTGGTAGCGGGGGCAGGATTTGAACCTGCGACCTCCGGGTTATGAGCCCGGCGAGCTACCGAGCTGCTCCACCCCGCGTCGGTATGTACAGATTACGTCGCCGTGGACCGCCGGTGCAAACCGGCCGGGCGTGCGCTCGGTCACAGCCGGTCGCCGGCGTTGCCCCCACCGACGACGGAGGCCGCCCGCACCGGCGGACGGCCCCCGTCTCGAGGTGTTGGCTCAGCCCTCGGTGGGCTGCTCCGTCGCACCGTCGGCCGGAGCCTCGGTGGCGGCGCCGTCCGGCGTCTCCCCCGCGGCCTGGGCGATCTCGTCCTCGGCGGCGAGCGCCGCCGAGATGGCCGCGCTGAGCCGCTCCTGCGCCTCGCCGTACGCGGTCCAGTCCCCCTCGGCCAGGGCGGCGTTGCTGTCGGCGAGCGCCTCCTGCGCGTCCGCCAGCGCCCGCGTCAGGCGCTCCTGGGCCGCAGCCGGCACCTCGGTGGTGCCATCCGGCTCGGTCCCGCCGTCGGTCGGCTCCTCGCCCGGCTGGACGTCGGCGTCGCCCGCCTCGGCCCCGGAGTCCCCGCCGAAGACCTCGTCGAGGGCCTCGTCGAGGGTGGAGGCGAACCCGATCTCGTCACCGAACGAGACGAGCACGCGCTGCAGGAGCGGGTAGGACGTGCCCGCCGCGGACTGGACGTACACCGGCTGGACGTACAGCAGGCCGCCACCGACCGGCAGCGTCAGCAGGTTGCCCAGCTGGACGTTCGAGTTGCCCTGGCGCAGCAGGTTGAGCTCGGAGGAGACCGCCGGGTTGGAGTTGAAGTTGTTCTGGACCTGGCCGGGACCGGGGACGGTGACGTCCGAGGGCAGCTCGAGCAGCCGCATCGTCCCGTACCCGTCGCGGACCTCGCCCTCGGCGTCGCCGGTCTCGGAGTCGACCGCCAGGAAGCCGGTGAGGATGTTGCGGTCCGTGTTACCGCCCGGGATGAAGCTGGACGTCAGCGAGAAGCGGGCGTCCTCCTGGCCGGGCATCTGCATCGTGAGGTAGAACGGCGGCTGCTGGACACCGGTCGCGACCGTGGGGTCGGTGGGGATGTTCCAGAAGTTGGAGCCGGAGTAGAACGATGCGGCGTCGGTGACGTGGTACTCGGTGAGCAGCGTCCGCTGGACCTTGAAGAGGTCCTCCGGGTAGCGCAGGTGGCTCATCAGGTCCCCGCTGATCTCCGTCATCGGGGTGATGTGCTCGGGGAAGATGTTCTCCCAGGTCTGCAGGATCGGGTCCTGGTCGTCCCACTCGAAGAGCGTGACCTCACCGTCGTAGGCGTCGACCACGGCCTTGACGGAGTTGCGGATGTAGTTGACCTGCTCGGGCAGCGCGCCGACGGTGACCGGCTGGCCGTTGGCGTCGACGATGGAGTCCGTCGTCGCCTCCTCGAGGGACTCACGCGCCGAGTACGGGTAGTCGTTCGTGGTGGTGTAGCCGTCCACGATCCAGACGAGGTCCTTGGGGGTCGACTCGTCCCCGTCCATGTCGACCACCGCCGGGTACGCGCGGTTGTCGAGGGTGAGGTACGGCGCCACCTTGGCCACGCGCTGGTGCGGGTCGCGGTCGAAGAGGATCTGCGACTCCTCGGTCACCCGGTCGGAGAAGAGGATCTGCATGTCGCCGAACTTCAGGGCGTAGAGCAGCTTCTGGAAGAAGTTGCCGACCGACGGGCCGCCGTCTCCGGTGTAGGTGGTGTTCACGGCGCTGTTCTCGGCGTCGTCGTCGGGGTAGTCGAGCTCCCACGGGTCGGTGCCCTCGGGTGCGCCGACGATCGAGTACTGAGGGCTGTTCTGCCCGAAGTAGACGCGCGGCTCGTACTCGCCCAGCTCACCCACTGAGGGGATGCCCTGCTGGAAGAACGCCGGGCGGCCGTCGGCGCTGGTGGTGTTGCCGTACGCGGCGACGACGCCGAAGCCGTGGGTGTAGACGGTGTGGTCGTTGATCCACGTGCGCTGGTCCGCCCCGAGTCCGTCCTGGTTCAGCTCGCGCACGGCGATGACGGTGTCCCGCTTCTCGCCGTCGATGTCGTACCGGTCCACGGACAGCGTCGTCGGGAAGCCGTAGTACTGCCGGTTCTGCTGCAGCTGGTTGAACGTCGGGGAGACGATGTTCGGGTCGAGCAGGCGGATGGAGGCGGTGGACTGGCTGTCCTCGCGGAGCTGGCCGGCCTCGGCCTCGGTGGTGGCCGAGTAGGTCTCCACCTCGACGTCCTCGAGACCGTAGGCGGCGAGCGTGGCGTCGATGTTGCGCTGGATGTACGGCCGCTCGACGGTCTGCGCGTTGGGCTCGACCTGGAAGCGCTGGATGACGGCCGGGTAGGCGGTGCCCACCACCAGGGCGGAGACGATCATGACCGCGATGCCGGCGACCGGGACCGTCCAGGAGCCGCGGAAGGCGGCCACGATGAAGAGGACGACGACGACGAGCGCGATGGCCGCGAGGATCGCCTTGGCGGGCAGGTTGGCGTTGATGTCCGTGTAGGAGGCCCCGGCGAAGCGGGTGTTCTCGCCCACCAGCATCGAGTAGCGGTCGAGCCAGTAGCTGACCGCGATGAGCAGCACGAAGACGGCGGCCAGCACCGACAGGTGCACCCGGGCCGCCGGCGAGACCTTCTGCTGGCGCGGCGCCAGCGAGATGCCGCCGTAGAGGTAGTGGGTGATGAGCGCGGCGACGGCGGAGAGGAAGACGACGGTCATGAGGAACGAGACCACCGCCCGCACGACCGGCAGCGTGAACACGAAGAACGCGATGTCCATGTCGAACTGCGGGTCGGTCTCGCCGAAAGGCACCTGGTTCAGCGCCGTGAGGACCGGACGCCACATCCCGCTGAGCGAGGACCCGGCGAAGAGGCCGAGCACCACGGGCGCCCCGATCATGATCAGACGGCGCAGCGGCTCGATGCTCTCCCGGTACCGGTCGAGGTTGCGCTCCTCGGGCGTCGTCGGCGGGTAGACCTGCCGGCGCGCGTAGGCGAGATGGAGGTTCAGCCAGACGGCCCCTCCCATGAGCACGAAGCCGATCGCGAAGAGGACGGCGCGGGTGACCCACTCACGCACGAGGACGTCGGTGAACCCGAGCTGGCTGTACCACTGCACCTCGGTCCACACCTGGGCCGCCGCCATGACCAGCGCCGCGAGGACGCCCAGCACGACGAGGGTGGGCACGAGGGCGCCGCGGCGGCGGGGGGCAGGCGCGGGTCCTGATGTACGTGGGGCGGATGCGAACGTCACTGAGCACCTTCGAGTCGTCGTGCAGCTGTCTTGTCGTGGCTTCGGTTCCAGGGGTTCCACGTCCATCCGCACAACGCCCCGGCCTGCTCCAAGGTTCCCACAACCGCCGGAGGCATGGAGAAACGGTCCGGTCACGATGCGGGTTTCCGATCACGCGCGGGGCGGCGCAATGATGGAGGCATGAGCGACGAGCAGCCCGTCCCCGACGGCCCCACCGCCCGCGAGCGCGCCCTGCGGCTGGCGGTGGACGACATCGAGCGGCACGTCTCCTCCCTGGGGTGGGACGGGCCGGTGTTCGTCTTCGCGCTGGTCCGCACGGCCGGCGCGATCGCGGCGACGCCGTCGCTCGCCCAGGAGCTGCCGTCCGAGGCGGTCCTCGCCGCCCAGGACGACCCCGAGCACCTGACCAGCATCGAGCAGGACGGTCTGCCGGAGGCGTCGACGATCGAGGAGCTGCTCGGTCAGCTCGCGTGGCCCGACGAGGTCGACGGGGCCGCGATCGTCGTCGAGCGGATGGTGGTCCCGCCGGAGGCGGAGCAGGGCATGCCCGAGGATCCGCAGGCCGCGGTGGAGTACCTGATGGGTCACCCGGAGCGTCAGGACGTCCGGATGGCCGCAGGGGTGCTCCGGACCGGAGAGTCCTGGTGCGCGCTGCGCAGCCGCAGCCACGACTTCGACGACGCCGTCGCGGGCTCCCCCGACGCCGTGCCCGGGCTCGTCGAGGCGCTCCGCGCGACGCTGGCCTGACCGGCCCCGCCCGGACCAGCCAACCCAGCCCCGCCCACAAGCACCGCCCGGGCCCGCCCGGCCCGGCCCCGGCGCGAGCTCGCGGGTCTGCCTGGTCGGACGGCCGACGGTGGTGGTCCGGTGGTCCGGTGGTCCGGTCAGCCGGCCTCGCAGGTCGGGAGCGATGCGCCGTCGCCGGAGCCGATGGCCTCGACGGCGTCGCGCGCCTCGCCCAGGGTGCCGACCCGCACCACCCGCAACCCGTCCGGCACGTGCCCGACGACCTCGCCGCAGTTTCCCTGCGGCGCGAGGAACCACTCGGCGCCGGCGCGGGTGGCCCCGGCGAGCTTCTGCCGGATCCCGCCGATGGCGCCGACCTCGCCGGCGAGGTTCACGGTCCCCGTGCCGGCGATCTTCTCCCCGCCGGTCATCTCGCCGGGTGTCAGGCGGTCGATGATCCCCAGCGCGAACATCGTCCCCGCGCTCGGGCCGCCGATGTTGTCGATGTCGAAGTCGATGTCGACCGGGAGCTCGACCTCCGGGTCCAGGACCACGCCGAGGAGCGATCCCTGCCGTGCCTCGTCCGGGTCGGCGGCGGTCCCGGGGTGGCTCATGGTCGCCACGGTCAGGTCCGTCGGCTCGCCGTCGCGCAGGACGCCGAGAGTCACCGGCGCGCCCGCCTCCGTGCGCGAGAGGACGGCGGCGAGGTCGGAGAACGCCTCCACCTCGGTGCGCTCCTCCCCCTCGGGCTGGATCGACGCGATCACGTCCCCCTCCTCGACCACGCCCTCGGCCCCGGACCCGGGCGCGACGTCCCTGACGGTGAGGACCATGGGGACGTCGTACCCGAGCTCCTCGAGGGCGGCCACCGTGGCGTTGTCCTGCGAGGAGGCCATCTGCGCCGTCGACTGCTCGTCGATCTCCTCGCGCGTGGTGCCGTCCGGGAAGACCGCCTCCACCGGCATCACCACCTCCTCCTCGTCCAACCAGCCGGCGACGACGTCGGCTGCGGTGACGGGATAGCCCGGTCCCCCGATGACCGAGACGGTGGTGAGGCGGAGCTCGCCCGAGGTCGGGTAGGTCTCGGCGCCGTCGATCTGGATGAGCGGTTCGCCGTCGGCCTCCCCGAGGGTGTTCACGGTCGGCCCGGGCCGCTGGACGGCGTAGGGCAGGGGCACGAGCATGATCACCAGCAGCAGCGCCGAGAGCAGGGCCCCCGAGACGACCATGGTGACCGCGCGACGCGAGACGTACGGCTCGTCAGGCTCGGCGTGCCCGTCCTCCGGTTCCCGGTGCGGAGCGGCCTGCTGCGCCGTCGTAGCCCGCCAGCCGGGCCGCGCCGGCTCCGCGGGGACGGGATCCGCGTTCGCCGTCGTCCCGAGGTCTGAGGGCCGTGGGACGCCCACCCTCCCGGCGGGCGAGGGCGGTACGGGACGACGGTCGTGACCGGTCCGGCCGGTGCCCTGCTCGCTCACCGGGTCATCATGCCGCACGAGGCTGGGTGTTCCCTGGGGGCGTCCGGCGTCGCTGCGCCCTCAGCGAACCAGCGGCCACGGAGGCCGCCCCGCCGCTGCAGAGGCGCGTCGCGGCCGGTTACCGTTGAGGCCCGCCACCGTCAGGAGCTGTCATGAGTCAGGACCCCACCCGCCCGGAGGGCGGCGAGCCCAACAGCTGGGAGGAGCTGCTCCGATCGATGATGGGCCCCGCCGCCGCCGAGGAGGCGATGCGGGCGATGCGGGCGTCCGGTCTGGACCCTGAGGCGATGTCCCAGGCGGCCGGGCTCCCGGCGGACCGCAACCAGCTGATGATGATGATCGGGCAGATGCAGCAGCTGCTCGCCTCGGGCGGCGGCGACCCGGTCAACTGGCGCCTCGCCCACGACCTCGCCCGCCAGACGGCCCACGCCGGCGGCGATCCCTCCGTGAGCGCCGCCGAGGCCGAGCGCGTGCGCTCCACCCTGTCCGTGGCCGACCTGTGGCTGGACACCGCCACGGAGCTCGGGCCCGCGGGCGGCCGTCAGGAGGCGTGGAGCCGCGCCGACTGGGTGGAGCGAACGCTGCCGACGTGGAAGCGGCTCTCGGAGCCGGTGGCCACGTCCGTCTCCCAGGCGCTGGTCGAGACCATCGAGGCCCAGGCGGAGCACCTGCCGCCCGAGGTTCAGGCGATGGCGGCGCAGATGGGCCCGGTCCAGGGGATGCTGCGCCAGCTCGGCAGCGCGGTCTTCGGGATGCAGGTGGGGCAGGCCGTGGGCACGCTCGCCCGCGAGGCGTTCGGCACCGCCGACACCGGGCTGCCGCTGGTGGAGGAGCCGACGGCGGCGCTCGTGCCCGCCAACGTCGCCGACTTCGCGGAGGGCCTGGACGCCCCGGCGGAGGAGGTGCGACTGTTCCTCGCCGTCCGCGAGGTCGCGCACGCCAGACTTTTCGCCCAGGTGCCGTGGCTGCGGGCGCATCTGCTCGGCATCGTCGAGTCCTACGCCCGCGAGATCACCATCGACACGGACGCGATGGAGGAGGCGGTCCGCGGGATCGACCCGACCGACCCGGAGCAGCTGCGTGAGGCGTTCTCGGGCGGGGTGTTCGCGCTCGAGCAGTCCCCGGCGCAGCGTGCCGCGCTCGTGCGCCTCGAGACGGCGCTCGCGCTGGTCGAGGGCTGGGTCGAGGAGGTCACCGCGCAGGCGGTCGCACCTCACCTCCCCCACGCCGTGCCGCTGCGCGAGATGCTGCGGCGTCGGCGCGCGAGCGGAGGCCCGGCGGAGCAGACGTTCGCCACGCTCGTCGGGCTCGAGCTGCGTCCGCGCCGCCTGCGCGAGGCGTCGACCCTGTGGGCGACGCTCGGGGCCGAACGGGGTACCGCGGAGCGTGACGCCCTGTGGTCCCACCCGGACCTGATGCCCACGCCTGAGGAGCTGGACGACCCCAGCGGTTTCGTCGCCGCCCGCCGCGCCGCCCGCGCTGCCGAGGAGGATGTCGACGCCGCGCTGGCGGCGATGCTCGACGGAACGCTTGCCGACGGCGGAGCTGGCGGGGACGTCGACGACGCGCCGGCCCAGCCGGAGAGCGACGCGGGAGGCCCGGGGCCCGACGGCGGCCCGGACGACACCGGAGACCGCCCGGCACGCTGAGCGTGCGCTGCTGCGGTTCTGGCACGGCCTGGTTCGAGGGGACCCAACGGTGACCTGTGGATTGCGCCTGCGCCCGTCGGAGCGTCCGTGCCACAGTCCGTCCCACCAGAGGTGAGACGGGGGCGAGATGCGGTTACGGCCGGGACTGACGGTGCTCTGGCGCCGCAAGGGCGAGAGCCAGGTGGGGGTCGACCCGCGGTGCGCCGTCGTCCTGGAGGAACTGACGCCGGGTGAGCAGCACGTCCTCGACCACCTGCGGCACGACCCGACCGAGGCGGACCTCATCCGGGTCGGCCGTGCGTCAGGGGTAGCCCCCGAGCGTGTCCGCGAGCTGGTTGCGCTGCTGCGCCGGTCCGGGGTCCTCGATCCGGATCAGCGTCCGCGACCACCCGGTTCCGCCGTCACGCCGGACGAGGCGTACTGGTCACGCCTGCTGCCCGACGGCGACGGCGCGGCGCTCATGGCGCGCCGGGCGGCGGCCGCGGTAGCCGTGGTGGGTCTGGACCAGGTGGGCATGCGGATCGCGATGCATCTCGCCGAGGCGGGCGTGGGGACCCTGCTGCTGGAGGACGAGACGCTGGTGCGCCCGTCCGACGTCGGGCCTTACCACCCGCGGGACGTCGGCGGACCTCGCGGGGCACGGGCCGAGGCAGTGCTGCGCTCCACCTTCCCCCAGCTGCGGACGACGGCACGGGCGGCGGCGCGCCCCGACGTCCTGGTGGCAGTCTCCACCGGGGTGGCCGACCCCGTGCGGCTCCTCCCCCTGGTCCGCGAGGACGTCGTCCACCTGCCTGTCGTCGTCGGAGAGGTGGACGTCGCGGTCGGCCCGCTGGTCGTCCCGGGCGAGGGACCCTGCACCCGGTGCCTGGACCTGCACAGGACCGACGCGGACCCGGCCTGGCCGGCCCTGGCCACCCAGCTGCGAGCGTCACCGCCGCCCCTCGCGGCGACGCACCTCGGGCAGCTCGGGTCCGCGGTGGCGGCGAACCAGGTCCTCGCGGCGGTCGACGGCCGGGAGCTCGTGGTGGACCGGGCGAGCGTCGAGATCGGGATGAGCCCTCTGCCCGTCATCCGGCCGTGGGGCGTGCATCCCGGGTGCGGCTGCTCCGGGGTCGGTGTCGACGTGCCGGTCGGGCCGCGCGGCGCCGCGGCGCCACCGGAGGTCGAGACCGGAAGTGACCGGGACCCGAGCGAGGGAGCGCCGGCCAGGCGGGTGCCCACACCCGCCTGACCGTGCTCCTGGCATCTCCCGGTTCTGGGTCGCTGCCTCGGGCAAGCCGCCGAGCGCTCCCGCCTCGGGCGAGCCGCCGAGCGGTCCCCGCCCTCGGGCGAGCCGCCGAGCACGAGTCTCAGGCGGCCGCTTCGTCCTTCCGCGGGCGCCCTCGGCCGCGCTTGCGCGCGACGACGACGCCGTCGACGAACACCTCGCCACCCCAGACTCCCCACGGCTCCCGACGCTCGAGGGCGCCGGCCAGGCACGCCTCCCGCACCGGGCACTCACGGCACAGCGCCTTGGCCGCCTCGACGTCGGCGGTGCGCTCGGCGAACCACAGGTCGGTGTCCTCCGCGGTCTGGCACGGGGTCGCCGGCGCGCCGCTGCGGGACGGGGTGGAGAGGACCCCCCAGCCGGCCTCACCGTCGAAGGGTGCCGCGACTGACCTGGACTGGGTCTCGGGCCAGGTGACGGATGATCCCTGGCTGATCTGGTCGAGTAGAGCCGTGAGCTGCACAGCTGCTCCTGTTGAGTCGTTCTCTGTCCGGGGGCTGAGGGGGCCTCGGGACGTCGTCCAAAGACGACGGCCGCGGTCCCGATCGGGATCGCGGCCGGAGCGTGCAGCTCGGTGTCGAGCTACGTCCGGGAGGCGATCCTCAGGGTGGTGCCGATGAGCCGGGTGCGTCGGCGCAGGCCGGCCACGGCGGTGCCGAGGGCAGACGGGTACCCGGGCACGGCGGACGTGGGCGCCATCGCGCAGGCGGCGTTCACGGCGAAGACGTTGTTGATCACTCTCGGGCACCTCCCTCAGCTGCTGGGATCCTTGGTGCTGGCTAGGCAGGATCCGGTCGACTCGGACAGGAAAGAACACTAGACCCGGCGCGAGAGCACGGGCAATCCTTTTTTCGGGGGATATTTCCGGTGTGTTCCTCATCCTCCGGGATGAGACATTTCGGGCCTTCCTCACCCCGGCGACACGCCCGGGGCCAACTTCCCGGCACGGGGCTCACGTTCGTCACCGCCCGGCGTGAGGGGCGCGCGCCGTTCACGCCCCGCTCGTCCCGGGCGTCCCGGAGACGGCTCAGCGGGCCAGCCACTCCTGGACGTCGACGTCCTCACCCCGGACCACCGCGAGCACCTGGCCCCCGTACGCCTCGAGCTTGGTCGCACCGATGCCCCGGAGGACGGCCAGCTGTCGCAGGTCCTTTGGCTTCGAGGTGGCGATGGCCTGCAGGGTGGTGTCGTGCAGGACCGTGTAGGCAGGCTTGCTGATCGCAGCGGCCACCTGCCCGCGCCAGGACCGCAGTCGCTCGAAGAGCTCGGCGTCGGCGGGGTTGTCCTCGAGGAAGCCCGTCGTCCGCGCCCTGGCGGCCGCACGGCGCGAGACACCGCCGCGCCCGCCGGGTCCGTCGTCGGGCCACACCCCGTCGAGGAACCGGGAGCGCTTGCGCGAGGCCCGTCCCCCGACGGTGCGGGCGCGCGCGAAGGAGAGCTGCAGGTGCTCGCGCGCCCGCGTGACCCCGACGTAGAGCAGGCGCCGCTCCTCCTCGACGGCGTCGTCGCCCTCTGCCAGGGAGATGGGGAGCAGGCCCTCCGAGACGCCGATGAGGAAGACGGCGTCCCACTCGAGGCCCTTGGCTGCGTGGAGGCTCGCCAGCGTCACCCCTGCGACGGTGGGTGCGTGCTGCGCGGACATGCGCTCGTCGAGCTCCGCGACGAGCCCAGCCATGTCAGCGCTGCGGGTGCGGTGCAGCTCGTCAGCCAGGCTGACGAGCGAGTTGAGCGACTCCCAGCGCTCCCGCGCCGCGCCGCGCGCCGCCGGCGGCGACGGTGCCCAACCGACCGAGGCCAGCACGTCCCGGACGGCCTCGGGCATCGGCTGCTCGACGCTCGAGCGCACAGCCCCGCGCAGCATGACGATCGCCTCGCGCACCTCGCGACGGGAGAAGAAACGCTCGCCGCCACGGACGAGGTAGCCGATCCCGGCGTCCGCGAGCGCCTGCTCGATGGCCTCGGACTGCCCGTTGGTGCGGTAGAGGACGGCGATCTCGCTGAGCGGGACGCCCTCCTTCTCCAGGGCGGCGATGCGCTCGGCGACACCGCGCGCCTCGGCAAGATCGTCGTCGTACGTCTCGAAGCGGACCGGCGCCGACGACGGACGCTGAGCCACCAGCTCGACAGCGGCCGCGTTGCGGTGCCGGCCCGCACGGGCGAGCACCTTGTTCGCGAGGTCGACGACCTGAGGGGTCGACCGGTAGTCGCGCACGAGGCGCACGACTGGCGCACCCTCGAACTTCCGTGGGAAGTCGGTGAGGAACGCCGGGGTCGCCCCGGTGAAGGAGTAGATCGTCTGGGAGACGTCGCCGACGACGCAGAGCTCCCGGCGTCCCCCGAGCCAGAGGTCGAGGAGTCGCTGCTGGAGCGGGGAGACGTCCTGGTACTCGTCGACGACGAAGTGCCGGTACTGGGTGCGGACCTGGGCGGCGACGTCGTCCCGCTCGAGGAGGATTCCGACGAGCAGGAGGAGGACATCCTCGAAGTCGATGACCCCGCGTTCGTTCTTGACGTCCTCGTACACGCTCAGCAGGCGCGCGATGGTGGCGTGGTCGTGGCCGCCGACCGCCTCGCGCCCGGCCCGCGCCGCCCGGGCCACGTAGTCGTCGGGGGTGATGAGGGACACCTTCGCCCACTCGACCTCGCTGGACAGGTCCCGGATGGCGGTGCGGTCGGCCCCGAGGCCGAGCCGGCCGGACGCCTCCGCGACCAGGGACGCCTTGTGCTCGGCGATGCGGGGAACCTGGCCGCCCACCGCCGTCGGCCAGAAGAAGGACAGCTGGCGAAGGGCCGCCGCGTGGAAGGTGCGTGCCTGCACGCCGCCGACACCGAGATCGCGCAGCCGCGAGCGCATCTCGCCCGCCGCGCGCGCCGTGAAGGTCACCGCGAGCACGGTCTGGGGGTTGTAGACGCCGGAGAGGACACCGTTGGCGATGCGGTAGGTTATGGCGCGCGTCTTGCCGGTGCCGGCGCCGGCGAGCACGCACAGGGGGCCCGTGAGGTGCTCGGCCACGGCACGCTGGTCGTCGTCGAGCGCGGCCAGCAGTTCTTCGGTACTCGTACTCATCAGTGCCAGTGTCTCAGCCCCCGGCGACACCGGGGCCGCCGATCCCCATGTCCGGAGCGCACGATCGGCCGCGACGGCGGTCGTCCGCTGGCGTACGCCGCCTCGAACGACGCGGGTCTGCGCGACGCCCACTCCCCCGGAGGTTCGAGCGTGCCCGACGCCTCACCCTCCCGCGTCGGCGCTCCGAGCGTGCCCGACGCCGCTATCCCGAGCGTGCCCGATGCCACTATCCGGCCAAGCGGGTCCGGGAAGAATCGGAACGGTCCGGGCGTTACGCCAATATTGGGCGACGAGACGCCCCGCGCGGACGAGAGGAGCACTCATGACGGCTCAGGCACCCGAGACCGGCACGATCACGATGTACTCGACCACCTGGTGCGGCTACTGCCGCCGGCTGAAGACCCAGCTGGACCGCGAGGGCATCGGCTACAACGAGGTCAACATCGAGGAGGACGAGGCGTCGGCGTCGTTCGTCGAGTCGGTCAACAACGGTAACCAGACCGTCCCCACGGTGGTGTTCCCGGACGGGTCGGCCGCGACGAACCCCTCGCTCGCTGAGGTCGTGGAGCGGCTCAAGAGCTGAGGCTCTGCACGAACGCCAGGCCCCGCGCACCGAACAGGTGCGCGGGGCCTGCTCCGTCGCGGACACGCTTCGCTCGGCACATGGCGGGCCGCCGTTCGGGCGGGGGGCGCGTGTGCGGGTGAACGTGCGCCACGACGCGGTCGGTCGCTCGCGTCCCGGCGACCGTAGGCCCGTCCGGCTCAGGCGGTGGGCACCGTCGGCAGCGGTCCGCCGAACCACTCCTCGATGAGGGCGCGCGCGATCGAGGACCGCATGGGCAGCAGGATGTCGCCTGCGCGCACGGCCGCGGCGAGCTCGTCCCGGCTGAAGAAGCGCGCCTCGGTGATCTCGACGCCGTCGACCCGGATCTCGCCGTCGGAGCGGTCGGCGAGCCGGGCACGGAAGCCGAGCATGAGCGAGGCGGGGAAGGGCCAGGGCTGCGAGGCCACGAACTCGACCGAGCCCACTTCGAGCCCCGCCTCCTCCATCACCTCTCGGGCCACCGCAGCCTCGATCGACTCACCAGGCTCCACGTACCCGGCGAGCGTGGAGAAGCGTCGTTCCGGCCAGTGGGCGGCGTGGCCGAGGAGGACACGGTCGTCCTTGTCGGTGACCAGCATGATCACGGCGGGGTCGGTGCGCGGGTAGTGGAGCGAGCCGTCAGCAGTGCATCGGCGCACCCAGCCGGCGTCGATCACCTCGGTCGGCTCACCGCAGCGGGGACAGCGGGGGTGGCGAACGTGCCAGGCGCTGAGCGCGACGGCCGTGGTGGCGAGCCCTGCGTCCCGGTCGTCGAGCGCGTCGCCGACATCTCGAAGGTGGCTGAAGTCGAGCGTCGCCACGAGGTCGACGAGGCCGGCGTCCTCCATGACGGGCACACCGTCAAGGTCACGCTCCTCGCCCAGGTGTTCGGGGAGCGTGAGCGCCAGGTAGGCGGCCCCGTCGTCCCGCCCGAGATAGACCACGTGGTCGGCCGCCCAGACATCCCCCGGAATCTCGGCCGGCGCTCGGAGGTCGAGGGCCGCGGCGCGTGTCGCCACGAGACCGCGCTGGACGAGCAGCACCTTCGTGGTGGGATCTGCCAGCAGTCTGGGCACGAGCCCGTCGACCGGGCGAGAGACGGCGTCGGGATCGACGGTGGACCGGGCGAGCGGGAGGACGTCGTGCACGGGGCCACCGTACGGCGTCAGGAGGAGCCGCGGCACGACCGATCCGCCAGCTCGCGGTCTCACGGCTCAAGGGCTCACGGTCCAGGACCCACGACCCACGACCCACGACCCACGACCCACGACAAGAATCTGCCAGCCGGACCGAGAACGGCAGTGCGCGGCTTCTCCGGCGAGATCATGATCTTGCTTGGCGACACTTGTTGGCGACTGCTCCACGTGCACAGAACAGGTGGAGCGACGACGGACGGGGCAAACCGTGGATGACGGCGTGACGGACGACGGAAAGACCAACGACAGGCTCACCGCATGGATGGACGGCTACCGACGGGCCTGGAATTCCAACGACCCAGCAGAGATAGGCGCATTGTTCAGCGACGGTGCGACCTACCGAACCGAGCCCTACGTCGAGCCGGCGCGAGGGCGCCGAGCGATTGTGGAGAAGTGGCTCGAGCTCCAGGACGAACCGGGCCAGACGACGTTCTCGTGGCAACCGCTGGTCGTGACGGCTGATGTGCAGGTCATCGAGGCGAGGACGGAGTACCTCACCGATCCGCCGCGCGTCTACAGCAACCTGTGGGTGCTGCGGCTCGACGGCGACGGCAGGTGTCACGAGTTCACTGAGTGGTACATGGAGCATCCGACACCTGGCTGACCTGGGGCGTTGTGCACGATCAGAGCGGCGAGCACGGTTCAGCCGCTTGGCGCGCTGCGTGTGGTGGCTTCAATCTCGCTGCCGTCCCGGCGGAGAAAGACCCACCTACGCTGTCTTCGTTCGATGGTGATGCGGTGCTGGTGCACGTGGTCGTGGTGGGCCCAGCAGAGCAGGACGCCGAGCTTGACGCTGGTGGAGCCGAACTGTTCCCACCACCAGACGCTGTGGTGGATCTCGCCCTCGCCGGGCGGGGCGTCGCAGTCCGGGTACTGGCAGTGCTTGTCGCGGGCGATGATCGCCCGGGTCTGGGCGGCGGTGAAGATCCGCTGCTCCCGGCCCACGTCCAGGACCTCCGAGTCCGGGCCGAAGACCACCCGGTGCACCGCACCGGTGCAGGCCAGGCGCGCCAGCAGGGCCGGCGAGAGCGGACTGCCGTCCTCGAACGTCGCCGGGGCGACCTCACCCATCACGGCGGAGTCCAGATCCGCACCGATCACCGCCTCCGGCAGCACCTGCCCGCAGCCGCACAACCCGTCACCCTCAGTAGAAC
>NZ_JAHXNL010000016.1 GCF_023148685.1 Georgenia sp. EYE_87 | reverse complement strand
CCGCAGGCCCCGGCGGCGCCCGCGCCCGAGGCGCCCGCCGCCCGCGCGCCGGAGACCCCGGCCCCGTCGGCGCCCGCCGAGCAGACGCCCGCGCCTGCCCGTCCGGCCGCCGGTCCCGGCCCCAAGCCGGGTGCCCGCCCCGCCCCCGCGGAGAAGCCCGCCGACAGGCCCCGCGAGAGCGGTAGCCGTCCGGGTGCACCGCGTCCCGGTGGCGCCCGTCCGGGCGCTCCCCGTCCGGGCAACAACCCGTTCGCCCCGTCCCAGGGCATGCCCCGCGGCGGCGGCAGCGGCGGCCCGCGTCCCGGCGGTCCCCGCCCGGGCAACAACCCCTTCGCGCAGTCCCAGGGCATGCCGCGCCCGGGTGGCACCGGCGGCCCGCGCCCCGGTGGTGCCGGCGGCGCCGCCGGCCCGCGTCCCGGTGGGGCGGCAGGTCCGCGCCCGGCCCCGCGTCCCGGGGGCCCGCGCCCGAACCCGAACATGATGCCCGGGCACACCACGGTCGGTCGGCCGGGTGCCCCGGCACGCGGCGGCGGCGGTCGTGGTCGCCCCGGTGGCGCTCCCGGCGGTGGCGGCGGCTTCGGCGGTCGTCCCGGCGGCGCTCCCGGCGGTGGCGGCGGCTTCGCCGGTCGTCCCGGCGGCGGCGGCGGTCGCGGCGGTCGCGGCGGCACGCAGGGTGCGTTCGGTCGCGCAGGAGGCCGCCCGGTCCGCGGGCGGAAGTCCAAGCGTGCGAAGCGCCAGGAGTTCGAGCAGCAGTCGGCGCCGTCGCTCGGCGGCGTCCAGGTCCCCCGCGGGGACGGCAGCACCGTCGTCCGTATCCGTGCGGGCGCCTCGCTGGCCGACTTCGCCGACCGCATCGACGCCAACCCCGCGTCGCTCGTGACGGTCCTGTTCCACCTCGGCGAGATGGCCACGGCCACCCAGTCGCTGGACGAGGACACGTTCGCGGCGCTGGGCGCCGAGCTCGGCTACGTGGTCGAGGTCGTCTCCCCGGAGGAGGAGGAGCGCGAGCTCCTCGAGAGCTTCGACATCGACCTCGACGCGGAGATCGCGGGCGAGGGCGACGACGAGCTGGAGCCGCGTCCCGCGGTGGTCACGGTCATGGGTCACGTCGACCACGGCAAGACCAAGCTCCTCGACGCCATCCGGTCCACGGACGTCGTCGCCGAGGAGCACGGCGGGATCACCCAGCACATCGGCGCGTACCAGGTGCGCACCGACCACGAGGGCCAGGACCGCGCGATCACCTTCATCGACACCCCCGGCCACGAGGCGTTCACCGCCATGCGTGCCCGCGGTGCCGAGGTGACGGACATCGCCATCGTCGTGGTGGCCGCGGACGACGGCGTGATGCCGCAGACGGTCGAGGCGATCAACCACGCCCAGGCCGCCGCCGTGCCGATCGTCGTCGCCGTGAACAAGATCGACGTCGAGGGCGCCAACCCGGCCAAGGTCCGCCAGCAGCTCACCGAGTACAACCTGGTGGCCGAGGAGTACGGCGGCGACACGATGTTCGTGGACGTCTCCGCCAAGCAGCGCATGGGCATCGACGACCTCCTCGAGGCCGTCCTGCTCACCGCGGACGCCGCCCTGGACCTGCGGGCCAACCCCGACAAGGACGCGCGCGGCGTGGCCATCGAGGCGAACCTGGACAAGGGTCGCGGCGCCGTCGCGACCGTCCTGGTCCAGTCCGGCACCCTGAACGTCGGGGACGCGATCGTCGCGGGCACCGCCCACGGGCGCGTGCGTGCGATGTTCGACGACCGCGGCCAGCCGGTGAAGGAGGCGGGGCCCTCGTTCCCCGTCCAGGTGCTGGGCCTGCAGTCCGTCCCGCGGGCCGGCGACAGCTTCCTCGTCGCCCCCGACGACCGCACCGCCCGGCAGATCGCCGACAAGCGTGAGGCCGCCGAGCGTGCCGCCACCCTGGCCAAGCGCCGCAAGCGCGTCAGCCTGGAGGACTTCACCAAGGCGCTCGAGGAGGGCAAGGTCGAGAACCTCAACCTCATCCTCAAGGGCGACGTCTCCGGTGCCGTCGAGGCGCTGGAGGACTCGCTGCTCAAGATCGACGTGGGCGACGAGGTCGCGCTGCGGATCATCCACCGCGGTGTGGGTGCGATCACGCAGAACGACGTCAACCTGGCGACCGTGGACAACGCGGTCATCATCGGCTTCAACGTGCGCCCCGCGGAGCGGGTCGCCGAGCTGGCCGACCGCGAGGGTGTGGACCTGAAGTTCTACTCGGTCATCTACGACGCCATCAACGACGTCGAGGACGCCCTCAAGGGGATGCTCAAGCCGGAGTACGAGGAGGTCCAGCTGGGCACCGCGGAGATCCGCCAGGTGTTCCGCTCCTCCAAGTTCGGCAACATCGCCGGGTCGATCGTGCGGTCGGGTCTCATCCGCCGCAACGCCAGCGCGCGCCTCACGCGCGACGGCGTCGTGGTGGCCGACAAGCTCACGATCGAGTCCCTGCGCCGCGAGAAGGACGACGTCACCGAGGTCCGCGAGGGCTTCGAGTGCGGTATCGGCCTCGGCGGTGTCAAGGACATCCAGGAGGGCGACGTCATCGAGACCTTCGAGATGCGCGAGAAGCCCCGGGCCTGACGGCCCTACCGGGACGGCCCCGCGGTGCACGGATACAGTGCCCGCGGGGCCGTCGCGGTCCCCCACCCGCGCGGCGGCGGTCACGCCGGCCGCCGCGCCCCGAGAGGAGACTCACCATGGCCGACGCACCCCGCGCCCGCCGGCTCGCCGAGCGCATCCAGCAGATCGTCGCCCGGATGCTCGACACCCGGATCAAGGACCCGCGTCTCGGGTTCGTGACCGTCACCGACGTCCGCGTCACCGGCGACCTGCAGAACGCCACCGTCTTCTACACCGTGCTCGGCTCCGACGAGGAGCGCGCCGCCTCTGCCGCCGCGCTCGCCTCCGCCAAGGGCCTGATCCGCTCGGAGGTCGGCAAGCAGACGGGCATCCGCCTCACCCCGACCCTGGAGTTCGTGCCCGACGCCGTCCCCGAGACCGCCGCGAGCCTCGAGGAGGCGCTCCGCGAGGCCGCCGCCCGGGACGCCCGGCTGGCCGAGATGGCCGCCAGCGCGAGCTACGCGGGCGAGGCCGACCCCTACCGCCGTCCGGGCGAGGAGGAGGACCTCGACGAGGAGTCCGGCGACCTCGACGTCGGCGAGCTCGAGGACGCCCTCGGCGACGCCGTCGAGGCCCCCGACGCGGCCACCGACCGCCCGGGCGACGCCGTCACGAGCCCGGGCGACGCCGTCGACCGCACCGGCGACGAGCCGCCCGCCGCCCGGTGACCGCCCCCGCGCGCCCTGACATCCCCCGCGGCGCGGTCACGGCCGCGGACGGCCTGGTCGTCGTCGACAAGCCCCAGGGCTGGACGAGCCACGACGTCGTCGCGCGCACCCGCCGGCTCGCCGCGACGAAGAAGGTGGGGCACGCCGGCACGCTCGACCCGATGGCCACCGGGGTGCTCGTCCTCGGGGTCGGGCGGGCCACCCGGCTGCTGACCTACCTCGTCGGCGCCGACAAGGTCTACACCGCCACGGTCCGGCTCGGGCAGCGCACGCTCACCGACGACGCCGAGGGCGAGGTCACCGAGGCACGTGGCGCCGCCGCGCTGCTCGACGGCGCCGGCGCGGCCGACCCCACCGCCCTCGAGCCCGCCCTCGCAGGCCTGCGCGGCACCGTCGCGCAGGTGCCGAGCTCCGTGTCCGCCATCAAGGTCGACGGCCGCCGCTCGTACGCCCGCGTGCGGGCGGGGGAGGACGTCGACCTGCCGGCCCGCACCGTCACGATCCACCGGCTGGAGCTCACCGCCCCGCCGCGGGCGACCACCGCCGACGGCGTGAGCGTCGTCGACCTCGACGTGGTCGTGGCGTGCTCGTCCGGGACGTACGTGCGGGCGCTGGCCCGGGACCTCGGCGAGGCGCTCGGCACCGGCGGCCACCTCACCGCGCTCCGGCGCACCCAGGTCGGGCCCTTCTCGCTCGCCGACGCCCGCACGGTGGACCAGCTCGTCGCGGACGTCGTCGACGACGCTCGCGCCCCCGAGCCCCGCGGGCTCCCTGTCATGTCTCTCACAGATGCGGCCCGCGCCTGCTTCCGGGCCCGGCAGCTCGACGACGGCGAGACGGCTGCCGTCCGGTTCGGCAAGGCGCTGACGGCGACCGACGCCGACGGCGGCCCGGGGGGACCCGCGTCCGTCACCGCGGCCTTCGCCCCGGACGGCCACGTCGTCGCGCTCCTCGAGGACCGCGGCGGCAGCGCCCGCCCGGTGCTCGTGCTCGACCCCGCGTAGCCCCGGGGCCGCCGGCCCCGGCGCCGGGGCGGACGGTGGGCGCGTGCCGGGCGACCCGCCGTCGGGAGATACAGTCGACCACGCGCGCCGGACGGCGCACGGAGGAGGACGACGCGTGCAGGTGTGGAGAGGAGCCGGGGAGGTCCCGGCCGACCTGGGACCCACCGTGGCCACCCTCGGGATCTTCGACGGCGTGCACCGCGGGCACCAGGTGGTGCTCGCCGCCACCGTCGCCGAGGCGGAGGCCGCGGGGCTCACCTCCGTCGCCGTCACCTTCGACCCGCACCCGGCCACCGTGCACCGGCCGGAGGAGCCGTTCGTCCTCATCAGCTCCCTGACCGACCGGCTGGAGCGCCTCGCCGGCACGGGCGTGGACGCCGTGCTCGTCCTCGAGTACACGCTCGAGTTCGCCCGGTCCACGCCCGAGGAGTTCGTGCGCCGCTACCTCGTCGACCTCCTGCACGCCCACGTGGTGGTCGTGGGGGAGGACGTGCGCTTCGGCCGGGCCAACACCGGGGACCGCCGCACCATGGCGGAGCTGGGCCGCCGGCTCGGCTTCGGCGTGGAGATCATCGAGGACATCGCCCACCCCGAGACGGGCCGGCGCTGGTCCTCCACCTGGGTCCGCGAGCTGCTCGCCGAGGGCGACGTCGCCGGGGCCGCCCACGTGCTCGGACGGCCGCACCGCGTGCGCGGCGTCGTCGTCCACGGCGCCAAACGCGGGCGCGAGCTCGGCTACCCGACGGCGAACCTCCACGCCGACGACCTGGGCGTCGTGCCCGCCGACGGCGTCTACGCCGGCTGGCTCATCCGGCCCGAGCACGCCCCGCACGACGGCACCTCCAAGCGCCTGCCCGCGGCCATCTCCGTCGGCACCAACCCGACCTTCCACGGCGTCGAGCGCACCGTGGAGGCCTACGTCCTCGGCCGCACCGACCTCGACCTGTACGGCGAGGAGGTCGTGGTCGAGCTCGTCGAGCGGCTGCGGCCGATGGTCGCCTTCGACGGGATCCCCGCCCTCCTCGACCAGATGGCCGACGACGTCATCCGCAGCGCGCAGATCCTCGGCGTGCCGGCCCCGCAGGTGCCGACGCCGCAGGTGCCGGCAAAGCCGGCCCCGGCGCCCCGAGCACCCGACCGCCGCTGATCCGCGCCACGGCGTCGACCGTGCCGAGCGTGGACGCGTCGTGGCTGACCAGGAGCGTGGCGGCACCCGTCGCGCGGGTCAGCGAGGTCACCAGCTCGACCACCTGCTCGCCGCGCTCGTGGTCCAGGGCGGACGTGGGCTCGTCCACCAGCAGCACGTCGGGCTCGTTGACCAGCGCCCGGGCGATGTTGACCCGCTGGCGCTGACCGCCCGAGAGGGTCTGCGGCCGGCGGTCCGCCTCGTCCGCGAGCCCGACCGTCGCGAGCAGCTCCCGCGCCCGGCGCTCGGCGGTCCGCGGCCGGCGACCCTGCAGATGGGCCACCAGGGTCAGCTGCTCCAGCGCGGTCAGGCTCGGCAGCAGCCGGTGCTGCTGGAAGACGATGCCGATGCGGGTGCGGCGCAGCTCGGCCCGGCGCCCGGGCGGGAGCGCCCCGCCGTCGGCGGCGACCTCGAGGCCGCCGACCACGACGCGGCCCGCGTCGGGGACGGTCAGCGTGGCCGCCACCGCGAGGAGGCTGGACTTGCCCGAGCCGGAGGGGCCGAGCAGCGCCGTCGTGGTCCCGGGCGGGACGACCATGGAGACGCCGTCGAGGGCGGTGAGCCGTGCCGCGCCGTCGGGGTAGGTGAGACGGACGCGGTCGAGGACGAGGCCGTGCCTCGAACCGGTGGTGGTCATGGGAGTTCTCCTTCAGCTGGCGTTGAGGGCGGCGTGCGGGTCGACGGCGGCGAGCCGGCGCAGGGCCAGGGCGGCGCCGACCAGGCCGAGACAGACCAGGACGAGGGCGGGGACGACGGCGGTGGCGGGGGAGACCTCGACGGGCACCGTCACGGAGAGGGCGACGGCTGCGGCGGAGGCCAGCGACGCCCCGGCGCCGACGCCGACGGTCAGCACCGCCAGGGCCTGGCCGAGGGCGTCGCGCAGGAGGTAGCCGGTGGAGGCGCCGAGCGCCTTGAGCACGGCGACGTCGGCGGACCGGTTGATGGTCCACACGGTGAAGAACGAGCCGACGACCAGCGCCGAGATCGCGAAGAGAAAGCCCTGCATCATGCGCAGCGAGGTGTTCTCCGCGGCGAAGGAGCCGATCGCGGTCAGCGCGTCGGTGCGGGTCACCGTCGTGGTGCCCAGCCGGGCGTCGGCCGCGGCGAGGTCGGCGCCGTCGGTGCGCAGGGCCACGGCCGTGGCCGACGGGCCCTCTGCGCTCCCGCCCGCGCCGACCGTCTGCCAGTCCGCGAGGGTCACCCACGCGACCGGCGTGTGGGAGTAGGCGGCGTCGACGTCGGGCACGGCCGCCACCGCCAGGTCCAGGCCCGCGAGGGAGACCCGGTCGCCCGGCACGGCACCGAGGTCCTCGGCCGCCCCGGCCGACAGGACGACCGCCCCCGCCGTCGGGGCGGTGGCGCCGGGCGGCAGCAGGGTAGTGGCGGGCTCCACGCCGAAGAGCGTGACGGTGGCGGCCGTGCGGGCGTCGCCCGCGCCGGTCGAGGCGCGGGCGGTGGCGATGCCGAGCGGCTCGGCCGCCTCCACGCCCGGCTCGCGGGCGAGGGCCTCCCACACCTCGGGGCCGACGCGGGAGGCGGTGAAGGAGACCTCACCGTCGACGGCGGACATGGCGAGGTGGTCGGCCGGGAGGTCGGCGACCGCAGAGGTGGACTCCCGCGCCAGACCTGCGGTCAGAGCGGCCAGGAAGGTGACGAGGACGGTGATGAGGACGACGACGCCGGTCATGAGGGCGAAGCGCCCGGAGGCGTGGCGGAGGTCGCGGAGGGCGACGAACATGGCGGTGCTCCCGGTCGGTGCTGGGGACGACCCGGTTCTCCGGGCCCCTCCCAGCCTCGCCGCGCGCCCATCCCGCGCACATCGCCGGCGCGGTCGGTCCGGCGCGGCCGTCCGGTCGAGGCCCGGGTCAACCGTTCGGTCGATCCGCCGCCGCCCGGGGCCCTCGTACGCTGGACCGGTGACAGCCCTGCCGAGCGCCCGCGGTGCCGCGCGCGCCATGCAGGCCGGGGTGGACGCGCTCGTCGTGGTGCTGTGCGTCCTCGTCGCCGCCGGCGGCGGGGTCCCCGCGGCCCTCGGCGCCGCCTTCGCGTTCGTGTACGCCGTCGGGCGGTTCGCCCTCGGCGGGGTGGTCCGCAGCGAGGCGCGGCCTGCGGTCCGCCCCGCCGTGCTGGGATGGGCCGGGTTGCTCACCGCTCTCGCCGTCGCCGCGGCCCTGGCCGCCCCCGCGGGCCTCTGGTTGGCGTTCCCGGTCTTCCTGGTCCAGCTGCACGTGCTCCCCGCGGTCGCGGGCGTCGTCGCGGTCGCGGCGACCACGGCCGTCACGGTGGCCGTGGGGACGTCCCGCACCGGTGCCTCCGCCGGAGCGGTGCTCGGCCCCGTGATCGGTGCCGCCGTCTGCGTGGGCGTGGTCCTCGGCGTGCGGGCGGTGATCGCCGAGGCGGAGGAGCGCCGACTGCTGCTCCAGGACCTCGTCGAGGCCCGCTCCGTCCTCGCCGAGCGCGAGCGCGCCGACGCCGTCGTCGCTGAGCGCGAGCGGCTCGCCCGGGAGATCCACGACACCCTCGCCCAGGGGCTGACCTCGATCGAGCTGGTGCTCCGGGCCGCCGACGTCGCCCTCGCCGGAGGGGACCTCGCGCGCGCCCGCGACCTGGTCGCCACCGCCCGCACGGCCGCCGCCGAGAACCTCGCCGAGGCGCGCGCCTTCGTGCGCGGGCTGCCGTCCCCGCTCGTGCGCGCCGGCCTCGCCGACGCACTGACCACCCTGGCGGCGCGGACCACCGAACGCACCGGGCTCGCGGTGGACGTGCGCACCTCCGGCGACGTGCACCCCCTGCCGGAGCAGGTGGAGCAGGCGCTCTGGCGGGTCGCCCAGCAGGCGCTCGCCAACACCGCCGAGCACGCCGGGGCCCGGCGGGCCACCGTCACGCTGAGCTACCTCGGCGACGCCGTGGCCCTGGACGTCGTCGACGACGGGCGCGGGTTCGACCCGGCTGCCGGTCGTGCCGCCGGGCGCGGCCGGGGTCTGGCCGGGATGTCGGCGCGGGTCGAGGAGCTCGGCGGCACGCTGCACGTGGAGTCCACGACCGGCGCGGGGACCGCGGTCGCCGCGGAGGTGCCGGTGTGAGCGGGCCGGTGCGCGTGGTGATCGTCGACGACCACCCCGTCGTGCGGGCCGGCCTGCGCGCCGTGCTCGGAGCGGGCGAGGACATCGAGGTGGTCGCCGACCTCGCGCGGGGCGAGGACCTGCTCGCCGAGCTCGCGCGCGGAGCCGCGTTCGACGTCGTCCTCATGGACCTCCAGCTCGGCCCGGGGGCCCTCGGCGGCGTCGAGGTCACCCGGCGGGTGCGCGCGGCGGGCGGCCCGCCCGTGGTCGTGGTCACCACGTACGACTCGGACGCGGACGTCGTCGCCGCGCTCGACGCCGGCGCCGGCGGGTACCTCCTCAAGGACGCCCCCACCGAGGACCTGGTGGCCGCGGTCCGGGCCGCCGCCGCGGGTCGGACCGCGCTCGGCCCGGCGGTCCAGGAGCGGCTCGTGGACCGGCTCCGCTCGCCCGCCACCGCCCTCACCGCCCGCGAGGTGGAGGTGCTGGAGCGGCTCGCCCTGGGGGACTCCAACGAGGCCATCGCCGCGGCTCTGTTCCTCTCGCGCGCCACCGTCAAGACCCACCTGGTCCACATCTACGACAAGCTGGGCGTGACGTCCCGCACGGCGGCCGTGGCACGGGCCCGCTCGCGGGGGATCCTGCGGGCCTGATACTCTGGCCAGTGCCGTCAAGCCGGCCACGGATGTGTCATGCCCGGGAGAACATGCCCCGGTGCTCCGTGCAACGACCTACCAGGAGAACCAATGGCCCTCGCTGCCGACGTCAAGCAGTCCATCATCACTGAGTACGCCACCCACGAGGGTGACACCGGTTCGCCGGAGGTCCAGATCGCGCTGCTCAGCCGGCGGATCAAGGACCTCACCGAGCACTTCAAGACCCACAAGCACGACCACCACTCGCGTCGTGGTCTGATGCTCCTCATCGGTCAGCGCAAGCGCCTGCTCGCGTACCTGGCCGCCGAGGACATCGAGCGCTACCGCAGCCTCATCGCGCGGCTCGGCCTGCGCCGCTGATCCCCCGACCGGCTCGGACCCACGGGTCCGGGCCGGTCGTGCGTGCACGCCGTGCACGGCACAACTGAACATCCACACCACCTCCGCCACGGGACGGCGCGTCCGGTCCTCGGTAGTGGCCTCCGGAACCCGGCCGTCGCGGCGGGTCGTCCGTGGGCCTCGATCGAAGGCCGTCGGCCGACCGGGCGGACGACACGTAAGGAGGGCACCCATGGAGGGTCCCGAGATCACGTCCGCAGAAGCCGTCATCGACAACGGCGCCTTCGGCACCCGCACCGTCCGCTTCGAGACCGGGCGTCTCGCCCGCCAGGCCGCCGGCTCCGCCGTCGCCTACCTCGACGACGAGACGATGGTTCTGTCGGCCACCACGGTCGGCAAGCACCCCAAGGACCAGTTCGACTTCTTCCCCCTGACCGTCGACGTCGAGGAGCGCCAGTACGCCGCCGGCAAGATTCCCGGCTCGTTCTTCCGCCGCGAGGGCCGTCCCTCGACCGAGGCGATCCTCGCCTGCCGCCTCATCGACCGCCCGCTGCGCCCCACCTTCGTCAAGGGCCTGCGCAACGAGGTCCAGATCGTCGAGACGATCCTGTCGATCCACCCCGACGACAGCTACGACGTCCTCGCGATCAACGCCGCGTCGATGTCGACCCAGATCTCGGGCCTGCCGTTCTCCGGCCCGATCGGCGGCGTGCGCATCGCGCTGATCGGCAACCAGTGGGTCGCCTTCCCGCGGTACAGCGAGATCGAGAAGGCCGTCTTCTCGATGGTCGTCGCCGGCCGCGTCGTCGGTGACGACGTCGCCGTGATGATGGTCGAGGCCGAGGCGACCGACAACGCCTGGACGCTCATCAAGGAGCAGGGCGCGACCGCCCCGACCGAGGAGGTCGTGGCCGAGGGGCTCGAGGCCGCGAAGCCGTTCATCAAGGCCCTCGTGGAGGCCCAGCAGCGACTGGCCGCCGAGACCGCGAAGCCGACGGCCGAGTTCCCGCTGTTCCCGGACTACCAGGACGACGTCTACGCCGCCGTCGAGGAGCAGGTCTCCGCCGACCTCGCCCAGGCGATCACCATCCCGGGCAAGCAGGAGCGCGAGACCCGCCAGGACGAGATCAAGTCCGCGATGCTCGAGGCCCTCGCCGGCCGCTTCGAGGGCCGCGACAAGGAGCTCTCCGCCGCCTACCGCGCCGTCACCAAGAAGGCCGTGCGCCAGCGCGTCCTCACCGAGGGCGTGCGCATGGACGGCCGCGGGCTGCGGGACATCCGCACCCTCTCCGCCGAGGTCGAGGTGCTGCCGCGCGTGCACGGCTCCGCCCTGTTCGAGCGTGGCGAGACCCAGATCATGGGCGTCACCACCCTGAACATGCTCCGCATGGAGCAGCAGCTCGACACCCTCAGCCCGGTGACGCGCAAGCGCTACATGCACAACTACAACTTCCCGCCGTACTCGACCGGTGAGACCGGCCGCGTGGGCTCGCCCAAGCGCCGCGAGATCGGCCACGGCGCCCTGGCCGAGCGGGCCCTGATGCCCGTGCTGCCCACCCGCGAGGAGTTCCCCTACGCGATCCGCCAGGTCTCCGAGGCCCTGGGCTCCAACGGGTCGACCTCGATGGGCTCCGTCTGCGCCTCGACGCTGTCCCTGCTCAACGCCGGCGTGCCGCTGCGCGCGCCCGTCGCGGGCATCGCCATGGGCCTGATGAGCGACCAGGTGGACGGGGAGACCCGCTTCGCGGCGCTCACCGACATCCTGGGCGCCGAGGACGCGTACGGCGACATGGACTTCAAGGTCGCCGGCACCCGCGAGTTCGTCACCGCCATCCAGCTCGACACCAAGCTCGACGGCATCCCGGCGTCCGTGCTCGCGAGCGCGCTGACCCAGGCCCGCGACGCGCGCCTGTACATCCTCGACGTGATGACCGAGGCCATCGACACCCCGGACGAGATGGCCCCGACCGCACCGCGCGTGATCACCGTCAAGGTCCCCGTGGACAAGATCGGCGAGGTCATCGGGCCGAAGGGCAAGATGATCAACCAGATCCAGGAGGACACGGGCGCGGACATCTCCATCGAGGACGACGGCACCGTCTACATCGGCGCCGTCGACGGTCCCTCCGCCGAGGCGGCCCGCCAGGCCGTCAACGCCATCGCGAACCCGCAGATGCCCGAGGTCGGCGAGCGCTTCGTGGGCACGGTCGTCAAGACCACGTCCTTCGGTGCCTTCGTCTCCCTCACGCCCGGCAAGGACGGCCTGCTGCACATCTCGCAGATCCGTCGCCTCGTCGGTGGCAAGCGCGTGGAGAACGTCGAGGACGTCCTGTCCGTCGGGCAGAAGGTCCAGGTCGAGCTCGCCGAGATCGACCCGCGCGGCAAGCTCTCGCTGCACGCCGTCGTCGAGGGCGAGGAGAACGGCGAGGTCGTCGAGGACCAGGACGGGTCCCTCGATGAGGGTCCCGCCTCCGAGGAGCGCCCGGCCCGCGACGAGCGTCGCGGCGGTCGCGAGGGCGGCCGTGACGGCGGGCGCCGTCGCGAGCGCACCCGCACCCGCCGCACCGAGGGCGGCGAGCAGGCCGAGCGTGAGCCGGTCGAGACCGGCGCCGGCGAGGCCGACGCCTGAGGATGCCTCACCCGCTGACCCTGGGCCCGGCCGGAGCGCCGGGCACCGAGATCCGCACCGAGCAGGACGGCAGCGTCATCCGGCGCTCCGTCCTGCCCGGCGGGATCCGGGTGCTGACCGAGGCCATGCCCGGCCAGCGCTCCACGGCGGTGGGTGCCTGGGTGGCCGTCGGCTCGCGCGACGAGACCGACGGCCACCACGGCTCCACCCACTTCCTCGAGCACCTGCTGTTCAAGGGCACCCCGAGCCGCTCCGCGCTCGACATCGCCGAGGCGTTCGACGCCGTCGGCGGCGAGGCGAACGCGGCCACGGGCAAGGAGCACACGGCCTACTACGCCCGCGTGCTCGACGTCGACCTGCCGATGGCGGTCGACGTCATCCTCGACATGGTCACCTCCTCCGTCCTCGACCCTGCCGAGCTCGAGACCGAGCGCGGCGTGATCCTGGAGGAGCTGGCGATGAACGACGACGACCCCGTCGACGTCGCGCACGAGCGCTTCACCCTCGCCGTCCTCGGCGAGCACCCCCTCGGCCGCCCCATCGGCGGCACCCCCGAGACCATCCGCGCCGTCCCGCGCGAGGCCGTCCTGGAGCACTACCGCCGCACCTACGTCCCCGCCGAGCTCGTGGTCACCGCCGCCGGCAGCGTCGACCACGACGTCCTGTGCGCGCAGGTCCTCGACGCCGTGCGCCGCGGCGGCTGGGCGCTCGCCGCGGACGCCGTCCCCGCCGAGCGCCGGATCGGCGCCGTCGCCGCGCGCGCCCGGGGGGTGGACGTGCCCGGGTCCGGGGCCGTCGTCGTGCCGGGACCGGAGTCCGCGCTCCTGCCCGCCCACGGTTCCGCCGTCACGGTGCGACGCCCCACCGAGCAGGCCAACGTCCTCCTCGGCGGTCCCGGGATCCCGGCCGGCGACGAGCGCCGCTACGCGCTCTCCGTGCTGACCACCGTGCTCGGCGGCGGCATGAGCTCCCGGCTCTTCCAGGAGGTCCGCGAGAAGCGCGGGCTGGCCTACTCCACCTACGCCTTCGCGTCCTCCTACGCCGAGGCCGGCACCTTCGGCCTGTACGCCGGGTGCGCGCCCGGCAACGTCGCCCAGGTCACCGAGCTCCTCGGGGCCGAGTGGCGACGACTCGTCGAGGAGGGCATCAGCGACGACGAGCTGAGCCGCGGCGTCGGCCAGCTGCGCGGCAACATGGTCCTCGGGCTCGAGGACAACGGCTCGCGCATGTCCCGCCTCGGGCGGGCGGAGATCGTCCACGGCGAGCTGACCAGCCTCGACGAGCTCATCGCCCGGATCTCGGCGACCACGGCCGAGCAGGTGCGCGAGCTCGCGGCCGAGCTCGCCGCCGGCCCGCGCTCCCTGGTGGTGGTCGGCCCGTTCGAGGACGACGTCGCCGCGCGCCTGCTCCCTGCCTGACCCGCCCGACCACCACCCGTGAGAAGTCATCACGACCAGTGACGGGTCAGAGGGCGGGACGCTCAGGCTGGGAGGACGGCCGTCAGCCACTCCTTCACCGCAGCCCGGACCGCGGGGACGTCCTTGCTGAGGCTGTGGTCGCCCGCGACCGCCACCACCCGACGCCGCGGGCCGGGCGGCGGCAGCCCGAACGGGTCGCGCTCGCCCTGGACGACCAGTACAGGCACGCTGACCTGCTCCAGCTCGGGCAGGCGGCTCGGGCGGTCCGGCCGCCCGGGCGTCTGCAGCGGGAAGGCGAGACACAGGACCGCGGCGGCGCCGACGTCGGCGGCGGTCCGGCACGCCACCCGGGCACCCGAGGAGCGCCCGCCCGCCACCAGCGGGAGCCCCGCGAGCTCGCCCGCCCGCAGCTCGGCCGCCACGGCGGTCCAGGCGGCGTCGAGCTGGCGGGCCGGGGCCGGGGCGCGCCGTCCCGCCACCCGGTAGGGCTGCTCGACCAGCGCGACGGCGAGCCCGAGACCCGCCGCGACCTCCGCCGTCGCCACCAGGTCCTTGGCTCCGACCCCGCCGCCGGCGCCGTGCCCCAGCATCACGGCTGCGCGCGCCGACGCCGGCACGTCCACGTGCACCCGGGCCGGGCCGTGAGGGGTGTCCACGTCTCTCGGGGTCACGGACGAGAGGTTATCGGAGGCCGCACCCGCCCACGCCCGACGCCGGCGGACGATCCACGTCCGCCGGCGGCAACGTTTGGCAACCGTTTGCCATTGTCGTGAGCCAACGCACAGGCTGGCCACGCATCCGACGCAGGGTGCCCGGTGGGAACCGGAGGGAACTGGGACACGGATGCCCCAGATCCGCTGGACGGGCCGCAGGGGGCGGCTCGTCACGTCGAGGGAGACAGTGTGAAGAGAACGAACAGGAGCGGGCTGGTCGGCATCGCCGTCGCCGTGCCGCTGACGCTGGGCCTGGCCGGAAGCGCGTTCGCCGCGCCGCCGGACCACGCCGCCAACAACGACCGCGCGGCGGAGGCGTCCGCCCGCGACGAGGGGAACCACGGCCGTCCGCCGGAGCTCGAGGCTCGCGCGAAGGACGTCATCACGGTCAAGGGCCGCCAGTTCAAGGACCTCAACGCCAACGGCACGCTCGACCCGTACGAGGACTGGCGTCTGTCGGTCGACGAGCGGGTCGAGGACCTGGTCGGGCAGATGAGCCTCGACGAGAAGGCCGGCCTCATGCTCATCGACACGCTCAACGCCGAGTGCATCGACGGCGACCGCGCGAGCGTGTCCGCGACGGGCGAGGACTACATCAACAACCAGCACATGCACCGGCTGATCTTCCGCAACGTCGTCACCGACGACCCGGTGTGCGGCCAGCCGGGCAGCGGCTTCCAGGCAACGACGTCGCTCAGCCCGGCGGACGCCGCGACGTTCATGAACCGGGTCCAGGAGCTGTCCGAGGGCACCCGCCTGGGCATCCCGGTGCTGTACAAGTCGAACGCGCGCAACCACATCGACGCGCAGGCCCGTGCGGGCATCAACGAGGCCGCCGGGGCGTTCTCCGCCTTCCCCAAGGAGGCGGGCATCGCGGCCGCGGCGCTCGGCGAGCAGGCCAAGGAGACCGGTGAGGCGACCGACGGCGACATGTCCGTCGTCGAGGACTTCGCCGGCGTCATGGCCGACGAGTGGGCGTCCATCGGCCTGCGGGGCATGTACGGCTACATGGCCGACCTGTCCACCGAGCCGCGCTGGTACCGCAACCACGAGACGTTCACCGAGGACGCCGACCTGGGCGCCAACATCATGGGCGAGCTCGTGGAGACCCTCCAGGGCCCCGTCGGCGAGGACGGCAACTCCCTCAGCCCCGACACCTCGGTCGCCCTGACCATGAAGCACTTCCCGGGCGGCGGGCCGCAGGAGCTCGGTCTCGACCCGCACTACGCGTTCGGCAAGACCCAGGTCTACCCGGGCAACGCCTTCGGCTACCACCTCAAGCCGTTCGAGGCGGCCATCGAGGCCGGCGTCTCGTCGATCATGCCGTACTACGGCGTGCCGATCGACGTGACCTACGAGGGCGTCGACTACGACGAGGTCGGCATGGCGTTCTCCGACCAGATCGTCAACGGCCTGCTGCGCGACCAGATGGGCTTCGCCGGCTACGTCAACTCCGACACCGGCATCATCAACGACCGCGCCTGGGGCCTGGAGGGGAAGTCCGTGCCGGAGCGGGTCGCTGCGGCGATCAACAGCGGCACCGACACCCTCTCGGGGTTCCACGACGTCAAGACGATCACCGACCTGGTCGCGGACGGCCTGGTCACCGAGGAGCGCGTTGACCTCGCCGCCGAGCGCCTGCTCGCGCCGATGTTCGAGATGGGTCTCTTCGAGAACCCGTACGTCGACCCCGAGGTCGCCACCGCGACCGTGGGCAGCGACGAGAACCGCGCGGTCGCCCTGGACCTGCAGCGCAAGTCCACCGTGCTCCTGCAGAACCAGGAGGTCGACGGCGACGCCGTCCTCCCGCTCGAGGGTGACGAGACCGTGTACGTCCTCGGAAACGTCGACGCCGACCAGGTCGAGGCCGCCGGCTACGAGGTCATCGACGGCAACGTCGAGGCCGGGGAGACCCGCCCGAGCGCGGCGGACGCCGACGTCGCACTCATCTCCATGACCGCCAAGAACGTCCGCACCGGCGAGTACAAGAGCGACGACCCGGCCACGGGGCTCAACCCGGACCACATCAGCCCGATCGTCTGGGACGGTGCGAGGAACCTCGACGGCACCAAGCCGTACGGCGCGGCCGACGCGTGCGTCGCCTACGGCGCCACGGCCTGCACCGACAACGGCCTGCGCTTCGGCGGCTCCTTCCCGTGGGAGTCGAGCATCCTCGACCTCACCGGCATGGAGGAGGAGGCGGCCTCCTGGGAGGTCACCCCGTCCCTGGAGACCATCCAGGCCGTGATGGAGGAGGTGGGCGCCGAGAACGTCGTTCTCGACATCTACTTCCGCCAGCCGTACGTGCTCGACGAGGCCAGCGGCCTGCGCGACGCCGGCGCGATCCTCGCGAACTTCGGCAACAGCACCGCGGCGCTGATGGACATCGTCTCCGGCGACTTCGCGCCGCAGGGCCGGATGCCGTTCGCCCTGCCCGCGAGCCGCGCGGCGGTGGAGCAGCAGAACAGCGACACGCCCGGCTACGACGAGACCGACGACGGCGCGCTGTACGAGTACGGCTTCGGCCTCACCTACCAGGAGTGACACCCGCTCCCTGAGGCCTGCGGCCCCCGCCCCACCCGGGCGGGGGCCGCAGTCGTTCGCGGCCCGTACCGCCGATGCGTTCGCGGCCTCCTGACCGGCCCCGGCGGCTTGCACGCCAGGGGCGCCGTCCGGATGGTGCACCCCCCGCGCCGCAGCCAACCTCGCCCGGCTACGCTGCCGGACGTGACAAACCTGGGTGTGGCAGTGATCGGCGCGCACGGGCGCATGGGGCAGGCGGTCTGCGCGGCCGTCGACGGCGCGGCGGACCTGGACCTGGTGGCGCGGCTGGGGGAGGGCGACGACGTCGCGGCCCTGGCGGTCTCGGGCGCCGCGGTGGGCGTGGACTTCACCGTCCCCGCCGCCACCGAGGCCAACGTCCACGCCCTCATCGACGCCGGCCTGCACGCCGTCGTCGGGACCACGGGCTGGACCGAGGAGTCGCTGGGACGCGTGCGGGAGCACCTCGACCGGGTCAACGCCGGGCGCGAGCAGGGCCTCGGCGTCCTCGTCGCCCCGAACTTCGCCCTCTCCGCCGTCCTGGCCATGAGGTTCGCGCAGCAGGCGGCCCGCTTCTTCGAGTCGGTCGAGGTGGTCGAGCTGCACCACCCGGACAAGGTCGACGCCCCGTCGGGCACGGCGCTGACCACCGCCCGCCACATCGCGGCCGCGCGCGCCGAGGCGGGGCTCGGGCCCGTGCCGGACGCCACCGAGAAGCAGGTCGACGGCGCCCGCGGCGCAGTGGTGGACGGCGTGCACGTCCACGCCGTCCGGCTGCGCGGCCTCGTCGCCCACGAGGAGATCCTGCTGGGCAACCCGGGCGAGCAGCTGACGATCCGCACCGACTCCTTCGACCGCTCGAGCTTCATGCCCGGCGTGCTGGTCGCGGTGCGCGAGGTGGTCCGCCGCCCGGGGCTGACGTTCGGCCTCGACCAGGTGCTCGACCTGGGCTGAGCCCGCACCGGAGGATCCCGGTGGCGAGGGACCGCCAGACTGCCTAGGCTCACGCCGTCCGAAAATCCCGACCGTCCGGTGCACGGACGGAGAGGAACGCGTGAACCTTCTCCACCGCATCCACGACAGGCTCGGGCTGCGTACCAGCCCGGCAATCTTCTTCGGCGCGGCGCTCCTGATCGCCGCCTTCGTCCTCGGCACGATCGCCTTCACCGCCCAGGTGGACGCGTTCTTCGCCGGCGTCTCCGAGTGGATCCTCACCAGCCTCGGCTGGTTCTACGTCCTCGGCGTCACGATCTTCCTGATCTTTCTGATCTACATGGCGGTCAGCCGCTTCGGCCGCGTCCGGCTCGGGCCCGAGGACGAGGCGCCCGAGCACTCCGGCCCGGCGTGGTTCGGGATGCTCTTCGCCGCCGGCATCGGGTCGATCCTCATGTTCTGGGGCGTGGCCGAGCCCGTCAACCACCTCGCCAACCCGCCCATGCAGGACGTCGAGAGCGGGAGCGCCGCTGCGGCGCACGAGGCCATGGCATTCACCCTCTACCACTTCGGCCTGCACACCTGGACGATCTTCGCGCTGCCCGCACTGGCCTTCGCCTACTTCATGTACAAGCGCAACCTCCCGCCCCGGGTCAGCTCGATCTTCCACCCGCTGCTCGGGGACCGGATCCACGGACCCGTCGGCGCGGCGATCGACACGGTCGCCATCGTCGGCACCATGTTCGGCGTGGCCGTCTCCGTCGGCCTCGGGACCCTGCAGATCAACAGCGGGCTCGCCACGCTGTGGGGTGTCGCCGAGTCCCGAGCCGTGCAGATCACGCTCATCGCCTGCGTCTCCGCCCTCGCGATCACCTCCGTCGCGCTCGGTCTCGACAAGGGCGTCAAGCGCCTGTCGAACATCAACATCGTCTTGGCTGTGGGCCTGCTGTGCTTCGTGCTCGTCACCGGGCCCACCCTCTTCCTGCTCAAGGGCACCATCGAGTCGGCGGGCGTGTACCTGTCCTGGCTGCCGGAGCTGTCCTTCTGGAACGACACCGTCAACGACAGCGGGTGGCAGAGCTCCTGGACGGTCTTCTACTGGGCCTGGACGATCTCCTGGTCCCCCTTCGTCGGGATCTTCATCGCACGCATCTCGCGCGGACGGTCCGTCCGACAGTTCGTCGCCGGGGTGCTGGCGATCCCGGTGATGTTCAGCGTCGTCTGGTTCGGCGTGTTCGGCTGGGCCGCGTTCGACATCGAACGGACGTCTCCGGGCACCCTGGTCGAGCCGGTCGTCGAGCAGGGCGACGTCGCCCGAGCCCTCTTCGTCTTCCTCGAGAGCTTCCCCCTGACCGCAGTGGTGTCGGCGCTCGCCATCGTGCTGGTCGTCATCTTCTTCACGACGTCGGTGGACTCGGCGGCGCTGGTGATGGACACGATCAGCAACGGCCACGAGGACCGGGCCCCCACGCGCCAGCGCGTGTTCTGGGCGGTGTGCGTGGGCCTGGTCGCCGCGACCCTGCTCGGTGCCAGCGGCGAGGGCGGACTCGCCGCGCTCCAGCAGGTGATCATCGTCGTCGGCCTGCCATTCTTCGTCATGGGCTACCTGATGATCTACAGCCTGCTGCGCGCCCTGAAGGAGGACGCCGGCGAGCGGCCTCCGATACGTACGCGGCGGTGGAAGAAGGTGCTCCCGCCCGAGGAGGCGGCCCGGCGGGTCGAGGAGGCAGGTGGCACCCCGGAGGAGGCGGCGCTCCTCACGCGGCCGGGCACCGTCCCGCTCGACGAGCGCTCCTCGGCGCGCGAGGACCCGGTGCCCGCCGGGCGTGGGCGTGGGGGCGCGACGTCGGCCGAGGTCTAGGTTCTCGGCCAGCTCTGGGGGGCGGTCCGTGTCAGAGGTCGGCGTACCAGCAGATCTCGACGACCTCCTCGCCGCCGACGTCAAGCGAGCGGCGCAGCCCGGCGGGTGCGAACCCGGCCTGGCCGAGGAACCGCGTGCGCGACTCGTCGGCCTGCACGGTCCAGGTCTGCACCCGGGCGGCGCCCTGCTGTCGCAGCAGGTCCGCGCAGGCGGCCAGGAGGCGTGAGCCGTGTCCGCGGCGGGCGTGGGCCGCGGGCACCTCGAGAGCCAGGATCTCCGCGACGGCGCCCGGCGCCGCGCCGTCCACGGCGTCGTCGGCCGCGTCGTCGACACTCCCGTCCGCGTCGTCGACACTCCCGTCCGCGTCGTCGACACTCCCGTCCGCGCCGGTCGCGCGGAGCTCCACCGGCACCTCGGCGGGCGCGAAGGCGGCGAAGCCGACCACCCGCGCGCCGGCCAGCGCCGTCAGGACCCGGTGGCGGGGCGACGGCGGCTCCTCGATGGCCGCGGCCCAGGACGCGCCGAGCGCCGCCGGGTCGATCGCCGCGGCGATCTCGGGGCCGAGGTCGTGGCCGACGCCGGCCGCCAGCGAGGCCCGCAGGGTGCGGGCGTGCACGTCGCCGATGGCCGCGGCGTCCTCGGGGACGGCGGGCCGGACCGAGAGGTCCGCGGCCGGCCGCAGCGGGTCCGCGTGCGAGTGCCCCGCGTGCGGGTCCGCCTCCGCTCCGGCGGCGAGGCCGCCCAGCACGTCCTGGTGGCCGAGATCGTCCGCTGAGGTCATCCGTCCAGGCTAGCCGTCCGGCGCGCCGCCCCGGCGCCACGATGTGGAACGTCGCACCTGCGTCACGGGCCCGCCGCGTTACCGTCCTCCCATGAACACCACCGCCTCCCCGCGCGTCCCGGCGCGCACGTTCGGCTCGGTCGCCACCGCGATGGTCACCCCGTTCCACGAGGACGGCTCGATCGACGTCGACGCCGGGGTGGCGGTCGCCGTCAAGCTCGTCGACGACGGGTGCGACGCCCTCGTCCTGCACGGCACCACCGGGGAGTCGCCCACCACGCACCAGCCGGAGAAGGACGAGCTGATGCGTGCCGTCGTCGACGCGGTGGGGGAGCGCGCCATGATCATCGGCGGCGCCGGCTCGAACGACACCGCGCACGCGGTCCGCATCGCGCAGGGGGCCGAGCGCTCCGGCGCCCAGGGCCTCCTGGTGGTCTCCCCGTACTACAACCGCCCGTCGCAGGAGGGCGTCTACCGGCACATCAGGGCCGTCGCCGACGCCGTCGACCTGCCGGTGATCCTGTACGACATCCCCGGCCGCACCGGCGTCGCGATCGGTGACGACACCCTCGACCGGCTCGCCGAGCACCCCCGGGTCAAGGCCGTCAAGGACGCCACCGGGAACGTACCGGCCGGGTTCGAGCGCATGGCCCGCACGGGGCTGGAGTTCTACTCCGGCGACGACGCCCTCAACTTCGACTGGCTCGCCCACGGCGCCTCCGGGGTCATCTCCGTCGTCGGCCACGTCACCGCCGGTGCGTACGCCGAGATGGTGCGCGCCGTCGACGCCGGGGACCTCCCCGGCGCCCGCGACGTCGCCGCCCGGCTGCGTCCCGTCGTCGCCGCGCTCATGGGCGGCGGGCAGGGGGCCGTGATGGCGAAGCACGCCCTCCACCTCCAGGGCGTCATCCCCAGCCCCGCCGTGCGGCTCCCCCTGGTCAGCGCCACGGACCGGGAGGTCGACGCTCTCGCGGCGGTCCTGCGTGAGCAGGGACTCCTCCGGGCATAGGTCACGTCGGCCGCTCTGCGGGGTTCCGCCGGCCACCTGGCAAGATGGGCCCGTGAGCCATCCCCATCCTGAGCTGTCCGCACCCGGTCCGATCCCGCAGGGAGGCATGAGGATCGTCCCGCTCGGCGGGCTCGGCGAGGTCGGACGGAACATGACCGTCTTCGAGCACTCCGGGCGCCTGCTGATCGTCGACTGCGGCGTCCTCTTCCCGGAGGACAACCAGCCCGGCGTGGACCTGATCCTGCCGGACTTCGACTACATCGCCGGCCGCCTCGACGACATCGAGGCGATCGTCCTGACCCACGGGCACGAGGACCACATCGGGGGCGTGCCGTACCTGCTGCGCCAGCGCCGCGACATCCCGCTGATCGGCTCCCAGCTCACCCTGGCTTTCATCGAGGCCAAGCTCAAGGAGCACCGCATCACGCCCGTCACCCTCGCCGTGCGCGAGGGGCAGACGGAGCAGCTCGGGCCGTTCGGGCTCGAGTTCGTGGCCGTCAACCACTCCATCCCCGACGCGCTCGCGGTCATGATCCGCACCCGGGCCGGCAACGTCCTGCACACCGGCGACTTCAAGATGGACCAGCTCCCGCTGGACAACCGGATCACGGACCTGCGCGCGTTCGCCCGTCTCGGCGAGGAGGGCGTGGACCTGTTCATGGTCGACTCCACCAACGCCGAGGTGCCGGGCTTCACCGCGCACGAGCGGAACATCGGCCCGGTGCTGGACAACGTCTTCGCCCAGGCCGAGGGGCAGATCGTCGTCGCCTCCTTCGCCTCCCACGTCCACCGGGTCCAGCAGGTGCTCGACGCCGCCGCCCTCCACGAGCGCAAGGTCGCCCTGGTCGGGCGGTCGATGGTGCGCAACATGGGCATCGCCGCCGAGCTCGGCTACCTCAAGGTCCCGCCGGGCACGCTCATCGACGTCAAGCACATCGACGACTTCGCGCCGCACGAGACGGTGCTCATGGCCACCGGCTCCCAGGGCGAGCCGATGGCCGCGCTGAGCCGCATCGCCAACCGCGACCACCGCGTCGCCGTCGGCCCCGGGGACACCGTGATCTTCGCGAGCTCGCTCATCCCGGGCAACGAGAACTCGGTGTTCCGCGTCATCAACGGACTCATGCGCCTCGGCGCCAAGGTGGTCCACCAGGGCAACGCCAAGGTGCACGTCTCCGGCCACGCCAGCGCCGGGGAGCTGCTCTACTGCTACAACATCGTGCGGCCGAAGAACGTCATGCCGGTCCACGGGGAGATCCGTCACCTCGTCGCCAACGGCGCCCTCGCCGTCCAGACCGGGGTGCCGGCCGAGCGCGTCGTGCTCGCCGAGGACGGCGTCGTCGTCGACCTCGTCGACGGCCGGGCGCGGATCGCCGGGGCCGTCCCGTGCGGGTACGTCTACGTCGACGGCTCCTCCGTCGGGGAGATCACCGACGCCGAGCTCAAGGACCGCCGCATCCTCGGCGAGGAGGGCTTCATCGCCATCTTCGCGGTGGTGGACACCGCGACCGGCAAGGTGCTCACGGGCCCGCACATCCAGGCCCGCGGGATGGCCGAGGACGACTCGGTGTTCGACGCGATCCTGCCGGACGTGACCAACGCGCTGAACGAGGTGGTCGGCCGCGGCAACGCGGACCCGCACCAGATGCAGCAGGCGATACGCCGCGTGGTCGGCCGGTGGGCGGCCAAGCGGCTGCGCCGCAGCCCGATGATCATCCCGACGGTCGTCGAGGCCTGACAGTGGCGGGCCCGCCGCGCAGCCCCGAGGCGTGGACGGGTCCGGCCGCCCGGCGGTCGCCCCGCGCCCGTCTGTGGCGCTTCTCGCTCCGCCGCGACCCGCCCGGGCGGCGCGGCGAGCGGGCCCGGGCCGGGTGCCCGGGCTAGTTTGGGCACCATCATGGCTACCCGTACCACTTCTCGCGGACGGTCGGCCTCGACAGCACGAGGGTCCAAGGCACGCGGCTCCCGGAGCGGCGAAGGAACCCGTGGTGGCGGGCGGTCGACTGCACAGTCACGCCCGAGGCGCAGGTCGCTCCCGGTGCGCGCGGCCCGAGGCCTCTGGATGGGAGGAGCGCACCTGGTGGGTGGCACCGCACGCAGCGTCGGATCCGGCGCCAAGGACCTCGACCCGGCCCTGCGCCGCGACGGGCTGGCGTTCCTGCTGCTCGGAGTCGCCATCGTCATCGCGCTCCGGGAGTGGTTCGGGCTCTCCGGCATTGCCGGGGACGTCATCCACCACGTCGCTGCCGGCGTCGTCGGCGTCCTGGGAGTCCTGCTCCCGCTGGTCCTCGTGGGCATGGCGGTACGGCTCATGCGTCACCCGGAGCGGTCCCAGGCCAACGCCCGCGTCTCCATCGGCCTGACGGGCGTCATCGCCGCCGTCTGCGGCCTGATCCACATCGGTCTCGACCTGCCGAGCCCCGCGGAGGACTTCGCCGCCGTCGAGAGCGCGGGCGGGCTGCTGGGCTGGCTCTTCGGCACCCCGTTGACGATCCTCCTCTCGGAGTGGGGGGCCGTCCCGATCCTCGTTCTGATCGGGCTGTTCGGGCTCCTCGTCGTGACGGCCACCCCGGTCGCCGCCGTCCCGGGGCGCCTGCGCAGCGCCGGGGCCTGGCTGCTCGGCCGCCAGCCCGAGGACGGCGAGGGCGCGGCCGCGACCGCGGAGATCGTCGCCGCGGACGGCACGCACCGCCCGCCCGCCCCGCGCCGTCGCCGGAAGAAGGCCGAGGCCGCCGAGAGCGTCGTCCCGGGGGAGTACGCCGCCGACGAGGCCTTCACCGCCGCGGCCGAGCTCGCTCCCGCGGAGGAGGGCGGCGCGACGGCGACGCCCGCCAAGGGCCGCCGCCGGCGGGGCGCGCCGGCGACGCCCGCCACCGCGGCCACCGCCGACTCCACGGAGCCGACCGCCGAGGAGAAGGCCGAGCTCACGGCCCCGCCCACGCAGGCTTTGCCGGCCCGCGCCGAGCAGCTCGAGCTCGCGCCGGACGTCATCTACACGCTGCCCGGCGACGAGATGCTCATCAAGGGCGCCCCGCACAAGGTGCGCTCCGCCGCCAACGACCGCGTCGTCGAGGCGCTGACGCAGGTCCTCACCGACTTCTCCGTCGACGCCAAGGTCACCGGCTTCTCCCGCGGCCCGACGGTGACCAGGTACGAGCTCGAGCTCGGGGCCGGCGTCAAGGTCGAGCGCATCACCGCCCTGAGCAAGAACATCGCCTACGCCGTCGCCAGCGCCGACGTGCGCATCCTCTCGCCCATCCCCGGCAAGTCCGCGATCGGCGTCGAGATCCCCAACGCCGACCGCGAGACCGTCGCCCTGGGCGACGTGCTGCGCTCCTCCGTCGCGCGTCGAACCGAGCACCCGCTGGTCGTCGGCGTCGGCAAGGACGTCGAGGGAGGCTACGTCGTCGCCAACCTCGCCAAGATGCCGCACCTGCTCGTCGCCGGCGCGACCGGCGCCGGCAAGTCCAGCTTCGTGAACTCGATGATCACGTCGATCATGATGCGCTCCACGCCGGAGGAGGTGCGGATGGTGCTGGTCGACCCCAAGCGGGTCGAGCTGACCATCTACGAGGGCATCCCGCACCTGATCACCCCGATCATCACCAGCCCGAAGAAGGCCGCCGAGGCCCTGGAGTGGGTGGTGCGGGAGATGGACGCCCGCTACGACGACCTCTCCGCCTTCGGCTACAAGCACATCGACGACTTCAACACCGCCGTGCGCAACGGCAAGGTGAGGCCGCCCGAGGGCTCGGAGCGCAAGATCGCGCCCTACCCGTACCTGCTGGTGATCGTCGACGAGCTCGCCGACCTGATGATGGTCGCGCCCCGCGACGTCGAGGCCTCGATCCAGCGCATCACGCAGCTCGCCCGGGCGGCCGGCATCCACCTGGTGCTGGCCACCCAGCGCCCGTCGGTCGACGTCGTCACGGGCCTGATCAAGGCCAACGTCCCCTCCCGCCTGGCGTTCGCGACCTCCTCGCTCGCCGACTCCCGGGTGGTCCTGGACCAGCCCGGCGCCGAGAAGCTCATCGGCCAGGGCGACGCGCTGTTCCTCCCGATGGGCTCGGCCAAGCCGATGCGCGTGCAGGGCGCCTGGGTCACGGAGTCGGAGATCCACGCGGTGGTCGACCACGTCAAGGCCCAGCTGCAGCCCACCTACCGTGAGGACGTCGTCGCCACCGTCGCGAAGAAGCAGGTGGACGAGGACATCGGGGACGACCTGGACCTGCTTCTGCAGGCCGCCGAGCTCGTCGTCACCACGCAGTTCGGGTCCACCTCGATGCTCCAGCGCAAGCTCCGGGTCGGCTTCGCCAAGGCCGGCCGGCTCATGGACCTGCTGGAGTCGCGCGAGATCGTCGGCCCCTCCGAGGGGTCGAAGGCCCGCGACGTCCTCGTCCAGCCTGACGACCTGCCCGCCACCCTGGCGATGCTGCGCGGGGAGGAGCCCGCCGAGGCGCCGTACGACCCCGCCGACGCCGCCGACGTGGTCCAGGTCGACGAGGCGCCGGTGGACCGCTACGCCGACGGCGTCGCGGGGCACCTGCCCGAGGCGGCGGCGGGCTACGACGACGAGGACAGCGACGACGGCGAGGACGCCTGGCAGCTCACGGGCCGCTGACACCCTGCCGCCCGCGCGGCACCACCTCCGGCTCCGGGCCGGTCGGTTCCGCCGCCTCGTTCCGCACACGGTCGGCGCCCATCACCTCGTGGACCCGGGCCGCGCGCGCGGCGATCGTGGCGTCGTCGAGGCCCAGGCCCGACGGGCCGGCGCCCGCGGCGAGGTCCAGCAGCGGGTAGATGCGGTGCCCCCCGTGCCGGTCCACCGTGACCGGGGCCCAGTCGAGACCGGTGACCCGGGCCGGCCCGTCGGCCGGGACCTCGACCGTCGCCGTCGTGATGAGGCCGGTGGCCGTCTCCATCGTGCAGCAGTCGTCGTCCTGGTTGGACAGGAAGTTCCCCATCGACCAGGCGACCCACATGCCCGCGCCGTCCGGGCCGCCGGGCAGGTGGTCGATCGGCTGCGGGACGTGGGAGTGGTTGCCCAGGACCAGGTCGATCTGGCCGCCGTCGGCCAGCGCGGTCGCGATCTCGACCTGCTCGCGTTTGGGGGAGTGGACGTACTCCACGCCCCAGTGGAGGTTGGCGACGACCACGTCCGCCCCGGCCTCCCGGGCCGCGCGGGCCTGGGCGGTGAGGGCGTCCGTGTCCGCCCTCGTCACCGACCACGGCGCGGTCGCCGGGGCGGGCGGGCCGTTGAGGAGAGTCGTGGCCGCCAGCTGCGCGACGACGATCTCGCGCCCGTCCCGGCGCAGGACGTAGAGCTGGGGCTGGGCCGCCTCGCCGGCGTCGCGGGCCGTCCCGACGTGGCCGAGGCCCGCGGCGTCCAGCATGTCGAGGGTGTGGTCCACGCCCGCCAGGCCCCGGTCCAGGGCGTGGTTGGTCGCCGTGGCGCACCCGTCCCAGCCCAGCTCCGCGAGCGCCGTCACGAGCTCACCGGGGGCGCCGAACGTCGGGTAGGCGCTGACCTCCTCGCCGGGCGGGGCGAGCGGCACCTCGAGGCTGCACAGCGCGAGGTCGGCCCCCGCGGTCCACTCCTCGACCCCGGCCATCAGCGGGACGAAGTCGTACCCGCCGCCGGGCAGCGCGGCGCTGCGGTTGACGCTGGCGTGGGGCAGCACGTCCCCGGCGGAGAGGATCGTGAAGGTGACGTCCTCGGCGGGGGGCGGCGACGGTTTGGGCGTCGGCGTCGGTGTCGGCGCCGGGGCCGGTGCCGGCTGCGCCGCCGGCGGGACCTCGGGCCCGCCGTCGAGGAGCGGGCGGGACCCGACACCCAGACCCACGGCCGCCGAGGCGAGGGCCACGCCGGTGAGCCCGAACGCGACCAGCTGCTCCCCGCGCCGACGGCGGTGCGCCTCGCGCTGGCGGCGTGACGCGGACCTCATGGGCGAAGCGTATTGCGCCGCCGGGCCCCCGCGGTCCACCGGTCCGGGACGTCGCGCCACGACCGGGGCTCCCGGGCAGCCGAAGGGCCCCGCGGGTCATAGGGTGGGGGTCGTGACGACCGACCCTGCGACGACGCCGGCCGGTGCCGGGCAGCCCGCCCCCGTACCGCTGTGGAACGTGGCCAACATCCTCACGATGGCCCGCATCCTCATGGTGCCCGTCTTCGTGTACCTCTTCCTCCAGAACACCTTCGAGACCAGGCTGTGGGCCACCGTCGTCTTCGCCCTGGCGGCGGCCACGGACAAGCTCGACGGCTCGCTCGCCCGCAGCCGCGGACTCGTGACGGACTTCGGCAAGATCACCGACCCCATCGCCGACAAGGCGCTGGTGATCTCCGCCCTCGTGCTGCTCTCCGCCGACGGTCTCCTGCCCTGGTGGGTGACGGTCGTGATCATCGTGCGCGAGCTCGGCATCACCGTGCTGCGCTTCTTCATGATCAGGCGTGCCGTGATGGCGGCCAGCAAGGGCGGCAAGCTCAAGACCACTCTGCAGATCGCGTTCATCCTGCTGCTCCTCGTGCCGTGGGACGGGATGTTCTCCAACGGCGTCGTGGACGCCATCGCGGTGGTCACCTGGATCGTCGTCCTCGTGGCCGTGGCGGTCACCGTGATCACGGGCATCGACTACGTCGTCCAGGCGGCCCGCATCTCTGCGGCCGCCGAGGACGACGACGCCGCGCGCACCTGATGCGGGTGGCGGCCGCGCCGGCGCGCGGGGCCGGCGTCGAGCGGGTCGTCGCCGCCCTCCGCGCGCACGGGGCCACGCTCGCCGTGGCCGAGTCGCTCACGGGTGGCGCCCTGACCGCCGCGCTCGTCACGGTCCCCGGGGTCTCGGCGGTGCTCCGCGGCGGCGTCGTCGCCTACGCGAGCGACCTCAAGCGTGACCTGCTCGGCGTCGACGCGGAACTGCTGGGCGCCGAGGGGCCCGTCCACCCCGAGGTGGCCCGGCAGATGGCGGTCGGCGCGGCGCGGCGGCTCGGGGCGACCCATGCCGTGGCGACCACCGGGGTGGCGGGCCCGGGGCCGGCTGACGGACGTGCCGCGGGGACGGTGCACGTCGCGGTGGCCGCGCCCGGTGCCGTCCGGGTCCGCTCGCTGCGCCTGGCGGGGGGACGAGCGGCCCTGCGGGCGGCGAGCGTCGACGCCGCCCTGGCGCTGCTCGCCGGCACCCTGGGGGACCCGCGCCCGCACCCGGAGGGCGGGGAACAACCCGGTCCGGCCCGGCGTTGATCCGATTGATGACCACAACCAGGTACACCTATCGGGGTGCGGAGCAGAAGCTGCGCCGCCCGCAAGGTCGTCCCGCCGCCCGATCGGGGCAGCGCCCTGCGCCCGGTGCAGGGTACGGTAGGACGACATCGCCCAGCCGGGCAGGGGAGGAGGGCAGCACGATGATCCTGCTTCGACGTGAGATCGGTGACGTGCTCCGTGACGCCCGTCAGCGCCAGGGCCGGACCCTGCGCGAGGTGTCGTCCGCCGCCCGAGTCTCGCTGGGTTATCTCAGCGAGGTGGAGCGCGGCCAGAAGGAGGCGTCCTCCGAGCTGCTCGCCTCGATCTGCGAGGCCCTGAACGTCCCGATGAGCTTCGTGCTGCGCGCCGTCTCCGAGCGCGTCGCCGTGGCCGAGGGCGTGCACGTGCCCGACACAGTGCCGGACGAGCTGCTGCGGCGGGAGAGCCTGCTCACGCCGGTCGCCTGACCGACAGCCTCTGGCGGCCCCCGGCTGCCGTCCGCGAGCCCCGGAGAGATCCGGGGCTCGCGGTCTGTCCGGGGCACGTGTGCCGGGCGCGCTGTCCGTCGGGCGCCCTGTCCGTCGGGCGCGCTTTGTCGGGCGCCCGCGTGTCGCCGGGCGCCGCGTTCGTCGCCCGGGCCGCGACGGGGTGCTCTCACGGAGCGCGCTGGCAGGACGGGCAGTAGAACACCCGTCGTGCCGTCGGTGCCGTGCCCACCTCCGCACGTGCGACCGGGGTCCCGCAGCGCGGGCAGGGGCGGCGGTCGCGCCCGAAGACGCTGCTGGGGCGGCGCGTGTCGCCGGTGGCGGTCGGCGTCCGCGCCTCCACGGAGCGCAGCATCAAGGCCCGGGAGGTCCGCACCAGGCCCTCCGCCACGTCGTCGCCCAGCTGCCCGGCCGGCGCCCACGGCCAAACCCGGAGCGCCCACAGGGTCTCCGTCATGTAGATGGTGCCCAGGCCCGCGACCACCGTCTGGTCCAGGAGGACCTCCCCGATCCCGCGCGCGCCCTGCGCCAGGATCCGGCCGCCGGCGGCGGGCACGTCGAGCTCGGGGGCGAGGACGTCCGGGCCGAGGTGACCGACGACCAGGTGCTCGTCGCGGGTGGGGACGAGGTCCATCAGCCCCAGGTCGAAGCCCAGGCAGGTCCATCCCGCGGTGGCCAGGACCGCCCGGACCTGGGGCGACCGGTCGGCCCGGCTGGTCCCGCGTGGGGCGAGGTCGGTGGTCCGCACGACGCGCCAGCGCCCCTCCATCCGCAGGTGCGTGTGCAGGGTGCGCCCGTCCGCCAGCCGGGTCAGGAGGTGCTTGCCGTGGGTGGCGTTGCCGACCACGGCCACCCCGGCGAGGTCGGTCCCGCCCAGGTTCGGCCACCGCAGCTCCCCGCGTACGAGCACCTGGCCCGCCAGCGCCGCGTCCAGGCGCCGGGCGACCCGCACCACGCTGTCGCCCTCAGGCACGTGCGGACTCCCGGGAGGTCGGTGCCGTCGCCGTGGGCCGGGTCATGCCGCACCGTCCGGCACGGCTGCCGCGCCGGCCCGCTCGAGAATCTCCAGCACCGTGCGGACGTCGTCGACGTCGAGCTGGCCGGGGGCCGAGGTCGTGCCGGACGCGGCGAAGGTCGCCGCGGAGCCGAAGACGTGCCCCGCGATCCGGGACACGGCACCCGACGGCCCCATTGCCATCGTGACGATCGGGATGCGCGCGTGCTCCTCGAACATCACCCGCGTGGCGGTGAGGAGGGTGAGAACGTCGGCCCGGTCGCGGGGCATGACGGCGATCTTGGCGACGTCGGCACCGAGATCCTGCATCGCGCACAGCCGGGCGACGATCTCCTCGGCGGGCGGCGTGGCCGTGAAGTCGTGGTTCGAGGCGATCACGGGCACAGCGTGGCGGTGGGCGACCTCGAGGACGGCGCCCGCGACGTCGCCGCGCCGGTACTCGACGTCGAGGAGGTCGACCGTGCCGGAGGCGGCCAGTGCGGTCAAGAGCTCGCCGTACGCGTCGGGGTCCAGGTCTGCGGACCCGCCCTCGGCGCTCGTGCGGCACGTGACGAGGAGCGGTGCGGGGGAGAGCAGCCGGCTCAGCTCGTGGGCCGTCTCGAGCACGGCCGGGATGTCCGTCAGGCTGCCGAAGTGGTCGACGCGCCACTCGACCACGTCGGCCCTGTTCCGGCCGAGTCCCGCGGCCTGCTCGCGCAGCTCGGCCGTGGTCCTCCCGAGAACGGGCACGATCACCGCTGGGGCGCCCCGGCCGATCGTGACGTCGCCGATCCGGACCGTCCGCACCGTCCTGCTGCTCACCGCTGACGCTCCTCGCCGCCGGGGTCCCGCGCCCGGCTCCTCCGGGCAGCGTAGACGCCCGGTCTCAGCGCGGGCGTCTCCGCGGCCTCCCGCCTCCGGCGCCACGGCCGCCGCCACCGGGGCCGTGCCCGCCACCGGCGCCCCGGCCACCACCTGCGCCCCGGCCACCACCTGCGCCCCGGCCACCGCGGGCGCGCGGCCCGTCCCCGCCGGTGCCTCGCTGCTGCGGTCCGCTCCCCTCCACCGGCGTGCTCGCCGACGGGCCGCGGGAGCTGCGCTCGGTGCGGCCGCGGACGATTCCGACGAAGACCTCGATCCGGGGGTCGTCGTCGTCAGTCCGCCACGCCAGCCCGATACGGGAGCCGGCGACGCCGGTCACCGGCCGGTGCACCACGTCCTTGCGGTGGTGCAGCCGGGCGACGGAGAGCGGCACGATCAGCACGCCCGACCCGGCCGCCGCGACGGCGACGGCCTCCGGCACCCTCATCGACGGCAGCGCGGGGCGCGGACGGTCGGTGGCCACCGCCTCCCACTCGGGAACCTCGCCGGGGTCCTGGAGGAGGTCCTCGTCGGCGAGGTCCGCGACGTCGACCTCCTCGAAGGCCGCGACCGGGTGCTCCTTGGCGGCCACGACCACGGGGATCTCCTCGTAGAGCGGGATGACGTGCAGCCCGGCCCGGTCGACGGGCAGCCGCACGAACGCCATCGAGCACTCGCCCCCGCGCAGCGCGGCGGCGGCGTCGTCCTCCTCGATCACCCGCGCGTCGATCGGGGAGTCAGACATGCGCGCGGCCCAGGTGCGCAGCCACTTGTCCGGTGTGACCCCAGGGACGAACCGGAGACGGAACGGCTCGCTCGCGCCGGGCCGCCGGTCGCCGTCGTCCGCCGGCGCGAGGCCCTTCTCGGCCCGCCGTTCCTCGCTCATCCGGCCATTCTGCCCCGCCCGTGGTCGAGTCAGGATCTTCGTGCACCGGCCCGCCCGGCCGCCGCGGCGCGGGGCTGTTCGGTCCGTGCGCCGTCGCCGCCTACGCTGGGGCGCATGAGCGCGCCGAAAGAGCAGACCATGAAGCCCCAGACCGCGGCACGCAAGCTCGGTGTGCTGCTGGAGGCCACACCCGAGGAGTTCCGCGGCCGGGACATCAGCCGCGACGAGCTCAACGAGCTCCAGAGCAACCCGCCCGCGTGGCTGACCGAGCTGCGACGCAACGGTCCGCACCCGCGGCAGGAGGTCGCTCGCCGGCTGCGGGTCTCCACCTCCGGGCTGGCTCGCGGGGGCGTCACCGAGCCGCTCACCACGGTGCAGATCAAGGCGCTGCTCGAGGAGATGCCCGCGTGGCTCGAGAGCGAGCGGGCGACGGCGGAGCGTGTGCGCGCCGAGGAAGCACGACTGCGCGGGCGCGCCGACGAGCAGCCGAGCGACTGACGGGCCTGCGGCACAGGCCCGGCGAGCAGCCGCGTCGACGAATCCTCCGGCCGTGACAGCCGTGCCACCGCCCGTGCGCCCCGGGCAGGCGACGACCCACGAGTCTGTCCGGGCGAGGCTCGTCCGGACGCTCCGGGCGGCCGGCTGCGTGTTCGCCGAGGACGAGGCGGTGCTGCTCCAGGCGGCGGCACGCACGCCGGCCGAGCTCGACGCGCTCCTCGCCCGCCGGGTCGACGGGGTCCCGCTCGAGCACGTGCTCGGCTGGGCGGAGTTCTGCGGGCTCCGCATCCTCCTCGACGACGGCGTCTTCGTCCCGCGCCGCCGCACCGAGCTCCTGGTGCGCGAGGGCGCGGCCCACCTGCGCCGGTCCCGTGCCGCCGGGCGGGCGGGGCGCCCCGTGGTCGTCGACCTCTGCTGCGGGTCCGGCGCGGTCGGCGCCGCGGTCGCGGCCCTGGCCGGGGACGTCGAGCTGCACGCCACGGACATCGACGCCGCGGCGGTCGCGTGCGCCCGGCGCAACGTCGCCGGCGCCGGCGGTGCGGTCCACCACGGTGACCTCTACGCGCCGCTCCCGCGGGGGCTCGCCGGCCGCGTGGACCTGCTGGTCGTCAACGCGCCCTACGTGCCCTCGGCCGCGATCGCCCTGATGGCGCCCGAGGCCCGGCTGCACGAGCCGCGGGCCGCGCTCGACGGCGGGGCCGACGGGCTGGACGTGCACCGGCGGGTCGCCGCCGGCGCGCTCACCTGGCTGGGCCCCGACGGCGTCCTCCTGATCGAGACCAGCGCGGCGCAGGCCCGGGCGACCGTCGAGGCGGTCGAACGCCACGGACTCTCCGCGGCAGTGGTGACGGACGACTCCCTCGGCGCCACCGCCGTCGTCGGGCGGGTGCGGCAGTAGGGCCGCCCCGCTCCACGCCTGGCCCGCAGCTCCACGCCCGACCCCCCCTCCACGCCCGACCCCCCGCTCCACGCCCGGCCGCCTCGCTCCACGCCCGAGCGACGGCGTCGTCTAGCGTCGTTGCGGACTCGTCACGGACGACCCGGGCTGCGCAGGCCGCAGCCGCAGCCCCCGCGGCGTCGGCCCGAACCCGCCCGCGCGCAGCGCGTCGACCAGCGGACCGCCCGCCTCGAGCGCGGGCAGGCCGTCGATCCGGTTCAGCGTCAACGGACCCAGGTCACCCGTGCCGGCCCGCTCGGCCAGCGCGGACGCGGCCAGACCGAGCACGGCGGCGTCCCCGCTGAACGACAGGAGGGTCCGGCCGCCCCGCTCCACGTAGAGCACGAGGTCGCCCTCCACCAGGACAACGACGGCGCCCGCCTTCCGGCCGGGCCGGTGCCCCTCGCCCGCCGAGGTGGCGGGCCAGGCGAGCGCCGCACCGTAGGGGTTCGCCGGGTCGGTCGCGGCCAGCAGGTGCACGCGCGGCGTGGACGACTGCCCGTACGGCGGGGTCTGCCCGTACGGCGACGACGGCGCGTCACGCGCCGCGGACCGGCGGGACGCGAGGTCCGCGGCGTCGGCCCGCAGGCGGTCCACCACCTCGGGCAGCGCGAACTGGGCGGCGCCGAGGCCCTCGACCAGGTACCCCCGCCGCACCTGCCCCGACTCCTCGAGGCGGCGGAGCACCTGGTAGGCCGCGCCGAACCCGCCCGGCAGGTCCTCGAGCCCCGCGGCACCGCGGACCAGCACCCCGTGCCGCTCGAGCAGCGCGGCCGTGAGCACGGCTGTCCGCGTGGTGCGCTCCTCGACCTGTTCGGCCGGCGACACCTGCGCGTCCCTCGGCAGGAGGGACCAGCGGCCGGCGGCGGCGGGCAGGTTCACGTTCGTCGCCGACCGCACGGCCCCCGCCAGCCCCGCCCGGGAGAGCGCGCCGCGTCGCAGGCCGGCGCCGGTGCGCACCGACCGCGGGCGTGCCGACGGCGCCCGCGCGGCGTGCGCCGGGCGCCCGCCGCCCAGGCGGGCGCGCACCGGGGCGAGCGTGTCGTTGGTGACCAGGCCCGCCCAGACGAGCTCCCAGAGGGCCTCGAGCACCTCGGGCGGCGGCACGCGCCGGGTGGGGCGCCCGGCGTCGTCGACCTCGTCCGGCGGCAGGAGCTCGCGGAAGAAGCGGCCGCCGCCGCCCGCGAGCACCTCGAGCAGGTGGCCGTGCACCGTCCCGCCGGCGTGGTCACCGACGGGCGGCGCGAGGTCCGTCACGGCGTCGGCGGGGAGCAGGGTGACCAAGCCGTCCACCCCGGGCAGGGCGCCGCCACCGGCCCAGACCACCTCGCCGGCGGCCGTGAGCTCGTCGAGCAGCCCTGGCCGGTAGTCCCTCACGCGGGCCGGCAGCACCAGCGACTCGAGCGCGGAGGCGGGCACGAGCGCGCCGGCGAGCTGGTCCACGACGGTGAGCACGCCGTCGGCGCCCCGCAGCTCCGGGCGCGAGCCCACGGGCGCGACGTGCTGCCAGCGGGGGGTGAACACCCCGAGCGTGCGGGGCGGGACGGGCTCGACCTCGCTGCGCAGATGGGACAGCGACCGCCGGCGGATCCGCCGCATCACCTCGGTGTCGCAGTACTCGACCGCGCCGTCGGCGGCCGGCGGTCCGGGGCTCAGCCGGCCCTGGACGAGCAGCCCGGTGCGCACCAGGTCGGCGAGCACGGCGTGCACCGCGCCCACGGCCAGCCCGAGGCGGTCGGCGACGGCGTGCGCGGTGAACGGGCCGTGGGTGCGGGCGTGCCGCCGGACGAGGTCACCGAGGGGGTCGGGCACCGGCTCGAGGACGGCCTCCGGCAGGCCGACCGGCAGCGCCGTGCCGAGGGCGTCGCGCAGCCGGGCGGCGTCCTCGAGCACCACCCACTGCTCCGTCCCGGCGACCCGGACGCTCAGCACGCGCCGGCTCGCCTCGAGCTCGTCGAGCCAGGCCGCGACCAGCTCGGGCGAGGTGCAGCGCTCGGCCAGCTCCGCCGTCGTCACCGGGCCCAGGCGCCGCACGAGGTCCACGAGCCCCTCGGCGTCCCTCGCGCGGGCCCCCTCGGTGCGCAGGCCGACCGCCGCCGCGACCTCCGCGAGCGCCTCGGGGTCGAGAAGGTCGGCGAGGTCCCCGAGGTCCGACCCGACCAGCTCGGCGAGCAGGGCCGGGTCGAGCGCGAGGGCGGCCGCGCGACGCTCGGCGAGCGGGGCGTCGTCGGCGTAGAGGAACTGGGCCACGTAGCCCATCAGCAGAGAGCGTGCGAACGGCGACGGTGAGGTCGTGGAGACCTCGACGATCCGGATGTCACGCCTGGCGATCTCCGTCATGAGCCCGGTCAGCGCGGGGACGTCGAAGTCGTCCTGGAGGCACTCGCGCACCGCCTCGAGCACCACGGGGAAGTCGGGGAACGCGGACGCGACGGCGAGGAGCTGGGCCGACCGCTGGCGCTGCTGCCAGAGCGGCTGCCGGCGGTCGGGCCGGCGCCGGGGCAGCAGCAGCGACCGAGCCGCCGCCTCCCGGAACCGAGCGGCGAAGTGCGCCGAGCCGGCCAGCGCCTCGACCACGAGACCGGACACCTCGGCGGGCTCGAGGAGCAGGACGGCCGGGTCCAGCGGCCCCGTACCCTCGCCGTCGGCACCTTCGACGTCCGGGAGCCGCAGGACGATCCCGTCGTCGCTCGGTGCGGCGTGCACGTCCATCCCCGTCAGCTCGCGGAGGCGGCCGGCGAGCACCAGCGCCCACGGGGCGTGCACGCGGGCGCCGAAGGGGGAGTGCAGGACCACCCGCCAGTCGCCCAGCTCGTCACGGAACCGCTCGAGGACGATGGTGCGGTCGTCCGGCAGGCGCCCCGTGGCCTCGCGCTGCTCGGCGAGGTAGGACGTGACGTTCTCCACCGCCCAGGTGTCGAGCCCCGCCGCACCGAGTCGCTCGGCCGCCGTCCCGTCGTCCAGGCCGGCGAGCAGCTCCCGGGTGGCCTGGCCCAGGGCCCGACCGAGCTCGGCGGGTCGGCCGGGGGAGTCGCCCTTCCAGAACGGCAGGCGGCCGGGCTGTCCGGGGGCTGGGCTGACGAGGACGCGGTCGGGGGTGATGTCCTCGATGCGCCAGGTGCTGGTGCCCAGTGTGAACGTGTCGCCGACCCGGGACTCGTAGACCATCTCCTCGTCGAGCTCGCCGACCCGTCGTCCTCCGCGCCCCCGGGCACCGGCGGTCACGCCGCCGGTGCCGCGGTCACCGTCGTCCGTGGTCGGCCCGCCGGCGAGGTAGACGCCGTACATGCCGCGGTCGGGGATGGTGCCGCCGGACGTCGTCGCCAGACGGAGGGCGCCGGGGCGGGCGCTCAGCACGCCGGACGTGCGGTCCCACACGATCCGCGGCCGGAGCTCGGCGAAGTCCTCGCTGGGGTAGCGCCCGGCGAGCATGTCGAGCACCGCCGTGAGCGAGCGCTCGCCGAGCGAGACGTACGGTGCGGAGCGGCGCACAAGGGTGGTGAGCTCCTCGACGCCGAGGTCCTCGACGGCGAGCATCGCCACGATCTGCTGGGCGAGGACATCGAGGGGGTTGGCCGGGACGTGCACCTCCTCGATGAGTCCCGCCTGCGCCCGGACGGAAGCCACCGCGGCCGGCATGAGATCCCCCCGGTGGGTCGGCAGGACGACGCCGTGGGAGACCGCGCCCACCTGGTGACCCGCGCGTCCGACGCGCTGCAGCGCCGACGCGACCGACGGCGGCGAGCCGACCTGGACGACCAGGTCCACCGCACCCATGTCGATGCCCAGCTCGAGGGAGGACGTGGAGACCACCGCGCGCAGCTGCCCGGACTTCAGGGCGGACTCGGTGCGGACGCGCTCCTCGCGGCTCATCGAGCCGTGGTGGGCGCGGGCCACGACGTCCTCGACCCCCAGCGCGGTGCCCGCCTGGCCGGGGACGGCGGCGGCCCACGTCCCGCCGGCCTCGTCGAGGACCGCGGCGCCGCCGACGCCCTCGTGCCTGGCCTGCCACTCCTCGTTGATCCGCGCGGTGAGCCGTTCGGCGGAACGGCGCGAGTTGGTGAAGACGATCGTCGAGCGGTGCTCGGTGACCAGGTCGACGATCCGCTCGGTAATGTGCGGCCACACGGAGGGCTGGCGAGGCTCGGGCAGGGCTCCCGAGGCGTCTCCCGACAGGTCGAGGTCCGCGCCCGCCGCGACGTCCCGGTCGGCGGCACGCAGTGGCGTCGCGGAGGGGTCCGAGAGGTCCTCGACCGGGACGACGACGTCGATCCGCAGCTCCTTGCTGCTCTCCGGCTGCACCACGCGCACGTGCCGGCCACCGTCGTCGAGCGTGCGGTGCCCGGCCAGGAACGTGGCGACCGTCGGCACGGGGCGCACGGTCGCCGACAGGCCGACGCGCTGGGCCGGGCGGGGCAGCAGGGCGTCCAGCCGCTCCAGGCTCAGAGCCAGGTGGGCGCCACGCTTGGTGCCCGCCACCGCGTGGACCTCGTCGACGATCACCGTACGGATCCCGCGCAGACCCTCCCGCGCGCCCGAGGTCAGCACCAGGTAGAGCGACTCCGGGGTGGTGATGAGGATGTCCGGCGGGTGGGTGGCGAACCGGCGACGCTCGTTGGCGGGGGTGTCGCCGGTGCGCACGCCGACGCGCACGTCGTTGACCGCGGCGCCGACGCGGGCGGCGGCCCGGGAGATGCCCACGAGCGGTGAGCGCAGGTTCCGCTCGACGTCGGCGGCCAGCGCCTTGAGGGGGGAGACGTAGAGCACCCGGCAGCGGTCGAGCGGCTCGGGCACCTCGCCGGTGAGCATCTGGTCGACGGCCCACAGGAACGCGGCGAGCGTCTTGCCGGACCCCGTGGGCGCGACGACGAGTGCATGCTCGCCGGAGGCGATGGCGTCCCACGCGCCGGTCTGCGCGGGAGTGGGCGCGGCGAAGGCACCCTCGAACCACGACCGGGTCGCCTCGGAGAAGGGCAGCACCCTCGACATTCTGCCGCCAGCCGCCGACATCCGCCCCGTGCGGGGCGGTCGGCGGCGGGACCGTGGCACCCTTGGCGGGTGAAGCACTCGGAGTTCTGGCAGGTGCTGGAGGAGACCTTCGGCCCGGGGTACGGCCGCTCGGTCGCCGAGGATCTCGTCCTGGGCACGGTCGGGGGGCGGACCGCCGTCGAGGCACTCGGGGACGGGGTCCCGCCCCGGCAGGTGTGGGACGCCGTCTGCGACGAGATGGACCTCGACGAGGCCACCCGCTGGCGGCACCGGATCGACCCCAAGGAACGTCCGCGGGGCCCGCGCCGGTCCTAGCGCGGCGGGGTGCGGCGCCGTCGTGGATGGATCGCCGCCACCGCGGTGCCGGGTCCTCGGCGATCTGCGCGGCGGTCCTACCAGGGCGGCGGCCCGGCCATCGGCGTGTCGGTGGCCGTCGAACACCCGTTCGTCGTACTGTCATCCTCAGGCGACGACGTCGGCACCTTTCCACAGCTGTGCGGGGGGCGTCGGACGGATGTCAGTGGTCGGGCATAGCGTCGCCTGCAGGTAGCCGTCCGGCGAGGGCGGGCCCTGCCAAGACCTGCCCTGACCGATCCGAGGGCCGCACACCTGCGGCCCGCCTGCCGAAAGGTGACTGACATGCCCGCTCCCGTAGCAGACCGCAGCAAGGCCCTGGAGGCCGCGCTCAGCCAGATCGACCGCCAGTTCGGCAAGGGGTCGGTCATGCGCCTGGGCGACGACACCCGCCCCAAGGTCCAGGTGATCCCCACCGGTTCCGTCGCGCTGGACGTCGCGCTCGGCATCGGAGGTCTCCCGCGCGGCCGCGTCGTCGAGATCTACGGCCCGGAGTCCTCCGGCAAGACGACCGTCGCGCTGCACGCCGTCGCGAGCGCCCAGCGGGCCGGCGGGATCGCGGCCTTCATCGACGCCGAGCACGCGCTCGACCCCGAGTACGCGAAGAAGCTCGGCGTGGACACGGACGCGCTGCTGGTCTCCCAGCCCGACACCGGCGAGCAGGCCCTGGAGATCATGGACATGCTGATCCGCTCCGGCGCCCTCGACATCGTCGTCATCGACTCCGTCGCCGCCCTGGTGCCCAAGGCGGAGATCGAGGGCGAGATGGGTGACTCGCACGTGGGTCTGCAGGCCCGTCTGATGTCCCAGGCCCTGCGCAAGATCACCGGTGCGCTCTCCGCCTCCGGCACGACCGCGATCTTCATCAACCAGCTGCGCGAGAAGATCGGCGTCTTCTTCGGCTCCCCGGAGACGACCACGGGCGGCAAGGCGCTGAAGTTCTACGCCTCGGTGCGTCTGGACGTGCGCCGGATCGAGACCCTCAAGGAGGCCGGCGACGCGGTCGGGAACCGGACCCGCGTCAAGGTCGTCAAGAACAAGATGGCCCCGCCGTTCAAGCAGGCCGAGTTCGACATCCTCTACGGCCAGGGCATCTCCCGCGAGGGCGGCCTGATCGACCTCGGCGTGGAGAACGGCATCGTGCGCAAGTCCGGTGCCTGGTTCACCTACGAGGGCGACCAGCTCGGCCAGGGCAAGGAGAAGGCTCGCCAGTTCCTCCGGGACAACCCCGAGCTGGCCGAGGAGATCGAGAAGAAGATCCTCACCAAGCTCGGCATCGGCGAGGCCGCGGCCGAGGCGGAGGCGGCCACCAAGGCGGCCGCCGTCGGCGAGGTCCCGGTCGACTTCTGAGCGGCATGACTCAGCCCGGAACCGGTCGGCGGCGCGGCGGGCGCCGTCGCGACGAGCTCGAGCCGCCGTCGACCGGTGCGCCTGCCGAGGACGCCGAGCCCGACGCCGAGGAGGTGGCGCGCACCATCGCGCTGCGCCAGCTCACGGCGGCGCCGCGCAGCCGCGCCCAGCTCGAGGAGGCGATGGCGCGGCGTGACGTGCCGGTGGACGTCGCGGCACGCGTCCTCGACAGGTTCACCGAGGTGGGTCTGGTCGACGACGCCGCCTACGCCGAGATGCTCGTGCGCACCCGGCACGCCGAGCGCGGGCTCGCCCGGCGTGCGCTGGCGCAGGAGCTTCGTCGCAAGGGCATCGAGCCCGAGGTCGCCGCCCTCGCCCTCGAGCAGGTGGACGAGAGCGACGAGCGGGCGGCGGCGCGGCGGCTCGTCGAGAAGAGGGCCAGGTCCACCCGCGGGCTCGACCCCCAGGTCCGCCGTCGTCGCCTCGCGGGCATGCTCGCCCGCAAGGGCTTCTCCGGCGGGGTGGCGATGCGTGCCATCGACGAGGTGCTCGCCGAGGAGGGCGTCGACCCGTCGGCCGGGCCTGGCGACTGGGACGCGCTGGACTAGTCGCTCGGTCTGCCGGGCCTGGTGACCGGGACGCGCCGGACGGGCCGCTCAGGTGATGTCGCGCCGCAGGGTGGTGAGGCGCCCGGCCAGCGCGAGGACCAACGCGTAGCCCAGCAGGACCAGGAGGCCGGCCCACGACGGCAGCAGCCCCGCGGCCATGCCCGAGTCGGCGTAGAACGAGCTGCCCGTGATCGCCTCGCCGGCGGCGCCCGGGAGGAACTTCGAGACCCCCTCCAGCAGCTCCACCCGCCCCAGCACGATCCGCAGGATCGGCTCGATGAACTGGGTGAAGGCCAGCAGCACCACCACGGCGGCGACCTGGTTGGTCAGCAGCGCACCGAACCCGACCCCGACCACGGTCCACACGGTCAGGGCGAGCACGGACAGGCCGGCGCTGCGCAGCACCGTGGGCTCGGTCAGGTACGACGGCTCGCCGAGCAGCGCCAGGACGGCCGCGCCGGGACCGACGGTGGAGAGCGTCCCGACGATGCCGAACAGCAGGCCCACCGCGACGCTGGAGAGCATCTTCGCGGCGAGGAAGACGTTGCGCCGCGGCTCGGCCAGCAGGCTCGGCGTGATCGTCTGGTGCCGGAACTCGCCCGTCATCGCGAGGGCACCGACGATGACGGGGAAGACGTAGCCGAGCGAGGTGGCGAGGGTGTAGACGGTGCTGGCGACCTGCTCCGGCGACATCGGCGGAGCAGGTTCCGACGCCGGCACCCCGGTGCCCATCGACCCCGGCGCGTCCACCAGCACGAACGCCATGATCCCGGCCAGGAACGCCATGTACGCGGCCATCGTCAGCAGCAGCACCCACCACAGCCGCGTCGTGACGAACTTGCGGTACTCGGTCCGCAGGGCGTCGATCATCGGCCACCCTCCCCGGGCGCTCCGCCGTCGGGCCGTTCCCCGACCAGCCGGAGGAACGTGTCCTCGAGCCCGACCTCCCGCGTGGCGAGCTCGTGGATCTCCAGGCCCGCGGCGAACGCCCGCGCGCCGATCTCCGCGGCGCTCACGCGCCGCAGCACCGCGACGCCCGGCGACCCGTTCTGCGCCACGCGGTCGGTCCAGCCCGCCGACGCGATCAGCTCGTCCAGGCGGGCGGCGTCGGGGGAGACCACGCGCACGCTGGGTTCCGACAGCGCCGCGAGCTCGGCCAGGGACGACTGGTGCACGAGGGTCCCGCGGGCGATGATCACCACGTCGTCGACGGTCTGCTGGACCTCCGAGAGCACGTGGCTGGAGACGAGCACCGTGCGACCCTCGCCGGCGAGGTGGCGCAGCAGCGCCCGGAGCCAGGCGATGCCCTCGGGGTCCAGCCCGTTGGCGGGCTCATCGAGGATCAGCACACCGGGGTCACCCAGCAGCGTGGTCGCCAGGCCGAGCCGCTGCCGCATGCCGAGCGAGAAGCCGCCGACGCGCCGATCGGCGACGGGGCCGAGGCCCACCAGTTCGAGGACCTCGCGGCACCGTGCGTCGTCGACACCCACCTGCGGGGCGTACACACGCAGGTGGTCGAGTGCGCTGCGGCCCGGATGGAAGCTGGCCGCCTCCAGCGCCGCCCCGACCGACCGCATCGGCCGGCTGAGCTCGCGGTACGACCGGCCGCCGACGGTCGCCGTGCCGGAGGTCGCCCGGACGAGCCCGAGCAGGATGCGGAGGGTGGTGGTCTTGCCCGCCCCGTTGGGGCCCAGGAAACCCGTCACGCGGCCCGGGCGGGCGGTGAAGGTCAGGTCGTCCACCGCCCGGACCGGCCCGAACGTCTTGGTGAGGTGGTCGACGGCCACCACCGCACCCTCGTGCGCGCCGCTCACTCTCCGGCGTCCGCGGTCGCGGGGCCGGCCGGGCGGGTCACACCCGCCGTGCGGGAGCTGAGGCGCCGGGCCACGCGCTCCGCCACCCAGGTGAGGGTGTAGTTGATGACGATGAATATCACCGCAGCGACGATCAGGGCTGGGATGTAGTTGGCGAAGGTGGACCCCACGAGCCGCGCCGACCGGAGCAGCTCGCTATAGGTGATGATGTAGCCGAGCGCGGTGTCCTTCAGGATCACGACGAGCTGGCTGATCATCGACGGCATCATCGCGATGAGCGCCTGCGGGACCTCGACGAGGCGCAGGCTCTTGGACGGCGTCAGGCCGATCGCCAGTCCGGCCTCCCGCTGCCCGCGCGGCAGGTTGGTCACTCCGGAGCGGACGAGCTCGGCGATGACCGAACCGTTGTACAGCGTGAGGCCGACGACGACGCCGTAGAACGGCGCGTCCCCTTCCCAGGGTCCAGGGACGTAGGAGAAGAGCCGCCAGAAGAAGATCATCATGATCAGCACCGGGACGGCACGGAAGAACTCCACCACGGTGCCGCTGAGGCCGCGCACGATGCGGGACTGGGACAGCCGGCCGAGGCCGAAGAGCAGCCCGAAGACGTTGGCGGCGACGATGGCGACCGCTGCGGCACGGAGCGTGTTCCACAGGCCGACGAGGAGGTAGTCCACCCACACCGACTCGGTGGCGAACGGGTTCCACTTGGCCGCGGCGAGCTGGCCCTTCCCGGCCAGCCCCCACAGCACCCACGCGAGGACCCCGAGGACGATGAGGGAGCCGAGGACGTTCACGGCGGCGATACGGCGGCGACCCCGGGGGCCCGGCGCGTCGAAGAGGACGGAGCTCATCGGACGACCCCCAGGCGGCGCGACAGGAACGTGGTCACCAGGCCGATCGGCAGGACGATGAGGACCCAGCCGATGGCGATGACGAGGAAGATCGCGACCATGAGGTCCGGTCGGAACTCGATCATGGTCGCCATGACGGAGGCGGCCTGGACGACGCCGGCGGCCTGGGCGACGGTCGTGTTCTTGGCGAGCGCGATGAGCGTGTTGCCCAGCGGGGCGATCGCCCCGCGGATCGCCTGGGGCAGGATGATCATCCGCATCGACTGCCCGAAGCCCAGGCCGATCGCTCGCGCGGCCTCGGCCTGGCCCACCGGGACGGTGTTGACCCCGGAGCGCAGCGACTCGCAGACGAACGCCGCCGTGTAGACGGACAGGCCGAGGACCGCCAGGCGGAAGCTGTTGGCGGTGATGTCGACCCGCCCGGCCTCGTTGCTCGCCAGGATGACTCCGAGCTGGCCCCACAGGCCGAGCGAGCACGCGAGGATGATCAGCGTGAGCGGGGTGTTGCGCACGAGATTGACGTACATCGTGCCCGCCCAGCGAAGGCTCGGTGCGGGGGAGACCCGCATGACGGCGAGCACCGTGCCGATGATGAACGAGAAGACCGCCGACCAGAACGTCAGCTGGATGTTGACCCAGAACGCTCCGAGAATGTTGAACTCGCCGAGGAGCTCGGCCATGTCGGCCAGGTAGCCACCCACTCAGGTCTCCTTCCGCCGCTCGGGCGCGGCCGGACGCGCGGTGCCCGGGGCCGTCGGCCCCGGGCACCTGACGATGCACTCAGGCGCAGGGCTCGGGCTCGGGCGGGTTGAGCTCCTCGTTCCACTGGAAGTTGTCGCCCACGTTCCTGGCGATCAGCTCCTCCCAGGTGCCGTCCTCGATCATCTCCGTGATGGCGGCGTTGACGTCCTCGCAGACGTCGTTCTCCTTGGGCAGGCCGACGCCGTAGTTCTCCTCGGAGAACGGGTTGCCGACCACCTTGAACTGGCCCTCGTACTCCGCCTGGGCGGCGTACCCCGCGAGGATGACGTCGTCCGTCGTCACCGCGTCCACGTTGCCCGCGGCGAGCAGCTCCACGCACTCGGAGTACGTCTGCGCCGGGTAGAGCTCGACACCCTCGGAGTGCTCGTCGCGGATGCGCTCGGCCGAGGTCGAGCCCTCCACCGAGCAGAGCACCTTGCCGTTGAGGGCCTCGGGGCCCGTGATGTCGGTGTTGTCGGCGGCCACGAGGAGGTCCTGGCCGGCCACGAAGTACGGCCCGGCGAAGGCGACCCGCTCCTTGCGCTCGTCGGTGATCGAGTAGGTCGCGAAGATCATGTCGACCTGCCCGTTCTCGAGCAACGTCTCGCGCTGGGCGGAGACGGACTCGACGAACTCGATGTCCTCCTCGGCGTAGCCGAGCTTCTCGGCTACGTACTTGGCGACGTCGACGTCGAACCCGGTGTACTCCGACCCCTCCTGGAGGCCGAGGCCCGGCTGATCGATCTTGACGCCGATGGTGATGCTCTCACCGCCGCCCCCGCCGGCAGCGGTGCCGCCGTCGCCGGCGGGCTCGTCCGTCTCGCCCGGCTCGCCGCCCGAGCAGGCAGTCAGGGCCATCGCGGCCGCCAGGGTCACGGCGGCGAATCCGGCCTTGCGTGTGGCTCGCATGTCGTCTCCTTCGGGTTCGTCCCCCACCCGGGGGATCGGTCTGGTGGTGCGCATCAGTGGCTGAGCAGCTTGGAGAGGAAGTCCTGGGCCCGCATGGACCGGGGGTTGGTGAAGAACTGCTCCGGCGAGTTCTCCTCGACGATCTGGCCGGCGTCCATGAAGATCACGCGGTCGGCCGCCTTGCGGGCGAAGCCCATCTCGTGGGTGACGACGATCATCGTCATGCCGTCGCGCGCGAGCGCGGTCATGACGTCGAGGACCTCGGTGATCATCTCGGGGTCCAGCGCCGAGGTGGGCTCGTCGAAGAGCATCACCTTGGGCTGCATGGCGAGCGCCCGGGCGATCGCGACACGCTGCTGCTGGCCGCCGGAGAGCTGCGCGGGGTACTTGGCGGCCTGGTTCGCCACCCCCACCCGTTCCAGCAGCGCCATCGCGCGCTGCTTCGCCTCCGACGGTTTGACGCCCTTGGCCCGGATCGGGCCCAGGGTGACGTTGTCGAGGATCGACTTGTGGGCGAAGAGGTTGAAGGACTGGAACACCATGCCGACGTCGGCCCTCAGCTGCGCCAGCGCCTTGCCCTCCTCGGGCAGCTGCTGGCCGTCGATCTCGATGGTGCCGCGGTCGATCGGCTCGAGCCGGTTGATCGCGCGGCACAGGGTCGACTTGCCGGACCCGGACGGCCCGATGACCACGACCACCTCGCCGCGGGTGACCGTGAGGTTGATGTCTTTCAGGACGTGCAGCTCGCCGAAGTGCTTGTTCACGTCGGTCAGCACGACCAGCGGCTCGCCCCGGGCAGCCCCCGGACCTCCCGCCGGCGGTGTGAGGGAGGTCTCGTTCGGTTCCGTCATGGAGGTCAACCTAACGTGCCGACGGGCCCGCAGAGGCCTGCGCCGGTAACAGAGTGGAAACGAACGGCCGTGAACCGGCATCTTCCGGCCCGCCTACACTTTGTCCACCATGTCTTTCACCACCGCCGCTCCCGTGCAGCAGGCCGACCGGCGCACCTATCTGGTGCGCACCCTCGGTTGCCAGATGAACGTCCACGACTCCGAGCGGCTCGCCGGCATGCTGGAGGAGCGCGGCTACGTCCCCGTCGCCGACGTCCCGGAGGCTGCCGCCCGCGCGACCGAGGCGGGCGACGGAGGGGCCGACGTCGTCATCATCAACACCTGCTCCGTGCGCGAGAACGCGGCCACCCGTCTGTTCGGCAACCTCGGCCAGCTGGCCTCGGTGAAGCGGACCCGGCCCGGGATGCAGATCGCGGTGGGCGGGTGCCTCGCGCAGCAGATGCGCGAGGGCATCGTCGACAAGGCGCCGTGGGTCGACGTCGTCCTGGGCACCCACAACCTCGACGTGCTCCCCGCGCTCCTGGACCGCGCCCGGCACAACGCCGAGGCGCAGGTGGAGATCGAGGAGTCCCTCAAGGTCTTCCCGTCCACCCTGCCGACCCGTCGGGAGTCCGCCTACGCGGCGTTCGTCTCCATCTCCGTGGGGTGCAACAACACCTGCACGTTCTGCATCGTCCCCCACCTGCGCGGCAAGGAGCGCGACCGCCGCCCGGGCGACGTGCTGGCCGAGGTCGAGGCCGTCGTCGCCCAGGGCGCCGTCGAGGTGACCCTGCTGGGCCAGAACGTCAACAGCTACGGCGTCGGCTTCGGTGACCGCGGCGCCTTCGCCAAGCTGCTGCGTGCCTGCGGTCGCGTCGAGGGGCTCGAGCGGGTCCGCTTCACGTCCCCGCACCCGGCGGCCTTCACGGACGACGTCATCGAGGCCATGGCGCAGACGCCGAACGTCATGCCGAGCCTGCACATGCCCCTGCAGTCCGGCTCCGACACCGTGCTGCGCGCCATGCGCCGCTCCTACCGGCAGGCCAAGTTCCTTGGCATCATCGACCGGGTGCGCACCGCCATCCCCGACGCCGCCATCACCACCGACATCATCGTCGGGTTCCCGGGGGAGACCGAGGAGGACTTCCAGGCCACCCTCGACGTCGTCGAGGCGTCCCGGTTCTCGTCCGCCTTCACCTTCCAGTACTCCCCGCGGCCGGGCACTCCCGCGGCCGACCTCCCGCAGGTGCCGGCGGAGGTCGTCACGGAGCGTTACCAGCGGCTCGCGGCGCTTCAGCAGCGCATCTCCACCGAGGAGAACGAGGCGCAGGTGGGCCGCACGGTCGAGGTCCTGGTCGCCGAGGGCGAGGGCCGCAAGGACGGCGCCACGCACCGGGTGACCGGCCGCGCCGCCGACAACCGCCTGGTGCACGTCGCGCTGCCGGTCGGCCTGCCCGACGCGGATCGCCCCCGCCCGGGCGACATGCTCACCGTCGAGGTCACCCACGGCGCCCCGCACCACCTCGTGGCCGACTCCGCGCTCACGGGCGGGACCTACGCGATGCGGCGCACGCGGGCCGGCGACGCGTGGGCGCGCCGTGCGGGCCTGGCCGAGGACGACCACCCGCACGGCGAGCCGGCGCCCGCCGGCCCGGTCACGCTGGGGATGCCGGCGATCCGCCGCTGAGTCGCGCTCAGAGCTCCGGCGACGGTTCGTGCGGCGGGGGCATCGAGCCACCGAGCGCCTGGAAGAACTGCACGCCCGCCGAGAGCCCCGCCTCGACGAGCTCGACGAGCTGGCTGTCGGTCGAGCCCCCGCCGACGTCGGCGAGGATCTCGGTGCGCACGGTCGTCCCCGACTCGTCCGTGAAGGTGAAGACGGTCGGCCAGATCTTGTCGCGGTTCCAGTCGTTGACGGCCTGGGCGACGGCGCTGCGCATCTCGTCGGGCACCTCCCGGCCCCAGGTGCCCAGCACGCTGAGGTAGTCCTGCGACGCGCCCGTCAGGCGCAGCTGGAACGGGTAGCCGTCCCACAGCCCGGTGAGCGAGGCGTCGGGCTCCACCCGCACGTGGTAGCCGCGGGCCACCACCACGTCCCGCAGTCGCCCGGGCGTGACCGGCTCGGTGGTCTCGGCGCGCCGGCGCAGCAGGGCCGGCGGGCGGGCCGTCGTGTCGGGCCGCGCGCCGCGCGGCGCGGTCCGGGGCGCCGGCGCGGGCCGGCGGCGACGGCGCAGCCAGCTCATCACGACGACCCCGGGGCGCGGGCGGCGGGGTCCGGGTACAGCGCCTCGAGGTCCCGCATGACCCGCATGCCCTGGCCCACGCCCCGTTCGATCAGGCGGGCGAGCTGGTTGTCGCTGACCCCCGAGGCCAGCGGGGTCGAGGACTCGGCGACCACGGAGAGCAGCCCGTCGTCGAGTACCCGCACGTAGCACTTCGGACCCACGAACTCCCGGTTCCAGGAGTCCAGCAGCGTCAGCACCTCGGGCAGGCGTTCGATGGCGAGGCGGCGGTGCCAGGAGCCGCGCACCTGGAGCACGGACTCGTCCTTGCCCAGGAGGTAGACATGAAAGACGGCCTGCGCCCACATGGCGCCGAGGTCGCCGGCGGCGTCCCGGAACAGCGGGTACCCCAGCTCGGTCAGGGTGTCCGCCACCCGCGTCCGGGTCAGCGGCAGCACCACGTCACGGGCGGCCCGCGCCCCGGCCACGCCGTCCGCCCGCACGGGGCCGGGCGGCGTCCGTCCGTCGTCGAACGTGCCGGCCGGTGCCATGTATCGAGACTAACCGGGCAAGGTGCCCGCCGTCGCTAGCAGCGCCGCCGCCGGTGCGGGGCCGGCCGCCGTCGGGAACGGTAGGTTGGCGGACGTGCAGGTCAGCGGAGCGCGGGAGCCGGAGGTGCTGGCCGTCGTCGGTATGACCGCCACCGGCAAGTCGGCCCTCGCGCTGGACCTCGCCGAGGCGCTGGGCGGTCCGGACGCCGTGGAGATCGTGAACGCGGACGCGATGCAGCTCTACCGCGGCATGGACGTCGGGACCGCGAAGCTGCCGCCGGCGGAGCGGCGCGGCATCGTCCACCACCAGCTCGACGTCCTCGACGTCACCGAGGAGGCGAGAGTCGCCGCCTACCAGGAGGCCGCGCGCGCCGACATCGCCGCCGTCCGGGGCCGGGGGAGGCTCCCCGTCCTCGTCGGCGGCTCCGGGCTGTACCTGCGGGCCGTGCTCGACCACCTCGAGTTCCCCGGCACCGATCCCGCCGTGCGCGCCGAGCTCGAGGAACGGGCGGAGCGCCTGGGCACCCGGCCGCTGCACGACGAGCTCGCGGCCAGAGACCCGGAGGCCGCCGCCCGGATCGACCCGCGGAACACCCGTCGCGTCGTGCGGGCGCTGGAGGTCATCGCCGTCACGGGCCGCCCCTTCTCCGCGAGCCTGCCGGAGCACGTCTACGCCCTGCCCGCCGCCCAGCTCGCGATCGCCGTCCCCCGCCCCGAGCTCGATGCCCGGATCGCCGCGCGCACGGAGCAGATGATGGCGGAGGGGCTGCTGGAGGAGACGGAGCGGCTGCTGGACCAGGGCCTCGCCGAGGGGGTCACCGCACGCCGCGCCGTCGGCTACGCGCAGGCCGCCGACGTCCTCGCCGGAAGGATGAGCGCGGAGGAGGCCGTGAGCGCGATCACGATCGCCACCCGCCAGCTCGCCCGGCGCCAGGAGAAGTGGTTCCGCCGGGATCCCCGCATCCACTGGCTGCCGACGGCGGACGCGGCCGACCTGCGCGACGCCGCGCTGCGTACCCTGCACCCATGACCCCCAGCTTCGGAGTGCTCGCGGGCCGCGCCCTGACCACCGGACACGGCACGGAGAACGACTTCGTGCTCGTGCCAGACCTCGACGGCGAGCTCGGCCTCGGTGCGGCGGAGGTCGCCGCGGTGTGCGACCGGCACGCCGGTGTCGGGGCGGACGGGCTCATCCGGGTGGTGCGCTCGCGCGCCCTGCCCGAGGGGGCCGCCGTCCTGGCCGAGGAGCCCGCCGCCGAGTGGTTCATGGACTACCGCAACGCTGACGGCTCGCTGGCCGAGATGTGCGGCAACGGCGTGCGAGTCTTCGCGCACTACCTGCGCGTGTCCGGTCTCGCCGACCTCGCCGACGGCGCCAGCATCGTCGTCGGCACGCGCGGCGGGCCGCGCCGGATCACCCGCGAGGGCGACCTGTACACGGTCGACATGGGCGTGTGGACCATGCCCGGCGGGCCGCAGGCCGAGGCGGAGGGCTACGACGTCGTCGTCGACGTGCCCGGGCTGGAGGGCCCCAGGGCCGGGCTGCGCGTCACGGTGCCGAACCCGCACACCGTCGTCGCCCTCCCGGACGAGGCCTCCCTGGCCGCCGCGCAGCTCACGCTGGCTCCCACCTACGACCCGGTGCCGCCCGAGGGCACCAACCTCGAGCTGGTCGTCCCGCTCGGCGAGGACGACGCCGCCGGCACCCCCGTCGGGACAATCCGGATGCGGGTCCTCGAGCGCGGGGTCGGGGAGACTCGGTCCTGCGGCACCGGCACGTGCGCGGCCGCGCTCGCGGTGCGGGCCTGGGGCGGCGCGGGCGCCCCGGACGTGTGGCGCGTGCTCGTGCCGGGCGGTGAGGTCACGGTCCGTGTCGCGGGCGACCGGGTGTGGCTGACCGGCCCGGCGGTGCTGACGGCCGACGTCGTCCTGCGCGAGGACTGACTCCGGCTCAGCCGCGCGGGCGCACGGTGAGCACCCGGAAACCCTTCGCGCTCGCGGTCCGCACGACGTCGGTGCCAAGCTCCTCCGCGAGCCAGCGGTGCAGCGAGTCCGCGCCCAGGTTCCGCTGCACGACCAGCTGCGCGCGCCCGTCGGGACGCAGGCGCCCCAGCCACTCCCGGAGCAGCTCGTGGAGAGGGCCCTTGCCGATCCGGATCGGCGGGTTGGACCAGATCTCGTCGATCCCCTCGGGCAGCAGGGCCGGCACCTCCTCGGGGGGCAGCACCGTGACGTTGTCGAGACCCAGGGCCCGGGCGTTGCGGGCGGTGAGGTCGCGGGCACGCGCGTTGACGTCGACGGCGACCACCCGTGCCCCGGGGGAGGCCTGGGCCATGGCGATGGTCAGCGGGCCCCACCCGCACCCGACGTCCACCAGGGTGCCGGCGGCCGGCGGGTCCTCGACCGCGTCGAGCAGTACGCGGGTGCCGAGGTCCAGCCGGTCGCCGGAGAAGACTCCTGCGGCGACCTGGACGGTGACCTCGCGCCCGCGCAGCCGCACGGTCAGGGGGCGGAGCTCGCCCGGGGAGGCCGGCTCGGCGGAGAAGTAGTGGTCGGGCACGCTCACCGCGGAAACGCTACCGGCTCGGCCGGCACGCCTGCGCCGTCCACCGGCCAGCCAGCGTCCGCCGGCGTGCGCCCGTCGCACCGCCGTCCACCGGCCCGCCGGCGCGCGTGCGCCCACGGTGGAAAGGGATGGCTCGGCCCGGCACGCCGTGGGATCCTTGTGGGGTACCGACGGAAGGACACCATGACCCGCACCGACCACCACCTCCCGACCGCTGCGGAGCGGGAGCCGGGCTCCGGCGACCAGCAGGCGGCTGAGGACGTGGTCGCGCGTATCCTCGCCCGCGCCGGCTCGCTGCGCTCCACCGAGGGGACCGCCCTGCAGGCCGAGGACACGGCGGAGGCCGGGTCCGACCACGACGGCGACCAGCTCGAGCGCGAGGAGCGAGCCGCGCTGCGCAGGGTCGCCGGCCTGTCCACCGAGCTCGAGGACGTCACCGAGGTCGAGTACCGGCAGCTGCGACTGGAGCGGGTCGTGCTCGTCGGGCTCTGGTCGACCGGCACCGCCGAGATGGCGGAGGTCTCGCTGCGCGAGCTCGCGGCCCTCGCGGAGACCGCCGGCTCGGAGGTTCTCGACGGTCTGCTGCAGCGACGGGTCACACCGGACCCCGGCACCTACCTCGGCTCGGGCAAGGCCGCCGAGCTCGCCGAGCTCGTGCGCTCGGTGGGTGCGGACACGGTCATCGTCGACGGCGACCTCACTCCCTCCCAGCGCCGCAGCCTCGAGGACATCGTCCAGGTCAAGGTGATCGACCGCACCGCGCTGATCCTCGACATCTTCGCCCAGCACGCGAAGTCCCGGGAGGGCAAGGCGCAGGTCGAGCTCGCCCAGCTCGAGTACCTCCTCCCGCGCCTGCGCGGCTGGGGCGAGTCCATGTCCCGGCAGGCCGGTGGGCGCGTCGCAGGCGGTGAGGGCATCGGCTCCCGCGGTCCAGGTGAGACGAAGATCGAGCTCGACCGGCGGCGCATCCGCACCCGCATGGCCCGGCTGCGCCGGCAGATCAAGGAGATGGCGCCGGCCCGGGAGACCAAGCGCGGCTCCCGCCGTCACCACCAGATCCCCTCGGTCGCGATCGCCGGCTACACCAACGCCGGCAAGTCCTCGCTGCTCAACCGCCTCACCGGCGCCGGCGTGCTGGTCCAGAACGCGCTGTTCGCCACCCTGGACCCGACGGTCCGGCGCGCCACGACCCCGGACGGCCGCGTCTACACCCTCACCGACACCGTCGGGTTCGTCCGTTCCCTGCCGACCGAGCTCGTCGAGGCCTTCCGCTCCACCTTGGAGGAGGTGGCGGAGGCCGACCTGCTGCTGCACGTGGTGGACGCCGCGCACCCCGACCCCGAGGGCCAGGTGCGCGCCGTGCGCGCCGTCGTCGCGGACATCCCCGGCGGCTCCGACGTGCCCGAGCTCATCGTGCTGAACAAGGCGGACCTCGCCGCCCCGGAGGACCTCGCCGCGCTGCGCACCCGGTACCCCGGCTCCGTCGTGGTCTCCGCCCGCACGGGCGAGGGGGTCGACGAGCTCGCCGCCCGCATCGCCGAGCTGCTGCCGAGGCCCACCGAGGAGATCGACGTCGTGGTGCCCTACTCGCGCGGCGACCTCGTCTCCCGCGCGCACACCGACGGGGAGATCAAGGCAGAGCAGTACGTCGCCGGCGGTACCCGCCTGCACGCGCTCGTCGCCCCGGACCTGGCCGCCGACCTCAGGGCCGTCGCCGTGGCCGACGGCGGGGAGGCGCCCGCCGCCCGCTCGGCGTCCTGACGTGGCCGCCCCCGACACCGACGCCCTGCTCGCCGACGCGGTCGCCGCCCTCGGCGGCACCCCCCGGGAGGGGCAGCAGCGCATGGCCCGGGCGGTGGCGGAGGCCCTGGCGGAGGAGCGGCACCTGCTCGTCCAGGCCGGCACCGGCACCGGCAAGTCGCTCGCCTACCTCGTCCCCACGCTCGCCCACGCGGTCACGACCGGCCGGAAGGCCGTGGTCTCGACGGCGACCCTCGCGCTCCAGCGCCAGGTGCTGGTGCACGACGCGCCCCGCGTCGCGGACGTCGTCGCCGCGCGGACCGGTGCGCGGCCCGACGTCGCCCTGCTCAAGGGCTGGCACAACTACCTGTGCAAGCACAAGGTGGCCGGCGGTTACCCGGTGGACGAGGAGCCCGGCCTGTTCTCGGTGTCCGCGGCCACCGGCGTCGACCCCGCGGCTCCTCCGCCACCCGCCGACGGCGCCGATCCCGGTCCCGCCGCCGCCGGGCGCTCCACCCTCTCCGAGCAGGTCCTCCGGCTACGTGAGTGGGCGGAGGAGACTCCGACCGGCGACCGGGACGACCTCGTCCCGGGCGTGAGCGAACGCGCGTGGCGGCAGGTCTCGGTCACGAAGATGGAGTGCCTCGGTGGAAGGTGCCCCATGCTCGCCGAGTGCTTCCCCGAGGCGGCCCGGCAGGCGGCCCGGGACGCGGACGTCGTCGTGACGAACCACGCGATGCTCGGCATCGCGGCGTCGGGCTCCCCGAACGTCCTGCCCGAGCACGACGTGCTGGTGGTCGACGAGGCGCACGAGCTGGCCGACCGCGTCACGGCGCAGGCCACGGGCGAGCTCAGCGCCGGCGTGGTCGAGCGGACCGCACGGCTCGCGCGCCGGCACGCCGGGGTGAACCTCGACACGCTCGACGCCGCCGCGGCCGCCCTGCGGGCGCGGCTCGAGGTCGTGCCCGACGGGCGTCTGTCGCAGGGCCTGCCCGCCGAGCTGCGCGACGCCGTCGTCCTCGTCGAGTCAGGCGCGCGCGAGGCGGTCACCGCGATGAAGCCCGACGCCGGGGCCCAGGCGGAGGAGGCCGGGGCGCGGGCGATGGCACGCTCCGCGATGGTGGTGCTCCACGAGGTCGCGGAGCGGCTGCTCGGCGACGGCGTCGCCCAGCGCCGGGACGTGCTGTGGTGCGAGCGCCCGCGCGGCGGGCTCGAGCAGCCCCGGCTGCGACTCGCGCCCCTCGACGTCGCCGGCTCCGTCGCGACCAACCTGCTCGCCGGCCGGGCCGCCGTGCTCACCTCGGCGACCCTCACCCTCGGCGGCACCTTCGACGCGATGGCCCGATCCCTCGGCCTGACGCTGGACGGGGACACCCCGTGGCAGGGCCTCGACGTCGGCTCGCCGTTCGACTACCCCCGCCAGGGCATCCTCTACATCGCGCGTCACCTGCCGCAGCCGGGCCGGGACGGCACGTCCGAGCAGGCCCTCACCGAGCTCGTCGAGCTGGTGCGGGCGGCCGGCGGGGCGACGCTCGGACTCTTCTCCTCCCGGCGGGCGGCAGAGGCAGCCGCCGAACGACTTCGCGAGGAGCTGGACACCCCCGTGCTGTGCCAGGGCGACGACCAGCTGCCCACGCTCGTGCGGGACTTCGCCGCCGACGAGGGCACCAGCCTCATGGGCACGCTCTCGCTGTGGCAGGGCGTCGACGTGCCCGGGCCCACGTGCCGCCTGGTGGTGATCGACCGGATCCCGTTCCCGCGGCCCGACGACCCGGTGAGGTCGGCGCGGTCCGAGGTGGTGGCGGCCTCGGGAGGCAACGGGTTCATGACGGTCGCAGCCACGCACGCCGCCCTCCTCCTGGCGCAGGGCGCCGGGCGTCTGGTGCGCACCACGGCCGACCGCGGGGTGGTCGCGGTCCTCGACCCGCGCCTCGCCACGGCGCGGTACGGCACCTTCCTGACGCGGTCGATGCCGCCGCTGTGGCGGACCCACGACGGTGAGGTCACGCGTGCGGCGCTGCGCCGCCTCGCTGCCGGGGCGCCCGCTCTCGCCTAGGGTGTTGCCGCAGGGACCGGCACGAAACCCGACCGACGCTGGGAGATGAGCATGAGCGAGCAGGCCGACGTGGGCGGACGCAGCGAGCTGCTGGGCGAGGCGCGGCCGGGAGACCGGCGCCCGAGCAAGGTCGCGATCGTCGGTGCCGGAGCGGTCGGGTCCACCCTCGCCTACGCCTGCCTGCTGCGCGGCGCCGCCCGCGAGGTGGTGCTCTACGACGTGAACCGCGAGAAGGTCAAGGCCGAGGCGCTGGACATCGCCCACGGCATCGCCTTCACCCCCATGGGGACGGTCGCCGGCTCCGACGACATCGCCATCTGCGCCGACGCCGACATCGTCGTCGTCACGGCAGGCGCCAAGCAGAAGCCCGGCCAGTCCCGGCTCGACCTCGCCGGCGCGACCATCGGCATCATGCGCGACCTGCTCCCGCGGGTGACCGCAGTCGCGCCGAACGCGACCTACATCATGGTCGCCAACCCCGTCGACGTGGTCACGTACGCGGGTCTGAAGATCTCCGGCCTGCCCGAGAACCGGCTCTTCGGCTCCGGCACGGTCCTCGACACGTCCCGCCTCCGCTACCTCGTGGCCCGGGAGTGCGGGGTCGCGGTGCAGAACGTCCACGCCTACATCGCCGGCGAGCACGGCGACTCCGAGATCCCGCTGTGGAGCTCGGCCATGGTGGGTGCGGTGCCGCTGCTGCAGTGGGGCTTCACCGCGGACGGCCGCCTGCTCGACGAGGCCGTCCGGGCGAAGATCGCCGAGGAGGTCGTCACCTCGGCCTACCGGATCATCGAGGGCAAGGGCGCGACGAACTACGCAGTCGGCCTCGCCGTCGTCCGGATCATCGAGGCGGTGCTGCGCGACGAGCAGCGCGTGCTCTCCGTGTCCTCCCTGCTCGACGACTACCTTGAGATCTCCGACGTGTGCCTGTCGGTGCCCAGCATCGTGGGCAAGGACGGCGTGGGACGGCGCCTCGTGCCGGTCGTGACCCCGCACGAGCGCGACGGACTGCGCCGCAGCGCCGAGTCCGTGCGCGCGGTGATCCGCGAGTTCGGTCTCTGACCCCTCAGAGGCTCCGCAGCACGGTCACCACGCGGCCGAGGATCTGCGACTCGTCGCCGGGGATGGGTGAGAAGGCGGGGTTCTGAGGCAGCAGCCACACGTGGCCGTCCTTGCGCTGGAAGGTCTTCACGGTCGCCTCGCCGTCGATCATGGCGGCCACCACCTCCCCGTTCTCCGCCACCGGCTGGCGACGCACGACGACCCAGTCGCCGTCGCAGATCGCTGCATCGATCATGGACTCGCCCACGACCTTGAGGAGGAACAGCTCGCCGTCGCCGACCAGCTGACGGGGGAGCGGGAAGACGTCCTCGACACTCTGCTCGGCCAGGATCGGCCCGCCGGCCGCGATACGCCCGACGACGGGCACGTACGTGGGCGCGCCGGACCGGAGGCCCTCGCCGTCGACCGACCCGATCGGGCCTGAGACGGACGGGACGCCGCGGGCGGTCAGCTCGAGGGCACGGGGCCGGTTCGGGTCGCGCCGCACGTAGCCCTTCCGCTCGAGCACACCCAGCTGGTGCTTGACGGAGGACGGGCTGGTCAGGCCGACCGCCTCGCCGATCTCCCGCATGCTCGGCGGGTAGCCGTGCGCCGCGACCGCGTCCCGGATCGTGTCGAGGATCATGCGCTGGCGGTCCGTCAGCTCCTCTGCGGTCGCTTGCTCGGGCTGCTCGGTCTTCTTCTCGACGCTCACGGCGGCGGTCCTTCCTGGCTCGGCACCCGGCGGCGGTCTGGGTGGAACCGCCGATGTCAGTGGTCGGTGATGGGCTTTCCGACGTCAGCCTAGAAGGCCTGGCGCCCGATATCAAACAATTGTTCGACGGTGTGTCGACATCGGGCGGGGAGGCGGCTAGTCTGCGTACAGACGTTCTACGAACAGCAGTTCGAGGGAGAAGATGATGAGCGCACTCGTCGCACAGCCCGTATGGCCAGCGCCGGCCCGCCCGGCACGTCGCCGGGGTGACGCCCGGCCCGTGGGGCGGGGCACTCTCCAGCTCGTCGGCCCCGGCTTCGTGCCACCCGCGGTGCAGCCGGCGGTCGAGCCTGGGGTGCCTGCGCGCGTCGTCTCCCGCCCGGCGCAGGCCGGCGCGGCCGGCCTACGGCTGACGGCCCGCGGCCGCCGGCTCCTGACGGTGCTCGCGCTGGTCGCGGCGACCGGCGCCTCCGTCGCGCTGGGGGCCCTGGTGGGCACGGCGGCCAACCCGTCGTCATCGTCGGCGACGACGACGACGGTGACCGTGGCTCCTGGCCAGACCCTGTGGTCCCTGGCGAGCGCCGCAGCGGCACCCGGGGAGGACCCGCGCGACGTTCTCGAGCAGATCGCCGACATCAACGGCCTGGCCTCGGCCGACCTGGCCGTCGGCCAGGAGCTGCTGGTGCCCGTGGACTGACTGCGCGGACTCCCCGCGGCGTGCTGACGGTGGGTCTGGGCGGTTGGCCGCACGACAAATGCGCGGGCGGGAGGCCGCACGGCGAGCCAGCGACGGGCAGCGGGGGTCTGGTTGCGCCGGGGGCGGGCCCGGTCCTACGGTGCCTCAGGCGCCCGTGCCGCCGGTCGGTGCGGTCCTCGCAGCGGGGCAGCCCACGTCCGCGCGCGTGGGGCGGGCGCAGGGAGGAGCTCCACCGTGCACTGTCCGTTCTGCCGTCACGCCGACACGCGGGTGATCGACTCGCGCACGGCCGAGGACGGCTCGGCCATCCGTCGGCGTCGGCAGTGCCCCTCGTGCGGGCGACGTTTCAGCACGGTGGAGACGTCGAGCCTCACGGTGGTCAAGCGGTCGGGCGCGAGCGAGCCGTTCAGCCGGGACAAGGTGGTCGCCGGCGTGCGCAAGGCCTGCCAGGGGCGCCCCGTCTCGGACGACGACCTGGCTCTGCTCGCCCAGCAGGTGGAGGAGTCGCTACGGGCCGCCGGGGCCGCGCAGATCGACGCCCACGAGATCGGCCTGGCGATTCTCGGGCCGCTGCGCCAGCTCGACGAGGTCGCCTACCTGCGGTTCGCGAGCGTGTACTCCTCGTTCAGCAGCCTCGAGGACTTCGAGGACGCGATCGCGATCCTGCGGGCCGAGCGCGCGGAGCGCTCGGCCGCGGGGTCCGGCGCGAGAGCCGGGCAGGGCGACGAGGAGCAGGGCGATGAGGACCACGGTGCCGGGGAGCGGGCCGGCCGTGAGCCGGCCGACGAGCAGGCCGCCGCCGCGCAGGCCACGGACGGTTCGGCGCCCACCGCGGACGGGTTCGTCAGCCTGGGGCCCGCCGGCACCGGCCGGGAGGCCCCGGCACGCTGACAGCCGTCGGCACCTGCTGAGGGCGTCGGCCCGCTGACAGCCGTCGGCACCGGCCGGGGGACACGGGTCCGCTGACAGCCCCGGTGGGGGCGGCGGGGAAGCCGCCCCCGACCGACGGCTGGGCTACAGGTTGGACGAGCGCGGCGCCCAGATGTTGATGCCGGCGTCGACCGCGTGACCGTCGATCCGGGCGAGCTCGTCCTCGCTGAACGCGAGGTTGTCGAGCGCCTGCACCGAGCTCTCGAGCTGCGCCACGCTGGAGGCGCCGACCAGCGCCGTGGTGACGCGGGGGTCGCGCAGCACCCACGCGATGGCCATCTGAGCAAGGGTCTGACCGCGCTCCGCGGCGATGTCGTTGAGTGCACGCACGTGCGTGAGCGTGGACTCCTCGAGGAACTCGCGACGCAGCGAGCCGCCGCGGGAGGCCCGCGATCCCTCCGGGATGCCGTCGAGGTACTTGTCCGTGAGCATCCCCTGGGCCAACGGCGAGAACACGACGGCTCCCATGCCGGCGTCGCCGAGGACGTCGAGGAGGCTCGGGTCGCCCTCCTCGACCCACCGGTTCAGCAGAGAGTACGAGGGCTGGTGGACGAGGATGTCCAGGCCGATCTCGGCGGCGATCTCGAGCGCCTCGCGGGTGCGCTCGGCCGAGTAGGAGGAGATGCCCGCGTAGAGGGCGCGCCCGGAGTCCACCGCCGTCTTCAGCGCGCCCATCGTCTCGCGCAGCGGCGTGGTCGCGTCGAAGCGGTGCGAGTAGAAGAGGTCTACGTAGTCCAGGCCCATCCGCTCCAACGAGGCGTCGAGAGAGGCGAGCAGGTACTTGCGTGAGCCGCCGTTCCCGTAGGGGCCCGGCCACATGTCGTACCCGGCCTTGGTGGAGATGACCAGCTCGTCGCGCAGGCCCGCCAGGTCCTCAGCGAGCATGCGCCCGAAGTGCTTCTCCGCCGAGCCCGGGGGCGGCCCGTAGTTGTTCGCCAGGTCGATGTGGGTGATGCCCAGGTCGACGGCGCGCAGCACGATCTCACGCTGGGTGGCGTAGGGGTTCTCCTCGCCGAAGTTCTGCCAGAGCCCGAGGGCGATCGCGGGCAGGTCGAGGCCGCTGCGGCCGCAGCGGCGGTAGGTCATGGAGTCGTAGCGCTCGGGCGCGGGGGTGAACATGCCTCCGACGGTACTGCCCGCGCGGCCGGGGCCGCCGACACGCCCGTCCGGGCCGCGGCGCCCGGGCCGCGAGGCGGGCGCCCCAGCCGCCGGGCAGGCGCCCGGGCCGCGAGGCGGGCGGCCCGAGCCGCGAGGCGGGCGCCGGGGCCGTCAGGCTTCGCCGTCGTACGTGTCCTCGTAGCCCGGCCGGACCATGACGCGCAGCCGCAGCGTGTCCTCCATCTGCCGGACCGCCTCGATCGCCTCGCGCGGCAGCTCGGAGCCGATGTCCGTGACCACGTACCCGATCTCGCCGAGCGTGCCGAGGATCTGCCCCTCGATGTTCGCCCCGTGCTCGGCGAACGTCTGGTTCACCAGCGCCAGGACGCCGGGCGTGTTGCGGTGCACGAACGCCACGCGGTAGCGGGCGGCGTCGGAGGGCTGGAGCGTGAGGCGGGGGAGGTTCACCGACAGGTCGGTGGAGCCGGCGCGCACGTACTTGCTCAGCTTGTTGGCCACGAAGTGCCCGATGTTCTCCTGTGCCTCCTGGGTCGACCCGCCGACGTGCGGGGTCAGGATCACGTTCGGCAGCCCGCGCAGCTCGGAGTCGAAGGGGTCGCCGTTCCGGCGGGGCTCGGTGGGGAAGACGTCGACGGCGGCGCCGGAGATGGAGCCGTCGAGGATCTTCTCGCGCAGCACGGAGTAGTCGACGAGGAAGCCGCGCGAGAGGTTGAGGAACGACGCGCCGTGCTTCATCTGCTCGAACTGCTCGCGGCCGAACATGCCGGCGTTGCCCGCCCGGCCGTCCACGTGGAGGGTGACGACGTCGGACACGGCGAGCATCTCGGCGAGCGAGCCCATGCGGTGGGCGTTGCCGAGCGCGAGCTTCTCCGCGGTGTCGTAGAACACCACGCGCATGCCGAGGGCCTCGGCGACCACGGAGAGCTGGGTGCCGATGTTGCCGTACCCGACGATGCCCAGGGTGCGCCCGCGGACCTCGTGCGAACCCGAGGCCGTCTTGTCCCAGACGCCGCCGTGCAGGGCCTTGTCGCGAACGGTCAGCCGGCGGGTCAGCGCGATGATCTCGGCCACCGCGAGCTCGACCACGGAGCGGGTGTTGGAGAACGGGGCGTTGAACACCGCGATGCCGCGCCGGGCGGCCGCGCGCAGGTCGATCTGGTTCGTGCCGATGCAGAACGCGCCGATCGCCGTCAGGCCGGGGTGGGCCGCGAGGACCCGCTCGGTCACGTGCGTGGTGGAGCGGATGCCGAGGAGGTCGACGCCCTCGAGGGCCTCGATCAGCTCGTCCTCCTCCATCGCGCCGGGGTGCCGGACCACCTCGAACCCGGCGTCGGCCAGGATCGGGTCGGCGTCGGGGTGCGGGTTCTCGAGAAGCAGTGCGCGGGCCACCGCCCCATGGTCCGCCTGTCTCGCCATGCGGAGCAAGCCGGTCCATCAGGTGGGCGGGTGGCGTTGCTCACCTGCGCCCGACCCGCGGGCCCGGTCCGCCCGCGGCCCTGTCCGCCCGCGGGTGCGCGGCCGGCGGCGGCGCCTCAGGCGCCGGTCGCGAAGCCCGGCGGCAGGTCGGCCGAGTGCACGACGTGCAATCGGCGGGTGGGGCGGGTCATCGCCACGTACAGGTCGCCCGTACCGCCCTCGAGGATGGCTGCGGGCTCGGCGAGCACCACGACGTCGTACTCCAGTCCTTTCGCCTCGACCGGGTCGACGACGGCCACGCGTGCCCCGAGCGGGTCGCCGTGGCCGGAGGTGAGCGCCTCCCGCAGGTCGTCCTCGACGAGGAGGGCCGTGCCCAGCGAGCGCTCGGCGCCCGGGGGCACGATGAGGGCGACACGCCCGGCCCCCCGCCCGGCCCCGGCGTCGAGGGCGCGGAGCTCGTCGCGGAGCACCGCGGCCGTGACCACCGCCAGCTCACCCGGCCCGGCCCGGGTGGTCGCCAGGGAGTCGGGCAGGTCGCGGGCGGCGCGCACGGGGTAGGCGGGCTCGGCGTCGAGTGCCGTCATCACCGCGGTGGCGGTGTCCATCACCGTGGCGGGCGTGCGGTAGCTGACGGTGAGCACGGCCTCGCGGACGTGCTCGCTGCCGGCGACGCCGAGCACCTCCTCCCAGGACCGGGCGGGACGGTGCCCGCTGCGCTGGGCGAGGTCGCCGACGACCGTCATAGATCGGGACGGGCAACGGCGGAGCAGCGCGCGCCAGGCCATGGGGGAGAGCTCCTGCGCCTCGTCGACCACGACGTGCCCGTAGGTCCAGGCCCGGTCGCCGGCGGCGCGCTCCGCCGTCGTCAGCCGCGGGCCCGTGGCCGCGAAGCGCTCGGCGAGCATCTCGGCGCTGACCATCCCCATGCCCAGCCCCTGCGAGGTGATGGCCTCCTGCGCGTAGCGCACCTCCTCCGCCGCCTGGAGCCGGGCCTCGGCGGCCGCTCGGGCCGACTCCGCCTGCTCGTGCGGGCCGAGCAGCTCGGCGAGCTCGTCCAGCAGCGGCACGTCCGCCACCGTCCACGGCGAGCCCTTCTCACGGCGCAGCAGCTCACGGTCGCGCGGGGAGAGCCCGCGGGCATGGGGAGCGAGCAGCTCGGGACGCGCGTAGAGCCGCTCCAGAAGGCCGTGCGCGGTGGTGGGCATCCAGCACAGGTTCACGGCGCGACGCACGTCCCGGGCCGTGCGGACGTCCTCGCGCAGCCACGCCCGATCCTCGGGGTCGTCCCCGTCGTTGCCCCGGGCGGCCGCGTACTCCCGCACGAGCGTGTCGAGGATCGTCAGGGCGAAGGTCTCCCGGGCCTGGTTGTGCGGCAGGCCGCTGCGGCGCGCGCGGGCCATGGCGGTGCGCACGTCCTCCGGGCGCAGGTGCAGGGTCACGCCCTCGACGTCGAGCTCCTGCACCTCGTCCGGGACGCGCTGGAGCGCGCGGACGGCGCGGGCCAGGACGTGGGCCATGGCGGTGCGGCCCTTGACCTCGGCGACCTCGGCCGGCTCCGGCGCGGTCGCCGTGGTCCCCGGCAGCAGCTCGGCCATGGTGGTCGCGACGACGTCCGTCTCACCGAGGGATGGGAGGACCTGCTCGATGTAGCGGAGGAACACGCGCGAGGGCCCCACGAGCAGCACCCCCGAGCGTTCGAGGCGCTCGCGGTGGGCGTAGAGGAGGTAGGCGGCCCGGTGCAGCGCCACCGCGGTCTTGCCGGTGCCCGGCCCGCCCTGGACCACCAGGACGCCGTCGAGCGGGGACCGGATCACGGCGTCCTGCTCGGCCTGGATGGTGGCGACGATGTCGCTCATCCGGCCCTCCCGGGCGGCGGACATCGCGGCGAAGAGCGCTCCCTCGCCGGTGAGGCCGTCGGCCACGTCCTCGTCGAGGTGCGCGTGGTCCAGCAGCTCGTCCTCCACCCCCACCACCGTGCGGGCGCGGGTCATGAGGTGGCGACGGCGCACGACGTCGCCCGGGTGGGCGGCGGTCGCCTGGTAGAACGGCCGCGCGCTCGGTGCGCGCCAGTCGATCAGCAGCTGGTCGTGCTCGGCGTCCGACATCCCGATGCGTCCGACGTAGCGCGGGTCCCGCGCACCGCGCAGGTCGAGGCGGCCGAAGACGAGCCTGTTCTCCACGTGGTCGAGGCGCGCGACGGTGTCCTCGTAGTGCGCCGCGAACGCGTCGCGCTCGGAGCGGTTCTGCGGCGAGCCTGACGGCCCGCCCCGTCTTACCTCCGCCAGCCGCTGGCGGTACGCGGCGCGCAGCTCGTCGAGCCTGGCGTACACGACGTCCAGGTACCTCTGCTCCTCGGCGACGGCCGCCCGAACGGTCGCGGCCGGCACGGCCTGCTCAGGCGTGGTGGCCTCTCGTGGCACGCAAGCTCCTTGTGGTCTGCGGTGTGTGACGCCGGCACGGGGGTGTGACAGCGGCACACGGCCATCCATTATCGGCCACGAAGCCGTGTGCCGCAGGCGGTCCGCCAGCTGGGACCGCGCCTTTCGGACCGCTACCGCCCGGACGGAGGGGTGCGTGGAATGATGCGGACGCCCCCGACGTTAGGAATGGCAGAGACTGACCGAAGTGACGAAGAGGAGAGGAGCGCCGACATGCGCGATCCCCAGGAGCTGTACTCCGTGAGCCCGGAGGCGTTCGACAACGGGCCCGTGCCGGTGCTCGTCCACGCCCTGCGCGGGGCGCTCGACGCCGGGCACGCCGGTGAGATGGTGGCCCGTCACCTGCTCGACTCCCTGCCTGCCGAGCGCGTGGTCACCTTCGACTCGGACGCCCTCATCGACTACCGCTCGCGTCGGCCCGCCATGACGTTCGAGGACTGGAGCTACACCGACTACGACGAGCCGGTGATCGCCCTGGACCGTCTGCGCGACGACGAGGGCACCGAGCTGCTGCTCCTGCACGGCCCTGAGCCGGATCTGCAGTGGGACCGCTTCACGGCCGCAGTCATCGACCTCGTCGACGCACTCGGTGTGCAGCGCACCATCGGCCTGCAGGGCATCCCGATGGCTGTCCCGCACACCCGCCCGATCAGCGTCACCGCGCACGCCACCAGGGACGGCCTCGTCGACCCGCAGCGCCACCTCATGGGTCGCGTGCAGGTCCCGGGGAGCGTCGCCGGGCTCCTCGAGCTGCGGCTCGGGCGCACCGGGCACGACGCCCTCGGCTTCGCGGCGAACGTCCCGCACTATCTCGCGCAGTCCGAGTACCCGCAGGCCGCCGCGGAGCTCGTCCGGCAGGTCGCCGCGAGCACCGGGCTCGCCCTGCCCGTGGGTGAGCTCGAGGCGGCCGCGGCCGAGACCGCCCGCCTGATCGAGGCGCAGGTCTCCGCCTCCGCGGAGGTCGGCGCCGTCGTCCACGCGCTCGAGCAGCAGTACGACGCCTTCATGGAGGCGGCCGCGCAGCCGACGCACAAGACGCTGCTGGCCGAGCCGGACTCCATCCCGACGGCGGACCAGATCGGCGCCGAGCTCGAGGCCTTCCTGGCCGAGCAGCAGGGCGACGACGGCGGGCGGCCGGAGCAGGCCTGACCTACCCCGGCCGCGGTGCGTGAGCAGACTCTTGGCCCGCTGCGCGTGAGCAGACCCGTCGCCCGCCGCCTGTGAGCAGACTCATCGCCCGCGGCCGGCTCCCTGGCCGCGGGCGACGAGTCCGCCTGGGACAATGGCAGCCGTGTCCCCGTTCCAGGCCCCCGCCCCCTCGCGCGTGGCTGCCACGGTCTGGGGGGCCGGTCTGGCGGCGTACATCGTCGCCACCACCGGTCGTACCTCCCTGGGTGTCGCCGGGCTGCAGGCCGTGGAGCGCTTCGACATCTCGGCGTCGGTGCTCTCCCTCTTCGTCGTCGTCCAGCTCGGGGTCTACGCCGCGGCGCAGGTCCCGGTCGGGATCGTCCTGGACCGGGTCGGCAGCCGGAAGGTCATCTTCACCGGTGCCCTGATCCTCGCCGCCGGTCAGCTCATGCTCGGGCTCGTCGACACCCTCCCGCTCGCCCTCGTGGCGCGGGTGCTGGTGGGGGTCGGCGACGCGACAGCCTTCGTCTCCGTGCTCCGTCTGGTCCCGGCGTGGTTCCCGAGCCAGCGTGTCCCGCTGCTCACCCAGATGACCGGCATCATCGGGCAGACCGGTCAGATCATCTCCGCCGTCCCGTTCCTGGCGCTGCTGCTGGGAGCCGGATGGACGACGGCCTTCGTCTCGTTGGCGGCTCTGGGGGTCTTCGTGGCGGTGCTCGTCCTCGCCGTCGTGCGGGACCACCCGGCTAGGCCCACGCGCCCGGCCCGCCGGTCCGAGTCGGTGCAGCCGGTGGGCACCGGCGCCGAGGTGCCTGCCGCGCCGGTGGCCGCCGAGCCCACCCGCGTGCCGATCTCCGCCGTGCTCCGTGAGCCGGGCACCTGGCTGGGTTTCTTCACCCACTTCGTGTGCCTGTTCCCCACGAACACCTTCCTGCTGCTCTGGGGCGTCCCCTTCCTCACCGCCGGGCAGGGGGTGAGCACCGCCGGCGCGAGCTCGCTGCTCACGCTCGCCGCGCTCGCGGGCGTGGTCACCGGTCCGGTCACCGGCTACCTCCAGGGCCGGCACCCGCTCCGTCGCTCCTGGCTGGTGCTCGGGGCCGTCGTCGCGACGATGGTGGTGTGGGCGTCGGTGCTGGTCCCGGCCACCCCGCGCCCGGTGTGGCAGCTGGCGCTCCTCGTGATCGTCCTGACCGTCTCGGCCACGGCGTCGAACATCGGCTTCGACTTCGCCCGCTCCTTCGTCCCCGCGGCCCGGCTGGGGACCGCGACCGGCCTGGTCAACGTCGGCGGGTTCGTGGCGTCGCTCGTCTCGATCTTCCTCGTCGGGTGGGTGCTCGACGTCGTCCGCCCGGACGGGGCCTACACCCTCGGCGACTTCCGGCTCGCCATGTCCTCCCAGGCGCTCCTGTGGGCGGTCGGCCTCGCTGGGCTGCTCGTCTGCCGGCGGGCCACCCGGCGCCGGATGGCCGAGGAGGGCGTCGTCGTGCCGCCGGTGCGCGAGGTGCTGGCGCGCCTGCGACGGCAGCGGGGCCCCAAGGGCTGACCGCGCACCGGGTCTCCGGCCGCGGCAGCGGGGCCCCGAGGGCTGACCGGCGCACCGACCCCCCGGCCGCGGCAGGACGGCGCCGGGTCCCTGGTTCTGACCGCCGGGTCGCAGGTTCTGGTCATGGGCCGGAATCCGTCCGCAGATCCCTGGTCCGTCGACGTGAGTTCTGCCATGCTGTGGCCGTTGCAACGGCGTTTCCCTGACGTGCGGTCCGGGGCGGGTCACGGCCAGCCCCACGGGCACCGTTCCGCTTCGCGGGCCGGTTCCCGGGCAAGGAAGTGGGACGAGGTGCGGCGAGAACGGGCTCGGCACAGGGCTGGCCCACGACGTCCCGGAAGGACACAGCAAGATGGCACAGGGAACCGTGAAGTGGTTCAACTCCGAGAAGGGCTACGGCTTCATCGAGCAGGACGGTGGCAACGCCCCCGACGTGTTCGTGCACTACTCGGCGATCCAGTCCGACGGCTACCGCTCCCTCGAGGACGCCCAGCGCGTCGAGTTCGAGATCACCCAGGGCCCCAAGGGCCCCCAGGCCGAGAACGTCCGCGCTCTCTGACCTTCCGGCCGCTCACGCCGGCCGGCCCCGCACGGGCCCGCCCCCGCGCTGCGCGCGGGGGCGGGCCCGTCGCTCTTGCTCGGGTCGCTCAGCGCGCCGGCGGGGCAGCGTCGGGCACCGGTTCGTCCCGCACCGGCGGAACGGTGCCGCGAAAGCCGTCGAGCTCCGCACCGTGGAGGAGCCGGACCGGCAGCGGCAGCCGGCGCAGCCCGCGCTCGACGTCCGTGACGGGCAGCGGCTCGTCCGACGCCGCGAGCACCAGGTTGCCGTAGCGCCGGCCGCGCAGGATGCCCGGGTCGGCCACCAGCTGGACGTCGGCGAAGACCTCCTGCAGCGTCGCGACCTCCGCGCGTGCCTTGTACAGCGGCGGACGGTCGGTCAGGTTGACCAGGTACAGCCCGCCGGGCACGAGCGCACGGCGGACCTCGGCCGCCGCCTCCAGCGTGCGCACGTGACGCGGGACCTCGGCGTGTGCGAAGACGTCCCGCACGACCACCTCCCACGACCCCGGCCGCTGCGCGGCCGTCACCGCGCGGGCGTCACCCGTCCGGATGCGCAGCCGAGGTGCCCGCGGCAGGTCGAACCACTGGCGCACGAGGGTGGCGAGCACGTCGTCGAGCTCGACGGCGAGCTGCGTGGACCCCGGACGGCGGGCTTCGAGGGCCCGCGGAAACGCGCAGCCGGCGCCGCCGAGGTGGAGAGCACGGACCGGTCCGTCGGGACGTGACGCGTCGAGGAGCACCGCCATCTGCTGCATGTACTCGAACTCGAGGTACGCGGGATCCTCGAGGTCGAGGTGCGAGCTCTCCGTGCTGCCGAGCAGCAGCGTCACCCGGTTGGGGGCGCCGGGGTCCCGTCGCAGGCTCGCCGTGCCCAGCGAGGTCTGCACCGGCCCGGTGGGAAGGTCGTGCACCTTCGGCGCTGCGGCGGCGGGACGGCGACGGCGGTCTGGCACCCGGCCACGTTAGCCTGGGCCCCGGTCCGGCGAGAGGAGGGGCACGGGTGAGCAGAGCGCCGCGCAGCGCCGCCGCACGCCGGTCCTGGGGCGAGGACGACACGGGCTGCACGATCCTCCACGTCGACATGGACGCCTTCTTCGTCTCCGTCGAGATCCTCGACCGCCCCGAGCTGCGGGGGCTGCCGGTCATCGTCGGTGGGGAGCACCGAGGTGTGGTCGCCGCCGCCAGCTACGAGGCTCGGGCCTTCGGCGTTCACTCGGCGATGCCCGCGACGCGCGCCAAGGTGCTGTGCCCGCAGGCCGTCGTGCTCCCCGGCCGGCACGCGCGTTATGCCGAGGTCTCCCGCAAGGTCATGTCCGTCCTGGCCGAGGTGACGCCGGTCATGGAGCAGGTCAGCATCGACGAGGCCTTTCTCGACGTCACCGGCGCCGTCCGGCGGATGGGCTCTCCCGTCGAGATCGCCCGCTGGGTGCGTGCGGAGGTCCACCGACGCTCGGGCGTGCCGGCCTCCGTCGGTGTCGCGTCCAGCAAGCATGTCGCGAAGCTGGCGTCGACCCACGCCAAGCCGGACGGGTTGCTGCTCGTGCCGGCCGACGCCACGGTGCCGTTCCTGCACTCCCTGCCTGTCGGGGCGCTGTGGGGCGTGGGGGAGAAGACGCAGGAGATGCTCGGGCGGCACGGTATCGACACGGTCGCCGGGCTGGCCGCCACGCCCCTCACCGCGCTCCACCGGATGCTGGGCGTGGCCGCCGGCCAGCGCCTGCACGAGCTCGCGTGGGGCGTGGACACCCGCCGGGTCGAACCGACGCGGGCCGAGAAGTCGGTCGGCACGGAGACGACCTTCGCGGAGGACATCGCCGACCGGGCTCAGCTGGAGCGCGTGCTCCTGCGTCAGAGCCACGAGTGCGCGGCCCGGCTGCGTGCCGACGGCATGGTGACGTGGACCGTGGCCATCAAGGTCCGTCACGCCGACTTCACCACGTTGACGCGCTCCCGGACGCTCGCGGTCCCGACCGACCTCGCGCACGACATCCACGCGGCCGCTCGCGACCTCCTCGCCGGCGTCGAGATCCCGCGCGCGGGCGTCCGCCTGCTCGGGGTCCGTGCCGAGCGGCTCTCCGCGGCCGCCACCACGGGCGTGCAGTCGGCGCTCGACGACGACCCGCAGCAGGCGCTAGCCGAGCGCGCGATGGACGGAGTCCGGGCCCGGTTCGGCTCGCAGATCCTCCGGCCGGCATCACTGCTGGGCAACAATCGGCACTCCGCTTTCAAGAGCGGGTCGGGGGACCTATCCTGATCCTTACACCGTCGGTGCGACGGGACGTGGCGAGACTGGAGGTCCGATGCCTCTCTCCGAATACGAGCAGCGCATGCTTCAGCAGATGGAGCAGCAGCTGCGCTCTGATGACCCTCGGCTCGCCAACACGCTCGCCGACCGGCCTCGGCCGAACGTGCGTCGGCTGAGCCTGGGCATCCTGCTCTTCCTGGTGGGCCTGGGCGGCCTGATCGGTGGTGTCGCCACCGGGTACATCTGGCTCGGGGTGCTCGGCTTCGTTGCCATGCTCGGCGGCGTCCTGCTCGCCATCACGGGGCCGCGCGGTGGCGCGTCCCGCGGGGGTGGCCGTGGTGGGATCCGTCGACCGGGCGGCAAGGTGCCGCCCTCCGGCGGGTTCATGCAGCGTCAGGAAGACAGGTGGAACCGGCGTAACGAGGAGCGCGGGCGCTGACGCCCACGTCTCTCGCCAAACGCTGAAGCAGCCCGGCGCCGATCGGCGACGGGCTGTGTGCTTTCCTGGGCGACGCCCGAGCCTGCCCGTCCGGCGGCACGACCCGGTCGGGCGACGGAGGCCCATCAGCGTGCGGACGTGGAGCGCCTCGTCGCCGGAGACGTACCGGTAGTCGATGTCGACCGGTGATCGGCACCGTGAGCGTCGGGCTCCCACTCCGCTCCACCGCGACGTCCCCACTCCGCTCCACCGCGACGTCCCCACTCCGCTCCACCGCGACGTCCCCACTCCGCTCCACCGCGACGTCCCCACTCCGCTCCACGAGCGATTCCCACCTGGCTCTCGTGCACGTGAGGGGCGCCCCGCCGAGCGGCCACCCGATGCCGCGAATCGGCGCTGTCCCGCCGTTCTCGGGTCACCCGATGCCAGGAGGCGTCGCAGAGCGGCGGGCGCTCGCACGCCGGCGGCCCAGCTCGGCGGGCTCCGAAGGGGCGCTACGACGAAATTTCCCTCCACCTCGCTCCACCCGCGCTGATCTGCGGGTTCAGCGGGATACCCGGCCATATTTCGTGCGTAGAACGCTGCGCAGGGGAGGGAAGTGGAGTAATGTGGGGCCTACTGGTGGCGAGCGGAGAAGGAGGGGGGTGCAGATGTGTTCCTGGGCACCCACGCGCCTCGTCTCGACGACAAGGGCCGACTCATCCTCCCCGCGAAGTTCCGCGACCAGCTGGCGGCAGGCATCGTCCTCACCCGCGGTCAGGAACGGTGCCTCTACGCCTTCCCCATGCGGGAGTTCGAAGAGATGCACACGAAGCTCCGCCAGGCCCCCGTCACCAGCAAGCAGGCCCGCGACTACCTGCGCGTCTTCCTCTCCGGCGCTGCCGACGAGGTCCCGGACAAGCAGGGCCGCATCACTGTCCCCCCGGCGCTGCGCCAGTACGCCGGGCTCACGAAGGACCTGGCAGTGATCGGCGCGGGCACGCGCATCGAGATCTGGGACGCGACGGCCTGGGAGACCTACCTGGCCGAGCAGGAGCAGGCGTTCGCCGAGACCGCGGAGGAGGTGGTCCCCGGACTCTTCTGACGCACCACCCGTTCCGTTCTCACCCCCGACGTGGCCCCGTGCCCCCCGCACGACGAGGTCTCTCACCGCGACTCTGACGCACTTCCCCGGCGCCAGAGCAGGCGGAGGGAGTCCTGGTCGGGCGGTGGAGGGCCCCCGACCAGCAACCACCAGCAGTGCACAAGACCCGAACGGACCAGGAGCCCCGCATGAGCCAGGCGGACGCGAACGCGTTGCACGTCCCCGTGCTCGTGGGCCGCTGCCTCGACCTGCTGGCCCCGGCCGTCGACGCGCCGGGCGCGGTCATGATCGACGCCACGCTCGGCATGGGCGGGCACACCGAGGCGGCGCTGCGCCGGTTCCCCGACCTCCACGTGGTCGGGATCGACCGCGACCCCAGGGCGCTGGAGCTGGCCGGGGCTCGTCTCGCCCCCTTCGCCGGCCGCTTCACCCCCGTCCGTACCACCTACGACCACATCGACGACGTCGCGGCCGAGCACGGGCGCGATGGCCACGTGCAGGGCGTGCTGATGGACCTGGGGGTCTCGTCCCTCCAGCTCGACGACGCCACCCGGGGCTTCTCCTACGCCCAGGATGCCCCGCTCGACATGCGCATGGACCAGTCGAGCGGCGTCTCCGCCGCCGAGCTGCTCGCCACCGCCGACGAGGCCGAGCTGCGGCGGATCCTTCGTGTGTACGGCGAGGAGAAGTTCGCCGGACGGATCGCCGCGGCCATCGTCCGTCGCCGCGCCACGGCTCCGCTCGAGCGCACCGGCGAGCTCGTGGAGATCGTCCGCGAGAACATCCCCCAGGCCGCCCGCCGGACCGGCGGGAACCCGGCCAAGCGCACGTTCCAGGCGCTGCGCATCGCCGTCAACGGCGAGCTCGAGGTCCTGGAGCGGGCCCTGCCCCGTGCGATCGAGGCGCTCGCGGTGGACGGCCGGATCGTCGTCGAGTCCTACCACTCCCTCGAGGACCGCGCCGTCAAGACCGTCCTGGCCCGCGGGGCCCGGAGCTCCGCCCCGCCGGACCTCCCGGTGGAGCCGGAGACCCACCGTCCGTACCTCGAGCTGCTGACCCGAGGGGCGGAGGAGGCGGACGACGACGAGCGCGCGCGCAACCCCCGCGCCGCCTCCGTCCGGCTTCGCGCCGCCCGACGAATCCGCCCGACCCCCGACCACCTGCTCCCACCCCCCGACCGGAGCACCAGGAGGAATGCCGCATGAGCGCTGCACCCGCACGCGCGACCAGAGCGACCGCGCCCCGAGTCTCGTGGCGGCCTCGCCTCGAGGTGGTGCCGAGCCCGGCCCCCGCGCGCAGCGTCGTCCCCTTCATCGTGCTGTGCGTCGGCATCCTCGCCGCGGCGCTGCTCGGGGTCCTCCTGCTCAACACCCAGATGGCCGCCACCGCGTACGAGATCCACGACAAGCAGATCGCCCTCAACCGCCTCGACGAGGGCGAGGCGTCGCTGCGCGCCCAGGTGGAGGAGGCGGGCTCGCCCGCCGCCCTCCAGACCCGGGCAACGGAGCTGGGCATGGTCCCGGCCGAGGACATCCGCTTCGTGCTCCTGTCCGAGGGCAGCATCCTGGGGGCGGAGGCCGAGGGATGAGCGCACGGACCGTTGCGGAGCGCGGCCAGCGGGCACGCCGGCAGGCCATCCTCGTCCTCGTCCTGACGGTCCTGCTGGTCTTCGGCGGACGGCTCGTCTACGTCCAGGCGTTCCAGGGGCCCGAGCTCGCGGAGCAGGCGCGCGAGGACCGCACCCGCACGTCGGCGATCCGCGCCCCCCGCGGCGACATCGTCGACAGCGACGGCGAGATCCTCGCCACCTCCGTGGAGCGGTACAACATCGGCGTCAACCAGCTGCTCGTGCGCAACTACGAGCTCGAGGACGAGAAGACCGGCGAGGTTGTCTCCACGGGCGCGGCCGCGGCCGCGGAGGTGCTCGCCCCGCTGCTCGGACGCGACAAGGCCGAGCTCGGCGCCCAGATGGTGGGGGAGTCGACGTTCGTCTACCTCGCCAAGGGCCTCACGCCGGAGCAGTGGCGCGAGATCGACGCCCTGAACATCCCCGGCATCGAGCCGGAGGAGACCACGCAGCGCATCTACCCGAACGGCTCCACCGCGGGGAACGTCATCGGCTACGTCGGCCGCGACCGTGAAGGTCTGGCCGGACTCGAGCTCACCATGAACGAGGTCCTCACCGGCAAGGACGGCTCGCTCACCGTCGAGATCGGCGGCACCGGCCAGGTCATCCCTACCGGCCACCGCGAGGAGGTGCCTGCCGTCCAGGGGCACACCGTGCACACGACCATCGACCGCGACCTGCAGCACGTCGCCCAGGCCAGCATCGACGGCGCCGTGGAGAAGTTCGGCGCCGCGTGGGGGGCCGTCGTCGTCGAGGAGATCGGCACCGGCCGCATCCTCGCCCTGGCCGACTCGAACACCGTGGACCCCGGGAACTACCAGGACTGGGCGCCGGAGGACCGCGGCTCACGCGCCGTCTCCAGCCCCTACGAGCCCGGCTCGACCGGCAAGCTCCCCACGTTCGCCCTCGGCCTCGAGAAGGGCGTCATCGACACAGACACGCCCTTCACGGTGCCGGACACCCTCACCATGCCGAACGGTCAGACCTTCCGGGACAACAGCCCGCACGAGACCCTCCACCTCACCACGACCGGCGCGCTGCAGATGTCCTCCAACACGGCGACCGTGCAGGTCGGCGACATGGTCGACGACCGCGAACGCTTCAACCTCCTGCGCGGCTTCGGGTTCGGGGAGAAGACCGGCATCGAGCTGCCCGGCGAGGCCTCCGGCGTGGTCCGCGACCCCGACACCTGGGACGGGCGCACCCGCTACACCACGATGTTCGGCCAGGGCATGTCCGTCACGCTCCTGCAGAACACGTCGATGGCCGCGACCCTCGGCAACGGCGGGGTCCGCGTCGACCCGCGTGTCGTCGACGGCACCACCGACGGGGACGGCACCTTCACGCCGCAGGAGGTCGACGAGGGCGAGCAGATCCTCTCCGAGGAGACCGCCGACAAGATGCTGGCGATGATGGAGACCGTCGTCCAGAAGGGCGGCACGGGCCCGCAGGGCGCCGTGCCCGGCTACCGGGTGGCTGCCAAGACCGGCACCGCACAGATCCTCGATGACGCCGGTGGCATCAGCAACCGGCTCGGCTCGTTCGTGGGCGTGGCGCCCGCCGAGAACCCCCGCGTCGCCGTCGGCGTCGTCGTCTACCGCGGTGCCGGCACCTCCTACGGCGGCACCGTCGCGGCCCCGACCTTCCGCGAGGTCATGGGCTTCGCGCTGCGGGACATGGGCGTGCCGCCCTCGACGGAGCCCACCCCGAACCTGCCGCTCGAGCCGGAGCAGTGAGCGCTGCGAATGGACGCGGCGGCGAGAGGGACAACAATGGGGCGGTGACTTTCGCCGTACCGACCGCTCCATCCGCCGCGCCCGGACCTCACCGGCTCGGCGACCTCGCCGCCACCTTCGGGCTCGCCGTCGCGGACGGGAGCGGCCCCGACTGGGCCGACGTCGGCATCCGTGGGGTGCGCGCGGACAACCGGGAGATCGTCGGGGGCGAGCTGTTCGCGGCCCATGCGGGCGGGCGCGTCCACGGTGCCCGCTTCGCCGGCGCCGCGGTCGCCGCGGGTGCCGCCGCGGTCCTCACCGACCCGGCGGGCGAGAGCCTCCTCGCCGACGGCGACCCGCTCGGCGTGCCGGTCCTGGTCGCCCCGGACGTCCCGGCGCTGCTCGGCGAGCTGGCCGCGACCGTCTACGGCCTGCCGGCCGAGGCGCTCGGCTCGTTCGCCGTCACCGGCACCAACGGCAAGACGACGACCGTCTTCATGGTCGACCACGCGCTGCGCGCGCTCGGGCGGCGCACGGGCCTCATCGGCACCGTGGAGGTCCGCGTGGGCGAGCGGGCCGTCCCGGCCACCCTGACGACGCCGCAGCCCGCCGACCTGCAGGCCCTCCTCGCGCAGATGGTCGCCGAGGACGTCGACGACCTCGTCATGGAGGTCTCCTCGCACGCCCTGGCCCTGCGCCGCGTGGACCCGGTGGTCTTCGACGTCGCCGGCTTCACCAACCTCACCCAGGACCACCTGGACTTCCACGGCAGCCTCGAGGAGTACTTCGAGGCCAAGGCGGGCCTGTTCACCCCGGCCCGCTCGCGCCGCGGCGTGGTGGTCGTCGACGACGAGTGGGGCCGGCGGCTGGCCGAGCGCTCCGCCGCCGCCCGCCCGGGCGCCGTCGTCACCCTCTCGGCCACCGGTGACGGTCAGGCCGACTGGCGGGTCCGCGACGTCGTGGCGGACGCCTCCGGCACGGCCTTCACGCTCACCCACCGGGACGGCCGGACCCTGCGCACCCGCACCTCCCTGCCTGGCGGGTTCAACCTCGCCAACGCCGCCCTGGCCGCCGCGATGGTGCTGGAGAGCGGGGTCGGCGCCGCCGAGCTCGAGCGCGCCCTCGCCGCCGCCGGCGGGCTGAGCCCCCAGGTGCCGGGCCGGATGGAGCAGCTGGCCGAGCGTCCGCGGGTGATCGTGGACTTCGCGCACAACCCCGGTGCGCTCGCCCAGGCCCTCGCCGCCCTGCGCCCGACGACGACGGGCCGGCTGGTCCTCGTGTTCGGCGCCACGGGCTCGCGCGACCGCACGAAGCGCCCGGAGATGGCCCGCCTGGCCGTCGAGGGGGCGGACGTGGTCGTGGTCACGGACGACGACCCGCACGACGAGCCGCCCGAGCAGATCAGGGCCGAGGTGCTCGCCGCCGCCCGGGCCCGTGTGCCCGACACCACCGTGGTCGAGATTGCCAGCAGGGCGGAGGCCATCCGTACGGTGGTCCTCGAGGCCGGCGAGGACGACACGGTGCTCGTGGCCGGCCGAGGGCACGAGACCGTCCAGGAGATCGCCGGCGTGGACCACCACCTGGACGACCGTGAAGAGGTGCGCGCCGCTCTGGCGCTGCGCGCCGGAGGACTGAACTGATGATCACGATGACGCTCGCGCAGGTCGCCGCCGTCACGGGCGGCGAGCTCACGGGGGAGGGACGCACGCCCGTGACCGGCGAGGTCGTCACCGACTCCCGCGCGGTCGGGCCCGGCACGCTCTTCGCCGCCTTCGACGGCGAGCACGCCGACGGCCACGACTTCGTCGCCGCGGCACTGGACGCCGGGGCCGCCGGGGCGCTCGTCACCCGCGCCGTCCCCGGGACCGACCCGGGGCGGACCGTCCTCGTCGACGACGTCGCCGCCGCCCTGGGCCGCCTCGCCCGGCACGTGCTCGCGGAGCTGCGGGCTCGGCGCACCGCCGAGGACCCGCTGCGCGTGGTCGCCGTGACCGGCTCGGTCGGCAAGACCACCACGAAGGACCTCCTCGCGAGCCTGCTCGCGCCGCTCGGGGAGCACATCGCCCCGCCCGGCTCGTTCAACAACGAGATCGGCCTGCCGCTGACCGTGCTGCGCGCGACCGCCACCACGCGGACCCTCGTGCTCGAGATGGGCGCCGACCACGTCGGCAACCTCGAGTACCTCACCTCCGTCGCGCCGCCCGACGTCGCGGTGGTCCTCGCCGTGGGCCGCGCCCACCTGGGCGAGTTCGGCGGCATCGAGAACGTGGCCCGCGCCAAGTCCGAGCTCGTGGCCGGCCTGGCCCCCGGCGGCACCGCCGTCCTCAACGCCGACGACGCCCGCGTCACCGCCATGGCCTCCCTCGCCCCGGGCCGCGTCCTCACCTTCGGCCGGTCCGCCGGCGCCGACGTCCGGGCGGAGGACGTGCGCCTCGACGACGCCGGACGGGCCGCCTTCCGCCTCCACGCCCCGCAGGGGTCGGCCGACGTCCGGCTCGCCCTGGTGGGCGAGCACCACGTGACCAACGCCCTCGCCGCGGCGGCCGTCGCCCTCGACCTCGGCGTCGCGCCGGAGACCGTCGTGGGCGTCCTCGCCGGCGCCGGTGCCGCGAGCCCGCACCGGATGGACGTGCGCGACCGCGCGGACGGCGTGCGCGTCGTCGACGACTCCTACAACGCCAACCCCGACTCGGTGCGGGCCGGCCTGCGCGCCCTCGTGGGGCTCGCCGCCGGGCGGCGCAGCGTCGCCGTGCTCGGCGAGATGCTCGAGCTGGGGGAGTACTCCGCCGCCGAGCACCGTGCCGTGGGGGCGGACGCGGCGGGCCTCGGCGTGGACCTCGTCGTCGCCGTCGGGGAGGGGACCGCCCCGCTGGCCGAGGGCGCCCGTGAGGCGGACGGCGACGCGACCGCCGTCCTCCACGTCCCCGACGTCGAGGCCGCCCGCACCGTCCTGGGCGAGCGGCTGCGGCCCGGCGACGTCGTCCTGCTCAAGGGGTCGAACGGCTCCGGCATCTGGCGGCTGGCCGACGCGCTGCTCGAGGGCACCACCGGGAGGGCCGCCTCATGATGTCCGTGCTGATCGCCGGGGCCGTCGCGCTCGTCGTGGCCATGGCCGGCACGCCCCTGTTCATCCGGCTCCTCGTGGCGAAGAACTACGGCCAGTTCATCCGGCAGGATGGCCCGACCGCCCACTTCACCAAGCGCGGCACGCCCACCATGGGCGGCGTCGTCATCATCGGCGCGACGCTGCTGGGGTACACGATCTCCAACATGGTCAGCGGCCGGCTGCCCAACGCCTCCGGCCTGCTGCTGCTCTTCCTCATGGTCGGCATGGGCCTGATCGGCTTCCTCGACGACTACATCAAGATCTCCCGGCAGCGATCCCTCGGCCTCGACGAGCGCAGCAAGCTCATCGGCCAGGCCGTCATCGGCATCACCTTCGCCGTGCTCGCCCTGCAGTTCGAGAACGAGAACTACCGCACCCCCGCCTCCACCCAGATCTCCTTCATCCGGGACACCGGCATCGACCTCGCGTGGGCCGGGGCAGGCCTCGGGCTGGTGCTGTTCGTGCTGTGGGCGAACTTCCTGATCACCGCCTGGAGCAACGCCGTCAACCTCACCGACGGCCTCGACGGGCTCGCCACCGGCGCGTCGATGTTCGTCTTCGGCGCCTACACGGTGATCACCATCTGGCAGTCCAACCAGTCGTGCCAGTACCTCGCCGAGCCGGGACCCGGCTGCTACGAGGTCCGCGACCCCCGCGACCTGGCCATCGTCACGGCCGCCATCGTCGGCGCGTGCTTCGGCTTCCTGTGGTGGAACACCTCGCCGGCGCAGATCTTCATGGGCGACACCGGGTCCCTCGCCCTCGGTGGCGCTCTGGCCGGCCTGTCGATCCTCACGCGCACCGAGTTCCTCGCGGTCATCCTCGGCGGCCTGTTCGTCATCATCGTCATGAGCGACGTCATCCAGATCGGCTTCTTCAAGATGACTGGCAAGCGCGTGTTCCGCATGGCCCCGCTGCACCACCACTTCGAGCTCAAGGGCTGGGGCGAGGTCACCATCGTGGTGCGCTTCTGGATCATCGCCGCCCTGTGCGTGGCGCTGGGCCTGGGGCTGTTCTACGCCGAGTGGGTCTCGGTGGCGCCGGCATGACCGGCCGCCCGCCCGCGCAGGACCTCGACGGCGCCCGCGTCGCGGTCGTCGGTCTCGGGGCCTCCGGCCGTGCGGCCCTCGAGGTCCTCGGCACCACCGGGGCGACGCTGTGGGGCCACGACGCGGCCGAGTCCGCGCTCGACGCTGCCCGCGAGAGCGGCGAGGTGCCGGCGGACACGACGCTGTCCGCGGCGCCCGACCCGGTGGACCTCGCCGAGCGGGTGCTGGCCGCCCGCCCCGACGTCGTCGTCGTCTCGCCCGGCATCCCCGCCGTCTCTCCGCTGCACGTGCGCGCGACCGCGGCGGGCGTGCCCGTGTGGAGCGAGGTCGAGCTCGCGTGGCGCCTGCAGGCCCGCCGCCCCGACGGGACCCGCGCGCCGTGGCTGACGCTGACCGGCACCAACGGCAAGACCACGACCGTCTCGATGCTCGCCTCGATCCTGACCGCCGCCGGGGAGAACGCCCCCGCGGTCGGCAACGTCGGCACGCCGATCGTGCGGGTGGCCGCCGCGGGCGGGGCGGACGTCCTCGCGGTGGAGCTGTCGAGCTTCCAGCTGCACTCCACCCACACCGTCAGCCCGCAGGCCAGCGCCTGCCTGAACCTCGCCCCCGACCACATCGACTGGCACGGCTCCTACGAGGCCTACCGGGCGGACAAGGCCCGGGTGTACGAGCGCACCCAGGTGGCGTGCGTGTACAACGAGGCCGACCCGGTCACGCGCGCGATGGTCGAGGAGGCGGACGTCGTCGAGGGGGCGCGCGCCGTCGGCACGACGCTGCGCACCCCGGCCGTAGGCCAGCTGGGCCTGGTGGAGGAGTTCCTCGTCGACCGGGCGTTCATCGCCGAGCGGCACCACGCGGCCGCCGAGCTCGCGACCCGCTCCGACCTCGCCCATCTCGCCCCCGGCGGCGCCGACGTGCCGGACCACGTGCTCGCGAACGCCCTCGCGGCCGCCGCGCTCGCCCGCGCGCACGGCGTTGCGCCGGAGCACGTGCGCCAGGGGCTGCGTGACTACGCCCCCGGCGCCCACCGGATCGAGCTCGTGGCCACCGTCGACGGCGTCGCCTACGTCGACGACTCCAAGGCCACCAACGCGCACGCCGCCGCGGCGTCGCTCGGCGCCCTGCCGGCCGGGACCGTCGTGTGGATCGCGGGCGGGCTCGCCAAGGGCGCCAGCTTCGACGACCTCGTCGCCGCCCACCGGGACCGGCTGCGCGCCGCCGTCCTCATCGGGGTCGACCGGGAACCGCTGCGGGGGGCGCTGGCACGACACGCGGCCGACGTCCCGGTGATCGAGGTCGACGCTGGCGAGGATGGGGACGTGATGACGCGGGCGGTCGCGGAGGCGGCGCGGCTCGCCCGGCCGGGCGACACCGTGCTGATGGCCCCGGCGTGCGCCTCGATGGACCAGTTCCGCAACTACGCCGAGCGCGGCGAGGCCTTCGCCCGCGCGGCACGAGAGCTTCGGGGGAGCAGATGACCACGCTCGACGGCGTCCGGCGCCCCCGTCCGGCCCGCCCGGCGCGCGGCGCGCGCCCGGCCCGCCCGGCCGCGCAGCCG
>NZ_JAHXNL010000015.1 GCF_023148685.1 Georgenia sp. EYE_87 | reverse complement strand
GACAACCAGTCCGGCGTCGCGATGCGCGTCTACAGCCCGCTGTTCGAGGAGTACGGGGTCGCGGCCGTCATCTCCGGCCACGACGAGATGTTCGAGCGCTCCTGGGTGGACGAGGACGGCGACGGCGCGGGCTTCCACTCCTACGACGTCGGCGTCGCCGCCGACGGCCTGCGCGGGGAGCGGCAGGTCTAGGACGAGACCCACTTGCCCGGCAGCCGGACTCCACAGCGACGAGGCTGTCTCCGTGCGAACGTGCGAGGATGCGAAGCATGGGGCTTGGGAAACGGCATCCCGTCACGGGATGGGGTTACGAGGGCAAAGTGGTGTCCGATCTCGTTGCCCACGCTGGTGGCTTGCAGGCGAAGACGGTCGTTGACGTCCGGCTGACGCCGCTATCCCGGAAACCGGGATTTTCAAAGAAGCGACTCTCTCAGTCACTCGCCGAGGAGGGAATCGACTACGTGCACCTCCCGGATTTGGGGAATCCGCGCGACAACAGGGCGGGCTTCGCCGATGCCGACGGACCATCAGGTCACGCCGCGCGCATGCGATTTCAGACGGAAGTGCTGTCGACCGCTGCCGCCGGAGTTGCCCTGCAGCAATTATACGAATATGCCCGCAAAGGCCCCGTGGTGGTGCTGTGCTACGAGGACGCCGAACGTTGCTGCCACCGGCAGTTGGTGCTCGAGGCGCTAAATAACCGGGAGCGGGAGCTTGCCTCGGTCTAGAAGAGGACGCTATCGCCTGGGGTGTCGCCGATCTTGGGGTAGTACGCGCCCAGTACCGTGAAGGACTGGCGTCGTTGAGGGTTCTCCTGATTGCCCACGAAGATCAGCGGTTGTTTGTCGCGTCCGAACATCTGGTGGAAAAAGTTCTTTTTAATCGATTCGCGGAGTCGATCTTCGGGGTGGTGGCGAAGGCTGTGTTGGAGCGCGTTGAGCTCCCAATCGATGATGCGCTGAGTGTGTGAGGTGCAGTCGCGCTCATTGCAGCAATATTTCAGTCGTGCCTCAAAAGGCGGGGCGTCCAACAACTTAGGTGGCGTCTCCTGGAACAGGTCGCCCTGCTGGGAATAGATCCGGAAGCGCTCCAACTCGTCGGGTGACCAACCGCGATGTGGTGATATCTCAATGCCCGTAACTTCCCGAGGTCGTATCGCAGCAAGGGAAACGGAGTGCATGTCCGCGCGAACTCTGTCTAGGACTTCGCACATCGAGGGTCCAACTAGAGGTTCAACCCACTGGGCGCGGCGGCCCCATGTCTTGAGGTGATTCTCGATTGCAAGGCTGTGCGCGTCTATCTTGAGCGACTCACGCCTAGTGTCCGACCCTGCGCCTCAAACCTTAACGTCAACGATGTCGTACTTGCGGAATCGCTTCTCGCCGTCCAGGTATCTGAAGGGGACCGGATACAACCGGACCCAGCGCGGCGGCCCAGGAACGATTGCGATGCCCGCAACGCACACGGTGTCGCCGTAGGTCCTCGACGGCTGCGGGGCAGCCTTCACCACGATCATCACTTTGATGCGGCGGCCCGCTCGATCAAGGTGCCTCGATTGTTCGACCTCGTCGTCGATTTGCGTGTCTTCGAATAGCACGTCAGCCCCCACAGGTCCCGCTCGCCAGTTGCTGGAAGCATTCCATGCGTCGAGGTTTACTGTTGGCGAAACGGACGTGCTGGCCCGTGGGTTCATCGTGGTATTGGTGACGAGGAGAAGTCCTCACCGAGGCGTCGACGCGTCGACCAGTTTGTATACGTTGCTCGTCAGAGAATGCCAACCTGAATCGCTGCGTCAGTGGTGGTGGGCGTGGCCGTGCGAGTTCGACATGAGATCGGTCAGGGAGACCGACGGCTCGTTCACTAGCAGCGGCAGGATGTAGTCGTTCTTCTTGCGCTGGTGGCTCGCGAACGTCTCGTACAGCGCACGCGCGTAGGCACCGGCAGCCGCCGGGTTCTTCGTGCCGCGGACCAGGCCGGCGAAGTGGCGGATGACGTCGTGCTCGGCGAGCATGCCCATGATCAGCAGGTGGCCCTCGGGGAGCCCTGCCGCGGCGGGGTAGGTCGTCTCCTCCTCCTGCGCGGCGTGCGGCACGAGCACCGTGGTGATCCACTCCAGCAGCGCCGACCGCGCCGGCGCGACGTCGGCCCCCGACTCCGCCGCTTCCACGAGCGCCGCGCTGAGCCGGTCCAGGTCCGCCACCATCACCGCGTGGTGGCGCCGGATCTCCTCGGCGGTGCGGGCGTCCGTGTCCCGCCGCTCCGCGGTCTCGCTCATGGCCCCTCCTCGGCTCGTCCCGGTGGTCCACCACCACACTCCTCCGTGCACGGGCCGGCGTGCGTGGGTCGGAGGTCCCGGGCGACCGGGCGCACGATGCGCTACGACCGCGAGACCCGGCCGTGCTGACCGCCGCCCGGTACCGTAGGCCGGACATCCTGGACATTCACGCCCCGACGTGGCTAGGTTCGGCGCATACCCCCGGGGAGCGCCGAACGGCGCTGAGAGTGCGGAGAGTCCGCAGACCCGTTTACCTGATCCGGTTCGTACCGGCGTAGGGAGCAGGGCACCCGCCCGGCGCAGCCATGCGTCGGCGTGGGTCTCGAAGTACCCGCGGGCCCGAGAAGGGACCGTGATGAGCACGAAGATCGACGAGACGACGACGCCGGCCGCACCCACGCCGGCCGAGCTCGGCATCGGGATGCGGTTCAGCATCCACCCCCACACCGACGGCTTCGTCGAGGTCATCCTCGGCGCGCTCGCCGACGTCGAGGCCGCCGGCCTCACCGACGGCCTGGTCATCGACACCGACGAGGTCAGCACCTACGTCGGCGCCACCGCCGCCCCGGCGGAGCAGCGCCTGGCCGCGTACCTCGCCGCGGTGATCGCCGCGTCCTCGCGCCGCTCGGGCGGCGGGCACGTCGTCGCCCACGTGCTGCTCTCCCGCGGCTGCCCGGGCGAGGTCTCCTGCAACCTCGCCGTCACCGGGCTGCCCAGCCCGGACCCGGTGGCGGTCGAGCCCACCGGGATCCGCGCCGCCGCCCACTGGTCGCTCTACCCGCTGATCGACGGCGGGTCCGACGACGGCGACCACATGGCCCACATCGAGGCCGCCATCGCCGTGGCCCGCGAGCGCGGCACCCTGAGCCCGGCGCACTACGCCACCAAGCTCACCGGCGACGTCGCCGAGGTCCTGGCCACCGCCGTCGACGCCTGGGCCCAGGTCGGCGCCCACGTGCCGCACGTCGTCACCCACCTGACCGTCTCCGTCGGCTCGCCGATCGCATGACCACCACCGAACCCACCACCACGACCGCCCGCCCGCGCTGGGCCATGAGGGACCTCGTCCTCATGGTCGTGCTCGGCGTCGTCTTCGGCTTCGCCTACTGGGCGCTCGTCCAGGCCTGGAACGGCCTGAGCATCCTCATGGGCCCCGCCGGCGACCTCGCCCAGCACGTCCTCTTCGGCGGCTGGCTGCTGGTCGCCCCGCTCGCCATCGCCATCATCCGCCGCCCGTTCGCCGGCGTGATCGCCGAGGTCATCGCCTCCGTCGTGGAGGTCGTGTTCCTCGGCTCGCCGGTCGGGCCGCTGCTGTTCATCGCCGCCGCGATCCAGGGCGCCGGCAGCGAGATCCCGTTCGCGCTGACCCGCTACCGCCGGTTCGGCTGGGGCGTCTTCGCCCTCTCCGGCCTGCTCGGCGCGGGGCTGGTGTTCTTCTACTCCGCGTTCCGGGCCGGCTGGTACGGGCAGGACATCTTCCTCCTGCGCCTGGCCATGCAGTGCGTCTCCGGCATCGTCCTGGGCGGCCTGCTCGGCAAGGTGATCGTCGACGCCCTGGCGCGCACCGGCGTCGTCGACAACTTCGCCATCGGCCGGGACCTGGGGCGGGCGTGACCCAGCCGGCCGCCCCGGTCCGGGCCGGCGCCGGGACGCCCGCCGGCGCGGCAGCCGGGGCAGCCGCCGGCGATGCACACGGCACCGGGGCGGTCGTCGAGCTGCGCGACGTCACCGTGACGTTCCCCCGGCGCGCGGAGCCGGTGCTGCGGGAGGTGTCGCTGCGCCTGGCGCCGGGGGAGCAGCTGGTCGTCCTCGGGGCCTCCGGCTCGGGGAAGTCCACGGTGCTCCACGCGATCACCGGGGTGGTGCCGCACACCGTGACCGCCACCCTCGCCGGTGCGGTCGCCGTCGGCACGACGACGCACGAGACTCCCGTGGTCGAGCGCTCCCGGCACCTCGGCGTCCTCGCGCAGGACCCGTCTGCGGCGGTGTGCCTGCCCGGGGTGGAGCAGGAGCTCGCCCTGCCGCTGGAGAACCACGGCGCCGACCCGGCGACGATCGGCCCGCGCATCGCCGCGGCGCTCGGGGCCGCCGGCGCGGGCGAGCTGCGCTCCCGGGCGACGGCGACGCTCTCCGGCGGGGAGTCGCAGCGGGTCGCGCTCGCCGCGGCGATGGTCGCCGAGCCGGACGTGCTGCTCCTCGACGAGCCGACGTCGATGCTCGACCCCGCGGGCGTCGCCGCCGTCCGCGGCGCGCTGGCCGGGGCGGTCGCGCGGTACGCGCCCGCGGTGGTGCTGGTCGAGCACCGGCTCGACGAGTGGGCTGGCGCCGACGGCGTCTCGGGCCTGCCCACCCGGGCGCTCGCGCTCTCCGGGACCGGGGAGGTGCTCGCCGACGGCCCCACCGCCGTCGTCCTGCGCGACCACGCCCACGAGCTGCACGCCGCCGGGTGCTGGCTGCCGCTGGACGCCGAGCTCCTCGCGCTCACCGGCGCGGCGGGTGGCCCCGCGGCGACGGCTAACACCGAGCTGCTCCACCGGCTCGCCGCCGAGGCGCCGGACCGCCCGTCCTCGCCCGTCGAGGCCGCCGTCGCGCCGACGCCTGCGGATGCCACGCCCCTGCTCACCGCCCGCGGCCTCGCCGTGGGGCGGGACGTGGCACTTGCGGGCGCGAAGCGCGGGCGGTGGCGGCGCGGGCGACGAGAGCCGGCTCCCGGCGCGCCGGGTGCGGTGCTCGCCGGTGTCGACCTGACCGTGCGCCCCGGCGAGGTGGTCGCGATCCTGGGGGCGAACGGCGTGGGGAAGTCGACGCTGCTGCTCACGCTCGCGGGCCTGCTCGAGCCGCTCGCCGGGCGGGTCGAGGGCCCGCGGCCGGGGCTGGTGTTCCAGAACGCCGAGCACCAGTTCCTCGCGACCAGCGTGCGCGCGGAGATCGCCCACGGGCTGCCGGCCGAGGTCGCCGAGCGTGTGGTGCCGCGGCAGCTGCGCCGCCACCGGCTCGAGCACCTGGCGGACCAGAACCCGTTCCGCCTGTCCGGCGGGGAGAAGCGGCGGCTCAGCCTCGCCGCGATGCTCGCCCACGACCGGCCCGTGCTCCTCGCCGACGAGCCCACCCTCGGCCTCGACCGGCGCGACAGCATCGCCACCGCCGCTGCCCTGCGGGAGGTCGCCGCCGACGGGGGAGCGGTGGTGCTCGTCAGCCACGACCTTCGCCTGGTGGCATCGCTGGCGACCCGCGTGGTGGTGCTCGGGCACGGGGCCGGCACCCTCGACGGGAACGGCGCCCCCGGCGTGGACCGCGCCCCCGGCGGGGTCGGCGCCGCAGGCAGTGACGGTCCTTCCGGCAGGGCCGGTACACCGGGCCGGGTGCTCGCCGACGGGCCCACCGCCCAGGTGCTCGGCGACGCCGACGTGCTCGCCCGCGCCGGCCTCGCCCTGCCGCCCCTGGTGTCCTGGCTGCTCGACCACGTGCCCGGCTCCGCCGTCGGCCACGTGCTGCGCGAGCTGGACGGCGCGGTGCCGGCGGCGGGGGAGGAGCGGTGAGCGCGCTGACGGCCGCGCCGGTCGCGGACTCGCCGCTGGCCCGACGCAACCCCACCGTGAAGCTGGCGCTGCTGACGCTGGTCTCGCTCGTCGTCGTCCTCGTCCTCGACCCGGTCACCCCGGCGGTGCTGTACCTGCTGGCGCTCGCGGGCGTGGCGGCGTCGGTGCGGGTGCCCGCCCGGGCGCTGCTGGTGGCGCACGTGCCGTTCCTGCTCTTCGCGGTCGGAGTGCTCGTGGTCAACGCGCTCGCCCGGCCGGGCACGGTGCTCTGGCAGGCCGGCCTGCTGCGGGTGACGGAGGAGGGGCTGAGCGTGGGTGCGGCGCTCGCGGCACGCACCCTGCTGATCGGGGTGCTGGCGATCGGGTTCCTGCTGTCCACCGACGGCGTCGCCCTCATGACGAGCCTGCACCAGAATGCCCGGCTCGGGGCGCGGGTCACCTACGCGATCCTTGCCGGCTACCGGATGCTGCAGGAGATGCCGCGCGAGTGGTCGACCATCGCGCACGCGCACACCGTGCGGGCCGCCCTGCGCGACGGCGGCCGGCCCCCGCGCGGCCCGCGGCACCTCGCGGGGGTGGTGTTCACCCTGCTCGTGGTCTCCGTGCGCAAGGGAGAGCGGATGGCGCAGGCGCTGGAGTCGCGCGGGCTCGGGCTGGAGCCGCGGACCACGTGGCGACCGGTGCGGGTGACCCGCACGGACCGGGCGCTCGTGGCGGGGGTGGTCGCGGTGCTGGCGGCCGTGCTCGCCGTGAGCGCGTGGCTCGGGATCCTTCAGGGGCCCGGTGCGCTCAGCAGCTGATCAGCGACGCGCGCGCCGCCACAGCACGAGGCCCACGACCGTGTCCACGGCGCCGAACGCGTCGTCCCAGCTCTGGCCCGCCCGACGGCCCACGAGAGTGATGTCGTAGCTCACGCGGCGATGATGCCGAGTTCCGGCCGCCGTCGTGGTGCAAACGGGACGCCGAGTCGGCGAAGTGCGCGGTCGCCCTGGGACGGGACCGAGCGATGTCGGTGTCGTGGTCGAGGATGACGTGTCCGCGACCGCCTGGAGGCACCCGAACGATGATGAGCCACGCGCACGCCACGACAGGAGCCGCGGCCTGGCTGGCGGTGACCGCCACGGTGCCCTGGACCGCCGGCTGGGTGCCGCTCCCGCCCGCCGAGGTCCTCGCCGGGGCGGTCGCGACGGCGGGCGCCGCGCTGCTCCTGGACGCCGACCACCACGCCGGGACCATCGCCCGGTCGCTGCCGCCGGTGTCCCGGTGGGTCGCCCGGGGCCTCGGCTTCCTCTCCGGCGGCCACCGGCTCGCCACCCACTCCCTGGTCGGCGTCCTCGGCGCGGGCCTGATCGCACGGGCGCTGTCCGCCGTGCGCGTCCCGCTCGGGGAGGAGCACTTCCAGCTCGGCGCGTGGCTGATCACCGTGCTCCTCGTCGCCTTCGCCGCGAAGGCGCTGCGGCTGACCCGCGGGTGGCTCTCGTCGTGGGCCGTCTCGCTGACGGTCGCGACGCTCGCCGCCTGGTTCGCGCCGGAGACCACCTGGTGGCTGCCCGCCGCGGTGGTCCTGGGCTGCCTGTGCCACCTGGCCGGCGACGCGCTCACCTCCCAGGGCGTGCCGCTGCTGTGGCCGCTGCGGCCCAGGCCCGTCCTCGCGACGCCGCTGTGGCGCAACAACGGCCACTTCGCGCTGCCGCTGCTCGGGAACGCCGGCTCGAGGCGCGAGCTGCTCTTCGTCGCCGCCGTGGACGCCTACATCGTCTGGGTCACGGCGATGACGGTCACGCAGGGCGCATCGGGCGCCCTCACGGGTGCCGTGCCCGCATGGCTCGTCGCGGCCGCGTGACCCGAGGAGGCGCGCGAGGCTCGGTCGGGGACAACGCGGATCACGGAGCGAGCGCGTCACACACGCTGATGATCTGGCCTTCCCCCTCGACGGTCTGGACCGGGTTCCCCTCAGCGTCCGAGATAAAGGTGAAGTTGCCGACGAGAATGGCGAGTCCCGTCGTCGGGTCGCCGACGAGGTTCCGCCCGCGGTACTCGAGCACCGTGTTGCCGTTCTCCAGGGTGGTCGTCCGAATGCTGCCGGTAATGACGTAGGTCGCGGTGTTCCCGTTCCCGGAGGCCGTGACCCTGAAGTCCGGAGAAATGGACAGCGTGCTTCCGTCCGGTTGATCGATCACCTTGCTCTTGCCGTCGAGCTCGAGGCGGACGGGGAAGTCGCAGAACAGGGGATCTGCAGGGAGATCAAAGCTGCCCGGGGCAGGCTGGGGAGCGTTGGCGGGTGGGAACGGGTCCGGCTGTGCGGCTGCCATGGGCGCAAACCCTGCGAGGGCGGTGCCCAGAACGGCGGTGGCGGCGACGGTGCCGAGGGTCTTTCGCATGCGTCCTCCCGAGGTGGTCGAGCGTGGGTTCGCGGAGCGTCCATATTCACGGGTCCTGCATCGGAGCCATTCGCCCGAGAACGCTCCTGGGGGCGTCACGCTAACTACATCTCGTTTGCCTCGCAGCGATTTGGTCGGGGCATATCTGAAGCACGGAAAAAGCATTCGAGGCTGGCATTTAAAAGCGGGTTACGGCGGTATGAAATAACTGGCTCGCGCGTGCGGGGAGGCGCACCTTCCTGGGTGAGCCTCCCCGGCGGGACGCCTCGGACCGAGATCGGATCACAGGCGAACGAGGGCGCCGGCGTAGGCGCTCACTCGTTGGGCGGCTCGGCGGAGATCTCCGCCAACGCGGAGTTCGGGTCGTGCTCCATGGCGACGTCGCCGAGCGAGACGATGCCGACGAGCTCGTCGCCGCGCATCACCGGGACGCGGCGCACCGCCTTGTCCCGCATGAGCTGGACGACGGCGTCGACCGGGTCGTCCGGGGACGCCGTGACGAGCTCGGTGCTGCACGCGCGGCGGATCTCGTCGTCGGGTCCCCCGCCGGCGGCGAGCACCCGCACGACGATGTCGCGGTCGGTGACGATGCCGACGACGCGACCGTCGTCGACGACGACCACGTTCCCGATGTCCTGGGCGTCCATGAGCTGGGCGGCCTCCCGCACGCTCTGGTCCGCCCGGATCGTGGTCGGCTGCGGCGTCATGGTCTCAGCGACGGTGGTGGGCATGATGCTCCTCTCCGGATCAGCAGATGGCTGCACCAGGGTGAGACAGGGCCTGGGCCCGCGCATCTCAAGAGGGCTGAGCCCCTCGCAGTCAGCGGCCTCACGACTCGACAGTTGAATCATCAACAATCTGTGCTACGGTGTGCACGTCCGGCCGGCGCGGGTCCTGGTGCGAGCGTGGTTCTCCGCGGCGCGGCCGGGTCGCGGTGATGCGGTGGGCGGCGGTCTCGCCGCCCGTCCTCGGCCGGGTCGCGGCGGTTCCGACCCGCCCACGCACATGCCGCGCCGGGACGCCCGGCAACGACAACGCGAAGGACCTCACATGAACTTCTCCACGCTCTTCACCCCTGCCTCCGGAACCGCGAAGGACGTCCTGCTGCTCGTCGCGCGCGTCGCGCTGGGCATCGTCTTCCTGGCCCACGGCCTGCAGAAGATGCTGACCTGGGGCATGCCCGGGACCGCGGCCGCCTTCGAGGGCATGGGCGTGCCCGCCCCCGGCCTGTCCGCGTGGTTCTCGGCCATCGTCGAGACCGTCGGCGGTGCGGCCCTCATCCTCGGGCTCCTCACCCCGCTGTTCGCGGCGCTCCTGACCATCAACATGGTCGGCGCGCTCGTCATCGTGCACCTGCCGTTCGGCATCTGGGTGATGGAGAACGGCTACGAGCTCGTCCTCGCCCTCGCCGCCGGCGCGGTTGCGCTCATCGCGGCCGGGGCCGGGCGCTTCAGTCTCGACGCCGTCCTCGCCGCTCGGGCGACGGCCAGGACCGCCGAGCGCGAGCCGGCGCTGGCCGGATCGGCGCGCTGACCCGACCGACCGTCTGACGCCCCGGGCCCCGTCGGGTCCGGGGCGTCGTCGTCCCCCGAAGGCTGTCCGTCCGTGGGGCAGGTGGGGCGCGGACCTTCAGCGGACCTTCAGGAGTCCAGCGGCGCCTGCACCCCGCGGGTGAAGCGCTCCACCGTGACGTCGCCGGGCGAGCTCCGGGCACTCAGGCCGGTGCGTGCGGCTCCAGCGACGCGGCCGCCTCGAGCAGGATCCCGCGCAGCCAGTCCTTGAACGGGTCGTCGGCCAGCCACGGGTTCCAGACCATGTTCATGCCGAGGCCCTCGATCGGAAACGGGAACTCCTCGATGCGCAGGTCGAGGTAGCGGCTCATCGCCGTCGCCACCCGGTAGCGGTGCACCGCGACCCCGCCGGCCCCGGAGATCAGCTGCGGGATGAGCAGGTTGTCGGAGACGCGGTGGCGCACCGTGTACGCCACGCCCTCGGCGTCGAGGATGTCGTAGGGGCGGGAGCGGTACGTGGCCGAGTCGAAGGCGATGTGCGGCAGCGTGGCGAGCAGCTCGGCGGCACCCGCCTCCGCCGGCGCGGTCGAGTTCGTGATGACGACCCACCGGTCGTCGTACAGCCGCTCGCGCGGGTAGGGCGAGGTGAAGCCCCCGGTGAGCAGGGCGACGTCCGCGCCGTCCTCGGTGAACATCGTGCCCGACGTCATGGTCGAGGTGAGCAGCCGCAGCACCGCGTTCGGGGCCCGCTCGGCCAGCAGCCGCGCGAGGGTGCTGCCGAGGACGAGGGCCGTGCTCGTCGTCATCGACACGGTGATCAGCCGGCGGTCCACCGCCGGGTCGAAGGGTGCCGAGTCGACGATGCGCGCCGCCTGCTGCAGCACCCGCCGCAGCGGCGGGAGCAGCTGCACCGCCCGCGGGGTGAGCGTCATCGCGCTGCCGCGCCGCACCACGAGGTCGTCTCCCAGCAGGCGGCGCATCCGGCGCAGCGCGTGGCTCATCGCCGGCTGCGACAGCCCGACCTTGGCCGCCGCCCGGGTCACCGACCGCTCCTCCAGGAGCGCCGCCAGCGGCACCAGCAGGTTGAGGTTGACCGACGCCAGCCGGGTGAGATCCGCGTCCGAGGTCGACGCGTCGCGCTCGTCATCCACGGCGCGCGTCATCCATGGCGCGGCGGGAGCGTGATGCGCAGCGGGCTCAGCGGCTCTCCGACGGCGTACTGGCCGCCGAGCAGGAGGCGGCCGTGGCCGGTCAGCGACGCCGCGACCTCGACGGGCGCGGCCCCGCCGTCGTCGCCGGCCTCTTCGGCGAGGGTGAGGTCGGCGAACGGGAGCATCGCCGCGGGGTCGCGGCTCCCGCGGTCCCGGATCAGCAGCGTCCCGCGCCGGCCGTCCAGCTCCACGTGCGGGTCGCGCAGCTCGACGTCGAGCGCGCCCCAGTGCCCGGACAGCCGGATGGCGCCGCGGAACTGCAGCGCGCCCTCGAGCGGGACGACGCCGGAGCCTCCGGCGTCCGTGAGAGGGAACCAGAACCCCGCCTCCGAGCGGGAGGCGGGCGGCAGCGCCTCGACCACCCCGTCCGCCAGGGCCTCCACGTAGGAGACCAGGCTGTCCTTGACCGCCCAGGCCAGTCCCGCCGTCGTGGTCACCGCACACCCCTCTTGTTGGCTCGTGATCCGCGGGCACACTCTCCAGCCGCCGAGGCACGTGCGTCAAGCGAATGTGGCACCACGGCGCAGATTCGGCGGGTGCATGACCAGGCTCCCAGCCCACGTGCACGCCGTGCATGTTGCTGATGCGCACTATTTATTTGCCTGACACTGTGTCAACCCACACACTGCTGTGTAAAGCAAGGTCGGCAGTGCCGCCACGACGCCTAGCTCGGAGACAGCAATGAAGATCATCCTGGACCGCCCGCGCTGCGAGGGTCACGGCCTCTGCGAGGAGGCCGCGCCCCAGCTGATGCACCTCGACGACGACGGGGAGCTGGTCCTCGACGTCGAGGAGGTCGAGGGTCCGGACGTCGAGCTCGCCAAGGCCGCGGCCCGCGTCTGCCCCGTCGCGGCCCTGCGGATCGCCTGATGGGGGCGCCGCGCCGCGTCGTCGTCGTCGGCAACGGCATCGCGGGCCTCACCGCCGGCGACTCCCTGCGCGCCGCGGGCTTCGACGGTGACCTCACCGTCATCGGGGACGAGCGCCACGCCCCGTACAGCCGGCCCGCCCTGTCGAAGGCCGCGCTCCTCGACGGCGAGGACGTCACGTCCCACCTCCTTCCGGCCCCGACCCACGAGGCCACCGAGCTCCTCGGCGTGAGCGCCGCGGGTCTCGACGTCGCGCGCAGGGTCGTCGTCCTCGGTGACGGCGAGGAGGTCCCGTACGACGCGGTGGTCATCGCCACCGGCTCGCGGGCGCGGCGCCTGACGGGCGCCGGCGAGGCGCACGACGACGGCGCGGGCGGCGGCGAGCTCACCCTGCGCACGCTCGAGGACGCGGAGCGGCTGCGCCGTCGCCTCGCCGACCGGCCGAGCGTCGTCGTCGTCGGCGGCGGTCCCCTCGGGATGGAGGTCGCCTCCGGCTGCCTCGCCACCGGCTGCGAGGTCACGCTCGCCTCCTACGGCCGCCCCCTCGTGGACCAGCTCGGGTCCTACCTGTCCGACGTCTTCGTCGCGGCCGGCCTCCGGCGCGGGCTCACGATCGCCCCGACCCACGCCGTCGGGCTCCGCCGGGCCGGCGCGCGCTCCCAGGTGGTGCTCGCCGACGGGTCCGTCCTCGAGGCCGACCTGGTGGTCACCGCCGTGGGCGACGACCCCAACCTCGAGTGGCTCGCCACCAGCGGGCTCCTGACCGACGGCCGGCTCGAGGTCGACACCCGGGGACGGGTGCGGCCCGACGTCGTCGCCGCCGGCGACGTCGCGACCATCCGCACCCGGCGCGGCGCCCGCCGCGTGCCGCTGTGGACGAGCGCGATCGACCAGAGCAAGGTCGCGGCCGCCGCCCTCGTCCGCGGAGACGAGGCGCCCGAGCTCGACCTCCAGCCGTACTTCTGGACCGAGCAGTTCGGCCTCAGCCTCAAAGCGTCCGGCTTCACGCCGGTGGCCGGCGCCCCCGAGATCGTCGACGGCGACCCCGCCGACGGCCCCGCGCTGCTGCGCTGGGAGCACGCGGACGGCTCGGGCACCGCCGTCGCCGTCAACTACCGGATCCCCGTCCCGAAGCTGCGCCGCCTGGCCGCCGCAGCCCCGGGCCTCGCCCCGGCCGAGACAAGGGTCCCGGTGCCCGCCGCCGTCCCCGCCTGACCCCAGCCCGACGACGGACCCGCGCCGACGCGGGTCCCGCCCCCCTCCGACCCCCAAGCCCTGAGGTGCCTGATGACCGTGGACACGATGGCAACATCCGAGATCGACCTCTTCTCCGACGAGGTCCTGGCCGACCCCTACCCGTACTTCGCGCAGCTCCGCGAGCAGGCCTCCGTGGTCCGGCTCGAGAAGAACGGCGTCTGGGCCCTGACGCGATACGACCAGATCCGCGACGCGCTGGCCAACTGGGAGGTGTTCTCCTCCAACAAGGTCGCCTTCAACGAGCAGATGAACGAGGCGCTGCAGGGGACGTCCCTGACGACCGACCCGCCGGAGCACACGGCGCTGCGCGCGGCGCTGACCGAGAACCTCACCCCGCGGGCGCTGCGCGGCATGAAGGCCGACATCGACGCCAAGGCCGACGCCATGGTCGCGCGGCTCGTCCAGCAGGGCTCGTTCGACGCGATCGACGACCTCGCCCGGGCGCTGCCGCTCCAGGTGGTCGCGGACCTCATCGGCGTCCAGGACGACGTGCGGGCTCGCATCCTGCAGTGGGGCGAGGCCGCGTTCAACGTGCTCGGCCCCATGAACCAGCGCACCATCGACAGCTTCCCGGTCGCGGGCGAGCTCTTCCAGTGGTCGCTGCAGGTCAAGGCCTCGGACCTGGCCGAGGGCAGCATGGGCCGCGCGATCTTCGACGCCGGCGAGCGCGGCGACATCCCGCTCGAGAGCTGCGGGCACATCATCCACCAGTACGTCGCGGCCGGGATGGACTCGACCATCGCGGCCATCGGCAACGCCATCCGTCAGCTCGCCACCCACCCGGACCAGTTCGACCTGATCCGCGCGGACCCGTCGCTGATCCCCTCGGCCTTCAACGAGGTGCTGCGCTACGAGTCTCCGGTCCACGCCTTCGCGCGGCTCGTGAAGAAGGACTTCGACGTCGACGGGCAGCCGATCCCCGCCGGGGACCGCATCGCGGTCCTGTACGGCTCGGGCAACCGGGACCACCGCCACTACGAGGACCCCGACACGTTCGACGTCCGCCGGAACCCGATCGACCACCTGTCCTTCGGCTACGGGGTGCACGGCTGCGCCGGTCAGGGCCTGGCCCGGCTGGAGGCGTACGGTGTCATCGGCGCGCTCGCCCGCCGGGTGCGCCGGATCACCGTCGGCGACGGAGAGCGTCACATGAACAACATGATGATGGCCCTCAACAAGCTGCCCGTGCTCGAGGTCGAGCCGGCCTGAGCGTCGTCTGGGACTCAGGGTGCGGTCGTCACGCCGCCGGGACGCCGATGCGGTCCAGCAGCGTGCTGGCGACGCCCTGGAAGTACTCGGCGCCCCACTCGGTGAGGTACCCGGCCTCGACCTGGGCGGCGTCGACCTCGGCGATCAGCGCGAGGTAGTCCTCCCGCGTCCCGTACGCCGCGGCGAACTCCTCGGCCGTCATCAGCTCGTCCGAGCCGTAGACCGCGCCTGGCTTGGCCGCACCGAGGTACTGCCCGAGCGGGTGCTCGATGAGCCCGTACCGCACCCCGCCGGTGACGTTGCCGGAGGAGTCGCGCACGAGTGCGCCGTCGGCCTGGTCGAACCACTGGGACGGCGCTGCCTCCTGGTTCTTCTTGCTCCAGGACACGAGCGCGTCGGCGGCGGCGATCACGGCCGGCTCGATCGGGTAGAGGTTGAGCGACTCCCGGAACGCCGGGTCGTGGACCTGGGTGTTGGGTAGCCGGCCCGCCTTGTAGATCTCCTCGTCGGCGGGGATGACGGGGGAGAGCAGGTCGGTGTGCGGGGTGCCCGGCACCTGCCAGTGCCGCCGGTTCTCCGGGAGGTCCTTTGCCGCGAGGGTGCGCGCGCCGAAGAGACCGGCGTCGCCCTCGGAGGTGACGGTGATGAACGGGACGTCCAGGGCCGGCTCGGAACCCGGCACGGTGACGAAGCCGTCGGTCTCCGCCTGGCGGAGCGGCCGCTCGATGACGGCGCCGACCGTGTTGAGGTAGCCGTCGAACACGGGACCGCGGTTGGCCTCGGTCACCGCCTCGTGGAAGTTCGTGGCGTAGGTGTTGAGGTACACCCCGGACTGGGACTGGCCCATGAGCAGCACGGTCTTGGCCTTCTGCCCGCCGAGGACGGCGCGGCCGTCCTTGCTGTCCAGGAGGGTGCCGACCTGCGTGAAGATGTCCCACGCCAGGCCTTCCTCGGCGCCCGGCACGACCATGAACGGGTTGAACGAGGCCGGGTCGGACGGGTCGGCGACGATGGGCTCGCGGTCGACGTCCTCGACGTCCCAGGTCAGCTCCTCGTACCGCTCGGCGTCGAAGTTCTTCAGCGCGTCCACCTGGATCGGCTTGGAGGTCACGCCGATGACGGTGTGGCCCTCCGCCATGGCCCAGTCCCACATGCGGCGCCAGTGGTCCTCGCCGGGGAAGCCGTTGGAGGCGTTGAGGATGTCGACCAGGACGACGCCGGAGGAGTCGGACTTCTTCGCCGGGCGTCGCACGAGGATGTTGTTGACGTACGGCACGTCCTCGGTGACGACCTCGAGCTCGCCGCCGGCGTTGTCGTAGACGTTGGCGGTGCCGGAGAGGAAGTACTCCTCCTCGACGTAGCCGCGGTCGGCGACGTCGAAGGGCTCGCGGGCGCGCTCCATCGTCGACCACAGGTAGCTCTCGTCGGTCTCGGCGATGGGGCCCTGGACCTCGGGGACGGCGGCGAGGGAGGCGGTGACGGGATCGGGCTCGGGGTCGTGGCGCGGACCGGCGCTGGCCGGGACCGCCAGACCGAGGCCGAGGGCGCCGGCGCAGGTCACGGACAGCGTCGCCAGCGCGGGACGACGGCGGAACAGACGGGGCATAGGACTTCTCTCCCTGGTGGAACATCGATGTTCGGACGGCGGTCGGGGCGGCTCTCGCCCGCCCGACCGTCTCGATCATCGGCGAGCGCGCCGCCGGGACGTACGGGTTGCCACGAGTTGCCCGGAGACGGGAGAAGCTGCGACCGGCTCGGAGCCTGCCCCTCAGCGGCGGTCACCGTGAGCGGGCTCCGGCCGGACCCGGTCAGGCGGGCGGGGACATCGGGTGTGCCGCCCAGAACCGGCGCAGGTGGTCGACGGTCGCCCCGGGGGCCTCGAGCGGCGGCAGGTACGCCGCGACGATGACGCCGACGTGGCCGCCCCAGGCCTTGCCCACCCAGTCCACGGGCTCCTCGACGCCGAGCTCGTCGAGGACCGCGACGGCCGCGGCTCCGCACTGCGTCATGGTGTAGCGGCGCCCTGGGTCGCCGCTGCGCCCGTGGCCCGGTCCCGTGACGAGGATCAGCCGCCGCTCGGCGGCTAGCTCGTCCTCGACCCGGTGCCACGACCGGTCGTCGACGAACAGGCTGTGCCACAGTACCGCGGGTGGCCCCTCACCGCGGGTGCGCACCGCGAGCCGGCCGACGGGGGTCTCGACGAACCTGTGGTCCGACATCATGCCCACGACTCCATTGCGGTTCGGCAGCGTCAGCCCGAGCGTCACGCCGCGCGTCCGCGAAGTCAACGCTCAGCAGCCCTTCATGACCGTCGCGGCAGCGGGAGGCACGACCGTGGCGAAGATCGGTCGAGAGGCGTCCCGAAAAGGCGTACGCGGCCGGTGGGTCCCGGCTACGTTGCGATGACTCGATCGCTCAGAAGGAACTCCCGTGCCGCTTCCCCGTCCGGCCATCGTCGGCCTCACGTCGCTGCTCGTCGTCGCCGGTGCCGGCCTCCCCGCCGCAGCCAGCAGCGCACCGCCCGACAACGAACCGCCCGGCATCTTCGGCCTCGACGGCATCCTCATCTGCGCGGGGGAGCGGTTCGACCCCCTGTCGGGGGTGTCGGTCTTCGACGACTACGACGGCTGGGACCTGCCGCTCGTGACGGCGGAGGAGTGGGACGCCGGGTTCCCCGGCGTGCACGACGAGCCGGAGATCACGGTCAGTCTGACGACGCCGCCGCCGGCCAGGCAGACGGTGGCGAACTTCGGCCGCGTCCGCTACGCCGCTCGCGACCTCGACGGCGCCGTCACCCATGCGGACCGCTGGATCGGTGTCGAGAACTGCACGGACCGCCCGCAGCTCAGCACGCGGTTCTTCCTCAGCAACACCTGGGGCCCGACGGCCACCCACACCTTCATCTGGGGCGGCTATGAGGACCAGGCGCTGGTCGGCGACTGGGACGGCGACTGGATCGACACGATCGCCGTTCGACAGGGGAGCGCCTTCCACGTGCCCGAGGGGCACGGCAGCGAGGCGAAGCGGACGATCTACTACGGCCGGCCGGGTGACGTCGTCCTCCGGGGCGACTGGGACGGCGACGGCGTCGACACCCTCGCGGTGCGTCGCGGCAACGCCTATCACCTCAAGAACACGATCGCCGGCGGGCCGGCCGACAAGGTCGTCCACTACGGGAAGGCAGACGACGCCGTCTACGTCGGTGACTGGGACGGCGACGGCGTGGACACGCTGGCGGTGCGTCGCGGCAACGCCTACCACGTGCGGAACACCCTCACGTCGGGGGTGGCCGACCAGGTCGCCTACTACGGCCGGGCCGCCGACGTCACGCTCGTCGGCGACTGGGACGGGGACGGCCGGGAGACCTTCGCCGTGCGCCGGTCGAACACCTACTACGTCAAGAACGCCATCGCGTCGGGCGTCGCCGACACCGTCTCCGTCTACGGCCGCGCGTGCGACGCCGTCCTCGTCGGGGACTGGGACGCGGACGGCCTGGACACGCTCGCCGTGCGCCGCTGACCCGGTCGGACCGGGCAGGCCGGCGCGACCTCCTCAGTAACCTGTGAGGGTGCGGAGCAGCGGATCGTCGTCCGGTCAGACCCGCCGGCGCCAGCTCTCCGGCCAGCTGTCCGGCCCGCTGCGCCGGTTCCTCGCCACGGAGGCCGCCGGCGCCCTGCTCCTGGTCGCGGCGACCGCCGTCGCCCTGGCCTGGGCCAACTCCCCGTGGTCCGGTGCGTACGAGGCCGTCTGGGCCACCCCGGTCTCGCTCCGCATCGGCGACGCCGCCCTGGCGATGGACCTCGGCCACTGGATCAACGACGGCCTCATGGCCGTCTTCTTCTTCGTCGTCGGTCTCGAGGTGCGTCGCGACCTCGCCGTGGGGGAGCTGACCGACCGGCGCCGGATCGTCATCCCCGTGGTCGCCGGCGTCGGCGGCATGGTGGTCCCGGCGCTGCTCTACCTGCTGGTCGCCCCCGCGGGCGAGGCCGCCGGCGGCTGGGGTGTCGTGATCGGCACCGACACCGCGTTCATGCTCGGCGCCCTCGCGCTGGTCGGTCCCGCCGCCTCCACGCAGCTGCGGGTCTTCCTCCTCACCCTCACCGTGGTCGACGACGTCGTGGCGGTGACCGTCATCGGCGTCGTCTACTCCGACCGCCTCGACGTGCCCGCCCTCCTCGTCGCCGCGGCCGGGCTCGTGGCGCTCGCGGTGCTCGACCGCGTGGGCGCCTGGCGCACCTGGCCCTACGTCACGGTCGCCCTCGTGGTCTGGGTCGCCACCGTCGCGTCGGGCCTGCACGCGTCGATCGCCGGGATGCTCGCCGGGCTGCTCATCCCGGCCTTCGCGCTGCGGCGGCACGACGTCGAGGGGGCGGCGACGCGGTTCCGCGCCTTCCGGCAGTCCCCGATGGCGGAGGTGGGCCGCTCCGCCCGGGACGCGCTGACCCGCGCCGTCCCCGTGAACGAGCGGCTCCAGCTGGTGCTGCACCCCTGGACGAGCTACGTCATCGTGCCCGTCTTCGCGCTCGCGAACGCCGGGGTGGACCTGCGCGGCGGCGTGCTCGCCGAGGCGCTCGCCTCCCCGGTGACGTGGGCCGTCGTCATCGGGCTGGTGGTCGGCAAGTTCGTGGGCATCGGCGGGTTCGCGCTCGCGGGCGTGCGGCTGCGCCTGGGGCGCCTGCCGCAGGGTGTGGGGCCCGGCCAGGTGGCCGCGGGCGGCGCGCTCTCCGGCATCGGCTTCACCGTGTCCCTGCTGATCATCAGCCTGGCGTTCGACGACCCGGAGCTCCGGGGCCAGGCCACCGTCGGCGTGCTGCTCGCGCTGGTCCTGGCCATCGCGCTCGGGGCGGTCGTGTTCCGGCTGGCGGCGCTCTTGCTCGGGGAGACGACGGCGGCGCTGCCCACGGCCCTCGCACGTCCCGTGGACCCCGGGCGCGACCACCTGCTCGGGCCGGCGACGGCGCCGCTGACCCTCGTGGAGTACGGCGACTTCGAGTGCCCGTTCTGCGCCCGGGCCACCGGCGTGGCGAAGGAGGTGCGGGAGCACTTCGGCGACGACCTGCGGTACGTCTTCCGCCACCTGCCGCTGCCGGACGTCCACCCCCACGCCGAGCTCGCCGCCGCGGCGGCCGAGGCCGCGGACGCCCAGGGCCGGTTCTGGCCGATGCACGACCTGCTCTTCGCCCACCAGGACCAGCTCGAGGTCGAGGACCTCGCCGGCTACGCCGGGCAGCTCGGTCTCGACGTCGAGGAGTTCCTCCGGGACGTCGACGAGCAGCGCCACGCGGCCCGGGTCCGGGAGGACGTCGCCGACGCGGAGGCGAGCGGGGCCCGCGGGACCCCGACGTTCTTCATCGGCGACACCCGGCACGTCGGGCCTTACGACGCGCGCACCCTGATCGCCGAGCTGGAGGCCGCCCGCGCGCCGGGCGCGGTCCGGACCTCGGGCGGTGCGGCCCCGGGCCTGGGAGGATCGTCGGGAACGACGCACCCAGCACCGGGAGAGCGATGAGCACGCCGGACGATCTCCACCTCGACAAGTCGGACCCCGCCGTCTGGAAGTCCTTGAACGCCTTCGTGCTCAAGGTCCGCGCCGCCACCGACGCGACGGGCCTTCCCCGCACCCTCGTGGAGCTCATGAACGTGCGCGCGTCCCAGCTCAACGGGTGTGCCTACTGCCTCGACCTGCACACCCGGCAGGCGATGGAGGCGGGCGAGACCGCCCAGCGCCTGGCGGTCCTCTCCGCCTGGCGGGACACGTCCCTCTTCTCCGACGTCGAGGCGGCCGCGCTCCGGGTGACCGAGGCCGTCACGTCCCTGCCCGACGAGGAGACCCGCACCGACGAGCTCGCCCGCGCCCGCGCGAGCCTGACCGACGAGCAGTACTCCGCCCTGGCGTGGGCGGCCATCGCCATCAACGCCTACAACCGGGTGTCGATCGTGAGCCGGCACCCGGTCCGGGCACGTCCGTGAGCGCCCGCTGACCCATCCGTCGTCGCAGGACCCGGCCCTGGAGAACCATGGACACGACCACGATCACCGTCCGCCACAACGCCGACCGCCACCGCTTCGAGCTGGTCGACGACGGGAAGGTCATCGGGAAGGCGCACTACCTGCCCGACGACGGCACGGGGGAGCGCGTCTTCTTCCACACCGTGGTCGACGAGGCGTACGAAGGGCACGGCCTGGGGTCGAAGCTGGCCGCGTTCGCCCTCGACGAGACCGTCGCCGCCGGGCTGAAGATCGTCCCGGTGTGCCCGTACATCCACGCGTTCCTCGGCCGGCACCGCGAGTACGCCGCGGACGTCGTCCAGGTGCGGCCGGAGCACCTGGACGCGCTGCGGCACTGAGGAGTCAGGTCAGGGCTCGCGGAACAGGACACCGGCGACGGCGCGCGCAGCCGCCTCCGGGTCGTCGCCGAGGTCGGCGGGCACCGCACCGGTGAGCCAGAGGCTGGCGAAGCCGTGGACGAGGGACCACGCGGCGATGCCGGCGACGCGCACGTCCTCCCCGCGCCGGCCCGTCGGGACCGACGCCGCCCCGCCGTAGAGGGCGGCTCCGGCGCGCCGCTGGGCGGCCAGCAGCGCGGGATCGTCCGGGTGGTACAGATCGGGCCGGAACATTACCTCGAAGTGGGCGCGGTGCTCGACGGCGAAGCGGACGTAGGCCACGCCGAGCTCGAGGAAGTCGTCCGTGCTCTGCTGGGCCGTCGTCAGCGCCTCCGCCAGCAGCTCGTAGCCCTCGGCCGCCACCGCGGTGAGGAGCCCCGCCTTGTCCCCGAAGTGGTGGGCCGGAGCCGCGTGGGAGACGCCGGCGCGCCGCGCCAGGTCCCGCAGGCTCAGACCCGCCGGGCCGACCTCCGGGATCGCCGCCACGGCGGCGGACAGGACGGCGCGGCGGAGGTCGCCGTGGTGGTACGGGCGAGCGGTGGACACGGACCGAGCATAGCCCAATCTAGGCATTGACAAGTTGATGGTCGGCGCCTACGGTTCTCGTACTGGCAACTTGTCAGTGACAAGATCTCTGGAGGATCGCATGGCACCGTTCATCGTTCTCGTCGTCGTCACGCTGGCGGTCTGGGCGGCCGGCGCCGCCGGCGTCGCACGCCTTCGCTCCTGGCCCGTCGCCCTGCGCGGCGGCCTGGCCGCGATGTTCACGCTCACCGGCGTCAGCCACTTCGTGGGGATGCGCGAGGAGCTCATCAGCATGGTTCCGCCCGTGCTCCCGGAGCCGGCTCTGCTCGTCACCGTGACGGGCGTGCTGGAGCTGGCCGGCGCGGTCGGGCTGCTCGTTCCTCGGACGGTCGCGTGGGCGGCGGGCGGCCTGAGCGCCCTGCTCGTCGTGATGTACCCGGCGAACGTGTACGCCGCCGTGAGCGGCGCCGCCCTTGAGGGTGCCCAGACCATGGCGCTGTTCCCGCGGACGCTGCTGCAGCTGGTCTTCCTCGCCGCGACGCTCGCCGTGCTCCGGGCCTATGCCTCCCGAGGGCGCGTCGCCGCCCCGACCCTCGCGCCCAGCCTCGCGGGGTCCTGATCGGCCGGAGGTCTTCACGCAGGGCGCCGTGGGTGGTGGGACTGCTCCGCCCGCGGCGTCCGCGCGTCCGACGGGAGGGCGTCGACGCGTGCCGGGAATTTACTTTCGGCCAACTTGCTTGTATGGAAGAGAGCGAGCATCATCCCGCCGACCGGAAGTGACCCGATGAACGCCGACACCAAGACAGCCGTCCGCCCGACGGTCGACGACGACGCCGCCGTCCAGCTCTGGGGCCGCGTCATCCGGGGCTTCGAGGCCACCAACGCGCGTGTGCAGGCCGCCATCAAGGCCGCGTTCTCGCTCAACCCGGCCGAGGCGCAGACCATGCTGCAGCTCGGCGCCGGGCCGGAGCGCCGGGCGCCGATGAACACGCTGGCCCGCGCGGCGTCCTTCACCAGCGGCGGCTTCACCAAGATCGCCGACAAGCTCGCGAGCCGGGGACTTGTCGTCCGGACGGCCTGCGCTGAGGACCGCCGGGTCACCTACCTCGAGCTCACCCCCGCGGGCGTCGAGCTCGCCGCCGAGCTGCGCTGCCTCGTGGCGGACATCAACCGCTCCCAGTTCATCGACGTCCTCGGGCCCGAGCGTGCCGGCCTGGTCGCCGACGCGATGCTCGAGCTGTACGAGGCGAACGGCACCCCCGGGGCCTGAGGTCCGCAGCCATTCCGCGGACCTCAGGCCCGCGCCAGCGCCAGCTCTGGACCCCTTCCGGGTCCGGGGCTGGCGCTTTCTCGTGCCGCGCCCCGGCGGGTGACCGGCCTCACGGCACTGCTCGGAATTTGCCTAGCGCGATAACACTTGTCGCCTATGTATCTTCCACGCAAGGCATCTGCTGGACCGGCGGGTGCATCTCAGAAAGGTAAGACCATGACTCAGCGGGTTCTCATCACGGCGGGTGCCAACGGCATCGGCTTCGCCATCGCACAGGCCTATGCCGCCACCGGTGCCAGGGTTCACATCGCCGACGTCAACGCGGAGGCCGTCAAGGCCGTCACCGCGGCGAACGAGAACATCACCGGATCGGTCACCGACGTGAGCGACCCCGCCGCCGTCGACGCCATGTTCGCCGACGTCCGCCGCGAGCTCGGCGGGCTCGACGTCCTGGTCAACAACGCCGGCATCTCCGGGCCCACCGCCCCGGCCGAGGAGCTGGCCTTCGACGCCTGGAGCGCCGTCGTCGACGTCAACCTCCACGGCACCTTCAACGTCACCCAGCGCGCGATCCCGCTGCTCAAGGAGTCCGAGGCCGCCTCCGTGGTGACCATGTCCTCCCTCGCCGGGCGCTTCGGCTACCCCAACCGCATCGCGTACTCCACCACCAAGTGGGCGCTGGTCGGCTTCAGCAAGACCCTCGCGCTCGAGCTCGGTGAGTTCGGCATCACCGCCAACACGATCCACCCGGGCGCCGTCAAGGGGCCGCGCATGGCCGCCGTTCTCGAGGGCCGCGCCAAGGCCAACGGCACCACCGTGGAGGAGGAGACCACCAACGCGCTGAACAACCAGTCGATCAAGGACTTCATCGACCCTGCCGACATCGCCGCGCTGGTCCTGTTCCTGACGGGCCCGCACGGACGGACCATCTCCGGCCAGCTCTTCCCGATCGACGCGGACTCGAAGGCGGCGTCATGACCGCCGCCGACACCCGCACCCTCGGGACCACCGGCGCGCCGGACGGTCTGCCCGGCGTGGACGCGGCCCCGGCCGCCCCGGCCAGGCAGCCCTGGCGCGGTCGCATCTTCTACTTCGTCGGCCTGATCCTCCTGGCGCTCTCCCTGCGCCACGCGGTCACCGGCATCTCCCCGCTGCTGGGCCGCATCGGCGAGGACGTCGCCCTCGGCGCCGTCGGCACCACGATCCTGGGCATGCTCCCCACCATCGCCTTCGGCCTCGCCGGGTTCATCGCCCCGGCGTTCATCCGGAGGTACGGTCCGGCCCGGATCGCCGTCGTCGCCCTGGGGCTCGGCGCCGCCGGGACCATCCTGCGCGTCCTCGGGGACTCCCCGGTCGGCTTCCTGCTCTTCGGCCTGGTCGCGCTGTTCGGGATGGGCATGGGCAACGTGGTGGGCCCGCCCCTGGTCAAGCGGTACTTCGCGGACCGGCAGGCCACCGCCATGTCCGTGCTGACGCTGATGACCCAGGCAGGCGCCACCATCCCCGCGATGCTGGCCGTGCCCATGGCCGACGCCGTGGGCTGGCGCACCTCGGTCGCCTCCTACGCCGGGCTGATGATCCTCGCCGCGCTGCCGTGGACCCTCGCGGCCGTGCGCTCGGGCCAGGCGGACAAGGCCGGCACGACGGCGGCCGCGCCGGCGCAGAAGTTCGGCGCCCGCAAGCTGTTCACCAACCCGGTCTCGCTGGGCGGCGCCATCTTCTACGGCATGGCGGCCCTGAACACCTACGCCATGCTCGCCTGGCTGCCCACGATCTTCCAGGCGCAGGGTCTCAGTGAGGGCGAGGCCGCGGGGATGTACTCGATCTACACGTTCCTCACGCTGCCGATGGCCCTGATCACCCCGATCATCGCCTCCAGGCTGAAGAACCCCCTCCTGCTCGGCGCGGTGTTCCCGATCGCCTCGGCCGTCGGCTACCTCGGCATCATCGCCGCCCCGGGCGCCGGGGCCGTGTGGGCCTTCGTCGCCGGCATCTCCGGCGGGGCGTTCCCCTTCGCGATGGTCATGTTCAACCGCCGCACCCGCACCCCCGAGGGCTCCGCCGCGGTCACCGGGTTCAGCCTGGGCATCGGCTACGCGTTCGGCACCGTCGGCCCGTTCCTCGGCGGACTGCTGTCGAACCTCACCGGCGGCTGGACCGTCCCGCTGCTGGTCTTCGCCGCCACCGCCGCGGTCATGGTCCTCGGAGCCGCGCTCCTGAGCCGCGACCGCACCTTCGAGGACGTCACCACCACGAGCGCCACGGCCCGCTAGCGCGACCGCGCTCGGCCGGCATCAGTACTCAGAGAGAAGTGAGAGTCATGAGCAACACCTCCCGCACCATCGCCGTCGTCGGCACCGGCGTCATCGGCGCCAGCTGGGCCGCGTACTACCTCTCCCGCGGGTTCACAGTGGTCGCCGCGGACCCCGCCGAGGGCGCCGAGGACCGCCTGCGCACCTGGGTCCAGCAGTTCTGGCCCGCGCTGGAGACTCTCGGGCTCGAGGACGGCGCGTCGAAGGAGAACCTCCGGTTCACCGCCTCCATCGCCGACGCCGTGCGCGACGCCGAGTTCGTCCAGGAGAACGGGCCGGAGCGACTCGAGATCAAGCGGGCCATGCTCGCCGAGATCGAGTCGACGCTCGCCCCGGGAGCGCTCATCGCGACGTCTTCCTCGGGCCTGCTGATCTCCGACGTCCAGAAGGGGATGACGCACCCCGAGCGCATGGTCCTCGGGCACCCGTTCAACCCGCCGCACCTGATCCCGCTCGTCGAGGTCCTCGGCGGTCGGCAGACCTCCGCGGAGAGCGTCGACAAGGCGCTCGCCTTCTACGCCGAGATCGGCAAGAAGCCGATCCGCATCAACAAGGAGATGGCTGGGCACGTCGCCAACCGGCTCCAGGTGGCGCTGTGGCGCGAGGCGTTCCACCTGGTCCAGACCGGGGTGGCGAGCGTGACGGACATCGACACCGCCATCTCCTACGGACCCGGGCTGCGCTGGGCCCTGCTCGGCCCGTTCCTCAACCTGCACGCCTCCGGCGGCGACGGCGGCATCACCCACGTGCTCGAGCACATCGGCCCGGCCCAGCGCGAGTGGGCCCGCACCCTGGGCGAGTACCCCGAGACCGACGACTACATCCCCGTGATGGCCGAGGGCGTCGCGGAGGAGCTCGCCGGGCACGACTGGGACGAGACCCTCCGCCAGCGCGACGAGGTGCTCCTCCAGCTCCTCGCCGCCAAGAGGGCCAAGCCCCAGCTCCCGTAGCCTCGCGCCGCAGGCGCCACAGACCGGGCGGCGCGTGAAGCACGGCAGGCCGCACCCCTCGGGTGCGGCCTGCCGTCTCTGGGTGGCGCCGGGGCGTTCCGGCGCTTCGGTTAGGGAACCGCTCAGTCGGTGCCGGTGTAGGTGAAGGTGAGGATGGCGCCGGGGTTCTGGAGCTCGGTGGTGGCGTCGCCGTTGGTGCCGCGGGCCAGGCCGCCGCTGTCGGTGGCCACGAAGATGGTGCGGCCGTCGGGGGAGACCGCGGTGTCGCGGTAGCGGTTCACGGTCTCGAACAAGGGGAGCGGGCCGTCGATGCGCACGCCGTCGTCGTCGAAGACGGGAAGCCTATAGAGCGTGCCGTGCTTCAGGGTCGGCATAAGGAAGGAGTTCTCCCAGCCGGGGATGGCGTCGTCGTCGTAGAACTCCAGGCTCGACGGCGCGACGGTGGGGTAGCAGATGAAGAAGAACCCGGACGGCTCGCAGGCCTCGCCGCTGAAGTCGTGGCCGGTGGGCACGGTGTAGAAGGTGCGCAGCGGCGGCTGGAAGTCGGGGGAGTAGAACTCCGACTCCTGCAGCTGCGGGACGGTGTCGGGGATCTCGAAGGCGTTGTACTGCTCGGGGGTGCAGTCCTCCCAGGCGGACCAGTCGCCGAAGATGTAGGCCTGGTCGTCCTGGTAGCCGGCCACGTTCGGCCAGCCGTAGTTGCCGCCGGCCACGATGAGGTTGAGCTCGTCGTCGCTCTTGGGGCCCTGCTCGGAGGAGTAGACCTGGTCGTCCGGCCCGAGGGTCAGGCCCTGGGGGTTGCGGTGGCCGTAGCTGAAGACGTGGCTGCGTACGCCGTCGATGCGCGGGTTGTCGCGCGGGATGGTGCCGTCCTGGTTCAGGCGCAGGGACTTGCCCTGGTAGGCGATCCAGTTCTCGTCGTCCACCTCGTCCTGGGTGGGCAGGCGCTGGGCCCGGTTGACCTTGCAGGCGTTGAGGTCCTGGAGGTTGCCGCGGTCGCCGATGGTGTAGAGCAGCTTGCCGTCGGGCGCGAGGATCATACGGCCGGAGTTGTGGTCGTCGCTGGCGTAGAGGCCGTCGATCAGGACCTCTTCGGAGTCGGGGTCGAGGACCTCGTCCTCGGCGTCCCAGGTGTAGCGGGCGATGCGCTGGCGCCGGTCGATCGCCTCGTTCTCGGGCGGGGTGCCCTCGCCGTCGTAGGTGTAGGAGAGGAAGACGTACTGGTTCCGGTTCTTCTTCTCGAGCAGGTCCGGGTGCAGCACCATGCCGAGCAGGCCGTCCTGCTCGCCGGGCGTGGCGAGCACGCCGGGGATGGTCAGGGCGAGGGAGGTCTCGCCCGTCTCGGGGTCGACGCGGGTGACCTCCCCGCTGGTCCGCTCGGTGATCCAGAGCATGTCGTCCGGGCCGTAGATCACCTCGAAGGGGTCCGACAGGCCGGTGGTGAGGATGTCGCGGGTGAAGTCGTCCTCGACGGCCGGGGGGCCGCCGTCGTCGCCGTCGTTGCTCGCGAACGCCGCGGCGGCGGTGGAGGTCAGGAGCAGAAGGGCGGCGCCGAGCGCCGCGGGAGCAGTCTTCATCGTCTGTCTCCGCCCGGGCGGGACGCTGCCCCTGACCCGGGGTCATGGGGGATAAAGGCTTGGCGACGGCGGAGCGGGCGGCTCGCATCGTCGCAGGCTGCGGGGCCGTGGGCGCCCGCAGCGGACTGCGGCAGGGCCGTAGGTGGGCGACCGGTACTGGGGCGGGACGTCATGGTCTGGGGAAGCGCGTCGCCGGTGCGACCATACGTCCGCCGCCACGCGGCCGCTACGGGTCGCGGCCTGTCCGGTTGGCCGCGGCGCGGTGACCGGCCCGATCTACGCTGGGGCCATGACCAACCTCGAGACCCGGCCCCAGGAGCAGGTGTGCGTCACCGGCCCCGGCACCTCCGCCGTCGAGCTGATCGAGCCGCGCGACGTCCCCCTCGGCGGGCCGCGCGCCATGACCGTGCGGCGCACGCTGCCCTCCAAGCAGCGCTCGCTGATCGGGGCGTTCTGCTTCGCCGACCACTACGGGCCCGACGACATCTCCGTCTCCGGCGGGATGGACGTGCCCCCGCACCCGCACACCGGGCTGCAGACGGTCACGTGGCTCTTCGAGGGGCAGGTGCTCCACCAGGACGCCCTCGGCTCCGTGCAGACCATCCAGCCCGGCCAGCTCAACCTCATGACCGCCGGGAACGGGATCTGCCACTCCGAGGAGGGCACGCTCACGCGGTTCCCCACGCAGGTGCGCCTCCACGGCGTCCAGCTCTGGACCGCCCTGCCGGACGCCGACCGCGCCGGCGCGCGCGCCTTCGAGCACGTCGCCGACGTGCCGGGGTTCGACGTCGACGGCGCCCGCGTGCAGGTGTTCATGGGCACCCTCGGCGGTGTGACGTCGCCGGCGCGGGCGTACTCGCCGCTGGTCGCCGCGCAGATCGACATCCCCGCGGGCGCGCGCGTGCGCCTGCCGGTGGACCCGGCGTTCGAGCACGGCATCCTGCTCGACAGCGGCGACCTCACCGTCGACGGCACCGCGGTGCCGGAGGCCTGGCTGGCCTACCTCGCGCCCGGAGCCGGCGAGATCCTCCTCGAGGCGGGGGCGGCCCCGGTCCGTGCGGTGCTCATGGGCGGCGTCCCGTTCGGCGAGCAGGTGCTGATGTGGTGGAACTTCGTCACCCGCACCCACGAGGAGGTCCTCACCGCCCGGGCGCAGTGGCAGGCCGCGGTCGCCGGCGAGCCGGAGGGCGTCGCCCGGTTCGGCCGCGTCACCGGCTACGACGGCGCACCCCTCCCCGCCCCCGAGCTGCCGCAGGTCCGGCTCAAGCCGCGCTCCCGTTAGGGCGCTGCGCGGCGGAGCGCCTGGCCGCCGTCCCTGAGACGGGCTGGCCGCGCCCGAAGCGGACGACGCCGGGTCGAGCCGGGCTGTGTCGCCGGTGAGGACGCGTGGCGCCTCGAGGTCGAGCGCGAGGCTGACGTCGGTGTGCCCCGGCGCGCCGACGACGGCGGGGGACCTGTGACCGACGCCACCGCCGTCCTCGGAATCCCTTGAAGATTCATGCAGTTGCATGGAGTGAAGGGCGCGAGCCCTAATCGGATCGACACGAACCACAGGAGAGTCATGACCAAGATCGCCATCGTCACCGGCAGCATCCGCCCCGGGCGCCAGAGCCTGAACGTCGCCAGCTGGGTCAAGTCCATCGCGGAGAAGCGCGACGACGCCGAGTTCGAGATCGTCGACATCGCCGACTTCAACCTGCCGGTCTGGGCCGAGGCCACGCCGCCGTCGTGGGGCCCCGCCGCCTCCGCCGAGGGTCAGGCCTGGTCCGCCAAGATGGCCGAGTTCGACGGCTTCGTCTTCATCGTCTCCGAGTACAACCACTCCATCACCGGCGCCCTGAAGAACGCCCTCGACTACCTGGCCGCCGAGGTCAACAACAAGGCCGCGGGCTTCGTCTCCTACGGCTCCGCCGGTGGCGCCCGCGCCGTCGAGCACCTGCGCGGCATCCTCTCCGAGATGCAGGTCGCGCACGTGCGCAACGCCGCGCTCCTGTCCCTGTTCACGGACTTCGAGAACTTCTCGGTGCTCAAGCCCACCGAGCCGGCCACCGCCGCGGTCGAGCCGATGCTCGACCAGCTCGTGTCCTGGACCAAGGCCATGGAGGCCGTGCGTGCGGGCGACTTCGCCCCGGTCGGCGCCAACGCCTGATCCTGATCCCTCCGGAAGCCCGGGGCGTCGGCGACGGCGCACCCGGGCTCTCGTTGGACAGGAAGAACCCGGCAGCACCTCAGGTGCCGCCGGGTTCTTTGCGTGTGACGCCCCACCGCACTGCGAGAAGTCACGACTTTGTGACGTCTGACCAGCGACAGTGGTGCGAGGGTGCGTCTCTCGGTGACCTACCGCGCGGCGCGCAGCACCTCGACCTGGGCCGCGAGGGCCTCGACCAGTGCGGTGGCCTGCTCGACGTCGAGGCCGTCCTCGGTGCTGGCCTCCAGGTGCAGGCGGGGGCCGTTGCCGTCGTCGACGATGACCGTCCGCGCCTCTCCGGACCCCACGCGGGTGACCACGATCGGGGAGCGGCGCATGCGCACCGCCGCGTCCGCCGGGTCGGTGATCTGGGTCGGGTCGGCCCACACGGGCGCGAGGGCGGTGATGGTCACAGGAGGGTCCTTCCAGAGACGTGACAGTGAGAGCCGTAGGGTTCTGAGCGGAACGCTACTCGCCCTCGGACCTGGTTTCGACCCTGAGTTTTCGGCGGAATCCGGCCATAAACTCATGGGCCCGGCATCCGGTGAGGTCCGAGCCCCAGGCATCCGCACCACCGCGGGGCTCGGTGGCGGAACTCACACCCGCAGCCCGGGCCGGCGGGCGATACCGGCACCTCTTGACGGTAACTCACCCCTCTGGCTGAATGTGCACTGAAACGCCCACCGCCTCACAGGAACGAACATGGCGACGATGCCGCGGCGGTGGTTCTCACGACGACCAACGGGGGGACAGTCCGTGAACACGCGAACGCGCCGTGCGCGCACCTGGAGAACGACGGTGGGAGGGGCGGCCGCGCTGGCGGCCGCGCTCGCCGTCGCCGCACCTGCCGCGGCGGAGCTGCACGCCGCCGCGGCACCGGCCGAGGGGGCGCCTGCGGCCGAGGCCGCACCGCAGATCTTCCCGGCGCCGCAGGAGCTGACGACCGGCGGCGAGCCCGTGCCGCTGGCCGGGAGGGTGACGCTCGTCGTCGGCGAGCGGACCGACGCCGCCGCGGTCGCGGCGGCCGAGGAGATCATCACGGCGGCCGGCGGCAAGGTCACCACCACGACCGGCGCGCGCGGCGCCGGCAAGGAGGTCTACCTCGGCACGGTGGCGGACAACCCGGCGCTCGCGGAGGTCCTCGCCGGCATGGGCGTCGAGGACGCCGCCGACCTCCCCGAGGAGGGCTACGTCCTGGCGAGCGGGCGCTACGAGGGCCGCCCCGTCGTCGTCCTCAACGGTGCCGACACCCGCGGCACGTACTACGCCACCCAGACCCTGCGCCAGGTGGTCGACGGGAGGACGGTGCCCGGCCTGGAGATCCGTGACTGGCCGCTGATGTCGATCCGCGGCGCGATCGAGGGGTTCTACGGCATCCCGTGGTCGCACCAGGCCCGCCTGGACCACATGGAGTTCTACGGCGAGCACAAGATGAACACCTACATCTACACGCCGAAGGACGATCTGCTGCTGCGCTACGAGTGGCGCGAGCTCTACAGCGGCGAGGACCTGGCGCGGATGCAGGAGCTCATCGAGGCGGCGAACGCCAACCACGTGGACTTCACCTTCGCGCTCTCGCCCGGCAACGACATCTGCTACTCCTCGCAGAAGGACTTCGACGCGACGATCGCCAAGTTTGAGCAGCTGCGCGACCTCGGCGTCGACTCCTTCTACGTGGCCCTCGACGACATCCCGCTGCGGCTGCACTGCGACGCCGACCGCGCCAAGTACCCGAACGAGGGCAACTGGTACTGGCTGGCCGACGCCCAGACCGACTACCTCAACCGCATCCAGACCGAGTACATCGAGCCGAACGGCCTGGCCCCGCTGCAGACCGTGCCGACCAACTACGCCGGCTCCGGCGAGGACCCGTACAAGGGCCGCTTCGGCGATCGCCTCGATGAGGACGTGCGGGTGCAGTGGACCGGCGAGGGCGTCTTCTCGGACACCATCACCGAGGAGTCGGTGCAGCGGGCGTCGCGGTCCTACCGCACCGAGCACCTGTACATCTGGGACAACTTCCCGGTCAACGACGGCCGCCGCAGCCGGTTGTTCCTCAACCCGCTGACCGGCCGCGACCCGGGGCTGTACCAGCACATCGAGGGCATCACCTCCAACCCGATGATCCAGCCGTACGCGTCGCTGCCCGCGCTGGGCAACTACGCCGACTACACCTGGAACGGCCCGGCCTACGACGCCGAGGCGTCCATGTCCGCCGTCCTCGCCGAGCTGGCCGGGAACGACCCGGTCGTCCAGGAGGCGCTGGTCGCCTTCGCCGACCTCAACCAGAGCTGGCCGTACCGCGACGACGTCGTCCACGCGCCCGCCCTGAGCGCCGACGTCGAGGCCTTCTGGGCCGCCCACGAGGCCGGGGACGCCGCCGGTGCCGCCGCGCTACGGGAGCGCCTCGCGGTCATCCGGGCCCTGCCGGAGACCCTCCCCGCGATGGCCGAGCCCGGCTTCGCCGCCGACGCCGAGCCGTGGATCGACGCCGCCGCCCAGTGGGCCGCGGCCCTGAGCCACGAGATCGCGATGCTCGAGGCGATCGCCGCCGACGACGGAGCCACCGCCACCGCGGAGCTCTTCGCCGCCCGCGACTGGATCGCGCGGACCACCGAGCCCACCGTCGACGACCAGGGCGGCGACGGCGTGCTGCGCCCCGACGTGCTCGTCCCCAGCGTCGGTGACGGCGTCTTCGAGGACTTCTCCGACCGGGCCATGGCCGCCTACGCCGAGTGGCTCGGCGCAGAGCCGGCCGGACCGGCCGAGGGGTACCCGGCCACCGCGTCGAGCTCGCTGGGCACCTACCAGGACAACACGGTGGCGAAGATGGTCGACGGCGACCCGGCCACCCTCTACTGGTCGAACGAGGCCGGCCGCGCGGGCGACTACGTCCAGGTCGACCTCGGCGAGGTCCGCGAGGTCGGGTCGGTGAACGTGCACCAGGCCGACTCCGACACCCAGTCCGGCGACATGTTCTACTCCGCCACCCTCCAGTACTCCGTGGACGGGCAGACGTGGACGGACGCCGGGGAGTACAGCTCCTCCCCGCTCGTCGCGCACACGTTCGACACCCCGGTCCAGGCGCGGTACGTGCGGCTGCTCGCCACGGCTCACAACTCGGGCGGGCAGTGGGTGAAGATCCGCGAGTTCGTGGTCTCCGCTCCGTCGGGGGAGTTCGAGACGAACCTCGCCAGCGTGCCCGGTGAGGGGGCCGCCCGCGCCTTCGACGGCGACGTCGCGACCTCCTACGCGGCGGCCGACGCGCCCGTCGACGGCTCGTTCCTCGCCCGGAACCTCGACGAGCCGGCCACGGCGGGCTCGGTCGCCGTCGTCGGGTCCGGCTCCGGCGAGATCCAGGTCTCGCGCGGGGGCGAGTGGGTGACCGTGGGCGAGCTTGCCGCCGGTGCCGCCTTCCACGAGGCCGAGCTCGACGGCGGAGCGGTCGACGGCGTGCGCCTGGTCTTCGCCGCCGGCTCCGAGGCGCCGCGCATCGCCGAGGTGGTGCTGCGATAGAGGGCGTGCGGCCGGAGTATAGGTGCTCCCTGTGTGGCCTCGTCCGTGAACCAGGTGAGTGGCGGCCGACCCTGAGGGCGTCCCTCAGGGTCGGCCCGTCCGGATCCAGGGTCCGGTCAGGGCCGGTCCCGGATCCGCCGGTTCGCCCGGATCGGTTGACTCGTCGTGACATCCCCGGCGGGCGGCCAGCGGCCGCTCGTCCGGGGCGGGACCGACCTGAGGGCAACCATGATCGAGGCACACGACCTCACCAAGCGCTACGGCAGCAAGACCGCCGTCGACGGCATCAGCTTCACCATCCCGCCCGGCACCGTCACCGGGTTCCTCGGCCCCAACGGGGCCGGGAAGTCCACCACGATGCGCATGATCGTCGGCCTGGACCGGCCGACCTCGGGGACCGTGACGGTCAACGGCAAGCACTACGCGCAGCACCGCTCCCCGTTGAAGGAGGTCGGCGCACTGCTCGACGCGAAGGCCGTGCACAGCGGCCGCAGCGCCCGCTCGCACCTGCGCACCATGGCCGCCACGCACGGCATCCCCACCCGGCGGGTGGACGAGGTCATCGAGATGACCGGCCTGGCCGGCGTCGCGGGCAAGCGGGTCGGCGGGTTCTCCCTCGGCATGGGCCAGCGGCTCGGCATCGCCTCGGCCCTGCTCGGGGACCCGCGCACCCTCATCCTCGACGAGCCGGTCAACGGCCTGGACCCCGAGGGCGTGCAATGGGTCCGCAATCTCACCCGGCAGCTCGCGGCCGAGGGCCGCACCGTCTTCCTCTCCTCGCACCTGATGTCGGAGATGGCGCAGACCGCCGACCAGCTCCTGGTCATCGGCCGCGGCCGGATCATCACCGCCGGCCTGGTCCAGGACGTCATCGACTCCGCCACCGGCGCGGTCGTCAAGGTCCGGTCGCCGCAGTCGGCCGAGCTCGTGCCGCTCCTGAGGGCCACCGGCGCCACCGTCGACGCGGCCGGCGACGGCGACGGCACGCTCGCCGTGCACGGCACGACCGCCGAGCTGATCGGCGAGACCGCGGCCCGCAACCGGATCGTCCTGCACGAGCTCACCGTCCAGCGGGCGAGCCTGGAGGAGGCCTACATGACCCTCACCCAGGACGCCGTCGAGTACCGCTCCGAGACCACCCACGAGGCCATGGAGGCCGCCCGATGAGCACGACCACGACCACGACCAGCCCGGCCGGGCCGGGCGGCGGCGCGTCCGCCGTCGCTCGCCCCGGCTCCCCGACGGCGACCGGCCCAGGCAAGGCCGGCACCGTGGGTGCCGCCTCCGTGGGCGCCGCCCGGCTCAGCTTCCTCGGCGTGATGAGGGGTGAGTGGATCAAGCTCCTCTCCCTGCGCTCGACCTGGTGGACGATGGGCATCACCGTCGCGGTGATGACCCTCCTCGCGCTCGCGCAGGCGTCCTCGCTCCAGTACTTCGCCGAGGACGCGGCCGCCGCGGGCGCCACGCTCTACGGCGCGGAGATCGTCATCGGCGGCTACCAGTTCGGCACCGTCACGATCGCGGTGCTCGGCGCGCTCCTGATGACGGGCGAGTACTCCACCGGGATGATCCGCTCCACCTTCGCCGCCGTGCCGAGCCGCCTGCCCGTTCTCGTGGCGAAGGCGCTCGTGCTCGTCGTCCTGACCGTGGTGGTCAGCGCCGTCAGCATCCTCGGCGGCTACCTGGTGGCCCGGCCCTTCCTGGAGGACTACGGCCTCGTGCCGTCCCTCGGTGACGCGACCACCTGGCAGGCGTTCGGCGGCATGACCTTCTTCTTCGTGGCCGCCGCGTTCATCGCCCTCGGCCTCGGGGCCGTGCTCCGGCACACCGCCGGGACCATCACGACCGTCCTGGGCCTGCTCCTGCTGCTGCCCGGCGTGCTGCAGTTCGTCCAGATCGACTGGGTGCAGGACCTCGTCGCCGTCCTGCCGCTGCCCGCAGCCGTGTCCTTCCTCGGCCTCAGCGAGGTCTTCGGGAGCAACGAAGTCCTCACCGCGTGGGAGGGCGTGGCGGTCGTCGGCGCGTGGGCCGCCGTAGCGCTCGTGGCCGGCGCGGTGAGCCTGCGCCGCCGCGACGCCTGAGTCCCGCGAGGCCACGCGTTAACGCGAGCTACGCGGCAATGCGAGCTGCGCCGTCGCCGGGTCAGTCATCCCCGGCGACGGCGCCCGCGTCGTCCCACCACTCCAGCACGCGCGTGGCGTAGAACGTCAGCCACGGCGAGGGTTCGCCCGCCGGGACGTCGACCTCGAACCACACCCGGCCGGGGTGCCGGCGGGCCTGGAGCCACGTGCTGTTCGGCTGTCGGGCCGCCCGGACGAGTTCGACCGCCTCGGCCATGCGCGGGTCGGGCGCCGAACCGTCGAGCCGCGAGGCCTGCCGGAAGTACTCCGCCGCGTTGAGGACGTTGTAGAAGGAGCGGAACGGGTAGGCGAAGCGGTCCACCCAGGGGGCCACCGGCTGACCCGTGGACAGGCGCCGGAACAACGCCCGCCGCAGCAGGTACTCCTCGCCCGCGTGCCGGGCCGCGCGGATGGCGTCCGTGCCACCCGTCGCCACCTCGTACGCCAGCAGGCCCTTGAGCGAGTTGAGCGTCGAGTGGAACGACGAGCGCGTCGAGCCCTCGACCCACTCGCAGTTCCAGCCGCCGTCGGGCAGCCGGTGCTCGAGGAACCAGTCGACGACGCCGCCCACGCCGGCGCCCAGCCAGACGCCGTTCGCGACCGTGAAGCCGTTGATGCAGCAGTCGACCTCGCCGCCCCAGTACGGGAGGTCGTCGTACTCCCACCGGCTGTTCTCGGCGAGGAGCTCGGCCGTGCGCCGCTCGCGCAGCACCGCGGGGTCGAGGCCCCACTCGCGCAGCGTGTTCAGCGTCCAGGTCGTCGCCGTCCAGGGCTGGCCGGCGCCGGCCGCCGCCTCCGGGCCCTGGAAGTCGAAGTCGGCGGGGAAGAAGGCCCCGCCGGCCCACTGCCCGTCGGGGTCCTGCAGCGCGAGGAGGCGGGCGCCGAACCCCTCGGTGGCGATCCGGGCTCGGGTGGCCTCCCACACCTCGGGCGGCTCGTGCAGGAGGTCGCGCTCGACCTGCCAGCGCAGCGCCGGGTCGGATTCCAGCAACCAGGGGACGAGGGCGGCGTCGACCACGGCGCCGACGCTAGCGGGGTAGCCGGCGTGGCGTCGAGATCCTCGGTGGCTCTCCCGACGGCGCCGAGGGCAGTCCGGGGCGGGCGGGCGGTGAGATAGCGCACGAAGGGCTCCGAAACATCTCGGCCGAGGAGTGTCGAGGCCTACCGTCGAGACATGTTCCAGAACGCCGGGCCGCGGCGGCGCCCGCGGTGGCGCACGCCGCTGATCGTCGCCGCCGCGGTGGCGGTGCTCGGCGGCGTGGCGGGGGCGTTCGACGACGTGGAGCCCTCCGCGCCCGGGACGCCGGTCGCGGTCGGGACCGCGGCACCGACGACGACGGCGGAGCCGGCCCCGACGGCGGCCCCGTCGCCCACCCCTTCTCCTACTCCGACGGCCGTGCCGAGCCCGACGGCGGAGGCCGCGCCGTCGCCCTCCCCGGCTCCCGGCCCGCCGGCCGGGGCGCGGCCGGGAACCGCCCTGGCCGCCGTCGCCGGCCTCGAGGTCAAGGGCCGCGCCCCGAAGACGGGATACGACCGCGAGGCCTTCGCGTACCGCGCCTACGACCAGGACCGCAACGGCTGCGACGTCCGCAACGACATCCTGCGCCGCGACCTCGTGGACCTGGCGATCGGCGCCGGCACGAGCGGGTGCGTGGTCGAGTCCGGCACGCTGCACGACCCGTACTCCGGCTCGGCGATCGCTTTCGTCCGCGGCGCAGCCACCTCCGGCGACGTCCAGATCGACCACGTCGTCGCCCTCAGCGACGCCTGGCAGAAGGGCGCCCAGGCCTGGGACGCGTCCACCCTCCGCGAGTTCGGCAACGACCCCCTCAACCTCCTCGCCGTCGACGGCCCGCTCAACAGCCAGAAGGGCGACGGCGACACCGCCACCTGGCTGCCCCCGAACCAGGCCTACCGCTGCGAGTACGTCGCGCGGCAGGTCGCCGTGAAGGCGGAGTACCGCCTGTGGGTCACCGGGGCGGAGCGGGACGCCATGGTGCGCGTGCTCACCCGGTGTCCGGACCAGCCGCTCCCGGCCCGCGAGACCGCGCCGCTCATGCCCGAGGTCGCGGCCGCCCCGGCCCCTTCGCCCGAGCCGGCGCCCGCGTCGGCCCCCGCCCCGGGCGGCGGTGGTGCCGGCACCGACCCACGTTTCAGCTCCTGCGCCAAGGCGCTCGACGCCGGCTACGGACCGTACGTCTCCGGCGTCGACGCCGAGTACGACTGGTACCGCGACGGCGACTCCGACGGGACGGTCTGCGAGAGCTGAGCCGTGCCGGCGCGCCGGCCGAGCACCGCCAGGGCCGCGCACCCCGCGGCGAGCAGCACGCCGTGGCCGATGCGGCCCGCGGGGGCCACGAAGAACTGCGGCAGGTACAGCACCAGGCCGAGACCGACGAGCAGCCCTCCTGCCCGGCCGAGCGTGCCCGAGTCCCGGAGCGCGGTCGCCAGCGAGACGCCCGCCGCGGCGAGCGCGAGCAGCCCCGCGCCGAAGGAGGCGATCGCCACCGGCTGGTACCGGAAGGCGTCGGCGAGCTCGAGCAGGCCGGGCTCCGCCTCCGTCGCGGCACGCTCGGCGATCACCTGCAGCGCGAAGGTCTCCCCGCCGTAGTACGGCAGCACGAGGCTGACCCCCAGCCACGTGAGCACGGCGGCGACGGCGGCGGGCAGCTGCCGGAGGCCGGGCACGGTGCGGCGCAGCGACCACACCGCGACGGTGAGCGCCAGGAACGCCAGCATCCCGACGGAGTGGGCGAGCACCCACGCGGTCGAGGACATGGCCTCCGCGCCGGCCAGGGTGGTCTCGTCGCTGTACGGGCGCAGCGCGGGGTAGACGACGAAGCCGGCGCCGGCGAGGGCGAACGCCACCGCCGTGACGGCGGGTCGAGAGGTGATGCGCGAACTGGTCATCGGGTCTCCTGGCGCTAGAGAGAGCAGTGCTCTCGGTTCTCACCATGGTGACAGGAGCGGTGCGCGAAAAGCAAGAGCGGTGCTCACATTCGTGACAAGCGCTCTCAGTCTTGGCATCATCGCTGCCATGCCCGCGCCAGTCAGCCCGCCCGTCACTGCCCGCGCCCGTGCACGGGCGGAGCTCACGAGGGACATCAAGCGGCTGGCCCTGCAGCAGCTCGCCGACCAGGGGGCGGGAGCGCTCTCGCTGCGGGCGGTGGCGCGAGAGCTCGGCATGGTCTCCTCGGGCCTGTACCGCTACTTCGCGAGCCGCGACGAGCTGCTGACCGCACTGATCGTGGACGCGTACGGCGATCTCGCGGCGACGATCGGCGCGACGACGGCGGAGGTGGCGCCCGGCCGGTTCCGGGCGCGCTGGATCGCCGCCTGCCACGCCCTGCGCGGCTGGGCGCGGCGCGAGCCGCACCGGTTCGCCCTGATCTACGGCTCAGCCATCCCCGGCTACCGCGCGCCGGCCGACACGATCGCCCCCGCCACCGCGGTGATGACGGCGCTGGCCGGCATCGTCGACGACGCCGCCCGCACGGGAGCACTCACGGACGTGAACGGCGAGGCGGTCGACGGCGAGCTCGCGGCGCAGCTCGACGGCGTGGCTCGCGTCCTCGGCGAGCACATCCCCGCCCCCGTGCTCGCCACCCTCGCCGGCGCGTTCGGGCAGCTCGTCGGCATGGTCAACCTCGAGCTCGCGGGCCACTTCGTCGGCGGCTTCGAGCCCGCCGACGCGCTCTTCGGCCGCACCGTGCGGCAGATGGCCTCCGGCCTGGGCCTGCAGGACGTCGACGAGCCGGAGCGCGCGGGACCGGGGTCGCGCGGCGGGCCGAACGGCGGTACGGCCGCGATGATGTCGTCATGACAACTCACGTCCTGCTGGGGCGCTACGAGCTAACCCGGCTGATCGGTCGGGGCGGGATGGCGGAGGTGTGGGAGGCCCGCGACACCCGCCTGGGCCGCCGGGTCGCGGTCAAGACGGTCAACCTCGCCGCCGCCCACGACGCCAGGGTGGGCGAGCGGCTGCAGCGTGAGGCGGTAGCCATCGCGAGCCTCAGGCATCCGGACATCGTCACCGTCCACGACGCCGGCGTCGAGGGAGACACCGCCTACCTGGTCATGGAGCTCATCGAGGGCAGGGACCTGGCCGAGGTCCTGAGGGGCGGTCCGCTCCCGGTCCCGGAAGCGCTGCGGGTCGTCGAGCGGGTGGCCGGCGCCCTGTCGGCCGCGCACGCGGCCGGCATCGTCCACCGCGACGTCAAGCCGGCCAACGTGCTCCTGCACGGGGATGACGTCACGGTCGTGGACTTCGGGATCGCGGCCGCGGCCCAGGCCGCCGGAGCCTCGCTGACCGAGCCCGGGACGGTGGTCGGCACGGCCGACTACATGGCTCCGGAGCAGGCCGAGGGGGCAGAGGTCACGCCGGCCAGCGACGTCTACGCGCTGGGATGCCTGATGACGGCCGCGCTCACCGGGCGGCCCCCGTTCACCGGCGCGCACCCGCTCGACGTCCTGCGCCAGCACGCCGCCGCGTCACCGCCCGGCCTGGCCGCGCAGGTACCGGAGCTCCCACGGGATCTCGACGCCCTCGTCGCGGCGATGCTCGCCAAGGACCCGGCGGACCGGCCCTCCACGGCGGCGGTTCTCCAGACCCTGCGGGCGCCGCGCCACCACCTTCCGACCGCCGCGGTGGCGGACCCCGACGGGGCCACTGAGGTCCTGCCCGCCACCGGCACCACCAGAACGCTGCCGGCTGCGGCCGTGGCGGCTGCGCCCGCCGCGGGGAGGGAGCCGGCGGCAGGCGCGCCCACCACGGGCCGCGGCACCGAATCAGTTACGGCGACCGCGGGCCCGGGCACCGAGTCAGTCACGGCGGTCGCCCCGGCCCGCTCCGGACGAGGCCGTCCCCGCTGGGTCGTCGGCGGGGCAGCCGTGGCCGGGGTGGCCGGCATCGCCGTCGCGATCGCCCTCCTGGGGGGCGGGGACCCGACCGGGACCGAGGCGCGGACGCCGGCCGCCGGAGAGTCCCCCGCGCCGGCAGCATCACCGACGCCCGGCGAGCCCCAGGCCAGCGCGCCTGCACAGCAGGAGAGCGCGCCGGCCCAGGCGGCGCCACCGAGCGCCGCACCTCCGGCGGACTCCGCCGGGCCTGGTGCCGAGGGCGGGATGTCCGCCCTCCTCGCCTCGCTCCAGGCGGACGAGGAGACCCGCACGCAGCTGGAGGAGCAGTGGGATGAGCTCACCGAGGTCCTGGCCGAGGGCAAGGCCGACAAGGTCACCGACAGGGCCAAGGACCTCAGCAAGCGCATCGACGAGCTTGCCCGCGAGGGGGAGCTCGGTGAGGCGGAGGCGCAGGCCCTGCAGGACGAGCTGGCCGCTGCCGTGGGCACGGAGCTCGAGAGCAGCGGCAAGGGGAACGGCGGGGACGACAAGGGCGAGGGGGACGACAAGGGCGACGGCGACGCGGACTGAGCGGCCCCGGAGCCGGCACGCCCGGACTGAGCGGCCCCGGAGCCGGCACGCCCGGACTGAGCGGCCCCGGAGCCGGCACGCCCGGACTGAGCGGCCCCGGAGCCGGCACGCCCGGACTGAGCGGCCCCGGATCCGGCACGCCCGGACCGCGCGTCCTCAGATCCGGCGGCGCTCGCGCACCCGCTCCCCGACGATCCGCGCCGCCTCCGCCGGCTCGCTGTGCTCCCACACGCGCACCACCACCCAGCCCGATGCCTCGAGCAGCGCGGTGGTGTCGGCGTCGCGGGCCTGGTTCGCGGCGAGCTTCTGCGACCACCAGTCCGCGTTGGCGCGCGGCTGGGTCCCGTGCTCGGGGCAGCCGTGCCAGAAGCACCCGTCGACGAACACCGCGACCTTCGCCCGGGTGAACGCGATGTCGATGGTCCGGCGACGGTTGCCGGGCACCGGGTAGTTCACCCGGTAGCGCAGTCCGGCCGCGTGCAGTTGCCGGCGCAGGAGCAGCTCGCAGCCGGTGTCCCGCCGCGCCGCGACGGACATCCGCCGCGAGACTGCGGCGGAGGAGGCGCCCGGGTGGGGCGGTACGCGCACGGTCATCGGGGGCCTCCGCCGCACAGCGTAGGTCCGCGGTCGTCGCGGGAGGGGAGCCCCGGACCGGCCTCGTCTCGGGACTCCACCCTGGGCCCGGCACGGGATTCGACCCCCGGACCGGCCTCGTCACGAGACTCCACCCTGGGCCCGGCACGGGACTCCACCCGGGGACCGGCCAGCCCGCTCCCGCCGGGACCGACTGCGGAGCGGGTGAGCCACGCCGCCGCCCAGACCGCCCCGGCGACGACGCCGATCAGCACGACCGTCACCACCACGATTCCGAGGGCCGCGGCGGACTCGGCGGCGGGGCGGTCCCAGACCCGAGCGACGAGCAGCCCCGCGACCGTCAAGCCCCCCGCCGAGAGGAGCACGCGCGAGCTGCGTCGTCGTTCCACGGCCGCCGCGAGAGTGCCGGGGAGCAGCGCGACGAGGAAGGTCATTGTGGTCAGGAACGTGCCCGCCGTGCCGGCGTCCGGCGTGCTCCCGGTGGCACGGTCGAGAACGCGCAGCAGCCAGGTGACGGTCCCGGCGGCGACCCCGCCGACGCCGAGCGTGATGACGACGGCGGCCAGCACGCGTGCGCCCTTCCCGGCGTGGCCCACGCGCGCCGCGTCCCCGCGGCCCGGGGCAGTGGGGGAGTGCGCCATGGTGAATCCGTTCTGCTGACGGTCCGTGAGGCCACGGGCCGTGACCTTCAGGTTACGGATCACAGCGGGGTCAGCGCCCCGGCGAGGCACCGGAAGGTCGAGGCCATCCCGATCCTGCGCAGACGGCGGGACCCCGCGACGGCGCGTTCCCGCGCAGATGAAGTGCTCCAGCGCAGATGAAGTGGTCCCGGGCCCACTTATCCGGCCCAGAACCACTGGCCGGTGGACGGAGCGCACGCGGGCGCGCCACTCGTCCGGCGGACGGCTCGCTACCCGGCCGTGCCCGCCCGCGTGCCCGGTCCCTGCCGCCGCGCGAGCAGCGCCGCGGAGACCCCGCCCAGGGAGAAGGTGAGCGTGGCGACGAGGACGAGCCCGAGCGGCGCCGTCCATCCGCCCGTGGCGGAGTTCAGCGCGCCCGCGAGGGGCGCCGCGAACGTGGCGGCAACGTACCCCCCGGCCTGGACGCGGGCGGACATCGACGCGGCCTCCCGGTCGGTCCGGGTGACCCGGGCGATGATCGACAGGATCGCCGTGAAGCCGCCGCCCTGGGCGACGCCGCCGACGATCGACCACGTCGTGAACGACTCCGGCGCCACCATCAGCCCGACCGGCAGGGTCGCCCAGAGCGCCCCGATGAGGGCGACCGGCACCCACCCGGGGGCACGCGCGGCGATCGCCGGCACGCCGAGCGAGCCGACGACGGCGGCGATCTGGAACAGCGACGCCGTGGCGCCCGAGGCGGCCTGGTCGAGGCCGCGGGTGTCCGCGAGCAGCGTGGGCAGCCAGGCGGTGACCGCGTAGTAGGAGAACGACTGCCCGCAGAACGCGAGGAGCAGCAGCCAGCCGATGCGGCTGACCCTGGCGGAGGCCGCCGCCCGGCGGGCCGCGCTCTCCGTGGCGTCCGGCGTGGCGTCCGACGTGGTCTTCGACGTGGCGTCCGGCACGGCGCTCGGCGTAACCGCATCGGCCGAGGGAGCGGTGTCGGCCCGCTGCCGCTCTGCCGCGTGGGACGCCGCCCGACGGCGGGCGAGCCACACCCAGAACGCCGCGCCGACGGCGGCCAGCACGCCCCAGGTCAGCAGCGCCCCGCGCCAGCCCACCACCGCCGCCAGCGGGGCGGTGCCCAGCGAGGTGATCATCGAGCCGACGTTGAGCGACGCGGTGTACACGCCGGTGACGGCGGAGGCCCGCCGCCAGTGGACGTCACGCCTGATCACCACCGGGACGACGATGTTGCCGATCGTGATCGCCGCGCCGATCATCACCGTGCCGAGGAAGAGCGCCCACGCCGGCCCCGCCGACCGGACCACCGTGCCCGCCAGCACGCCGAGGAGGCAGGCGACGACGGCGAGCTCGGGTCCGGCGCGGCGGATCACCCGCGTCGCGAGCGGGGTGGCGAGGGCGAAGAACAGCACCGGCAGGCTGGTGAGCAGGCCCGCGGTGGTCGTCGAGAGCCCGAGGTCCGCCCGGATGTCGCCGACGACGGGCGCCGGCGCGACGATCGGCCCACGCAGGCTCAGGGCGACCAGCGCGACGCCGCCGACGACGGCCCACGGAAAGGCTCCCCGCGCGGGGGACGCCGGGGAGGTGGACATCGGCACCGATGGTAGGCCGCTTCCGCGGGAGCGGCGGCGCCCGTCCGGCCAGCGGCCCGCGTGACAGCGTGCGTGGGCTTGGTCAGACTCGTGCCATGAGCGACGGCGCCAGGCCCTGGGTGCTGCACGTGGACCTCGACCAGTTCATCGCGGCGGTCGAGATCCTGCGCCGCCCGGAGCTCGCGGGCCTGCCCGTCGTGGTCGGCGGACGGGGCGACCCGACCGAGCGGGCGGTCGTGGCGACGGCCTCCTACGAGGCGCGCGAGTTCGGCGTCGGCTCGGGCATGCCCATGAAGACGGCGGTGCGCAAGGTGCCCGACGCCGTCTTCCTGCCGGTGGACGCGCCCGCCTACGAGGCGGCGTCCGAGCAGGTGATGGCGACGCTGCGGGAGCTCGGCGTCGTCGTCGAGGTGCTCGGCTGGGACGAGGCCTTCCTCGGCGCGGTCACGGACGACCCGGAGGCCCTCGCGCGGCGGGCGCAGGAGGCGGTCCTCGCCTCGACGGAGCTGCACTGCACCGTCGGGATCGGCGACAACAAGGTGCGCGCGAAGATCGCGACCGGGTTCGGCAAGCCGCGCGGGATCTTCCGGCTCACGGAGAAGAACTGGTTCGAGGTGATGGGCGAGCGGCCCACGCGGGACCTGTGGGGCGTCGGCGCCAAGATCTCCAGGCGGCTCGCCGGCCACGGCATCCGCACCGTCGCCGAGCTCGCCGCGGCGCCGCCGGAGGAGCTGGTCGCGGAGTTCGGCCCGCGCATGGGCCTCTGGTACGGCCAGCTGGGCCGGGGCATCGGGCCGGCGGTGGTCGACGACAGCCCGTGGATCGCGCGCGGGCACAGCCGGGAGACGACGTACCAGCACAACCTCACGACGCCGGAACAGGTGACGGCCGCCGTGCGGGAGCTCGCCGAGCAGGTCTTCGAGGACACGGCCCGCGAGGGGCGGGCGGTGTTCCGGGTGACCCTCAAGGTGCGCTACGCCCCGTTCGTCACCAAGGCGATCGGGCACAAGCTGGCGGCGCCGACGACCGATCGCGACGACGTCGTCGCCGCGGCGGTGGAGCTGGCGGGACGGATCGAGCCGGGCCGGGAGATCCGGCTGCTCGGGGTCCGCGCCGAGATGGTCATGCCGGAGGAGGGCGACCCGGCCGAGCGGACCCCGGTCCGTGGGCGCCTCTGACCGCGAGGGCTAGAATTGACTGAGCGCGACGGTAGGCGCCCTGGGGTCAGTGGGGAACTCGGGGCTGCGGCGGACCACCCTGCCAACCTCGTCGGAAGGAAATCCCATGTGGCTCAAGGACACGCTCCCCCCGCCCCCGCCCGGCACGGCGTGGTCGCTCCACCGGCGCGGGGACTCGGTGCAGCTGCGGCTGCACGCCAAGGGGTTCCTCGGGCACGAGATCGCCCGGTGGGGAACCGAGGATTTCTCGCACCTCACCCCGGACCCCGTCACGGCCCTGACGGAGGTCGCGACGCAGATCGCCGCCGAGCACCGGGCGGGAAACTCTCAGTCGGCCGCGTGACGACCTCGCCGGGGTCCTACGCCCCGGCGAGGAACGCCCCCGCCGCGGCGGCCAGCGCCGCGGGGTCGCTCACGTGCGCCAGCTCGCGGGCGGAGTGCATCGAGAGCAGTGGCACCCCGACGTCGACGGTGCGGATCCCGAGCCGGGTCGCGGTGAGCGGCCCGATCGTCGACCCGCACGGCACGGCGTTGTTCGAGACGAACTCCTGCCACGGCACGTCGGCGCGCTCGCAGGCCCGCGCCCAGAGCGCGGCGCCGTGGGCGTCGGTGGCGTAGCGCTGCTTGGCGTTGATCTTCAGCAGCGGGCCGCCGCCCAGCGTCGGGTGGTTGGCCGGGTCGTGGCGCTCGGGGTAGTTCGGGTGGATGCCGTGGCCGGCGTCGGCCGAGACGCACCAGGAGCCGGCGTACGCGCGGCGGACCTCCTCGGCGGTGCCGCCCGACACGCGGGTCAGGACGTCGTCGAGGAGCGGCCCGGACGCGCCGGAGCGCGACGCCGAGCCCAGCTCCTCGTGGTCGAAGGCGGCCAGCACGCTGACGTGCGCGGCGTCGTCGGGCGCGTCGAGGAGGGCCAGCAGCCCCGCGTGGACGGACACGAGGTTGTCCATGCGGCCGGCCGCGAAGAGGGTGTCGTCGAGGCCGAAACGGCGCGGCGCCTGCGTGTCGGCGGTGAGGACGTCGTACCCCACGACGTCGTCCGCGCCCAGGCCCGCGGCGTCGGCCAGCCGCCCGAGCAGGTCGCCGTGCGCGCCGACGCCGAAGACGGGGGCGGTGTGCCGCTGCTGATCGAGGGTCACGCCCTTGTCGTTGACCGACCGGTCGAGGTGGATCGCCAGCTGCGGGATGCGCAGGAACGGGCCGGTGCGCACCAGGTGCTCGCGGCCCTCGCGGTCCACGAGCCGGCCGGCCAGCTCGAGCTCGCGGTCGAGCCAGGAGTTCAGCAGCGGGCCGCCGTAGACCTCGACGCCGGCCTGGAGCCAGCCGTGCGCGGTGACGGTGGGACGCGGCTTGAGCTTGAAGCCGGGGGAGTCCGTGTGGGCGCCGACGATCCGGAACGGGGTGGTGGGCCCCGCCGTCGCCGGCCGCACCCACGCGACGACCGCACCGTCCCGGACGACGTAGTGACGCCCGGTGCTCTCCCACCCGTCCGCCTCGTCGAGGGCCGTGAACCCGGCCAGATCCAGGCGGCGGGCCACCTCGGCGGCGGCGTGATACGAGGACGGCGAGGCGGTGATGAGGTCGGCGAGGTCGGCGAGGTGGTCGGCAGGAGCGGGCACCGGACCATCCAAGCACGCACCGCGTGGAGGCCGACCTCACCGCCCGGACCGTTGCCGGTAACGACCGGGGCGTGGCACCCTGGCAGGGCCCGGAACGGGCACCGGACGAGGGAGCTGTACCCGGCGAGCGACAAGACGGCCACGAAGGAGAACCGTCATGTCCTGGCTCGTCCTGGTCCTGTCCGGCGTCCTCGAGGCCGTCTGGGCGACCGCCCTGAGCAGGTCCGAGGGCTTCACCCGCCTCGCCCCGACCGTCACGTTCTTCGTCGCCCTCGGCCTGAGCATGGCCGGCCTCGCCTACGCCATGAGGTCGCTGCCGGTCGGCACCGCCTACGCCGTCTGGGTGGGCATCGGCGCGGTGCTCACCGTCACCTACGCGATGGCGACCGGGCAGGAGGCGGTGTCCCTGATCAAGATCCTGCTGCTCGGCGGGATCGTCGGCTGCGTCATCGGGCTCAAGCTGATCCACTGACCGCGGGCGTCGGCTCCGTGGACGGATCCTGCACGAGAGGCGCTTGCGGCGTCGCCGGGTCCTGTTCGCCGTCGTCCGGGCCTACCGGGAGACGGAGCGAGGTGGGAAAATCGTGGTGGATCCCGGAAGTCAGCTCCGGGAGGTGGCTCATCGGCGGACGTGGTCAGCATCAACCAACCGGCAGCGGGGCCGCTCCGGCCCCGGCGTTCGCGCGGGTACGCCGTACCCGCGAGACCAGCAGGGATGACCCACGATGATGACGATGGAGGAGCGCGCCGACCTGTTCCGGCGCACGATGGACGCCGTATGGAACAGGGGTGACCTTGACGCCTGTGACGAGCTGTTCGCGGCACACTGCATGTTCCACGACCCGACGTTCCCGATCGACGGTGTGGCCGGGTTCAAGGAGTTCGTGCGCGACCTTCGGACCGCGCAGGCGGACCTGCACATGGACTTCCACGAGGTCGTGGCTGGGGGAGACATGACCGCGTACCGGTTCACGTGCGGAGGGACCGCGTCGAAGGAGTTCCGAGGGTTGCCCGCGACCGGCAAGTCCTACGTGATGACCGGGATGGGCATGAGCAAGTGGGAGGACGACCGCATCGTCGAGGACTGGAGTGTCTACGACATGCTCGGCGGCCTCCAGCAGCTCGGCCTCATCCCCGAGCGGATCACGCACGAGACGAGCGCCTGAGCGCGCATCCGGGCCCGCGGCGATCGTGCCGCGGGCCTTCTCCGTGCGGCCAGCCCCGCCCAGCGGGGGGCGGTACCCGAGCGGCCGACCTACGCGGAGTCGCCGTCGAGGTAGTACCAGCGCCCGTCCTCGCGCACGAACCGGCTGACCTCGCGCATCTGGCCGCGCCCGACGGCGGAGCGGTGGTGCGCCACGAACTCCACCACGCCGGTCTCGTCGAACGGCCCGCCGGCCTCGGTGCGCCGCACGTCGAGGCGGCGCCACTCCGTGCCGTCGGCGAGGTTGAGGTCCGCCGGCCGGGTGGTGGGGTGCCAGGTGGCCAGGAGGTAGTCAGCGTCCTCGACGGCGAACGCGCTGTAGCGCGAGCGCATGAGCGTCTCGGCCGTCGGGGCGTAGGGGCCGCCGGTGGGGAGTCCGGCGTGGAACCGGCCGCAGCAGGCCGCGTAGGTCTCGCCGGACAGGCAGGGGCAGCGGGCGTCGTCGGGCAGTGCAGGCACGCGGCCATTCTGCCGCCGGCACGCCTGGGGCGCCTGGCCGGGAACCTTCGCCCGACCGTGGGTGGCCCGGCGCGCGGCCCGCGGGGGAGACGCCGCACCCGTGACCATTCTGTGACCATCCCTGGACGCGACGACGCCAGCCCGTAGTCTCGGACGTATGAGGCAGCGAACCGCGGGTGGTGCCGCGCTGGTCGTGGCCGCCTGCCTCGCGCTGACCGGGTGCGGTGACGACGGCCGCCCGCCGGCCGGCGCGGCGGGCCCCGCGCGGACGGCACCGGCCTCGCCGACGTCCCCGACGGCGGAGCCGACCGAACCCCCGGCGTCACCGACGGGTGTGCCGCCGCGGCCGACCGAGGACCACGTCCCGCCGCCCGCGGACCCCGCACCGGGGGACGACCCGGGGCCGTCCGAGCGGCCACCACGGCCTCGCCCCTCCGACCAGGCCCCCACGACGCCGAGCCCGTCCGCCGTGCCCACGGCGCGGCCGACCCCGCCGAGCACGCCCGAACCGAGTCCGACACCGAGCCGGACGCCGCCGCCCGCCCCTGCGCGCGTGGGCGGCCCGTCGGCGCCGCTCGCCTTCGGGCAGACGTACAAGTGGGACAACGGGCTGGCGGTCACCGCCGGCCGGCCGGTGCTGCTCGAGACCCCGGAGAGCCAGGAGGAGGACGGCGCCACCGAGACCGCGCCGCCGTCGTCCACCACCTCCGGGGGCGACGCACCGCCCGACGCGGCCGCCGCCGAGGAGTCCGGCGCGTCCGACGAGGACGCGCCCGCCGGCACCGGGCTCGCCGACACCGGGCCGACCCTCACCGGCCCGGCTGACGACGGCGGCGTGGTGGCCGTCGACGTCGTGCTCGTCAACGGCACCGACCGGCCGGTCAACTCGTCGGTCTTCGTGGCGATGAGCAGCGGCGGCGTGGACGCCGAGCCGGTGCACGACGCCGCCTCCGGCCTGACCGGGCCGCCCGGCACCATGATCCAGCCCGGTCAGAACGTCAGCTTCACGCTGGGGTTCCTGGTGCCGGATGCGGCGGATCTGACCATGGAGGTGCGGCCCGCGTACCACTACGTCTCGGCGCTCTTCGTGCACCCGGCCGCCGCCCAGGGCTGACAATCGAGGCATGACCGACTCCGCCAGCCTCGTCGCCGACGTCCTGTCCGCCACCCCGCTGATCGACGGGCACAACGACCTCGCGTACGCGTTGCGCACCACGGCCGGCTACTCGGTCGACGGCCTCGACGCCGCCCGCGACGGCCTGCACACCGACCTGCCGCGGCTGCGGGCGGGGCGGGTCGGCGGCCAGTTCTGGTCGGTCTTCGTGCCCTCGACCCTCACGGGCGCGGACGCCGTCCTCGGGACGCTCGAGCAGATCGACGCGGTGCACCGGCTCGTCGCGCGCTACGCCGACCTCGAGCTGGTCTGCACCGCCGACGGCGTCCGCAGCGCGTTCGCGCGCGGCGCGATCGCCTCCCTCCTCGGCGCCGAGGGCGGCCACTCGATCGGCGGGTCGCTCGGGGCGTTGCGCACGTTCGCCCGCCTGGGCGTGCGGTACATGACCCTGACGCACAACGACAACGTCTCCTGGGCGGACTCGGCCACTGACACCCCCGCGGTCGGCGGGCTGAGCGACGTCGGCCGCGCCGTCGTCGCCGAGATGAACCGGATCGGCATGCTCGTCGACCTCTCCCACACCGCCGAGACGACCCAGCTGGACGCGCTCGCGGCCACCACCGCGCCGGTGATCTTCTCCCACTCCTCCTGCCGCGCGGTCTGCGACCACCCGCGCAACGCCTCCGACGCCGTGCTCGAGAAGCTCGCGGCGAACGGCGGGGTGCTGCAGGTGACCTTCGTGCCGAAGTTCGTCTCGCCGGACGCGGCCGCGTGGGACGCCGAGGCCCGGGCCGCGCTCGACGACGGGGCCTGGCACTGGCCCCGCGCGCCCCGGCCGGGCGAGGACGCGGCGGCGGTGGCGGAGGAGAACATCGGGCTCGACCCGGACGTCGCCGGGCGCGACCGGCTCGCGGCCTGGGAGGCCGAGCACCCGCGGCCCAGGGTCGGCATCGGGGACGTCGTCGCCCACCTCGAGCACGCCCGCGAGGTGGCCGGCATCGCCCACATCGGGCTCGGCGGCGACTACGACGGCGTCGACCGGCTCCCCGACGGGCTCGAGGACGTCTCGGGCTACCCGCGGCTGTTCGCGGCGCTCGCGGACCGCGGCTGGTCCCGGTCCGACCTCGCGGCGCTCGCCGGCGAGAACGTGCTGCGGGTCCTGCGCGACGCCGACGACGCCGCCTCGGAGATCCTCTGGCCCACCATGGTCTGACCCGGGCCCCGGCGGCTACCCGCAGCTGCCGGACCCCAGCGCGGCGAGGCCCTGGCGGTCGCCCGGTCCGAGCTCGGTGCGGCCCACGTTCTGGGCGTACATCAGCTCGCCGGGGTCGTCGACGTGGTCGAGGCCGACGAGGTGACCCAGCTCGTGGGTGATGATCGCGCGCACCTGGTCCGCGCCGTCGGGACGCTGCAGGATCCCGGCCAGGTCGGCGGCGTCCAGGTAGACGGTGCCGCTGACGTAGCGCATGGCGCTGCCGCCCACCCCCTCGGCAACGCTGCCCGCCACACCGACGACGCCCCCCTCCAGATCCGGGACCTGCTCCGGGGTGGTCCAGGCGACCAGCACCGGGGAGGCGCCGAGCCCGTGGCGCAGCACGTCCCGCGGCGGCCGGTCGGGATCGGCCGGCTCGTCGGTGCTGCCCGAGTCCTCGAAGACCAGGCCGGTGGCGCCGGAGACGGTGGCGAGCGCCTCGGCGAGGAGCCCGGCGCCGCCCGCGGGGGCGAGGGCGTCGTTGACCACGTACCGGATCGGCTCGCACGGGTCGTACGTCACCGGCGTGCCGAGCTGCTCCTGGACGAAGGCGAACGACCCCGGCCCCGGCGCGGCCACCGGGGCGGCGGCCAGCCTGTCGCCGTCGGGGGCAACGAGCGCCATGGCACCGCCACCCGCAACGAGGACGGCGACGGCGGCGAGCAGGTAGCCGCCCCGCTGTCGACGAGGCGGGGCGTAGACGGTGGGGCGGTCCCACGGGTCGGCGCCGTACACCCTTGGAGTGTGTCAGGGCGACGGCGACCTCGGACCCGGATCAGAGCAGGTCGTGACCCCGGCCTCCGCAGCTCTCGCAGAACCCGTCGATCTCGTGCGCGGGACCCTCGCAGTCGACGCACCAGACCTTCACGTAGTCCGCGTAGACGTCGACGTCCGGCTCGACCTCGGTCAGCGTGGCGACGGCCATGTGCAGCTCCTCCCGTCCGGCTCCAGCTCCTGTCCCCTTCATGGTCACCCCCGCCACCCACATCGGGGCGTAGCGACTCACCTTGGGGCCGGCAACTGGGACAGGGCGCACAGACGGGCCTGGGCCGGCGCCCGACTCGTGGCGGGCGGGTCAGCCGACGGCTGCCAGCCGGGGGAGCAGCGGCCCACCGCCCGCCACTCGGCCGGGGTGTGGCCCGCCCCGAGTCCGAGCCGGGCGCGACCGCCGGAGACGACATCGAGCGTCGCGACGTCCGCGGCGATGTGCTGCGGCTCCCGCACGCCGCCGTTGGTGACGTAGGAGCCCCGGAGCACGAACGTCCCCGGAGCTGCAACGTGCCCGGAGCACGAGCGTCCCCGGGGCCGTGGGCCCCGGGGACACCTCGTCACACGCGCGGTCTGCCGAGCGCGCCCCGCACGGCCGCGCTGTCAGTGCGCAGCAGCCCGGCGACCTCGTCCGGCACGTGCCTGCCGGACTGCGCCGCGAGCAGGTGCTCGAACGCCCCCAGCTGGTTCGCGGCGGCGCCGGTCCGGCCGTCCGCGACCGCGGTGCCTGCGGCGTCGAGCAGCTGCCGCAGACTCGTGATCGTGCCCGGGTTGGTGATCGACCCGTCGGCGACGTACCGCTCGACGGTCGCCCGGAGGGAGCCGACCGTCGCCTCGACCGTGAAGGTCACGCTCGCGTCGGACCGGTTGCCCGCCGCGTCGGTCGCCACCACCGCGAGGGTGTGGTCCCCGAGGGCGAGGTCGAGGAGGTCGATCGTGGCGCCGTCGTCCACCGGCTCCCCGTCCAGGGTGACGGCGACCTCGGCGACGTCGCTGCGGGCGTCGGTGACAGCGACGTCCACCACGACGGTCTCGTGGTGGAGGTACGCCCCCGCCGTGGGGCTGAGGACCGTGATCTCCGGTGCGACGTCGTCGATCACGGTGAACGTGACCTCCGAGGTGCTGCGGTTCCCGGCGACGTCCTCCGCCGTGACGGACAGGACGTGCTCGCCGAGGGCGAGTGCCGCCAGGTCGACGTTCGCGCCGTCGGCGACCGCCTCGCCGTCGAGCGTGATCTCCACGTGGTGCACACCGCTGAGGTCGTCGGAGACCTCCACGTCCACCGTGAACGTCCCGGTGTAGGAGTACTCGGCCCCCTCCGGCGTGGCGACGGCGATGGCGGGCGCGACGTGGTCCTCGGCCTGCAGCGCCGCGGCGTAGTCCCCGAGCGTCATGAAGACCGCCCCGGTCCGCCCGGCCAGGTCCTCGAGCTCCGTGAGCGTCTGCTGGTAGCCCGCGAAGGCGCGGGCGTCCAGGCTGCCCGTGGCGAAGTCGCCGTCGTAGGAGGTCAGCTCGAAGAGGACCTCGCACATCCCGTACCGGTCGAAGTCGTTCTCGCACCGGTCCGCGAGGGAGTTGTCGGCGTGCCGCTGCCAGTCGGAGTAGTCCTTGCCGTCCCTGGTCGGGGCGCAGAGCTCGGCGACGTCGCAGTCCACGCCGCTGTGGGCGGCGATCCCCTGGCTGACGGGCGCCTGGCAGTTCGTCCAGGACGCCGCGCCGTTGCCGCACGCGATCTGCGACCACGGGATGTGGACCAGGCCGGTGTCGTCGACGTAGGCGAAGTCCTCCCGGCCGGCCGGCTCGGCGTACCAGGCGGAGGAGACCCAGCTGTAGCCGGCGGCCTGCATGGCCTCGCCGGCGGCGTCGTCATAGGCGTCCGTCGGCGGGATGAACCCGGTGAGCTGGTGGCTCGCCCGGTCCGTGTCGACGGTGTCCGTGATCGCCTGCTGGCCCACCCTGAGCAGGTTGAACGCGCGGGAGACGTCCATGCCGCAGTCGAACTCCGCCGCCGACGGGCCGTACTTCTCGACGTACGGCGTGTAGACGCACGTGTGGTAGGTCCCGTGGTGGACCACCTCGAAGTTCGGGTCGGCGATCACGGAGCTGAGGAACTCCGGGGTGCCGGAGCCGGCCAGCCGTGCGGTGTCCCACGGGATGAGCGCCAGGGAGAAGGGCAGCCCCCGGTCGATGGCCTCGGTGGACAGCGCCTCGGCGATCTCGCTGCGGTAGCCCACGGACATGGCGTCGGCGCGCAGCATGATCACCGGCTTGCGGCCCCACCCGATGCGGTCGGCCTGCGCGACCTCGTAGGTGCCGGCGCCCGGGTGGGCGGGGCGGTCGTCGCGCGCGTCGCAGACGTCCCCACGGCCGTCGCCGTCGACGTCGGACTGGTCCTCGTTCGTGGTCAGCGGGCAGATGTCCGCGGTGTCGACCACGGCGTCGGCGTCGTCGTCCGGGTCGCAGACGTCGCCGAGCCCGTCGCGGTCGGTGTCGATCTGGACCGCGTTGGCCTTGTCGAGCATCATGTCCGGCGGGTTGGGCACGGCCACGCAGTTGTCGATGGAGTCCGACATGCCGTCGCCGTCGCTGTCCGGGGCCCTGCCGTGCAGGAGGGTCACCGGGTTCGTGATGAAGCCGGAGTGGAAGCCGCGCAGCAGGTCGAGGTAGCCGTCCTCGTCCCAGTCGGTGGCCGCGACCGTGTTGTTCACGAGCCCGGGGAGCCGGGTGGGCGAGCAGGCGGCGAAGGACGGGGCGGCGTCGGTGCCGGTGTTGAGGCACTGGTGGAGGGTGAACTCCCGGGAGGCGCCGACCTGGCTGCCGGCCACGAGGAGGTCCCGGCGGCCGTCGTCGTCGATGTCGACGACCGTGGGCTCGAAGTAGCTCTCCCCGGCAAGGCCCGCCGTGCTGCTCCGCGCGACCACGGTCACGGGGCCCGCGAGGACCGGGGTCGTGGCGCTGCCGACGTTGCGGTACAGGCGCACGGCCTTCTCCGCCGCGGACGCGCCGGTGCCGACGAGGAGGTCGAGGTCCCCGTCGAGGTCCCAGTCCACGAGCTCGGGCGAGACGTAGGCGACCGTGCTGCCCGTGGTCGCGCCGACGAGGGCGCCGGCGGCGGTGCGCAGCGGCGTGCAGTCCTCGCCGCGGACGACGGGCGCGCCAGCCTCGGCGACGTTCTCGCAGAGGAGCACGCCCTTGTTGCTGGAGTAGGTCCCGAACAGCAGATCCTGGTCCCCGTCGCCGTCCCAGTCGCCCACGGCCGGGCGCATGTACAGCGTCCATCCCGTGGTGCTGGTCGCGGTGCCGCTGTCGAAGGCCGGGACGAGAGGGGCCAGATCGCCGTCGTCCTCCCGCAGCGCCACGGCCACGCCGCCGAGCTGGTCGGACGAGCGGAGCCCGACGACGAGGTCGTCCCGCCCGTCGCCGTCCCAGTCGGCAACGGTGGGCGCCGGCGCGAAGTTCTTGTCGAGGGCGAGGAGGTCGACGGTCGTGTCGTGCTCCCACGGCACGGGTGCGGCCGCCGCCCCCGGCGGCAGCGCCACGGCCAGGGCGCCCAGCAGGGCTGCCGACGACGCGATCCCGACGGTCCGGAGCAGGGCGGGTCGCCCGCGCGCGGCGGTTCTCATGAAGGGGACTCCAGGGGGAGGAGGTTGACGGGCGGTACGGATCGAAACGTACTCCCGACCCGCGCGCCGCGAGTGGACTTTCGGGCCCGCGGAAACGGAAACCCCCAGAAGCCGGGATCCGGAGGCCGGTCCGTCCACGCCCGAGGACCGAGAATCGCTGGCTACGCTGGACCATGGCCCCTCTGCCCGAGAAGCTACGCCTGTCCCTGGCCCGCGGAACCGCGGCGGACGGCACCCCGGACTGGGTGGTGCTCGACCTCCACGGCCACTACCCGACGCACCGCACCAACGCCCCGGTGCAGGACCTGCTGCAGCGCAACGAGTCCTTCGAGGCCCTCACGGCGCGGCTCGAGAAGCTCGCCGGGGCCGAGTGGGTGCGCGGCGTGCTGGTCCGCCTCGGCGAGCTCAAGGTCGGGCTCGCCACCGCGCACGCGATCGGTCTCGCCCTGGGCCGCCTCGCGGAGAGCAAGCGGGTGGTCGGGTACGTCCCGCAGGTCACCATGCGCAGCCTGCTGGCGACGGCGCCGCTGACCGAGGTCGTCGCCCCCGAGTCCGCCGAGGTCTCCCTGCCCGGCTTCGCCGCCGAGCAGGTCTTCTACGGCGCCTTCCTCGGCCGGCACGGCATCACCTTCGAGAACCTGCGCATCCGGGAGTACAAGTCCGCCCTGACCCGGTTCTCCCAGGACCACATGGACGAGTACGACCGCGAGCAGCTCACCGCCTACCTCCGCTCCGCCGAGCGCAGCTGGCTCGCGCACGTCCCCGAGGCGCGCGGCGCCGACGACGAGTCGCTGTTCGAGACGACGCTGACCAACGCCCAGCAGCTCCTCGACGTCGGCCTCATCACCCGCATCGCCTACGACGACGAGATCGTCACCCCCGTCGACCAGCACTGGGGCCGCACGATCGAGCTGATGATGCCGGACCTGGCGATGAGGAAGATCGGCCGGAAGGCCGACGGCGTCGCCGTGGTGCCGGTCGTCGGCCCGATCGTCTCCGGCCGTTCCCGGGGGACGCCGCCGCTGCCGTTCCTCCCCGGCCCGATGTCCGGGTCCGACTCCGTCGTCGCCGCCCTGCGCAAGGCCGACCGCGACGAGCACACCAAGGCCGTCGTGCTGTTCGTCGACTCGCCGGGCGGCTCCGCGCTCGCCTCCGACGTCGTGTGCCGCGCCGTCGCCCGGTGCACCAAGCCGGTGGTCGCGGTCATGGGCGAGGTCGCCGGGTCCGGCGGGTACTACGTGCTCGCGCAGGCCGACCACGTGGTCGCCGACCCGTACACGATCACCGGCAGCATCGGCGTGGTGGTCGGCAAGCCGGTGCTGTCCCAGTTCGACGACCGGCACGGCCTCAACCCCGAGGTCGTCGGCCGCGACCGCGCCCTGTTCGAGAGCCCGCACCGCCCCTTCTCCGACGAAGAGCGCGCGTGGGCGGAGAAGATGATGGACGAGGTGTACGTCAGGTTCGTCGACCGCGTGGCCGCCGGCCGCCACCTCAGCAGGGAGCGCGTCGACGAGATCGGCCGCGGCCGGATCTGGAGCGGCCAGGACGCGAAGGAGATCGGCCTCGTGGACGAGCTCGGCGACCTCGACGCCGGCCTGGCCGCCGCCCGGCGCCTCGGCAGGCTGCCCGACGACGCGCCCGTCCGGACCGTCTCCGCCGGCCCGAGCCTGCCCGGGCTGCCGACCTTCGGCAAGGACGCCCCCGGGGCACTCGGCGGCCTGTGGCCGTTCGGCTCCGAGAAGGTGCTGGCCTTCCTCGACCGCTCGATCACGATCCGCTGACGCTGACGCTGACGCTGACGCTGACGCTGACGCTGACGCTGACGCCGGGCGGCCCCGCCCCGCCGAGGTGCCGGAGCTCGGCGGGGGGATGACCCCTCGTGCCTGGGGGTCAGTTGCCGATGGTGGCGACGACCCGCCCGGTGACCGAGTGCTCGCGGAGCTGTTCGAGACCGTCGGGGATCTCGTCGAACCCGATCAGGTTGACGACCGGCTCGAGGTCGCCGCTCGCCAGCATCTCGTAGACCGCCGCGACGTCATCCTTGGTGCCGCCGTTCGAGCCGATGACCACCGCCTGCTTGAGAATGAGGTCGCGGGTGTTGATGGTGGACTCGAGGGTGCCCATGCCGACCACGACGATGCGGCCGTCGCGGCGGACCGCGTCGATCGACCTCGCCGTGGTGTCCCCGTAGCCGGCGAAGTCGACGATCACGTCGAAGTCCCGCCCGGCCCACTCGGCGACGTCGGCGACGACGGAGGTGGCGCCGATCTTCTCCGCCAGCGGCCACACCTCGCGGTTGATCTCGGCGACGTGCACCTCGGCGCCGGTGACGACGGCGATGCGCGCGCCGACCTGGCCGAGGCCGCCCAGGCCGACGATGCCGACCTTGTCGCCGGCCTTCACCCGGCCCTGGACCATGACAGCGTGGTAGGAGGTCATGCCGGCGTCGGTGCCCAGCGCGGCCAGCTCGAAGCTGAGCTCCGGGGGCATCAGCACGAGGTCGGCCGCGGCCACCCGGTGCTTGTAGGTGAAGCCGCCGTCACGGGCGTAGCCGGGGGCACCCTCGCTGGCGGTGGGGCACACCCCGACCCGGTCGCCGACCGTCACGTCCGTCACTCCCTCGCCGACGGCGGAGACGACGCCGGCGATCTCGTGGCCGATGACGATCGGGCGGTTCGGGATGAGGGCGAGCCAGCCGGGATCGGTCATCGCGCCGACGTCGGAGTGGCACAGGCCCGCCGCCCTGATGTCGAGCACCACCTCGCCGGGACCCGGCACAGGCTCGGCGATGTCGGCGAGAACCAGAGGCTCGTTGGTGGTGATGAACTGCCATGCCTTCATGTCGGCCTCCGTGGTCGTGGTGGGTTACGCGTCCACTGTCCCCCGGGGACGGGCGCACGAGCCGTGACCTCTGGCCCAGTCGCGCTGTGACCTCGCGGGCTCATCCCTCAGGGCTGATCCGCTGCGAACGGGCGCGGGCTACCGTCTGCCGCACCACCGCCGGGTCGACGAGGACCCGGCGCCGTCGAGGGGAACGGACATGTCTGGATCCGCGCTGCGCCGAGGACGGGTCCTCGCGCTGCTGGTCATGGCTCTCGCGCTGGTCGCCGCGCTCGTCGTCGGGGCGGGCCCGGCCGGGGCGCACGGCAAGGGCGACGGCGACAAGGACGACAACGGCCGCCCGCACCCGCCCGACAAGCAGGCCGTCGCCACCGGCTTCGGCGGCGCCGTCACCGCGCTGGACCCGTACGCGACCGCCGCGGGCCTGGAGATCCTCGAGAAGGGCGGCAACGCCGTCGACGCCGCGATCGCCGCCTCCGCCATGCTCGGCGTCACCCGGCCCTACGACGGCAGCATCGGCGGCGGCGGGTTCTTCCTCATCTACGACGCCGAGGAGGACGAGGTCACCTCCATCGACGCCCGCGAGACGGCGCCGCTGGCCACGCCGCCCACCGTCTTCCTCGAGAACGGCCAGCCGATCCCGTTCGACGAGCGCCGCGTCTCCGGCCTCTCCCAGGGCGTACCCGGGCTGGTGGCCGGCTGGGAGCTGGCGCTGGAGGAGTACGGCACCATGCCGCTGCACAAGCTGCTCCAGCCCGCGCGTGTGGTGGCTGAGCGCGGGTTCGTCGTCGACGCCGAGTACGTGAACCGGACCGAGGACAACCTGGAGATCTTCCGGGACTTCAGCTCCTCGAGCGAGACCTTCCTCGTCGACGGGGCCGCGCCGGAGGAGGGCAGCGTCTTCCGCAACCCGGACCTCGCCAGGACCTACAAGCTGATCGCCAGGGAGGGTGCGGACGCCTTCTACGAGGGCGAGATCGCCGAGGCGATCGTGGACACGGTCCAGGAGCCGCCGGTGGCGCAGGGCGTCACCCGCAACGTCCGGCCCGGGCTGATGGAGCTGGAGGACCTCGACGAGTACGAGGCGAAGTGGCGCGACCCCACGATGGTGGACTACCGCGACCACACGGTCTTCGGGATGGGGCCGCCGTCGTCCGGCGGGACCACGGTGGGCGAGGCGCTGAACATCCTCGAGGGCTACGACCTCTCCGAGCTGCCGGACAGCGACGTGCTCCACCTGCTCATCGAGGCCGAGGCGCTCGCGTTCGCCGACCGTGGCAAGTACCTCGGGGACCCCGACTTCGTGGACGTCCCCGTCGACGGGCTGCTCTCTCAGGACTTCGCGGACGAGCGCCGCGAGCTGATCCTCGAGCCGTTCGCCGCGACCGAGAAGCCCCTGCCCGCCGGCACCCCCGAGGGCGCCGCGGACGACGGCGTCGTCCTCGCCTCGGCACCTGCGACCGCGGGCTCCACCACGCACCTGACGACGACGGACCGGTGGGGCAACATCGTCGCCCTCACCTTCTCCATCGAGCAGATCGGCGGCAGCGGGATCGCCGTCGACGGCTACGGGTTCCTGCTCAACAACGAGCTCACCGACTTCGCCACCGACCCGGGTCTGGCCAACTCCCCGGAGGGCGGGAAGCGCCCGCGGAGCAGCATCAGCCCGACGATCGTCCTCGACCCGGACGGGAAGCCGTTCGCCGCGTACGGCACGCCCGGCGGCGCCACCATCATCACGACCGTGCTCCAGGTCACCGTCAACCTCATCGACCTGGACATGGCGCTGCCGGACGCCATCGCCGCGCCGCGGCTGGCCAACCTGAACAGCGAGAACACCAACTTCGAGGCGGGCCTGCCGGCGGCGGCGCAGGAGGCGCTGAGGGCGTACGGGCACAACCTGCCCGCGCCGACGGAGGATCCCATCGGCAACGCCAACGGCGTCCAGCTCCTGGGCGACGACGGCCTGCTGGCGGCCGCGGAGCCGACCCGGTTCGGCGGAGGGAGCGCCGTCGTCCTCGAGCCCTGGGCGCACTGAGGCACCCGGGGCGCCGGTCCCGGCCGGGCGGTGGTGTCGGCGCGAACCTCAGGCGACGTCGACGAAGAGGTCGAGCCGGCGGGTCAGGCCGAGCTTGCGCAGCACGGCGCTGACGTGGGTCTTCACGGTCGGCAGGCCGAGGTGGAGGGCGCGGGCGATCTCGGCGTTGGTGCGGCGCTGGAGCAGCAGGCCCAGCACCTCACGCTCGCGCGGCGTGAGGTGCTCGCGGAGCCGGTCGGCGCCGGCGCCCCCGCGTCCGACCGGTGGGCGCGGGTGCGGCACCCACACCCGCCGGCCGTCGAGCGTGGCGCGGACGGTCGCGACCAGCTCGTCGGGCGCCATCGTCTGGTCCACGAAGCTGTCGGCCCCGGCGAGGTACATCGCGGTGACCTCCTCGGCCGCGGCCCGGGCGGTGAGCACGAGGACGGCGGGGCGGACGGGCAGGCCCTTGAGCGTCCGGCACAGGTCCGGCCCGGCCGGCCTGCCCTCGAGCCGGACGTCGAGGACCACGAGGTCCGGGCGGCGAAGGTCGACGGCGCGGACGGCGTCCTCGATCCGCGCCGCCTCACCGACGATCGCGAGGTCGGGCTCCTCGGCGAGCAGAGCCCGCAGACCGAGCCGGACCACGGGGTGGTCGTCGACGAGCACGATCTGCGGCATTGCACCTCCGCCCCGGGCACGGTGAGGCCCAGCGTGGCCGGTGGAGGACGGCCGCCGCAAGGGCAGTTGCGGATGATCCGCGCCCGATGAGGGTGAACGCGATCCGTCCGGCCGGCGTCGGGGACGAGTTCCGTGGCGCGGCGCCCGCGCGCGGCCCTACCGTGGAGGCATGGCCCCCACCCCCACGGACGTCCCGCGCTACCCGCATGGCGTGCCCGCCTGGATGGATCTGCTCACCGCCGCCCCCGGCCCCGCCGCCGAGTTCTACGGTCACCTCTTCGGGTGGCGGTTCCGGGAGCTCGACGACGCCCCCGGCCCGTACCGGGTGGCGAGCCTGCCGGACGGGGATGTCGCGGGCATCGGCGCGCTCGCGATCGGCAACCCGGGCTGGACCATGTACGTCCGGGTGGACGAGCTGGACGCGACCGAGCGCCGGGTGCTCGACGCCGGGGGGCTCGTGCGCGAGCCGTCCCACGAGGCGTTCGACGGCGGCCGGCGCACACGGTTCGAGGACCCGGCCGGCGCGGTCTTCGGGGCCTGGCAGGGCGGGCGTCACGACGGCGCGGACGTCGTCAACGTGGCGAACTCCTGGAACTTCAACGAGCTGCACACCCCCGACCCCGAGGCGGCCGCGGAGTTCTACGGCAACGTCTTCGGGTGGGAGACCACCGAGGTCGGGCCCGACCTGCTGATGGTGCGCCGCCCCGGCTACTCCGACGTCCTCGAGCAGCGCAACCCTGGGACCCTCGCCCGGCACGCGGAGGCCGGCGCCCCGCCCAGCTTCTCCGACGCCGTCGGCTGGATCGTGGCGACGGCGGAGGGGACGCCGCGCTGGAACGTCACCTTCGCCGTCGCCGATCCCGACGGCGTGGCCGCCCGTGCCCGCGAGCTCGGCGGGTCGGTGGCGGCGGAGCCGTTCGACGTCGACGACTCACGGGTGGCCGAGCTCGTCGACCCGCAGGGTTTCCCGTTCACCGTCAGCCGGTACGGGCCGACCTGAGCAGCCCGCGTGCCCGTCAGCCGGTACCGCCGGCCTGAGCGCCCGCCGGCCCCGAGCGCGGGTCAGCGCGCCTGGATGCGCTGGTACGTGTCGAGGAACCGCTCGACCGGCATGCCGGCGACGGTGCGCGCGAGCAGCTCGTGGTCGACGTCGGCAGACTTCCTCAGCCGCAGGCAGGACTTCCCCATGTCGACCCGCCCGGTGCCGGCCTTCCACGCGGCGCGGAAGGCTTCGACCTCCTCGGGCACGGAGTACACGCCCATCAGGTACACCGACACGTAGTTCTTCTGCGCGCCGATGCTGACGTAGCTCAGCGGCCGGCCGTTGTAGGTGTCGGGGAACCGCTCCAGCGGGACCACCCAGCCGGGCATCCCCCAGTGCATCCCGAGCTCGTAGCCCGACGGCATCGCGCCGGCGACTGTGCCGAAGACCTCGCGCACCAGGTCCCGCCGCTGCTCAGGGGCGGCGTCGAGGTAGGCGGCGACGTCGTCGGGCACTGCGGCTTCGGGTTCGCTCATGGGCCCAGTCCATCACGGACCGCCGACACGGCTGTCGGGGCGCACCGCGCAGCCCGGACGCGGCCCACGGCGCCCCCACGGTCCGGGCGCGGGACACGGCGTCGCTCAACCCCGGACGCAGGGCGACGGCGCCCGGCAGGGTGCCGGACGCCGTCGCCGCTCGGAGGTACCTCCTCGCCCGCGAGAACGGGCCGCACCTTCCGGGCTAGCCGCGGCTGCGCTTCACGACGTCGAAGTCGTAGCTCGCGTCGAGGACCGCGAGGTCGCCGGTGGGCAGGTTCGAGATCGACACCACGAAGTCGGAGCTCGGCCCGTTGGCGCAACGGGTGTCGAGCACCGGGGTGGTGAACGAGTCACCGGTGAAGCGGTACACGAAGTTCCCGGCGTCGTCGGTGAGCTCGCCCGCGGAGTCCGTGCCCGGGGTGAGGTCGCAGGTGGAGATGACCTGGACGGTCCAGTTGTTGTCCTGCCTGCCGTCGGTCTCCACCCAGCCGTCGCCCTCCGGGGCGACGGTGGCGGCCGTGCCGTTGACGGCGACGTCGTCGACGAACCAGCCGGTGTCGAGGTAGGCCGCGTCGGTGGAGTAGCGCCACCTCAGGTCCGTGGCCCCCGCCGGCACGGTCACCGAGTACTCGAGGTACTGCGGCTCGTCCACGAAGTACGCACCGCCCGACGTGCCGGTGATGCCGTTGCCCTCGGTGTTGTTGCCGTGCGGGTCGTCGCCGGTGGAGACGGTGTCGCCGGTGGCGACGTCGGTCACCGGGACGGTCACCCACGCGCCGTCCACGAGCGCCTCGACGAAGCCGTAGTCCCAGCCCTCCTCGATGAAGTGCCAGTTCCAGAAGGTGACGGTGTCACCGCCGGTCACCGCGGTCTCGAGTCCGAGCACGGTGTCGGACTGGCTCGCGTACCCGCCCCACCAGTGCGTGGCGCCGGAGTGCGGCGTCACCTCGGAGGCCGCCTCGCCCGTGAAGTCGAGCGAGACGAACGGGCCGGGGTTGCGGAACTTCTCGTAGGAGACGCCGAACGGCAGGGCGTCACCGGCGGGCCGGTTGGCAGCCCGGTCCCACTTCGCCTCCGGCAGGGAGCCGATGTAACTGCCGCGGTCGTCCCAGAACTCGTCGTTCGCGATGTCGACGGTCCAGCCGCCCGAGGCCGGACCCAGGTCGAAGTTCTCAAGGTCCCACAGCGCCGAGTCCTCGTCGTCGAGGTACATCGTCACGGCCCAGTCCTGGAACAGCTCCGCCGCGGACGCCAGGCCGGCGCCGGTGCGGGCGTTGAACTCGTCGATGGCGGTCTGGACGCCCTCCATCGAGTCGGCCTCCTCGGCGAAGATCAGCTTGATCAGCAGGTCTCCGCCGGCGTCGTCGTACTCCAGGTCCGGGGTCAGGTCGCCCCCGCCGTTCCCGCCGGCCCGCTCCCACAGGTAGGCGAAGTAGCTGAAGGACGCGCCGTAGTTCTCCAGCCCGCCGCCCCACCGCGTCAGGGAGGTCTCCCGGTGGAAGACCTGCTGGTAGGTCAGGTGGCTGCCGGTCATGTCGAAGCCGTTGAGGAACGCGGCCATGTCGGCCAGACCCTCGTCGACCCAGGACAGCTCGCCGGCGTCGGAGTAGTTCATCAGCAGGTGCTCGAGCTCGTGGGCGATGACGCCCTCGTAGAGCTCGGGCCGGTCGTTGGCCGGGTCGCCGTCGCTCCAGGGCGCGTCGCTCGGGTCCTCGCCCACCCGGTTCTCCCACTCGAGGGCGTCGAGCACGATCACGTTCATGCCCAGCGACGTCATGAAGTCGGGCGCGAAGTAGCCGGCCGTGTAGGACGTGACCGAGCAGTCGTAGTAGAAGTCGTCCTGGACGTTGTACACGAGCGTGACGAGGGAGTCGCTCGCCGGGTCGTCGGGGTTCGCCGGGCCCATCTCCCCGAAGTGCTCCTCGTTCACCTGGACGATCTGTTTCGCGAGGGTGTCGCCGAGGTATTCGATCTGCTCCTGCGTGAGCTCGTAGTCCTCGGCGCTGCGGTCGGCGCAGGGGAGGAACTCGTCGTCTGGGTCGTGGTCGAAGGACGGGTCGAGGCTGTGCACGCCCTCCGCGCCGTCCAGCGCGCCGACGGGGACGTAGACGTAGACCGGGGTGCCGTCCGCGGTGGTCCCCGCGTAGGCCTGCTCGAACGGCTGGTAGTAGGTGCCGCCGGCGGCGCTGTCGTTGATCGGCACGGTGATGATGGCGTCGCCGGCGCTGCCGAGGTCATCTGGCGGGTCCGCCGAGTGGTCGGCCGCGGCGGGTGCCGCGAGGCCGGCGAGAGCGAGTGCGGCGGCCGAGGCTCCGACCACCGCACGGGTGACTGAGTTGCTCATCGTTCCCCCTCCCGCCCCGTTCCGGGGCGAGGTCAGCGGGCCCGGGAGGTGGAGCGGCGAGGTCGTCGATGACCCCACCCCGGACCCGATCGATCCCAGGCACCGCGTCGTGCCCGGGCCGCCAAGGTAGCGGCACCGCCGCGAGGAATCCAGAGGCAGTCCGGAAATAACCCGGGTGAAAAACGCCGCCGAACGGCGCCGCAGGGGCGCCGTCCGGCGGTCGCGGTCAGCCGGGGGGCGGGGTCATGGAATCAGCCGCGAGGCCGGGTCGGGATCAGCCGCGGCCGGGGTGCTGCGCGGCGACGAAGTCCTCGGCCGCGGCGACGGCGATGTCCGGATGGTCGGAGAAGAGCCCGTCCATGCCCGCCTCCAGGAACACCGCGATCTCGCCGGCGAGGTCCCCGTGGGCGGCGGGGTCGGTCGAGGAGCGGAACTCCGTGGGCAGGAAGGTGTTCTCCGCGCGGAACGTCCAGCCGTGCACCTCGAGGCCGGCGCGGTGCGCGTCCGCGATCACCGGCGACGGTGCGGCGAGCCTGCCGTCGGCGTCGCGCGGGATCATGACGTCCTTGCAGGCACCGAGGACGTCGGCGTACCCGGCGATCTCCTTCAGGCCCTCGGCAGTGGCGAGGTCGGCGTACGTGCGCGGGTCACCGGCTGCGACGAGGTCGTAGGGAGCGCCGGAGCAGTTGATCAGCTGGGCGAGGGCGACGTCGGTCAGGCCGTCCAGGTCGCGCAGGTTGGCGGTCTCGAAGCTCTGGATGACCACCGGGTCCTGCTTGTCGCCGTAGCCGTTGGCCGCGAGGATCTCGGCGACGCCCTCCTCCATCGACAGCCCGATGGAGTCGAAGTAGGTGGGGTGCTTGATCTCCGGGGCGATGCCCATCGGCTCGCCGTCGCAGGTGCGGGAGTGGCGGGCGAGGTCCACGACCTCCTCGAAGGTCGGGATCACGTAGAGGCCGTCGAAGGCGGTGCTGGCCGGGCGGGTGCCCGGGATGCGCTCCTTGGCGCGCAGGGTGCGCAGCTCGGCGAGCGTGAAGTCCTCGGTGAACCAGCCGGTCAGCTCAGCGCCGTCGATGGTCTTCGTGGTGCGGCGGTCGGCGAACTCGGGGTGGTCGGCGACGTCGGTGGTGCCGCCGATCTCGTTCTCGTGGCGCGCGACGAGCACGCCGTCCTTGGTGGCGACGAGGTCGGGCTCGATGAAGTCGACGCACTGGTTCATGGCCAGCTCGTAGGCGGCGAGGGTGTGCTCGGGGCGGTACCCCGAGGCGCCCCGGTGACCGATGACCTCGACCGGGTCGTTCGGTCCGGCCTGGGCGCCCCGGCCGCCGCGGTTCGTCGGCTCGAGGTCCAGGACGATCATCTCGGTGTCGTCCGGCGTGCCGGGGTAGCGGGCGTCGTTGCCGGGGTAGTTGTTGTCGTTGGCGATGAGCAGGCGGCCGTCGGCGAGCTGGAGCACCACCTCGACGGACTGCATCGGGAAGGTGAAGTCCTCGCCCACGCCGTACGCACCCCGGGAGGTCGCCGTGCCGATGCCGTCGGGGTTGGCGATGTCGAGGAGGTCGATGACGAGCTCCTTCTCCACGTACCCGGCGTCGTCGGTCTCGCTCAGGTCGATCTCGTACACGCGCTTGGTGACCGAGGCGGGGCCGTCGAAGTCGTCGCGCTCGAGGATGAGCAGGCGGTCGTTCTTGACGAGGAAGGCGTCGCCGACGAGGTTGGCGTCGGTGTCCGCCTCGTACTGCCAGGTCCGGTCGGTGTAGTCGCCGGTGGTGGTGTCGAACTGGAAGATCCAGCGGCGGCGCTGCTGGTCGTCGTCAGTGATCGCTCCCTCGAGGACCGGGTAGAGGTAGCGGCCGTCCTTCGAGCCGGCCATGGCCTCGAAGCCCTTGGAGCTGCGGATGAGCGGCTCCTCGCCGTCCAGGTACGGGCTCTGCGGCGACTCGAGCGCGCCGTAGGCGCCGGCGCGCAGGTCCGGGAGCGGTACGGGCGCCTCGAGCAGCTTGCCCGTGGCGTCGACGTGCAGGAGGAACGGCCCGAACTCCTCGCCGATCCAGAACGAGCCGTCCTCGGCCCGCACGAGCGACTCGATGTCGAAGTCGTTGCCGGTGAGCAGGCGCTCCTGCGTGCCGTCGTTGACGATCGGGAAGTCGATGTGACCGTCGGGGTCGCTCAGGGAGATGAATTCCTCGACGGCGATCTCGCCGGCTCCGCCGTCGACCGTCTCCCAGTCCGGGGTGACGCGGTAGACGCGCAGGAGGAAGTCGCCGGAGTTCTGCTTGTTGCCGAAGCCGTTGTCCGGCATGGCCCAGAACGAGCCGTCGCCGTTGTCGACCATGGCGGAGAAACCCGGGATCACCTGACCGTCGAACGGGCCGGTACGGCCGTTGGCCGGGGTGACAGCCGCGCCCGACGCCGGACCCTCCGCGAGGTGGTCGGCGGAGAGCGTGGCGCGCTGCTCGAGCGTGGGGACGAGGTGGGGGCCGCGGCCCTGGTCGGACGCCGCGGCACCCGCGGCGGGACTGGCGGGGGCCGGTGCGGCGGCGGCCACCATCGGCAGGGTCAGGACGGATGCCGCGGTCAGCGCGGCGGCAGCGATTGTTGTGCGCATAGGCCCGAAACTAGGGCGGCCTCGTGGCGCCCGGGCGTCCGGCTGTCGTCCGGTGCGTGAACAGTGCATGCCCGGCAGACGGTCTCACGGGAGTCGACGTCTGCCCCGGAAGAGACGGACCGCCGCATCGGTGCAGATGTTGTCCTCCCGCTCGAGGAGGTCAGCCATGCTGAAGAGTCGTGGAACCTGCTCAAGCCATCCGTCGGAGCGGCGGAGCACGACCGGCAGTTCGGTCCCCGCGTCCGTCGCCGTCGCCGTCGCCGTCGCCGTCGCCGTCGCTGTCGCCGTCGTGAGCTCGTGGGACGAACCGGGTGACGCGTCCTTGCCCATCTGGTCCCACGAGGGCAGGCCGTGGTCCCGAAGAACCGCGGCGAAGTAGCGCCACGGGAGGTATGCCTCCAAGAGCACGGATGCGTGCGACGGTAGTTTCGCCGGCTCACACACGATGACTAGTCGGGGGTCACACACTCCGGACTTGAGGACGCGGCTGTCCGCCCGCAGCGCCGCGACCCTCGCCCGGGGCAGGTGAATCACCCGGCGCCGGGCCCGCCTCGCGAAGGTGTGGCTGACCACGCGCGGCAGGTCGTCGTCCGACCAGTTCTCGATCTCCCGCACCTTGGCGCGGACCCGTGCCTCCTGCCAGAAGGCCGGACGTGGGGGGATGCCGTCCCAGGCCGCCGCGACAGCGAGCGCCATGGCGGCCTCGAGCGGACGACCCGGCACCGCTGGGACAACCGTTGCCCGATCGAGCACCCACGTTCTGCCCACCTTCTCGGCGGGCAGCGACCCTTCCGCGATCCGCTGCCGGACTCTCGTCGGTGTCACGCCGAGGAGGCTGGCGGCCTGCGCGACACTCACGAGTTCCATCTGCGGCACGTTACGCAGCGGCGGCGCAGTGCGGCGGGCGTCTGTGGACGGTGGTATCCGTGGACAACGGTTGTCTGTGGACGACGGCTGTCCCTAGCGACGGCTGGCGGTTTGGAATGGGATCCTCGCCGACTTCGCGGTGAGCAACGACGAGTCCAGCAGTCCTTGTCGCGACGCTGTGCACTTCACTTGCGACAGCAAAAGGGAAGTGCACAGCCTCACGACAGGTTGGCCTAGTCGTCCGGATGGCCGGGGCCGCGTGGCAGATCAGGGCGCGTCACGTCGTCTGCGCCCCGGCGCCCACCGGTGCGGTGACCTCGGAAGCCTCGGTGGCGCGGGCGGGGCCCGTCTCCGCCAGGTCTTGCTTCCGAGGCAGGCCCTCCCAGTCGTCGTCGAGGTCCGAGGGCACCTGGTACTGGGTGCTGACCCGCGCCTTGGGCCCGAGCCACATGTCGATGGCGCCGGGCTCCTCCGGGTCGAACCAGCGTGGCGTCCAGTCCTCGTCCTCCGCGATCTGGCGGACGCCGTAGGAGTACTCGTAGGTCAAGCCCTCGGGGCCCTTGAAGTACAGGAAGATCGCCGTCGACTGAGGGTGCCGGCCGGGCCCCTGCTCGATCTCCACCCCGTGCTCCTCGAGGAAGTGCCACGAGCGCATGACGTCGTCGATGCTCTCGACCTGGAAGTTGATGTGGCAAAGGCCGGGCCGGTCCCCCTGGAACACGGCGAGCTTGTGGTGCACCGGGTCGAACCGCATGAGGCAGGCGCCGCCGGTGACCCAGTCGGAGACCTTGATGTTGAAGTGCTCGGTCCAGAACTGGCCCGCGGCGTACACGTCGGGCGCGTCGAAGCAGATGTGCCCGAACTCCGTGATGCCCGCCGGGCGTGAGAACTTCACCGGCGCGGTGAGCCTCACCTGGCCCACCACGAGGTCGACCCGATTGCCGGCCGGGTCCTCGAAGGTGAGGTAGTCGCGGACGTGGCGGGAGCGGGCGCCCGCCTCAGTCCCGCGCCTGACCTTCAGGCCGATCTCGCGCAGCTCCGCCTCCGCCGCGTCGAGGGCGGCCATGTCGCGCAGCACGAAGCCGGAGCTGAGCACGCCCGAGCGGCCCTCGACGAAGGCCAGGCAGTGGTGGCGGTGGTCCACCCGGAGGTAGGCGATGCCCTCCTCCTCCTTGACCAGCTCCATCCCGACGATGTCGGTCGCGAACTTCACCGCCGCCCGCAGGTCGGCGGTTCCGGAGCGCACGTACGCGATGTCGACCAGCTCGATCATGATTCCTCCTCCTTGAGGTACAGCCAGATCCGATGCAGAAGCTCCGGGGCGACGGCACGCCAGGCGTCCTGCTCGTCGTCGTCCAGGGGAATGGGGGTGCCGCTGGCGGCGGCGGTGGCGTTCATGAGTGCCGACCGCTCAAGTACCCACATGCGGGCTATCGCCTCGCTCACGTCGGCCCCGACGGTGACCGCGCCGTTACCCCGCATGAGGACGGCGGACCCGGCGCCGAGGGTGGCGGCGAGCCTGGCGGCGGCAGCCCGGTCCCGGACCAGGCGGGGGTCGTCGTGGACCGCGACCTGCGGGCCGAGGAACGCGCCCTGGCCGTGCAGCGGGCGGATGGGGACGCCGGCGCCGGCGAGCGCGGTGGCCGTGGGGGGCTGCGCGCGGCAGACGGCCCCAACGTCCGGGCGGGCGGCCGCGATCTCCCGGTGGATCCAGGCCTCGCGCGGCACGCCCGGCGCGAGGTCGGGTGTCGTGAGGTCGAGGGTACGCACGGCGCCGGCGGTCGCCCGGGCGAGCGGCACAGGCGGGGTGATGGCCCACGAGCCGTCGTCCGTGCGGGCCGAGACGTGACCGAAGGCGTCGACCAGACCGTGGCGTGCCAGCGCGCGACCAGCGAGGACCAGGTCGTCTGCGGTGTTCGGCACGGGAGGTGCTCCTCGTCGTCGAGTGCGGTCCGTCGAGGACGTTCTACCACGGAATAGGTCTACATAGGAATACTCCAGTGCCGGAGGTCGGACGTATCCTTTCGTCATGTCCCTGAAGTACGCGGTGCTGGAGGTTCTCCAGGCGAGTCCGACGAACGGCTACCGGCTGGCCCGCCGCTTCGCCGAGGCGCAGCGCTGGGTCTGGTCGGCGCCGCAGAGCCAGGTCTACGGCGTCCTCGCGAAACTGCGCGAGGACGGCCTGATCGCCGGCACGCTCCGCGAGGGAGACAACGGGCTCAGCACTGCGGACTATGCGCTGACACCCGAGGGGGACCGGGCCCTGGCGCAGTGGATCTCGGCGCCGCACCCCGAGCCGCCCACGCGCGACCCCTTTGCCCTGCAGGCCCTGGGATTCGACAGTATCGACACGGACAGCGCCGTCGCGGTCCTCGAGGCCCACGTCGCGGAGCAGGGGGCGCTGATCAAGCAGTGGGAGGAGCACCGGGACGCGCTGCTCCGCCGGGACACCCCGCTGCTGCGGGAGCGCCTGAAGATTCGGCCCGTGCGGGAGCACCGCCGGATCGCCGAGGTCAAGGCGATGGTCTTCGCCCGGCAGGTCGAGCTGGCCAGGGTGAAGGTGGACTGGGCGCGCCGGATGATCGACCTGCTCCGTGCCCTCGACGTGGAGGTGACCGCGCCGGGGGTGACCACCGGCGTGATCACGCCGGAGGTGACCACGCAGCGCGGCAGTGTTGGCCATCGAGCGTAATCAATACTATCGTTCGGGCATGACGGACACCCCGACCGCCCTCCACCTCGGCCGGACCGAGCGCACCTCGCGCGGCCAGGCGGTGGCCGAGCGCATCAGCGAGCTGATCGCTACCGAGCAGGTGCTCCCCGGTGACCGGCTCGGCACAAAAACTGAGCTCCAGAGCCAGTTCGGCGTCGCCGCCGGCACGCTGAACGAGGCGGTCCGGCTGCTCGAGACGCGGGGGCTGGTGGAGGCCAGACCCGGGCCGCGGGGTGGCATCTTCGTCGCCCGCCCCTCGGCGCACATCCGCCTCAGCCACCTGATTCTCGGGCTTGGTGCCGACGCGATGTCGGTCTCCGACACGCTCGAGATCCGCAACGCCCTCGAGCTCCCGGTCGCGATCCAGGCCGCGCGGAACGCCGGGCCGGAGCAGCTCGCCCGCCTCGACGAGATCGTCGAGGCCATGTCCCGGCTGGGCGACCAGCCGCGTGAGTACCTGCTGCGGAACTGGGACCTGCACGAGGAGATCGCCGGCATCTCGGCGAACCCGCTGCTCAGGACGATCTACATCTCCCTCCTGGAGACGGCCCGCGAGGCGGTCAAGGACGTCGCTCCCGACCCGGACTTCGCCGCGTCCTTCCCCGAGAACCTCCAGCTGCACCGGGAGCTCGTCGACGCGATCGCGTCCGGTGAGCCGGACCGGGTCAGGCGGGCGGTCGAGGCCCACACGCCCCTCTCCGAGGCCATGACCGGCCGGCTGCACGGCTGAGCGAGGCGGACGTGGACCTCGGGCTCGCCGGCCGGCGCGCGATCGTGACGGGAGCCGGCAAGGGCATCGGTCGCGCCGTCGTGGAGACGCTCGTGAACGAGGGGGCCACGGTGCTCGCCGCCGACCTGGACCCCGACTGCTGTGCCGAGCTGGACGCGATGTCGAACGTGCGCGCGGCCCAGGTCGACATGTCCGCCGCGGACGCCGGCAACCGGCTCGCCACCCTGACGCACGAGGTGCTCGGCGGGCTGGACATCCTCGTCAACAACGTCGGGGCCGCACCTCTGCGGCCGGGATTCCTCGAGGTCGACGACGACGCCTGGCGGCGGACGCTGGACCTGAACCTGATGAGCGTGATTCGCACCGTCCGTGCCGCGATCCCGCTGCTGAGCGGGTCTGACGCCGCCGCCGTCGTCAACGTGGCCTCGACCTCCGGGCGTTATCCCGAGCCCATGCTGGTCGACTACGCCGCCAGCAAGGCCGCCGTGCTCTCGCTGACCGGGGCGCTCGCCACGGAGTTCGGGCCGGCCGGGATCCGCGTCAACGCCGTCTCGCCCGGCCCCACCCGCACGCCGCTGTGGGACCAGCCGGGCGGGTTCGCCGACGCGCTCGCTGAGCGGCACGGGCTCCCGCGGGAGGAGGCCGTGGCGCACCACGTCCGCGACGTGAGGAAGGTGGCGCTCGGCCGGCCCGCCACGGCCCAGCAGGTCGCGGACGCGATCGTGTACCTGGTTTCGCCGCGGGCGTCGCACGTGACCGGCACCGTCCTCGCCGTGCACGGCGGGATGGCCACGCACCTGATGTAGCGCCTCGAGCCCACCAGCTCCTCGGCACGGGTTCACCGCAGCCCGGGCCGGGGGCCGTCGAGTCCACGTCGCCCGGCGTCTCACGCCGGCCGCGAGACGCCGAAGCCTGCGCCTCGTTGCGATCGCCGCGTCGCCTTCGCGTCCGGTGATGGTGGGCTGGCTGCGTCGGGGGCTCTGAGCGCCCGCGCGCTTGACAAGACTAATCATTACTATCAATATTCGTGTTACCCGCCGTCTGTTCAAGGAGGAACGATGCGCATCTACCCCCGCTCCATGGCCGCCCTGCCCCTCGCCCTGACCCTCGCCGCCGCTCTCGCCGCCTGCTCGGCCGGCGGTGCCGAAGACACCGCCGCCGCCGACGCCCCCGACACCGCCGCGTCGACCGACGGCGAGCCCGAGATCGCCGAGCTCGCGGTCGGCATCGTCCCCGTCGTCGACCATGCCTCGGTCCAGGTCGCCGTGGACGAGGGCTTCTTCGAGGAGGAGGGCCTCAGCGTCGAGGCCACCGTCATGCAGGGCGGCGCCGCCGCGCTGCCCGCCATGGTCTCCGGGGACCTGCACGCGGCCTTCGCCAGCTACCCGTCGTTCTTCCTCGCCGAGCAGAAGGGCCTCGGGGTCACCATCGTCGCCGAGGGGATCCGCGGCAACGAGGAGACCGCCGGCGTCTTCGTGAACGTCGACTCCCCGATCCAGGACCCCGAGGACCTGGCCGGCGCCACGATCGCCGTCAACACGCTGAACAACATCGGCGACGTCAGCATCAAGGCCGCCCTCGACGAGCTCGGCGTGGACATGGCCAGCATCCAGTTCGTCGAGATGCCGTTCCCCGACATGCCGGCCGCGCTCTCCCTGGGCAACGTCGACGCGGTGTGGGTCGCCGAGCCCTTCCGCTCCATCGTGGCCGCCGAGGGCGCGCGGAAGGTCTTCGCGTCCTACAGCGGCATCGCCGAGGAGATCCCCGTGTCGGGCCTGGGCATGACGGACAAGTTCGTCGCCGAGAACCCCAACACCGCCGCCGCCTTCGCCCGCGCCATCGAGAAGGCCAACGCCCTCCTGGCCGAGGACCCCGACGCCGCGCGCGAGGCCGTGCAGACCTACTCCGAGACGAGCCCGGAGGCCGCGGCCGCGCTGGAGCTGCCGACCTGGGTGGAGGGCGCTCCCGACGCCGAGGAGCTGGGCCGGTGGAACGACCTCATGATCGCCACGGGCGCGTTCGCCGAGCCCGTCGACATGGCCGACCTCGTCGCGAGCGAGTAGACCATGGAGACCCAGGACCGCATGGCCGCCGCCGAGGCGTTGCTGGCCGCCTACGACGGCGAGGCCGTCGCCCCGCTGACCGAGACCTACCCCGACATCGACCTCGACGACGCCTACGCGATCCAGCGCATCCAGCTGGACCGCTGGGTGGCCGGGGGGCGGTCCGTGCGCGGCCACAAGGTCGGCCTGACCTCCCGAGTCATGCAGCGCCAGCTCGGCGTGGACCAGCCCGACTACGGCCAGCTGCTGGACACGATGATCCACGGCGAGGGCCAGGCCCTCGACCCGGCGGACTTCGTCCAGCCGAAGGTCGAGCCGGAGATCGCGTTCGTGCTCGGCCGCGACCTCGCCGGGCCGGGCGTCACCGTCGTCGACGCCGTGCGGGCCGTGGACTGCGTGCTGCCCGCGCTCGAGATCATCGACTCGCGCATCCGCGACTGGCGCATCGGGCTCGCCGACACGGTGGCCGACAACGCCTCCTCCGGCGCGGTCGTCCTCGGGTCCCGGCCCGTGCGGCTCGCCGACGTCGACCTGCGCCTGACCGGGTGCGTCCTCGCCGTCGACGGCGAGGTCGTGGCCACCGGCGCGGGAGGGGCGGTCCTGGGATCCCCCATCAACGCGCTCGTCTGGCTCGCCAACACCGTCGGCGCGCTGGGCACGACCCTCGAGGCGGGCCAGGTGGTGATCCCCGGCTCGCTCACCGCCGCCCAGGCGCTCCGGCCGGGCGGCACGGTCCGGGCGACCTTCGCCGGGCTCGGCACCGTCAGCACGCGGATGGCTGTGGCGGCATGACCACGACGACCGGCGCGCGGGCCGACGGCGCCAGAGAAGGAGCAGGGGTGGGGGACTGGACGATCGACCGGGTGGTCGAGGAGCTGTACGCGGCCGAGGCCGGCCGGTACGACCGGACGCCGATCACCGACGAGTTCCCCGGCCTCGACATCGAGACCGCCTACCGGGCGCAGGACCTGCTCGTGGAGCGCAAGGTCGCCGAGGGCCAGACCGTCACGGGGGTCAAGCTCGGCCTGACCTCGCGGGCCAAGCAGCAGCGGATGGGCATCGACGCGCCGCTGACCGCCTGGCTCACCGACGCCATGACCCTCCCGGCGGGCGCCCCCGCACCGCTGGCCGAGCTGATCCACCCCCGGGTGGAGCCGGAGATCGTCTTCGTCCTCGGCGAGGACCTCGCCGGGCCCGGCATCACCGCGGCCCGCGCGATGAGGTCCGTCTCCGCCGTCCTCGGCGGCTACGAGATCATCGACTCGCGCTACCGCGACTTCCGCTTCACGCTGCCGGACGTCATCGCCGACAACGCCTCCGCCGCCCGCTGGGGCAGCGGACCCGTCTCCCTCGACCCGGGCGACCTCGACCTCTCCCTGGAGGCCTGCCTCGTCGAGGTCGACGGCGAGATCGTCGACACCGCGACCGCGGCCGCCGTCCAGGGCCACCCCGCGGAGGCTCTCGCACTCGCCGCCAACTCGCTCGGCGCCCGCGGGCACCGGCTCCGCGCCGGCTGGATCGTGCTCACCGGCGGCATCACCGACGCGGTCTTCCTCCGTCCCGGCTCGTCCGTGTCGCTCCACTTCAGCCACCTCGGCAGCGTCACCGTGACAGGAGCCTGAACCGTGCCACTCGTCGAAGTCACCCTCACCCAGGGCCGGCAGCCCGAACAGCTACGCGAGCTCATGCACCGGGTCCACGAGGCGGTCCGCGTCAGCCTTGACGCCAGCCCCCAGAACATCCGCGTGATCGTGCGCGAGGTGCCCCGCGAGCTGTGGTCCGCGGGCGATCAGACCCTCGCCGAGCGCGACCAGGAAGGACGCTGAAATGAACCCGACCAGCCAGGTCGCCGAGACCTCCGCCCCGAGCCCCGGCGAGCAGCCGCCGGCCTACGCGGCCGGCCCGCTGCGAGCCGAGGCGCCCGTGGTCACCTTCGGTCACGTCATCGGCGGCTACGAGGTGCCCTCCGCCGACGGCGCCACGTTCGACAGCGTCGACCCGTACACCGGCCAGGTCTGGGCGCGGTTCCCGCTCGGCGGGAAGGCGGAGGCCGACCTCGCCGTCGCCGCCGCACGCCGCGCGTTCGACGAGGGGCCCTGGCCCCGGATGGGGCGCCGGGAGCGTCAGGCGATCCTCGCCCGCTTCGCCGACCTCATCCTCGAGCACGGGGACGAGCTCGCCCTGGCCGACACCCGGGACATGGGCAAGCCGATCACCCAGAGCCGCGGCAACGACGTGCCCCGCACCGCCGACAACTTCCGGTTCTTCGCCGACCACGCGCAGCTCACCGCGGCCGAGGCCCTGCCGATGGACTCCGGCCACCACGCCTACACGCGCTACGAGGCTGCCGGCGTCGTCGTCGCCATCGCGCCGTGGAACTTCCCGATGATGCTCGAGAGCTGGAAGGTCGCCCCCGCCCTCGCCTGGGGGAACACCGTGGTCCTCAAGCCCGCCGAGGACTCCCCGGCGTCGGCCACGATCCTGGCACGCCTCGCGCTGGAGGCCGGCATCCCGCCCGGGGTCTTCAACGTCGTCCACGGCTACGGCCCCGACTCCGTCGGCGAGGCACTGACGGCGCACCCCGACGTCGACCGGATCACCTTCACCGGCGAGTCCGGCACCGGGCGGGCGATCGCCGGTGCCGCGGCGCGGAACCTCACGCCGGTCAGCCTCGAGCTCGGCGGCAAGGGGGCGAACGTCGTCTTCGCCGACGCCGACCTCGACAACGCCGTCGCCTGGTCGGTGCGGGCCATCTTCACCAACGCCGGCCAGGTCTGCCTCGCCGGCTCACGCCTGTACGTCCACCGCTCGATCCAGGAGGAGTTCCTCGAGCGTTTCGTGGCCGCCGCCCGCGCGATGGTGGCCGGTGACCCGAAGGACCCCGCCACCCAGCTGGGCCCGCTCTCGTCCGCGACCCACCACGCCAAGGTGCGCTCCTACTTCGAGGCGATCGAGGCGGAGGGAGGCACGGTGCTCACCGGCGCGCTCGGGGAGGGCCTGTTCGTCCTGCCCACGATCGTCACCGGACTCGCCGAGGACTCGCCCCACCAGCGCGAGGAGATCTTCGGGCCGATCGTCACCGTGACGCCCTTCGACAGCGAGGACGAGGTGGTGGGCCTGGTCAACGCCTCCCCGTTCGGCCTCAACGCCATGCTCTTCAGCGAGAACCTCTCGCGGGCCCACCGGGTGTCCTCCCGGCTGCGCGTCGGGACGGTGTGGGTGAACTGCTTCTTCATCCGTGACCTGCGCGCCCCCTTCGGCGGCGTCGGTGACTCGGGGGTGGGCCGGGAGGGCGGGTCGTTCAGCCGCGAGTTCTTCACGGAGCCCAAGGCCGTCGTGATGCAGATCGACCCGGCCGGCGACTGACCGCCGTTCAGCCGACCGCCGTCCAGCCGACCAGGAGGATGACCATGACCGTCACGCAACGAGCTGCCGCGCTCGCGCCGGCCCCCGGGCGGCGGCTGAGCGCAGCCGTCGTCGGGCCCGGCAACATCGGGACCGACCTGCTCGTGAAGCTGCTGCGCTCGGAGTCGCTCGACGTTCACTCCATGGTGGGGGTGGACCCGACCTCGGACGGGCTCGCCCGTGCCCGCGGCCTCGGCGTCGAGGCCAGCCACGGGGGCGTGGACTGGCTGCTGGCCCAGGGCGCCCTGCCTGACATCGTGTTCGAGGCGACCTCCGCCCGGGCCCACCTGGCGAACGCGCCGCGGTACCGGGAGGCCGGCATCACCGCGGTCGACCTGACCCCGGCCGCCGTCGGGCCCTTCCTGTGCCCGGCCGTGAACACCGAGCACCTGGACGCGCCGAACGTCAACATGATCACCTGCGGCGGGCAGGCGACCATCCCGATCGTCGACGCGGTCTCCAGCGTGACCGAGGTGCCCTACGCCGAGATCGTGGCCTCGATCGCGTCGCGGTCGGCGGGGCCGGGGACGCGCGCGAACATCGACGAGTTCACGCAGACCACCGCCCGGGCCGTCGAGTCGGTCGGCGGGGCCGGGCGCGGCAAGGCGATCATCATCCTCAACCCGGTCGACCCGCCCATGATCATGCGGGACACCGTGTTCTGCGCGATCCCCGCCGACGCCGACCGGGACGCGATCGCCGCGTCGATCCACCGCCGCGTGCGGGAGGTCCAGGCCTACGTGCCGGGCTACCAGCTGCGCGGCGAGCCGCAGTTCGACGACGCCGAGGAGCTGTGGGACGGCAACGCCCGCGTCACCGTGCTGCTCGAGGTCCGGGGCAACGGCGACTACCTGCCCGAGTGGGCCGGCAACCTCGACATCATGACCGCCGCCGCCCTGCGGGTGGGCGAGCTGATCGGCCAGGCCAAGGGAGCGAACCAGCGATGACCACCACCGAGACGGGCGCGGGTCGCCCGGGGCGCGGGACGGGCCCGACGTCTGTCCGCATCACCGACACCACGCTCCGCGACGGCAGCCATGCCGTGCGCCACCGCTTCACCGAGGACGACGTCCGCGCCGTTGCCGGCGCCCTGGACCGGGCGGGCGTGCAGGTTATCGAGGTCACCCACGGAGACGGCCTCGCCGGGTCCTCGTTCAACTACGGCTTCGGCGCGCGCAGTGACGCCCAGCTCGTGGCGGCCGCCGCGGAAGCCGTGACATCGGCCCGGATCGCCGTCCTGCTCCTGCCCGGGCTCGGCACCGTGGAGAACCTCCGCGAGGCGCACGGCGCCGGGGCGACGATCGCCCGGGTGGCGACGCACAGCACCGAGGCGGACATCTCCGCGCAGCACTTCGGCGCAGCCCGGGACCTGGGCATGGAGACCGTCGGGTTCCTGATGCTGTCCCACCGCAACACCCCGGAGGGCCTCGCCGGCCAGGCCCGGATCATGGCCGACGCGGGGTGCCAGTGCGTCTACGTCGTCGACTCGGCCGGGGCGCTCATGCCGGGCACCGCGACGGACCGGGTCGCCGCGCTCGTCGCGGAGCTGGGCGACGACGCCCAGGTCGGTTTCCACGGCCACCAGAACCTCTCGCTCGGGGTGGCGAACTCCCTCGCCGCCTACGACGCCGGCGCCCGCCAGATCGACGGCACCCTGTGCGCGCTCGGGGCCGGGCCCGGGAACTCGCCCACGGAGATCCTCGCCGCAGCCTTCGAGAAGCTGGGCGTCCCCACGGGGATCGACGTCGACGCCGTCCTGGCCGCTGCCGAGGACGTGCTGCGCCCGCTGGTGCCCCGGCTGCCCGTGGCGGACCGGTCCTCGATCGTGCAGGGGCGCTTCGGCGTCTACAACTCCTTCCTGCTGCACGCTGAGCGTGCGGCCGCCCGGTACGGCGTCCCGGCCCACGACATCCTGCGCGAGGTGGGGGAGCGCGGCTACGTCGGCGGCCAGGAGGACATGATCATCGACGTGGCGCTCGAGCTGGCGGCGGGTGCTCGCTGAAGATGCCGAGCAGCTCGCCGACCTCGTGCGCGGCGTTCGCGGGGTGCCGGAACGGCCGGTGTGAGTTGACGGTGTAGTGCGTCCGCCGCCCGACCCGGGTGCGCCGGACGTACCCGTCCGCCTCGAGGTCGCTGAGGATGGCGAGGGTGGCGCGCGGCGTGATCCCGACCTGGCGGGCGAGGTCGCTCACCCGGGCGTCCGGGGCGGCGGCGACGGCGAGGAGGACGTGGCCGTGGTTGGTCAGGAACGTCCACCCCGGCCGTGCGTCGTCGTCGGCAGCCATGACCACATCCTCCCCTCTCGCTCCGCCGCCGTGGGGCGGCGTCCGCCGCGCGTCGACCTCACCGGGCCTTCCAGGCCGGCGCGCTCGCGGCGAGCTCCTCCTCCGTCGCCACCCGGAAGGGCGCGGCGGCCGGCGAGGGGAGCTCCCGCCGGCTCTGCCCGCGGGTGGCGCGGAGGCTGGCCACGACCGAGGTGCCGATGATGGTCGCCACCACGGCCAGGGAGATCGACGTGGGGATGTAGAACAGGTCGATCTTGAGCAGCATCTTCACGCCCACCCAGATCAGCACCAGGGCGAGGCCGATCTTGAGGTAGACGAAGCGGTGGATCAGGTCGGCCAGCAGGAAATACATCGCCCGCAGCCCGAGGATGGCGAAGGCGTTGGCGGTGAACACCAGGAAGACGTCGTCGGTCACCGCGAAGATGGCCGGGATCGAGTCCACCGCGAACACGACGTCGGTGACCTCCACGAGCACCAGCACGGCGAGCAGCGGGGTGGCCACGAGGGTTCCGCCGACGCGGACGAGGAGTCGCTGGCCGTAGTAGGCGTCGGTCATCGGCACGAAGCGGCGGAACAGCCGCAGCGTCCGCGACCCCGCCGGGTCGAGGTGCTCGTCGCGGGAGCGGATCATCCGGTACCCGGTCCACAGCAGGAAGGCGGCGAAGACGTACAGCACCCAGGAGAAGTTCTCGATGAGCGCGGCGCCGGCGGCGATGAACCCGCCGCGCAGGACGAGCGCGCCGAGCACGCCGAGGAACAGCACCCGGTGCTGGTACTCCCGCGGGACGCCGAAGTAGCTGAAGATGATCGCCCAGACGAAGACGTTGTCGACCGCCAGGGACTTCTCGATCAGGTACCCGGCGAAGTACTGCTGCCCGGGCTCGGCGCCGTAGACGCTCCACACCAGCGCGCCGAAGGCGATCCCGAACGCCACCCAGATCGCCGACCAGATCGCGGCCTCTCGCACCCCGATGACATGGGCGCGACGGTGGGCGAAGAGGTCGATCGCGAGCATCACCACGATGAAGGCGATCACCGTCGCCCACACCCAGAACGGAACATCCATCCGAGAGCACCACCCTCCGGTCACTTCACCGACCGGAGGTCTCTCCCGGCCCGGACCGGGCCCGCCCCGCCGGACCCGCATTCGTGCGGGACGTGATGACGACGGAACGCTTGGGGTTACTCCCCTCCACCAACGTGATTAGTGAAGCGGAGTTCACGTATGCGTGTCAAGACTTCGACGAGACTCACGAAGAGTGCCCCCGAAACGGGCGCGGTGCCTCATCTAGGAATGCCCGCGAAAGTCGTCCCCGCGGCTTGGTGGCGGGCGCCCGCGCTGACGCCCGGACGGTTCGGTCCGATAAGTGCTCCTGAGCAGATGAAGTCGTCCTCGATCCACTTCATCTGCTCAGGAGCACTTAGCCGTCGAGGGAGATGCTCGGGCGGCGGCGGCGGCGGCGGCGGGTGGCGGGTGGCGGGTGTGGCGGCGGCGGTGGCGGCGGCGATGCGCGGGTGGCGGCGCGGAGCGCTCTACTCCTCCGCCCGTTCCACGCGGCCCACGCGGGAGAGCTCCCGCCAGCGCTTGTTGGTGTCGTGGATGCCGAGCTCGACGCTGGTCAGCTGCACCTGCACGGGGATGCCCGGCCGGCCGCCGACCTTGACGAGGAACTTCCCGCGCCCGGGCGGCTCGGTCTCCCGGTGGTGCACCGGGTCCCACGCGGGCGGGTCCTGCCAGCCGATGAGCAGCTCCTGCTCGGCGCGCGAGAGCGGCACCGCCTGGGTGAGCATCGACATCTCCGCCCCCGGCAGCCCGCCCGCCACGACCATCCCCGAGCGCTCGACGAACCCGCGGGCCTTCATCCGGTCCTCCTCCGCCGGCAGGGCGAGCAGGTCCGACATCGTGTGGGACACCATCACGGTCCCCACCCCGCGGGTGCGGTTCAGCCGGGTCAGGGCGTCGACCCGGTCGACGATGCCGCGGCCGGCGCGCAGCACCCGCCACAGCTCGTCGAGCACCACGAAGTAGTGCCGGCGCGGCTCCACCCCCGCGTCGGCGAGGGCGTTGGCCACGTTGACGGTCCCGAACCCGGCCGACCAGCAGGCCAGCATGACCGCGGCCTGGAGGTCCGTCTGGGCGTCGTCGATGTGGCTGACGTCGTAGACCACCGGGCGGTCCCGCCGCATCGGGTTGGTGGTGGGGCGGGAGAAGGTCCGGCCCAGCCGGCCGCCGTCGACCAGCCCGATGAGCGAGGCCTCGAGGTTCTCCGTGACCGCCTGGTAGCGCTCGAGGGAGCCGCGGTCCAGCGCCACCTGCCGGACGTCCTCCGGCGCGGACCGGATGACCTCCAGCAGGTCCGGCAGCACCGGCACGCCGTCGTGGCGCTCGTCGAGCACGCGCAGCGCCCGGTCGAGGATCGTCTCCTCCCGGTCGGTCGGCGGCTGGGCGCGCAGGATGGTCAGCAGCGAGGACACCATGGTCAGGCGCCGGTCGTGCGCGTCCGAGAGCACCATCGCCCGGGCGCCGCCGGTGAGCCGCTCCGCAGCCGAGGTGGCCTCGCCGGGGTCCAGGACGTTGATGTGCCCGCGGTCCCCGCCGAGCGCGATGACCTGCCCGCCGAGGGCCTCGATGAGGTCGACGTAGTCCGGCTTGAGGTCGCCCAGCACCAGCGGCATGACGCCGTAGCCCGCAAGCCCCGCCGCCATCCGCCGCACCAGCGTCGACTTGCCCAGGCCCGGCAGGCCGAGCACGAAGGCCGAGGGGTTGGAGATGAGGTTCGCGCGCTGGAACCACGACACCGGGTCGCAGCACACCGTGGCGCCCGTGACCATGTTCCGGCCCAGCGGCACCCCCACCATCGGGGTCCCGGAGCCGACGGCGAACGGCCAGAGCCCGCACACCTGGCGGGTGGAGCCGCGCCACTCCGGCACCGGCTGGATCGACCCGGCCCGGCCCCGCCCGCGCCCGGGCCAGCCGCGCGGTCCCGGTCGCGGCGGTGCCGACGTCGTCCCCTCGCTCTTCCGGGGGCTCACAGCCGGCTCCGCATCTGCGAGGGCAGGTCGAGGTGGCGCGGCAGGACCAGGCCGAGCGGCAGCGCCGCCGCGAAGGCCGTGTCCTGGGAGCCGTAGGCGGGCCGCAGCCGCAGCCGCGCGGTGGCCGCGAGGTTCTCGACGGCGGCGCGGGCGTCCGCCTCGCGGGCCTCGTCGAGGACCGTGGCGGTGACGAGCATGCCGAAGTTGACCAGCCCCGCACCCGCGGCCTCCTCCTGCGCGGTCAGCGCCGCGGCGCGGGTGGCGAGGACGTCCCGGGCGGTCGGCCTGTCCGAGGAGGACTGCCGGAACTGCGCGGCGCGCAGGTCCGCCTCGACGATCGCGGCGGCGGACGCGGCGTCGATGGGCCGGTACAGCAGGGTGACGCGCTTGCGGGCGACGTCGCGGTGGGGGGCGAGCAGCCGGGACAGGATCGACGCCTGGACGTTGCCGCGCGGGGCGCCCGTCATGGCCCAGCTCACCGACACGCCGGAGTCGTGCCGGTAGTCGTCCCAGGACGCCTCGGCGGCCGAGGGGCCGACGTCGGACCACGTCAGGTGCGTGACCTCGCCCTCGGCGTGCGCCTCGTCGACGGCGGTCGCCGCGGCCGGGTCGTACGCCACCCGCACCAGCTCGCACAGCTCCGCGGCGTCCACCGGGTGCGCGGGGCCGGCGCCGGTGGCCTGCAGCTCGCCGGTGAGCCCGGGCAGGCGGGCCCCGAGCTCGCGGGCGAACTCGGCGGGCTGGCGGCGCCGGCCGTTGTGCGTGGCGTTGAACGTCAGCGCCACGTAGGCGCGCACGGTGGAGGAGCCGTGCGGGTACTCGGCGACCGTCTCGGCCAGCAGCGCCCGGGCGAACTCCGGCGCGTCGGGGTCGAGGTTCGTCCCGACCTCGCGGCGCAGCCGGGTGCCGGTGTCGGGCGCGGTCTCGATGGTCACCGACGCGGCGACGATCCCCGGCTCGTCGCCGAGGTTGGCCAGCCACAGGCCCCAGTCCGCGACCCAGGCGTCCACCTGCTCCTCGTCCACCAGGGCGGCGCCGTCGGGCTCGGTGCCGATGACGAGGGTGTAGGTGGCGGTGGCCGGGACGCGGATCAGGGCGAAGCGCCGCCCGTAGGAGTCGGAGTGCTCCGTCAGCTTCGACGACGCCGCCAGCCCGGGCAGCTGACAGGTGCCCCACGGCACCTGGCCGAGCGGGCCGGAGCGGTACAGGTGCTCGCCGGCGGAGCGCTGGCGCCACCAGGACCACCGGGTGGCGCCCTTGTCGAGGGCGTTGAGGCCGTGCTTGTCGCGCACCCCGATGGCCAGCAGCACGACCGCCAGCCCGGCGGCCACCACCAGGCCGGTGAGCAGCTCGGTCAACATGACGACGAGCACCACCACCACCAGGCCGGCCATCAGGATCATCGTCCCGGCCGTGCCCAGGCCCATGAGGCCCGGCGTGGTGGGGCGCCGCCAGTTGCCGTAGGTGCGGGGCTGGTGGTGGCCGTCAACGGTTGCCGGCACGTGAACCATCTCCTTCGTGGGTGCTCGCGCCCGTGCGCGGGCGTCCCTTCCGTCCGCTCGGGCCGGGGCGTCCGCGCGCCCCACGCCCCGCGGTCCCGCCGGTCCCGGCAGCCCCGCCCGTCCCCGCGCTGCCGCTGCTCCCGGCGTCCGGCGGCTCGCGCGTCGCGTCGCCGTCCACGTCCGCCGGGGCGGGGGTGTCGCGAGGGCCGAGATCGTCGTCCGGCTCGCGCCCGGCCCGGTCCTCCTGGCCTGCGCCCGCCGGCAGGGTGGACCCGGACCCGGACCCGGCCTCGGAGCCCGGCCCGCCCCCGGAGCCCTGCCCGCCCCCGGAGCCCTGCCCGGCCCCGGAGCCCGACCCGCCCCCGGACCCCGGCGCACCGCGGGCGCCGGCGGCCTCGCGCTCCCCGCCCGGGCGG
>NZ_JAHXNL010000014.1 GCF_023148685.1 Georgenia sp. EYE_87 | reverse complement strand
CTTCACACCCGGTGCCGGCAAAACGCATGCACGCCAGACCCGAAGGTCGGCACCGACGCTATGAGCCAGACACCGGGTGCTCAGGATCCAACCACCGCAACAGCGGCAGCACTCACCCTGACACTGAGTTTGACGCTAGACCCGACGAGAGGGGCCGACCATCCGGTTGCCGCAACTTGCCTGCCGGCACGCGCTGACCAGGGGGCACGCCGTCGTCGAGCGCGCCCGACCTCACCGCTCGAGCTGACGCGCGTCCTCGTCCTGCTCGTCGATGAACGCGGCGAGAATCTCCGCCGACAGCTCGTCGATGCGCTGGTCCACGTGTGCCCGCTCGCGGGCCGCCACCTTGGTGCTCATCGCTCCGAGCAGCGGCAAAGACGCCTCGATCTTGTCCAGCTGGACGCGCCACGCCTCGGCCCTGCGGCGCTCGCCCTCGTCGTCGGCGGAGGCGCGCAGGTAGGCGACCTGGTCGCGCAGCGCGGAGATTCGACGGCGCAGCGCGTCGGGGCTCTTGCCGGCCTGACGGGCCTCGGCGAGCTTGCGCACCTGCTTCTCGACGGCGCCGAAGACCTCGGGATTCTCCCTGCGCAGCCGCGTCAAGGTGGGTCCGAACGTCTGCACGACCTTCCAGACCGTTGGTCCCGCGACCGCCGCGAACTTGACCAGTGCCCCGAGCCTGCCCATCGCCATCCCTTCGTCGAGCGTCTTGCTCCAGCGTGCCACGGCACCCAGTGGTGGCGCGCGAGCAGGCAGTCTTCAGGAGGTGGACGGTGCGATCTGTCGCCCACGCTGCGGAGCCTCGCTATTGCGGGCCCCCTCGTCAGCGCCAGGTCTCGTCGGCACGCGGTACTCGGTCCAGAACTGGACGTAGCCGGCTGCCATGAGCATGGCGAAAGGAACCAGGGCGATCGGGTAGTCAAAGACAAGAAGGATGCCGCCGTGGAGTCCAGCCCCCAATGCGGTTGCCGCGAGTCTGATCCTGGGAATCCACAGCGCGATTGAGAGCACGTACTCCGCAACAATGCTGGCGATGGCCACGATGGGGAGCAGCGCCGCCGGGAACTCGATGATTCCGTCCTGGTGGATGCCGATCACTTCGCCTGACAGGTACTGCTCGTTGATTTTCGAGCTCGCCGTGTAGCCGTAGACGGCTGATACCTGCAACTTCATGAGGAAGACGGGCCAGTACGGGACGGAGCTGAGACCGTTTCGTCTGGGAAACGTCAGAACCTCGGCGCAGCGACTGAATGCGAGCAGCGCGGCGAGGCAGACGAACAGAACGAGATGGTTGCTGTATGTCTGCTGATCCAGGAGCAGAGCGAGCCCTGCAGAGGCAGCCGTCAGGGCAGCCGCAGTTCGAGCGAATACCCCCAGCAGAAGGAGCACCGCGGCAATCAACGCAACCGACGCAAGCACCTGCACCATGCTTGGCGTCGGGTCTGGCGCCCAGGAAACCAGTTTGATCGCCAGGTACTTCCCTGAGGCCACTCGGAAGAGCGCGTACCACCACTCGAGGATGAGAGGGAAAGCCGCGAGTGCAACGAGAAGCCTCGCGATGGCAAGACCATGGGGCCGCACCTCTGCCGTCACAATGCTCCGCACACGAACTCCCCTGCATCGTCGTCGCCGATCGTGGCGTTCACGCGCACTGCAGTCGCGTCGTGTTTACAGATCCACTCGGCTCCAGGCAGCACGTAGTCGACGTCCGCCCTCAGTTTTGCAGCGATCTCCGCAGCGGGAACCTCGCTCGTCGTCCCGTCTTCGTGCGAGACGTCGAATACAGGCGCAGGAATGCTCATGGCGTACATCTGCCAGCCAAACTTCACCATGCCGGGCTGTGTCAAGGTGGGAGCGGGAAAAGTCGCGATGACCGCTCCGAGCGCGACCACCGCGACAACCCGCGCGAGGGCAATCGGTTCCCGTCGCGGGGACTCGGGAACCGCCTCCATCGCTGCGAATCGCTGAGATGACGCCAGTTTCATACTCGGACGGTAGCGACGATGACCCGCTCTCGTCCCCGGTTTCGGACACATCGGCACACGTACGAGAGCGGCGGCTGTCCGCAACCAAGAGCGCGGGTCCGATCGGCGCCCGCCGTGTGACCGACCTCCTTGCGGCCCCGGCCTACCCTGGAGATAGATCCCTGCCCGCTCGAAAGGACCACTGTGACTCCCCCGTACTCCGCCGCGCCCACCACCGAGGCGCCGGCCAGCCTGCGCGCCAGCGCCGTGCTGCTCGACCTCGACGGCACAATTACCGACTCCGCGCCCGCCATCACGGGCGCGATCGCCGAGACGCTCGCCGCGTTTGGGTACCCGCCGGAGACCCCGGAGCAGCTGCTCCGTCACGTCGGCCCGCCCATCCGCGACGGGCTGCTCGAGTTCGGCGGGGTCCGCGAGGAGGACCTCGAGGCGATGGTCCAGCACTACCGCGAGCTGTACACCCAGCGCATGCTCGACGTGGAGCTCTTCCCCGGCGTCCCCGAGCTCATCCGCTCGCTCCGCGCCGCCGGCGTGCCGCTGGCCGTGGCCACCTCCAAGATGCGCCACATGGCGGTGCCGATCCTCGAGCACGCCGGCCTGGCCGACGAGTTCACCGTCATCTGCGGCGCGACGGCCGACGAGTCCCGCTCCACCAAGGCCCAGATCGTCGAGGACGCCCTCGCCGGCCTGGCCGCCCTCGGCGCGGACGTCTCGCGCGCCGTCATGGTCGGAGACCGCCACCACGACGTCGACGGCGCCACCGAGCACGGCATCCCCGTGGTCCTCGTCGAGTGGGGCTACGCGGAGCCGGGCGAGGAGGCCGGTGCCCACGCTCTCGTCCGCGACGCCGACGAGCTGGCCGCCGTCCTCGGCGCCGCGTGAGCGACGCCGGGCTCGCCGCATGACGATCGACGACGGCGACGCCGAGCCCCGCTCGCGCGAGCCCGGTCCGGGGCCGGTCGCCGTCTCCGAGGCTCTCGCCCGGGAGGTCGGCAGCACCGACGACGGCGCAGCATGGCTCACGCGCCTGCCCACCCTCGTCGACCGCGCCCGGACCCGCTGGGGACTGCGCCTCGGCGACCCGTTCCCTGACGGCGCCGCCGCCTGGACAGCGCCGGCGCGCACGCGCGACGGGGAGGACGCCGTCGTCAAGATCGTCTTTCCCCACGAGGAGGCGGCCGGGGAGGCCACCGCGCTGCGGCTCTGGTCCGGCCGGGGCGGGCCGGAGCTGATCGACCACGACCCGGAGAGCTGGACCCTCCTGCTGCGCCGCGTCCGCCCCGGGCACGGGCTCGAGGATGACCGCGCGCTGCTCGAGCGGCGGCCCGAGGACCGGCTCGCGGTGGCCGGCGAGCTGCTCGGGCTGCTGCACGCGGCGCCGCCTCCGCCGTCGGGCGACAGCCTCGTCACCCTCGCCGCCCACGCGGAGCGGCTGGCCACGCTGGTGCGCGAGCGCGCCCAGCGTCACGGCCCGGCGCTCGGCGCGGACCCGGGGCTCGTGGCCGAGGCGGCCTCGCTGCTGGAGGAGCTGCCCGCCACCGCGGGCTCCGCCGTCGTCGTCCACGGCGACCTCAACCCCGGGAATGTGCTGGCCGACGACTCCACCGGCGCCCGCACGTGGGTCGCGATCGACCCCAAGCCGATGGTGGGTGACCCGGCCTTCGACCCGTGGCCGCTCCTGACCCAGGTCGGCGAGCCGTTCCGGGAGGAGAGCCCCACCGCGGTGCTGCGCTCCCGGTCGCGGCTCGTGTCCGCGACGGCCGGCCTGGACCCCGCGCGAGTCGCGGCGTGGGCGACGGCACGGACCGTGGAGTCGGCGCTGTGGCGCGCCGCCGAGCAGGGCGACCGGACACGGGCTGCGGAGGAGCTGTCGCAGGCGCGGACCTGGTCGCGCCTCGCGGTGTGACCAGCGCTTCTGGTGCAGACTGATCGCGATGAGTGCGAGGCGCGATCCGAGGAAGCTGCTGGGTCAGGTGAGCCGGCAGGTGGGCCGGCGCGTCCAGCGCCGGGTGCGCCCCTCGCACACCACCTCCGTCGACCAGGTCGTCTCGCAGGCGGCGCTCGGCCAGGTGCCCGCGGGCTCCTCGCCCGATGGCGTCGTGAGCCGCGCCTTCCGGCCCTCGCACGCCGCCCGGGTGAGCGTGCGGCGGATGCCGGAGCGCGCCGCCCACGTCGACGCCCCGGCCGACGGCGTGCCTGGCTGGATCCGCAAGTACGGCACGATGGCGTGGCTGGTCATCGGCATCGTCATCGTCGTCGGCATGGTGGTCTTCGCGACCAGCCGGATCCAGGTCGTCTTCATCGCCGTCTTCCTGTCCCTGGTCGTCACCTCCGTGCTGGACCCGATCGTCAGCGGGCTCGCGCGATACATGCCCCGTGGCCTGGCGACGGTGCTGGCGCTGCTCGGCACGCTGATGGTCGTCGCCGGGTTGCTCACGTACGTGATCTCCTCCGTCGCGGGGCAGTGGGAGAGCCTGGCCAACCGGTTCACCGACGGTATCGACACCATCCTCGAGTTCTTCGAGAGCGGCCCGCTGCCGTTCCACTTCACCCAGGCCGAGATCAACGACGCCATCAACGAGGCGGTCGCGCAGGCCACCGCGTACCTCCAGGAGAACGCCGGCGACCTCGTCGGGCAGGTGCTGAGCAACGCCGGGGCGGTGGCCCTGGTCTTCACGGTGCTGGCGCTGAGCCTGTTCCTGACGATCTTCTTCCTCGCCCGGGGCGGCTTCATGTGGCGCTGGTTCCTCAACCAGTTGCCCGCGAAGAACCGCGAGCGCACCCACGCGGCCGCCACCGCCGGCTGGTACACCTTCTCCGGCTACGCGCGCGGCACGATGATCGTCGCCACGGCCGACGGCATCATGGCGTTCATCCTGCTCACGATCGTCGGGGTGCCGCTCGCCGCTCCCCTGTCGGTCCTCGTCTTCATCGGTGCCTTCATCCCGCTCATCGGTGCGCCGGCGGCGATGGTCGTCGCCGCCGTCGTCGCCCTGGCGGCCAACGGTTTTCTCGACGCCCTGATCGTCACGATCGGCGTCGCGCTCATCGGGCAGATCGAGGGGCACATCCTCGAACCGCTGGTGATGGGCAAGCAGGTGTCCCTGCACCCCGTGGTCGTCGCGCTCGGCGTGACCGCCGGTACGTTCCTCGGCGGCCTCCTCGGCGCCATCATCGCCATCCCCCTGCTGGCGGTCACGTGGGCGGTGTACTCCGCGATCCGCACGGTCGACCCGCCGATGGAGGAGATGCCTGCGGTGGCCGATCGGCCGGGAACACGGATGGCGGCCCGGAACGGGCCCGACGGCGGTCGCTCGCCGTTCGCGGAGCCGCCGGCCGAGCCCGCGGTTCCTGGAGCGTCAGTCGCGCGGAGCTCGACGGTCTACGGCGCGACGGTGAAGGGCTCCACGCTGTACGGCGGGACGGCCAAGGGCTCGACGGCGCACGCCGCAACGGCGCACGGCGCGACGGCGCACGGCGCGACGGCGCACGGCGCGACGGGGGAAGCCGCGGTCGAGCGGCGGCACTCGTCGACCGGCGAGGAAGCCGCACCCGCCCCGGCGGCGAGCGAGCTCTCGGAGGGCCCACACGCCGTGACCCCACCGGCGACGCCCCGATCCGACGGCCGGCCCGACGGCGCTGCCTGACGGACGTACGACGGCGGGACGAAGTGATGCGCCCTCGCCACGCCACCGCCGCAGAGGCGTGAACGCATTCGGCGGGCGAAGCCCTGCGCCCTCGGTCTACGGCCCTACCATTCGCGGCCTTGGCGGCGTGACCTGCGCTGATGCTCCATGCGCGTTGCCTTTGCGGACGATGTCAGTGGTCGAACGTATGTTTGGGTCATGGACGAGGGGGCCCGGGACACCACACACACCGAGGACGCGTGTGCCAACTGCAGCCGCGACCTCCGGTGCGAGGCACACCGCCGGGAGCTCGCCGACAAGCTGCGCGCACACGCGGAACGCATCGCCGTGGCACAGCTCCCCGAGGACCTGGACTGGCCCGACGGCGGTGACCCGGACGAGATCTACGATCCCGAGGCGCGGCCGGGGCCGACCGAGCACGACCGGAGCCTGACCGCGGCGCTGCGGGCCGCCCTCCTCGGACCGGAGAGCGAGGACGAGGACGACGGGCCGGGGCAGGTGCCGGCCTGGCTGCTCCGCAGCCTGCATCCGAGCAGCGATCTCACCCAGCTGCTCGAGGAGCTGCCCGCGCTCGAGGTCGACGAGTACACCGCGGTGGAGATGGTCGCGGCCTTCAAGCGGCTTGAGGCGTATGCGGCGGCAGGGGCCGCCAGGACGGCCGCCATGCTGGCCGCCAAGGAGTCGATGCGCGGCGAGATCGAGACGCCGATCGGCAAGCGCTCGGTCCCGTTCGCCGCCGCCGAGCTCGCCATGCGACTGACCGTCACCCGGGGCGAAGCGACGAACCTGATCGCCGTCGGCGACGCGTTCTCAGGCACCCTCGTCGAGACCGCCGAAGCCCTTGAACGCGGCGAGATCGACATGCGCAAGGCAACCACGATCGTCACGACGCTGTCCGGGTACCCGGAGGCGGTCGCATGGCAGGTCCAGGCCGAGGTCCTGCCCGGTGCAGGGCGGCGCACCCATCGCCAGCTCGTGCAGGACCTCAATCGCGCGCTGATCGGCGTCGATCCGCACGACGCGGAGCTGAGGCACAAGAGGGCGAGCGAGAAGCGGCACGTCACCCGGCTGCGACCGCTGCCCGAGGGAATGGCTTCGATGACGATCGTCGGGCCCGCCGAAGACGTCGTCGCGGTGGACGTAGCACTCCAGGCCGCCGCGACGGCGGCCAGAGCCGACGGCGACGGGCGGAGCACGGACCAGCTGCGGTTCGACGCGCTCGCCGCCATGTCGCACCACGCGCTGGCCACCGGCTGGATCGGCCAGGCGCCGCCGGCCGACTCGGTCCTGACGCCTCCTATCCCGCGGACCGTCACGCCCGGCGGGCACACGGACAGCCGCTCCGGTCCCGCGCTGCGTCCGTTCCCCCTCTCGGACCGGATCAAGATCAACGTCACCGTCCCGTTCTCCCTGGTCATCCCCGAGGAGAACCTCGAGCACATCGGGTGCACCCCGGGCACGACAACAGGAAGAGAACCACCCGACCGGCTCTCGGATCCGGCGCCGCCGAAGCCCGGGGATCCGCTCGCCGCACCGCCGGATCCGGCGCCGCCGGAAAGGAAGGATCCGCTCCCCGCGCTGGACGAGCCGACGGCGGAGGTCGCGGAGATCTCCGGCATCGGACCCGTGACGCCCGCGGTCGCCCGACTGTTCGCTCTCGGTGGCACCTGGCGCCGGATCATCACGGATCCGATCACCGGCCTCGTCCACGACGTCGGGCGCACGACGTACCGCCCGCCGGCCGAGCTGGCCCGGTACGTCCGCCAGCGCGACCGTACCTGCATCCTCCCCGGCTGCTCCGTGCCCGCCGACCGGTGCCAGCTCGATCACGGACTGGCATGGGCCCTGGGCGGGGTCACCGCGTCCTGGAACCTGGAGCCGCTGTGCGACCGCGACCACGTCCTCAAGACCTCGGGCGGTTTCCGCGTCGAGACCGGGATCGAGGGTGTGTACGTCTGGACCGCGCCGTCCGGTCACCGGTACCGGCGCTGCCCGGACGGGAGCCTCGTGCAGCTGCCGCCGAAGGCGTGGCCGGACGAGGAGGAGATCCCGTTCTGATGTGGAAGCTATCGGAAGTCTCGCGAGCTCGACGGCACCACCAGGCTGAGCGGCTCGATCTTGTCCGCCACGAGGTTCGTCACGCCGTCGGCCCGCTCGAGGGTCCCGCGCACCACGAGCGCGGCGCTGGTGCGGGCCACCAGGCGGTACTTCGCCCACAGACCCGCCGAGCACACCACGTTGAGCAGCCCGGTCTCGTCCTCCAGCGACAGGAACGTGATTCCCGAGGCGGTGCCTGGGCGCTGCCGGTGGGTCACCACGCCACCGACCCGCAGACGCTCTCCCGGTTCCCGGTCCGCCAGGTCGGCGACGGTGAGCACCCCGCCGGCGGCCAGGTCGGCCCGCCGGAACTGCGTGGGGAAGGAGTCCGGCGAGACGCCGGTGGCCCAGACGTCGGCGACGGCGGTCTCCACCCCGTCCATCTCCGGCAGCGGCGGAGCCTCGGTCCCCACCGCGGTGAACGGCAGCGGCGGCTGGAACCAGACGTCGCCGGCCGGCGGCTCCTCGCGCTGCGCGATCTTCCGGGTGCCGGCGGACACCTTCCACGCCCCCATGGGTGGGCGTCCCGCCGCCGGGCCCCGCCCGCCAGCTCGCCCGCCGCCGTCTCGTCCGCCGCCGTCTCGTCCGCCTCCCATCGCACCGGTCCCGCCGCTGCGCCGCGGGCGCCCGGAGTGCCGGCGCCCGTGCTCGCCCGCCAGCACGCCCGCGGACCACAGCGCCTCGCGCCGCTCGAGGCCGAAGCAGCCCAGCGCCCCCGCGGTGGCCAGCGCCTCGAGCTGGGCGGCGGTGAGGTCGACGCGGCGGGCAAGGTCGGGCAGGTCCGCGAACGTGCCACCCCGTTCGCGCTCGGCGACGATCCGCCCGGCCACCTTCTCCCCCACCCCGCGCACCGGGGCCAGCCCGAGCCGCACGGCCAGGTCGGGGTCGGGGTGAACCAGGTGCGCGACGTCCGTCGCGGCCGGGCCACGGGCCGCGGCAGCCCGCAGCTCCGCCGTCGTCAGGGGTTCGACGCACGCCTGCTCCGCGGAGGCGTTGACGTCCGCCCGCAGCACCGCGACGCCGTGCCGGCGTGCGTCGGCCACCAGGGACTGCGGGGAGTAGAAGCCCATGGGCTGGGCGGCCAGCAGCGCGGCGTAGAACGCCTCCGGGTGGTGGACCTTGACCCAGGAGCTGGCGTAGACGAGATAGGCGAAGGAGAACGAGTGCGACTCGGGAAAGCCGAAGTCGGCGAAGGCCTTGAGCTTGTCGTAGATCTTCTCCGCCACGTCCGGGGGCACCCCGTTGCCCTCCATGCCCAGCAGCAGCCGACCGTGCAGGGCCTCCATCCGCTCCTCGGAGCGCTTGGAGCCCATGGCCTTGCGCAGCTGGTCGGCCTCGGCGGGGCTGAAGTTCGCGACGTCCATGGCGATCTGCATCAGCTGCTCCTGAAACAGCGGCACCCCGAGCGTCTTGGACAGCGCGGGCTCGAGCAGCGGGTGGAGGTAGGTGACCTTCTCCCGGCCGAGACGCCGGTTGATGTAGGGGTTGACGGAGTCGCCCTGGATGGGGCCGGGGCGGATGAGCGCCACCTCGACGACGATGTCGTAGAACTCCCGCGGCCGCAGCCGCGGCAGCGTGGCCATCTGGGCGCGCGACTCCACCTGGAACACGCCCACGGTGTCGGCCGCGCACAACAGGTCGTACACGGCCGGGTCCTCCTGCGGGAGGTTGTGCAGACCGAGCTCGCCGTCGACGCCCCACCGCGCCGCCCCGCCGCCGACGTTGATCGTCTCGAACGCCAGCCGCAGGGCGGTAAGCATCCCCAGCCCCAGCAGGTCGAACTTCACCAGGCCGGCGTCGGCGCAGTCGTCCTTGTCCCACTGCAGCACCGTGCGCCCCGGCATGGTGGCCCACTCCACCGGGCACACCTCGATGACCGGCCGGTCGCACAGCACCATGCCGCCGGAGTGGATGCCCAGGTGCCGCGGGAGGCGCAGCATCTGCTCAGCCACCTCGATCACCGGCGCGGGGATGCCGGAGACGTCGTCCGCCGGGCCCGCGGCCCGCCCGTCCCGGGTGCGGAGCGCCTCGCCGTTCTGACCGTCGGGCCGGACGAGGGACCGCCACCGCTCGATGCTCTTGGACCAGGCGTCCTGCTGGCCGACGTCGTAGCCGAACGCCCGGGCGGCGTCGCGCACCGCCGAGCGCGGCCGGTAGGAGATGACGTTGGCCACCTGGGCGGCGTGCTCGCGCCCGTAGCGGCCGTAGACGAACTGGATGACCTCCTCGCGGCGCCCCGACTCGATGTCGAGGTCGATGTCCGGCGGGCCGGACCGCCCCGGGGAGAGGAACCGCTCGAACAGCAGCCGGTGCTGGACGGCGTCGACGGCGGTGATCCCCAACGCGTAGCAGACCGCCGAGTTCGCCGCCGACCCGCGCCCCTGGCACAGGATCCCCCGGTCCCGGCAGAACCCGACGATCTCGTGGACGATGAGGAAGTAGCCGGGGAAGTCCAGGTCGGTGATGATCTTCAGCTCGTGCTCGATCATGTCGTAAGCGCCCGGCACGCGCTCCGCCCCGCGCGGCCCGTACCGCTCGGCGGCGCCGCGGTAGGTCAGCTCGCGCAGCCAGGTGGCCTCGGTGTGCCCGTCCGGCACGGGGTGCGGGGGCAGGTTCGGCGCCACGAGCTGCAGGTCGAACGCGCACTCGGCCGCGAGCGCCACGGACGTCGGCACCGCCTCGGGGTGCCGGTGGTGCCGGGCCGCCATCTCCGCCCCCGAGCGCAGGTGGGCCGGCGCGGCGGGCAGCCAGCCGTCGATCTCGTCCAGCGAGGCGCGGGCCCGGGTGGCGGCGAGGACGTCGGCGAGGCGCTGGTCGGCGGGGCGGGCGCAGTGCACGGCCCCGGTGGCGACCAGCGGCAGGCCCGTGGCGCGGGCGAGGTCGGCGAGGGCGTCGTTGCGGGATGAGTCCAGCGGCGCCCCGGTGTCGGTGATCTCCACGGCCACGTTCTCACGGCCGAACAGGGCGGTGAGGCGGTCCAGCTCCGCTCGGGCGGCGGAGCCGGCCCCACCCTCCAGGGCCCGGCGCACTGCGCCCTTGCGGCACCCGGTGAGCACCAGCCACTCCCCGCCTGCCTGCGCGGCAAGGTCCTCGAGGTCCAGCTCGGCGCGCCCCTTGGCCCCGGAGTCCAGGTGCCCGCGGGCGATCGCGCGCGAGAGACGCCGGTAGCCCTCGGGGCCGCGGGCGAGGACGAGCAGGTGGGTGCCGTCGGGGTCGGGGCGGCCGCTCATGCCCGGCACCCCGCCCGGTCCCTCGTGGGCGCCGGCCCGCCCCGTGGTGCCGAGGTTCAGCTCGGCGCCGAGCACGGTGGGCAGGCCGAGCGTCCGGGCCGCCTCGGCCAGGCGCACCACGCCGTAGAGCCCGTCGTGGTCGGTCAGCGCCAGCCCGGACAGGCGCAGCCGGGCCGCCTCGGCGGCGAGCTCCTCGGGGAGGTTCGCGCCGTCGAGGAAGCTGAAGGCCGAGTGCGCGTGCAGCTCGGCGTACGGGACGGCTGGCACATTCCCATCATATCGAACTGCTGTTCGACACGCCACGGACCGAGCTGGATGCCCTGTGCTGGAGCCTGCAGAACCAACACCGGGCGTCCGGTCGCGCCCCACGTCGGCAGCTCTGGCATCGCCCGCCACGTACGCGGAGTTCATCCAGGATTCAGATAGCGTTTACTCACGCGACGGCGTAGAACAGCGGCAGTCCACGGCCGCGCAGTCCCCGACCGAACGGCTCCGATGCTCCAGACCTCCAGCGCCACCCGCGCCGCCGATGTCGTCCCGCCGACCCAGGCGCCCGACGACCAAGGCCCCGCACGCCCGCGGCGGCCGTGGCTGCGGCGCGCGGTGGACGCGGCCGAGCGGGCCGTCCCGGTGACGGCGCTGACGCTCGCCGTCGCCGTCGTCGTCACGACCGTCCTCGAGCTGGTGCACGTGCAGACCGACCCGTGGCTCCCGCCGCTCGAGCGGGTCGCCACCTGGCGGACCGACCAGCTGGCGCTGCAGGTCCTGGTCGTGTGGGCGGCGGTGGTGCTGATCCACGCGGTCCTCGGCCGGCTCTGGCTCACGGCGCTCGTCAGCGGCGCCCTCGGGGCGGTCATCGCCTTCGCGGACTACCAGAAGATGCTGATGCGCGGGGAGCCGCTCTACCCCACCGACGTCGAGTACCTGGGCGAGGCCGGGCTGCTCCTGGACAGCATCGGTGTCGCGCCGGGCCTCGTGCTGGCCGGGCTCGCCGCCGTCGTCCTGGCTGCGGTCGCCGTGGCACTGGTTCTCCGACGACGGCGGTCCGGGCAGCCGCGCCGGGCCGCCCTCACGCCCCGCGAACGAGTGCGGGCGCTCGTCCCGCGGGCAACGGCCGGGCTCCTCGCCGTCGGCGTGCTCGCGACCGCGGGGGCGTTCAACGAGGACGGCAACCCGCTGCGGACCCTGTGGGAGCGTTCCGGCCCGGACTGGGCGCGCTGGAACCAGGTGGAGAACTACGCGGAGAACGGGTTCGTCTCCGGCGTGCTCTACAACATGCCGGGCACGGCGATGGAGCGGCCGGACGGCTACTCCGAGGCGAGGCTGCGGGAGGTCACGGAGAAGTACGCCGCCGTCGCCGCCGAGGCCAACGCCTCCCGCGACGCCGGGGCGCTGGCGGACACGAACGTGCTGGTCGTGCTCAGCGAGTCCTTCACCGACCCGACCCGGCTGGACGGCCTGGAGGTCGCCGAGGACCCGATCCCGTTCACCCGCGCCCTCATGGCGCAGACTCCCTCGGGCACGATGCTCAGCTCCGACTACGGCGGCGGCACGGCCAACGTCGAGTTCGAGGTGCTCACCGGGATGTCGCTGAGCAACTTCCGCGAGCAGATGCACACGCCCTACCAGATGCTCGTGCCGTACGAGGACGACTTCCCCTCGCTGCTGCGCTCGGTCGGCGCCGACCACGCCGCCATCGCGATCCACCCCTACCAGCGCAGCTTCTACAAGCGCGACGAGGTCTACGCCACCTTCGGGTTCGAGCGGGCCGCGTTCGAGGACGACATGGCCGACGCCGAACGGGTTGAGGACAACCCGTTCGTCTCCGACGCCGGCACCTTCACCCGGGTGGTCGACGAGCTCGAGGCGTCCGAGGACCCGATGGTCGTCAACGTGGTGACCATGCAGAACCACCGCCCGTACGACGGCAAGTACGACGACCCGATCGACGTCGAGGGCGCCCTCCCACCGATGGACCGCCGCGAGGTGGGCCAGTACCTGCGGGGACTGCGCCACAGCGACGAGGCGGTCGCGCAGCTGATCGCCGACCTGGAGGCGCTCGACGAGCGCACGATCGTCCTGTTCTACGGCGATCACTCCCCCGCCATCTGGTCCAACCAGATCTGGAACCGCAACCCCGGCCAGACGATGTACGAGACGCCGTGGTTCGTGTGGGCCAACTTCGAGACGGCGCCCGTGGAGCCGGTGGCCGAGCTCCTCGGGCCCAACCACCTGCTCAACCAGCTGCTCTCGGCGGCGAACGCCCCGCTGACCCCGTACGACGCGCTCCTCGCCCAGATCGCCGAGGAGGTCCCGGCGGCCGAACGTGGCATCATGCTCGACCCGCAGGGCCGTCAGATCACCGCCGCGGACCTGTCCCCGCGGGCCCGCGAGCTTCTCGAGGACTACCGCCTCGTCCAGTACGACCTGGCGGTCGGTGAGGGCTGGGCCGAGGACGAGCTGTACAAGGTCCCGCCGGCGAGCTGACCCCTCTCGCGGGAGATGTCACGAGCTCGCCCGAGCTAATGACGTCTCGCCGAGCAACTGACGTCTCGCGACATGTCATGAGCTCGCGGCGGTCGCCTCAGGTGAGGTGGTCGTGGTCGCCACGGACCCAGGCGACGTGCCTGTCGGCGCTGCGCCGCACGGCCGCCTTCCCGTCGCGGGGGATAGCGTTGCCGAAGTTGCCGTAGATGCGGTCGAAGTCGAGCTCCAAGATGTCGCGGGCGACCCGCTGCGCCACCTCGCCGGAGAGCGGGATCCGGTTGGGGTAGCTGCGCATGAACGCCACGGTCGCCCGGTCCGGGTTGGGGCCCACGGTGTCCCCGCAGAGCAGGACGCCGGTGCCGTCCTCCGCGGTCCAGACGGCAACGGCGTTGCCCGGGAAGTGACCGCCGATCTGGTGGATCACGACGTCCGGGACGGGCGAGACCGTGCCCGACCAGTAGCGCACCGCGTCGTCCTCGCGGGCGAGCCAACGGGCGTCCGCCTGGTTGACGAGCACAGGTACCCCGCCGAGCGCCCGGCTCCACTCGACCTGGGCGCCGAACATGTGCGGGTGGCTCGCGGCGATCGCCACCACGTCGCCCTCCCGGCGCACCTGGCGCACGGCGTCGTCGTCGACGTACCCGATGGGGTCCCACAGCACGTTCCCGTCCGGGGTGCACGCGAGCAGCGACTGCTGACCGATCCCGACGTGCGGCTCGACGACGAGACCGAGCAGTCCCGGCTCGACCTCGTGCACGGCGACGAGGTGACCGAGCTCGCTCAGCTCGTCGAGCGTGGTCCAGGACTGCCCGGCGGCCGGCACCCACTGCCGCTCGTCGGAGCAGATCTCGCAGATCTCCGGCGGCGTCTCCGTGTCGGCGTGCTCGACGGCGCAGGTGCGGCAGATCCAGACGGTCATGCCGCGATCCTGCCCGCTCGGCGGACCTGGCACCAGGGGCTTTCGCGGTGCTCCGGCACCGGCTCAGTCGTAGACCCCCTCGACCTGCCACCGGCCGCGGTCGACGGCGAGCAGCAGCGCCGGCGCCCCCTCCGGGACCACCTGGACGTAGGCGCGGCGTCGCCCCTGGTCCGACCACCACCGCTCGGTGCCGTGCCACGGCCCGGCCCAGGCGAGCAGCGGGTACTCCCCCGCGGGCACCGGCGGGGCGGCGACCGCCCCCTTCCCGGCGGGCGGCGGGGGCACGAGCACCCGGGCGGGCGGCGCGCTGGTCGTGCCGCGCGCGTCCACCCGGACCTCGGCGCCGACGGCGTCGACCAGCCGCACGGGCACCGGCTCCGTGGGGACGGTGGCCGGCCAGGGGGCGGGGACCTGCCCCGGCCAGGGCGCGTCGGTCCGGCGCAGGGGCGCGGCGTCGTCGCCCCAGGCGACCAGGCGGGCGGCCGCCCGCGGGTCCCGGCCGCCCTGCAGCACCGGGACGAGAACGCCCTCGGCGCCGAGCAGACCCTGGACGCGCAGCGCGGCCCGGCCGGCCTGCGCCTCCCCCCGGCGGGCCCGGCCCCACAGGCCGTCCTGGACCGCGCCGGCGGGGCTGACCTCCTGCGCGACGAGCTCGAGGTGCGTCAGCGGCGCCGACGGCGGACGCCCGCTGCGCCCGGAGAGCCACCCCTCGAGCTGCCAGCGCACCCGGTCGGTCAGCTCGGCCGCGGTGGGGGCGCCGTCGATGCTCCAGGTGCGCACCAGCTCGGTGCCGTCCTCGGTACGCGCCGCCACCTGCAGGCGCGCGCAGACCACGCCGCGGCGCAGCATGCGCTCGGACAGCTGCTCGGCGAGGGCACGGGCGGCGAAGGCGGCGACGTCGGCGCGCTCTGCGGGCGGGTCGAGCTCGGTGGCCGTGAGCACGTCGTCCTCGGGACGCCGGGAGGTGGGCGGGAGGGTGTCCAGACCGCGGGCGAGCCGGTGGGCGATCAGCCCGCGGGTGCCGAACCGGGCGGCGACGTCGCCGGGGTCGAGCGTCGCGAAGGCCCCGAGGGTACGCAGGCCGAGGCGGCGCAGCAGGTCCACCAGCTCGGCGGTCTCGGCGCTCGCCTGCCGGGTGCTCGCGGCGAGGCTCAGTGCGCCGACGTCCTGCCCGGCGAGGAACGCCGCGGAGGCCTCGGGCGGCACGAGCACCCCGGCGCGGGCCGCGAGCATGGCGGTGAGCAGCCCATCGCCGACCCCCACCTGGCACTCGGCCCCGGTCTCGGTGGCCACGGTCCCGATCAGCTGCTCGGCCAGAGCGTCCTCGGAGCCGACGTGCCGCACCGGACCGCGGGCGAGGAAGACGACCATGCCCGGCCGGACCACCTCGACCCCGGCGACGACGGTCTCCACGGCCTGCACGAGCGGCTCGAAGGCACGGGCGTCGCGCACCTGGTCGGTGGCCACGAGCACCAGCTCGGGGCAGAGCTGCTGGGCGCTGCGCCGCCGCATGCCCCGGCGCACCCCGGCCGCGCGGGCCGCGGCAGAGGCGACGACGACGCCGCGGTTGTCGTGCACCGCGACGGGAAGCTGGGGATCCACCAGCCCCTCGGCGACGGCGGCCGCCACCGGCCAGTCGGGGACCCACAGGACCACCCGGCGCACAGCACCTGCCGGCGGCACGTCACACCGCCCGCAGCAGCGGCCGGACGTCCGCGGTCCGGGCCTCGTCGTCCGGACGCGCGCCCGCGGCCGGGACCTCGCCGACGCCGCCCAGCCCGTCGGGCCCGACGCGGACGTGGACCTCGCGCGCCACGGCGGCGCCGGCGCGGCCGGTGGCCCGCACGGTGAGCTCCTGGTCGACCAGGTGGCCCCAGCCCTGGCCGAGCCCCTCCCAGCCCGACCGCGTGGCGCGCAGCACCAGGTGCGCCCCGGGCCAGTCGTGGGTGCTCAGCAGCACGGCGCCCCGGGTGCGCACGCGGGCGGCGATCGAGCGGCGGTCCCGCTCCCCCAGCGCCGGGCAGCGGCCGACCACGAGCACGTCGAAACCGTCGGTCAGCGCCCCGACCACCGCTGCGGCGTCGGGCCCCGGGGCTGGCACCACGGCCACCCGGTCCAGGGCCAGCCCGGCCCCGGCGGCGGCCCGCCACCCGACGTCCGGCATGGCGGCGAGCGCGCACCAGGCGCCGTCCGTGGCGGCCGCCGCGGCGAGGGCGAGCAGCACGGAGGTGGACCCGGAGACCTGGACCACGCTGCCGCGCGCGAGGGCGCCACCGGGGAAGACGGGGGCCAGGACCTGCGGGACGGGCAGGCTCCGGTCCGCCCCGGGAGCGAAGAGGTCCGGGTCGGGCACGGCCGACCGGTGCGCGCCCGAGCCGGCCGCGGGGTGCGTGAGCGGCGGACCGGTCACCGGCGGGGCGGGCACCGACAGGCCCGGCTCTCCGGTGAGCACGGGGCTGGTGCTCAGCCCGGGGCCGCCCAGCCGGGTGCGCAGCCCGGCGGCGGTCTCGGCGCGGGTCAGCGCAGCCCGGGCGGCCGCCAGACGAGCGTGGGCGTCAGGGCGAGCGTGAGGGGCATGGTGAGCGTGCCGGTGCCCGGGCTCCACGACCAGCTCGGGACCGTCCGGCACGGCCGTGAGCGAAGTCGTCATGACTCCTCCTCACGTCCCTCACCACACCATGTCGAACGCACGTTCGACCCACCTCCCAGTGTTCGACCTTCGAACACACTTGTCAACCGCGTCGAGACCCGTCACGCCGCGTTGTTGGAGGACCCCTTGCAGGTCCGTCCCGCATCCGTCGGCGCGCTGGGAACAGCCTTTCGCCGACCACCCACATCGGCGCCAACGGGCACGACATGAACCGCTCCGGCACGCCTCAGCCCGTGGCGGACCAGCCGCGCCTAACCCGTGGCGGACAAGAACGGGAGATCTGCGGTCACAGGAGGAAGTAGACCGCCACGGCCAGGCCGAGGAGCGTGACGAGGACCACCCAGGGCAGGTAGGACCCCGTCAGCTCCACGCGCTGGTCGGGTGCCGGAGGCGCGAGACGGGATCTCGCTCCCCCGTCCCTCGGGCCGGACGCGACAGACCCGACGTCGCGAGCGCCGTCGAGGTCGATGTCGTGAGCGCCGTCGAGGTCTCCGTCGACACGGTCCTCGGGTGCCGGGGGCGGGTAGGTGCGGTGCACGTCGTTGTCCACGTCTGCTCCCTCCCGTTAGTGGCCGGACCGGCCGTTCGAGATCACCGGCGCCGCGGGCGACGGCGATTCCCAGGAGCCCCCGTACGAGGGACCGGGCGCCCCCGGCACGTACCCGGCTCCACCGGAGCCGTACCCAGGCTCACCGGAGCCGTACCAGGGGCCACCGGAGCCGTACCCCGCAGCGGCCCCCGGCACGTACTCGCGGGTCCCGGCACCGTCTCCGGGGTAGTACTCGCGCACAGTGCCGCCGGCCGGAGCGGCGGCGGCCGCAGCGGCCTCACGCTCCTTGCGGATCTTGTGCTCGCCCGCCATCTCGATCTCCTGGGCGCGCAGGGCGTGGTACTTGTCCGTGATCGCCACCCCGAGCCACGCGCCGTGACGGGCGACGGCGTCGCGGGCGCGAATGAGCCGCGTGAGCGCGCCGTCGATCCCGCCCGGCCCGGCCGTGCGCACCGCGTTCTCGGCCTCCGCGTTGTAAGCGCGCAGGCTCAGTGCGCTCACCTCAGCCACGACCTGCTGCCCCTTCGCTGCCGAGTGACCGAGCTTGAAGTTCGTCGGGGCGGTGATCGCCTCGCCGGCGCGAAGGGTCTGGACGATGGCCTCGCGCAGCCCGGCGAGCCGGGTGGCCAGGACCACGGAGTCCTCGGCGGGGTGCTTGTAGTCGTACAGCCCGAGGTCCTGGGCCGCCACGCGCTCACCGAGGTCGACGAGCTCCGTCCGCGCCTCGGCGAGCCGGGCCTCCACCTCGCCGAGCTCGGCGCGCCGTGCCTCCAGCTGGCCGGCGACCTCCTCGTGCCGTCGGGTCAGGTCCTCGTAGAGCCGGGTCAGCTCATCGTGCTCGGCGACCAGGGCGCTGTGCCGGCGGAGCAGCTCCTCGTGCTCCTGGGTCAGGGTGTCGTGCTCGCGGGCGAGATCCTCCCGGCGGCGGGTCAGGTCCTCGAGCCGCCGCGCGGTCTCGTCGGCCTCGGCCGCGGCCGCCGCGTGGTCCTCACGGACCTGCTCGACGGCGGCGCGGAGCCTCTCGTGCTCGGCTCGCTCCGCCTCCGCCAGGCGCTGGGCCTCGGCACGCTCGGCCTCCGCCAGGCGCTGGGCCTCGGCACGCTCGGCCTCCGCCAGGCGCTGGGCCTCGGCACGTTCGGCCGCGGCACGGGCGTGCAGCTCCGCGACCTCGCGGTCGAGGTCGGCGAGCTCGGCCCGACGGCGGTCGACCTCCTGCGTCGTCGACGCTTCCGTCGCGCTCAGCTCGGCGAGCCGCGCCTCGGCCGCACCGGCGGCCGCAGCCTGCCGCTCGACCCGCGCGAGGTCCTCACGCGCCTGACGCAGCCGCTGGATGAGCGCCTCCTCGCGGTCGGCGATCTCCGCGATCTCCGTCCGTCGGCGCTCCACCGCCTGGACCAGACCCTGCTCGCGCTCGGCGAGGCGCTCGAGCTCGACCTCGCGCCGGACGACCTCGACCTCGAGATCTCGCAAGCTCGGCGACGGCGCGGCGGCATGCTGCGCTCCGACGTGCTCGGGCCCGGCCGACGCGGTGGTCGCATCCGTGTGGTCGTGGGCGCGCAGCCGCCGACGTCCGCGCGAGGCGGGCACTCGCTCGTCGGTCCAGGCTCGACCGTCCCACCGTCGTAGGTAGGAGGAGTCCTCCGGGTCCGGGTACCAGCCCTGCGGCGGGTGTCCGTCGTCAACCTTGGTGTCAGCCACGTCTTTGCCCTTTCCAGGCCCCCTAGGTCGTTATCGCTCAAGGTAACTCACGCGTACCGGGGCCGTCCGCAAAACCGTTACCCAGCCGTGGATGAGCCGGGCACCAAGCCTTCCGGGCCCACCACTGCACCGAATCGGAGAACGATCATGAACGCTACGCCCACCGCCACCGCCCCCGCTCGTCGCAGCCGCCGCGTGCTCGTCCCGCTCGCCACCCTCCTGGCCGCCGGCGCCGTCGCCGTCGGCTCGGGTGCGACCTTCACGTCGAACTCCCGCCGTCGGGTCTCCGGGGACACCTCGGGCGGCGAGGGCATCGGCCTGGCGGTCGCGCGCGAGCTGGCGGACGCGCTCGGCGGCCGGCTCACGCTGGCTCAGGGCGCGACCACCCGCTTCGTCCTCGCGCTGCCACGCTCCCCCGGTCAGGGCGTCTCGGGCACCATTTCGATCGCGCCGCAGGGGCACTCCTCCACGCAGAGCCCGCAGCCCTTGCAGTAGTCGTAGTCGATCTCGTAGGTGCCGTCGGCGTGCTTGATGACGGCGTTGTCCGGGCAGACCCCGAAGCAGTTGTCGCAGCCGAAGCAGTTGCCGCAGGACATGCAGCGGCGCGCCTCGAACAGGGCGGTCTCGGCGGTCAGGCCCTGGACCACCTCGTCGAAGGTGCCGGCCCGGCGCGGGCCCTCCAGGCGCGGGCGGACCTGGTGCGGGGCGTCGGCGTAGTACCAGGTGTTCAGCGCCCCGAACTCCGCGTTCGGCGCGGGCGGCGGCGTCGGGGCGCTCGTGCCCCGCAGGTAGGCGTCGATGTTCCGCGAGGCCCGCTTGCCGTGCCCGATCCCCACGGTCACGGTCCGCTCGGAGGGCACCATGTCCCCGCCGGCGAACAGGCCGGGGCAGCCCGTCATGAGCCGGTCGTCGACGGCGACCACGCCGCGCTCGACCACGAGCCCGGGGACGCCATCGACGAGCGAGAGGTCGGACTCCTGGCCCAGCGCGAGGACCACCGTGTCCGCCTCGAGGTCCTCCAGGACACCGGTCGCGTGCGGGAAGCCGCTGGAGTCCAGCTCCATCTTCTCGATGGTCAGCTTCCCCTCGTCGGCGTAGCTGATGGTGGAGAGCCACTTCATCTGCACGCCCTCCTCGAGGGCCTCGAGGACCTCCGAGTCGTGCGCGGGCATCCGCTCGCGGTTGCGGCGGTAGACGATGATCGCCTCCTCCGCCCCGAGCCGCTTGGCCGTGCGGGCGGCGTCGACGGCGGTGTTGCCACCCCCGTAGACCACCACGCGCCGGCCCAGCTGCGGGGCGTCGGCGTCCTCGACGTCGTGCAGCACCTGGACGGCGTCGAGGATGCGAGCCGCCTCCCCGGCGGGGACGTAGGCGCGCTTGCCGATCTGGGCGCCGACGGCGAGCAGGACGGCGTCGAAGCGCGCCAGGTCCGGCTGCACCGTGGTGACGCGGGCGTCGAGCTCGAGGGTGACGCCCATGTCCACGATGCGCCGGATCTCGGCGTCGAGGACGTCGCGCGGGAGCCGGTAGGAGGGGATGCCGTAGCGCATCATCCCGCCCGGGTGCGGGGCGGCGTCGCGCAGGGTGACCTCGTGGCCGAGCAGGCGCAGGTGGTAGGCGGCCGCCAGGCCCGTGGGCCCCGCTCCGACGATCAGGACGTGCTTCCCCGACGGCGGGGCCGTCACCGGCACGGTCCAGCCCTGGCGAATGGCCTCGTCGCCGAGGAAGCGCTCGACGGCGTTGATGCCGACGGCCTCGTCGAGCTGGCCGCGGTTGCAGGCGGTCTGGCACGGGTGGTAGCAGACCCGCCCCATGCCGGCCGGCAGCGGGTTGTCGGCCATGAGGGTGCGCCAGGCCCGCTCGTAGTGGCCGTCCTCGGCGTCGTAGAGCCACTGCTGGATGTTCTCCCCGGCGGGGCAGGCCTTGTTGCAGGGCGGCAGGAAGTCCCGGTACACGGGCCGCTCGACCCGCCAGGCACCGGTGCGGTTGGCCAGCGAGGACCCCACGTCCAGGGTGATCGCGAACGGCTTGTCCATCTCATGCCTCCTTCTGCGGGCGCGGCAGCGGCGCCGGGCCCTCGTGCACGTCCAGCGCCGGGCCGGCGGAGGTGGACGGCGCGTGGTGGTCGCTGGGCAGGGCGGGGTGCTCCAGGTGCGGGGCGGCGCCGGTCAGGACGGGCTCGCCGCTGGCCGGCTCGGGCACGGCGTCGTCCCCGAGCAGCCCGTACCGGGCGATGTTGCGGTCCGCAGCGGCCTGCAGCCGGGCGAGGACCTCCTCGTTCCGGGTGGGCCGGAAGAGGTGGGCGTAGCGGCCCTGCAGCCGCAGGTACTCCTCCACGGGCACCTGGCGGCGGATCTTCCGCACCGAGGTGACCTCGCCGTGCTCGGCCTCGAACACCGGGAAGATCCCGGACTCGGTGGCCAGGCGCGCGAGGCGCACGGTGTGGCTGGACGCGGCGCCCCAGCCCAGCGGGCAGGGCACGAACACGTGCAGGTACCGGGCCCCGTGCATGGACATCGCGCGGTCCACCTTCGCCTCGAGGTCGCGCAGGTCGGCCACGGTCGCCGTGGCCACGTAGGGGATCTCGTGGGCCATCGCGATGCGCGGGACGTCCTTGCCCTGCCCGAAGACGTTGCCCGGGTGCGGGCCGACGGCCTGGGTGGTGGCGGTGCGCGCGGCCGGCGGGGTGGCGCCGGAGCGCTGGACCCCGGTGTTCATGTAGGCCTGGTTGTCGTAGCAGATGTACAGGACGTCGTCGTTGCGCTCGAACATCCCGGACAGGCACGCGAAGCCGATGTCCACGGTGCCGCCGTCGCCGCCCTGCGCCACGGTGCGCACGTCGGTGCGGCCCTGGGCGCGCAGCGCGGCCGCGACGCCGGTGGCCACGGCGGGGGCGTTCCCGAACACGGAGTGCAGCCACGGCACCCGCCACGAGGTCTCGGGGTACGGCGTCGAGAAGACCTCCAGGCACCCGGTGGCGTTCACGGTGACCATCCGGCCGCCCGCGGCCGCCATGGCCGCATCGAGGACGTAGCGCGCCCCGAGGGCCTCGCCGCAGCCCTGGCAGGCGCGGTGCCCGGAGGTCAGGGCGTTCGCCCGCTCCGGGTCGGCCTGGACGCTGGCGAGGTCGGGGTCGAGCAGGCGGTTGCCGACGGCGAAGCTGCCGACCTGGTAGAAGCGCACGGGCGTCGTGGTCATCTCTCCTCCTCAGCGTGCCGCGCCGACGGCGTCGGCCCGGCCGCGCGGCCCGGCCCGGCCGGGTACCTCGGCCCGGGCACGTCGCTCGGCCCGGTCGCGGGCGATCTCGCGCTCGACCACCTCGCGGTCGAGGTCGAGGAACGTCAGGGGGCCCAGGCGGCCGGCGAGGACGTCGTCGAGCATCCCGAGCAGCGCCCCCTGGGTGATCGGCCGCCCGCCCAGCCCGGCGACCACGGTGGTGACCTCCGCGCCGGAGCCCGCGAGCGCCGTCGTCACGTCCTGGGTGACGATGCCGCCCACCCCGGGCGCGAAGGCCCGCTCGAGCACAACGACGCGGCGGGCGTCGGCGAGGGCCGCGCGGACGGCGTCGTAGGGGAAGGGCCGGAACGAGGTGATCCCCAGGACGCCGAGACGCTCGCCCGCGGCCCGGGCGTCGTCGACGGCGTCCTTGAGGGTGCCGAGCACGGACCCGAGGGCGATCACGACCGTCTCCGCGCCCGCGGTGCGGTAGGGCCGCACCAGGCCGCCGGACTCTCGGCCGAAGACCGAGCGGAACTCGCCGCTGACGCGCTCGATCACCTCGAGGGCGTCGAGCTGGACCTGGTGGGCGAGGTAGCGCACCTCGGTGAACATCTCCGGACCCACCATCGCGCCCATGGTGACGGGCTCGTCGGGGTCGAGACGCTGGCGGGGGCTGAACGGCGGCAGGAAGGCGTCGACCTGCTCCTGCTCCGGGACGTCGACCTCCTCGAAGGCGTGGGTGAGGACGAACCCGTCCATGCACACCATGACCGGGACGGAGAGCTGCTCGGCGATGCGGAAGGCCTGCACGTGCAGGTCGGCGGCCTCCTGGTTGTCCTCGGCGTAGAGCTGGAGCCACCCGGAGTCGCGCTGGCTCATGGCGTCGGAGTGGTCGTTCCAGATGTTGATCGGTGCCCCGATCGCCCGGTTGGCCACCGTCATCACGATCGGCAGCCGCATGCCCGAGGCGTTGTAGATCGGCTCGACCATGTACAGCAGCCCCTGGCTGGAGGTGGCCGTGTAGGCGCGGGCGCCGGTGGCCGAGGCGCCGATCGCCACCGACATCGCGGCGAACTCGGACTCGACGTTGACGTACTCGCTGACCAGCTCCTCCGCCTTCACCAGGCGGGAGAGCTCCTCGACGATGTGGGTCTGCGGGGAGATGGGGTAGGCGCAGATGACCTGCGGACGCGCCCCGGCCACCGCGCGGGCCACGGCCCGCGACCCCTCGATCTGCTCACGCACGGACGTGCTCCTTCCGGACGGCGTCGTGGGCCGCGACCGCGGCGGCGACGTTCTTCTCCCCCACCTCGCCGGGGAACCGGTCCCGCAGCGCGGCGAGGACGGCGTCGAGGTCGAGGCCCGCGTGCAGGGCCGCGAAGGCGCCCAGCAGGACGGCGTTGGGCAGCGGGCGCCCGACGTGCTCGAGCGCGATCTCGGTGGCCGGCACCGTGACCGCGTGCCCGGGCGGCAGGGCCGCGACCCGCTCGCCCAGCCCGAGCTCGTCGAGGCGGCGGCGGGAGTTGACCAGGGCGTAGCCCTCGGGGCGCAGGCCGTCGAAGACGTCGACGGCGCGCAGCAGCGTGGGGTCCTGGACGATGACGGCGTCGGGCACGAGGACGGGCTCGCGCACCCGGATCGGCCGGTCGGCGATCCGGCAGAAGGAGACCACCGGTGCACCGGTGCGCTCGGAGCCGAAGCTCGGGAAGGCCTGGGCGTGCCGGCCCTGCCGGAAAGCGGCGTCGGCGAGCAGCTCGGCGGCCGTGACCACTCCCTGACCGCCGCGCCCGTGGATGCGGACCTGGAACACTGCCGACCTCCTCGTCGCGCGTACCCCTCATTTGTATGACGCCCGTCACGCCCGGGCCGGGGACCTAGGTCCGCCGGCCGGTCCGGCACGCCGGTGACGTGGGACGACGCCGGGCCGGGCGAGGCTCTAGGTTGGTCCCAGCACGACCACCGACCGACGGAAGGATCCGCTGTGAATCTCGACCGCCCGCTCGCGCAGGACCCCTACGAGAAGCTCCCCGCCGTGCCGTCGTTCACGCTGACCTCGAGCGACCTCACCGAGGGCGCGCCGATGGACGCGGTGCACAGCCAGCGCGGCGGCAACGTCTCCCCGCAGCTGTCCTGGTCCGGGTTCCCCGAGGCCACGCGCGGGTTCGTCGTCAGCTGCTTCGACCCGGACGCGCCGTCGCCGTCGGGCTGGTGGCACTGGAACGTGCTCGACCTGGGGGCCGACACCACCGAGCTCGAGCAGGGCGCGGGCGAGTCCGACCTCATGCTCCCCGGGGCCGCGTTCCACCTGCGCAACGACGGCGGCGAGCACGCCTACGCCGGGGCGGCGCCGCCGGCCGGGGACCGCGCGCACCGGTACTACTTCGCGGTGCACGCCCTCGACACCGAGACCCTCGAGCTGGACGAGGACGTCACGCCCACCAAGGCGGCGATCACCACCCTGTTCCACACCATCGCCCGGGCCACGCTGACGGCCACCTTCCAGGCGTGACGACGGCGCAGCCGGAGGGGGCGGGCCGCGAGCCCGGGCCGGACCACGACCGCTCGGACCACGGCCGCCCGGGCCGCGTGCCCGGGCGGACGCCGGAGCCCGGGACGGACCTCGGCTCGCCCCCGATGGACGCCGAGGAGCCGACGGCGGTGCTCGGCGAGCTCGACGACGTCGTCTTCGGCGCCCTGGTCTGGGTTCCGGCGCGCGAGCGCCCCGACCTCCTCGCCCCGCCCGTCCACGCCGCGATCGCGGCGCTGCCGTCCGACGCCTCGGCCCAGGTGCTCGTCGCGGAGATCGACCCCGAGCTGGCGGACACCGCGGCGATGACCGCGGCCTACGACCTGCCGGCGGAGGTCTCGTCGAACTGCGTCCTCGTCGCCGGGAAGCGCGCCGGCGAGGAGCGGGTGGCGGCGTGCGTCGTGCGTGCGACCACCCGCGCCGACGTCAACACGACCGTGCGCAGGCTGCTGGACGTGCGCAAGGCGTCCTTCTGGCCCACCGAGCGTGCCGTCGAGGCGTCGGGGATGGAGTTCGGCGGCATCACGCCGTTCGGGCTGCCGCCCGGGTGGCGGCTGCTGCTCGACTCCCGGGTGGCGCACGGCCAGTCGATCGTCGGCTCGGGGGTGCGCCGGTCCAAGCTCCTCGTCCCCGGCGAGGTCCTCGTGGCCCTGCCGGGCGCCGAGGTCGTCGAGGGCCTCGCCCAGCCGGCGGACTGACATGCCCACCACGGTCGTCGCAGGATGCGGGCGGTGCTGACCACCGTCGCCGTCCGCGGCTACCGCTCGCTGCGCGACGTCGTGCTGCCGCTGGGCCCGCTGACCGTCGTCACCGGCGCGAACGGCACCGGGAAGTCGAACGTCTACCGGGCCCTGCACCTCCTCGCCGCGACGGCCCGGGAGGGCGCGCCCGCCGCGCTGGCCCGCGAGGGCGGCCTGCCGTCGGCGCTGTGGGCCGGGCCCGAGCAGGGCGGCGGCACGGAGGGCACGATGCGCCGTCGGCCCGTGCGGGTCGAGCTGGGCGTGGCCGGCGAGGAGACGGGGTATGCGCTCGCCCTCGGCCTGCCGCAGCCGACCGGACTGCCCGACCCGTTCGAGCGCGACCCGGAGGTCAAGGAGGAGACGGTGTGGGCGGGCCCGGTGCCGCGCCCGTCGGCGGTGCTGACCGAGCGCCGCGGCCCGCACGTGCGCACCCGGGGCGACCACGGCTGGGAGACCCTGACCGGGTCGGCCCGGCCGCACGAGTCGATGCTCGACGTCGTCGCGGACCCCAACCGTGCGCCGGAGCTGGTGACGCTGCGGGAGGAGCTGCGCTCCTGGCGGCTCTACGACCACCTGCGCACCGACCCCGGCGCCCCGGCCCGGTTCCCCCGGCCCGGCTCGCGCACGTCCGCCCTGGCCGACGACGGCGCCGACCTGGCCGCCGCGCTCGCCTCCGTCCGGGCCATGGGCGACGACCGCGCGCTCGCCGCCGCCCTCGACGACGCCTTTCCCGGGTCGCGCCTGGAGGTGGCCGCTGCCGACGGGGTCTTCGAGGTGCTCCTGCACCAGCCGGGGCTGCTGCGCCCGCTGCGCGCGGCGGAGCTCTCCGACGGCACGCTCCGCTTCCTCATGGTCACCGCCGCGCTCCTCACCCCGCGCCCGCCCCAGCTGCTCGTGCTCAACGAGCCCGAGCAGTCCATGCACGCCTCGCTGCTCCCCGCGCTGGCGCGGATGACGGTGCGGGCCACCCGGCACACCCAGGTCGTCGTCGTCACGCACTCCACGGCGCTGGCCGTCGAGCTCGCGAGCGCGGGCGGCGCGGAGGCCGGCGGGCCGGACTCCCCCGACGACGGCAGTACCGAGGTGCGCGACCGCGTCGTCATGCTGGAGCTGGCCAAGGAGGCGGGCGAGACCGTCGTCGTCGGGCAGGAGGGCCTGCTGGACCGGCCCGCCTGGACCTGGCCGTGACGGCGGGGCGACGTCGACCCGGGCGGCCTCGTCCTTGAGCGCGGTCCCGAGCGCGGTCCCGAGCGCGATCGTCACGGTGCCGGTGCTGAGCCGTCGACCGCGCGCGGGCCGGCGCCTATGGTGACCTCCATGACCGAGACGACGGCGTCGACGTTCCTGCGGCTGCTCCGCGAGCAGGTCGGGCATGAGTTCGACGCGCACCAGCAGTACATCGCCATCGCCGTGTGGTTCGACTCGCACGACCTGCCCCAGCTGGCCCGGCACTACTACCGGCAGTCGGTCGAGGAGCGCAACCACGCGATGATGATCGTGCGCTACATGCTCGACCGGAACCTCGAGGTCGAGATACCTCCGGGCTCGCCGGTGCGCAACGACTTCCGGGAGGTGACCGACCCGCTCCGGCTGGCGCTGGAACAGGAGCAGCAGGTCACCAGGCAGATCGAGGCGATCTTCCGCGCGGCCCGCGCGGAGGACGACGCCCTCGGCGAGCAGTTCATGCTGTGGTTCCTCAAGGAGCAGGTGGAGGAGGTCGCGTCGGCCACGACGTTGCTGACCGTCGCCGAACGTGCCGGCAACAACCTGTTCGACCTGGAGAACTACGTCGCCCGCGAGCAGATCGGCGACAGCGGCGAGTCCGAGGGGGCGCCCGCGGCCGCGGGCGGGGCGCTGTAGATCTCGACCCGTTCGTCCGGGCCTGCAGCTGCCTGCGACGATGGTCGACGTGTTCCACGTCGTCTTCTACGAGCCCCGCATCCCTCCGAACACCGGCAACGCCATCCGCATGGTCGCGTGCACCGGGGCCACCCTCCACCTCGTCGAGCCGCTCGGCTTCGAGCTGACCGACGCCCATCTTCGGCGCGCGGGGCTCGACTACCACGACCTGGCGAACGTCGTCGTCCACCCCGACCTCGACGCCGCGCTCGCCGCCGTCCCGGGCCGCGTGTTCGCGTTCACCGGCGGCGCCACCCGCAGCTTCGCCGACGTGGCGTACGTCCCCGGCGACGCCCTACTCTTCGGCCCCGAGCCGACCGGTCTGCCCGCCGAGGTGCTCGCCGACCCGCGGATGACCGACCGCCTGCGCATCCCGATGATCCCGGGCATCCGGTCGCTGAACCTGTCCAACTCCGCGGCCATCGCCGTCTACGAGGCCTGGCGCCAGCACGGTTACGCGCGGGGCGTCTGACGCGACCTCCCGGGCAGCAGAAGCGCGAGCACGACCACGACCGCCCCGTCCGCGGCGATGAGCGGATGCATGACGGGATGGAACACCTGCAGCCACAGCAGCTCGGTGGCCACCCAGGCGAGGAGCCCGGCGCCCGCCGCGACCCCGATCTCCCGGTGGTGCGGCAGCCGGAGCAGCACCGCCGCGCCGGCGAGCAGCACGCCGAGGCCCGGGAACAGGAGCGTGGCGACGCCGGGCAGCGTCCAGCTGTCGAATGGCGTGTGCCGGAGCCACTCCGGGTCCATGTCCCAGGTGCCCGCCACGAGGCTGAAGCCGCCCCAGACGGCGCTCGCCCCCGTCAGGACCAGGACGGCCGCGAGCAGGAACCTGACGGCGGCGTCCCGGACGCCGCCGACTCGGTCGCTGCCGCCTTCGGCGCTGGTGGCGCTGACCCTGGTGCCTCCGACGGCGGGTTCCCGCACGGCCGGCCTCCCTCGACGAGGGTCTCGGGCGGGCCCTTCCCTCCCGGACCTGTCTCTCACGTTCCACCGCCCCGCGAACTCGCACGAGGGTCGAAAGTCACAGACCACGCGGTCGGGGCACCAAGACCCTGACGACTTGATATATTCATCAAGTCATCAAGTCCGAGCGTAAGCCGTCGTTCCCTTCCAGCAGAGAGCTGCCCGCCGTGCCGCACCGCCCCGCCACCGTTCCCATCCACGAGATGAAGGCCGACCTCTTCAAGGCGCTCGCCCACCCGCTGCGGGTCCGCGCACTGGAGCTCCTCGCGGAGGGCGAGCAGCCGGTGAGCGCGCTCCTGGCGGACATGGGGATCGAGGCGTCCCACCTCTCCCAGCACCTGGCGGTCCTGCGCCGGGCCGGCGTGGTCATCGGGGTCCGTGAGGGCAACACGGTCACCTACGCGCTGGCCGATCCGTCGGTCGCGGACATGCTCGCGGCGGCCCGGACGTTCCTGCTCCGGCGCCTCGACGCCACCACCGGCGCCCTCGCCGGCCTGGCAGACACCAGCTCGGCCGAGTCCCGCGCATGAGCACCATCCCCGCCTCGCAGCCGAAGTTCACCTGGCGCGCGGCCGCGCGCCGGCTGGCCGCCCTCACGCTCCCCCGCCGCAGCGACTACGCCGAGCTGCCCCGCTCCTGGCGGCACGACCTCGTCGCCGGAGTCACGGTCGGCATCGTGGCGCTCCCCCTCGCGCTCGGGTTCGGCGTCGCCTCCGGCGTCGGCGCTGCTGCCGGGCTCGTCACGGCGATCGTCGCGGGTTTCGTCGCGGCCGTCTTCGGCGGCTCCCACCTCCAGGTCTCCGGGCCGACGGGGGCGATGACGGTGGTGCTCGTCCCCGTCGTCGCCCGCTACGGCGTGGACGCCGTCTTCGCCCTGGCGATCCTCGCGGGCTTCCTCATCGTCCTCATGGGTCTGATGGGGATGGGGAAGCTGGTCTCGGTCATCCCGTGGCCGGTGGTCGAGGGCTTCACCCTCGGCATTGGCGTCATCATCTTCCTGCAGCAGGTACCGCTCGCCCTCGACACCCCCAAGGCCGACGGCGAGAACGCCGCCGTCGTGGCCCTGCGCACCGCCCAGGAGACCGACTGGTCACGGGCGGCCCTGCCGCTGGCCGTGACCGCCGGTGTCATCGTCCTCATGCTCGTGCTGGGCCGGGTGCGCCGGTCGCTGCCCGCCTCGCTCGTCGCGGTGCTCGTCGCGACCGTCGTCGCCGAGCTGCTCCACCTCGACGTCGACCGGATCGGCGCGCTGCCCGCCACCCTGCCCACGCCGTCGCTGCCGGGCTGGGACACCTCGGCGATCGCAGCGATGCTGCCGTCGGCCATGGCCATCGCCGCGCTCGCCGCGCTGGAGAGCCTGCTCTCGGCGCGCGTGGCCGACGGCATGGTCGAGCGCGTGCCGGACACCGACGCCGACCGGGAGCTCGTCGGGCAGGGGCTGGCGAACGTGGCCAGCGGCATGTTCGGGGGCATGCCCGCCACCGGCGCGATCGCCCGCACCGCGGTGAACGTGCGGGCCGGGGCCCGCACCCGGGTGGCCTCGGCGAGTCACGCCGTCGTCCTCACGCTGGTGGTGCTGGTGGCCACGCCCCTGGTCGCGCTCATCCCGATGTCCGCCCTCGCCGGCGTCCTCATCGTCACCGCCCTGCGGATGATCGACCTCGGCACCGCCCGCTCGATCCTGCGGGCCACCCGCGCCGACGGCACGGTCTTCCTCGTGACGATCGCCGTGACGATCGTGTTCGACCTTGTCGTGGCGGTGCAGGTGGGGGTCGCCGTCGCCGCCCTGCTCGCTGTGCGGTCGATGTCGCGCGTCTCGGGCCTCGACCGCGTGCGGGTGTCCGAGGGCCTCGACGCGGCCGACGAGGACGCCCTCCTGGACGAGCACATTGCCGTCTACCGCTTCCACGGTGCCCTGTTCTTCGGCGGCACGAAGCAGTTCCTCGACGAGATCGCCACCGTCAAGGACGTCCACGTCATCGTGCTCGTGCTCACGGAGGTGCGGGTGATGGACACCTCCGGCGCGAACGCGCTGCAGGAGATCATCGCCGACCTTCAGCGTCGCGGCGTGACGGTGCTCCTCAAGGGACTGGACGCCGAGCAGCTGCGGATGTCGAGGGCCCTGGGCGTGCTCGGCACGCTCGGGAGCCCGGACCACTACTTCACGGACCTGCCGGCGGCCGTCGCGCACGCCCGCAACCACGTGCGCTACGAACTCGCCGACATCTGGTCGCTCCAGTGCGCCCTGAGGCCCGTGCGCTGAGGTCTGGTCAGGCGGGCTGCTGCGCGTACCGGCGACGGCTGCGCTCGCGGGCCTTCTCCGCCTCGGTCTCCCGGTCCTTCGGCGGTGCGCTGGTGACGAGGGAGTCGAGCAGCTCCTGAGTGATCGCCGCGATGTGCTCCACGGCGTGGTCGAAGGCCTCCTGGTTCGCCTGGGACGGCTTCGTCATGCCGGCGACCTTACGGACGTACTGGAGAGAGGCCGCGCGCACCTCGTCGGTGGTGGCCGGCGGCGCGAAGTTGTGCAGCGGGTGGATGTTTCGGCACATACCGCCAGCGTGCCACGGCCTCGCGCTCCACAGAAGGGGACGGCGCTCCCTGGCGAACGGGCGCCTCGCCGACCCGGACCGTCGCCGCGCGCACCAGTCGGAGAGTCCCGATGGCCCACGTACCTCGAGCGTCATCCGACTACCGTGAGCACCATCCGACTACCTTGAGCACCATCTGGCGGAGGAGTCGAGGTGAGCCCGATCCCGCACGTCGTCGCCCGCGCGAACCGGCACGTGCTCAACCCGCTGATGAGCCGGGTGGCCGGCCACCTTCCCCTCTTCGGGCTGCTCACCCACGTCGGGCGCCGGTCGGGGCGCGTCTACACGATCCCGGTCAACGTCTTCCGCGACGGCGAGCGCGGCTACCGCATCGCGCTCACCTACGGACGCGACGCACAGTGGGTGCGCAACGTCCTCGCCGCAGGTGGCTGCACGCTGCTCACCCGCGGCCGGGTGGTCGAGCTGGTCGAGCCGCGCGTGATCCACGACGCGGCGCGGTCCTGGGCACCCGTGCCGGTGCGGCAGATCCTCGGGCTCATCCGCGCGCCGGACATCCTGCTGCTGCACGAACCCTGAGGCGACGCCCTCAACAGTTGCCGGACGGGGTCATGGAACCTCGCACGAGTGACCGACGCACGGGTGTGCGTCGGTCCCCGCCGTGATCTGTGGTGTCCGTTCGTGAGCGGGCGGGTGGGGGCCACGGTTGCGAGGACGTGGTGCGGATGTGGTGATCACGCGGGAGCGCCGGACTCAGAATGGTGGGTCGCTGCCGGCGAAGAGGGCGGCCCAGCGGCTTGCGGTGGCCGAGACTCCAGCGGGCGGGTCGGGCACGTGCCGGTACCGGTGGCCCGTGCGGGCCGGGATCCACAGCAGCGTCCCGTCCCGCTCGCGGATGACGTCCCAGCGCCTCGTGGTCTTGAGGTTGTGATGTCGCCGGCACAGCGGGTGGAGGTTGCAGACGCTGGTCTGCTTCACCAGGTGCGAGATCGCCGGGTCGTACTCGATGCGATGATCGATGTCGCACACGATCGACGGGCGCGCGCACCCGGGGAACGTGCACGTGACATCCCTGGCCTGGACGGTGCGTGTCAGGTCCGCCCCGGGCCGGTACGCCCGGGTGCTGAGGTCCTTGAAGTGGCCGTCCCGATCGGTCAGCAACGCCCGCCAGGTGGCGTCCTGCGCGATCTGCCGGGCGAGCTCCGCCGGGATCGGGCCGTACCCAGCCAGGTACCCTGCGTTCGCGTCCAGCCCCAGCAAGGTTCCGGCCCCGACCGTGATCTGCGCCCCCGCCCGGCTCACCCGTCCTGGGGGCAGCGGGTGGCCGGCGAGGTCGACCCCTCGGTCGAGGACGCCGGCAAAGAGGTCGACAAAGGCGTCGGCGCGGACCTGGTCGCGGGTGCGCGGGTCCTCGCCGGGATCTGCGTCGGCCACGGCGGCCTCGGCGAGCGCGTCCAGTGCCACCTTGACGGTGTGTGCTTTGTCAGCGCGCACGTAGGCGGTGATCCAGCTCATCCCGTCCGGTGCCGCGGTGACGGTGACCTTCCGGGCGGCGTGCTCCTTCTCCCGCCGCTCGGCGCCGGCCTCTGGGTTCGCACGGAGGGCGGCCGCTCGCAGCCGGTGGCGCAACCTGGGCCCGCAGAGCCGGTCCGCCTCCCTGAGCAGCTCGGTGACCACCCGTCGGTGCTCGGCTGTGCTCAGGCCCGGCTCACGGGAGGTCAGCACGTTCGCCTTGCGGGCGTCGATGCGCCCGGTGCCCAGGGCGTCGGCGACCTCGGGGAAGCTGTCCAGGGCCGCGGCAAGGTTGACCTTGGCCGACCCGACCGCGTTGGTCGACCCCAGCCGAGCGGCGACCTCCGCGGACGCCTGATCCGCCGCCTTCGACGTCAGCCCCTGCCGGTCGGTCAGCTCCCGCACATGAGCGGCCTGCATCGCCATCGCCCACGAAGCCACCCGCTCGTACCCGGCGACCGCCTCGACCAGGCTCGCCTCCCCCAGCTGGCCGGGTGCCAGCGGCGCCAGCACGGCGGCGAGCTCCGGCCCGCCGGGCAGGCCCTCGAGCACCGAGGCCCCGGCCGCATCAGCCTCCCGGTCCACGAGCCCGCGGGAGAACGCCTCAGTCAGGGCCGGGTCACCCGGCGCGGGCAGCATCCCCGAGTCCGGCGCAGGCGCCGCACCAATTGGCACAGCCGCCCACCACGGCAGCGGACGGCCCCCCGCATCGCCGGCGGCGGGGGGCCTGGCGGTGTCGGACTCTGCAGCAGAACCGGCGTGACTAACGTCGGGGCAGGTGTCAGGGGCTGTCGTGTCAGAGGCTGGCGAGTCGGTGGCGGGGGCGTCGTCAGAGTCGGTGGAGACTCCGAGGTCGATGTCGAGGACGAGGACCGGCCCCCGCGCGGGCGGGTACAGCTCGAGCCGCGCACCGGCCGCCTCCACCGTGACCGGCACTACCCCGAAGCCCTCGACGGCCGCCATCCGGTAGCCCGCAGCAGCCATCCCGGAGGCCGCGGCAGTGGCACCGGAGGCCGCCGGCGGCGGACGTGACACCACGCTGGCGGCGACCACCCGCTCCAGCACGGAGACGGAGGCCCCGGCGGCACCCTTATCACCGTCCCCGCGAACCCCGCCTTCGAACATGTGTCTACCGTAGGCGCGGGGTCCGACATGCGCCTCGAACCAGGCCCGGCCTGTGGAAACGCGCGGCTACGACGCCGGCTGCCGGGGCTGGAGCGGTGAAGCGCCTGGACCGCGACCACGGTCAGGCGCATCGCTGGTGCGCAGGTCGGCCGGACCGCCCTCCTCGTCCAGGCGGGCGATCTGCCGCCGTGTCGCGACCTGACGGTAGGAGCAGTCGAGAAGCTCGGCGACCTCCTGCCAGTCCACCCCTTCGGGACCTCCGCCGCTGGCAGAAAGGTCGAGACCCACCCAGCCCGACGGCGCAAGGTAAGCGGGGACGAAGGTGCGCGGGTCCTCGCTCAGGGCCGCGCGGTCGGAGTCCTCGGGGAGCACGACCAGCCCGTGCGGGTATCGGGTCCGCACGTCCGCGGCCCCTTTCGTGCTCGACCCGTACACGGCGAAGACCTTGCGCACCCGGAAGTGCGGCCGGCCGTGGGCGACCCGCTCCTCCGCCTCCGGGAACGCGAGGGCAAGCTCGCGCACGCGGGCGAGGTACGGATCGTCGTCATCGAACATGATCGGGTGCGTCACGGGGTCCGCGCCTCCTCCACTCGGTGGGGCCATCCTGGCCCGGACCGACCCCGCCCGGGAGGGGTGTGAGGCGGGAGCGTCGATTCCCCGGCGGCCGCTCCGCCGTCGATCATGCGCGTGTGGCCCAGAAGGCGACGGCGGAGGCGGCGGCGACGTTGAGCGAGTCCACCCCGCCGGACATCGGGATCCGCACGACGGCGTCGGCCGCCTCCACCGTGCTGCGCGCGAGCCCGTCGCCCTCGGTGCCGAGCACCAGGGCCAGCTTCGACCCCGGCGCGCGTACGGCGGGGGACGCGACGAACTCGTCCAGGCTGACCGAGTCGTCCGAGAGCGCGAGCGCGGCCACGGTGTAGCCGGCGTCGTGCAGCTTCTCCACGGCGCCGGGCCACACCGTGAGGCGCGTCCACGGCACCTGGAACACCGTGCCCATCGAGACCCGGACGCTGCGCCGGTACAGCGGGTCGGCGCAGCGCGGGGTCACCAGCACGGCGTCGACGCCGAGGCCGGCCGCCGAGCGGAACATGGCACCGACGTTGGTGTGGTCGACGATGTCCTCGAGGATGGCGACCCGGCGCGCACCCTGTCCCCCGCGTGCCGAGGCGAGCAGCTCACGCACCCCGAGCAGCGGAGGCCGGTGCATCGCGGCGAGGGCCCCGCGGTGCAGGTGGAAGCCGGTGATGGCACGCAGCACCGGCTCCTCGGCGACGAAGACCGGGACGTCGGCCCCGCCGTCGTCCCCCCCGGTCGCGGCGGTGATGACCGCGGCCATCGACGCCAGCCACTTCTCGGCCATGAGGAAGGACCGGGGCCGGTGGCCCGCCTCGACGGCGCGGGAGATGACGTTGGAGCTCTCGGCGATGTACAGGCCCTTGGCGGGCTCGTGCTTGGAGCGCAGCGCGACGTCGGTGAGGTTGGTGTAGTCCCCGAGCCGGTCGTCGTCGGGGTCGTTGATGCGGATCAGCGGCACGGGACCATCATCCCGTGCCGCCGACCGACCTCAGCGCGAGGTGTAGCCCGCGTCGACCATGAGCAGCGCACCGGTGACGTAGGAGGACTGGTCCGAGCACAGCCACATGCTCGCCTCCGCCACCTCCGACGGCTGGCCGAAGCGGCCGAGAAGGCTCAACTGGGGCGCGAACTCTTCCTCCGTCGCCCCGATCGTCTCCAAGGCTCCCCGCAGCATCGGGGTGTCGATGGCGCCCGGCCCCACGCTGTTGACGCGGATGCCCGACGGGGCGTACTCCAGGGAGGCCACCTTGGTCATGCCGATGACGGCGTGCTTCGCCGCGACGTAGGCCAGGTTGTTGGGCTGGGGTCGCACTCCCGAGACGGACGAGATGTTCACGATCGCGCCGCCGCCGCCCTGGGCGAGCATCTGGCGGATCTCGTACGTCAGGCACAGCGCGACGCCCTTGAGGTCCACGGCGATGAGCCGGTCGAACTCGCTCTCGTCGAGCTCGGCGACCGGGTGGGTGTCCGGCGTCATGGCGGCGTTGTTCACCGCGCAGTCGAGCCGCCCGTACGTCTGCACGGCGAACGCGACCATCGCCTCGACGCTGGACGCCGACGAGACGTCCGCGCGCACGAAGGCGACCTCCAGCCCGTCCGCACGCAGCGCGTCCGTCGTCGCACGTCCGGCCTCCTCGTTGATGTCGGCGATCACGACCTTGGCACCGGCCTGGGCGAACAGGCGGGCGGTCGCCTCGCCCATCCCCATCGCGGCGCCGGTGACCACCGCGACCCTGCCCTCGAGCACCGGAAAGACCATGAGGATCACCTCGTGTCGGCAGCCCGGGCGGTCCGGGCCTCGTTGGAGGTGACGCTAGGCGCAGCTTCGGGCCGGCCCGTCGGACGAAGGTCCTTCCGGGCGCGAGCGGGACCACCGCGGGCCCGACGTGAGGCGCTGAGAACCCGGCGTTCCCTCAGGCGCTGCGTTCCTCCACGGCCGGGGCCGCGAACTGCGCCTCGTACAGCCGGGCGTAGGCCCCGCCCGCCTCGAGCAGCCCGGCGTGCGTGCCCTTCTCCACGATGCGGCCGGACTCCATGACGAGGATGACGTCTGCGTCGCGGATGGTGGAGAGCCGGTGGGCGATGACGAAGCTGGTGCGGCCGTGCCGCAGCGTGTTCATCGCCTGCTGGACCAGCACCTCGGTCCGGGTGTCAACCGAGCTGGTGGCCTCGTCGAGGATGAGGATCTGCGGGTCGGAGAGGAACGCCCGGGCGATGGTGATGAGCTGCTTCTCGCCGGTCGAGACCCCGCCGCCCTCGTCGTCGACCACCGTGGCGTACCCGTCCGGCAGGGAGTGGACGAACCGTTCCACGCTCGTCGCGCGCCCCGCCACCTCCACCTGCTCGTCGGTCGCCCTGTCCCGGCCGAACGCGATGTTCTCCGCGATGGTGCCCTGGAACAGCCAGGTGTCCTGGAGCACCATGCCGATCTGCGCGCGCAGGTCCGCGCGGGTCATCGTCCGGGTGTCGACGCCGTCGAGCAGGATCCGGCCCGAGTCGATCTCGTAGAACCGCATGATCAGGTTCACGAGCGTGGTCTTGCCCGCGCCGGTGGGACCGACGACGGCGACCGTCTGGCCGGGCTCGACCACCAGGTCGAGGTGCTCGATCAGGGGGGTGTCCGGCTCGTAGCGGAAGCTGACGTCCTGGAACTCCACCCGGCCGCGGACGACGGCGGGGCGGGCCCCGGGCTCCGGGTCGGGCACCTCCTCCTCGGCGTCCATGAGCTCGAAGATCCGCTCCGCGGAGGCGACGCCGGACTGGACCAGGTTCGCCATCGACGCGAGCTGGGCCAGGGGCTGGCTGAACTGGCGCGAGTACTGGATGAACGCCTGGACCTCGCCCAGGGTCAGCGCGCCGGACGCCACCCGCAGCCCGCCCACCACGGCGACCAGCACGTAGTTGAGGTTCGAGACGAACGCCATCGACGGCATGATCGTCCCGGAGATGAACTGGGCCCGGAAGCTCGCCCGGTACAGGCGCTCGTTCTCCTCGGCGAAGGAGTCGGTGAACGCGTCCTGGCTGTTGAAGGCCGTGACCAGCTCGTGGCCGGTGAAGGCCTCCTCGACCAGGCCGCCGAGGTCCCCGGTGGACTTCCACTGGGCGACGAACTCCGGCTGGGCCCGCTTGGCGATCGTCATCGTCAGCCACGCGGAGACCGGCACCGTCACCAGCGCGATGAGCGCCAGCTGCCACGACAGGTAGAACATCATGGCCAGCACGCCGAGGACCGTCAGCAGCGACACGATCAGCTGCGAGAGCGTCTGCTGCAGCGACTGGGTGACGTTGTCGATGTCGTTCGTGACCCGGGAGAGCGTGTCCCCGCGGGCCTGGGAGTCCAGGTGGGAGAGGGAGAGCCGGTCGATCTTCGCCTGGACGTCGCGGCGCAGCCGGTACCCCGTGCGCTGCACGACGTGGGCGAGGATCAGCCCCTGTCCCCAGCCGAGCACGGCGGCGGCCACGTAGACGGCCAGCACCACGAGAACGGTGCGGCCGAGGGCGTCGAAGTCGATCCCCTGCCCGGGGACGACGTTCATGCCGGAGACCATCTCCGCCACCTGGTCCTGCCCGGCCGCCCGCAGGCCCGCGATCGCCTGCTCCTTGCTCACCCCTGGCGGCAGCATCTTGCCGACGACGCCGTCGAAGACGATGTTCGTGGCGTCGCCGAGCAGCTTGGGCCCGAGCACCTGGAGGAACACCGACCCGGCCCCGAGGACGACGGTGAGGACCAGCCACGCCCGCTCGGGCCGCAGCTCGCCGAGCAGTCTGCGCAGAGAGGCGCCGAAGTGCAGCGACTTCTGCACGGGTGCCATGCCGGGCCCCATGCCAGGCCCGCGGCCGGGTCCCATGCCGGGTCCGCGGCCGGGGCCGGGGCCGTGCCCGCTCATGCCGCCTCCTCCGCGCTCAGCTGGGACAGCACGATCTCCCGGTACGTCTGCGAGGTCTCCATGAGCCCGTGGTGCGTCCCGACGCCGACCACGCGTCCGTCGTCGAGCACGACGATCTGGTCCGCGTCGCGGATGGAGGCGACGCGCTGACCGACGACGAGCACGGTCGCCCCGCCGGTCGCCGCCGGCAGGGCGGCGCGCAGGCGGGCGTCGGTCGCGAAGTCCAGGGCGGAGAAGGAGTCGTCGAAGAGGTAGACGTCCGCCCGGCGCACCAGCGCGCGGGCGATCGCCAGCCGCTGGCGCTGCCCGCCGGAGAAGTTGGCGCCGCCCTGCTCCACGGGCGCGTCGAGCCCGTCGGGCAGCGCCTCGACGAAGTCGCGCGCCTGGGCGACCTCCAGGGCCCGCCACAGCTCCGCGTCCGTGGCCGACGGCCGCCCGTGCCGCAGGGTGGAGGCGATCGTCCCGGAGAACAGGTACGCCTTCTGCGGCACGAGGGAGACCCGGTCGCGCAGCGCGCCCGGGTCCAGGTCGCGCACGTCGACCCCGGCCACGCGGACCGCGCCGGCCGTGACGTCGACCAGCCGCGGGATCAGGTTCACCAGGGAGGTCTTGCCCGACCCGGTCGAGCCGATCACCGCCGTCGTCCGTCCCGGCTCCAGGCGCAGGTCGACCTCGCAGAGCACCGGCGACTCCGCCCCGGCGTAGCCGAAGCTCGCGCCGTCGAGCTCGACGACGAGGCCGCGACCGCCGTCGGGCGGCACGGGGAGCGTGACCGGGGCGGCCGGGACGACGATCTCGGGCTCGACGTCGAGGACCTCCTTGACACGCTCGGAGCTGACCTCGGCGCGCGGCACCATCACGAACATCATGACCGCCATCAGCACGGACATGAGGATCTGCATGAGGTAGTTGAGGAACGCGACGAGCGAGCCGACCTCCATCGCCCCGGCGTCGATGCGGGCCGCACCGAACCAGATGACCCCCGCCGACGACGCACCGATGATCAGCTGCACCGCCGGGAAGACGACGGCCATGATCTTGCCGACGCCGAGCGCGGTGGCCATCAGCTCCGTGCTGGCCTCGTCGAAGCGGGCGCGTTCGGTGGGCTGGCGGTTGAACGCCCGGACGACGCGCACCCCGGAGATCTGCTCGCGCAGGACCAGGTTGATGCGGTCGATCCGCTTCTGCATCACCTTGAACAGCGGGGCCATCCGCCAGATCGCCAGCCCCATGACGGCCCCGAGCACCGGGACGACGACGAGGAGCAGCGCGGAGAGACCGACGTCCTGCTGCAGGGCCATGAACACGCCGCCGACCATCATGATCGGAGCCATCACCATGATGGTGAAGGTCAGCACCGTGACCATCTGGATCTGCTGGACGTCGTTGGTGCTGCGCGTGATCAGGCTCGGGGCGCCGAACCGGCCCATCTCGGCGGCCGAGAACCGCTGCACGCGATGGAAGACCGCGGCCCGCATGTCGCGGCCCGCGGCCATGGCCGTCCTCGCGCCGAGGCGGACGGCGGCGACGGCGCAGACCACCTGGACCGCGCTGATGCCGAGCATCAGCGCGCCGACGCGGAGGATGTAGGCGGTGTCCCCCCGGACCACGCCGTCGTTGATGATGTCGGCGTTGAGGGTGGGCAGGGACAGCGCCGCGACGGTCTGCACGATCTGGAGCACCACGATGACCACGACGTCGCGCCGGTAGGGGCGCAGGAACCGTCGGAGGACTTTCAGCAGCATCGGACCTACTTCTCTTCTGCCGCGGGCCGTCGCAGCCGCACCAGCGTACGCGCCGCGGTGCGGGCGAGCCACGGAGTTCTCCGGGCCGGCCCTCCCACTGACGGACGGGCGGCCGCACACGAGCCGCGAAACCGTCATCCGCCGTCCGTTCCTCCGCTACTTTCACCTCGACGGGCGCGGCGGGCGCACCGCCGGAAGGGGTGCGACATGGCACTGTGGCAGATGCTGACCGGGCGGCGCGACGACGCGGCGACCGCGGTGCCCCGCCAGTGGCGCTCCGCCCTGGAACGCGTGCTCGCGCCGTTCGCGACCGCCTCCCCCGGCCTCCCCGGCGAGCTGCGCGACTACGTCCTCACCGGCAGCCCGGCGGAGGTGCTGAAGCACCCGGTGCTGCGGACGAACACGGGCCGCGTCACTCTCGGGGCCGGGAGCGTCGGCTTCGACGGCGACCGGGAGGCGATGGAGGCGCTCTGCGCCGGTCTCGGCGACGTGCCCCCAGAGATCGTCGTGCGGTGGGCGCGCGTGCTCGAGGTGTCCGCGGGGTCGTGGTCGGTGCGGCTCGAGCCGGTGGCGGGCGCGCACTGGGCCGAGAACCTCGTGGTCCACCTGGCCGACTTCCTCGGGAGCCACCGACGACGCCGCACGACCGTCCCGGCGGACATCGCCGTCGTCGAGGACGCCCTGGTGGCGGCCGGCGCGCAGCGGCACGACCTCATGGCCGCCGCCTTCCGCGACTCGGGGAAGCCCGAGCGCTCCTACGGGGGGCCCCGCAGGAGCATCCGGGAGCTGAGCGGTTACGCGGCCGCCGTCACGCGTGACGCCGACGTGCTCCGCCCTCTCGTCGCCGGCCAGGGCGCCCGCGGCCAGCTCGTGGCGCTCGAGATGCTGGCACCGTTGCCGGACGACGCTCTCACCCTGTTCGCGCCGGAGCTCGCCGGTCTGCTGGCCTCCAGCAGCAAGCAGGTCCGGGCGGCGGTCGCGCCGCTCGCCGCCCGCTGCGGTGCCCTGCTGGTGGAGCCCCTGAAGGGGCTGGCGGTGTCCGGCACGCCGGAGATCCGGCTGAACGCCCTGCGCGCCCTGGGCGCGGCGGACGACGACGCACGGGCGTGGGCACTCGAGCGCGCCTCGACGGACCGGGCGGCGAGCGTCCGGGCCCTCGCCGCGGAGTGGGCGCCCGACCCGGCCGGGCCTGGGCACGGCGACCCCGTCGCCCCACCCCGCCCGACCGTCGACTGGCGGATCCCTGTCACGGCCGAGCTCACGGCGGAGCTGGCGGAGCTCTGGGCGCACGCCAACCGGGACATCGAGATCGCGAACCGCAGGGCGGAGGAGTCCGAGGCCAGGTCGCGGGCCCAGTACCCGGGCTTCACGGGCGGACGCCACCGCACGCCCCCGCTCGACCCCGGCTCGCTGAGGCGGGTCCTGTCCGAGCTCGGGCGCGGCACGCACCCCGCCACCCCGAGGGAGGACGCGCCGCACGTCGTGGCGCACCTGCTCGAGCGTCGCGCCGGACGCCTGCCGCTGGGGCCGGCCGGCATCGTCGCGCTGCTGCACCACGTCGGCCACCTCGTCGAGCACGGCGGCGCCCTGTCGCGCACCGCGGCGACCCTCCTCGAGGCCGAGCACGCCCGCACCGGTCGGCCCACGCTGCTCGAGGTCGCCACGATGCTGGACGAGCTCGGCCTCGACGGCGCCAGCTCCGTCTACCGGCGCTTCGCCGCCCCCTGGGCCCCCCGCCTGGGCCGGGGCTGGCCGGACGAGCACGTGGCTCCGTTCGTCCTGGTTCACCTGGATGTCGTGCTGCGCACGCTGTCCAGCACGGACCGCGACTGGTCGGTCGCCCCGGACGCCCCCTACCTTGCGCTGGCGACCCTGCCGACGCTCCCCCGCCGGGCCGTCGACGCACTCCTCGACACCGCCCTCGCCGGGAACCGGGTGGACCGGCGCCCGGCCCAGGTGGCCCTCGACGCGCTCCCGGGCACCGAGGCCCGCGTCGTCGCCGCCCTGCAGGACGGGAAGTTCGACACGCGCGCCGAGGCGGCCGGCTGGCTGCGCCGTCGGCGCGCCGAGGCCGCCGTGCCGGCCCTGGAGACCGCCGTCGGCAAGGAGAAGCACGACCTGGCCAAGGGCGCGATGCTCGACGCGCTGGAGGCGCTCGGCCGTCCCGTCGAGCGGTACGTCGACCGCGCCGACCTGCGAAAGAAGGCGCGGGCCGCCGTCGCCAAGGGCCTGCCCAAGGAGCTCGGGTGGTTCCCCTGGTCCGGCCTGCCCGAGGTGCGCTGGTCCGACAGCGGCGAGCCGGTCGGCACCGAGACGCTGCAGTGGCTGCTCGCCCAGGCCGTGCGGGCGAGGAGCCCGGAGCCGAACGCGATGCTGCGCAAGTACTGCGCCATGTTCGACCCGGTGGACCGGGAGCGGCTCGGGCAGTTCGTCCTCGAGTCGTGGCTGGCGGAGGACACCCGGCCGATCGACGCCGAGGAGGCCCACCGGCGGGCCGCCCAGGAGGCCGGCTGGACGCACCAGTCCATGACCCGGTACCCGCAGGGCTACCAGAACAACCCCCTCCTCGGCGCCTCGGTGGAGGAGCTCACCGCCGCGTACCTGCCGCGGTTCCTGCGCGAACCGGTCGGGTCCGCCGCGGCGTCCAAGGGGCTGCTCGCCGTCGTCGCCGCGTGTGCGCGCGAGCGCGCCGCCGCACCCGTGGCCCGGTACCTCAAGGACTGGTACGGCCGGCGCGCCTCCCAGTCCAAGGCGCTCGTGGGCATGCTGGGCTGGATCGAGCACCCGTCCGCCACCCAGCTCATGCTCTCGGTGGGCTCCCGGTTCCGCACCAAGAGCATCCAGGAGGAGGCGAACCGGCAGGCCCTGGCGCTGGCGGAGCGGAAGGGATGGACCGTGGAGGAGCTGGCCGACCGGACGGTCCCCACGGCCGGCCTGGACGAGTCCGGACGCCTCGAGCTCAGCTACGGCGAGCGGACGTTCTCCGCCGTGCTGCGGCCGGACCTGACGCTCGAGGTGCGCTCGCCGGAGGACACGAGGATCGCCTCGCTGCCAGCCCCGCGCCGCACCGACGACCCGGACCGCGCCGCGGAGGCCAGGAAGACCCTGGCCGCGGCGCGCAAGGAGCTGAAGGCCGTGGTGCAGCTGCAGACCCAGCGGCTCTACGAGGCGCTCTGCACGGAGCGTGCCTGGCCGTACGAGGACTGGGACCGCTACCTCGCACGGCACCCGGTGATGCGGCACCTGGTGCGGAGGCTCGTCTGGACGGCGGCCACCCCGGAGGGGCCCGCCGTCGTCTTCCGTCCGCTCGAGGACGGCTCGCTGACCGACGTCGACGACGAGCCCGTCACCATCGCGCCCGGCGCCCGGGTGAGTCTGGCGCACGACACCAACCTCGACCCGCGGACCGCGGCGAGGTGGGTCGAGCACCTGGCGGACTACGAGGTGGTCCCGCTCTTCGTCCAGCTCGGGAAGGGCACCTACCTCCTGCCCGACGACGGAGCCGCCGGGTCGGAGATCGCCGACTTCCGCGGGCACGTGCTCGAGGCGTTCGCCCTGCGCGGCCGGGCGGGCAAGCTCGGTTACACCCGTGGCCCGACGGAGGACGGCGGGTGGTTCTACACCTACGAGAAGCGGTTCCCCACCCTGGGCCTGACCACCGTCCTCGAGTTCTCCGGCAACGGCCTGCCGGAGGAGAACAACAGGGTCGCGCTCACGGCCCTGCGGTTCGTCAGGCAGCCGGGAGACGGCGCGGGCCTCGGGGGCGGCTCCGGCGGGGGCCCCGGCGAGCGCGCGGGTGTCCTGCTCGGCGACGTCCCGGCCGTCCTGCTCTCGGAGGCCTACGGCGACATGCGCCTCGTCGCCGCCGACGGCACCGGGTACGACCCCGCCTGGGAGAAGGTGGTGGGCCGGTGAGCGTGCCACCGTCCGCGGTCCTCCGCGCCCCCGCCGAACAGGTCCACGCGGCGGAGCTCGCCGCCCTCGCCCGGGCGGACGCCGGCCCCCGTCCGGCCGGCTGGCGCCTGTCCCCCCGCGCGGTGCGCGCGTTCGTGATCGGCGAGGCGGCCCTCGGGGTCAGCCGCAAGTTCTACGGCGACGACGCCCTGGTCGACCGGTGCGTCGTCACCCTCATGAGCAACCGGGGGCTCCTGCTCGTCGGTGAGCCGGGCACCGCCAAGTCGATGCTCTCCGAGCTGCTCGCCGCCGCGATCTCCGGGGACTCCACCTGCACCGTCCAGGGCTCCTCGGGCACCACCGGCGACCAGATCGCGTACTCCTGGAACTACGCGCTCCTGCTCGCCGAGGGGCCCAGCGAGCGTGCGCTCGTCAGGGGCCCGATGTACCGGGCGATGGAGCGCGGCGCGCTGTGCCGGTTCGAGGAGGTCACGCGCGTCCAGCCGGAGATCCAGGACGTGCTCATCGGGCTGCTCTCCGACAAGGTCCTCCACGTGCCCGAGCTCGACGGCGATGCGGAGACCGTCTTCGCCCGGCCGGGTTTCAACGTCGTCGCCACCGCCAACCTCCGCGACCGCGGGGTCCACGAGATGTCGAGCGCGCTCAAGCGCCGGTTCAACTTCGAGACCGTCCGCCCCATCGCCGACCGGCGGCTCGAGGCCCGGCTCGTGCGAGAGCAGACCGACGCCCTGCTGCGGCAGGCGGAGGTCACCACGCGGATGAGCGAGGACGTCGTCGACCTGCTCGTCACCGCCTTCCACGACCTGCGCGACGGCGTGACCGCGGAGGGGACGGTGGTCGAGCGACCCACCGCGGTCCTCTCCTCCGCCGAGGCCGTGGCGGTCGGCTACGCCGCCGGCCTCGACGCCCACTACTTCGGCGACGGCGAGGTGGGCGGGGAGCACGTGGCGCGCCAGCTCATCGGCACCGTGCTCAAGGACGAGCCGCAGGACGGCACGAAGCTGCGGCACTACTTCGACGTCGTCGTCAAGGAGCGGGCCAGGCGGGACCGGCGGTGGCGGCGTGCGCTCGATGCGCGCCGCGAGCTGGACCGGTGAGCGCGGGCGATGCTCAGCACCGCCGGCGTCCGTGACCTCGCGGCCTCCCTCGTCAGCGACGAGCTGGTGGTCGTGCCGGTGCGGCACCACAGCCCGGCGTGCGCGTGGCAGGTCCGCCGGGCGGTCGAGGAGCACCGCCCGTCGGTGGTCCTGGTGGAGGGGCCGCGCTCGCTCACGCCGCTGATCCCCCTGCTCACGCACCCCGAGGCGCGGATGCCGCTGTCGGTCTACACGTGGGCGGTCCGCGGGAAGGGCGTGACCGCGGAGCGGTGGAGCGCCCAGCTGCCCTTCTGCGACTACTCCCCCGAGCTCGTCGCCCTGCGGGAGGCCGCGGTGCGCGACATCCCGGCCCGTTTCATCGACCTCGACCTCGCCGAGCAGTCCCTCGCCTGCGCCGGGGAGTACGGCCCGGACGCCGAGGAGCCGCTGCTGGACGAGCACCACTACCGCACCAGTGCCCGCCTGCGGGCGCTGGCCGAGCAGCTGGGCTGCCGCGACCACGAGGACCTCTGGGAGCATCTGCTCGAGGCCGACGCCGCAGCGGTGCCCGCCGCCGAGCACACCGCCCGCGTCGCGGCGTGGTGCCAGCTGGCGCGGCAGGACCACCCCGCGGCCGAGCTCGACCGGGACGGCACCACCGCCCGCGAGGCGGAGATGGTCTGGCACATCGCCCAGGCCCTGACGGGACGGGGCCCGGGCGACGGTCCGGTGCTCGTCGTCGTCGGCGGCTTCCACGCGGTGGCGCTCCCCGCGCTGCTGGCCGAGCCGCCCGCCCGGCCAGCCGTACGGGCCGACGGGGTGACCGGCGGGGCCGCCGTCGTGCGCTACACCTTCGAGCGGCTGGAGCGGCTGAACGGCTACGCGTCCGGCATGACCTCCCCCGCCTGGCACCAGCAGCTCTGGCAGCTCATGACCGAGGGCGCGGAGGAGCCCCGGGCGCACGCGGCGCTCGCGGCGATCCTCGACGTCGCCGAGGAGCTGAGACGCCGCACGGTCCCCGTCCCGATGCCCGCCGTCTCCGCCGCGTTCGAGCAGGCGCTGCGGCTGGCGCACCTGCGGGACCGGGCCGCGCCGCTGCGCAGCGACCTCGTCGACGCGGTCACCAGCTGCTTCGTCAAGGGCGACGCCGACGTCGAGGGCGCTCTGGTGGCAGCCGTCACCCGGCACGTGCTCACCGGCACGGCGGTGGGCACGGTCCCGCCCGGGGCGGGCACACCACCGCTGGTCGCCGACACCCTCGGGCGGCTGCGGCGTCAGAAGCTGAACATGGACGGTGAGCCCCGGACCGCCGCCCTGGACCTGTACCGGCGGCCGGCCCACCGCGAGACGAGCCGCCTGCTGCACGGGCTGGCCCTGCTGGGCGTGCCCTTCGCGGTCCGCGCGGCGGGGCCCGACTTCGTCCACGGCCACGGCCTGGGCCGGCTCCAGGAGCGCTGGGAGTACCGGTGGAGCCCGGCGACCGACGGCGCGCTGGCGGAGATGTCCGTCCTCGGCGAGACGCTCCCGGCCGCCGTTGCCACCCGCTTCGAGGCGCAGCTGGAGGCCGAGCGCGCCGCGGGTGCCCGCAGCGCCCCGGCCGCGACCTCGCTGCTCGTCCGGGCCTGCGTGCTCGGGCTCCACCGCCACGTCGGGGAGCCGCTGGAGCTTGTCCGGGAGGCCCTGGCCACCGACGTCGCGTTCGATGCGCTGGCCGCGGCGACGGCGCAGCTCGCCCTGCTGCGTGAGGCGCGCGAACCGCTCGAGGCACGCACGCTCGAGCCGCTGCCCGCCCTGCTCCGCACCGCGTACGAGCGCACCGTGTTCCTCGGCCGCGAGCTGTCCGGGCAGGAGTGCGACCCGGCCGACGCGGTCGACGCCCTCGTCCAGCTGCGGGAGGTCCTCCTCGGCGAGGCGGGCAGCGCCCTCGACGCCGACCTCTACTGGCAGCTGGTGGACCGGCTCGCGTCCGTGCACGAGGCGCCGCTGGTGCGCGGCGGTGCGACCGGTCTGCGGTACTCCGCCGGCCGGCTCAACCCGGAGTCGGTGGCGCGGGCGATCGCCGGGCACCTGTCCGGCACGGCGTCGGCCGCCGACGGCGTCGGCTTCGTCAGCGGGCTGCTCCGCACGGCCCGGGAGGCGGCGTGGCAGGAGCCCGCGCTCCTCGGCGCGCTCGACGGGCGGCTGGCCGCCTGGGAGCGGGAGACCTTCGTGGCGCACCTGCCCGAACTGCGCCTCGCGTTCGCCGGGATGACGCCGCGGGAGACCGACCGGATCGCCCAGGCGGTCGCCGCCCTGCACGGTGCGACGGACCTCGGGGTGCTCCGGCGCTCGGACGTCGACGAGGGCACGGTCCGCCGGCATCTCGAGGTGTCGCGGGCGACCGCCGACCTGCTCGCACGGGACGGCCTCGCCGCGTGGGGAGCGAGGGCATGAGCGGCGGCACGGGGGACGTCGGCGCGGGGGGCGCCACGCACGACGGCGCGCACGACGAGGTGCTGGAACGGTGGCGGCTCGTCCTCGGCCGGTACGCGTCGAGCTCTCTCGGCGGCTGCAGCGGAGGCACGTCGGCGCGCCTGGACGCCGCGCTCGACCAGCTCTACGGGCGCGAGTACGGCGGCAGGGGTCTGCGGCCGGAGGACCGGCCGGCCGAGATCACCCCCGGCTCCCTGGAGGGGTCCACGCCCGGTCTCGTCACCTGGCTCGGCGAGGTGCGGGAGCTGTTCCCGCGCGAGACGGCCGAGGTGATCGAGGGCCACGCGCTGGAGCGCTACGGGCTCACCGAGCTCGTCACCGACCCGCAGACTCTCGAGCGGCTCGAGCCGAGCGAGCAGCTGCTCCGGACGCTGCTCGCGCTCAAGGGCCACCTCGGCGAGCAGGCCCTGGTCGTCGCGCGCCGGATCATCCGGCAGGTGGTCGAGGAGCTGACCCGCCGGCTCCGGACGGACGTGCGCCGGGCCATGTCGGGTCGGCTCAGCCGCGACCGCCACTCCCCCGTGCAGATCGCCGCCAACCTCGACGCGGCCGGCACCGTCCGGCGCAACCTCAAGCACTTCGACGCCGCCCGCGGTCAGCTGGTGCTCCAGGAGGTGCTGTTCTTCGAGCGCAACACCCGGCGCCTCCCGTGGGACGTCATCGTGTGCGTCGACCAGAGCGGTTCCATGGTGGGATCGGTGATCCACAGCGCCGTCATGGCCGGGATCCTCTCCGGGCTGCCCGCGTTCCGGGTGCGGCTGGTCGTCTTCGACACCGCCGTCGTCGACCTGACCGACCAGGTCGAGGACCCGGTTGAGGTGCTCATGCGCGTCCAGCTCGGCGGCGGCACCGACATCGCCCAGGCGGTGCGCTACTGCTCCCAGCTCGTCGAGAACCCGCAGCGCACCGTCCTCGTGCTCGTCACGGACTTCTGCGAGGGCGCCCCGCCCGGCGAGCTCGTCCGCGCCGTGCGCACGCTCGCGGAGTCGCGGGTGACGCTCATCGGCCTGGCCGCGCTCGACGGCGAGGCCCACCCGCACTACGACCGGGAGATCGCCCAGCGTCTCGCCGACTGCGGCATGAGCATCGCCGCGCTCACGCCGGGCAGGCTCGCCGAGTGGCTGGTGGAGGTGACCTCGTGAGCGTGCGCGCCGCCGTCGTGGCCCAGCTCGAGCGGTACGACGACGAGGCCTGGGCGGCGCTCACCAGCCGCGGCCTGCTCCGCCGCGCACGCAAGGACCTCGGGAGGGTCGAGGTCGCGGTCCTCGCGGACGACGAGCAGGTCCTGCGGCTGCGCGTCGGCCCGCACGAGGTGTCCCTCGACGCGCGTGGTCCGACCCACGCCAGCTGCTCGTGCCCGAGCGGGACGACGTGCCAGCACGTCGTCGCCGCCGGGCTGTGGCTGGCATCGGGAGCCGACGGCGGGGACTCCGGCGCCGGCACCGGCACCGGCACCGGCACCGGCACCGAGGACGACACCCTGCACCGGGAGCTCATGGGGCTCGACCCCGACGCGCTCCTCCGGCACGCGGGCCGGCCCGGCTACCGGTGGGCCCGCCAGCTGGTCGACGATCTCGAGCGCGCCGGCGTGCGCGTCGAGAGCGGCCGGAACGTGTCGATCACGTTCTCCCACCCCTTCCTGATCTTCCGGTACATGGGCGGCGGAGCGCCCGGCCTGGTGCCCGACACCCGGCTGTCCGCCGTCGAGAAGTACCAGGTGGCGGCGGTGCTGGCCTACCAGCGGGCCCACGGCGCCGAGCTTGCCGACGTCGAGCCCGGCCGTCCCGCCCGGGCGGCGGACGACCTGGACCTCACACGGTCACGCCTGCGCGCGACCACCTCCCGCCTCATCACCGACACCGTGGCGCTCGGCCTGTCCCACCTCTCGGCCTCCGTGCATCAGCGTTACGAGACGGTGGCGGTGTGGGCGCAGGGGGCCGAGTACCACCGGCTCGCGCTGCTGCTGCGGCGTCTCGCCGACCACGTCGAGCTGCTGCTCGAGCGATCCGCCCGGGCCGACGAGCACCGGCTCCTCGACGAGGCGTCGATCGCGTACGCGCTGGTGTCTGCCCTCGAGGCGGCCGCGACCGCCGGCAGCGCCCCCGCCCGGCTGGTCGGGCGGGCCCGGAACCGGTACGACGCGGTCCGCACGATGGAGCTCCTCGGGCTCGGCGCCGCGCCCTGGCGTGCAGCGTCCGGCTACCGGGGACTGACCACGCTGTTCTGGTGGCCCGAGCAGTCACGGTTCGTGTCCCTCACCGACGCCCGCCCGGAGATGCTCCACGGTTTCGACCCCCGCGCACGCTACGCCTCGGCCGGACCGTGGAGCGGGCTGTCCTCCCCGTCCGCCGCGACCGGCGCCCGGGTGGTGCTCACCGACGCGCTGCTGAGCGCCGGGGGCCGCCTGTCCGGCGTCGACCGCACCCGGGCAGCGGTCCACCCGCTCTCCGGCGAAGAGCTCGCCGACGTGCTGCCCGTCGTCGACTCGTGGGGCGCCCTCGCCCGGGACTCGGCCGGCCTCCTCGACCTGCCCGACCCGCTGCGCGACTGGGCGGTCCTGCGCCCCGCGCGGTACGGGACCGCGTTCTTCGACCCGACGTCCCAGGCCCTGACCTGGGTGGCGGTCGACCGCGACGGCGTCACGTTGCCGCTGACGGTGGCGTACACCGCCGAGACGGCGCACCTGGTCGACCGGGTCGAGGACATCGCGGGGGACGGCACCGCCGAGGGTGCGCTGCTCGTCTGCCGCCTGCGGCGGGACGCCACCGGACTCAGCGGCGAGCCGCTCAGCCTGGTCCACACCGACCGGCCGGCCGGCGACGCCGTCCAGGCGCTGCACTTCGCCGCACCCGCCGGGCGGCGGGGCAGGCCACGGGCTCGCGGTCCCGGCGAGCGTGTCGCCCAACCGCTGGGGAGCCGCCTCGCCGTCGTACCGGCGGCGCTCCTGGACCTGCGCGGCTGGTTGGTCGCGCAGGCCGAGCGGGGCACCGGCGCCGCCTCCCCGGCCGCCCTGACCGCTCAGCTGCTCGAGCATCACCGCCGCGCCCGCGGCGTCGGCCTGGACGTCTTCCCGGCCGAGCTCGCGCCGGCGCCGGGCGGGGGTGAGGTCGCCGCGCAGCTGCTGCGCTCGCACTTTCTCGTCCTGCAGACCACCGCCCTGCTGACCGGGGAGACGGGCTGGGACACCGGCGCCGGCGGGCCGCTCGAGCCCGCCGGCGCCGGACCTGAATAGACGTCAGCGCTGCCCGGGCTCGCCGCCCTGGTCGTCCTGCGGCGGGGCGAAGCGGGAGGTGTCCGTGGGCTCCTGCTGCCCCTCCTGGGGCCCGGGCCCCGCGGGGCTGGTCCGGGTGCGCTCGCTGAGCTCCTCGGCCTGGCGCTGCGCCTCCCGGCGGGCGCGGTCACCGCCGGCCTCCAGCGCCTCCTCGATGCGCGCCTCGGAGGCCGCCCGGCGCTGGGCGCGGGTCGGCGTCGCCTCGGCCGGCTGCTGCCCCGCCTCGGCGGACCGGGAGAACGGCATGCCGGACCCCTCGCCCGCGTACGACGCCTCCGACGTCGCCCGCTGCGCCTCCCCGCGGGCCTGGGCGAGCGCCTCGTCGGGGTCCTGCAGCGTGGTCTCCTGCAGGTTCTTGGACAGACCCTGGCCGTAGTCGCCGAAGTCGACCTTGGGGTGCTCGCCCGCGTCGAGGTCCGGTCCCCCGCCGTCGCCGGAGGCACCGAGGCCGCCGAACCCCTTCGAGATGCCGTTGAGGGCGGTGGTGAACTCCGTGGGGATCACCCAGAGCTTGGAGGAGCTGCCGTTGGCGATCTCCGGGAGCATCTGCAGGTACTGGTAGGCCAGGAGGCGGCTGTCGGGCTTGCCGCGGTGGATGGCGTCGAAGACCTGCAGGATCGCGCGGGACTCGCCCTGCGCCTTGAGGATCGCGGACTGAGCCTGGCCCTCCGCACGCAGGATGGCGGCCTGCTTCTCGCCCTCGGCGGTGAGGATCTGGGACTGCTTCACGCCCTCGGCGGTGAGGATGGCCGCACGGCGGTCGCGCTCGGCACGCATCTGCTGCTCCATGGAGCCCTGCACCGAGGCGGGCGGGTCGATCGCCTTGAGCTCGACGCGGTTCACGCGGATGCCCCAGCGCCCGGTCGCCTCGTCAAGCACCCCGCGCAGCTGACCGTTGATCTGGTCGCGGCTGGTCAGGGTCTGCTCGAGGTCCATCGAGCCGATGACGTTGCGGAGCGTGGTGACGGTCAGCTGCTCGATACCGGTGATGTAGTTGGCGATCTCGTACGTCGCCGACTTCGGGTCGGTCACCTGGAAGTAGATGACGGTGTCGATGCTGACCACGAGGTTGTCGGAGGTGATGACCGGCTGCGGCGGGAAGGAGACCACCTGTTCGCGCAGGTCGACGCCGGCACGCACCTTGTCGACGAACGGGATGAGGAAGTGCAGGCCGGCATACATGGTGGTCTGGTACTTGCCCAGGCGCTCCACGATCAGGGCGACGGCCTGGGGGACGATCCGTACCGCGCGCGTGATCGCGACGATGACGAAGATGCCGACCAGGATCAGGACGATGATCAGGACGATGCCGCCGACGCTCTCGGCCATGCTGCTCCTCGGGTTGGGGTGGCGCTGGGGTGGGTCAGGACTGGTACAGCTGGTCGTCGGCGGTGGCGTCGACCACGGCGGTCGCGCCGTCGATGCGCACCACGCGCACGGTGGTGCCGGTGGGCAGCACGCTGCCGTGCCGGGCGGCGCGGGCGGTCCAGACCTCGCCCGCGAGCTTGACCCGGCCGGCGTGCTCGGTGACGTCGATGAGCACGGTCGCCTCACGTCCGACGTGCGCGGCGATGTTTGTGGCGGTGTCCGGCGTCGAGCGGTCGAGGAACCTCTTGGCCCACGGCCGCACGACGAAGAGCAGGGCTGCGGAGACGATCGCGAAGACGAGGATCTGCACCCAGAACGGCGCACCGAGCAGGGCGACGAGCATGGCCGCGAGCGCACCGCCGGCGAACATGAGGAAGATCAGGTCCACGGTCAGCATCTCGACGACGCCGAGGACCAGTGCCGCGCCCAGCCACCAGAGCCAGCCCATGTCCCCTCGTTCCCCAGGCTGACGCGCGTCCTCGCGCGGCTGACCTGCGTCGATGTTGTCGTCGTGTGAGGTAGATCCTATCGGGACCCACCGACACAGCGGCCCACCAACGCGCGGGGCGCTGACGGCACGCGCGGCCGCGGGCCGGGCGCTGCAGCACGCGGCCGCCCGCCGGGCGCTACGGCAGCCGGGTCAGCGTGCCGTGCCGGCGGCCCGGGCGCTGTAGCGGTCCCGGTGCCGCTCGACCTCGAGCTCGAGGCCGAACGCGGCCGAGAGGTGCTGGGGGGTCAGGACGTCCTCGATCGGCCCGGCCGCCTCGACGACGCCGTCGCGCAGCAGCAGGGCGTGCGTGAAGCCAGACGGGATCTCCTCGACGTGGTGCGTGACCAGCACCATGACCGGGGAGCGTCCGTCCCCGGCGAGCTCCGACAGCGCCGCGAGGAGCTCCTCGCGCCCGCCCAGGTCGAGACCCGCGGCCGGCTCGTCGAGGAGCAGCACCTCGGGGTCGGGCATGAGGGCGCGGGCGATCTGGACCCGCTTGCGCTCGCCCGAGCTGAGCGTGCCGTAGGTGCGCTCGGCGAGGTGACCGACCCCGAAGACGTCGAGGAGCGTCTGGGCCCGGTCGAGGTCGAGCTCGTCGTACTCCTCGCGCCAGCGCCCGGTGATGCCGTAGGAGGCGGTGACGACGACGTCGATGGCCCGCTCCCCCGACGGGAGCCGCTGGTCCAGCGCCGCCGAGGCCAGACCGACGAGCGGCCGCAGCTCGGCGAGGTCGGTCCGGCCGACCTCCTCGCCGATGATCGTCACGGTGCCGGTGGTCGGGTGCAGCCGCCCGGCGACGAGCTGGATCACGGTCGTCTTGCCCGCCCCGTTCGGCCCGAGCACCACCCAGCGCTCGCCCTCGTTCACGGACCAGTCCACGCCGTCGAGGATCATCCTGTTCCCGCGGCGGACGGAGACGTCGTTCAGCTCCAGCACATCACCCATGGCACCGACCCTAGAACACCTCAGACCCCTGCCCGTGCGCGCACGCCGAGGCGTGGACGGCCGTCGTACGGGCTACGCCGCGCCCAGAACTAGGCTTGTCCCCATGTCCGGTCCGGCGATCCTCACCCTGCCCGCGTCCGTGGTCCTGGCGCTGTGGCTGCCGGTTGTCGACGGCCCGGAGACCGCCCGCCGCGCCGCCCGTGCCGTGACCGGGCAGGACGAGGTCCACCACGTGCGCGAGCGCGGTGCGCTCCTCACCGGGACGACGACGCTCGCCGACCTGCTGCTCGCGCTCGTGCCCGCCGGCGAGGTCGCCGCGATCCTGCCGCGCCCGGGCGACCCGATGGGAGCGCCGGCCGTGCGCTCGGCGGACCTGCTCGACGCCGGCGAGGGGCTGCTGCTGCGCCGCCCCGGCAGCCCGGCGGAGCGCTGCGCCGTCATCGTGCCCGAGCGGGAGGTCTACGGCAGCGTCCTGGAGCAGGGTGAGCTCGTCACCTGGGTCGTCGACCATGACGTGAGCGACCTGCTGCCTGCCCCCAGCCTCCTGCTGGCCGGGGTCGAACCGCTCTCGCAGGCCCGCCGGGAGATCCAGCTCGCGCTGTCCGACGCGGTCGACGCGCTCGAGGCGCTGGACGTCGCCCGCGACCGGCCCGACCTTGCGGACGAGCTGCTCGACCTCTCCCTCGCGACCCTGCCGGACCAGCTGCTGCCCCCGCGCCTGGACCCCCGTCGCCTCGACGTGCTCGAGCGGGCGGCGCGGCTGACGGCCATCCTCGACCTCGCCACGAGCGACGACGGCGCAGCGGTCACCGCGGGCCAGGCCGGCGCGAGGGCGGCCGCGCTCGCGCACGTGGCCCGGTCGGCGCGGCACGCGCTCGCCGCCGCGAGCGCCACGCGTCGCGTCAGCTGACCCGTCGCGTGAGCTGACCCGCCGCGTGAGCTGACCCGCCGAGCGAGCTGGCCGTAGTCCTCACGAAGGCGTCGGCGCACTACCGGCGCAGCACCTGCTCGTAGACCTCGATGGTGCGGTCGGCGATGGCCTCCCACGCGAAGTGGTCCTCGACGCGGCGGCGGGCCGCGGCACCCATGCGGCCGGCGGCCTCGGGATCGGTGACCAGCGCGGTGAGGGCCTCGGCGAGGTCGTGCTCGAAGCGCGCGGGGTCGATCGGCGTGCCGGTGCCGTCGTCGGCCTGGTCGATCGGGACGAGGGTGCCGGTGACGCCGTCGTCGATGACCTCGGGGATCCCGCCCGTGGCCGAGCCGACCACGGGCAGCCCGACCGCCATGGCCTCGAGGTTGACGATGCCGAGCGGCTCGTACACGGACGGGCAGACGAAGACGGTGCCGGCGGCCAGCACGGCGATCAGCTCGGGCCGCGGGAGCATCTCCTCGATCCAGATGACGCCCTGACGGCGGTCCTGGAGGTTCTCCACCAGGGCCGTGACCTCGGCGGCGATCTCCGGGGTGTCCGGCGCCCCCGCGCACAGCACGAGCTGGACCTCGGCGGGCAGCTGCTCGACGGCGCGCAGCAGGTGCGGCAGGCCCTTCTGCCGCGTGATGCGTCCGACGAAGACGACCGTGGGGCGCGCCGCGTCGATGCCCAGCCGCGCGAGGGTGGCCGCGGCGGCCTCGTGCTCCTCCGGGGTGGACGGCCGGCGCCAGCCGTCCAGGTCGATGCCGTTGTGGACCACGTGGACCTTCTCCGGGTCGATCTGCGGGTAGGCGCGCAGGATGTCCGCGCGCATGCCGCCGGAGACGGCGATGACGGCGTCGGCCCCCTCGTAGGCGGTGCGCTCCGCCCAGCTCGACAGCGCGTAGCCGCCGCCGAGCTGCTCGGCCTTCCACGGGCGCAGCGGCTCGAGCGAGTGCGCCGTCAGCACGTGGGGGACGTCGTTGAGCAGCGCGCCCAGGGTCCCGGCGAGGTTGGCGTACCAGGTGTGCGAGTGCACCAGGTCGGTGCCGATGAGGTTCGCGGCGATCGTCAGGTCCGTGCCGAACGTGCGCAGCGCGGCGTTGGCGTGCTGGAGCTCCGGGAGGTCGTCGTAGCCGGTGACCGGCACCTCGACGTCGTTCTCGGAGTCCCCCGCCAGCCGCGGGCCGTCGAAGGCGTGGACGCGGACGTCGACGCTTCGGCGCAGCACCCGCGCCAGCTCGGTCACATGGACCCCGGCCCCGCCGTAGACGTGGGGCGGGTACTCGCGGGTGAGGAGGTCGACCCTCATGGTTCCTTCTCTTCCTTCGTCGGACGGGCCACCGGCCCCGGAGCACGATTCGGCGAGCACAGCATGCCCTGTCGGAGGGTGAGCCACGCAACACGGTGCAATTTGTTGCCATCTCGCGACGGGCCACGGCTCTCGGCCATATGGTCGGGGCATGGCAGCCCCACGCGTACTTGCGATCGTCCTGGCCGGTGGCGAGGGGAAGCGGCTCATGCCGCTGACCGTCGACCGGGCGAAGCCCGCGGTGCCGTTCGGCGGGATCTACCGGCTCATCGACTTCGCCCTGTCGAACATCGTCAACTCCGGCTACCTGCGGATCGTCGTGCTGACGCAGTACAAGTCGCACAGCCTGGACCGGCACATCGCCAAGACGTGGCGGATGTCGAACCTGCTCGGCAACTACGTCGCCCCGGTCCCCGCCCAGCAGCGCGTCGGCAAGCACTGGTTCCTCGGCAGCGCCGACGCGGTCTACCAGTCGCTCAACCTCATCGACGACGAGCGGCCCGACATCGTCGTGATCGTGGGCGCCGACAACATCTACCGCATGGACTTCTCCCAGATGGTGGAGCAGCACATGGACTCCGGCTTCCCGCTGACGGTGGCCGGCATCCGGCAGCCGCTGTCGATGGCGGACCAGTTCGGCGTCATCCAGGCCGACAAGGACAACCCCCACAAGATCGGGGAGTTCCTCGAGAAGCCGACGGACGCCGTCGGGCTGGCCGAGTCCCCCGACGAGATCCTCGCGTCGATGGGCAACTACGTCTTCGACGCCGACGCCCTGGTCGAGGCGGTCACCTCCGACGCGAAGGACGAGTCCTCCAAGCACGACATGGGCGGCTCCATCGTCCCGGCGTTCGTGGCCGACGGTGCCGCCGGCCTGTACGACTTCACCTACAACGACGTGCCGGGCTCGACCGACCGGGACCGCAACTACTGGCGCGACGTCGGGACGGTGGACGCCTACTACGACGCCAACCAGGACCTCATCTCGGTCTACCCGGTGTTCAACCTCTACAACGACGACTGGCCGCTGTTCACCGGCTACACCGGGCTGCCGCCGGCCAAGTTCGTCTACGCGCACCGGGAGCGGCTCGGGCACGCCCTGGACTCGCTGGTCTCCCCCGGAGTCATCGTCTCCGGCGGCGAGGTCATCGGTTCCGTCCTCTCCCCCGGCACCCGGGTGAACTCCTGGTCCTCGGTCCGCGACTCGGTGCTCTTCGACGGCGTCGACGTGGGGCGCAACGCCACGGTCAACCGCACGATTCTCGACAAGAACGTCAAGGTCGAGCCGGGTGCCCGCGTGGGCCTGGACCACGAGCACGACCGCGCGCGCGGTTTCACCGTCACCGAGTCCGGCATCACCGTGGTGCCGAAGGGCTGGACGGTCGAGCGCTGAGGCGCACCACCGCCGCGCCTGGCGGGGCGGCCCGCGCGAGTCGGCGGCCACCGAGGCCCCAGGTGGCGTGCCCGGGAGCGGGCTGTCCAGCAGCGCCGTGGTCGTCTCCACGCCCCGACCGTGGCCCGGCCGGTGGACCGCCGGGCGGCGCACGGCGGCCGGCCCATAGGCTGCCGCCCGTGAGCCTTCCCGTCCCCTCCACGGTCCGCGCGGGCCTCGTCTCCCCCCGCCCCGTCCCCGAGTCGCTGGTGACCCACGCGGCCGCGGTCCTCGCCCGCGTGGCCGACGGCGTGACGGTCGCCGACACCTCCCGGGACGGGTGGTTCGGCCTCGCCCTCACCGGTGACCTGCGACCCGGCACGAGCGCGGAGGGCACGGCCGCCGAGCTGCGCGGCCCGGCGACCGCGCTGGGCGTGGACGTCGCCGTGACCGCCGGCCCCCTCGCCGTCGACGGGGTCGGGCTTCTCGTCACCGACGTGGACTCCACGCTCATCACGGCAGAGGTCATCGAGCTGCTCGCCGAGCACGCGGGCACGCGCGAGCAGGTCGCGGCGGTGACCGAGCGGGCGATGCGCGGCGAGCTCGACTTCGCCGCGAGCCTGCGCGAGCGCGTCGCCACGCTGGCGGGCCTCGACGTCGGCGTGCTGGAGGAGGTGCGCGCGCGGGTCGCCCTCACGCCGGGAGCTCGCGAGCTCGTCGAGGCCGTGCACGCAGCCGGCGGGACCGTCGGCCTCGTCTCCGGCGGGTTCGGCGAGATCGTGGGCCCGCTGGCCGCGTCGCTCGGCATCGAGCACGTGGTGGCGAACAAGCTGGAGGTGGCCGACGGCCGCCTCACCGGCCGCACCACCGGCCCGGTCGTGGACCGCGCCGCCAAGGAGCGTCACCTGCGGGCGTGGGCCGAGGCCGACGGCGTGCCGCTGGAGCGGGTGGTCGCGGTCGGGGACGGCGCCAACGACCTCGACATGCTCGGTGCCGCGGGCCTGGGCATCGCCTTCTGCGCGAAGCCCGTCGTGCAGGAGCAGGCGGACGCGGCCGTCGGCTTCCCCCGCCTCGACGCTGTCCTGGGCCTCCTCGGCCGCTGAACAGGTTGCCGATGTGGTTGTCCGCAGCGACCACATCGCCGACCACGGTCGCGCGCGGGTGTCACGCCCCCGACGTGGAACGCCGGACCGGTCAGCGGCCGGTCCGGCGTCGTAGGCGCTTCTCAGCGCGTCTTCTCGAGCTGCTCCTCGACCATCTCGGTCGGGACCTCGGACGGCACCTCGGTGGTCCCCTCCGCCGGCCTCTCGGCCGGTCCGCTCTCACGGGCGCGGCGTTCCCGCTCCCGCTCTGCCCAGCGTTCGGTGTAGTACCGGTCGTAACACATCGCGGTCTCCTTCCTGCTGCGGGGCACTCCCGATTGTCCCCCCGTGGCACGCGGCGCACCAGGCGGGGCGGCGACGTCAGCACGGGGGCCGCGACGCCGTCAGCGCACCACGTCGGCCGTCAGCGCACCACGTCGTAGGTCAGGTGCGCGAACTGGCCGAACCGCTCCACCTGGCGCAGCCGCAGAGCGTCGGGCCCGATGCGCCGCGGCAGGAGCGGCGCCCCGCCGGGCAGCGTCGCCGGGGCGAACGACACCTGGATCTCGTCCAGCGCCCCGGCCTCCCAGAACTGGCCCGCGAGGTCCCCGCCGCCGAGCAGCCAGACGTCCTTGTCGCCGGCGGCCGCGGCGATCTCCGGCAGCGCGTCGCCCACCCGGCCCCGGAGGAACCGCACGTCCGCGCCGTCGGGCCGCGGCAGGTCGCGCGAGGTGAAGACGAACGTCGGCCGGTCGCCGAGGTACTCGAGCTCCTGCCAGCGGCCGGGCTGCTCGAGGAGCCGCTCCTCGCGCAGCACCCACTCGTACGTGGTGGAGCCCATGACATCGGCGCCGACGTCCCCGAGCTGGGTCGACAGCTCGGGCGTCCCGTCGCTGTCGACGGCGAACAGCCACGCCAGGGAGTTCTCCTCGTCGGCGAGGAACCCGTTGAGGGTCGAGGCGGTGTAGTACACGACCCGGGGTCGCCCCGCGGGCCGCGGCGGGGACGACGGCGACGCCTGCTTCTCCATGCCGCCCAGCGTGCCCCGCCGGACCGCCGTCGTCCATGCCTTTGCCGACGGCGGAGGCCGGGCCCGACGGCGGACCGCGGACGGCGCAGGACCGTCCGGTCGGGCGAGCCTCAGTCCTGGGGCCGCACCAGCTGGGCGAGGTGCGCCGTCGACCGGTCCAGCTCGGCCCACGGCGTGGGGACGTCGATGACGCACGCGGCCGCCGTCGGGATGCCGAGGCTGACCTGCTGGGCGAGGTCGTCGCGCGTGTCGTGCAGGAGGTACGCCAGGCCGGACATGGTCGGCTCGTGACCGACGACGAGCACGGTGGCGGCGTCGGCGTCGACCGCCTGCAGCATGCTCAGCAGCTGGCGCGGGCTCGCCCGGTACAGCTCCTCGCTGACCTGCTGCTCGCGGACGCTCAGGTGCTGGCTGACGAGCTTGAACGTCTCGGTGGTGCGCAGCGCGGAGGAGACCAGCGCCAGGTCGACGGCGCCGGTCACCTCGGCCAGCCGCGGCCCCAGCTTGCCGGCCTGCTTGCGGCCCTTGGCCGCGAGGGGGCGCAGCGCGTCACCGAGGTCGCCCTCGGGCTCGGCCTTGGCGTGCCGCAGCAGGACGAGCGTCCTGGACATCACACCCCCATCGCGTGGACACCGCCGTCGACGTGGACGATCTCCCCCGTCGTCTTCGGGAACCACTCGGAGCACAGACCGAGCACGGTGCGCGCGGTGGGCTCCGCGTCGGAGACGTCCCAGCCCAGCGGGGCGCGCTCGTCCCAGCCGCCCTCAACCTGGTCGAAGCCCGGGATCGACGTCGCCGCGGTGGTGCGCACCGGGCCCGCCGAGACGAGGTTGACCCGGATACCCGAGGGCCCGAGGTCGCGGGCCAGGTAGCGCGCGGTGGACTCGAAGGCGGCCTTGGCAACGCCCATCCAGTCGTAGACCGGCCAGGCGAAGCTGGCGTCGAAGGTGAGACCGACGAGGGCCGAGCCCGGCACCATCAGCGGCTGGGCGGCCACGGCGAGCGCCTTGAGGGAGAACGCGGAGACGTGCACGGCGGTGGCGACGTCCTCCCACTGCCCGGCGAGGAAGTTGCCTCCCATCACCGACTGCGGGGCGAACCCGATGGAGTGGACGACCGCGTCGAGGTGGTCGACGTGCTCGCGCACGGCGTCGGCGAGGTTGTCGAGGTCCTCCTGGTTCTGCACGTCCAGCTGGACGACCGGCGCCGGCGCGGGCAGGCGCCGGGCGGTGATCTCCGTCAGGCGCAGCTGGCGGCCGAAGGAGGTCAGGACCACCTTCGCGCCCTGCTCCTGCGCCAGCCGGGCCACGTGGAAGGCGATCGAGTTGTCCTTCAGCACCCCGGTCACCAGGATCGTCTTGCCCTCGAGCAGTCCCATGGGTCTCCTTTCGGTGGCGCCGCGGGCGCCGGTGGCTGACGACATCGCGTCGTCGGCGTGGTCGGTGGTGGTGGTCAGTGGCCCATGCCGAGGCCGCCGTCGACCGGGATGACGGCCCCGGAGATGTAGGCGGCCTCGGGCGAGGCGAGGAACTGCACGGCGGCGGCGACGTCGTCGACCTGGCCGAACCGGCCGGCGGGGATCGCGCCGAGGTAGGCCTGCTGCTGCTTCTCGGGCAGCGCCTGCGTCATGGCGGTGTCGATGAAGCCGGGGGCGACGACGTTGGCCGTGATGCCCCGACCGCCCAGCTCGCGGGTGATCGAGCGCGCCATCCCGACCAGGCCGGCCTTGGAGGCGGAGTAGTTCACCTGACCCGGACCGCCGTAGAGGGCGACGACGGAGGAGATGAGGACGATGCGGCCGGCCCGGGCGCGGATCATGGCCTTGGAGGCGCGGCGGGCGACACGGAAGGCGCCGGCGAGGTTGGTGTCGAGGACGGTGTCGAAGTCCTCGTCGCTCATGCGCATGAGCAGCTGGTCGCGGGTGACGCCGGCGTTGGCGACGACGACCTCGACCGGTCCGTGCTCCTCCTCCACGCGGGTGAAGGCGGCGTCGATCGAGGCGGTGTCCCGCACGTCGCCGACGACGCCGAGCACGCCCGCCGGGAGGTCCCCGGACCGGTAGATCGTGGCGACCCTGTCGCCCGCGGCGACGAACCGCTCGGCGATTGCGCGGCCGATGCCCCGGTTGGCCCCGGTCACCAGCACACTGCGTCCGACGTTCTCGGCCACGGACATCTCCTCTTCATCCACCGGTCGCTGCGGGGAAACCGTAGCCGACGCGCGCCCGCGGCGGCGAAGAGCGTCCGTGGCGGGCGGGGTGGGGCATCCCACAGGTGCCGTCCGCCCGCTCCGGGCAGGGCCGCCCGCGGCCACGCGGCGTAGCCTTGAGAGGTGAGGATGCCCGGCCGTCGTTCGCGGGGATCGCAGGTGCAGGCGATCACCTCGGCACCGCGCGCCCTCGCCGACGACGTGCACGACCGCACGGTGCGCTACCTGATCTCTATGGGAGTCCGCACTGGTTGCTTCCTGCTCCTGCTGGTGGTGCCGGGACCCTGGAAGTGGGTCTGCGTGGCCGGGGCCGTGGTGCTGCCGGCCGTCGCCGTCCTCTTCGCCAACGCCGGCCGCGAACGCCCGCAGGCCCCGACGACGCTCATCGGCCCGCCCGGGGAACCGCCCCCGCGCCAGCTGCCCTACGACCCCACGACGGAGTACCTGCGATGACCGAGGAGGTTCTGCGCTGCAGCGCCAAGGGCTGCGGCGCCGAGGCCGCCCACGCCCTGCTGTGGAACAACCCGCGCCTGCACACCACGGGCCGCCGGAAGGTGTGGCTGGCCTGCGACGCGCACCGGGAGCACCTGAGCCGGTTCCTCGCCGACCGGTCGTTCCTGCGCGAGGTCGTCGGCGTGGACGAGCTGGACGAGTCGCACGGGTGAGCGCCGTGGGTGACGCGGCCGGCCCGCGCGGGCGGTACGCGTTCCTGCGGACACGGCGCTGGGTGAGGCTCACCGCGCTCCTGGTCGCCGCCTCGGTCGCGTGCGCGCTGCTGGGCGTGTGGCAGTGGGGGCGCTTCACGGACCGGCACGCCGAGGCCGAGCAGGTCAGTGCCGCCTACGACGCCGACCCGGTCCCGCTCGAGGAGGCGCTGCGCTCCCCCACCGGCCCCGTGCGGGCGGACGAGCAGTGGCAGCCCGTGGAGCTGCGGGGACGGTACCTCGACGGCGGCACGGTGCTGCTGCGCAACCGTCCGGTCGAGGGCACCCCGGCGGTGCACGTCGTGGCCCCGTTCGTCGCCCGGACGGACGACGGCGAGGTGCTCGTCGCCGTCGACCGCGGGTGGGTGCCCGCCCAGGTGGCCGACGGCGGCGGCACCGTCCCGCAGCCCCCGGACGGCGAGGTGACGCTCACCGCCCGGCTCCGTACCGCGGAGGCCGCGCACGAGCGCGTCCCGCCCGCCGGGCAGGTCTACACCCTCGCACCGGCCCAGGTGCTCGACGCCGTCGGCGGCGTCACCGACCTCGGCGCCGTCGCGGACCTGCCGGTGCTCGACGGGTACGTGATCGCCGCGGCCGAGGACCCGGAGGCGGCCGGGGCGGTGGGCGGCTACGGGCGCCCGGGCTCCAAGCACGCCATGAACATCTCGTACGCGTTCCAGTGGTGGGTCTTCTCCGCCGGGATGCTCGTGGCGCTGGTGGTGCTAGCCCGGCGCGAGGCCGCCGAGCGGTCCGGGCACGGCCCGGTGCGCCGCGTCGGGCGGGCCGAGTTCGACGAGGACCTCGAGGTCTACACCCAGCTGCGCGCGCACGCCGCCCTCCCGTCCGGCCCCACCTCCCCGCGAGAGGTCACGAGCTCGCCGGGACGGCACGCGAACATCGACGCGCTCCCGGGCGCGCGGGACGTCACGGCTGGGCCGCGGGTCATCGAGGCCGCGGACCCCGGGTCCATGACCGCCGATCCCGGCGCCGCGGATCGTGCTGCCCGGTCCCCGCAGGCTCCGCCGTCGTCCCCGCACCTCGAGCGCTGAGCGGGCAGCGAGCTCCGCGAGTCAGGCGAGGGTGACGAGCTCGAGGTACTGGTCGCTCCACAGGTCCTCGTCCGCGTCGGGCAGCAGGAGCACCCGCTCGGGGTTGAGGGCCTCGACCGCCCCCTCGTCGTGCGTGACGAGGACGACGGCGCCGGTGAAGGAGCGCAGCGCGCCGAGGATCTCCTCGCGGCTGGCGGGGTCGAGGTTGTTCGTCGGCTCGTCCAGGAGCAGGACGTTGGCCGAGGAGACCACGAGGACGGCGAGGGCGAGGCGGGTCTTCTCCCCGCCGGAGAGCACCTTGGCCGGCTTGTCCGCGTCCTCGCCCGAGAAGAGGAACGAGCCGAGCACGCTCCGCACGCCCGTGTCGTCGAGGTCCGGGGCGGCCGAACGCAGGTTCTCCACCACGGTGCGCTCGACGTCGAGGGTCTCGTGCTCCTGGGCGTAGTAGCCCACCTTCAGGCCGTGCCCGGGGACCACCTCGCCGGTGTCCGGCTCCTCGACCCCGCCGAGGATGCGCAGCAGCGTGGTCTTGCCCGCGCCGTTCAGGCCCAGGATGACCACCTTGGAGCCGCGGTCGATGGCGAGGTTGACGTCCGTGAAAACCTCGAGGGAGCCGTACGACTTGCTCAGCCCCTCGGCCGTGAGCGGGGTCTTGCCGCACGGCGCGGGGTCGGGGAAGCGCAGGTGCGCGACCCTGTCGGCCCGGCGCACGTCGTCCAGCCCGGAGAGCAGCCGCTCGGCCCGGCGGGCCATGTTCTGCGCGGCGACGGTCTTGGTGGCCTTCGCGCGCATCTTGTCCGCCTGGGCCATGAGCTGGCCGGCCTTCTTCTCCGCGTTGGCGCGCTCGCGGTGGCGGCGCCGCTCGTCGGCCTCGCGCTGCTTGACGTAGGCGTCCCAGCCCATGTTGTACACGTCGAGCACGCCGCGGTTGGCGTCGAGGTTCCAGACGTGGTTGACCGTCTCTCGGAGCAGCTCGACGTCGTGGGAGATCACGACGAAACCGCCGGCGTAGCTCTTCAGGTAGTCGCGCAGCCACACGATGGAGTCGTGGTCCAGGTGGTTCGTCGGCTCGTCGAGCAGCAGCGTGTCGACGCCGGAGAACAGGATGCGGGCCAGCTCGACCCGGCGGCGCTGGCCGCCGGAGAGGGTCTCCAGCGGCTGCTCGAGCACGCGCGTGGGCAGGCCGAGGTTGGAGGTGATGCGGGCCGCCTCGGACTCGGCGGCCCACCCGCCCTGCGCGGCGAACTCGGCGTCCAGCCGGACGTACTTCTCCATGGCCTTCTGCTGAGCGGCGCCCTCGGCGGTGCTCATGGTCTGCTCGGCCCGGCGGATGCGCCGGACGATCTCGTCCAGACCGCGGGCGGAGAGCACGCGGTCACGGGCGAGGACCTGCATGTCACCGGTGCGGGGATCCTGGGGCAGGTAGCCGATCTCCCCGGTGCGCACGATCTGGCCGGTGTGCTGGACCACCGAGGCCGTGGCGTCCTGGCCGGAGAGCAGCTTGGTCAGCGTGGTCTTGCCCGCGCCGTTGCGTCCGACGAGCCCGATGCGCATGCCGGCGTCGACGCGGAAGCTGGCCTCGTGGAGCAGCTCGCGGGCGCCGATGCGCATGGAGACGTCGTGGGCGGTGATCACAGGGGCAGACCTCTAGACACTGACTGGGGTTGGGAGCACCGACGTGGTGCGGGACCAGTCTACGTGGGACGTCCGGCGGCACCGAGAGAATTTGCTCTCACCGCCGGCCGACCGCCCGACGCGCCGCCGCCCGCCGCCCGCACTACTTTGTGCCCATGACTTTCAACGAGGGTGGCCGGATCGACTCCGGCCGCGTGCGTTCGTCCCGTGGTGGCAAGGGGGCCGCCATCGGCGGCGGTGCCGGCATCCTCGTCCTGCTCGTCTACCTGTTCACCGGGCAGGACCTCTCCGGCGTGCTCGGCGGCGGCGAGCCGTCGCAGCAGGAGAGCGGGATCAGTCTGGAGCACTGCCAGACGGGCGCCGACGCCAACGAGTACGTCGAGTGCCGGATGGTGGGCGGCGCCGAGTCGCTCGACGCGTTCTGGCAGACGGCGCTGCCCGAGCAGGCGGACATCGAGTACCGGATGCCCGGCTTCGAGGTCTTCGAGAACTCGGTGACGACCGGGTGCGGGAACGCCACCTCCGCCGTCGGCCCCTTCTACTGCCCGCCGGACGAGAGCGTCTACCTCGACACCGGCTTCTTCGACCAGCTCGAGACCCAGCTCGGCGCGGAGAACGCCCCGCTGGCGCAGCTGTACATCGTCGGCCACGAGTGGGGGCACCACATCTCGAACCAGCAGGGGATCATGGACCAGATGGACCGGCAGGACACCGGTCCGGAGTCCGACGGCGTGCGCCTCGAGCTGCAGGCGGACTGCTACGCCGGCATGTGGCTCGCCCACGCCGCCAACACGCCCGACCCCAACTCGCCGGACAACGCCCCGCTGCTGAAGGCCCCCACGAAGGAGGAGCTCTCCGACGCCCTGGACGCCGCCGCCGCCGTCGGTGACGACCGCATCCAGGAGAGCGCGGGCCAGGAGGTCAACCCGGAGGCGTGGACCCACGGCTCCGCCGAGCAGCGCATGCGCTGGTTCACCACCGGCTACGAGCAGGGCACGATGGCCGCCTGCGACACCTTCTCCGCCGGCCAGCTGTAGTCCGCGGCGCAGCCACCCCTTCCGCGCGGCTGCCGACCCGCGAACGGCGGCCATCCGCATCCCCCGCTGCACGAGACGCCGACCGCTACCGGCATGCAGGTAGCGGTCGGCGTCTCGTGGAGCGGCCGGAGGAAGGGCGCGACCGGCGCTGTCGCGGATGTGCCGGTCGGCGTCGCCCCTCGCTCAGCGGCCGGGGTCGCGCTCGATACCCTCGGCGGGCCCACGCTCGGCCCGGCTCCCCTCTCTGGCCGCCTCTCTGGCCGCCTCCGCCCGGCGTACCTCGTCCGGCCGGCTGAGGCTCTTGGGGATCGCACGGGTCTCCTGCGCGGCCGCCACGTGGTCCTCGTTCATCTGGTCGCGGTTGAGCAGCAGGTTGAGCAGGATGGCGGCCAGCGCGCCGGCGCTGATGCCCGAGTGGAAGATGAGCTGGAACCAGCTCGGGAAGTTCGCGTAGATCTCCGGCTGGACAGTCGGCAGCAGCGCGATGCCGACCGAGATCGCCACGACGAGGACGTTGGTGTTGGTGAAGTGCACCTTCACCAGCGTCCGCACGCCCGCGGCGACGACCATGCCGAACAGCGCGATGCCCGCTCCCCCGAGCACGGCGCGTGGCACGCCCTCGACAATGGCGGCGACCTTGGGCACCAGGCCCAGCGCGATGAGGATCACGCCGGACATCGCGGTGACCCAGCGCGACTTCACCTGGGTCAGGCTCACCAGGCCCACGTTCTGCGCGAACGCCGTGTACGGGAAGGTGTTGAAGAAGCCGCCGAGCATGGTGGACAGGCCGTCGGCGCGCAGCCCGTCGCCGAGCTGGCGCTTGGTGACCGGCCGGTCGACGATCTCGCCGACCGCGAGCATGTCGCCCGTCGTCTCGGTCATGATGACCAGCCCGACGACGAGCATCGAGATGACGGCCGCGATCGGGAAGGTCGGGAACCCGAAGTGCAGCGGCGTGATGACCGCGAACCAGCCGGCCTCGCCGACGCCCGACCAGTCGACCATGTCGAACGGGAGCGCGACGATCGTGCCGACCACCAGGCCGAGCAGCACCGAGACGCGGGCGACCGAGGGCGGCGCGAACTTCTCGAGCAGGATGATGAAGATGAGCGTCCCCGCCGCGAAGGCGAGGTCGCGCGGCTGCGCCGAGGGCTCGTTGTTGGTGATCCAGCCGGCCGCGACCCCCATGAGCGACAGCCCGATGATCATGATGACCGTGCCGGTCACGAGCGGCGGGAAGAACCGCAGGATCGAGCTGAACACCGGAGCCAGCGCGATCATGAAGAGCCCGCAGGCGATCGTGGCCCCGAAGATGGCGGTGATGTCGTACTGGTTGCCGATGGCGATCATCGGGCCGACGGCCGCGAACGTCACGCCCTGCATCAGCGGCAGGCGCACGCCGAAGCGCCAGAACCCGATCGACTGGATCAGGGTGGCGACGCCGGCCACGAAGAGGTCGGCGCTGATGAGGAACGCGATGTCGGTGGACGAGTAGCCCAGGGCTCCGCCCACGATGAGCGGGACCGCGATGGCGCCGGCGTACATCGCCAGCACGTGCTGCAGCCCCAGGGGGAAGAGCCTGTCGATCCGGGGGATCTCGTCGACCGGATGCTTTGCCGACGCCGTGACGGTGCGGGACACGTGACCTCCTGTTGAGTCCGTCGTTGGACCGTTCGGCACAGGTTAGGGCACGGAGGGGCCGTGAGTAACCCCCTGGTGGACATTTCTTTTCGGATCCCGGAACTTCTTCCGGATGGTGAAAGCGGACGACGACGGCCCGGTCACCTCGGTGGAGGCGACCGGGCCGTCCGTGCGGCGAGCCGAGCGTGCGGGCCGTGCGCCGGGCGGAGCCGGCGCAGCGGGTCTGCGTCAGACGTTGAAGCCGATGGCGCGCAGCTGCTCGCGGCCGATCGGGGTGATCTTCTCCGGGCCCCACGGCGGCATCCAGACCCAGTTGATGCGCTGGCCGGCGACGAGACCCTCGAGCGCCTGGGCGGCCTGGTCCTCGATGACGTCGGTCAGCGGGCAGGCCGCCGAGGTCAGCGTCATGTCGATGACCGCCTGGTTGTTCTGGTCCACCGTGATGCCGTAGACGAGGCCGAGGTCGACGACGTTGATCCCGAGCTCGGGGTCGATGACGTCGCGCATGGCCTCCTCGACGTCGGCCGCCGTGGTCGGCGAGGGGTTGGTGGCGGTGGCCGGGTTGGTGGTCTCGCTCATGAATCCTCCTTCTTGGACGGCTCTGCCGTCAGGGCGTGGGCGAGGGCGTCGCGCAGGGCCATCCAGCCGAGCAGGGCGCACTTGATGCGGGCAGGGTAACGGGCGACGCCGACGAACGCGGCGGCGTCCTCGAGGGACTCCTGCTTGGCGTCCTCGAGGTCGTGCCCCCGGTTGTGCATGAGCTCGCGGAACGTCTCGTTGAGCCGGTCCACGGTGGAGATGTCCTGGCCGGTGACGAGGTCGTTGAGCACCGACAGCGAGGCCTGGGAGATCGAGCACCCCTGGCCGACCCAGCCGATCTCGGCGATCCTGGGCGGGCCGTCGGCGTGGTCGAGGCGGACCCGGAGCCGCACCTCGTCCCCGCACGTGGGGTTGACCTGGAAGGACTCCCCGTCGAAGGGGTCGATCTCCCCCGCGCCGTGCCGCTCGCGCGAGTGGTCCAGGATGACCTGCTGGTAGAGCTGCTCCATCGCGTCAGCCATGGTCCACCCCGAAGAAGTGGCGCACGCGGCCGAGCTGGTCGACGAACGCCTCGATCTCCTCCGCCGTGGTGTACACGCCCGCCGAGGCGCGGGCGGAGGCGTTGACGCCGAGGTGCCGGTGCACCGGCTGGGCGCAGTGGTGGCCGACGCGCACGGCGATGCCGGCGTCGTCGAGCACCTGGCCGACGTCGTGCGGGTGCACCCCGTCGACGGCGAAGGCGACGACGGCGAGCCGGTCGGCCGGGTCGGTGGGACCGAGCACGCGCACCCCGGGCACGGACGCGACGCCGTCGAGAAGCAGCCGGGTCAGCTCCGCCTCGTGGGCGGCCAGGGCGTCCATCCCCAGCTCCGCGAGGTAGCCGACGGCGGCGTGCAGCCCGACGGTCTGGGCCACCATCTGCGTGCCGGCCTCGAACCGGGCGGGCGGGTCGGCGTAGGTGGTGGCCGTCATGGTCACCACCTGCACCATGGACCCGCCGGTGAGGAACGGCGGCATCTCGGCGAGCAGCTCCCGCCGCCCGTACAGGACGCCGACGCCGGTGGGGCCGAGCATCTTGTGGCCGGAGAACACGGCGAAGTCGACGTCGAGGGACTTGAGGTCCACCGGCAGGTGCGGCACGGACTGGCAGGCGTCCAGCACGACCAGCGCTCCGGCCCGGCGGGCCAGCGCCACGACGTCGGCCACCGGGCTAACCGCGCCCGTGACGTTGGACGCGTGAGTCAGGGACACGAGCCTCGTGCGCTCGGTGATGACGTCGAAGCTGGCCGGGTCCAGGCGCCCGTCCTCCGTCAGGGAGATCCAGCGCAGCGTGGCTCCGGTGCGCGCGCACAGCTCCTGCCACGGCACCAGGTTGGCGTGGTGCTCGGCCTCGGTGACGACGATCTCGTCGCCGGGGCCGACGCCGAACAGCTCCCGCGCCCGGTCCCCGCCGCGCCCGAGCGAGGCGTTGGACATCGCGTACGCGACGAGGTTGATGCCCTCGGTCGCGTTCTTGGTCCAGACGATCTCGTCGATGCTGACGCCCACGAAGGCGGCGACGGCGCCGCGGGCGGCCTCGTAGGCCTCGGTCGCCTCCTCCGCCAGCTGGTGGGCGCCGCGGTGCACGGCGGCGTTGCGCCGCTCGTAGAAGTCCTGCTCGGCGTCGAGGACGCACTGCGGCTTCTGGGAGGTGGCGGCGGTGTCGAGGTAGACCAGCGGCCGGCCCTCGCGCACGGACCGCCCCAGCAGGGGGAAGTCCGCGCGCACGGCCGCCAGCTCCTCCGCGCTCAGCGAGCGGGAGGGGCTGGCGGCCGGCACGGCGAGCTGGCCGGCCACCGGGCGTCCGGCAGCGTTCATGCGGGTGCCTCTCAGACCGTGGTGGTCAGGTACTTGTCGTAGCCCTCGGCCTCGAGCTGGTCGGCGAGCTCGGGACCGCCCTGCTCGGCGACCTTGCCCTCGACGAAGACGTGGACGAAGTCGGGCTTGATGTAGTTCAGGATCCGCGTGTAGTGCGTGATCAGCATGACGCCGAGGCCGGTGTTCTCGTGCACCCGGTTCACGCCCTCGGACACGACGCGCAGGGCGTCGACGTCCAGGCCGGAGTCGGTCTCGTCGAGCACGGCGAACTTCGGCTGCAGGAGCTCCATCTGGAGGATCTCGTGCCGCTTCTTCTCGCCGCCGGAGAAGCCGTGGTTGACGTCGCGCTGGGCGAAGTCGGTGTCCATGCGCAGCTTGGTCATGGCGTCCTTGACGTCGCCGACCCACTGGCGCAGGGCGGGGGCCTCACCGGTGATGGCGGTCTTGGCCGTGCGCAGGAAGTTCGACACCGTCACGCCGGGGACCTCGACCGGGTACTGCATGGCGAGGAAGACGCCGGCGCGGGCGCGCTCGTCGACGGTCATGTCCAGGACGTTCTCGCCGTCGAGGAGCACCTCGCCGTCGGTGACGGTGTACTTGGGGTGCCCGGCGATGGAGTACGCCAGCGTCGACTTGCCGGAGCCGTTCGGGCCCATGATCGCGTGGATCTCGCCGGAGCGGATGGTCAGGTCGACGCCGCGCAGGATCTGCTTCGGGCCGTCGTTCGTCTCGACCGAGACGTGCAGGTTCTTGATCTCAAGGGTGGACATCTGTGGGTTTCTTCTCTTCCTGGGGTCTGGGGGGCGGGGGCGGCGGTCAGCCGACGACGTCGGCTGTGGCGTCGACGTCGATCAGGACGCGCTCGCCGTCCACCGTCACGAGGTAGACGGGTACGGGCTGGGTGGCGGGCAGGCTGAGCGGTCGGCCGGTGCTCAGGTCGAAGGTCGACCCGTGCAGCCAGCACTCGATGGTCGAGCCCTCCACCTCGCCGTCGGAGAGGTTCACCTGCCCGTGCGAGCAGATGTCCGAGATGGCGTGGAACTCCCCCGCCTCGTCGCGCACCAGCGCGACGGGCAGCGGCGAGCCGTCCGGACCGTCCAGCTCGAGGCGCATGGCCTCCCCGGGCTCCAGGTCCGTGACGTCGGCGACGTGCTCGGCGGTCATCAGCGAGCGGCCTCCATGGTGCGGTCGAGCTCGGCCTCGATGGCCGCCATCAGCCGGTCCTGGACCAGCGGGACGCCGATCTGGTTGATGAGCTCGGCGAAGAAGCCGCGGACCACCAGGCGGCGGGCGTCGGCCTCGGGGATGCCGCGCGAGCGCAGGTAGAACAGCTGCTCGTCGTCGAACCGGCCGGTGGCCGAGGCGTGCCCGGCACCCTCGATCTCGCCGGTCTCGATCTCCAGGTTCGGCACGGAGTCCGCCCGGGCGCCCTCGGTGAGCACGAGGTTGCGGTTGAGCTCGTACGTGTCGGTGCCCTCGGCCTCCTTGCGGATCAGCACGTCGCCGACCCACACCGAGTGCGCCCCCTCGCCCTGCAGCGCGCCCTTGTAGGTGGCACGGGACTTGCACTTCTCCACCGCGTGGTCCACGAAGAGACGGTGCTCCTGGTGCTGGCCGGCGTCGGTGAAGTAGAGCCCGAGCAGCTCGACGTCCCCGCCCGGCGCGGTGAAGGCCGCGTCGGGGGTGATCCTCACGACGTCGCCGCCGAACGTGACGACGATGTGCCTGAGGCGGGCGTCGCGGCCCACGTTCGCGCGGTGGGAGGACAGGTGCACGGCGCCGTCGGCCCAGTCCTGGACGGAGACGACGGTCAGGCTGGCGCCGTCGCGCACGTCGATCTCGACGGTCTGCGAGAGGTGCGCGCCGCCCCGGTGGTCCAGGACCACGAGGGACTCGCTGTGCTGCTCGGCGACGAGGAGGATGTGCTGCGCGGAGGGCTCCTCCGCCGCGGCCGCGTCACCGTTGACCGAGATCATCGTGTGACGGGCGTCGACGTGGTTCTTCGGCGCCGTGACGACGAGGGCCTCGCCGAACGACTCCCAGGCGGCGGCCGCCGCGCGGTCGCCGGGCGCCCCCACCTTGCCGAGCCGGTCGTCGTCGCGACCCACCCGCTCGACGCGCACGTCGTCGTCGGCCTCGACGGTCACGACCGGGCCGGTCCCGTGGAGCTCGCCGGCGAAGATCTTCTGCAGGCGGTCGACCGGGGAGAAGCGCCAGTCCTCCTCGCGCCCGGTGGGCACGGGGAAGTCGGCCAGCGCGAACGACGTCGCGCGGTCGGCGCGCGAGCCCTCGGGCGCGGTGCCGCCGCCGTGGCTGTCGCCGTGGCTGTGCGCGGCGTCCGCGGTGGCGCGGGAGTGGTCGGTGGTCAGGTTCTGTGTGGTGGCGGCGGTCATCAGCCGACGGCCCCTTCCATCTGCAGCTCGATCAGGCGGTTGAGCTCGAGGGCGTACTCCATCGGCAGCTCACGGGCGATGGGCTCGACGAAGCCACGGACGATCATCGCCATGGCCTCCGTCTCCGCCATGCCCCGGGACATGAGGTAGAACAGCTGGTCCTCGCTCACCTTGGAGACCGTGGCCTCGTGGCCCATCTCCACGTCGTCGACGCGGACGTCGACGTACGGGTAGGTGTCCGAGCGGGAGATCTGGTCCACGAGCAGCGCGTCGCACAGCACGTTGGACTTGGAGTGCGTGGCGCCCTCGAGCACCTGCACCAGCCCGCGGTAGGACGCACGGCCGCCGCCGCGGGCGACGGACTTGGACACGATCGAGGAGGACGTGTTCGGCGCGAGGTGGACCATCTTCGAGCCGGTGTCCTGGTGCTGGCCCTCGCCGGCGAAGGCGATGGACAGCGTCTCCCCGCGGGCGTGCTCGCCCATGAGGTAGACCGCCGGGTACTTCATGGTCACCTTGGAGCCGATGTTGCCGTCGATCCACTCCATCGTGCCGCCGGTCTCGACCGTGGCGCGCTTGGTGACGAGGTTGTACACGTTGTTCGACCAGTTCTGGATCGTCGTGTACCGGACGCGGGCGTCCTTCTTCACGATGATCTCCACGACCGCCGAGTGCAGCGAGTCGGACTGGTAGATCGGGGCGGTGCAGCCCTCGACGTAGTGCACGTAGGAGCCCTCGTCGGCGATGATCAGCGTCCGCTCGAACTGGCCCATGTTCTCGGTGTTGATCCGGAAGTAGGCCTGCAGCGGGATCTCCACGTGGACGCCCTTGGGCACGTACACGAACGAGCCGCCGGACCACACGGCGGTGTTGAGCGAGGCGAACTTGTTGTCACCGGCCGGGATGACGGAGCCGAAGTACTCCTCGAAGATCTCCGGGTGCTCGCGCAGGCCGGAGTCGGTGTCGAGGAAGATGACGCCCTGCGCCTCGAGGTCCTCGCGGATCTGGTGGTAGACCACCTCGGACTCGTACTGGGCGGCGACGCCCGCGACGAGGCGCTGCTTCTCGGCCTCCGGGATGCCCAGGCGGTCGTAGGTGTTCTTGATGTCGTCCGGCAGGTCCTCCCAGCTGGTGGCCTGCTTCTCCGTGGAGCGCACGAAGTACTTGATGTTGTCGAAGTCGATGTCCGACAGGTCCGCGCCCCAGCTCGGCATGGGCTTCTTGTCGAAGAGGTTGAGGCCCTTGAGGCGACGCTTGAGCATCCACTCGGGCTCGTTCTTCAGCGCCGAGATGTTGCGCACCACGTCGGCGTCGACACCACGACGGGCGTTGGCGCCGGCGTCGTCGGCGTCGTGCCAGCCGTAGTTGTAGTTGCCGATCGAGGCGATCGTCTCGTCCTGGGTCATCGGCGCGTCGGGCGCCTTGACCTCCTGCTGGGTGGGACTTGTCATCAGTTTCCTTCCGTGACGTCGCCGGCCGGCGACGTGGTGGTCTGGGAAGAGTCGGACGGGGTCTGGGGGCCGGCGCCGGCGGCGTGCGAGCCGGTGCGCACGGGGATCCGGGCGGGGGCGACGGCGAGCGGGACGTGCGTGGTGCACACGTGGCCGCCGGCCGCGAGGGTCGCGAGCCGCTGCACGTGGACGCCGAGCAGCCGGGAGAAGGCCTGCGTCTCGGCCTCGCACAGCTGCGGGAAGCCCTCAGCCACGTCCTGGACGGGGCAGTGCCCCTGGCACAGCTGCAGGGCGAGGCCCTGTGCGCCGACGGTGCGGGTCGTGGCCGCGTAGCCGTCGGCGGTGAGCGCGCCGGCGAGGGCGTGGACGCGGTCCGGGAGGGACCTGCCCGCCTGCTCGACCAGCGGGCGGTACCGGCGCTCGAGCTCGGTCACGCGGGCCTCGGCGAAGGCGTCGAGGGCGTCCGGGCCGGCCACCTGCACGAGGAAGTCCAGCGCGTGCGTGGCCAGGTCCGAGTAGGCGTCGCTGAGCACGGCGCGGCCGGCGTCGGTGGCCACGTAGTGCCGCGCGGGGCGTCCCCGGCGGCGCACGCCAGGCCCGCCCGGCTCGTGCACGACGATCTGCCCGGCCTCCTCGAGGTGGCCGATGTGGCGGCGGACGGCCGCGGGGGTGAGCTCGAGGACGTGCGCCAGGGTCGCGGCGGACACCGGGCCCTGCTCGACGACGAGCTCGAGGACGCGCTCGCGCGTGGTGGCCTCGGTCTCCGGGACGTGGCGTTCGGCCGTCCTCATGGCGTGGTCCTCCCCTCGTTCCCCTGGTCGTGCTGCGCGGTCCCGCCGACCGGCGGTCCACCGGGGCCTGCTGACCCCTGACACTTTAGGTAACAGTCTCCTTCCTTAAATCGTTCCCCGCAAGGAAGGTCAGCCTCACCAGGGCTGTGAGGCTCCGCACCCGCCGGCCGGGTGGGCGTCCCGCCCCACCACGCCGCCTACGCTTGGCGGCGTGCCACTCCCGCTCGACGCTCCCACGGGCGCACGCCCGGACGCCCCGACCGCTCCCGCGCTGCGCGTGACCGGCCTGCGCAAGACGTACGGCTCGCGCGAGGTGGTCCGCGGACTGACCTTCACCGCCGGACGCGGGGAGCTCACGGCGGTCCTGGGGCCCAACGGGGCGGGGAAGACGACGACCGTCGAGTGCTGCGAGGGGCTGCGCCGCCCCGACGGCGGTTCCATCGAGGTCCTCGGGCTCGACCGGGCGTCCCGCGCCGCCGACGCGCCGCTGCGCGCGCGGGTCGGCGTGATGCTGCAGGACGGTGGTCTGCCGCTCGCCCCGCGGGCCCGGACGGTGCTGGCGCACGTCGCCCGCCTGCACGACCGCCCGCTCGACCCCGACCGGCTCCTCGCACGGCTCGGCCTGACCGACGTCGCCGCGACGCCGGTCCGGCGGCTCTCCGGCGGCCAGCGGCAGCGGCTGGCGCTCGCCGTCGCGCTGGTCGGCCGGCCGGAGCTGGTCTTCCTCGACGAGCCCTCCGCCGGCCTGGACCCCCAGTCGCGCCTGGCGGTGTGGGACCTGCTTCGCGAGCTTCGCGACGGCGGCACCTCGCTCGTGCTGACGACGCACCTGATGACCGAGGCCGAGGAGCTCGCCGACCACGTCGTGATCATCGACGCCGGTCAGGTGGTCGCCGCGGGCACCCCGGGCGAGCTCACCGGACCGCCGGAGGTGCGGGTCACTCCCCCGCCGGGCACCCCGCCCGGCGTCCTGGCCGACGCCCTGACCGCCGCCCTGACCGGGGACGACCACCTGAGCGTGCGCACCGGGGAGGGCTGGGTCGCTGTGTCCACCACCCGCGCCGGCACGGCCGGGGCCGCCCCCTCCGGCACGCCGGCGCGCGGCGCCGTCGACGCCGGCACCCTCGCCCGCGTCGCGACCGCCCTGGCGGACGCCGGGCACGCGGACGCCGGCGTGGTCCCGCACCGGCGCACCCTCGAGGACACGTTCCTGGACCTGACCGGCCGCGAGCTGCGCGGCGAGGAGGAGCAGCGATGACCACCCCGGCGACCACGGCAGGCTCCGGCGCCACGGCACCCGGCGCTCCGGGCCCCGGCACACCCGGCTCCGGCGCCACGTTGCGCCGGGTGCTGGCCCAGACCCGGTTCGAGACCGCCGCGATCCTGCGCAACGGCGAGCAGCTGCTGCTCACGTTCGTCCTGCCGGTCATCGCGCTGGTGGTCCTGGTGCGCACCGACGTCGTCCCGCTGCCGGGGGACGAGCGCACGGCGCCCGCGCTCGCCGGCGTGCTCGCCCTCGCCGTCGCCTCGACCTTCACGTCGCAGGCGATCGCGGTCGCGTTCGACCGCCGCTGGGGCGTGCTCCGGATGCTCGCCACCACCCCGCTCGGGCGGGGCGGGCTGCTCGCCGGGCGGCTGGGGGCGGTGCTGTGCGTCGTGGTGGTCCAGACGGCGGTCCTGGTGGCCGTCGCCGCGCTGCTGGGCTGGCGGGCGCAGGGCCTGACCGTCGGGTCCTCTCTCGGTGCGGCGGCGCTGATGCTGCTCGGCACCGCGGCGTTCGTGGCCCTTGCGATGGTCGTGGGCGGAACCCTCCGGCCGGAGGCGGTGCTCGCCGTCGCCAACCTGCTGTGGGTGCTCATGGCCGCCGGCGGCGGTCTGCTCGTCCCGGTGGACTCGCTGCCCGCGCCGCTCGCCGCCGTGGTGCGGCTGCTGCCGTCCGGCGCCCTCGGCGAGGGGCTGCGCACGCTGGCGACGGCCCGCGCGTTCGATGTCGGGGCCGCCGTCGTCCTGGCGCTGTGGGCCGCGGTGGCCGCCTGGGTGGCGACCCGCACCTTCCGCTGGGAGTGAGAGAAGGGTGGCGCGGACCACCCCGTCCACGCCCGACCCGCGGTGGGTGCCCACGTACCCTGGTGCGGTGAGCACCGCGACCGACCCCACCCGCCGCACCGGGCGGCCCGCCGACCCCGCCGCACCGGTCGACCGGTCCAGGGTCGACCGCCTCACCTGGGGGCTGGCGATCGCCAACCTCGTCGCGCAGATCGGCATCATCGTCACCGGCGGCGCCGTGCGACTGACGGGCTCCGGCCTCGGCTGCTCTCAGTGGCCACTGTGCGAGCCGGGCTCCTTCACACCCGTCTTCCACGAGGCGACGTCGATCCACCCGTACATCGAGTTCGGCAACCGCACCCTGACGGGAGTGCTGAGCGTCGTCGCCGTCGCTCTGCTCTGGGCCGTGTACCGCCGGGAGCCGACGGCGTCGCGGCCGGCCTCCCTGCGCCGCCTCGCCTGGCTGCCGCTCGCGGGTATCGCCGTGCAGGCCGTCATCGGCGGCATCACCGTCTGGTACGACCTGCACCCGGCGATCGTCGGTTCCCACATGCTCATCTCGCTGGCCCTGGTCGCGGTCTCGACCTACCTGCTGGTGCGGCTGCGGTCGGCGGACGGCCCGGCGGCCGCGGTGACGCCGTCGTCCTGGCGGCCGCTGCCGTGGGTGCTGACCCTGGCGGCGGCTGCCGTGGTCATCCTCGGCACCGTGGTGACCGGGACCGGGCCGCACTCCGGCGACGAGGACGAGGCCTTCCGCTACGCCCTCGACCCGCTGCTCGTCACGCGGGCCCACTCGGCGTCGGTGTGGCTGTTCGTCGCGGTGATAGCGGCCGGTGCGGTGCTGCTCGTCCGCCAGCGCGACGACGCCGCGCTGGCCGGCGCCCGCCGCGCCTGGTGGGGGCTGCTCGCCGTGACCGTCGTCGAGGCGCTGATCGGCTACACCCAGTACTTCAACGGCCTGCCCGAGGTCCTCGTGGGGCTGCACATGCTCGGCGCCGCGCTGGTGGTCGTGGCGGTCACGTTCGCGTGCAGCGCGCTGTACGCACGGCGCGAGCCCGCCGCCTGACCTCCCCCGTGGGACGCGGCGGTCTCAGCCGGGGTTGAGGCGGGGCTCAGCGCATCCAGGGCGTGTCGGCGGGCCGCAGCGCCGCCCAGCCCTGGGCGCGGGCGCTGGCCGTGGCGAGGATGCCGACGACGGCGCTCGGGTTGTGCAGGTCCCCTGTGTGGACCGCGGCGACCGCCTCGTCCAGGGACACCCAGCGCGTGGGCATGTCCCGCTCCTCGTCCTCCCGGGCGTGCCGGTCGTCCTCGTGGACCTCGGTGAGGTCACGGGCGAGGTACACGCGCAGCGACTCGTCCGAGCCGCCCGGGGACGTGAAGTAGTCGACCAGGACGTCCCACCGCTCGGCGCGCAGGTCCGCCTCCTCGTGGAGCTCCCGGGCGGCGGCGGTGACGTAGTCCTCGCCGTCGACGTCCAGGAGCCCGGCGGGGATCTCCCAGAGCAGCGCGCGCACCGGGTGGCGGTACTGCTGGATCAGCAGCACCTCCTCGGCGCCAGGCTCGCCGCGCAGAGCGACGACGGCGACGGCCCCGGGGTGGTCGAGGTACTCGCGCACCACCGGCTCGCCGTCGTCCGGGTCGAGCCGGACCTCGTCGGCGACCAGGTCGAAGACCTTGCCCGCGTGCAGGCGGGTGCGCCCGACGACCTCGCGGCCCTCGTCCTTGGCGTCGGCGAGGGCTCCCCCGTCGGACGGGGTCACGCCTCGTCCCGCTCGGCGGCGCCCGCGAGGGCGGCCTCGTGCTCCTGGGCGACGCGCTCGTGCTCCTGGCCGACGACCTCGGGCTCGTCGACCTCGAGCAGGCGTGTGGCGCGCTGGCGCTCGAGCGCCGCGCCGACCAGTCCGGCGAAGAGCGGGTGGGCGCGGGTCGGGCGGGACTTGAACTCCGGGTGGGCCTGCGTGGCGATGTAGTACGGGTGCTGCGAGCGGTCCAGCTCCACGAACTCCACGAGGGAGGAGTCGGGCGAGCGGCCGGAGATCTTCAGGCCGACGCCGTCGAGGGCGTCCCGGTAGCTGTTGTTGACCTCGTAGCGGTGCCGGTGCCGCTCGGTGACCCGCTCGGCCCCGTAGACCTCGGCGGCGAGCGAGCCGGGCTCGAGGACGGCCTCGTACCGGCCCAGGCGCATGGTGCCGCCCAGGTCGCCCTCGCCTCCGACGATGGCGAGCTGCTCCTCCATCGTCGCGACGACGGGGTCCGGGGTGCCCGGGTCGAACTCGGTCGAGCTGGCGTCGGGCAGGCCCAGCAGGTTGCGGGCGGCCTCGATGACCATGCACTGCAGGCCGAGGCAGATGCCCAGCGTGGGGATCTGGTTCTCGCGCGCGTGGCGCAGCGCGCCGAGCTTGCCCTCGATGCCGCGCACGCCGAACCCGCCGGGGACGAGGACGCCGTCGACGCCCTCGAGCGCCCTGCGGGCGCCCTCCGGGGTGTCGCACGTGTCGGAGGCGACCCAGCGCAGGTTCACCCGCGCCCGGTGGTGGAAGCCGCCGGCGCGCATGGCCTCGGTGACGGAGAGGTAGGCGTCCGGCAGGTCGATGTACTTGCCGACCAGGGCGATCTCGACCTCGTCCTTGGGGTGGCGGACCCGCTCGAGGAGCAGGTCCCACACAGACCAGTCGACGTCGCGGAAGCTCATGCCCAGGCGACGCACCACGTACGCGTCGAGGCCCTCGCGGTGCAGCACGGCGGGGATCTCGTAGATGCTCGGCGCGTCCGGGCAGGTGACGACGGCCTCGCGGTCGACGTCGCACATCGCCGCGATCTTCGCCTTGACGCCCTCGGGGAGGTCCCGGTCCGAGCGGCAGACGACGGCGTCGGGCTGGATGCCGATGGAGCGCAGCTCGGCCACGGAGTGCTGGGTCGGCTTGGTCTTCAGCTCGCCGGACGCGGCGAGGTAAGGCACCAGGGAGACGTGCAGGAAGAAGACGTTGTCGCGGCCGATGTCCTGGCGCACCTGGCGGGCGGCCTCGAGGAACGGCAGCGACTCGATGTCCCCGACGGTGCCGCCGATCTCGGTGATGATGACGTCCGGCGGCTCCTCGCCGTCGGAGGGCTCCGCCTGGGCGCGCATACGCGCCTTGATCTCGTCGGTGATGTGCGGGATCACCTGCACGGTGTCGCCGAGGTACTCCCCGCGCCGCTCCTTGGCGATGACGGTCGAGTACACCTGGCCGGTCGTGGCGTTGGCCTTGCCGGAGAGCTCGACGTCGAGGAAGCGCTCGTAGTGGCCGATGTCCAGGTCGGTCTCGGTGCCGTCGTCGGTGACGAAGACCTCGCCGTGCTGGAACGGGTTCATCGTCCCGGGGTCGACGTTGATGTAGGGATCGAGCTTCTGCATCACCACCCGCAGCCCTCGGGCGCGGAGCAGGTGACCGAGGCTGGAGGCCGTCAGTCCCTTCCCCAGCGAGCTGGCGACCCCACCCGTCACGAAGATCTGGCGGGGGATGCTGGCCTGGTTCCCGGGGAGCCGGGTCGAATGGTTGACCACGGACTTCAACGCTAGCATCCGGCCCCGCGACACGCTCGCCTGCGCCGCGCGCCGCGCTGTGGACTCCCCCACTCGGACGGCCGGGGCTACGCCTGGTACACCGCCCGCAGCTGGGCGAGGACGTCCGCCGGGCGGGGCAGCTCCTCCGCCCGGACCGCGGCCCGCTCGCGCAGCTCCTGCTGCCGCGCCGGGTCGGCGAGGACGGCCCGCACGGCGTCCGCCAGCGCCGCGGCGTCGCCGCCGGGCACCAGGATCGCGGCCTCCCCGGTCACCTCGCGGGTGCCACCGACGTCCGTGGCCACGATCGCGGCCCCGGCGCGCAGCGCCTCCTGGACGGCGATCGGCTGCCCCTCCCAGGTGGCCGTGGAGACGACGACGTCCGCCGCGGCGAGCAGGTCGGGGACGTCGTCGCGTCGCCCGACGAGCAGGACGGGGAGGTTCTCGGCGCGGACGCGGGCCGCCAGCTCCGCGTGCAGCGGTCCGTCCCCGGCGACCACCCACCGCCAGCCGGGCGAGGGCGCGGCGTGGCGGCCGGTCCGGCCCGCGCCGTCGGGGCCGTCCACCAGGGCGGCGGCGTCGAGCAGGAGGCCCAGGCCCTTCTGCGGGGCCAGGCGCGCGACCGTCAGGACGAGCCGCTCGCCGTCGGCCAGGCCCAGGGACGTGCGCACCGCCGCGGGGTCGGCGTCGGTGGGCAGGCGCACCGGCGCGGGCACCAGCGCCCGGTCCACCGTGCGGGCACCACGCCGTCGCATGCGGACGACGAGGTCGCCGCTGACGCCCAGCACCACGTCCGCGCCGCGGGCGATGACACGCTCGAGCACCGCCGCGACGGCCTTCACGCGGGGGCCCCCGACCGGCAGGTTGTGCAGGGTCACCACGAGCCTCGGGCGGCGCGGGAGCGTTCCGAGGGCCATGACCGTCAGGGCTCCGGCGCGCAGCCCGTGGGCGTGGACCACGTCGGCGCCGGACGCGAGCTCCCGCAGACGGGCGACGGCGACCGCGTCCCGCGGGCGGGGCCGGTCGGCGATGTCGACGACGGCGGTGCGCACCCGGTCCGCACCGCGGAACGGCTCACCCGCGAGCGGCCCCACGACGTCGGCGGGCCCGGCGAGCACCACGGTGTCCGAGCTCTCGCCCGGCCGCGGGAGGGCGCCGAGCGGCCGCTCCCCCGCCGCGAGCAGGGCGCTGATCTCGCGGGCGTGCCGGCCCACCCCGCCGGCGCTCGACCCGGTCACCTGCAGCACCCGCATGCTCGTCCTCTTCTCCTCGCTCGGCCCCCCAGTATCGCCCAGCGGTCCGCGCGCCCCGGGGAATCGCCGCCTCAGGAGCTCCGGGCCCAGCGCCCCACCCGCAGGGCGCCGCGGTCGAGGGCCAGCACCGCACCCGCCGGGGCCGCCGCCGCGACGACGGCGCCGGCCACGGCGGCGAGCACCGCGCCGACCAGCCCCTCGCCGGCCGCGCCGAGCACGCCGTCGACGACCAGGCGGCCGGCCACGGCGCCGACCGCGGCGCCGACGGCGCCGACGAGCAGCGTGCGGCCCAGCCCGGTGAGCACCCCCGGCCCGGCGGCGCGGCGGAGCGCCGCCAGGAGCAGGGCGCCCGCCACCGTCATCCCGAGGCTCGACCCCACCGCCAGCGCGACGAGGGTGGCGGGTCCGTCGTCGCCGCCGGGGACGAGCACCCGCACGAGGAGCCAGGAGGCGAGGGAGACGACGACCCAGCCGGTGGCCGTCGCCACGACGGCGGCGCGTCCCCGGTCCACGGCGTACAGCGCGCGGGAGACGTGGAAGATCAGCGCGTACCCGAGCAGGCCCGGCGCGAACCACGTGATCGCGGACGTCATCCCGGGCATGTCGTCCCGCAGCGAGAACACCGCCGTCGCCGCGGGAGCGACGGCCACCAGCAGGGCCAGGCCGGTCAGGGAGGCGGCCGCCACCAGCCGCGTGGAGCCGCCGGCCATCGTGGCGAAGCCGGCGCGGTCCCCCGCGCCCGCACGCTCGGACAGGCGTGGGAAGACGGCGGTGGACAGGGGCACCGCCAGCACCGCGTACGGGAGGAAGTAGACCGCCTGGGCGTACCCGTAGACGTTGATCGTGCCCGTCTCGCCGTGGGTGTTCGCCAGGTAGAGCACCACGAGGACGCTGACCTGCTGGGCGAGCAGGGCGCCGAGCCCCGCCGCGGCCAGGTGCCGGGCCCGCCGCCCCACGCCCGGCGGGAAGCGCAGCGCCGGCCGCAGCCGCACCCCGGTGCGCAGCACGGGGACGAACTGGCACAGGCTCATCGCCGCGACGCCGGCGGTGGTGCCCCAGGCGAGCCAGGCGACGGCGGAGCCGGGCAGGGCGGCGGGATCGTCCTGACGCCCTACCGAGAGCGCGCCGAAGGCGACGTAGGTGGTGATGACGACCAGCGAGGACAGCAGCGGGGCGAACGCGGGCCAGAAGAACCGCTTCTGGGCCTGCAGCACCCCGGAGAGGACGACCCCGATCCCGTAGAGGGGGATCTGGATCGCGAAGATCCGCAGGAAGGTGACGGTGAGGTCCTCGGTCCCGGCTCCGGCGTCGTCCCCCAGCAGGAGGCCGGCGACGGGGCGGGCCAGAAGGGCGACGACCACGGCGAGCGGGACGAGCGCGGTCAGCGTCCAGCCGAGCAGCGCGGAAGCGGTGCGGTCGACCTCCGCGCGCAGGTGCCGGACGAGCGGGACGGCGAGCAGCGGGACGACGGCGCCGGCCAGGGCCCCGCCGGCGGCCACCTCGAACAGCACGTTGGGGATGCGGTTGGCGGTCTCGTAGGCCTGCGCCGTGGCGGAGGAGCCGAGCGTCCAGGACTGCACCAGCCACCGGACGAAGCCGACAGCCCGGGAGAGCAGCGTCAGGACGGTGATCAGCCCGGCGGCGCCGAGGACACCGCCGGCCAGCCTGCGGGGGGTCATCGCGTCAGCGGGCCCGGCGGCCCAGCGCGTCCAGGCGGCGCAGCGAGGCGGTGGTCTCGATGACCCGGGAGAAGCTGACCCGCTCGCTCAGCAGCGTCAGCACGACCGTGGCGGCCAGCGCGCTGCCGCGCACCGCGCGGGACGGGTGCGCCGCGAGGGCCACGCCGACGAGCCCGCCGAGGGCGTTCGCGCCGGTGTCGCCGAGCATGGTGGTCTCGTGCAGGTCGTCCGCCATCGCGGCCCCGGCGACGCCCAGGGCGCCGGCGGCCAGCGCGCCGCGTGGCGTGCCGGGCGCGGCCAGCGCGAGGGGCGCGGACAGCAGCGTCGCGACCTTCAGGGTGCGGCCGGGGCGCAGGTCGAAGAGGTTGTGGAGGTTGGCGGTCGCGGCGACCAGGGCGGCGCCGGCGAGCGTCTCCGCGGCGCGGACGGCGGGGGCGCCGCGTCGCGGCGTGACCAGGATGGATGCGACGAGCGCGCCCGCGCCGATGCCGGCGATCTTCATGGCGCCCGTGGTCACGCGGCCGCGGGCGAGCGCCCCGAGGTGGCCGCGCAGGCCCTTGGCCCGGTCCGCGGTGTCCTCGCGCAGGTCGTCGACCAGCCCCATCGCGGCGCCCGCGCCGGCGGCCACCGCCCCGGCGACGGCGGCGCGAGAGGCGCCCGGCGCGGTCGCCGTCGTCGCGAGGGACGCGACCGTCGCGCCCGCCCCGACGGCGGCACCGCCGAGCAGGCTGACGGCCCGGCCGGCGTAGTTGGTCCGCTCCCACCGTTGCCGCCCGCCGGGTGGCCGGCTCTCGAGGGCTGCGGCCGCCACGGTCGTGACGGACGCGCCCAGGACCGCCGGGAGGGCGAGCTCGACGAGCCGGCTCATGCGTCCGTCGGCTCCTCGGTGGGCTGCCCGTCCGGGGCGCTCGGCGCCGGCGCGGGCTCCTCGGCGGGCAGCTCCACGCGGGGCGGGACGGGCTGCTCGGCGCCGTTCTGGAAGCCGTAGGCGTCGGTGCTGCCGGCGATGGAGACCGCGAGGGCGAGGGGGGCGGAGATGTTCGCCGTGACCTCGCCGACGGAGTCCACCGTGGTGACCGTCCCGGCTGCCGCGTCGTCGCCGCGCACCGCCGTGACGAGGTCGAGGTCGCTGGCGGCGGCCCCGACCGTGACGGACCCGCGGCCGGAGCCGGCGAGCCCCTCGGCGAGGTCGACGTGGGCGGCGAGCACCTCGGCGGCGGCCTCGGCGGCCTCGGGGTCGGTGTCGGCCTCGGGCGTCTGGGCGGCGTGGGGGCCCACGAGCACGGTGGCGTCGGCGGGGTCGGTCAGGTCGCCCTCGACGGCCACGAGGGGGGCGTCCGCGGAGGTGAGGAGATCCATCAGCGTGGCGGCGTCCTCGCTGAAGGCCTCGCCGTCGGTGCCGGTGAGCGCGGTGCCGAGCGCGAGCCCCATGACCGTCTCGGTGGAGGCGTCGTCGGCCGGCGCCGGGTCGAGGTAACCCGCGAGCTGCCCGGCGAAGGTCTGGCGGAAGGACTGGGTGTCCGGGTCGGTCCAGGCCTCGGTCACGGCGACCTGGCCCACCACCTGGGCGCCGGCCTGGGTGAGCCGCTCACGGACCGCCTCCACGTCGTCGTCCTGCGTGCCCGGGACGGTGACGACGGCGACCCGCTGGTCCCGCAGCGCGTCCGCCAGGAGGACGGGGGCCGACTCCTCGAGGTAGGTGTTGCGCTCGTTGACGTCCGTCTGCGCCGTCTCGAGCTCGGCGCGGAGCCGCTCGCGGTCCTCGCGCAGGTCTTCCACCTGACCGGTGAGGGTCTCGCCGATGGTGTCGCGCAACGGCCCGGCCCCCAGCACGATGCCCACGGACAGCGCCAGGAACACCGCGATCAGGGAGACCAGGTGGTAGCGGAAGTCGATCATGAAGGCTCTTCTCTCCAGCTGCTCAGGTCGTCGGCGCCGAGGGGGCCAGCCCCACCAGCGACCGGAAGAAGTTCACGAGGTCGTCAAGCCACGCACCGGAGAGCCCGAAGATCGTCTGCCCGACGTTCGTCGCGGCCAGGGCGACGAACAGCGCGAGCAGGCCCGCCAGGGCGAGCAGCACCAGCTGCCACGTGGAGATCCGGGTCCGGTAGAGCTGCGAGACGCCCTTGGCGTCGATGAGCTTGCTGCCCACGCGAAGCCGGGTCAGGAAGGTCGAGGCCATGCCCGAGCGGCCCTTGTCGAGGAACTCGATCAGGGTGTTGTGGGTACCGACGGCGACGATCAGCTCGGCGCCGGAGTCGTCGGCGATCAGCATCGCCACGTCCTCGCTGGTGCCGGTGGCGGGGAAGACGACGTGCTCGACGCCGAGGTCCTCGACCCGCTTCTGCCCGGGCGCCCTGCCGTCGCGGTAGGCGTGCACCACGATCTCGGCGCCGGAGCGCAGGGTCTGGTCCGAGACGGAGTCCATGTCTCCGACGATCAGGTCAGGCTTGTAGCCGGCCTCCACGATGGCGTCCGCGCCGCCGTCGACGCCGAGGAGGAGCGGGCGGTACTCGCGGATGTAGGAGCTCAGCATCGCGAGATCCTCCTTGTAGTGGTACCCGCGCACCACGACGAGCACGTGGCGGCCCTCGAGCTTCGTGCGCAGCTTCGGGGCGCCGATGCCGTCGAGGAGGACGTCCTTCTCGCGCTGCACGTAGTCCATGGTGTTCGCGGCGAACGCCTCGAGCTGCGCGGACAGCCCCTCGCGGGCGGCGGCCATGTTCGCCTCGATCGTGGCGGCGTCCTGCACGGTGCCCTCGGCCACCAGGGCGTCCCCGACGCGCACCTCGGCACCCTCGACGATGACCGGCTGGCCGTCGCGCAGCGACATCACCGCCGGCCCCAGGTCGTCGATGAGCGGGATGCCTGCCTCGAGGAGGATCTCCGGGCCGAGGTTGGGGTAGCGGCCCGAGGTCGATCGGGCGGCGTTGAGCACCGCGGCCGGCCGGCACGAGACGAGGGCCTCGGCGGAGACCCGGTCGATGTCCTCGTGGTCGATGACGGCGACGTCGCCCGGCTGGAGGCGCTTGGTCAGGTTCTTCGTGCGTGCGTCGACGCGAGCGGGCCCGGTCGCCCCGAAGCCGTTGACGACGGCATCACGACGACGCCGGAAGAGAGCACTCACCGCCTCATCGTTGCACGGTCGCCCGCTCCAGAAGCTCAGCGGCATGCCGGAGGGCGGTCTCCGACTCCTCCTGCCCGGAGAGCATCCGGGCGAGCTCTCGCAGGCGATCCTCGCCCTCGACGCTGGTCACGTCCGTGGCCGTGATGGCGCCGTCCGACCCGGGTGTGTGCTTGTTCACCACGAGGTGACGGTCGGCGAACGCGGCGACCTGGGCGAGGTGTGTGACGACCACCACCTGGGACCCGTGGGCCAGCCGGGCGAGGCGGCGCCCGACCTCGACCGCGGCCTTCCCTCCGACGCCGGCGTCGACCTCGTCGAAGACGAACGTGCGCGACTCCGGCTCGGCGCCGGGCGCCGCGGCGAGGGCGACCTCGATGGCGAGCATCACGCGGGAGAGCTCACCGCCGGAGGCACCCTGCCCGAGGGGGCGGGCCGGCGCTCCGGGATGGGCGGCGAGCAGCAGCTCGACGGTCTCCGCGCCGAACGGGCCGGGCGCGTCGAGCGGGGTGAGACGGGCGGTGAGGTGGGCCCCGGCCATGGCGAGCCCGGCCAGCTCCGCGTCGACGGCGGCGGCGAGGCGCTCCCCCACCTCGCCCCGCGAGGCGGTCAGGGCGTCGGCGGCCCGGCCGAGCTCGTCCTCCGCGCCGGCCAGCCGTGCACGCAGCCGCTCGGCGGTGTCCTCGGGGCCGTCGAGGTAGGCGAGCCGCTCCCGGGCGGTCTCCGCCCAGGCGAGTGCGCCGTCGACGTCGGGACCGTGGACGCGGGTGAGCTCGGTGAGCGCCGCGCGGCGCTCGTGGACCCAGGCGAGCCGCTCGGGGTCGGCGTCGAGGCCGGAGAGGTAGGACGCCAGCTCCGTGCCCACGTCGGAGACGAGGTACGAGGCCTCCGCGAGGCGCTCCGCCCACCCGCCGAGGGCCGGGTCGTCCCCCGCCCCCTGCTCGAGGCTGCGCCGGGCGTCCTCGAGCAGCGTGGTGGCGTCGACGGCGTCCGGCGCGGCCGCGTCGTCACCGCCGAGGAGCACCTGGTGGGCCCGTCCCACGGCGGCGCGCAGCCCCTCGACGTTGCCGAGGCGGCCGGCCTCCTCACGCAGGGCATGGTCCTCGCCTGGCTGCGGGTCGAGCCCGTCGATCTGCTCGAGGCCGGCGCGAAGCAGCGCGATCTCCTGCTCACGCACGCCGGCCGCCTCCTCCCAGGCGGCAAGCTCCTCCCGGGCGGCGACGGCGCCGGCCCACGCCTGCCGGTAAGCGGCGAGCAGGGCGGCGTGCTCCTCACCGCCGAAGGCGTCGAGGGCGGCCCGCTGCTGCGCGGGCGCGCGCAGGCGCAGCTGCTCGGACTGCCCGTGCACGGTGACCAGCTGCTCACCGATCTCGGTGAGCACAGCGGTCGGGACGGTTCGCCCGCCCAGGTGCGCGCGGGAGCGCCCGGCGGCGGGGACCGTGCGGGCGGCGATGAGCTCGCCGTCCTCCACCGCCGCGCCGGCCTCCTCCGCCCGGGCGGCGGCGGGCCCGTCCGGGTCGACGGCGAACGCGCCCTCGACGACGGCGCGGTCGGCCCCGCGCCGCACCAGCACCGGGTCCGCCTTGCCACCGAGGAGCAGGGCGAGGCTGGTGAGCACCATCGTCTTGCCCGCGCCGGTCTCGCCGGTGATGACGGTGAAGGTGGGCGCGAGGTCGAGCTCGGCGGCGGCGATGACCCCGAGGTTCTCGATCCTGACCTGTTCGATCACGGCCGCGTGCGCACCCCCCGCCACCCCTGCACCGGAAGGTTGAACTTCGCGACGAGCCGACCGGAGAACGGCACCTCCGTCAGACGGGCGAGCCGCACCGGCTGAGCGCCGCGGCAGACGGTGATGCGCGTACCCGCCGCAACCTCCATCCGGCGTCGTCCGTCGCACCACACCACGGCGTTCTTGTCCTCGTAGGGCATGATCTCGACCTCGAGCACGGAGCGCGGGCCGACCACCATGGGCCGTGCGAAGAGGGCGTGGGCGGCGATGGGCACCACGAGCAGCGCCTCCACGTCCGGCCAGACGACCGGGCCGCCGCCGGAGAACGCGTAGGCGGTCGAACCGGTGGGGGTGGCGAGCACGATGCCGTCGCAGCCGAAGCTGGACAGGCCGCGCCCGTCGACGCCGATGGTCGCCTCCACCATCCGGGCGCGCTCGCCCTTCTCGACGGCGGCCTCGTTGATCGCCCACCCGTGCTGCTGGCTGCCGTCGGGGGCGGTGGCGACGACGTCGATCGTCATGCGCTCCTCGACGTGGTAGTCCTTCGCCACGGCGCGGTCCATCACGTCCGGGAGAGCCTCGGGCTCGGCCTCGGCGAGGAAGCCGACGTGACCGAGGTTGATGCCCAGCAGGGGCACGTCGTGCTCGCGGGCGACCTCGGCCGCCCGCAGGATCGTCCCGTCGCCGCCGAGCACCATGGCGAGCTCGGCCCCCTCGGCGCTGCCGTCGCGCACGACGTCGATGCCGCGGCGCTGCAGGCCCTCGCAGACCCGGTCCGCGGCGCGGACGGCCTCGGGCCTGCCCTCGTGCGTCACGACGAGGATGCGGCGGGTCATGGTGCCTCCTGCGGTGTCTGCGGTTCGCCGGCCGGGCCGGTGCGCACGGCGCGTGCGGCCGCTGCGGTCAGTGCCTCGCCGTGCAGCGCCCGGGGGTGCGCGCGACGCAGGGCGACGAAGTACTCGACGTTCCCCGAGGGCCCCGGCAGCGGGCTGGGCACCACGGCCCACGTGTCCAGTCCCAGCTCCGCCGCCGCAGCGGCGATCTTGAGCACGGACTCGACGTGCTGGTCGGTGTCCCGCACGACACCGCCGTGGCCGAGCCGTTCCTTGCCGACCTCGAACTGCGGCTTGACCATCAGCAGCAGGTCGGCGTCCGGCGCGGCGGCCCGGGCGAGCGCGGGCAGGACGAGGGTCAGCGAGATGAATGACATGTCGCCCACCACCAGCTCCGGCGCGGGCGCGACCTGCTCCGGCGTGAGCGTGCGCACGTTGGTGCGGTCGAGGACGGTCACCCGCGGGTCCGACTGCAGGGACCAGGCCAGCTGGCCGTACCCGACGTCGACGGCGACCACGTGGGCGGCCCCCCGGCGCAGGAGCACGTCGGTGAACCCGCCGGTGGAGGCTCCCGCGTCGAGGCAGCGCCGGCCGGCGACCACCGGCGCGTCGGCGCCCAGGGCGTCGAGCGCGCCGGCGAGCTTGTGGGCGCCGCGGGAGACGTACTCGTCCCCGGCCGGGGCGTCCACACGGACCGCCTGGGCAGGGTTCACCTGGCGCGCCGGCTTGGTGACGACCTGGCCGTCGAGCAGCACCTGCCCGGCCGCGATGAGCTCCGCGGCGTGCTGGCGCGACCGGGCCAGCCCCCGGCGGACCAGCTCGGCGTCGATACGGACCAGACGCGCCATCAGCTCTCGGCGCTCGTCAGCCGCGAGGACAGGTGGGCGTGGATGGCGTCGAAGACGGCGACCTGCTCAGCCAGCGGGACGTCCTGGATGTCATCAAGCTGAGCAAGCGGGTCAGTCTCCTGACCGGCGGGTGTCTCGCCCATCCGCTCCTCCTGCCTCGCTGTGGCCCTGGCTCAGGGAAGGTTATCGCGGCGCGACGACCTCGAGCACAGGCACCTGCTCGCCTGTGAGTACCGTGCCGGCGTCCACCGCCGACCAGGCGGCCGCCGTCAGGCACCGCCAGCTGTCGAGCGAGACGGCGACCGGTGCGTCGTCGACGTCCAGGTCGACGGTCCTGCTTCCCACCCGCAGCTCGAAGGTGGGCCGGGGGCCGACGACGCGAGCGGCCGCCGAGCCGCAGCGCCACCAGCCGTCGGCGGCCAGGGAGGGCGCAGGGTGCGGCTCGTTCAGGCCGCGCAGGTCGACCGCGAGATAGCTGGGCCGCTCCTCGGGCGCCGCGAGGACCACGTCCCGGGCGTCACTGACCCCGGTGAGGACGTGCAGCCCAGGGATGCCCGCCGCGCGTGCCCCGGCGAGGTCGGTGTTGAGCCGGTCTCCGACGGCGAGCGGTCGAGTCCCGCCCGCCTTGGCCGTGGCCTGCCGGAAGATCTCTGGCTGCGGCTTGCCGGCAGAGACCGGGACGACGCCCGTGGCGTTCGTGACGGCTGCGACGAGGGAGCCGTTGCCGACCGCCATTCCTCGCTCCGTCGGGAGCGTCGCGTCGAGGTTCGTGGCCACGAACCGCGCTCCGGCGCTGATGGCGAAGGCGGCCTCGGACAGCTCGCGCCACCCCACGTCGGGCGCGAAACCCTGCACGACGGCGGCGGGCCGCTCCGCGGCGCTCTCGGCGAGGCGGAACCCCCTCTCGAGAAGAGCGGCCCGCAGGCCCGCTCCCCCGACCGGCAGCACGAGGGACCCCTGCGGCAGCTCGGCGGCGAGGATGGCCGCGGCCGCCTGCGAGGACGTCATGATCTCGTCAGCCAGCGTGGGGATGCCCAAGCTCGTGAGCTGGTCGGCGACGGTCTGCGGCTCTCGGGCGGCGTTGTTCGTCACGAACATCATCCGCTGGCCGAGCGCCCGGGCGCCTGCCACACCCTCGTCCGCGTGGTCGACCGGCTCCGAACCGCGGTAGCACACGCCGTCCAGGTCCATCAGCGCCACGTCGTAGACGCTGGCCAGCGGCTGCCGGCTCTCCAGCAGCCCTTCGGTCGCCGCCGTCACTCTCGCTCCTTGTCGCTCACGTCGAGGTCGAGCTCCGCCTGCTCGAAGGGGTCCGGCTCCTGCACGTCAGCCTCGTCGGCCGACGCGGTGGTGGCGTCAGGAACGTCCCCAGGTAGGTCGCCGGCCGCCTCGGCTCCGGCGGTCCCTGCCGCCTCCTCGGCGGCGCCGCCAGAGTCCGCGACGGTGACCGCATCCTCCGCCTCGGCAGCCTCTGCCTGCTCGGGCGACCGGGTGTCGGCCTCCGTCGAGACGTCCGTCTCGACGTCTTCCGCCTCGCCGTCTCCAGCGTCAGCCACGCCGTCGTCCGCGTCAGCCACGCCGTCGTCCGCGTTCGCCGACCCCACGCCGCTCTCGTCGGGCGTGTCGTCAGTGGGCTCGCCGTCCTGTGGCCGCTCGTCGGCGACCTGCGCGGTGTCCGCCTGGGAATCGTGCCCCTCGTGCGGCGCGCTCTCAGGCTGGACCGGGCGCTCCGCCTGCGGGAAGTCGTCCGCGAGGTCCAGGACGACGATCTCCTCGTCCGGCTCGGGCTCCGGCCCGGCCGCTTCCCTCAGAGCCCCAGCTTCCTCCGTCCTACCGAGCTCCTCGAGTCGCTCGGCTCGCACGAGGTCGAGGCGCCGCTGCAGCTCGGGCCGGGTGATCTTGCCGACCAGCGAGGATTCGAGGACGTGCAGCCCAGCTTCCGTCTCGCCGAGGTCGGCACGTGCCCCGCTGGCCACGATCGCCAGCTCGACACGGTCGTGCTCGGACAACGACGCGGGATCCGAGTCGGCGACGACCGCGAGGGCGCGCTCCGGTCGGCCGAGCCCACGCTCACAGTCGGCTTCCATGGGACGGTGCGCGTCAATGCCCGAGAGACGGCGAACCGTCCGCAGCTCGCGAAGCGCCTCGGCGTAGTTCCCGGTCGCATAGGCGGTGACAGCCAGAGCCTCGCGGACGACGTCCACCCGACCCGCCCGTCGCATCGCCGCCTGAGCGTGCTCGTACGCCGTAGCGGGATCTGCGTCGATGAGCCGACCGGCCATCACGAGGTGACGAGCGACGAGATCGGCGTTGTTCTTGCTGAGCGTCCGCAGGCGCGCGCGGGCCGTACGGTCGAGCATCTGCGGCTCGACCTCATCAGGGATGTGCGGCTCCTGCACACGCTCGAAACGGTCGGGACGTGCCTCGCGCTGGTCGCCGTCACGTCGCGGCCCAGCACCGTACCCGCCCTCGCGACGCGGACCGCCCTGGTAACCACCCTCACGGCGCGGGCCGCGGTCGAAACCGCCCTCGCGACGCTCGCCCTCACGGCGCGGACCGCCCTGGTAGCCACTGTCGCGACGGGGGCCGCGGTCGAAACCGCCCTCGCGACGCTCGCCCTCGCGGCGCGGACCGCCCTGGTAACCACTCTCGCGGAGGTCGCCCTCACGGCGCGGACCGCCCTGGTAGCCACTGTCACGACGGGGGCCGCGGTCGAAACCGCCCTCACGGCGGTCGCCTTCGCGGCGCGGACCACCCTGATAACCACCCTCACGACGGGGGCCGCGGTCGAAACCGCCCTCACGCCGGTCGCCACCCTGGTAGCCGCCCTCACGGCGCGGACCGCCCTGGTAGCCGCCCTCACGGCGCGGACCGCCCTGGTAACCGCCCTCTCGACGCGGGCCACCCTGGTAACCACCCTCACGGCGGTCGCCCTCACGACGCGGACCACCCTGATAACCACCCTCGCGACGCTCGCCCTCACGACGCGGACCACCCTGATAACCACCCTCACGGCGCGGGCCGCGGTCGAAACCGCCCTCGCGGCGCGGACCGCCCTGGTAACCGCCCTCTCGACGCGGGCCACCCTGGTAACCACCCTCGCGACGCTCGCCCTCACGACGCGGACCGCCCTGATAACCACCCTCGCGACGGTCACCCTCGCGCCGGGGCCCGCCTTGGTAACCACCTTCGCGACGGGGGCCGCGATCGAAACCGCCCTCACGGCGGTCGCCCTCGCGACGCGGACCGCCCTGGTAACCGCCCTCACGGCGCGCGCCACCCTGGTAACCACCCTCGCGACGGTCACCCTCGCGCCGGGGCCCGCCTTGGTAACCACCTTCGCGACGGGGGCCGCGATCGAAACCGCCCTCACGGCGGTCGCCCTCGCGACGCGGACCGCCCTGGTAACCGCCCTCACGGCGCGCGCCACCCTGGTAACCACCCTCGCGACGCTCGCCCTCGCGACGCGGACCGCCCTGGTAACCGCCCTCACGACGCGCGCCACCCTGGTAACCACCCTCGCGACGGTCACCCTCACGACGCGGACCGCCCTGATAACCACCCTCGCGACGGTCACCCTCACGACGCGGACCGCCCTGATAACCACCCTCGCGACGGTCACCCTCACGACGCGGACCGCCCTGATAACCACCCTCGCGACGTTCTCCCTCACCGCGCGGGCCACCCTGATAACCGCCCTCACGGCGGGCACCGCCCTGATCGCCGGCGTCCCTTCCGCGGCGATCGTCGCGCGGTCCACCGCGCTTCTGCGAACGCTCACGGAATGCTGCCGCAGCCGGCTGGTCCTTTGCGGGGCGCGATGTACCGGAGCGACGCTGCTCCGACCCACCGCGAGCTGAACCAGATCCATTTCGACGAGGAGGATTCGCGCCGTTCCTGTTGTTTTCTGAAGTCGACATGAATTCCCTCGTCTATGCTCGGAACTAATACTGAGTTGCCGCAGGAATCTGCGCACAACGCAAGGAGGCCGCAACTATGAAGTTGCGGCCTCCTTGGAATGGGTGTTCGGCGGTGTCCTACTCTCCCACACAGTCTCCCGTGCAGTACCATCGGCGCTGAGGGGCTTAGCTTCCGGGTTCGGAATGGGACCGGGCGTTTCCCCCTCGCTATGACCGCCGTAACTCTATGGAGATGTCCTCGGCCGCCCCCGTGTTTGTCGGGGGGTTGGGGCGTATCTCGGGAACCGCACAGTGGACGCGTAACAATTTTCTTTGACGTAAAAGTGTTGTGGTAAGTTGTCGGCCAA
>NZ_JAHXNL010000013.1 GCF_023148685.1 Georgenia sp. EYE_87 | reverse complement strand
AAGGTAGCGTCGGGCACGTCGAGGTCTTCCGGATGGGTGGCGTGAGAACCTCCATCTTCGGAAGACCTCGACCCCTATCCGGCGACCGACGCGCCGACCCGCACTACACCCTCAACTGCGAAGAGCCCCATTACCTCCTGGGCCCTCGGTTCTTCTGGGAGAAATCGCCTGAAGCTGGGTACCAGGCGGCCCAGAACCTCGCGATGGCGGCCGTCCAGTTGAACCTCGCTCTGGGGTATGGGTTCAAGCCGGAACGGCGCAGGGAAGATGACGAACCGGAAGGGCATTTCTACTTACCCGACTGGGTGGCCCGGGAGACCGATGATTGCCTGGTCTACATCGATCCAGAGTTCGTCGACGGGCAGCGAAAACACCGCCCATAACCTGTATCGGGCACGGCGCGAGCACATCACGCGTCGCGGACCGTCCGGCATCACGTCGGCCGTTGCTCCACGCGGCTGCGACTGGCTCACCTGGTTGTCGTTGGACAAATGCACGGAAGGAGCAGGAAAGGACCCTCGATGTCCTCGACCTACCAGTAGATGGCGATTACATCGACGTCGAGAAGGCGCGCTGCATCGGCAGGATTGTCGGGTGCCTGAGCCGAAACTGTAGTAAGTGCGGCTGCCGTCACAGCCGGAAACAGGGACAAGCCTGCCTTCTGCCGGGCCTCGTCGCGTAGTTCTAGAGCCCGGGCTGCCTCGGGCCGGCTCCCGAGCAACTTCTCTAGTGTGTCGGTTAGCGTGCCGAATGCGGCTCGCTGCCCGGATACCGTTGTGGCGTCCGGCTTCAGTCTCGCGATGAGTAAGTCGACCTCAGCTGCCTGGTCATCCGTCAGATTCTTTCCGATGTCGGCTTGAACTGAGTCGGTATACGCCTGAAGAGCCGCCGCAAGCCGCGTTTCGTTGACGTTCCCGGCACGGCCCGCACCTACTGAACCGAACGGTACTTTCCCAGCCGCGTTGATCTGCTCGACCAGGTTGGGCGTAACCGTGCGGAATAGGTCCGCTAATTTCACGGGTGTCCAGCTGTCATGCAGCCCGGGCCGCGAGACACGGCATAGCATGGTGAACTCGGCATCGGAGAACAGGACTCGGCGGATGTCCTTCCAGTAGGCGAGATGCTCAGTGACCCCCACGACCTGGAGCGGCTTAGTTGCCAGATTAAGCCCGTCGATCAGCCCCCGATGAACGACGTACTCGATCCCGTCGAGTTCAACCACGACGTAGTCGACCGATGTCGCGCGGATCGGGATAAGTCCAGCGAGCAACCTCTGGAGGATCTTGTTGATTGGCTGAACCTCCTTCAGCGAACCAAGCCCGTTCCCTCCCGCGAACATGTCCGGATAGTCCTCGGCCATCCCAGTGAACTCGGAGACCATCGTGCCCAGGTGAAAGACAGGGTCGGCAGATAGTCGCACGCGGTATTCGACGAGCGTGCCGCGCTGTAGTTGGTCAGTCCTGGCGCGTAGGGACGCTTCTCCGACGCCATTCAACTCCGCCAAGTCTCTAGCGGGATTCGACGGCTTCACCAACTCGATGAGACGTAAGCCCTTGATCTCATGGAACTCTCGGAACCAGGATTGGACGGTAGCTTTACGTGACGTCTGAATCGTGCTGCTGTTGCTGGTCTGGTACCGAGATTCAACGCCCGCTTTCCCGATGAGGGGCGAGCTTGCGCTTACCGTGCCCGCGAGGGCCGCTTCGCTCGCGTCAGTGGCCTGTTCCGAAGTTGAATCGGTAACCCCGCCCTTCTGTGACGAAAGCAAACTGCGAAGGCTCACCTCATCGAGGTAGACAAACTCGCGCAGGTCCGGCTTGTCTTCGTCAACCGCGCTGCGTCCTGGCTCGGCCGCCACCGGCTGATTCCGGAGTCGCCGCCACCACTTCGGCGCACTCATGCGACAACCTGAGATCCATTGGAACGTCGTGGCCTCTGAGCCACGCGTTCGAATGCTTGGGCAACGTCCTCGGCCGCAAGGACATCTCTTGAGTCGCCGGCGGCCAAGAGGGCCGCCTCGGTCCAGACTGAGGTGAGTTCCGCTGCCGACCACCCTTCGGACAGTGCCGCGATGTCCTCGAGCGGTAGCTCACCCAACGTCTTCAGTTGGCTGGCGCGAACCCTAAGGATCTCGTAGCGGTCTGTGACGTTCGGCAGTCCGAACTCGATCTCCCAGTCAAACCGACCAGGTCGAGTCAAGGCCGGGTCGAGGGCGTCGACTCGGTTGGTTGCCGCGATGACGACCACGCTCTTGCCCTTGTCGTCGAAGCCGTCCATGAGCGTCAGAAGCTGCGCCACGAGACGTTTCGAAGCTTCGTGCGACTCGCCTGTCCGCTTCTCAGCGATGCTGTCGATCTCGTCGAAGAAGATGATTGCCCTGCCATTCTTCGCGTTCGTGGCTGCATCGAAAATCCGTCGCAGCGTGTCCTCGGTGTCTCCGACGAACTTGCTGACGATCGATGGTCCGCTGATTAGGTAGAAATCGGCCTTCGACTCGCGCGCTATGATTCGAGCGAGATGCGTCTTGCCTGTGCCCGGGGCGCCCGTGAACAGAATGCCCTTGACCGGCCTCGCACCGATGGCGTCTAGTTCGTCACGATGCTCAAGCTGGGTCTCAATAAGTTCCTTGGCGCGCGCGATGACGTCGGGATAGCCGCCGAAGTCTTCGAATGTCGGTCCTTCGCCTGCTTTGTCGATAAGGTACTCGGCTTCGACGTTTTCGTTCTCATTGCCGAAGATGCCGCTTCTGAGAGGTCGCTCGGACACGACCGAAAGCACGCCTTGGGCGTCGTTGTACTCCACCATGTTGCCGGGGGCCAGCTCCAGCGCGTTCGGATTCGTGACCCTCTGAAAACCGACGCCGCTGTCCACGAGCACCGAGCCGTCATCAAGCACTCGCCTGACCGTAGTGATCTGGTTCGACTGATGCCAGAGGTCGTCCGGTGCAAACTCCCAGTCGTTCTGGCCGACCAACAAGACGTCGCCGACCTCCACTTGCTCCGTGTCCGGGAGACCTGACACCCGCCCGACGTCACCGTTCTGAGTCTGGAAGTGGATAGTCGCGTCCTCCACATCCACACGAAGTACCTTGAACAACCGGCCGACTAGCCACGGATTGCTCATAGCCGCTCGTTCTCGGCGGAAGCGCGGTTCTCGTTGTTAGTAACTCCCCGGGTCATGCGGCTATTCGTCTCCTCCGCGCGTCGACGTGCGCCTAAGTTGATCCCTCATTGTGCTCCAAAGATATCGGACTCACCGAAACGGCTTGTCAGCGACCGCCTGAGTCAGGCGTCGCGCAAGTGCGCGGCCACGGACAGTTGCGATCGCCGTATCCCTTCGTTGCTCGTTTCCTCAGGTTCTTCAAAACTCTGCCGGCAACCCGGCACAGCGGAGATGGCTCCAGCGTGTGGGCCCGACCTGATCGGAATCCGGCCGGGCGGGCGCGCCGGACCCCCGTCTGCCCGACGACAACGCAGGTGGGTCCTTGACAACTGCGCTGTACAGGTATGAACATGTACAGCATGGCATCGCAGGTGATCGCGAGGACGCGACGGGAACAGATTGTTGATGCGCTCGCCCGGCGCATCCGGGGCGGTGAGCTCCAGTCCGGGGACAGGCTCGGCAGCGAGGCGGAGATCGCCGCCGAGTTCGCCGTCTCCCGCGGAACCGTGCGCCAAGCGCTCCGCGACCTGCAGGAGCAGGACCTGATCGCCACGCGCGCCGGGGTCGGATCGTTCGTCACCTTCGAGGGCACGCCGCTGGACGCCAAGGGTGGCTGGGCGCGCGCACTTTCTGCGACGGGCGCCGACATCACCACCGAGGAACTCGGCATCGAACTCATGTCAGGCTCCGAGATCAGCGATGTCCCGCAGCTCGGCGCGGACGGCTGCGTCGTGGTGCGACGCCGACGGCTTCTCGGCGGAACCGGCGTCTCGTACGAGCAGGCGGTCGTGCCGGCGCGCGAAGGCCTGGCGTCACTACCGGACACCGGCCTGGTGAACCACTCCTTGACAGAGACCCTGCGGAGCGCCGGCCTGGTGGCTGACCACGGCACCCAGGACGTCTCGGTAGCGACGATCGGGGCCGAGGTGGCAGAGATCCTCGGCCGCGAGCCCGGAAGCTCGTTCCTGCGGACGGTCCGCATCTCCTTCGACCGTTCCGGTCAGTTCGTCGAGCGTGTCGAGTCCTACCTCGACCCGGCCCACTTCAGCCTGCACCTCACGTTCGGTGACGAGGTCACGGCGCGATGACGCTCGAGGACCGCGCGATCGGTGCGATGACCGGCCTTGCGCTCGGGGACGCGCTGGGAATGCCCACACAGTCGATGTCGCGCGAGCAGATCGTGCAACAGTTCGGTCACATCAGCGGCCTGGTCGACGCGCCCGCCAACCAGCCCATCGCCGCCGGGATGCCAGCGGGCTCGGTCACGGACGACACGGAGCAGGCGCTGCTCGTCGCCGACCTGCTCGTCGCCGGTGACGGCCGCGTTTCGCCCAGGGAGTTCGCCGACGCCCTCATCGCGTGGGAGCACGGTATGCGGGAGAAGGGCTCGCTGGACCTGCTCGGGCCTTCGACCTCGGCCGCGGTGGCCGCGATCGCCGGCGGCACGGACCCTGCCAGTGCGGGCTCGGCCGGGACGACGAACGGTGCCGCCATGCGCATCACCCCGGTGGCCGTCGCCGTGCCATCCACCCAGCCCGAGCTGTTGCTGAGGGCTGTCCACGACCTGAGCTTCGTCACCCACAACACCAACCTGGGCCTGTCCGCGGCGGCAGCCGTCGGAGGTGCCGTCTCCGCCGGTGTCGACGGCGCCGGCATCGACGAGGCCATCGCCTACGGGCTCGAGCTCAGCCGCAGCGCGGAGAGACTCGGCCGGTGGATCGCGGGAGCGTCGATCCCCGACCGGACGAGGTTCGCGCTCCAGGCTTCCGGCGGCATGGACGAGAACGAGCTGGCGGACTTCCTCAGCGGCGTCGTCGGCACGTCTGTGCAGTCGCAGGAGTCGGTCCCGAGCGCCCTGGTCATCGCGAGCTACTTCCGCGATGCACCGTTCGAAGGCCTGTGCTTCGCAGCGAGCATCGGCGGCGACACTGACACGGTCGCAGCCATGGCGGGCGCGATCCTCGGGGCGACGACCGGGACCGGAGCGTTCCCCGCCGGAGCGGTCGCGCAGACCCTCACCGTCTCCGGCATCGAGATCGAACCCGTGGTCGCACGCCTGCTGCACCTACGCCGCAACCCTGTCCTCGCCCGTACGGGCGCGACCCACAGCTAGGCGAAGAACCCCCACCTCGCCTCATCAGATCATCAGCAGCACATCAAGGAGGATGCATCGCCATGCCTACGCGCGCCCAAGAAACGCGTTCCCCAGCCGAGTCCCCAGAGACCGTGGTGCTCTCGAAGTACGAGCAGCGCGGCATCGAACCGGTGCCCCAGGACGAGCGCAACGGCAACCCCCTGGACCTCTTCTGGGTGTGGTTCGCCGCCAACCTCTCCATCCTCGGCATCCCGCTCGGTGTCACCCTCGTCGCCCTCGGCATGAACGTGTGGCAGGCCCTCCTCGCCGCTGCCCTCGGCGCGTTCGGATCCTTCGCCCTCGTCGGGGTCATCTCCATCGCGGGACGACGCGGCGGCGCCCCGAGCCTGACCCTCTCCCGGGCGACGTTCGGCGTGCGCGGCAACATCGGGCCCACGCTTGTCTCTCTGGGCTCACGCCTGGGCTGGGAGACGGTCAACACCGCGACCGGTGCGTTCGCGCTCCTGTCGCTGTCCGCACTCATCCTCGGCACGAACCCCGAGGCCAAGCAGACCCCGGTGCTGGCGCTCGTCTGCATCCTCATCTTCGTGGGCTGCACCGTGGCCGTCTCCGGGATGGGGCACGCCTTCCTCGTAACCGTCCAGAAGTGGGCCACCTGGATCTTCGGTGCGCTGAACGTGCTCGTCGGCGCCTACCTCGTCACCACGATCGACTGGAGCGCCGTCGCCGCCACCACCGCCGGCCCGACGTCCGCCGTCATCATCGGCATCGGCACCATCGCCGCCGGCACCGGCATCGGCTGGGCCAACGCCGGCGCCGACATGTCGCGATACCAAGCCGGCCACGTCAAGGCGTCCTCACTCGTCGCCTCCGCCGCGGCAGGGGCGGGCATCCCGCTGGTCTTCATCATCGGCCTGGGCAGCCTCCTCGCCGCTGGCGACAGCAGCCTTGCCTCCGCCGGCGACCCGGTAGCCGCGGTCCGGTCGCTGCTCCCCGCGTGGGTGGCGATCCCGTACCTCATCACCGCCTTCGGTGGGCTGCTCCTGTCCAACCACCTCTCCGTCTACTCGGCCGGTCTGACCACCCTGACGCTCGGCTTCCGCATCAAGCGCGTGTACGCGGTGGTTCTTGACGTCGTCGTCACCACCCTCGGTGCGATCTACTTCATCCTCATCTCGGACAGCTTCTACGGGCCCTTCATCACCTTCATCTCGCTGCTCGCCGTGCCCATCACGGCGTGGGTCGGCGTGTTCATCGTCGACATGATCGGCCGCCGCCACTACGACGCCGACTCGCTCATGGACCTGTCCAGCTCGTCCGGCTACTTCTACCGCGGCGGCGTCGAGTGGCGCAGCACGCTGTCCTGGGCGGTGGCCATCGTCGTCGGCTTCCTCTTCAGCACCGCCCGTGTCAGCGATCACGAGGTGTGGTTCACCGGCGCCCTGGCCGACACCTGGATCGGCAGCAACGGACTGGCATGGGTCGCCACACTCCTCGTGGCCGGCGTCCTGTATGCCGTCCTGGGTGGCGCCCGCGCCGGCAGCCGTGTGAGCAGGGGCTGAGCGCCATGAGCGGGAAAGTCATCCACACCGGGCAGGCCATCGTCGACCTCGTGATGGACGTCGCTGCCGTCCCGCAGCCCGGTGCTGACGTCTTCGCGCGGAACGCCGCGACGGAGGTCGGCGGCGGTTACAACGTCATGGCCGCCGCACGGCGCGAAGGCGCCCACGTCGTGTACGCCGGCGGCCACGGAAGCGGCCCGCTCGGAGACCTGATCCGGCACAAGCTCGAGGCCGAGGGCATCGAGATGTTCCACCCCCCGCACCCCGAACTGGACTCAGGATTCTGCGTGGCCCTCATCGACGACACGGCGGAACGCACCTTCATCTCCACCGTCGGCGCCGAGGGCGCTCTCCCGGCCGATGCGCACGACACCGTGCAGGTCGATAAGGTTGACGTCGTCTACGTGACCGGGTACTCACTCCACCACCCCGCCAACGCAGCGGCCCTGGCCCGGTTCCTCACCAGAGTCGGCGGCACGGCCCCCGTCGTCGTCGACGCGTCCCCGGTGATCGGCGACGTGCCAACGGCCACGCTCGACCTCGTCGTCCAGGCGGCCACAGTCTGGACGGTGAACGAGCGAGAGGCCCGGATCCTTCTCGAACGTGTCGACCCCAGCACGGCAGCAGCCGACCTGACGGCCGACAAGGTCGCGTCCCGGCTGGCGGCGGCGCTGGACGCACTCGTTCTCGTGCGCGTCGGGGCCAAGGGGTGTTGGGTGGCCCAGGCCGGCAGCGAACCCGTCCTCGTGCCAGGCATCGACGTGAAGGCCGTCGACACCAACGGTGCCGGGGATGCGCACACCGGCGTGCTCTGCGCGAACATGTGCCTCGGCCGAGACCTCGTCGAATCGGTCAGGAGGGCAAACGTCGCCGCCGGCATCGCCGTCACACGGCGCGGCCCCGCCACCTCCCCGGATTCCACGGAGATTGACGCCGCTCTCTCTCGGTAACGTCACCGGACTGAACCGCCCCGCACGCCCGTGTGCGGGGCGGTTCTCGCATGTCAGGACTCTGAAGGCGTTCGGAGGCAATGGTCCAGACAACGCGCCGGCTCAACTCAAGGGGCTCACCGGATCTCCGTTGCACTTGCGACCGTGTGCGCGGGCGCTCGTCCGCTCGCCCTCGCGGGAACTGTTCAAGGCACCGACCGGGATGCCGTTCAGCATTTCAGTGAGCGGGCGGGGGAAGTCGTGGCCACACGCACTTGCCGACGCATTGCCCGGACCAACGCCAGAGGTCGCTCCCGCGAACGCCTCACCTGCCGGGGGGCGCTGTGCTGCAACGCCTATACGTGCCATTACACGGCCCCCGGCTTGGGCTCTACGTTCGTGGCGTGCTCCTTACCGACCCCGCCGCCGAAGACGAACTGCCGGGCTGGCGACCCCTGCTGCGCACCGTCCGCGACATCGCTGAACACCATCTGGTTCGGGCCACCTGGAAGGTCGACGATGGCCCCACGGTCAAGCTCGCGGTGCCGCCACCTGTGGCGCCCCCCACGGTAGGAGCCGCGCTGGCGGTCATCGGGGCGACGATGAACCGTACCTGCGACCAGTGCGGAGGGCTGGGACGCCCCGTAGGAGTCGAGGGGGTGTGGCGGGTGCGGTGCGGCGGCCACGACCCGGCGGCCCCCTTCTACAGCGAGTTGTGGGAGGGGCTGAACCAAGGGGAGTGGTTCAACGACGCCGAGGTGGGGATGGTCAGGGTTGCGGAGATGACCGCAGCGCAGCGGCAGGACGCCATCGCTCGCCTCTCGGAAGACCCCGTGGCCGTGGCGGATCAGGTGGAACGGCATGCCCTGTTCCAGGCGGCACGTCGCCGTGACTGGGCGGCGTTCGATGAGGCTCTGCAGATTCCGACCGATGACGAGGACGAGGCGCGCCGGATGGTGGAGGAGTCCCCGCTGATGCGGGTTCTGCGCCGCGGCGAAGTCGATCGGGCGACCGATGCGGTGATCTATCGGTGGGGTCGAGTCCTGGACCGACTGGCCATGATCGGCGAGGGAGAAGACGACGTCATCACGCTGCGCGACGACACCAAGGCACGGGAGGACTTGGGTGAGTGAGCGCAACTACTTCCTCGACATGCTCAATCAGGGGGCTGACGAGGCATACCCCGGGTGGCGCCCCCTGCTGCGTACCCTGCGCGACATGGCTGGGAGGCATCCCGTCCACGGGATCTGGATGATCGACGACCCCCCGTGGTTCCTCATCACTACGTCGGCACCACGAACACCTGCCGGTGTGAGGGTCGCGGTGGCCACGATCGGCGCGGCGATGACGCTGACGTGCGACCGCTGCGGCGGGCTCGGCCGTCCCGTACCCGTGGGCGACGGGTGGGGGGGGGGGCGGTGCGGCGAGCACGATCCTACGGCCCCGGACTACTACGAGTTGTGGGAGGCCTTGGGCCAGGACGTCTGGTTCCGTGACTTCGAGGTGGGCATGGTGCGCGTGGAGGAGATGACCAGTGCCCAGCGCCGGGATGCGATCGAGCGTCTGCTGAAGGACCCGGCCGGACTGGCGGACGAGGCACAACGAACTGCGCTGTACCGGGCGGGACGCGACCGTGATCGCGACGCGTTCGAGGCCGCGCTGCTGCTCCCGGCCGATGACGAGGACGAGGCCAGGCGCGTGATCGAGGAGTCTCCGCTTGTGCGGGCACTCCACCGCGAGAGCGTCGAGCATGCCGCCCAGGAGGTCATCGCCCGGTACGCCGACCTCCTCCAGCGCCTCGCCGACCCCACCTACGGCGATGATGAGGAGAAGCGATGAGGGACTCGCTGCCGTCGATGTTTTTCTCCGCGATGCCGGACCACGTCCGCGACCGGTTCGAGGCCGCGTGGAGCAAGTGGCTGACGTGGTGCGGTGAGCACGGTGTGCACCCTGTCGATGCGACCGTCGAGCAGGTTATCGCCCATCTCCTCGACCGGAGGAACGCCGAGGCCGGACGCGCGTACGGCGCCGATGAGGACGATGTCGCCGACGGCCTAGATGCCATCGCCGCTGTCCTACGCGGTCGACGTGTGAATCCCGTCCGGTCCGAGCCGCGACTGATCGAACTGCGCGGCCAGCTGTGACCACCGGTAGTCCGCTGCTCCTGCTCGACGTCGACGGCACACTCTGCGGCTACGAACCCGTCGAGGGTGGCTCCGTCGTGCAGTACGGAAGCTTCGCCATGCCGTACCTGCCCGAGGTGCTCGCCACCCTGACTCGTCTGGTCGAGGCAGGGGGCGAGGTTGTCTGGCTCACCACCTGGCCCGACGCAGCCGTCCAGCGACTAGGGGAGGACCTCGGCCTGCCACCGTTCGAGGTACCGCCCTACCGTGTGGAAGGGCCGGGGTCGCCGGCGTGGTGGAACGGGTGGAAGACCCGGACCGCTCTGGCTCTCGTAGAGGAGCGGCAACCGGTCCGGTGGGCGTGGTGCGATGATCACATGCCGTCCACCGTGGCGCGGCGCATCCGGGCAGACCACCCAGAGGCGCTGCTACTAGCCCCTGACGACCGCCTAGGGTTGACAGTGCGTCAGATGGCCCGCGTCCACGACTGGTTGCTGCCAAATCGGTGAAAGCTTGCGCCCGGGATACGCAGCAACGGCGCATCAGGCGCCCAACCGAGCGGCGCCTCGAGGTCGACGTCGAGGACGAGTGCCGTGGGCACGGTGCCGACGCTGGCGAGCTCCCTTCTTTTGATCACGCGACGGCGGGTTGGGACGCCGCGAGCGCCGCGTACTCGTGGAGCAGCGGTGGGTCGTCGACGGCGCCGAGGTCAACGACGTCGGCTAGGGCCGCGCCTTGGATGAGCCGCTTGACGGGAACCTCGAGCTTCTTGCCGGTCTTGGTGTGCGGGATGGCGCGCATCACGACGATGTCGTCCGGCAAGTACCGGGCCGAGAGGTTGGTCCGGATTGCACGCTCGATAGCTGCCTTCGCGATCTCCTCGCTTACGCCGTCGGGCAGAGCGACGAACAGCGGCATGTAGTAGTCCTCCTCGCCGATCTCCGCGCCGACGACCATCGCCTCGGCGACCTCGGGCAGGGCCTCGACCACGGCGTAGATGTCCGCCGAGCCAAGCCGGATGCCGTTGCGGTTCAGCGTCGAGTCCGAACGGCCGAGGATGAGGATGCCCTTGTCGGAGATCTCGATGAAATCGCCGTGCCGCCAGACGCCGGGAAACGTCTCGAAGTAGCTGGCGCGGTACCGGGACCCGTCGGCGTCGCCCCAGAGGTACAACGGCATCGAGGGCATCGGAGCCGTGACGACAAGTTCACCCTTGCTGGTCGTTGGGTGCCCCGCCTCGTCCCAGGACTCGACCTTGGCGCCCAGCGCTGGGGCCTGGATATACCCGACCCGCACAGGTTCCGTGGGCGCGCCGCCGACGAAGCAGCCGGCGATGTCGGTGCCGCCGCTCATCGAGACCAGCCACACGTCACCGACGTTGCGGTAGACCCACCGGAACCCGTCCGCAGAGAGGGGGGAACCGGTCACCTGGATCTCGCGCAGCGCCCGCAGGTCATGGTCATGGTGCGGCACCAGTTCGGACTTCGCGCAGGCGTGAACGAACCCCGCCCCGAGGCCGAGCACCGCGGTGCGCGTGCGGGCCGCGACCTCCCAGACGCGGTCGAGCGAGGGGAACGTGGGGTTCCCGTCGACGAGAACGGGCGTGGCGCCGACGCCCATGGCGCTGACGAGGGAGTTCCATACGACCCAGCTCGTCGAGGCGACGGAGAAGAACCGGTCTCCGGCGCGCAAGTCGCCGCCGAAGAGGAGCATTTGCAACTCCTCGAGTAGGGCGCCGCCGTGGCCGTGGACGATGCCCTTGGGCACCCCGGTCGTCCCGGAGGAGAAGAGCACCCACAGCGGATGACTGAACTCGACGTCAACGAACTGCGGCTCGGCCGACGCTGCGACGACATCCGCCCAGGCGACGGCAGGGACCGCCGTCTCCGGCGCAGGGACCGAGGGGGCATGCCGGGTCACCCAGACGACCTGTTCGACGGTGGGGAGCTGCTCCAATATCTCGGTGAGCTCCGCGCACCGGTCGCGGTCCTTGCCGGCCAGCCGGTAGCCCGGGGAGGCGAGCACCGCCTTCGGCTCGAGCTGGGCGAAGCGCGAGACAATCGCGCCGGGGCCGAACTCCGGGGAGCAGACCGACCAGACCGCCCCGAGCGACGCCGTGGCGAGGAGCCCGACGATGGCCTCGGGGACGTTGGGCAGGACGGCGACCACGCGGTCGCCCGCGCCGACACCGAGGGAGCGGAGGTGGGCCGCGAGGGCACCCACCTGCGCCCGCAGGTCCTCGAAGGAGATCTCGTCGGTGTTGCCGTCCTCGGAGATCGCAATGAGAGCCGTACCGTCGCGACCATCCAGCATGTGCCGCGCAAAGTTGAGCGTGCGGCCCGGGAACCACCGCGTCGCCGGCATCGGCTCCCCGTTGCGGACAGGACCGGGCTCGCCGCCCAGCCGGATGCCGGCGAACTCGACGAACGACGACCAGAAGCCATCGGAGTCCTCGACGCTCCACTCCCAGAGGGCCTGGTATCCCTCACCGAGCGGCACGCCGCGCGCACGGACGAACGCGGCGAACCGTTCGGTCTGAGTATCTCCGGCCGTCTCGGGGTCCGGCCGCCAGATGACCTCGCCGTCCGCGGCCGAGAGATCGACGATCACGCCGGCTCCGGAGTCCTGGCGCCCGACCGGCGCGCGGCGATCTGGGCGGGACTTATCGGCTCGGTCCCGACCAGGACGAACATCATGCGGGCGACCTTGTCGGTGCGGTTCGACCAGGCGTGGGCGGTGGCGCGCTGGATCGCGACGTCCCCGGCGCGCATCGTCACCTCGCCCTCATCGACGAGGAGCGTGATCTCGCCCTCGAGGACGACGGCGTAGTCGATCGACTCGGTGCGGTGAAACCAGAAGTGCTTGCCGTCGCTGTGCTCGCCGCCGGCCTCGCGCTCCTCCTGGCCCTGGATCTCCTCGAAGACGGCGTCGCCGGCATTCTGCGGGTAGGCCGCGTCCGGGGGGAAGTCCGCGATACGCACGATGGTCTCGCCCACGCCGGGGAAGTTGAACTGCCGGCCCGCGGGCGCGGGGTCCTCGTCCGTTACGTGGTCGACGGTGCCCGAGGGGGTGAACCACACGACGCTGGCGCCGAAGCCGGGGATCGTCTCGGAGCTGAAGGTGTTCGGGGCGTCGGCGTCGTCGAACAGGACGACGGCGCGGCCGGCGTCGTCGTGACCGGTCACGACCCGGCGGACAGGCTTGCGCAGAGTCATGATCAGTTCTCCTCGAAGGGGAAGGGCTGCGGGGTGGGCCACCAGCCGGGCTCTTCCTTCTCCGTGGCGATCGGGTTGCGCAGCACCCCGACCTTCTCGAGCTCGAGCTCGAGGACGTCACCGGGCTGGAGGAACTTCTGGAGCTCGGCGCCGGCGCCGAACGCCATCGTCCCGGAGCCGATGAGGTCTCCAGGCTGGAGGCCGTTGAGAGCGGAGACGTAGGCGACCGTCTCCTCCGGCGTCCAGATGAAGTCCTCGACCTTCGTGTCCGACCAGACCTCGCCGTTGACCCGCACCTGGCCGGTGAGGCCGATGATCGAGTCGATCTCGTCGAGCGTCACGATCCACGGGCCGATTCCGTACGCGAAGTCCTTGGAGTGCTGAGCGCCCATGCCGATCGGGCTCTCGTGGACCTGGACGTCCCGAAGGGACCAGTCGTTGAAGATCGTGATGCCGAAGACGTGGTCGAACGCGTTGTCGGGAGTCAGGTTGCGCCCGGGCTTGCCGATGATGTAGCCGATCTCGAGCTCGTAGTCGAGCTTCTCGGTGATGCTCGGGTAGGGGATCGTCTCGTTCGTGCCGTACAGGGTCGCCGTCGAGCCCTTGAAGAAGCCCGGGCGCTCGTACACGGCGCGCGTGGGCTTCGTCTTCATGACGTTGCCGAAGAAGTTCTTGATGTGACCGTTGAACGTCAGGCTGTCGCGGAGCACCGGCGGCTTGATCGCCGCACGGAAGTCCGCGTCGCCGAGCGGGATCGAGGCGTCGTCCGCCGCGTCGAGCGCCCGGTGCGCGGCCTCGAGGAAGAAGTCTCCGCTCGAGACGCCCTGGGTCAGGTCCCGGAAGGTCGCGTGGGCGAGGTGGCGAGAGCCCTCGACGGTGGCGCCGCCCTTCTGCAGCGCAAGGGCGTATGCCTTCTTGAGGTCGATGACCCGTCCGTTCTCCGGCTCGGCGGCGATCACACGGATCTCCTCGCCGTCCGGACCGTTGACGGCGATGCGTCCCAGCTTCATTGGTGGACTCTCCTTGGTTGCCAGTTCTGCTTGCGACATGTGCGGGACCAGCCGTGCTTTCGTGAGGCGCAGTGCGGCGCCTCTGCCCGGTTCCCGTCCCACCTGCTACGGAAGCATACGATACGCACAGTATCGAATGGAAGTGTCGACTCGCGGCACGGCGACGGGGGTCGTCCCCGGGCACGGCGTTTTAGGAGTTGCTCTGGATCTGCGGGCAGACGCCAGGGAGCCGTGGGCCTCGGCCCACGGCTCCTCACGTCGCCACTGACTTCGCGTCACAAGTACGCGTCTCTGCGGTCACATGTACGCGTGCGCCCCGCCGTCGACCACGATGTTCGTGCCTGTGACCCAGGCCGCCTCGTCGGAGGCGAGGTAGAGGCCGGCGTAGGCGACGGCGATCGGGTCGCCCGGCTTCCCAGTGATCGTCCGCTCGACGATGGGAGCCACCGGCGCGTTCTTGCCCAGCGCCTCGTACATCGCGAGGATCGGAGGGGTTCCCATGACGCCGGGGCTCACCGAGTTCACGCGGATCCCGTCGGCGACGCCCTCGGCCGCGAGCTGACGCGTCAGGGCCAGCACGGCACCCTTGGCGGCGGCGTGCGCCGCTTGGGGCAGGGCCCGGGCGCCCTGGATGCCGGCCACGGAGCCGATGTTGACGATCGCGCCGCGCACCTTCGCCAGGTGCGGCCACGCGAGATGGCACGCGCGCCACACGAGGTGCAGCTCGTTGTCGACGGTGAAGAGGTAGTCCTCGTCGCTCTGCGATGCGAACGGCCCAAATCGGGGCATGCTCGCGTTGTTGTAGAGCACGTCGATTCGCCCGTGCTTCTCCGTGGCCTCGGTGATCCAACGCTCGACGTCCTCGTGACGCCCGAGGTCCACCGGAGCGCTCGAGTCGATGACGCCGCCGGCGGCCTCGACGAGACGCACGGTCTCGGCCGCGCCCTCCACGTCGACGTCACACCCGACCACGACCGCACCCTCGCTCGCGAAGAGCTGAGCGGTCACGCGCCCCATCCCGCCGGCGGTGCCGGTGAGCAGCACGACCTTTCCAGCAAGTCGACCCTGTGCCATGACTTTCGGTTTCCCCTCGATCTCGTCCGCGATGACGCGTGCATCGAATCACGGTGGTGCCTGTCGCCGTCCCGTCGTGCAGGGCCTGCACGACCCTGTGCAGGGGCTGCACGACCGGCCACGCCGGTCGAACAGCCCGCGTACAACAGGCAGCACGACTCCCAGGTTCGACGGAGAGATGAGGAGAACGATGACTGACGTCACCCAGACCACCCGACCGGTCCCGCCCGGCATCACCGAGGCCGAGCTCGACCGAGCACTCGCGGCGTTCGCCGCGGCGATCGGTGCTGAAAAGGTGGCCACCGATGCCGAGACGCTGCAGGACTTCCAGGACCCGTACCAGGTCCCCGGCACGGCCACGAACGTGCCGTCCGGCGTCGTCAGCCCCACGTCCGTCGAGGAGGTGCAGGCGATTGTGCGACTCGCGAACGAGTACTGCGTCCCGCTGTGGCCCATCGGCCGGGGCAAGAACAACGGCTACGGCGGTGCCGCCCCGCAGGTGCGCGGCTCGGTGATGGTGTCGTTCAAAAACATGAACAAGGTGCTCGAGATCAACGAGGAGCTCGGCTACGCGATCGTCGAGCCGGGCGTGAGCTGGTTCGACCTGCACGACGCGATCAAGGCCGGCGGCCACGACCTAGTCGCCTCCATCGTCGACATCGGCTGGGGCGGCGTCGTCTCCAACACCCTCGAGCACGGCCTCACCTACATGCCGTACAGCATCGACCAGGCGTCCCACTGCGGCTTCGAGGTGGTCCTGCCGGACGGCGACCTGCTTCGCACCGGCTCCGGTGCCATGGACAACAACCCGACGTGGCCGCTGTACAAGCGCGGTCTCGGCCCGACGTCCACCGAGCTGTTCATGCAGTCCAATTACGGCATCGTCACGAAGATGGGCTACTGGCTGATGCCGAAGCCCGAGATTTACATGCCGCTGTGGCTGCGTCTGTGGGATGACACGCAGCTGCCGGCAGTGATCGACGCGCTGCGCGAGCTGATGCTCGCCGGGACGATCGACATGCGCCCGCAGCTGTCGAACACGCTGATCATGGCGTCGATGCTCTCCACGCGCGCCGAGTGGTACGACGGTCCAGGCCCGATGCCCGAAGAGGTCATCGAGAAGATCGCCAAGGAGCTCGGGCTCGGGCGCTGGATGATGCGGTTCGCGCTGTACGGCGACGAGGCCGTGGTCGACCACAACTACGCCAAGCTGAGGAAGCGCTTCCTGCGGATCCCCGGCGTCGATCTCACGGGTGAGAAGCACGGTGCCGACGAGTGGGAGAAGCTTCCCAACCCGCACGAGCGGGTCCAGATCGGCGTTCCGAGCCTGGACCTGTACAAGATGGCCGCGTGGTCCGGTGGCGACGAGGGCGGCCATGTCGACTTCTCGCCGGTGATCCCGCTGACGGCTCAGCACGCACAGGCCGCGCAGAAGCTGATGAGCGAGATGTGCGCCGAGGCCGGGCTCGACTATCTCGGTGGCATGCTCCCGATCAACGCCCGGGCGACCACGTTCATCAACGTGATCCCCTTCGACACGAAAAACCCCGAGCAGGTGGAGAAGGCGTACGCGGCGGCGAAGCGGATGGTCGCCAAGGCGGGCAAGATGGGCTACGGCGAGTATCGCGCGCACCTGTCGTTCATGGACCTTGCCGCCCACCAGTTCGGTTTCAACGACCACGCGCAGCGCCGGTTCAACGAGACGCTCAAGGACACACTCGACCCGAACGGGATCATCGCCCCCGGCAAGTCGGGCATCTGGGGCACCCGGCTGCGCCAGGAGGGCTTCCCGATCGTGGAGGAGGGCTTCCCGCTCGACTAGCGCCGTCCCCACAGGAGGCCCCCGCCCCGTAGGTCAGGGCGAGGGCCTCCCTGTGTCTGGTGCGACCTGAGGTTAGGCATTTCCGGCACGGACTTCCCGCGGCGACCGGCCGTGGGCTCGCCGGAAGGCACGGCTGAAGCTGGCGGCGTCCCGGTAGCCCCAGCGGGCGGCGAGATGTGCGATCGAGCACTCGCCCGACTCACGCAGCTCCTGCGCGGCACGCTCCATGCGCTGCTCGCGGATCCAGGCCGACACTCCGGTGCCGGCTTCGGCGAACAGTTTGTGCACGTACCGCGTGGAGACGTGGTGCGCCCGGGCGATCCGGTCGGGACCGAGCTCCGGATCGTGCAGGTGCACTAGCGCATAGCGTCGCATCCTGGTCAGCAGTACCTCGGCGTCGGGGCTGCGTTCTTGGGTCGCTTCGACGGCATCGCTTCGCAGCATGCGCAGCATCGTGCCAAGCATGCCCGAGAGCACTTCACCCTCCTGCGCCGAAAGTGCCCCGGTCTCAGCCGTCTGGGCGAGACCGGCGAGGAACGGCACGGCCATGCGGAGAATGGGCGTGGTTCGTAGTGACATCGCCGCCGCGGTCCTGGCGGCGAAGCCGTCCGCACCCTCCCCGAGAAACCATTTCGGGATCGAAAACACGGCGACGTCGAGTCCGTCGCGCGCCTCGAACGACGAAGGACGCGAGGTGTCCTGGAACGCGACGTCGCCGGGCTGGAGCACGCAGGCCCGGTCGTCCTGCTGTATCCGGCACGCGCCTTGACGGATTAGGTAGAGCAGGAGGCAGGCCGGGTCCGCGTCGGCGATCATCCGAGAGCTCCGCGTGACCCGGTGCGGCACGCCGCGGATCAAGCGCACCGCGACCGGCCCGACGTCGCCGCCGGTGAGCCGGGCCGCGAAGGGGTGGTCGTCCGGAGGTTGGAGGGACATCGGGAAGAAGTGCTCTGCGATGCCCGCCGACCAGTACTCCGGGCGGCGCGAAGGGGTCACCGTCCGGGTGTCGAGCAGAATAGTCATTGTTCACACGCCTAGGTGTCTGGTCCTGCCAATACCGTAAGGCGGGTCCGATGTACTCGGGCGCGTCCCACTGGTGCACCGGCCAAGTCATAGCTGGTCCCGCAGCCGCCGGGCGCGGCCGTCGGTGAGCACCACGAGGATGATCGCGATGCCGTAGAGGATAGTGTCACGTTCGCCGAGGCCGAGGCCCCGGCCGAGGCCGGCGGGGAGCGTCGTGAGTTCGGTGCGAGTCAGGGCTCCAGCACGGTGCGCAGGAAGTCTCCTTGAGTGCTCCCCAGCGCCGTCCCACCGACCGGTACGGCCGCGAGCCCCGAGTAGAAGTACGCGTCTCGGGTCGGGAGCGAGGTGCCGAAGCTGAACCCCACGACGAGCATCCCGGTAAGCCCGGTGCGGGCCGACCCCCAAGGCGAAGGTGCCGATCCAAACCCGGGCGGTGCGCACCCGACGCCCTCGGCGGCACGCGAGTCCCGCCCCCGTGGCGTACAGGCATCGCCCCGCCGGTGTGCGCCCCAGGAAGAGACGTTCCCACGACCGCGAGGACGGTCAGCGCCACCACGGGCGGCAAGGGCAGCTCGAATGTCGTTTCCATCGCGGCTGTCAAGGTGCCACGGCACGCGGGCGGCATGCCCAGGGTGTTCGCCTTCATGGCGATGATCACCTCGCCGGTGAGCACTGCCGACATCTCAGGGGTGATTACGAGCAACTGCACCTCGAGGGAGTGCAGATTGCGCCGCTCAGCGCGCCGGCAGCGCCGCTGACGACGGCGACGGACAGAGCGGCCAGCCACAGCGGCCATCCGTGGTTGTCCCCGAGCACGACGGCTGCCACAGCGCCGACCGTGATGTATCAGGGATGGCTAGGTCGAGCCCGCCGATGATGACGCGGGTCTGTCCGATCGAGGCGACGGCCAGCAGATGGGCGACGACCGACATCGCCGTGAGGGAGGCGGCGGAGGCAAAGCCGTCCATCCGGGTCGTCCTCCAAGTGAGCACGGCCGCCAGGACGAGCTGTACGACCAGCAGACCCCGCAGCAGCGCGGACGTGCTCGGTGGGATTGTCACTGTCGTAGCTTTGGGTTCCACCTACCGCTTCCTCGTAGCCAGACCTGAGGGCGCGACCCAGTCGACCAAGAGCAGGCCTCCAAGTGAACTGCACGTAGCAAGTTGGCACGCCGGGCGCCGACCAGGACTCCCGGATGAGGTAGATCGCGGGCGCTCCTAGAACGATCCGAGCATTCCCCCGATCTCGAGTCGCAGAGACTTGCGAACTCAGCAGCGGATCTATAGCCTCCAATACGAAACGTTCGGTATCGCTCCCTGCGGTGGTCCCGGAGGTTGCAGTCGAGAGTCAACGAAGACTAGGGAGAACAACGATGCTGAACCTGAAACGATCGTCCGCTCTCGCGCTCTGCGGGGTGGGGGCGGTAGTTGTCGCTAGCTGCACCACGAGCGTGGGGGGAGCCGATGGCGCCAGTCCCACAAACGGAGACGGCCTATCGACTGATCAGTACCAAGTTGCACTCGACTATGTAGGAGGCGAAGCAACGTCGGCTGACGCCTCGCTTGAGCCGGTGCGGATCGGGTTCATCAACGTCGAAGGTGGTGTGCCCTCCTTCCCGGAAGCCACCGTGGCGGCAACCGCGGCTGTCGAATACGTCAACGAGTATCTCGGAGGGGTGCAGGGACATCCGCTGGAGATCAGCACCTGTGCGATCGTTCAAGGTGACGAGGATGCACTCAAGTGCGCTCAAGAGTTCGCTAATGACGACTCGATCGTGAGCGTACAACTCGGCGCGACACCGTTCGGTACCGGCCCGATATACCAGACCATTAAGGACACGAGGGCGTTAATCGGATTCGGGCCGTTCGGGCCTCAGGATCTCGAATCAGAAGACATCGTCTTCTACACGGCTGCGGCTTTCGCCTCCGCTCCTGGTCTGCTTGTCCACGCGCGAGACAACCTTGGCGCAGAAACACTCGCCGTTGCGTACGACGCCACAGACCCAGGTGCTGGCGCCAACGTGCAGATGTTGTCGAGCAAAGGCCCTGAGCTGGGTATTGAAGTGACGGCGGTCCCAGTTGCAAACGCTTCAGAATGGACTAGCGCGCTTACGGCAGCCGGCGCCCAGACGGCGGAAGCTGTAGCGGTGGTCGGAGGCCCCGCCACCTGCATTCCTGCCACCAAGGCAACAGACCAACTCGGCATAGACGTACCCATTCTCGCCTATGACTTCTGCATGAAACAGACCACCGTGCAGGAACTCGGGGACTATCCGGAGTGGACCTTCGTCGGACCTCAGCCAGCAGTCGAAGGTAATACAGCCGAAGACATGGTGGCTTATCTCGCCGCGATGGACCGCTACGCTCCCGCCGACGCGAACCTCGGAGGGACGGCCTCTTCCACTTTCGGCATTGTACTGAGCCAGGTGCGGGCCATGAATGCAGTCGGCGTGGATAACCTTACCAGCGAGACTTTGGACGCTGAGATGAAGGCGTTTACTGGGCCGGTGTTCCTGGGTGTGGACTCCCTTGCCTGCGGTGCCTACGCCGCGGAGGGCGCGCCGTCACTGTGCACCACGAATGCCTTCGTCTCCACCTATGAAGGTGACGGCGAGTGGACGGCGCCGCTCGAAATCGAAACGAAAACTCTCGGCCTATAGTTTTCGTTGACAGTATGGGAGGTGCCATGCTCGAAATCCTGACGTTTTTACTGCTTGGTCTTGCAGGTAGCACACTAATTGCAGCGCTGTCGCTTGGTGTAGTTGTCACTTACCGATCATCTGGAGTGATCAACTTCGCCGCTGGGGCCAATGCGGGATTCGTTGCGTATGTTTTCTGGGCGCTGACAAGTCAGGGGGTCCTCTTTCTGGGATTCCCCATCCGTATCCTTCCCGAAGGTGAGGGGATGGCACCGGGGGCGGCGCTAGCTGTTAGCGTGGTGGTTGCTGCAATCCTGGGTCTGCTTCAGTACGTGTTGGTGTACCGGTTCCTCCGAACCGCGAGCGCACTCGCACGCATCGTCGCGTCGTCTGGAGTGCTACTCGTGCTCCAAGCTTCGATGATCCTAAGTTTCGACACCGACACGCGAGTAGTCGCGCCGCTCCTTCGCGGGCAACTCGAGCTCGGCGTCGCATCCATCGGCTACGACGTAGTTGTGGCACTCTCCTTCACTCTCTGCGCGGTAATAACGTTGACGGTCCTCTACCAGAAGACGCGATTCGGCGTTCAGACTCGAGCTGCAGCTGACAATCGCACGGGCGCCCTTTTCATCGGAGTGGATCCTGATCGCCTTGAAGCCGTCAACTGGACGATCGCATCGGTTCTGATGGGCATCGTCGGAGTGCTGGTCACCCCCATGATCGGCCTCCAGCCGACCGCGCTCACGCTTTATATCGTGCCTGTGCTGGGCGCCGCGCTTGTCGCCAAATTCGTGTCGTTTTGGGTGGCAGCAGTCGCAGGGTTGCTCATCGGGTCGCTACAAGCACTCGTCACCTGGTCTCAGGGGATGGATTGGTTCCCGCGCACGGACAATGCGCCAACGCCGGGCATCAAGGAAGCGCTGCCCTTCGTGATTATCGCGATTATCCTGCTGGTACGCGGTCATTCACTCCCGGGTAGGGCGAGTGAGGACGCTCCACGGCTGCCTGGTGCACCTCGTCCGCAGTATCTGCTGATTCGATTCGCAATTGGTATTGTTCTTGCGCTTGGCGTTATCGCGTTCGCTCCATACGACTATCGACAAGCGCTCGTGAACAGCTTGATTGGAATAGTAGCAATCCTGTCCATCGTTGTCGTTACCGGGTACCTCGGGGCGGTCAACCTTGCTCAAATGGCTGTCGCCGGCGTAGCGGGCTTTGTGCTCTCAAAAGCAACGCAGGACTGGGGGCTTCCGGGATGGCTGGGAGTCCTTGTCGCGATCACAGCTGCGGTTATAGTCAGTCTGGTTGTGGCGCTTCCCGCGATGCGACTTCGAGGGATGCAGTTCGCGATCATCACCTTAGCCGGGGCGGTTGCTATCCAGGCTGTCTGGTTCAACAACCCCTATTGGGGTGGGGGTCAGCTCGCGGCAACGGTGGACGCACCTGAAGTCTTCGGCATCCCGCTGGGTCCGACAGAATCCTTCTGGGAAGGCGACGGCCAAGTGCCGAGTCCAGGCTTTGCCGTGTTCCTCCTTGTTGTAACAGTCCTGTGTGCCGCGGGTGTCGTCTTGCTCCGGCGAAGCAATCTCGGCGCGAAACTCCTGGCCGTGCGAGGAAGTGAGTCTGCTGCTGCATCGGCAGGGATCAATCTGACACTCGTGAAGTTGGTGGCATTCGCTATTGGTGGGCTCCTTGCTGGTGTGTCCGGAATCCTGTACGGCTACAACTTCGGGCTGGTGTCACCCATGAGATTCACCGAGCTGATGGCTATCTCTATGCTCGCAGTGGCTTTCCTCGGCGGGATCACAACGGTTACTGGTGCTGTGATCGCCGGGCTCCTAGTTAGCCAAGGAATCCTGATGCACGCGGTTACCTCCCTCTTCGGCATAAGCAGCGACTTCCAATTATTGTTCGCGGGCCTCGCGGTACTGGTCACGGTTGTTGCCAACCCATCTGGTATTGCTGGCTTCTTCCGTGATCTCGTTCATCGGTTCCCATCCTTCGGCGGTAACGGTGTAAGGGCGTCCGCAGGCAACAAAGTAAGGATCACTCAATGAGCGAGGTGTTGCTCAGTGGAACTAATCTTACGGTCGCCTACGGCGGTCTGCGTGCAGTCTCTGAGGTAGACTTCGAGGTGAGAGCGGGCCAGATCGTCGGCTTAATCGGCCCAAACGGCGCGGGCAAGACTTCACTCGTTGATGGCTTCTCCGGGTTTACACGTATGACTGGACGTCTGGAGTTCCTCGGGAATCGGATGGCTGGTATATCAGCCTATCGCCGTCGTCGACTCGGTCTCAGCCGGACCTGGCAGTCGGTCGCCCTCTTCGATGACCTCACGGTGCTTGAGAATGTAAGCATCGCCGTACGCCGGGGGGGTAAGGCTTTCCATCCGCGTGCTGAGGCGCTGGAGAAGCTGCGCATGGTCGGCCTCACAGAGATGGCAGAGTTATTGCCGACTGAACTATCCCATGGCCAGCGAGTCCTTGTCGGCGTCGCCCGAGCGCTCGTTGGTTCTCCGCGAGTCCTGCTCTTCGATGAACCCGCGGCCGGGCTGGATGACAATGAAGGAATAGCACTTCAGACGCTCTTGCGTGAGGTGTCAGATGGCGGTGTGGGCATCGTTCTTATTGATCACGATATGAGTTTGGTGATGGGCGTAAGCGACATGCTTCATGTCCTCGACTTCGGTAGGACGGTTGCCGTCGGTGAGCCAGCAGCGGTGATGAGAGAACCCGGAGTCATCGCGGCGTACCTCGGGACAGTGGCGGATCCACTGTCTGGGAATGATGTGGCGGGAGGCACGAATGAATGAGCCGGTTAAACGCTCTCCGTTGCTCGAGATCGACTCGGTTACGCTTGGATATCGGGGGGCCAGTGTCGTCAACGACGTCTCCCTCAATGTCGATGGGGGCGAGGTGGTCTGTCTCCTTGGTCCAAACGGAGCGGGAAAGACGACTACGCTTTCTGCGGTTTCTGGTCTCGTCCCCCCACGTAACGGCGACATCCGATACGAGGGACAGTCGGTGCTAGGGCATAGGCCTGATCAAATTTCCAGAGCTGGACTCATTCAAGTGCCGGAGGATCGCGCGCTATTTCGGAGCCTGACCGTCAAGGAGAACCTTGCTGTTGCATCGCCTGACCAACAGGCACACGAGGAGGTGCTTAACTTTTTTCCACAGCTACGGCCGATACTCGGCCGACGTGCGGCCGTTCTGTCAGGTGGTGAGCAACAGATGCTCACGCTTGCTCGTGCACTGATCCTTAGGCCGAGGATGCTTGTGGTCGACGAGATGAGCCTCGGCCTTGCGCCAATTGTCGTCTCGCGCCTCCTCCCGATCCTCCGGCAGGTTGTCGATACGACGGGTTGTGGGCTTCTGCTTGTCGAGCAGCATGTCCACCTCGCGCTCGAGATCGCAGATCGAGCGTATGTCATGGTACGTGGCCAGGTCATCAATGAAGGTTCCGCGGCCGAGATCGGCTCTCAGCTCGACGAAATACGTGGGCAGTATCTCGGCCAAGGTGTGAGCTGATCGACGAACGGCGTAGCGACACCTCATACTGTGAGTAACCGCTCTGCGCCTGCCTCGAGAGAACGCGGAAAACGGCAAGACTCACCCCGCCCACGGATGTGGACTTCGCAGACGTAATGTCACCCTGGGCGCCCCGGCCAGACCACCATGATCCCGGACCCCCAGATTTGGGACGACCGCAGGCACCCTGCGGCCATCACGCGCCCATCATTCGCCGATCAAGAATGCCGCATGACCCCCGGGCGGGGCTTAATCGGAAGCTTGGTCGCCCGAGTAAGCCCGGATTCGCCGACGGGACTGGTGGGTCGTGTACAGCCGAATGCTCCTGTGACTAGCGAGGACGGGACTTTCGAAGGTTCATAGCGATAAGTTACAGATCCACGGGAAATGCGAGTTCCCACGACCTCGTCGCCGCACTCGACGACGACTACAGTACCGCTGCTGCCGGTCTGATACCGGTGATGCTGCTGGCGGCGTCCCGCAAGGGAGTCGGACATAGTTGCTGAGTTGGTCACGGTTGCCGTCAGCGCGGGCGCTAACGCCGCGCGGTGGAGTTCCCGGCGCGGGTGGCGGGGATGGTCGCCAGCGTGGACAACGTCTGCGACATCGACGTGCTTCGGCGCGGCGGCTCGGTCGGCCCTCCCGAGTAACGGTGCTCCTGCGTGTACCGACCTGCGCGGGTACAAGTTTCAGCTCGGTGCGGTCGCCTCTTGGCGCTGACGGGCCTGGCGGTCCGAGCGTCTCGCTGGCGAAACACTAGAATCGGATGCAGTGACGCGACCAGGCGATTGTCGAGCAGGTTATCGCTAGTCTGAAGAACGGCCCGTTCGCGCACTGCCCCCCTCGGGCGATGTTTGTCGCTAGAAGTGCCTGGGCTGGGGCTGGCCGCCTCGCTTCCACAGACTGCTGTGTTTCTGGACGATCTTCCTTGAAGGGCCTTGGCCTGAGCGGGTTGAAGCCCGTCATCAGTGACTCCCACCGGCCTGACCGCTGTGGTTGAAGCCGTGTACCAGGCGCGGAGGAACCGGGAAAGAACCGGGAAAAGCCCGTGGTCCCGGCACCTTGAAGCCTCGACGACGATGCGATACGGTTCGTATTGTGTCAAACGACACAGAGACATGCGATGCGCACAAAGGAGAGGCGTCATGAGCACTGAAAAAATCGAGGCCAACAAGGAACTTGTCAGGCGCTTTTACCGCGAGGTGCCCTACGGGCCTGGAGGAAATCTTGACGTCATCGACGAACTCTTGGCAGAGGACTATAAGCAGCACAACCCCGAAGCCGGCCAGGGCCGAGAAGGAGTCAAGCACTTCTTCACCAACGTCATTCCTGTGCCGCTCACGGGTGATCTAGCTGGTGAACAGGATGTCACCCTCATCGCCGAGGGCGACATGGTGGTGCGCCAGGAGGTGCGCCACAACGGAATGTTGATCGACATCTTCCGCATCGAGGACGGAAAACTGGCCGAGCATTGGGATGCGTGGCGCCCTGCGGCTGGCTATGAGCGGCCTCCGTCGTTCTGAGTGACCTCTCGTTCGAGCGTCCGTGATTCTGGAGGACGGGCACATGCACGCGCGGCGTGCATGTGCGTTCTCCTTCGGAGTTGTCGAAGCATCCTCAGCGTGTAGCGGACCCGGCGGTTGAGCCGTCCGAGGCGCTGCCGGTGGCCCCGCTGTACGCGCCTGGGCCAATAGAGAACGTGCATTAGCCTGCCTGTCCGCCGCGGGACGAGTAGGTCTGAGGGGTCACGGAGATATAATTGAGAAGCGGTCCGTTCTGCGCGTCCACCCACGATTTGACGGCCGACTGGTCTCGATCGTTCAATTGAGTAGATCAACGAAGATTGGGGTGCGTAATGAATGAACGCTCATACCGATTGGGTTTGCCTTCGGCGGCGCTGTCCGTCGCCGTGTGCACTGGGGCTTAAGATCGCCGATCGCGCCTACATGATGTCCCGTTGGCCGGTAGTTGGCGAGGGCAGCCGTGCTGATTGCACCCCAACTCAACGAGATCCCCGGGAAAGTGGCAGAGTTGTTGCGGGAAGTACCTAGACGAATAGTCATTGAGGGCACTGCTCCACTTGCTTCCGATTGCGCTTTCCGTTCAAACCGTCGTCAGCTGGATGGGTGGAGGCAAGGTCACAAAACGCACCCCTGATGCAAAAAACCGCAGTATCCGCAGAGAAGGAGTCAGTCCACCAATGGTGTCCGACAAGCTGAAGCAGAATGAGCGCCTGGTCGAGAAGTTATTCGAAATCCTCTACGGCGCGGGCGATAACATCGAATTGCTGGATGAGTTGGTTGCTGAGGATTATGTCCAGCACAACCATAGCGCAGGACAAGGGCTTCAGGATTTGAAGCGCTACTTCAAGAGGATCATTCCCCTTCCCTACAGGAACGAACCTCGTGACGTCGCTCTGTTTGCCGATGGCGACTTCGTCATTCGCAAGGAAGTACGGGCGCACAAGTACAGCGGCGTGCTCATTGACATTTTCCGAGTGAAGGACGGCAAGTTGCAGGAGCACTGGGACGCCTATCGGCCCGATCCAGGAACTGAGCGTATGCCTGGCTTCTGATAACGAAGATCGGCCGCGGCATTCAGAGTGGGCGGCTCCCCGGATGGGTTCTGAGGAGCCGCTCGCTCGAAAGGTGCATGGAAACGGCCTCTTCGAAGTTTCGGGCTCGGTGAGTTTTCCTCCGGCGAGGGCATGCGTAGTCGGTATTTTCCCTGTTCTTCAAGCTGCGGGCGATGCGTCGGTGCGGCTCGATGTCTCCGTTGAGGGCCTCGGTGGCGCCGTTGCTGGTGCGGTTGGTGGTGAAGTAGCCGATGAGCTGCTCCTTCCACTGGCGCACGGTGCTGCCCGAGTCGGGCGACCTCGGGACTGGGGAGGGGAGGTGTGGAGGAGGGGTCCCGACGATCTGCTCCGCGGTCGTCTTCGCGGCGGCGAGGTCGACGTGGTGGTAGATCGAGCGCAGGCGCTGGTAGCAGTGCCAGGCGAGGAAGACCTCCCCGTGCGCCGCGGCGGGCAGGTGGCGCTCAAGGCGGTCCCGTTGCCGTTCGGTGAGGCGGTCGGCCCGGCGCGCGGCACGTTGTGGATCTTGTAGAGCGGGTCATCCTTGCGGCCGCGGTAGGCGGTGGTGTCCTACTGGACGCGGCGGCGGACCTCGTCGATCACGTCGACGCTCGTCACATGGAAGGCGTCCAGGACCGCGGCGGCGTCTTCGAGCCTCGGCATCGTTTGCGTTCTGGTACCCGCGGAAGGAGCCAAGGTTGCAACCTTCACGCCCGCCTTGGACTCATCGCCTCGGTCCTTGAGCCAGGTCTGGTAGACCTTCCTCGGCCGCTCGGTCAATCATTTTGCTTGGTCACTACTGATCCTGGGACCGGACGAGCCGTTCGGCATCGCAGGCACGTGGCCGGCACCCGGTGCGATCGCGGCAGACAACTTGTCACCGTCGAGACGGCCCGCGGGTCGAAGGCTGCCGCAAGCGCGGGTTGGTGCCGTCGGGCATGGCCGGCGGGTTCGACGCCTGCACGACGCCCGGCCTTCGGAGCGCCGATGGTCGTGGGGTGGCGACGGCGCCGGTGGCGTGGCCCGCACAGAGCTGCCCGGCCGGAACGCCTGCCGAGACGTATTTGAGTTGGTGGACGGCGTGACGAAGCTGACGACCCGAGCGATCTGGTGGGCGATCAATCAGCGGCGCCGCGAGCATGCCTCCGTCGCCGGCGTCGCCGCCAATTCGGGGTGAACTGGCACCCTGTGGAAGGCCGTCGAGCCGGTGCTGAAGGACCTCGCCGCCGATGAGTCCGCTTCGCAACGAGAAGGGGCCATACCCGCGCCCGCCTGCTCGACCTGGCTCCGGGCGACCCTATCTGCCAGCAGCGCCTCTACACGAGGCGTCGCGCTAAACCCTCAGCCCACCCGAAACTCCGAAGAGCCGGAAAGCAAGGGTTCGGTCTGAACCCGCCCCCCTGGAGCACCGCGCACGTCGGACCCGTGACGGTATAGGCGTCCTTGCTGGGACAAGCACGTCCAGGAGGTCCGTCTGCCCGGGCAGAACCTCCGCGGCGGCGCCGGCGTGAGCAACCTGGTCGCCGTAGGCGGCGAAGGAGGCGATGTTGGCTCGACCCCGTCATTGCCAGTCTCGTCAGCCGCGGTGTTGTTTGCTCATAACGGCGAAGTTCACCGTGGGCCAGGGCGATGGTGTGGCGGTCGCCGAATAGGCGAGGTAGTCGATTCCGGTGGCCGGCGTCGGGGCGGTGATGTCCGGCTTTGCGGCGGGGTGAACGTGGCGGCCGATCGGTGCGGGGCGGCGGTGCCCATGTCGCGCCCCGCGTAACTGCACAGCGATGTTGGTCGTGTCGAAGGGGTCGGAGGCCAGCTCGAACCGGTGCGCCCGACGAGGCCGGCTTCGACGTCGTAGGTGTTGCCGCGCAAGGACACGGTCATGGTCTCGGCGACCCGCCGGGTATCTCGTTCGCCCGGCGCAGCTCTCCCGGACCCCTCGCTCGAGCTCGGCGATCCGCGTCGCCTCGTCCGTCGTGGTCCCGGGCCGCACTCGCAGTCAATCTCGGCATGCCTCACCCGGTTCCGCAACGTTTCCGGGCGGATCCCGATGGTCCGCGATCCGATGGTCGCTCGGCTCGTCTCCGGATCCTTCCTGGCCTCAATCGCCATCCGCGTCGCCCGCTCCAGCAGCTCAACGCTGTACTTGGCCGCCACCATCGCCGTGCGCACGAACACCTTCCTCGGTGAGCGCTACCGGTGTCTCGGTCGCCAACGATGCAAGAAGGAGACCAGGGTCGTCGTCGGTCGCTCAGTCCTGATCGTCATCTGGCATGTGCTTAGCGCCCTCGAAGCACGCTTCGTCGACCTCGGCCCCGACTTCTACGACTGTCACCCAAAACCGACGCATCGCAACCACGTCCACGACCTTGATAACCTCGGCTTCAAGGTCCCACTCAAGAAGATCGCCTAATAACGAACCGCCTCGCCGCGCTAGCTCACCTCATTCTCGAGCTGGAGCAGGACGATCGGTTCCGTGAGCAACGCTGCGGAGAATGTCGGGTCGGTGAACCGCGGCTTGTCCGGTGCAAGCACTTGCTGGTAGTGGTCGCTCGAGAACTCTGCGGCGAGCGCTTCGGGGGACTCGAACGTGATCGCTCCCACGCCGTCGTAACGGGTGCGAGCGAACCGTGCCGGCGGTGCGATCGGTGCCGGGGTGTGCTCGAGGCTGACGAGCCGTTCCTTCGCCTGCGGGCCGTCGAGCGTGAGCTGCGCGTGCCGGTTGGTCCAGTGGTCGACGAAGTCGCCGAACCGCAAGCGACGCAGAGCAACCGGCAGGACGAGGATCCGGACGGGCGCCGCATCGCAAGGCAGCTCGCGCTGCCAGATCAGCTCGGGGATCCCGCCGATCGCGGCCGGCGGTCCGGCGAGAAGCTCCAGGTGGTCCGGGAGCCAGCGGTCCTCGAACTGCCGGGACACCACCCAGTCGGCGGCGTCGTTCTTCCGCTGCCACCAGGTCTCGACGGCGGCGTCGAACGGGGCCGTCTCTGCCCCGCTGGCCGGGGGGCGGCCGGGAAGCGGGCGGTCGAAGGTGTGCCGGACCAGGCCGGCGGCATCGAGCGGCCGCTTCTCCTCGAGGTTCAGCCAAGCCAGCGTGAACTCCTCTGGCGTCAGCCCGTCCCGGGCCTTGAGGAGGATTGTGAGCTTGTAGGCGATGGTGGTCATGTCAGCGCTTCCGCTTCCGCTTCTGCGCGAGGCGCGCAGCCTTGTCCGCCATCCCCATGAGCACTCGGTTGCCCGCCGCCCAGACGGCCAGGTTCTGCCCGAAGTTCGCCTGCACCGCGCCGGGGTCCTCGCGGCCCATCTCCCGGTTCTTGTGGCAGTGCACCGGGACGCCCAGCATGAGGCTGCGCATGCACGAATTCGCCTGATCACACCACACGACGTCCGACTCGCGCCCGTCGATGACCTTGGTGGGGAAGTCCGGGTCGGCGAGCAGCTGGCGGGCGAGCATCGTGGCGTCGACGTGCCCGGCAGTGATGGCGTCGGCCGCCTGCTGCGGGGCGGGCGTGCTGGACAGGAACAGCCGGACGCCGTCGCCCAGAGCCTTGCGGAACGCCTGCGGCTCGCCGTGCGCGAGCATGTTGCCCGACGGCGTCGGCAGGTTTTCGCCCAGCGACTCGTAGTTCCCCTCGCTGAGCGAAATGAAGTCGACGCCGGCCGGCACGATGTGCGAGGCGACCTCTGCCCAGCCCTCCGGCCCCTGGCCGCCGGGCATGTGGTCGTTGACGCTCATCCGGATCCCGATCGGGTAGTCCGGGCCGACCTCGGCGCGGACGGCGGCGACGGCGTCGCGCAGAGCCCGGGCCCGGTTCTCGGCCGAGCCCCCGTACTCGTCGGTGCGCTGGTTCGACAGCGGCGAGAGGAAGGAGGAGTAGAAGTAACACATGTGTGCGCCGATCTCGAGGCCGTCGAACCCTGCCGCCTTCGCGCGGCGGGCCGCGGCCACGACGTCGGCCTCGATGCCCTTGATCTCCTCGACGGTGGCCTCGTGCGGCGCGGGCGTGATGCGACCGCCCGGGACGTAGACGTGGTCGGGGAGCCCGGCCACCCCGATGCTGACCGGCTTCGGGCTCGCCGCCGAGATCTGGTGGCCGTCCCGGGGCACGCCCATCCTGCCGAAGCTGGGGAAGAGCTGGGCGAAGACGGGCGTGCCGTGCTCGTGCACCGCGTCCGTGAGCCGCTTGAGGTCGGCGACGAACTCGTCCTTGTCGAAGCGCAGGTTGGGCGAGAACGGCGACTCCCGCCAGGCGCGCTCGGTCGCCACCGAGCCGCCGACGATGATCAGCCCGACGCCCCCCGCCGCGCGGCGCCTGAAGAACGCGATGGTCTGCCCGCTGGGGCGGCCGTCGTCGGTCGGGCGGAGCACCGACATCGGGCCGAGCACGATCCGGTTCTTGATCGGCAGCTTGTTGATCGTGAACTGGGAGCCGAGCACCTCGCGGGCGCCGCGGACGGTGGTCACATCCATTTCTTCTCCTTTGAGGATGGCCTGTGGAACGGTCACGAGACTGAGCTGGTCGTGCGGGCTTGGTCCGCCGGCGGCAGCCGTGCGGCGTCGAGGATGCTGCCGATTCCGGTGTAGCCCTCGGGGAGGAGGTCGAGGCCCGCGCGCAGGCCCTCGAGGAGGGCGAGGCCGTCGGCGTCGACTACGGTCGACCGGGGGCGGGTGGTCCAGACGTCGGCGGCCGCGCGCGCAGGGAACCCGTGGCGCTCGAGGATGGTGACGCCCTCGCGGTCCGACATCGACTCGGTGGCACGGACCGCCGCCTCGAGCACCCCGAGGTAGACGTCGAGCGCGGCCTGCTCCTGGGGTTCACACCTCGCCCGCACCACGAGACCCTGCCCCGGCAGTGCGGGGAAGGCATCGTTGGCCGAGGCGAGGCGCACCATGCCGGCCCGCTCCGCGAGCCTGTCCAGCGGCGGGCCGAGCAGCGTCGCGTCGGCGGCGCCGGCGACGAGTGCGTCGAGGCGCTCCGTCACTCCGCCGATCTCCACGTACGTCGGCCGGATCCCGGCCGATGCGAGGGTGCGGGCGATGATCGCGAAGCCGTTGGTGAGCGCGTCGACGGCAAAGCGCGCGCCGTCGAGGTCGGCGAGGGCGCGGTGGCCAGGCGTCGCGTACACGCCGAGCGGGGTAGTCCGCTCGACCTCCGCGACAATCCGGACATCCGCGCCGTGCTCGTTCCAGACGAAGACGGTGTCCATCGCGGTCACCGCGACGTCGACCTCGCCCGACCGCAACCCGTCGAGCTGCTCGGCGCTGGATCGCGTTCGCCGGGACTCGAGGTCGAGGCCGGCGGTCGCGAGCAGGCCGAGCTCCTCCGCGATGAGCAGGGGTACCGGCGGGACGAAGTAGAGCTGACGGATCACTCCGACACCGCGTTCACTCGTGATGCCTGCCACGGGGGAAGCGTCCCGCTGGGACCGCGAACGACGTTCCGCTGCGCGCCCAGGCCGGTGATCGTGGACTCCAGGACGTCGCCGTCGCGAAGGAAGCGTTTCCAGTGGGAGCCGTTGCCGGCGGGCGAACCGGTGATGAGCAGGTCACCCGGCTGCAGGATCGCGACCGAGGACACGTAGGAGATGAGGCTGGGCACGTCGAAGGCGAGGCCCGCCGTCGTCGCGTCCTGCATGACCTGACCGTTGAGCCGGAGCTGGATGCGCAGGTCGGAAGGGTCGGGGACGAACCGCGACGGCACCAGCACAGGACCGGTCGGGAAGAACGTGCGCTGGTTCTTGGCGCGGAACCAGTCCGTACCGATCTTCGCCATGTCGTCGCGCGGCACGAGCGTGCGGGCCGTGAGGTCGTTGACCATCGTGTAGCCGGCCACGTGGTCGAGCGCGTCTTCGACGGACACGCGGTGTGCGTTCCGTCCGATGACGACGCCGAGCTCGAGCTCCCAGTCGACGTCTGCGCCGACGTCGGGCAGCTGCACGTCGTCGTACGCGCCGCTCACGGCGGACGGGATCCCGGTCCAAACGTACGGGTTGCCCGTGCGGATGCGGGCGTCGATCTCCGCGGCGGCATCCGCACGGAGCTGTGCGTCCGAGGCGCCGTCCTTGCCGAGCCGGTGCGCGACGCTCATCTCGATGATGTGGTCGCGGTAGTTCGCGCCGGCGGCCAGGACCGGCCCGACCGGTTGCACCGGCGGCAGCACCCGCAGCCGCCCCGCGGCGTCGAGCGCCTGGAGCGACTGCGGGGCGACCGCCGGTGCGGCGAGATAGTCCCCGAGCCGGTCGAGGTTCGCCTCCCACTCGGCGAACAGGTCCGCCGTGAGCGAGACCGCGGGCAGTGCGGACCGCACGTCGTGGAGGTCGTCCCCGTTGACTAACCCGGGGATCACGGTACCGTCGAGCACGAAGGTGCCGATCCCGAACAGCGTCATCGCCGTTGCCCTCTCCTTACCGTCGGCTCAGACCGGCGGCGCGACGAAGAGGCCGGTGTCCGGGTCGTTGAACATCTCCTTGGTGATAAATTCGTCCATGTCGCCGCCCGTGCCCCACTGGTCCGAGGTCTCCGGCTCCTGCACGTCGAAGATCGTCGGGTGCCAGGTGTCCTCGTCGATCGTCTGGAGCTCGGTGGTCATCTCCATCGTGTTCCCGTTGGGGTCGATGAAGTAGGTGAAGGTGTTGTCGCCGGCGGCGTGCCGACCGGGGCCCCAGATTTTCCGGTAGCCGGCGCGGATCACTCGCCCGCTGCCGCGCATGTACTCGTCGAGGCCGCGCAGCTCGAAGGAGGCGTGCTGCAAGGAGGCGTGCGGACCGCGGGCGATGGCCATCGAGTGGTGCTGGGAGCTGCAGCGCATGAAGTAGAACAGGTCGCCCACGTGGGGGTGGTTGAGGGTGTCCGAGAGGCGGAACCCGAGGTGCTTCTCGTACCAGGCGCGCATCGTCTCCGGCGCGTTCGAGTTCAGCACGACATGCGAGAGCCGGACCGGGATCGCCTCGCGCTCCTCGATCTTGCGGTGCTGGCGCACCTCGACGTCGGTCGAGACCTCGATCGTGCGGCCCTCGAGGTCGAAGAAGCGGAAGCCGTAGCCGCCGCCCAGGGTCTTCAGGTCGGTGGGCTCGAAGATCAGCTGCACCCCGGCGGTGCCGAGATCCTGGGCGAGCTTGTCCACGGCCTGCCGGTCGGCGGCGCCGAAGGCTACAAGGTCGAGCCGCTTGTCGGCGGACCGACGCACCCGGGTCACGTACTGCTCCGGGGACCCCTCGGCCGCGAAGTAGACGACGTCGCCGTCGTCGTGCTGGACGGTCAGGCCCCAGTGGTTCTTGTAGAACTCGACCTGCTTGTCGAAATCAGGCACCGCGATGTCGAAGTGCCGGATGTGGGAGATCGGACTGAAAGACATGTCGTGCTCCTTAATGGGAATCAGCGGTGACGGTGGTGGTATGCGCGAGGGACGGGATCTTGTGCACCAGGCGCTCGAGATCGTCCGCGGTGTCCCCGACGCCGAGGATGTAGTGGTCGGGCCGGACGACAACGGCCCTGGCTCCGACTGACGTGAGGATCTGGCCGACCTTGAGCGGGTCGAGCAGCGTGACGACGTCGCCGTCAGCGTCGAGCATGGCCTTGGTCGAGTCGGGCAGCTGGTTGTAGATCCCGCGGTCTGCGACGACGAGGAAGTGCGTCCCGACCATGTCGTCGAGACGGGTGCCGTCCGCGAGGATCGGCTGCATGCCAAGCTTCCCGGCTCGTTCGTCCCTGTCTCCCTCGTGCAGGCCGGGGCCGAGTGCGGGGGAGGTGGGGACGGCGCTGGCGGTGGGGTTCGCCCGGATGAACTCATCGCGCCCCTCGGCGACCTTGGGGTCGGTGGTCTGGATGATGACTGCCTGGTTCGCGGCGGTCTCCACCCAGAAGGTGGCATGCGGCTTGCGCTCGCTCTCGTAGGTATCGAGCAACTCATCGCCGGCGAGCCCACGCTTGACGAGGTCAAGTTTCCAGGCGAGGTTCGCGACGTCGCGCAGCCCCGCGCACAGGCCCTGACCGAAGAGCGGCGGCGCCTGGTGGGCCGCGTCGCCCGCGAGGAAGACGTTCCCGCTGCGCCACTGCTGGGCGATCCGCCCCCGGAAGGTGTAGATCGCCTGCCGGTCCGGCACAAATTTGTCCACCGGCAGGGCGCCGCGGCTGATGCGCTCGACGGCGGCGGGCGTGACGATCTCGTTCGGGTCGTCGTCGGGCATGAGCATGAACTCCATGCGGACCCGGGTGCCGGGCAGCCGCAGCCAGAGCGCGGGCCGGGTGTGCCGGCCGAACTGGATCATGTCCGCGGCGTAACCAGGCGCACCGACGAGGTGTCCGTCGACAACGAGCCACTGCGCGTCCTCGCCGTACTTGTCGTTCTGGATCCCAAGGCTCCGGCGGATCGCCGACCGGGCCCCGTCCGCGGCGATCACCCAGCGGGCGTGGACCGTTTGCTCCGTGCCGTCCGTCGCCACCGCGGCGACATCGACGCCGCCGTCCGCGTCACGAAGGTTCGTCACGCTCACGCCACAACGGAGCTCGACGCCCGGGGTCTCGTCGACGACCTCGCGGATGAGTCGTTCGACGTCGGGCTGGTGGAAGCTGATGTGGTCGTTCCACGCCTGGTCGCCGAAGCGGTCGGTCGCTGCGTGGACGAGGACCTCGCCGGACTCGTTGATGACCTCGACGTGCTTCATCGGGATCGTCACGGCGGCGAACTTCTCGGCGATGCCGAGGCCCTGCAGCGTGCGCATGGTCTCGCCGTCGAAGTGGACCGCGCGCGCGGTCGGCCACATCTCCTCGTACTTCTCCAGGCCAAGCGCGGTCAGGCCCAGGCGGCCCATAAGGGCAAGTGCAGTCGTTCCGACGGGGCCACCCCCGATGACGACGACATCGACGTCCGTTTCCACCAACACTCCTTCGTGTTCAGTACGTGTCGTATCGAATGCTACGACCGCAACGATCTTCGCTGCACCACACCATGCACGACTACGAACTATCAGGGAATCGCGGTTTGGGTATCGCGATCATGACGATTCCGAATGACCTCGACGACGCGGCCGAGTAGTTCACGCAGCCAGACGTGCTCGGCGTCGACAGCGCGGTCGGGGTGCCACCAGAACGCATCGCGAACGGGCGCGAGGTCCAGGGGTGGCACGACAAGCTGAAGTCGCGGCTCCAGCTGCATTGCCATGCGTGCGAAGCCCTCGGGGACCAGGGCGACCCGGTCGGTGCCCACGATGAGGGACGGCATGACGAAGAAGTGAGGTGTGACCGCGGCGACCGAGATGTCGATGCCCCGGAATTGAAGCTGCTGCCTGGCCGGCCCCATGCCCTCGCGAGGAGCGAGGTTGTGGACCCATGGGCGCGTCAGCAGCTCGTCTGCGGTCGGACTGTCGCTGAGACCGGATGCTCCGTCGACGAGGCAGACCCACTCTTCGGTGACCAGGTCGAGGTGCGGCTGGTCGGTGAGGTACCCGTGCGGCAGGATCACGCCGTCGAGAATCCGGAGCGAATCAGGAAGGCCGTTCACCAGCGCCGCGTCGACGGTGGGGAACTCGAACCGCACATTCGGCGCCTCCCGCTCGACGATGTGCGTCAGTGCGGGTGCGATGCGGGCGATCGTGTAGTCAATGCCGGCGATCGCGAACGACCGGGTGCTCGTTACCGGGTCGAACCGGGACTGCAGTCGAAATACCTGCTCCGCCTCGGCGATCGCTTGGGGCAGAGCGCCGAGGAGTCGCTCGGCGAGCGGGGTCAGGTGGTGCGTGTTGCCCCGCCGCACGAGTAGCGGGTCGTCGTAGTGTCTGCGCAACTTGGCGAGCGCGATCGACATCGCCGACTGCGACATGTGCAGGCGTTCGGCGGCCCTGGTGACGTTCCGCTCCTCGAGGAGGACCCGCAGCGGTCGCATCAGGTTGTAGTCGATGGCCGCCATGGCCTGGGCCACCCCCGCTCTCGTCTGCGCAGCGCCGTCTGGTCCGGCCGAGCGTCTAACGTGACCACCCTAGAGACGGACGCGTCGCCATTGTGAGACGTTTCGTATCGGATACGCTGTGTCGCATGGTGGCCCGCAGCGAAGAGAGTCGTCAAGCAATCCTGAAGTCGACGCTGAAGCTTCTGGGCGTCGGCGCCCGGCGCGGCACGACGATCCAGAAGCTCACGATCGAGGCGATCGCCAAGCAAGCCGGCGTGAGCAAGTCGACGATCTACCGCTGGTGGGACAACAAGGCGGCCGTCGTGATCGACGCGTTCGTCAGCGAGTACCTCACGCACACGCCGGTGCGCGAGGACGTGCCGTTCGAGGTAGCGCTGCGGGAGCATGTCGCGGCAGTCGTGCACCAGTACGCCGGCCTCGACGGCAAGCTCGTCGCCCAGCTGATCGCCGAGGCCCAGTACGACCCGGCCGCGATGCAGGAGTTCCATGAAAGGTTCTGGCTCGGTCGTCGAGCGGCAGTCGAGGCGCTGATCCGGCGTGGTATCGACGAGGGCGTGGTGCGGTCGGACGCCGAGCCCGGGATGCTCGCAAACCTCGCCTACGCGCCGATCTACCTCCGCCTGCTCCTGCACGACGGGCCACTGGACGCGAAGTTCGCCGGTGAGATTGTCGAGCTCGCGCTGCACGGCATCGGACTGCGGTCCAATGCCCTGGAGGGATCCTCGGCGGGCTGAGTCGTCAACCTACGCTCGGGGCCCGGAGTGCTCGCCCGGTGCCGCGGAAGATCGCGACCTTCCGGTCACCGGCGTGAACAAGTACGTCGACGATCACGCGCCTGCCGTCCTGGAAGTACACGGTGGCATCGGCGACGAGCCCATCTCCCACGTGGCTCGGCGCGAGGTAGGTGATCTGCGCATCCGTCGTCGCTGCCCCCTCGAGCACGGAATTAGCCGCGAACGCGAATGCGGTGTCCGCTAGGGTGAAGACGTAGCCACCCTGAGCGATCCCATGCCCGTTGGCCATCTCGGGCCGGACAGTGAGCGACGCGACCGCGTAGCCCTCGGACGCCTCGACGATCGTGATGCCGAGGGTCCGCAGGCTCGTGTCCTCCGCTATGAGCCGCTGCGCGAACGCAGCGATGGTCATGACAGCCGCTCCAGCACGAGCGCCATGCCCTGACCGCCGCCGACGCACAGCGTGGCGAGGCCCACGGTCTTGTCGTTGACCTGCAGGCTGCGCGCGAGGGTGCCCACCAGCCGGGCGCCCGTCATCCCGAATGGGTGGCCGAGCGCGATGGCGCCGCCGTGCGGGTTGACTCGCTCGGGATCCGCACCGAGCTCCCGCACGACCGGCACCACCTGGGCGGCGAACGCCTCGTTGAGCTCGACGATGTCGACGTCGTCGATCGACAGGCCCAGCCGCCGCAGGAGACGCCTGGACGCCTCGACCGGCCCCAGCCCCATGATCTCGGGGGACAGGGCGCTCGCGGCGCTGCCGAGGATCCGGGCGAGGGGGGTCACCCCGAGCTCCTGGGCACGTCGCCCGCTCATCACGACCAGGGCGGAGGCGCCGTCGTTTAGGGGGCTGGCGTTGCCGGCCGTCACCGTGCCGTCGGCCCGGAACACCGGTGCCAGGCGGGCGAGTCCCTCGAGCGTGGTGGACGGGCGGGGGCCGTCGTCCGCCGCGACGACGGTGCCATCGGCGCGGGTGTACGGAGTGATCTCGCCCGCGAAGTATCCCCGCTCGATCGCCGCCGCGGCTGCGCGCTGAGACTTCAGCGCCCACTCGTCCTGGTCGGCGCGGGTGGTGCCGGTCAGGCGGGCCACGAACTCCGCCGTCTTACCCATGGCGATGTAGGCGTCGGGTGTCTCCCCGTCCTCACGCGGGTCGCGCCACGCCTCGCCCGACTCGAAGACGCGGTCCGCGCGCGCCGCCAGCTCCTCTGATCCCGGGTACAGGCGGGTCGAGATGGGCGGCTGGTTCGACGTCGACTCGACGCCGCCGACCAGGTACGCGTCGCCGTCGCCCGCCTTAACAGCCTGCGCGGCCATCGCCGTCGTCTGCAGGGAAGAAGCGCAGAAGCGGTTCACCGATGCGGACGGCAGGAAGTCCATCCCGGCGAGCACGGCCACGCGGCGCCCGATGTTGTCACCCTGCATCCCCTCGGGCACCGCGCAGCCCATGTAGAAGTCGCCGAGCTCGCGTGGGTCGAGCTCGGGAACCTGCGCGAGCGTCGCCTGGACAGCCGCGAGCGCGAGGTCCTCGGGGCGCTCCCCGACGAGCGAGCCCTTGCGGGCCCGCCCGATCGGGGTGCGCTGGTAGGCGACGACGACGGCGTCGTTCGGCGCGAGATCAAGGTTCACCACGACGTACACCCTTCATTTGCAGGACACCGTCGAGAGAGCGTCCAACTCGGAGCGTATCGTATTGGAGGCGCTGCGCCGAGGCTGGCACTCTGCGGAGCACTTACCGGGTACGTGCCGCCTGGCAGGCGCCCGGCGGAACTAGTCACGATGCCGGCCGTACGATACGGTACGGCCTGTATTGGAATCTCGATCACGATGGAGTATCGATGTCAACAAAGAAGCGCACGCTCGCGACGCTCGCCGGCATTACTGCCGCTGCGCTGACGTTTGCCGGCTGCTCTGCGAGCAGTTCGTCCCCCAGTGACCAGGCGTCCACAGCAGATGACCAGGCGTCGGCTGAGGTTGCCGAGTTGGCTGTGGGCATCACACCTATCGCTAATGCTGCGCATGTGTACATCGCTCTCGATCAAGGCTTCTTTGCTGACGAGAACCTGGAGGTCAGCCCCACCATCATCCAGACCCCCACGACAGCCGTTCCGTCGTTGCTGAATGATGAGCTCCAGGTCGCGCTGATGACATCTGTGCCCATCGTGACCGCGGCTTCGAAAAGCCTGCCGATCCGTGTCGTCGCGGGGAGCGACCGCTACCCCACCGACGGCGCGCAGGACACCACCGCATTGGTCGCCGCCCCTGACAGTGGCGTGAGCGCCGTGGCGGACCTGACCGGCAAAACGGTGGCACTCGTCGGACTCAAGTCGGCGCCCGAGCTCGCACTGCGCGTCGTTCTACAAGAGGCAGGCGTCAACCCAGCCGACGTCGAGGTCGTAGAGATCGCGTACCCCGACATGGTCTCCGCCTTGCAGTCGAACCGTGTGGATGCGGCTTTCATCGTGGACCCCTTCCTCTCGGCCGCTCAGGCGGACGGCCTGGAGGTCGTCTCGAAGCCCTTTACCGAAGGCCTCGGTGGCATGAGCGCCTTGCAGTGGGTGATGAGCGACGCATTCGTCAAGGCCAATCCGGAGGTGGCTGCGCGATTCGCCGCGGCGATCCAGCGTGCCGGTGAGTACGCGAACGACAATCCCGACGCCGTGCGCGCCGTGCTTCCCGAGTTCACCGCTCTGTCGCCGGAAGCCATCGAAGCGTCAATCCTCCCCGTCTACGACACGACCGTTACCGATGCCGACCTCCAGGCGTACGTCGACCTCATGATTCGCGAAGGCTTCATCGAGGACGGCTATGACCCCGCCGGACTCCTTTGGACCTCGAGTGGCGACTGACACGGCCGCTGAGGGACGCCACACCCTCGCGCAATCCGGGCGCCCTTCGCGCATGGCTCAGCTCAGGCGATCCCCGCGCGTGGCGCAGGTGGCGGTAGTGGTCGCGCTGCTGGTCCTCTGGCACCTTGGCGCCAGCCTGGGCGGGCTCGGCGCCGTGCCGACGCCCGTCGAAGTGGGAAGCGCCGTCGTCTTGGTGATCGCATCCGATGCGGTGTGGGAACCTCTCGGCATCACGTTGGCAGGCTGGGCGATCAGCCTCGTACTTGCCGTCGTCGTCGGCGTCGCCGCCGGTTTTCCCCTCGGGATGAATCGCATCGCCTATCGCATGTCCGTCTTCTCCCTGGACTTCCTCCGCACGATCCCGGCGCTGGTGCTGGTGCCGCTGGTCGTCCTGCTGTACGGCTCCGGGCTCCAGAGCACCGTCCTCCTGGCGTTCTTCGGTGCCGTCTGGGCGGTGACCATGCAGGCCATCTACGGCGCACACGACGTAGACAGGGTCGCCAGGGACACCTTCCGCTCCTTCCGGACCCGGCGCCGGGACACGATCACGCTGTTGCTCGTACCCACCGCGCTGCCTTATATCGCCACAGGCATCCGGCTCGCCGCAGCGATCTGCCTGCTCATCACGATCAGCGCCCAGCTCGTGATTCCCGCCGGTGGGATGGGTGAGCAGATCCTCACAAGTCAACTGGGTGGTGCCGTTCCTGAGATGTACGCATACATCTTCCTGTGCGGCGTCCTGGGCGTGGCGGTCAACGCGGGCTTCCGTCGGCTCGAGGCCCTCGCGCTGGCCTGGCACCCCTCCTATCGGAAGCGATCGGCCGCATGATGGCGAGAGTCCCGCGGTTCATCTTGCCCATCGTTGTGCCGACAGTGCTCGTCGCCGCCTGGTGGTTCGCCAGCGCCGACAGCACCTCGATCTTCTTCCCACCGCTGGCGCTGATCGTTGAGAAGTTCCGCGAGTTGTGGCTGTTCGCCCTCGTCGGCGAGCACGTGGTGCCAAGCCTGCAGTCCATCGGACTGGGGCTAGGGATCTCGATCGTGCTCGGCATCGCGCTTGGTGTCCTCCTCGGCCTCAACGGGTACGTCGCGACGGCGGTGGACCCGGTACTGCAGTTCCTGCGGTATCTGCCGGCCGTCGCCCTGCTGCCGCTGGCGATCCAGCTGATCGGCCTCGGTCAGGACATGCGCGTCGTCACCATCGTGCTCGGTGCGTTGTGGCCGGTGCTGCTCAACACCATCGACGGGGTGCGTGGTATCGATCCTGCCACCATCGACGTTGCCCGATCGAACCGGATCCGGCCCGTCGACTGGATCTTCCGGATCGTCATCCCCAGCGCGGCGCCCCAGATCTTCGCGGGCATCCGGGCCAGCCTCGCCGTCTCGGTCATCTTGATGTTCGCGAGTGAGCTGCTGGGCGCCTCGCGTGGGATCGGCTACTTCATCCTGCAGGCGCAGCGGCAGTTCTCCCTCCCGGAGATGTGGTCGGGGATGATCCTGCTCGGGATCATCGGCTACCTCCTCAACCTCATCCTGATGCTTGTCGAGCGGAGCGCGCTCGCCTGGCATCGCAAGTCACGCACCTGAGTCTGAGAGCAGGGATCTTTATGCTTGGCAACAAGACTGAACCGGTCCTGGAAGCTGTACGCATCGGCAAGTCCTACGGCACCAAGCACGTCTTGGCCGACGTGTCGTTCTCGGCCGAGAAGGGCGAGTTCGTCTGCATCGTCGGGCCGTCTGGAACGGGGAAGACGACCTTGCTCCGCGCACTTGCGGCGCTCGGCCCGGCCGACACGGGCGAAGTGCGGATCAACGGCACGGTTGTCACGGAACCTCCGGCGGCGGTGTCGGTGGTATTCCAGGACTACAGCCGCTCCCTCATGCCGTGGATGCGGGTCGGGAAAAACGTCGAGCTGCCGCTGCGACGCTACAACTTGGCGCGCGCGGAACGCGAGGAGCGGGTCATGCAGGCCTTGCGTGACGTTGGCCTTGAGCACGCGGCGCGGCTGTACCCGTGGGAGATGTCGGGCGGGATGCAGCAACGCGCTGCGATCGCCCGCTCGCTGGCCTACCGGCCGGAAGTATTGATCATGGACGAACCGTTCGCCTCGGTAGACGCACAGACCAGGGCCGACCTGGAAGACCTCATGTTGACAATCCGTGAGCGGCTCGAGGTCACCATCCTTCTGGTCACACACGACATCGAGGAGGCGGTGTACCTGGGGGACAAGGTGATCGTGCTCGCCGGTCAGCCGGCGTCCGTCACCCGCGAGATCTCGATCCCGATGGGGCGTCACCGCGACCAGATCGAGACCAAGTCCCGGCCCGACTATCTGGAGCTTCGGGCTGAGATCCATCAGCTCATCACCCGCCGTCCGAGCACGGTCGCAAGCTGACAGATCCCGCTCGGCGGGGTTCCGTCGAAGGTACGGCGATCATGTAGCCCGCCGGCCTCTGCCCGATTCTCTCCAACGGCATCCTCGGCGGCACGGAGTCCGTCGACAGCCCGACCCTTCCGCCACTGCCCGACGACGTCCGGCTGCTGCGTGGAGAGCGCGGTGGCGCCCGACCCCGTGAACCGGACCGTGCGGCTCGCGCGTGGCCGCGAGCTCAGCTATGACGGTCTGATCATCGCCACGGGGGCACGCGTCAGACGACTCGCGGCGCCGGCGCAACGGGGAGAGCTCGTCGTACCACCCACCGTGCGGGACGCCGAGCTCATCGCAGCACGCCTGCTCGAGGCGCGGAGCGCACTCGTCGTAGGGGCGGGCTTCCTCGGCATGGAGGTGGCATCGACACTGCGTCGGCGAGGTCTTGCCGTGACTGTCGTCCACCAGGAGCCGACTCAGGAGGCGCTCCTGTGACGATGGATTGCACGCATCCTGCGTGACCGTGCGGAACAGCAGGGCGTCTCATTCGTCCACGCCGTTGCTGCTGGCGCAACGCTCGTCGGGAACACTGTCCAGGCCATCATGACCGGTGTATCGAATCGCATCGAGGCGGACCTGATCATCTCTGCGGTAGGTGATGTCCCGAACACCGAGTGGCTATCAGGATGCGGTCTCGGACTCGTCAAGGGGGGTGCTCGTCGACGTGGGCTGCCGGGTGCTTCCCGACATCACGGGGGCGGGGGACTGCGTGGTCAGGCGCGTCGCGGAACGCCGGCACGGACGCACACCGCACTGGACCAGCGCCGTCGCCCAAGCGCGCGCTGCGGCCCGCGGCCTACTGCATCCCTCCGCCGCGCCGTACGTCAGGCACTACTACTTCTGGACCGGGCAGTTCGGCATCGCGGTGAAGATCGCGGGTCGGATCCCCGCCAATGGGTCACCCGAGGTCCTCGACGGCGACCCTGCCCGGCTCCGCCCTCGTGCGGTGGACCCGGGACGGGCGCGTGGCGGCCGCCGTTGCCATGAACTACCGCAGTTCCCGTCGCGCGACTGAAAGCCCTCGTCCGTGAAGATGCCAGGGCCACGGTCTAGACCAGGCTCGGCCAAAGATTCAGCATGGCAGGCTGGCTGACTGGACGGAGGAGGGGCTGGTGCCATCAGCTGGGGCCAGCCCCTCGAGCAATCCGTCGCGACGTGGGTCAGGCGGGGATGCGACCGCGCACGAACTCCTCGTCGGGAGAATCGGTGACGGGCAGACCGGAGGCGACGAGCGCCGCGCGGGCCTGCTTCATGAGGCGGTCCGGCAGGCGCCCGGCCGGGCCCCGCAGCGCGCCGCCGTTGAAGCCCGCGAGCCACTCCTGGTACTTCCAGCCGGTGCGGTTGATGACGGTCGTGCCCACGGAAGAACCGGTGAGGATGGCGACGTTGGCGGCGCGGGCGGGCGCGACCTGCCACCACAGCTCCATCGCCTCCTCCCACCTGCCGTTCCGGGCGAGGTTGAAGGCGCGGGGGAAGTAGTCGGAGGTCCAGTTGGTGTTGCTGGTTCCGGAGAACTGGAAGTCGAGCACCGACATCAGCGGAATCGTCTCGCTCTCGATGGGGCAGCTGATGATCACCTCGCCGTTAAAGTGGTGGTACATCTCCATGATGCCGCCGATGGTGGGGTAGCCCTGCTCGGCCTTGATCGCGACGATATTCGGGATCTCGTCGAGCACCTTGCGCACCCACTTGACCGGCATGCCGGCCGGGTGAATTCGCTCGAAGCCCCAGGCGGGCAGGCCGAAGAGCATGACGCCTAGGTCCGTCGAGTTGCAGAGGGTCTTCGTGTAGTCGAAGACCTCGTCCAGGCTCGTCGGCCAGTACGACGTGGGGTAGGAGAGCAGGACGGAGTCGACGCCCGCCTTCTCCGCGAGCTTCAGCGCCGCGAGGTTCTCCTCGAGCGTGTTGAACGAGCAGTGGAAGAACAGCTGGAAGTCCGGGCCGCCAACCTCACGGGCGACGGCGGTGATCCGCGCGTTCTCCTCGGGCGTGACGTTCAGTTCGGTGACGAGGAGGGTACCGGCGAAACCGAGCTCCTTGAGCTTGAGGATGTCGTGCGCGATCGCCTTTTCGTTGATGCCCGAGAAGTCGGCCGTGTAGGAGGGCATGGTTACAGCGATGCAGCCGTTCCAGTTCTGCTTGGCCCAGTCGCGGGCCTCGCTCTTCGTGTAGTCCACCATGGTGCTGTTCTTCCTCACTTCTTGGTTGTGACGATGCTGACGGGCAGGTCGTAGCCGTAGCCATCGTTGCGGGCGCGGTCGTAGAGCATCTCGGCGACGACGATGTCCTGGAGACCGGAGCCGGTCGACTTGTAGATTCGGATGCCCGCGTCGAGGTCGATGGGGACCTTGTGGAGCAGGACAGCGGACAGCGGGACGACGAGCGCATCGACGTCGACGCCCTCTTTGCGTGCGGCGATGAGGTCGCCGCTGCCGTGCACGACCTCCTCCGGTGCGTCAGCGACGACGACCGCCGCGCGCGCGATGAGGTCGGCCGGCAGCTCGCGCTGCGCGGGCGTGGTCGAACCGATCGAGACAACGGTGGCGTTCGCGCCGATCCACCTGGCCTGCACCGTCGGCGACTCGTCGCGTGAGCGGGCCGCGCACAGGATCAGGTCGGCGCCCTCGGCCGCCGCCTGCGCAGACGCGACAGCGGTGACCGGAGCGTCGAGCAGAGCGTCGAAGTCGCGCGCAAAGGCCTCGCGGTTCGCCGGCGTGGGGCTGAACACGCGCACCTCGGCGAAGTCGCGCAGCGTCGCCAGGGCGGTGAGGTGCGAGCGAGCCTCGAAGCCCGAGCCGATCACGCCCACGATCAGTGGGCGTGCCGGCGTCATGGCCTCCGTGCCCACCGCCGTCGTCGCCGCCGTGCGCAGGCCGGTGACACGGTTGCCGTCGACGAGGGCGACCAGGTCGGCGGTTTCCTTGTCGAACAGGGAAATCAGGTAGCTCACCCGCAGCTCGTCCCCGAAGGACCCGACGATCGACTTCGTGCCGAACACCTTGCCCTCCTCGGGGACGGAGGGCATGACGCGAATCCACTCGCGGGGACTCTGCGCGAAGATCCGGCCCGGCGTGCGCTCGGCGCTCTCGGGCTTGGAGTATGCGGCCCGGATCGCGTCGATCGCGTGGGTCCAGCTGGACAGGGCCTCGACGTCCTTGTCGGTGAGGAACAGTGGCGGGCTGGCCGGGAGTCGGCCGTCAGAACTCATCGTGCGAGTACTCCTTCGAAGGTGGGGGTGGAGACCGAGGCCAGCGTCCGGGCGAGCAGGCCGTGCGCGGGGGGCGCGTGGCGGGACTGGACCAGTTGCGCGACGTGGCGCCGTGTGGCCTCGCCGGCTGACGCCGAGTCGCCGCGCTCGCAGGCGTCGAGGATCTCTCGGTGCTGTGAGTCGGCGCCGCTGCCGCGGACGTCGCTGTGCAGCCGCAGGCGGTCGGCCGCGGCTCCGAGCTGGTCGATCAGGCGCAGCAGCACAGGGGCGCCGGCGGCCGCATAGATGATCCGGTGGAACTCGCGGTTGAGGGTGTTGAACCGGCCGAGCGAGAAATCGGGCGCGTCGGTCGCCTCGTCGAGCTCGACTAGGATGGCCCGCATCCGGGCGAGCTCGAGCGGCGTCAACCGGGGCGCGCCCAGCTCGGCGGCGAGACCTTCGAGAGCCACCCGCAGCGCCGTGACCTCGTCGAGGTTCTCCTCGCTGAGCGCCGCGACGACCGAGCCCCGGTAGGGGAGTCGTTCGACGAGCCCGAGCGACTCGAGCTGGAGCACCGCCTCGCGAACCGGGGTCCTGCTGACGCTGAACTCCCGAGCGATGGCCTCGATGTCGAGCTTCTCGCCGGGGGCAAGAATGCTGTCGACGATCCGCGCATGCAGGATGCCGAGCACCTCATCGGTCATCCTGCGCGCGCTGCGCAAGCCCTTCGTTTCGCCCATCGGACCTCCTCGTCGCCGTGAGACTAGCCGAGAATATCCGATATGCAAAACGCTACGTTTCGAATAGCATCGTCGCGGCAACCCCACTCGACGAGGAGAAACCCCATGGCACTGGCAACCGTGAACCCGACCACCGGGGCGACGGAGACGATCATCGAACCGCACTCGCCCGAAGAGGTTGAGCAACGCATCGCCCAGTCAGCGGCCGCCGCCCGCACGCTCCGGACGACGACGTTCGCCCAGCGCGGGGCGTGGATGAGCGCAGCGGCCGACATCCTGGACGACCAGGCCGAGGGGCTCGGCGAACTCATCACCGTGGAGATGGGCAAGCCCATCGCGCAGTCCGTCGCCGAGGTCCGCAAGAGCGCGAGGTCCATGCGCTTCTACGCCGAGAACGCCGAGACGTTCCTCGCGGACCAGCCGCTCGACGACCCATCGAAGGTGGGTGCCTCGCGAGCCTGGACGCGGTACGAGCCGCTCGGTCCGGTGCTCGCGATCATGCCGTGGAACTACCCGCTGTGGCAGGTCATCCGCTTCGCCGCGCCGGCGCTCATGGCGGGCAACACGGGTCTGCTCAAGCACGCCTCGAACGTGCCGCAGGCGGCGATGTTCCTGGACTCGCTGTTCGAGCGGGCGGGCTTTCCCAAGGGGTCGTTCCGCACGCTCCTCATCGGCTCGGCCGAGGTTGCCGCCGTGATCGAGGACCGGCGGGTGAAGGCAGTGACGCTGACCGGGTCTGAGCCCGCCGGCCGTTCGGTAGCCGCCACCGCCGGCAAGTCCATCAAGAAGGCCGTGCTCGAGCTCGGCGGCTCGGACCCGTTCATCGTCCTGCCCAGCGCCGACCTCACGACCGCCGCGGAAACCGCGGTGCGCGCACGCATCAGCAACAACGGTCAGTCGTGCATCGCCGGCAAGCGCTTCATCGTGCACGCCGACGTCTACGACGCGTTCGTCGCCGAGTTCACCGGCCGGATGTCCCGGCTCGTCGTCGGCAACCCGCTCCTGCCCGAGACCGAGGTCGGGCCGCTTGCCACCCGTGCGGGCCGCGACGAGCTCGCCGACCTTGTCGAGGACGCGCGCGAGAGGGGCGCCAACGTGCTCGCCGGCGGCTTCATCCCGGAGGACAGTGGCTACTTCTACGCGCCCACGGTCATCGAGAACATCCCCGACGACGCCCGTCTTGTCATGGAGGAGGCCTTCGGCCCGGTCGCGTCGGTCTACCGTGCGAAGGACAACGCAGACGCGCTGCGGATCGCGAACCAGACGACGTTCGGCCTGTCGAGCTCGGTGTGGACCAACGACCCGGACGAGGAGGCATGGTTCATCGCGAACCTCGATGCCGGTGCCGTGTTCGTCAACGGCATGACCGTCTCCTATCCGGAACTGCCGTTCGGCGGCATCAAGAACTCTGGCGTCGGCCGAGAACTCGCGGCGGAGGGAATCCGGGAGTTCTGCAACCTAAAGACTGTCTGGAAAGCCTGAGCCGCCTGGTCGGGGCAGTTGTGCATCGGTTGCCCAGGGGCGTCACGGCCTTTCACGGCGAAGCCCCCGGCCGCCTTCGGCGGACCGGGGGCTTCGGGGAGTGACATGCCAGGGATCTCACGGACCGCGGTCGCCTCTCGGTGCTACAGGGACTTCACCGGGGCTCGAACACCAGAGACGACAGCGAAGCGGCCGGCTCGCTCCTGGTCCGAGCAACGTCATGCTGGCCCATGGAGATCGGGAGAGCTCCAGTGGTAAGCCGCATCCGTCCTACGGACCTCCGTGAGCGGGGTATATGCCCGACGCGCGGCCAGGTGATGGATGGATGAGCCTGTCCGGTTAGGGCAGATTCGTCGTAGTTCAGGGCTCCCGGGAGACCTAGCAACGGAGACTCCGTCGATGTGCGCGGGGTGGCGGGGGTCGCCGTGGCGAGTGCCGCTTCCTGCCGATGGATGACACACCGCTCCTACGGCCGTTCCGGGCTGGACTGTTTCGGAGCCTGTCACTGACTCTGCGTTCGGTGGCCTCGTCGAGTATGAAGGGCGGCGAGTAATGCGGACGGCGACGCTTCCAAAACGCCTTCATGGGGCCCCTTCGGGTTCTAGCCTCGTGCGATGAGCGCTGCGACAACTCGCGTTGGCGGCACAGCGCGGAAGGGAACGCGACGCTAATTGCCGTCGCTGTTTCAGGTCACTCGGAGGTCTTTCGTGAGCACTTACTCGACGTCATCGGAGGAGGCGGCGCTCGCCGTGGACCTGTACGGCGCTCGTCTGGAGCTCCATGCCGATCATGTGATGGTCGTCGCCGCCGGCCTGCTGGGTCGAGGCGCCCTAGGTGCCTCCGCGGTGCGGATCGCGTTCGACGAACTCGATGACGTGTCAATCGTCGATGCGGGGCTTTTGTCGAACGGTCGCATCGTCCTGGCGCGTGTAAACGGGGTGACGACCGTGCACTTCCGTCGGAAGTCGACCGCCGACGCGCGGGCAATGTTCGCTGCAATCAACGAAAAGTGCAAACTTACTGCCCGTTCAAGCACTTCGGGCGACGTCGTCGGCAGCTCCGCTGTCTGGACTGGGACAAGTGTAAAGCAAGGGACTTCTCAGCCACAGGCTGCCCGAGCCGCGGAGCTTGAACTGACTGAAGAGTTCTCACGGGCGCTGAGAATCTTGAACGGAGGGGGAAATATGTTCCTGACCGGCAAGGCGGGAACGGGTAAGTCGACGCTGATTCGTCACTTTATGGCGAACACGGACAGGGACGTGGTGGTCGCCGCGCCGACGGGTATTGCGGCGCTCAACGTTGAGGGGCTGACTATTCATCGGCTGTTTAGCTTCGGCCCGGCGACAACGCTCGACGACGTGGAGAATGGTCCGTACCGTCCGGGTCGTTTCGCCAAGGTGATCAAGAGCTTGGAAACGCTCATCGTCGATGAGGCATCGATGGTGAGGGCCGACATGTTCGACCAGATCGAGGCCGCCTTGCGGCGGTTTGGGCCACGCCCCGGCCGTCCCTTTGGCGGGGTGCAGGTCGTCCTGGTGGGAGATCTGTTCCAGCTTCCGCCGGTCGTCAAGGAGAGCGAGGAAGCCTGGCTCGAAGAGCGGTATGCGACGCCGTACTTCTTCTCCGCGCAGGCCTACAGCCGGGAGTCGTTCCCCACGGTTCAGCTGACGAAGATCTTCCGTCAGCTTGGAGACGCACGGCTGACGAACCTGCTCAATGCCGTGCGCGAAGGTGTACTCGTCGAGGAGATGAGGGCGGAACTAAACACCCGAACCATCGATGGCTTCCTCCCGCCCGAGGACGAGTTCTGGCTCACCGTGGCGCCGACGAACCGCATCGTGACCGCACGGAACCGACAGGCGCTTGACCGGCTTCCCGGTCAGTTGTACCGGCATGACTCCACCTCAACGGGCGATATCTCCACCTTTGACTCGCCCGTCGAGGAATGTGTCACGTACAAGTTGGGCGCGCAGGTCATGCTGCTCAACAACGACCCTTCCGGGCGGTGGGTGAACGGTTCCCTCGGGAAAGTCGTCGCTGCCAGTGATGACGGAGAAACGGTCACCGTCGACCTCAACGGCGGGAGGACCGTTGAGGTCACCCCCCATACCTGGGAGATCACCGAACCGATTTTCAGTGACGGCACGATGCGCCGTGTCCAAGTCGGGACCTTCACACAGCTGCCTTTCAAGCTCGCCTGGGCCATCACGATCCACAAGGTCCAGGGACAGACGCTCGATCGGCTCGTCGTCGACCTCACCGGGGGCACCTTCGCCTACGGGCAGGTCTACGTGGCGCTGAGCAGAGCTACGTCGATGGACGGCATCGTGCTCCACCGTGAGGTGCTTGCCAAGGACCTCCGGACGGACAGACGCGTCCTGAGGTTCCTCGCCGACTCGGCGGGCGACAAGGCCGCGGAGCGTCATGTCGCTCTCGGCGTGCTCGAGGTCGGAGCGGACGACTTCCGCTCACGCCCGCGTCCGATCGAGATTGCCCTCGCCTTCGACGATGGCACCAGTGTGTCGACTCTCATCAACCCGGAGAGAGACTTGTCGGGAGCACGTGAGGCCTACGGGATCACGGTCGACGACATCGTCCTTGCCCCGACACTCGCCGAAGCGTGGGCCGTGATCTCCCGCCTCGTCGAAGGCGTCACGCCCGTCGGTGTCGGCGTCGACGAGGCGCTCGGGAGAATCGACTTCGAACTCAAACGGCAGGGTCTCGTCCGATCACTTCCGCTCGGGATCGAGCTTGACCCGGACGAATTGTCAGCAGAAGAGCATTCCGGCCTGACGGCAGGCTCGGCGCTCGGACGCGCACAGGCCGCGCTGTCGGCGTTCCGGCGCCTCGGCGGCGAGGGAGGGACGAGTTTCGGGACGGCCGACTCAGACGAGGCGATGACCTACCTGCTGTCGCGGGACAACTTCAAACCGCCGCGCACGACGCCGGCCCTTACCGCGCTCCTAGACGCCAGCCGGAGCATCAGCAGCGCAGTCATCAGGGGAGAGCGGCACTCGCGTGCTTGCGGCGTCGACAACGACGCCGTCCGCGACGCGGTCGCCGCACGCCTCGCATCCGTGGTACGGAAATCTGCGGGGCTGTCACCGTCGATCGTCGAACGGCTGAGCATCCTCGAACCTCTCCTGGGTGCTGGTCTTGCAGACACGCTCGGGCAATCGTCGCAGCTCGACCTGGCGACCGTGGTGTTCAAGGGTGCGCGGGTCTGCTTCACCGGGGATGCCGTCGACGCCGACGGCCGCTCCATGTCTCGAGCCGAGATAGAGCGTTACGCCGAAGAGATCGGCCTTACGCCGGTGGGCAACGTGACCAAGACGAAATGCGACCTGCTGGTGGTGGCGGAACTTGGGACCCAGTCGGGGAAGGCACGGGACGCCGCAAAGTGGGGTAAGCCGGTGATCAGCGTCGCGCAGTTCCTCGCTGCAGCGCCTGGCCCGGAGCGGCCGGCGGAGGTCCGCCAGCCACGCACACCGAAGGCACGAGCCTGCAAGGAACCCGCGGCGGGGCCCGACAAGGTCACCACTGCGAGCACCGGAAGGAGCGTGTCGACGGATGTCCGACGCACTGACGCTGTCGAAGCTCTTCGCCTGCAACGAAGCGGCCTGGCCCGCAGTGAGATCGCTGTGGCATTGAACCGTTCCGTCGACACGGTCAAGTCCCTGCTCTCTGACGCACGGTTCTACGAAGCCCCCCAGGAGTTCCCAGAACGGCTGACGCTCGCCAAGCAGCTCGGTTCTCTACGCGCCCACGGGCTGACGCAGGACGAGGCTCTGCACCACGCAGGTGTGAGCCGGAAGACCGGACTGCGCGCCTGGCGCGATGCTCAAGTCCTGTCGGAGGTCGAAGGCGCTCAGTAGGGGGTTTAGCAAGCGCGGCAGGTCGAGATGGGCGCAGCCTTGCGCGCTCGAGGTGGAGCTCGCCGAGTGGCTGGCCGTTTGCCCACGACTGCTTGGAGGAGCGCGGAACTGTAGTCCGCCACCCGCATACGTCGCCGCCTTAGTTTGGCGAGGCGGTACATATGACTCCTCGCCCTGAAGATGCCGGTCAGGCCAGCTCGGGCTGAGGCCGGCGCCCGAGCCACGACGTGCCGAGACCTAGACCCAGGGTTCGCGCCGATTAGGGGTTCGTGGTTAGCGCGGTCCGGATGGGCGGGCGTTCCCCGGGCGTCAATGGGGGGGCGACCTACGCGACTGCTGACACCTCCAGGGCTCCATGTCGGTGGCCGGTGCGACCGTCACAGTGACCGTCAATCGCCTTCCGGTCCAACGGCCCGGCGCCCACTTTGTCCTCGGGTGTTGGCGGACCGCGGGGCGAGGGTTGCTCGAGTGGGACTGTGGTGAGGAAGATGACGACCGGAGCAGGGAGCGGGAAGCGGCACAGCGAGGCCCTAGGGGTCGACGTGGCTGCCGCGATCGCTGGGTACACGCCACGACAGATTCCCCCCGCCCGGTGGGCGGAGATACGCGAATTGGTGCAGCAGGCGGTGACGGCCGTCCGGCCCCCGTCTCCGGCCACCGCTTACACCTATCTCCGGGTCGCAGCCAGGTATGCCGACTGGTGCGCAAGCCAGGGCATCGACGTTGCCGCGGAGAGGATGTTCACCGAGGCCAATGTGGAGTGGTTCATCGCCACGGCAGCGCCCACGTTCCTCGCCAAATCGTCCCTCCCGAGTTACCGCTCCGCCCTCAGGCGGATCGGCCGAGCCGCGACCAGGCGGGCGCTGTGGGAGCCCATTCCTCGCGAGCTGCGGCTGAAGAAGCACGGTGCCATGCCACCGTACTCGCCGACGGACATGGCGCGGTTCCTGGCCGCTGCTCCGCTGCAACCGAGTCCCGAGCGACGTAGAGCCTGCTCGGCTCTCCTGGCCCTGGCATACGGAGCCGGGCTCTCCTCCGCGGAGTTGATCGCTTGCCGCGCCGTTGACGTCGAGTCGCGGGGTGGCGGTTACGTGGTGGTTGTCCGGGGCAACAACGCGCGTGAAGTGCCCGCGCTTGCGAAGGTGGACTCCTTGCTGCAGTGGCTGGTCGACCAGTTCCCGGAGGGCCCGCTACTGACCGACCGGAACCCGAAGGCTCGTTCGACGTTCTCCGGCGTCGTCGGACGAGTCGAACTCCCGCCAGGTGCGCCACCTTTGGATCTTCGCCGGCTGCGGACAACATGGCTCGCAGAAATTCTTGCGTCCGACCTTCGAGTGTCCGAGGTCCTTAAGCTCTCTGGCCTCAGGAATAGTCAGAAATTTGCCGAGCTAGCCCCTTACGTGACCATGCGGGATTTCGAAACCGTTCACCGTCTCGTCCGCTCCGCTGGCAGGCACGCGTGACCCTCGGGCGCTGCGGTTGCCATTGGGGTGAAACGGCACATCAAATTCAATGTGTTACGTAAGGAAGCGCCGCCCACATTAACCTTGCGGCATTCTGTACGGACAAAAAGGATCAGTTTCGTCCGATTCCCGCTATACGGTGTGGTACAGGTTTTTGCGGCTTTCGCCCCTGACGCAGGCTGTCCTACGGTGCGAGCGCAGGTCAATGGTAACTGTGCGGCGCTGGCGTTGCTAGGTGAGGCGCCATCGGTTCGGAGGTGGCATGGGCGACGAGGACTACGGCGGGCCTGAGATCGAAGCGGTCATCGCCAGGGTGATCGAGCGATACCAGCCGCGGTCACCACGGGCGAAAGCATATTGGTGGAGGACTGCTGAGTTCGTGCGTGACTGCGTGCGCGCAGTGGGCCCGAGAACGAAGCCAGCCGCATTCGAGCTGTTGCGTGCGACGAGCGGATTTGTCGCCTGGTGCTTGGACGAGGGCGACGAACTCTCGCCGGAAGTTATGTTTACGGAGCCCAAGGTGGAGAGGTTCGTTCTGGTTGGCATCAAAGATCTCAACGAAAAAAGTCGAGCGAACTACCGAGCGGCATTGCACCAGGTGGGTCGCCGAGTCACCCGCCGTGTCCCCTGGCCCCCGCTGCGAGTCGACCTGAGCCTTCGGAGTCCGCTAGCCCCTTACGGTGACGGTGAACTCGACCTGATCCTACATTCTCTCTCAATTCAGGCTAACAACATCCGGCAACGGGCGGGGCTGGCTGTCGCCACTCTTATCTACGGTGCTGGTCTCCAAACAGCGGAGATGTTCAGGGTGTCGGCTACGGATGTGCGGCAGCAGGGCCGTTCTTATGTGGTCGACGTTTCTGGGGCTCGCAGTCGAACGGTCCCGGTTCTGCCGAAGGCGCGGCCGTGCGTGCGCGAGCTCCTCGATCTGGGGGTCGAGGGGGCTCTCGTTTCCGAGAAGAAGCGACATCGCCGAACGGTCGCGGGTGAACTTGTGGCGATGCTTGAATTGCCGCCGGCGGCTCCAGTGCTTAGCTTCAACCGGCTCAGAAAGACGTGGTTGGTGACAGTCGCACATGCAGGGCTCCGAATTTCGGAAATTATGCATCTCGCCGGATGGACGAGTGCTTCTTCTCTGACGGCGATTCTGCCTTATGTCGAAATGCGTGACGCCGAGACTGTCCTGTCGCTCATCGAGGGGTCGGACGGTGACGAGAGCCTGGAGAAATCATGACGAAACGTGGCAAACCTGACGTGCGCCCGAAACGCCCGAGACCATACTCGCTCCCGCAACTCGCGAGCATTATGCGTCTGATACTAACGAGGTGCGAGCTGGCCAGGGCTGTCGAGGAAAGTCTTCGCAAGGATACGGGGCGGCCGCGCGAGTTGCAGTGGAGCGACTTGCTGCTCATTCTCGCGGTTCACGCGGCGCGCACCCGCGTGGAAATGCATTTGGTTCAGGTTGAAGAGACGGCGGACGAACTGGTGGAACTGCAACTACTCTCCAGCGCTCCCGAACGTGGCGTCACTTACAACGAGATCACCGACGGCGTCGACAAGCTCAGTAAGGCCATTCAGGCCGGGAAGGTCTCGACCCCGCACAATCATCCTAGGGATGACCGGTGCCCCAAAGGATGTCCGAGCGAAGTGATCACGGAACCCATGTTTGCAAGCATGCTGCTTACCGAGAGCCTGCGGCCCGCGGTAGACGAGACCGGCTGCTTTCGCGCTTGACTGGACAGACTTCGAGACCTGGGCAAGGCGCCGCGGGAAGAGCGACGAGCCAAGTGCCCTGACTGACGCCGCGCCGGACATTAAGGCTAGAACCGCAAGAACGCGGGAAATCAAGACCGCGGTTCGCGAGGGCGCGGGAACCAATGCCCGACGCAGCCGCAAAAAGCAAAGGCGCCACAGCGCGAGTCAGTCGCCGGCCGAGGCCGAGGCACCCCCGACAGTCGCTTCAGATGCAAGGATCGGCCGCAGGCCCGGCCGCAATCGAGCACCGGCAACCTACTTCGCGGGCTACGACGCGCACACCTGCGTAATGGTCCCTCGCTTCGGTGGGCCTGAGATGCCCAACCTCGCGGCCGGCTTCTACCTGGCCCCCGCGTCGAAGGAGCCAGCACAAGCGGGACTCAAGATCTTCGACGCCATCAGGTCCTGCTCGGTCACCGTGCGCGAAGTAGTCGTCGACCGCGGGTACTCACAGGCGGACGTAGAACACTGGGCGGCGCCACTGCTCAATAGAGGGATACAGCAAATTATTGACCTCAAGGGGGACCAGCGGACTGTCCGACCAGGACCTACCGATCGAACCTTGATGATCGACGGCGGGATCTACACCGACGCCATCCCGGAGAAGTTGCGGCACCTTCCACCTCCCCACTTCGGAATGAAACGCAAGGCCAGGCTCGCGCTCGCGGTAGCGTACGCCGCTCGTTCGAATTACGAGTTCCGGCCCCTCAACGCACCGGACCCCGTGACCGGAGCGCAAAGGTTCCGAGGCCCTGCACAGAAGGGCGAGCAGGCCACCCTCCGGTGCGCGAACTTCCCGGCATCGCTGCGTTCCCGTGGCAAGCCGGAGACAAGGTGCGCTGAGACCGGGCCATGCCATTGTGGAATAACCATAACCGTATCCCCCGAGCACCGACTGAAGGACAGACAGCCGGTGGCCTGGCAGAGCCCGAAGTGGTACGCCTCATACTGCCGGCGAACTCTAGTCGAGTCATTCCACGCGGACACCAAGTTCCATCATTCAGGATTCAGGCGCGGCTTCGTTCGAGTATTAGGCAGGGCCAAGGAAGGGCTGCTTCTAGCCTTCGCGACCCTCGGTATCAACATCAGGAAGATCCGTCAGTGGTTCTGGGCAAGGGAAATGAGAGACCCCTGGCTGGCAGAAATCTCCGACACCAGCGACCCCTATCGAACGTCAAGAGCCCCAAGCAGGCGGCAGAAGCATGCCAGCCCGGCGCTCCATCGGAACCTGACGAACGAAGTCGCACAAGTCACACCTGAAGACGTCGCCGAGGCATTACGTTCCGCTGAGCTGGCGCACAAGAAGGATCGGAAACGAAGACGCCGTAGGGGCAGACGCCGACGACCACCACCTCCTGACGTCAACTGAACTCGGTGCAGAGGTCAGACGGACCACCCGGCATGTCAACCGCTTCCATAGGCGCGCCATCGATCGCGTTGGTGACCCCCGGCGACCGGCTGACGATGCCGCCTCAGGAGCGCGAACTAGGCGCCTGACCGCCCGTTGGGCCGCCGTCGGCCGGTGGTGCTCTCTCGTGTCGTCCTCCCCCCGACCTGAGCCGCCGGCTGCAGCCACTTATCTGAACTGAGTGGCGGCACTTATCGAACTTGCTCCCGCTCCGCGTGGGCGGTCAACATCCGTAAGTACATCACCCGGGCCCGACGCCTGAGCGACCTCGTCGCGCTCGGCTCGCTCACGAGCCAGGCGGCGGCCTTCCTCGACGCAGCCGTGGTGGCGGGCATGAACATCCTCGTCTCCGGGGCCACCCAGGCCGGGAAGACCACCATGGTCGGTGCGCTCGCGGGCGCGATCCCCGCCGGGCAACGGGTGATCACGGCCGAGGAGGTCTTCGAGCTCCGGCTGACCAACCGGGACACCGTGGCGATGCAGACGCGGCAGGCCAACCTCGAGGGGACGGGCGAGGTCCCGCTGCGCCGGCTGGTCAAGGAGGCGCTGCGCATGCGCCCCGACCGCATCATCATCGGCGAGGTCCGGGAGGCGGAGGCCTTCGACATGCTCGTCGCCCTGAACGCCGGTATTCCCGGGATGTGCACCCTGCACGCCAACTCCGCACGGGAGGCCGTCACGAAGCTCTGCACGCTCCCGCTGCTAGCAGGCGAGAACGTCACGGCGGCGTTCGTGGTGCCGACGGTGGCCGCCGCCATCGACCTGGTCGTGCATCTGGAGCTCGACCGGGAGGGCAGGCGCAGCGTGCGGGAGGTCATCGCGGTGACCGGCAGGGTCGAGGACGGCATCGTGGAGACGGCCGAGCTCTTCGTCCGGCAGGACGGTCACCTGCGGCGGTCCTCCGGCTTTCCTGACGGCGAGGAGAGGTTCCGCCGGGCCGGCTACGACCTGTCGGTGCTGCTCGCCGGCACGGGGCGCTGACCATGGGCGTCGTCGTGGGGCTGCTCCTCGGGGCGGGGCTGCTCAGCATCTGGCTGTCCTTCTTCGACCCGCGCGAGCCACGACGTCGATCGGTGCCGGGATGGTCGGACCGCACCCAGGACCTCCTCGTCCAGGCGGGCGCCCCGTCGGTCACCCCGACGTCGCTGCTGATCACCTCGGGTCTGCTGGGCCTGGTCACCTTCGTCACGGCGGCGGCCCTGACCGGCTCCCCACCGATCGCCGCAAGCTTCGCCGTCATTCTGGCCGGCGCACCCTCGGTCGCCGTGCGCACGCGGGCCCGCAGACGTCGCACGGAGCTGCGCACGGTCTGGCCCGAGGTCCTCGACGACCTCGCCTCCGCGATCCGGGCCGGCCTCTCGCTGCCGGAGGCGCTCATCGCGCTGGGGGAGCGCGGCCCGGAGGAGGTCCGGGCGGAGTTCCGGCAGTTCGCCGAGGACTACCGGGCGACCGGCCGCTTCGCCGAGGCGTTGGAGGCGTTGAAGGCGCGTCTGGCGGACCCGGTCGCGGATCGCATCGTCGAGGCCCTGCGGCTCACCCGGGAGGTGGGTGGCACGGACCTCGGCCGCCTGCTGCGGACGCTGGCAAAGATGATTCGGGACGACCTGCGCACCCGCGGCGAGCTGGAGGCGCGCCAGTCGTGGACGGTCGCGGGAGCGCGTATGGCCGTGGCGGCCCCGTGGGTGGTTCTTCTGCTGCTCTCCACGCGGACGGAGACCGCTGAGGCCTACAACTCCGCCCTCGGTGTGATCGTCCTGGCGTCCGGTGCGGGGTGCAGCCTGCTCGCCTACGTGCTCATGGTGCGTATCGGGCGGCTGCCCGAGGACGCCCGGGTGCTGCGGTGAGCGCGACGGCGCTCGGCGCATTCGTCGGGCTGATGGGCGGAGTCGGTCTGTGCCTCGTGCTGTGGCGCGTGGCGGCGCGGCGTATCACCCTGGACGATCGCATCGCGCCGTACCTGCGCGAGCGGCCGCGCACGTCCCGCCTGCTCGCCGACCGGCCGGTACACACGCCCTTCCCGACCCTCGAGCGGCTCCTCGCACCGATGCTCCACGACGCCGGCCGAGTGCTGGAGCGGCTCGGTTCGTCGTCGGTGAGCATCCGCCGCCGCCTCCAGCTGCTGGGCGGGACGATGACCCACGACCAGTTCCGCACCGAGCAGCTGATGTGGGCCGCGGTCGGTCTCGCTGTCGGCCTGCTCGGCGCGCTGACTCTCGGCGTCCTTCGCGGGGCCCCGCTCGTCCCGCTCCTCGTCGGCGTCCTGCTGTGTGCGGTGGGGGGAGCGGTGGCGCGCGACCAGTCGCTGACGAGCCAGGTCCGCCGGCGGCAGCAGCGTATGGCGATGGAGCTGCCCGACGTCGCGGAGCTCCTCGCCCTCGCGGTCGCTGCCGGTGAGGGGCCGGTCGGCGCGCTCGAGCGGATCGCCCGCAGCACCAACGGTGAGCTCGCCCTGGACGTGCGCCGCACGCTCGCCGAGGCCCGGTCCGGGGTGCCGCTCGCTGTCGCCCTCGAGCGCATGGCCGCCCGGACCGACGAACCTGCCGTCGCCCGGTTCGCGGAGGGCGTGGCCGTTGCCCTGGAACGAGGCACGCCGCTCGCAGAGGTGCTGCGCGCGCAGGCCCAGGACGCGCGGGAGACCGCACGGCGAGAACTGATGGAGACCGGCGGGAAGAAGGAGCTCGGCATGATGGTGCCGGTCGTCTTCCTGGTGCTTCCGGTCACGGTGCTCTTCGCCATCTTTCCCGGACTCGCAGTGCTGCAGGTGGGGCTGTGAGTTCGGACAGCCGCCCGGCCGTGCCGGGCCAGGACCGTCAGGACCCAACCGGAGGTAGACGACATGTGGACCACCCTGCTCACCCTGATCGCGGCACGTCTCGGCTGGTGCGCGCAGGACGATCCCGAACGAGGCGACGTGCCCGGTTGGGTGCTCGTCACCCTGATGACGGCAGGCCTCGTCGTCGCGATCTGGGCGCTGGCCGGCCCGGCCCTGTCCACCGTGTTCGAGACGGCCATGAACCGCGTCCTGGCCTTCTGACGGGGGTCCGCGCGCGGTGGCGTGGGCTGATCACCGAGGGTGACCGCGGTTCCGCCGTCGTCGAGTTCGTCCTGGTCTCGGTGCTGGTCGTGACGATCGTCGCTGCGCTGCTGCAGCTGGTGCTGGGGCTCCATGTGCGCAACACGCTCGTCGACTCGGCCTCCGAGGGCGCCCGGCACGCCGCGCTCGTGGGCTCGACTCCCGCGCAGGGTGTCGCGCGCACGCGTGAGCTCATCGGCATGACCCTCTCGCCCCGGTACGCGCGCGATGTCTCCGCCTCTCTGGTGGACCGGGGCGGCACGACCCTCGTCCGCGTCCAGGTCAGCGCGCCGCTGCCGGTGCTGGGTCTGCTCGGCCCGTCGGGGGTGCTCGACGTGAGCGGGCACGCGGTGCTCGAGGAGGCGCTCGGGTGAGCGGGGAGCGGGCGGGCTCGCTGTCGGACCCCGGACGTCCTTGCGCCCGTGCTGGCCGTGCCGGCCGTGCTCGCAGGGTTGGCACTGCTGGCGCTGCCTGTGCCGCCTGTGCTGTCGGTGCGCTCCGGGCGCGGCTGCGGGGGATGGGCGACGGGGAGCGGGGCAGCGCCGTCGTGGAGTTCCTGGGTGTCAGCCTGCTGCTGCTCGTCCCCATCGTCTACCTGGTCCTGACGCTGGCACAGATCCAGGCCGCCGCGTTCGCCGCCGAGGGGGCGGCGCGCGAGGCGGGACGCCTCCTCGCTCGGGCCGAGACCCTGGAGGAGGGCGTCGCCGCCGCACGTCTCGCCGTCGAGCTGGCCTTCGAGGACCAGGGGCTCGAGGTCGACGGCGCGGGAGCGCTCCAGGTCGACTGCACGGAGGAGCCGTGCCTGACGCCCGGCGCCCGGGTCGTGGTCACCGTCGCCACGAGCGTCGACCTGCCCCTCGTCCCGGACGTCGTCGTCGACGCGGTGCCGGCTACCGTGCCGGTCAGTGCCACCCACGTCGCCGCCGTCCCCGAGTTCCGGGCGGCGCGATGAGGACGCTGCGGCGCCGGATGGCGGCCCCGGGGACGGGGGAGGAGGGTCAGATCATGCTCCTGACACTCGCGTTCGGGGCGCTGGTGCTGGCCCTGGTGCTCGTGGTGGCGAGCGCCTCGGCGGTGCACATCGAACGCAAACGCCTCCTCGCCCTCGCGGACGGGGCCGCGGTCGACGCCGCTGACGCCATCGACGTCGCGGCCTACTACGGCGCGCCCGCGGGCCCGGCCGACGGTGCCACCCTCGTACCGCTGTCGGACGCGTCTGTCGACGCCGCCGTGCGCGAGTATCTGGGCGCCGCGCCGGCGGCGCTGGTAGGCGAGTTCGACGGCCTGCGGGTGGCCGAGCCGACCGGGACGCCGGACGGGACGACGGCGCAGGTCACGCTCGCCGCGACGGCACGCCCGCCGCTGGTCCCGTGGGTGCTCCTGCCCTGGAGCGACGGCATCGCCCTGCGCGTGACGACCACCGCCCGGGCGGGCTGACCGCCGTGAGGACCGAGGAGCTTGTCGCGGTCGCCGGGGAGCTCTACGCGCTGCCGCCCGGCGAGTTCGTCGCGGCGAGGAACGAGCGGGCGGGCCGGATCAAGGCCGACGGCGACGCCGACCTCGCTCGGGCGGTCAAGGCGCTGCCCAAGCCTGCGGCCGCTGCCTGGCTGGCAAACACGATGGTGCGGCACCTCACCGACCAGCTGGATCAGGTGCTGGAGCTGGGCGAGGCGATGCGCGAGGCCCAGGCGGACCTCGACGCGGCCCAGCTGCGCGACCTCAACCGGCAGCGGCGCCAGCTCGTCGCGGCCGTCGTCCGGGAGGGCCGCAAGGTCGCGGGGCGCCTCGGGCACAAGGTGAGCGAGGCGGCGGCGGAGCAGACCGCGGCGACCCTGCAGGCCGCGATGGCGGACGAGGCGGCCGCGGCCGCCCTGCGCACCGGTCTCCTGGTGGAGCCGATGGCCGCCGTCGGCCTGGATCCGGTCGAGCTCGCCGGGGTGCTGGCGGTGCCCGAGGCCCTGGGTGCCCAGGCGCCGCGGGCCGCGCGCGGGAGGACCGCTCGGCCGGCCGGTCGGACCGGCAAGGAGGACGCCGCCGCGGCCCTGCGTGCTGAGATCGCCCGGGCCGAGGAGCGGGCGCACGCGGCGGAACGGGGTGCGGCGACCGCCGAGCGGGAGCTGCGGTCGGCCGAGGACCAGGCTCACCGCCTGGAGGCCCGCGCCCTGCAGCTGCGCTCCGAGGTCGAGGAGCTCCGTCGGCGGCTCGACGAGCGCGAGCACACTCTCGCGGGGGTGGAGGACCGGCTCGACGAGGCCGCCGAGGCGCGCCAGGACGCGGCCGTCGCCCACGTCGAGGCGCAGGCCGCGGCCGAGGAGGCGCGAGAGCAGCTGGACCGCCTCCGTCGGCAAGGGGGCTGACACTCGCGGCGTCCGTTAGGTCGGACGGCGACGGTCAGGTCGGACGGCGAGTGTTCGGTCGGACGGCGAGTGTTCGGTCGGACGACGACCGCACTGCCTCAGGCGGCCACCTTCTCGCGGGTGCGGCGGCGACGGCGGTCGGCGCGCTCGGGTCGTCCTGCCGGACGGGTGGACCCCGGGTGGAGCGGCCGGTCCGCGAGGGTGGCGAGGACGGGCCCGGCCTCCGCGGGGACCGGTCCGGCCTCGGCCGTCGTGCCGGGCTGCGCGGGTGAGACGACGGAACGGCGGGCGGCGCGTGCCACGTGCTGGTCGCGGAGCTGCTGGGCGGTGCGGGCGGCGGCCCGAAGACGGCGGGTGACGAGGTGCCGCTTCAGCGCCACGATCGCCACGACGCCGATCGCGATCCAGATACCGTTGGCGACGGCGGAGGGCCACGCGCCGCTCGACGCAGAGCTGGCGCCGACCGCGATCGCGCCAAAGACGTTCAGGCCCTGGTAGCTGACGGAACCTGCCGGAAGACGACCGGTGGAGAGCAGGGCGTAGGCCACCAGCTGGACGATGACACCGACCCAGCCGACGGTGACGATCACGGAGGCGACAATCTCAGGCACAGGACAATCGTGAGGCCGTCGCGCATAAAGAGCAATCGAATGAAATCGCATCGGGTATACAGTTTTGCTTCATGGACATCGACCCACGCAGGCTTGGCGTTCTCTTGGCCGTGAGCCGGTCCGGAGGCGTTCTCGCCGCGGCCGACGCTTTGCGTCTGAGCCCTTCCGCCGTGTCTCAGCAAATAGCGCGTCTCGAGGCCGAGACCGGCGTGCGGGTGCTCGACCGGCAGCCCACGGGCGCAACCCTGACGCCGGCCGGGAAGGTCCTCGCCGACGCGGCCGAGCGCATCGAGTCCGAGCTGGGCGAGACTCGCCGCTCGCTGGCAGCGCTGGAGGGTGACGTCTCCGGCGTCGTCGTGGTCGGCGCCTTCCAGACCGCCATCCGCGCGGTGCTCGTGCCGCTGCTCGCCGAGCTCGAGCAGACCCTCCCCGGTGTCGACCTGGTGGTGCACGAGGTGGCCGAGGAGCACGGCCGGCGCGCGCTGCGCCGCGGCGAGCTCGACCTGCTCGTCATCGAGCACGACGTCTCCAGCCCGTCCCCGGCGCCGCAGGGCTCGCGCGACGTGCCCTTCCTCGACGAGCCGTGGGTGGTGGTGCTGCCGGCGACGGACCCCGAGCCCGCCGGCCTGCTCGACCTGGTGGGCCGCACCTGGCTGGCACCGGAGCCGCGCGGTGCCGCCGACCGGGCGCTCGCGCGGCTGGCGTCGGAGCTGTCCTTCACGCCGCGCACCGCCCACCGCTACCTGGACTTCGACGTCGCCCTCGCCATGGTGGCCGGCGGGCTCGGCGTCGCCCTCCTGCCGGAGCTCGCCATGCGCCGTCAGCTGCCGGAGAACGTGCGTTGGGCGGCGCTGCCCGGTCTCGGCACGCGCCGCCTCTTCGTGCGCCACCGCATCACGCGCACCGAGCCACGCGCCGCGACACTGGCCGTCCTCGAGCAGATGGTGGCCGTCGCGGCCGCGCTCGAGCCGCTCTGACCCGTCCGCGCCGGCGGCCGGAGCTCCGCGTGTGCCCTTCCGCGCCGGCGGCCGGAGCTCCGCGTGCCACGATGGGCGCGTGACGTTCCCGGCCGGTGCCCGACCCCGCGCCTCGTTCGTCCTCCTTCTCGGTGCGATGGCCGCGCTCCCCGCGGTCACCACCGACCTGTACCTGCCCTCACTGCCCGTCGTCGCCGACGACCTCGGGTCCGGTCCCGCCCTCGTCCAGGCCACCATCACCGGGGTGCTCATCGGCGGCGCGATCGGCCAGCTCATCACCGGCCCGCTGTCCGACCGCTACGGCCGGCGAGGACCGGCGATGATCGGGATCGGTCTCCACGTCGTCGCCTCCGTGCTGTGCGCGCTGACCCCGGGCATCTGGCCCCTGGTCGCGCTGCGGGTGATCCAGGGCGTCGGCAACGCCGCCGCCACGGTCACGGCCATGGCCGTCATCCGCGACCGGTACAGCGGTGCCGGGGCGTCCGTGCTCATGTCCCGCCTCATGCTCGTCATCGGCGTCGCGCCTCTCCTGGCCCCCACGGCGGGCGGCCTCATCGCCGGGTGGTGGGGCTGGCGGGCCACGTTCGTCGTCCTGGCGCTGGTGGGTCTCGCGCTCATCCCGGTCATCGCGCGGGCCCTGCCTGAGACCCTGCCGCCGGCCGCGCGCCGGCGCGAGCCTCTCGGGGCGACGTTCGCCGGCTACGGCTATCTCCTGCGGGACCGGCAGTTCATGGCACTCGCCCTCATCCCCGGTCTGGGCCTCGCGGCGCTGATGAGCTATGTGGCCGGCTCGCCCTTCGTCCTCCAGGAGGGCTACGGCCTCAGCGAGACGCAGTTCGCCCTGCTGTTCGCGCTCAACGGAGCCGGGCTCGTGCTCGGTTCGCAGCTCAACGCCTCCCTCGTGAAGCGGTTCGATCCGATCGCTCTGCTCCGGGTGGCCATCCCGCTCGCCACCGCGCTCGGGGTGATGCTCCTGGTTCTCGTGGCCACCGGGACCGGCGGCCTGTGGGGGCTGATCGCGCCGCTCTGGCTCCTGCTGAGCGTGAACTCCCTCGTGCTGCCGAACGCCACCGCGCTGGCCCTGACCCTCCACGGCGAGCGGGCCGGGACCGCGGCCGCACTCATCGGTGCCCTGCAGGCGGGAGTCGCCGGGACCGTCTCGCCCGTCGTCGGCCTGCTCGGGGGCGACGACGTCGCGATGGCCGGCGTGATCCTCGCCGCCGTGCTCGCCAGCCTCGTCGTCTTTCTCACCGCGGGCCGCAGCTACCGGCGGGGGCGGCCCGACATCGGCGACGCCGACCCGCGCGCCTGAGGCGGTGGCGCGACGGACGGGCAGCCGCACGCGCCGCCGGGCGATCGCGTAACCTTGCCATTCGTGGCCACCGACTTCTCCAGCGAGATCCAGCACCTGCGCGCGACGTTCGAGTCCATCCGTGCGGTGACGGACCCGGACGCCCTGCGCGGCCGGATCGCCGAGCTGTCGGAGAAGGCGTCCGCCCCCGACCTGTGGGACGACCCCGACGCGGCCCAGGTGGTCACCTCCCGGCTCTCCCACGCCCAGGCCGAGCTCGGCCGGGTGGAGAGGATGGGCGAGCGCATCGAGGACCTCGCCGCCCTGGTCGAGCTGGGCCAGGAGGAGGAAGGGGCCGACGCCGACGCCTTCCTCGTCGATGCCGAGGCCGAGCTCAACGCCATCCGCAAGGACCTCGGCGAGCTCGAGGTCCGCACGCTGCTCGCCGGCGAGTACGACTCCCGCGAGGCGGTGGTCACCATCCGCGCCGGCGCCGGCGGCGTCGACGCCGCCGACTTCGCCGAGATGCTGCTGCGGATGTACCTGCGCTGGGCCGAGCGGCACGGCTACCCGACCCAGGTGCTCGACACCTCCTACGCCGAGGAGGCCGGCCTGAAGTCGGTCACCTTCGAGGTCAAGGCCCCCTACGCCTTCGGCACGCTGTCGGTCGAGGCCGGCACGCACCGCCTGGTCCGGATCTCCCCGTTCGACAACCAGGGCCGCCGCCAGACGTCCTTCGCCGCCGTCGAGGTCATCCCGCTCATCGAGCAGACCGACAGCATCGAGATCCCGGAGAACGAGATCAAGGTCGACGTCTTCCGCTCCTCCGGCCCCGGCGGGCAGTCCGTCAACACCACCGACTCCGCGGTCCGCATGACGCACATCCCTACCGGGATCGTCGTCTCCATGCAGAACGAGAAGTCCCAGATCCAGAACCGGGCCGCCGCGCTGCGGGTGCTGCAGTCCCGCCTGCTGCTGGTCCGGCAGGAGGAGGAGAACGCCGCGAAGAAGGCGCTCGCCGGGGACGTCAAGGCGTCGTGGGGCGACCAGATGCGCTCCTACGTGCTCCAGCCGTACCAGATGGTCAAGGACCTGCGCACCGAGCACGAGTCCGGGAACCCCTCCGCGGTGTTCGACGGCGAGATCGACGACTTCATCGACGCCGGGATCCGCTGGCGCAAGGAGCAGGAGAGCGTCCCCGCCTGACGGGGGCCCGGCCACGCCGTCGGAATATGCGACGGCAACCGGACGTAGGTGCGGGCGGTGCGGCGTGTCTGCGCCGGGTCGCGGCACCCGCGTGCCTACCCTGCCAGGAGGCCAGTGGTTGTACCGCCCCCACTGTCGAGACTGGCCGCTACCTACCTGTGATCAGATTCGAGAACGTCTCCAAGGTCTACGCCCGGGGCGCACGCCCCGCGCTGGACCAGGTCAGCCTGGAGATCGAGCGCGGCGAGTTCGTCTTCCTCGTCGGCGCCTCCGGCTCCGGCAAGTCCACCTTCCTCAACCTCGTCCTGCGCCAGGAGCGGCCGACGTCCGGGCAGATCTACGCCCTCGGCAAGGAGCTCTCGCAGGTCTCGCGCTGGAAGGTCCCGCACCTGCGCCGCCAGATCGGCACGGTCTTCCAGGACTTCCGGCTGCTGAGCAACAAGACCGTCTTCGAGAACGTCGCGATCGCGCCACAGGTCATCGGCAAGCCCCGGCACCACATTCTCACCGCCGTTCCGGAGGTGCTCGAGCTGGTCGGCCTCGACGGCAAGGAGAAGCGCCTTCCCCACGAGCTCTCCGGCGGCGAGCAGCAGCGCGTCGCGATCGCCCGCGCGATGGTCAACCGGCCCGCCGTCCTCCTCGCGGACGAGCCCACCGGGAACCTCGACCCCACCACCTCGATCGGAATCATGCGCCTGCTCGACCGCATCAACCGCACCGGCACCACGATCGTCATGGCGACCCACGACGACGAGATCGTCGACCAGATGCGCAAGCGCGTGGTCGAGCTCTCGGGCGGCGTCATGGTGCGCGACCAGTCCCGCGGCGTCTACGGCGCGAGCAGGTAGGGCGGACCCGTGCGACTTCGGTTCGTCCTGTCCCAGACCTTCCAGGGCCTCTCGCGGAACCTGGCGATGACCATCTCGGTCATCCTCGTCACCTTCGTCTCGCTCACCTTCGTCGGCGCGGCCGCGCTCCTCCAGATCCAGGTCGGCAACCTCAAGAACGACTGGTACGACAAGGTCGAGGTCTCCGCCTTCATGTGCCCGGCCAGCTCCGCGACCCCGGCCTGCGCGGGCGGCGAGGCCACCCAGGAGCAGGTCGACGCCATCGGGGACCTGCTCGGGTCCGAGAGCATGGCCCCCTACGTCGACGAGGTCTACGTCGAGTCCAAGGAGCACGCCTTCGAGGCGTTCCAGGAGCAGATGGCGGACACGGTGTGGGCGCAGTCCCTGACCGTGGAGCAGATGCAGGTCTCCTACCGGGTCAAGCTCGTCGACCCCGAGCAGTACCAGATCGTCGCCGACGAGCTCGAGGGCCGTCCTGGCGTCGAGGTGGTGGTGGACCAGCGGGAGCAGCTCGAGCCGCTGTTCCTGATCCTCAACCGCACCACCCTGCTCTCGGTGGGGCTCGCCGGCGTCATGATCGTCACCGCCGTCCTGCTCATCACGACGACGATCCGTCTCTCCGCGATGTCCCGCCGCCGCGAGACGGGCATCATGCGGCTCGTCGGTGCCTCGAACCTCTTCATCCAGCTCCCGTTCATGCTCGAGGGCGCGATCGCCGCCCTGATCGGCGCCATCCTCTCGGTCGGCGGGCTGTTCCTCGGCGTGCGCTACCTCGTGGAGGACTGGCTCGCCGGCTCCACGCCGTGGGTGCAGTTCGTCGACACCGGTGACGTACTTACGGTCGCGCCCTTCCTCGTTCTTGCCGCAATCCTCCTCGCAGGCATCAGCTCGATCGTTACGCTCGGTCGATACACAAAGGTCTGAGGTGAACCCCGTGCGCCGTCCTTCCCCCGCCCCGGCTCCCCGCGCCGCCCGCCGTCCGGTGCGGGCGCTCGGCGCCGTCGTCGCCGCCGCGCTGGTGGCGCTGAGCCTCGGCGCCGTCGGTGCGGTGGCGCACGCGGACTCCCGCGACGACCTGGTGCGGGAGCAGGAGCGTAACGAGGCCGAGCGCGAGAAGGTCGAGTCGTCCCTCGAGGGCGTCGACGCCGATCTCGCCGCGACCTACCTCAAGCTCGAGGACGCCAAGGCCAAGCTGCCCGTGGCCCAGGAGAAGCTCGCCGCCGCCGAGAAGGCGCTGGCCGCGGCGGAGCGCAAGCAGGAGCAGGTCGCCGGCCGCCTCGACCTCGCCGAGGCCGAGTCCGCCGCCCTCGAGGCCGACCTCGCCGCCGGGGCGGAGGAGATCGACTCGACCCGAGCCGCCATGGGAGAGCTCGCCCGCAGCACCTACCGCGGCGACAACGCGGTCACCACCCTGGAGGTGGTGCTCGACTCCTCCTCCACCGACGACTTCCTCCAGAGCTACGCCGTGATGGGCTCGGCCGTGCGCTCCCAGACCCAGGTGCTCGACGACCTCGAGACCGCCTCCGCCGTCGCCCGCAACCAGCGGGAGCGGCAGACCGCGGTGACCGCGCGCATCGGGGAGCTCAAGGAGGAGGCGGACGCCGCCGTCGTCGCGGCGGACGAGGCCCGCGCCGCGGCCGCCGAGCACAAGGCCGAGATCGAGAAGATCCAGGCCGACATGACGGCCCTGTCCCAGCAGCTCGAGGACCAGAAGAAGCAGTACGCGGGGCAGCTCGCCGACCTCGAGGCCGACAGCGCGGAGCTGGCGCGGGAGATCGCCCGGATCGACGAGGAGAACCGCCGCAAGGAGGAGGAGCGCAAGAGGCGCGAGGCAGCGGCCCGCGCCGAGGCCGAGCGCCGGGCCGCCGCGTCGCGCAACCAGTCCCGCCCCGCGCCGGCGCCCGCCGCCCCGGCCCCCGCGTCGACCAACTTCCTGGCCCCGCCCGTGCCCAGCGTGTACGTGACCTCCCCGTACGGCTACCGGGTCTACCCGATCACCGGCGGCTGGTTCATGCACAACGGCGTCGACCTCCGTTCGGCCTGCGGCAACCCGCAGTACGCCTCCGCCGGCGGCACCGTGGTGGGCGTGCGCGGCGCGTACGGCAACGGCACCCACGGCAACCAGGTGCTCATCAACCACGGTGTCGTGGGCGGCAGCTCCTACATCACCGTGTACAACCACCTCTCCGGCTTCGCCGTGACCCAGGGCCAGCAGGTCTCGCAGGGCCAGACCATCGGGTACACAGGTGCCACCGGCAACGTCACCGGCTGCCACGTGCACTTCGAGGTGTGGAAGAACGGCGCCACGATCGACCCGATGACGCTGCCCGGTTTCTGAGGCGCGCCTCTGAGCGGCCCGACCGTCAGAAGTAGCGGTCGAGGCTGACGAAGCGGTACCCCCGCGTCCGCAGCCCCTCGATGACCGAGGGCAGTGCGTCCGCGTCGAGGGTCGAGCCGTCCGTGGGGTGCGCCCCCACGTGCATCAGGACGATCTGGCCCGGCCGGGCTGTGGACAGGACCCTCTCGCGCACCGAGGCCACCGAGCGTCCGCCGGAGGTGCCCTGCCACCCGAGCGTGTCCACCGTCCACCGGAACGGCACGTAGCCGGCGTCGTTGACCACGCGGATGTCCAGCGGCGTGCGCGAGCCGTAGGGGAAGCGGAACAGCGGCTTCGCCGGCCGGCCGGTCAGCGCCGTGATCGACTCCTCCGCGCGCTCGAGCTGGTCGCGGATCGACTCGTTCGTCAGGTCCGGGAACGCCACGTGGTTGTCCGAGTGGTTGCCCACCGGGTGGCCGGCGGCAGCGATCTGGCGCACCGCCGACGGGTAGCTGCGCGCGAACGTACCCGTCACGAAGAACGTGGCCGGCGCGTCGTGGCGCGCCAGGACGTCCAGGATCTTCGCGACCGCGGTGCCGGAGGCTCCGCCGTCGAAGGTGAGCGCGACGACCGGCTCGGACGTGGGGAGCACCTCGACGTCCTGCCCGCGCCAGGACGCGGGGACGGTGGAGGCCGACGGCGGAGGGGTCGGTGGCCTCGTGGCCGGCGGCGACGGCGGCGTGGTCGGGGCGGGCGCGGGTGTCGGGCCGGGCGTCGGGGCGGAGGTCGGACCGGGCGGGGGCGCCGTCGGGCTGGGCGACGACGGGGCCGGGCTCTGTCCCGGCGTCCCGGAGGTTCCCGGCTCGGCGGGGGAGGGGGCCGGTGGCCCGCCGGGCTCCGCCGGAGCGGGACTCGCGCCGGTGGTGCGTTCGCCGTCGGGCGTGGGCGACGCCCCGCTCGGCCGCACCTCGGCCGGGACGGTGGTGGCGGCCTCCGGGGCCCCGCTGCCGGGCCAGCCCGCGCAGGAGGCCAGCGCGCACGCCACGGCGAGGGCGGCGACCGCCGGCCGCACCCGCCCGTACGCCGGTCCACGGCGCCCCGCTGCGCCCTCCATGACCCGATTCTCCGCGCGGCCCGCACGCGCGTCCGGCGATGTGGGTACCGGTTCGGTCACGGTGCACGAGGTGCCCCCGTACGGTCGGCAGCCGGGTGCTCGCGGCCCGCTCAGTAGCCGCGGAGGCGCTCGATCTCGCGCCGCTCCCGCTTGGTGGGGCGGCCGGAGCCCCGTTCGCGCCGCGGGACCGCGTACACCTCGCGCGGCAGCGGCTCGGGGCTGCGGTCGACCATCGCGGCGGCGGCGACGGGCGCGCCGACACGCTTGACCAGGACCCGGCGCACCTCGACCACCCGCTCCCGCTCGCCGCCGCGGACGACGACCTCGTCGCCGACCCCGACCGCGGTGGCGGGCTTGGCCCGTTCGCCGTTGACACGCACGTGCCCGGCCCGGCAGGCCGCCGTGGCCAGCGAGCGGCTCTTGAACAGCCGCACCGCCCACAGCCAGGCGTCAACCCGGGCCGAGGTGGGTGCGTCGGTGGTCATCTCCCGAGCGTACGTCGGCCACGGCCACGGCCACGGCTCACGGTCGCACTGCTCGGCGGCCCCACGCCGAGCGCGACGGCGTCACCCCTTCTCCGCGCCGCTCGTCAGCCCCTCCGTGAGCCCCCGCTCCGCGATGGCGTACAGGACCACGACCGGCACCGTGAGGAGCACGGACCCGGCCATGAGGGTCGTCTTGGCCACCTCGATGCCGTCGGCCAGCTGCGAGAGCCCGAGGGACACGGTCCACAGGTCCCGCTCGGCCACCAGGAAGAGCAGGGCGAAGAGGAACTCGTTCCACGCGATCATCCAGATGTACAGCGCGGTGGAGAGGATGGTCGGGCGGGCGAGGGGGATCGTGATGTGCCACATCGTCTGCACGCGGCTCGCGCCGTCGATGCGGGCGGACTCCTCGATGGACATGGGGATGGTGTCGAAGTACGAGCGCAGCAGGTAGATCGACACCGGCACCGTCAGCGCGATGTACACCAGCACCAGGCCGATCAGCGACTGCCGGATGCCGAGCGCGGAGAACCCGACGAACAGCGGTATCGCGATGATGATCGCCGGGAACAGGTACACGACGAGGAAGAGCGCGCTGACCTGCCGGCGCCCGCGGAAGCGCAGCCGGGAGACGGCGTACGCGCCGGGGATGACGATCAGGAGCGTGAGGATCGTCGTCGCCGTGGCCGCGACGAAGGAGTTGAGCATGAACCCGGCGAAGCCCTGCCCGCCCTCGTCGAGCGGGCGCAGCACGTCCTGGTAGGTGCCCAGGGTCAGGTTCGCCGTCGCCGGGAAGAGCATGCCCGGGTTGCGCAGCAGCTCCTGGATGGGCACGAAGCTCATCATGAGCATGTAGTAGAAGGGGAAGAGCGTGACGACGACGAGCGCGGCGATCGTCAGCCACCGCAGCACCGCGAAGGCGCGCTGCTCCACCTGGAGGCGTCTCACGATCGGTCCTCCGCCCGTGCCGAGAGCCGCAGGTACACGGCCAGGAAGATCGCCAGCACGATCGCGAGCACCAGGGCGGTCGCGGCGGCGCTGGAGATGTCGAAGCTGCCCATGAGCTGGTTGTAGACCCGCACCGCGGCGACCTCGGTGCCCGCGGCGCCGCCGGTGAGGAGGTAGACGTCGTCGAACTTGTTGAACGTCATGATCAGCCGCAGCACCGACAGCAGCGCGATCGTCGACATCAGCTGCGGCAGCACGATGTGCCGGAAGTTCTGCGACGGCGTCACGCCGTCGACGAGCGCGGCCTCCTCGATGTCGCGCGGCAGCGCGACGAGCCGGGCGGTGAGGAAGAGGAACGCGAACGGGAAGTAGCGCCAGATCTCGAAGACGATGACGGTGAGGAGCGCGAACGGGGCACGGCCGAGGAAGTCGATGCCCTGGTCCCACCCGAGGAACCGCTGGCCGTAGTGGTTGAGCACGCCGTACTGGGGGTTCAGGATGACCTGCCAGACGAAGGTCACCGCGACGACCGGCGCGACGTACGGCAGCAGCATCATCGAGCGCAGCGCGCCGCGGCCGCGGAACGGGGACCGGAACGACAGCGCGGCGACGAGGCCGACGAGGATCGAGCCCAGGGTGGACAGCACCGAGTAGACCACCGTGGTCCAGAGCGAGCGCCAGAACCCGGCGCCGGTGACCACGGCGAGGAAGTTGTCCATCGTCAGCTCGCCGCCGAAGATGCCCTCGGCGGCGATCGAGGTGAACGACTTGTCCTGGAACGCCAGGATCACGTTCCACAGGATCGGGACCACGATGACGGCGACGACGATGATCGCCGTCGGGCTCACGAGGATCCAGGCGTCCCGGTTCTCGCGCTGCTGGCCGCGGAAGCGGTTGCGGCTCCTGGGTGCGGTGGGGGCCGCGCCGCTCACTGATCCGGCAGCATCTGCTGCGCCGCCTCGGCGACCTGGCCGGCGGCCTCCTCGGGGCTGAGCCCGCCGCCCGTCATGTCGGCGACGGCGGTGGCGAGGGGGAGCTCGGCGGTGAAGGAGCCGAGCAGCTCGCCCTGGCCCTCCTTGAGCGCCCAGCGGTCGATGGTCTCGCCCACGGAGGTCAGCACGCCCATGACCTCCTCGTCGTAGAACTCGTCCAGCGGTGCGCGCCGGTCTACGCCGGTCTCCAGGCCGGCCCAGGCCTCGGAGAAGGCGGCCTCGTTCTCGCCGTCCCCCGTGCGCATGGGGGTCTTGCCCTCCGGCGCCATGGCCAGCCAGTCGACGTACGCGTCCGACATCATGTACTCGATGAACGCCTGGGCCCCGGCGGCGTTGTCCCCGTTGATAGCCACGAAGGAGGCGATCTCGCCGTAGCTGCCGGCGGAGTCGCCGTCGGGCCCGGTGATCGTGGTCACCACCCCGCTGTTCTCGGCGAGCCAGGCGTCGTCGTCGGCGCACTCGTCGCACGTGGGGAGCGCGTCGTCGCGCAGCCCGGCGAGCTCGTCGAGGATGTAGGTGGACCACATCACCATCGCCGACTGCCCCGCGAAGTAGGAGGCCCGGGTGGAGTCCACGGACTGGGTGCCGGACGGGGAGTAGTCCGAGCCGAGAGCCTGGTACAGGCGGAACGTCTCCTGGCAGGCAGGGGAGTCGATGGTGATCTCGTCGCCCTCGACGAGCTGGCAGCCGTTGCCCAGCGCCAGGGCCTCGAAGGACTGCTGGGTGAAGACGTCGGAGGCGTCGGTGGCGATCGTGATGCCGAACTGGTCGCCGGTCGTCAACGTCTGCGCCGCGGTCTCCAGAGCCTCGTACGTGGTGGGCGGCTCCAGGCCCGCCTCCTCGAACAGGTCGGTGCGGTAGACGAGGATCTGGCTCCAGCCGTCCGAGGGCACGGACAGCTGGTTCTCGCCGTCGCTGGTCAGCTCGAGGGCTGCCGGGTCGAACGTGTCCTCGCCGAGGGTCTCGATCACCGCCTGGGTGGTCTCCGTGTCGACCATGTCGAGGCCGCCCATCTGGTGCACGAGGGCGAGCGGGAACGACGCCATCACGTCGGGGAGGTCCCCGGACAGGGCGTTGGACTGGATCAGCTGCGGCGCCTGAGCCTCCTCGATGCCGACGAGCTCGACCTCCACGCCGGTGGCCTCGGTGAAGTCGGCCGCCATCTGCTGCTGGGCCGCGAAGCGGTCGGGCAGGCTCTCCATGGTCCAGACCGTGATGCTGCCGCCGGCTGTCGCGCCGTCACCGCCACCACCACCGCCGTCGCCGTCGGACCCGCAGGCGGCGAGGACCAGGGCGGAGGCGAGCGTTCCGGCGAGCAGGACGGGTCGTGTGCGCAAGGACATGACGGCTCCTCTGTGAGCACCAGCCTGACGATCGGAGCGTATCGGCCCTGCTGTGGCCGCGGCGTGCGTATCGTGCGGCTGACGCGATCGGATGTGGCTCGACGAGGAGACGCCATGGCCAGGGTCCTGCGGTTCGCCGCACCCCGGAAGGTCGAGACGGTGCCCGAGGAACCGCCACCGCTCGGGCCCGGCCGGGTGCGGGTGCGCACGATCGCCTCCGGCGTCTCCGCGGGCACCGAGCTCACCGCGTTCCGTGGCACCAACCCGTACCTCACCTTCGACTGGGACCCGGACCTCCGCCTCTTCCGGGAGCGGCCGCGGGGGCCGACGGCGCGCTACCCGGTGGACGGGTGGGGCTACTCCGAGGTCGGGCGGGTGGTGGAGGCCGGACCGGTGGCCGGCACCGCGCACCCCGACGACGTCGGGGTCGGGGACGTGGTCTGGGGGATGTGGGGGCACCGTACCGAGGCCGTGGTGGAGGCGTCGGCGCTGCGGGGGCACCGCCTGCCCGAGGACGTCGACCCGGCGACCGGGTGCTTCGTGCGGGTGGGGGCCATCGCCCTCAACGCCGTCCTCGCGGCACACGCCTCCCTCGGCTCCGTCGTCGCCGTCCTCGGTCAGGGCGTCATCGGGCTGCTCGCCACCCGCTACGCGGTGCTGTCGGGGGCGACGGTCATCGCCGTCGAGGGGATCCCCCGCAGGCAGGAGGTGGCCCGCCGGATGGGCGCCCACCACGTGCTCGCGCCCGGCCCGGAGCTGCCCGTGGAGCTGCGGAGGATCACCCGGTCCGCGGGCATCGACGCCGCCGTCGAGATGTCGGGGACCTATGCGGGCCTGCAGTCCGCGACGCGGCTCGTCGGGCCCGACGGCGTCGTGGTGGCGGCGGGGTTCTACCAGGGCGAGGGGGCGCTGCGCCTGGGGGAGGAGTTCCATCACAACCGGGTCCAGATCATCGCCTCGCAGATCGGGTCGGTGCCCTCGATGCTCCGGGCCCGCTGGGACGTCGCCCGCCTCCAGCGCACCGTCGTCGACCACCTCCTGGCGGGCGAGCCGGAGGTGCTCTCGCTCATCTCCCACCGCTACCCGCTGGAGCGGGCGGCGGAGGCCTTCGCGATGCTCGACACCGCCGGCGGCGAGGCGCTCCAGGTGCTGCTGGAGATGTCGTGAGCCCGTCCCCGGCCGCCACCCGCGCCGGGCCGGCCTAGGCCGGCCCAGCGGCTGCCGGCCTAGAGGCGGCCCGCAGCCTTGAGCGCGAGGTAGGTGTCGGCCAGCGCGGGCGCGAGGTCGTCCGGCGCCGCCTCGACCACCTCGACCCCGCGGCGCCGCAGCCGCAGGGCGACGGCGTCGCGCTCCAGCTCGCCGCGCTCGGCGGCCGCCGCGTCGTAGACGGCGTCCGCGCTGGAGCGGTCGGCGCGCAGGGCGGCGACCTCCGGGTCGGACGCGGAGGCCAGGACCACCGTGTGGTCGGCGGTGAGCGCCTGCGCCACAGGCAGCAGCCCGGACGTCACCGCAGAGGGCTCCAGCGCGCTGAGCAGCACCACGAGTCCGCGCTGCGACAGGGCGTCCCGCACCACCTGCGTCACCGTCGTCCAACTGATCTCGACCAGGGACGGCTCCAGCGGCGCCATCGCCTGGGCCAGCGCGCTCATCAGCCTCGACCCGTGCTCGCCGCTCACCCGCGCCCGCACCTGGGTGTCCACCGCCACGAGGTCCACCCGGTCCCCGGCCCGGGAGGCGAGCGCCGCCAGCAGCAGCGCCGCCTCGATCTGGGCGTCCAGGCGCGGGGCGTCGCCCAGCCGGGCGGCGGAGAGCCGGGCGGTGTCGAGCACGACGAGGACCCGCCGGTCACGCTCGGGGCGCCAGGTACGCACGACGACGTCCCCGCGCCGCGCCGTGGCGCGCCAGTCGATGGCACGGACGTCGTCGCCGATGACGTACTCGCGCAGGGAGTCGAACTCCGTGCCCTGCCCGCGCACCAGCACGGCGGCGCGCCCGTCCAGCTCCCGCAGGCGGGCCAGGCGGGAGGGCAGGTGGCGGCGCGAGGAGAACGCTGGCAGCACCCGCAGCGTCGCCGGGGCGGGCAGGGACGCCTGGCGCGCGGCCATCCCCAGCGGCCCGAAGGACCGCACCGTGACGAGGTCGGCCGGCCGGTCCCCGCGGCGCACGGGCAGCAGCGCCGTGCGCAGCCGGCGCCGTTCCCCGGCCGGCACCGTCACCCGGTGCCGGTTGCGGTCCGCCCCGGCCGACGGCGCCCACGCGTCGCGGACGAGCGCCCGCAGGGTCCGTGGCCCGGGATTGGTCACGGTGAGCGTGGACGACGACGGCTCGCCCAGCCGTACCGACGCCGGCACGGTCCGGATCACCTCGACCCGCCTGGGCGAGGCCGCCAGGAGGGTGTCGAGCACGCACGCCAGCACCACCAGGCCCACCCAGAGCCACAGCGTGAGCGGGCGCGGCCACAGGAGCACGGGCAGGACGCCGGCCGCGGTCAGCAGCGCCGCACGGGTGGTGGGGATCATCAGCGCGGGACCGGCACCGAGCCGAGCACCCCGTCCAGCACGGTCTCGGCCGTCACGCCCTCCAGCTCGGCCTCGGCCCGCAGCTGGACCCGGTGGCGCAGGGTCGGGTGGGCGAGGGCCTTGACGTCGTCGGGGGTGACGTAGGCCCGGCCCGAGAGCCAGGCCCACGCCCGGGAGGTGGCGAGCAGCGCCGTCGCCCCGCGCGGCGAGACGCCGAGGGAGAGCGACGGCGAGGTCCGGGTGGCGCGCACCAGGTCCACGATGTAGCCGAGCACCTCGGGCGCCACCTCGACCGTGGCGACCTCGGCGCGCGCGGCGGCCACGTCCTGCGGCCCGGCCACCGCAGCGACCCCCGCGGACGCCAGGTCGCGGGGGTTGAAGTCGTGCGCGTGCCGGTGCAGAACCTCGATCTCGTCGCGGCGCTCCGGCAGCGGCAGGATCAGCTTGAGCAGGAACCGGTCGAGCTGCGCCTCGGGCAGGGGGTAGGTGCCCTCGTACTCGACGGGGTTCTGGGTCGCGACCACCATGAACGGGTCCGGCAGCGGGCGCGGCACGCCGTCGACGGAGACCTGCCGCTCCTCCATGGCCTCCAGCAGGGAGGCCTGCGTCTTGGGCGGGGTGCGGTTGATCTCGTCGGCGAGCAGCAGGTTGGTGAAGACCGGTCCCTCACGGAAGGAGAACTCGGCCGTGCGGGCGTCGTACACGAGGGAGCCGGTCACGTCGCCGGGCATGAGGTCCGGGGTGAACTGCACGCGCTTGGTCCCCATGGCCAGCGAGGCCGCGAGCGTGCGGACCAGGAGCGTCTTCGCCACGCCGGGCACGCCCTCGAGCAGCACGTGGCCGCCGCACAGCAGCGCGATGACCAGCCCCGTCACGGCCGCGTCCTGTCCGACGACGGCCTTGCCCACCTCCGGGCGGAGCGCCCCGAGGCGACGGCGCGCGGCCGAGTCGGCCGGCGCGGGCGCGTGGCGCGGCCCCGGGCCTCCCGCGTGCCCGCCCGCCGGTACGTCGTGGGCGGGCACGGCACCACCCGGGGCGCCGGCCGGCTGCGGGCCGCCGTCGGGCGCGGCGTAGCCGCCCTGCGAGGTGTGGCCCTCCGGCGCGCGGCCGTCGTGCGGGGCCGCGGCCGGCGGGCGCGGCGCGAAGCGCTCCTGGTCCGGCGTGGCGGACGGCTGCTGGCCGTACGGGGGGTGGGTCACGATCGGTGAACCTCGCTTTCCAGGGCGTCGAGCATGGTGGACAGGGCGAGCAGGGCGCCGTCGTCGGCGGGCGGCGGGCCGTAGAGGAGGTCGGAGACCTCCCGGGGCTCCCACCCGGTGGCCCGGGCGACGGCGTCGGTCAGGGTGGCGGCGTCGGCCGAGCGGGGCACACCGAGGGCGCGGGCCATCCGGCTCGCCGCCCCCGCGCGCAGGGCTGCGGCGGCGTGGTCGTGGGCGCCGGAGCGCCGGTACAGCCGGCCCCGGCCGCGCGTGGTCTCCGCCGAGCGGACCACGACGGGCATGATCTCGGTGACCACCCGGCCGAGCCCGCGCGCCTGCCCCACGGCCAGGACGACGGCGGCGGCCAGCAGCGTCCACAGCGTCATCGTGGCGCCGGCGGGCAGGGTCGGGACCGTGTCCTCGACGCTGCCGGAGGTGTCGAGCAGGGACGGCACGTACCAGACGAGGTCCTCGTGGTGGCCGAGCATGCGCAGCACCAGGGCGGCGTTCCCGTGCTCGGCGAGGAGCCGGTTCGTCATCAGCTGCGGGTCGGCGAGGTAGCGCACCGTCCGTCCGCCGTCGGACCACACGGCGTAGGCGCCCGCACCGTCGGCGTCCACGGGGAAGCAGACGACGACGCCGGCCGCCCCCGCCTCAGCCGTGACCGAGCCGGAGGAGGAGGAGATCCGCGACGCCGCCCGTGCGTCCGGGTCGTCGCACCGCGCCAGGACCGGGTCCGGCGAGCCCGCGCCGCCGGGCACCAGAGGCACGCCGAGCCCCGCCAGGTCCGTGAACGGGCTGCCGGCGAGAACGAGGTCCGCGCCGGTCCCCACGAGCTCGGAGCGCTGCTCGGGGCTGAGCAGCCGGACGTCGGTGACCAGGACCGTCGTGCCCGGGCCGGCGAGGCCGCCGACCTGCGCCAGGGTGGACGCCTCGTGCACCCGTACGCCCTGGCCGCGGAGGATCTCGGCGGCGGCGCGGGCACCACCGGGCTCGGGGTTGTCGGGCGCCAGCGGGCGCTCCGAGGTGCGTCCGCCGAGCACGACGGCGAGCAGCGCGAGACCGAGGAACACGGCCGTGACGACCACCGCGGCCCGGTGGCGCCGCCACCACGAGCGCCGTCGCGGCGTCTCCCCGTCGGCCGGTGCGCCGGGGGGCACGGTGGGGCCGGTGGCGCTCCGCGTACCGACGGCGTTCACGACAGCTCCGCCCAGCCGGCGCCGGCGGTGGCCGGTGACCGTCCCGGGCGGGCGGCGGCCACGCGCGCGGCCAGGTCGCGCAGCGCGACGTCCTCGGCCTCGCCGGGGCGGACGTGCCCGTAACGGACGTCGTCGAAGAGCCGACCGGCCCAGCGCAGGCCGTCCGCCTCCGCGGGCAGCGCGGCCGCCGCGAGCGTCGCGGCCTCGTGCGCGGTGAGCCCCGCGCGGTCCTCGAGGACCGCCCGCTCGTCCAGGCGCCGGACGAGCGCACGGAACCGCTCGAGCACCGCCGTCGCCCAGTCGCCCCGGCGGGCGGCGGCGTCCGCGGCGGCGGCGAGGTCGGCGCTCGTGCGCTCGTCGTCGAAGAGCTCGTGGGAGCCGACCGGCTCGACGGACCGGCTGCGGCGCACCCGCCCGCCGAGAACCAGCGCGACCACGAGCACGCCGACGAACGCGAGCACCACGAGGACCGGGACGACCGCGGGCGGCGTGACCACGCCGATGCGGCCGATGCCCTCGAAGAGGCTCAGCAACCACTCGCCGAGGCGCTCCAACAGCCCGGGCTGGTCGGAGTAGATCGGCTTCGCGAGCTCCTCCTCGGCCCAGCGCTGCGCCTCCGCGGCGTCGGGGTCGACCGGCACGCCGAGGCGCACCGCGAGCGTGAGCAGCACCTCAGCGGACCTCCGCCGCGCGGGCGAGCTCGACGTCGAGGCCCTCCTTGCGCATCCGCACGTCGATGTACACCAGGGCCAGGACGGCCGCGAGGAACGGCGTCGTCAGGGCGGAGAGCAGCACCTGCAGCACCGTCGAGACGACCAGGGTGACCACGATGGCGGTCATCTCGTCGCCGATGAAGGCCATGCCCACGGTGACGGGGATCATCAGCGCGTAGGAGATGACGCTGATGATGATCAGGGCCAGCGCGAGCGAGCCGAAGATGCGCCAGAAGTGGCCGCGCGTCAGCGACCACGAGCGTCTCAGGGACTCGACCACGCCCGTGCGCTCCAGCATCAGCGCCGGTGCGGCCAGCGTCAGACGCACGGCGAAGAAGGCCATGCCGACCAGCGCGGCGACCACGAGCACGAAGATCACCAGCGCGACCAGGACGGGTGCGGAGTCGCCGAACGCCGCGACGGCGCCGCCGCCCAGAAGCGTCGCGACCACGGCCAGCCCGACGACGACCACCACCCAGCCGACGCCGAGCAGCAGCGTGAGGCCGACCAGTCGCCAGACCTGCCCCTTCGCGTTCGCCCACACCTCCCCGGCCGTGGCCACCCGGCCGATGACCGACTGGCTGACGGAGATGATGAGGATCGCGGTGAGGACGATGGAGGCGATGTAGACGCCCACCGCGGTGGCGAGGCCACCGACCACGCTGCCGGCGCCGAGTGCGGCCATGGACTCCGGCGAGGCCGTCGGGTCGAGCAGCGGGAGCGCCCCGCCGATCAGCAGGCCGAGGACGACGGCCTCGATGACCGCCGTGGCCCCCATGACCAGCAGGGACAGCCCGAACATCACCTTCGGGTTGGCGCGGATGGCGCGGAAGCCGCCGTCGAGGATCTCGCCCACGTTGAGCGGGCGCAGCGGGACGATGCCGGGCTGCGCGGCGCCGCCGAAGCCGCGCGGCACGCGCTGCGCGTCGGCCGAGCCGTACTGCCCGTAGACCGGGGCCGACGGCGGGGGCGCGGCTCCCCACCCGCCCGGCTGCCCGCCCCACGGCGCCTGCTGGCCCGCGGACCACCCGTCGGGCCGGGCCTGCTGGCCGTTCCCTGTGTACTGCCCCTGGGCGGGGGGCGACGGGGGGCCGTACAGCCCGTGCCCGCCGTACTGCCCGTACTGCCCGTACTCGCCGTGCTGCACGGGGCCGTGGGCCGGCGGGACGCCGTACTGGCCGTAGTGGTTGTACTGGTCTGACTGGTCGCCGCCGGGGGGTGCGGCGTACCGACCGTCGCCCCACGGGTCGGGCTGTCCCGCTCCGGCGGGAGCGGCGGCCTCGTCCGGCCGCGGCTGCCGGCCCTCGTCGCTCGACATGGACTGCCTCTCTGCGGGACCCTCGCCCCACCCCCGGTGGTTGCAACCGGGCACATCGTCGCACGACCGCGTGCGCGCGCGGCCAGGATGCGGCACGCCTGTGCAGTTCCTGGTCGCGGGGGTGGGAACATAGGGGCATGACTGCCCGACTCCTCGTGGTCGACGACGACACCGCCCTGGCCGAGATGATCGGCATCGTGCTCGAGGCCGAGGGCTTCGACACGGTCTTCTGCGCCGACGGCGCGCTGGCGCCGGAGATGTTCCGTGCCGAGCAGCCCGACCTCGTCCTCCTCGACCTGATGCTCCCCGGCCTGGACGGCATCCAGATCTGCCGCATGATCCGCTCCGAGTCCGACGTCCCCATCGTCATGCTGACGGCCAAGTCCGACACGATCGACGTCGTCGCCGGGCTCGAGGCGGGGGCCGACGACTACATCGCCAAGCCGTTCAAGCCCAAGGAGCTCGTCGCCCGGGTGCGCGCGCGCCTGCGCCGCCAGGAGGACACCGAGCCGGAGCGCCTGCGCATCGGGGACCTCGAGATCGACGTCGCCGGCCACGAGGTCTCCCGCGACGGCCAGGTCATCGCCCTCACGCCGCTCGAGTTCGACCTGATCGTCGCGCTCGCGCGCAAGCCGTGGCAGGTGTTCACCCGTGAGGTGCTGCTCGAGCAGGTGTGGGGCTACCGGCACGCCGCCGACACCCGGCTCGTCAACGTCCACGTCCAGCGTCTGCGCGCCAAGGTCGAGCGGGACCCCGAGCACCCCGAGGTCGTCGTGACCGTCCGTGGCGTGGGTTACCGGGCGGGGGCACCTCAGGGGTGAGCGCCGACGTCGGAGGTCGGCCGCCGGCCGTCGGGGGACCGGGGGCCGGGTCCGTGCCGCACCCCGCGGGGCCGGCGACGACGTACCGGCCCCGTTCGCGCGTGCGGCTGCGGATCCGTCTGCGCCGCAAGTTCCTTCAGCTGCTCCGCCGGTGGCGCTCGTCCCTGACGGTCCGCGTCGTCGCCAGCACGGTGGTCGGCGGGCTTCTCGCGCTCGCGGTCATCGGTGGGGTGCTCACGCTGCAGATCCGCGACGGCCTCTACGACGAGCGCGTCGGGCAGATGCTGGAGGAGGCGGCCCTGCGCCGTCAGGACGCCCAGGAGACCTTCGACTCCGCGACGGCGACCACCAGCCAGCAGGTGCAGTCGGTGGCGAACGGCTGGATCCGCTCCGTGGACACGGCCGGCTCGGGCGCCGTGGGCGCCCTGCTGATCCGTTCCCCCGGCGAGACCTCCGCGGTGACCATCGCCGACCCGGGCACGAACACCGGCATCGACCTGCGGGCGCTGGTCAGCCCCGAGATGCGGGCCGCCGTCGCCGCGGACGGCGGCCAGCACTGGCAGCCGGTCAGGCTGCCCGGCCAGACCGGGGACGCCCCCGGCATCGTCGTCGGCTCCCCGGTCACCCTCCCCGCGGCCGGCGCGTACGAGATGTACCTCGTCTACACGCTCGGCCCGGAGGAGGAGACGATCTCCCTGGTGCTGCGGGTGCTTGCGGTCGGCGCCGTCGCCCTCGTGGTGCTCCTCGGCGGCATGACGTGGGTGATCACCCGCTGGGTGCTGCGGCCGGTCAAGCAGGCCGCGTTCACGGCGGAGAAGCTGGCCGACGGCATGCTCGACGAACGCATGGACGTGCGCGGGCGCGACGAGCTGGCCCTGCTCGGGCAGTCCTTCAACGAGATGGCCGCCTCGCTGCAGCGCCAGATCGAGCGGATGGAAGAGCTCTCGCGGCTGCAGCAGCGCTTCGTCTCCGACGTCTCCCACGAGCTGCGCACGCCGCTGACCACGATCCGCATGGCGGGCGAGCTGATCCACGACGCCAAGGACTCCTTCGACCCCGCGGTCCGGCGCTCCGCCGAGCTGCTGCACGCCCAGCTCGACCGGTTCGAGTCCATGCTCGCCGACCTGCTGGAGATCTCCCGCTTCGACGCCGGCGCCGCCGTCCTCGACGTCGAGGAGCGGGACGTGCGCGACCTGGTCACGCGCGTGGTCGAGATCAACGCGATCCTCGCCGACGCCAAGGGCTCCGAGGTGCGGGTGCACGCGCCGGACCGGCCGTGCACCGCCGACGTCGACCCGCGGCGGGTGGAGCGCGTACTGCGTAACCTCCTCTCCAACGCGATCGAGCACGGCGAGGGCCGGCCCATCGACATCACCATCGGGATGAACGCCTCCACCGTCGCCGTGCGGGTGCTCGACCACGGCGTCGGCATGGACGAGGAGGCCGCGGAGCACGTGTTCGACAGGTTCTGGCGCGCCGACCCGGCTCGCGCCCGCACCACCGGCGGGACCGGCCTCGGCCTGGCGATCTCCATGGAGGACGCCCGGTTGCACGGCGGCACCCTGCAGGCCTGGGGGCGCCCCGGGGTCGGTGCCGCGTTCCTCCTCGCGCTGCCGCGGCGGGCCGGGGCGGTGGCCGGTCGGTCACCCGTCCCGATCTCCCCCGAGCTGGAGGACCGCTCCGTCACGACGACGCACGAGCTCACCGGCTCCGGCGGCCCGGCGGCCCTGCCGAGGCTGACGGAGGACGCCCGATGACCACCGCCGCCGCTCGCCTGCCCCGCGCCGTGCTCGCGCTGCTGGTCCTCGCGCTCGCCCTCGCCGGCTGCGCCGCCCTGCCCCGCTCCGGCCCGGTCACCGCCTCGGACCCCGACCTCCCCGCCCCCCAGGGCATCGGGTTCTTCGCGAGCGGCCCGCAGCCGGGGGCCTCCCCGGAGGAGATCGTCGACGGGTTCCTCACCGCGTCCTGGGCCGGATACTCCGACGGCTTCGTCGTCGCCCGCGAGTTCCTCGCCGGCCCCGCGGTCGGCACCTGGCAGCCGCTGGAGCAGGTCCGCATCTACTCCGACGCGCCGGCCCCGCAGTACAGCCGTGCCGGCGACGGCGGGGTCAGGCTCAGCGTCACCGCGGAGGCGTCCCTGGACTCCGCGGGCCGCTACAGCGAGGCCGCCCCCGGGACGACGATCCAGGCGGACTTCACCCTGGCCCGCGACGGCGAGGGCGAGTGGCGCATCATCGAGCTCGACGACGGCGTGCTTCTCCCGGCGGCCAACTTCCAGTCCGTCTACAACCAGAGCTCGGTGTACTTCCTGACCCCCGACCTCAGCGCCCTCGTCCCCGAGGTGCGCTGGTTCCCCCAGGAGAACCTTGCGACGTCGCTGGTGCGGGCGCTGCTCGAGGGGCCCTCGTCGTGGCTGGCCCCGGGCGTGCGAACGACGGTCCCGGTGGGCACGCGGATGACGGTGGAGTCGGTCCAGGTCGCGGAGGGCGTCGCGCGCGTGGACCTCTCGGCGGACCTCCTGGCGGCGGAGGCCGAGGCGCGGTCGCTGCTGTATGCCCAGATGGAGCGGACCCTCCAGCACGACCCGGACGTCCACGACGTGGAGATCACCGCGGCGGGCGCGCCGTTCGAGCTCGAGGAGCCGGTGCCGGACCTGCCGGTCTACCCCTACGTGCCCAACCCGATGACGGTGATCAGCGACGGCACGCTCGCCGACGTGATCGGCGGCGAGGTCGTCCCCCGGCCGGGGAGCGAGCAGCTGGCGCAGCTGTCGCCGCACGACCCGGCGGTGGGCTACGAGACGACCGCGCCCACCACCGTGCTCCTGGACGGGCCCGACCGTCTCGTCTCCGCGCCCGCCGGCGACGCGCAGCCGTTCGTCCTGGTCGAGGGCACCGACCTCGTGGCCCCGTCCGTGGATCGGCACGGGTGGGCCTGGACCACCCCCGCGCGCGCGGACGGGCGGTTCCGTGCCGTGCACCCGGGCGGCGAGTTCGTGGACGTCGACGCACCGTGGCTGCAGAACGGCACCGTGCGGGCCCTGCGCCTCTCCCGGGAGGCCGCTCGCGTGGTGGTGGTGTGGGAGGTGGCCGGCACCCCGGTGCTGGACGTCGCAGCCGTGGTGCGCGACGCGGACGGCACGCCGCGCGCGCTCGCCGAGCCGGTGCGGTTCGGGGAGCGACTCACCGACGCGGTGGACGTGGCCTGGATCGACGAGAGCACCGTCGCGGTGCTGGGCACCACCCAGGCCGAGCCGGTCCCCAGCGTGCACCTGCTGCCGCTGGGCGGGCCGGCCACGCGGCTGCCGACGGTCGACGGAGCGGTCTCGCTCACCGCGGGCCGCGGCGACAGGTCCCTGGTGGTGGCCACGGAGGACGGGCGGCTGTACGAGCGCAACGGCGCCGGCTGGCGGGCCTGGCTCGGCCCGGTGTCGGACCCGGCCCTGCCGGGCTGACCGTGCTGCCCGGCCGCCACACTTCCCGGCTGACAGTCCCGTCCGGCTGACCGTCCACACGCTGGGCCGCGCCTCCACAGCGTGGCCCGGCGCTCTCGGGCGTCCCGGTGGGCGTCCGGCAGCATGCCCCGTGTGGATGTTCGTGCCGCGCTCGCCGAGGCCGCCGGCCTGGTGCTGCCAGTGGAGTGCGCCGGGTGCGGCCGTTGGGACGTGGTGCTGTGCGACCGGTGCGGGGAGCTGCTGCGACGCCCGCCCGCGCGCTGCGAGGAGGATGCCGCCCTGCTCGCCGGCGGTGGCACGCTGCCCGTGCTGCCCACCTGGTCGCTCGGCGCCTACCGCGGCCCGCTGCGCGCGATCGTGCTCGGCTGGAAGAACCACCGCCGCCGGGACGTCGCCCCTGCCGTCCTGGCCGCGGCCCGCGCGGCGGCACGCACCTGGTCCGGCGACGAGGACCTGCTCGATCTCCTCCGGCCCGGGGAGCCCCCGCCCGGCGCGACGGCGACCGGGAACGACCAGGTCGAGGTCGCCGTCGTCCCGGCTCCCTCCGGGTGGCGCCGCAGGCTCGCCCGACGGCTGGTGGTGGCCGACCTCGCCGACGCCGTCGCCCGTGGCCTGGCCGCCGGCTGGCGCGACGGCCCGCCGCCCGGCCTCCGGGTCGGCCGGGTCGTGGTCGCGGACCTGCTGCGGCGGCGCGGCGGACGCGCCCACCAGGCCGGCATCGGCGCACGGGGCCGCGTCGCGAACCGGGACGGCACCGTCGTCGCCCTGGCCTCCCTGCCCCCGCGCACCGTCGCCGTCCTCGTGGACGACGTCGTCACCACGGGCGCCACGCTGGCCGCCAGCGCGGCCGCCCTGCGGGCCCGGGGCACCCCCGTCGTCGGCGCCCTCACGCTGGCGTCCACCCCCTCGCCCGCACGCCACCGCAGGGCTCCGACGCTCTAGGACCTTGGACGTGTCACTCCACGGCAATTGCGACTAGCGTGAGGTCATGGAGGACACGTTCGGACTGCAGGACACGCGCGAAGCGGCGCGGACCCGGTCCGGCCCGGGGGAGGTGGTCACTCATTCCTTCGCCCGCGGCTGAGTGCGGGCACCAACGAAGTCGATCGGGGGCGACTGTCGCCCCCGTGTTCCCCAGGACCTAGGGAGGCCACCATGGAGATCGTCGTCAAGGGCCGCAACACCGAGATCACCGACCGGTTCCGCACCCACGTGGAGGACAAGCTCACGAAGATCGAGCAGTTCGCCCCACGCGCGCAGCGGGTCGAGGTCGAGCTGACTCACGAGCGCAACCCGCGCCAGGCGGACCAGGCGGAGAAGATCGAGATCACCGTGCGTGACAAGGGACCGGTGATCCGTGCGGAAGCCAAGGCCTCAGACTTCTACGGCGCCCTGGACGTCGCCGCGGGCAAGCTGCTCGAGCGCCTGCGCCGCACGCGCGACCGACGGAAGGATCACCACCGCTACGCCACCCCGGCACCGGTCGAGGCCCCCGTCCTGACGACGCGGGAGGCGGACGAGGACCAGCCGCCGGAGCGCCCGGTCCCGCCCACCGAGCCGGGACAGAGCGTGGAGGCCCAGCTGGGCGACTCGCCCGTCGTCGTGCGCCAGAAGCTGCACGAGGCGCGGCCCATGACCGTGGACCAGGCGCTGTACGAGATGGAGCTCGTCGGCCACCCCTTCTTCCTCTTCATCGACGACGAGACCGGCCAGCCCTGCGTGGTCTACCACCGCCACGGCTGGACGTACGGGGTCATCCGCCTCGACACGGTCGTCGCCGGGACCGAGGCCACGAACCACGTCACCGAGCCGATCGCCGCGGGCGCGAACCGCTGAGCCGACCGGGGCCCACCGTCGCCGCGCGACGGTGGGCCCCGCCATGTCCGGGCACCGATCGCGCCGTGCGCCCGGCTCGCGTCCGGCGCCCGGCTCGCGCCGTGCGCCCGGCTCGCGCCGTGCGCCCGGCTCGCGCCGTGCGCCCGGCTCGCGTTCCGCGCCCCGGCTCGCGTCCGCGCCCGGCCCGGGCCGCCGCTCCCCGCCCGCCTCGCCGCGCGGGAGCACCGCTCCTAGACTCCGGCAGATGACGGTCCGGGTCGGCATCTCGGGGTGGCGGTACCGCCCGTGGCGCGGCACCTTCTACCCGAAGGGTCTGGTGCAGCGCCGGGAGCTGGAGTACGTCGCCGAGCGCCTGCGCACGGTCGAGATCAACGGGTCGTTCTACTCGCTGCAGCGGCCCGACAGCTTCCGCGCCTGGTACGACCAGACGCCGCCGGACTTCGTCTTCGCCGTCAAGGGCGGCCGCTTCATCACGCACATGAAGAAGCTCGCCGGCGTCGAGACCGCGCTCGCCAACTTCTTCGCCTCAGGCGTCCTCGCGCTGCGGGACAAGCTCGGCCCGGTGCTCTGGCAGCTGCCGCCCAACCTCGGCTTCGAGGCCGGGCGGCTCGACGACTTCCTCGGCAGGCTGCCCCGCAGCACCTCGGCGGCCGCCCGCCTCGCCGAGGGGCACGATGACCGGCTCAAGGCGCCCGCCTGGACCGACCCGGGCGAGGACCGGCCGCTGCGGCACGCCGTGGAGGTCCGGCACGAGAGCTTCCGCGACCGCGCCTTCCTCGAGCTGCTGCGCGCGCACGGCGTCGCCGTCGTCGTGGCGGACACCGCGGGGCGGTGGCCGCTGATCGAGGAGGCCACCGCGGACTTCATGTACGTGCGGCTCCACGGGGACGTCGAGCTGTACGTCAGCGGCTACGACGACGCCGCCCTCGACGCCTGGGCGGCGCGCGTGCGCCGCTGGCACGAGGGCGGCCGGGACGTCTACGTGTACTTCGACAACGACGTGAAGGTCCGGGCGCCCGTCGACGCCATCGCGCTCGCCGGACGGCTCGCGGACCTCGAGCGGACGGAGGTGTGATGGCCACCGGACCCGAGCGGCCGGGCGCGCAGCGGTGGGTGCCGCCCGCGGGAGACGTCGACGCGTTGCGCCGGGCCGCCCCCGGCTGCCGCGGCTGCGAGCTGTGGGCCGGCGCGACCCAGGTGGTGTTCTCCGTCGGCTCCGAGCGGGCACGGATCGTGCTGGTGGGGGAGCAGCCCGGGGACCGGGAGGACCGGACCGGCGAGCCGTTCGTCGGCCCGGCCGGCGACGTCCTCGCTGACGCACTAACCGCCGCCGGCATCGAGCGCACCGCCGTCTACCTCACCAACGCCGTCAAGCACTTCCGGTTCACCGAGCGTGGCAGGCGGCGCATCCACAAGACCCCGGGCGTCGCCCACGTCGAGGCCTGCCGCCCCTGGCTCGAGGCCGAGCTCGCGGCCGTGGGCCCGGCCATGATCGTCTGCCTCGGCGCGACCGCCGCCCGCGCGGTGCTGGGACGGGAGGTCCGCGTCGGGGAGGTCCGGGGACGGGCGCTCGAGGGCGGGGCCGGAGCCCGGGTCGTCGTCACGACCCATCCCTCGGCGGTGCTCCGCCTGCGTGGGAAGCCCGGCTGGGACGAGGCCTTCGACGCGCTGGTGGAGGACCTGCGGGCCGCGGCGGGATAGGCGGCCGCGGTCGTGAGCCTGGTGAGCGACGGTGCGGGCGGGCGGCGGTGTGGGTGGGGCACGGCAGGATGGTGGCCGTGAGCCCCGCCGAGGACGTCGCCGCCGCCCGGCCCTTCGCCACCCTGACCGCCGGCCAGGCCCGGCGCGTCGCCGTGGCCGCACAGGGGCTCGACCGCCCCCGGCCGGCCCCGGGCACGGCGACCATGGCCCATCTTCAGCGGGTGGTCGACCGGGTCGGCCTGCTCCAGATCGACTCCGTCAACGTCCTCGCCCGCGCCCACCTGCTGCCAGTGTTCTCCCGGCTCGGTCCGTACGACACCGCGCTCCTCGACCGCGCCAGCGGCCGGGCGCCGCGCAGGCTCGTGGAGTACTGGGCCCACGAGGCGTCCTACGTGCCGCCGCGCACCTACCAGCTGCTGCGCTGGCGGATGGAGCAGCACCGGGAGCGGAACCACTGGGGGCGGGAGCTTGCGCTCCACCCCGGCCTGGTCGAGGCCGTGCGCGGCCTCGTCGCCGACCACGGCCCGGTCACCGCGAGCGAGCTGCACGCCCTGCTCGGGCACGAGACCGGCCCCAAAGAGCACTGGGGCTGGAACTGGACCCCCGCGAAGCACGCGCTGGAGCACCTCTTCGAGGTCGGCGAGGTGACGACCGCGCACCGCAACAGCCAGTTCGAGCGCGCCTACGACCTCACCGAACGGGTGCTGCCGTCCGCCGTCCTCGCCGCACCCGTGCCCGCCGAGGACGACGCCGTGCGCGAGCTCGTGCGCATCGGCGCCCGCGCCCACGGTGTTGGGTCCGTCCGGTGCCTCGCCGACTACTTCCGGCTGCGCACGGACCGCGCGGCCCGCGCGGTGGCCGAGCTGGTGGAGACCGGTGAACTCCTCCCGGTGCGGGTGAACGGCTGGAACCGCGCCGCCTACCTCCATGCCGGCGCCCGCGTCCCGCGCCGCACGACGGCGCGCGCCCTCCTCGCTCCCTTCGACCCGCTGGTCTTCGAGCGCCGCCGGCTCCTGGACCTGTGGGGAATGCACTACCGGATCGGGATCTACACCCCGCCCGCCCGGCGCACGCACGGCTACTACGTGCTGCCGTTCCTGCTCGGCGAGCACCTTGTCGCCCGCGTCGACCTCAAGGCCGAGCGCCGCGAGGGTGTGCTGCGGGTCCGCGCGGCGCACGCCGAGCTCCCCGACGACGTCCCCGGCCTCCCCCGGACCGGGGCGGGCGCCTGGCCGGCGCGGGACGTCGTCGTCGTGAACCTCGCGGCCGAGCTCGGCGAGATGGCGGCCTGGCTCGGGCTGGGCGACGTCGTCGTCGACCCCGACGCCGGCGGGGACCTGGTGGGTGACCTGGCCCGCCGCGCGCCACCCTGACCCGCACGCCCGCACGCCCGCACGCCCGCACACGCCCGCCCCTCGAGCGGCGGGGCCCTCGGCGCCCGCCTCCCCCCGGTGGGGTCGTCGGCGCCCGCCCCTCGACCGGCGTGGCCGTCCAGGCCCGCCTGTGCCGTCCGGGCCAGCCCTTGCGGGGACCGTGCGCGCACGTCGGGAACGGCTGCGCCTACGATGGTCCCGGGTGCGCCCTGCCGTGGGTGGCCCCCGCCGTGGTGGACGCCGCGGCGGAGACGAACGATCAGGAGTGCTGCGTGCCTGCGATCCTCGACAAGATCCTCCGGATGGGCGAGGGACGCGTCCTCAAGAAGCTCTCCGCCATGGCGGCCCAGGTGGACGCCCTTGAGGACTCCTTCTCGTCCCTCTCCGACGCCGAGCTGCGCGAGGAGACCGACCGCTACCGGGCCCGCCTGGCGGACGGGGAGTCGCTCGACGACCTGCTCCCCGAGGCGTTCGCCACCGTGCGGGAGGCGTCCTCGCGGACCCTGGGTCAGCGCCACTACACCGTCCAGGTGATGGGCGGCGCCGCGCTGCACCTGGGCAACATCGCCGAGATGAAGACCGGTGAGGGCAAGACGCTCGTGGCCACCCTGCCCAGCTACCTCAACGCGTTGACGGGCAAGGGCGTGCACGTCGTCACCGTCAACGACTACCTGGCCGGCTACCAGGCCGAGCTGATGGGGCGGGTGTACCGCTTCCTCGGGATGACCACCGGGACAGTGCTCTCCGGGCAGACGCCGGACGAGCGCCGCGCCCAGTACGCCGCCGACATCACGTACGGCACGAACAACGAGTTCGGGTTCGACTACCTGCGCGACAACATGGCGTGGTCGGTCGAGGAGCTGGTCCAGCGCGGCCACCACTTCGCCATCGTCGACGAGGTCGACTCGATCCTCATCGACGAGGCCCGCACGCCGCTGATCATCTCCGGGCCCGCCTCCGGCGACGTGAACAAGTGGTACGCCGAGTTCGCGCGCCTCGTCACCCGCCTCCAGCCCGACGAGGACTACGAGGTCGACGAGAAGAAGCGCACGATCGGCGTGCTCGAGCCCGGCATCGAGAAGGTGGAGGACTACCTCGGGATCGAGAACCTCTACGAGTCTCTCAACACCCCGCTGATCGGCTTCCTGAACAACGCCGTCAAGGCCAAGGAGCTGTTCAAGCGCGACAAGGACTACATCGTCAAGAACGGCGAGGTCCTCATCGTCGACGAGCACACCGGGCGCGTGCTGGCCGGGCGTCGCTACAACGAGGGCATGCACCAGGCGATCGAGGCGAAGGAGGGCGTGGCCATCAAGGCCGAGAACCAGACCCTCGCCACGATCACCCTGCAGAACTACTTCCGCCTCTACGACAAGCTCTCCGGCATGACCGGTACCGCCGAGACCGAGGCGGCCGAGTTCTCCAGCACCTACAAGATCGGCGTCGTCCCGATCCCGACGAACCGGCCGATGCAGCGCATCGACCAGTCGGACTACATCTACAAGGGCGTCAAGCAGAAGTACGCCGCCATCGTCGAGGACATCGCCGAGCGGCACGAGAAGGGCCAGCCGGTGCTCGTGGGAACCACGAGCGTCGAGAAGTCCGAGCTGCTCTCCTCGCTGCTGAAGAAGAAGGGCGTCCCGCACCAGGTGCTCAACGCCAAGCAGCACGAGCGGGAGGCCGCCGTCGTCGCCATGGCCGGTCGCAAGGGCGCCGTCACGGTCGCGACCAACATGGCCGGGCGCGGTACCGACATCATGCTGGGCGGCAACGCCGAGTTCATCGCGATCGCCGCGCTGAAGGAGCGCGGGCTCGACCCGTCGGAGACGCCGGAGGAGTACGAGGCCGCGTGGCCCGAGGCTCTCACGGCCGCGAGGGAGGCGGTCGCGGCGGAGCACAACGAGGTCGTCGAGCTGGGCGGGCTGTACGTCCTGGGGACCGAGCGGCACGAGTCCCGCCGGATCGACAACCAGCTCCGCGGCCGCTCCGGCCGTCAGGGGGACCCGGGGGAGTCGCGGTTCTACCTCTCCCTCGAGGACGACCTCATGCGGCTGTTCAACTCCGGGCTGGCCATGCGCGTCATGGACTCCGCCTCCTACCCGGACGACATGCCGCTCGAGCACAAGTTCGTCTCCAAGGGCATCCAGAGCGCCCAGGGCCAGATCGAGGCCCGCAACTTCGAGATCCGCAAGAACGTCCTGAAGTACGACGACGTGCTCTCGCGTCAGCGCACGGTCGTGTACGAGGAGCGCCGCCGGGTCCTCGAGGGCGAGGACCTCGAGGACCAGATCAAGAGCTTCATGGACGACGTCGTGACCGGGCTCGTGGGCGAGTACACCGCCGCGGGCACGCCCGAGAGCTGGGACCTCGACGGGCTGTGGAACGAGCTGCGGAACACCTACCCCGTCTCCATCACCCCGGAGGACATCGTCGCCGAGGCCGGGAACGCCACCCGTGTGTCGGCGGAGATGCTGATCGAGGAGCTCCAGTCCGACATGCGCCTGTCCTACGAGGCTCGTGAGAGCGAGCTCGGCGAGGACGTCATGCGCCAGCTGGAGCGCCGGGTGGTGCTCTCGGTGCTGGACCGCAAGTGGCGTGAGCACCTCTACGAGATGGACTATCTCAAGGAGGGCATCGGGCTGCGGGCGATGGCTCAGCGCGACCCTCTCGTCGAGTACCAGCGCGAGGGCTACCAGCTGTTCCAGGCGATGAACGAGGCCATCAAGGAGGAGTCGGTCCGCTACCTGTTCAACCTCGAGGTCAAGCCGCCCGAGGAGCGGGAGGCCCCGGCCGGGCCCGTCGTCACGGCGTCCTCGGCGGCGACGACGGCGGCGGGCGCCGCGGTCGGTGCCACGGCTCGCAAGGCCGCCCCGGCGGCCGCCGCGCCAGCTGTCGAGCCGGACCTCCTCGGGCTCGAGGCGCCCGAGCGGCCCACCAGGCTCAGCTACTCCGCGTCGGCCCTGGACGGGAACCCGACGTCCGGCCCGGCCGTCGTCGCGGCCGAGCAGGACGGCGAGTCCGCCGGCGCGCAGAACCGCGAGGCCCGGCGGGCCGCCGCGAAGGCGGCGCGGAAGCAGAGCTGACGGTGACGACATGACGCACGACGAAGGCCCGCTCCTGCTCCGCAGGGCGGGCCTCCGCCGTCGTCCGCGGCGAGCTGTGTCGGAGGCCACGCCGCGATGCCACCGAGACGGAATAGAGACCTTGGTCCTGCTGTTGGGACCGATGTACATGCAAATGCATCAACCATCCGAGAGGTCGCACCATGCAGTTCGGAATCTTCACGGTCAGTGACGTCACGACTGACCCGACGACCGGGCGCACGCCCGACGACACCGAGCGGGTGCGGGCGATCCTGAGGATCGCGCAGCACGCGGACCAGGCAGGGCTGGACGTCTTCGCCACGGGTGAGCACCACAACCCGCCGTTCGTGGCGTCCTCGCCGACGACGATGCTGGGCTACCTCGTCGGGACGACGCAGAACATCGTCCTGTCGACCGCGACGACGCTGATCACCACGAACGACCCGGTGAAGATCGCCGAGGACTACGCGATGCTCCAGGTGATCTCGGACGGCCGGATGGACCTGATGATGGGGCGCGGGAACACCGGCCCGGTCTACCCCTGGTTCGGCAAGGACATCCGGCAGGGCATCAACCTCGCGATCGAGAACTACGCGCTCCTGCGCCGGCTGTGGGAGGAGGAGGTGGTGAACTGGCAGGGCAAGTTCCGCACCCCGCTGCAGGGCTTCACCGCCACCCCGCGCCCGCTCGACGGCGTCCCGCCGTTCGTCTGGCACGGCTCGATCCGCTCGCCGGAGATCGCCGAGCAGGCGGCCTACTACGGCGACGGGTTCTTCCACAACAACATCTTCTGGCCGATGTCGCACACGAAGCGGATGGTGAGCTACTACCGTCAGCGCTTCGAGCACTACGGGCACGGCCAGGCGGACCAGGCGATCGTCGGCCTGGGCGGGCAGTTCTTCGCCCGCAAGAACTCCCAGGACGCCAAGGCCGAGTTCCGCCCGTACTTCGACAATGCGCCGGTCTACGGCCACGGGCCCTCCATGGAGGACTTCACCGCCGAGACGCCGCTGACGGTCGGCTCCCCGCAGGAGATCATCGACCGCTACGCCGCGATGCGCGAGGAGGTCGGGGACTACCAGCGCCAGCTGTTCCTCATCGACCACGCCGGCCTGCCGCTGAAGACCGTGCTGGAGCAGATCGACATCCTCGCCGAGGAGATCGTCCCCGCGCTGCGCAAGGAGAACGACGCCAAGCGCCCCGCGCACGTGCCGTCCGACCCGCCCAGCCACGCCGACCGGGTCGCCAAGGCCCGCCAGGCGGGCACCTCGACCGGCGGCCACGTCGCCGGCGAGGACAAGTGGACCGGCAAGACCGCCGAGGACGACGCCGCCGCCGCGGACGCCGTGACCAAGGGAGCGGCGTTCGGGCTCTGAGCCCGGCCGCCCCGCGACGTGCACGACACCGACCTGAGTAACGAGGAGAACGTATGAGCGAGCGCACCATCGTGGCCGTCTCGGCGGGGCTGGGCCAGCCGTCGTCGACCCGGCTGCTGGCGGACCGGCTGTCCGAGGCCGCCGTCGCCGAGCTTCAGGCCCGTGGCGTCAGCGCCACCGTGGAGAACGTCGAGCTGCGCGACGTGGCCCACGAGATCGTCAACGCCATGCTCACCGGGTTCCCCACCGGCGCGCTGCGCGAGGTGCTGGAGAAGGTGACCGCGGCGGACGGGCTGGTGCTCGTCACCCCGTTGTTCACCACCACCTACTCGGGGCTGTTCAAGTCCTTCGTCGACATCCTCGACAAGGACTCGCTGACCGACATGCCGATCCTGCTGGGCGCCACCGGCGGTACCCCGCGCCACTCCCTGGCGCTGGAGTACTCCGTCCGGCCGTTGTTCACCTACCTGCGCGCCGACGTCGCGACCACCTCGGTCTTCGCCGCCACCGACGACTGGGCGGGCGAGGCGGACACCGTCAACCCGCTGCCCTCGCGCATCCGCCGCGCCGGGCGCGAGCTCGCGGAGAAGGTCGCCGCCCGGCAGAACGCCGGCCTCGCCGACCTCTACGACGACGTCCCGTCCTTCGACCAGATGTTCAAGGGGCTCTGACGCGGATCGCCGCTTCGGGTGCCTGAGGCCACATCCCCGCGGGGGTGTGGCCTTCGGTCTTCCCGAGCCGTGCGGGCCTGCCCCGGACCACGGCTGACGCCGCCGTACGCGACCCGCTCAGCCGATCTCGAGCGCGGTGGCACGCCAGCGGCCGCGCCGAACCTCGAGGCGGACCGCCGCCGCGCGGAGGTGGTTGCCGTCGTGCACCACCACGGAGGCCTCGACGACGCCGGGCACGATCTGGCAGACATGCACGCGCCTGACCATCGCCCGCCGTGCGACGGCTGGGCGCCCGAGGATCCGGACCGCCAGTCCGGCCCGACGCGCCAGGGACTCGTAGAGCTCGGCCGACAGCCAGCGCGCGAGCTGCGCCGACGGGCGGAGCCCGCACAACGCCTCCACCGCCGAACGGACGAGGGCCCCCGCCCACTGGCCCGGGTCGGGCAGGCCGTCGAGGTCCACGGGCTCGTCCGCGTGGTCGTGGTCCGCGGCGTTCGACGTCGTCGCCGGCCCTGCGAACCGTACCCGGTCCCAGGGGTGCGCGACCGACGTGCGCGGCGCAGCGGCGATGCCCGGACCGTGCGTGGGCGTCCGGACGCCGGCTCGCGTCCTGCCCGGGACCGGTGGACGGGTCAGGGTGGTGGTGCTCATGATGCCTCCTCGTCGGGGACGTGCAGCAGCTGGCCGGGATGGATGACGTGCGGGTTCGGGCCGATCTGGAGGCGGTTGGCGCGGTACCACTCGGGCCACGCCTGCGCCACCTCCGCCGTCGTGGCGTGCTCGCCCTGATGCGCGGCGGCGACGGACCACAGCGAGTCGCCCGGGCGCACCCGGTAGGTGCCGGCGTCGCTCGGTGAGTCGTGCTCGTCGGCGAGCGCGGGGGTACGTGCCGCCGCCGCGGGTGAGGGAGGGGATTCGGGAATGCCGGGGCCGGAGCTTGCACGGGGCGTCGGTTCGCCCAGGCTCGTGCCGGGCGCACCCGCTGGATGGCCTGTGCCGGGCGCACCCGTGGCATGACTGGTGACGGCACCCGTGGCATGACTGGTGCGGGCCGCTTCCAGGGCGACCCGGGCGGCCTCGCCGGCCGCCTCTGCGGTCGTCACGGCGTCGTGCGCGGGGGCCGTGCCGCCGACCTCGTCGTCAGTGGCGGCTGAACCGCCTGGAGCGCCGGACGGTCGCCGGAGCGGCGGCACGGCGCCCGCGCCGCCGTCCGCTTCCACAGCGATCGGAAGGCTCGATCGGGCGGCCTCGCCGAGTTGCGCCCCGACCTCGGCCGGCTGCTCGGAGACGACGTCGGCGCCCCAGCCGAGATCCTCCGGCAGGCCCGGCTCGGCGCCTGCCGTCGACGCCCCCGCCGCACCGACAGACAGACTCAGCCCGGCGCCGGCGGCGACCGTCGTGAGCACCGCCCGGCGCAGGACCGGGAAGCCCCATCGCCGCACGGTGCGCTCCAGGCCCGACGTCGTCGCACCGGCGGCCCGTCCCAGACGGATCACGAGGGCCAGCCCGCAGGTCAGGGCGTACCAGGCCGCTGCCGCGCACCCGGTCCAGAGCAGCAGGACGGCGACGGCGTCGGGCACGTCCGCCGCGCGTCCCGGGGAGTCTGCGAGGGCGACGCCGGCGGCAAGCGCACGGCCTGCGAGCCAGGAGCTCAGTGCGACGGTGGCGACGAGGCTGACCAGCGGGCCCAGACCTGTGCCCGGCATGTCATCGCGCATGATTGCCCCCAGTGTTGCTTGATCATGTCGTTTGATGATGCTTGATGCATCACGACGTAGGTTTACTGGAGCCCGGCCGGATCTGTAAACCCCGTCGTGCGCGTCTGTGGACGCCGGGGCCGCTGCCTCCCGTCCGGGCGCCCGGCGGTGCGAGCGATATCCGTTCTGGGACGTCCGGTACCGTGCGCTCATGCGGTGGGAAGCGCTGTTCGAGGACCTGCAGGGTCAGCTGGAGGCGGCGGAGCGCGCGGACGACGAGATGCTCGTCGCCGAGCTCGCCGAGGCGGAGATGGGCGGGACGGTGCTCGCCGACCGGTTGCGGGCGCAGCTCGGGCAGGACGTTCGGCTGCGTCTGCGCTCGGGCGCCGACCTGGCGGGGCGGATCCTGGACGCGGCGCCGCAGTGGCTGCTGCTGGGGGACGACCGTGAGCGACGGCTCCTCGTCCCCGTCGAGGCGGTGCAGGCCGCATGGCCGCTCGGACCCGTGGCGCCCGAGGCGGGAACGGTGGAGCGTCGGCTGCGCATCACGCACGTGCTGCGCGCGCTGGCCCGGGAGGGGGCGCCCGTCCGGGTGTCGTGCGACGCCGGGGACTACACCGGCTGGCTCACCCGGGTGGGGTCGGACCACGTGGATCTGCGCCCGGAGGCGTCGGGGTCGGGGACGATCACGGTGGCACTGGCGGCCGTGACGCTCGTCAGCACCGCCTGAGCTGTCAGTCCGCGGCGCGCTGAGCCGTCAGTTCGTGCGCTGAGCCGTCAGTCCGTGGCGCGCCTGTCTGAGCGCAGGCCGACGGAGAGGGGACGTCAACGAAGACGCGACCCGTCAGCCGTTCTGCTCGGCCTGGATCCGGGCGCGGGTGCGTGCGTACTGCTCCTGGATGTACTCCTCCAGCGCGGAGGCCTCGACCCGCCACTGGTTGCGTCCGCCGACCTGGATGGCCCGCAGCTCCCCGGAGCGCACGAGGACCCGGACCTGGGCGACGGAGACCGCCAGCTCCTCGGCCACGTCCGCGAGGGTCAGGAATCGCTGCGCCATGGCCCCATCATCGCACCACCCGCTCCGGACGCGGTGGCACCAGAGGCTTCCTGTGGACGGACTCCTCCGGCAATATGCTGCCGACGGCACGATGGGGTCGTGAGCAAGCAGGGGGCGTGGATGAACACGGAAGAGCTGCCGCAGGCGCGTCGACTGCGTCGTCCGACCTGGCGGGACCCGCGCCTCGGCGTGGGCGTCCTGCTCGTGGCCGCGGCGGTGGCGCTGGGCACCTGGGCGGTCCGGGACGCCGCCGCCACCGTGCAGGTGTACGCCGCCGGCGAGGCCCTGACGCCGGGCGACCCCGTGGAGGCGGACGTGCTGAGCGTCCGCGAGGTGCGCCTGGGCGAGGACGAAGGGCTGTACCACCTCGTCGCGGACGGTGTCCCGGACGGCGCCGTGGTCACCAGGACCGTCGGCGCCGGCGAGCTGGTGCCCAGGTCGGCAGTCGGTGACGCCGCCTCGGTGGACCTGCGGCCCGTCGTCGTGCCGCTGGGCCTCGCGGTCCCCGCCGATCTGGCTGCGGGCGCCGTCGTCGACCTGTGGCTCGCCCCTCCCGCCCCGATCGGCGGCGTCGGGCAGTCCGCCGCGGCAGCGCCCGAGCCGGCGCTCCTCGCGGCCGAGCTGGTCGTCGCGGAGGTCGTCGAGGACGACTCCGTGCTCAGCGGCGCCACGGGAACCTCCGTCGAGCTCCTGGTCCCGCGCCTCGACCTGCCCGACGTCCTGGCCGCAGTCTCCACCGACGGGCAGCTGGTCGCCGTACCGACCTTCGTCGGAGCCGGCGCAGCCACGGCGGACCAGGAGGCGGCCGCCGTGGACGAGAAGGGGGACGCGACGTGAGCGTCGGGGTCCTGCTCGCGCTCGACGGCCAGGTGGAGAGCGAGGTCGTGAGGCTGCTGGACTCCCCGGGCTCGGGCGTGCGAGTGGTGCGCCGGTGCGCCGACGTCCCTGAGGTGCTCGCCGCCGCGGCTGCGGGGCTGGGCGCGGTCGCCGTGCTCGACGCCGAGATGCCGGGGGTGGACCGGGCGGTCGTGGCGCGACTCCGGGACGCCGGGGTGCGCACGGTTCTCGTCGCCGCGGCGGACCAGGTGGAGCGGTGCACGGCGCTGGGCCCGGACCGGGTGGAGCCGGCGACGACGGGTGCTGCGGCGCTGGCGGACACGGTCACCGCGCTCGCACGTCGGACGCCCGCGCCCGAGGAGGACGTGGTGGCGAGCCCGGGCAGCGCTCCACCCACGGAACGGGACGAGCCCGCGGCGAGGGGCCGACGAGCGGCGCGCCGCGCCGCCACGGCCGGTGCCGCGGTCACCGGCTGGCCCGACGCCCCGGGCGGTGAAGCCGCCCCTCCACCGGGCGGCGCGAGCCTCGGTGAGCCCCCTCCTGTCCCGGGTGGCGAGGGAGCGGGCGAGGGGCTTCCCGGCGCAGCGGCCGCCGACGGCGGTGGGCGCGCGGGCCCGCCGGGCCGGCTGGTCGCGATCTGGGGGCCGCCCGGGGCGCCCGGTCGGACCACCCTGGCCGTCACGCTGGCCGCCGAGCTTGCCGCCCTCTCCGGCCCCGTGGTGCTCGTCGACGCCGACACCGAAGCCCCGTCGGTGACGCAGGTTCTGGGCATCCTGGACGACTCCTCGGCCGTGGCCGCGGTGTCGCGCCAGGCGCTCAACGGCCGCCTCGACACGGCCACGCTCACCCGGCTGTGCCCCGTCGTGGACGGCAACATCCATGTGATGACCGGGCTCACCCGCGCGGACCGGTGGCGCGAGCTGCCGCCGTCGGCGCTCGAGGTGGTCTGGGACGTTGCCCGTGCGGCGGCCCCGTGGACGGTGGTCGACACCGGCGCGACGCTGGACGAGGACCACGACGGGTCGTTCGGTCCCCGTCGGCACCAGGCGACCTCCTCGGCGCTGGCCGCCGCCGACGTCGTCGTGGTGGTCGGGGCGGGAGAGCCGGTGGGGATGCGTCGGCTCGTGATGGCTCTCGGCGAGCTGACCGACGCCGACGTCATGGGCCCCGGCGCCCGCCGGGTGGTCGTGGTGAACCGGGTGCGCGCCTCCGCGGCGGGGTCCGCCCCGGCGCAGTCGGTCCACGAGGCGCTCGCCCGCTTCGCGGGTGTGGCCGATGCGCTCGTCGTGCCCGACGACCGCCCTGCCCTCGACAGGGCGGTGCTCCAGGGCCGCACCCTCACCCAGGTCGCGCCGACCTCACCGGCGCGGCGGGCGGTCGAACAGCTCGCGCAGCGGCTCAGCAGCGAGCGTCCGCGGCGTGTCAGGCGGCGCGGCATAGCACTGCCCGTCCTCGTCCGCTGAACCGCCTGACACACTGACCCCCATGCGCCTCTACCTCCCCGCGACCGCCACCGATCTGCACGATCCCGCCGGGATCGCACCGCGCTGGGGCCACGCGGTGACACCCGCGCTGCGCGCCGAGCTGCCGGACGAGGACGAGGAGGGGCTGGAGATGACCGCCACGCTCGCCGCCGCGGACGAGTCCGTGCGGCTGATCGCCGCCGACGGGTCCGTACCGCGTCGCGTCGTGGTGGTCGCCGACGTCGCCGACGCAGCCGTCCAGGTGCCTGAGGTCCTGGGTGAGGAACAGCTGCCCACGGCCGTGGAGCTCGTGAGCACGGTGCCCTGGGGCGATGTCGTCGCGCTCCACGTCGACGAGCCGGAGGCCGCCGACGACGTCCGGGCGGCGGCGTCCGGCGACGACGACGCGCTCGAGCGCGCGGCCGAGCGGGACCTGCTCTGGTACGACGTCGTGGAGCTGGCCGACCTGCGCGCCGAGCTGGCGGCCGAGCGCTAGGTAGACAGCTGCGGCCGCGCCGCTCAGCAGCGAACTGTGAGTGTCGAGGCCCCCGACGGCAGCCGGCGGACCTCGATCCGCTCCGGGATGCGGTCCTTGAGGTCGGCGACGTGCGACACGATGCCGACCGAGCGTCCGCCCTCGCGGAGGCGCCCGAGCTCGGTCATCACGGCGTCGAGCGTGCCGGGGTCGAGCGATCCGAATCCCTCGTCCACGAACAGCGTCCCGAGCTCGACCCCACCAGCCTCCGAGCGCACGACGTCGGCCAGTCCCAGCGCCAGGCACAGGGAGACGTAGAAGGTCTCGCCGCCGGAGAGCGTGTGCGGGTCGCGGGGGACGTCGGTGACGTGGTCGCGCACCCGTAGCCCGAGCCCGGCCTTGCGGGACCGCTGCCCGCCCTCCCGCTCGTCGATGCGCTCAAGGGTGTACCGCCCGTCCGACATCAGCGACAGCCGGTCGTTCGCGGCGGCCACGACGTCCTCGAAGCGGCGCAGGAGCACGTAGGTCGCGAGCGTCGTGTCGATCGTGTTGCCCTCTCCGGCGGTGGCGAGCGCCGCGGCCCGGAGCACCGGCGCCGCGCGCCGCGCGCCCTCGGCGTGGGCGGCGAGCGCGCCGAGCAGCTCGTCGGCCGCCTCGCGGGTCTGGCGGCACCGGAGGTCCGCCTCGCTCGCGGCGCCGGCGGCCCGGGTCAGGGCGGCCATGGCTGCGGCGTGGGCGGCCTGTGCCCCGGGGACGTCGGCGGCCTCTGCGCCGGTGAGCGCGGCGATCTCCTCCTCGGCGAGCCCGGCAGCCACCCGGGCGACGTCGTTGCGGTGCCGTTGGACCCGCTGGTCCAGCACGCGTTGCTCGTCGGCGGGCAGCACCGCGGCGCGTGCGGCCTCGGCGTCCGGGAACCCGGCGTCCGCGAGCGCCGTCTCCAGCCTGTCCTCGGCCTCCCGGTGGGCCTCCTGTGCGGCGAGGAGCTCCGTGGTCGCCTCGAGCAACGCGCGGGCGTTACGGGCACGGCCGCGCAGCTCCTCCGCGCGCGCGGCCACCGACGCGGCGGCGCCCCGGCCCTGCGCGCACCGTGCCTCGTCCGTGGCGAGCTGATGCACCAGGTGCTCGCACCGTTCGCGCAGCGAAGCTGCCGTCGACCGGTGCTCGGCGAGGCGCTCCTGCAGCGACGCCGTCTCGCGTTCGTGGTCGGAGAGCTCCTGCTCGAGCACCGCGTTGCGCACGATGGCGGCCTCGGCGGCCGCGAGCTCCGACTCGGCGGTCGCGAGCCTGACCCGCGCCTCGGCAGCGGCGAGGCCGCCCGCGGCCTCGCGCAGTGCCGCGGCCTTCTCGGCGAGCGCGGCCAGGAGCGCACGGGCCCGGGTGAGCTCCGCGTCGGCGTCCTCCCGAGCCGCCGTGGCCGCCGCGACCTCGTCGTCGGTGGCGTGCTCGGGCGTGGGCCGGGCGGGATGCGGGTGGTCGGTGGCACCGCAGACGGCGCACGGCTGGCCGGGCACGAGCCGGCCGGCGAGCGCGCCCGCCATCCCGGCGACCCAACGGAGCCGGACGGCGTGCTCCGCGTCGAGCGCGGCGGCGGCCCGGCCGGCGACCGCGGTGAGGGTTCGTTCGGCGACAGCGACCTGGCTCGCCGTGGCCTCGGCGCCGGTGGCCGCGGTCAGGCACTCGCGGGCGCGGCGGGTCTGGGCGAGCGCCCGCTCACGGCCTGCCCCGGCGTCGCGGTACTGGTCCAGCGCCTCCTCGAGGGCCTGGCGGGCGGCAGGGCGTGCGGCGACGGCGGCCTCGAGCTCGCCGGCCCGGTCTCTCGCCCGGTCGGCCGCACGGTGCGCGGCCTCGACCTCGGACCGGCGCCGCGGAAGGTCGGCCTCGAGGTCGACGAGCTGGGCGAGGGCGCCGAGCGCCGTGGTGGCGGCGTCGTGCCCGTCCCGCAGGTCGTCGGGTCCGCGCAGCTCCGTCAGGTCCTGGTGCGGCCCTGTGCGGATCTCCTCGATCAGACGGCCGCGGTGACCGGCGGCCCGGGAGACGCGGGCGGCCGCACGCTCGTGAGCCTCCAGGACCGGGACGACGCCCGCCGCGACCCGTGCCAGCTCCAGCCGCTCGGCGTCGGCCCGCACCGCCGTGTCGGCGGTCTGCAGCGTGCGATGCTCGACGAGCAGCGCGCCACGCCGGCGCAGGCGTTCGGCGAGGTTCCGCTCGGCGTCGAGCCGCTCTCGCGCCGTCGCCTCGACCACGGCGGCGGCCGCCCGCGCGTGCGCCGCCTCCTCGGCGCGGGAGTCGGCCCGCGCGCAGGCCTCCTCGGCCGTGGTGGTCAGCGCGGCAGCGTCCAGCTCGGCGGCCCGCTCGAGCACCACCTCCCGGGAGACCGGCGCCGAGGCGGCGTCCACGTCCTCGGGCGCGGCCGGCTCCAGGCACGCCGCGAAGGTGGAGGCGGCTGCCGTGACCTCCGTCGTCGCGCGGTCGAGGTCGGTGCGGGCGATGCGGGCCATCTCGGCCAGCCGTTTCTGGAGCCGGTCGTAGATCTCGGTGCCGAACACGTCCTGCAGGACGGTACGGCGGTCCTCCGGCCTCGCCCGCAGGAAGGAGGCGAACTGGCCCTGGGGCAGGACGACGGTCTGGGTGAACTGGGCACGGTCGAGCACCACGATGCGCCCGAGCTCGGTGCCGACCTCCTGCACGTGGGCGGAGACAGGCTCGCCCTCGTCCTCGACGTGGCCGAGGCGCCACAGCTTGGCGCGCGCGTTCTGCGTCGTGGTGCCGCCTCCGCGCTTCTTGAGCCGCTCGTACCTCGGGGAGCGCCACACGCGGTAGATACCGGCCCCGGTGGAGAAGGTCAGCTCGACGAAGGGCTCGGCGTCCGGAGCGGCGTGGTCGGAGTGCAGACGGTCGTCCGAGGACTCCCCGCCGGCGACGCCTCCGTAGAGGGCGAAGACCACCGCGTCGATGATCGTGGACTTGCCGGCGCCAGTGGGCCCCTCGAGGAGGAACAACCCGTTGGCGGAGAGCGAGTCGACGTCGATGGTGTGCTTCCCCGGGAACGGCCCGACGGCCTGCAGGGTGAGCCGGTGGATGCGCATCAGGCGCTCCTCTCCGCAGCGAGGACGGACTCGTAGGCCGCGCGGACCACCGCGAGCTCGTCGGGACGGGCGGGTCGGCCGCCGGCGGCCTCGAGGAACTGGGCGGCGACCTCCAGCGGGTCCTGCTGCGGCCCGACGGCGGACGCCGCGGACCGGGCACGGGCCTGCGCGGGGGAGTGCTGGACGACGAGGGCGTGCGGGAACCGGCGGGCGACCTGCGCCCACATCTGCTCGGGCCGGACGTCGTCCGTCACCGTCACCCGCAGCCAGTGGTCGACGAGGTGGTCGAACGCGCGCCCTGTCAGCTCCTCCAGCGTGCCGGTCGCGTCGGCGAGGCGACGCGCCACCGGGGCCTCGACCAGCTCGACCTCGCGCACGCCCCGGGGCCCCAGCTCGACCAGGGCGGTGGACTTGCGGTGGTTGGCCTCGGAGAAGGAGAAGGCGATCGGTGAGCCGGCGTAGCGCATCACCGGGTCGAGGCCCTCGCGACCCACCCGCTGCGGGCCGTGCAGGTGCCCCAGCGCCACGTAGTCCAGCTCGTCGGGCGCGCCGAAGACGCCCGAGGGAACCTGGTCCACACCGCCCACGCGGATGTCCCGCTCCGACTCGCTCGCGGCCCCGCCGGTGACGAAGGCGTGAGCGACCAGGACGGCCGGGACCCGGCTGCTGCCGTCGGCGCGGCGCCGAACGAGGTCGCCGCGGACGCGGCGGAGGGCCGCCGCGGTCACCGCCTCGTGCGAGCGGGCGGGACGGACGGGCGCGCCGTCGTCGTCCGGCTCGGCGAGCGCGTCCCGCGTGAGGTCAGGGTCGAGGTAGGGCAGGGCGTAGACGAGCGCGCCCGAGGAGCCGTCGCGGTCGGGCAGCTCGACCGGCTCGGTGATGCCCGCCACCCGCGAACGGACGGCGAGGCGGTCCCGGAAGAGCCCGGCGCCGAAACCGAGGCGCGTCGCGGAGTCGTGGTTGCCGGGGGTGAGCACGACGCGGGTGTGCTCGGTCAGCCGGGCCAGCGTCTGCGACAGCAGCTCGACCGACTCGACCGGGGGGATCGCGCGGTCGTAGACGTCCCCGGCGACCAGCACGGCGTCAACCCGCTCGGCGCGCACGACCTCGACGAGGTGGTCGAGGAACGCGGCGTGGTGCGCCGTGAGGTCGACCCCGTGGAGGGTGCGCCCCAGGTGCCAGTCCGAGGTGTGCAGGATCCGCATGGTGCCGAACGTATCCCCGGCCACCGACATCGCCGTGGAACCGGGGCAGGCGTGCCCCTCAAACGTCGCGCCCGGGCGCGTCGTGCCAGCGCCGGCGCAGCAGGCGCCGCCACCACGGTCCGGGCGGCGCGGCGGCCCCGCCGGTGCAGGCCAGCTCGTCGGGGCGCGCGCCGTCGTTCCCGGGTTGGTCGAGGCGTGCGTCGTCGGGCGCCCCGTCGTCAGGCGCCCCGTCGTCGGGCCCGGGCGACGGCGGAGCCTCCCGGACGGCGCGCCAGGCGGCGACCACGACGTCGGGGTCGGCGGGCACGACGGGCACCACGGGGCCGGTGGGCGTGCGGATCCAGGCCGCCACGCGCAGGTTCACCTCCCGCACCGCCTCGCGCACGGCCGCCTCGGTGGGCAGGTCGCGGACGGTCTCCGGAAGCGCGGCGACCTCCTTGCGCAGCAGCAGAGCGGGCGGGAGCAGGACGTCGGCGGGCAGGTCCTCGCTGCGGATCTTCTGCCTGACCCACCAGTCCTCGTCGAGCGGGCCGGTGTCCGGCAGCGGCTTGCCGGCGCCCGGCAGGTCGTCGAACTCGCCCCGTTCCTGGGCGGCGCGGATCAGCTGGTCGACCCAGTTGCCGACCGGCACGTCGTCAGGCCTGCGCTCGATCATCCGTGCCATTGTCGCGCCCGGGAGGTGCTCAGTCAGCATGGAACGGCCGGCCCGTTTCGCATCTCGCGTGGGTCATCCACTCTGGAGCGGAAGGTGCCACATACGAAGGAGCCGGTCGTCATGTCCAGTGTGCAGGAGCGTCGGGACCTGATCCACCTCGGTCTGGATGTTCACAAGAAAACAATCTCTGTCGCGGTGCTCGAGCCTGGCCGGGAAGAGCCCTCGACGTCGTCGATCTCCTCCGATCCCGACGCCGTGGCGCGCCTGATCGCGAG
>NZ_JAHXNL010000012.1 GCF_023148685.1 Georgenia sp. EYE_87 | reverse complement strand
AGTTACGGCGGTCATAGCGAGGGGGAAACGCCCGGTCCCATTCCGAACCCGGAAGCTAAGCCCCTCAGCGCCGATGGTACTGCACGGGAGACTGTGTGGGAGAGTAGGACACCGCCGAACACCCATTAAAGGAATGGCCCCCACCACCGGTGGGGGCTATTCCTGCATTCCCGGACGGGGCGAGCCGGGCTGGGCATTTCTTGCTGCGCGGCTCGCGTGCACCGTTCGGGCGGCAGGCCACTTGTCAGCACCTTCCGGGCCGATTCTTCGACGGTGCGGCCCCACGTCCTGCGGTTCTTCCTCGCGCGGCCGGCACGGGGAGTCTCGCAGGCACGGGCGATCGTCGGCACGAGCATTCGCCGGCAGATCGTTTTCCGCTGGGCAGGAGGCTTTCTCCGCATTCGCCGGCGGATGACATTCTGCGCCCAGACCAGGCCCGTTTTGAACGCCGCGACCGCCACATGCTCGAGGGTCCACCATGACGATCTTCGGGGGACAGAGACGGTGCCCGCTGGCCGATCGATCTTTTCCTGATTCTGCGGCCGTCCCGCAGTTCGGCCCGGTGAGGTGGCCGGGAACGGACGGGTCCTAGACTCGAGCGCATGAGCACTGATGCCATGTCCGGCCCGGACATCAAGCCCCGCAGCCGCACCGTCACCGACGGCCTCGAAGCGACCGCCGCCCGCGGGATGCTCCGCGCCGTCGGCATGGGCGACGAGGACTTCGCCAAACCGCAGATCGGCATCGCCAGCTCGTGGAACGAGATCACCCCCTGCAACCTCTCGCTCGACCGGCTCGCACAGGCCGCCAAGGAAGGTGTCCACGCCGGCGGCGGCTACCCGCTGCAGTTCGGGACGATCTCGGTCTCGGACGGCATCTCCATGGGTCACGAGGGGATGCACTTCTCGCTCGTCTCCCGCGACGTCATCGCGGACTCGGTCGAGACCGTGATGATGGCGGAGCGGCTCGACGGCTCGATCCTGCTCGCCGGGTGCGACAAGTCGCTGCCGGGGATGCTCATGGCCGCGGCCCGGCTGGACCTGGCGAGCGTGTTCATCTATGCCGGCACCATCATGCCCGGCTGGGTGAAGCTCTCCGACGGCACCGAGAAGGACGTCACCATCATCGATGCGTTCGAGGCCGTCGGCGCGTGTTCCCGCGGCCTCATGAGCCGGGAGGACCTCGACCGCATCGAGCGGGCCATCTGCCCGGGCGAGGGCGCCTGCGGCGGGTACTACACCGCGAACACCATGGCTACCGTGGCCGAGGCGATCGGGATGTCGGTGCCGGGTTCAGCGTCCCCGCCGTCGGCGGACCGTCGCCGCGACGCCGATGCGCGCCGCGCCGGTGAGGCCGTTGTCGAGATGCTGCGGCTGGGGATCACCGCTCGCGACATCATGACGAAGGACGCGTTCGAGAATGCGATCGCCGTCGTGCAGGCCTTCGGTGGGTCGACCAATGCGGTGCTCCACCTGCTCGCGATCGCCCACGAGGCGGACGTCGATCTCACGCTCGAGGACTTCTCCCGTATCGGCGCGAAGGTTCCGCACATCGCTGACCTGAAGCCGTACGGCAAGTACGTCATGAACGACGTGGACCGCGTGGGTGGCATCCAGGTGGTCATGAAGCAGCTCCTCGAGGCCGGCCTGCTCCACGGGGACTGCATGACCGTGACGGGGAAGACCGTCGCCGAGAATCTTGAGAAGCTCAACCCGCCGGCCCCGGACGGGCGTGTGCTGCGTCCCGCATCCGAGCCGGTGGCCGAGACGGGCGGCATCACGATCCTGCACGGCAGCCTCGCCCCCGAGGGCGCCGTCGTGAAGTCGGCCGGGTTCGAGTCTGACGTCTTCGAGGGGACCGCCCGCGTGTTCGACCGGGAGCGGGCCGCGATGGACGCGCTCGAGGACGGCACGATCACCCACGGCGACGTCGTCGTGATCCGTTACGAGGGGCCCAAGGGCGGCCCCGGGATGCGCGAGATGCTCGCCATCACGGGTGCCATCAAGGGCGCGGGCCTCGGTAAGGACGTCCTGCTCATGACCGACGGGCGGTTCTCCGGCGGAACCACCGGGCTGTGCGTCGGTCACATCGCGCCCGAGGCCGTTGACGGCGGCCCCATCGCTTTCGTCCAGGACGGCGACCGGATCCGTCTCGACGTGGCGGCGGGCCGGCTGGACCTGCTCGTCGACGAGGAGGAGCTTGCCCGACGCGGAGCGGGGTGGGCGCCGCTCCCGCCCAAGTTCACCCGCGGTGTGCTGGGCAAGTACACCAAGCTGGTGCAGTCCGCCTCCCGCGGCGCGATCCTCGAGTAGAGCGAGCTGAAAGATTGGAACGGAAGGCCCGCCCCTGAGGGGGCGGGCCGTCCGTCCCCTTGCGCCTGCCCGCCGAGCTGACCGACTCCGGCACGGCGGGCTGCCAGCGCCGGCGGCCCGCCTAGGGGTGAGTCACCCGACGAGGGAGCGGCCCGCCTAGGGGTGAGTCACCCGACGAGGGGGCAGCCCGCGGATAGAGGTGGCCACCGACGAGGCGGCCCGCCGGGGCGGGTGGGCCGCCCGACGGGCGAGTCACTCGTGGCCCCGTCGGCGGGTGAACGTGAGGTGTCCAGGCGATGAGGGTCCTCTCATGGCGCCATCATCTGCTCTTCACCGGCCCTGCCTAACGTCTTTCCGGACAGCACCGGCCGCAATCCGCCGTCGGGAGAGCTGTCGACGTCGGCTCGGAGGGAACCACCATGACTGTCACCGCCTCGACCACCCCGTTCACGGGCAGCCCGTTCGCCGGCGACGAACCGGGCCTCTCATCTGAACCGGGGGCCGCAGCCCTGCCTCCAGGGGGCGCACGCCAGGAGATCCCGGAGCTGAGGCTCAGGTGGGCGAAGAAGGCCTACACCACCCGGTACCTCGCGGAGCGCCTGGCTGCGGACGCGCGAGGCTACGGCCTGCTCACCGGCGCGGAGGTCCGGCCCTCGGCCGGCGACGTCGTGCTGGCGCGGGTGGTCCGGCTCGGCCAGCACAAGCGGCTCGAGGGCCCCGGGAGCCGGCGCCAGACCCTCTTCGTCGGTGACGAGGTCCTGGTCGCCTACGGGCACCGCTACGCCCCTGACCAGTTCGAGGCCGAGGTCCCCGACGATCTGCGGCACACGCACCTCGTGGCGGCCGGCGGCCTCACCGGCGTGGTCACGGGACAGCACGCGCGCATGGAGGACGCCACGACCCTCGAGCCGCTCGGGCTCCTCGCCGACGACCAGGGTGTCGTCACCCTCGGCCGGCTCGCGCCGCAGCGGCTGCTCCCCGACGTCCCGGGCGCCCCGCACGGGCGCTTCCCGACCGGACGGCCCACTGTCATCGCCGTGCTCGGCACGTCCATGAACTCCGGCAAGTCCACGACGCTCGCCTGCCTCGTGCGCGGGCTGGTCTCGTCCGGCCTGGCCGTCGCCGCGGGCAAGGTGACTGGCACCGGCGCCGGGGGAGACCCGCGCCTCTTCGCCGACGCCGGAGCATCCGCGGTCCTCGACTTCACCGACTTCGGCCTCCCCTCCACCTTCCGCCTCGACCACGGCCGGGTGCGCGCGCTCCTTGCCTCGCTCGTCCACGCCCTTGCCGCCACGGGGCCCGACGTCGTCGTCGTGGAGATAGCCGACGGCATCTACCAGGCCGAGACGGGGCGACTGCTCCGCGACCCGCTCTTCCGAGCCGTCGTGGACCGGGTGGTCTTCGCCGCGGGTGACGCTCTCGGCGCGACCGCGGGCGTCGGGCTCCTGCGGGCGGCGGGGATCGACGTCGCCGCCGTCAGCGGCGTCCTGACCTCCTCGCCCCTGGCCACGCGCGAGGCGACGGCGGCCGTCGACGTGGCCGTGCTGCCGACCTTCGACCTGACCGAGCCGGAGGCCGCGACCGCACTCCTCCCGCGATGACCGCGGGTCGGGGAGACGGGTTCCCGCCGCTGTGGCACGGACGCCGGCGCCGTCGGCTGCTCGGGCTCGTGGCCACCGGGGCGGGGCAGGCGGCGTGCGCCGTCACGACGGCCCTGGCGCTGTCCGCGCTCCTTGCGACGGACAGCGAGCGGGAGCGGCTCACCATGACCGTGGTGCTCTTCGTGGCCGCGGTCGGTGTCGGGGTGCTGCGGGCCCAGGAGAAGGTCCGGGCCGAGCGGCTCAGCCAGGACTACGTGCGCGAGCTGCGCCGCGGTCTGCTCGGCGCCGCGCTGACCACGCACCGGGGACCGGGGCTGGGCATCACGGTCGCCCGGACGACGAACGACCTCTCCGCCGTCCGCAACTGGGTGGCGCTCGGCATCACGCCGCTGGTGGTCGGGGTGCCCACGATCCTCGGCGCCACGGTGGCCCTGGCGGTCCTCGACCCGGCGCTCGCCGTCGCGGTCGCCGCGCCGATGCTCGTGCTGGGCGCCGCGCTGGCCGCACTCGCCGGGCCGGCGTTCCAGCGCTCGCACGAGCTGCGCCGTCGTCGGGGCCGTCTCGCCACCGCGGTGTCCGAGACGGTCACGGCCGCCCGGACGATCCGCGCCGCCGGCGGGGAACGGCGCGAGCTGCGGCAGCTCGACAAGCTCAGCGCCGCCGTCGCCGAGGCCGCCGTGGAGCGGTCGCGGGTGGCCGGGGCGCTTCGCGGTGCCGCGGCACTCGCCTCCGCGCTCGCGCTCGCCGCCGTGGCCGCCGTCGGCGCCTGGTTCGAGACGTCGGGGGCCGCCGTCGCCGGGGCGCTGACGATCGTCGGGCTGGTCGCCGGTCCGGTGACCGACCTGGGCAGGGTGGTGGAGTACCGCCAGGCGTTCCTGGCCGCCCGCCGCATCCTCGCGCCGGTGCTTGCCGACGGCAGGGCGCACCGGGCCCGGGAGCTTCGCCTGCGGCGCCGGTACGGCCCGCACCCGCCGGTGACGGCGCGGACCCGGAGCCAGCACGGCGTGGTCCACGTCGGTGACCTGGTCGTGCGCGGCGTCCGGGCGCCCGAGCTGGTCGCCCTGCCGGGCTCGCGGGTCCTGGTGCGCAGCTCCGACGCCGGCCGGGAGGACGAGACGCTGGCCGTCGTGGCAGGAGTGATGCGCATCCCGGAGGCGTGGGTGCGCGTCTCGGGCTATCCGCTCGAGGGGCTGCCGGCCACGCAGCGCCGGCTGCTCGTCGGGACCGCGGCCAGCACGGACGTCCTCGAGCGCGGGACGCTCGCGCGGGCGGTGCGCTACCGCGCCCCGGAGAGCACGGCGCCGGTGGGCGAGGTGCTCGAGTCGGTGGGCCTGGCGGCCCGGGTCGCGGCGCTCGAGCGCGGTGAGCGGACCGTGCTGCGCCGTGGGGGCGAGCCGTTGACGGCCAGCGAGCGCATGCGGGTGCTGCTGGCCCGGGCGATCTACGGGGAGCCGGCGCTGGTGGTCCTGGACCGGGTGGACACGCGGCTGGGCCAGGGAGGCCGCGAGGTGGTCGACCGGCTCTGGCGCGACTACCCGGGCGTGATCGTGGCAGCGAGCGACGAGCCCGACGCGCTGCCGGGCGCCGTGACCGTCTGGGACCTCGACGGCTCCGCGGCCGCCGGCGGCCGGCCGGTGCTCGCCCGGCCGGGCGCGGGCGCGGGAACCCCGGGCCCCGTCGTTCGTTCCACCGGTGGAGAGCGACAGAGGGAGAACGCATGAGCTACGAGTACAAGGTGGTCCAGCTCCGCGAGGGGATGATCGGCGGGAAGATCTCGGCCGACAAGCTCGAGAAGCTTCTCAACGACCACGCCCGCCAGGGGTGGCAGCTCAAGGCCATCACCTCGACCGACGTCAAGGGACGCGTGGGGCCGGGCGGTGTGGAGGGCCTCCTCGTGACCTTCGAGCGACCGGCGGGCTGAGGCGGCGGCGCCCGCCGAGGGGCAGCACGGCCGGCTGAGGAGGGGCGGTCACCCGGCTGAGGAGGGGCGGTCACCCGGCTGAGGAGGGGCGGTCAGGCGCGCAGGGGGCGCGTGACCGCCCCGGCCGCCGCACGAGCAGCCGAGGACCTCACGCCCCGCCGAGCACCTGGGCCAGCAGGATCTTGACGACCATCGCCGTCGGGTAGACGAGCGCGTAACCCAGGGCGACCCGCGGGTCGTGACCGGTGCTGCCGTTGGCGAAGGCCAGCAGGGCTGGCTGCGTCTGCGCGCCCGCGATGATCCCCGACAGGCGGGTACCGCCGCTCCGGAAGCCCCACCGCATCACCGCGTACAGGCCGACCCCCACCACACACGTCACGGCCGCGCCGAGCACCAGGATCGTCACGACGTCCCCGGAGGCGAACGCGTTCAGGATCTGGCCCCCGGCGTTGGCCCCGGCGTAGGCGAGGAAGACCAGCAGGCCGATCTCCGAGAGCACCGCGGTCGCCGTCTGGGGCAGCGACGTGACCACCGGCCCGACCCGGCCCACCCGGCCCATGACCAGCCCGACGAGCAGCGTGCCGGCGGCCGCGCCGATCGAGAAGGAGTCACCGCCCGGGACCGGGATCGGCAGCTCGCCCAGCAGCAGCCCGGCGACGAGCCCGAGACCGAGGGCGGCGGGGTTGATGTCCGACAGCCCGCGCGCGGAGTCGCCGAGGTACGCCGTCACCTCGCCGATCCGCTCGCGCGGCGCGACGACCCGGACCCGGTCGCCCAGCTGGAGCGGCATGCTCGGCACCGCCACCTGGTCGACGTCCCCGCGCCGCACCCGCACCACGGTCGCCTGGAACTTCTCCTCCAGGCCCAGCTGCGCGACCGTCCGCCCCGCGTGCGCCAGGGTCGAGATGGTGATCCGCCGGTTGTCGAGCCGGCTGCGGTCGGCGACGAGGTCGTGCGAGGAGAGGTGGCCGAGCTCCGCGACCGCAGCCTCGACCACCGGGGCGGGACCGACCACCGTCACGACGTCGCCGCGCGCGAGAACGTCGCCCGCGCCGACGGGCTCGGCCGGTCCCTCCTCCGTGTGCCGGATGCGGGAGAACCGGAGCTCCTCGCCGTGCCGGTGCTGGATCTCCGCCACGGTCGGCCGGTCGTCGCGGTCCACCCGCACCGTCCGGTCGACGACGGGGGAGGGGGCGTCCGTGTCCTCCCCCCGGTAGCGCAGCGCGAGCGAGGAGATCACGAGCATCCCGAGCACGCCGAAGAGGTAGGCCACGGAGTACCCGACGGTCGCCTCCGGGGTTCCGCCGGCGGCGGCGAGGGCCGGGGTGTTCGTCAGTGCGCCCGCGAAGGTGCCCGCCACGGTCTCGCGCCCGAGCCCGAGCGCGTTCCCGAGCCCGACGGCGGTGCCCGCCCCCGCCACCAGCGCGAGGGCGACGGCGAGCATCAGCGGCCAGGCGGTGCGCAGCGAGTGGAAGAAGTTCGGGCCCGAGGAGATGCCGGTGACGAACGCGAAGAGGGCCAGGCCGAGCGAGCCGACGACCGGGGGGATGGCGAGTGCGACACCGTTGCTCGCCCCCCACGCGCCGAGACCGATGGCGGTGAACAGGACCGCCGCGGCCCCCAGGGAGACGCCGCGGACGCTCACGCGGCCGACCAGCGCCCCGACACCGATGACGAGGAAGAGCAGGACGAGCGGCTGGGCGGCGAGCGTCTCGAGCATGGGTTGGCTCCCTGGGCCGTGCGGTGAACGCGGCGGTCACCGACCGCGTCGGTACGACGGTATCCGGCGGTTCGTCCGGTGCGCCGGGCCGGACGTCACGGGTGCGGTGTCGGCTGGGTCACCGGGCCTGTGCTCGTCCCGCCGTTGCCCGGCGCCGGCGGCGCAGCCGGAGTGAGGGGGGCGCGAACGACTCGCGCGCCCCTCGACGGTCCATCGCGCGCGTGCCAGGCTGCACACATGAAGGTGCTCAGGGACGAGGACGTCCAGTCGCGCCCGGGTCTGCAGGACTGGCGGGTGCTGGCGGGCCGGCTGCACGCGACGTTCCGGTCGGGCTCGATGACCCGCGGCATCGAGCTGGTCCGGCGCATCGGCGAGGTGGCCGAGGAGATGAACCACCACCCGGACGTCGACCTGCGGTACTACCGCGTGCACGTCGCGCTCACCACGCACGCCGCGCACGGGCTCACCGAGCGGGACGTCTCCCTCGCCGGGCGCATCGGCGCCGCCGCGGCGGAGCTCGGGATGCCGGCCGAGCCCGGCCGTCCGCGTGCCGTGGAGATCGCCGTCGACGCGCTCGACATCCCCGCGGTGCTGCCGTTCTGGCAGGCGGTCCTGGGCTACCGCACGAGGGTGGGTCCGGAGCAGGACGAGGCCGGCGCCGTCGACCTGGAGGATCCCGACGCGCGCTCGCCCGGCCTGTGGTTCCAGCAGATGGATCTGCCCCGCCCCGGGCGGGGGCGCATCCACGTCGACGTCCACCTGCCGCACGACGAGGCGGAGGCGCGCGTGCGGGCGGCGCTCCAGGCGGGCGGGCACCTCGTCAGCGACGTCTACGCGCCGTCGTGGTGGGTGCTCGCGGACGCCGAGGGCAACGAGGCCTGCGTGCGCACGTGGCAGGGTCGCGACTGACCGTCGCTCCGCCCGGCGGGTGAGGCGACGGTGGGGCGCCGGACGTCCCACTGGGCGGATCCGTGCTCCACGATGTGAGACGAGCGACCTCGGGCGTGACGCGCGCCGCACGCCGGGCTATGGTGAGGACCATGCAGTTCCGGACCGTAGTACTTACCCAGCGCGTCGCAGCCCGCTGACGGGACCTGCTGCGCGCACCCCCTCGACATCCCCGCCCGGGACGAGGGGTTTTTTCATGCCCGGCACCGCACCAGCACCGCACCACCCGACCCAGGAGGCACAAGATGGCCAAGGCACCGCACCCGGCGCCCCCTCGCCCCGCCGCGCCGGCGGCCCCTGCTGTCCGGGCGGCGCCGGCCGTAGCGCCACGGGCGACCGTCACCGAGCGCTCGACGGGCGCGCGCAACATCGTCCGCGCGCTCGAGGAGCAGGGCGTCGACACCATCTTCGGCATGCCGGGCGGTGCGATCCTGCCCACCTACGACCCGCTGTTCGACTCCACGAAGCTCCGCCACATCCTCGTGCGCCACGAGCAGGGAGCCGGCCACGCCGCAACCGGCTACGCCGCCGCCACCGGCCGCGTGGGCGTGTGCATGGCGACCTCCGGCCCGGGCGCGACGAACCTCATCACGCCGCTGGCGGACGCCCACATGGACTCCGTCCCGCTGGTCGCGATCACCGGGCAGGTCGGCGCGTCCATGATCGGCACCGACGCCTTCCAGGAGGCGGACATCGTGGGCGCGACGATGCCCGTGACGAAGCACTCCTTCCTCGTGACGGACGCCGACGAGATCCCGGCCCGCATCGCCGAGGCGTTCCACATCGCCTCCACCGGCCGGCCCGGTCCCGTCCTCGTCGACATCGCGAAGTCGGCCCAGCAGGCGGCGTCCCAGTTCGTCTGGCCTCCCGAGATGGACCTGCCCGGCTACCACCCGGTCACCAAGCCCCACGCCCGCCAGGTGCGCGAGGCCGCCCGCCTGCTCGCCACGGCGCGCAAGCCCGTCCTCTACGTCGGCGGCGGCGCCATCCGCGCGAACGCGGCCCGCGAGCTGGCGGAGCTGGTCAACGTCTCGGGTGCCGCCGTCGTCACCACGCTCATGGCCCGCGGCGCGGTCCCCGACTCCCACCCGCAGAACCTGGGCATGCCGGGGATGCACGGCACGGTGCCCGCGGTGGCCGCGCTCCAGCAGGCGGACCTGATCGTCGCGCTCGGCGCCCGCTTCGACGACCGTGTGACGGGCAGGCTCGACAGCTTCGCGCCCAGGGCGACGATCGTCCACGCGGACATCGACCCCGCCGAGATCTCGAAGAACCGCACGGCGGACGTGCCGATCGTCGGCGACCTGAAGGAGGTCGTCGCCGACCTGACCGTCGAGCTCCGGGCGGCCCACGCGCAGCACGGGCTGCCGGACCTGGAGAAGTGGTGGAAGCAGCTCGACGAGCTGCGCCACACCTACCCGCTCGGGTGGGCGCCGACCGAGGACGGCCTCATGGCCCCGCAGCACGTCATCTCCCGGCTCGGAGAGATCTCGGGGCCCGAGAGCGTCTACGTCTCCGGCGTCGGCCAGCACCAGATGTGGGCGGCGCAGTTCATCAGCTACGAGCACCCCCGGACGTGGCTGAACTCCGGCGGCCTGGGGACCATGGGCTACGCGGTCCCTGCCGCGATGGGCGCCAAGGTCGGCCGCCCCGACGCCACCGTGTGGGCCATCGACGGCGACGGCTGCTTCCAGATGACCAACCAGGAGCTGGCCACCTGCGCCCTGGAGGAGATCCCGATCAAGGTCGCCCTGATCAACAACTCCTCCCTCGGCATGGTGCGCCAGTGGCAGACCCTGTTCTACGAGGGCCGCTACTCCCACACGGACCTGCACACCGGTCACGAGACCAAGCACATCCCCGACTTCGTCAAGCTCGCCGAGGCCTACGGCTGCGTCGGCCTGCGCTGCACCTCCACCGCCGACGTCGACGCCACGATCAAGCGGGCCATGGAGATCGACGATCAGCCCGTCGTCGTCGACTTCGTGGTCAGCCGGGACGCGATGGTCTGGCCGATGGTGGCGGCCGGCGTGAGCAACGACGACATCCAGTACGCGCACGGGATCACCCCGGCGTGGGACCGCGACGAGTGAGGAGCAGCAGATGAGCACCAGGCACACCCTGTCCGTGCTGGTGGAGAACAAGCCGGGCGTCCTCACGCGCGTGGCCGCCCTCTTCGCCCGCCGCGCCTTCAACATCCACTCCCTGGCCGTGGGGCCGACCGAGCACCCGGAGATCTCCCGCATCACCGTGGTCGTGGACGCCGCCGAGCTGCCGCTGGAGCAGGTGACCAAGCAGCTCAACAAGCTGGTGAACGTTCTCAAGATCGTCGAGCTCGAGCCCGACGTCTCCGTCCAGCGCGAGCTGCTGCTGGTCAAGGTGCGCGCCGACGACGCCTCCCGGACCGCCGTCCTCCAGGTCGTCGAGCTCTTCCGGGCGCACGTCGTCGACGTCGCCCCGGACGCCGTGACCATCGAGGCCACCGGGTCCGAGAACAAGGTCCGCGCCCTGCTCACGGCCCTCGAGCCGCACGGCGTGCGTGAGATCGTCCAGTCCGGCGCCGTCGCCATCGCGCGCGGCTCTCGCTCGATGACGGACCGTGCCGTCGAGCGCAGCGTCCGGCCGGCCTGACCCGACGGCGCCCCAGAAGTCCTGACGAACACCCGTAAGTCCAACCGAAGGAGAACTACCGTGGCCGAGCTTTTCTACGACGACGACGCCGACCTGTCCGTCATCCAGTCCAAGAAGGTCGCCATCATCGGCTACGGCAGCCAGGGGCACGCGCACGCGCTGAACCTGCGCGACTCCGGCGTCGACGTCGTCGTCGGCCTGCGCGAGGGCTCCACCTCCCGCGCCAAGGCCGAGGAGGAGGGCCTGAAGGTCGCCACCGTGGCCGACGCCGTCAAGGAGGCGGACGTGGTCATGATCCTCGCCCCGGACCAGGCCCAGCGCGGCCTCTTCGCCGACGAGATCGAGCCCAACCTCAAGGACGACGCCGCGATCTTCTTCGCGCACGGGTTCAACATCCGCTTCGGCTACATCAAGCCCTCCGCCGGGCACGACGTCGCCATGGTCGCCCCCAAGGGTCCGGGCCACACCGTGCGCCGCGAGTACGAGGCCGGCCGCGGCGTGCCGGTGATCGTCGCCGTGGAGCAGGACGCCTCGGGCCACGCCTGGGAGGTCGCGCTGAGCTACGCCAAGGCGATCGGCGGACTGCGCGCGGCGGGCATCAGGACCACCTTCACCGAGGAGACCGAGACCGACCTCTTCGGCGAGCAGGCCGTGCTGTGCGGCGGCGTCTCGGCGCTCATCCAGAACGGCTTCGAGGTCCTCACCGAGGCGGGCTACCAGCCCGAGATCGCCTACTTCGAGGTGCTCCACGAGATGAAGCTGATCGTCGACCTCATCTGGGAGGGCGGCATCTCCAAGCAGCGCTGGTCCGTCTCCGACACCGCGGAGTACGGCGACTACGTCTCCGGCCCGCGCGTCATCACTCCCGAGGTGAAGGAGAACATGAAGAAGGTTCTCGCCGACGTCCAGTCCGGCGCCTTCGCCGAACGGTTCATCAAGGACCAGGACGCCGGCGCGCCGGAGTTCAAGGAGCTGCGCGCCAAGGGTGAGAACCACCCGATCGAGACCACCGGCCGCGAGCTGCGCAAGCTGTTCGCCTGGACCGACTCCCGCGACGCGGACTACGTCGAGGGCCACGTCGGCCGCTGACGACCTCGTGCGACGGTGAGGACCCTGCCCGGGTCCTCACCGTCGCGGCGTCTCCGGCGTCGACGGCGCGTTCATCGGCACTGCCCACGCCGATCCCCGGTGAGCGCCCCCGATGACCCCGCGGCGTAGGGCCCTCCCCGGACCGCGGACCGTTGCGGTGGGCGCCGGCGCCTGTCATCGTGACGGCGTGATCCGACTCCTGGGGATCCTCGGCGGCCTCTCCGGCGCGATGGACCTGGGGACCGGTGCTCCGCCGGACGAGTCTCTCGTCCGCTGCGTGGTGGCGGTCCGGCTGGCCCGTGCCGTCGGCTGCCCGGACGATGACGTCCGCACGGTCCTGTACGCCTCGCTCCTCGAGCACCTCGGCTGCACCGCCGCCTCGGTGGAGGCCGCGCACCTCTTCGGTGACGACATCTCCGTCGTCCGCTACAGCTTCGTCGCGGACCTGACCCGCCCGGGCGACGTCTTGCGCACCTTCGTGCCGGGCGTGGCCGCCGCGTCCGGGCGGGGGCGGGGACGGACCCTGCTCTCGGCGGTGCGGGCCGCGCGCGACGACGGCCCACCGCGGGCGACGTGCGAGGTCGCCAGCGACGCCGCCCGGCGTCTCGACCTCGGCGACGGCGTCGTCCGGGCGCTCGCGCACGTCACCGGCCAGTGGGACGGGAAGGGCTACCCGGCGGTGGCGGGGGAGGACATCCCGCTGGCGACGCGGATCGTTCACGTCGCAGGGGCCGCCGTGCTGCTGGCGCTGCTCATGGACCCACGGTCAGCTCTCGCCGAGCTGCGGCGGCGTGCGGGGACGCTGCTCGACCCCCGCCTGGTCGAGGCGTGCACGGCGGAGCTGCTCGGGAGCGCCGTCGACGACGGCGGGGCGGGGGCCGGCGGGGCGGGCGCCGTCGGGGCGGGGGCCGTCGGAACGGGCGACGGCGGGACTGCGGACCCCCTCGACGTCGTGCTCGGTCTCGAGCCGGACCCGGTGCGCCACGTCGACGACCGCGCGTTCGCGGACGTCGCCCGTACCTTCGGCGATCTCGTGGACCTCAAGAGCCCGCGACTGCACGGCCACTCCGCCGCGGTGGCCGGTCTCGCCGCCGACGCGGCGGGCCACCTGCGGCCGGCCGACGCCGGGCGGCTGCGGCTCGCCGGGCACCTCCACGACCTCGGCCGCATCGCCGTCTCGGGCCGCATCTGGAACAAGGTCGGCCCGCTCACCCGGGCCGAGGACGACCAGGCGCGTCTGCACCCCTACTTCACGGAGCGGATCCTGGCGCGTGCGCCCGCACTGGCGGGCGTCGCCACGATCGCGGCAGCGCACCACGAACGGTGCGACGGGAGCGGCTACCACCGCGGGCTGCGCGCGGCGGACCTCTCCCTCGAGGCGCGGATCCTCGCCGCCGCGGACGCGTACCGCACGCGCGTCGAGGCGGGCGGGGAGGACGCCGCCGACCACCTCGCGGCGCAGGCCCGGTCGGGCCGGCTGGACCCGGACGCCGTCGCGGCGGTCCTGCAGGCGGCCGGGCGGCGCACCGCGCGCGTCGGAGGGGTCGCCGGCCTCACCGAGCGTCAGGTCGAGGTGCTCCGCCTGGTGGCCCAGGGCCGGACCAACCGGGACATCGCCGACCTGCTCGTCATCTCCCCGCGGACCGCCGAGCACCACGTCCAGGACATCTACGTCCGCATCGGTGCCAGCACGCGGGCGGCCGCGGCGCTGTTCGCCATGGAGCACGGACTCCTCGAGCGCCGCTGAACCCGTGCGTAGATCTACCCATGTACGCCCGGCCGCCCGCGCCGACAATGGCCGCATGGACATCGAGTCCGGGCGGACCGCACAGAGACAGCGGCTGTTCACGAGGCCGTTCGTCCTGCTCTCCCTGGCCGAGCTCGCCTACTTCAGCGCCACCGGCGTCGCCATCTACACCCTCCCCGTCTACGTCACCGGACCGGTCGGCTCCGACGCCGCGGGCGTCGGGCTGGCCTTCGGCGCCTTCGCCGTCGTCGCGCTGATGCTGCGGCCCCTCGCCGGCCGCGTGGCCGACGTCCGGGGCCGACGTCCGATCATGGTCGCCGGCGCGCTGCTCTGTGCCGTGTGCCTGGCGCTCACGGCCCAGGCGGCGACGCTGGGCGGTGTCGTCGCGCTGCGCCTCCTGCTGGGCGCGGCCGAGGCCGCCTTCTTCGTCGCCGCCGTCGCGGCGCTCGTGGACCTGGCGCCGCAGAGCCGGATGGGGGAGGCCCTGAGCTACAACTCTCTCGGCCTCTACCTCGGGCTCACCGCCGGTCCGCCGCTGGGCGAGCTCCTGGTGCGGACCGTGGGGTTCGCCGCCGCCTGGGTGGGGGCGGCGGTGCTGGCCGCTGGTGCGGCGGCGCTCGTGCTGGGTATCGGCGAGACGCGACCGCCCGGTCCGCTCGGGCAGGGCGCCCGTCACCTCATCCACCGGGCATCGCTCCCGGTGGGGCTGGCGTTCCTGGCCTCCACCGTCGCCATGGGCGGGTTCTTCGCGTTCGCAGCGCTCCACGCCGCCGATGTGCGCCTGACCACCACCAGCCTGCCCCTGCTCACCTACGGCGCCGTGGTCGTCGTCGTCCGGATTGCCTGCGCGCGGGTGCCGGACCGCGTCCCGCCGCTCCCGCTCGGCGCCTGCGCGATCCTGACGATGGCCGTCGGACTGACCGTGCTGGCGCTGTGGACCTCCCCGGCCGGCGCTGTGATCGGAGCGGGGGTCATGGGGCTTGGCATCGCGTTCAGCACGCCCGCCCTCTTCGCTGCCGCCTTCGCGAGGGCCAGCGCGGACGCGCGGGGCGCCGCCTCCGGCACGCTCAGTGCGTTCCTCGACCTGGGGATCGGCGGTGGACCGATCCTGCTCGGCCTGGTCGCGCGGTCGAGCGGCATCCCGGCGGCGTTCAGCGTCGCCGCGGGGGTCGCGCTCCTGGGCGGCGTGCGGGCGATCGTGCTGGCTGTGCGGGAGCGGCAGAGCGCCGCCGGCGCGGCGGCGGTCGCCGCGTGACGGGGGACCTCCGGGATGCGGGGATTGCTCCCGTGCGGGGCGGGAGCCGCCGGAGGAGCGGACCCACGCAGCCTTGGCCATGTTCGGATCGTGAGATCCGGGTCCCGCTCAGTGGACGGACCGAGTAGTTTCGCCTTCATGACGCGCACGATCAAGCTGGCAGTGGTGGCGGGCGACGGGATCGGCCCGGAGGTGGTCGCCGAGGGCCTCAAGGTGCTCGACACCGTCCTCGCCGGCTCGGGTGTCGCGGTGGAGCGCACCGCCTTCGACCTCGGCGCCCAGCGCTGGCACCGGACCGGGGAGACCCTCACCGACGAGGACCTCGCCGCGATCCGTCAGCACGACGCCATCCTGCTCGGCGCGATCGGTGACCCGTCCGTCCCGTCCGGCGTCCTCGAGCGAGGCCTCCTCCTCAAGCTCCGGTTCGCCCTGGACCACTACGTCAACCTTCGCCCCTCGCGCCTGTACCCCGGCGTCCCGACCCCGCTGGCGAACCCCGGCGACGTGGACTTCGTCGTCGTCCGGGAAGGCACCGAGGGCCCCTACGTCGGCAACGGCGGCGCGATCCGCGTCGGCACCCCGCACGAGGTGGCCAACGAGGTCTCGGTCAACACCGCGTTCGGCGTCGAGCGCGTCGTGCGGGACGCGTTCGCCCGCGCCCAGGCCCGCCCGCGCAAGAAGCTCACGCTCGTGCACAAGCACAACGTCCTCGTGCACGCCGGGCACCTCTGGCGGCGCACGGTCGAGGCCGTCGGGGCCGAGTACCCGGAGGTCAGCGTCGACTACGCGCACGTCGACGCCGCGACCATCTACCTGGTGACCGACCCGTCCCGGTTCGACGTCATCGTCACCGACAACCTCTTCGGCGACATCCTCACCGACCTCGCGGCGGCCATCACCGGCGGCATCGGGCTGGCCGCCTCCGGCAACGTCAACCCCGAGCGCACCACCCCGTCGATGTTCGAGCCGGTGCACGGGTCCGCGCCGGACATCGCCGGCCAGGCGAAGGCCGACCCCACCGCCACGGTGCTCTCGGTCTCCCTCATGCTCGAGCACCTCGGCCTGACCGAGGAGGCGCGCCGCGTCGCCGACGCGGTCGCCGCCGACATCGCCGAGCGCGACGGCACGCCGCGCTCCACCAGCGCGGTGGGCGACGCCCTCGCGGCGCGGGTAGCCTCCGGCGCCCGAGTATCGGGCTGACCGAGAGCAGCGTCCCGCCGCCCCGCGCGGCCCCGTCACGAGCCCGTCGGCCCTCCCGCCGACGGGCCGTCGGCGATACCGTCGTCCCCAGCACTCGCACCCGAGAAGGGTTGTCCCCCATGAGCACCTCGTCCGACCAGCTCTCCACGCTGACCGGGCCCACCGCGGCCGAACTGCCGGCCGCGGCCGACCTCGCCCCCCGCTTCCCCCTGACCGTCAACGCCGCGCCGGCGGGCGAGGACGCCTTCAGCGCCGTGATGGACAACCTCAGCTTCGGGGTCTCCTTCACCGACCACATGGCCCGCGCCACCTGGACCCCGCGCGAGGGGTGGCACGGCCACCGGGTGGAGGCGTTCGGCCCGCTCACTCTCTCGCCCGCCGCCGCCGTCCTGCACTACGGCCAGGAGATCTTCGAGGGGCTCAAGGCGTACCGGCACGCGGACGGGTCCGTGTGGACCTTCCGGCCCGGCTTCAACGCCGCCCGCTTCAACGCCTCCGCGCGGCGCCTGGCCATGCCGGAGCTGCCCGAGGAGGACTTCGTCGCCTCCCTCGCCGCACTGGTCGCGGCCGACGCCCGCTGGGTCCCGTCGGTCCCCGGCTCGAGCCTGTACCTGCGCCCGTTCGCGATCGCGACCGAGCCCTTCCTCGGTGTGCGCTCCGCCCACCAGGTGGAGTACCTCCTCATCGCCTCGCCCGTGGGTCCGTACTTCGCTCACGGCTTCGAGCCGGTCGCGATCTGGGTGGCGGAGGACTACCACCGCGTGGGGCCGGGCGGCATGGGTGCGGCCAAGACCGGCGGAAACTACGCCGCGTCCCTGCTGCCGCAGCAGGAGGCCTACGAGAAGGGCTTCGAGCAGGTCTGCTTCCTCGACGCCGCCACAGGCACCAAGCTCGAGGAGCTCGGGGGCATGAACGTCTTCGTCGTCGGGGCCGACGGCGCCGTGCGCACCCCGTCGCTGACGGGGACCATCCTCGAGGGCGGCACCCGCGGCGCCATCCTGCAGCTGCTGCGCGAGTCCGGGCGCAAGGTCAGCGAGGAGACGATCAACCTCACCGAGCTGCTGGAGCAGATCCGCTCCGGCGAGGTCTCCGAGATGTTCGCCTGCGGGACCGCCGCAGTCATCACGCCGATCGGCCGGCTCGCGGGCAGCGGCTTCGACGTCACCGTGGCCGACGGACGGCCCGGTGCGGTCACCAGCGGCCTCTACGGCGAGCTGACCGACATCCAGTACGGGCTCCGGCCCGACACCCACGACTGGATGTACCGGCTAGCCTGACCGGGCCGCCGGTGCCTCGCGCCGAGAACGCCCTCCGTGCCCGTCCGCACCAGCCGACGGGCACGGAGGGCGTTCTCGCCGGGCCTGCGGCTCGTGGGCCGACTCGACCCGCAGGGACGGGCGGTCGGCGCGGACCGCATGGTGGTGGTCCGCATCCTGAGCGCATGGTCCGCGCTCCGGCCGGTGTGGCACACTGTGAGGCGTGACGCAGTCCCAGCTCATTATCGGCTAGCGCATCAGGCACACCCGCCCGATGCGCATACCTCCCGTACCCCGGGAGGTTTTTTGTTGCCGGGACCACCACCTCCGGCAGCGCCGGTCAGGAAGGTCCTGGACGGCAACCGGTACCGGCACCACCCACGTCGGGGAGCAGGGGCACGTCGGATCCACGGCCGTGCCCGCACGGCCTCTCGCGAGGAGCACCGTATGACCAGCACCACCGGGCCCACCGCCGTCACCGACCCGGGCGTCCCGCGGCGCCCAGGCGCGCCGGCGGCCAGCGTCCAGGTCTACGACACGACGCTGCGCGACGGCGCCCAGCAGGAGGGGATGAACCTCTCCGTGGCGGACAAGCTCGCCATCGCGGCCCTGCTCGACGAGCTGGGCGTGGGCTACATCGAGGGCGGCTGGCCGGGCGCGATCCCCAAGGACACCGAGTTCTTCGCCCGTGCGGCGAAGGAGCTCGACCTGCGCCACGCGCGCCTGGCGGCGTTCGGGTCCACCTGCAAACCCGGCGCCCAGCCGCACGAGGACGCGCAGGTCCAGGCGCTGGTCGAGTCCGAGGCGCCGGTGGTCACGCTCGTGGCCAAGTCGGACATCCGCCACGTCGAGCGCGCGCTGCGCACCGACGGCCAGGAGAACCTGCGGATGATCGCGGCGACGGTGCGCTACCTGGTGGGCCTGGGCCGCGAGGTGATCCTGGACGCCGAGCACTTCTTCGACGGCTACCGCTACGACAAGGCCTACGCCCTCAGCTGCGTGCGCACCGCGTTCGAGGCCGGCGCCGAGACGGTGGTGCTGTGCGACACCAACGGCGGCATGCTGCCGGACCAGGTGGCCGAGGTCGTCGGCGAGGTCCGCGCCGCCACGTCAGGCCGGCTCGGGATGCACGCCCACAACGACTCCGGCTGCGCCGTCGCCAACACCCTCGCGGCCGTCGCGGCCGGCGCCGGGCACCTCCAGGGGACGGTGAACGGCTACGGGGAGCGCACCGGGAACGCCGACCTGCTCACCTGCGTGGCCAACCTCGCGCTCAAGCGAGGCACCCAGGGGCTCGCGGGGGAGGGCCTGACCGAGGCCAGCCGCATCGCCCACGCAATCTCCGAGATCACCAACATCAGCCCCTACGGGCGCCAGCCCTACGTGGGTGCGTCGGCGTTCGCGCACAAGGCCGGCCTGCACGCCTCCGCCATCCGTGTCGACCCGGACCTCTACCAGCACATCGACCCGGTCGCCGTGGGCAACGACATGCGCATGCTCGTCTCGGAGATGGCCGGACGGGCCTCCATCGAGCTCAAGGGCCGCGAGCTCGGCTTCGACCTGACCGGCCAGTCCGAGCTGCTGACCCGCGTGACCACCCGCGTGAAGGACGCCGAGGCCGCCGGCTACACCTACGACGCCGCGGACGCCTCCTTCGAGCTGCTGCTGCGCGCAGAGATCGACGGCGGACGCGCCCCCCGCTTCTTCGACGTCGAGAGCTGGCGCACCTTCGTCGAGCACCGCCCCGGCGACGGGCAGATCGACTCCGAGGCCACGGTCAAGCTGCGCACCGGGCACGGCCGGATGATCAGCACCGGCGAGGGGAACGGCCCCGTCAACGCCCTCGACCACGCGCTCCGCGCCGCCCTGGTCGGCACCTACCCGGAGATCGAGGACTTCGAGCTCATCGACTACAAGGTGCGCATCCTCGACAGCCAGCAGGGCACCGACGCCATCATCCGGGTGCTCATCGAGACCTCCGACGGCGTGCAGAGCTGGTCCACCGTGGGCGTGGGGACCAACATCATCGAGGCCAGCTGGGAGGCACTGACCGAGTCGGTGGTGTGGGGCCTGCTCCACCACGGCGTCGAGCCGCGCTGAGGCGTAGGGCCCCGGCGGCCTTCGTCGGGGCCCGCCGCCGTCGTCGGGGGACCGCCCGCCGTCGTCGGGGGACCGCCGCGGCCGTCGTCGTCGGCGGAGGAGTGACGGACCCCATGCCGGTCCCGCGCCGGGCGGGATCTAGGGTGGATCCATGCACGGTGAGTACAAGGTTCCCGGCGGCAAGCTGGTCGCGGTCGACGTCGACGTCGAAGACGGGCGTCTCGCCCGGGCCCGGCTCTCCGGGGACTTCTTCCTCGAGCCGGACGACGCGCTGGAGGATCTCAACGCCGCGCTGACCGGCATGCCGGAGACCGCCACCGCCGCCCAGCTCGCACGGGCCATCGAGGATGCCGTCGACCACACCGTCAGCCTCGTGGGGTTCACCCCCGAGTCCGTCGGGATCGCGGTGCGCCGGGCGCTGGGCCACGCGACGAGCTGGCGGGACCACACCTTCGACGTCATCCACGGCGAGCCGGTGCACCCGGCGCTGAACGTCGCGCTCGACCAGGTGATCCCCGAGGAGGTGGCGGCGGGCCGGCGTGGGCCGACCATGCGCATCTGGGAGTGGAACGCCCCGCTCGTCGTCATCGGCTCCTTCCAGTCCGTGCGCAACGAGGTCGACACCGAGGCCCTCGAGCGCCACGGCATGACCGTGGTGCGCCGGATCTCCGGCGGCGGCGCCATGTTCATGGAGCCGGGCAACTGCATCACGTACTCGCTCGTCGTCCCCGAGTCGCTGGTCGAGGGACTGAGCTTCGAGCAGTCCTACGCCTTCCTCGACGACTGGGTGCTCGGCGCGCTCGCGGACGTGGGCGTCAGGGCGCGGTACGTGCCGCTGAACGACATCGCCTCGGAGCACGGCAAGATCGGCGGCGCGGCGCAGAAGCGCTTCGCCTCCGGCGTGGTGCTGCACCACGTGACGATGAGCTACGACATCGACGCGGACAAGATGCTCGACGTCCTGCGCATCGGCCGCGAGAAGCTCTCCGACAAGGGCATCCGCAGCGCCAACAAGCGCGTGGACCCGATGCGCTCGCAGACGGGCATGGCCCGGGCGGACATCGTCGCCGCGTTCATCGCGCACTTCCGCGACCGGTACGACACGCGGCTGTCGGACTACCGGCCCGAGGAGCTCGCCCGCGCGGAGGAGCTGATGGCGACGAAGTTCCTCTCCGAGGAGTGGACCTACCGGGTGCCGTGACCCTCAGGCCGGCGGGCGGGCCCCGAACACGGCCGTGCCCACACGCACCATCGTCGCCCCGGCGGCGACGGCGAGCTCGAGGTCGCCGCTCATCCCCATGCTGAGCTCGCGGGCCGTGCCGGTGCCGGGCGCGCCCGTGGCCAGCACGCGGTCGCGCACCGCGGCCAGCGCCTCGTACGAGGCGCGGACGACGTCGCCGTCTGGGGAGTTGGCGCCGATCGTCATGAACCCGCGCAGCCGCAGGTGCGGCAGCGCGGCGACGGCGGTGGCGAGCTCCGTGGCCCGGGCCGGCTCCACGCCCGCCTTCGTGGTCTCGCCGGAGGTGTTCACCTGCACCATGACGTCGAGCGGGGCCGTGCCGCCCGGGGCGCGCGGCCCCTCGGGCGCGGCTGCGCCGTAGTGATCTGGCCCGCCGGGTGCGGCTGCGCCGTCGCCCCCGGCCGCCCGGCGGCGCGCGACGGCGGCGTCGAGTCGCTCGGCCAGACGCAGCGTGTCGACGGTCTGGACGCACGTGGCCCAGCGGAGCACCTGCCCCACCTTGTTGGACTGCAGGTGCCCGATGAAGTGCATCTCGTGCGCGGGGACGCCGGCCTCGGCGAGGGCGGGCCCGGTGGCGAGCAGCTCCTGCGCCCGGTTGTGGCCGAGCAGGTCGGCGCCGGCGTCCAGGGCAGCCCGGATCGCCGCCACCGGCTGCGTCTTCACCGCGAGCAGCAGGCGGACCTCCGCCGGCTCCCGCCCGACGACGCGGGCGGCGTCGGCGATCCGGCGCCGCACGGCGGCGAGGTTCTCGGCGATCTGCTGGTCCACGGGGTCCGACCCTACCCAGGTGCGGCCCGTGCCTACGCCGACCGCGCGGCCCCGGCCTCCACCCGGGCGGGCGTGCGGGTGCCGGACCGCGGTCTGCCGTCGGACGGCGTCTCCGTCCGGCCGAGCTCGATGCCGACCGTGAGGGCGCGGTGGTCGGACATGCCCAGGTTGTGGGAGCGGCCGGGCTCGGTGGTGCGGACGTCGCCGTCGACCAGGATGTGGTCGAGCTGCTCGGCGGGCTCGGTGAGCGGGAAGGTGGCGGCGGTGACCAGCGGCCGCAGGCCGCTGTGCCGGGAGGGCTCCCCGCCGGCGAGGTTCAGGTCGCCCATCAGGACGAAGGGGCGTGTCATGTCCCGGGTCGCCTTGACGATGTGGCGCAGCTGGGCGACGTTCCAGTCGGGCACGAACGTCAGGTGGGTGCCGACCACGGCGACGGGCCCCCGCTCGGTCACCACCAGCGCGGCCAGGGCGGTGCGCGCCTCGTCCTTGACCAGCACGGGGCGCGTGCGGCCCGGGAACGTCACCGGGACCCGCTGGTGGGGGCTCGGCAGCGCGAGGACCTTCCACTTCGCCACGGGGAACCGGCTGAGCAGGGCGATGCCGTAGGCGGACGACTCCGGCTGCTCCTCGCCGGTGGCGGCCGTCCAGAGCTCCGGCAGGCCGTGCATGGTGGCGACGAACCGGTGGTCGACGGCGCCCATCGCCTCGGCCGCGACCGAGGTGAGGTCCGCGCCGTGCGAGCGAGGCTGGTCCCGGTCCACCTCCTGGAGGGCGAGCACGTCGGCGTCGAGGGTCCGCACGGCGTCGGCGAAGCGGTCCAGGTCGACGCGGTCGTCCGTGAGCGACCGGCCGTGGAGGATGTTGAAGGTCGCGATACGCATCGGGGCCGATTCTGCCGGTCCTGATGCGAGGGCGCGCGCCGTCGTGTAAACCCGAACGCATGGACGACAGCGACCGCCAGGATCTCCACGAGGGCATGCGCATCGTCGGCGCCGCCCTCTCCGGTGCGGGCATCCCGTTCGCGCTCGCGGGCGGGTTCGCCGCGTGGGTGCACGGCGCGCCGCAGTCCGAGCACGACGCCGACTTCGTCATCCGCGAGCAGGACCGCTCGAGCGCCTGGGAGGCGCTGTCGGAGACGGAGCTGCGCGTCGTGGACCCGGTGGAGAACTGGCTCTTCAAGGCCTACAAGGGCGAGGCCCTGGTCGACATCATCTTCCGGCTGGACGGCGAGCCTGTCCCGGACGCGATCTTCGAGCGCGCCGATTCCTTCGACGTCTTCGGCGTGCCCATGCCGGTGATGCAGGCCACCGACATCCTCTCGGAGAAGATGCGGGTGCTCACCGAGCAGCGGTGCAACTTCTCCGACCTGCTCCCCGTGGCCCGCGCGCTCCGAGAGCAGGTCGACTGGGCGGAGGTGGCAACGCGGATCGAGGGCAACCCGTACGCGGAGGCGTTCCTCTTCCTGCTCGACCAGCTGGAGGTCGTCGAGCACCCGGCGCGCACCGGCGTGCTCGGCCGGGGGAGGGCCGACGGCGGGCGGCGGACGCGGGAGGACGACGGCGGGCCGGGGCTGGCCCGCCGCGGCGACGACGTGGGGCAGCTCCGGCCGCACGGCGCCGGAGCCGGGTCCGGCGAGGAGACGGCCGAGTCGCGCATCGCGTGACCGGCCCGGGTGCCCGCGCCGCGTCTCACCGCGCGGGGAGGGCGCCGACCTCCTCCGGGTAGGGGAAGGTGCCGGGCACGTAGGCGCACCACGGCTCCTCCGCGAACATGTCCCCGGTGACGCCGTACGCGCGGGAGCGGGAGCCGCCGCAGATGCGGCGGTACTCGCAGGCGCCGCACTTCCCGGTGAGCCGGTCCGGGTCGCGCAGCGCGGTGAAGAGCGGGGACGAGCGGTAGATCTCGGTGAGCGGCGTGACGCGCACGTTGCCCGCCGCCACCGGCAGGAACCCGCTCGGGTGGACCGTGCCGAGGTGGGAGACGAACACGAAGCCGTTGGCGGAGGAGACGTTGATCGGTGCGCGCCGCTCCCGGTCGCCGGCGTCGAGCAGGCCGAGACGTGATCCCCGCACGCGCAACCAGCGGTAGAGCGGGCCGAGGTGCATGACCTCCTCGTGGTCGACGCCGCGCCGCTCGAGGGCCGCCCGCTGGAGCGCCACCCGGCGGAAGTGGTGCCCCTCGGTGGTCTTGACCGGTACGGCGTGGCCGATGTCGTAGAAGAAGTTCAGGACGTCCTCGACCTCCTGCGCGGTGAGCGACCCGAGATCGGCGCCGCGCCCGGTCGGCACGAGGAGGAAGCCGCTCCACGTCATCGCGCCCTCCCGGCGCACCAGGGCGGCGATGTCGGCGAGCTGGTGCACGTCGTGCCGGGCGACGGTCGTGTTGACCTGGACCTTCATGCCCAGCTCGCGGGCGGCGCGCCAGCCCGCGACGGTCCGGTCGAAGGTGTGCGGCACCCGGCGGAAGCCGTCGTGCGTCGTGGCGTCGGCGCCGTCCAGCGAGAGCGAGAGGACGTTGACCCCGGCCTCGTGGAGGCCGGCGAGCGCGTCCCGCGTGAGCCTGGCCGTCCCCGACGGCGAGACGGCGACGGCGAGCCCGAGCGCGCGTCCTCGCCGCACGATCTCCTCGAGGTCCTCCCGCTCGAAGCAGTCGCCGCCGGTGACGACGAAGATCGGGTAGGGCCGCCCGAACGCGACCACCTGCTCCATCAGCGCGGTCGCCTCGTCGGTGCTCAGCTCGCGCGCATGGCGACCGGGGGCTGCCTCGGCGCGGCAGTGGCGGCACGCCAGGGCGCACGCCCGGGTGGCCTCCCAGATGACGATCAACGGACGCTGGGCCGGGTCGTGCCGCTGCGTCCGCACGGTGGCGGCCGGGCGGGCACGGAGGGTGGGGGCGCTCACGGTCAGACCCTCACCCCCGGCCCCGGCGCGGGCAGGGGACCTTGGTCCCGGCCGCACGGAAGAGCCGCGGGGTTGCCCCGCCGCCGCACCGCGGGGCGGTGCCGCCTGGCAGACTGCGGGCATGAGCCACGACCTGCACATCACCGGCGACGACGCCGCGGACGCGCTCCTCTCGCGGGACCCGTTCGCCCTCCTGGTCGGGATGCTGCTCGACCAGCAGGTGGCGATGGAGACCGCCTTCGCCGGCCCCGGCAAGCTGGCCGACCGACTCGGCGGGCTCGACGTGCGCCGCCTCGCCACGATGAACCCGGACGAGCTGACCGAGGTGTGCCGGCAACCTCCGGCCGTGCACCGCTACCCGGGGTCGATGGCCGGGCGCATCCAGGCGCTCAGCGCGGCCCTCGTCGAGGAGTACGACGGCGACGCCGCCGCCATCTGGACCCGCGGCGACCCGGACGGCAGCGAGGTGCTCCGCCGGCTCAAGGCCCTGCCGGGCTTCGGCGAGCAGAAGGCGAAGATCTTCCTCGCGCTCCTGGGCAAGCAGTACGGCCTCGCTGCGCCGGGCTGGCGGGAGGCCGCCGGCGCGTACGGCGAGGAGGGGTCGTTCCGCTCCGTCGCCGACATCGTCGACGCCGACTCCCTCGCTCGCGTGCGCGAGAACAAGAAGGCCGCGAAGGCGGCCGCCAGGGCAGCGAAGCAGTAGCGCGTGGACGCTCGACGGGTCGGGGTCGTTCGACAGGCCAAGAACGCTCGGCCGGAGGAGGACGCCCGCGGGAGGAGGTCTCGATGAGGCAGGTGCCGCAGCCCGCCGTGTCGCGCATGGTGGACATGGCCGGGCACCCGGCGGTCGTCGGCGTCGTCCCCGGGCAGCCGGATCTCGTGGCCCTGACGGCGGCGTCCTGGGCACGCGCGGTCGGCGCCCCGGCGCTCTACCTCGCCTACGTCGACACCTCGCGCTACGTCGTCGAGGAGCTCGACGACGGCAGCGTGCGCCACGCGCCGATCGACCCGGACACCGCCGACGACCGGTGGCGCGAGATCCACGCCGAGCTGCGGGAGCAGCTCACCGCGGCCCTCGCCGACGCGGAGGTGCCGTGGCACCTCGTCTACCTCGCCGGCCGCCCCGACCGGGCGCTCACCCACCTCGCCCGCGCGGTGGACGCGGCCGTGATCGTCGTCGGCACGCGCGCGCCTGGCAGCACCGCCCGGATGCGCGAGTTCCTGGAGGGCTCGGTCGCGGTGCACCTGGCCCACCACCAGCACCGGCCCGTGCTGACCGTCCCGCTCAGCGTGGTGGACTGGAAGGACCTCGGGGCGCCGTGGCGGTGAGCCGTCCGGCGGCGCGCCGCCGCCGCTCCTCCCTGCCCCGGCTCGCCGTGCTGGTGGCCCTCGGGGGGACGGCCGGCACCGCCGCCCGCGCGCACCTGGAGGCTGCGCTGCCCGCGCAGGCCGGGGCGTGGCCCTGGACGACGTTCCTCATCAACGTCGCCGGGTCGTTTCTCCTCGGGGTGCTCCTCGAGTCGCTGCTGCGCGGCGGGGAGGACACAAGCTGGCGCCGCGCCGTCCGCGTGGGGTGCGGCACCGGGCTCGTCGGCGGGTTCACGACCTACAGCACCTTCATCCTCGAGGTCGAGCGGCTCCTGCAGGGCGGTCACGCGACGGTCGGGGTGCTGTACGCCCTGGTCAGCGTCGTCGCCGGGCTCGCCGCCGCCGGGATCGGCGTCGCGATCGCCGAGGCACGGTCCCGGTCCCACGAGCCGCGCCGGGCGGGTGCATGATCGCCCTGCTGACCGCCCTGGCCGGCGGGCTCGGTGCCGCGGCCCGGTTCGTGCTCGACACCCTCGTCGCCCGCCACAACCGGCTCTCCGTCCCGCTCGGCACGGTCCTGGTCAACGTCACCTCGTGCTTCCTGCTGGGGCTGCTCACGGGCCTCGTCCTGAGCCGCCCCGGGCTCGGCGACGTCGGGACGGTCCTGGGCGTCGGCTTCCTCGGCGGGTACTCCACGTTCAGCACGGCGAGCGTCGAGGGCGTGCGCCTGCTGCGCCAGCGGCGGCTCGTCCAGGCCGCGGCGCACACCGGGGGCATGCTCGTGCTCGGCCTCGCCGCGTCGCTCCTCGGCGTCGCCCTGGGCGTCCGCTGACGCGTCCGGCCCTGGGCGTCCGCTGACGCGTCCGGCCCTGGGCGTCCGCGGTCGTCGGTGCGGCTCAGAGCTCCGTGCGGCGCAGGCACCAGGCGGCGACCGCCAGCGAGGCGATCAGGGACAGCACGACGCTGATCACCGGGCCCGGTGCGGCCAGGACCCCGTCGGTCAGTACCGGGCCGGTGAGCCGCGCGACGCTCCAGGGCAGGACGCCGAAGGCGCCGGGCACCGTCGCCACCAGCAGGTCGGTGCCGACGATGCCCGCGAGCGGGACGGCGACCACGACGGCCCGCGACCAGGTGAGGGCGCTCAGGGCGAGGACCAGGGCGACGTGGAAGAGCACCAGAAGAGCCACCATGGCGACGGCGCCGGCCCATCGCTCGACCGGCCACACCGCGCCGCGGGCGAGCGTGAGCTGGACGAGGACACCGACCCACGGCAGCAGCACGAGCGAGACGAGCAGCCCCCCGGCCTGTCCGACGAACTTCGCGGCGAGCAACGCCTCCCGCGTCACGGGCTTGGACATTGTCCACTCCAGCACCCCGGCGCGCCGCTCGTCGATGAGCACACCCTGGCACAGGACGACCGCACCGACCGAGGCGAGCATGCCCGCCATGCCGGCGAACTGGACGGCGCTCTCCTCGACGCTCGCCTCCACCGTGCCGGTCAGCGACTCCAGGCGCGGGACGATCCACAGCACCAGGGCGAGCAGGGCGTTCGTCAGCACCGTCCAGAGGATCGCCTGGGTCCACCACCGTCGGGTGGACCACCAGGACCCTGCCTCGCGCCGCGCCTGGTTACCGAGTCCCGGCAGCACCGACGTGCTCATGCCGACCACTCCCCACCACGTCCAGGAACACGTCCTCGAGCTCGGACCGGCGCCGGCCGAACCCCACCACGTCCACCGCGTCCAGCCGGAGGACGAGCCGCAGGAGGTGCCGCCGCGCGGCGGCGTCGTCGGAAACCCGTACCGTCACGACGGAGCGGTCGCCGTCGGGGCGGTGCTCGACGGCCGCCACCCACGGCTGCGCGCCGAGCACGGCAGCCGCGAGACCCACCGGGCCGGTGAGCTCCAGGACGTACTCGATGCCGTCGTCGCCGGCGAGCAGCTCCTCCATCGGGGACTGCAGCACGCGCCGCCCGTCCTTGAGTATCGCGACCTCGTCGCTGACCCGCTGGACGTCGTCGAGGATGTGGGTGGAGTAGAAGACGGTCGCCGACTCCCTCAGCCGGCGCATGATGTCCAGGACGTCGCGGCGCCCCAGAGGGTCCAGGGCGGCGGCGGGCTCGTCCAGGATGAGCAGCTCGGGACGGTGGATCTGGGCCTGCGCGATGCCCAGGCGCTGCCGCTGGCCACCCGAGAGCTCTCCAGAGCGGCTGTCCGCCTTGGCGGTGAGGCCGACCAGGTCCAGGCTGTCGGTGATCTCGTCCTCGACCCGGGAGTCCGGGTCGCGGGGGTAGAACCCCCGGGCGTAGCGCAGGACCTCGCGCGCGGTCAGCTCGTCGTGGAACCGCGGCTGCTGCGGGAGGTACCCCACCCGCCGGCGGACCTCCAGGCTCTCCCGGACGACGTCGAGCCCCATGACCCGGGCGGTGCCCTCGCTGGGGGTCGCCAGCCCCATCAGCAGGCGCATCAGGGTCGTCTTGCCCGCACCGTTGGGCCCGAGGAAGCCGAACAGCGAACGTTGTGGCACCTCCAGCTCGAGGCCGTCGAGCGCGACGACCGAGCCGTAGCGCTTGGCCAGCCCCCGGCAGGAGATGGCGAGCTCACCCACACACCCAGCATCACCACGCAGGCCGGCGGAACCAAGAGACCTAGGGCCTGCCCCAGGGCCCGCTCTCGGAGATCCGCACCCCGGCCGCCCGGGCCAGCGCCGGCAGGAGCTCGTACGCGTCGGCCTCGCTCACGCTCGCGCCGCGCAGGCCCTCCACACCGGCGATCCCGCGGAGCCGGCAGTCCGTGAGGTGCACCCGCTCGCAGCGCACCCGCGACAGCTGCGCGCCGGTGAGGTCGCAGTCCTCGAGCAGCACGTCCGTCAGGGCGGCGCCGGTCAGGTCCGCCTCGGTGAGGTCGCAGCCACGGAGCACCACGTGCTGCAGCGTGGCCTCGCGCCAGCTCGTCAACGAGGCCCGGACGCCGTCGAGGCGCACCGCCCGCAGCCGCGCCCGCGGCAGCTGGGCGCCGGTCAGGCGCACCTCGGCGAGCCGGCACCGCACCATCGAGAGCCCCTCGGCGTGCAGGTTCGCCAGGTCGGCGCCGTCGAGGCGGCAGTCCACGAGGGCCGTGTGGCGCCAGGTGCCGCCGACGGCGCGGAGCCGGTCGAGCGCCGAACCCTCGAGCTGGATCTCGTCGAGCTCGGCGCCCGCCAGGTCCGCCCCGGCCAGGTCCACGCCGGCGAGGGTGTCGCCCGCCAGGCCGCCGGCGAAGGGCACCAGATGCCTGGCGACGTCGGGCTCGGGCACCCGCGGGCCAGGCGCCCCGGCCGGGCGGCGCGTGCCGCCGTCGCCGCTCACGCCCGCCCCACCGGGGCGACCACGGCACCGGTGAGCGCGACGAGGTCAGCGGGGGCCAGCGCGACGTCGAGCCCGCGGCGCCCGGCGCTGACCAGCACGCTGGGGTGGTCGAGCGCCGCGGCGTCGACGACGGTCCGCAGCCGCGTGCGCTGGCCCAGCGGCGAGATCCCGCCCACCACGTAGCCGGTGGCCCGTTCCGCCGCGGCCGGGTCGGCGAGGTCGGCGCGCCGGCCACCGACCGCCGTCGCCAGGGCCTTGAGGTCGAGCCGCCCCGCCACCGGGACGACGGCGACCGTGAGGGTCCCGTCGACGACGGCGACGAGCGTCTTCAGCACGCGCGCCGGGTCGACCCCCAGCGCCTCGGCGGCCTCCCGGCCGTACTCCCCGGCGCGCGGGTCGTGCTCGTAGGCCAGCACCTCGTGGGCCACGCCCGACTCGGCGAGCACCCGCAGCGCCGGGGTGCCCGCGGGGCGCTTCTTCCGCGCGGTCACCGCGGGCCGACCGTGAGCACCCTCACCACCGCGCGGTCCGCGGCGTCGGAGGCGTCGAGGTCGACGAGCGCGGTCAGGCCCCAGTCGTGGTCGCCGGCCGGGTCGTCGAACGTCTGGCGCACCAGCCAGGCGCGCGCCGGCAGCACCACGTCGGCGCCGGCGGTCCGGCCGGCGAGGTCGGGCAGGTCGGCGTCGGTGGGGTTCTCGACCACGTGGACGAGGCTGGCGGCGCGGGCCTCCGGCCCGGTGCCGAGCCAGTCGTACTCGGCCCAGTACGGCGCCATGGCCGCCTCCCAGCGGGCGGCGTCCCAGCCGGCCTCGCCGTCCAGCCCGCCGAGCGCGTCGTACGCCTCGCGGGCCAGGAGGTCGACCCGGCGGAAGAGGACGTTGCGCACCGCCACCCGGAAGGCGTGCCGGTTGCGGGTGACGGGCAGCTCGCCGTCGGGCCCCTCGCCGAAGCGGCGCTCGCCCGGCGGCTCCTCGTCGGGGATGACCATGGCGCCTACGGCCGCGGCTGCCCCCGCGGCCAGCGCCTCCCACTCGTCCAGCAGCGAGGAGTCCACGGAGCGCACCAGGTCGCCCAGCCAGTCGATGATCGCGACGACCTCCTCGGTCCGCGCGGATGCCGGCACCACCTGCCGCATCGCCCGGTAGGTGTCCGTGAGGTAGCGCAGCACCACCCCCTCGGACCGGGCCAGCTGGTAGCGCGAGACCAGCTCGGAGAACGTCATGGCCTGCTCGACCATCTCGCGCACCACCGACTTGGGCCTGAGCTCGTAGTCGGCGACCCACGGGTTGGTCTGCCGGTAGGTGGCCAGCGCAGCCTCGAGCACGTCGGCCAGCGGGCGCGGCCAGCTGACGTCCTCGAGCAGCGCCAGGCGCTCGTCGTACTCGATGCCCTCGGCCTTCATGGCGCCGACCGCCTCCCCGCGCAGGGCGCGCTGCTGGGCGTAGAGCACCGGGCGCGGGTCCTCCTGCGTGGCCTCGATGACGGAGACGACGTCGAGCGCGAAGTCCGGGTGCTCCGCGTCGAGCAGGTCGATCGCGGCCAGGGCGAAGGGGGAGAGCGGGGCGTTGAGCGCGAAGTCGCGCGGCAGGTCGACCGTGAGCCGCACGTACGGCTCGCCGGGGTGGGCGCGTCGCCACGCGGCGTCGGCGTGCTCGACCACGCCGCCGGCGCGCAGCGAGCGGTAGATCTCGATCGCCCGGCGCAGGTGCGGGTTGCGGTCCCGCTCCGGCTCGTGGTTGTCGGTGACCAGCCGGTACATGGCCGTGACCGGGTCGCCCTCGCGCGCGAGCACGGAGAGCACCATCGTGTGCGAGACGTGGAACTGGCTGGTCAGCGGCTCCGGGGCGGCGTCCCGCAGCCGCTCGAAGGTCTTGTCGGTCCAGTTGACGGCGCCGGCCGGGGCCTTCTTCCGCACGATCTTGCGACGCTTGCGCTCGTCGTCGCCCGCCTTCGCCAGGGCCTTGGCGTTCTCGATGACGTGCTCGGGCGCCTGGACGATCACCTCGCCGGTGGTGTCGAACCCGGCACGCCCGGCGCGCCCCGCGATCTGGTGGAACTCCCGCGCGCTGAGGTGACGCATCCGCTCGCCGTCGAACTTCGTCAGCGAGGTGATCACGACGGTGCGGATCGGGACGTTGATCCCCACGCCGAGGGTGTCGGTGCCGCAGATCACCCCGAGCAGGCCGCCCTGGGTGAGGCGCTCGACCAGGCGCCGGTAGCGGGGCAGCATGCCGGCGTGGTGCACGCCGATCCCGTGCCGCAGCAGCCGCGAGAGGATCTGGCCGAAGCCGGGGCCGAACCGGAAGTCGCCCAGGGCGTCGGCGATGCGGTCGCGCTGCTCGCGGGTGGCCACCTGCACCGAGGTGAGGGACTGGGCCCGCTCCACGGCGTCCTTCTGCGCGAAGTGCACCACGTAGACGGGGGAGCGGTGGGTGGAGACGAGCTCGAGGAGCAGGTCCTGGATCGGCTCGACGGAGTAGGTGAACGTCAGAGGGACGGGCCGCTCGGCGTCGTCGACCACCGCGACGTCGCGGCCGGTGCGGCGGTTCAGGTCCTCGACGAAGAACGAGACGTCGCCGAGGGTGGCGCTCATCAGCAGGAACTGGGCTCGGGGCAGCTCCAGCAGGGGGACCTGCCAGGCCCAGCCGCGCTGGGGGTCGGCGTAGAAGTGGAACTCGTCCATGCACACGACGGCGTCGGCGTCCGCGCCCGCGCCGCCGTTGCGCAGCGCCTGGTTGGCGAGGATCTCGGCGGTGCAGCAGATGATGGGAGCGTCGGGGTTGATCGCGGAGTCGCCGGTGACCATGCCGACGTTCGCGGAGCCGAACAGGTCGACGAGGTCGAAGAACTTCTCGGAGACCAGTGCCTTGAGCGGCGCGGTGTAGTAGCCGGTCCGGCCGGTCGCCAGCGCGGTGAACAGGGCGCCGACGGCGACGAGCGACTTCCCCGAACCGGTCGGGGTGGCGAGGATAACGTGCGAGCCGGAGACCAGCTCCATCACCGCCTCCTCCTGGTGGGGGTAGAGCGTGATGCCGGTGGCGGCGGCCCACCTCTCGTAGGCGGCGTAGATGGCGTCGGGGTCGCTGGTGGCGCCGGCGTCCTCGAGGTCGTCGAGGGCGAGGTTGAGGGTCGCGGCGGGCAGCATCCCCCGATCCTCTCACTGCCGCACCGCCCGACGGGCGGCCCACCGGTTCACCGGTGACGCGGCGCGTGTGAGGATGCTGCGCGGCGGTCACGCACCGGTGGCCGTCGCGCCACCGCGAACGGGACCTGAGATGACCGAGCTGATCACCGCCGTCAACGACGCGATGTACCTCTACGTCCTCGTCGGCCTCCTCGTCGCCGTCGGGGTCTGGATGACCTGGCGGACGCGGGCGGTGCAGGTGCGGCTGTTCGGCCAGATGCTCCGCTACGTCGGGCGCTCGCGGCGCGGCGCCGACGGCGGGATCTCGTCCTTCCAGGCGTTCGCGATCGGGATGGCCACGCGGATCGGCATCGGGAACATCACCGGCGTCGCCCTCGCCCTGGTCCTCGGCGGGCCCGGCGCGATCTTCTGGATGTGGATCGTCTCCCTCGTCGGGATGGCGACCTCCTTCGCCGAGGCGACGCTCGCGCAGCTGTTCAAGGTCCGGGCCCTCGACGGCACCTTCCGCGGTGGCCCGGCGTACTACATCAGCCGGGGGCTGGGCTCGCGGCGCTGGGGCACCGTCTTCGCCTGGCTGCTCGTGCTGTCCATGGTCGTGGCCATGCCCATGGTCCAGGCCAACACCATCGCGGTGACCGTCGAGTCCTCCCACGGCGTCGGGACGTGGATCAGCGCGCTCGTCCTGGTGGTGATCACCGCCCTCGTCGTCTTCGGCGGCGTCAAGCTCGTGGCGCGGGTCGCCGAGGTGATGACCCCGCTGATGGCGCTGGGCTACGTGGCGACGGCGGTCGCGGTGGTGGCGCTCAACCTCGAGGCCCTCCCGCAGTTCTTCGCCGACATCTTCGCCGGGGCGTTCGGGCTGCGCGCCGGGCTGGCCGGCGTGGGCGGCGGCGTCGTCGCCGCGATCCTCAACGGGGTGCGCCGCGGCCTGTTCTCCAACGAGGCGGGCATGGGGACCGGGCCCAACGCCGCCGCGACCGCCACCGTGGCGCACCCGGTGCAGCAGGGGCTGATCCAGTCGCTGGGCGTCTTCGTCGACACGATCCTGATCTGCACCTCGACCGCGTTCATCATCCTGGCCGGCGGCGCCTCGGTGTACGTCCCGGGCGTCACCGGCGTCGACGCCGCGGGCAGCCTGACGACGACGGCGGTCACCTCCCAGCTGGGGGAGTGGATGGCCTGGCCGATGACGGTCATGATCTTCTTCTTCGGCTTCTCCTCCATCCTGGGCGCCTTCGCGTACGCCGAGATCAACCTGCTCTTCCTCCGCGCCGGCGCGGGCGCCTACCGGGTGCTGCGCGCGACGGTCGTGGCCACCACCGGCATCGGCTCGCTCCTCGCCCTGCAGACGGTGTGGGCGCTGATGGACACCGCGATGGCCCTGATCACCGTGGTCAACCTCGTCGCCCTCGTGCGGCTCACCGGGTGGGTGGTGGTGGCGCTGCGCGACTACGAGCGCCAGGTGGCCGCAGGCGCCGGGCGCCCGGGCGGGGCGGGCGCGGGCGGGCCGGTCTTCGTCGTCGGAGATCTGCCCGACGCGCCGGGGGAGCTGCCCGGTGACGTGTGGGCGCGTCCCTCGGGCGCCGTCCGCCGCTGACGGGGCCGCACCGCCGAGCGAGCTGCACCGCTCAGAGCCGGCCGGGCGGCGACGGGCGCACGCCGGCCGGGATGTGGACCACCCGACCTGCGTTCCGTGGCGGGCGGGGGTACCGTTCCCCGGTCCAGACCGTGCGAGGCCGGCCCGAGGGCGGGTCCGGCGCCGCCGAGCCGAGGAGAACCCCGATGGATGCTGTCGTCGGCGCCGTCAACGACGTCCTGTACACGTACGTGCTGATCTTCCTGCTGGTCGGTGCGGGGATCTACTTCACCGTGCGCTCGCGCGCCCTGCAGGTGCGTCACTTCGGCCTGATGGTGCGCAGGGTGTTCGGCTCGCGGAAGGGGGCCCAGGGCGGCATCTCCTCCTTCCAGGCGTTCGCCATCGGGCTCGCCTCGCGGGTGGGGACCGGCAACATCGCCGGCGTCGCCATCGCCCTGACGCTCGGCGGCCCGGGCGCGATCTTCTGGATGTGGGTGGTCGCCCTCGTCGGCATGGCCACGGCGTTCATGGAGGCGACGCTCGCCCAGATGTACAAGGTCCGCTGGCACGACGGCACGTTCCGCGGCGGGCCCGCCTTCTACATCCAGCGCGGCCTCGGCTCGCGCGGCTGGGGCATCGTCTTCGCCGTCTGCCTGATCTTCGCGTTCGGGCTCGCCTTCAACATGGTGCAGGCCAACACGATCGCCGGGACGCTCGAGGGGTCGCACGGCTGGCCGACGTGGGTGACCGCGCTGGTGCTGGTCGCGCTCGCGGCGCCGGTGATCCTCGGCGGCATCCGGTCCGTGGCCAGGGTGACCGAGTGGATGGCGCCGGTCATGGCGTTCTTCTACGTGCTGATGGCGCTCGTCGTCGTCGCGCTGAACCTCCCCGAGATCCCGGGCGTCGTGGCGGACATCGTGCGGGGCGCGTTCGGCCTCGACGAGGCGCTGGCGGGCACCGCCGGCGGGATGCTCGCGTCGCTGCTCAACGGCGTCAAGCGCGGTCTGTTCTCCAACGAGGCCGGCATGGGGTCGGCCCCCAACGCCGCGGCCACGGCCACCGTCGCGCACCCCGCGCAGCAGGGCTTCATCCAGTCCCTGGGCGTCTTCGTCGACACCATGGTGGTCTGCTCCGCCACCGCGTTCATGATCCTGCTCGCCGGACCCGCCGTGTACACTCCCGGCGTGACGGGCGACGACCGCGGGGCCGTGCTCACCCAGACCGCCGTCGCCGAGTCGCTCGGCACGTGGACGACCATCCCCATGACGGCGCTGATCTTCGTCTTCGCCTTCTCCTCCGTGCTGGGCAACTTCACCTACGCGGAGGTCAACACCGACTTCATCAGGCCCGGGCGGGCCACGAACCTGGGGATCCGCCTGCTCGTGGTGGCCGCGGTCGCCGTCGGCGCGCTGCTGGAGCTCAGCACCGTCTGGGCGCTCGCGGACGTCGCCATGGGGCTGATGGCCACCGTCAACCTGGTGGCCCTGTTCCTCCTCGGCCGGTGGGCGCTGGGCGCGCTGCGCGACTACGAGCGCCAGGCCGCCGCCGGGGTGGACCCGACGTTCGTCGGCGTCGGCAACCCCGACCTGCCCGGCGACCTTCCCACCGACGTCTGGCTCGAGGGGGAGCGGCGCCCGGTGCGCGAGCGCCTCCAGCCGTGACCACCTTCGTCGCCCTCCTGCGGGGGATCAACGTCGGCGGGCACAACAGGATCGCGATGGCGGACCTGCGCGACGTCGTGGCCGACCTGGGGCACCGGGACGTCGCCACGTACGTCGGCAGCGGCAACGTCGTCCTCACCTCCGACCGCACGGACGGGGAGCAGCTGGGCAGCGAGCTCGCCGACGCGGTGCGCGAACGGCTCGGCGTCGCACCAGCGGTGCTCGTCCGCCCAGCCGCGGAGCTCGAGGAGGTCGTCGCGGCCAACCCCTACCCGGGCGAGCCGGACCCCAAGAAGGTCCACGCCGTCTTCCTCCCCGCCCCGCCGGACGACGACGCCCGCCGGGCCCTGGCGACGGCGCTCGCGCGCGCCGCCGACCGGGGCAGCCGCGACGAGGCACAGGTGGTCGGCCGCGTGCTCTACCTGCACACGCCCGACGGCTTCGGCCGCTCCGTGCTCGCGGACCTGCTCGCGCGCGGGGCGGGGAGCTCCGGGACCGCCCGGAACTGGGCCACGGTGACCAAGCTGCTCGAGATGTGCCGCACGCTCGGCGGTTGACGACGCCGAGCCGGTCCGTTCAGCGCGGCGGCGGCCCGAGCACGCCGGCGACGGCGGAGCGCACCAGCCGCTCGAGCGGCCCACGGCCGAGGAACCGTCGCCACAGCCAGGCCGCGGCGAGGGCGACCCCCACGAACCAGAGCAGCACCGCGTTCGACTCCGGGTACCAGACCACGGCGTTGCCCAGCAGGAAGATCGCCACGATGTGGAAGGAGTACACGCTCAGGCTGGTCGCCCCGGTGGCGGCGACAGGGGAGAGCACCGCGGCTCCTGCCCGCCCGGCCGCCGTGGCCGGGCTCGTGAGGAGCAGGCACACCCCGATGACGGCGAGCGAGGTGCCGGAGTTCCCGACCACCTCCAGCGTGGAGTACTCGTGCGCCCCCGCGCTGGCCAGACGGACCGCCAGCGGCGGGGCGTCGGCGCCCAGCGCGTCCAGGACCACCCGGGAGGTGCCCCACGCCGCCGCGGCCAGGACGGTCCCCGATCCGACCAGCGCGAGCTGGACGCGAGACGACGACAGGTGCGACCGGCCCACGATCATGCCCAGCAGGATGTACGCGAGGAACACGAGCGCCGGGTAGGCGCCCGTGGCGAAGACGTCCATGGGCAGCTCCACGGGGTCGTCCAGACCGGTGAGCCGCGACGCGACGCTGAGCCCGCCGGCCCGCAGCGGTGTGGTGAGGAGGAAGATCACCGTGGGGGAGACGACGGCGGCGGTCACCGCCCCGAGCAGCAGCACCCGCCGGTCGGCACCCAGGAAGGGCAGCGCGAGCACGAACATCGCCGCGTACGCCGGCAGGATGACCAGCACCGGGGTGGCGAGGATGACCAGCACGACCCCGATGACCAGGAGCACCCCCGCGCGCACCAGGGTGGCGAGCCGGGCACGGACGAGCGTCAGGCCCGCGGGCGGCACGTCGCGTCCGTTCGAGAGCGCGAGCGAGACGCCGGCGAGGAGCGCGAAGAGGGCCGCGGAACGCCCGTCGGCGACGACGAACCAGGCCGGGTCGTGCCGGCCGGCCGGCCCGTCGTCGCCCAGGTGCGCGACGAACATGCCCAGGACGGCGAGCCCACGCGCGACGTCGATCCCGACGAGCCGGGGCCCGCGCGGGCGGGTGGGCGCGCCGGCGGGGGCGGCCCCGGCCACGGGCGGGCCGTGCGGTTGCGGTGCGGTCACCCGTCGAGCGTAGGACCAGCGGGCGCGGCCCTGCCCGGGCGGCGCACCAGCCGGTACCCGAGCCCCACGGCCAGCACCCCCAGCGCGGCGGCCAGCGAGGCGGCCGGCAGGGTCAGCACCAGGGCCACGCAGCCGACGGCGCCGAGCACCTGCACCCACCGCGGGTAGAGCCGGTGGTCCGGGCCCTGGGTGAACGCCGAGAGGTTGGCGACGGCGTAGTACAGCAGCACGCCGACGGAGCTGAACCCGATGAGCTCGCGCAGGTCCGCCACCAGTACGGCGACCACCACGACGGCGGCGACCGCCGCCTCGGCGCGGTGCGGGACGTGGAAGCGCGGGTGCACGGCGGCCAGGACTCCGGGGAGATCGTGGTTCCGGGCCATCGCCAGGGTGGTGCGCCCCACCCCGGCGAGCAGCGCCAGCAGCGCGCCGAGCGAGGCGGCGGCCGCCCCCACCCGGACCACGGGCACGGCCCAGTCCCAGGAGCCGGCCGCGACGGCGTCGGCCAGCGGGGCGCCGGAGCGGGCGAGGCCCTCGGGCCCGAGGACGCTCAGCACCGTCACGGCCACCACGGCGTAAAGGGTGGCGACGCCGAGGAGGGTCGCGACGATGGCCCGCGGGATGGTGGCGCGCGGCTCGCGGACCTCCTCGCCGAGGGTGGCGATGCGGGCGTAGCCGGCGAGGGCGAAGAAGATCAGGCCGGCGGACTGGAGGACGTCGAGCGGGCCGACGGCGGAGGGCGCGCCGGGCGCCGTCGTCCCGCCGCCGCCGCCCGGGGTCCCGGCGGCGCCGGGGCCGGCGCCGCCCTCGAGCAGCGGCCCCGTCGCGCCGCCGAGCCACGCGCCCGCGAGCGCGAGCGCGATCGCCACGAGCACCACCGCAAGGATGACCCGGGCCAGCCCGGCCGTGCGCGTGACGCCACGCCAGCTCACCGCGGTCAGCGCCACCACGGCGGCGGCCGCGACCGGGCGCTGCCACGGCCCCGGGACGGTGTAGGCCGCGAACGTCGTCGCCATCGCCGCGCACGAGGCGGTCTTGCCGATCACGAAGGACCACCCGGCGGAGAAGCCCGACCACGGTCCCAGCCGCTCCCGGCCGTAGACGTAGGCACCGCCCGAGGTGGGGTACGTGGCAGCGAGCTGCGCCGTCGACGTGGCGTTGCACAGTGCGACGACGACGGCGACGGCCAGGCCGGCCAGCAGCCACGGGCCGGCCGCCCGGGACGCGGGCGCGAACACGGCGAAGACGCCGGCGCCGATCATCGACGAGGCGCCGATGACGACCGCGTCGCGCAGGTCCAGGCGGCGGGCGAGGGGTGCTGAGGTCACGGCGTGCAGGTTAACCACGGGCGGTGACCGGAAGGTGTCCGGGGGCGCCGCCCGGGGTAGCCCCTGCCTCGGTCTACCAGCGGTGGGCGACGTCGATCACGAGGCGCGAGCCGGTGCCCGGGCCGTCGAGGACGAACACCCGGAACGGCAGCCGGGCGCGGACGCCGAGGCCGATCGTGGTCTGCCCCTCGAAGGTCCCTGCCCACGCCAGCTGCCGGAAGGTGCGGTAGCCGGTGACGTTGCGCAGCTCGCGGGGGTTCGCCGGGCGGTAGGTGGCGCGGCCCGCGTCGTCGTATGCCGGGACCCGCGCGACCACGTTGAGCTTGGCCCCGCCGCGCAGCGGCACCACGAAGCCCGAGCCCTCCTGGTAGACCTGGCTGACGTAGCGGACGTCGTACCCCCGCACGTCGCCGCGCACGTCGAGCACCATCCGGTCGAAGCACGCGTGCCGGCCGGTGCGCACGTTCGTCAGCGTGGCGTCCATGGACATCGTCGGCACGCTCTTGGCGAGCGAGCCCCAGCGGATCCCGCAGTACGGGCCGGCGGCCTGCGCGGAGGACACCGGGCCGACGAGCACGAGACCGAGAACCAGCATCAGCACCACACGCAAGAGACGCTTCATCGCACTCTCCGATCAGGGGATCCCCCCGGGTAGCACAGGAGGGTACGCCGGTGACGTGGCGGCGCCCAGATCTCGTCGGCCGCGAATCGGTCACGATGCCGGTGCCCGCACGGCGGGTTCCCGTGCCTGCTCGCCCCGGCAGGCGTGTGAGATGTCAGGTGGTCGCGCCCCGAGCAAGCGGGTGAGAGATCATTCGCTGACCCCACTGGTCTGCTGTGTCGGCCGAGGGCTCTTCCTGGAAGGCTCGACCTGTGCTCACCGCTGCCGGGATCGCCTACGACCGCGCCGGCCCGCCCTCGGACGTGCCGGTGGTGCTCCTCCACGCCGGCATCGCCGATCGGCGCATGTGGGACCAGCAATGGGCGGCGCTGACCGCCGAACGCGACGCCGTGCGCCTGGACCTACGCGGGTTCGGTGGGTCCACCTCGCGCCCGCACGCAGCGCTCAGCCCCGTCGAGGACGTGATCGGCGCACTCGACGACCTCCACATCACCCGGTGCCACCTCGTCGGCGCCTCGTTCGGTGCGGGTGTGGCTGTCGAGGTCACGCTCGCCCGGCCCGCCCTCGTGGCCTCCCTGCTGCTCAGCGCGCCCGGCGGATCGCTCATCGCCGACGCCACGGCGGACCTGCGGGCGTTCGTCGAGGTCGAGCGGACCGCGCTGGCCGACGAGGACCTGGCTGCCGCGGTCGAGGCGAACCTCGCGTGGTGGGTCGACGGTCCCCACCGGGACGCCTCCGACGTCGAGCCGGGCGTCCGGGCACGGGTGCGCGACATGCAGCGGCTGGCCCTCGAGATCACGGCCCGCTGGGGCGAGATCGAGGAGCGCGAGCTGGACCCGCCGGCGCTCGACCGGCTCGATGAGGTCACGGTGCCCACCATGGTGCTCGTCGGGGCGCTGGACCTCGACGCCATCCACGACGCGGCGAGCCGCGTGACCGCGGGGATCCCCGACGCCCGTCCCGTCGTCTGGCCCGACGTCGCCCACCTGCCGTCCATGGAGCGCGCGGACGACTTCCTCGATCTGCTGCGCGACTGGCTGCGCGGACAGCTCGGCGCGCCATGAGCACCCCTCGCTGGACACCTCGCTGAGCGAGTGACGTCTCACCGAGCTCATGACGTCCCACCGCGAGGGGGCGGGGCCGCGGCGAGGAGCGTGCTCGTCACCTCGAGCAGCCGGGCGCGGAGGGGCGCGGCACGCTCGGCGAACTCCCGCTGCCGGGCGACGTACTCGGCGCGTCCGCCGGGGGTCTCGATCGCCACCGGGGCGTGACCGAGGGAGGTGACGTCGTAGGGGGAGGCGCGCATGTCCAGGACCCGGATGTCCCGGGCCAGCTCGAAACAGTCGAGCAGCAGCTCGCCGGGGCACGCCGGACCGAGCTTCAGCGCCGCCTTGAGCAGATCCATGTTCGCGTGCAGGCACCCGGGCTGCTCGAGGTCGGGCTGGGTGGCGCGCTCAGGCTGCAGGCGGTTCAGCGGGCGGGCGGCCGGGGTGAAGAACCGGAACGCGTCGAAGTGCGAGCAGCGGACCGGGTGCGCCTCGACCACCGCGTCCGTGCCCGCCTGGCCGAGGCGGAGCGGCAGCGGGTGACGGTGCTCGCGCTGCCGGTAGACCATCGCCCACTCGTGCAGCCCCAGGCACCCCAGGTGCGCGGGCCGCGCCGCGGTCCGCCGCAGCAGCTCGTCCAGCCACCGCACCCCCTCGCCCCGGTCCGAGAGGAAGGCCCCGACGTCGAGGACGACGGCTCGCGAGCCGTCGGCTCCGGGAGCGGCCGCGCCGTCGTCGGGCTGCTCGGCTCGGGCGGCGCCGTCGTCGCCCGCGCCGTCGTCGCCGAGGCGCGTGGTGTGCCAGCGCCATTCCGACCGCACGGCGAGGGCCACGCGGACGTCGGGGTCGTCGTCGGCCAGGAGGGCGACGCCGACGCCCGGGTGCCAGCGGGCGAGCTGGGCCGGTCGGACGGGGTAGTACTCGAAGAGGAAGTCCTCGACGGGGTGCTTCTCGTGCCGGGACCGGCGCTCGCGCCGGGCGGCGGTGAGCGCGTCCGCCCGGGCGGCGTGCGCGGACGCCCGGGCCGTCCACTCGGCCGGCGCGAGGGCGCGCGGGGGAGCGGTCGGTGCGAGCACGCCCACCAGGGTAGGAGGTCGCGCAGCACTAGGGTGGGGCCCATGCGCATCGCACGGTTCACCACGGGAGAGAACCCGCACTACGGCATCCTCGACGAGGAGACCGACGAGCTCGTGGTCCTGCGGGGCGACCCGATCTACGGGGATCTGGACACCACCGGCAGGCGCGTCCCGCTCGACGACGTCCGGCTGCTCTCCCCGGTGATCCCGCGCTCGAAGGTCATCGGCATCGGCCGGAACTACGCCGACCACGCCGCGGAGATGGGCAACGAGGTCCCGGCGGAGCCCCTGGTGTTCCTCAAGCCGAACACGTCGGTCATCGGGCCGGACGACCCGATCGTGCTGCCGGCCTACAGCCAGAACGTCCACCACGAGGCCGAGCTCGCCGTCGTCATCTCGCGCCTGTGCAAGTTCGTGCCGGCGGAGAAGGCGAACGACGTCATCTTCGGGTACACGGCCGCCAACGACGTCACCGCCCGCGACGTCCAGGCCACCGACGGGCAGTGGACCCGGGCGAAGGGGTTCGACACCTCCTGCCCGATGGGCCCGTACATCGCCCTGGACCTCGACGTCTCCGACGTGGCAGTGCGCGCCCGCGTCGACGGCGAGGTGCGCCAGGACGGCCGCACCTCCCAGCTCGTCCACAAGGTGCCCGAGCTGATCGCCTACGTCTCGTCGATCTTCACCCTGCTCCCGGGCGACGTCATCCTCACCGGCACCCCGGCCGGGGTGGGACCGATCGACGTCGGCCAGCGCGTCGAGGTCGAGATCGAGGGCATCGGGTCCTTCTCCAACCCCGTGGTGCGCCGGGACTGAGCCGCGCGACGAGCGCGGGACCGTCAGACCCTGACGCGTGCCAGCGCCTCGCCCATCTGCTCGACCGCCCGGCGCAGGATCGGGCGCGGCGTCGCCATGATGATGCGCACGAACCCCTCGCCGGCCTGCCCGCACGCGATCCCGTCGGTCAGGGCCACCTGCGCCTCACGTCGGAAGAACGCCGCCGCCGAGCCCTCGATCGCCAGGCCGCGGCAGTCCAGCCAGGCGATGTAGGTGCCCTCCGTGCGGGTGAGCACGGCTCCCGGAAGGTGTTCGGCGACGAGCTGCGCCAGCAGGTCGCGGTTGCCCCGCACATACTCGACGACCTCCCCGAGCCAGCCGCCGTCGTCCGTGTAGACGGCGGTCGCGGCGCGGGCGCCGAGCAGTCCGACGGCGTCCGAGACGTCGTCGGCGTAGGGCGCGAAGGCGGCCGCGTCGGCGTCGTTGGAGAGGATCATCTGGCCGCACTTGAGCCCGGGGACGTTCCAGCCCTTCGACGCCGCGACGGCGGTGACCGTGTGGCCCGCGGTGCGCTCGTCGAGGGAGGCGTACGGGACGTGCTCGACGTCGTCGAGCAGGATCGGGGCGTGGATCTCGTCGGCGAACACCCGGCCGCCGTGGCGCTCGACCACCTCGGCGACGGCGAGCAGCTCGTCCCGGGTCAGCACGCGGCCCACCGGGTTCCAGGGGTTGCACAGCACGAGCAGCCCGGCGCCCGCGGCGAACGCGGCGTCGATGCCGGCGAGGTCGAGGGAGTAGCGGCCGTCCTCGTCGACCAGGCTCGGGACCTCGATCACCTCGCGGTCCGCCGCCGGCGCCACGGTGAGGAACGGCATGTAGGCGGGCGTCGGCACGATGACCGCCGAGCCGGGCGCGGTGAAGCGGCGGATGGTCTCCCGCATGACGGAGAGGACGTCGGGCAGGAGGTGCACGCGCTCGGCGGGCACCCGCCAGCCGGTGGTGCGCAGCAGCCAGTCGGCGGTGGCCTGGCGGGCGGCGCGCCGCTCGGCCCCGGGGAGGTAGCCCAGCGCGCCCGCGTCCGCCGCGGCGCGCACGACGTCCTGGACGACGGGCGGGACGCCGAAGTCCATCTCGGCGACGAACGCGCCGATGCAGTCCGGGAAGCGGGTCCACTTCGTCCCGCCCGCCGCCCGCAGCTGGTCGATGGTGATCTCGTCGAAGTTCTGCACCGCTGTCGCCTCTCGTCGGGTTCTGCCCGACGACGCTACCCGGCACCGCCCACGTCCGCCGGGGCGGGCCGGTGGGCGGGCGCCGTCCGCGGCGGCCGGGCCCGGCCGCCGCGGGGCGCGCGGCTACGCTGGGGCCATCATGACCGAGAACCTCGCCACCGCCCCGACGGGCTCCGCCGTCCGGGTGCGCTTCTGCCCCTCGCCCACCGGTACCCCGCACGTGGGGCTGATCCGCACCGCCCTGTTCAACTGGGCGCAGGCCCGTCACGTGGGCGGCACGTTCGTGTTCCGCATCGAGGACACCGACCCGGAGCGCGACTCCGAGGAGAGCTACCAGCAGATCCTCGAGGCGCTGCGCTGGCTCGGCCTGGAGTGGGACGAGGGCGTGGAGGTGGGAGGCCCGTACGGCCCCTACCGGCAGTCCGAGCGCATGGACGTCTACCGCGACGTGGCGCAGAAGCTGCTCGACGCCGGCTACGCCTACGAGTCGTACTCCACGCCGGAGGAGATCGAGGCGCGGCACCGGGCCGCGGGCCGCGACCCCAAGCTCGGCTACGACGGCTTCGACCGCGACCTCACGGACGAGCAGAAGGCCGCCTTCCGCGCCGAGGGGCGCGCGCCCGTGCTCAGGGTCCGCATGCCCGAGACGGACGTCACCTTCACCGACGTCGTCCGCGGCGAGGTGACGTTCAGGGCCGGCTCCATCCCGGACTTCGTCATCGTCCGCGCCAACGGCTTCCCGCTCTACACCCTGACCAACCCGGTCGACGACGCGCTGATGAAGATCACGCACGTCCTCCGCGGGGAGGACCTGCTCTCCTCGACGCCGCGCCAGGTGGTGCTCTACCAGGCTCTCCTCGACCTCGGCGTCGCGGACGTCATGCCCGTCTTCGGGCACCTGCCGTACGTGATGGGGGAGGGCAACCGCAAGCTCTCCAAGCGCGACCCCGAGTCCAACCTCTTCCTCCACCGCGAGCGCGGCTTCACCCCGGAGGGCCTGCTCAACTACCTCGCCCTGCTGGGCTGGGGCATCTCCGCGGACAACGACATCTTCTCCAAGGAGGAGATGGTCGCCGCGTTCGACGTGGCCGACGTCAACCCCAACCCGGCGAGGTTCGACCTCAAGAAGGCCGAGGCGATCAACGCGACCCACGTGCGCATGCTCGCCGCCGAGGACTTCCGTGGGCGTCTCGTGCCCTACCTGCACGCCGCCGGTCTCGTGCCCGCGGCCTCCTACGACGAGCTCGGGCAGCGCGAGCAGGAGCTGCTGGTGCGCGCCGCGCCCCTCGTCCAGGAGCGCATGACCCTGCTCGGCGAGGTCGTGGGCATGCTCGGTTTCCTGTTCCGCTCCGACGGCGAGCTCGTGGTCGAGGAGGACGCGCTCAAGGCGCTGCGCCCCGAGGCGGCGGACGTGCTCGACGCCGCCGTGGCGGCGCTGGAGCCCCTGACCGAGTTCGCGACCGAGCCGGTGGAGGCCGCCCTGCGCGCGGCGATCGTGGACGGGATGGGCATCAAGCCCAAGTTCGCCTTCGGCCCGCTGCGCACCGCCGTCACCGGCCGCCGGGTCTCCCCGCCGCTGTTCGAGTCGATGGAGCTCCTGGGCCGCGAGTCCAGCCTGGCGCGGCTGCGCTCCCTGCGCTCCCGGCTCGGGACCGCCGCGGGCTGACGACGCCGGAGGGCATGCCCGACGGCGTGCCTGCCGCACCGCTCAGCGGACCGTCGGGTCCCAGCGCCACGTCGAGAGGCGCCCGTAGCCGGCGAGCTCCTCGCGGCCGGTCTGCCAGAGCAGGCGGTCCTGGAACGTCCCGACCTCGGGCGTGCCCGGGAAGAGACGGACGAGCACGCCCTCGCACAGGTCCTCGGGCAGGTCGGCGACCTCGTCGTCGAGGGCGCTGAGCACGTCCCAGGCGTGGAGGACGATCTCGCACACCCCCATCGCGGCGAACCCGCCCGGGTCCGAGACCCCGGTCGGGTGCCACGCGCGGGTGGTGTGCGGGCGCACCTGCACCTGCGCGGCGAGCAGCTCGGCCATGGCCTCGATGCTGGCGGCCAGTCCGGCGACGCCGGCGCCCCGGTCCACCCGCAGGACGATGTCCGACCGGCCGTCGTTGCCGACGATCGGCAGATACCTCTCCTCGACCCGGCCGGCCACCTGGAGGGCGAACGCCAGCAGGTCGTCCAGGACGTGCTCGGCCGTGTCCCAGCAGGACCAGTCCAGCCCGCGGGCGGTCTGGTCGTAGTCGAACTCGTCGTCAGGACGGGCGCGAAGCTCGGTGGCGAACCACTGGGCGGCGTGCCGGACGTCGTCGGGGTCCATGCCGTGAATCCAACCACCGAATCGTGGTCGCCACACCGGTCGGTGCGGTGTCCTGTCCGATACCGGGCCGGCGGGACGAGGCCTGGGGGGCGAGGACGCCGATGAGCCGCGTTCTGGAGGAGCGGGCGCTAGAAGGTGGTCGCGGTGGTGCCGTGCAGGGTGGTGCCCGCGACGAAGGCGTCCCAGGCGGCCTCGTCCAGGGTCCCCGTCGGGCAGATGTGGACGATCCCCACCAGGACCTGGTCCGCGGAGGAGGCCCGCAGCAGCATCTTCACGTCGAGCTCCTGCGAACCCGACCTGGCGCTCAGGGTGACCTCGCGGGCCGCCAGCGCACCGGCGTCGGAGGGGATCGCGGAGTCATCCCGCCCGGTCTCCGCCACCTCGCCGAGCGCCGAGGTGGCGTTCTCGATCGCGGTGTCGGTGTAGGTCGAGTCGTCGATCCCGGCGTCGGGGATGACCTCGTGGGTGAGTTGGTAGATGCACGCCAGGTCGGTGTTCTCCAGCTGGACAACGGTGTCGGTGGGCGGCTCCTCCGAGAGCACGTAGCCGTCCGTCTCGGGGTGGTCCCAGGTGACGGTGGCCGGCTCGGCGGCGGCGGTGGCCGGCGCGGTGGCCGGGGCGGTCGTCGTGGGGGAGGCCGTCCCGTCCTCGTCGCCCCCGCCGGAGCAGCCCGCGAGCGTGGCGACGGCGAGCGCGCCGGACGCCGCGACCGCGAGGACGCGGGCGGGGCGGAGGGTGGTGCGAAGCATCAGAGGTTCCCCAGGAGAGTCGGTGTGCCGGACGAACATATCGGACCCGCAGGGCGGCCGACCGGGCGCGTCCACCCGGTGGCGAGCCGCCGTGATTACCGTCACGAAGGCCGTTCCGGGTTTGGAGCACGCCTCGCGCTCGGGTAATGTTCTTCGACGGTACGACCCCCACGCCGCCGCAGGGCGGAGCGGAGGTTATACCCCCTTGGGGTATGGTGTAATTGGCAGCACGACTGGTTCTGGTCCAGTTAGTCTAGGTTCGAGTCCTGGTACCCCAGCGAGCGGCATCGCGTCCTTCGCGAGACCGTGGCGCCGCGAGGTGCCGAGCCCCCATCGTTTAGTGGCCTAGGACACCGCCCTCTCACGGCGGCGGCGCCGGTTCGAATCCGGCTGGGGGTACGTCCGGAAGGCCCCGCACCTCGGTGCGGGGCCTTGCTCTCGTCCGGGACGGCACTCGGTCGGCGTGCCACGGTCCGGGGCGTACCAGGGTCAGGACCGAGGTCGCTCGGGTTGCCGCCGGTCCGGTGCCGCCACCAGGCCCAGTGCCGGCGCCCGGCGCAGCTCGCCGGCGAGCAGCCGGCGGCCCACGACGGCCAGGACCGCCTCGAGCAGGGCGGCTCGTGGGCGTCGGGCCCGGCGGTCGCGGACCACTCTCAGCCGACTGCCGCCGCCCGGCCCCGGCGCCGCCCGAAGCTCCCAGGTGCCCCCCGGGTGCCAGAAGTTCGAGTCCTGCAGCGTGGCCGTGACGACGCCCGGCTCGGACCAGTCGTACCGCTCGCGTGCCCAGATGCCGCCGAGGACGTCACTGCCCTCGGTCACGTCGGCCCACCCGTCCCCGACCCCATGGACCCGGTAGGTGCGGGGGTCGATCGCGGGCCACAGGTCCGGCCGCCGGTTCCCGAAGTCCGTCAGGTGGGCGAGGACGGTCTCCGGCGGAAGCGGGGAGTCCACCTCGAACGTGATGCGTGCCATCGTTCCTCCCTCCTCGGTCGTCGACGCACCTCCGTAGGTGGTCGACGGGACGAGGGTGCGCCCGCGGGGCCGGCGGGCGCATCGGTAGCCCTACCTATCCCGGGCGGGCGACGCGCCGGCGCCCGTGGTCGACGTCACAGCGGCCGGGAGCGCTCTCGACTCGATCGCCGGGGGGCCCTCTGGTAATGTCTCCGGAGGTCGCCGCGAGGAGACCGAGAACTGAACAGACTTGCCCCCATCGTTTAGTGGCCTAGGACACCGCCCTCTCACGGCGGCGGCGCCGGTTCGAATCCGGCTGGGGGTACCACAGAGAGGCTCTCACCCGTCACGGGTGGGAGCCTTTCGCATTTAGGACCGACGGCGCGCCGGCTCAGGGATCCGCTGCGACACCGTGCGGCCCGGGGGTGGTGGCCGGCGGCGGGTGGTCGGCGCTGCAGAGAGCCGACGACGGCGGCTGGTCGGCGGTCCGGGAGACGACGCAGCCCGGCCCCTGCGGGGCCGGGCTGTCGCGACGTCCTTGCGAGGTTCTAGTCTTCCTCGGTGCGCTTGAGCACCTCGGTGAGCCGGTTGGCGGCGGCCACGACGGCGGCCGCGTGCAGCCGCCCGGGCTGGCGGCCCATGCGCTCGATCGGGCCCGAGACGGAGACGGCGGCGAGGACGCGGCCCGAGGGGCCGCGCACCGGTGCGGAGATGGAGGCCACGCCCGGCTCCCGCTCGGCCACGGACTGCGCCCACCCGCGGCGGCGCACCGCCGAGAGCATCGTGGCGGTGAAGTTCGCGCCGTGCAGGCCGCGGTGGAGGCGGTCCGGCTCCTCCCACGCGAGCAGCACCTGGGCGGCGGAGCCGGCCAGCATGCTCAGGGTCGCGCCCACCGGGATGGAGTCGCGCAGGCCCATGGGCCGCTCCGCGGCGGCCACGCAGATGCGCTGGTCGCCCTGGCGGCGGAAGAGCTGGGCGCTCTCGTTCGTGTGGTCGCGCAGCGCCGTCAGGACCGGCCCGGCCGCGGCCAGCAGGCGGTCCTCGCCGGCCGCGGAGGCGAGCTCCGCCAGACGCGGGCCGAGGATGAACCGTCCCTGCATGTCGCGCGCGACGAGACGGTGGTGCTCGAGCGCGACGGCGAGGCGGTGCGCCGTCGGGCGTGCGAGGTGGGTGGCGCTCACGAGCTGGGCGAGGGTGGCAGGCCCGGCCTCTAGCGCACCGAGAACCGTGGCGGCCTTGTCAAGGACGCCGACTCCGCTAGAGTTGTCCATGGGTCGATATTGACATCTCAGTGAGTGAGATGCAAGCACGCGATACTGCGCAGGGCCCCGAAACGATCCTAGGGAGAGAGCGATGAGCGGAACGCTGGCCGAGAAGGTCTGGGACGCGCACGTGGTGCGCAAGGGCACCGACGGTGCGCCGGACCTGCTCTACATCGACCTGCACCTGGTGCACGAGGTCACCAGCCCGCAGGCTTTCGAGGGCCTCCGGCTCGCGGACCGGCAGGTGCGCCGCCCGGACCTGACGATCGCGACGGAGGACCACAACACCCCGACGCTGGACATCGACCGGCCGATCGCCGACACGACCAGCCGCACCCAGATCCAGACGCTGCGCAACAACGCCGAGGAGTTCGGGATCCGCCTGCACTCCCTGGGCGACGCCGACCAGGGCATCGTGCACGTCGTCGGCCCCCAGCTGGGCCTGACGATGCCGGGCCTGACCGTGGTCTGCGGCGACTCCCACACCTCGACGCACGGCGCCTTCGGCGCGCTGGCGTTCGGCATCGGCACCTCCGAGGTCGAGCACGTGCTCGCCACCCAGACGCTCCCGCTCGCCCCGTTCCGGACGATGGCGATCAACGTCGAGGGCAAGCTCCGCGAGGGCACCACCGCGAAGGACATCATCCTGGCGATCATCGCCAAGATCGGCACCGGCGGCGGCCAGGGCTACGTCCTGGAGTACCGCGGCGAGGCCATCCGCAACCTCTCGATGGAGGCGCGGATGACCATCTGCAACATGTCCATCGAGGCTGGCGCCCGCGCCGGCATGATCGCCCCGGACGAGACGACCTTCGAGTACATCAAGGGACGCCCGCACGCCCCCGAGGGGGCCGACTGGGACGCCGCCGTGGAGTACTGGCGGACGCTGCGCAGCGACGACGACGCCGTCTTCGACGCCGAGGTCACCCTCGACGCCGACTCCCTCGAGCCGTTCGTCACGTGGGGCACGAACCCGGGCCAGGGCCTGCCGCTCTCCGCCCGGGTGCCGGACCCCGTCGACATCGCCGACGAATCCGCCCGCAAGGCCGCCGAGCGGGCGCTGGAGTACATGGCGCTGACGCCCGGCACGCCGCTGCGCGACATCGCCGTCGACACCGTCTTCATCGGCTCGTGCACCAACGGGCGCATCGAGGACCTGCGCGCGGTCGCGGAGATCATCAAGGGCCGGAAGAAGAACGACGACGTCCGCGTGCTGGTGGTCCCCGGCTCCGCGCGGGTCCGCCTGCAGGCCGAGGCCGAGGGCCTGGACAAGATCTTCCTCGACTTCGGGGCCGAGTGGCGCAACGCCGGGTGCTCGATGTGCCTGGGCATGAACCCCGACCAGCTCAAGCCGGGGGAGCGGGCCGCCTCGACGTCGAACCGCAACTTCGAGGGCCGGCAGGGCAAGGGAGGGCGCACCCACCTCGTCTCCCCGCTCGTCGCCGCCGCCACCGCGATCCGCGGCACCCTGTCCGCCCCGGCCGACCTCGCGCCCGCCGCCGAGCCCGTCAACGCCTGAGGAGCCAGAGAACCATGGAGAAGTTCACCCAGCACACCGGCGTCGGCGTCCCGCTGCGGCGCAGCAACGTCGACACCGACCAGATCATCCCGGCCGTCTACCTCAAGCGGGTGACCCGCACCGGGTTCGAGGACGCGCTGTTCGCCGCCTGGCGCGGGGACCCCGACTTCGTCCTCAACCGCCCCGAGTACGCCTCCGGGTCCGTCCTCGTCGCCGGCCCTGACTTCGGCACCGGCTCCTCCCGCGAGCACGCCGTGTGGGCGCTGAAGGACTACGGTTTCCGCGTCGTGCTCGCCCCGAAGTTCGCCGACATCTTCCGCGGCAACTCGGGCAAGCAGGGCCTCGTGGCCGGCGTCATCAGCCAGGAGGACGCCGAGATGCTCTGGAAGGTGCTCGAGAACGAGCCCGGCACCGAGGTGACGGTCGACCTGGTCGGCAAGACCGTCGTCGCCGGCGACGTCCACGCCACCTTCGAGATCGACGACTACACCCGCTGGCGCCTCCTCGAGGGCCTCGACGACATCGGTCTGACCCTGCAGAACGAGGCGGACATCACCGCGTTCGAGGCCACCCGGGAGCCGTGGCGCCCGCGCACGCTCCCCGCCAAGCACCTGCCGCCCGTGCACGTGATGGCCGCGCGCCCCGTGGGCGGCGACGGCGGCGGCCTGCCCGCCCACGCGGACGCCCCGCTGGCCTGAGCGCCCGACGACGTCGAGAACCGCGCCCCGCGGACCCCTGCCGGTCCGCGGGGCGCGGCTGTGTCCGAACCGACACCCGGGCCCCCTCCACGGGCCGGTGGAGCGCCACGTATCCTGATTCGACGGCGGACCACCCGGGTCCGCTTCGAAACGGGCCCCGTCAGTTCCCGGGGCTGGTGAGGTGTTTATGAGCGGGCTCCTGACTGTCGAGGGCGGCACGCCGCTGACCGGTGAGATCACCGTGCGCGGCGCGAAGAACTTCGTCTCCAAGGCGATGGTGGCCTCCCTGCTGGGCGAGGGACCGTCCGTGCTCGCGAACGTCCCCGTCATCCGGGACGTGGACGTCGTCGCCGACCTGCTGCGCCTGCACGGCGTGACGGTCGACCACGACCGCGACGCCGGCGTGCTGCACCTGGACCCCACCGACGTCGAGTCCGCGCACGTGGCCGACATCGACGCCTACGCCGGCTCGTCGCGGATCCCGATCCTCTTCTGCGGCCCGCTGCTGCACCGGCTGGGCGAGGCGTTCATCCCCGACCTGGGCGGCTGCCGCATCGGCGACCGGCCGATCGACTACCACCTGGACATCCTGCGCAGCTTCGGCGCCGTCGTCGACAAGCGCGTGCAGGGCATCCACATCTCGGCGCCCCGCGGCCTGCGCGGTACCAAGATCGAGCTGCCCTACCCGTCGGTCGGGGCGACCGAGCAGACGCTGCTCACCGCCGTGCGGGCCCAGGGCCTGACCGAGCTGCGCAACGCCGCGATCGAGCCCGAGATCACCGACCTCATCGCCGTCCTGCAGAAGATGGGCGCCATCATCTCGGTCGACACCGACCGAACCATCCGCATCGAGGGCGTGGACCGCCTCGGCGGCTACCGGCACACCGCGCTCGCCGACCGCATCGAGGCCGGCTCCTGGGCGTCGGCCGCGCTGGCCACCCACGGCGACGTCTTCGTCCGCGGCGCCTCCCAGCCCGAGATGATGACCTTCCTCAACACCTTCCGGAAGGTCGGCGGCGCGTTCGACGTGCGCGACGACGGCATCCGCTTCTGGCACCCGGGCAGCGACCTGAACTCGATCGTCCTCGAGACCGACGTGCACCCCGGCTTCATGACCGACTGGCAGCAGCCCCTCGTCGTGGCGCTGACCCAGGCCAAGGGGCTGTCGATCGTCCACGAGACCGTGTACGAGAACCGGTTCGGGTTCACCGACGCCCTGCGCGGCATGGGCGCCACGATCCAGATCTACCGCGAGTGCCTCGGCGGGCTGCCCTGCCGGTTCGGGCAGCGGAACTTCTACCACTCCGCCGTCGTCTCCGGCCCGACGCCGCTGCGCGCGGCCAACATCGAGGTCCCCGACCTGCGCGGCGGTTTCTCCCACCTCATCGCCGCCCTGGCGGCGGAGGGCACCTCGCAGGTGCGCGGCATCAGCATCATCAACCGCGGCTACGAGAACTTCATGGGCAAGCTCGAGGCGCTCTCCGCCAAGGTCACGCTGGCGGAGCTCTCCACCGCCGCCAGCTGACGCGAGTCCCGCGGTCTCCGGCCGGTCGACGATCCCGTCGGCCGGCCGTCGGCGTCCGGGTGCACGTTCGTTGGCCGGGACCGCGCCCCCACGGCACACTGGCGCCATGAACGTGGCCGAGCTGCTCATCGAGTCCTACTCCCGAGTGCCCGACGAGGCGGCCCGGATCCTCGCCGGGCTGGACGAGACGGCCCTGACCTACCGGCCCGACCCCGAGGCGAACTCCATCGCCTGGCTGGTCTGGCACCTGGCCCGCGGCCAGGACGCCCAGGTGGCCGCCTGCTCGGGGGAGGAGCAGGCCTGGACGGCGGACGGCTGGGCCGCGCGCATGGGTCTGCCGTTCGACCCCGCGGCCACCGGCTACGGCCAGTCCAGCGACGAGGTCGCCCAGGTGCGCGTCGGCGCCGAGGACCTGCTCGGCTACCTCGGCGACGTCCACCGGCGCACCGTGGAGTTCCTCGCGACCCTGGCCGAGGAGGACCTCGAGCGGGTGGTCGACGAGGCGTGGGACCCGCCCGTGACGCTCGGCGTGCGGCTCGTCAGCATCGTGGGTGACGACCTCCAGCACCTCGGGCAGGCCGCCTACGTGCGCGGCCTCGTCGAGCGCTCCTAGCCCACGTTCGCCCCGAGCAGCAGGTAGCTGACGGTGCCGACCGTGAGGCCGCCCCCGACCGGTACCGCCCAGTCCGCCCACCGCGACCCCGTCGAGCGGCCGACGAGGCCGAGCATCAGGACGGCCGGCCCCAGCAGCCAGCCGCTCCAGCCGAGGACCGCCAGAGCCAGCCCCAGCAGCGCGCACATGACCACGACCGGCACCAGCACCAAGCCGGGCAGCCGCCGCTCGTGGGTCTCCACGCCCAGCTCCCCTCGTCGTCGGGCGAGTCACTTCACCCTACGGCGAGGCCCGCGGAGAGTCGGGGCGAGTCGTGACGACTCGGCCACGGGGCTGGTCGGAGGGGGCTTCGACCCCGCGGAGACTACGATCGCGAACGTGCAGCCACGAAAGCAGTCCGGCGTCTACCGGTTCCTCGTCTCCCTGCTCCGCCCGGCGATGAGCCTGATGACCCGGCGGACCTGGCGCGGCGGGGAGCACCTGCCGCCCGCCGGGGGCTTCGTCGCCGTGGCGAACCACGCCAGCAACATGGACCCGCTGACCGTGGCGCACTTCCTCTACGACCACGGCGCGGCGCCGAAGTTCCTCGCGAAGTCCTCGCTCTTCGAGGTGCCCGTCCTCGGCAGGCTGCTCGCCGCTGCCGACCAGATCCCGGTCTACCGCGGCACCTCCCGCGCGGGCGACTCCCTCGTCGCGGCGGAGAAGGCGGTGCGCCGGGGCGAGTGCGTCGTGATCTTCCCCGAGGGCACGTTCACCCGGGACCCCGACCTGTGGCCGATGACCGGACGCACCGGTGCGGCCCGTCTCGCCCTGAGCACCCGGGTGCCCGTCGTACCCGTGACCCAGTGGGGCGCCCACCGCATCATGCCGCGCTACACCGCACGCTTCCGGCCCTTCCCACGCACGCCCGTCACCGTCGTCGCCGGGCCCCCGGTCGACCTGGCGGACCTGTACGGCCGGCCGGTGGACCAGGAGGTCCTCCGCGAGGCGACGGCGCGGATCATGGCGGCACTCACGGCCCAGCTCGCCGAGATCCGCGGCGAGGCACCGCCCGCGCGCGTGTACGACGCTCGCCGCGACGGCGACCCGCGGGCCGCCCACGACGCCGCCCGCGCGCAGCGGCGGGCCGCGCGCCGGGAACGCCGGGCGGCCCTGGACCGGCGGCTCGGCGCCCTCCGTGAGCGACTCGCCCCGCTGCGGGCCCGGAGGTCCGCCCGCCGGGCCGGGGGCCGCCCGTGACGTCGGCGGGGGCGCATCCCGAGGAGGGGCCGCTCGGGGAGGCGCCCGTCGAGGAGGCGGGCGGACCGACGACGGCGGAGCCGCCCGTGCGTGCGGCGGTCCTCGGCACCGGTGCGTGGGGCACCACGTTCGCGGCGATCATGGCCGACGCCGGCTGCGCCGTCCGCATGTGGGGCCGCAGCCCCGAGGTGGTCGGCGAGATCGCCGCCCACCGCCGGAACACGCGCAACCTGGCGGGGGTGGACCTCCCGCCGGGCATCAGCGCCACCACGGACCTGGCCACCGCGGTGGACGGCGCCCACGTCGTCGTCGTCGCCCTCCCGTCGCAGTCCGTGCGGGCGGTGCTGGCTCCCCTGGCGGGCACGCTGGCCGAGGAGAGCGTGGTCGTCTCCCTGATGAAGGGCGTCGAGCTGGGCACGCACCAGCGCATGAGCGAGGTCCTGGCCCAGTCGCTGGAGGTGGACCCCGGGCGCGTGGCGGTGGTGTCCGGCCCGAACCTGGCCAAGGAGATCGCGGCGCACCAGCCGGCCGGCGCGGTGGTGGCCGCCGCCCGGCACGACGTCGCCGAGCTCGTCGCCCGTGCCTGTGCCGCGCCGTACTTCCGGCCGTACACCCACACCGACGTCGTCGGTGTCGAGCTCGGCGGTGCCCTGAAGAACGTCATCGCGCTCGCCGTCGGCATGGCGCAGGGGCGCGGGTACGGGGACAACACCAAGGCGCTGATCATCACGCGCGGGCTGGCGGAGACGGCGCGGCTGGGGGCGGCGCTGGGCGCCGAGCCGGGCACGTTCGCGGGCCTGGCCGGCATGGGGGACCTCGTGGCTACCTGCGCCTCACCGCTGTCGCGCAACCACACGCTCGGCGCCCACATCGGCGCCGGCATGGGACTGGAGGAGGCGCTGGCTGCGACCGGCGGCACGGCGGAGGGCGTGAAGTCCTGCCGCTCGGTGCTCGACCTCGCCAACGCCCACGGCGTCGACATGCCGATCACGCAGGCGGTCGTCGCCGTGCTGCACGAGGGCTGGCCGGTGGCGGAGATGACGGCCGCGCTGCTCGCCCGTCCGCTCAAGCACGAGCGCGCCTGACCGGCCGGGCGGACCCCGGGGCCCGAGCCGGGGCCGGGGGCGTTCCTGTTGTCCGGTGACCGGGTCCACGACAGACTGGCGGCTCACGACCCTGACACGAAGGAGCGGACCATGACCGAGGACAACACGTACAAGATCGCGGAGATCGTCGGGACGTCGCCGAACGGCGTCGACGAGGCGATCCGCAACGGCCTGGCCCGCGCGGGCCGGACCCTGCACGGGCTGGACTGGTTCGAGGTCACCGAGGTCCGCGGCCACCTCGAGGAGGGCAAGGTCGCCCACTACCAGGTGGGCATGAAGGTCGGCTTCAAGCTCGACTGACCCAGAGCTCCCCGACGGTGAGTGCCCCGGCAGCCGGGGCGCCGCGCCGGTCCCGGCGGTTCAGCCGTTCGTGGTGCGCACGTCCACCACGAGCCGGGCCGGCTCGGTGAGGGTGAACACGCGGAACGGGGCCTCCTCGTCCAGCCCGATGAACGCCTGGTTCTGCCCCTCGAAGATGCCGGTGACGTGGACCTCCTCCACGAGGTCCGCGTCCTCGGCGTCGTAGGAGCCCTGCGCGACGCGGCCGGTCTCGTCGTCGCCCTCGGGGTAGCGCACCCCGGTGGCGATGACCTGGAGGGTGAAGTCGCCCTCGACGTCGACCACCTCGCCGCGTCCGTCCTCGACGGCCTCGTCGACGTACTCGACGCGCCAGCCGGGGGTGCCGGTGCCCTCGAAGTCGAAGACCACGCGCTCGTAGCCCTCGTGGCTGCCCACCCGCACCCCCGTGGGGAGGAGCTCGCCCCCGGCGGAGGGCCAGTCGGGATCGTTCTGCGGGTCGGTGCTGTAGTCGGCGGCGTCGGTCGGCGCGTCGGTCTCCTGCGCGGGCGCCGCCGTGGAGCCGTCGTCGTCGTCCTCCTGGCCGTCGTCGCCGGAGGCGGTGGGGGAGGGAGAGGGAGACGTGGTCTCCGCGGCGGTGGGTGACACCGTCGTGGTCGGTGCGGCGGGCGTCGGCTCCGCGCCGCCGTTGCTGCACGCGGCCAGCAGGGCCCCGCCCGCGAGGGCGGCCGTGACCACCCGTGCCGATCTGCGCATCGTTCCTCCCGGCTCCGTGGCCCCCGAGCGGGTGCCGATGCGCCCCACGCTAGCGGGCTGCGGCCGGTGCGCCGCGCAGCGCCGGGCCGTCGATACGGATCCGTGACCAGCGGGTCCGCTACGACGTCGGGCCCGTGCCCGGGTCGGTGACGATCAGGACGAGCGTGCCGGCGTGGTCCGGGACCGCCCAGAGGACGGCCCCGGCGTCCATCCCGACGTAGACGCCGGTGCCCATGGTGGTGTCGGGCGGGCCCACGCTCACGCCGTGGACCCGCGACGCGGCCTCCGGCCTGATCAGCTGCCCGGGCTCGAGCGCGCCGCCCAGGGGCGCCTGTGCGCCGGTGAGGAACGCGAGGCCGGTGTCCACGCCGCCCGGGAGGGCGACCTCCGGCGGGAGGTCCGTGGCACCCGCGACCGAGAGGTCGAGGCCCGCCAGGCCCTCGCCGCCGGTGTAGGAGACGACGACGCGTGACTGGTCCGGGCCCTGCTCGTAGATCTCGATGCCGGTGACGGAGTAGGTCGCCGCACCGTCGTGCACCACCTCGAGGCGCTCCGGCAGGACCACGGTGTCGAAGCCACCGACCCACGGCTCGCCGCCGTCGTCGCCGTCGACGTGCGGCGGAGGGGACTGCCGAGGCTCCCAGGGGTAGTCGTCCGGGAGGGGCGAGTCGCCGGGCGGCGCCTCGTCCGGGAGGGGCGAGTCGCCGGGCGCGCTGCCGGGGGTGGACGGCGATCCCGGGGCGGGCGCCGCCGGGCCCGCCGTCCCGCCGGGCTCCGGAATGTCGAGCGGGTCGTCCGCCGTCGCCAGCCCGCCGCAGCCGGCGACCAGGAAGACCGCCGCGGCGGTCAGGATGGTTGCGGTCCTCACGAAGTGCCCCCTCGAGCGCGCGGGTGGCCGGTCACCTGGCTCATGTCCGTCCGGGACCCCATCTTGCACGCCGCGCCGACGGCGGTCGCCGGCTTGACGGCGGGGGGAGGGTTCCCGGATCCGGGGGGCCCCGCCGGTCCGGCCTCGGCCGGCTGGTCCCGCGGGTCCTCGGCCCGGCCGGTCTCGGCCGCCTCTCAGCCGGCGCGGTTCGCGGCCGCGTGCAGGGCGCGGTCGAGATCGGCCCACAGGTCCTCGACGTCCTCGATGCCCACGCTCAGGCGCAGCAGGTCCTCAGGCACCGTGCCCGCCTCCGCCGGGAGCCGACGGCGCCGCTCGAGGCTCGACTCCACCCCGCCCAGGCTCGTGGCGGGCACCCACAGCTCGACCGCCCGGGTCAGCGCCTCCGCGGCCGCGGCGCCGCCGGCCGGACGCAGCGTGAGGATCGAGCCGAACCCGTCCATCAGCTCCGCGGCCCGCTCGTGCTGCGGGTGCGAGGGCAGGCCCGGGTGGGACACCTCCGCGACCAGCGGGTGCTCCGCGAGACGCCGCGCGAGCTCCAGCGCGCTGGCCTGGGACCGCTCCACGCGCAGCGCCAGCGTGCGCAGCCCGCGCAGGGCGAGCCACGCCTCCCACGGGCCGGGGATCGCCCCGCCGGTCGTGCGGCGCGCGTGCAGCCGGGCGCGCAGGCCGGCGTCGTCCGTGACGGCGGCTCCCATCACCAGGTCGGAGTGCCCCGCGAGGAACTTCGTCACCGAGTGGACGACGACGTCGGCCCCCTGGGCGAGCGGGCGCTGCCCCAGCGGGGTGGCGAAGGTGTTGTCGACGACGCACAGCGCGCCCGCCGCGTGGGCGGCCGCGGCGAGCGCCGGCACGTCGGCCACCTCGAGCATGGGGTTGGTGGGGGACTCGATCCACAGCACGCTGGCGGCCGGCTCGCCGTCGGGCGCCAGGGCGGCGACCACGGCGTCGGTGTCGGCGATGTCCACCTCGCGCACCACGGACCCCTCGCGCTCTGCCTGCTCGCGGGCGGCGGTGAGGGTGGCGAGGTAGGCGTGGCGCGGCGCGACGACCGCCGAGCCCGGAGTCGCCAGCCGCAGCACGGCGTCGATCGCGGCCATGCCGGAGGCGAACGCCAGGGCCGGCAGCGCGGCGCCCTCCAGGGCGCCGACCGCCTCCTCGAGCGGGAGCCAGGTCTCGGTGTTGTACCGGGTGTAGAGCATCTCCTCGGCCCCCGGCGTGCCGGTGGAGACGTACGTGCTCGAGAGCACCACCGGGGCGTTGACCGGCGCGCCCTGCTCGCGCGGCGGCCGGCCGGCCGCGACGGCGGTGGTGGCGGGGGAGAGGCTGCGGTGCTGGGGGTCCGGGCTCACCGGCCCAGGCTATTCCCGACGTGGGAGCGGTGGCTGCACCGTCCGCGGCGGTACCCTCGCACGCGATGAACATCGAGCGTGCACCCGAGCCCACCACCACCGAGCCCGCCGGGCGGGACACGCGCAAGGTACGCGTCGCCGTCGTCTTCGGCGGCCGCAGCGGCGAGCACTCCGTCAGCTGCGCCACCGCCGCCGGCGTGCTGCGCGCGATCGACCGCGACGCCTACGACGTCGTCCCGGTCGGCATCACCCGCGACGGTCGCTGGGTGCTCGCCCCCGACGACCCCGCGCTCCTCGAGGGCGGGCGCGCGGAGATCACGGCGGACGGCGCCCAGGTGCTCGTCCCGTTCGGCGACGCACCGGCGCCGCTCGTCGTCGCCGAGCCGGGCGAGGTGCCCCACCAGCTGGGCGCCGTCGACGTCGTGCTGCCGCTGCTGCACGGACCGTTCGGCGAGGACGGGACCATCCAGGGTCTGCTCGAGATGGCCGGCACCCGGTACGTCGGCTCGGGCGTGCTGGCCTCCGCCGCCGCGATGGACAAGCACTACATGAAGATCATCCTGGCGGGGCAGCTGCTGCCCGTCGGGCCCTACACGGTGATCACCCCGCGGATGTGGCGGACCGACAAGGCGGCCGCCCTCGACGCCGTCGCCTCGCTCGGCTTCCCGGTCTTCGTCAAGCCCGCCCGGGCGGGCTCCTCCCTCGGGATCAGCCGCGTGGAGCGCCCGGAGGACCTGGAGGCGGCCGTGCTCGAGGCCCAGCGCCACGACCCGAAGGTCGTCGTCGAGGGGGCCATCAACGGCCGCGAGATCGAGTGCGCCGTCCTCGAGGGGCACGGCGACGACGCCCCGCGCACGTCCGTCCCCGGTGAGATCGTGCTCGACACGCCGGCCGCGGGGTTCTACGACTACGAGACGAAGTACCTCGACACCGCCCCGCTGACCATGGCCATCCCGGCGGACCTTCCCGAGGACGTCGTCGCCCGGGTCCAGCAGCTCGCCGGGCAGGCGTTCGAGGCGCTCGGCTGCGAGGGCCTCGCCCGGGTGGACTTCTTCTACACCGACCACGGCGACGTGGTGATCAACGAGGTCAACACGATGCCCGGGTTCACGCCGTACTCGATGTACCCCGCGCTGTGGGAGGCCTCCGGCCTGCCGTACCCGGAGCTGATCGACGAGCTGGTCTCCCTCGCCCTGGAGCGCTCCGCCGGCCTGCGCTGACCGCGGCGGCGCCCGGGCGAGGTGCCGTCGGGGCGGTCAGGAGACGTCGGTGGCGCCGACGCAGAACCGGTCGGCCGGGCTCACGCCGACGGCCCCGGCGAGCTCGACGAGGTACGCCGTCGGCTGCCCGGACGTGCCCTGCTCCGCGGGGACGACCACCTCGACCGCCGGCTCGCGCCCGTAGGTGACGAACGTCCACGAGCCGCGGCTCTGCCGGGCGTGCTCCGGCAGCGACTCGTCGTCGCCCTCCAGCGCGATCCAGTCGACGAAGCTCCCGTCGCCGGTCTCCACGCTCAGGCAGCGGTCCGTGGTCGGACCGGGGGGCTCGACGCCGCAGCGCAGGGTGACGGCCGGGTCGCCCCAGGCGGTGGTGGCCTGCGATGAGGTGGAGCGGCGCTCGAGCCCGCCCAGCGCCTCGGGGGTGGAGATGAGGACGTCGCCGCACGTCGGGTCCGCCGCGTGCTCGCCGGGCGGCAGGTCGACGGGGGAGGAGCACCCGGTCAGGACGGCGAGGGGGACGAGCGTCAGGGCGAGGGACCGGCGGGGCACCCCGCCACTCTACGGCGGCGCTCCCGCGGCCCTGGCACGGCGGACCCGCTCCGCGGCCCGCGGCCCCGGCCCGCGGCCCGCGGCCCTGGCCCGGCGCCCGATACGGTGGCGGGATGGACAGCCCGACGGTCGCCGACCTGACCGAGGACGAGCTCATCGCCTCGTTCGTCCCGCTGCTGCCTCGTGGGCGTCACACCCTCGTGCCCACGGGCGACGACGCGGCCGTCGTCGCCGCCCCCGACGGGCGCTTCTGCGTCTCGACCGACGTGCTCGTCCAGGACCAGCACTTCCGCCTCGACTGGGGCGACGGGGCGGACGTGGGCTGGCGCGCCGCCGCGCAGAACCTCTCCGACATCGCCGCGATGGGGGCCGAGCCGACGTCCATGGTGGTCTCGCTCGTGCTGCCGCCGACGACGCCGGTCGCCTGGGTCCACGACCTCAGCCGCGGGCTCGCGGAGCTGTGCGGGCCGCTGGGCGTCGGCGTCGACGGCGGCGACCTCTCCGCCGGGATGCAGGTGGTCGTGGCCGTGACCGTCCACGGCGACCTGGGCGGGCGGGCCCCGGTGCTGCGCTCCGGAGCCCGGGCGGGCGACGTGGTCGCCCACGCCGGCGTGCTGGGCCACGCGGCGGCGGGCATGGCGCTCCTGGCGTCGGCGCGCCGTGGCGGGTCGGACGAGGGGCTCGTCGCCTCCTTCCTGCGCCCGCGACCCGCGCTCGCCGCCGGACCGGCCGCGGCCGGCGCGGGGGCCACCGCCATGATGGACGTCTCGGACGGTCTGCTGCGCGACGCCTCCCGGCTGGCCCGCAGCTCCGGCGTCGTGATCGACCTCCAGCCGCTGGAGCGTTCCGTGCCCGGCGACCTCGCGGGGCTGAGGGACGCCGCCGCCCGCCTGGAGACCGACCCCGCGGCCTGGGCGCTGACCGGCGGGGAGGACCATGGGATGCTCGCCACCTTCCCCGCCGGCTCGGCCCTACCTGAGGGCTTCCGCCCGCTCGGTGCCGTGCGGGCGGCCGACGTCGGGCACCCGGCCGGGACCGTCCTCGTGGACGGCGTCCCGCCGGCCGTCACCTCCCTGGGCTGGGACCACTTCCGCCGCTGAGCGGCGCGGGGTTCCGCCGGGCCTCCCGCGCGGCGGGGCGTTCCGGCCGCGTCGGCCGACGTCACGCCGGCACTGCGCGCCGGCTAGGCCGGGACGATGTTCTGGTTGAGGTGGAAGAGGTTCCCGGGGTCGTAGCGGGTCTTCAGGCCCTGCAGCCGCCGGTACTTCTCCGCGCCGTAGGCCCTCCGCACCCGGTCCTCGCCCTCGCTCATCAGGAAGTTGGTGTAGCTCCCGACGCCGTGCGGCTCGAGGGCGTCCCACAGCTGGTGCACCCACTCGCGCTCCGCCTCGTGCTCGGCGGCGGTCATGGCGTTGCCGTTGATGTTCACCGTATGGGTGGCGTGCCGCCCGGAGAACGCGGTGGCGTCGTCGTCCACGCGGGCGGGGGCGCCGCCGCCCACGTGGAAGTAGCCGACGGAGCTGATCGGGGACCGGACACGGGCGGCGTGCTCGGCGAAAAGGTCGATGACCTCGTCGGTGAGCGGGCCGAGGTCGCAGGACCGGAAGTAGTAGTGCCAGCCGTGCGGGAAGGAGAGGTCGAACATCGCCTGGTGGGTGACGAACGGCTTCGGCCTGCACAGGTCGAGCAGCGGGGTGCCGACGCGGCGCAGCGGCGCGACGTAGCGCTCACCGTCGTCCGGGTCCCCGGCCCAGCACACGACGACGGCGGTGACGTGGCGCCCGTGCAGCTCGGCCGGGACGACCGGCAGCGCGGGCGCGCGGCGGTGCACCGTGATGGTCCCGAGGTCCTCCGGTGCGTCGGCGATCCACTCCCGGTAGAAGCGCAGCACCGGCACCGACTGCTCCACGGGCCAGAAGATCGGTCCGGCGAGCACCGTCGGGCCGACGTCGACGAGCCGGTACTCGAACTCGGTGACGACGCCGAAGTTGCCGCCCCCGCCGCGCACGCCCCAGAAGAGGTCGTGGTTCTCGCCCTCGCTGGCGTGCACCAGCTCGCCGTCGGCGGTGACGACGTCCACGGACACCAGCCGGTCGACGGTGAGCCCGTGGCGGCGCGTGAGCCAGCCGATGCCGCCGCCGAGGGTGAGCCCGGCGATGCCGGTGTGGGTGACGATGCCGGACGGCACGGCCGTCCCGAAGGCCTGCGTCTCCCGGTCGAGCTCGCCGAGCAGCACCCCGGCCTGCGCGCGGACGGTGCGCGCGCGCAGGTCCACGCGGGTGCCGCGCATCGGCGAGAGGTCGAGGACGATCCCGTCGTCGCAGGTGGAGTAGCCGGGGAAGCTGTGCCCGCCGCCGCGCACGGCGACGGTCAGGCCGGTCTCCCGGGCGAGCCTGAGGGAGGCGATGACGTCCGCGACCCCGGCGCACCGGGCGATGACGGCGGGGCGGCGGTCGATGGCGCCGTTCCACACCCGCCGGTGCTGCTCGTAGCCCGGGTCGCCGGGGAGGATGACCTCGCCCCGGAAGCCGGCGGTCAGGTCGGCGAGGTCTGCAGGGGTAACGGTCGTGGTGGCCATGTCGGGCCTCCGAGGGGCGGGGTCTCGATTCTCCGCCGAGGCCCGGGGCGCGACAAGGGGCAGGTGCCGCGGGCCCCGGCGAGCCGGGTCCATCACCTCGCCACATGGCAGAGGCAGGCACGAACCGTGGGTATGCGAAAGGCCGCCGTCCCCGGACGGGGAGGGCGGCCTCAGCGTGCGCGTTCGCCGCGCGGGTGCGTCAGACGGCGCGGGTCACCTTGTCGGCCTTGAGGCACGAGGTGCACACGTTCACGCGCTTCGGGGCGCCGTTGACGAGGGCGCGCACGCGCTGGATGTTCGGGTTCCAACGGCGGCTGGTCCGCACGTGGGAGTGCGAGACGCTCTTGCCGAAGCTCGGGCGCTTGCCGCAGACGTCGCAGGTGGCAGCCACGGTCGTTCTCCTGATCTTCTCGCTGACGCACAGCCGGCAGGCGGTGCGTGATGTCGGTGAGCCCGCAAGGTGCAGGCGGAAGGCCTGCCGGGTCGGGCAACCTGGCAAGAGTACCCGAGAAATCGCCGCACGCTCAAACGACCGGGGCCCGGGCAAGGGTGGCGTCCGCCACAGGGTGCGCGGCCGGCGCCTCCGCGGTGGCCCTGCGGCGGCTCTCCGGCCACGTGCCCACAGCGGTACCGGCCAGTGTGGGCGACGGCGGATAACCTGAGGATCGTAGAGGACCGGCACCGGGCCGGTCCGCGGGAGCCGCCGGGGGGAGTCCGTGGTCGCCACCCTCGCCGAGCTCGACGCCCCCGCCGTGCGCCGTTGGTTCGAGCACGCCCTGCGGTCGCTGCTGCTCGTGCGCGACGAGATCGACCGCCTCAACGTCTTCCCCGTCCCGGACTCGGACACCGGGACGAACCTCGTCCTCACCCTCGCGGGGGCCGCCGAGGCCGTGCGGCCGCTCCACCAGGACGCCGACCTGACCGCCCTCACCGGTGCCGCCGCCGACGGCGCCCTGCTCGGGGCCCGGGGCAACTCGGGCATCATCGTCGGTCAGTGCCTCCAGGCCCTCGCCGCGACCCTCGCGGGCCGCACCTCGGCAGGCCCCGCCGCGGTGGCCGCGGGGCTCGACGCGGCTGCCGTGCAGGCCCGGGCTGCGGTCGGCCGGCCCGTCGAGGGCACCATCCTCACGGTCGCGCGCGCCGCGGCCGACGCCGCGAACGGCGTCGCCAAGGACGGCGGCGACCTCGAGTCGGTCGTCCGGGCGGCGGGCCTGGCCGCCCGGGACGCCCTGGCTCAGACCCGCGGGGCGTTCGGCGGGGCCGGCGTCGACGCCGGCGGCGTGGGCTACGTCGTCCTGCTCACCGCCCTCCTCGACGTCGTGACCGCGACCGGCGACGCCGGGACCGCCCGCGCCGAACGCGTCACCACGTTCCTCGCCCGGCTCGGCACCATGCCGCCAGCGGGGGCGGGCGCCGCCACGGCCGCCACGGCCGCCACGGCGCAGCCGGTCCCCGGGCCGGCACCGGACGACGACGGTGCCGGCGCGTTCGAGGTCATGTACGTCCTCCACGCCGGCGTGGACCGCGCCGCGGCGGTGCGTGAGGGGTTGCAGCGCACCGGCCACTCGGTCGCCGTCGTCGGCGGCGAGAACCTCTGGCAGGTGCACGTGCACACCGACGATCCGGCCGCGGCCCTCGCCGGCCCGGCGGAGATGACGCAGGTCTGCGTGCGGCTGGTGCGACGGGACCCGGTGCGCGTCGGCGTCGTCGCCTGCACGCGGGCGCCCGGGCTGCTCGAGCACCTGGCCCGTGCCGGGGCGGCGGCGGTGCTCGCCCCGGACGCCGCCACGGTGGTCCGGGCGGCGACCGACACGCTCGCCGGGGTGGTGCTCGTGCTCCCGTGCGACGAGCTCGCGGCGGAGGCGGCCCGCACGGCCGCGCACCACGACGGCCGCTCCGCGCCCCACCGGGCCCGTCCCGTGCGCCTCCACGTCGCCCCGCCCGCCGACGACCTGCAGGTCCTCGCCGCGGCCACGGAGGTCGGCGGCGCCGTCGTCACCGACCTGGACGACGCGTGCCGGCGCGCCGACGTCGCGAACGCACGGATGCGGTCGCGGGCGGTGGCGCTCACCGGGAACGGGGCGGTGCGCGACGCCCTGGAGAGCCTGCTCGGACCCGAGGACGAGCTGGTCACCGCCGTCGTCGGGTCGGGGGCCGGCCCGGGCACCGCCGCGGAGGTCCGGGAGGCGGCGGCCGCGCTCGCCCCGGCCGCCGAGGTCGTCGTCGTCGACGGGGGACAGCCGTCCCCCGCCCTGCTGCTGGGGGTGGAGTGAACCAGCCGATCGCGCGCGAGAGACGCCACGATCCCGCCTTTCTGGGCGAGGTCGGGGGCCGCCTCGGACGCTCCCTCGAGAAGGAGCTCGGCACCAGGACCGGGAAGGCCCTGGGCAAGCTCGGGGTGCACACCGTCGGGGACCTCCTGCGGCACTACCCGCGCCGCTACGGCGACCGCGGCAAGCTCACGGCCCTGCGGCAGCTGCGCGTCGGCGACCACGTCACGGTGATCGCCGAGGTCTCCTCCAGCGAGTCCCGGCCCATGCGCGGCAAGGTCGGGGCGATCCTCAACGTCCGGATCACCGACGGCACCGACGAGCTGCTGCTCACGTTCTTCGGCAAGCACTCCCGCTCGCTCGAGCACCACGAGCGCCGGCTCCGCCGCGGCGCGACCGGGATGTTCAGCGGCACGGTGAGCGCCTACCGCGGCGACCGCCAGCTCACGCACCCGAGCTACGAGACCTTCGACGACCTCGACGACGAGTTCGCGGCCGTGCAGAAGGTCGACTGGCCCATCCCGATCTACCCGGCGAGCGCGAGCATCGCCAGCTGGCAGATCGAGAAGGCGGTCGAGACCGTCCTGCGTCCGCTCACCGCCGAGGACGTGCCCGAGGCGCTGCCGGCCGCCTACCGCCGGGAGCACGACCTGCCGGACGTCATGACCGCCCTGCGCGGGCTGCACGCGCCCCGCACCCCGGAGGACTGGCAGCGCGCGCGCCGGCGGTTCCGGCACGAGGAGGCGTTCGTCCTCCAGACGGCGCTCGCGCAGCGGCGCGCCGCCACCCTGTCCGACGCCGCGACGGCCTTCGAGCCGCGCAGCGGGGGGATCCGGGACGCGTTCGAGGCCCGCCTGCCCTTCGAGCTCACCGCCGGGCAGCACGAGGTGGCCGCGGTCCTCGAGCGGGAGATCGCCGCACCGGTGCCGATGATGCGGCTGCTCCAGGGCGAGGTCGGCTCCGGCAAGACCGTCGTCGCGCTGCGCGCGATGCTCCAGGTGGTCGACGGCGGAGGGCAGGCCGCGCTGCTGGCCCCCACCGAGGTCCTCGCCCAGCAGCACCACCGCTCGATCACCGGCCTGCTCGGCCCGCTCGCCGAGGCGGGCATGCTCGGCGGGGCCGACGAGGGCACCCGGGTGGTCCTGCTGACCGGGTCGATGGGGGCCGCCGCCCGCCGCAAGGCCATCGCCGCCGCCGCGTCCGGCGAGGCCGGGATCGTCATCGGGACCCACGCGCTGCTCAGCGAGGTCGTCCAGATCCCCGACCTCGGTCTCGTCGTCGTCGACGAGCAGCACCGTTTCGGCGTGGAGCAGCGTGACGCCCTGCGCGCCAAGGGCCGCACGACCCCGCACCTGCTGGTCATGACGGCGACGCCGATCCCGCGAACCGTGGCGATGACCAGCTTCGGCGACCTCGAGACCTCCACCCTGCGCGAGCTGCCGGCGGGGCGGGCGGGCGTGAGCACCAACATCGTCCCGGCGGACAGGCCCCGGTGGGTCGAGCGCACCTGGGAACGGGTCCGCGAGGAGGTCGACGCCGGAGGACGCGCCTACGTCGTGTGCCCCCGGATCACGGCCGGCGAGAACGGCGGCGACGCAGCCGAGGACGGCTTCTCCGACGACGTCTCGGACGAGCTTTTCGCCCTCGACGACGCGGGCGAGCCGCGCCGCCCCCTCGCCTCCGTCGAGGAGGTCGCCGCCCTGCTCCGGCAGACACCCGCGCTGGCCGGCGTGGCGATCGGCGAGATGCACGGGCAGCTGCCGACCGAGACGAAGGACGCCGCCATGGCCGACTTCGCGGCGGGCCGCACCCCGGTGCTCGTCTCCACCACGGTCATCGAGGTGGGCGTGGACGTCCCGGACGCCACGGTCATGGTCATCCTCGACGCCGACCGGTTCGGCCTGTCCCAGCTCCACCAGCTGCGTGGCCGCGTCGGGCGCGGGACGAAGCCCGGCATGTGCCTCGCGGTGACGGCCGCCCACCCCGACTCCGGCTCGTTCGAGCGGCTGGCCGCGTTCGCCGCCACCACCGACGGGTTCGAGCTCGCCGAGACCGACCTGAAACTACGGAGGGAGGGCGACGTGCTGGGCGCCTCCCAGTCCGGCCGGTCCAGCTCGCTGCGGCTGCTGCGCGTGCTGCAGGACGCGGACATCATCGACGGCGCGCGGGCCGCCGCCCGCGATCTCGTGGCCCGTGACCCCGCGCTCGCCTCCGAGCCCGGACTCGCCCGGATGGTCGCCGAGTCGATCGACGAGGACGCCGCTGCGTACCTGGAGCGCACGTGACCGCGCACGGCACGGAGCCAGTCAGCCGAAGGGTCACGTCCGTCGTCACCGCCCCACAGCCCATCACCGACGGGCCGTGAAGGGAACCCTCACCGTCAGCCGACGAGGTCGACGGCCGCGGCGAGAAGCTCGTAGGAGCGGCGCCGCGCCTCCGCGGTGGGGGTGTTGGAGGCGACGATGATCTCGTCCGCCTGCGCGTGGGCGGCGAACTGCTCGACCTGCTCGCGCACCGTGGCGGGGGAGCCGACGGCGGAGTGGCGGAGCATATGGCGGATCTGGTCGCCGGCGGGCGAGGCGAGGACGGCGTCGGCGTCCTCGTCCGACAGCGGCAGTCCGCTGCGCGTGAGCCGGCCGGCGTTGGCGCGCAGGGCCGAGTGGTAGAGGTCGTGCGCGTCGGCGTCGGTGTCGGCGGCGAAGACGTTCATGGCCACGATGACGTAGGGCTCGGGGTTGGCGTCCGAGGGCCGGTACTCCCGCCGGTACGTGGTCACCGCGTCGACGAGCGCGTTCGGCGCGAAGTGCGAGGCGAACGAGTACGGCAGCCCCAGCGCCGCCGCGAGCCGTGCCCCGAACAGGGAGGAGCCGAGGATGATCAGCGGCACCTCGGTGCCGGTGCCCGGGGTCGCGCGGACCGTCTGCCCGGGACGCTCGGGGCCGAGCAGCGCCTGGAGCTCCACGACGTCCTGGGGGAACCGGTCGGAGTCGGTGGGGCTGCGGCGCAGCGCCTGGAGCATCGCCATGTCCCCGCCGGGCGCGCGGCCGAGCCCGAGGTCGATGCGGCCGGGGTAGAGCGTCTCGAGCGTGCCGAACTGCTCGGCGATCACCAGGGGCGAGTGGTTCGGCAGCATGATCCCGCCGGCGCCCACCCGGATCGTCGACGTGCTGCCGGCGATGTGCCCGATCAGCACCGCCGTGGCGGAGGAGGCGATCGTCGGCATGTTGTGGTGCTCGGCGAACCAGTACCGCCGGTAGCCCCAGCGCTCCGCGTCCTGGGCCAGCGCCACGCTGGCGTCGAACGTCTCCCGCACGCTGCCGCCCGGACGGACGGTGGCGAGGTCGAGCACGGACACGGGCACGGGCATGGGGGACCTCCGACTGTTCCGACCCGCGCACATCGGGACCGTGCGCGTCCGATCACCGTACGTCGCCGGGACGGCGAACGGCCAGACGCCGCCTTCCGTCCGCCGACCACTGTCGGGAGCGGCGGAACAGGGCGCATCATTTTTTGGAATCCTTTGACCTGCCCGTGCGTTAGGACAGGTGTACAGAGCATCCCTGAGTCAATCCCGGGGGAGGGAGAGGTATGCGGCCTACGCATGTCGAGCTGGAGGACGACGACGGCGTCGTCCTGCGTTACTTCCACCACGCGAACGGCGGTGGCCTCGTCGAGTCCAGCGCCCGCGTGCATCCGACGGCCTTCGTCGCCGCCGGGGCCTACGTCGACCCCGGCGCGCAGGTGGGTGCCGCCGCCCGCGTAGGCGCGGGTGCGTGGATCGACCGGCGCGCCACCGTCGCGGCCAAGGCGGTCGTGGGGGCGGACGCCCACGTCGGGCCCGGTGCGGTCGTCGGCCGGGGCGCGACCCTCGGACCGCGGGTCCGCGTCGGCGCGGACGCGCGGATCGGCCCTGGCGTCACCGTCCCGGTGGACACGGTGGTCAAGGCGGGCGCCGTCGTCGAGGTGGCCGGCAGGCGCGGCCGGGTGGGCGCGGCGGCCTGAAGGCCCGGCGCCCGCAGTCTCCCGGTCGGACCCGTCCGTGGTCCGACCTGCCCGCGGCCCGGCGCCCACAGTCTCCGCGGACGCGCGCCGCGCGTGCGTCACTACGCTGACCCGGTGACCAGGATCGTCGCCGGCACCGCGGGTGGCCGGACCCTGCAGGTGCCGCGCAGCGGCACCCGGCCCACCTCCGAACGAGTCCGGGAGGCGCTCTTCTCCCGGCTCGACCACCTCGGCGTCGTCGGCGGCGCACGCGTCCTCGACCTCTACGCCGGCTCCGGGGCCCTTGGGCTCGAGGCGGCGAGCCGGGGCGCCGAGCGGGTCACGCTCGTCGAGGCCGCCCGCCCGGCCGCCGAGCTGTGCCGCCGCAACGCCAAGGCGCTCGGGCTGCGGGCGGTCGACGTCGTCGCGCAGAGGGTGGAGACCTACCTCGCCTCGGCCCCGGCGCGCGGCGCGGCGCCCGCCCACCTGGTGCTGCTCGACCCGCCGTACGACGTGACCGAGGAGGCTCTCGGGGAGGTGCTCGCGCTGCTGGCCGCGCGCGGCAGCGAGGACCCCGACCAGCCTGCCCCGCCCGGACCTGCGCCCTGGCTGGACCGGGACGCCGTCGTCGTCGTCGAGCGGTCCCGCCGCAGCCCGGAGCCGACGTGGCCGCCCGGGCTCAGGCTCACGGACGCGCGGCGCTACGGCGACACGCAGGTCTGGTTCGTCGCCCCGGCCGATGATGCGTCGCCTGACGACGCCCCGGCTGGTGACGCGTCGGCTGAGTGACGCGCCGCCGCCCGCGTCGTAACGCCGACTTCGCGGTCCGGCCCGCTACCGTGAATCGCATGGTCCAAGTGGAGCGGCGATGAGCCTCGCGGTCTGCCCGGGTTCCTTCGACCCGATCACGCTGGGCCACCTCGACGCCGTGCGCCGGGCGCGCGCGATGTTCGACGAGGTTGTTGTCGCCGTGGCGCACAACCCCGCGAAGCGGTACCTCTTCGACGCCGAGGAGCGACTTGCCCTGGCCCGGGAGTCCGTCGCCGGCCTCGAGGGCGTCCGCGTCGAGCTCGTGCCCGGGCTCCTCGCGCAGTACTGCGCCGACGTCGGGGCCACCGCCATCGTCAAGGGGCTGCGCGGGGCCGCCGACTTCGACGCCGAGCACGCCATGGCCCTCATGAACCGCCACCTCACCGGGGTGGAGACGGTCTTCGTGATGGGCGACCCCGCGCTCGCCCACGTCGCCTCGTCCCTCGTCAAGGACATCGCCCTGCACGGCGGCGACGTCACCGACCTCGTCCCGTCCGCCGTCGCCGCCGCGCTGCACCGGGCGCTGAGCAACCCAGGAGAAGCACGATGACCGCCAGCCAGCAGCAAGCCTCAGCCGAGCAGCACGCCGAGGACGGCGCCTCGCTCATCTCCATCCTCGACGAGCTCACCGAGCTGGTCACCGCGGCACGGGCCATGCCGATGTCCGCGTCGGTGCTGATCAACCGCGCCGAGGCCCTCGACCTGCTCGACGCCGCGCGCGCCGTGGTCCCCGAGGAGATCCAGACCGCGGACGACATCGTGGCCGACGCCGACGCGATGGTCGAGAGGGCGCGCCAGCGGTCGGACAAGATCGTCGAGGAGGCCCGCGCCCGCGCCGAGGAGCTGGTCGCGAACGAGAACATCGTCCGGCTGGCCGAGGAGCGCGCGGAGCAGATCGTCCGCGCCGCGGAGGAGAAGGCGGCCAAGCTGGCCGCGGACGCGAACGACTACTGCGACCGCCAGCTCGCCCAGTTCGAGATCGACCTGAACTCCATCAGCACGCAGGTGCGCGCGGGCCGGGAGGCTCTCTCCGCCCGCGCCGGCCGGGTCGCCGTCGCCGCGGAGGAGTGACCCCGGCGGGCTACCGGGCGGCCACGCCCCCGGAGCGCTCGCCGTTCGTCCGGACCGGGAGCGCTCGCCGTTCGCCACGACCGCGGATCGCGCGCCGACCGCCACGACCGCGGATCGCGCGCCGACCGCCAGGCGTGGGTAGCATCGAAGGCTGGTCCCGGACGACGGGCGCCCCCCGGGCGCCGGCGCCGGCCGGCCCCACGAACCAGTCCTCCCGCGCCCAGCGCGGCTGCTGCAAGGAGTGTCATGGACGCCCGATCGCCGCTCGTGATGAGCACGCACGAGCTCGGCCGCCGAGCCGGGACGATGCGCTCGCTCGAGCGCACCGTCCCCGCCCCCGCCGACCTCGGCACAGAGGTCATCGGCGTGCCCGAGGGCTCCGACGTCGAGCTCGACCTGCGTCTCGAGGCCGTGATGGACGGCGTGTTCGTCACCGGTACCGCGGCCGTCGGTCTGCGCGGGGAGTGCGTCCGGTGCCTGCGCGACATCGACCAGGACCTCGACGTGGAGCTGTCCGAGCTCTTCTACTACGCGAGCACCAAGGCGTCGCTGGTGCAGGAGGGGGACGAGGAGGCCGAGGACCTGCCCGCCGTCGAGGGCGAGCTGATCGACCTCGAGACGACGCTGCGCGACGCCGTCGTCCTCGCCCTGCCGTTCCAGCCGCTGTGCCGGCCCGACTGTGCCGGCCTGTGCCCCGTGTGCGGGGAGCGGATGGACGACCTCGAGCCCGGCCACCACCACGAGCAGCTCGACCCGCGCTGGTCCGCACTGGGGTCCCTGCTGGAGGAGAAGGGCGAGACGAAGGACGGCGAGCGGTGAGCGGCTCCCGCCGACGGCGGTCTGACGCCCAGCCCGAGGCGCCCGCGCGGCAGGACGTGGAGACCCTCACCGCCGCCCTGGGGACCGCGATCGACCCCGAGCTGCTGGTCCTGGCGCTGACGCACCGCTCCTTCGCCCACGAGGCCGGGGGCATCCCCACGAACGAGCGGCTGGAGTTCCTGGGCGACTCGGTCCTCGGGATCATCGTCACCGAGCGGCTCTACCGCGCCCACCCCGACGAGTCCGAGGGCGACCTGGCCCGGATGCGCGCGGCCACGGTGAGCCAGAAGGCGCTCGCCTCTGTCGCGCGGGAGATCGGGCTGGGCGGCTACATCCTCCTCGGGCGCGGGGAGCTCGTCACCGGCGGCCGGGAGAAGGACTCCATCCTCTCCGACACCGTCGAGGCGCTGATCGGCGCGACGTACCTGTGCCACGGCCTCGAGCACACGCGCGCCGTTGTCGAGCGGCTCGTCGGCCCGCTGCTGGCGCAGGCCGCGAACCTGGGCGCCGGGCTGGACTGGAAGACCTCGTTGCAGGAGCTCACCGCCGAGCGGGGGCTCGGTGCCCCCACCTACGTGGTCACCGGGACGGGGCCGGACCACGCCCGCACCTTCACCGCGACGGTCGTGCTGGACGGGGAGGAGCACGGCCGCGGGGTGGGCAGCTCCAAGAAGGTCGCCGAGCAGAACGCCGCCGAGGACACCTACGCCAGGCTCGCCGGCCAGCCGGTGGCCACGGCCGGCGACGGCGAGCTCGCCTGAGCTGACGTGCCCGAGCTTCCCGAGGTCGAGACCGTCCGCCGCGGCCTGGCCGGCCGCGTGCTGGGCCGGCCCGTCGCCGGGATCGAGGTGCACCACCCGCGCAGCGTGCGGCGCCAGCCCGGCGGTGCGCGCGAGCTCGCCGACCGGCTCGCCGGGCAGCAGTTCACGGCCGCGGTGCGCCGCGGCAAGTACCTGTGGCTGACGCTGGGGGAGGGTCCCGGGGCGCCGCCGGACCAGGCCCTGGTGGTCCACCTGGGCATGAGCGGGCAGCTGCTTGTGCAGGAACCCGCCGGCGCCCGCCGGGGCGCCGAGGCGGACCCGCCGACCGCCTTCCTCGCCGACGGCGAGCGGCCCGCCGACCTCACCGCCACCCTGCCGCCCACCGTCGTCCGTGACATCCCGCTCACCACCGCCCACCTGCGGGTGCGCATCGACCTCGCCGACGGCGGCCAGCTGTGGTTCGTCGACCAGCGCACCTTCGGCCACGTGATGGCCGTGGACACCGTCCCCACCGTCGACGGCGCCCCCGGCGGCCTCGGCAGCGACGACGCCGTAGTGCCCGCCCCGGTCGCCCACATCGCCCGCGACCTGCTCGACCCGGCGCTCGACCGCGCCGACCTCGTGCGCCGCACCCGCGCCCGCCGGACCGAGATCAAGCGCGCGCTGCTGGACCAGACGCTCGTCTCCGGCGTCGGCAACATCTACGCCGACGAGGCGCTGTGGCGGGCCCGCCTGCACGGGGCCCGCCGCACCGACGTCCTCCGTCCCGAGCGGCTCCGCGGTCTCTTCGACGCCGCGACGGACGTGATGCACGAGGCCCTCGCCGTCGGTGGGACGTCGTTCGACGCCCTGTACGTCGACGTCGACGGCGCGGCCGGGTTCTTCGCCCGCTCCCTCGCCGTCTACGGCCGGGCCGGGCGGCCGTGCCCGCGGTGCGGCGCCGTCGTCCGCCGCGAGGAGTTCATGAACCGCGGGTCCTTCTCCTGCCCGCGCTGCCAGCGCCGGCCCGCGCTCCCACGCTGACCGGGGCCCGCCGGAGCCGCGGCTCGGCGCGCAGCCCTGGATGCGCGAGAATCCGCCGGTCTTGGGTAGTCTCGGGGGCGTGCCGAACGCTCAGGAATCCCAGCAGCCGCGCGACATCCGCGTGATGATCATCGACGACCACGAGGTGGTGCGGCGGGGCATCGCGGAGATCGTGGACCGCGCCGACGGCCTGACGGTCGTCGCCGAGGCCGGCTCGGTCGCCGAGGCCGTGCGCCGCGCCGAGCTCGTCCGGCCGGAGGTCCTGCTCGTCGACCTCCAGCTGCCCGACGGCACCGGCATCGACATCGTCCGGACGCTGCGCGAGAAGGTGCCCGGAGCGCGGCCGATCATCCTGACCTCCTTCGACGACGACGACGCCCTCGCCGAGGCGCTCGAGGCCGGCGCGAAGGCCTACCTGCTCAAGACGGTGCGTGGCGCCGAGATCGCCGAGGTCGTCAAGGCCGTCGCGGCCGGCCGGACGCTGCTCGACGAGCGGACCGTGACGCGCCGCCGCGCCGACCACGAGGACCCGACGGCGGATCTCACGCCCTCCGAGCGGCGCGTGCTCGAGCTGATCGGCGACGGCCTGTCGAACCGCGAGATCGGCGAGCGTCTCGGCGTGGCCGAGAAGACGGTCAAGAACCACATCACCTCGCTGCTGAGCAAGATGGGCCTGCAGCGCCGCACGCAGGTCGCGGCCTGGGTGGCCGGCCAGCGGGCCGCCGGCTGGCGCGGCTGAGCGCGCTCTCGGCAGCACACTGCGGATCCACCCATCGCACCGCCCCGGCTGCTGACGCACGACGCTGGTTCGTGAGGTCAGATCTCACCGCAAGCCACAGACCTCGCCGAAGTCCGAGCGGTAGTTGCGACCTGGACGGTCGTCCTCTGCCGGATGGGCAAGGGCGGGGCGGGCCGGGGCGTCGGCGACGGGGGGTCGTCGAGGGCACGCCGTGGTGCGATGGTCAGGGACGCCGAGGCGCGCGCCCTACGTCAGCGGGACCTGCCAGCTCACCTGAGACCCGGTGCCCGACTCGCTGCGGCCGATGGAGAACGTGCCGCCGTGCCGGCGGGCGCGGGCGGCGAGGTTGCCCAGCCCCGACCTGCGGGAGAGCGAGGGGGGGACGCCGAGGCCGTCGTCGGTGACGTCGACGACGATGCGCCCGGTGAACCCGGCCCCGAGCACACTGACGTGCGCCCGCACCGACGACGCCTTGGCGTGCTTGGCGGCGTTCACCATGCCCTCGCGCACGACGGCGACGACGTCGTCGGCGATGTCGGCGCCGACCCGGTCGTCGATCTGGGTGATGAGCTCGGCCTGCTCCTGGTCGTCGACGATCGGCGTGCCGTCCACCTCGATGATCAGCGACGGCGCGAAGCCCAGGGACGTCCGCGCCAGCGAGGCCTCGCGGCGCAGCCGCTCGACGAGGACGACCGCCGCGTCGGGCTCGCGCAGCGAGTGCACGATCGAGCGGATCTGCTTGACGGACTCGTCGACGCTGGTGAGCGACTCCTCGAGCAGGTTCGCCAGCCGGTGCTCGCCCCGCTCGGCCATCGCGGTGCGGGCCGAGGCGAGCTGCATGCCGGTGGCGAAGAGCTGCTGGATCGCCAGGTCGTGCAGGTCGCGGGCGATGCGCGCCCGCTCGTCGAGGAGCGAGGCGACGTCCTGCGCGTGCCGGGCGGCGGCCAGCTCCAGCGCGAGCGCGGCCTGCCCGGCGACGGACTCGGCCATCATCAGGTCGGACCGGTCGAACTCCGGCTCGCCCACCCGCCGCAGCAGCAGGATGACCCCGCGCCCCTCGCCGCGGAGCATCATCGGGGCGTAGAGCGCCGGCCCGAAGTGGGCGAGCTCGGCCAGCCGGAGCGTCCGCAGCCGCGTGAGGGAGTCGACGATCATGCCGGTGCCCTCCTTGAGCACCGTCATAGCCCGCCCGTCCGGGGGGAACACCAGCCCCACCAGCTGCCCGGCGCGGTAGCCGTCGGCGATCTCGCAGACCCACGCGTCGCCGACCGAGGGCAGGACGATCAGGGCGGTGTCGGCCTCGGCCACCTCCCGGAGGCGGGCGGCGATCATCTCGAGCGCCTCCTCCTCCTCGGTGCCCTCGAGGAGGGTGGTGGTGATGTCCTGGCTGACGGCGATCCAGCGCTCGCGGTTGCGGGCCTCGGTGTAGAGCCGGGCGTTCTCGACGGCGACCGCCGCGGCCTCCGCCAGGCTCATCATGTCCTCGGCGTCCCGGGCGGTGAACCCGCCGTCCTTCTCCGCCAGGTACAGCCGGCCGTAGACCTTCTCCCGGACCCGGACCGGGACGCCGAGGAAGGAGTGCATGGGCGGGTGCCCCTCGGGGAACCCGCCGAAGTCGGGGTGCCGGGTGAGGTCCTCGAGGAGCAGCGGGCCGTCCACCGGGATGGCGCCGAGGACGCCGTGCCCGCGGGGCGGGTGCCCGAGGATCTCCTGCTCCTCCTCGGTCATGCCGACCTGGACGAACGCCGTGGTCTCCCCACGGTTGTCGAGCACGCCGAGCGCGGCGTACCGCGCCCCGGTGAGCCGCGCGGCCCGGTCGACGAAGCGCCGCAGCGCCTCCCGGACGTCCAGCTGGGAGGTGAGGTTCAGCGCGGCGCCGAGCAGCGAGTGGGTGTCCGTGGCGAGCGTGTGGGGGTGCGTCTCGGCGGAGGCCCCGGCGGCGTCGACGGCCCTCGCCGGCCCGGTGTAGGGCCGGTCGTCGGGACGACGGCGGAGGTCACCCGGCGCGCGGCCGGTCGCGCCTTGCGTGCCGGCAGCCGGCGAGCCCGTGCCACCGTGCGCCACGGGGCAGCGGGCGGCGTCGTCGGTGCTCATCGTCGGTGCTCCTCCTGCTCCAGGGCCCAGCGGTAGGCCGGTACGTCGGCGCGGAGACGTTCGTGCGTGCCCCGCGCGAGAACCGTAGCCGGTCCGTCGTTCCGCGCGCCCAGGACGATCACCTCCTCCGCGGCGCCCAGGGGCGAGAGACGGTGGGTGACGAGGACGACGCCGCGCGGGGGGGCGCCGTCGTCGACGCCGGTGCGGAGGAGATCGGTCAGGAGCCGGTCCGCCGTCGCGGGGTCGAGGTGCTCGCCGGGTTCGTCGAGGAGCAGCAGCCGGGCGGGGCTGGCCAGGGCGCGGGCGAGGAGGAGGCGTCGCCGCTCGCCGCCGGAGACGGTCGCCGCGTCCGGGCCGAGCATCGTGCCCAGCCCGTCGGGCAGGCCCGCCAGCCAGTCGCCCAGACCCGCCCGCTCCAGCAGGCCCGTCGCCTCGCGCTCGGTGACGTCGCCGCGCGCGACCCGGAGGTTCTCCAGCACGCTGGTGCCGAACACGTGCGCGTCCTCGGCGGTGAGCACCAGGTCGGCGCTGACCCGGTGCCGGTCCGCCTCCCAGACCGGGACGCCGTTCAGCTCGACCGTGCCCGCCCGCGGCGGCAGGAGCCCCGCGAGCGTGAGCAGGAGGGTCGTCTTGCCGACCCCGCTCGGTCCGACGACCGCGACCGCCCGTCCGGGGGCGAGGTCCAGGTCGATGCCCTCGGCGACGACGGGGCCTCCCGGCCAGCCGACGGCGAGGCCCCGGGCGGTCACCCGGGGACCGGACGGGGGAGCGGCGCCCTGGACGGGCGAGGCGGCTTCTCGAGCCGCGCACTGGACGGGCGAGGCGGCGGTGCGAGCGGCGCCCTCGACAGGTGCGGTGCCCGCGGCGCCGACCCTGGGGCGGCTCGTGGCCGCGGCGGCCGCCGGGGCGTGGCGCGGGGCGGCAGCGGTGGCCGGCCCCGCCCGGTCGAGCAGCTCTATGATCCGCACGGCCGAACCGCCCGAGCGGACCAGCTGCACCGCCGCGGGCCCGAGCATCGCGGTGCCCTCGAACGCGGCGAGCGGGGTCAGCACGATGACGGCCAGCTCGACGGCCTCCATGCTGCCCGCCACGGTGGCCGGGATGCCCAGGACCAGCGAGCCGAGCACGGCCGCGCCCATCGCCAGCGTGTCCACGCCGGCGGCGAGCGCGGCGGGGCGGGCGGCGGCATCCTTCGCCCGGGCGAGGTCGCGCTCGGTGCCGCGCAGGGACGCGACCACGTCCCGCAGGCGCCCGGAGACGGTGAGCTCCGCGGCGCCGTCGACCATCGTCATGGCGGTGGCACTGATCTCGGCCCGGGCGTCTGTGGCGGCGCCCTCCGCCAGGCGCGCCGCGCGCATGGTCAGCCAGGGGCCGGCCAGGCCGGCCATCAGGAGGCAGACCGCCAGGACCAGGCCGGCACCGAGGTGGAGCCAGGCCACCAGCACCACCGACCCGGCGCCCACCACCGCGGCGACCACGGAGGGCAGCAGGGCGCGCACCACGACGTCGCCCACCGCGTCGACGTCCGTGCCGGTGCGGGCGAGCAGGTCACCGCGGCGCAGGCCGGCGACGGCGTCCGCGCGGCCCGACGCGAGCGTGGTGTAGACGCGCTCGCGCAGGGTCGCCATGCCTCGCAGGGCCACGAGGTGGGAGGCGAGGCGTTCGAGGTAGCGCAGGAGGGCGCGGGAGATGCCGAAGGTGCGCACCGCGACGGCGGCGACGGAGAGCTCGAGGACCGGGGGCATCTGCGAGGCGCGGGCGATCAGCCAGGCGGCGGTCGCGGTCAGGGCGATGCCGCTGGCGAGGCTGGCGCTGCCGGCCAGGACCGCCCAGAGCAGGCGGACCCGGTCGAGGTCGAGGAGCCCGACGGCGCGGCGCAGCGCCCGCCGTTCGGCGGCGGGCAGGACCGTGCGCCCCCGGGCGGTGGTGGACGCGGGCGCGTCTGCGGAGGTGTCGACGGCGGTCATCGGGCCGCTCCGGAGCGGGCGTCCGGTTGCGGCGCGTCCTCGGGACCGGCGCCCCCCTGACCGGCGGCCCCCTGCGGAGCGGGCCGCGCGGCGACGGTGACGACGTCGTCCGCCAGCGCCACGAGCGCCGACCGGTGGGCGATGACCAGCACCGTGCGCCCCGCCTCGCGGAGCGCGCCGACGGTGTCGAGCACGTGCTGCTCCGACGCAGCGTCGAGGTGGGCGGTGGGCTCGTCGAGGACGACGAGCGGCTGGTCGCCGAGGAGCGCCCCGGTCAGCGCGAGGCGCTGCCGCTGCCCGACAGAAAGGCCCGCTCCGCCGTGGCCGAGCCGGGTGTCCCAGCCGGCGGGCAGGTCGGCGAGGACGGCGTCGAGCCCGGTCGCGGCGGCGGCCGCCGCGACCCGGCCGTCGACGACGGCGGAGTCCGAGCCGAGCACGTTGGCCCGGACGGTGCCCGGCACGATGACGGGGCGCTGCGGCACCCAGGCGACCTGGCGGTGCCAGGACGCGGGGTCGACGTCGGCCAGCGGGAGGCCCGCCGCGCCGTCGTCCCCCGAGGGGACGAGGCGGACGGCGCCGTCGTCGGGGCGGAGCAGCCCGAGCACCACCGCGGCCGCGGTGGTCTTGCCGGCCCCCGAGGGCCCGACCAGGGCGACCACGCGGCCCGGCCGCAGGCGGGCGCCGAGCCGCCACGGCGCGAACTGGCCACGGCCGGGGGCGAGGACGCTGACGTCGTCGAGGACGACGTCGGAGCGGCGCAGGTCGGGGGCGGGCACCGTGCCCGGTGCGGGCGGGTGCTGGTCGAGGATCGCGAACGTCTCCTCGGCGGCGGCGACGCCGTCGGCGGCCGCGTGGAACTGCGCGCCGACCTCCCGCAGCGGCTTGTACACCTCCGGGGCGAGCATGAGCACGGCGAGTGCGGTGGTGAGGTCGACGTTGCCGTACACGAGGCGCATGCCGATGGTCACCGCGACCAGCGCCACGGAGATCGAGGCGAGGAACTCGAGCACGGCGCCGGAGAGGAACGCGACCTTCAGGGTCGCCATGGTGGTGCGCGTGTACGCCCGGCCCAGCTCGCCCACCCGCCGGCCCGGGCCGTGCTCGCGCCCGAGCGCCTTGAGCGTGGACAGCCCGGCGAGGAGGTCGAGGAGCTGCCCGCCCAGGCGCTCCATGGCCACGAGCTTCTCCGCCGCGAAGCGCTGGGTCAGGACGCCGATCAGCCACATGAACACCGGGATGAGGGGGATCGTCACGGCGATGATGAGCGCGGAGGAGAGGTCGAGCCCGAGGACGACGGCGAGCGTGGCCGGGGTGACCGTGGCGGCGAGGAGCAGCTGCGGCAGGTAGCGCACGAAGTAGGGCTCGAGGTCGTCCAGGCCGCGGGTGGCCAGCGTGGTGACCTGCGCGCCGTGGCCGCCCAGCCAGCGCGGCCCCAGCGCGACCGCGCGGGTGAGGACCTGCTCGCGCAGGTCCGCGACGACGTCCCGGGCGGCACGGTGCGCCAGGGACTCCTGGACGACCAGCACCACGAACCGTGCTGCGAGCACGCCCGCGAGGACGGCCACCAGGGGAGCGGCGTCGTCCCACCCGGCGGTTCCCTCGACGACCGGCGCGGCGGCCCGGGAGATTAGGAGCGCCTGGGCGATCACCAGCGCCGCGGTGGCGAACCCGGTGACGGCGGTGACCGCGATGTAGCGGCGCGCGGCACCGGCGTGCTTCAGGAGCCGCGGGTCGAGAGGCCTCACCGGGTCAGTGTGCCCCGGTGGTCTGGCCGGCGTCGCGCGCCTCGGCCGGGGGCAGACCCTCGTGACCGTGGATCTCGTCCGTGCTGATGCGCTTGCGGAAGACCCAGTACGTCCACCCCTGGTAGGCCAGCACCACCGGCACCAGGAGGAGCGCCACCACGCTCATGACGGTCAGCGTGGCCTGGGTGGAGGCCGCCTCCTGGATGGAGAGCGAGAACGCGGGGTCGATCGAGGACGGCATGACGTTGGGGTACATGACGCCGAAGATCAGCACCACGGCGGCGACGATCGCCACGGCGTTGAGGACGAACGCCCACCCCTCGCGGCGCGCACGCGTGGCCACGACCACCCCGACCAGGGCCGCGGCGGCCACCACGAGCGGCACCCAGGTGAGGGTGTGCGCCGAGTACAGCGTCTGCGCCAGGACCGCCCAGACGCCGGCGACGGCGAGGGAGACCACCGACAGGCGCTGCGCGAGGACGCCCGCGCGCTCGCGGACCTCGCCGTCCGTCTTCAGCGCCAGGAAGACGGCGCCGTGGGTGAGGAAGACGACGGCGGTCATGACGCCGCCGAGCACGGTGAAGGGGGTGAGGAGGGAGAAGAACCCGCCGGTCAGCTGGTGGTTGCCGTCGACCACCTCGATCTCCATGCCCTGCACCAGGTTGGCGAAGGCGACACCCCACAGCACCGCGGGGACCCAGGCGCCCACGGTGTGCGCCCAGTCCCACCGGTTCCGCCAGACCGGGTCGTCGATCTTGGCCCGCCACTCGATCGCGCAGATCCGCACGATCAGGGCGAGCAGGATGATCAGCAGGGGCAGGTACATGCCGGAGAACATCGTCGCGTACCACTCCGGGAACGCTGCGAAGGTCGCGCCGCCGGCGGTGAGCAGCCACACCTCGTTGCCGTCCCAGACCGGGCCGATGCTGCGCAGCAGCACCCGGCGCTCCCGCTCGTCGCGCGCGAAGGGCTTGAGCAGCATGCCGACGCCGAAGTCGAAGCCCTCGAGCACGAGGTAGCCCGTCCACAGGACGGCGATGAGCAGGAACCACAGGAGGGGGAGATCCATGACTTCTCCAGTCGGGAGGTGCGGTCAGGCGCGGCGGGACGGCGACGGTCGGTGCCGGGCGGCGGGTCAGTACGAGAAGGACAGGGTCGGCTCGAGCTCCTCCGCGCGGCCACGGTCCTGCTCGGGGGCGCCGTCGGGCAGGTCGGCGGCCAGCGGCTCGACGCCCTCGCGGACGTACCGCCGGATCAGCCGGAACCACACCACGCCGAGAGCGGCGTAGAGCAGGGTGAAGACGACCAGGGAGGTCAGGACCGTTCCGGCGGAGACGACGGTGGAGACGCCGTCCTGGGTGAGGAGGTAGACCTGGTCGACCGGGTTGGCGGGGTTGGGGTGGACCACCCAGGGCTGGCGGCCCATCTCGGTGAAGATCCAGCCGAAGGAGGCGCCGAGGAAGGGCAGCGGCAGGACGGCCAGGGACAGGCGGGAGAACCACGTGGCGTCGTTGACGCGTCCCTTGCGCAGCACCCACAGCCCGGCCGCGGCGAGGGCCAGCGAGGCCATGCCGAGGCCGATCATGAGCCGGAAGGACCAGTAGGTGACGGCCAGGTTGGGCACGTAGTCGACGTCGGTGCCGAACTGGTCGGCGTAGCGCTCGGTGTACTCCTCCTGGACGTCGTTGACGCCGGGCAGGTAGGAGTCCTCGCCGGAGAAGGAGCCGGTGCCGAGGAAGGAGGTCACCCCCGGGATCTGGATGAGGTGGCGGACGCTCTCGCAGTCGCCAGAGAGGTCCCCGATGGTCAGCAGCGAGAACGCGGCGGCCTCCTCGCCGTCGCACAGCGCCTCGGCGGCGGACATCTTGGCGGGCTGCTGCTCGTACATGAGCTTGCCCTGGAAGTCGCCGGTGACGGCGACGCCGGCGCCCGCGATCACCATGGTGATCAGGCCGACGTAGGCGCCGGTGCGCCACACCTGCCGCGCCTCGTGCTGGCGGCCGGCCCGCGCCGAGCGGACGATCCACCAGCCGCAGACGCCGGCCACGAAGGTGCCGCCGACCAGGAAGGCGGAGGTGACCGTGTGCGAGAAGGCGGCGACGAGGGTGTTGTTCGTCATCACCTCGAAGAAGCCCGAGACGCCGTCGAGCTCCGCGCGGCCGGTCTCCGGGTTGTAGACGGCCCCCACCGGGTGCTGCATCCAGGAGTTGGCCGCGAGGATCCAGTACGCGGAGAGGTTGGTGCCCACCGCGACCGCCCAGATGCAGGCCGAGTGGAGCCACTTGGGCAGCTTGCCCTCGCCGAAGATCCACAGGCCGAGGAAGGTGGACTCGAGGAAGAACGCCGCCAGGGCCTCGATCGCGAGCGGGGCGCCGAAGATGTCGCCGACGAAGCGGGAGTACTCCGACCAGTTCATGCCGAACTGGAACTCCTGGACGATGCCGGTGGCGACGCCGAGCGCGAAGTTGATCAGCAGGACCTTGCCGAAGAACTTGGTCAGCCGGTGCCACTTCTCGTTGCCGGTGCGCACCCAGGCGGTGTGCATGATCGCGACGAGGGGCGAGAGCCCGATCGTGAGCGGGACGAGGATGAAGTGGTAGACGGTGGTGACGCCGAACTGCCACCGTGCCAGGTCGAGTGCTTCCACCTGAAGTGCCCCTTCGGGAAAGAGGTCGGACCGGCCCGTTCCGGCCGAGATATCGCGTCCAACCTAGGAGCGGGCGCCGTCAGGGCGGCGGGACGTTGGTCCCGGGAGGTGACGGTTCGTCACGATCCGCGGCGGGTCGGAGCGTGAGGGAAGGGCCGCTGTGCGATACTTGGTCCTGGCTGGAGGGCAGTTCCACACCCCGTCCTCCGGTCCGACGACGACGTGACCGCTTCGGTGCCGTCCACCTCGCGCCGCTTCGCCATCCGGGCGAGTGCGCTGCAGCAGGGGACGGAGAGCCGAGGTCGTACCGAGCCACCGAGATGGTGGCCGGCAAGGCCGCCCGTTCGCCGGCGTTCGGGTGCTCGCACCCGGTCGTAACCACAGGACTTCCGTGCTCGGCGCCGCTGAGGACGACGAACCGCCCACGGGCGCCGGCGGGTGTGGACGGCGACCGGGGTTGAGGGGCATACCCCATGGACGAGCAGAACAACAACGAAGGCACGACGGCGGAGCAGCCGGAGGCGAAGGCGGCGCCGGTGCGTCGCACCCGCAGCCGCCGGGCGACGAGCCCGGCCGCCGCGCCGGCCGTCACCGGCGCGCAGCAGCCCGGGACGAGCGGCCCCGGCGCCGTGCCGGGTGACGCGGCCGACGCCACGACCGGCGCGCCGGCGCCCGAGCAGGCGGAGGCCACGGCCGCCGTCGCCGAGAAGGCCGCCGAGGCCGCCGCCGAGAAGCCGAAGCGCACCCGCAAGGCGCCCGCCCGACGCACCACGAAGAAGGCTACCGAGCCGGCCGCGGCGGAGGATGTCGCGCAGCCCGACCTCACCACGACGCAGGAGCCCACCGCGGACCAGGCCGACGCCGGAACCACCAGCGCGACCGTCGACGCCGCCGAGACCGCCACGGCCGCGCAGCCCGACGCCGACGCAGCGGCCGAGAAGCCGAAGCGCACGCGCAAGACGCCCGCCCGGCGCACCACGAAGAAGGTCGCCGAGGCGGCCGCCACCGACGCCGCCACCGGCGAGACCGCCACGGCCGACGCCGCCGCCCCGGCACCCGCGCCCGGTGAGACGGCCGCCGTGGAGCCGGCCGCCGGTGCGGCCACCACCGACGCCACGGTCGGCGCCGCGACCACCGGCGCTGGGACCACCGGCACCGCGACCGGCGAGGACCCGGCCAGCAACACCGCCACCGACGCCGCGACCGGTGAGGCCGCCAGCGTCGACGGGCAGCCGACCGACGAGGTCAAGCCGGCCCGTGCGCGGCGCAGCCGCCGGGCGTCGGCCCCGGCGCGCGCGCCCGAGCAGAAGCTCGACGTCTTCGCCGAGCTCGGTGTCGTCCCCGTCGCCGGGGCGACCGAGGTAGCCGCTGACGTCGCGGCCGAGGAGGACGAGGACGAGGAGGCCCCGGAGGACGCGGAGACCGCCGCCACGCCTGGTGCCGCCGTCGAGCAGGAGCCCGAGGAGGGACCGAGGCTTCCGGCCGCCGCCCTGCTCTTCCAGGCACCGGACCCGACCAAGGCTCGTCCGCGCCGCCGCCGGGCGCAGGCCCCCACCGGGGCACCGGGTTCCCGTCCGGAGGGGGAGGCCGCCGAGGCGCCCGCCGCGGTCTCTCGGGACGAGGCGGCCGGGGCCCAGGCCGCGGAGGCCGAGCCCGCCGAGGACCAGACCGCCGACGAGCAGATCTCCGGAGAGGACGAGTCCGCGGGTGGGCGTCGTCGCCGTCGCCGGGGCGGCCGAGGCCGCCGCAACCGCGGGGGCCAGGCCGAGAACGGGGACGAGCGCGAGGACGAGGCGGAGGGCGACCAGCCCGCCGAGGACCAGGAGGACGCCGAGAGCGAGGTCGCCGAGGACACCGAGCAGGGGTCCGAGGACGGCGAGACGGCCGAGACCGAGGGCGAGGAGGGCACGTCGGGCTCGCGCCGTCGTCGCCGTCGCCGCCGCTCCGGGCGGAGCGAGACCGAGGGCACGGGCCGCACCGCCGCGCGCGACGAGGTCACGGCGCTGAAGGGCTCCACCCGCCTGGAGGCCAAGCGGCAGCGGCGCCGTGAGGGGCGTGAGGCCGGCCGTCGTCGGCCCACCCTCAGCGAGGCGGAGTTCCTGGCGCGCCGCGAGGCGGTCGACCGCAAGATGATCGTGCGGGAGAAGGACGGCCTGAACCAGATCGGCGTCCTCGAGGACGGCATCCTGGTCGAGCACTACGTCGCCCGGCACACGCAGACCTCGATGGTGGGCAACGTCTACCTCGGACGCGTGCAGAACGTGCTGCCCTCGATGGAGGCCGCGTTCGTCGACCTCGGCAAGGGCCGCAACGCCGTGCTCTACGCAGGCGAGGTCAACTGGGACGCCGCCGGGATGGAGGGGCAGCCGCGCCGCATCGAGCAGGCGCTGAAGTCCGGGGACTCCGTGCTCGTGCAGGTCACGAAGGACCCGATCGGGCACAAGGGGGCGCGGCTGACGTCGCAGATCACCCTCGCCGGGCGCCACCTGGTGCTGGTGCCCTCCGGCGCCATGACCGGGATCTCCCGCAAGCTGCCCGACAACGAGCGGGCGCGCCTGAAGAAGCTGCTCAAGGAGATCGTCCCGGCCGGCGCGGGTGTCATCGTGCGCACCGCCGCCGAGGGCGCCACGGAGGAGCAGCTGCGCGCCGACGTCGAGCGCCTGACGAAGCAGTGGGCCGACATCGAGGCCAAGGCCAAGAGCGCCAAGAGCGCGCCGGTGCTGCTCAAGGGCGAGCCGGAGCTCGCCGTGCGCGTCGTGCGGGACGTGTTCAACGAGGACTTCGAGTCCCTCGTCGTCCAGGGTGACGGCGCCTGGCAGACGATCTCGCACTACGTGAAGGATCTCTCCCCGGACCTCGCGGACCGCATGCACCACTGGACCTCGGAGAAGGACGTCTTCGCCGAGTACCGGGTGGACGAGCAGCTCGCCAAGGGCATGGACCGCAAGGTCTGGCTGCCCTCGGGCGGCTCGCTGGTCATCGACCGCACCGAGGCGATGACGGTCATCGACGTCAACACCGGCAAGTTCACGGGCTCCGGCGGCACGCTGGAGGAGACGGTCACCCGCAACAACATCGAGGCGGCCGAGGAGATCGTCCGCCAGCTGAGGCTGCGCGACATCGGCGGCATCATCGTCATCGACTTCATCGACATGGTGCTCGAGTCCAACCGGGACCTCGTGCTGCGGCGCCTGCTCGAGTGCCTGGGTCGGGACCGCACCCGCCACCAGGTGGCCGAGGTGACGTCGCTCGGCCTGGTGCAGATGACGCGCAAGCGCGTGGGCCAGGGCCTCGTCGAGGCGTTCTCCACCCCGTGTGAGCACTGCAACGGTCGCGGCTTCATCGTCCACGACGAGCCGGTCGAGCGCTCCGCCGCGGGCGAGTCGCGTCCGCCTGCTTCCGACGACGGTGCACCGCGCCGTCGTGGCCGTCGGGGTGCGCCGACCCCGGTGACCGAGGCGCCGGAGGAGGTCGCCGCGCCCGCCGAGGACCCGGCCGCCGTCGCCGCCCGCGAGGCGGTCAAGGCGACGCTGGCGACCATCGCCGCCGCCGCCGCGCACGCCCACGAGGAGGGCGGCTCGAAGGACGGAGCCCACCACGCTGCGCCGGAGGGCGCGAAGGCTGCTCCCGAGGCTGGGAAGGACGAGCCGGCTGCGTCTGCGGCTGCTGCCCCAGCACCTGCCACGACGAGCGAGACCTCAGGTGCTGTCCCGGCCGAGCAGGCGGCACCCGCGCTGGGGGTTGCGGAGCTGGGCGGCGAGACGGTGGCTGCTGAGCAGGGAGCTGCTGACTCGACCTCGGCCGCGCCGGTCGCCGAGCCGGCGAAGGCGGGTCGTTCCCGTGGCCGCCGCAAGGCGACGAGCCCGACGACGGCACCCGCCCCCGCGGCTCAGCCGGCGACCACCGACGGCGAGCAGCGCAGGACGGTGACCGCACCCGCGGGGCCCGCGGTGAGCGGCGTCATCGGCGCGTTCACCGACGGACCGGCGGTCGAGGACGCGCCGGCTGCGAAGCTCCCGGCGAGCGAGCCCGCCGCACCACCCGCGCGGCGGCCGCGGCGCAGCCGGCGTGCGGTGTCCAGCGGTGTCGTGACGCCCGGCGAGACCAAGATCATCACGATCGAGCCGGGCAGCCAGTCCGAGTGACGCCCCGGCGACCGCGAGGTCGCTGACAGCGCGAGGGCCGGTTCCCCCTGAGGGAACCGGCCCTCACGCTGTCCACAGGAAGGCGACCGGGTCTGGCCGAATCCGACGCTTCGCCAGTACGGTCGGCGCATGCGTCAGGGGGACAAACTTCATCGACGGCTGATGGTGCTAGGAGCGGTGCTCGGGCTGGCGGGAGGTTTGGCCGCCTGCACCAGCGGTGGTGGTGCGGAGCCGGAGCCCTCCACTTCCAGCGGTGTCACGAGCGCACCGACGGCGGTGCCGAGCGACGAGCCCACGTCGGAACGGCCGGAGGTGCCGAAGCCGGTTCCGCCCGAGACCATGGCGCGCGACGACGTTGCTGGGGCCGAGGCCGCGGCGCAGTACTTCCTGGAGCTCTACCCGTACGTGTACGCGACGGGTGATCTGAGCGAGTGGAAGGCAATGTCGGAGCCCGAGTGCGTGTTCTGCCAGAGCGTTATCGACGAAGTTACTGAACAGCGCCGGCTTGGCGGTACCACGACAGGTGGCGGGGTCGAGCTGGAATCGATTCAGGGTTTCGATCGACTCGAAGGAAACGACTACTTCAGGGTTGATGCGCTTGTGAATCAAGCTGAGTCGACCCATAAAGATAAGGATGGATCCGTCACGAAATCGGAACCGGGCGGTGAGAATCTGCTCATCTTCGCTATTGGCCGCGCAGACGGAGACTGGTCAGTTCGGGCCGTGCAGGTTGAGGAGCCCGGATTCAATGTGAACCAAGATGCCTGACCGAAGAAGGATTTTTGGTGTCGTCACTTTGACGGTGTCGATGGTGCTCATATCGACACTTCCGTCGGCTGCCGACATCGGAACAATCGCCGACGATGACGCGCTCGAAGTTGCCGGTTGGGACAGTCGGAGCGTTGGCGATAGCACCCCGAGTGGCTCCGCTGACGGTGGCCACTCACAACCCGTCGCTACAGGGGGAGCCATTCCTCCGCCTCCCGCCTGCAACAACATCGGCTACACCCCTGCAGCCGAGAATTCCTACTACGTCGACCTGAACGGCTGCCTCCACGAAGGTGCCGCGCAAATCGGGCGGGAATTCCTCGTGACGATGCCTGCTGAACCGGGGGAGCCCGCCGAGGAGGCGCCGGCTGCCGTGCCCATCGTCGTGACAGCCGAAGACCTTCAGCGTCTGCCGATCGATCCGGGCGGGCTCGCTGTCCAGCCGGACCGCGGGTGGGTACTTGTGAACCTGGAGACGATCGTGTGGACGGGAGCGGCCGAGCAGACGTTCTCCGCTGTCGTCCTGGGCACACCCGTCGAGGTACGTGCGCGGCCGATCGACTTTACCTGGGACTTCGGCGACGGTTCCGCCCCGATCACGACCACCGATCCCGGAGCGCCGTTCCCGAACCACTCCGTAGCCCACGTCTACTCCGCGGCCGCAGAGCAGCGGCAGGTCACGCTGACCACCCGTTGGGCGGGGGAGTTCGAGGTGAACGGCTCGGGCGTGTGGCAGCCCGTGGCGGGTGTCGCCACGACGTCCGAGGTCTCGGAACCGTTCGAGGTGCGCACCGCCGAGACCAGCCTGACGAACGGTTAGGGGCACTCGACGCACCAATCCGTGCGGACGCGCCGTGTCGACAACCGGCACATGTCCTCGTCCGGGCGGCCGCTCCTCCACAATGAGGGTCTCGGATCGAACAGGAGACCCAACGATGAGCACATCACCACGCAGGAGGAACGTCGCCGTCGGCGTCCTCGCCGCCACCGCGCTGACGCTCGCCGCGTGCACGCCGGGCTCGAACACGGCCACGGACGAGACCCAGGAGCCCACCGGCGGCGCACCGGCCGAGGTGCAGACCGACATCTCCGACGCGGAGGAGCAGACGCTCGTGGTCTGGGACCAGGAGGTCCGCGGCGGCCAGAACGAGCAGATGGAGCGCCTCAACGAGGCCTTCATGGAGGAGTACCCGAACATCACGATCGATCGGGTCACGCAGTCCAACGACGACCTCCAGGCCACCCTGCGCCTCGCGCTGACGGGCGACGACGCCCCGGACATCGCGCAGACCAACAACGCGCGCTCCCAGATGGGGCAGTTCGTCGGCTCGGGCCAGATCCTCGCCCTGGACGACTACGCGGAGGCGTACGGCTGGGCCGACCGGTTCCCGGACAGCGTCCTGCAGAACACGAGCTACAGCACGGACGGCAAGACCTTCGGCGAGGGGTCGCTCTACGGCCTGCCGCAGGTCGGCGAGGTCGTCGGGGTCTTCTACTCCAAGACGAAGCTCGACGAGCTCGGCCTCGAGGTGCCCGAGACGTGGGCCGACTTCGAGGACCAGCTCGCGACGATCGCGGAGGCGGGCGAGACGCCCATCATGCTGGGCAACCTCGACCAGTGGCCCGCGCTGCACGTGTTCGGCCCGGTCCAGGGGGCCTACGTGGACCCGGAGGAGATCCGCGACCTCGGCTTCGGGAACGAGGGCGCCAGCTGGACGTCGGACGGCAATCTCGAGGCGGCCACCGCGCTCCAGGGCTGGGCGCAGTCCGGCTACTTCAACGAGGGCTTCAACGGCGCCGACTACGACGCCACGTGGCAGCAGTTCACCGAGGGCGAGGGCGTCTACCTGATCGGCGGTTCCTGGCTCGCCGCGGACATCGGCGAGGCGATGGGGGAGGAGGTCGGCTTCTTCGCGCCGCCGCCCACCGAGGCCGGCGCGGGGCGCGTCACCACGGGCGCGACGGGCATCCCGTTCGCGATCACCTCCAAGGCCGAGAACCCCGACGTCGCCGCCGCCTACATCGACTTCATCACCAGCGAGGAGGCGATGGCGATCCTGGCGGAGACCGGCAACATGCCCGTGGTGGAGACCGCCGAGCACATGCCCGACTCCGGGCTGCAGCGCGAGGTGTTCGCCGCGTACGACGAGGTGGTCACGGACGGCGACCTGGTGCCCTACCTCGACTGGGCCACCCCGACCATGGGCGCGACGCTCGGCCAGGCGCTCCAGGGGCTCATGGCCGTCGAGCTCGCTCCGCAGGAGTTCGCCGAGACGGTCGAGGCGGACTATGCCGAGTTCGTCGCGGCCAACCAGTGACGACCCGGTGCGGGGCGGCCACGGCCGCCCCGCACCGGTGACCCCTGCCGGTGCCGTCCTCACCCGGCCGGACGACGACGCAGGCCGCCCCGCGCCGTCGTCGCGCCGGCGGAGCAAGTACGGCCTGACGCCCTACGGGTTCCTGCTGCCGGCGTTCGTCGTCTACGCCGCCTTCCTGCTCTACCCGCTCGGCCGGGCGGTGCAGATCTCCCTGTACGACTGGGACGGTCTGAGCCTGGCGACCTTCGTCGGGCTGCAGAACTACGTCGACGTCGTCACCGACGCCCAGCTGCGCGCGTCCTTCGGGCACGCGCTCGTGCTGATCTTTTTCTTCGCCGTCTTGCCGCTCGGCATCGGCCTCGTCCTCGCCGCCCTCCTGACGCGGGCGCGGGTGCGCGGGCTCGGGTTCTTCCGCACCGTGGTCTTCCTGCCCCAGGTCATCGCGATGGTCGTGGTCGCCGTCGCCTGGCGTCAGATCTACGCCCCCGGCGGCCAGCTCAACGGCCTGCTGCGCGCGCTCGGCCTGGACTCGCTGACCCGCACCTGGCTCGGTGACTACACCCTGACGCTGCCCGCCGTCGGGTTCATCGGCACGTGGGTGTCCACCGGCCTGGTCACCGTGCTCCTGATGGCCGGCATGAGCCGTATCCCCGGCGAGCTCTACGAGGCCGCCACCCTCGACGGCGCGGGCCCCGTCCGCACCTTCGTCTCGATCACCGTGCCGTCGGTGCGGGCCGAGATCGTCGTCTCCCTGACCCTGACGATCATCGCCGCCCTGAAGACGTTCGACCTGGTCTACGTCACCACGTCCGGGGGGCCCGGGAGGACGACGACGGTGCCCAGCTTCGAGGTCTACCGGCGCGCGTTCCAGCTCGGCGAGGTGGGCTCGGCCGCCGCGGTCGCCGTCGTCCTGACGATCCTGATCTTTCTGATCAACCTGGCCGTGAACCGCATCGGGGAGCGGGAACGGTGAGGGTCTCGGCGGCCGAGCGCGCCGCGAACTACGCCATCCTCGTCCTCTTCGCCCTGGTGGCCCTCGCGCCGATCGTCACCATCCTCACCACCGCCCTGTCGCCGGAGACCCCGGCCGACGCCCAGGCGGGCGGGCCGCTGCACTGGGAGAACTTCGGCCGCGCCTGGGAGCAGGGCCGCTTCAGCGAGTACATGCGCAACTCGGTGGTTGTGGCCCTCATCGTCGTCTCGCTCGCGACGGTGCTCTCGCTCATGGCCGGGTACGCGTTCGGCGCCTTCGAGTTCCGCGGCTCGCAGGTGCTCTTCTACCTCTTCCTCGTCGGGATCATGGTGCCCTCCGAGGCGATCGTCGTCCCGCTGTTCTTCGACCTGCAGTTCCTCGGGCTCACCAACACGGTCTGGGCCATCGCGCTGCCGCAGGTGGCCCAGTCCGTCGCCTTCGGGACCTACTGGATGCGCGCGTACTTCCGCGGCGCCAACCGGTCGATCATCGAGGCCGCCCGCCTCGACGGCGCCGGGCACCACCGCGTGCTGTGGCAGGTGCTCGTCCCGGTCGCCCGGCCCGCCCTGGTGACGATGGTGCTGCTGATGTTCATGTGGACGTGGAACGAGTTCCTCATCCCGCTGGTGATGTCACCGAACGCGCAGCTGCGCACCGCGCCGCTCGGTCTGGCCCTGTTCCAGGGGCAGTACGTCCAGGGCACCACGCTGCTCGCCGCCGGGGCGGTGCTCGTCGCGCTGCCGGTCGTGATCCTCTACCTGTTCCTGCAGCGCCACTTCATCGCCGGGATGCTCGAGGGGGCGGTCCGCGAGTAGGGCGGCAGCGGGGTTGCCGACGAGATACCGGCAGCCGCACCGGAGACTCGGTGTGTGCGGACCGGTGAGCCAGCACGTACGGTCGAACCCATGAGAATCGTCATCGCCGGCGGGCACGGCAAGATCGCCCGCATCCTCTCGCGCCACCTCGCCGACCGCGGCGACGAGGTCGTGGGGCTCATCCGCAACCCCGACCACGCGGGCGACCTGCGCGCCGCCGGCGCCGAGCCCGTCGTCTTCGACCTCGAGAAGGGCACCGCGGACGAGCTCGCCCGGATCGTCGAGGGCGCGGACGCGGTCGTCTTCGCCGCAGGAGCCGGGCCGGGCAGCGGAGCGGCGCGCAAGGACACCGTCGACCGCGGTGGCGCCGTGCTGCTCGCCGACGCCGCCGAGGCGGCGGGCGTGCGACGGTACGTGATGGTCTCGTCGATGGGGGCCGGCAAGGGTGGCGCCGGCATCGAGGACGAGGTGTTCGCCGCCTACCAGGAGGCGAAGAAGGCCGCGGACGAGGACCTCATGTCCCGCGACCTCGAGTGGACGGTCATCCGCCCCGGCGGCCTCACCGACGAACCGGGCACCGGCAAGGTGACGATGGCCCCGGAGACCGGGCGTGGCACCATCCCGCGCGAGGACGTCGCCCGTGTCATCTGCGCAGTCCTGGACGACCCCGCGAGCGACGGTGTGGTCACCGAGGTGATCTCCGGCGACGAGCGCATCGCCGTCGCGCTCGCCGACCTCACGGAGTAGGTCAGGGACTCAGCGCGGAGGCTGCGCGGGCGTCGACCCGCCGGCGGGCCAGGTCCAGCCGCGCCTGGATCTCCAGCACGGAGCAGGACATCTCCGTGCGGTCGACGAGACCGGCCGAGACGAGCCACCGCGCGAGCGTCGCCACCACGATGAGCTGCGCCCGGGCCTGGTGGACGCCCGGCATGATCCACTCCGGGTCGAGGAACCCGGGAAGGGTCGCGAGCAGCGCCTCCGGGCCGGTCACCCGGGCCACCGCGCCGGCCGGGTCCACCTGACGCTCGGCCTCCACCAGGGTGCGCTCCGCGTCCGTGAGCCAGTGCTCCGCCTCGGTGTCGAGATAGGTCTCGAGGTGGGTGCGCACCTGCCGGCTCCGGGCGAACATCGAGGGATGACGCAGGATCGGGGTGCGCGTGTAGAAGACGTCGAGCACCCGCTCCGCGGAGACCGGCACGGCCTGGTTGTCCATGCCTGAAGACTCCCACCGGCCACCCACATCGCGGACGCCAGGGAACTCAGGAGCGCTCGCCGCCGTCACCGCGCACATCGGCGCCGTGCTCGGCGAACTCCTTGAACCGGCGCATCTGCGCACGCGTCTCCCTCGGGAAGGCGCCGCGGAAGATCGTCCCGACGAGCTTCGTCGCGCCGCGGAGCTCGAAGACGTTGGGGGAGACCCAGCGCGTGCGGTCGGGCCCCACCTCGTACAGGTAGTTCTCGCAGACGTTGTGCACGCCCTTCGCGTCGTAGGTGGCGTGGAACGTCTCCGGCAGGTCGTTCGCGAGGATCGTCTCGATCATCTCGATGCGGCGCCTGCCGGTGACGAAGACCAGGCGGGTCCGGGCCCCGACCTCGCCCGGCTCGCCGGAGACCGGCTCGATCGACCGCAGGCCCTTCTGCCACTTCGGCATCGACTCGCGGTCGAGGAAGAGGCGCACCACCTCCTCACGCGGCAGGGCGATCTCGATCTCCTCGGTGTAACGCATGCCGGCGAGCGTAACCGCGAGCCGCGAGCCGCGAGCCGTGAGCGGCGACGGCGGACGGGGGTTTGCGGGGCCGGCGTGGGCCGCCGGGGGATGGAGCGGTTCACCGCGGGACCGCGCTGCCGAGCTCAGACGCCGGGGAGCGTCCGGGGCTCGATCCGCTCCTCCACCGCGTCGCCGGAGTCCCCGCGCGTGACGACGTAGGCGCCGCTCCCGCGCCGCTCGGTGACGGCCCCGACAAGCTCCGTGTCGCGGTAGACCAGCCCCACGCCGTCGTCCGTGCAGTACGTCGTGCCCAGCTCGCCCGAGGCGACGAGGTCGTGCACGAGGGGGCGTCGTCGCTCCTCGGAGTCGTGGTGGACACCGTTCGCGAAGGGGACGAGCCCGAGCCCGCCGTGGACGGCGCGAAGCTCGGGCCCGAAGGAGTCGGTGGTCCCGGACGTGTGCCAGCAGATCGAGCCCGCGCTGGTCCCGGCGAGGACCACTCCCGCCTGCCACACCCGCCGGAAGATCTCGTCCAGGCCATGGACCCGCCAGACCGCCAGCAGGTTGGCGACGGAGCCGCCGTCGACCCAGACGACGTCCTGAGCGAGCAGAAACCCCTCGATGTCGTCGACGTTGGGCATCGTGAACAGGCGCAGCGGGTTCAGCTCGAAGCCCGCCACCCGGGCCGCCTCGTGACGCTCGGCGATCGCCCAGCGCTGGTCCCCGGCGGCGGTGCCGAGGTAGCCCACGCGCGGCGCCCGGCCGCTGACGCCCGCCAGCTCGACGGCATGGTGGACGAGCGGGCCGAACGCTCTCTCGGTGCGGCGGCCGGGCACGTAACCGCCCGACGTGGCCACGATGGTCGGGGCGTCGGCGGGCACGGGTATCCTTCGGGGTGGAGCGGCAAGGGACGACGGCGAGCTCACTGTGCCAGATCCCACACGGCACCGGCCGTCCCGACGGGCGTCGGACGTTTGCCCCGAGAGCCTGCTCCGCGTAACCTAGAGCGTCGGTGCGCCACGCGGCGCGCCTGTTCCGTGGGTCCAGAGCGCCCGGCGGGGACCAACCGGTTCCCCGGGCACCTCGGACCACCCGCAACGACAGAATCGAGCAGCAACGTGGTGTACGCGATCGTCAAGGCCGGCGGCCGTCAGGAGAAGGTGTCCGTCGGCGACGTCGTCGTCGTCGACAGGCTGACCGGGCAGGTCGGCGACTCCGTCGAGCTCGAGCCCATCATGCTCGTCGACGGTGACAAGGTCACCACGGGCGCCGGCGACCTGGACAAGGTCAAGGTGACTGCCGAGATCGTGCGGGCCGAGAAGGGCCCGAAGATCTCGATCATGAAGTTCAAGAACAAGACCGGTTACCGCAAGCGCATGGGTCACCGCAGCAAGCTGACCCGCCTCAAGGTCACCGGCATCAAGTAAGTCCGCGGCCCTCCAGGGCCCGTTCCCCCGTACGAACGAACACGAAAGCAGGTTCGAGATGGCACACAAGAAGGGCGCCAGCTCCTCCCGGAACGGCCGCGACTCCAACGCCCAGCGCCTGGGCGTGAAGCGCTTCGGCGGCCAGGTCGTCAAGGCCGGCGAGATCATCGTCCGCCAGCGCGGCACCCACTTCCACCCCGGCCTCAACGTGGGCCGTGGCAAGGACGACACCCTGTTCGCCCTCGAGGCGGGCTCGGTCGCCTTCGGCAACCGTCGCGGCCGCAAGGTCGTCGACATCGTGCTGGCCGACGCCTGAGACGACCACTGAACGCCCGGCAGGGGCGGACGGCGCGAGCCGTCCGCCCCTGTTGCATGCTTGGACAAGAACAGCTGAGAGGACGGGGCGATGGTCACCTTCGTTGACCGTGTGGTGATCCACGTCGCGGCAGGCGACGGCGGGAACGGCTGCGCCTCCATCCGGCGCGAGAAGTTCAAGCCCCTCGCGGGCCCCGACGGGGCCAACGGCGGCAGGGGCGGCGACGTCGTACTCGTCGTGGACCCGCAGACGACGACGCTGCTGGGCTACCACCACCAGCCGCACCGCCGCGCGACCTCGGGCACCCAGGGAGCCGGCGACATGCGGGCCGGCAAGACGGGGGAGGACCTCGTCCTGCCCGTGCCGGACGGGACCGTCGTGAAGACGCTCGACGGCGAGGTGCTGGCCGACCTGGTCGGCGAGGGCACCCGCTTCGTCGCCGCCACCGGTGGGCACGGCGGCCTCGGGAACGCCGCGCTCGCCTCGCCGCGCCGCAAGGCCCCGGGCTTCGCGCTCCTGGGCGGGGAGGGCGAGCAGATCGACCTCGTCCTGGAGCTGAAGTCGGTCGCCGACGTCGCTCTGGTGGGATTCCCGAGCGCGGGGAAGTCCTCGCTCATCGCCGCGATGTCCGCCGCGCGCCCGAAGATCGCCGACTACCCGTTCACCACGCTCGTGCCGAACCTCGGCGTGGTCCAGGCGGGCGACGAGCGCTACACGGTGGCCGACGTGCCGGGCCTCATCCCGGGCGCGTCGGAGGGCCGTGGCCTCGGGCTGGAGTTCCTGCGCCACATCGAGCGGTGCGCGGTGATCGTGCACGTGCTCGACTGCGCCACCCTCGAGCCGGGCCGCGACCCGGTCAGCGACCTCGACACCATCGAGGCGGAGCTCTCCGCCTACGCCGGCGACCTCGACATCGCCGGCGGCCGCGTGCCGCTGATGGAGCGCCCGCGCGTCGTGGTGCTCAACAAGATCGACGTCCCTGAGGCCCGCGAGCTCGCCGAGCTGGTGCGTCCCGACCTCGAGGCCCGCGGCCTGCGCGTCTTCGAGATCTCGACGGCGTCCCACGAGGGCATGCGTCCGCTCTCCTTCGCGCTCGCCGAGATCGTCAAGCGGGCCCGCGCCGAGGCGCCCACCGCCGAGAAGACCCGGGTCATCCTGCGGCCCAAGGCCGTCGACGACGCCGGCTTCACGGTCACCCAGCGCAAGGGCTCCGACGGGCCGTACTTCGAGATCCGCGGTGTCAAGCCGGAGCGGTGGGTCCGCCAGACGGACTTCAACAACGACGAGGCGGTCGGCTACCTCGCCGACCGGCTCGCCCGGCTCGGCGTCGAGGACGAGCTGTACAAGGCCGGCGCGGTCGCCGGCGACACGGTCGTCATCGGCCCCGCCGAGGGTGGCGTGGTCTTCGACTGGGAGCCCACCCTCCAGACGGGCGCCGAGCTGCTCGGACCCCGCGGCACCGACCTGCGCCTGGAGGAGGCCGCACGGCCTACGCGAGCCGAGAAGCGTAAGGGCTTCCACGAGATGATGGACGCCAAGGCGGCTGCGCGCGAGGAGCTGTGGACCGAGCGGCAGGCCGGCCGCTGGACCGACCCCGACGACGAGTCCTGACCGCCGCAGAGGCCTGGTGAGCGCTGGAGCTCCCACGCGCGCTCCGTACCGGTGAGGACTCGATGCTCCAGGAGCATCGAGTCCGCCCCGTCGTGCCGCACGCTGCTCGCCGTCGTGCCGCGCGCTGCTCACCGTCGTGCCGCGGGCTGCTCACCGTTGTGCCGCGCGGCGCTCAGCCCGGCGAGATGTTGTGGTTCAGTCGGAAGAGGTTGTCCGGGTCGTACCGGCGCTTGAGCGCGACAAGCCGGTCCAGCTTCTCCTGCCCGTACACGGCGAGGGCGGCCGCCCGCCAGTCGGCGTCCTGCTCGTACCCCATGAAGTTCACGTACTGCCCGCCGGTCGCGAAGGGCGCCATGTCGGCGGCGAATCCCTTGACGAACTCGGTGCGGGCGGCATCGTCGCCACGGTCCTGCCAGAACCCGTAGATGTTGAGCCAGAACCGCGCCGACCGGGCCGGGAACGGCGTCGCGTCCTCCGGCACACGCGCGAACGCCCCACCCATGTGGTGGATGTCGATGCCGGTGCCGATCCACCGCTGCTCGCCCGCGCGGCGCAGGATCACGTCGAGCACCTCCTCGTCGAGGCGGTCGAACGAGGTGTTCTTCCAGTAGCCCCGCGAGCCCTTGGGGACCATGGCGTCGAACGCGGACTGCCAGGCCAGCCAGTCGCCCTCGACCTCCTCGATGTCCGGAGGCGCCTGCCGGCGCAGCTCGTCCACGAGCCGTTCGGAGCTCTCCCGGTCCTCAGTGTCGGCCCAGGCGCTGGCGAGGATGAGCAGGGGGTCGTCCCCGGCCTCGAGCATGGGCGGCGGGACGAGGAAGGTGGCGATCGACTGCATCGCGTCGGGCAGATCTCGGGTCCACTCCTCCCAGGCGGTGAGCGCGGTACGCCAGTTCGGCTCCGCGTAGATCAGGTTCACCCCGTGCAGGACCGGCGGCAGGGGGTGGGCGCGGAACGTGAAGGACGTGACGACGCCGAAGTTCCCGCCGCCGCCCCGCAGGCCCCACAACAGCTCCGGGTTCTCGCGGTCGTTCGCCCGCACGCGTTCACCGGACGCCGTGAGGACCTCCGCCTCGAGCAGGTTGTCGGCAGCGAGACCGTGCGCCCGGGTCAGCCACCCGACGCCACCGCCCAGCGTGAGCCCGCCGACGCCCGTTCGGGAGATCACGCCGAGCGGCACCACCAACCCGTGCGGCACGGTCGCCCGGTCCACGTCGGCGAGCACGGCGCCCCCCGCCACGCGCACGACCCGGCGCTCCGGGTCCACCTCGACCTGGTTGAGCCCACCGAGGTCGATGACGATGCCGCGGTCGACCGTGCCGTAGCCGGCGACGCCGTGGCCGCCGCCGCGCACCGCGAGCGGGAGGTCGCGGTCGCGCGCGTAGTCGATCGCCGCGGCGACGTCGTCCTCGTTCGCGACGCGCACGACGGCGAGCGGCCTCTTGTCGATCATGCCGTTCCACACGTGGCGCGCGTCCTCGTAGCCGTCGTCGTCGGCGGCGACGACGGTGCCTGCCACCTGGGTCCGCAGGTCGTCGACGGCGCCGGGGGCTGCCGTCGTCCCGTCATCCATGGGTTCCACCTCACGAGCCGCCCACGGGGATCGCGGCAGGGCCCGGACGGCGGGGGCGCCCGGCCGCGGTGACGGGCCATGCCGCCCGTCGGCACCGTCCTCCCAGCATGCGCCCGGGCCGTCGGGCGTCTCAAGGGTGACAGCCGCCCGAAACGGCGGGGCCGACCGCGGCTGCTGCGCCGTCGCCCTGGGATGCCGCCTCCGTCCGGCGGTGTCACCGTAGGCGCATGAGTCAGAGCGAGAACGACCAGCAGCCAGGACAGTCGGACTGGGTCCGCCCCGGTGGTGCTCGTCCGCGCGGCGACCGGGACGAGGCCGGCGGCGCCGCCTCCGGAGACGCCCTGAGCCCCTCGCCGGAGGTGCACGGGGACGAGGGCGGTGGCGACCTGAACGCCGGCGCCGAGGAGGACTCGGTGGCCCGGGGCCCGGACGGCGGCCACCGGAGCCCGCCGCAGGTCTGAGTGGCCCGCTCCCGTGGACCGGTGCCTGGCCGGTGGTGCGGATGCGGGAGGATGTTCGCGTGAACCTGCCGCTGGCCAACCGGGCCGGGGTCGCTCGGGCCCCGCGGATCGTCGTCAAGGTCGGCTCGTCGTCACTGACGGCCGCGGACGGCAGCCTCGACCTGCCCGCCCTCCGCCACCTCGTCGCGGTCCTCGCCGCACGCCGGGCCGCCGGCCAGCAGGTGGTGCTGGTGTCCTCGGGCGCCATCGCGGCCGGGATCTCACCGCTCGGTCTGCCGGGCAAGCCGAAGGACCTGGCCACGGCGCAGGCGACGGCGAGCGTCGGCCAGGGCCTCCTCGTGGCCCGCTACACGGAGGCCTTCGCGCAGCACGGCCGGACGGTCGGCCAGGTGCTGCTGACCGCCGAGGACCTCATCCGCCGCCAGAACTACGCCAACGCCCAGCGTGCGCTGGAACGGCTGCTCGCGCTCGGCGTCGTCCCGGTGGTCAACGAGAACGACACGGTTGCCACCGACGAGATCCGGTTCGGTGACAACGACCGGCTCGCCGCGCTGGTCTCGCACCTGGTGCGGGCCGACGCCCTCGTGCTGCTGACCGACGTCGACGGGCTGTACGACGGCCCGCCGTCGCGTCCCGGCACCCGCCTGATCCGGACTGTCACGACCGGCGCGGACCTCGCCGGCGTGGAGGTCACCGGCCGGGGGAGCGACATCGGGACCGGCGGCATGGTCACCAAGCTCGACGCCGCGTCCATCGCCACCGGCTCGGGCATCCCCGTGGTGCTCACCTCCGCCGCGAACGTCGAGCCGGCGCTCGCCGGCGAGGAGGTCGGCACGTGGTTCGCCGCGACCGGGCGCCGCAAGTCTGCGCGCCGGCTCTGGCTGGCCCACGCCGCCCAGGTCCGCGGCCGCCTGCACCTCGACGCCGGAGCCGCCCGCGCCGTCACCGACGGCAAGCGGTCGCTCCTGGCCGCCGGCATCACGGGCGTCGACGGCGACTTCGAGCCGGGTGACGCCGTCGAGCTGGTCGGACCGGACGGCGTCGTCGCGCGCGGCCTCGTCGCCTACGGCTCCCAGGAGCTGCCCGCCATGCTCGGCAAGTCCTCCGCCCAGCTGCGCCAGAACGGCGACACCCTGCCGCGCGCCGTCGTCCACCGGGACGACCTCGCCCAGGTGCGTCCGCGCCGACGGCGCTGAGCCGCAGAACGCGCGTTGCCCCCGCGACGGCGCTGAGCCGCGGCCGCGGGTGCTCCGTGCGAGATGGCTGGTGCGGCTCACCTACGTCGGCGGGACCGGGGCGGGGAGAGCGGTGACGGACGCATCGTCCGTCGGCGAAGACTCGTCGGACCAGGACTCCCAAGGGCCGAGATCCTCCGCGAACGGCGTGCGCCAGGCGAGGTGTGACAGGACCGCCACGATGAACTGGTCGAATGACATGCCGTACCTGCGCGCGCGGTGTTCGAGCTCGCCGTGGAGATACTCCGGCATCCCTGCAACGACGAAGCTGACCGTGTCCTCGCACCACGCAGCGATGTTGCGCGCGAAGTGGTCCTGCTCGGCGACGTCGAGCGGGCGGTGGAGCAGCTCCTCGAGAGGAGGGACGGGGTCTGCGAGCAGCGTCGGGCGCTCGAGGACGGCATTTCCGAGCGCCTGGCAGAGCTGGAGCCGGCGGGGGACGAGGTCGTCGAGTCCGTGGAAGACGTGGAGGTGGCGCGAGAGCACCGCCCGCACCTCCTGCTCGGCGACCAGCCCCGGGAAGGTGTCGGGATCGACGAGTTCCACCGCGACCCTGCCGCGCCTCACGGCGAATCCGAGGTAGTCGCCGACGCCCGCCTCCGGGAGCCAGCCCGGTGGTCCGAGGAGCGCCTGGTGGCCGTGCTCCGCGGCGCGCAGCGGTCGTCCGTCCGCCAGATGCACCTCGCCGGTGGCCGCGCTCGCGAACAACGGCTCCAGGCCCTCCCGCGTCCATAGATCGGTCCGTCCCGCTGTCGGCGAGGTCACCCGGTGCGTGAGGACCTGCCCCTCGAGCAGGTGCAGGAGCGTCGTGATGCTGCCATCGGGCCGACCGACCAGCAGCGCGCTCAGGTCGACCATCCGGCGCACGGCGTCCTCACCGACCCGTGCGTCTCGCAGCTCGCGCCGCGCCAGGCGCACGAGAAGATCGAGGGGCTGCGGCCCTGGTGCGCAGAGCGCCAGCAGGACGGTGTGCAGTCGATCATGGAAGTCGTCGTCGAACATCGCACTCCTCTGTCGGCCAGGCTGGCACCCAGCCTGACCGAACCGGCTGCGCGGGTGCAGGCGTGCTCCACAGCGCCATGGTCGAACCGACCACCTGTGGACTCGAGCTGTCGACGCCGAGGCGAGACCCGGTCGCGCCTGTTCCGGGGGCCTCACACACCGGCAGCGGTCGCTCGCGCCGCCGCACCGACGGTCAGGAACCACCTGAGAGGTCGGCGAACGTGCCGTCCACCAGGACGGGGACGACCCGGTCGGCGTCCCTCTCGGCGGCGATGTCGACGTCCTCCGGCCAGCCGTGGTCGACGAGCTCGCGCCCGGAGCCGCACTCGCGCAGCGTGGCTCGGAGGTCGGTGGCTTCCGCGAGCACCGGCGGGGCGGCGCGCGCCTCGGGCGACAGGGGACCGCTCACCCTCCCCTCGAGGGCAGCGACGACCGCCGCGGCGCCGAGCAGGTCCTCCAGCGCGGGCCGCAGGCTCCCGTCGGGCCAGCGCTCGCCCGCCGGGACGAGGACGACCGGCCGCCGCGGCGACCCGTAGCCCTGCGCGGCGAGCCAGTCGGCGACGGCGGAGGCGTTGCGCAGGCACGCGGCGACGACCGTGCCGGTGCTCACCGCCGCCGCGATCGTGGACCCGTTCGGCGAGGGAAGCACCAGCAGCCGCGACGGCGGAGCCGCGCGCAGGTGCGCGGGGGAGAGCGAGTAGGGCCGCTCCGCGGTGACCTCCTCGCGTCCGACGGCGAGGTCGGCGCCCAGCAGCTCCGCCAGCTCCCGGGCGCGCTCGCCGCGCCACGGCGCGGGGCGTACGGCGGTCCCACGGCCGACCGCGACGCTCACGCAGGTGGTGAAGCACAGGACGTCCACGACGACGACGGCCGCCTCCGGCTCCGACAGACGTGCCGCGCCGACGGGGCCCCACTCCAGGCGCACCCCGTAGTCGTGCTGGCTCCAGCGCTCGTGGGTCACGTAGGGAAGTGTGCCAAGCCGCCGGACCTTAGGGCGGCTGTCCGGCTGCGTCCACCCGCACCCGGGACCGTCTCACCGACCGGGACGGAACCGGGGAGGTAGGACCGACGTCCCGGATCCCGGGACGTCGCCGGGGGTAGAGGACCGCGACCGGCCGGCCCGTGCGAGCGTATGAGCATCGAGGCACGGCAACCGCCGGAGCCACCGGACGACGGAGGAACGATGAGGGGATCGACGGTCACCGCCGAGCTCACCCTTCACGCCCGGGCCGAGACGGCCCGCCGATCCTGTCGCCCCGGAATGTGCACCTGTCGTCCGTCGATGCGCCGGTCCTGGACCCTCTGACCTCGTCCCGGTCCAGGACTACCCGGACGCAGCCCCGCCCGACCCGGTCGGGCGCAGGGCGTCGCGCGCCGACCTGACGAGCCCGTCCCGACCGTCGCCGGCACGGCCCGCGGCGATCAGCACGACGCGGTGGCCGCGAAGCGGCCGCGAGTGCCCCGGCCAGGATCTCTCCGGTCCGGGCCGAGAGCTGTCCGCCGGGTCCCGGCCGGGAGTTGGTCCGGTCGGTCCCGGCCGCGCGCCTGTCCGGTCCCGGCACCTCCCCGCGCACACCCGCCGCCCCGTCGGACACCGACCCGGCCCTCCCGCGCCCGTGCGGCGCGTGGCGGCCGCCCCCGAGCACGACCCGATCCAGCAGCCCGCCCCACCCTTCGTAGGAGCCCTCATGTCACCGGCGCCCCGCCGCATCCCCACCCGCCGTCGCCAGGCGTTCACCGCCGTCGCCGCCGTCGTGTCCGTCGCGATGCTCGGCGCCTGCAGCGCCCAGCAGGACGCCACCGCCGCCGACGCACCCGCCGGCGAGCCGGTGACCGGCGGGGAGCTCGTGTACCTCGAGTACCAGCCGCACACCAACCTCTACCCGCCGCAGGCCGGCTTCTACCCCAACGGCGGCCTCGTCAACAACATCACCGACCGGCTGACGTACCAGAACCCGGAGACCCTCGAGATCGAGCCGTGGATCGCGACCGACTGGGAGGTCAACGCCGACGCCACGGAGTACACCTTCAACCTCCGTGACGGGGTGACCTTCTCCGACGGGTCCCCGCTCGACGCGGAGGTCGTCGCGAAGAACTTCGACACCTACGGCCTCGGCGACCCCGAGCTCGGCCTGACCGTGTCCGAGGCGATCAACAACTACGCGGGTAGCGAGGTTGTCGACGAGGACACCGTGACGTTCCGGTTCGAAGCCCCCGCGCCCGGGTTCCTCCAGGCGACGTCGACGATCAACTCCGGGCTCGTCTCCGAGGAGACGCTCGCGCGGAGCCTCGAGGAGTTCGGCGCGGGCAGCTCCACGGAGATCGTCGGGTCCGGCCCGTTCGTCGTCGCGGAGGAGGAGATCGGCACCCGCATCCGGCTCGAGGCCCGCGAGGACTACGACTGGGCCCCGCCGTCGCTGGAGCACCAGGGTCGGGCCTACCTCGACGCGATCGAGATCGTGGTGACCCCGGAGGACAGCGTGCGCATCGGCTCGCTCACCTCCGGGCAGGCGGACTACGTGCGCTACGTCCAGGCCTACGACGAGGAGCAGGTGGAGGCCGCCGGCATCAACCTGTTCGCGCCGCAGACCCGCGGGGTGAACAACGGCCTCGCGCTGCGTCCCACCAACCCCCTGCTCAGCGACGTCCGCGTGCGGCAGGCGCTCCTGCACGGCGTGGACGCCCAGGAGGTCGTCGACACCGTCTACACGGAGAACTACCCGGTGGCGACGTCGCAGCTCAGCAGCAGCGCGCTCGGGTACAAGGACCAGTCCGAGGGGCTCGCCCACGACCCCGAGCTCTCCGAGCAGCTCCTCGACGAGGCCGGCTGGGTGCCCGGCGCCGACGGCATCCGCGAGAAGGACGGCGAGCGGCTCGCCCTCGACGTCTACGCCTCGAACGCCCAGCCCCTGTCCAAGCCCAACCTCGAGCTGGTCTCCCAGCAGCTCGCCCGCATCGGCGTGGAGCTGAACGTCAAGACCGCGGACAGCGCCACCATCACCGAGGCGTCCCGCGACCCGCTCGGCTCCCCGCTGTACCACTCGATGGTCGGCCGCGCGGACCACGACGTGATCAAGAGCCAGTTCCACTCCGAGAACCGTGACGTCCTCGTCTCCGAGGACAAGAACCTCGACGCGCTCCTCGAGGCCGTCGCCTCCGAGGCGGACCCGGCGAAGCGGGACGCCGCCTCGGGTGCGGTGCAGGACTACCTCACCGAGCAGGCCCTGTACATCCCGATCTTCGAGGAGCCCCAGGTCTACGGGGCGGCGACGCACGTCCAGGGCGTCGGTTTCGAGTCGGTCGGGCGCCCCGCGTTCTACGACACCTGGCTGAACCGCTGACCACCGCGCGGGCGGCGGCCACGCCGCCGCCCGCGCGCCGACCCGTCCGGGGTCGGCGATCGCACCGGCCGACGGCCGGAGAGAGGAGGGGGCGACGTGCGATACGTCGTCGGCCGCGTGGGCCAGGCAGCACTGGTCCTGCTCGCGGCGTTCACCCTCAGCTTCGTGCTGCTGCAGGCGCTCCCGGGTGACGCGCTGCTCATCAAGTTCGAGAACCCGGAGCTCGGGCTCTCGGCGGAGCAGATCGCCGACATCCGGCAGGCGTACGGGGCGAACGTCCCGCTGGTGCAGCAGTACCTCGACGCCCTTGCCGGCTTCGCGCGCGGTGATCTCGGGTACTCCGTGCAGTACGGCACGCCGGTCGCCACGCTCCTCGCCGACGCCCTGCCGTCGACGGCGACGCTCGCCGCGGCGTCGTTCGCTCTGGCCGTGGTGCTCGCCGTGGGGATCGCCGCACTGTCCTACCTCACGCCGTTCGGCTGGTTGCGCGGGCTGCTGCGGTCCCTGCCCTCGCTGTTCGCGGCCGTGCCCGTGTTCTGGCTCGCGATCGTGCTCGTGCAGATCTTCTCGTTCCGGCTCGGGCTCGTCCCGGTGATCGCGCCGAGCCCCGTCGAGGCGCTGATCCTGCCCGTGCTGGCGCTCGCGGTGCCGATCGCGGCGCCGCTGGCCCAGGTGCTCGTCCGCAGCATCGACGACGTGAGCCTCCAGCCGTTCGTCGCGGTCGCCACCGCGAAGGGGGCAAGCCCCCGCTGGCTGCTCGGCCGGACGATCGCCCGCAACGCCGTGCTGCCTTCGCTGACCATCGCCGGGGTGCTGCTGGGCGAGCTGATCGGCGGCGCGGTGGTGACGGAGACGGTGTTCGGCCGCGCGGGTATCGGCCGCATCACGGAGCAGGCCGTCTCGCAGCAGGACATCCCGGTCCTGCAGGGCGTGGTCCTCCTGGCGGCGACCACGTTCGTCGTCGTCAACCTCGTCGTGGACCTGCTCTACCCCGTCCTCGACCCGCGCACCAAGCAGAAGGTGGGGCTGGCCGCATGACCACCACGAACCTCGCAGCACCCCGACCGGCCTCCGGCGCCGTGCCCGCCGGGGCCGGTGGCACCCCGCCCGCCGGTGCCGCGCCCACCCTCGCGGCGCGGCTCCGGCGGCTCGACCCGACCCTCGCGCTCGCCGTCGGGGTCGTCGCTCTCGTCCTGGCCTGGGCCCTGGTCCCCGGGCTGTTCACCAGCCACGACCCCGTCGTCGGCGTTCCCGCCGACAAGCTGCAGGCCCCGAGCGCCGCCCACCCGTTCGGCACCGACGCCCTCGGGCGCGACCTGCTCGCCCGCGTCATCCACGGGGCGGGGGAGTCGCTGACGGGCGCGCTCATCGCCGTCGGGGTCGGCCTGATCGTCGGCACCGCCCTGGGCGTGCTCGCCGGTTCCGCCGGCCGGGTCGTGGACGACGTCATCATGCGCGTCGTCGACGTCCTGCTGTCCGTCCCGGCCCTCCTCCTCATGCTGAGCATCCTCATCCTGCTCGGCTTCGGCACCACCAACGCCGCGATCGCCGTCGGCGTCAGCGCGGTCGCGTCTTTCGCGCGGCTGTCGCGCTCGGAGGTCGTGCGGGTGCGCCGCAGCGACTACGTCGAGGCCGCGTTCGCGGGCGGCGCGCGCTTCCTGCCCGTGCTGTGGCGGCACGTCCTGCCCAACTCCGTGGGCGCCGTCGTCGCCCTCGCCGCGCTGCAGTTCGGCACCGCCGTCATCGCGATCTCGACCCTCGGCTTCCTCGGATACGGCGCCCCGCCGCCGACGCCGGAGTGGGGCCTGCTCATCGCCGAGGGCCGCAACTACATCGCCACGTCGTGGTGGCTCACCACGCTGCCCGGCCTGGTCCTCGTGGCCGTGGTGCTCTCCGCCAACCGCATCAGCGTCGCCCTGAGGAGGAGCTGACCATGACCAGCACCGTCACCGCACCGGCCTCGCCGGTGGCTCGGCCCGGCACGACGGCGGAGGCCGCCGGCGCGGCCGTCACGCCCGGGCGTCCGGCCGTGCTCTCCGTCCGCGACCTCGTCGTCTCCTACCGGACGCGCTCCACCACGAGGAAGGTCGTCCACGGCGTCTCCCTCGACGTCGGACCGGGCGAGGTGGTCGCCGTCGTCGGGGAGTCGGGCTCCGGCAAGACGACGACGGCGCAGGCCGTCATCGGTCTGCTCGCCGGGAACGGGCGGGTCGAGTCGGGCACGGTCGCGATCAACGGGACCGACGTGAGCGGGTGGAGCTCGCGCCGCCTGGAGTCCGTGCGGGGCAGGCGCGTCGGCCTCGTGCCGCAGGACCCGAACAACTCCCTCAACCCCGTCAAGACCATCGGGGACAACCTCGCCGAGGTGCTCCGCATCCACCGCTACGGCTCGGCCGCGGCCATCCGGGCCCGCGTCCTCGAGCTCCTGGAGCGGGTGGGCATCCCCGAGCCGGAGGTCCGCACCCGCCAGTACCCGCACGAGCTCTCCGGCGGCATGAAGCAGCGGGTCCTCATCGCGGGCGCGATCGCCCTGGAGCCGGACCTGATCATCGCGGACGAGCCCACCTCCGCCCTCGACGTGACCGTGCAGCAGACCGTCCTGGACCTGCTCGCCGACCTCCAGCGCGAGCTGGGAACCGCGATCCTGCTCATCACCCACGACCTCGCCGTCGCCGCCGACCGGGCCGACCGTATCGTCGTGCTCAAGGACGGGCGGGTCGTCGAGCAGGGGCCGACGGCGCAGCTGGTCTCCGACCCGCAGGCCGGCTACACGCGCTCGCTGCTGGCCGACGCCCCCGCGTTCCGCACCCCGCCGGCGCAGGCGCGTGCCGCCACCGCCGCACTCGTCACCGCGGCCCGGGAGGAGGAGCGCGCCGTCGTCGTCTCCGGGCTCGTCCAGGAGTTCGCCCGCGACCGCCGGGCCGGTGTGTTCCGCGCCGTCGACGACGTGAGCTTCGCCGTCGTCCGCGGCACCACGCACGCCCTGGTCGGGGAGTCCGGATCGGGCAAGACGACGACGGCCCGCGCCGTCGTCGGGCTCGGCCGCCCCACCGCCGGGTCCGTCGTCGTCGAGGGCGCGGAGGTCACCGGGCTGCGCGGCGAGGCGCTGCGGCGGTTCCGCCGCGGCACGCAGCTGGTGTACCAGAACCCGTTCTCCTCGCTCGACCCGCGCCAGAGCGTCGCGGAGATCGTCGGCGAGCCGCTGCGCAACCTGCCGCGGGGCGAGCGCCCGGGGCGCGCGGCGCGCGCGGCACGCGCCGCGGAGACGGTCGAGCGGGTCGCGCTGCCGGCCGACCTGCTGCGCCGCCGGCCCGCCGAGCTCAGCGGCGGTCAGCGCCAGCGCGTGGCGATCGCCCGCGCGCTCGTGCTCGCCCCGCGGGTCCTGGTGCTCGACGAGGCCGTCTCCGCCCTGGACGTCAGCGTCCAGGCGCAGATCCTCGACCTGCTCGGCGAGCTGCAGACCGACCTCGGCCTGACGTACCTGTTCATCTCGCACGACCTGGCGGTCGTGCGGCAGATCTCCGACACCGTCTCGGTCATGCGTGCCGGGAAGGTCGTCGAGCAGGGGCGCACCGAGCGGGTCTTCGCCCGCCCGGAGCACGAGTACACCGCGGCGCTGCTGGCGGCCATCCCCGGGCGCGGCGCCCACCACACCCGAGCCGGGGCCCACCACACCACGACCAGCGAGCAGGAGCGAGACCGATGACGGCACGACTGGGCATCTTCACCCGGATCCTCGACGACGCGCCTCCGGCACAGCGCTACCGCAACGCCGTCGAGCAGGTGCAGCTGGCCGAGCGGCTCGGCCTCGACTCCGCCTGGGTGGCCCAGCACCACTTCGACGGCGACGAGGGCGGCCTGCCGTCCCCGCTGGTGCTGCTGAGCCACCTGGCCGCGCTGACCGAACGCATCCGGCTCGGCACCGCGATCATCACGCTGCCGCTGGAGAACCCGGTGCGGGTGGCCGAGGACGCCGCGGTGCTCGACGTCCTCGCGGGCGGGCGGCTCGAGCTCGGCCTCGGCTCGGGCGGGACTCCGAAGTCGTTCTCGGCGTTCGGGCTCGACGTCGCCGACAAGCACACCGTGCACGCCGCGAACCTCGACCTCCTGCGGGACGCCCTGGTGGGCGGCGACCTCGGAGACCCGCGCAACCAGCTCTACCCGCCGGGGCACGGCCTTGCCCGGCGCCTGTGGCAGGCGACCTTCTCCGCCGCCGGTGCCGAGCGAGCCGGGGCCGCGGGTGACGGGCTCATGCTGTCGCGCACCCAGCCGCGGCCGGCCGGCGACCCGGACGCCACGCTGAGCGAGATCCAGCACCCGGTGATCGACGCCTACCTCGCCGCGCTGCCGGCCGGGGCAGAGCCGCGCATCCTCGCCTCTCGGACGCTGTTCGTCGCGGAGGACCGGCAGCGGGCCCGGGTCCTCGCCGGCGCCGGGCTGTTCCGGGCGGCCGGGAAGCTGCGGGCGATCGGCCACGACCTGCCCGTGGACGATCTCGACACCGTCATCCGCCGCACCGACAGCTACGTCGGGACGCCGGACGAGGTCGTCGAGCTGCTGGCGGCGGACACCGCGCTCGCCCGCGCCACGGACGTCAGCTTTCAGGTGCACTCGATCGACCCGCCCCACGAGGACGTCCTGCGTTCCATCGAGCTCATCGCCACCGAGGTCGCGCCCGCCATGGGCTGGACCCCCGCACCGCTCGCCACCGCCACCCTCTGAGGAGAGAGATGACTACCACGACCAACGCGGCCACGTCGGCCGACCCGACCACCTCAGCACGACCGAGAGCCGCAGTGCCGGCCGGCGGGCCCGCGCCCGCCGAGCCGTCGGACGTCGTCGACCACCTGCTCGGCGTCCGGCCCGGTGACCGGCTGGACCAGATCCGTTCCGCGAGGCCCGAGGCGCGGGTGAACGCCCAGAAGGCCTACGAGGCGCTTCTCGACCCGGTCGACGAGTCGGAGTTCTCGCGTGCCGAGCGGCTCGCCGTCGCGACCTTCGTGGTCGGGCTGCACGGTGCCGAGGACGTGCGCGAGTTCTACGCCGCCCGGCTCGCTGCCGTGGAGAGCGGCTCCGACGTCGTAGCCGCCGTCGATGAGGAGAGCGCGCGCGGGCGGGGGGCCGGGCCCTACGGGGTCTACCGGGAGCCGGGGCTCGCGGGAGAGAGCACACGGGGGCCGGCGTACCGGGTGGAGAGCCGGTCGGCGCTGGGCGGGCGGCTGGCCGCCGCGCTCGAGCACGCTCACTTGCTCGTGCTGCGCCCGCGGGAGGCGACGCCCGAGGAGATGGAGCGGCTGCTGGCGGCCGGCTGGTCCACCACAGGAATCGTCACGCTGTCCCAGCTCGTCGCATTCCTCGCGTTCCAGGTCCGGGTGGTGCACGGGCTGCGCCAGCTCGCCGTCGTCGAGTCGGAAGGAGCCCGCTGATGGCTGCCGAGAAGGTCACCACCGACCCCGAGCTCGACCGCCCCGAGGCGTTCACGCAGGAAAACCTCGGGTGGGTTCCCTGGCTGGACCCGCTTCCGGTCGAGGAGTTCACCGAGCGGCACTGGGACGGTCTGGTCGACCGTCGCCGCGCCGAGAGCGCGTACTTCGCGCTGCTGGCACGCGACCCGGAGGTGCTCGGGGCGCGCACGCGCACCGACAAGGACATCTTCTACAACACGGCGGGTGGTCTCCCGCGCGCCGAGCGTGAGCTGGCTGCCGCGGCGACGAGCCGGCTGAACGGGTGCGTCTTCTGCGCGTCAGTGCACTCTCGCTTCGCCAGCCACCACTCCCGGCGGCCCGACGACGTCCAGCGGCTGCTGGACGAGGGTGTCGAGGCGGACCTGGGCCCGCGGTGGAACGCCGTCGTCGCGGCGTCCGTGGCACTGACCAGGACCCCGGTCGAGTTCGGCGCGGACGAGGTGGGCCGCCTGCGCGAGGCGGGTCTCGAGGACCTTGAGATCGCCGATCTCGTCCACGGTGCGGCGTTCTTCAACTGGGCCAACCGCCTGATGCTCTCGCTCGGCGAGCCGGAGAACCCCGCGGCGCGGTGGCCGGATGATCCAGAGCCGCGGCGATCGGAGGATCCAGCGCCACGGTGACTGGACAGTCCGGCGCTGCGGTGAACGGCCGCGCGGAGAGCGGCGAGCCCCGGTCGACGACCGCCCGGCCGGGGCAACACGCCGTTCGTTGACATGTGAAGTACCGCTGCCCTAACGTCAACCCCAGGTCACGAGTACCAGTGCGCGCCCGACAGGCGCGCTAAGTCCCGGCTTGCTGGTCGGCAACCCCCCACGTGCGGGGGGTGCTCCGGATGAACGACCTGGTCCCGCAAGGGGCAACGGCACGCACCACCAGGTGCATGAGCACGAAGGAAAACGGAACGACATGACTGCGCACACGAGCCCCAGGCAGAACCGCTTCTCGCCTCGCCGCTCCATGTGCATGTGCATGTCCTGTTCGCGAATGTCCGCCTGAGACATTCCCCGCGATGCCCCGGCGCCGCTACGCGCGCTGACGCATCACCCCTGACCTGAGACCCACGCCTGGGCGAGTGACACGCCCGTGGCGCGGACGGCTCTGTCAGCCTCCTTCCTGCCTGCGCGCGACTGCGCGACGACACCTGTGGATGTGCACCATGACTGTCTCCCTGCTCCCTTCCCGTACCTCCGACTCCCCGCGCGCCACGATCGGTCTGGACCTGACCGGCCTCGGCGTCTCGACCTCCGCCACCGGCCTCTCCGCCGACCTGCCGGTCGAGAAGTGCGACCTTGCCCGGCTGGCCTCCTACACCCGCGCCGCCCACCACAGCGGCGTCGCCTTCGTCGCGCTCGGGGAGGACTTCCGGCTCCGCTCGGACCGCGCCGTCCGCCGCGACGACTGGCTGGACCCGGTGGTCGCCGCCCGCCGCATCAGCCCGCACGCGGGCGCGGCCGGGCTTGTCCCGGGCGTGCCGGTCGGCCGGGCCGACCTCGGCGTCGTCGCCGGCGAGCTGGCCCAGGTCTCGCGCGAGAACGGCACCTGGACCGGTCTCCAGATCGGCGGAGCCACAGGCGACTCGCTCGCCCGTACGCTCAGCGGCGTCACTCGCTCGCTCACGAGCGCGCGCGCTCAGCGGTCACCCCGACCGCGGGTGGTGGTGTCGGTCTCCGCCGAGCAGGACGTCGTCCTGGCGGGGGAGCACGCTGACGTCGTGCGGATCCGGGAGCAGGACCTGGGCTGGGCGCGCGAGCTGCGCTACGCGGTTCGCGCCGCCGCCCGTGCCGCGGGGCGGGAGGACGACGTCCGCGTCCTCGTCGACCTGCACACCGTGGTCTCGACCGACCGGACAAGCGCGACGGCGCGCGCGGGTCTCATCGCCGACATCGACGGCGAGAGTGCGTCGTGGGCCGGGGCGCTGCAGGCGTACGGCACCGTGGGGGACGTCGTCGAGGTCGTCGAGACGTGGCTGCGCGCCGGCGCGGCTGACGGCTTCGTCGTGCTCCCTGGCTCGCTGCCCGCCGACGTGGCCGCGCTCATCAAGGGCGTGGTGCCGGAGCTGCAGAGCCGCGGTCTCGTCGAGGAGCGGTCGGTCACGACACGTCCGACCGTCCGGCGTCCCGCCGAGGCGGGCCGGGCACTGGGCGACCGCCGAGCACGCACCTCGGTCGGTCCCGCCGCTACCCGACGCTCGGCCGACCGGCTCGCGACCGCGACCGTCGCCTGAGCCGCTGACGACCGCGGCTGTTGCCTGAGCGGCTGAGACCGCGGCTGTCACTCCCGAACACAGCAACGCGAGAAGGGCCGCAGACCGGGGATGGTCTGCGGCCCTTCTGGGCGTGGGGGTGCGCCGTGAGCGCGGGTCAGGCGGCGGTGCGGAGGGTGGTGATGGTGGTGCCGTCTGGTCGGGTGAAGGTCCAATGGTCGCCGGTGCGTTCGATGGTGATGTTGCGTCGGTGGACGTGGACGTGGTCGTGGTGGTGCCAGCACAGGAGGATGCCGAGGTGGGCGGCGGTGGGGCCGTGCTGGTCGTACCACCACAGGGAGTGGTGGATCTCGCCCTCGCCGGGTGGGGCGTGGCAGTCGGGG
>NZ_JAHXNL010000011.1 GCF_023148685.1 Georgenia sp. EYE_87 | reverse complement strand
GCGGCGGGCGCGGCGGCGGGGCGCACCCGGTGGGCCGCAGCAGCCCCCGTGGGCAGCGCCGCGGACGTGCCCGGCGGCAGCGCGGCCGCGGCGGGCGCGCCGCCCGGGGTCACGGTGCCGATCAGGGGCGCGGCCACGGACATCAGCGCGGGCAGCGCCAGCAGCGCCAGGACCATGAGGATGATGCCGGCGAGCAGCGGGACGAGCCCGGTGCCGTCGTCGGTGACGAGGCCGGTGTCGGTGAGCTGGAACGCGGTGGCGTAGACGATGGCCACGGCCGGCTTGTACAGCACGAACGCGACGATCCAGGAGACCACCCGGGAGAACCAGGCCCGGCCCACCGCGGTGTTGGTGAACGCCGCCGAGAGCGGGAAGATCCCGGCCAGGATGACGAGCATCGCGCCGCGCAGGACCAGCAGCATGATCTGCACGAACGCGACCACCACCGCGAGCAGGCCCAGGACGATCACGAGCAGCACGCCGAGGGAGTCGGAGAGCACCACCATCTCCCGCACCCGCGCGGAGAAGTCGGCGCCGCCGGTGACCCGGTCGAGCAGCCACAGGGCGAAGGCGTCGGCCGCGACGACGGCGAGCCCGATGACCGTCAGCCCGGCGCCGGCCACCACCACGAGCGTGAGCAGCGAGCGCACGAGGTCCCGCCCGGGCGCCGCCCGCTGCTCCCACGCCATCTTCGCCCCCGCCACGATCACGGAGAGCACCGCCATCGCCGCCGTGAACCACCACAGGGCGTTCTGCGTGGAGGCGACGGGCGCGGAGCCGCCCGCGAACCGCTCCGGCGGCACCAGCGCCCCGACCAGCGCGGACGCGCCGGAGATCAGGACGACCCCGCCCAGGACGACGCCGACGCGGCCGAGGTGGCGCTCGCCGTCGCCGCGCCGCCCGGCCAGCGCGAGCCAGGCGCCCAGGGCGAGCAGGGACAGCATGGCGACGCCGAGGGAGACCCACACCACCCAGCCCAGGACCGTCTCGACGGCCTGCACCGAGCCGGGTGCGACGTCGCCGGGCGCCACGGCCCCGGTGCCGCTCCCCGTCAGGGTGGGGGTGGCCACGTTCTCCCACATGGTGCCGAGCGAGGCGAGCGTCGTGTCCAGCGCCTCGGCGACGGCGGCGCCGAGCTGGTCCAGCGCGGTGGCGCCGCCGTCGGCGGTCCAGGTCGACGTCGCGCAGGTGACGTCCAGCGGGTCGCAGCCGCCCGGCGGGGCGGCGGGGGGAGCGGTCGGGTCGGCGGCCATCACGCCCCCGACCACAGGGTGTAGCCGGTCAGGTCGGGCACCGGGGCGGGGAGGCTGCCGAGCCCGCCGTCGTCGGTGAGGACCACCTTCCAGTCGCCGTCCTCCCAGCGCAGGTCGAGCACGAAGCTGCCGGTCAGGCCGCCGTCGACGCCCAGCGCCAGGTCCACGGACGCCTCGGTGCCGGAGTAGTCCAGGAGCCGGAAGCCGCGGATCTGGTAGCGCACGGCACCGGGCACGGCGGGGGCGCCCTCGTCGGCGATCCGCTCCAGGGCGGCCTCGCGGCCCGGGCCCTCGGCGGTCATCTCCGCCGTCATCCGCTCGACGAGGGTGGCGTTCGAGCCCATGGCCGCGACGTTCGCGGCGGCGAGCAGCGCGCCGGTGGGCGTGCGGGCGTAGCAGGTGCGCAGGCCGTCCTCGACCGCCCCGGGCCCCATGCCCTCGACCGACGGCGCCGCGACCGTGCCGACGAGCTCCCAGCCGGCCTCGGGCGCGCGGGTCAGGGTGCCGGAGTCGGCCTCCGCCGTCAGCCCGCACACGGAGGGCCGGGGCGACGGCGGGGCGGTGGTCGGCGCGTCGGCCGTCCCCGTCCGCCCCGACGTCGGAGCCTCCGTCGCGCTGGGCGAGGCGGCGGAGCCGGGACCGGCGGGGGCGCCGTCGCCGCGGGTGAGGAGCCAGACGGCCAGGATGGCCAGGGCCAGGAGCAGCACCGCGGACCCCACGAACGCCGGGCGCGTCCACACGCTGCGCCCCTCGTCCGCCGGCACGTCCGCTCCTACGCCAGCGCGCCGACGACGAAGTAGGCGCCGGAGATGACGACCACGCCCGCCAGGGCCATGCCGATGCGACCGAGGTGCTCGCCGCCCTCGCCGCGCCGCGCGTTGACCGCCATGAGCGCCCCGGCGACCATCAGGCCGAGCACGCAGACGCCCAGCGCGATCCACTTGGTCCACGAGAGCAGCTGCAGGAAGCCCTCCATGCCCGGCGGGGCCTCGCCCTGGCCGGGATCCGGCACGTTGGCCAGGGTCAGGGTGGCGGCGGTCAGCGCGCCGACGGCGGAGCCGAGCACGTCAGGCCTCCTGGCCGGGCAGGAGGGTGGTGAGGTCGCGCCGGAGCACCGTGAGGGCGTGCGGCGCGGCGTCGCCGCCAGAGCGCCACGCCTCGACCCACGGCACGGACCACACGCGGGGGACGCCTCCGGCGACGTGGTGGGCGAGGTCGCGCAGCGGGCGGGGAAGGCGACCCGGGGCGTCGGCCATGAGCACGAGGCCGAGCAGCTCGACGCCGAGCACGTCGCCGGCCGCCCACTGGGTGGCGGCGACGCGGGCGCTCTCCAGGCCGCGCAGGCTGGTGCGGGCGACGAGGACGACCGGCTGGACGTCGTCGACGTCGCGGGGGAGGGGCCAGGCGTGCCCGGCCGCGCCGGAGCTCGGGACGAGCCCGGCGAGCGTGGACTCCCCGGCGCCGCCGTGCGTGCCCAGCCACCACGGCGCGGGGCGCTCGGTGCGCACCCGGGCCGGCAGCCCGTTCGCCGGCGACGGCACTCCGCGCTGCGGCATCGCCGGGCCCGTCGGCACGAGGAAACGGGCGGCGGCACCGGCGACGTCGTCGCGGTGCTCGAGCCGTGGATGGCTACCCATCATGTGCGTCCTTCGAAGGGTTGCGTCCGGAGACGGTCCTGATCGGATCACCATCATGCAGTGCCTACGTGATCATGGTCACCTGGATGACGCAAGCAAAACAGGGCGGACGGGGATCGCCGCCGCCCGGGCCGCGTCGGAGCGGGACGGAGGTCGCATGCGTGCAGGCGGAGCGGGCGTCGGCGTGCTGGTGCTCGCCCTCGTGCTGGGTGGCTGCCTCCCCGGTGGTCCCGAGCCCCGGCCGGGCCCCGACGAGACGGCGACGGCGACCGGCACGGTGCTCCCGCCGTCCCCCGTCCCGGTCCCGGCCCCGCCGGCGGGCGAGCCGATGGACGAGCCGGAGGAGCCGGTCACCGGGGCGCAGGTGCCGGTGTGGGACGAGACGTCCCGAGCGCAGGCCCGCCAGGTGGCGGGGGACGCGGTGCGGGCGTGGGCCCGGCCCGACCTGCCCGCCCCGCGCTGGTTCGACGAGCTCTCCGTGTTCCTCACCCCGACGGCGCAGCGGGACTACCAGTGGCTCCAGCCGGGCGCCATCCTCGCCCGGGAGGTGACGGGCGAGCCCGCGGTGGCCGACGAGCCGAGCGTGTACCTGGCGCGGGTCGACGTCCCGACGGACGCCGGCACGGTGCAGGTGCTGCTCTCACGCCAGGACGGTCCGACGCCGTGGCTCGTCGAGCGCGTCGTCCCGCCGGAAGGGCAGGGCTGACGTGCGCCGCGCACTCCTCGTGCTGGTCCTGGCGCTGGCGTCCGTCCTCGTGGGCTCGTTGACGCTGGTGCTCTACATCGACGCGCAGGACGACCAGGCCACCTGCAACGTGGACGGGCCGGGGGTGCGCGTCAGGCTCGCCGCGGCCCCCGAGGGCGAGGTCAACGGCTACAGCGGCGTGCAGCTCGCGAACGCCGCCGCGATCATCAACGCCGGCGCGGACCTCGGGCTGTCGGTGCGCGACCAGACCATCGGCGTCATGACGGCGATGGGCGAGTCCGGGCTCGAGGTGCTCGACCGCGGCGACGCGGCCGGGCCCGACTCCCGCGGGCTGTTCCAGCAGCGGGACAACGGCGCGTGGGGCTCCGAGGCGCAGCGGATGGACCCCGCCACCTCCGCGACGATGTTCTTCCGCCGGCTCGCCACCCTCGCCGACCGCACGACCCAGCCGCCGACGATCGTGGCCCACCGGGTGCAGGGCAACGCCGACCCGTACCACTACGAGCGGTACTGGCGCGACGCCGTCGCCGTCGTGACCGCGCTGGCGGGGGAGGACCTGGAGGCCATCGCCGCGGCGGCGGGGCCGAGCCCCTGCAGCGCGCTGAGCGCGGGTGCGGTCACGGCCCAGGGGTGGACCTCGCCGATCCTCGGCAACGTGCGCTACACCTCCGCGTTCGGGGTGCGCACGCACCCGATCACCGGGATGCGCACGCTGCACGCCGGTGCCGACCTCGCGGCGGTGGACGGGCACCCCATCTACGCGGCGGCCGACGGGATCGTGGTCATCGCCGGCCCGTCCTCCGGCGGCAACAGCGGATACATGGTCGCCGTCGACCACGGCGGCGGCGTGCAGACGCGGTACGTCCACCCCTGGCCCAACGGGATCCTCGTGCGCGTGGGCGACACGGTGACCGCCGGCCAGCAGGTGGCGCGCGTGGGATCCTCCGGCAACTCCACCGGGCCGCACCTGCACTTCGAGGTGCGGGTCGACGGCACGCCGGTCGACCCGATCGCCTTCCTCGCGGCGCAGGGCGTCGCGCTGCCCGGGACGCGGGTGGCCCGGCCGGCCTGAGGCGGGCGCCGCGGCGCGGGCTCAGTCGTCGAGCGCCACCAGCGTGTGGGTCCGCTCGGCCACGACCTCGGGCAGCGCCGTGGCCAGCGCGTGCCCGTCGCGACCCTGGACCGTCGGCACGCCGTGCTCCGCCGTCGCGTTGCGCAGGGCGGGCGGCTGCTCGATCGCCTCCGGGGTGCCGTGCGCCAGCACCTGCTCCGCCGGCGAGAGCTGCCGGATCGCGATGGCGGCGATGTGCCGGGGGTGCTCGCGGGCCAGCTCGTCGTAGATCATCGGGTCGTGCTGGCCGTCGTCGCCGACGAGCACCCAGTTGATGTCCGGGAACGTGATCAGCAGGTTCCGCAGCTGGGTGCGCTTGTGCTCGATGCCGGAGCGGAAGAAGCCGGTGGGCGTCGGTCCCCAGTCCGTCATGAGCATCGGGCCCTCGGGGTAGCCGTTCCTGTCCATGAACCGCCGCAGCGTCGGGACCGTGTTCCACGCGCCGGTGGAGAGGTAGAAGATCGGTGCGGTCGGGTGCTCGGAGAGGAGCTTCCGGTACAGGTCCGCCATGCCGGGGACGGCCTTCCGGGTGGAGGTGTGGCGCACGAAGGTGTTCCAGGCGGCGATCAGGGCGCGCGGGAGCATCGTGACCATGATCGTGTCGTCGATGTCGGAGACGATCCCGGCCCGCACGCTCGGGTCCACCACCAGCACCTTGGCGGTGACCGGCTGCGCGGCCGCCGCCTCAATGGTCACCTCGTGCCAGCCGGGCTCGAGACCGTGGTCCCGGACCATTACGTCGAGGTAGCCGCCACGGTCGGTCAGGGTGCGGATCGACTGCCCGTTGGCGTGCACGGTGACGGGCAGGAAACCCACCTGTGCGGTGAAGAAGGAGCGCCAGCCCCGCTGCGCCTCGGCAGCCACGTTGATCGGCCCGAGGGGGGCGGCCCGCTCCAGCGCCTCCGGGTCCTCGGCCTCCACCTGCGGGTCGGCCATGATCACGCGCCCGAGGACGTGCAGGCTCTGGACGGAGCCGTAACCGGTCAGGCCGATGATGCGAGGCCGCCAGCCCTTGTCCCGGAGGTAGGCGACGCTGCGGCGGTTGATGGCGTCCTCGACGGCGGAGGCGAAGCGGGACAGTCCCATGGGTCCCACGCTAGCCGGAGGCCCCGGCGGCGGCGAGGCGACCCCGGCGCCCGGCGGTCGCCGGACAGGGCCCGGGGACGCCGGCAGCCGGTGACCCGAGGGTCACCGGCTGCGGTCTGGTCCGAGGCGGACGAGCGTCTGCGTCAGACGCCGTCGCCGTGGATGTGACGGTCGTCGCGGCGCTCGACGCGCTCGGTGTGGGTGGTGTTCGTGCGCTGGCTGTGCATGATCAGCGCGATGACGAGTGCGATCACGCCGGCGCCCATGCAGATGTAGCCGATCATCGACAGGTCGACGCCCTCGATGACGTCGGACACCGCGAAGGCCAGGATCGCCCCGATCACGATGAGGAAGATGCCTCCACCGATCCCCATGCCCGCTCCTCTCGTCGCGACCCGACGGCGCGGGTCTGTTACGGCCAGTGTGGCGGGTGTCGTCGCAGGTCGCACGTGGAGCGATGCGCAGACGAGGGCATCAGACGGTGTCGTGAGAGGCCCGCACACCAGAGGCCCGCACACCGGGCGGAGTCGCAGAGGCCCGCACACCGGGGGGAGTCGCAGAGGCCCGCACACCGGGCGAAGTCGTGAGGTCTGACGATGGCGGTCAGGTTGACAAGTACCGCCGAACGTCAGACCTCGGCGGGCCCGTGGCGCCGCCGGAGCGGCTGAACGTCCGCCGGGCCACGGGCCCGTGGCGCTGCGGTAGCGGCTGGACGTCGGCCGGGCCGGCCACGAGCGGAGAGCAGCGGTGGGTATGCAGACCAGCCGGACCGATCCCCGAGACATCGGGCCGGTCCCTGGAGGAGCTCGAGGCGCACTCCGCCTGCCGTGCATGCCCTGGTCGCACTCCGTTCAGTCACGCGTGGTGGTGGGCGCCCGCCTCCCCACGACCCGCCCGCTGACGAGCCGCCGGGCGAGCGGCACCTGCAGGAGCCGCAGGCCGGCCCGCCGCAGGAGCAGCGCCCGCCGGGAGCGGGGCAGGAACGAGCCGGCGGCCCTCCTGCCGGCGGCCTGCCTGTCGGCGACGACGGGCGCCCACCGCCGTTCGTAGTGGGCGAAGGCCTCCGGGACGGACGACGCCGTGCTCAGCTCATGGACCAGCAGGCGGCCGCCGGCCACGGCGAGCGACGCCCCCTGCCCGGCGAGCAGGGACACCGCTTGGCACGCGTCGCCGGCCAGCACGACGCGCCCGGCGCTCCACGGTGCGAGCTCGACCTGCGCCACCTGGTCGTAGTACAGGTCCGGAGACTCGGGGCAGTGCGTGAGCGCCTCCTCGACGAGGCGGCCGAGCCCGGCGTAGGCCCGCACGACGGCGGCGCGCGGGTCGGCGGGCAGGGCGACGTCGTCGACCCGGTGCGCCCCGAACATGGCGACGCGGCCGCCGCGGACGGCGTACAGGCCGGCCACCCGGTCCAAGGTGTCGGTCAGGTAGAACGTGGCACCGAGCCGCTGGTGCAGCTCCGCCGCGCCGAAGAGGAAGGCGCAGGTGTGGAACCCGAGCTGACGGACGAAGCGCTCCTCGGGCCCGAAGACCTGGCTGCGCACCGTCGAGTGGATGCCGTCGGCCCCGACGAGGACGTCGGCGGACTCGGTCGTGCCGTCGGCGCACGTGGCGGTGACCCGGCCCGGGCCGTTGTCGATCGTGGTGACCGTGGTGCCGAGGCGGACCTCGACGTGCGGGGGGAGCCGCTCGAGGAGAGCGAGCTCGAGGTCCGGGCGCATGAGGCTCAGCAGCCGGCCGCCCTGGTCGCGGGCAACCTGGTCGTACCGCAGGTGCCGCGCCCGTCCGGCCTCGTCGACGAAGCTCACCCGGTCGATCGGGTAGGCCAGCTCGCGCAGCCGGGGGAGCAGGCCCATCGCCTCAGCGGCCGCGAACCCCGGGCCGAGGAAGTCGATCATGTAGCCGTGCTCACGCCGCGCCGGCGAGCGCTCGACCACGGTGACGTCCCAGCCGGCCCGGCCGAGCTCCCCGGCGACGGTGAGGCCGGCGATCCCCGCGCCGCACACCAGCGCCCTCATCCCGTGCCGCCCTCCGGGGCGTCGAGCGCGGCGAGCAGCTCCGCCCGGACCGAGTCGATCCACGCCCGGCGCCGGTCCAGACGCCCCTGCCCGCCGCTGCGCTCCCACATCTCGACGAACGCCTGCTCGCCGCGGGCGACGCGGGCGAGGACGAAGGCGCCGCCGCGGTGGATGCCGGCCACCAGGAGGTCCAGGAACTCCTGCCGCTGCCGGCCGTGGGGCACGCCGTACGCGTCCGCGACGATCCGCAGCCGCGCGGCGACGTCGAAGCCCGAGCGCCCGTCGATCCGCGCGTCCCGCTCGGTCTCCATCGGCACCCAGTGCCGGGCCAGCACCGCCAGGTCGTGCAGCGGGTGGGTCGGCGCGGCGAACTCGAAGTCGATCAGCGCGACGGCCCGGCCGTCGCGCACGACGACGTTCTCCACGCACACGTCGTTGTGCCCCACCAGGGGCCCGCCGCCCGGGTGGGCGAGCTCCGTGCTCCAGTCGGCGTCGGCGGGCGGGACGAAGTCGCGCACGGCGTCGTGGAACTCGCGCAGCAGCCGCGCCGTGGAGGCGAGGAGCCCGGGAGCGAGCGACCAGCCCGGGAAGGGCGGGACGGCGACGTCCCCGGGGATGAACCGCAGGCGCTCCCGGCCCTGGTTGTCGAACCCGAGCGGCTCGGGGACACCGAGGAACCCGTTGGCCCGGACGTGGCGGAGCAGCGTGAAGATCAGCTCCGAGCGGCCGGTCGCCGGCCGCCTGACCTCGTCGCCGACCCGGACGACGGACCCGGCGTTGGCGACGCCCCCCGCCAGCACCTCGACGTCGGCCCCTGACGCCCCCGGCTCGCCGGGGAACGTCCCGGTGCCCACGGTCATGGCGGCCAACCTAGAACCGCCCCGCGGGCCGGGCAATCGGGCCGGGCAATCGGACCGGGCAGTCGGACCGGCCGGCTCGTCAGCCCGCCAGGAGGAAGTCCACAAGGTCCCGGGCGACCTCCTCGGGACGTTCCCAGTGCAGCGCGTGGCCGGTCTCGGGGTAGGCGACGAGCCGGGCGTCGGGGAGGGCCGCGACGAGCGACTCCTGATCCTCCCGGGTGAACAGCCCGTCCTTGTCGCCCCAGAGCACGAGCGTCGGGGCGCCGACCCGCGCGAGCTCGGCGGAGTCGTCGTGGCCCAGCAGCCCGTCGAGCGCGGCCGTCCACACGCGGGCCGGCAGCTTCAGGCTCTCGGCGACGACGCGCTCAAGGAACTCCGCCGGCACAGGGCGGTAGATGGTGGAGGCCTGGAACTCGCGGGCGAACTCGTCGGGGACGGGATCGGTGAGCGAGAGGACAGCATCCCGCAGCTCCCGTGTGCCGTCGGTCAGCGCGGTGGGTGCCGAGCCGAGCAGGGCCAGCCGGGTGACCCGCCCGGGCGCCAGCTGGGCGACGCGGCGGGCGGTGAAGCTGCCGCCGGAATGGCCGACGATCGTCGCCCGCTCGAGGCCGACCGCGTCGAGGAGGGACAGCACGTCGCCCGCGAAGTCGTCCGTCGTGTAGCCGTCGTCAGGTCTGGAGGAGTCGCCGTGGCCGCGCTGGGACGGCGCGAGGACGTGCAGCTCCGGCGGGAGCAGCGGGAGCAGCCGGCTGAAGGAGAACCACGAGTCGGTGTAGCCGTGCAGCAGCACCACGGGCTCGCCGTCGGGACGGCCCTGCTCGGCGTACTGGAGCGTCAGATCGTCCGTGATCCGCACGGTCCTCAGCTCGGGGGCACCGGCTTCCTGCGGCATGACGGCTCCTGTCTCGCGGGGTTACAGCACCTTGGACAGGAACGCCTGCGTGCGTTCGTGACGAGGGTTCGCCAGGACCTCGGTGGGGTCGCCCTCCTCCACGATGACGCCGTCGTCCATGAAGATCAGCCGGTCGCCGACCTCGCGGGCGAACCCCATCTCGTGAGTGACCACCATCATCGTCATCCCCGACGAGGCCAGCGCCTGCATGACCTCGAGGACCTCCCCGACGAGCTCGGGGTCGAGCGCGGAGGTGGGCTCGTCGAAGAGCATCATGTCCGGGTTCATGCACAGCGCCCGGGCGATGGCGACGCGCTGCTGCTGGCCGCCGGAGAGGTGGCCGGGGTGCTCGGTGGCCTTCTCCGACAGACCCACCCGGTCGAGCATGTCGCGGGCGACCCGCTGCGCCTCGCCGCGCGAGCGCCGCAGGACGCGCTCCTGGGCGACGGTGAGGTTGCGGAGCACCGTCATGTGCGGGAACAGGTTGAACTGCTGGAAGACCATGCCGATGCGGGTGCGGATCCGGTCGATGTCGACGTCCGGGTCGAGGATGTCGACGCCCTCGATGAGGATCTCCCCGCCCGTGGGCGGCTCGAGCAGGTTCACCGAGCGCAGCAGGGTCGACTTGCCGGAGCCGGACGGCCCGACCACGCAGACCACCTCGCCCGTCCGGACGGTGAGGTCGATGCCCTTGAGCACCTCGACGTCGCCGAAGCTCTTGCGCAGCCCGCGGATGTCGATCGCAGGCGCACCCGGCACCGGTCTGGTGGTGTCCCTCATCGGCTCTTCGCCATCTTTCGCTCGAGCCACGCGACCAGCCGGGTCAGCGGGATGGTGACCAGCAGGTACAGCATCGCCGCCATGACGAGCGGGGTGCCGTTCGCGTAGGTGGTCAGGCCGTCGCGGGCGAAGGTGGTCAGCTCCTTGGTGAAGACGGTCGAGCCGGCGATGAACAGCAGCGAGGTGTCCTTGAGGAGCAGGACGAACTCGTTGGTCATCGGCGGGATGACGATCCGGAAGCCCTGCGGGAGGACCACCCAGAACATCGTGCGCGAGGGGGACATGCCCAGCGAGCGCGCGGCCTCCGTCTGCCCCTTGGGGACGGCCTGGATGCCCGAGCGGATCACCTCGGCCATGTAGGCGGAGGCCACGAGGATCAGGCCGACCAGCCCCGCCCCCACCTGGCCGCCGGGCACGCGCACCCCCAGCGCGATGGGGAGCATGTAGGCCATCGCGAAGATCGTCAGCAGCGCGGGCACCCCGCGGAAGAGCTCGATGTAGGCGGTGGCGAACCACCGGTACGGGCCCACCGAGGACAGCTTGAGCAGCGCCATGAGCACGCCGAGGACGAGGCCGCCCGCGAAGGAGATGAGCGTGAACAGGATCGTGTTCTTGAGCGCGATCGTGACGATCTCGGGCAGCTGCTCGCGCGCGATGTCCCACCGGAAGAACTGGTTGAGGATGCGCTCCCAGTCCGTGGCCAGCGCGACGAAGAGCACCACCGCGGCGAAGATCGCGTAGTTGACGCCCCGGTACAGGCGCTGGCGGGTGGTCCTGCGCATGGGGGTCAGGAGCCGTCGGCGGCGAAGTAGGAGTCGTAGATCTCCTGGTAGGTGCCGTCGTCGCGCAGGTTCTGCAGCTCGGTGTTGATCGCCTCGAGCAGCTCGGGCTTCTCGCCCTTGGCCAGGGCGAAGCCGTACTGCTCGCCGGTCTCGAACTCCTCGACGATGACGTAGTTCTCGTCCGCCTTGGCGTGCTCGACGTTGACCGGCAGGTCCTGCAGGATCGCGTCGACCTGCCCGGCCTGCAGGGCCGGCCACATCTCGCCGTCGCCGGGGAAGGCAGAGAGTTTCGCCTCCGGGGCGTTCTCCTCGGCGTAGGCCTGCCCGGTGGTGCCCTGCTGGACCGCGACGCTCTTGCCGGCGAGGTCCTCGATGCCCTCGATGTCGGAGTCGGCGGGGACCAGCAGGGACTGGAGCGAGTCGTAGTACGGGTCGGTGAAGTCCAGGTTCGCCTTGCGTTCCTCGGTGATGGTGATGGCCGAGGCGCCGACGTCGCACTGCCCGGCCACCAGCGTGGTGCCGGACTGCAGGGCGTCGAAGCTGACGTCGGCGACGGCGAGCTCGAGCCCCAGGTTGTCGGCGATCGCCTGGAGGAGGTCGATGTCGAACCCGCTGTAGCCGCTGGGGGCGCCGCTGTCCTCGACCTCGAACGGCGGGTACGGCACCTCCGAGCAGGCGGTCAGCGTGCCGGGCTCGACCAGGTCGAACTCGGCCGCGGCGTCTCCGCCGGCTCCGGTGTCACCCGCCGGGGTCTCGCCGCCGTCGCCGCCCCCGCCGCACGCGGCGAGGAGCAGGGCGGCACCGGCCGCCAGGGCTGCGGTGCGGATGGAACGAGCACTCATCGTCGGCCTCCGGGTCTCGCGGGGGTGGTAACAGTGTGGGGCATACCACCATGACTTCGTTACCGGATGGTAAACCGTCCACTGCATGGGCGGCCGTGCGCGGCAGGTTCTCCGCGCCCGGCGACCGGCTCAGGCCCTGACGTGCGACCCGTGGCCGGAGCGGTGGTCGGCGGGCGAGCCGAGCACCCACGCCGCGAGCGAGTGACCCATCGCGAGGCGTTCCTCGGCGTCGTCGCCGCGCAGCAGGGCCGCCAGGTACCCGCCGCCGAACGCGTCCCCGGCGCCCACGGACTCCACGACCTCCACGCGCCGCGCCGGCACGCGGGTGACCACCTCGGCCCCGCCGGTGCGGTCCACCTCCACGGCCTCGACCGCCCCGTCCTTGACCACCACCCGGCCCGTGTGCGGGAACAGCGCGGCGATCTCCTCGGCGGTGGGGGTGCCCCACAGCGCCTCGGCCTCGTCGCGGCCCACCAGGACCACGTCGGCGCGGTCGGCGAGCGGCCGGAGCGTCGCGGCCGCCTCGGCCGTGGGCCAGAGAGCCGGGCGGTAGTTCACGTCGAACGAGATCCCGGCACCCGCCGCCCGGGCGGCGTCCAGCACCGCCGGGAGCAGGGCGCGGCAGGAGTCCGACAGCGCCGGGGTGATGCCCGAGACGTGGACCCAGCGCGCGGTCGCCACCGGCCAGCCGGGCACGTGCGCCGGCCCGAGCCGCGACGCCGCCGAGCCCTTGCGGTAGTAGTAGACCTTCGCACCGGGGTCCTTGACGTAGACGGCGGTGTTCGCGCCCGGGTCCCGGCTGACCCACCGGGTGTCGACGCCGGACGCCGCGATCGCGGCGAGCACCCGGTCGCCCAGCGGGTCGTCGCCGAGCGCGGAGACCCATGCCGTCCGCACGCCCAGCTCGGCCAGGTACTGGGCCAGGTTCGACTCGGCCCCGCCCGGCGAGATGGTGAACGTCCGGGCGGTGGCGACCGGGCTCGCGTCCGTCGAGGTCACCATCGCCATGGTCTCGCCGATGCAGAGCACCTCCGGAGCGGGCGCGGCGTCGGGCGGACCCGGCTGCGTCGTCGTCACGGGCGCGGCCTCCGGGTGGCGGCGACCGCACCCTCGGTGAGCCGCCGGACCTCGTCGAAGTCACCGGCGGCGACGGCGGAGGCCGGCACCATCCACGACCCGCCGGCCGCCAGCACGGCGGGCAGCGCCAGGTACTCGGCGACGTCGCCCTCGGTGATCCCGCCGGTGGGGACGAACCGCATCTGCGGGAACGGCGCCGAGAGGGCCCGGACGGCCGCGGGCCCGCCGGAGGTGGCGGCGGGGAAGAACTTCACCGTGCGCAGCCCCATGGTGAGGGCGGTCTGCACCTCGGTGGCCGTCGCCGTGCCAGGCACCACGAGCACGCCATGCTCTCGGCACCGCTCGACGACGGCGGGGCTCAGCCCGGGGGAGACGACGAAGCTCGCCCCGGCGGCGACGGCGGCGTCCACCTGCGCCGGGGTCACGACCGTGCCGGCCCCGACGAGGAGCTCGTGGCCGTCGGGACCGCTCAGGCGGGCGTCGGTCAGCGCACGGACGGCGTCCGCGGCGGCCGCGGTCCGAAACGTCACCTCGGCGACCGGCAGCCCGCCTCCGGCCAGCGCGCGGCCGAGCGGGACGGCGTCGGCCGCGTTCTCGAGGACGACGACCGGTAGCAGGCGCAGCTCGCCGAGGCGCTCCAGCACGGCGGCATGGCCGTCGGGAAGGACGCCGGCGCCGAGCACGTCGTCGCTCATCGGACGGCCCCGAGCACGGACGGGTTGAGGATGTTGCGCGGCCGGCGCCCCGCGACGACGTCCACCACGTTCTGGATCGTGCGCCGCTTGAGCTCGGCGTAGGACTCCTCGGTGTAGAAGCCCGCGTGCGGGGTGAGCACCACGCGGTCGAACCGGGTGAGGGGGTGGTCGGCCGGCAGCGGCTCGGTCTCGAAGACGTCCAGGCCCGCCCCGAGCAGGCGGCCCGAGTCCAGCGCCGCCACGAGCGCGTCGGTGTCGACCACGCCGCCGCGGGAGGTGTTCACGACGATCGCGTGCTCGGGGAGCAGGCCGAGCGTGGTGGCGTTGATCAGGTGGTGCGTCGCCGGGACCAGCGGCACATGGATCGAGAGCACCTGGGAGCGGCGCAGGAGGTCCTCGAGCGACACGATCTCGTGGCCCTCGTCGGTGAGCGTGCCGGGCACCAGGGCGGTGTCGTGGACGACCACCTCGTACCCGACCCCCGCCGCCTTCCGGGCGGTGGCCCGCCCGATGGCGCCGTGGCCGAGCACGCCGAAGGTGCGGCCCGGGACCTGGAAGATCGGGCCGACCTCGGGCAGGTTCGGCCGGCCGGCGCGCGTGCCCCGGTCGAGCGCGACCAGCCCGCGGCCGACGGCGAGCGCGAGGGCGATCGCGTGGTCCGAGACCGCCTCGGTGCCGTAGTCGGGGACGTTGCACACCGCGATCCCGCGGGCGGTGGCCGCCTCGACGTCGACCGTGTCGACCCCGACGCCGTAGCGGCCGACCGCGCGCAGGTTCGGCAGCGCGTCCATCACCTCGGCGGTGATCTGCCCGTACTGGACGACCAGGCCGTCGGCGTCCGCCGCGCGGGCGATGATCTCCGCCGGGGTGACGGCCTGCACGAGCGCCAGCTCGGCGCCGGCCTCGTGGGCCACGGACTCCTCGATGTCGATCGAGGCGTGGTCGCAGTCGGTGATGACGATCTTCATGGGTGCTCCGGCTTCGTCGGGTCGGGCTTCGTCGGGTCGCTGCTCAGGCGTCGACGCCGTCCGGCCAGAGGGCGACGACGACCTTGCCCGAGGCCTGGGAGTCCTTCGCCGCGGCGAAGGCCTCGAGGGCCCGGTCCGCCGGCAGCTCGTGAGTGATGACGTCCTCGATGCCGGGCGTGGCGTCCAGCAGGGCGATCGCGGCGTCGATCTCGTCGTTGAACCGGAAGGACCCGTGCATCGTGACCTCCTTGGAGATCAGCGGAGCGAGGTTGATGCCCTTCGGCTCGTTGGGGACCATCCCGACCTGGACGTAGGTGCCGGCGCGCCGGGCCGCGACAAGGGCGGCGTTGATGGCGGCCGGGACGCCCGAGCACTCGAGGACGACGTCGAAGCTCGCCTCCGGGATCTCCTCCTCGGTGACCTGGATGGTGCGGTGGGCGCCCAGGGCGCGGGCCCGCTCGAGCGGGCCGGGCAGGACGTCGGTGGAGACCACCTCGGTGGCGCCCCCGGCCACGGCAGCCGCGGCGGTCAGCAGCCCGATGGGGCCCGAGCCGGAGACGAGGACCTTCTTGCCCTCGACCCCGCCGGCCAGGTTGATGCCGTGCAGCCCGACCGCGAGGGGCTCGGCAAGCGCGGCCCTCCGCAGCGGGAGGGTGCCCGGCAGGACGCGGACCATGTCCCTGGTGACCAGCAGGTACTCGCTCATCCCGCCCTGGGTGTGCGGCCAGGTGGAGGCGCTGCCGAGGTAGGCGCCGTCTGGCCACAGGTGGCGGTGGTCCTCCAGCCCGGGCTGCGGCGTGCCGAACGTGGCCGGGTGCACGGTGACCGGGGTGCCCGGGGCGAGCTCGCCCGAGGGGTCGAGGTCGACGGTGCCGGAGACCTCGTGTCCCGGCACGAGGGGCTCGCGCACCACGAAGGCGCCGTTGGCGCCCTCGTAGTAGTAGTGCAGGTCGGACCCGCAGATGCCGCCGAAGGCCATGCGCAGGCGGACCTGTCCCTCGCCGGGCTCGGGGGTGGGGACCTCCTCCTCGCGCAGGTCCTGCTTGCCGTGGATGACGATCGCTCTCATGACGCTTCTTTCGGGACGGGGGGACGGTTGCTTGACTGCGAGGTCCGGTGGGGTCGGTCAGACGACGGAGGTCATGCCGCCGTCGACGAAGATGTTCTGGCCGGAGACGAAGCTCGAGGCGTCCGAGGCGAGGTAGACGAGCGTTCCGACGAGCTCCTCGAACTTGCCCCACCGCTGGGCCGGGGTCCGGTTGATCACCCAGGTGTTGAACGCCTCGTCCTCGACGAGCGCCTTGTTCATCTCGGTGGCGAAGTAGCCGGGGGAGATGGCGTTGACCTGGATGTTGAACCGGGCGAGGTCGGCGGCCATGCCCTTGGTGAGCATGACGACCCCGCCCTTGGTGGCCGAGTAAGGCGCGATGGTCTGGCGGGCCAGCATCGACTGCACCGAGCCGATGTTGACGACCTTCCCTGAGCCGCGTTCGGCCATGCCGCGCGTGACCTGCTGGGAGACGTAGAAGGCGCTGGAGAGGTTCGCGGCGACGATGTCGTCCCAGTCGGCCGGGTCGAACTCGTTGAACGGTGCTCGTCGCTGGATGCCGGCGTTGTTGACCAGGACGTCCGGCACGCCGTGCTCGGCGACGAGTGCGGCCACCCCGTCGCGGACCGCGGCCTGGTCGGTGACGTCGAAGGAGACGGCTGGGGTGTCGGTGCCGGTGATCGCCGTGAGCTGCTCCTCGGCCGTGGCCAGCGCGGCGGCGTCGCGACCGTGGAGGACGACGCGCGCGCCGGCCTGGGCGAGCCCCACGGCGAGGGCGTTGCCGAGCCCGCGGGAGGAGCCGGTGACGAACGCCAGCTTGCCGGTGATGTCGAAGAGAGAGTTGACCATCGTGACTTCCTTGCCGATCCGGAGGGTGTCGGGCTCCGCCGGGCCGGACGTCGTCGGTCCTGGACCGGGCCGGCGGTGCCTCGTGGGCGCCGTCGTCCCTGACGTCGTGCCTGCCTCGTGGTGCCTCGCCCCCGACCCTCGCACAAAGGTCATACCTTTCGCAAGGTCGGCGGGGCGGGACGGCGCGACCGGTCGGCGCTCGCGGCGCGGGCACGGACAGGAACGGTCGCCGGGCGGGTGCCCGGCGACCGTTTCCGCCGGCCACCGACGAGCGTGTCGGTGACGGACGGGTTCTCTGGAGGGTGCGCGTCTAGAAGATCGCGAACACCAGCAGCGCCAGGAGGAAGCCCAGCACCGACTCGATGGTCTGCTGCACGGTCCAGGTCTTCAGGGTGGTCTTGACGTCCATGCCCATGAGGCGGCCGACGAGCCAGAAGCCCGAGTCGTTGACGTGGCCCGCGAAGACCGAGCCGGCAGCCGTGGCCAGGGTGATGGCCACGACGTCCATGACGCCGAAGTTCCCGGCGGCGACGGCCGGGGCCATCAGGCCGGCGGCGGTGACCAGGGCGACGGTCGCCGAGCCCTGCGCCACGCGCATGATCACGGCGATGACGTAGGCGGCCACGATGACGGGCAGGCCGATCCCGTCGAGGGTGTCGGCGAGCGCGTCGCCGATGCCGGAGGCGCGCAGGACGCCGCCGAACATCCCGCCGGCGCCGGTGATGAGGATGACCGAGCAGATGGGACCGAGGGAGGAGTCGAGGACCTTCTCCAGGGCCGTGCCGTGCTCGCCGCGGCGGGTGCCGAGCACCCAGGTGGCCACGAGCACGGAGATCAGCAGCGCGACCGGGGACTCGCCCAGGGCGGAGAGCACCTGGAACCAGGTGGCGTCGGCGGAGACGGTCCCGGCCGCGCGGAGGAAGTCCAGACCGGTGTTCATGAAGATCAGCACCAGCGGGAGGAGCAGCATCGCGATGACCGTGCCGACCTTGGGCGGGTTCGCCGGCTGGTCCTTGTCGATCTCGCCGAAGAGCGCCGGAACGGGGAGCACGTACTTCTTCCCCACGCGCAGGCCCCAGAGGTAACCGGAGACGTACCAGAGGGGGAAGGCCATGAGGAGGCCGACGAGCAGCACGAGGCCGAGGTTGGCGCCGTAGAGCTCGGTGGCGGTGACCGGGCCGGGGTGCGGGGGCACGAAGACGTGCATCACCGAGAAGGCGGCCGCCGTCGGGATGCCGAACAGCAGCACGTTGTTGCCCAGGCGGCGGGCGACGGCGAAGACGATCGGCAGCATGACGATGAGGCCGGCGTCGAAGAAGATGGGGAAGCCCATCAGCAGCGAGGCGACGCCGAGCGCGAAGGGGGCGCGCCTCTCGCCGAAGACGTCGACCATCTTGTCCGCGAGGACCTTGGCGCCGCCGCTGTGCTCGACGAGCTTGCCCAGCATGGCGCCGAGACCGACGAGCAGCGCCACCGAGCCCAGCGTGCCGCCGAAGCTGCTCACCATCGTGTCGACGATGGCGTTGGCGGGGATGCCGGTGGCGAACGCGGTGAGCAGGCTGACGAGGATGAGCGTGAGGAACGCGTGCATCTTGAACCTGATGACCAGGATCAGGATCAGCGCGATCGCGCCGGCCGCTATCCCCAGGAGCGGGCCCGCTCCCAGGGTCTGGGTCCAATCTTCCATGAGTGTCTCCATCGATTGTGGTGCCGCCGAGGCGGAGCGTGTGAGAAGTCGGGGGCGGGTGCGCGGACCGGCGTCGGCCCCTCGACCCGCCCTGACCCGGTGCGGGCAGCGGCTTCTGTCCGATACCCTTACAGAAAGATCATATCTTTGACAAAACCGTGCGGAGGCGGCATGGCGGCACCGGTGCTGCACAGCGATGTGCTCGACACGCTCGGCCGGGAGATCGCCGCCGGGGTCCACCCGGCCGGCGGCGTGCTCACGCTGGCTCGGCTCGAGCAACGGTTCGGCGTCTCCCGCACCGTCGTCCGGGAGGCCGTGCGCGTGCTCGAGTCCCTGGGCATGGTCGTGCCCAAGCGCCGGGTGGGCGTGGTCGTCCAGGAGGTGGGCGGGTGGTCGGTGCTCGATCCTCGGGTCATCGGCTGGCGCCTGGCCGGTCCGGGCCGGGACGCCCAGCTACGCAGCCTGACCCAGCTGCGTCACGCGGTGGAGCCGACCGCCGCGCGGCTCGCCGCCCAGGATCGTGGCCGCGGGCACGGCGCAGAGCTGGTGCGGCTGGCGCGACGGCTGCGCGAGCTGGGTGAGCAGGGCCTCGGCGACACGGCCGAGTACCTCGAGGCGGACGTCGCCTTCCACACCCTGCTGATCCACGCGAGCGGGAACGAGATGTTCCTCGGCCTGCAGCGCACCATCGCCGAGGTCCTCGCCGGGCGGACGCGGCTGGGGCTGACGCCGGCGTGGCCGGCCCCGAAGTCCCTCGACGACCACGAGGCGGTCGCGCGGGCGGTTGCGGACGGGCAGCAGGAGGCGGCGGAGGCGGCCTCGCGGGCGGTCGTGGCGGAGGTGTGGCTCGAGATCGACGACCCCACCCGCCGCGGTGGTGCGCCGCCGGCGGCGGGCGGGGTCGGCGGACCGGGAGACGACGGCCGCTGAGGCCCCCGGCAGGTGCTCCGGGCTACCCGATCCAGAAGATGATCAGGCACAGCGCGAAGCCGACCACGGACTCCAGCGCCTGCTGGACCGTCCAGGTCTTCAGCGTCGTCTTGACGTCCATGCCCATCAGCCGGCCGACCAGCCAGAAGCCGGAGTCGTTGACGTGGCTGGCGAAGACCGACCCGGCCGCGGTGGCCAGGGTGATCGCCACGATCTGCAGCACGGAGAAGTCGCCGGCGGCGACGGCGGGGGCCATCAGGCCCGCGGCGGTGACGAGCGCGACCGTGGCCGAGCCCTGCGCGACACGGAGGATGAGGGCGATGACGTAGGCGGCCACGATGATCGGCAGGCCGACGTCCGCGAGGGAGTCGGAGAGCGCGTCGCCGATGCCGGAGGTGCGCAGGACGCCGCCGAACATGCCGCCGGCGCCCGTGATGAGGATGACGGAGCAGACGGGGCCCAGGGCGGAGTCGAGGACCTTCTCGAGGGCGGTGCCGTGCTCGCCGCGGCGGTTGCCGAGCACGAACGTGGCGACCAGCACCGAGATCAGCAGGGCGACCGGGGCCGACCCGATCGTGGAGAGCACCTGCACCCAGGTCTCGTTCTCCGCGTCGACGACGCCCGCGCCGTCGAGGAAGTCCAGGCCGGTGTTCATGAAGATCAGCAGCAGCGGCAGCAGGAGGATCGCGATGACCGTGCCCACGCTCGGGGGGTTCTTCTGGACGTCGTCGTCCACGGTGCCGAAGAGCGCCGGCACGGGAAGGATGTAGCGCCGCCCGACGTAGGTGCCCCAGAGGTAACCGGTGAGGTACCAGAGCGGGAAGGCGATGATGACGCCGACCAGCAGCACGAGGCCGAGGTTGGCGCCGTAGAGCTCGGTCGCCGCCACCGGGCCCGGGTGGGGCGGCACGAAGACGTGCATGACGGAGAACGCCGCGGCGGCCGGCATGCCGAAGAGCAGCACGTTGTTCCCGAGCCGGCGGGCCACGGCGAAGATGATCGGCAGCATGACCACGAGGCCGGCGTCGAAGAAGATCGGGAAGCCCATGATGAGAGAGGCGAGCCCCAGCCCGAACGGGGCCCGTTTCTCGCCGAAGACGGAGACCATCTTCTCGGCGAGGATCCTCGCCCCGCCGCTGTGCTCCACCATCTTGCCGAGCATCGCCCCGAGGCCGATCAGCAGGGCGACGTTGCCCAGCGTGCCGCCGAAGCTGCTGACGAGCGTCTCGACGATCCCGCTCGCTGGGATGCCCGTGGCGAAGGCCGTGATCAGGGAGACGAGCACCAGCGTGAGGAACGCGTGCAGCTTGAACACGATGACCAGCACGAGGATGAGCGCGATGGCCGCTGCGGCGATGCCCAGGAGCGGTCCCGCTCCGAGGGTCTGCGTCCAACCTTCCATGACTTCTCCGTCCTGTCGGGCCGCCCCCCGCCAGCGGGGAGCCGGCCGTCCTACCGGTTGGTCGACGGACCGCGCCGAGGGGCCGTGCGAGCACGGCGAGGCGGCCCTGACCCTGTGGTCAGGACCTTAGGGCAGGGCGGTGCGGAGGGCTCGGGGAAACGCCGGGGCGCCGACGGCGGGCGCCGGTGACGGAGAAGGGGCGCCGCCCGCCGGCTGTCGCGACGGGCGGGCGGGGTCAGGCGGTGAGCTGCAGCCGGGCGATGATGTCGCCCGTGATCTGGTCCGGGGTGCCCGAGATGTCCACGGAGATGCCGGGCTCGTCCTCGCCCAGCGGCTCGAGGGTGTCGAACTGGGAGTCCAGCAGCGAGGTGGGCATGAAGTGGCCCTTGCGCTGCGCCATCCGGCCGGCGATCAGGTCCTTCGAGCCGCCCAGGTGGACGAAGCAGACGTCGTCGCCCTCGCCGCGGAGGACGTCGCGGTAGACCCGCTTGAGCGCGGAGCAGGTGACGACGGCTTTGCGCCCGGCCGCGGTCTGCTCGTCCAGCCAGCTGCGGATCGAGGCGAGCCACGGCCAGCGGTCCTCGTCCGTCAGCGGCGTGCCGGAGGCCATCTTGTCGATGTTGGCCTGGGAGTGGAACTCGTCGGCCTCGGCGCTGACCCAGCCCAGGCGCTCGACGAGCTCCTCGGCGATCGTCGTCTTGCCGGACCCGGCGACGCCCATGAGCACCAGGTGGTTGCGCTTGTCAGTCGTCACGATCTCTCCGTCGTCGGGGCCGGGCCAGGGAATGCCTCCAACGGTGCCACCGTGCGGGCGGAGGGATCAGGCATTGCCGTCAGTTGCCTGAGTGAGACGGCCCACGCCCCCGGAGCGCCGGGTTCGGGCCGGCCCGCACCCCTCGCGCTTCTGCCCCAGGCTCCGGCTCCGGCGCGATGTTGAAGTTGTCCCGGAAGACGTTGCCGGGGTCGTAGCGGCGCTTGAGCGCCCGCAGCCGCGCCAGCGTGCGGGGCGGGTAGGCGTCCAGCAGCCGCTCGGGCCGCGGGTCGGTCTCGAAGCTGGGGTAGATGCCGGTGAAGTGGTGCTGCATCGGGTCCCACGCCCGGTCGAGCCGGGCCCGGGAGGCGCCGAAGGCCACCACGGAGAAGTTCGCCGAGCGGTGCGCGAACGCGGTGGCGTCGGGCTCGACGTCGGAGATGGCCCCGCCCATCGCGCGGATCTGGAAGAAGAAGGTCTCCCCGCTCTTGACCAGGCGCTCGGCGTCGGCGGCGAAGGCGGGCGTGACGTGCTCGAGCAGCCCGGACCGGGTGACCGGCTCGCCCTGGCCCTGCTGGGCGGCGTCGGGCAGGCCGACCACCGCCGGGTAGGGCACGATCTGCGCGGACTGGCCGAGCAGCGGCCCGAGGTCGGCCAGGGGGCGCAGGCGCTCCAGGATCGTGGCGGCGTCGTCGGAGTCGACGGCGGTCATGAGCTGGGCGAGGACCTGGCCGTCGCGGGGGCGGCCCATGATGAGAAAGCTCGTCAGGTCGCGCGGCGCGGCCTCGACGGCGGCGCCCCAGCGGCGGAGGACGGCGGCCGTGTCCGTGGCGTCCAGGACGAGCTGGGCGAAGCCGATGTCACCGACCTCGTCGACCTCGAACTCGAACGCCGTGACGACGCCGAAGTTGAAGCCCGCGCCCCGCACGGCCCAGAAGAGGTCGGGGTTCTCCGCCTCGTCGGCGCGGACGAGCGAGCCGTCCGCCAGCACCACCTCCACCGCGCGCAGGTGGTCGATGGTCAGCCCGTGGCTGCGGCCGAGGTAGCCGATCCCGCCGGTCGTGGCGAGGCCGCCCACGCCGACGCCGCCGTAGTCGCCGGAGCTGAGGGCCCAGCCGTAGGGGTGCAGGGCCGCGGCGACCTCGCCCCAGCGGGCGCCGGGGCCGATGCGGACCCGGCGGGCCTGGTGGTCGAGCACCTCGATCGAGCTGAGCGCGGAGATGTCGACGACGATGCCGCCGTCGTTCGTGGAGCGCCCGCTGATGCCGTGGCCGGCGCTGCGCACGGAGAGCGGCACGGGCTGGGTGCGGGCGAACGTGACGGCGTCGGCCACCTCGCTCGCGTCGCGCGGCCGCAGCACCAGCCCCGGAGACCCGCCGCGCAGGTACGTCGAGCGGACCGTGGGGTAGCGGGCGTCGCCGGGCTCGACGGCGCGCTCGGCGAGCGGGGCGGGGACGGCGTCGTAGGAGATGCGCTCCCGGCGGCGGGCCCGGACGCGGGCCGGGCGCACGACGCCCTCGGCCACCCCGCGGCGGGCCCGCTCCAGGGCGACGGCCTCCCGCAGGGCCGGGGCGACGTCACCGGCGAAGCGGCGCAGCGTCTCGGGGTCGTCGGAGGCCAGGACCAGGGTGGCGGCGCCGTCGTCGACGACGAGCGGCAGCAGGTCGTCGACCCACTGCTCGGCCGGGCCGGCGAGGAAGCCGCCGGGCGTGCGGGCGAAGGTGCCGGCGAGGTTGACGATGCGGCGGATCTCGCGCGGGCCCCGCCCGGCCGCGGCCGCCGCCGCGTCCACGGCGGCGTTCCCGGCGCGCAGCGCCTCGAGCCCGCGGACGCCGCCGGGCACGACCCACCCGTCCGCGGCGGCGCCGACCAGGGCGAGCATGCGCGGCCTCCCGCCGCCGACCCAGACGGGGATGTCGTGCGCCGGCGCCGGACCTCCCTGCGCGCCGTCGAGCCGGTGATGCGCGCCCGGCACGTGGAGCGGGGCGGGGTCGGCCGACCAGATCGACCGGACGACGTCGATCGCCTCGGCGAGCGCGTCGACCGACTCGCCGGGGCCCAGGCGCTCCGCGCCCATGGAGGCCATGGCGTCCCAGAAGAAACCGGCGCCCACGCCCAGGGTGACGCGGCCGTGGGACAGCAGGTCCAGGCTCGCCGCGGCTCGCGCCACGACGGCGGGCGGGCGCATGGGCACGTTGAGGACGTTCGGCGCCAGCCGGATCCGTTGGGTGCGGGCTGCCACGCAGCTGAGCAGGGTCCAGGTGTCGTGGAAGCGGGGCTGGTACGGGTGGTCCTGGAAGGTGACGAGGTCGTAGCCGAGCTCCTCGCTCAGGCGGGCGAGCTCGACGGGGGTCTGGGGATCGTCGTCGCCCGGCGTGAGGAACGTGCCGAGCTGTAGCGGGTGACCGTAGTCCAACGGGTCTGTCTTTCGATCGAGGTGGTGGCGGAGCCGGCGCGGGGCGTCAGCCGCGGGGGCGCAGCGACACCGGGGCGGGGGCGGCGGCCGTCCCCCGCCCGGCAGTCCCGTGCCCGGCAGTCCCGCGCTCGGCCGCCACGAGCTCGCGCACCGCGGGCGCGACCTCCTGGCCGAGCACGGCGAGGGTGCCGGGGTCGTCGCCCATGAGGATGTAGCCGGAGACCCCGTGCTCCAGGGTGAGGGCGGCGAGCTGCTCCACCCACTGCTCCGGCGGTCCGACGAGGAGCCGGTCGGACGCCCGGGGCGTGAGCTGGCCGCCGATGTTCAGCAGCCGGCGCACGGCGCGCGGGTCGCGGCCGGCCGCGGTGGCCGCCTCGTCGATGTGGCGTTGCCCTCGGCGAGGGCGGTCAGCGACTTCAGGTAGGGGAGCGAGGGCAGCCAGCCGTCGGCCTTGCGGCCGATCAGCCGCAGCATCCGGGGCTTGAGCGCCCCCAGCCAGATCGGGATGTCGTGGGCGGGGGCGGGGCCGCGCTTGGCGCCGTCGAGCCGGTGGTACGTGCCGTCCACCACGAGGCGCTCGCGGGTGCTGGTGTCCCAGAGGCCGCGGATGACGTCGATGGCCTCGCCGGTGGCCTCCACGGCCTGGCCGGGGCTCAGCCGCCGTCCGCCCATGGCCTCGATGGCGTCCCAGAAGCCGCCGGCCCCCAGGGCGAGGTCGAGGCGGCCGCCGCTGAGGAGGTCGAGGCTGGCCGCGGCGCGGGCGAGGACGGCCGGCGGGCGCAGCGGCAGGTTGATGACGTTGGCCGCGACGTGGATCCGCTCGGTGCTCGCCGCGACGTAGGAGAGCAGCGTCCAGGTGTCGAGGAAGGCCGGCTGGTACGGGTGGTCCTGGAACGTGGCGAGGTCGAGCCCCGCAGCCTCGGACGCCTGCGCCAGCGCGACCACCCGCTCGGGCGCGGTGCTGGTCGGGGTGATGAACGACCCGAAGAGGAGGTCGTGCCCGTAGTCCGTCATGTCAGGGTAAAGCCCGACGCCCCGGCCGATATTCCGCCCTCCAGCAGGAGGCGGAGTGTCAGGGGCGGGGGACGTTACGCAGGTTCGAGCGGGCCATCGCCATGACCTCGCCCATGCCGCCGCCGAGGATCTCCTTGGTCATCGCCGTCGCGAAGCCGCGGATCTGCCCCGAGGTGATCGAGGGCGGGATGGACAGGGCGTTGGCGTCGGTGACCACCTCGATCAGCGCCGGCCCCGGCCGGGCCAGCCCGTCGGTCAGCGCCTTGCGCAGGTCCTTCGGCTCCTCCACCCGCACGGCGGGGATGTCCAGGGCCAGCGCGACGTTGCGGTAGTCCACCGGCGGGGAGTCGGTGGCGTGCGCGGGCAGGCCCTCGACGAGCATCTCGAGCTTGACCATGCCGAGCGAGGCGTTGTTGAGGACGACGACCTTGACGGGCAGGTCGTAGGCCCGCACCGTGATCAGCTCGCCGAGCAGCATGGACAGCCCGCCGTCCCCGGCCAGGGCCACCACCTGGCGGGACGGGTCGGCCATCGCGGCGCCGATCGCGTGCGGCAGCGCGTTGGCCATGGAGCCGTGCAGGAAGGAGCCGATCACGCGCCGCCGCCCGTTGGGGGTGAGGTAGCGGGCCGCCCAGACGTTGTTCATGCCCGTGTCGACCGTGAAGACGGCGTCCTCCGCGGCGGCCTCGTCCAGCAGCACCGCGGCGTACTCGGGGTGGATCGGCGTCGTCCGCTCCACGTTCCTCGTGTACGCGCCGACCACCCGGGTCATCAGGCTCGCGTGCTTCCTCGTCATGGCGCGCACGAACTTGCGGTCCGTCTTGCGGGTGAGCATCGGGTTGAGCAGGCGCAGCGTCTCGCCGACGTCGCCGTGGACGGGCAGGTCCAGCCGGGTGCGCCGGCCCAGGTGCGAGGCGTCGATGTCGATCTGAGCCGTCGGCACGTCCGCGGGCAGGAAGGCGTCGTACGGGAAGTCCGTCCCGACGAGGACCAGGAGGTCGGCGTCGTCCATGGCGCTCTGGCAGGCGCCGTAGCCCAGCAGGCCCGACATGCCGACGTCGAAGCGGTTGTCGTACTGGATGATCTCCTTGCCGCGCAGCGAGTGCCCGACCGGCGCGGCGGCGAGGTCGGCGAGCTTGAGGACCTCCTCGCGGGCGCCCCGGGCGCCCGCGCCGACGAACAGGGTGACCTTCTTGGCGCGGTTGACAGCGTCGGCGAGCGCGGTGACGTCCTCGAGGTTCGGGACCACCCGGGCCGGGCAGGCGCCGGGGACGAGGATGGGGGCGTCGTCGCCGGGCACCTGCTCGTCCGCGACGTCGCCCGGCAGGGTGAGCACGGCGACGCCGGGGGCGGTGAGGGCGTGCTGGATCGCGGTGCGCGTCACGCGCGGGACCTGCTTGGCCGTGGAGATCATCTCCGAGTACACCGACGCCTCGTTGAAGAGCCGGTCCGGGTGGGTCTCCTGGAAGAAGGTCGTGCCGATCTGCGCGCTCGGGATGTGCGAGGCGATCGCCAGCACGGGCACGCGGGAGCGGTTCGCGTCGTACAGGCCGTTGATGAGGTGCAGGTTGCCGGGCCCGCAGGAGCCGGCGCACGCGGTGAGCTTCCCGGTGACCTCGGCCTCGGCGGCGGCGGCGAAGGCCGCGGCCTCCTCGTGCCGGACGTGGACCCAGTCGATCCCGGGCGTGCGCCGGACGGCGTCGACGACGGGGTTCAGCGAGTCGCCGACGATGCCGTAGAGGCGTTCGACGCCGGCGGCGACAAGCTGGTTGACGAGAAACTCGGCGACGGAGCGGGCCACGGCAGCCTCCAGGTGTGATCGCGGTCCCGTCCGATCCTGCCCGCGGAGCGGCCGGGCCGCAGGTCGGGCCGGTCGCCGCGCGCGCACCCCGGTGCCGCCGGGCCTCGTGATCCGGCGGGCCGGCTCAGCTCTCGGGCAGGTGGACCGGGTCGCCGTGGTCCCGGCGGCGCAGCAGCGGCGCGACGACGAGGGCGGTCACCACGGCGACGCCGCCGCTCGCGGCCACCATCGTGAACCCGCCGACGGACCCGTAGCCGTCGATGAACACCCCGGCCACCGACGAACCGACCGAGACGCCGACGTTGATGCCGGTGCTCAGCCAGGTCAGGCCCTCGGTGAGGCGGCGCCGGTCTACGAGGTGCTGGACCATCGAGTTGCCGTTGATGATCGTGGGAGAGATCGCGAAGCCGGTCACGAACATCACCGCGGCCATGACCGTGAGGCTCTCGACCAGCAGGAACAGGGCGGTGCCGCCCGCCAGGACGGCGACCCCGACGACGAAGCGCCGCCACGCCGGCCCGGTCCAGGTGCGCGCGCCGTAGAGCAGGCCCGCGAGGACCGAGCCGAGGGAGAAGATGCCGAGCAGCACCCCCGCCGCCGCGGGACGGCCGTGCTCGGCGGTGAACGCGACCACCGCGACGTCGGTGGCGCCGAAGACCCCGCCGACGAAGAGGAAGACGACGACGATCCCCACCAGCGCCCCCGACCGCATCACCGAGCCGCGGTGCGCGCCGGCCTCGTGGCGCGGCTGCGCCGGCGGCTCCGAGCCGCGCTGCCCCAGGAAGGCGTACCCGCCCACCACGATGAGGACGGCGGCCGTGGCGACGCCCGCCCACGGCGTCACCGAGGTGGCCAGGATCGTGGCGATCACCGGGCCGAGCACGTAGGTGGACTCGTCGAGCGCCGACTCCCAGGAGTAGGCCCGGTGCAGATCCCTCGGGGTGCGCACGGCCTGCGTCCAGCGGGCCCGGACCAGGGCGCCGACGGACCCGACGCTGGCCCCGGAGACGACGGCGCACGCGTAGACCGTCCACAGCGGCGCTCCGGCGACGGCCGCCACGACGAGCCCGGCGAGGGCCAGACCCGAGACGGTGACGGCCGGCGTCATCACGCGCGCCTGCCCGTGCCGGTCCACGAGCCGGGCCAGCTGCGGGGCGCAGATGGCCTGCGAGACGACGAACGTCGCGGAGACGGTCCCCGCGGTGGCGTAGGAGCCGGTGATGCTGGAGAGCATCAGGACGACGGCGATCGCCACCATCGAGACGGGGAAGCGGGCGAGCAGGCCGGCCGCCGAGAACGCCAGGGTCCCGGGCAGGCCGAGGATCTGGCGGTACGGGTTGGGCACCCGGCGATTGTTCCACCGACGTCGGCGGTCCGGAGGGCCCGGGGCGGTGAGGTCGGACACCGCCCCGGGCGTGGGCCGCGCCGGCGCACCGCTAGCCTCCCGTCCATGCCCGGCGCCTCGTTCACCCAGCCGCCCTCGTTCACCACCCGGCCCACGCTCAGCGGCACGTTCGGGATGTCGGCCACGACCCACTGGATCGCGACGGCGTGCGCCCAGTCGGTCCTCGAACGCGGCGGCAACGCGTTCGACGCCGCCGTCGCCGCCGGCTTCGTGCTCCACGTGGTCGAGCCGCACCTGAACGGCCCGGGCGGGGACCTGACGGCGGTGTTCGCGACGGCGGAGGACCCGACGCCGACCGTCCTGATGGGCCAGGGCCCGGCCCCGGCGGGCGCCACCCGGGAGCACCTCCTCGCCGAGGGGCTGGAGCTGGTGCCGGGGTCGGGCGCGCTCGCGGCCGCCGTCCCGGGCGCCGTCGACGCCTGGTTCGTCCTGCTGCGCGACCACGGCACCTGGGAGCTGGCGGACGCGCTGGCGCAGGCGATCGGCTACGCGCGCGACGGGCATCCGGTGCTCGGGCGGGTGGGCGACACCGTCGCGCGGGTCGCGGACCTCTTCACCGGGCACTGGCCCACCTCGGCCGAGCTGTGGATGCCGGACGGACGCCCGCCGCGCGAGGGCGAGATCGTCCGCAACGAGGCCTACGCCCGCACCCTCGAACGCCTCGTCGCGGCGGGCCGGGGCCCCGGCGTCGCCGACGACCGGGTCGCGCGGATCGAGGCCGCCCGCCGCGCCTGGCGCGAGGGCTTCGTGGCCGAGGCCGTGACCGCCCTCGCGGCCCGCCCGCACCGCCACTCCGACGGCGCCGACCACGCCGGCGTCATCGCCGCCGAGGACTTCGCGGCCTTCGGGGCGGGCTACGAGCCCGCCGTCACCGTGGACTTCCGCGGGCACACGATCGCCAAGACCGGCGCCTGGGGGCAGGGCCCGGTCCTGCTCCAGATGCTGGCGATCCTCGACGGCTTCGACGACGACCGGCTCGACCCCTCCACCGCGCTCGGCGCCCACACGATCCTCGAGGCCGAGAAGCTCGCGATGGCCGACCGCGAGGCCTACTACGGCGACGGCGACGTCCCGCTCGACGTGCTGCTCTCCGCCGAGTACGCGGCGCAGCGGCACGCGCTGATCACCGAGCGCGCCTCGACGGAGCTCCGGCCCGGCCGGGTCCCGGGCGTCGAGCCGTTCGTGCCGCCGCTGCGGGAGGACTACGCCCCGCCCACGGGCGGCTCCGCGGGCGGGGTGGGGGAGCCCACCGTCGCGCCCACGGGGGAGACGTGCGGCGACACCTGCCACCTCGACGTCGTCGACCGTTGGGGCAACATCGTCTCCGCGACCCCCTCCGGCGGGTGGCTGCAGTCCTCGCCGGCCGTCCCCGAGCTCGGCTTCTGCCTCGGCACCCGGCTCCAGATGACGTGGCTCGAGGACGGGTCGCCCGCCACGCTCGCCCCCGGCCGGCGGCCGCGCACCACCCTGACCCCCACGCTCGTCCTCCGGGACGGCCGGCCCGTCACCGCGCTCGGCTCGCCCGGCGGGGACCAGCAGGACCAGTGGCAGCTGCTCTACCTGCTGCGCACCATCGTCGGCGGCTACACGCCGCAGCAGGCGATCGACGCCCCGGCGCTGCACACCACCTCCGTCCCCGGCTCGTTCTGGCCGCGCACCTGGACCCCGGGCGGCGCCGTCGTCGAGGACCGCCTCGGCGACGACGTCGTCGCCGAGCTCGAGCGCAGGGGCCACCGCGTGACCCGGGCCGGCGACTGGTCGCTCGGCCGGCTCTCCGCCGTCACCGTCGACCCCGCCACCGGACTCCTCGGCGCGGCGGCGAACCCCCGCGGCGCGCAGGGCTACGCCGCGGGGCGCTGAGCGGCGGCGCCCGCTGGCAGGATGGCGGCCATGACCCCCGACGTGAGGCGGAGCGTGAGGTCCGACGCCGAGGCACTCGCCGTCGCCCTGGACGAGGCACGGGCGGGGCGGGCGGAGGGCGGCATCCCGATCGGGGCCGCGCTCGTGGTCGACGGCGAGGTGCTCGCCGTCGGGCGCAACCGCCGGGTGCAGGACGGCAGCCCGATCCTGCACGGCGAGACGGACTGCCTGGCCAACGCGGGGCGGCTGCCGGCCCGCGTCTACGCCCGCGCGACCATGGTCACCACCCTCTCGCCGTGCGACATGTGCACCGGCGCGATCCTGCTCTACGGGATCCCGCGCGTCGTCGTCGGGGAGAACCGCACGTTCGTCGGCGGGGAGGACCTCCTGCGCTCGAGGGGCGTGGAGGTGGTGGTGCTGGACGACCCGGACTGCGCCGCACTCATGCGGGACTTCATCGCGGCCGAGCCGACGCTCTGGCACGAGGACATCGGCGAGGACTGAGGCTCAGTCCCACCAGGGTCCGAGGCCGCCGACCCGCGTCACGGCGATGTGCATGACGAAGCCGGGCGGCGGGTCGGGCATCGGCGGGAACGTCGTGCCCAGGCCGACGTAGACCTGCGCGAGGCGGTGCAGGAACTCCGGGGCGCCACCCGCCGTGAGCCGGGCGAGCCCGTGGACGACGAGGTGGTCCTGCATGCCGACGGCGTTCGCGCCCGTCCCGTCGAACGAGATGGCCACCCGCGGGTCGCGGCGGACGTTCGCCAGCTTCCGCTGGGTCGCCATGAGATGGGCGGTGACGAGCTCGTCGCCCGCGAGACCGACCCACACCGCGCTGACCTGGGGCGCGCCGTCGGGTTCGATCGTGACCAGGTGACCCAGCGCGCCGGACTCGATCAGCGCCCGCGCCGCCTCGTTGAGCCGTGCCATGCGCCACTGTCCCACCGGCCGGACGGGGCGGCCAGCGCTTCGCGGCGCCCGCCCCGGGAGCTCAGGTCAGGACGCCCCTGACCACCTGGTCGAGCACCGGTCGCGGGTCGGTGTCGTCGTGCCGGGCGACGCGGTGCAGGAGCAGGCCCTCGAAGCAGGCGACGACGGCGGCCGCGGCGACCTCTGGATCCCTCGCGCCGAGCGTGGCCATCGTGGCGACGACGGAGCGTGCCATGCCCGTCCGCGCCCGGGAGAGCACCTCCCGCAGCTCGGCGTCGTGGCTGGCCTCCATGAACAGCACGAGCCGGGCGGTGGTCTGCGTGCGATTCCGGCGGGTGAGGTGGTCGAACAGGGCGCAGACGCCGTCGACGAGCTCCGCCGCGGAGCCGGGCGGGGCGAAGGTGGCGCCGATCTCCGCCTCCTCGAGCTCGACGATCCGGGCGACGACGCCGGAGACGAGCGCCTGGCGGGTGCGGAAGTAGTTCGACGTCGAGCCCTTGGGCAGGTCGGCCCGCTCGTCGACGCGGGCGTGGGTCAGTGACCGCAGCCCCTCGGTGCCCAGGAGCTCGATCGCCGCGTCGAGGGCGCGCGCTTTCGTCGGCGTCATGTCGGTAACTATAGAAGTAGTGACGGCGTACGACAAAAGTAGTAGCGTCTGGCCATGGAGCGCCACGAGCGCGCACTGCGCGCAGAGGCCACGACCACGACGTCGCAACGGCGTCCCTTGCCGAAGATCGAGGGGGTGCGCCACCGCTTCGTCGAGCTCCCCGGGCTGCGGATGCACGTCGCGGAGGCGGGTTCGGGCGATCCGGTGCTGCTGCTGCACGGCTTCCCGCAGCACTGGTGGGCGTGGCGCAAGGTCCTGCCGGCCCTCGCCGCCCACCACCGCGTCATTTGCCCCGATCTGCGAGGTGCCGGGTGGACGGACGCCCCGCCCCACGGGTACGAACGGGACCAGCTGGTGGCCGACGTCGTCGCGCTGCTCGACGAGCTCGGGCTGGACTCGGTTCGTATGGTGGGGCACGACGTGGGCGGCATCCTGGGCTTCCGCGTGTGCCTGGCACACCCCGAGCGCGTGCGGCAGTACGTGGCCGTCGCGGCCCCCCACCCCTATCCCCGGGTGTCTGCTCGGATGCTCCCGCACATGTGGAAGCTGTGGCCGATGTTCGCCACCGCCACGCCCGGGCTGGGGCCCGTCCTGCTGTCTCGAGGCCGACAGCGTTTCCCTCGCTACCTGATGACTGCCGAGACCTCCGATCGCGACGTCTGGTCCGAGCAGGACATCGAGCTGTACCTCAGCAGGCTGCGAGACCCGGCTCGGGCTCGAGCGGCCGTGGCGCTGTACAAGAGCCTGGCGCTGAGCGAGGCGCGCCGAAGCGTGGCCGGTGAGTACCGCAGCACCAGGCTGCGCACCCCGACTCTCGGCCTCTACGGGGTGGTGCTATACGGCGGCGACGAGGGGGGCGGGATCCCGAAGGGCCTCGGTGGGTACGAGGAGTACGCCGACGCGTTCACCATGGCGCACATCTCCGGCGCCGGCTACTACCTCCCCGAGGAGCAGCCGGAGTCCTTCGTCTCCCACGTGCTCGAGTTCTTCGACGCCGCCTGACCCGGTGCCGGGTGTGCGGCCCAGGGCGGCCGTGGTGGCGGCCGCCAGGTACGTTGCTGGCCATGACGGACGACGACCCCCGGACCATGCGCGAGCGGATGCTCGCCGGGGACCTCTACATCGCCGACGACCCCGAGCTGGCCGAGCAGAGCCGGGCCGCCCTGGACCTGATGGACGCCTACAACGCGACGACCGTGCGCCAGGGGCCGCTGCGCCGCCGGCTCCTCGAGGAGCTGCTGGGCGCGGTCGGCGAGGACACCGAGATCCGGCCGCCGTTCTACGTCGACTACGGCTCGCACATCACCGTCGGGGCCCGCACCTTCGCCAACTTCGGGCTGGTCGCGCTCGACGTCGCCCCCATCACCATCGGCGACGACGTCCAGATCGGCCCGAACGTCCAGCTGCTCACCCCCACCCACCCCGTCGAGGCCGAGCCCCGGCGGCAGAAGTGGGAGGCCGCGGAGCCGATCACCATCGGGGACAACGTCTGGCTCGGCGGCGGCGCCATCGTCTGCCCGGGCGTGACGATCGGTGAGAACACCGTGGTCGGCGCGGGGGCCGTCGTCGTCAAGGACCTCCCGGCGAACGTCGTCGCGGTGGGCAACCCGGCCCGCGTCGTGCGGCAGACGGCGGACTGAGTCCGCCGTCCCGGGAGGGGCAAGGGTCCTCGTACCCAGGAGACCGGACGGCCCGGACTTCCATACTGGGAACCAGGGGCCGGGGCCACGGCCCGCTGTCGTCCGGACGGAGCGCGCCCATGGAGCTCGGCGTCTTCTCGCTCACCGACATCCACGCGGCCGCCGACGGCGGCACGCCCCCGACCCCCGGCCAGCGCCTGGACGACGTCGTGGCCTACGGGATCCTCGCCGACCGGCTGGGGCTCGACGTCTTCGGCGTCGGGGAGCACCACAGCCACGACTTCGCCGTGTCGTCCCCCGTGGTGGCGCTCGCGGCGGTGGCCCAGGCCACGGACCGCGTCCGCCTCGTGTCGACGGCCACGGTGCTGACCACGCTCGACCCCGTCCGCGTCTACCAGGACCACGCGACGCTGGACCTCCTCAGCCACGGCCGCGCGGAGATCGTCGCGGGGCGCAGCGCGTTCGCGGAGCCGTTCGCCCTGTTCGGGGTGGATCCGGACCGGCTCGACGAGGTCTACGAGGAGAAGCTCGACCTGCTGCTGCAGTGCCGGGACCACGAGCGGGTCACCTGGGCCGGCTCGTCCCGCCCCGCGCTGCTGGACGAGGAGATCACCCCCCGCGCCTACGCCGGCCGGCTGCCGGTGTGGGTGGGCGTGGGCGGCACGCCGACCAGCGCCCTGCGCGCCGGGGACCTCGGCCTGCCGATGATGCTCGGGTTCGTCGGGGGCAACCTCGACAACGCCCGGCGCCTGGTGGAGACCTACCGCCTCGCCGGCGAGCAGGCCGGGCACGACCCGGCGACGCTCCAGATCGGACTCGCCGCGCACCTCTACGTCGGTGAGGGCACGGCGTCGGCCCGCGACGACGCCTACCCGCACTACCGCCGGTACCTCGCCTCGGCGACGGGCCGCTCGAGCGGCTGGGACGTCACCCGCGACCAGATGAACGACCTCTCCGAGCGCGGCGCGGGCCTCCTCATCGGCGGACCGGAGCACGTGGCCGCGAAGATCCTCGACCTCCGTGAGATCTGCGGCATCGACCGGTTCCTCGGCCAGGTCGACTTCGGCGGCCTGCCGCGACCGGTGGTCGAGGCCTCGGTCGAGCGGTTCGCCCGGGAGGTGGCCCCCGCCGTCCGTGCCGCCGTCGGCTGACGGTAGGTCAGGGGCGGTGCAGGGGTTCTCCCCGATGCGCCGCCGGCCGTCGGAGTGCAACGTTGGCGGTGGCACGTCCCCACCATCGAAGGAGAACCATGAAGGTGCACGACTCGCTCCGGGCCCAGGGCCTCGTCCGCCCGCGGAACGACCGGATCATCGCCGGCGTCTGCGCCGGGCTCGGCCGACGCTTCGGCCTCGACCCGTGGGTGGCGCGGGTGCTGTTCCTGGTGCTGCTCTTCGTGCTGCCCGGCAGCCCGCTCCTCGTCTACCCGATCCTGTGGATCGTCATGCCCGAGGAGTGACGCGCGAGACCCGCCGCGTCAGGTGTTCACGGTGTCGGCGTCGTGGCTGAGCGAGTCGCCGCCGACGACCCGGAGCACCTCGAGCCCGGGCGTGCCGAGCAGCGCGCCGACCGCCTCCCGGCTCCCGCCCACCAGGGTCGAGTCGAGGTCGATCTCGGTGGCGACGCACCACGCCCGGTCGGCCGGCCAGAAGAGGCTCGGTGACTGCGTCCACCACACGCCCGGCCCGTCGTACCGGACGAGCTCGGTCATCGCCTCGAGCGGACCCCGCAGCAGGTGGTACTCGCGGCCCGGCAGCCGCACCTTGGGGCCTGCCCGTTCCCGGGGGTCGAGGAGCGGCGGCGACGGCGGCCCGTGCCCGTCCAGGGTGAGAACCGTCCGGCCGCCGCTCAGCTGCCCCCATCCCACCCACAGGGCGAAGTAGCAGTCGCCGGGCGTGCCGGTGTGCTCCATCAGGACGTCGCACAGCGTGCGGAGCGCCGGGAGCACGAGGTTGCCCTGCTCCGGCCGGCCGGCCGGCCGGCCAGAGGGCGGTGCCGTGGGTGAACGGGTCGTCGTCGCCGATGAGCCGGTGCCACTGCACCGTCGGGTGCACCCGATGCCCCGTCACCGAGCCGACGTGAGCCCAGGTCACGGGTTCGTTCTCGCCGTCGTGCATCTCGACGGGGTGCAGTACCCGCGCGTACGCCTCGTACCCGGCCGGCACCGTGCCGTGGACGGTCCCCGGCGGCCCGGTCAGCGAGTTCCCGAGCCAGTCCGCGGGCGAGACGTCCTCCAGCAGCCTCACCCGGCTCGTCCACATGCGGCGGCCTACTCCGCCAGTGCCGCGTCCACGACCTTCTTCGCCTCGGCCTGGACCTGGGCGAGGTGGTCGTCGCCGCGGAAGGACTCGGCGTAGATCTTGTACACGTCCTCCGTGCCGGAGGGGCGCGCCGCGAACCACGCGTTCTCGGTGGTGACCTTGAGCCCGCCGATGGCGGCGCCGTTGCCCGGCGCGGCCACCAGCCGGTCCACGATCGGCTCGCCGGCCAGCTCGGTCGCGGCCACGGCGGCCGGCTGCAGCTTGCCCAGCTTCGCCTTCTGCGCCTTGCTGGCGGCGGCGTCGATCCGGGCGTAGGAGCTGGCGCCGTACCGCTCGACCAGCTCGGCGTGCAGCTGGCTCGGAGACTTCCCGGTGATCGCGATGATCTCGGAGGCGAGCAGCGCGAGCAGGATGCCGTCCTTGTCGGTCGTCCACACGGTGCCGTCCTTGCGCAGGAACGACGCCCCGGCGGACTCCTCGCCGCCGAACCCGACCGAGCCGTCGATCAGACCCGGCACGAAGTACTTGAAGCCCACCGGCACCTCGATGAGCCGGCGGCCCAGCCCCGCGGCCACCCGGTCGATGAGCGCGGAGGAGACGAGGGTCTTGCCGATGGCCGCCGTCGCGGGCCAGTCGGGACGGTGCGAGAAGAGGTACTCGATGGCGACGGCGAGGTAGTGGTTGGGGTTCATCAGCCCCGCGTCGGGGGTGACGATGCCGTGCCGGTCGGCGTCGGCGTCGTTCCCGGTGGCGACGTCGAAGGGCGAGGCTCCGCCGTCGCCGCGCATCTTCTCCCGCAGGGAGGCCATCGCGGAGGGGGAGGAGCAGTCCATCCGGATCTTGCCGTCCCAGTCCAGCGTCATGAAGGACCAGCGCGGGTCGACGTCGGGGTTGACGACCGTCAGGTCGAGCCCGTGGCGCTCGCCGATGGCGGCCCAGTACTCCACGGCCGCGCCGCCGAGCGGGTCGGCGCCGATGCGCACGCCGGCCCGCCGGACGGCCTCGAGGTCGAGGACGTTGGCGAGGTCGTCGACGTAGGCGGTGATGTAGTCGTTCCGGCGCGTGGTCTCCGCGGCGACCGCGCGCTCGAACGGGGTCCGCGCGACCTTCTCCCACCCGTCGCGCAGGATCTCGTTGGCGCGGGCCGCGATGACGCTGGTGGCGTCGGAGTCGGCCGGGCCGCCGTGGGGCGGGTTGTACTTGAAGCCGCCGTCGCGCGGCGGGTTGTGCGACGGCGTGGCGACGATGCCGTCCGCGAGGCCCGGGCCCTCGGTGCGGACGCCGCCCGTGGTGCCCGCGCCGTTGTCCCGCAGGATCGCGTGCGAGACCGCCGGGGTGGGCGTCCAGGAGTCCCGGGCGTCGATGCGCGTCTCGACGCCTGCGGCGGCGAGCACCTCGATCGCGGTGCGCCACGCCGGCTCCGACAGTGCGTGCGTGTCCCGCCCGAGGTAGAGGGCGCCGTCGTAGCCCTGCGACCGGCGGTACTCCACGATCGCCGCGGTCGTGGCGACGATGTGCGCCTCGTTGAACGCGCCGTCGAGGCTCGAGCCGCGGTGCCCGGACGTGCCGAACACGACCTGCTGGGCAGGGTCGTCGAGGTCGGGCGTGCGGTCGTAGTAGGCGGAGACGACCTCGTCGACGTCGATGAGGTCTTCGGGCAGGGCTCGGGTACCGGCGCGCTCGTGCATGGCCCGATCCTGCCACCGCTCGGGGACAAGGGCATGGACACGGGGTGTCGTCCCGGTGGCCGGACGGCCGCGCCTTCGTACGGGCCCGCGGACCCGGGAGCCGGCGGGCACGCGGCGGACGGGGCGAGCGTGCGCCGTCGGCCCGTCCTACCCTTGGCCGCATGGCGATTCCCGACACCCCTGGCACCAACGTCACCGTCGAGGACCTCGACGCCTCGAACCCGATCCCAGACGGCTACGTGCTGCTCGACGTGCGTGAGCAGGACGAGTGGGACGCCGGCCACGCGCCCGGCGCCGTCCACATCCCCATGGGCGAGCTCCCGGCCCGGATGGACGACATCCCCGAGGGCGAGCTCGTCGTGGTCTGCCGCTCCGGCGGGCGGTCCGCCCGCTCCGTGGCGTGGCTGAACCAGGCCGGCTTCGACGCCTACAACCTCGCCAGCGGCATGAAGGGCTGGGAGGCCGCCGGCCTCCCGGTGACGAGGGACGACGGCGGGGCCGCCGCCGTCCTCTGACCTCGCCACCTCCCGGCCTCCGGACTTCTTGACCTCCTGACCTCCCGTACTTCCTGCCTCCTGACATCCTGGGCCCGCACCCGCACCCGCGCTCGCACCCGCCGAGAGCCCGACGTTTAAGTGCTCTTGCGCAGATGAAGTCGACCTAGGCCGACTTATCCGGCCGAAAGCCACTTTTTCGTGGCGGCCCCGGGGGCCTGCCGTCTGCCGCGGGCGGCCGGGGCTGCCGGTCCGCGGGGGGCGGCCGGGGCTGCCGGTCCGCGGAGGGCGGCCGGGGCTGCCGGTCCGCGGAGGGTGGCCGGGGCTGCCGGTCCGCGGGGGGCGGCCGGGGCTGCCGGGCTGCCGGGCTCGGTCGAGGGCTGCCGGGCTGCCGGGCTCGGTCGAGGGCTGCCGGGCTGCCCGGCGGCACCGGCGCCGGCGGTGCCCGTACTCTTGGGCGCCATGGGTAAGAAGAGCCGCAGCAAGCGCCAGGTCCGTCCCGAGGGAACCCCGAAGCCGAAGCGGCAGGAGGTCCCCTTCGTCGAGCGTCCCTTCGAGGGGCTGCCCGCCGAGACCGACCTCGTCGCGATGCGCGAGGTCGTCCCCGCCGCCTCGGTCGCGGTGCGCACCACCGCCGAGCACGGCGCCCGCGACGTCCAGCTCGTCACGCTCCTGCCGGACATGCTGCCCGCGCTGCACCGCGAGGACGGCACGCTGCTCGTCGCCCTCCAGACCACCGCCCACTCCGGGGACGCCTCCCGCGACGTCGCCGCCGCGCTCCTCGCCGCGCTCGAGCTCGAGCCCGGGACGGCGCTGACCGGGACCGGGCTGCCCGAGCCGGGCCCGCGCCTCCAGGACGTCCTCGACCTCGAGGGCCCGTTCGACCTCACCGTCCACGACAGCTTCGCCTTCTGGCTCACCGACGACGCCGCGAAGGAGAGCGAGGTGGCCGCCGCCCTCGAGCAGGCCAACAGCAGCATCGTCCCCACGGTGAAGGTCGACGGCGTGCAGTCCGCCTACTGGTGCCGCATGGGCCGGGAGTTCCTGCGCTGGGCCCGCCCCGAGGACCAGGAGCAGGTCCTGGACGCCATCGCCCGCCTGCACGCCGCCCGCGAGTCCGCCATCGACGACGGCGCCAAGTTCGTCGGCGCCTTCCGCTCGTGCGGCATCCTCATCCCGGTGTGGGAGCTGGCGCCCGGTACCGAGGCCGACGAGCTGGCCGCGCCGCTCGCCGACTTCGAGAAGAAGCTCGACGAGGCGCTGGCCAGCACCGAGCCCCTCGACGCCGACGCGCGCCGCGCCCGCGCGGGCATCGTCTCCCGCCAGGTCAGCCTGCGCTGAGGACCCGGCGAGCGGGGGCGTCGCGGCGCCCCCGCTCCGTCATGGACAGGTCAAGGTTCGTCGCGGCCTCGGTACGCGCTTGGTCCGGAACGTGGATAGGCTTTGCCACGTGAGGCAAGGAGCGAGGTCCCAGCGGGTCGCGGTCGTGATCCCCGCCAAGGACGAGGCGGACCGCATCGCTGCCACCGTCCGCGCCGCACGCGCCATCCCGCACGTGGACCTCGTGCTCGTCGTCGACGACGGCTCGGAGGACGACACCCAGCACGTCGCCCGCCGCTCGGGCGCCGTCGTGGTGCGCCACTCGGTCAACCGGGGCAAGGCTTCCGCGATGGAGACCGGCGCGTCCGTCGTCGCCATGCGCGACGTCGAGGGCGCCCCGCGCCGGCTCCTGCTCTTCCTCGACGCCGACCTGGGCGAGACCGCGGTCGCCACCGCGCCGCTGGTGCCCCCGGTCCTGGAGGGGCGCGCCGACTGCACCATCGCCGTCCTCCCCCCGCAGCCCGGCGCCGGCGGGCGCGGCATCGTCACCGGCCTGGCCCGGCGCGCGATCGTCAAGGCCACCGGCTGGTCCCCGACGCAGCCGCTGTCCGGGCAGCGGTGCCTCACCCGCGAGGCGTTCGACACCGCCACCCCGCTCTCCCGCGGCTGGGGAGTGGAGACCGGCATGACGATCGACCTCCTCGTCGCCGGGTTCACGGTCCAGGAGGTCCCCTGCGACCTGCGCCACCGACCCTCCGCGGACGACCTGTCCGGCCAGCTCCACCGCGGGGCGCAGTACCGCGACGTGGCGCTCGCGGTCAGCGCCCGCAAGGTGCGCGGCGTGCGCGTGCCGCCCACCCGCCGCGGGGAGAACCCCGCCAGGCAGCGTCCCGGCCGGCCCTACCGCGCCTGGTCCGACGCGCCTGCCCCCGAGGCGTCGACGACCGAGGCGCCCGTCGCCCGCACGGACGACGGCGCGACCGGGGCCTGAGCCGGCTCACCGCGCGCGAGCAGCCACCCGGCCAGCACGGACACCAGCAGCGGCACCGCCAACGAGATGCCGATGGCGGGGAGCACGATCCCCGAGTCGTTGACCAGGAACGCGATGGTGAACGTCGCCGCGAGGGCCAGGACGGCGGGCCGCAGCATCGGGATGTCGCCGTCGATCCGGCCGACGGAGCCGCCCCCGACGAGCCAGCCGTAGCTGTCGTTCTGGCCGCGGCGGGCGGCGTTGCGCAGCGGCCGCGTCAGCAGCACCACCACCACGACGATCCCTCCGATCGCCAGGAACGTCAGCGTCGAGCCGAAGAGGTTCGCCAGGTTCTGAGCCAGCTTCCGCCCCACCACCGACCACAGCCCGCCGTCGAGGACCGTCTCGACGAACCGGCCCAGGTGCGAGCGCTCGGCGGGCGGGCGCAGCCAGTCGACGACGGAGAAGCTCAGGGCGAGGACGAAGGTGACGCCCAGGACGAGGACGATCCGCCGCCACGTGAGCCGCACCCCGGCCGCCAGCAGGGCGAGGGCGAGGAACCCGGGGATGAGGGCGGGCGGCCCGCCGAAGTCCGCGCCGATGGTCGGTGCGCCGTCGAGCACGACCGCGACCAGCCCGATCGCCCCGACGGCGGCGGCGGCCAGGCGCCGTCGCCCGGCGCGCACGAGCGGGTCCGCCACGCACGTGGCCACCAGGATCGTCGACGCGGCGAAGAGGGAGAAGGAGGAGTTGTTGAAGCCGTAGAAGCGCCCGCCCACCTGCGGCTCGACGCCCATGAGCGAGGAGATCTGCAGGGTCGCGCCGGTGACGACGTCGACGGCGAGCACCACCGCGGTCAGCCCGGCGACCACCGCGACGGGGCCGAGCAGGCTCCGGCGCCACGGGCCCAGCAGCGCGGCGGCCGTGACCGCCACGGCGATCAGCGCCGTCGCGCTCAGCAGCACCGCCCCCGGGCTCGCGGCGCGCCACCACGGCAGCAGGTTGGCGAGGTAGGAGGCGACCGGGATCGCCCCGACCGTCACGGCGACGGCGCGGATCGCGCGCAGCGCCGTCGCGGGCCGACGGGAGCGGAGGGCGGTGGCGGCCCGGTGGGCGGTGGGGGACTCGTGCCGGTCCAGGCGCGCGGCCGCGCGGTCGAGGTTCCTGCGGTTGAGGCCGACCGTGACCGCCGCGTACAGCAGCAGGTTGACCAGCACCAGCGCGGAGTGGAAGGGCCCCTTGAGCGGGCGGACGGCGACGGCGTGGTCGCTGACGTCCGTGAGGTAGGAGACCCGGGTGGTCCCGGTGCGCCCGTCCGGGGCGACGTCCAGCGGGGACCCGACGAGGCTGGTGGGCGCGTCGACACCGAGCATGGCGAGCATCGTCGGGGTCAGGTCGGTGGACTGGATCATGCCGGGCTGGCGGGTGGATCGGCTCCCGAGGAGGGCACCGTCGGCCGGCACGTCGCCCAGCGCAGGACCGTCGGCGACGGCGAGCTGGAGCAGCGACCGGGTACCGGAGTCGGCCAGGGAGGCGACGAGGACGGTGGCGTCCGGGGCGACCTCGCGCACGGCCGCCAGCACCGCCCCGACGCGCTGGTCGATGGCCGCCACCTGCTGGCTGCGCGCGGGCGAGCGCAGCAGCCAGGCCTCACCGGTGGAGGGGCTGGGGGTCTCGGAGGGGTCCGGCTCCGGCGCCGGCTCCTGGGTGAACCTCTCCGCCCCGACCAGGGGCCGGTTCCGGTCCCGGACGGAGCCGACGTCGACGACGGCGAGCGCGTGGCCCGGGAGGGCCTCGGCCACCTGCGCGCCGAGCCGGGCGGGGCTCGCGTACGCGAAGGCGTGGTCGCCGGCCACCGAGCCGCCGGACGTCGCCAGGGCGACGGCGGCTCCCGGGCCGACCGCGACGGAGGACGTGCCCGAGGAGACCAGCAGGTCGCCGAGGAGCCCGGGGGTGGCGTCGTAGGAGGCGTCGGCGGCGGCGTCGGCGTAGGTCTCCCACGCCGGCACCGTGCCGTCCACGCTCGCGCTCTCCAGCCGGCGGCAGGTCCCGTACTCCTCCATCGGGACGTCCGCGGCGCGGCGGCCGGCGGACAGGGCGAGCCAGCCGTCGGCCGGGCAGGTGGTCGAGCGGACCGAGCGCACCACGAGGTTCGCGGCCGCGCCGCCGCCGGAGAACTCCCACAGGTTCGGCGTGGCCAGGGCGGAGAGGTCCTCCCACCGCAGCCCGGCGGTGCCGACGACGACGAGCGGGTGCTCCTCGTCGGCCGTGGCCGTGGCCGACGTCGACTCCTCGGCCGTGGCCACGCCGGCCGTGGCCACGCCGACCGCGCCGACCGAGACCGGTTCGTGGGAGGCGGCGGGCGCGGTGAACATCGGGAGCATCAGCGGCAGGAAAAGGCCGAGCACGACGAGGACGGCGAGCACGAGGACGACCCGTCGTTGCCTCCTGCTGCGCCTGGTTCCCACGCGGGCAGCCTACGTGCCCGGCCGTGGGCGGCGCCCGGCCCGCTCCGGCGGCGCGGATAGGCTGCGGGGCGTGGACGCCGAACCCAGACCGGACGACATGGCCGGGACCGCCCGGCCGGACGAGGGGCAGGAACGCCGCCCCCGCTACGCCTACCTCGGGCCGGAGGGCACCTTCACCCAGGCCGCGTTGCTGCAGGTGACCAGCGAGGAGGAGGCGGACCTCGAGCCCTGCACCGACGTCGTCACGGCGCTGGAGCGGGTGCGCTCCGGCGAGGCGGACTTCGCCGTCGTCCCGATCGAGAACTCCGTCGAGGGTGGGGTGAACGTCACGCTCGACACCCTCTCCACCGGCGCCCCGCTGGTCATCGTCGGCGAGATGCTCGTGCCGGTCACCTTCACCCTGTGCGCGCGGCCGGGCATGACCCTGGAGAAGGTGCGACGCATCTCGACCCACCCGCACGCCTGGGCACAGTGCCGGCGCTGGATCACCGAGCACCTCGACGGCGCGGTCCACGTCCCGGCCACGTCCACCGCCGCCGCGGCGGCGCTGCTGGCGTCGGGCGAGCCGGAGCCCGGCTTCGACGCCGCCCTGTGCTCGGAGCTCTCCGCCCGGCAGTACGGGCTGGAGGTCCTCGCGGCGGGCGTGGCGGACAACCCGCACGCCGTCACCCGGTTCGTCCTCGTCGCGCGCCCGGGCCGGCTGCCGGAGCCGACCGGGGCCGACAAGACGACGCTGATGGTCCACCTGGCCGACAACGAGGCCGGCGCCCTGCTGAACATGCTCGAGCAGTTCGCCACCCGCGGCGTGAACCTCTCCCGCATCGAGTCCCGCCCCATCGGGGACTCGCTCGGCCGGTACTCCTTCAGCATCGACGCCGAGGGGCACGTGGCCGAGGAGCGGCTCCAGGCCACGCTCATCGGCCTGCACCGGGTGTGCCCGACCGTGCGCTTCCTCGGCTCCTACCCGCGCGCCGACGGTCAGCGCCCGCACGTGCGACCCGGCACCTACGACGCCGACTTCCGCGCCGCCCGGGAGTGGGTGGGGAGCCTGCTGTCCGGCGCCCCGCACGTCACGGGCGACTGAGGCCGCGCACGTCGCGCACGCCGCGTCCGGCGTGCGCCCCGGCCCGCGCTACATGGTGCGGACGACCAGGCCGCCCTTCTCCACGCGGGCGTGGATCGTCGTCGCGAAGCCGACCAGGTCGCCGTCGACCTGGACGTGCTCGGGCTCCTCGGTGCGCACCATGACGGAACGGGCGCGGCGGAACTCGATCGAGCCGGTGCTGTAGGGCACGAGGTCCTTGCGGATGCCCAGCCCCTGCAGCGTGACCTTGCGCAGCAGGTCCGCCCACCCGATGAGGCCGCCGCGGGTGTCGATCGCGGCGATGTCGAGCCAGCCGTCGTCGAGCTGGGCGTCGGGGAAGAGAACGATGTTGCCCGGCAGGCGGCCACAGTTGGCGAACAGGATCGTCCGGGCGGTGAACGGCTCGCTGGCCTCGGAGTCCCCGAGCTTGGTCGAGGCGTGGATCTTCCGGCCGGTCAGGTGCTTCACGCCGGCGACGAAGTACGCCATCCAGCCCAGCTTCGCCTTGAGCTCGTCGTCCGCGGCGGAGACCATCGCCGCGTCGAACCCGAGACCGCCGATGACGAGGAAGACGTGCTCCTTGTCCGGGTCGTCGTCCGGGATGTGGCCCGTGTCCGGCGGCGTGACCCCCTTCGCGGCGGCCCCCTCCTCCGGGATCGCGGCGTCGAGCTCGGGGCCGCGGGCGGCCTCGCCGGTGTCGGTCCTCTCCGCGGACCTCGCCGTCGAGGCGTCGGCGCGGCCGCGGACCTTCTCCTCGTCGTCGGGGGAGAGCGGCTCGGTGCGCAGCCAGCCGAGGTCCATCGGCCGGTCGCGCCCGGTCAGCGCGGTCGCGACGAGCTCGCGCTGGCTGCCGAGCGGCAGGTCCAGGTTGCGGGCGAGGAGGTTGCCGGTCCCCAGCGGGATGAGCCCCATCGGCACGCCGGTGCCGGCCAGCGCCTCGGCCACCGCGCGCACCGTCCCGTCGCCCCCCGCGGCGACGACGACGGACGCGCCCTTCTCGATCGCCTCCCTGGCCTGGCCGAGGCCGGGGTCCTCCACGGTGGTCTCGAACCACAGCGGCTGCTCGATGCCCACCTCCGCGGCGGTCTGCTCGACCAGGTCGCGGAGGTACGCCAGGTCCGCGGACTTCGACGGGTTGACGATCACCGCGGGGGGCCCGGAGCGCGGCGCCGGCGGCAGCTTCTCGGCCTCGTCCTCCGCGGAGAACGACGGCGTGCGCTGCTTCACCGCCCGCCAGGCCAGCGTGCCGATGATCACCGCCGCCAGCGCGAGGACGAGCGCTGCGACCGCGGCGACGGCGACCCACTGTTCCAACGTCATGGGCGCAACCTACCGGCGTGCGGGCCCGCGCCGCCCGCCGGGCCGGCGGGGCGGGCGGCGACGCGAGGCGGGCGGGCCGACGGGCGGCCGTTAGGCTCGGACGCATGATCGACCTTCGAGCCCTGCGCGAGGACCCCGAGCTGGTCCGCGCCAGCCAGCGCGCCCGCGGCGCGGACGAGACCCTGGTGGACTCCCTGCTGGAGGCTGACGCCCGGCGCCGTTCCTCCCTGGCCCGGTTCGAGGAGCTGCGGGCCGAGCAGAAGCAGGTCTCCCGGTCGGTCGGCAAGGCGTCCCCGGAGGAGCGGCCGGCGGTGCTCGCCCGGGCCAAGGAGCTCGCCGAGGGCGTCAAGGCCGCCGAGGCGGAGGCGAACGCGGCCCAGAACGCCCTCGACGAGGTCGCCCGCGCCGTGCCGAACATCGTCCACCCCGCCGCGCCGGTCGGCGGGGAGGACGACTACGCCGTGCTCAAGCACGTCGGGACCCCGCGCGACTTCGCCGCCGAGGGGTTCGAGCCCAAGGACCACCTGGACCTCGGCGAGGGGCTGCGCGCGATCGACGTCGCCCGGGGCGCGAAGGTCTCCGGGGCCCGCTTCTACTTCCTCACCGGCATCGGGGCGCGCCTCGAGCTCGCCCTGCTCAACGCCGCGATGGACCAGGCGACCGCCGCCGGGTTCGTGCCGATGATCACGCCCACGCTCGTGCGTCCGGAGACGATGCAGGGCACCGGGTTCGACGTCGCGCACGACGCCGAGATCTACCGGCTCGAGGCCGACGACCTCTACCTCGTCGGGACCTCCGAGGTGGCGCTCGCGGGCTACCACTCCGGCGAGATCCTGGACCTCACCGAGGGTCCGCTGCGCTACGCCGGCTGGTCCTCCTGCTACCGCCGCGAGGCCGGCTCGCACGGCAAGGACACCCGCGGCATCATCCGCGTGCACCAGTTCAACAAGGTGGAGATGTTCTCCTACGTGCCGGTCGAGGAGGCCGAGGCCGAGCACGCCCGCCTGCTGGAGTGGGAGGAGCAGATGCTCGCCACGGTCGAGCTGCCGTACCGCGTGATCGACACGGCGGCCGGGGACCTGGGCACGTCCGCCGCGCGCAAGTTCGACTGCGAGGCGTGGCTGCCGACCCAGAAGCGGTTCATGGAGGTCACCTCCACCTCCAACTGCACCACCTTCCAGGCCCGCCGCCTCGGCGTGCGCGAGCGGACGGCGTCGGGGGAGACCCGCCCGGTGGCCACGCTGAACGGCACGCTCGCGACCACGCGGTGGATCGTGGCCATCCTCGAGAACCACCAGCAGCCGGACGGCTCCGTGCGCGTGCCGGCCGGCCTTCGGCCCTATCTCGGGGGGCTGGAGGTCATCGAGCCCGCATGAGGGGAACCGACCGACTCGCGCCCGTGGCCGAGCGAGCCGCCCGCTGGCGACGCCTCGTGCCCGACTCCGTGCCGGCCGCCGGCCCGGAGCTCATGGTCGCCCTGGACATCGACGGCACGCTCCTCACCCATGACGGCGGCCTGGGCGAGGAGGTCCGCGGCGCCGTCACGGACCTGCGGGCCTCCGGCGCGCACGTGGTCCTCGCGACCGGCCGCTCCGTGCAGGCGACCATCCCGGTCGCCGTCGAGCTCGGGCTCACCGACGGGATGATGGTGTGCTCCAACGGCGCCGTCTGCGTGCGCATCGACCCCGGGGAGGAGAGCGGGTACGAGATCACCGACGTCGTCACGTTCGACCCCGGCCCCGCGCTGCGGCTGCTGCGTGAGGAGCTGCCCGACGGGCTCTTCGCCGTCGAGGACCTCGGCAAGGGCTACAAGGTCACCGCGCCGTTCCCGATGGGAGAGCTGACCGGCGAGGTCCAGGTCGTCCCGTTCGAGGAGCTGCTCGACGCTCCTGCCACCCGTGTGACGCTGCGCGCCCCGCACCTCGACTCCTCGGACTTCGACGCGCTGGTCGACCGCATCGGGCTCCACGGGGTGGGGTACGCCGTCGGCTGGACGGCCTGGCTCGACATCTCGCCCGAGGGGGTCAACAAGGCCAGCGCGCTCGAGATGCTCCGCGGCCGCCTGGACGTCGACCCCGGCGCGACCGTCGCCATGGGCGACGGCGGGAACGACCTCGAGATGCTCGGGTGGGCCGCCCACGGGGTCGCCATGGGGAACGCCGGCCCGCACGTGCACGCAGTGGCGGACGCCGTCACGGGCGACGTCCTGGAGGACGGCGCCGCCGTCGTGCTCCGGGCGCTGCTGGAGCGCTAGGCCGGCGGCGTCACACCCGCGCCGCCGCGTCGACGATCACGCGCGCGAGGTCGTCGGGGCGGGTCAGCTGGGGCCAGTGCCCCGTCGGCAGGTCGACGTGGTCGACCTCGAGGCGCGTGAACTCCTGCACGGGCTCCGCCCCGGACGCGATCCAGCCCCGGAGCATCTCTGACGTGTACTCCGTCGCCACCGCTGTGACGGGGACGTCGTAGCGGCGCTCGTCGGTCAGCCGCTGACGGTCGCGGACCACGCGCGCGGGGGAGGCGACGGCTCGTTCGCGGAACCGCGCCAGCGCCGCGTCGTCCAGGTCCGTGAGGTCCTCGGCCCCGAACTCGGACCAGTCGGGCAGCGGCAGGTCGTCGCCCATGACGGGGAAGCCGTCGGCCAGGGTGCCGCCGTCGCCGGTGGGGAAGCCGCCCACGTACACCGCCCGGGCCACCCGGTCCGGGCGCGCATCCACCGCCGCGTGGCAGACGCCGCAGCCCGCGGAGTGCCCGACGAGGAGCACCGCGGCATCGCACGCGTCGATCGCCGCGACGACCGCGTCGACGTGCTCGCGCAGCCCGACGCGCGAACGGTCCGCTTCCTTGGACTCCGTGCCCGGCAGGGTGAGCGGGTGGGCACGGTGACCCGCCGCCTCGAGCGCGGGCACCACGAGCTCCCACGACGAGGCGTCCAGCCACAGCCCCGGAACCAGGATGATGTCCACCGCGTACGTCCTTCCTCGCCAGCCCGGCTACGGACGGGAGAGAACCGGTCAGGTGGACCGCACGCTAGCCCGGGACGGGCCGGACGTCGACCGATCCCCGCCATGCCGGGGCGGGTCGCGGTCGCGACCTCGGGGATGACCGGCTCAGGTGGCCGGGGCCGGGCCCACGGAGTCGCGCCGCACGATACGGGTGGGCACACGCTGGACGGCTGGGACCTCCGCGGCCGGGTCCTCGACCAGCCGCAGCAGGGTCACGGCTGCGGTCTCCCCCATGGCGTAGTGGGGGAGCGCGACGCTGCTCAGGCCCGGCCGGAGCTCCTGGGCGAGGACCGCGAGGTCGTCGAAACCCACGACCGACAGATCGGTGGGGATCCGCATCCGGCGCGCCGCGGCGGCGCGGTAGACCCCCACGGCCATCTGGTCGGTGAAGGCGAAGATCGCCGTCGGGGGGGCTGGCCGGTCCAGCAGCACCCCGGCCGCAGCCTCGCCGCCCGTGGAGTCGGACTGCGCCCGCGCCACCAGGGCGTCCTCCACGGGAAGCCCTCGCTCGGCGAGCGCGTCGCGGTAACCCGCGGTCCGGCCCTCCGAGGCCGGGCTGTCGTCACGGTCGAGGACGAACCCGATGCGCCGGTGCCCGTGGGCGGCGAGCTCGGCGACGGCAGCCCGGGCGCCGGCCTCCTCGTCGGGGACCACGGAGGGCACGACGCCCGCCTCGTCGCGCGCGTCGAGGAGGACGAGGGGGGTGCCGTTCGGGGGCATGGGGGCGGGCACCACGCGGTGGGACATCGTCGCCCAGAGCACACCGCCCACCTGCTGCTGGCGCAGGACGGCCAACGCGCGCCGCTCGATGGCAGCGTCTCCGCCGGTGTTGACGACCATGAGCACGTGCCCGGCCGCCCACGCCGCGTCCTGCGCGCCCTGGATGAGCTGCCCCGCGTAGGGGGTCGTCGCGATCACGTCGCTGATGAGCGCGAGGGTGCCCGACCGTCGGGTGCGAAGACCGCGGGCGAGCGCGTTGGGGGCGTAGCCGAGCTCGTCGGCGGCGCGGCGCACCCGCTCGCGGGTGCTGTCCTTCACCCGCGCCCCGGTGACGTCGTTGAGGACGGCCGAGACGGTGGACGGGGCCACGCCGGCGAGCCGGGCGACGTCGCTGATGCGGGCTCGAGGACTCACGCTCTCCTGCTTGTCGCGGGGCCGGCGCGCGGCCCGGTGGGGGCGGTGGGAGCCCTCATCGTGCCGCAGCCGACGGCATGACCGCCAGGCCGCCGTCGGGGACGGCCGTGACCGGCAACGGGTCGCTCAGCGCCCCGACGAAGCGGCCGTCCGCCCCGACGTTCTCCCAGGCGAAGAAGTGGTCCTCGCCGTCGTGCCGCAGGATCCGGCCGGCGTAGCGGCTCGCGACGTCGTCGCCCACCAGGAAAGGGCCGTCGGCGAGTGTGTACGGGCCGGTCGGGGTGTCCGCCCGGAGGTAGTGGGTGCCTCCCTGCGGCGTGACGCCACGCGCGGTCCGTGCGGCGCTCTGGTCCGCGGCGGTGGCGCAGAAGAGCACCTGCCAGGCGCCGCCGACGTTCACGAGCTGGGGCACCTCGAGGTGGTAGAAGTCGCCCGGCTCGGACAGCGGCGGCCCGGCCGTCCAGGACACGAGGTCGTCCGAGGTGGCGTGCCCGACGACGCCGCGCCCGTCGACCGGCCCGTGCGGCGCCCGCGCCGTGAGGAGCATGTGGAAGAGCCCCGAGGCCTCGTCCCGGAAGACCCACGGGTCGCGCCAGGCCTCCTCCCGAACGCCGGGGTGGAGCACCTCGTACCACCGCGGGTCGGCCTCGAGCACGGCCCCGTGCCGTTCCCAGTGGATCAGGTCGGTGGAGCTGGCCAGCCCGACCCGCTGGACGCGACCCTGCTCCGCGCGGGACACCCCGGTGTAGAACATCTGCCACCGGTCCCCGTGCCGAACGACGCACCCGGTCCAGGTGGCGAGGTCGTCGAACTCCCCGGCCGGCCCCGCCGCAAGGGCGTCGGGCAGCAGCGTCCACGAACGCAGGTCGGTGGAGACAGCGTGCCCCACGGTGGCGCGGTGGTGGCGCAGGTCGGGGTCGCCGAGCGAGCGGGGCGCCTGGAGGTAGAAGACGTGAACCTCCCGTCCGTCGACGGCGAACCAGAAGTCCCAAATCCACTTGTCGTCCAGCTGCAGCCCCATGCCGCATCTCCTTCCGGTCGGGTCGTACGCGCCACGGCGCGGTTTCGGGGCGCGGCGGTGCGGCTCGCACCTGGTGGTGCGGGCAGCGTCCGCGCGGTGGTGCGGGGTCTGGCCCGCGAGGTCGTCGAGGTCTGCCGCCCCCGCGCGTCAGCCTTTGAGGCCCGATGAGGCGAGCGACTGGACGAACCAGCGCTGGAAGGCGAGGAAGACCACGAGCACGGGCAGCACCATCAGCACGCCGAAGGCGAAGATCTGGCCCCAGTCGTAGGGCGGCTGCCCCTGGAACACGGCGATCGCCAGGGGGAGGGGGCGCCGCTGCGGCTGGTCGACCATCATCACGGGCCACAGGAAGGATCCCCACGTGGTGAGGAACGTCAGGATCGTCACCGTCGCGAAGACCGGCTTCGACATCGGCACGATGATCCGGAAGAACGTCCGCCACGTCCCCGCCCCGTCGATGCGGGCCGCCTCCTCGAGCTCGCGCGGCAGTCCGACGAAGAACGAGTAGAAGAGGTAGATCGAGAACGCGCTGGCGACGAAGGGCAGGTACTGGATGTAGTAGGTGTTCCGGTGGTCGTTCAAGAGGTAGAACAGCGGCACCGCGATCGCCTCGAACGGCAGGATGGTCAGCGCGACCACGGCCAGCAGCGCCGCGTCCCGCCCGCGCCACCGCAGCCGGGCGAGCGCGTAGGCGGCCATGGAGTTGACCAGCAGCCCCCCGGCCACCACGACGGACGTGACCAGCAGCGACGTGAGGTAGAAGTCGCGGAAGTAGCCCGTCGCCGGGCTGTCGAACCGGCCCAGCATGCCCGAGTAGTTCTGCAGCGAGGCGTTCGTGGGGACGAAACCCCCGATTCCGTCGATGACCTCGGCGGAGGGCTTGAGGCTGCCGATGACGAGGTAGGCGACCGGGGCGACGAAGACGATCGCCAGGGCGGTCAGCGTCAGGTACGTCAGGGTGGTGCGGATCCGGCTCATGAGACCTCCCGGTCCTCGCGCAGCACACGGCGCTGGACCAGCGTGACGGCCAGCACGATGATGAAGAACAGGACGGTGATCGCGGACGCCCGGCCCACGTTGTTCGCGTCGAACGCGGTGGTGACCGCCTGGTACATCACCGTGGTGGTCGCCTGCTGCGGACCGCCCTGGGTCATGATGTAGACCTGGTCGAACAGCCGGAACGCGAGGATCGTCGTGACCATCACGACGAAGATCAGCGTGTTACGCAGGCCAGGCAGGGTGACGTGCCGGAACTGCAGCCAGCGGCCGGCGCGGTCGAGCGACGCCGCCTCGTAGAGGTCGGCCGGGATGCCCTGCAGCCCGGCGAGGAGGATCACCATCTGCAGGCCAGCCCCCTGCCAGATCGACATGATGATGACGGCGGGCAGCGCCGTACCTGGGTCGCCCAGCCAGTCGTACGGGCCGAGGTGCCCGAACGAGACGGTGTCGATGACGGCGTTGAGCATGCCGAGCTCTCCGCGGGCGTAGATGACCTTCCAGACCACGGCCACGAGCGCCATGGGGAAGACCACCGGCATGAAGAAGAACGTGCGGAACACCGGCATGCCGCGCAGCGGCCGGTTGAGCAGCGTCGCGAGCGTGAGGGCGAGCGCAGTCTGGACGGGCACGACAACAGCCGCGAACAGGACGTTGTTGAGCAGTCCGCGGTAGAACTCGCCCCGGAAGTCCGGGTCCAGCAGGATCCGGCGGTACTGCTCGAGCCCCATCCAGCTAGGCGGCGTCGGGGCGTCGAGCCTGACGTTGTGCAGCGACAGCCATCCGGCCATGACGAACGGGACGACGACGAAGAGCACGAGGCCGGCGGCGGCCGGCAGGAACATCGCCCAGGCGGCGCGGTCGTCCCTGCGTAGGACCGAGCGGCGGTCCTGCGGCGGTGCCGGCTGCGGCGTCGTCCGCGGTGTCTGTGTGGTGGTGCTCATGACCGATCTCCCTGGAGAGGATCCCCCCGGGGCGGCGACGGTGAGGAATCGCCGCCCCGTGGGTTGTGGCGGTAGCGTCAGCCCTGCCCGTAGCCGTCGTTGTCCTGGAAGTCCAGGTCGATCGTGCGGGCGGCCTGGTCGAGGAGCTCCTGGGCGTCCCCGCCCTCGTAGGCCCCGAAGAACGCCTCGGAGAACTGCTGGCTGATGACCGGGTAGGCCGGGGTGATCGGCCGTGGCGCGGCCACGCAGTCCGCGGTCGGGGCGGCGTCGCCGCAGGTGCGGGCGAGCGACTCGGCGAAGATCGCGAGCGGTCCGTCCGGGCCGTAGAGCGTCGAGGACTCCGTGACGGTCGTGGTGGCCGGCGGGGCGGCGTTGGCCTCCGTCATCGCGGCCACGGCCTCGTCCGCGGTGAGGAAGTCGAGGAAGCGGCCGGCCAGCTCGGGGTTGTCGCTCTCGGGACTGACTCCCCATGCCCAAGAACCCTGCCCGCTCTTGGGTCCGGACCCGAAGTCCGGGAGCGGAAGCACGACGAGGTCCTCGCCCAGCACCTCCGCGTAGGTGTTGTAGACCCAGTGCCCGACCCAGCTGAGCGCGACCCGGCCGTCGACGAAGGCGGCGTCGTCGGTGTTGGGGTCCGTGTACTGCCGCCAGCCGGCGAAGCGCTCGACCGCCTCGACCACCGCAGGGCTGTTGAGGTGCCCGTCCGCGGCGCCGTCCACCACGATCCGCTCCCCGGCCGACCAGGCGACGGGCAGGAAGCCGTAGGTGGGCCACTCGGCGCCGTAGTTCTCCTTGATGTCGAGGACCTTCCCGTCGTCGTCCTGTGCGGCGAGCGTCTCGAGCGCCGCCTCGAACTCCTCGGCGGTCCAGGCGTCGTCCAGGCCGGCGGGGTACTCCACCCCGGCCGCCTCGAGCAGGGCCCGGTTGCCGTAGACACCGAGCGAGGCGTCGAACTGGGAGACGCCGTAGAGCTCGCCGTCGGCGGGGCTGGTGTTCTGCGCGAGCACGGACTCGGTCTGGTTCTCCACGGTGTCGGCCGAGACGACGTCGCCGAGCGGGGCGAGCTTCCCGGCGTAGGCGAGCGATGCCATCATCGGACCGTCGAACTCCAGGACGTCCGGCAGGTCATCGGGGGAGGTCGTCGTGACCGTGGAGGTGTAGTCGGCCTCGGGGACGAACTGGAGACTCACGGCGCCCTCGCCGAGGGCGTTGAACTCGTCGATCGCCTGCTGCAGCGCGTCGACCTCCGCCTCCTGTCCCTGGTGCGCCCAGACGGTGATCTCGTCCGCGGTCGCGCCACCGTCACCGTTGCTGTCCCCGCCGGCGCCGCTGCACGCCGCGAGCACGAGAAGAGGTGCGGCAAGGGCCGCCGCGACGAGTTTGCTGCGCATGTCTGGTTCCTCCACGTCGAGTTGCCGAATCGATTCGGCAAACTGTGGCACCTGATCTGCCGCGTGTCAAAGGAGTCGCCCGGGGCCTCGGCCTGGCGAGCTCGCTCGGGGTGGGGCCGTGGCCGATCGTGGCGGCGTGGTGCTCGGTCGGAGGTCACGCTGCTGCAACGGGGTGCAAACGTTGCAAGATCGTTACCGCCTGTGACCCCGGATATGTTGAATCTCACGGTCCGGACGGCTTGAGTTGGCCCTGGGAGCGCTCTTGCGCTCGTGACGATGAGGTGACGAGGAGTACTTCAGTGACGATGACGAACCGACGCCGGACGACGGCGAGCCTGGCTGGCGCTGCCGCGCTCGCCCTGACCCTGGCCGCCTGCGGCGGCGCGGACGACCTTGGCGGCGGCGGCGGGGGCGGCGGCGACAGCACCGCCGGCGAGACCGACTGCTCCGCGTTCGAGGAGTACGGCACCTTCGAGGGGGAGAGCGTCGACATCTTCTCCTCCATCCGCGAGGTCGAGGCCGACCAGCTCCAGGACTCCTTCGCCGAGTTCAGCGAGTGCACGGGCATCGAGGTCGTGCACAACGGCTCCGGCGAGTTCGAGCAGCAGCTCGTGGTGCAGGCCGAGGGCGGCAACGCCCCGGACCTCGCGATCATCCCGCAGCCTGGCCTGCTCCAGCGCATGGTGCGCGACGGCTACGTCAAGGCCCCGGCGGAGTCCGTCGTCGCCAACGTGGACGAGGGCTGGTCCGAGGACTGGAAGGGCTACGGCACCGTGGACGGCGAGTTCTACGCCGCCCCGCTCATGGCGTCGGTGAAGTCCTTCGTCTGGTACTCCCCGACGGCGTTCGAGGAGAACGGCTACGAGGTCCCCACCACGTGGGACGAGCTGATGACCCTCACGCAGACCATCGCCGACGAGCAGGGCTCCGAGACCGTCAAGCCCTGGTGCGCCGGCATCGAGTCCGGCGGTGCGACCGGCTGGCCGGCCACCGACTTCATCGAGGACGTGGTCCTGCGCACCGGCGGCGGCGACGTCTACGACCAGTGGGTCAACCACGAGATCCCGTTCAACGACCCGCAGATCGTCGAGGCCGTGGACATGGCCGGCGCCATCCTCAAGAACGAGGACTACGTCAACGGCGGCATCGGCGACTCCCGCTCGATCGCCACCACGTCGTTCAACGACGGCGGCCTGCCCATCCTCGACGGCGAGTGCTTCATGTACCGCATGGCCTCCTTCTACGAGGCGCAGTGGCCCGAGGGCACCGAGGTCGGCCCCGACGGTGACGTCTTCGCGTTCTACCTGCCCGGCGAGACGGCGGACGAGACCCCGCTGCTCGTGGCCGGCGAGTTCGTCGCCAAGTTCAACGAGAGCGAGGCCATCGACGCCGTCCAGACGTTCATGGCGTCCTCGGAGTGGGCCAACACCCGCGTCGAGATCGGCGGCGTGACCTCGGCGAACAAGGGCGTCGACCCCGAGCTGGCCTCGTCCGACGTGCTGCGGCTGGCCATCGAGCTGCTGCAGCAGGAGGACGCCGTGGCCCGCTTCGACGGCTCGGACCTCATGCCCTCCGAGGTCGGCGCCGGTGCCTTCTGGACCGGCATGGTCGACTGGATCAACGGTGCGGAGACCTCCGCGGTGCTCGACCAGATCGAGGCCGCCTGGCCGGCCAGCTGATCTGACCGTCCGACGGGGGCACGGCTCACGCCGTGCCCCCGTCTTGGCATCAAAGGGAGGTACCAAGGGTGGACTTCTTCCTCTACTCCAAGTTCGGGCAGATGATCTTCGCCGTCATCGTGCTCGCGGTGGTCGTCGGGATCATCCTGTTCCTCGCGAGCCTGGCCGACCGCTTCGCCGGCCGCTCGCGCACGTGGTGGATGGTCCTCTGCTTCGGCGGCCCGGCGGCGTTCCTGCTGACGCTCGGGCTCATCTACCCCGCGATCCGGACGACGGTCATGTCGTTCATGGACCGCACCAGCCAGAACTGGGTCGGCTGGGCCAACTACGAGTGGGTCTTCACCAACCCCGACTCGCTGCAGTCCTTCATCAACACGTTCTGGTGGGTCGTGCTCGTGCCGACCGTCTCGACCACCGTCGGGCTGCTCTACGCGATCCTCGTGGACAAGGCGCGCTTCGAGAAGGTCGCCAAGACACTGCTGTTCGTCCCGATGGCCATCTCGTTCGTCGGCGCCGGCATCATCTGGAAGTTCGTCTACGAGTACCGCGGCGCCGCGCAGGACCAGATCGGCCTGCTCAACGCCATCATCGTCGGCCTCGGGTTCGAGCCGCTGCGCTTCCTCCAGGACGCGCCGTGGAACACGTTCTTCCTCATCGTCGTGATGATCTGGATCCAGGCCGGCTTCGCCATGGTGCTGCTCTCGGCCGCGATCAAGGCCATCCCGGACGACATCGTCGAGGCCGCCCGCCTCGACGGCGTCAACGCGTGGCAGATGTTCCGCAACATCACGGTGCCGAGCATCCGTCCCACGCTCGTCGTGGTGGTCACCACCATCACCATCGCCACGCTGAAGATCTTCGACATCCCGCGGGCCATGACCGGCGCCCGGTTCGACACGCAGGTGCTGGCCAACATGATGTACGACCAGTCGTTCACCTTCGGCAACACCGGCACGGGCTCGGCGCTCGCCGTGGTCATCTTCCTGCTGGTGATCCCGATCGTGGTGTTCAACGTGCGTCAGATGATCAAGAACCGTGAGGTGCGAGGAGCATGAGCGGAACCACCCCGGCCAACCCGGCCGTCGCCGTCGAGGGCCGTTCCCGCACCCTGCCCGACCCGATGGGTTCGGCCGAGCCGCGGCTCGGTGCCCCGGCCCGGGCCAGGCGGATGCTCACCTCCCGCGTGGGCTCCGCCGTCGCCATCGTCATCGCCCTGCTGTGGACGGTGCCGATCGTCGGCATGCTGGTCAGCTCCGTGCGGCCCGAGGGGGACATCCGCACCTCGGGCTGGTGGACGTTCTTCTCGAACCCCGCCTTCACGCTGGAGAACTACCAGGAGGTGCTGTTCGGGCGCGCCTCCTCCGGGCAGCTGTCGACGTTCTTCGTCAACTCGCTCGTGATCACCGTCCCGGGCACCCTCATCCCGCTGGTCGCGGCGACCATGGCGGCGTACGCGTTCTCGGTGCTGAAGTGGCGCGGGCGGGACACGATCTTCGTCGTCGTCTTCGCCCTGCAGATCGTGCCGCTGCAGATGGCCCTGATCCCGCTGCTGCGCATCTTCGCCGGCTCGGCGGCGCTCGACGCGTTCCCGTACCTCGCCGTGTGGGTGGCGCACGCGTGCTTCGCCATGCCGCTGGCCACGTTCCTCCTGCACAACTTCATGGCGGAGGTGCCGCGCGAGCTGATCGAGGCCGCCCGGGTGGACGGCGCCGGGCACGTGACCGTGTTCCTCAAGGTCATGCTCCCGCTGCTCGTCCCGGCGATCGCGAGCTTCGCGATCTTCCAGTTCCTGTGGGTGTGGAACGACCTGCTGGTCGGCCTGACCTTCACCGGCGGGAACAACGCGGTCCAGCCGCTGACCGCACGCCTGGCGGAGATGGCCGGCTCGCGCGGTCAGGACTGGCACCTGCTGACCTCCGGCGCGTTCGTGTCGATCATCGTGCCGCTGATCGTGTTCCTGGCCCTGCAGAAGTACTTCGTGCGCGGCCTGCTCGCCGGGTCCGTCAAGGGCTGAACCCAGGAAGGCTCGGGGCCCGTCCGACCGTCGTGGTCGGGCGGGCCCTCGGCCTCCCTGCGGTGGCGGCCTCTTCCCGGCGGCTGCCGCCTCTTCCCGACGGCGGTGCCGGCGCTCGCCGTCGTCCGTCAGCCGGCCTCGGGCCGGGCGACCTCCACGCGCACGTCCGCGCCCACGGTCAGGAAGGCGCCGAGCGCCGTCGCCTCGGCGAGGACCTCGTCCTTCTCTGCGCGCCTGAGCGACGCTCTCGGGTGGACCGTCAGGGCGTAGCCGTCCCCGCGCCGCCGGAGCGCCCACGTCCCGCGCACCGCCGCGTCGACCAGCACCGTACCGACCGCCCCGCCCGGGCCGCCCCGCGGCAGGTCGAGCAGCGACCCCGCCGCGGTGCGCGAGCGGTCCGCGTACCCGATCAGGGCGTTGTCGTACTCGCCGAGGAACCGCACGGGCGCGGGCGCCTCCTCGTCGGGCACGGCGGCGTCCGGCAGGTCGAGGAGCTCGGCCCCGCCGGTGCTGCGGTAACGGCGCAGGTCCATGCCGTCGGTGACCTCGCGCAGCCGGGTCAGCCCGCACCAGGCCTGCACGTCGTTCACGCTCGCCGGCCCGAACGCCACGAGATAGCGGCGCACCAGGGTCTGCAGGCTCATGCCCGCGCCGGGCGCCTCGCCGAGCCAGGCCTCGATCGTCGTCAGAGCAGAGGGACCGGACCGGCGCCACAGCCCCCGGGGGGTCGCCTGCAGCACCGGCGCGAGGTAGCTGAACGCCCACGCCAGCGATGTCGCGTCCAGCTCGGGGAAGCGGAGGTCGAGCTCCTGTGCCAGCGCGGCCCGGGTCAGGGGCCGCTCGGCGACGAGCCGCCCGGCCGCGTCGAGCGCCGGGCCGAGATCCTGCCCGCGGAGGCGCCGCGCCCAGGCGGTCGAGGCGAACGTCCGGGCGAGCACCGGCGCGGTCAGCGGCTGGAGCGCGAGGCAGTCACGCGCCGTCACGGTGTGCAGCGTCGTGCGCATCAGCGGGGCGCGCACCACGGTCCGCCCGGCCATCGCCGAGGAGAGCTCCTCCGGGTCGAACGCGGCCACCCGCGACCACAGCGCCGTGTAGGGCACCCCGGGCACCTGCCCCTGCAGCCCGACGAGGTGCTCGAGCATCTCCGGCACGGGGAGCCCGGCCCGGGCGAGGAGGTGCTGGCGCTGCAGGGTGGAACGGCCCAGCACGCGGTCGCTGAGGGTCGCGGAGGCGCCGGCTCGCACCCGGACAGTGTGTCAAAGGGACCGGCGGTCCTTGTCCGTCCCGCTCCCGCGCGGGATGCTCGGCGTGGGCGCACGCGACGCGGCGGGCGCGGCGCGCGCGGACGGGAGCGACCATGGAGCTCGTCGAGGGCACCCTGACCGGGGGCCTGCCGTACCTCGCGTTCGGCGGCGGACCGGCGCTCGTCGTGCTGGCCGGTCTCGAGGCCGAGAACGTCAACCCGACCGGGGCGGCCCGCGCCCGGGAGCTGCGCGGCCTGCGCGCGTACGCGCGGCGGCACCGGGTGCACGTGGTGAGGCGCCCGGCCGGCCTGCCCGCCGGCGTGACCATGGCCGACCTGGCGGACCTGCACGCCCGGGCGCTCGCGGACCGCTTCGGCGAGCCCGTCGACGTCCTCGGCTCCTCCACCGGCGGGTCCGTGGCGCTGCAGCTGGCGGTCGACCACCCGGAGGCGGTGCGCCGGCTGGTCCTGCTGTCGGCGGCGTGCCGTCTCTCCGACCCCGGGCGTGCCGCCCAGCGGCGTCTCGCGGAGCGCACCGCGGCGGGCGACTACGGGCGGGGCATCGTCGAGCTGGCCCCCGTCATGGCGGCGACGGCGGCCGGCACCCTGGTCATGCGCGCCGGCCTCCGGCTCGCCGGCCCGGCGATGACGCCGGCGGATCCCACCGACCTGCTCCGGACCATCGAGGCCGAGGACGCCTTCGACGTCTGCGACCGGCTCGGTGCCGTGCAGGCCCCGACGCTCGTGGTCGCCGGGGCGCGCGACGGCTACTACAGCCCCGAGCTCTTCCGCCGTACGGCGGCCGGCGTCCCGGGAGGGCGGCTGCGGCTGTACCCGCGCATGGGGCACGTCGGCCCGTTCATGAGCCGGCGCGTCCGCGCCGACATCCTGCGGTTCCTCGCGGGCGAGCACGTCGGGGTCGTGGCGCCCACGGCGCGCGGGCCCGGGGCGGACTGACGCTCCCGAACGGCGGAGCCGCCCCGTGGGGGAACGGGGCGGCTCCTGCTCGTCACCGCCGCCCGCGGGCGGCGGCAGTACTCACTGCCCGGCGGGGCCGCCCGGGCGGAGCTGGGCGACGGCCTCGGCCGGGTCCAGCGAGGCGCCACGGTTGTACGGCAGCTTGGACAGCGCCGAGCCCATGGCGCACGTGTTGGTCAGCGCGGCCGCGGTGAGCCCGCCGCCGAGCGCCGCGGCGAGCCACTTGGCCCCCGGCACGCGGGTGCTGGCCAGGATGCTGGTGAGCACGACCGAGCCGGCGACGAGGCGCACCTGCCGCTCGAGGTCCCACCTGCTCCGGCCGCGGTTGACCTCGCCGCCGGCGGACTGCCAGGCCTGCATGCCTCCGTCCAGGAGGTGGAGGTTCGGCAGCCCGGCCGCGGCCAGTGCCTCGCGGGCCTGGCTCGCACGCTGCCCGGAGCGGCAGATCAGCACGACGTCCTCGTCGAGGCGCCGGGCGATCTCCTCCCGGTGCTCCTTGAGGGTGTCCAGCGGCACGTTGTACGCGCCGGGGATGTGGACCGTCTCGAACTCGGCAGGGGTGCGGACGTCGATCAGCCGGGGCGGCGTCGCCGAGCCCAGCCGCTCGATCAGGGAGTGCGGGTCGAGCACGGCGGAGCCGGTGGCGGGTGTGGTCATGGCGGTGTTGAGCGCTGTCACGAATCCGTTTCCTGAGGTGGGGGACAGGGTGGCGCCCTGGCGGCGCCGACCCTGACACGATACCCAAGGGGGTATGAGGCGCAACGTGAGGTCCCGCACGGCGGACCTGCGGCTCCCGGCGGTTCAGGGGACCAGCAGCACCTTGCCGAACACAGCGCCGGAGTCGAGCAGCTCGTGCGCCCGGGCCGCCTCCGCGAGCGGCAGCCGCTCGGCGACCACGGGGCGCAGGCGCCCGTCCTCGAGCAGGGGCCAGGCTCGCTCGCGCACGTCGGCGACGATCGCCGCCTTCTCCTCCAGCGGTCGGGCGCGCAGCGTGGTGGCGTGGACGCTGGCCCGCTTCGTCATCAGCCGGCCGAGATCGATCTCGCCCTTGCGGCCCTTCTGGGTGCCGATGACCACGAGGCGGCCGCCGGTGGCGAGGCTACGCACGTTCTGGTCCAGCCCGCCGGCGCCCAGCACGTCGAGGATCACGTCGACGCCGCGGCCGTCCGTCGCCGCCGCCACGGCGGCGGCGACGTCCTGCGCGCGGTGGTCGATGGCGACGTCGGCGCCCAGCTCGCGGCACCTGGCCGCCCGCTCCGGCCCCCCGGCCGTCGTCAGCACCCGCGCCCCGACGGAGGCGGCGAGCTGGATCGCCGCCGAGCCCACCCCGCCGGAGCCGCCGTGGACCAGCACCGTCTCGCCCGCCCGCAGCCCCCCGGTGCCGACAAGGTTCGACCAGGCGGTGCACACGGCCTCCGGGAGCGCGGCGGCGTCGATGAGATCCAGCCCGGCCGGGGCGGGGAGCAGCTGGCCGGCGGGCACCGCGACCAGCTCGGCGTAGCCGCCGCCGGCGAGAAGGGCGCACACCTCGTCTCCCTCGGCCCAGCCGGTGACGCCGTCGCCGACGGCGACGACAGTGCCGGAGACCTCCAGGCCGAGGATCTCGCTGGCCCCCGGCGGGGGCGGGTAGTGGCCGGCGCGCTGGAGGAGGTCGGCCCGGTTCACGCCCGCGGCGGCCACCCGCACGAGCACCTCGGCGGGGCCGGGCCGCGGGTCGGGGACGTCGGTGAGCAGCAAGTCGGAGTCGTCGGTGATGGTGATGGCGCGCATGGGCCCATCGTGCCCGAGGTGGCCTTGCCGGCCGAGCCGCGCCCGTGGGCGGGAGGACGTGCCGCGCCGCCGTCCCGGCCGCGTCTGTGCGGCCACGGCGCGGGACCGGAGGTTCCGCTCACCTACACTGGTGCGCGCCTCGGCCGACCACCTCGGCCCGCCGCCCTGACAGAAGGGCTTGTACCGCATCCCGGTACGGAGTCTTCTGGCAACGCTGGGCCGGGCGGTCGACGCCGGGGCAGGGAGGGCTGACAGAGCGGCCGAATGTGACGGTCTTGAAAACCGTTGTGCGGTAACCCCGCACCAAGGGTTCGAATCCCTTGCCCTCCGCCAGCGGCCGCGACCCGGCAGCCGATCGAGGAAGCCCGGCCGCTGGGCAGCCGGTGCGGTGAGCACCTCGACGACGTCGTCGGGGTGTCCCACGCGTGGAGCTTCGCCACGCAGCGGAGCGGCTAACGTTTCCGCCGGGCGGAGGAGGAGCACGGTGGACGAGCGACAGTTCTGGCGGATCGTCAGCGCGAGCCGGTGGGCGTCCGTGGGGAGCGTGGAGCGGCAGGCCGCCGTGCTCGAGACGATCCTTGACCACTGCCGGTGGAGGGCGTGCTCGGCTTCCACACCCAGTTCGTCGCGGCCAACCACCGGCTCTACACCTGGGACCTGTGGGGCGCGGCCTTCGTGATCTTCGGCGGCTGCGGTGACGACACCTTTACCGACCTGCGCTCGTGGCTCGTCTCCCGCGGGTCACGGGTGTGTCGTCAGGTGCTCGCCGAGCCGGACCTGTTGGCACGCCTCGGGCCGAGGGACGTCGAGGAGGCCACCGACGCCGAGCTCCTCTCTTACGTCGCCGCGGATGTCTACGAGCGGCGCACAGGGCGTGACGCGCAGCAGGACGTCGGCGGCGACCTCGTGATCGAGGATCCCGACGGCGCACCTCGCGGCGAGCCGTTCGACGAGAGCAACGTCGCCGCGCTCGCTGCGAGATACCCCCGTCTGGCGCGGCGTCGCATGCCCTAGCGACCGCCCGTCCGGCAGTTTTGGCCCGTGAGCCGGTCGTTGGGTAACCTGTCCGGTGACCGGGAGACGTCGCATAGTCTGGTCTAGTGCGCATCCCTGCTAAGGATGTGACGGGGTAACCCGTCCGTGGGTTCAAATCCCACCGTCTCCGCTCGTGTGATGTCGCAGGGCATCGCGGACAGCCCGAACCCCTCGGTCCGAGGGGTTCGGGCTTTTCCGTACGCACGCCCACGACCTGTGCCAGCGCCCCCGACGTCGAGACTGCGGCGCCGCTCCCGGCGGGGCCGGCGCGCGCTCACATGAGCTCGGTGCCCAGGCTCAGGATGTTGCCGTCGGGGTCGTTGAACCAGACGGCCCTGCTGTCGCCGAACTTCGCGACGTCGCCGTCCCACTCGAGGCCTTCCATCTCGAAGGTCTGGAACTGCACACCCTTGTCGCGGAGCTTCTGGACCTCGGTGTCGAAGTCGCCGTCGGGTGCCTCGAAGGCCATGGCAGTGGCCTTGTTGGTGCCGGCGTAGGCCGACTCGTAGACGAGGAACTGCCCAGACCCGGCGGTGTAGACGATGCCGCCGGTCTCCTCCCTCCCGGGGGCGAAGCCGAGCGTGCCCTCGTAGAAGGACCGCGCGGCGGCGACGTCCTTGACGGCGAGGGTGGGGATCGGGCTGTAGGTGGAGAGCATGGCGGCCTCCCGTGCGGGTCGGGCGACCATCGACCGACCGGCGACTCGACGCTAGATCTGGTCTCGTGGCCGGTCAAGGGCTCCGGAGCCGAACGGCACGGCGTTCACCCTCGCGCTGGGCCGGGATCATCCTGGCGTCCCTCAGCTGGTCCTGGCGGTCGGCGCCGGGTGGCGACCGTGACGCGCCCTGCGCGGGCGGTGTGCCCCCCTGTCAGGGCGGCCACCGGTGACGCGGCTCACCGTCTTCGCGTTTGGAGCGCCGGGCCGGTCGCGATAGAGTCTTCTTCGGCCCACAAGGCCACGCGCCCGTAGCTCAATGGATAGAGCATCTGACTACGGATCAGAAGGTTGGGGGTTCGAGTCCCTTCGGGCGCACAGTGTGAGTCGGCATCACGGATCGGCCCGGACCTTCTGCTGAAGGTTCGGGCTTCGTCTTTTCCTGGGGCCGGTAGGCGCCCACTGCCACCGGGGTACGGGTACCTGCTTACGACGGCGACGTCGATGCCGCGAACGACAGGACGCTGGAATCGCTCAGACCGACCGGCATCTTCGTCGGCGTGCTCGCCTCGGGATGGCAGTTCTCGCGGTCTCGTCGTCCGCTACCAGCTCGGGGCAGCCCCGCCGGAGGAGCCCATCACCGGTCGTTCCGGCCATCTGCCGCTCCTCGAGGCGCTGTGATCAGGTGGTAGCGACGTCGTCCTGAGAGCAACTGCCTCCCGGACGCACCGAGGCCCTGACCCGCGGAGCTCGCAGGTCACTCGGTGCGTGCCTAGGCGGTGACCTGCAGCTCCGTCAGCGCGTCGGTGAGCAGCGCCACGAGGGCGTCAAGCTGCACGTCGGTCGAGGAGGAGATCTCCTCGTCCGACCCGTCGAGCGCCCGGGCGGCGAGCCCCGCCTTGCTGTCGATCAGCTCCGCGATCCGGGCGTCGAGGGTCTGCGCGGCGATGATCCGCCACGCGGTGACGGGCTCCGCCTGACCGATGCGGTGGATGCGGTCGATCGCCTGGGTCTGCTCCGCGTCGGTCCACGACAGCTCCGCGAGGACCATGTTGGAGGCGACCTGCAGGTTGAGCCCGACACCGGCGGCGGTCAGCGAGCAGACCGCGACGGCGACCTCGGGATCGTTGGTGAAGGCGTCGATGGCCTTCTGACGCGCCGCCGAGGACTGGTCCCCACGGATCGACACGAACCGGATGCCGCGCCCGGCGAAGACCTCCTCGGCCGCGTCCATCACGTCGACGTGCTTGGCGAAGAAGACCACCTTGCCGACGCTGCGCACGAGCTGTGCGGCGTAGTCCGCGGCGGGACCGGCCTTGGCCTGACCGATGCGCCGCATCATGCTGAAGACGTTCTCCTCCGACTTCTTCGTGGTCTTGGCGGCGAGCTCGCGTCTGGCGACCTGCCGCGCCAGGTCCAGGTCGATGCCCGCGGGAACGTCCGGGCCGCGCGCCTCGAGCGCCCTCTCGTAGTACGACACGAGGCGGCGGGCGAGCGCCTGCTCGGACGCACGGATCGAGCTGGCGGCGGCGTCGTCGAGCTCGACCGGCAGGTCGGCGACGCGGCGGGCCGGGATGTCCGCTGCCACGTCGATCTTGCGGCGTCGGACGATCCCCCGCTCGACGACGCTGGTGCGGGCCGCCGGGTAGAAGGCGTGGTCGGCAGGAGTCAGGCCGATCTCCTCGAGCGCCTCCATGAGCTCGCCGAGCGGCCTCTTGTCGTCGATCCACCCGAGGAACTGCCAGATGGCGCGGAAGTCCTCGATGTCGTTGATCAGGGGCGTGCCGGTGAGGGCCATCAGCAGCGGGTCGCCCGTGCGGAACCGGATCCGCTCGGCGATCTGCAGCACGTGCTGGGAGCGCTGCGACTTCTTGTTCTTGATGTAGTGCGCCTCGTCGACCACCATGCCGCGGAACCCGAGCTCGCCGATCCAGCCCACGTGCCGGTCGAGCACCTCGTAGTTGACGATGACGATGTCGGCGAAGGCGTCCACGGTCTCGCCGTCGCCGTGGATCACTGTCGGGCGGCGGTGGGGCGTCCACAGCCCGGCCTCGCGCGCCCAGTTCGTCTTGACGACGTTGGGCACCACGACGAGCAGGGGATAGGCGTTCGCGGCCTGCGCGGCGAGGAGCGCCTGGGCAGTCTTGCCCAGCCCGGGTTCGTCGGCGAGCAGGAAGGTCCGGTGGCCCTCGGCCGCGGCAGCGACCACCCGTGCCTGGTGGGGCATCAGCTCGAGGCCGCCCGGTGCCCGTACCGACGCCGGCTCGGGCAGGTCCATGCAGGACGACTCCCCGCCCAGCTCGAACGACCGGAACAGCGGCCCCAGCAGCTCCCAGCCGGCCAGACGGCGCGGCCGAGCCTGCCGCTTCGCGACGGACGAGAAGTCGGGTGCGAGGAAGGGGTTGGCCAGCTGTCGCGAGACGACCGACTGCGGCACCACCTGGCGCGGGGAGGGCGCGGACGCCGCGGCGGGCTCGGGCGGCTCGACCTCTTCGGGACCCACCTCGACACCGGCCTCGTGCAGCAGCTCGCGCCTGAGCGATCTGGCGGCGTCGGAGATGACCGCGTCGTCGTCCAGCAGCGCCAGCAGGGTGGTGTCGCGGGCCGCGGTCTTGGCGAGGATGACGGCGATGCCGTCGAGGCGCTTGAGCTGCTCGCCGCGCCGGGCCTCGCCGATGCTCTGGTCCGCCTTCAGCCGGGCGCGTTCCTCGCGCACCAGCAGCGCGACCACCTGGAACCTGGTGCGCACCGAGGGCACCACGCGGCCGCGCTGCACGGCCGCCTCGACCTCACGCACCACCTGGGCCAGCACGGGCATGATGCCGTCGTTGTCGCGGGGGCGCGTGCGGGCTCGCCGCTGGTCGCGCGGTGCGGAACGGCGTGCGCCGGGCTGGCGCTGGGCTCCTCGAGCCACGGGATCCTCCTCTGGCGCTCCCGGCCGGTCACCATGGCGGTGACGATCCGCACACGGCCCCGGGCCCGGGACGATGGACTCGAACGGGCGGCCTGAGCTGCCCGTCCGGGAGGTGAGCCGGCCTCACGGATCTACGGAGAGATCGACGCGTCGGACTCGAAACGGTCCGCTCACCCTGAAGCTCCGGCCCACCGTGCGAGGGCCGGTCACCGTGGTCGGAGCACGTCGTCGTCGCGAGCGGGCCCGGCTGGTAGCGGTGAGGTCCCCATGCTACCGCCTGCCACGAGGAAGGGGCCCCGCGGGACCGACCGCACAACGACGGTTCGGTCCCGGCGGGGCCCCTGCACCCGGGCGGCCGCGGACTGCCTCAGGGCATCAGCTTCTCCATGTCGACCGGCTCGTTGAGCAGGCCGTACTCGAGCGACAGGTCGGCCAGCGACTGCATGGCCTCCTCGTCCATCTCCGCGCCGAAGTCCTCGATGAGCACCTTCTGCGCGAGGGCCTCGTCCATCTCGAGGAACGTGGTCAGGGTCTCGCGGACCCGGTCGGGGTTCTCCTGCGCGAACGCAGTGATCTCGTCGACGGCGGCTACGAACTCCTCCACCATCTCCGGGTCCTGCTCGGCCAGCGTGCCGGCGGTGATGACCGACATGGTGGGGACGCCGGGCATGGTCTCCTGGTAGTTGTAGGAGACGAGCTGGTTGCCGCCGTCCTTCAGGATCGTCTGGAACGGCTCGGGCACCCAGGCGGCGTCGATGTTCCCGGCCGACAGCGCCGCTGGCATGTCCGGGAAGCCGAGCTCGACGAACTCCACGGCGTTCGGGTCCCCGCCGTCCTCGCTGACGATCTCCTTGATCGACACCTCGCCCATGGTGCGCAGGGTGTTGACCGCGACGGTCTTGCCCTCCAGGTCCTTCGGCGAGGAGATGCCCGAGTCCGCCGGCGCCCACACCGAGGTGATGTCGTCGCCCTCCTTGAGGGAGTGCGAGTAGCCGGTGATCAGCCGGACGTCGAGGCCCTCGCCCTGGGCGAGCATGATGCTCAGCGGGTTGCTGATCGCGAACTGCATCTGCCCGGAGACGACGGCGGGCAGGAGGGCCGCGCCGCCCTGGCCGGTCTCGAGGGTCACGTCGAAACCGTGCTCCTCGAAGATGCCCTCGTCGATACCGAGCTGCAGCGCAGCGCTGGGCACGATGGGGAGCACGCCCATCGTGATCGGCGTCAGCTCGCCGCCGCCACCGGTGGCGCCGCCCGTGGCCGGGGCGCCGCCGTCGTCGGACGTGCCCGAGCAGGCGGACAGGGCGAGGAGCGCCGCTGCCGTGAGGGTGACACACATCCTTGTGCGCATTGCTGGTCCCTTCGTGATGTCCCGCGTGCGGGATCGGGGGAGCCGGGCTCAGCCGGCGGGGGTCGTCGCGCCGGCCGGCGGCCGGACGATCCGTTGGAGAAGCTCGCGAAGCGTGTCGCGCTCCGCGGCGTGAAGGCCTTCGAGGACCTCGTCGAGCGAGCCGTCCACCTGCTGGCGTGCCCGCCGGTAGAGCGTGCGGCCGGCGGCCGTCACCACGACCGTACGCTGGCGCCGGTCCTGGGGGTTGGGCCGTCGCTCCACCAGACCGCGCCGCTCGAGGGAGTCGACGAGGGCGACGATCTGGCTGGGGTCGAGCCGCAGCTCGTCCGCGAGCTCACGCTGGCTGATCCCCCCGCGCAGCTCGAGGACGTCCAGCACGGAGTACGTCCGGTGGTTCAGGTCCATCGGCCGCAGCCCCGTGTTGGCGGCCAGGACGCCGCGCGCGCTCGCGAGCGAGAGCAGCAGGCCGATGTTGTCCCTCGGCTGCTCGCCGACCGGCTCCTGAGGATCGCTCACCTCGCAGACACTAGGAACAACCGTTGTGATTGTCAATGATCGATGATCTCCACGGAATTCCGGCTGGTCGCGTCGGCCGCCGGGTGCGTGGCCGGCCATGGCCGGACGCCGGGGCCGCGCCTTAAGGTCGGACGAGCGAGCAGGACGGTGTGGACCGGGAGCGGAGGCCCTCATGGTGCGCAGGCTCTTCCCCGACGACGGCGGGTCCTGCCGGGGCAGGAGTGCCGGCGGGAGCCCTGACCGGTGAGCGGCGCCCTCGTCGCGGGGGTCGACTCCTCGACGCAGTCGTGCAAGGTCGTCGTGCGCGACGCCGGGACCGGGGCGCTGCGCCGCTTCGGCCAGGCCCCCCACCCGGAGGGGACCGAGGTCGACCCCGAGGCCTGGTGGGACGCCCTCCAGGCCGCCGTCGCCGCGGCGGGCGGGCTGGACGACGTCGCCGCGGTCTCGGTCGCCGGCCAGCAGCACGGCATGGTCGTCCTCGACGCCGACGGCGAGGTGATCCGCCCCGCCCTGCTCTGGAACGACACCCGCAGCGCCCGCGCGGCCGAGGACCTGATCGCGGAGCTCGAGCCGCGCGACGCCCACCGACCCGGACCCACCGCGGTGGACCGGGGCGGGCGGCCCGGTCCGGCTCCGGGCCGGGCCGCCGGCACCGGGCGCGCCCCGGACCGCACGGTGGACCACGCGGCCGGTCGGGCCGCCTGGGCCGTGGCCACCGGCTCGGTGCCGGTGGCGTCGTTCACCGTCACGAAGCTGCGGTGGCTCGCCGACCACGAGCCCGAGAACGCCGCCCGGGTGGCGGCCGTCGCGCTGCCGCACGACTGGCTCACCTGGCGGCTCGCGGGCGCGCCGGGCCTCGACGGCCTCGTCACGGACCGGTCCGAGGCCTCGGGCACCGGATACTTCGACACGGCCCGCGGGACCTATCGCCGCGACCTGCTCGCCCTGGCGCTGCGCCGCGACGACGCTGCGGGGATCGTCCTGCCCCGGGTGCTGGGCCCGCAGCGCGCCGCCGGCACCGGCGCCCCCGACCTGGGTGAGTTCGTGCTCGGGCCCGGTGCCGGCGACAACGCGGCGGCCGCGCTGGCGCTCGGTATGGGACCGGGCGACGTCGCGATCTCCATCGGGACCTCCGGCGTCGTCTCCGCCGTCTCCCCGCACCCGGTGGCCGACGACTCCGGGCTGGTCGCCGGCTTCGCCGACGCCACCGGCGCGTTCCTGCCCGTGGCGGTCACGCTCAACGCGTCCCGGGTCCTCGACGCCGTCGGTCGGCTCCTCGGCGTCGACCACGACGGGCTGTCCGCCCTCGCGCTCGCCGCCGCACCGGGGGCCGGCGGGCTGACCCTGGTGCCGTACCTCGAGGGCGAGCGCACCCCCGACCTGCCGGACGCCACGGGCTCGCTCCTCGGCCTCACCCTCGCCTCGGCGACGCGGGAGAACCTCGCCCGCGCGGCCGTCGAGGCGGTGCTGTGCGGGCTGGCCGACGGGCTCGCGGCGCTGGAGGACGTCGGGGCGCCGGCGGAGCGGATCCGGCTCGTCGGCGGAGGTGCGCGGTCCGAGGCGGTCCGCCGCATCGCCCCGACCGTCCTCGGGCGACCCGTGCAGGTGCCGGAGGTGGGCGAGTACGTCGCCGACGGCGCGGCGCGCCAGGCGGCCTGGGTGCTCGCCGGCAGGCGGGTGCCGCCGTCGTGGACGACGGCGGCACCCGCGCGCACCTACGTCGGTGAGCCGGCGCGGCACGTGCGGGAGCGCTACGCCGAGGTGCGGCACCTCCACGTCCCGGCGTAGCGACCTCCGCCGTCAGGCGCCGGCGGGCCCGTGCGGACGACGCGGCCGGACGGCCTTCCAGATCACGTAGCCACCGGCGGCGATGAGCGCCACCGGCCAGACGAGGTTGGCCAGCTCCAGCGCCCCGGTCGCCTCGAGCGCGGTCAGCACGCCGAGCAGCGCGAACCCGGCCGCCGGGATCAGCGGCCACCGCATCCGGGTGCCCGGCAGGACCGCCAGCAGCGCGAACGTCACGGCCATCCCGAGGAAGAGAACGGCCCCGGCGGTCGCGGCGCTCACGGTCGCCTCGAGCGCGATCATCACGGCGAGCGTGACGAGCACCCCGCCGGGGATGACCGCCCACCAGTTCGCGCGCCGGCGTGCGTAGACGGCCCAGAATCCCAGGCCGCCGAGGCCCAGCAGGAGCGCGGCGCCCCGGTCGTCGTTCGCGACCAGGGCCTCCCACACCGTCACCGCGGCGGCCCCGAGGAGCCAGCCGGCGGGGATGGCCGCCCACCACTTCTCGTGCTGGGTGAGGAAGACGTAGAGGAACGCGCCCGCACCGGCGGTGAGAGCCACGGTCCAGAAGATCCACTCGCCGGGCAGCACCGCGAGGTAGTCCAGCAGGAGCATGACCCCCGCCAGCAGGAGCAGGACGCCCCACACCACGCTCGACGGCACGCGGCGCCGGTCCGTCCCGTACGTCGGTCCGACATCGTGCAGCCCCATCGCCACCACTTCCTCTCCTCAGGGCCCGGAGCTCGGGCCCGGTACGCGAGGGTGCTCTCATCGTCGGGCGCCCCGGGCACGTTCGGAAGGGCACAACGTCCCGCCCCGCCGGGCCGGGGGAGAGGTCCAGGGACGGAAGACCCACGCACCGGGCCTTTGGCCCCTGGTAGCGGGCGGGGCGGCGTGGGCACCATGGAGGCCGGGACGACGACGTCCCGTTCGGAGATGGAGACGTCATGGATGTCGTTGTGGTGTACGAGACGCACTACGGCCAGACCCGCGAGATCGCCTCGGCGATCGCCGACGGCGCACGCGAGGCCGGCGCGGACGTGACCGTCGTCGGGGTCGAGGACGCGACGGCGCAGCAGGTCGACGGCGCCGACCTCCTGGTGGTCGGCGGGCCGACCCACATGCTGGGCATGAGCCGGCCCTGGTCGCGCGGCAAGGCGCACCCCCAGGAGATCGGCACGGGCGGCGAGATCGACGACGGCGTGCGCGAGTGGCTCGAGGACCTGCCCGCGGCGGGCGGGGGCCAGCGGGCGGCCGCGTTCGACACGCGCCTGCCCTCCGCCCTGGCGGGCGGCGCCGCCCACGGGGTGGCACGGGCCCTGCGCCGGCACGGCTTCGAGCTGGTCGCCGACCCCGAGGGGTTCGTCGTCGAGGAGGCGGAGGGGCCCCTCCGTGCGGGCGAGGAGGACCGCGCCCGCGCCTGGGGTGCCGCCCTGACGGGGAAGGTCACCGCGGCGGTCCGGTGAACGGCGCCCGCCGGGAACGGGGAGGTCTCCAGGTGGCGGACCCCGACATCGCGCTGACGGCGGGGCTGAGGACCGCCGCCCAGCACGCCACGCGCAACGTCCCGGTCGCCGTCGCCTCGGACGCCGCCGGACAGGTGCTGGACGGGATGCGCGGGCGCGCCTTCGACAGCGCCGCCGTCCTCGCCGTCCTCGACGGCGACCGGCTCCGCGGCCTCGTCACCCTGGAGCGGCTGCTCGCCGCGCCGCCCACCACGCCGGTCGGCGCGATCATGGACGACGCGCCGCCCGTCGTCGCGCCGTCGACCGCCCAGGAGCGGGCGGCCTGGCTCGCCGTCCAGCACGCGGAGCCGACCCTCGCCGTCGTGGACGACGCCGGCCGCTTCGCCGGGCTGGTGGCGGCACCGACGCTCCTCGGGGTCCTCCTCGAGGAGCACGACGAGGACATGGCCCGGCTCGGCGGGTTCCTCGGGTCGGCGGCCACGGCGCGCAGCTCCACGATCGAGCCGGTGCTCCGGCGGCTCTCCCACCGCCTGCCCTGGCTGCTGCTCGGGCTGGCGGGGGCGCTGCTGGCCGCGGTCATCGTCGGGAGCTTCGAGGAGCAGCTCGCCCAGGAGGTGCTGATCGCGTACTTCGTCCCGGGCGTGGTCTACATGGCCGACGCGGTCGGTACCCAGACCGAGGCGCTGGTGATCCGGGGCCTGTCGCTCGGCATCGGGGTGCGGCGCATCGCCGTGCGCGAGGTCATCACCGGGGTGCTTCTCGGCGCGCTCCTGGGCGGGCTGGCGCTGCCGCTGGTGTGGGGGTTGTGGGGGCGGGCCGACGTCGCGGTGGCCGTCGCGCTCGCCCTGCTGGCCGCCTCGTCGATCGCCTCGCTCATCGCGCTCGCGCTGCCGTGGCTGTTCCACCGGTTCGGCAGGGACCCCGCGTTCGGGTCCGGGCCGCTGGCCACGGTGATCCAGGACGTCCTGACCGTCGCCATCTACCTGCTGGTGGCGACCGCCGTCGTCCTGTGAGGGCAGAGCCTCGCGGCTGCCCAAAGGTCCCTGGCGGAAGTGCGGCCCCCGGGTGGACGGTGGTCGCAGGCCGATCGAGAGGTGGCGTCATGACGACGGCAGGCCCCAACCCTCCACCGCCCCAGCACCCTGGGACCCCGTGGCCCGGCAGCGCCGGTCCGCCGCCGGCCGCCCGCTACGGGCCCGAGGCCTACCAGGGCCGGCCGGCCCGCCCGTCCGCCTGGAGCGGCGCGCGCATCGCCGCCGTCCTTGTCGGCATCCTGCTGGCCCTCTTCGGGCTGGGGGCGTTCGGCACCGGCCTCGCGCTGGGGTTCTTCCACGTCGTCGCGCGCGACGACGGCTACGTCACCAGCCCCGGCGAGCACGTCACGAGCGAGGGGTACGCCGTCCTGCTCGGCGACGCCGAGGTGAACACGGTCGGCATGCCGGTCGACTGGCCGCAGCGCATCGTCGGCGACGTCCGCGTGCGTGCCGAGTCGCTCGACGGCGGCGAGATCTTCGTCGGCATCGCCCCGGCGTTCGAGGCGCACCGCTACCTCGACGGCGTGCACCACCATGAGGTCGGGGACTCGCCCCGGTGGAGCGTCGAGCACGACGGCGGTGAGCCGGCCGGCCCCCCGGAGGGCGAGGACTTCTGGCGCGAGGAGGCCGCCGGGCCCGGCGTCCAGACCCTCGAGGTCGACGAACTGACCACCGGGCGGTGGGCGCTCGTGGTCATGTCTCCCGACGCCGAGCCGGGCATCGACGCCCGCGTCGACGTCGGCGCCACGCTCCCGTGGCTGCCCTGGGCGACGGTCGCGGCGCTGGTGATCGGGCTCCTGGCCCTGGCCGGGGCCGTGGCGCTGATCGTCTCCGCCGCGCGCGGAGCGCGCGGCGGGCCACCGGGCGCCGCCCCGCACGGTCCGGTCCCGTACGGCGCACCCGCCGCCCCGCCCGGAGGCCCCGCGAGGCCCAACCTCTGAGCCGGGTTTGTGTGCACAATCCCTCTGCCCCCCGGCCCGGGGCGGCCGGTCTCCCTGCTTTTGTATACAAACTCAGTCGGCCCGGGCTACGGTGAGGGCGTGCGCGCGAGCGAGCGGGTCTACGAGTCCCTCCGGGAGGACATCGTCTCGTGGCGCCTCCTGCCGGGCGCGGTCCTGTCCGAGGTCGAGCAGGCCGACCGGCTCGGCGTCTCCCGCACCCCCCTGCGCGAGGCCCTCGGCCGGCTGGCCGCCGACGGGCTCGCCGTGGTCGGGAAGGGGCGCACCCTCGTCGTCTCGGACCTGCGCGCGGCCGACGTCGAGCACCTCTTCGAGCTGCGCGAGGCCCTCGAGACGCAGGCCGCCCGGCTGGCCGCCCGCCGGCGCAGCGCCGCCCCGTTCGCCGCGCTGCGCGACCGCTTCGCCGAGGCGCCCGCGCTGCTGAGCACCGAGGACCCGGACCGGCGCGCCTACTACGCGCTCGTCACCGAGCTCGACGCCGCGATCGACGAGGCCGCCGCCAGCCCGTACCTGCTGCGCGCGCTCGCCTCGCTGCGCACCCACGTGGCCCGCGCGCGCCGGCTCTCCCGCGACAACCCCGACCGTCTCGTGCGCGCCGCCCACGAGCACCTGCTCATCGTCGAGGCGATCGCCGACGGCAACGAGACCCTCGCCGCCCAGGCCACCGCCGTCCACCTGCGCGCGAGCCTGACCACGATCCTCACGAGCCTGGCCGACGGCGGCCGGGCGACGGACCCGTCCCTTCCCACCCTCACCCTTGGAGCAGCCCGGTGAACACCCACCACCTTCGCGTCCACCCCAGCGCCGACAACCTCCCCCGCGAGGAGCAGCTCGCCTGGAAGCTGGCCGAGCTCGCCACCGACCCGGTCGAGGTCACCGACGCCGTGACCGAGATGGTGGTCAACCGGGTCATCGACAACGCGGCGGTGGCCACCGCTTCGCTGGTGCGCACGCCCCCGGCGGCGGCCCGCGCCCAGGCGCTGGCCCACCCCTACAGCCCCGGCTCGACCGTCTTCGGCGCCCCGCTCGACACCCGGGTCAGCCCCGAGTGGGCGGCGTGGGCCAACGGCGTGGCCGTGCGCGAGCTGGACTACCACGACACCTTCCTCGCCGCGGAGTACTCCCACCCCGGCGACAACATCCCGCCGATCCTCGCCGTCGCCCAGCACCTGGCCGAGCGGCGCGGCCTGACCGGGCGCGAGCTGGTGCGCGGCATCGTCACCGGCTACGAGATCCAGGTGGATCTCGTCCGGGCGATCAGCCTGCACCAGCACAAGATCGACCACGTGGCCCATCTGGGCCCCTCGGCCGCCGCGGGTATCGGCACGCTGCTCGGGCTCGACACCGAGGTGGTGTTCCACGCGATCGGGCAGGCCCTGCACACCACCACCGCCACCCGGCAGTCCCGCAAGGGGCAGATCTCCACCTGGAAGGCCTACGCCCCGGCGTTCGCCGGGAAGGTGGCGATCGAGGCCGTGGACCGGGCCATGCGGGGCCAGACGTCCCCGACGCCGATCTACGAGGGCGAGGACGGCGTCGTCGCCTGGCTGCTCGACGGCCCCGACGCCGCCTACGACGTGGTCCTGCCGGGGCCCGGCGAACCGCGCACCGCGATCCTGGACACCTACACCAAGGAGCACTCCGCGGAGTACCAGGCCCAGGCGCTCATCGACCTGGCCCGCCGGATCGGCACCCACTACCCCTTCCTGCGCGACGCCGAGAACGTCGAGTCGATCGTGCTGCACACCTCGCACCACACCCACTTCGTGATCGGCTCGGGCGCGAACGACCCGCAGAAGTACGACCCGACCGCCTCCCGGGAGACCCTGGACCACTCGATCCCGTACATCCTGGCCGTCGCCCTGCAGGACGGGGCCTGGCACCACGTCCGCTCCTACGCCCCCGAGCGGGCCGCCCGCCCGGACACCGTGGCCCTGTGGCGCAAGATCACGACGGCGGAGGACCCGGAGTGGACCCGGCGCTACCACGCGACGGACCCGGACGAGAAGGCCTTCGGCGGCCGGCTGGAGATCACCCTGGCCGACGGCGGACGGATCGTGGAGGAGATCGCCGTGGCCGACGCCCACCCGCTGGGCGCCCGTCCCTTCGGCCGCGAGCAGTACGTGGCCAAGTTCCGCACCCTCGCCGACGGCGTCCTGGAGCCTGCGGAGGTCGAGCGGTTCCTCGACGTCGCCCAGCGCCTGCCCGAGCTCGGCGCCGCCGAGCTCGCCGAGCTGACCGTGGTGGCCCCGGAGGGCTACCTCGACACCGTGACCGTTCCCGGGGGGATCTTCTGATGCTGTACTCCGCCACCACCGCCGCCGACAAGCGGGCCCGTCTCCGCGAGCGGCTCGCCTCCGGCGACACGCTGCTCTTCCCCGGCGCCTTCAACCCCCTCTCGGCGAGGCTGATCCAGGACAAGGGGTTCGACGGGGTCTACATCTCCGGCGCGGTGCTCTCCGCCGACCTGGGCCTGCCCGACATCGGGCTGACGACCCTGACCGAGGTGGCGGGCCGGTCCCAGCAGATCGCCCGGATGACCGACCTGCCGGCCCTGGTGGACGCGGACACCGGCTTCGGCGAGCCGATGAACGTCGCCCGCACCGTCCAGGCGCTCGAGGACGCCGGGGTGGCCGGCCTGCACATCGAGGACCAGGTCAACCCCAAGCGGTGCGGCCACCTGGACGGCAAGCAGGTGGTCGACACCGGCACCGCCGTCAAGCGGATCCGGGCCGCCGCCGACGCCCGCCGCGACCCGAACCTGCTGATCATGGCCCGCACGGACGTCCGCGGGGTCGACGGCTTCGACGCCGCCGCCGACCGGGCCCGGGCGCTCGTGGACGCCGGGGCGGACGCGATCTTCCCGGAGGCGATGCGCGACCTCGCCGAGTTCGAGGCCATCGCCTCCGCCGTCGACGTGCCCGTCCTGGCGAACATGACCGAGTTCGGCAAGTCCGAGCTGTTCACCACCGAGCAGCTGGCCGACGCCGGCGTCGCGATCGTGATCTTCCCGGTCTCGCTCCTGCGCCTGGCGATGGGCGCCGCCGAGCGCGGCCTGGAGACCATCCGGCGCGAGGGGTCCCTGACCTCCGAGCTGGGCAACATGCAGCACCGCGCCCGGCTCTACGAGCTCCTCGACTACGAGGCGTACAACCACTTCGACACCGGCATCTTCAACTTCACCGTCCGCACCGACTGACCAGTTCTGCCGCCACTGCCCGCGAAGGAGCGAGACATGAGCCAGACCCAGACCGAGCCCGAGATCCGCAAGGGGCTGGTCGGCGTCGTCGCCGACACGACCGCCGTCTCCAAGGTCAACCCCGACACCAACTCCCTGCTCTACCGCGGCTACCCCGTCCAGGAGCTCGCCGCGCGGTGCACCTTCGAGGAGGTCGCGTACCTGCTCTGGCACGGGGAGCTACCCACCCCCGAGCAGCTCGCTGGGCTGGAGGAGGCCGGCCGCACCCAGCGGGCCCTGGCCCCCGAGGTGCGCGCCGCGATCGACCTCGTGCCCACCACCGCGCACCCGATGGACGTGCTCCGCACGGCCGTGTCGGTCGTCGGGGCCACCGACCCGACGGCCGAGGATGCCTCCCCGGAGGCCAACTTCGCCAAGTCCGTCCGGCTGCTCGCCCAGATCCCCGCCGTCGTCGCCTACGACCAGCGGCGCCGCCGCGGGCAGGAGCTCGTCGAGCCCCGCGAGGACCTGGGGTACACCGAGAACTTCCTGCACATGACGTTCGGGGAGGTGCCCGCGGACGTCGTCGTCGACGCCTTCCGGGTCTCCCTGATCCTCTACGCGGAGCACTCCTTCAACGCCTCCACCTTCACCGCCCGGGTGATCACCTCGACGCTGTCGGACCTGTACTCCGCCGTCGTCGGGGCGATCGGCGCGCTCAAGGGCCCGCTCCACGGCGGGGCGAACGAGGCCGTCATGCACGTGCTCGAGGAGATCGGCACCGCCGAGAACGCCGAGGCCTGGCTGGATCGTGCGCTCGCCGAGAAGCGCAAGATCATGGGCTTCGGGCACCGCGTGTACAAGCACGGCGACTCGCGCGTCCCCACCATGAAGGCCGCGCTGGACACCCTCGTCGCGCACTACGACCGCCCCGACCTCGCCGCGCTGTACGACACCCTCGAGAAGGCGATGGTCGAGCGGAAGAACATCCAGCCGAACCTCGACTACCCCTCCGGCCCCGCCTACCACCTCATGGGCTTCGACACGGCGACCTTCACCCCGCTCTTCGTCGCCGCCCGCATCACCGGCTGGACCGCGCACATCATGGAGCAGCTGGCGTCCAACGCCCTGATCCGCCCGCTCAGCGCCTACCACGGGCCGGACGAGCGCCACCTCTGACCCGGCGGCGGCCCCCGGCCCGTCCCGCGCACGCGGACGGCCGGCGGGCCGCCCGTCAGCCGCACCCCGCGCGGCAGGGCAGAGTGACCCCATGCACTACATCGGCATCGACCTCGCCTGGGGCGAGGTCCGCCCCACCGGCCTCGCCGTCCTGGACGACGGCGGACGCCTGGTCCACCTCTCGGCGCACGACACCGACGAGTCGATCGTCGCCGCCCTCGCGGACCTCCGGGAGACGCCCGTCCTCGTGGCCGTCGACGCCCCGCTGGTGGTCGTCAACCCCACCGGCAACCGGCCCTGCGAGGCGGCGCTCAACCGGGACTTCGCGCGCTTCGACGCCGGGGCGCACCCTGCCAACACCGGCAAGCCCGAGTTCGCGGAGACGCCCCGGGGGGCGCGGCTGGCCAAGGCGCTGGGCCTCGACATCAACCCCGCCTCCCGCCGCCCCCGCCGGGCCATCGAGGTCTACCCCCACCCGGCGACCATCGCCCTCTTCCGCCTGGGCCGGGTGCTCAAGTACAAGCAGCGCCCGGGCCGGACCGTGCCCCAGCTCCGCGCGGCGATGCTCGAGCTGATCGCGCACCTCGAGGGTCTCGCGGACGCCGAGACCCCGATGGTGGTGAGCGGTCACGAGGGCTGGCGCCAGCTGGTGGCGCAGGTGCGGGGCGCCGCCCGCAAGAGCGAGCTGCGCCGCGCCGAGGACCAGATCGACGCCGTCGTGTGCGCGTACATCGCCCGGTTCGTCGTCGCCCACCCGGAGCGCACCACCACCTACGGCGACCTCGCCACGGGCTACATCGTCACGCCGACCCTCCCCGAGGGGCACGCGCCCGCACCGCGGGCCTCGAAGCCCGTCGCGGCTGCACCCCCGGGAGTACCGGCGGCCGCGGAACCCGCCGCCGGACCCGCGGCCCCCGCACCCGCCGTCGGACCCGCGGCCGCTGAACGCCTGGCGGATCCCGCCGTCGCCGACCCCGCCGTCGCCGACCCCGTCCGCGACGCCGTGCAGGCCTACGCCGCGCAGTACCCGAGCCTCGAGCGGGCCACCGAGAAGTACGTCGCGCTCATCACCTCGCTGCTGGACGAGGCGGGCATCAACTACCTCACGGTCACGGGGCGCGCGAAGTCCGTCGCGTCCTTCGCCGGGAAGGCCGCTCGCACGGCCGACGGCCGGCCCGTCTACACCGACCCGCTGCGCCAGGTCACCGACCAGGTCGGCGTGCGGGTGATCACCTACCTGGTCAGTGACGTCCAGGCCGTCGTGGACCTGCTCGCGGACCAGCTCACCGTCCTGCTCCACCGTGACATGGGGCTGGAGACGGCCCAGGAGGGACGGTTCGGCTACTCCAGCCAGCACGTCCTCGTCCAGCTCGACGACGCCCGCTCGCACGACCCCGAGTACGCCAGCCTCGCGGGGCGCCCGGCGTCGGTCCAGGTGCGCACGGTGCTGCAGCACGCCTGGGCCGAGTTCGAGCACGACATCCGCTACAAGGGCACCGTGCCCGAGGAGTACGCACCCGACCTCGACCGGCGCTTCACGCTCGCCGCCGGCCTGCTGGACCTCGCGGACCGGGAGTTCTCCGCGATCCGGGACCGCCTTCAGGAGAGCATGACCGGCCACCAGCTCCGCGGGGACGCCGGCGACCCGCGCATCAGCGCGCAGGATCTCGCCGCCTTCCTCGCCGGCCGGTTCCCCGGGGCGGGCTGGTCGAGGACCGACCACTACGCCTGGGTGTCGGGTCTGCTGCTCGAGCTGGGCATCGCGTCCCTGCAGGAGCTCGGTGAGGTGCTGGGCGACGTGGACAGCGCGGCGATCAGCCGACGGATGGGCTACCGGTACCCGCCCGGCGCGGTCCGTCGCCTCGACGACGCGCTGCTGGAGGTGTTCGGTGACCGGTACGTGGCGCTGCACGGCAACGCCCGGCGCGCCGAGGCGCTCCGGGCGAGGCTGGAGAAGCTGCGCGGCTGAGCGTCAGAGGCGCTCGATGCGGGGGCTGTCGATGGCGACGCGGCGCCGGTCCCCGTTGCCGAAGTCGACGATCACCGACGTCGCGCCGTCGAGCGCGATCACGCGGCCCAGACCGTGCCGGTCGTGGCACAGCTGCGCACCGACCGGGATCGGCTCGGCGTCGGGCACGATGCGTGAGGCGTTGAAGGGGCTGTTGGGTAGGTGAGGACGCGATCCGGCACGGGAGGAAGAGGCCATGTACCCATCATGCGCCCCGGTGACCGAGATGTGAACACCGGGTGAAGCGGCCCGGCGGGGCGCGGGCCTCCTCGTCGGCCCTCCCGCCGGCCTCCCGGTGTCCTCTCCGCCGCCCCCGGGCCGGCCCCGCGCCGGCCGCCGTCGTCCCTCCACGTCCATCCCTGGTCGCGGAGGGACGACGGCGGGCGGGTCAGGAGGCGGGCAGGAACTCCCACTCCTCGCGCAGGTCGACGCCGGCGTCCTTGATCAGGTTCAGCACCGGGCACCGGCGCAACACCTGGGCGCGCAGCTCGTCCAGCGCCTCCGCCGGGGCGTCGGAGGTGAGGGTGAGCGTGAGGGTGAGCTGCTGGAAGTGCGGCGAGACGTCGGCGGTCCCGAGGAACCCGCGCAGGTCGATCGAACCGGTGGCGTGGGTGGACAGGGCGCCGACGGTGATGCCGAGCTCCTTCGCCACCGTCTCGACGACGACGCTCACGCACCCGTTCAGGGAGCCGAGGAGGTACTCGATCGGGTTGGCGGACTCGTCGGTGCCGCCCAGGGACTCGGGCTCGGCGACGGTGAAGCCGAAGTGGCGTGCGGCGACGTCGGTGGAGTAGCTGCCGCGCCAGGAGCCGGTCGCCGTGAAGTCGGCGAGGCGCGGCGTCGGGTCGGTGGTGATGGTGGTCGTGGTGGTCATGGTCGGTTCCGTTCCAGGAGGTGGGGGGGCGCGAGGTCCGCGCCGGGGCCGGGGTCCCGCGCGCCGGGGTCGCCTCAGCGACGCGGCGCGCGGCCGAGCATTCGGCGCTCTGCGACCGGGCGGACGGTTCGCTCGCTCATCGGTCCGCTCCTCTCCTGGTCGTCCCGAACGTGGTGCGCGGGACGCTATCGGCGTCGGCCGGGGCACCGGAAGGGGCGGACGGTACGGCGAGACGGTGCCCGCCGCGGGTCCCACCGGTCAGAACGATCGGGCGAGCTGCTTGCGGCGCGGCGGCGGTGGCGGTATGCGGCAGCGAGTCGGCCTCCCGCCCGCACGGGTGACGCGCGCGACCGTCCGCGGCACACTCGCCCCATGGGTACCGTGCGACTCGCGCGGGTCTACGACCCGCCCGGCGACGACGACGGCTTCCGGGTCCTCGTGGACCGCGTGTGGCCGCGGGGGATCCGCAAGGCGGACGCGCGTGTCGACCTCTGGCTCAAGGAGGTGGGTCCCTCCACCGAGCTGCGCCGCTGGTTCGGGCACGACCCGGAGCGCTTCGAGGAGTTCGCCCGCCGCTACCGCGCCGAGCTGGCTGCCAACCCGGCTGTCGAGGAGCTGCGCGCGGTGGTGGGCGAGCACCCGCGGGTGACCCTGCTCTACGGGGCGCGGGACACCGAGCACAACCAGGCGGTCGTGCTGGCGGACCACCTGCGCTGACGCCCGGGCGCCCCGGCAGGTGTCAGTGGAGCCCCGCGTCAGTGGTGCAGGCAGCAGGGGTGCGTGTCAGCTGGTGCCTCGGCGGCAGGGCCACGGCGCACCGGCTCAGGGAATCTCTTCCCCCCGCTCCGGCGGGTGCGGCGTCCCGGGGCCGCCGAGCCGGTCCAGGAGGTCCTCGCGGCCGCGCACCTCCGGCCCCGCGTACAGCGAGTCGAGGACGTCACGGTTGGGCTCGGAGTGGTCCATCATCGCGACCTCGGGGTGGTGCAGGTCGAACGCCGGACGCTCGGACCGGATCCGCGGCAGCACGGTGAAGTTGTGCCGCGGGACGGGGCAGGCGGTGGCCCACTCGAGGGAGTTGCCGAAGCCCCACGGGTCGTCGACGAACACCGTGCGCGGGCCGCGCTGGGTGATGTAGACGTTCCAGAGGAACGGCAGCGTGGACAGCGCGATGAGGAAGGCGCCCACGGTGGAGAGCTGGTTGTATAGCTGGAAGCCGTCCTCCGGCATGTACTCCGCGTACCGGCGCGGCATCCCCTGGACCCCGAGCCAGTGCTGGACGAGGAACGTGGTGTGGAACCCGATGAACAGCATCCAGAAGCTGATCTTGCCCAGCGGCTCGTCCAGCATCCGCCCGGTCCACTTCGGCCACCAGAAGTGGAAGCCCGCGTACATGGCGAAGACCACGGTGCCGAAGACGACGTAGTGGAAGTGGGCGACGACGAAGTAGGTGTCGTGGACCTGGAAGTCCATCGCCGGGCTCGACAGGACGACGCCCGTCAGACCGCCGAAGAGGAAGGTCACGAGGAAGCCGAGGGTGAAGAGCATCCCGGCGTCGAACGTGATCTGCCCGCGCCACATCGTGCCGATCCAGTTGAAGAACTTCACGCCGGTGGGCACCGCGATCAGCATCGTCATCAGCGAGAAGAACGGCAGCATCACGCCACCGGTGGTGAACATGTGGTGCGCCCAGACGGTCATCGACAGCGCGGCGATGGCGATGGTGGCGAAGACCAGACCCTTGTACCCGAAGATCGGCTTGCGGGAGAAGACGGGGATGATCTCGGAGATGATGCCGAAGAACGGCAGGGCGATGACGTACACCTCGGGGTGGCCGAAGAACCAGAACAGGTGCTGCCACAGCAGCGCTCCGCCGAAGTCGGGGTTGTAGATCTGCCCGCCGAGGATCCGGTCGATCGCCAGGCCGAACAGCGCGGACGCGAGCACCGGGAACGCCATCAGCACCAGGATCGAGGTGATGAGGGTGTTCCAGGTGAAGATCGGCATCCGGAACATCGTCATGCCGGGGGCGCGCAGCGTGATGATCGTGGCGATGAAGTTGACGGCGCCGAAGATGGTCGCGAAACCGGTCATTGCGAGGCCGAGGACCCACAGGTCCCCGCCGAGACCCGGCGAGAACATGGCGTTCGACAGCGGCGTGTAGGCCGTCCAGCCGAAGCTCGCCGCCCCCTTGGGCGTGAGGAAGCCGGAGACCACCATCAGCCCGCCGAACAGGTAGAGCCAGTACGACACCATGTTCAGCCGCGGGAACGCCACGTCCGGCGCCCCGATCTGGATCGGCACCATGACGTTCGCGAACCCCGTGAACAGCGAGGTGGCGAACAGGAACATCATGATCGTGCCGTGCATGGTGAAGAGCTGGTTGTACTGCTCGTTGGACTGCACGACGTCCAGCGCGGGCGTGAACAGCTCGGTGCGGACGAGCATCGCGAGCACGCCGCCGACCAGGAAGAACACGAACGACGACGTCAGGTACATGTACCCGATGACCTTGTGGTCGGTGGAGGTGATCCACGTGACGAGGGTCTTGCCCCAGTTCTGCCGGTCCGGGCGCAGCCCGGGCAGGGGGGCGGGGCGCGTGGTGCGTGACGGCGTCGTCAGGGCCATGGTGCCCTCCAGAAGGAGCCGGAAACCCGTTCCGCCCAGGGTGCCCCTGATCGACGGCGTGTGCAACGGTTCACAGCTCCGGACTCGCCCGGTCCGGACGGTCCGAGCCTCCGGCGCCACCGGCGCTCAGGCCGGGTAGATCGCGACCTCCGCCGCCTTGACGGTGAACAGGACGCGGGAACCGGGAGCGAGGTCGAGCGCCGCGACCGAGCCGGGGGTGATGTCCGCCGACAGCCGGTGCCCCCCGGGCGCGGCCCCGCGCACCCGGACTAGCTCGCCCTGCAGCTCGAGCGCGTCGAGCGTGACCGGCACGGTGTTGCGCGGGCTCCCGCCGGGCGGGGCGCGGTGGACCGAGACCGCGCGCGGGGAGAACGCGGCGGCGACGGCGGAGCCGGCCTCGCAGGCGGGGTCCGGAAGCCCGTGCAGCTCGAGCCCGCCGCCGGCCCGCACCACCGCCTCCCCGCCGGCCCCGGCGAGCGTCCCGCCGACGAGGTTGACCCCGGCGAGCCGGGCCGCGAACGCCGAGCGCGGCCGGCTCAGCACCTCCAGCGCCCGGCCACGCTCGACGACGCGGCCCGCCTCGAGGACGACGACGGAGTCGGCCACCGCGAGGACGTCCAGGAGGTCGTGGGTCACCAGGGCGGCGGCGCGACCGGCCTCGCGCAGCACGTGGCGCAGCACCTGGCGCAGCTCGGCGGCCGCCCCGACGTCCAGCGCCGAGAGCGGCTCGTCCAGCAGCACGACGTCGGGGTCCGGCGCCAGCGCCCGGGCGAGGGCCACCCGCTGCGCCTGCCCGCCCGAGAGCTCCGCGGGCCGGCGGTCGGCCAGGTGGCCGGCCCCGACCTGGTCCAGCAGCTCCCGGGCCCGCCGGGCCGCCTCCCGGCGCGGCGTCCCCGCGGCGCGTGGGCCGAAGGCCACGTTCCCCAGCGCGTCCAGGTGCGGGAAGAGCAGGGGCTCCTGGGCCAGCAGCGCCACGCGGCGGGCGTGCGGGGGCACCCAGCGGGCGCCGTCGGCCACCGCCCGGCCGCCGACGTGGACGGTGCCCGAGCCGGGCCGGAGAGTGCCCGCCGCCAGCCCGAGCAGGGTGGACTTGCCCGCACCGTTGGGGCCCAGCACCGCGACCACCTCGCCGGGCGGCATCGCCACGTCGAGCTCGACGCCCCGCTCGGGAACGGAGGCGCGCACGGCCAGGGCGGGCGGGGGAGCGGCCGTCGCCGGGTGGCCGCTCAACGCGGGCCGCCGCCGCGCCGCCTCGCGCCGCCCTGGGTGAGCAGGACCATCACGGCGGCGACGGCGAGGAGCACCACGGCCAGCGCGACCGCGGCGTCGGGGTCGGTCTCCCGCTGGAGGTAGATCTCCAGCGGCAGGGTGCGGGTCACGCCCTGCAGCGAGCCGGCGAAGGTCAGGGTGGCGCCGAACTCGCCCAGCGAGCGTGCGAAGGCCAGCGCGGTGCCGGTGCCGAGCGCCGGCAGGAGCAGGGGCAGCGTCACGCGCCGCAGCACGGTGCCCGGCCGGGCACCCAGCGTCGCGGCCACGGCCTCGTACCGGGTGCCCGCCGTCCGGGCGGCTCCCTCGAGCGAGAGCACGAGGAAGGGCAGGGAGACGAAGGTCTGCGCCAGCACGACCGCGGTGGTGGAGAACGCGACCGAGATCCCGGCCGCCTCGAGCCGGGCGCCGAGGAGTCCCGTGCGGCCGAGCGTCGTCAGCAGCGCCAGGCCCGAGACCACCGGCGGCAGCACCAGGGGGAGCAGCACCACGGTCCGCGCCGCCCGCAGCCCGGGCAGCGACGAGCGGGCGAGCACCAGGGCGAGCGGCACGCCGAGGAGCACGCACAGCACCGTCGCCGCCGCGGAGGTGCGCAGGCTGAGCCCGAGCGCCGCGAGCGACGCCTCGGAGGTCACGAGCTCCGGGAAGCGGGACCACGGGACCCGCAGGAGCAGCCCGAGCACCGGCACGACCACCACGAGCACCGCCGCCGCCGCGACCACGAGGACGGTGCGGGGCAGCTGCCCGGTCCGGGAGGTCGCCGTCGTCACGGCCGCCCGAACCCGGCGTCGACGAGGATCTCCCGGCCGGTCTCGCCGGTCAGCACCGCCAGCCACTCGCGCGCCGCCTCGGGCGCGTCGGTCCCGGCGACGACGGCGGCCGGGTACCGGTTGGTGACCTCCTCGGTCCCGGGGACGGGGACCAGCTCGACGGCGTCCCCGGCGCGGCGGGCGTCGGTGGCGTAGACGATGCCGGCGTCGGCCTGCCCGGAGGCGACCTTGCCGAGCACGTCGGTGACGCTGAGCTCCTCGCTCGCGGGGGCCAGGGCGGCGCCGGCGCGTTCCGCCAGCTCGGTGGCCGCGGTGCCGCAGGGCACCTGCGGCGCGCATACGACCAGAACGGCGTCCTCCAGCGTGCCGTCCAGCCCGGTGACCCGTGCCGGGTTGCCCGAAGTTACGACGAGGACGGGGTGGTTGACCGCCACGACCACCGGCTCCTCCACGGCGCCGGCCTCCACCGCGCGGGCCATGGTGGCCTCGTCCGCCGTCACCAGGACGTCGGCCGGGGCGCCGGAGGCGACCTGGGAGACGAGGTCGGAGGAGCCGGCCAGCGAGAGGTTCACGGTGAGGCCCGGGTGCTCGGCCTCGACCGCGTCGGACACCCGCTCGGCGACGTCCACCAGGGAGGCGGCCGCGAACACGGTGAGCTCCGTCCTCGCGCTCCCGTCCGAACCGCTGCCGCCCGCCGTGCCGGGCCCGGGTGTCGTCACCGGGCCGGCGGTGCAGGCGGCGAGGGCCGCCGTCGCCGCGGCGACGACGACGCCAGCCTGGGCGACCCCGCCGCCACTCCGGTGCCCACGCCTGGTCCCACGCTTGGTTCCACACCTGGTCCGGGCCGCCGGCCCGCCCGTCACGACGACGCCCCGTCGGCCACGGCGTCGACCAGCGCGCGGTGCTCGTCAAGGGCACCCGTGGCGGTCACTCCACGGACCACCGTCTCGTCGAGGACCTCCGTGTACGGCGTGAGCCGGGCGCGCAGCTCCTCGGCCGTCTCGGCGAGGACGGCTGCCTCGGGCGCGGCGAACCCCAGGCGGGCGAAGTTCGCCGCGTAGGAGGCGATGCCCGCGTACCGGTCGGCCTCGCGGCGCGCGACGGCGTGCGCCCGCTCGCCGAGGGCGCCGCGGACGTAGAGCGCGACCGTGGCGTCCCTGCCGAGGTCGGCGACGTCGCGGTGCTTGTCCGCGACCGCACCCCGGGCGGCCGACGGCGTGAGCCAGTTGAGCACCATGCCCGCGCTCTCCCGCGCGGCGAGCCGCCGCATCCGCGGGCCGAGCGCGCCGACCACCACCGGCACGCCGAGCTCGTCGGTGAGCGTCCGGACGGCCTCGCGCACGGTGGCGAGCGGGCTGGGCCCCGTGCTCGCGCCGACGCCCAGGACGACCCGGTCCACCGGCAGCTCAAGCTCGCGCACCCGCCGCACGATCTCCGCCGGCGGGACGTGGTCCACCGGGAGCACGCCCGAGGCGATCCGCAGGGTGCCGGTGGCCTCGGCGGCCGCGGCCATGGTGGCGAGCGCGTCGCCGCGGGCGGGCTGGTTGACCCACAGGGTGCGCAGCCCGGCGCGCTCGACCGCCGGCGCCAGGCGTCGCACCAGGTCCGGGTCGAGGTCCCCGGTGACTCCGTAGCCGAGGCGCGCGGGCTCGTGGCTCATGCTCTGCCCCCACGCGAGCGCCTCGGGGCCGCGGGCGTCTCCACGATGACGTTCGTGGCCTTGACGACGGCGGTGGCCAGGGAGCCGGGCTCGAGCCCGAGCTCCGTGGCGGCCTCGCTGCTCATGAGCGAGACGACCCGGTACGGGCCGCACTGGAGCTCCACCTGCGCCATGACGCCGTCGGCGACCACGCGGGTGACCAGCCCGGTGAAGCGGTTCCGGGCCGACCGACCCACGCCGTCGTCGCGGCCCAGGGGCACCGTCCGCGCGGCGACCTCCTGCGCGTGACGGGCGAGGGCGGCGCCGTCGACCACCTTGCGGCCGGCAGCGTCCGGGACGGCCCTCAGGTGCCCGTCGTCGACCCAGCGGCGGACCGTGTCGTCGCTGACGCCGAGCAGGTCCGCGGCCTCGCTGATCCGATAGTGCGGCACGAGACCGATCCTAGACCCGCACCTACGGCGTTAGAGCTTCTGGTGCGTCGAACGGCGGCCCTCGGTGCCGGGCCGCGTCGGTCCGCGGCCAGCACTAGGTAGACAGACTGACTAAGTAGTGCCACTATCTACGTGTGAGCGGAGAGAACTGGCCGGGCGAGTGGCTGCGCGGCTTCCTGGAGGTGTGCGTGCTCCAGACGCTCACCCGGGGGCCCAGCTACGGGTACGCCATCGCCGCCCAGCTGGAGGAGGCCGACCTCGGGAACATCCAGGGTGGCACCCTCTACCCGCTGCTCACGCGGTTCGAGAGGGCCGGGCTCGTGGAGCCGAGCTGGCGGACCGGCGAGGGCGGCCCGGCACGGAAGTACTACCGGCTGACGGAGGCGGGCCGGGCGGAGCACGCGGCGCTCGTGACCCGCTGGTCGGCATTCAGCGAGGCCGTCGGACGCCACCTGTCGAGCGGGTCGCGTCCCAACAACCCGGAAGGGGCACGAGGATGAGGAGCGACCGGATGAGCAGGGACCGGGCGGGCACGGCGTGGGAGACCGACTTCGTCGTCGAGCTGCGGCTCCTGGACGTCCCGGGGCACCACATCGGCGACGCGCTGGAGCAGGTGCGGTCGCACTGCGCGGAGTCCGGCGAGGACGCGGGCACGGCCTTCGGAGACCCGGCGGAGTACGCCCGCAGTCTCGGGCTGCCCGCACAGGACGTCCGGTTCGCCGGGATGCTGCTCGGCACCGCGGGCGGGCTGGTGGGCATGTTCCTGGCGCTGTGGGGCTTCACGTCCTGGCTCGACGGTGAGCCGGTCGCCATCACGCTCGGCCGGCTGGTGGCCGCCGTGGCGCTCGTGCTGGCCGCACCGCTGCTCCTGCGGTACCTGCGCACGGTGCTGGAGCGCCCGTGGCTCGCGGTCGCAGCGATGGCGCTCGGGCTGTCCACCGTGGTGGCCGCACCGGTCGTGCTGACCGTGGCTCTCGCGCAGCTCCCTGCACCGGCGGTCACCGTGGCCGGCCTCGGCCTGGTGGTCGGCACGGCCCTGTGGGAGCACCTCGGCGGGGAGCCGGCAGACCCCGTCGTCAGCCCGGTGGGGGATGGTCGGCGGCCGGTCCGCGCCGCGGCGGCGACGTGGCTGCTCCCGGTCGGCACGGTCGTCCTGATGGGCCTGGCCTGGGCGCTCGAGGCGCTGAGCTGACCGACGCGGGCCTGACCAGGACGCTCCAGTCGCTGCCCTGACAACGCCCCGACCCCGCCGGCGCGCGATCCCGAGAAGTCTCGAGCAGGCGGCCCAGCCGCCCGGCTCAGCCGGCGTCCTCGCCGTAGGCGGCGGTCAGGATCGCGCGGATCTCGTTCTTGCCGACCGGGCGCGGGTTGTCGATCGGCAGCGCGGCGCTGACGCGGTCGATCGCCTCGTCGAGCTGGCGGTAGAGCAGCCCGATCTGGGCGAGGGTCCGCGGCGCGCCGATAGAGGCGGCCAGCCCGCGCAGCCCGGACACGGCCTCCTCGGCCTCGAGCGCACGCGCGATGCGGGCGGCCGCGCGCGGCACGGCCGGGGCGTTGAAGGCGAGGACCTGCGGGAGGACGACGGCGTGCAGGGCGGCGTGCGGGAGGCGGAACGCCCCGCCCAGGACGTGGCAGATCTTGTGGTGGAGGCCCGAGCCGGTCGCCGCGAAGGTCGCCCCGGCCAGGTAGGCGCCGTAGAGCAGCAGCTCGCCCGCCGCGGTGGGGGTGCCCGCCCACACCGATACGGGGTCCGTCAGGGCCTTCTCGGGGGCCTGCGCCCGGGCGAGGCTCTCCGGGCCGATCCCGCGCAGGCCCGAGGCCAGGGAGCGCATCGCCTCGTCGGCCATGGCCGAGCTGATCGGGTTGGCCCGGGGCGCCCAGTGGGCCTCCACCACATGGGCGAGCGCGTTGAGCCCCGACCCGACCGCGAGGTCCCGGGGGAGCCGGTCGGTCAGGTCCGGGTCGAGCACCACGGTCCGTGGCCGGACCGCGGGATCGGTGCCCGTCTCCTTGCGCCCCTCCCGCGTGGTGCCCCACACCGGTGTCGCCTCCGAGCCTGAGTACGTCGTCGGCACGGCGAGGATCGGCACCCGGAGCTCGCGCGCGACCATCTTGGCGGTGCCGGTGGTCGAGCCGCCGCCGATGCTCAGCAGCAGGTCCGCGCGGGCCTCCCGCGCGCGGGCCACGGCCCGCTGGGCGATCGCCACCGGGACGTGCTCCTCGACCTCGGTGAAGAACGAGACCACCGCGTCGGCGAACGGTTCCACCGAGGCGTGCGCGAGCGCCTGGTGGGACGCGCCGGTGACCACCATGACCCGGTCCGCGCCGAGCCTGGCGACCTCGTCCGGGAGCGCGGTGCGCACGGTGCCGCGGCCGAAGACCACGCGTGCGGGTGACGTCTCGTAGGTGAACTCCACCGGATACCTCCTCGTCCGTCGCAGCAGCGGGCGGCTCGGCGTCGGCCGGTGCCGCCACCTCCCATGATGACCGGTTCCCTGTGGTGGCGGGGCGGGCCGGCGGCCGAGTCGCGGCAGGCGAAGTGCTCCTGAGCAGATCCAGTGGGCCTGGGACGACTTGATCTGCGCAGGAGCACTTACCGACGGGTTCGGCGGGACGGGTTCGGCGGGGCGGGTTCGGCGGACGGGTTCGGCGGACGGGTTCGGGGGGCGGTTTCGGGGGGGCGGGTTCGGCGGGGCGGGTTCGGCGGGAGGTGGTGCCGGGCCCGGGCTCGGGTGGATGGTGAGGACTGCGACTCAGGTGTTCGTGCTGGTGCGCCGACGGCGCTCGCGCGGTGCGACGCTGGGCTCCCAGCCTCGACGCGGGTCGCGCGAACCGGTGGCGTGCGACTCCTCCCGGGAGCGGTAGACGATGTACGGCCTGGTCGAGTACTGCACCGGCGCCGAGAACGCGTGCACCAGCCGGGTGAACGGCCAGATCATGAAGAGCAGGAACGCCGCGGCGATGTGCAGCTTGAACGGCACCGGCACGTCGGTCATCAGCTCCGGCATGGGCTGGAAGTAGAACAGGGAGCGCAGCCAGGGCGAGATCGTCTCGCGGTAGTCGTACCCGTGGGCGTCGCCGAGGATCTGCGTCTGCACGGTCGCCCACATCCCGAGCAGGATCGGGATGGCGAGCATGACGTACATGAACTTGTCCACCCGCGTGGTGGCCAGGAACACCGGGCCGGTCACGCGCCGGCGGTAGATCAGCAGCGCCAGGCCGACGAGCGTCATCAGGCCCGCCACCGAGCCCATGTAGGTCGCGATGAAGTGGTACGCCGCCTCCCGGAAGCCGACCGCCTCGGTCCAGTCCTTCGGGATCAGCAGACCCATGAAGTGCCCGAGCCCGACGAAGATGATCCCGAAGTGGAAAAGCGGCGAGCCCAGGCGCAGGAGGGTCTTCTCGTAGAGCTCGGACGAGCGGGTGGTCCAGCCGAACTTGTCGTACCGGTACCGCCAGATCAGGCCGACGACGAAGACCGCCATCGACACGTAGGGGAAGACGACCCACAGCAGCGTGGCGGTCGCACTCATGCCCGCACCTCCTCGTTCCGGGCCCCGCCGGGGGCGAATGGCTCAAGCGGGCCGAGCGCGTTCAGGCCCACCATCTCGGTCGGGGGACCGGCCGTGATCAGCTGCAGGAGGCGGTCCTCGACGTCGGCGCTGGGCCGCGGCAGCACGAGGCACACCGCCTCGACCACGGCCGCCCAGGGGCTGCGCAGCGACGTCAGCGCCGAGCGCAGCACCTCCACGCCCTCGCGGTGGGCGGCGAGCAGCGCGGTGCCGAGCTCGGCGTCGCCGACCGCGGTGAACTCCAGGACGATGGGCAGGAAGTCGGGCAGCTCGTTCCGGCCGACCTCCCACCCCGCCGCCCGGTACGCCTCCACGAAGCGGACGAGCGCCGTGCCGCGGCGGCGGGTGTCGCCGGTGACGAAGTAGGACAGGTACATCGAGCACTTGCGCTTGAGGTCGAAGGTGTCGACGTAGGCCCGGGCCAGCGCCTGGGGGTCCTGCGTGAGCGCGTGGTCGACGAACCCCGCGAGCCGGGACCGCACCGGCTCGGGCAGGCCGGCGACGCCGGAGCGCACCGCCGCCAGGCGCTCGTCCCGGTCCGGGCCCGGGTCCGGGTAGTCGAGCAGCACGGACGCGGCCATGCACGCCAGCGCGCGCTCGCGGTCGGTGACCCGGACGGGTGCGAGCGGCTCGAGGCCGGGCACCCGCAGGAAGCCGCTCATCGCCGGCCCTCCTCGTCGTCGTCGCGCGCCACCCCGGGGAAGCCGCCCGGGTTGGGGTCGTCCGCGAAGGTGCCGGGGGCGGCGTCGGGGTCGGCGAGGGCGACGGCGCCCGGGGGCCTCTCCTCCTCCGCCGGCGGGAACAGCCCGGCCGCGCCGCGGCCGTCCCAGTTGAGCAGGTTCACCCGCGACGGGCCGGTGGGCACGTGCGGGTCGTCCGCCGTCTGGCGCGACTTCAGCGCGTGGAACGTCTCGACGCTGGCGGGCGCCGGGTGGCCGGAGGAGGAGCCGAACGGCCCCGCGCCGCCCATGCCGGGCCCGCCCTCGTAGTCCAGCGAGCAGGCCATCTCCTCGAGCCCGGCCGCCGTCTCCGCGTGCGCGGAGGGGATGACGTAGCGCTCCTCGTACTTGGCGATGGCCAGGAGGCGGTACATCTCCTGGACCTCCACGCCGGTCATGCCGACGGCGGCCGCGATCTCCTCCTTCGGCTCCTGGCCGAGGTTGAGGTCGCGCATGTAGGAGCGCATCGCCGCCAGGCGCCGCAGCGTCTTCTCCACGGGCCGGGTGTCGCCGGCGGAGAAGAGCTCGGCGAGGTACTCCAGCGGGATCCGCATCGTCGAGATGGCCGTGTAGAGGGTCTTGGCGTCCTCGCCGTCGTTGCCCGAGGAGGTGACGACGTCGACCACCGGGCTCAGCGGCGGGATGTACCAGACCATCGGGAGCGTGCGGTACTCGGGGTGCAGCGGCAGGGCAACCTCGTACTCGCTGATGAGCCGCCAGATGGGGCTGGCCTGCGCGGCGGCGATCCAGTCCTCGGCGATGCCGTCGCGGCGGGCCGCCTCGATCACGGCCGGGTCGTGCGGGTCCAGGAAGACCGAGCGCTGGGCCGCGAGCAGGTCGTGCTCGTCCTCGACGGCGGCGGCCTCGCCCACGCGGTCGGCGTCGTAGAGGACCAGGCCGAGGTAGCGCAGGCGCCCCACGCAGGTCTCCGAGCACACGGTGGGCAGGCCCACCTCGATGCGCGGGTAGCACAGCGTGCACTTCTCGGCCTTGCCGGTCTTGTGGTTGAAGTAGACCTTCTTGTACGGGCAGCCGGTCACGCACATGCGCCACCCGCGGCACTGGTCCTGGTCCACGAGCACGATGCCGTCCTCGACCCGCTTGTACATCGCGCCCGAGGGGCAGGAGGCCACGCAGGAGGGGTTGAGGCAGTGCTCGCAGATGCGCGGCAGGTAGAACATGAAGGTCTTCTCGAACTCCATGGCCACGTGCTCGCTCATGTGCTTCAGGAGCGGGTCCTTGACGGCGATCTCCTGCGAGCCGCCGAGGTCGTCGTCCCAGTTCGCCGACCAGGTGATCTTGGTGTCCTCGCCCGTCAGCAGCGACTTCGGCCGCGCCACCGGAGTGTGCCGGGTGTCCGCCGGGGCGGAGAGCAGCATGTCGTAGTCGTACGTCCACGGCTCGTAGTAGTCGTGGATCGTCGGCAGCTTGGGGTTGGAGAAGATCGTGGCGAGCTTCTTCAGCCGCCCGCCGGCGCGCAGCTTGAGCTTGCCGCGCTTGGTGCGCACCCACCCGCCGCCCCACGTCTCCTGGTCCTCGTAGGTGCGCGGGTAGCCGAGCCCGGGCCGGGTCTCGACGTTGTTGAACCACACGTACTCCATGCCCGTGCGGTTGGTCCACGCCTGCTTGCACGTGACCGAGCACGTGTGGCACCCGATGCACTTGTCGAGGTTCATCACCATCGACATCTGCGCCATGACCTTCATAGGGTCACGCTCCCCCTTCGCTCGTACCTCGCTGCGGAGTTCCCCTGTTCGGTCATCGGTACTGCACCTCCTGGCTGCGGCGGCGGATGACGGTGACCTCGTCACGCTGGTTGCCGGTCGGGCCGATGTAGTTGAACGCGTAGGACAGCTGTGCGTAGCCGCCCACCAGGTGGCTCGGCTTGAGCAGCACCCGGGTCAGGGAGTTGTGGATGCCCCCGCGGTTCCCGGAGGTCTCCGCGACCGGGACGTCGATGACGCGGTCGGTTGCGTGGTGCATGTACACCGTGCCCTCGGGCATGCGGTGGGAGACCACGGCGCGGGCCACCACCACGCCGTTGCGGTTGTACGCCTCGATCCACTCGTTGTCCTTCACGCCGATCTTCGCGGCGTCCCGCGGGGACATCCAGATGTTCGGGCCGCCGCGGGAGAGCGAGAGCATGAACAGGTTGTCCTGGTACTCGGAGTGGATGGACCACTTCGAGTGCGGGGTCAGGTAGCGCACCGCCACCTCCGCGTAGCCCTCCGAGCCGGGCGCACCGGTGGGGGAGGTGTCCCCGGGGATCGCGTCGCCGAAGAGGCGGTGCATGTCCAGCGGGGGCCGGAAGACCGGGAGGTTCTCGCCGAGCTCGCTCATCCAGTCGTGGTCGAGGTAGAAGTGCTGGCGCCCGGTGAGGGTGTGCCAGGGCTTGAGCCGCTCGACGTTGACCACGAAGGCCGAGTACCGCCGTCCGCCGTGCTCGGAGCCGGACCACTCCGGGGACGTGACCACCGGCTGCGGCTGGTGCTGGGTGTCGGCGAAGGTGATCCGGGTGCCGGCGTGGTCGCGGGAGAGGTCCGCGAGCTCCGTCCCGGTGCGCTTCTCGAGGAACTCGAAGCCCTGGGTGGCCAGCCGGCCGTTCGTGGTGCCCGAGAAGGCCAGGATCATCTCGCAGGCCTTGGTGTCCTTGTCCAGCAGCGGCCGACCCGCGGCGACGCCGGAGCGTGCCCGGCCGTTCCGCTCGCCGAGGGCCTGGACCTCCTCGGCGGGGTCGAACTTCACGCCCTTGGTGATCATGCCCAGCGTGTCGGGCAGCGGCCCGAGCGCGTCGAACTTGGCCGCGAGGTTCGGGTAGTCCCGCTCGATCACGATCAGCTTGGGCATCGTCACGCCGGGGGTGGGCGGCAGCTGGTCCATCGCGGCGACCGCCCCGTGCGGGGTCGCCAGCTCGTCCGGGGTGTCGTGGGCGAGCGGCGCGGCGACGACGTCCCGGTGCACGCCGAGGTGGCCGGCGCTGAGCTCGGCGACCCGCCTGGCCAGGCCCTGGAAGATCGTGAAGTCGGACCGGGTCTGCCACGGCGGGTCGATCGCCGGGGTGAAGGCGTGCACGAAGGGGTGCATGTCCGTGCTGGACAGGTCGTACTTCTCGTACCAGGTGGCCGCCGGCAGGACGACGTCGGAGAAGAGCGTCGTCGAGGTCATCCGGAAGTCGATGGTCGTCAGCAGGTCGAGCTTGCCCTGCGGGGCCTCCTCCCGCCAGACCATGTCCCGCGGCCGCCGCCCGGGCGGGGACTCCGGCGCCCGGACCGAGGCGTCCGTGCCGAGCAGGTGCTTGAGGAAGTACTCGTTGCCCTTGGCGGAGGAGCCGAGCAGGTTCGAGCGCCACACGGTCAGCACCCGGGGGAAGTTCTCGGGGGCGTCCGGGTCCTCGACGGCGTAGCGGAGGTTGCCGGCCGTGAGCTCGTCGACGATGTGCTGCGGGACCTCCTTGCCCGCCTGCGCCGCCTCCTGGGTGATGAGCAGCGGGTTGCGGTTGAAGGTCGGGAAGCTCGGGGTCCAGCCCCGCTTGACGGCCTCGACGAGGGTGTCCGCCGTGGTCCGCCCGGCGAAGTCGCCCCGGGCGAGCGGGGAGGCGAGGGTGTCGGCCGGCAGCCCGTCGTAGCGCCACTGGTCGGTGGCCAGATACCAGAACGACGTCGCCGTCATCTGCCGGGCCGGGCGCTGCCAGTCCAGGGCGAAGGCGTACTGCTGGAAGCCGGTGATGGGCCGGACCTTCTCCTGGCCCACGTAGTGCGCCCAGCCGCCGCCGTTGACGCCCTGGCACCCGGTCATGGTGGTCAGCGCGAGCATCGCCCGGTAGATGGTGTCGGCGTGGAAGTAGTGGTTGACGCCGGCGCCCATGATGATCATCGACCGGCCGTTCGAGACGACGGCGTTGTGCGCGAACTCCCGCCCGACGCGGATCGCGGCCGCGGCCGGGACGCCGGTGAGCTCCTCCTGCCAGGCCGGGGTGCCGGGGGCGGAGGCGTCCTCGTAGCCGGCCGGCCAGCTGCCGGGCAGGCCCTCACGTTCGACGCCGTACCGGGCGAGCAGCAGGTCGTAGACGGTGGTGACCAGGTGGCCGCCCACCCGCCGGGCCGGGACCCCGCGGCGCACGACGCCGGAGCCGCCGGTGTGCGCGCCGACCTCGCCGTCGGCGGTGGTCGGCGGGACGTCGAAGCGGGGCAGGTCGACCGGGACGCCCTCGGAGCCGGCCAGGTCCGCGAGGGTCAGGACGGGGTCGACGTCGCCGAGGTCGAGGTTCCACCGCCCGGCGCCCTCGGGGCCGAACCGGTCGCCCAGGGTGCCGTTCGGGACCACCGGGGTGCCGGCGTCGTCCAGGAGGACGGTGCGGAAGGCCGGGTTCTCGGCGCGGGCCAGGCGGCCGTGCTCGGGGTCGTCGGCGAGGTCCGCGGCGGTGAGGAACTTGCCGGGCACGTAGGCGCCGTCGCGCTCCTCCAGGCCCACCAGGAACGGGGAGTCGGTGTAGCGCTTCATGTACTCGAGGAAGCGCGGCGTTCGGTCGCGGACGTGGAACTCGCTGAGGATCACGTGGCCCATGGCCATCGCGAGGGCGCCGTCGGTGCCGGGGTGGACGGAGAGCCACTCGTCGGCGAACTTGGTGTTGTCGGCGTAGTCGGGGGAGATCGCGACGACCTTCTGCCCGTGGTAGCGGGCCTCGGTCATGAAGTGCGCGTCCGGGGTGCGGGTGACCGGGATGTTCGAGCCCCACATGACCAGGTAGCCGGCGTTGAACCAGTCGGCGGACTCGGGGACGTCGGTCTGGTCGCCGAAGACCTGCGGGGACGCGACCGGGAGGTCCGCGTACCAGTCGTAGAAGGACAGCATGTGGCCGCCCATGAGCGAGTAGAACCGGGACCCGGCGCCGTAGGAGACCTGCGACATCGCCGGGATCGGGGTGAAGCCCGCCAGGCGGTCCGGCCCGTACTGCTGGGTGGTGTAGACGTGCGCCGCCGCGATGAGCTCCTCGGTCTCCTCCCACGTGGTGCGCACCAGGCCGCCCTTGCCGCGGGCCGCCTTGTACTGCCGGGCCCGCTCGGGGTCCTCGACGACGTCCGCCCACGCCTCGACCGGGTCGCCCAGGCGGGACCTCGCCTCGCGGTAGAGGTTGAGCAGCGTGGCCCGCACGTAGGGGTAGCGGATCCGGGTGGGGGAGTAGGTGTACCAGGAGAACGCCGCGCCCCGCGGGCAGCCGCGGGGCTCGTACTCGGGGGAGTTCGGGCCGGTGGAGGGGTAGTCGGTCTGCTGGGTCTCCCAGGTGATGATCCCGTCCTTGACGTAGACCTTCCACGAGCAGGAGCCGGTGCAGTTGACCCCGTGGGTGGAGCGGACCACCTTGTCGTGCGACCAGCGGTCGCGGTAGAACGCGTCGCCCTCGCGCCCGCCGCTGAGGAAGAGCTGGCGCAGGTCCGGCGAGGCTTTGCCCCGGCGGAGGAAGGTGCCCAGCCTGAGCAGGGCGTCCTCGGGCGAGCTCTCGCGGGTGGCGGGCGTTCCGTCGGGCCGGGTGGCCGTCATGGTGGGTCCTTCCGTGGAGGGCGGTACGACAGGGAGGGTCGGGCGGTGGGGTCAGGCGGTCGCGGGCCGGGCCGCCTCGGCGCGGCGGACGGGCCACCAGCAGAACGCGGCGAGCGCGAGGGCGGTGATGGCGAGCAGGATCAGGCCGAAGAAGTAGCTCCCGGTCTGGGTGTAGACCGCGCCCATGACCAGCGGGGGGAAGAACCCACCGAGGCCGCCGGCCGCGCCGACGATGCCGGTGACGGAGCCGACCTTGTCGGCCGGGGCGAGCCGGGCCACGAGGGCGAAGCACGCGCCGGAGGCGGAGCCGAGCATGACCGCCATGGTCAGGAACGCCACCGTGCCGGCGGGCAGCAGCTCGAGCTCGAGCGCGGCGAGGACGGCCATCGCGGCGGTGACGACGAAGTTGACGACGAGCACCGGGATCGGGTGGAACCGGTCCGAGAGCCAGCCGCCGACCGGCCGGGCGACGACGGCGAGCACCACGAACCCGGCGGTGCGCAGCGCGGCGTCGGCGCGGTCGAGGCCGTAGGCGTTCACGAGGTAGGCGGGCAGGTAGACGCTGAAGGCGACGAAGCCGCCGAAGCCGAGCGCGTAGATCAGGGCGAGCTGCAAGGTGGCGCGCACCTTCAGCGTCGCCACGGTGCGTGCGAGCAGGGAGCCCGCGGGGGCGGTGAGGCCCGGCGCGTCCCGCACGAGGGCGCGGGCCACGACGGCGTAGATCGCGAGCAGCACCGCGACGAGGACGAACGGTGCGGGACGGCCGAAGGCCTCCGCGATCCCGACCGTGGTGAAGGAGGCGACGGCGGTGCCCGCGGTGCCCATCCCGAAGATCCCGAGCGCGGTCCCGCGGTTCTCCGGGGCGAACCAGCGGTTGACGAACGGCACCCCGATGGCGAACGCGGTCCCGCCCAGTCCCAGGAAGAACCCGCCCAGGATCAGCATGGCGAAGTTGCGCGCCACCAGGCCGGTGAACAGCACCGGCACGATCGTCAGGAGGCTCACCGCCGGGAACATCACCCGGGCGCCGAAACGGTCGGTCAGGGCGCCCACCGGGATGCGCCCGACCGAGCCGACGATGACCGGCACCGCGACGATGACGGACACCTGGAAGGGGCTCAGCGCGAAGTCCTCGCCGTAGGTGGCGCCGAGCGGGCCGATGAGCGCCCAGGCCCAGAAGTTGACGAGGAAGCCGGTGGTGGCCAGGAGGAGCATGCGGTTCTGCGGCCCACCTCGACCGGGCGCGGACGCGGTGCGGTCGTGGGGCTGTGGCGACGTCATGCGGCGACTCCCGGCTTGACTGGTGCCCTTTGCGGGGCCCGGTGCGGCCGATTATGCACGGAGTGAACCGTCGGCGACAGTGCGGAGAAAGGCGTCGGGAATGTCGGCGGAATAGGCAAGAGGAGGCTGACGTAAATCATTCCGCGCCAGCGTGCGGCTTTCCGGATTTCACGGCATTGCCACGGTGGAGACTGCGCCGTCCAGGTTCGGCTGAGATCGGCCGCGAAGCGGATCGCCGCAGATCACCGTGGTGCCGGTAGCCCGACGTGCCGTCCGATCGCCCGGTGGCGCGGGCCGTCGTGCTGCCCCCGTGGTGGTCGGCCGCGCGGTGCTGGGCCGTGCCGTGACGGATCGTTCAATCCCGGTGCTTTGCCGACGAGCGCGCGTTCTCGCCAGCGTCCGCGGCGATTTCCGGTGCTGATTGCGCGAGGTGCTGCAGGGGAGACGCGACGGCCAGGGGAATCTCGACGTCGATATATTGAATTCTGGTCTTCTTCTCCAGTTGGGTCTGTGCGCCTGTGGCCGCTTCGTGCCGGCTGGGAGTGTCACAGGACGGCTGGCGGTCGAGCGCGCTGGCGCTGGGCCGTGAGGCCGTGGGCTGTGAGGCATGGGTCGTGGTCCGGGCACGTCACCGACCAGGGTCGCTACGGTGACGTGGTGAGCCAGCCGGAACCGCACACGCCCGCCGAGGACGCCGCCCTGACCGAGCATGTGACCGGCCGCGAGGACCGCGCAGGCGGGGCGGGCCGGCCGCCCGCCACCGGCGCCGTGATCACCGTGTCGGACCGGTGCGCCCGCGGCGAGGCGGAGGACCGCTCCGGCCCGCTGGCCGCGGAGCTCCTCGCCAGGGTCGGCGTGCGCGCGGACGTGGTGGTGGTGCCCGACGGGGTCGAGTCAGTGCGCGGCGCGCTGCGGGCGGCCCTCGCGGGGGGCGCGCGCGTGGTGCTGACCACCGGCGGGACGGGCGTCTCGCCGCGCGACCTCACCCCGGAGGGCACCCGCGACCTGCTGGCGCGCGAGCTGCCCGGCCTCGCCGAGGCGATCCGCGCCCGCGGCGCCGCCACCGTGCCGGCCGCCGTCCTCTCCCGCGGCCTCGCGGGCATCGCCGCCGGCCGGGACGGGGAGGCCCTCGTGGTCAACGCGCCCGGCTCGCCGGGTGCGGTCCGCGACGCGCTGGCGGTGCTCGGCCCGCTGGTGCCCCACGTGCTCGACCAGCTCGCCGGCGGCGACCACGGGCGCGCCCTGCCGGTCTGACCGCTCGCCGTCAGCGCTCCTCGAGGGCGGCGAGGTCGTGCCAGGTGTCGACGTCCGCCGCCTCCTCGCCCGCGGCGGTGACCGAGGCGAGGTCCATCCCGGACACCAGCTCGCGCACCGACGCCCCGGCAGGTGCCAGCGCCCGCAGCCGCGCGCGCAACGTGGCGGTGCGGTAGACGGCGGTGAGCCACTGGGGGCGGCCGGTCGCGTCGGTCAGGGCCGCGCCGTCGCGCCCCGTCCCGCCCGGGCCGTCCCCGGCCGCGGCCCGCAGCAGGCGCGGCACGGCGCTGGCCGCGCGCGGGACGTCGCACGCCAGCACGAGCAGCAGTGGCGCCGGCCGGCCCGGCGCCGCGTCGAGCGCAGCCAGGCCCGCGGCCACCCCGGCCACCGGCCCGCCGAGCGGCGGGTCCTCGAGGGTGCGCACGACGCCGGGCGGCACCGCGACGTCCTCCGGGGCGACGACGACCACCCGGCCCGCGCTCTCGGTGGCGGCCAGGGCGTGGTCGAGCAGGCGGCGGCCCGCGAGCAGCACGTCCGGCTTGGACGCGCCGCCGAGCCGGCGCCCGGTGCCGCCGGCGAGCACGACGGCGTCGAACGTCGTCCCGCCGCCCCGCTCCGCCGTCGTCATGGCGTCAGTCCGGCCGGCGCCAGTCGCCGGAGCGGCCGCCGGACTTGGCGATCACCCTCACACCCGTGATCTCGGCCGAGCGGTCCACGCCCTTGACCATGTCCACCACGGCCAGGGCGGCGACCGAGACTGCCGTGAGCGCCTCCATCTCCACGCCGGTGCGGTCGGCGGTGCGCACGGTCGCGGTGATCACCACGCGGTCCTCGGCGAGCTCGAGATCCACCGTGGCGCCGTGGACGCCGATGGTGTGGGCCAGCGGCAGCAGCTCGGGCGTGCGCTTGGCGGCCGCGATCCCGGCGATGCGGGCGACGGCCAGCACGTCGCCCTTGGGGACGGTTCCCTCGCGCAGGGCGGTCATCACCGCCTCGCTGCAGCGGACCTCGCCGCGGGCGACAGCCTCGCGCACGGTCGGCTGCTTGGCGGTGACGTCGACCATCCGGGCGTGCCCGGCGTCGTCCAGGTGGGTCAGGCGGATCTCGCTCACGGCACCATCATGACGGTGACGACGTCCCCCTCCGCGACGGCCTCGACGTCGGCGTCGACGATCGCCAGGCCGTCCGCCTCCGCGAGAGAGGCCACGAGATGGGAGCCCGACCCGCCCGGGGAGGCGGGACTGGCGAGCAGGACGAGCGTGCCGTCGTCGTCGGTGCGGTCGTCGAGCACGACGGGCATGTACTGGCGCCGCCCCGCCGGGCAGCGCCAGCCCGCGGCCACCGTCGCGTCGACGAGGAGGGGCTGCAGAGTCTGCGGCTGCGCCGTCGTGCCGCGGCCGGCCATGACCCGCAGCGCGGGCTCGACGAAGACGACGAAGCTGACGAACACGCTCACCGGGTTCCCGGGCAGGCAGAAGATCGGCACGCCGCGGCCGTCGTGGTCCAGCACCCCGAAGCCCTGCGGCTTGCCGGGCTGCATCGCGACGGCGGTGAAGGCCACCTCGCCGAGCGGGGCGAGGACCTCCTTGACGACGTCGTAGGCGCCGGCGCTGACGCCGCCGGTCGTGACGATCGCGTCCACCCGGCCCAGGGCCTCCTGGAGGCGACGGCGCAGGGTGGCCGGGTCGTCGTCGACGGTCTCCAGCGGGACGGCGGTGGCGCCGAGCGTCTCCGCCAGCGCCGCGACCAGGACGGAGTTGGAGTCCGGGATCTGCCCGTGGGCGAGCGGGGTGCCGGGGGCGACCAGCTCGGAGCCCGTGGAGAGCACGCCGAGCCGCACGCGGGGGTGGACCGGGAGGGTGCCGTGCCCGGTGGACGCGGCGGTCGAGAGGTCGCGGGGACGCAGCTCGATCCCGGCCGGGACGACGACGGTGCCCGGGGTGACGTCGTCGCCCGCGCGGCGGACGTGGGCGCCGGGGGCGGCGGGGGAGCGGATCTCCACCACCTCGGGCAGGGCGCTGCCCGCGCCGGGCCCGGCCTGCTGGTCCGTCTGCTCGACGGGGACCACGGCGTCCGCGCCCGGTGGCACCGGTGCGCCGGTCATGATCCGCACCGCGGTGCCGGGGAGCACCTCGGGGCGCTCGCCCGACCCGGCGGGCAGGTCCGCGACGACGCGCAGCCGCACCGGGGCCTGCCCCGAGGCGCCGGCGACGTCCGCGGCGCGCACCGCGTACCCGTCCATCGCTGAGTTCTCGAACGGCGGGACTGCGAGCACGGCGGTGACGTCCTCGGCCAGGACGCAGCCGAGCGCCTCGGCGAGCGGGACGTCGCGCACGGGGAGGCGCGGGACGGCGGCCAGGACCGCGTCGCGGTGCTCCTCGACGGTGATCATCCGGTCTCTCCTCGGGTCGGCCGGCGGTCGCCGGGCTGGGGCGGCGGGCGGGTCAGTACGTCGGCAGCGTCGGGTCCACGTCCGCCACCCAGGCCAGGACGCCGCCCTCGACGTTCACGGCGCGCGCGCCGGCGTCGGTCAGCGCGTGGACGGCCTGGGCAGACCGCTGGCCGCTGCGGCAGTGGACCAGCAGCTCGCGGGCCACGCCGCCGGGGCGGCCGAGGTCGAGGCGGTGCACCACGCCCTCCGGGTCGGCGAGCACCTCCGCGAGCGGCAGGCTCACTGCGCCGGGGATCGCGACGATGCCGCGCTCCGGCGCCTCGCGGACGTCGAGGAGGACGAAGTCGTCGGTGCCGCGCTCGCGGGCGCCCAGCCGCTCGGCCAGGGCCCGCACCGAGATCGCCGGCAGAGCCGCGGCTTCGTCGCCCTGGCCCGCCGGGGCGACGCCCGGCGCCGGGTCGTACCCGAGCTCCGCGGGGGTGCTGGGCGCGGCTGGCGTGCCCGGGCGCGGGCGCACCGGCAGCTCGCTCCAGCGGGCGCCCAGCACGTCGAGCACGAGCACCCGGCCGAGCAGCGGCTCGCCGGCGCCGGTGATCAGCTTGACGGCCTCCGCGGCCATGATCGAGCCGACCTGGCCGCACATGGCGCCGAGCACGCCGGCCTGGCCGCACGACGGCGTCGTGCCCTCCGGGGGCGGCGTGGGGAAGAGGTCGCGGAGCGTCACGCCGGGGGAGTCGCCGCCGGGCCGGGACCAGAACACGGAGACCTGGGCGTCGAAGCGCAGGATCGACCCCCAGACCAGGGGGATCCCGAGCTCGGCGCAGACGTCGTTGACGAGGTAGCGGGTGGGGAAGTTGTCGGTGCCGTCGATGACGAGGTCGTGCCCGCCGAGGAGGTCTCGCGCGTTGGCCGCGTCCAGGCGGACGTGGTGGCCGGTGACCACGACGTCCGGGTTGAGCGCCCGGACGTGCGCGGCCGCGGACTCGACCTTGGGGCGGCCCACGTCGGCCGTGGAGTGGATGACCTGGCGCTGGAGGTTCGAGGCGTCCACGACGTCGTCGTCGACGACGGTCAGGTGCCCGACCCCGGCGGCGGCGAGGTACTGCAGCACCGGCGAGCCGAGACCACCGGCGCCCATGACGAGCACCCGGGCGGCGAGCAGCCGGCGCTGACCGGCGTCTCCGAGCTGACCGAGCAGCAGGTGCCGCGAGTACCGCTGGACCTGCTCCCGGGTCAGCGGCGGCCCGGGCTCCACGATGGCGGACGTGTGCATGGCCCCACTGTAGGGTCCGTGCCGGGGCCAAGGGTCCCAGGCTGGCGCAGCGGGGAGGCGACATGGCGATCGAACCGGACACCAAGGACTGGACCTGGGTGCTGCAGCGGCGCTGCGAGCAGTGCGGCGCGGAGGTCGCGGGGGAGACGCCCGCCACCGTGGCTGCCCGGGTGCGGGAGGCGATCCCGCGCTGGGAGGCGGTGCTCCGCCGTCGCGACGTCGCGGAGCGGCCCGACGAGGGCACGTGGTCACCGCTGGAGTACGCCGCCCACGTGCGCGACGTCTTCGGGGTCTTCCGGGGCCGCCTGGTTCTCATGCTCGCGGAGGACGGGCCGACCTTCGCCGACTGGGACCAGGACGTCGCCGCCGTCGCCGGCCGGTACCGCGACCAGGACCCCGCGGTGGTGGCGGGCGAGCTCGCGGGTGCGGGCGCCGCCGTCGCGGACGCGTTCGAGGCGGTCCCCGAGAGCGCGTGGGAGCGTCCCGGGCTGCGGTCCAACGGGTCGGTGTTCACGGTGCGCACGCTGAGCCAGTACTTCGTCCACGACGTGCTGCACCACCTGCACGACGTGCGCGGCTGACCCCGGGCCGTCACGAACGGTGACCGAGAGCACCGCCTCCCATTTAGATGCATGGTGCATGTAGATGTACGGTGGAGCAATGTCCGATTCCTCCCCGTCGCGGCCGGAGGCTTCCGAGCGTGTCCTCGATGCACTCAGCTCGCTGGTCCGCCGGAGCCGCACCTCCGCCGTGCTCGTGTCCCAGGCCTGCGGGATGCAGGGCGCGCAGGTGCAGCTCCTCTTCGCCCTCCACCGTGAGCAGGAGTGCCGCGTGGCCGGCCTCGCCACGCACCAGCTGGTCGATCCCTCGGTGATCAGCCGTCAGGTGGCGGCCCTGGAGAAGCTGGGCCTGGTCACCCGCCGGTCCGACCCCGACGACGGGCGCGCCTCGCTCGTCTCCCTCACCGACGCCGGGCGCGAGAAGCTCCGCGAGGTGCGCCGCCTGCACCTGCAGGCGGTCGTCGAGTCCATGCAGGACTGGCCGGTCGAGCGGATCAGCCGCCTCGCCGACGACCTCGCGGACCTGACCGACGCCTCCGCCGTCGTCTACGCCAAGCTCTCCGGCCCCACGCCGGCCGACACCGAAGCCAAGGATCACGCGTGAAGAAGAAGGACCTGACCTCGCGCCGGGCCTACGCCGGCATGACGCCGGAGCAGGCCGCGCTCGCCCACGAGGACCACCGGCAGATCCTCAAGGTGCTCACCGGACTGCTGCTCGGGATGTTCGTCGCCAACCTCTCCGGCACCATCGTGGGCAACGCGCTGCCGGTGATCGTGGGGGAGATCGGCGGGACGCAGCAGCAGTACACCTGGATCGTCACCTCGACGATCCTGGCCTCGACGGCGGTGACCCCGATCGCCGGGAAGCTCGCCGACCTCTTCGACAAGAAGAAGCTGCTGCTCGCCTCGCTCGCGCTCTTCGCGCTCGGCTCGCTGGTCGCCGGCATGTCGACCTCGGCCGGCATGCTCATCGCGGTCCGGGTGATCCAGGGCATCGGCATGGGCGCCAACATGGTGCTCACGCAGATCATCATCGCCACGATCATCCCGCCGCGGCAGCGCGGCCGGTACAACGGCTACATGGGCGCCGTCATCGCCCTGGCGACGGTGTCCGGCCCCCTCGTGGGCGGCCTCATCGTGGACATCCCGTGGCTCGGCTGGCGCTGGTGCTTCTGGGTGGCCATCCCCTTCGTGGCGGCCGCGTTCGCCGTGCTCGCGAAGAACCTCCAGGTGCCCGGCAAGGGCCGTCCGGGGGCGAAGGTCGACTGGTCCGGCGCCGCCCTCATCTCGCTGTCCGCCACGCTGCTGCTCATCTGGGTCTCGTTCGCCAACCACGCCTTCGCATGGATGTCCTGGCAGACGGCGGCCATGCTCGCCGGCGCCGTCGTCGCCGCTCTGGCGTTCGTCCTGGTCGAGCGCCGCGTCAGCGAGCCGGTGGTGCCGCTGCACATCCTCACCGAGCGGACCACGGCGCTGGCGGTCGTGGCGAGCCTCGCCGTCGGCACCGCGATGTTCGGGACGATGATCTTCCTGGGCCAGTACTTCCAGATCGGCCGCGCGTACAGCCCGACGATCGCCGGCTGGCTGGGTCTGCCGCTCATGGGCGGCCTGCTGATCTCCTCCACGGTGTCGGGGAACCTGGTCACGCGGAGCGGGCGGTGGAAGCCGTACGTCGTCGGCGGCATCGCCCTGCTCGCCGCGGGCATGGGCCTGATGGCCACCGTCGGCGGGACGACCCCGCTGTGGGCGGTGAGTCTCTACCTGCTCATCGCGGGCCTGGGCCTCGGCGCGTCCATGCAGAACCTGGTGCTGGCGGTGCAGAACACCGTGGAGATCGGCAACGTCGGCGCCGCCACCTCGACCGTGACGTTCTTCCGCAGCCTCGGCGGCGCGGTCGGCATCCAGGTGCTCGGCGCGGTCTACGCGGCCCGGGTCACCTCGCTGACCCTCGCCGGGTACGCGGAGCGCGGCATCGACGTGACCGAGCTCGACTCCTCGACCGCCTCGCTCGACCTCTCGGCGCTGCCGGCGGAGATGGCCCAGGTGGTGCGCGAGGCATACGGCGACGGCATCGGCCTGGTCTTCGCCGGGGCCGCGCTGATCGCGGTGGCCGGGCTGGTCGCCGTGGCGTTCATGCGCGGCACCGAGCTCCGCAGCACCTGGGAGGTCCCGGCGAGCGCCCGCGAGGTCATCGAGGCCGACGCCGGTCCCGGGACGACGGCGGCACCCGGGGACGCCACGCCGGCCACGACGGCGATGGTGGACCGGAGCGGCAAGCGCGCACGCACCGTGGGCGACGACGGAGCCGGGCCTTCGTCGGACCTGGCGCGGGTCGGTCGCTGAGGTCTGCCGGGACCTGCTCAGGGTCCTGAGCGTCAGACCTCGCCGGCACGGTCGGACGTCGGCGGTGAGAGCCAGACCTGGGCCTGGTCAGACCTGAGCAGCCGCCCGCTCAGGCTCCGCCGTCGACGCCGAGGCGGGCGTCCGCCCACTCGATCGCGCTGCGCGTGTAGTACTCCCGGCCCGGCTGGGGCGAGAGCGCGAGGTCGTGGACGCCGCCGGGCACCTGGAGGATGGTGACGTCCTCCCCGATCATCGGCGCCCGGCTGATCATCTGGCGCACGTCGAGGACGACGTCGGAGGTCGACAGGTCCGCCGGCCCGGGGTGCTTGCGGTGCCCGGACCGCGTCGAGCAGCACAGCAGCACCGGCACGGAGACCTCGAGCCCGCGGCCGATCTCCGCCTGCGCGCGGCGCACCGTCCGGATGAACCCGGCGCGCGCGGGGAAGCCCTCGTGGGGCTTCAGCGCGAGCTCGTACTCCCAGTCGCCGCCGGAGCCGTTGTGCAGGTACCGGCCGTAGGCCTGGTTGAGCGAGCCGACCGGGAGGCTGGGGAGCCAGGCCCCGAGCTTGTCGACGAGCTCGGTGACCGGGACGCGGGTGAACCAGCCGGAGTTGAGGTCCAGCCAGGGGGAGTTGAGGACGACGGCGTCCACGCTGCCAGGGTGGTCGGCCGCCCAGAGCACCGCCTGCAGGCCGCCGGTCGAGTGACCGAGGAGGACCACCGGGCGCGGGCCACCCTCCTGGATGATCGCGAGCGCCTTGCCGATCTCCTCGTCCTGGACGCGGAGGTCACGGACGTCGTCCGGGCGCGGGTGCCCGTTGGTCGAGCGGCCGGAGCGGCGCAGGTCGAGGCCGTAGAAGTCGTAGCCGGCGTCGATCCACGCCTGGGCGTGCTCGGCCTGGAAGAAGTAGTCGACGAACCCGGGCAGGTAGAGCACGGCGCGGGGCGCGGAGCCGGCGTCCCTCTGGTGCACGAGCGTCGCGACGTCCGGGGCGCCGGGCTCCTCCCCGCCGTCGAGACGGTCGCCGAGCGGGATCGTGCGCGTCACCCACGGTGGCCCCAGCAGGTCGTCCTCGACGACGGGCGGGGGCGCGGCTGCGTGCCGAGCGGTCAGAGCGGGCTGGGCGTCGTGGCTCATGCCCCGATCATGTCAGTCCGACCTCCCGCGCGGTCGGCCGCCGCCGCGGGCAGCGGTCCGGCAGCCGGACGCGTCGGTGCCCCGGTCTCAGCATGCGGCCATGAGCCGGGCGCGGGCCCGGCGTGCCCGCGCGGCGCCCTACGATCGCCGCACACCATCCAGAGCAGCCGAGAGATCTGGCTCGACGACGCTGCAGCAACCTCCCACTCCGTGTGGGGAGGGTGCTTCCGCCAGGCCCGATGGAGGAGCGCGACATGTCCGACCTGCCTGCCTGTCCGTCCGAGCCCTTCTGTCCGCCGGACCTGCCGCGGCCCGCGGTCGACCCGGCGGGTCTGCGCCCCGGCACCCTCGCGGTGCGCGGCGGGCAGTACCGCAGCGCGTTCCAGGAGACCTCCGAGGCGCTCTACCTCACCCAGGGTTTCGTCTACGACCGTGCCGCCGAGGCGGAGGCGGCGTTCGCGGAGGAGATCGAGCGCTACACCTACTCGCGCTACACCAACCCCACCGTCACCACCTTCGAGGAGCGCCTCGCCCTGATCGAGGGCGCCGAGGACTGCTACGCGACGTCGACCGGCATGTCCGCCGTCTTCACCGCGCTCGCGGCGCTGGTGAGCAGCGGCTCGCGCGTCGTGGCGGCCCGGGAGCTGTTCGGCTCCACGCTGTGCGTCTTCGACGACATCCTGGCGCGGTGGGGAGTGCGGACCGACTACGTCACCGGCACCGACCTCGACCAGTGGGCCGCGGCGCTCGCCACCCCCGCCGACGTCGTCTTCCTCGAGTCACCGTCGAACCCGATGCAGGACGTCCTCGACCTGCCCGCGATCGCCCGCCTCGCGCACGCCGCCGGCGCGACGGTCATCGTGGACAACGTCTTCGCCACCCCGGTGCTGCAGCGGCCGCTCGAGCTCGGCGCCGACGTCGTCGTCTACTCCGCGACGAAGCACATCGACGGCCAGGGCCGGGTCATGGGCGGGGCGATCCTGGGCACGCGCGAGCTCGTGCGCGGGCCCGTGCAGTCGCTGATCCGCAGCACCGGTCCCAACCTCGCGCCGTTCAACGCCTGGGTGCTGGCCAAGGGGCTGGAGACGCTGCCCCTGCGGGTCCGCGCCCAGACGGCCACGGCGCTTGAGCTGGCGCGGTGGCTGGAGCAGCAGCCGGGCGTGGCCTCGGTGCGCTACCCGTTCCTGGCCTCCCACCCGCAGCACGACCTCGCGCGGGCACAGATGAGCGGGGGCGGGACGGTCGTCACCTTCACCCTCGACGGCTCCGGGCTCGCCAGCGCGGACCCGGCCGCCCGGGCCGACGTCGAGCGCACCTTCGCGTTCCTCGACGCCCTGCGCGTGGTGGACATCTCCAACAACCTGGGGGACGCGAAGTCGATGGTCACGCACCCGGCGACGACGACGCACCGCCGGGTCGACCCGGTCACGCGCGACGCGCTCGGGATCGTGCCGACGACCGTGCGGTTCTCCGTGGGGCTCGAGGACGTCGAGGACCTCCGGGAGGACCTGGACGCCGCGCTCGCCGTCTTCCGCGGCGTGCGGGGCGCGCGGGCGCCCGTGCCGGCCGCCGCCGGCTGAGACGCGCGCGGCGCGCCCCCGTTGCCCGCCCGCCAGGGCGGGCGCGAGGATCGGGTGTGGCCGCGGACGTGACAGGGCAGCTGGGGGACCTCCTCCCGGACGTGTTCCGGGCGATCGACCTCACCGGCGTGCTCCTCAACGGCGTGCTGGGCGGCACGATCGCGCGCCAGCGCCGGTTCGACCTGGTGGGGTTCGCGATCCTGGCGATCGTCTCCGGGCTGGGCGGCGGCATGCTGCGCGACACCCTGCTGCAGGCGGGCCCGCCCGTGGCCCTGACGGATCCGGCTTACCTCGGCACCGCCCTGGTGGGCGCCGTCGTCGCCTTCTTCGTCCCGCTGGGCGGGCGGTGGTGGAACCGGACCTTCCTGGTGGCGGACGGCATCGCGCTCGGGTGCTGGGCGGCCACCGGGGCGGCCAAGGCGCTCGCCGCGGGCCTGGGCGTGCTCCCGGCGGTGCTGCTCGGGGTGACGACGGCGGTGGGCGGGGGCATGATCCGCGACGTCGTCGTCGGGCAGGTGCCCACCATCTTCGGCGGCAACACGCTCTACGCGACGTCCGCGGTGTTCGCCAGCCTGGCGATGATCGCGCTGTACTCCGAGGGCCAGGAGACGGCGGGGATGGTGACCGGCATCGTGGTGGGCGCCGGGCTGAGCATCCTCGCGCACTGGCGGCGCTGGACCCTTCCCGACGCGGAGGCGGTGCGGCTTCCCGTCCCGCGGCTGCGGTGGCGGCGGCGCCCGCCCGGTGACCGGGGGTGAGCCGTCAGTCGACGACGCCGTAGAGGCGGTCGCCCGCGTCGCCCAGCCCCGGGACGATGTACTTGTGCTCGTTGAGCCGCTCGTCGACGGCGGCCGTGACGATGGTGACGTCGCCGCGCTCGCCGATGGCCTCGTCCAGCGTGCGCAGGCCCTCCGGCGCGGCGAGCAGGCAGATGGCGGTGACGTCCCGCGCGCCCTTCTCCAGGAGGTAGTCGATCGCCGCGACGAGGGTGTGGCCGGTGGCGAGCATCGGGTCGAGCACGAAGCACTGGCGGCCCGAGAGGTCGTCCGGCAGCCGGTTGGCGTAGGTGATCGCCTCGTAGGTCTTCTCGTCGCGCTGCAGCCCGAGGAAGCCCACCTCCGCGGTCGGGAGCAGCCGGGTCATGCCCTCGAGCATGCCCAGGCCGGCCCGCAGGATCGGGACGACGATCGGGCGGGGCGCGGCGAGGTGGGTGCCGGTCGTGGTCGCCACCGGGGTGGTCACCTGGATCTGGGTCACCCGCACGTCGCGCGTGGCCTCGTAGGCCAGCAGGGTGACGAGCTCGTCGACGAGGAGCCGGAACGTCGGGGACTCGGTGTTCTCGTCGCGCATGACGGTCAGCTTGTGGGCGATCAGCGGGTGGTCCGCGACGTGCAGGCGCATGCGCCCAACGTACCGCCCGCCGCCCGGACCGCCGCACGGCGTGCGCCATCATGGCTCCCATGACCGCCACGGGCCCGGGTGCCGCGCCGCCGACGGACGCGGCCCTCGACGCCGCTATGCGGCTCGCCCTGGAGCTGGCCCGCGAGGCGGTCGGCGACGGCGACGTCCCGGTCGGCGCCGTCGTCCTCGGACCCGGCGATTCCGTCGTCGGGCGGGGCCGGAACCGCCGCGAGGCCGACGGCGACCCCACCGCGCACGCCGAGATCCTCGCCCTGCGGGAGGCGGCCGCCGCGCTGGGGACGTGGCGGCTGGAGGGGTGCACCCTGGTCGTCACGCTCGAGCCGTGCACGATGTGCGCGGGCGCGATCGTGCTGGCGCGCCTGGACCGGGTGGTCCTCGGCGCCTGGGACCCCAAGGCGGGCGCGACGGGATCGGTGCGCGACGTCGTGCGTGACTCCCGCCTGAACCACCGGGTCGAGGTGGTCGCCGGGCCGCGCGGCGAGGAGAGCGCCGCGCTGCTGCGGGAGTTCTTCGGCGAGCTCCGCTGACGAGGGCCCGGCGCGGCCGCCGAGCTGCGCCGCGCGATCCCCACGGTGGCCGCGGCGGGGTGCCCGCGCCAGACTGGCCCCATGATCCGCCGTCGCATCGTCGTCCACGGCCGGGTGCAGGGCGTGGGGTACCGGTACTCCTGCGAGATGGTCGCGGAGCGCCTCGGCGTCAGCGGCTGGGTCCGCAACAGGGACGACGGCACGGTCGAGGCCGTCGCGGAGGGGGCCGAGTCCGCCGTCGAGTCCCTGATCGAGTGGGCCCGCCAGGGGCCCCGGCACGCCGACGTCGCCCGGGTCGAGGTGCACGAGGAGGAGCCCGAGGGGCTGGGCGGCTTCACGAGCTACTGACGTCGACCGGCGGGGCCCGGGCGTAATATCGGACCGCCCCGTGAAAATTGATCGACGTGTGCCGAACGCGCCGGGTGAGGAAGTGCCGTGGACGAGACGCAGCGCATCGACTGGGACCCGCGGTCCCCGGAGGTGCTGTCCGACCAGATCGCCGCGTACGACAAGATGCGGGCGAGGTGCCCTGTGGCCCGCAGCCCGTACGGGAACTGGACCGTCTTCCGCCACGAGGACGTCGTGGGGATCCTCGAGGACCACGAGACCTACTCCAACGCGGTGTCCCACCACGTCTCGGTGCCTAACGGGATGGACCCGCCCGAGCACACGAGGTACCGGCAGATCGTCGACCGGTACTACACGCCGGAGCGCATGGCGGCGTTCGAGCCCACCTGCCGGCGGATCACCCGTGAGCTGGTCGAGGCGCTGCCGCGCGGCGTCGACGTCGAGGTCATGGCGGAGCTCGCCGAGCCCTTCGCGAACCGCGTCCAGTGCGCCTTCATGGGCTGGCCCGAGCGGCTCCACGAGCCGCTGCGGCTGTGGACGAGGAAGAACCACGAGGCCACCCTCGCCATGGACCGGGAGGCGATGTCCGCCGTCGCCGTGGAGTTCGACGGCTACATCCGAAAGCAGCTCGACGAGCGCCGGGCCGCCGGGGCGGACGCCCCCGACGACGCCACCACCGCGCTGCTGCGGGAGACGGTCGACGGTCGGCGGCTCACCGACGAGGAGATCGTCTCGATCGTGCGCAACTGGACGGTCGGCGAGCTGGGCACCATCGCCGCCAGCGTCGGCATCATGGCCGAGTTCCTCGCCACCCACCCGCGCGTCCAGCAGCAGCTCCGTGAGCAGCCGGCGGACCTGGAGCGCGCGAGCGACGAGATCCTGCGCATCAACGCCCCGCTGATCGCCAACCGGCGCCGCACCACGCGCGCCGTGACGATCGCCGGCCAGGAGATCCCCGCCGGGGAGCGCGTCATGGTGCTGTGGGCGTCGGCCAACCGCGACGAGAGGGTCTTCGGGAACCCCGACGAGTTCCGCCTCGACCGCGACCCGGCGCAGAACCTGCTGTACGGCGCCGGGATCCACTACTGCCCCGGTGCCCCGCTCGCCCGTCTGGAGCTGCGCCTGGTGCTGGAGGAGCTGTTGGCCGGGGCGGCGGCGATCGAGCCGGCCGAGGACGCCCGCCCGGTGCGCGCGCAGTACCCGGGCAGCGGTTTCTCGCGCCTGCCGCTGCGGATCCGCTGAGCTGAGCTAGGCGCCCAGCTCGCGCGCCAGCACGGGCAGCGCCTCGCTGGTGCCCACGTGCACGCGCACCGTGGCCAGCTCGTCCCCGCGCGTCGGCCCCCGGTTGACGACGGCGACCGGCTTGCCGGCCTTGTGCGCGCGGCGGACGAAGCGCAGGCCGCTCATCACGGCGAGGGAGGAGCCCGCGACGAGGAGCGCCTCGGCGTCGTCCACGATCGCGTAAGCCTCCTCGACCCGTGCGCGCGGCGTGTTGTCGCCGAAGAACACGACGTCCGGCTTGAGGATGCCGCCGCAACGGGGGCAGTCCGCGACCCGGAAGTCGGCGGTGGAGTCGAGGATGACGTCGGCGTCCGGGGCGATCTCGAGGTCGGCCACGTGCTGGAAGCGCTCGCGCCAGTGCGGGTTCAGGGCCACCAGCGCGGCGTCGTGCTCGGACCGGGGCACCACCGCCGCGCAGCTCAGGCACACCACGCGGTCGTACCGGCCGTGCAGGTGGACGAGGCGGCGTGAGCCCGCACGCAGGTGGAGCAGGTCGATGTTCTGCGTGACCAGCCCGGTGACGACACCGGCGTGCTCCAGGCGTGCGAGCGCGGCGTGGCCGGCGTTCGGGCGCGCGGCGAGGAGGTGGCGCCAGCCGAGGTGGTTCCGGGCCCAGTAGTGCCGGCGGAAGGCGGGGGACGAGACGAACTGCTGGTGCGTCATCGGGTGGCGCGGCGGCGACCCGGGGGAGCGGTAGTCGGGGATGCCGGAGTCGGTGGACAGGCCGGCGCCGGTCAGCGCCGCGACCCGGCGCCCGGCGAGAACGTCGACCAGCGGCGCCAGGGCGGCTCCGACGTCGTCCGGGTCGGGGACCCGGACGGCCGCGGGCGGTGCGACGGGGGCGGGCTTGATGACGAGGCGCGGCGTCGTCTCCGTATGGCTCTGCGGGAACAGCTCGGCCACGCTGTGGTGGCCGTGCCGCGGCAGGCGCACGTGCTCGTCGGGCTCGTTCACCACCCCAGGCTACGTCGGCGCGCGAACCCGCGCGGCCCGTGTCGGCGCGCGCGCTGGTGCGCCACCGCGCGGCGTTTTACCGTCCTGTCATGGACACGGAGCGCAAGGCGCCGGAGGACCTTTACGCACGCGGACGTGACGTCGTGACCTCCTACCTCGCCGGTGTGGACGTGACCTGGATGGCCGAGGACGAGGACCTCATCGAGATCCTCAACCAGGCGGGGGAGCACCGGCGGATCCGGGTGACGGTCACCGACTCGGCCGGCTGGCTGGTGCCGTGGGCGTACGCGCGCCGTCCCCCGACCGTCTTCCCCGACGGCTGGTGGGCGTTCGTCCGGTTCGGCGGCGACCCGGCGAAGCAGCCGCAGGTCTACCTCGCTCGCGAGAACCAGGTGCGCGAGCTGGTGCACTCGATCGTCACCGCCGACGACTTCGACGAGGACGACGCCGAGCGCGTCGAGGGCGAGGCCGTCCGCCTGTTCGACGAGGATCTTCGCCCCCTGCTGCGGTCCTGGCGCGAGCTGACCCAGGGCTTCTGAACCGGCACCGACTACTCTCGCCCGCATGCGGTGCATCGTGGTGGGAGCCGGGGCGTGGGGGCTGCCGGCGGCGGCTGAGCTGGCCGGCCGCGGGCACGACGTGGTGCTGCTGGACCGGTACGGGATCGCGAACCCGCTCGCCTCGTCCTCCGGTCCGACGCGCATCTGGCGGCTGACCCACCCGGACCGGGTCCGCGTGCGCCTCGCGCGGCGCAGCGTCGAGGCGATGGAGCGGCTGGCGAGCCGCTCGGGAGCCGAGGTGTTCCTGCGCCGCGGCCTGCTCTGGCGCGACGACTCAAGCATTCCCGGAGTGGTCTCGGCGCTCGGGGCCGAGGACGTCCCGCACGAGGTGGTGGCCGCGGACGACGTCGCACGGTACTTCCCCGGACTGCGTCCGGACGGTCGCGGGGCGGTCTGGCAGGAGGACGCCGGGCCCGTCCTGGCCGCAGCGTCGATGCGCGCCCAGGCCGGGCTGCTCGAGGCGGGCGGGGGTGCGGTCGAGACCGGGGTCGAGGTGCGGGAGGTGCGCACGACCACGCACGGCGCGGAGGTGGTCTGTGCCGACGGGAGAACGTTCGCGGGCGACGTCGTGGTCCTCGCGCCGGGGCCCGGCGCGCAGCCGCTGCTGGCCACGCTCGGCGTCGAGCTGCCGCTACGCCCACGGCTGGAGCAGGTGGTGCACGTGGGCGACCCGGCGGACCCGGGCGCGGCGGACGCGCTGCCGTGCCTGTTCGACGGTCCTCGGCCGGGTGCGGGCGACGAGGGCGGCGGAGACGGCGGCGCGGACGAGCCGGGGATCTACGCGATGCCCACGCCCGGTGTGGGCTACAAGCTCGGGCTGGACAGGCCGGTGCGCGAGCTGCTGCCCGGGGACGAGGACCGGACGCCCGACCAGACCCTGACCGAGCTGGTCGTCGAGCGCGTGCGACGCGACCTGCGGGCGCTGACGCCCCGCGCGCTGGACGCCCAGGTGTGCTCGTGGACGATGTCGCCCGACGGCCGGTTCGTGATCGACCGGCTCCCGGGCGGCGTCGTCGTGGCGTGCGGGGACTCCGGCGAGGGCTTCAAGTTCTCCGCACTCATGGGGATCGTCCTCGCCGACCTCGCGGAGGGCGCCACCCCGGACGACGACGTCGCGACCTTCTCCCTGGCGCGCTTCGCCGGCGGGGCGGAGCTGCGGGAGCACGTGCTCGGGCGGTGAGCGGCGGGGCGCGGCGGCCCTGCCGCTCCCTACCTCACCAGGGGCCGGGCGCGTACGGCCGCGACCAGAGCGCCACCTGGAGGATGACGGCCTTGCGCCAGGCGTCGTGCATCGCGTCGATCTCCTCCGGAGGGCGCCCGGAGTTCTCCAGGAACGGCCGCACCGTCGCCGTGATCGGATAGATGAGCGCGATGAGGTAGCGCAGCGGCACGTGGGTCGTCGACTCGACGCGGTCGGTGCGGTTCTTCTTGTACGGGGTGTGCCGCAGCCCGATCTCGTGCTGGTAGGCGAGCCACTGCTCGTCCCACGGCCGCTCGCAGGTGTCGCGGATCCACTGCCCGAACCGGCCCCTCACCGCGCTGAGGTACCTGCTGATCGGCTCGCCGTCGGGCCCGGAGAACTGCGCGAGCAGGTGGTGATGGGCGCCGACGAAGCCGTACCAGACGTCGAGCACGTCCTCCACCTGGTCGGCGAGCACCTCCCCGGCCGTGCGGAGCGCGGCCTCGTCCGCCGGGCCGAACAGCACGCTCGCCTTGAGCAGGTCGAGCTCCTCGACGGACACGGGTGACGCGGTGGCGGTCTCGTAGTCGTAACCCGAGATGGTCGTCATGTCTCCTCCTTGAGCAGGACGTCCTTGGGTCGGACGGTACGCCCGGTGCGCGGGCGACGGAAGACCGGCGGCCGGGGGAGCAGTGGGTGGGTCGACCGGTGCGCCGCCAGTAGCGGGGTGACGGGTCACACTCCGGCCGGTTTGGGCCGTGACGACGCCGACCGGTAGCATCGTCCGGCGAGGTAGCGTGTCCGAGCGGCCTAAGGAGCACGCCTCGAAAGCGTGTGAGGTTAACAGCCTCCGTGGGTTCAAATCCCACCGCTACCGCCAGCCGAGGGGCCCCGGGATCCGGGGCCCTTCGTCGTCTGCGGGGCCCTTCGTCGTCTGCGGGGCCCTTCGTCGACTGCGGACACTTCGTCGTCTCCGGTGCCCGCCAGGGCAGGTCGGGGCTCGGGCGCCGGGCTCCTCCCGGGCTCCTCCGGGACCTTCCGCTCTTGCCGCTAGGGAGTCGGCGGCCGACCGTGAAGGCATGAGCGGCGGGCACACGACCCTCACCTTCCTCGGCGGTACCGAGACGGTCACCGGTAGCAAGTTCCTCCTCGAGCACGAGGGCACTCGGGCGATGGTCGACTGCGGGCTCTTCCAGAGGGAGCGCCGGTGGCGCCGCCAGAACTGGGAGCCCCCGTCTCTCGAGGCCGCCGGCCTCGCCCACGTGATGCTCACTCACTGCCACCTGGACCACAGCGGTTACCTGCCGGCGCTCGTGCGCCAGGGGTACGACGGTCCGATCTGGATGAGCGCGGGCACCCAGGCGCTCACCGAGATCGTCCTCCGCGACAGCGCGCAGCTCCAGGAGCGCGACGCGGAGGACGCCCGTAAGGGTGAGTACTCGCGGCACGACCCGCCGCTGCCGCTCTACACGGTGGCCGACGCCGAGGAGGCCATCCGGCAGTTCCGCACCCTCCGCTTCGACGACGACGCCGAGCTGGCCGGCGGGGTGGGTGTGCGACTGACCCGGGCCGGTCACGTGCTCGGTTCAGCGAGCGTGACCGTCCGCCTGGGCGGCGCGGAGGTGCTCTTCTCGGGCGACCTCGGGCGGCCGTCGCACCCATTGCTCCGGGCTCGTGCGGTCCCGCCGGCCGCGGCGACCGTCGTGATGGAGTCCACCTATGGCGACCGCACCCATCCTGCTCCCGAGGGGGAGCCGCATGAGGCGCTCGCCGACGTCATCCGCCGGACGGTGGGACGCGGGGGGTCGGTGCTGATCCCGGCGTTCGCGGTGGACCGCACGGAGCTGGTACTCCTCGTGCTCTCCGACCTGATGCGCGACCGGCGAATCCCCGAGGTCCCGGTGTTCGTCGACAGTCCGATGGCGCTCGCCGCCCTCGACGTCTACCGGAGGCCGGAGCTGCGGCCCGAGCTGCGCGATGACGTGGCACCCGAGCTTGTTCACCTTTCGCACCTCGAGGCGGCCCGTACCTCCGAGGAGTCCATGCGCCTCAACAACCCACGGATGCCCTGCATCATCATCCGGCATCCGGCATGGCGACCGGCGGACGAGTGGTGCACCACCTGCGGCACCTTCTCCCCGACCGTCGTAACGCCGTGGTCCTCACGGGATACCAGGCGGCAGGCACCCGGGGGCGAGCGCTGATCGACGGTGCGCACGAGATCAAGATGCACGGGCGGTACGTGCCGGTGCGGGCGGAGATAGTGCAGGACGAGGAGTTCTCCGTCCATGCGGACGCCGACGAGCTGATGCAGTGGCTCCGGGCTCTGCCGGCGGCGCCGGAGGCGTTGTACGTCGTGCATGGTGAGCCCGAGGCCTCGGAAGCGTTGGCCCAGCGGGTGCGCGACGAGCTTGACTGGACGGTCGTGGTCCCGCGCCTCGGTGAGCGGGTTCGGGTCGGCTGATGGGCCTTGTGCAGGTGTCTCACCTCGAGGGGGCTTTCCTGCCGCAGGCGTTCGACGATGCCGATCGGACCATCCTCGGCGTTCGTCAGAAGGGTGGTGGGTCGTCGCGTTCGTCGTGGAGGGGTTCGGGTCGGCCGTGGTGGGGTGGGCGGACGGCGAGGAGGGTGACGGTGCCGTTGCGTTCGCGGCGGTAGGTGTGGCCGGAGGGGGTGAGCCAGACGAAGATGCCGGGCTCGGGCTGGGTGACGGCGAAGGCGCCGACGGTCTTGGTGA
>NZ_JAHXNL010000010.1 GCF_023148685.1 Georgenia sp. EYE_87 | reverse complement strand
TCCCCGTATCTGCGGGCCGCCACCTGTTGGCTTCCCGCCCAGTTCCGGGACCGGTATCGGACCGGCCCTTCTTCCTTACGGGACAAACGTAGGTCCGGACAATCCCGACGAACCGGGACAGAGGTCCTGTCCGGACGTTCCGCGGGCGTGGCCCGCGTCACTGCGGCGTCGCTCAGTGGTTCACGACAGTGGTGCCACGACGAAGGCCGCCTCCGTGGGAGGCGGCCCTCTTTGGGGTGATCCGTGAACGGCGCACCCGCGAAGGTGCGTGCGACCACCGATGGTGGAGATGGCGGGAATCGAACCCGCGTCCGACGGCGTGGAACCAGGGCTTCTCCGGGTGCAGTCTGCTGCTGATTTTCTCGGCCCCAGCGATCACGCAGACAAGTCGCTGACAGGCCCAGTCATCTGAGTGTTCCCGCAGCCCCGATGACGAGGACTACGAGCAGTGGCTCTCTAGCTGACGCCAGGAACCGGGACGAGAGCTAGCCCGGGCTGACGGAGTCGCTACTCGCTCAGGCGGCGAGGGCGAACTCGGTGCGCTTGGAATCGGCACCTATTGGTTTGCAGAGAGCGTTTACGAGATAACTCTGCATCCTCGACCCGCTTCTCCTGGAACGACGACCATCGTCGAAACCGATCATCCCCATGTGCAGTTGTCAACCGACGAGAACTTCCGTCGGATCCCATGCTACGTGGTCAACGACGCCCCTGGCACCTCTATTCCCGACGGCCGCCGTGCGACGTGGATCACTCCCCCAGCTCGGCGTTCACCAGCTCCTTGACCCGCCCGAGCAGCTCGATGGCGTGCAGCGACTCGCGCTGCGGCACCCCGGAGACGTCCATCTGGAAGTTCTGCCGGTCGTGCCCGAGGTAGCCGTGCAGCGCCACGATCTTCTGCGCCACGGTCTCCGGCGAGCCGATGACGAAGGCGCCGTGCCGGCCGGCCTGAGCCTCGTAGGAGATCCGGTTGGGCAGCGCGAACCCGCGCTCGCGCGCGATCTTGGTCCCGGCGTCGAGCTGGTACGGGTAGAAGAACTCCATCGCCTCCTCGTCGGTGTCCGCCAGGAACCCGTGCACCGAGACCGAGACGGACCGGCGCGCCTCCGGGTGGCCGGCCTCGGCGTGGGCGGTGCGGTAGAGCTCGGCGAGCGGCGCGAACCGGCGCGGCTCACCGCCGATCACGGCGTAGTTGATCGGCAGCCCCAGCCGGCCGGCCCGCACCGAGGACGCCGGCGACCCGCCCGTGGCGACGGCGATGTTGAGGTGCTCGCCGACGCCCGGCTTGTCGGTGGGCCGGGGCAGGATCGTCGCGTCGGTGAGCCGGGCCCGGAAGTTGCCCGACCACGTCACGGGGTTGCCGGCGTCGATCGCCAGCAGCAGCTCGAGCTTCTCCTCGTAGAGCTCGTCGTAGTCCTCGAGGTTCGCCCCGAAGAGGGGGAAGGACTCGATGAACGAGCCGCGGCCGGCGAGCAGCTCCACGCGCCCGCCCGAGAACTGGTCCATGGTGGCGAACTCCTGGTACACCCGCACCGGGTCCTCCGTGGACAGGACGGTCACGGCCGAACCGACGTGGATGCGCTCCGTGCGCGCGAGCGCCGCGGAGATCACGATCGACGGTGCGGAGACGGCGTAGTCGGGCCGGTGGTGCTCCCCGATGCCGACGTAGTCGAGGCCGACCTCCTCGGCGAGCACGGCTCGCTCCAGGATCTGACGGATGCGCTCGCCGGGCGTCACACCCTCCGCGCCGGGACGGGTGTCGAGATCGCCGAAGGTGTAGATGCCCAGTTCCATGCCGAGGCAACGTCCCGGAGCCGTCCGCTGTTCCCCGGCACCGCAGACTCCCCTCGCCCGCCGGGTGCCCGCCCCTCGATAAGGTGGTGGCTCCAGGAGGTGGTCCGGCGTGCACAGCCAGCTCGAGGTGGAGCGGAAGTTCGCCGTGCCGGAGGACTTCCGGCTCTCCGACGTGGCGTTCCCGCAGGACCTGCGGGAAGACGGCACCCTGAACCTCGAGAGCACCTACGTCGACACCCCGGACCTCCGGCTGGCGGCGCACGGCGTCACGCTGCGCCGCCGCACCGGGGGTACGGACGACGGGTGGCACCTGAAGCTGCCGGGGCCCGACGGGCGCCTGGAGGTCCACGAGCCGCCCGGGCCGGAGGGCGTGGACCCGCCGGAGTCGCTCCGGCGCCTCGTGGCCGTGCACGTGCGCGACGAGCCGCTGGTCCCGGTGGCGCGGCTGCGCACCACCCGGGCGGTGCACCGCCTCCGCGCGGACGGCGGTCCCGTGCTTGCCGAGGTGGTCGAGGACGACGTCACCGCCGAGTCGCTCGGCGACGACGTCACGGTCAGCACCTGGCGGGAGGTCGAGGTCGAGCTCGTCGACGGCGGTCCCGGCCTCCTGGACGAGGCGGCGGCCGCGCTGGTGGCCGCCGGCGCGACGGACCCGCCCGCGCCCTCCAAGCTCGCCCGGGCGCTCGGCGACCGCCTGCCGCGGCCGGAACCACGACCCCGCCCGGCGGGACGGGGCGACCCGGCCGGCGACGTCGTCCGGGCGTACGTGGTCGAGCAGGTGGCGGCGCTGAAGGAGGCCGACCCCGGCGTGCGGCGCGACGCCGAGGACGCCGTGCACCAGATGCGGGTGGCCTCGAGGCGGCTGCGGTCCGCGCTGAAGACCTTCCGGCCCGTGCTGGACCGCGCGCGCACCGACGTCGTGCGGGGCGAGCTGCGTTGGCTCGCGCACGCGCTCGGCGACGCCCGGGACACCGAGGTGCTGCGCGCGCGGCTGCGCGAGATGCTCGACCGGGACGGGCACGAGCCGGACCGCGACGCCGCGGCCGCTCGCGTCGACACCGAGCTCGGCACCCGCTACGACCGCGCGCACCGCGAGGTGCTGAGCGACCTGGACAGCCCCCGCTACTTCCGGCTGCTCGACGAGCTCGACGCGCTGGTCGCGGCCCCGCCGCTGACCGAGGCCGCCGGGCGCCCCGCCCGGGAGGTGCTGCCGCGGACCGCCCGCAAGGCCTACCGGGAGCTGCGCCGCCTCCACCACCGGGCGCGGGAGGCGGAGTCCGCGGAGGAGCACGAGACCCTGCTGCACGAGGTTCGCAAGGCGGCGAAGCGCGCCCGGTACGCCGGGGAGGCGCTGAGGCCGGCCTTCGGCAGGGACGCCAAGAGGTTCGCCGCCGCCATGGAGGAGGTCCAGGAGGTGCTCGGGGAGCACCGGGACAGCGTCATCGCCGGCCAGACGGTGACCGGCCTGGCCGCGCAGGCGCGCGACGACGGTGAGGACACCTTCGAGCTCGGCCGCCTGGCCGGCCTCGAGGAGGCTCGCTCGGCCGCGGCCGCGGAGGCCTACGACGCGGCCTGGGCTGCGGCGTCGAGAAGGAAGCTGCGCCGCTGGACCCGCCGATAGGCCGATAGGCCCGAGACGGGCCACGGTGGCGGTCCCCGCCACGCACCGCGCATCCCGCCGTTACGATGCGGCTAGCTGGCAACGACGCTGGAGCCGCGATGAACCTCGAGAAGGTGATCTTCGGGTTCTTCGTCGTGCTGGCCGCCACCCTCAACTTCGGGTTCTTCATCGGCCCTATCGACGACCCTCGCGTGCACAACATCTACGAGCTGTTCGCCGCCGTGGTCGTCAACCTGATCGCCACCGTGCTCAAGTTCGGCGACCGCACACAGATCGGCGCGTTCCACCTCGCCACCAGCCTCGTCGCCGACCTCCAGCTCCTCGCCGCGGCCGCCGTCTGGGCGATCGCCTCCGCCACCACCGACGGACAGCTCGGCCCCGAGGCCACGTCCTCGGTCGTCTCCCTCTCCGGGGGCGCGCTGCTGGCCAACCTCATCTCCATCACGATCCTGCTCGTGGAGACGGTTTCCTACCACCGGCGCTGAAGGACTCACCGTGGGCAACCCCCTCCTGACGTTCTGGTACCGCATCTTCGGCGACGCGGCGCGGTCCCCGGACGGTCCGCCCCCGCCGCCGCCCGGCGCCACCTCCCAGGCGACCGCGACGATCTTCGTCGTGCTGCGACGCATGCGCGCACCCTTCATCGTGCTCATCGTCATCTTCGCGGTCAGCGTGCTGGGCCTGATGGTCATCCCGGGCAAGGACTCGGCGGGACGACCGGCGCAGCTGGGGCTGCTCGACGCCTTCTACTTCATGAGCTACACCGCCACGACGATCGGGTTCGGCGAGATCCCCCACCCCTTCACCGCGCTGCAGCGGTCGTGGGTCACGGTCGCGATCTTCCTCAGCGTCGTCGGGTGGGCGTACGCCATCGGCAGCCTGCTGGGCCTGCTGCAGGACCACGACTTCCGGCAGGCGGTCTCCACCCAGCGCTTCGCCCGCAAGGTGGCGCGCCTGCGCGAGCCGTTCCTGCTCGTGGTCGGGCACGGGCAGACCGGAAGGTTGGTGGGCGACTCCCTGGACGCCCTCGGGCGTCGTTTCGTGGTCGTGGACCGCTCGGCGCGCAGCATCTCGAGCCTGGACCGGGACGCGTACCACTTCGACGTGCCCGGCCTGGCGGCGGAGCCCTCGAACCCCGAGGTCCTCGTGGCAGCCGGGCTGCGTCACCCGCGGTGCGAGGGCGTGCTGGCGCTGACGGACGACGACGACGTCAACCTCGCCGTCACCACGGCCGCCGGCCTGGTGCGCCCCCGCGGGACACTGATCGCCCGAGCGTTCTCCGTGCGTGCCGCCGGGCGCATGCGCGCGCACGGTGCCACGGTCATCAACCCGTTCGACGCCTTCGGGGACCACCTTCGCCTCGCGGTGCGGTCCCCGGCCTCGTACCAGCTCGAGCAGTGGCTCACCTCTCTCCCGGGTGAGGCCGTGCCCCCGCGGCGTGCACCGCTGGCCCCGGGCCGGTGGGTCGTGGCGGGCTACGGGCGTTTCGGGCAGGAGGTCACCCGTGACCTGCGGTCGAGCGGGGTCGAGGTGACCGTCGTGGACGCCGGCACGACGACCAGCGATGACCCGACGGTGCTGCGCTGCGAAGGTCTCGAGGCCGACATGGTGGCCGCGGCGGACGTCGCCGGGGCCGCGGGCATCATCGCCGCCGACGACGACGACGTGACGAACCTGGCGCTCGTCGCGGCCGCGCGGCGGGACAACCCCGACGTCTTCGTGGTGGCCCGGCAGAACGACCGCTCCGACCGGGAGCTCTTCGAGGCTGCCGACGCCGACCTCGTGCTGGTCCCGCACGAGGTCACGGCGCACGAGGTGCTGGCGCTCCTGGGGAGCCCCGTGCTCCTCCGCTTCCTCAAGGAGATCCCGCGCCGTGGCGACGCGTGGGCCGAGGAGCTGCTCGAGCGGCTGGTCCTCCGGTGCGGGCACTCGAGCCTGATGATCTGGCAGGTCGACCTCGCGGGCCCGGCGGCCGCCGGCCTGCGCCCGTGGCTGCTCGCCGGCCACGCCAGGATCACGGACCTCCTGCGCAGCCCGGCGGATCGGGAGGCGGCGGTGGCCGCCGTCCCACTCATGGTGGTGCGGGAGGGGCGGGACCTCTGCACGCCGGGCGAGGACCTTCTCCTCGCCCCGGGTGACTCGCTCCTTCTCGCCGGCCTGCCGCGCGCCCGCCGGGAGCTGGAGAGCACCTTCGTCGACGAGGCGACGCGGGAGTACGTCCTGCACGGCCGGGACGTCCCCTCGAGCTGGATCTGGCGCCGGCTCGCCCGCCAGCCCAGCGGCGTGGGGTGAGCGAGGGCCGAGCGGGTCAGCCCTTGCGTGAGGTGAGCTCGTCCACCAGCATCGAGCCCGCCATCCCCAGCATGAAGACGTCCTTGGCGATGCCGGTGCCCTCCTGCGTCGGCTTGACGCTCGAGCCCTCCTCGGTGAGACCCGGCGTGCGGGTGTACATGTACAGCAGCGACCCGGAGAACCCGGCGAGCCCGAGTGCGGCGAGCCAGGTGGGCACGAGCGGGACCAGCAGCGCCGCGCCCAGAGCGATCTCGGACGTGGAGACCAGCTTGCCGAAGTCCTTCGGTGACAGCTGCTTGAGCTGGGGGAAGGCGTTGGCCGCCATCCCCTGCAGGCCGGCGGCGGCCTCGTCGGGCAGCCCGCGCTTGCCGAGGCCGGAGTTGAGGATGAACGCTCCCGCCGCGGCCCGGGACGGGACGTGGCGGAGCTTGATCGGCAGACCCATGGCGAACCTCCTGGCTCGTACGGACGTCGCCACCGTAACCCCGCCGCGCCGGGTGCCGCGAGGGATGCCGCCGCCCGCTACCGGTTCCGGCGCAGGCTCATGGCCTTCTGCGCCTCGCGCTCGTCCTGCTTCTCGCGCAGCGACTGGCGCTTGTCCCACTCCTGCTTGCCGCGGGCCAGCGCGATCTCGACCTTGGCGCGCCCCTTGGTGAAGTAGAGCTCGAGCGGCACGATCGTGTGCCCCTTCTCGCGGGTCTTCACGGCCAGCTTCTCGATCTCCTCCTTGTGGAGGAGGAGCTTGCGCTTGCGCCGCGGACCGTGGTTGGTCCAGGACCCCTGCGCGTACTCCGGGATGTGGACGTTGTGCAGCCAGGCCTCGCCGTGGCGGTCGATCTCTATCCAGCCGTCCACGAGCGACGCGCGGCCCATGCGCAGCGCCTTGACCTCCGTGCCGGTCAGCGACAGGCCCGCCTCGAACGTGTCGTCGATGTGGTAGTCGTGACGCGCCTTCTTGTTGCGCGCGATCACCTTCCGGGCGTCCGCCTCGGCCTTGGCCCGCTGCGCCGCGGTGGGCTTCTGCGCCCCGGGTGCCTTCGTGCCCGCCACCGTGGATCCCTCTTTCCTGTCCGTCACCGCGCGCCGGTCGGCCCGCCACGGCCCCGAACCGGGGCCGACCATCAAGCGTATGCCAGCACCCCGGCCGCGCTCGACCGGATTGGCCGACGGCGGACAGCCGTTGCGTGGGCGCGCTCAGCCGGCCTGGGCCAGGGTGTGCCCGGCGAGGTCCTCCTCGAGGTCGCCGGTCTCCCCCGCCGCGACGGCGCGACGGCCCAGCACGAGCGTGTAGCTCCAGTAGCCGGCGAGCACGAGCGCGCCGATGACGAGCTTGAGCCAGCCAGGCAGCACCGAGGGGGTCACGAACCCCTCGACCAGGCCCGAGACGGCGAGGACGAGCACGAGCCCGACGGCGACCGTGACCAGGGAGCGCCCCTCCTGGGCCAGCGCGCGGGCCCTGGTCCGGCCACCCGGGGAGACTGCGGTCCAGAACAGCTTCAGCCCGGTCCCGCCGGCGATGAAGATCGCGGTGAGCTCCATGAGGCCGTGCGGCAGGATCAGGCCGAAGAACACGCCCAGGTCCCCGTACGCGGCCATGATGGCGCCGGCCTGGCCGACGCCGACGGCGTTGACGAAGAGCACGTAGACCGGGAAGACCCCCGTGATGCCGAGCCCGATGCACTGCGCGGCGATCCAGGCGTTGTTCGTCCACACCAGGGCGGCGAAGTCCGGCGCCGGGTAGTTGGAGTAGTAGGCCTCGAACGCGTCCTGCGCGTAGTCCTCGAGCTGGGAGGGCGTGCCCAGCTGCGCCAGCGCCGCCGGGGTGCCGGCCGTGTGGACGCCGACGACGACGGCGAGCGCCACCCACGCCACCATGACCGCGACGGTCCACCACCGCACGCGGTAGAACGCGGCCGGGAGGGTGAGCACGAAGAAGCGGGAGACGTCCGCCAGGCGCAGCTCGTGGGCGCCGGCCACCCGCCCGCGGGCCTGGCCCAGCAGGGTGGAGAGCCGGCCGACCAGGTGGGGGTCCGGGGCCGAGCTGCGTACCGCGGACAGGTGGCCGGCGGTGGCCTGGTAGAGGCGGACCAGCTCGTCGGCCTCCGGACCGGTCAGACGCCGCTGCCGGCTCAGCTCCTCGAGCCGCCGCCACTCCGGCTCGTGCACCGCGGCGAAGGCGTCGACGTCCACACCGGTACCCTCCCACAGGTGAGCACCCGCCGGTCCGGCCCCGAGGTGGCGCTCGCGCACGCCCGGTTGCAGGAGGACCTCATCGTCACCGGCGAGGCCGTGGCCCTCGAGATCCGCCCGGCGTCCGTGGGCGTCCGGGTGCTCGGGGCTCTCCTGGACGCCGTCGCCTACGCCGCCGGCGCCGTCCTGCTGATCCTGGGCGCCACCCGGGTGCTCGAGACCCTCAACACCGCCCAGCTCGGCGTGGTGCAGGTGGCCACGTTCGCCGTCGTCACGGTGCTCGCGCCCACGACCGTGGAGACCCTCACGCGCGGGCGGTCGCTCGGCAAGCTCGTCACCGGGATCCGCGTGGTCCGGGATGACGGCGGACCCGTGCGGTTCCGCCACGCGCTCGTCCGGGCGCTGGTGGGCGTCGGCGAGCTGTGGCTGACGGCCGGGGCGGTCGCGATCACCTCGGCGGCCGTGAACCGGCGCGGCAAGCGGCTCGGCGACCTGCTCGCCGGCACCTACGCCGTGCGGGTGCGCGGGGGCGAGCGGCGCGAGCCCCCGCTGGTGATGCCGCCGGAGCTCCGGTCGTGGGCGGACTCGGCCGACATCCGCGCCCTGCCCGACGGCCTGGGCCTCGCCGCCCGCCGCTTCCTCGGCCGCACCGGCTCGATGACGCCCGAGGCCAGGGCCCGGATGGGGACGTCGCTGGCGGCCCAGGTGGAGCCGTACGTGGCGCCGCCGCCGCCGTGGGGGACGCACCCCGAGCGGTTCCTCGCCGCCGTGCTGGTCTCCCGGCGGGACCGCGAGTACGCCGTCGGGCTGCGGGCGCGGCAGCGCGACGAGGAGGAGGCGGCCCGGATCGCGCGCCTGCCGTACGGGGTGCCGGACTCGCGCTGACCCGGCCGCGCAGTCGGCCGACGGCGGCCGCAGACGGCCGGCGGGCGGCCGGCGGCTCACGCCCCCGGCGCCTCAAGGGCGCGCCCGGCCGGCGTGGGACCGATCACGGTTTCCTCCGTCCTGTTCACGCCGGGGGTCCGGCGGCGTTACCGTCGAGCATCCCTGCGGAACGGATCCACCTATGACCCGGAAACTTGTGGTCACCGCCGACGATCTCGGCATCGGGCCCGCCACCAACGAGGCGATCGTGGACCTCATGGCGCGCGGCGCGGTCACCTCGTCCACCCTGATGGCCGTCGCCCCCGGCGCGCCCGACGCGGTCGAGCGCGTCCGCCGCGCCGGCCTGGCCGACCCGCGGCTGCACGTCACCCTCACCAGCGCCCGCGAGCTGGCGCCGTGGCGGCCGCTCGCCGCGGACGTGCCCACCCTGACCGACCCCGAGGGGCTGTTCCACGTCGACCTGGCCCAGTTCGAGACCGCCGCCAGCGCCGCCGAGGTCCGCCGTGAGATGACCGCCCAGCTGGGATGGATGGCGGAGGCAGGTCTGCGTCCCGCCGCCCTGGACTCTCACTCGGGCAGCCTGTACAGCCACCGCGGCGGCCAGCTCCTGGACACCGCCCTGCGGTTCTGCGCCGAGAACTCGCTCGGCTTCCGCCTGCCCCGCACGCTGCCCCGGCTGCTGGACGTCGCCGTCCGCGGCCCCCTCCGCCGTCGCTACGACGAGGCGGTGGCGACCGCCGGCGCGTACGGCGTCCGTCTGCCCGAGACCGTCATCGGCGCGGTCCTGCCCGGCCGGCTGCTCACCGGCTACGCCCACCTGCGCTGGACCGTGCTCAGGCAGCTGCGTGCCCTGCCCGACGGCGTCTCCGAGCTGATCATGCACCCCGCCCCCGCGGCGGCCGCCCGAAGGCTGGACCGCGCCGAGGGACGCAAGCGGATGTGGGAGCTGCGGCTGCTCCAGGACCCGCTGTTCCTGCGGACCCTGCGCAGCGAGCGGATCGAGCTCGTCCCGAGCTGGTAGAAGCCCCCGGCTACGCGCGTTCCGCCACGGGCACGCCCGCGGCCGGGAACCGGGGGCGCCGCAGCTCGTCGTACCGGACGGCCATGACGCCGCCGACGATGAGCACCCCGCCGAGCAGCTGGACCGGCAGGGGCAGCTCGCCTATGAGCAGCCACGCGAAAAGGACCGCGAAGAGGACCTCCGACAGGCCCACGAACGCCGCGACGGTCGACCCGAGCCGGCGCGTGCCCGCGATGCCCAGGGCGTAGGCCAGCGCTGCCGCGACGACGGCGAGCAGCGTCAGCGGGACGAACCACGGCACCGTGGCCCCGGCGAGCTGCACGTTCGTCGTCGACCAGCGCATCGGCGTGACGCCCACGAGCCCGGCGAGCGCGAGGGCCGCCGTCGCGACCACCATCCCGCCCGCGGCCATGACGATGGGCGGCAGCCCGGAGGTCTCGTGGGCGGAGAGGACGAAGTAGACCGCGAGGCCGACCGCGGCCCCCAGACCCCACAGCACGCCGACGGGATCCACGCGCAGGCCGCCGGTGACGTCGAGGACGAGCACCAGGCCGGCGAGCGAGAGCACGATCCCCGCGAGCGTGAAGCGCCGGGGACGAAGGCCGTGACGCAGCCACATCCAGCCGACCACGAGGACGGGCCCGAGGTACTCGAGCAGGAGCGCGACCCCGACCGACAGGGTGGTGACGGCGGTGAAGTAGAAGAGCTGGCAGGCGGCCATGGCCACCAGCCCGTACGCCGCCATCAGGCCCGCGTGCCGGCGCAGCAGGTGCCAGCGGCCGCGCAGCGCGAGCAGCGCGGGCACGGCGAGGACGAGCGCGGCACCCCCGATGCGCGCGACCACCGCGGCGCCGGGCGTCCAGCCGCTCTCGAGCAGCGACTTCGCCAGCGCCCCCGAGGTGCCGAAGGCCGCCGCGGACACGAGCGCGAACCAGAGCCCGCTCACGCTGCGCACGGCGTTCCCCGGTCGTGGTGCACCCGCTCGCGCCGGCCCCTTTTTGGGCCGCTCCTCGCCCGCACGCCCCGGCCCGCCCGCACTCCCCGGCCCGCCCGCACGCCCCGGCCCGCCCGCACGCCCCGGCCCGCTCGCAGGCCGGGCGGTCAGCTCGCCCATGAACACCCTCTTTCTCGGGCCGGGCATCGCCGTTGCGCCGATGTCGGACCCAGAGCCGCATCTCGCCCCGCCCGCCACGGTAGTTCGCCGTCGACGCGGGTCAAGAGCATTACCACTGCCAGCCGCCCGCGCGCACTGCACCTCGCCCGCACAGACGGCCACGGGCCACGGGCACGTCGAGTGAGACGTTTTCCGGGTAATAAGGACCGAATAACACGGAAAACGTCGCACTCGACGCTGAGTGGGCTGACAGGCTCACGGGCTCACGGGCACATGGGCACACGGGCACACGGGCACACGGGCACACGGGCTCACGGGCTCACGGGCACACGGGCACACGGGCACACGCGCTGACGGGCTGACGGACTGCCGGCGCACGCGGGTTGTGCGTTGCTCGGGCTACGCCTCGAGCCTGAGCGCCTGACGCCATGTGAGCGCGGTGCCGCCCTGCAGCACCGCGCGCTGGTAGACGCGCTCCCCCAGCCGCACGAGCAGGTACGCGGCGACAGCGGTGATCGCCAGCGAGAGCACCGGCTCCCACACCGGCAGGTCGTGGCTGAGCATCCGCACCGGCATGGCCACCGAGGACACCACGGGGATGTACGAGGCCACCGCCAGGGGCGTCCCCTTGGCGAAGATGCCCGCGAAGACGGCGACCATGATGACCCCGAGCACCGGGCCGGTGTTGGACTGCAGGTCCTCGCTGCGGCTGGCCAGCGACCCCAGGACGGCGAATACAGAGGCCAGTGCCGTGAATCCCACGATGAAGAAGACGATGAACCAGCCCGAGGCGCTCAGGATCCAGCCGATCTCCCCGGCCGTCCCGGTGAGGTTGAGCCCGATCAGCCCCACGACGGCGTACAGCGCGACCTGAGCCAGCGCGAGCGCGGAGTTGCCGACGACCTTGCCGTAGAGCAGCTGCCGGATCGGGATCGCGGTGGCGAGGATCTCGACCACGCGGTTCTGCTTCTCCTCCAGCACCGAGGTGGCGATGGCCATGCCGAAGACGATCGCGGCCATGTAGAAGAGGAACGCGAAGACGAAGCCGACCACGCGCTGCATCTCGGCCTGCTCCGCGTCGCCCTCGAGCAGCTCGGTGGTGACCGTGGAGCCGGCGGTCAGCTCCGCCGTGGTCGTGCCGGCGGCCTGGGCGTTGGTCTCCAGGACCGCCGCGGCCACCGCCTCGGTGAGCACCCGCGCGAGCCCCTCGTCGACCTCGGTGCGCCCGACGACCGTCCACCCGTCGTCCGTCCCGAGCAGCGCGACGTCCGCCTCCTCGGCCTCGACGGCGGCGCGGGCCGCAGCGTCGTCGGGGAGCTCGGTCACCTCGACGCTGTCCCCGGAGTCGTCCGCCGCGACGAGCTCGTGGGCGGCCGCGGCGACCTGCGCGCCGAGGTCGTCCGCCACGGCGACGGTGTGGTCGGTCGTCCGCGCGCCGAGGAACGCGGACAGGCCGATGCCGGCGGCGATCATGGCCAGGGTGATGGCGGTCGAGATCAGGAAGTTGCGGTCGTGGAGCTTGACCATGACCTCGCGCACGGCGACGACGAGCCACGGGCGCTGGACGGCCGCGGGGGCCTCGGCGACCGGGGTCGGGGTCTGGGTCCTGGGTGCGGTGGTGGTCATCGCACGGCCTCCCGGTAGATGTCGGACAGGGTGGGGACGAGGGGCGTGAACTCGACCAGGCCGCGCTCGGCGGCGCGGCGCACCACGCGGTCGCGCGCGGCGTCGTCGTCGATCTGGAGGATCGCGGTGGTGCCCTCGACGTCGACGACGTCGACCCCCGGCTCCCCGCGCACCCAGCCGGCGTCGGGCTCGGTGCCGAGGCGGAAGCGGCGGGGCCCGGCCGCCCTCAGGTCGTCGGCGGCGCCGGCGGCGCGCACGCGCCCGCCGGAGAGGATGACGAGGGAGTCGCAGAGCCGGTCGACGAGGTCGAGCTGGTGGCTGGAGAAGAGGACCGGCACCCCCTGCCGGGTGCGCTCGCGCAGGAGGTCGACCATCGAGTCCACCGCGACGGGGTCGAGACCGGAGAACGGCTCGTCGAGGATCAGCGCCGCCGGGCCGTGGAGCAGGGAGGCGGCCACCTGGACGCGCTGCTGGTTGCCGAGCGAGAGGGACTCGAGCTTGTCCTTGGTCCGGCCGCCGAGCCCGAAGCGCTCGAGCAGGCGGGTCGCCTCGGCCGCGGCGTCGTGGCGGGTCATGCCGCGCAGCTGGCCGAGGTACACGAGCTGGTCGAGCACCTGCTGCTTGGGGTAGAGGCCGCGTTCCTCGGGCATGTACCCGAACCGGGCGCGGTCCTTGCTCGTGACGGGCCGTCCGTCCCAGCGGACCTCGCCGCCGTGGATGGCGAGGACGCCCATGATCATCCGCATCGTCGTCGTCTTGCCGGCGCCGTTGGCGCCGACGAAGCCGGTCATCCGGCCCGGCTCGACGACGAACGAGACCTGGTCGACGGCGGTGCTGTCCCCGAAACGCCGGGTCAGGTCGATGACCTCGAGCGCGGGAGGTGACTTGCTCATACGGATTCCTTTCGTCCGCCACGAGCCTAGGGAGCCGCCCCCGGGCGGCACATCCGCCGCCGGGGTGAACCGTCCGGGCGCCGTCGTCTCCCCCGCCGGGAGGTCCTGCTCCCCCGCCGACGCGTCAGCTCCGTCGCGAGGATGAGGGCCGGTGGCCGACCGGTCAGCCCGCCCCCACCAGACCGGTGCGGTGCGCCAGGACCACGGCCTGCACGCGGTCGCGCGAGTCGGTCTTGGTGAGGATGTGGGACACGTGGGTCTTCACGGTGGACTCGCCGAGGAAGAGCCGCTGAGCGATCTCGGCGTTGGACAGTCCCTCCGCCATGAGGCCGAGAACTTCCCGCTCGCGCCCGGTCAGGCTCGCCACCGCCCGGGAGGTGGCGGCGTCGACGGCGCGGGCGGGCTGCCCGGCCGGCGCCGGGGCCGGCGGACGGCCTTCGCTCACCAGGCGCGAGATGACCTTCACGGTGACCTCGGGCGCGAGCAGGGCGTGCCCGTCGGCCACGGCGTGGATGGCGTCGACGAGGTCGTCAGGGTCCGCGTTCTTCAGCAGGAACCCGCTCGCGCCGGCGGCGAGGGCGTCGAACAGGTAGTCCTCGCGGTCGAACGTGGTCAGGATGATGACCTTGGCGAGGTCCTCGCCGACCACGCGCTGGGTGGCGGCGATGCCGTCCATGACCGGCATCTGCACGTCCATGAGCACGACGTCGACGTCCGTGGTCGCGAGCATCGCGAGCGCCTCGGCGCCGTTGGCCGCCTGCCCCACCACCTCGATGTCGTCCTCGACGGAGAGCACCATGGCGAAGCCCGAGCGCACGAGCGCCTGGTCGTCGGCGATGAGGACGCGGACGGGGGTGGTCATCTGTCTCCCAGTGACGGTGGTGCGGTGTGCGGTGGCGGGGGTCACGGCACCAGGGCGCCGTCGCGCACCCGCAGGCCGAACCGCGCACGGACGCGCCACCCGGTCCCGGTGCGGCGCGGGCCGATCTCGGCGTCGCCCCCGTGGAGCGCGACCCGCTCGCGGATCCCGCGGAGCCCGAAGCCCGAGCCCTCGGTGCCGCCGCGGGGGCGGCCGTCGTCGATCACCTCGACCTCGACCCAGCGCGGCGCCGGCCCCTCGGAGCCGTCGCGGTCCGTCCCCGTCCGCAGCGTGACGAGCGCCCTGGTGGCGGTGGAGTGGCGGGCGACGTTGGCGAGCGACTCCTGGACCGTGCGGTAGATCGACAGGCCGAGCGGGCCGGGCACGTTCTCGAGGTCGCCGGGGCGTTCCTCGACGCGGCGTAGCTCGACGGCGAGCCCGGCCTCGGACACGCTCTCGACCAGGGGGCGGAGGCCGGCGAGGTCGGGCTCGGGGGCGCGTTCCGCCCCGTCCTGCGCGAGGTCGGTCTCCGACCGGAGCACCCCGAGCAGGGAGCGCATCTCGGCGACCGCGTCCCGGCTGGAGCCCTCGATGGTCCGCAGCGCCTCGGTGGCCGCGTCGGGGTTCTTCCCCAGCACGCGCCGCGCGGCGCCCGCCTGGATGCCGATGACGGCCACATGGTGGGCGACGACGTCGTGCAGCTCGCGCGCGATCCGCAGTCGCTCGTCGACCACGGCGCGGCGGGCCAGCTCGCCGGACTGCTCACGGATCCGGTCGGCCTGGGCGGCCAGGCGCTGCTGCTGCAGCGCGGCCCGCCAGGAGCTGCGGCCCACGAGGATCGCGCCGCCGAAGAAGGCGAGGTTGACCGCGACGCTGTAGAGGACCGCCGCGGTCATCTGGCCCAGCGGGCCGTCGGGCTGCCCGTAGGAGTCGGTCATCCGCTCGAAGGTCGCGGTCATGGTGAACGTGATGACGACCCACAGCGCCATCGTCAGCAGCACCAGGCCGTTCGCCAGCCAGAGCAGCCGCCGGTCCGGCGCCCACGCCACCGCCGCGTACAGCGCGGCGAAGTAGGCGGCCTGGAAGGTGATCTGCATCGCCGCCTCGGGACTGAGGTACGACAGGCCGAGGAACAGGGCGCTGCTCGCGAGCAGCACCGTCAGCGGGAAACGGCGGCGCACCGCGAGCGGCAGGATCATCAGCGTCATGGCCACGAACGCGCGCCAGGTGTCCTCGCCGTCGATCCGCAGCCCCATGCTCTTGGAGACGACGAGCATGCCGAGCGCGAGCATCAGGAAGAGGGCCGTGCCGACGGCGTCCTGGCGTAGCTGCCGGGCGCCGGGGCCCGGCCGCACCCAGCTCGGGTCCACCGGGTCGTTGAGCCAGGCGTTGAGCCGCCCCGCGGTGTCGGTGCGCTCGGGTGCCATGGTGCTCGAGTCTACGGAGGTTTCCGAGCCGGCTGCCTCCGCCTCCAGACGGAGTACCCCGGGCGGACCCCTCCTTGGTCCTGACCGGTCATCTCTCCGCGGAGACCGTCGCAAGACGTCAGCTCCTCGCCGGGACCTGTCGCGAGACGACAGCTGCTCGCCGAGACGTACGTCTCGGCGAGCAGCTGACCGGTGAGCGGGAAGATGGCGGGTCACCGAAGTGAGGACGCCTCGCGGCCCCGCGTGGGGGTCACTCGACCCTGCAGGCGTAGGCGGGGACCGTGAGGAACGTGGGGAACTCCTCCCCGAGCGCGACCTCGGTGAACAGGTCGGCCGCCTCGGCGATCCTGGCGCGCCGGGCGCCGTGGTCGCCGGCCTCGTCGAGCAGCGCCGTCGTCTCCTCCGCCAGGATCTGGCGGACGAGGGCTCCGGTGACGGTGCGCCCGTCGTCGAGCCGGGTGGCGTTGTGGATCCACTGCCACACCTGGGAGCGGGAGATCTCCGCCGTCGCCGCGTCCTCCATCAGCCCGAAGATGGCGACGGCGCCGCGCCCGCCCAGCCACGCCTCGAGGTAGCGCAGGGCCACCGCGACGTTGGTGCGCACGCCCCGCTCGGTGACGGCCCCCGGGGTGGCGGCGACGTCGAGCAGATGGCGGGCGGTGACGTGGACGTCCTCGCGGGTGCGCCAGAGCTGGTGCGGGCAGGCGCCCAGCACGCCGTCGAAGACGTCTCCGACGTAGCCCACCATGCCGGGGTGGGCGACCCACGAGCCGTCGAAGCCGGCGTCGGCCTCGCGCTGCTTGTCCGCGCGGACCCTGGCCTCCACCTCGGCGTTGCGCCCGGGGTCCTTGGAGGGGATGAACGCCGACATGCCGCCGATCGCGTGCGCTCCGCGCTTGTGGCACGTGCGCACCAGGAGCTCGGTGTAGGCCCGCATGAACGGCGCGGCCATGGTCACGTCCGCCCGGTCGGGCAGGACGTAGGCCGGGCCGGAGTCGCGGAACTTCTTGATGACGGAGAACAGGTAGTCCCAGCGGCCGGCGTTGAGCCCGGCCGAGTACTCGCGCAGCTCGTAGAGGATCTCCTCCATCTCGAACGCCGCCATGATCGTCTCGATCAGCACCGTGGCGCGGACCGTGCCGTGCTCGATGCCCAGCGCGTCCTCGGCGAAGTCGAAGACGTCGTGCCACAGCCGGGCCTCGTGGTGGTTCTCGAGCTTGGGGAGGTAGAAGTACGGCCCCGAGCCGCGGGCGATCAGCTCGGCCGCGTTGTGGAAGAAGTAGAGGCCGAAGTCGACGAGGGCCCCGACCATGGGTTCGCCGTCGACGTGCAGGTGCTTCTCGAGCAGGTGCCAGCCGCGGGGCCGGACCACGATGGTGGCGAGGTCCTCGCCGAGCTCGTAGCGCTTCCCCTCGGGCGAGGTGTGGTCGATCGTGCGGCGGATCGCGTCGCGCAGGTTGACCTGGCCCTCGATCACGTTGGCGAGGTGCGGGGTGTTGGCGTCCTCGAGGTCGGCCAGCCACACCTTCGCCCCGGAGTTGAGGGCGTTGATCGCCATCTTCCGGTCGGTCGGGCCGGTGATCTCCACCCGCCGGTCGAGCAGCCCGGGGGCGGGCGGGGCGACCTGCCAGGTGCGGTCGTCGCGGATGTGCCTGGTCTCGGGCAGGAAGTCGGGCAGGTGGCCGTTGGCCAGCCGGCGGCGGCGCGCGTGCCGCTCGGTGAGGAGCTCGGCGCGGCGGCCCGCGAAGCGGTGGTGCAGCTCGGCGAGGAACGCGAGCGCCCCGGGGGTGAGGATCTCCCGGGCGCCGGCGACGTCGGGGCCGCTGAGCCGGACCGTCGAGGAGCCCGACGGCGACGTCGCCGGCACGGACCCGGCCACCACCGCCGCCGCGGCCGGCGTGGCGGCGCTGGGCGCGCTGGCTGCGCTGGGCGAGACCACCCGCAGGGGCGTGGCGCCGGCACGCCTGGGGGCGGCGACGACGAGCTGGCGGGGGTGCGGGGCGGTGGTGGTCATGGTGGTGGTCCTTTCCGGGCGCTCGGGCCTAGTGGAACTGCTGCTCCTCGGTGGACCCGCGCAGCGCGAGGGTCTCCGAGTCCGGGTTGATGGCGGTGGCGATCAGGTCGAAGTACCCGGCGCCGACCTCGCGCTGGTGCTTCGTGGCCGTGTAGCCGTGGGCCTCGGCGGCGAACTCCTTCTCCTGGAGCTCGACGTAGGAGGTCATCCCGTTCTGCGCGTAGCCGCGGGCCAGCTCGTACATGCCGTAGTTGAGCTGGTGGAAGCCGGCCAGGGTGATGAACTGGAACTTGTAGCCCAGCTCGCCGAGGTCGCGCTGGAAGGTGGCGATCTGCTCGTCCGTGAGGTTGGCCTTCCAGTTGAAGGACGGCGAGCAGTTGTAGGCGAGCATCTTGCCCGGGTACTTCGCGTGGACGGCCTCGGCCACCTGGCGGGCCAGCCCGATGTCCGGCGTGCCGGTCTCGACCCAGATGAGGTCGGCGTACGGGGCGTAGGCCAGGGCGCGGGCGATGACGGGCTCCGGGCCGGGGGTGGTGCGGTGGAAGCCCTCCGGGGTGCGCTCGCCGGTGAGGAACGGCTGGTCCACCGGGTCGACGTCGGAGGTGATGAGGTTCGCCGCGAGCGAGTCGGTGCGGGCGACGATGATCGTCGGCACGCCCATGACGTCGGCCGCGAGGCGGGCCGCGTTGAGGGTCCGGATGTGCTGGCCGGTGGGGACGAGCACCTTGCCGCCCAGGTGGCCGCACTTCTTCTCGGCGGCCAGCTGGTCCTCGTAGTGGATGCCGGAGGCGCCGGCGGCGATCATCGCCCGGGCGAGCTCGTAGGCGTTGAGCTGGCCGCCGAAGCCGGCCTCGGCGTCGGCCACGATCGGCGCGAACCAGTCGAAGCCCGGGTCCGTACCCTCGGACCACGTGATCTGGTCGGCGCGGCGCAGCGCGTTGTTGATGCGGCGCACGACGGTGGGGACCGAGTTGACCGGGTAGAGCGACTGGTCGGGGTAGGTCTCGCCGGAGGTGTTGCCGTCGCCGGCCACCTGCCAGCCGGAGAGGTAGATCGCCTTGAGCCCGGCCCGCACCATCTGCACGGCCTGGTTGCCCGTGATGGCGCCGAGCGCGTGGACGTAGTCGGTCGAGGTCAGCAGGTGCCAGAGGCGCTCGGCGCCGCGGCGGGCGATCGTGTGCTCCTCGCGGATCGAGCCGCGCAGGCGGGCGACGTCCTCAGCGCTGTAGGTCCGGCTGACGCCGGCCCAGCGGGGGTTCGTGGCCCACTCGCGCTCCAGCTCGGCGGCCTCCGCGCGGATCCGCTCCGCGGGGCCGGTGCCGGTGGTGGTGGGCTCGAGCGTCGTGGTCATGGTCTCTCCCTAGAGGTGAAGAACTGGCGTGACACCACTCTGCTGGGGTGACCCAGTTCACAACCACTGCTAATCTCGGTGAAGTTCTTCCGATCTTCACCCTTGGAGAAGAAGTGACGATGACCGAGCCCGCGGTCGACCTGGCCACCCTCGGCCGCCGCATCCGCCACGCCAGGCAGCGCGCCGGACTCACGCTCGCCGAGCTCGCCGCCCGGGTGGACCGCGCGCCGTCGTTGCTCTCCTCCATCGAGAACGGGCGCCGCGAGCCGCGCCTGGCCCTGCTGAGCGCCCTCGCCCGGGAGCTCGGGGTCACGGTGGCCGACCTGATGAAGGCTGAGGCGCCGTCGCACCGGGCGGCGCTGGAGATCGCGCTCGAGCAGGCGCAGGCCCGGCCGCAGTACGCCGCGCTGGGTCTGCCGACGGTGCGTCCGGGCGCGAAGCTGCCCACGGAGGTCCTGGAGTCCCTGGTCGGGCTGCACGAGGAGCTCACCCGCCGGGCGACCATCCAGGCGGCGACGCCGGAGGAGGCCCGGCGGGCCAACGCCGCCCTGCGCGCGGACATGCGCGCGCGCAACAACTACTTCCCCGAGATCGAGCAGGCCGCCTCACGCATCTCGACGGCCGTGGGCCACACGGCCGGGCCGCTGACCGAGCGCGGCGTCGGCGCGGTGACCGCCCACCTCGGCTTCACGCTGCACCGGGTGCCGGACCTGCCGCGCTCCACCCGGTCGATCTCGGACCTGCGCAACCGCCGCATCTACCTGCCGGTCACCGACCGCGGCGGGCACGACCCGCGCACCATCGTCCTGCAGACGCTCGGCCACTTCGCGCTCGGCCACTCCGACCCCACCAGCTACGCGGACTTCCTGCGCCAGCGGGTCGAGGCCAACTACTTCGCCGCCGCGCTCCTCGTGCCGGAGAAGCCGGCCGTCGACTTCCTCTCCGCGGCCAAGGCGGCGAAGTCCCTGGCCATCGACGACCTGCGCGACACCTTCGCCGTCTCCTACGAGACGGCGGCCCACCGCTTCACCAACCTCGCCACCGAGCACCTCGACCTGCCCGTGCACTTCATGCGCGTGGGCGAGGACGGCGTCATCTACAAGGCCTACGAGAACGACGACGTCACGTTCCCCACCGACGTCACCGGCGCCATCGAGGGCCAGCTCGTGTGCCGCAACTGGGCCTCGCGCCGGGTGTTCGCCAACCCCGACCGGTACGCCACGCACTACCAGTACACGGACATGGGGCGCGGGACGTACTGGTGCACCACCCACGTGGAGCGCACCGCCGACGGCGACTTCGCCATCGACGTCGGCGTGCCCTTCGCGCACGTGAAGTGGTTCCAGGGGCGCGAGACGTCGGTGCGGGCGCGCTCCTCGTGCCCGGACCCGTCGTGCTGCCGCCGCCCGCCGGCCGACCTGGCGGCGCGGTGGTCCTCCCACGCGTGGCCCAGCGCCCGGGCGCACTCGCACCTGCTGGCGGCTATCCCGCCCGGCACCTTCCCCGGCGTGGACGACACCGAGGTCTACCAGTTCCTCGACCGCCACGGCGTGGAGGCGTAGGACGCACGAGAGGCCCGGCCCGCCGCGCGGTGCGGCGGGCCGGGCCTCCTCCCCCGTCGGGTCAGCAGGTGCCGACGATCCCCCGGTTCACCCCGTCGGCCCCGGACTCCGCGATGTCGAAGAGGCAGGCGGCGGAGGTGCCGGCCAGCTTCGGCCCGGCCATGCCCGGGCTGGACGTGTAGCCCCACGAGTTGACCGACACGATCGGCCCGGTGCCGCCGCCCATCGGCTGGACCCAGGGGCCGCCGGACGCGCCGCCGGAGAGCCCGCAGCTCGGCAGCCACCAGTTGTCGGCGCCCTCGGCGGTCATGTCCTCGGCGCAGTACATGAAGTTCGGGTCGTCGCTGTAGGAGTAGCCCAGGGCGTGGGTGACGTCCGAGGCGTCGGCGAGGTCGAACGCCGGCTGGCTGAAGTCGACCGGCAGGGTGCCGACGGCGGCCTCGAGGGAGTCGCTGGACGCCGCCGCGCCGGTGTGGGCACCGGCGCCCGGGACGACGTAGTAGGCGTAGTCCCACGGGATGTTGTCCGGGAACGTCCGAGTCGTCCAGTCGTCGTCGACCACGCCGTGGACGGGCGCCCAGCAGCCGTAGGGGTCGTTGGTGCAGTCGACGTCGGTGGGCGAGCCGCCGCCGGCCTGGTCCGGGATGAAGAGGACGTTGCGCGCGAAGGTCTTCGCGACGTCGTCGTAGACGCAGTGCGCCGCGGTGATGATGACGGACTCGGCGGTGGCGGAGTCGGTGGCCACGGTGCCGGAGCAGACGTACCCGTCCCAGCTGGTGCCGGAGCGGTTGGCGGGCATCTCGAAGTAGATGCGCCCGGCGGCGGACTGCACGGCGCCGCCCTGGGTCCACTCCGCGTTGACGACCGCCCCGGAGCCCGGCTGCGGCGCGCCGGCGGCGTCCACGGTGAAGGGGACGGTCGGCGACGTCGTGACGTTGCCGCCCTTGGCGCCGTCGGTGGCGACCACGCGCCACGCCCACGCGCCGTCGGTGAAGCCGGAGAGACCGACGCTCCACGTGTCACCGGTGCCCCGAGTGGCGGAGAAGGTCCCGATGGTGCCGTCGGGGTAGACGATCACGAACTTCACCGAGCGCAGACCGGAGGGATCGGTGACGACGGCGGAGAAGGTCTTCTCGGCGCCGATCGTGGTGCCCGCGGCGGGGGCCACGGCCGAGACGGACGGGCCGGTGCGGTCCGCGACGGGCCTGGCCCGAGGCGCCGGGGCGCTCGTGGCTCCCGCGCTCTCGCTCGCGCGGAGCCGGGTGCGCCCGGCCGCGGCGGCGGCGACGGTGTGGCCGTGCGGCTCGAGGTTCCCGGCGGAGTCGCGCCGGTAGGCGAGGCCTCGCTCGTCGACGACGAGGTCGCGGGGCTCGGCCGCTGCCACCCGGTCCGGGGTCCAGTGGCGGGCGACGGCGGAGGCGCGGGGGTCGGTGGCGTCCCCGGGAGCGCCCTGGGCGGCGGCCGACGCGGCGGACAGTCCGCCGACGACGATCGCGACGGCGAGGGTGAATCGGACGAGTCGTCTGCTCATTTCCGGGACGCTAGCGGCGCGGCGGTCCCGCGCGCGGGTCCCTCCTCCGGGCAGTTGCGGCCATGGCAGCACGCTGCCGCCGCGCCCGAGACGCCGCGTCGGACTGACGCGCAGCCCTCCACCATCGGTACTCGCCATCGTTGTGCACTTCGCTTCCCCCGACGAAAGCGAAGTGCACAGCATCGGGAAGTGCTGACGGCAGCGTTCGTGCCGTCGGCCCGAGAGAAGTCACGCCCGTCTCGGCCATCGCGGCGCGCCATGACGAGACGCACGCCCCGGCCGGGTCAGTTCGTGACGGCGAAGACCCCGTGGGCGCCGCGCTCGGCGTCGACCATCGCGTGGGAGACGAACGGGTAGTTCCCCGCCTCCGGGAACGTCAGCTCGACGAACCCGCCCTGCGCCGCGGTCAGCGGCAGCACCTGGGCGCCGCCGGTCGGGTCCCCGCCCACACCGTCCGGCCCGCCGAGCCGGTACGCACCCTCGCTGTAGACGGTGTCGAACTGCCCGCCGACCACGTGGAAGGAGCTCCCGCGGGAGGGGCCGGCGTCCAGGACCCACACGCGCACCGTCTCGCCCACCCGGGCCGGCAGGCGGTCGTGGTCGTACTGGTTGGCGTAGCCGTTGAACACCACGAGGTCGGGCTCCTCGGCGGCGATCTTGTCCGCGTCGGCGGGGCCGTCCACGGCGCCGAGGTACAGCTCGGACTGGACGAGCAAGTACTCGCGGTCCACGGGCTCCAGGTTCGCCGGATCGATCACCACCGCGCCGAACATCCCGTTGGCGATGTGCATGGACATCGGCATCGTCGAGCAGTGGTACATCCAGATGCCGCTGCGGGTGGCGGTGAACCGGTAGGTCAGCGACTCCCCCGGCGCGATGGTCCGCATCGGCCGGTCCGGGGCGAGCGCGCCGGCGTGGAAGTCGATGGAATGGCCGATGGTGCCGTCGTTGACGAGGGTGATCTCGAAGACGTCGCCGACCTTGCCGCGCAGCGTGGGTCCGGGCGCCGAGCCGTCGAAGGTCCAGCGCTCCTGCGTCACGCCGGGGGCGACCTCGGCCCGCACCTCGGTCACGGTGAGCGTCAGCTCGTGGACGGTGGCGTCCGGGGCGGGCGGGAGGGTCGCGTCATGGGCGGCGAAGCCCTCCCCCGGGTCCGCCATGAGGTCGAGCAGCCCGGCGGCACCCGCGCCCGCGTCGGCGGACCCGGGCGTGTCGTGGCCGGCGGCCGTCCCGCCGTCGGCCGCCGCGCCGGGGGCGCCGACCGCCACGATGGCGAGCGTCATGCCCATCTGCCGGTGGCCGGCCACGGAGCACCAGCCGTCGACGTCACGCCCGATGACGCCGGCCTCGAGGGTCCGGGTCTCCCCCACGCTGAGCCGCCCGGTGGTCGCGCCGGTCTCGAGCACGAGGTCGTGGACGTCGGTGCCGGTGTTGGTCAGCTCGATGACCAGCTCGTCGCCGGCCGGGACCTCGACGACCGACGGCGTGAACCGCATGCCCTCGACCGAGACCTGGACGGTGGTGGTCCCACCGGTGGCGGCGACCTCCCCGGCCGCCGAGCCGGCCCCCAGCCCCGCGGCGGCCGGGTCGCCGGCGACGCCGAGGACCACGGCGATCGCGACGGCGCCCACGCCCCACGCCCCGCCCAGACGACGGCGCACCGGCGGCGGGCCGGTGGGGATCCCCGGGGCGAGCAGGTCGCCGCGACGCCCCAGGCGCCGTCGGGCCCGCAGGGCCCGGGCGAGCAGCACGAGGAAGGCGGCCATCGCCGCGAGCCCGAGCATCGACGTCGTCACCCGCACCAGCGAGGGCACCGGGACGACGAACATGATCAGGCACAGGTTGACCGTGACCACCCGGGCCACGGCGCCGCGGTCCATCTCCTCGTTCACGGCGCGCACCACGGACGGACCGCCGCCGAGCATGACCGGCGCGAGGTAGCTCAGCGCCCCGAGGAGCACCTGCCCGGCGAAGCCGGCGGCGAACGGGGCGGCGAGGAGCCCGAGGCCCTCGACGGCGTCGGGCCAGGTCGGTGCGGCCAGAAGCACGACCCCCAGCGCGGCGACGCAGAAGGCGGCCCAGCCCACCGCGCACGCGGCGGACAGCGTGGCGAAGGAGCGGGGCGGCTTGCCGCGGGCGATGGTCACCATGGGGCGGGCGAGCAGCACCAGGCCGACGAGGTATGCGAGCGTCCCGGCGGCCACGACCGGCGCGAGGCCGGCGAGCGCCCCGGCGGCGACGGCCAGCACCCCGGCGACGAGGACCCGCAGGGCGCGGCCGGCGGCGAGCGGGGCGCCGGGGACCATCTTGGTGCGCAGCATGGTCGGCCACAGGACCACGAGCGTGCCGAGCACGGTCAGGCCGACGAACCCGAGCAGCATCGTGCCCACGTGACCGACGTAGAGCCGGGCCTGGGCGTCGGCGTCGGCGGACGCGCGGGCCAGGAGCACGCCGAAGCCGGCGCCGAGCGCCAGGAAGGCGACCGCGGCGACGTAGAACAGCGAGAGCTTGCCGAAGCGGGCCATGAGCGCCCCGCGCCGCTGGCGCAGGATGACGCCGCCGTGCACCAGCCCCACCAGCGCGACGAGCGCCCCGCCGGCGGCGGTGAGCGCGTCCGCGGCGGTGAGGATCCCCGCGATGACGCCCACGGCGCCGACGTTGTGCGCCGCCAGGCGCGCCACCATGAACGGCTGCCCGCCAGGTGCGGGCCGGCCGAGGAGGGTGTCGGCGAAGTGGCTGGACCAGATGAGGATCGCCGAGGTGACCGCGCCGAGCAGCATGAGGTGGACCAGCAGCCAGCCGTACTCCGGCACCCAGCGGTGCGCGACCGCGACGGCGAACGCAGCCAGGAACCAGGCGACGACGACGGCGTTCGCCCGCACGTGCCAGGTTCGCCGGTCCAGCCCGGCCCGGACCGGCGCCCCCGGTCGGCCGGCGGCGGAACCGGCCGTGGGACCCGCGAGACCGGGCGCCGCGTCCGGGCCGGGGACGCCGCCGGGACGCATGGACGGGGGGCCGACGGGGATGGTCACGGGCGCGCTCCTGACGCTGTGGTGCGGGCCGCGCGGGGCGCGGCGAGCACCGACCAGGCGGCGACGGCCACGAAGGCCAGCACCGCGACGATGTTGCCCACCCCGCCGACCTGCACGACGGCCTCGACGTCGCGGGCGTCCCCGACGGCGAGGCGCAGCACGAGCGAGGCGTGCAGCAGCGCGGCGGGGACGTACATGACGGGGTGGTAGGGCAGCGGGCGGCGCAGCACCGCCGGGAAGATCACCGGGGCGTGCGCCATGATCATGGACATGACGAAGCCGAGCATGACGGCGTGCAGGACGGCGTCGTAGCCGCGGCCGGAGGTGACCGCACCACCGAGCGTCCAGACCGCACCCCCCACGGCCAGCCACGCGTACCCGGCGAGCAGGCAGGCGGCGATGAATCGCGGCAGGCCGGTGGCCCGCACGGTCCGGCGCGCGACGTCCCTGGCCGCGAGCCACCCGGCGACGGCGAGCAGGCTCAGCCCCGTCAGGCTGAACCCGACGCCCGGGGCGAGGAGGGAGACGACGGCGGAGCCCAGCACGGCGAGGGACGCGGCGAGCGCCACGCGGGAGGCGGCGGGCGAGAGCACCTCGGTGCGGGCGAGCTCGAGCCGCTCGCCGAAGATGGTGAGCACGAGGTAGGCCACGAGCCACGGTGTCAGCGCGGGCACCGGCACGCCGCCGGCCCACAGGAGCGCCGCCCCCAGGGCCGCGACGGCGCCGAGCACCTGGATGGTCACCGCGGCGGCGACCTGCCGGGCGAGCAGCTGGCGGTAGACGAGCAGCGCGAGGACCTGGGCGAGCACGAGGAGCCCCTGCCCGACGCCGAGCGGCAGCGAGGAGACGACCGCAAGCGCGGCGAGGCCGGAGACCGCGGGCGAGGCGTAGCCCCATGGCAGGCCCAGGGCGACCGCGCGCTCCAGGGAGATGAGGGTCCCGACGAACCCGAGCACCATGAGCGGCCCGTGCACGTCCGGGAGGCGCCCGAGGCTCAGGAGCGGGCCGAGCACCTGGGGCAGGCCGAGCAGGCCCAGGGCGGCGTCGAGCCCGAGCAGCAGGGCGACCGCGCCGGGGACGAGGAAGGCCAGGCGGAACCCTGTGCGGGTGCGCAGCGGTCGCACGCCCGGCGTGCCGCCCGAGGTCCGGCCGGTCCCCGCCGGGCCGGGCGGGCGAGCGGCCACGCGGGCCGGCGAGGCCGGAGGTGCGGGGCGCGGGTCCGCCGTCGGGGAGCTCACCCGGCTCACGCCCCGTACGGGACGGCTGGTGCGGGCGCGTTCTCGACCGGGCCGACGACGAGACCCTCCTCGCCGGTCTGCGCGCCGGCCCGCACGTGCAGCAGGCACGCACCGGGCTCGGTGAAGGCCTCGAGGGTGACCCGGCCGGGCTCGACCCCGCCCGTGGTCTCCAGGATCTCGCGCGCCATCCCCAGGTGGGCGCTGCACACCACCTCGGGCCGGTCCTTGGCGAGCTCGAGGACCGGGCAGCGCGGCAGCCGCAGGGTGTGGTCCGTCCCCTCCCGCGTGGCCTCCGGCGCGAAGCCGGTGCGCTCGAGCAGTCGGCGCAGGTAGGCGACAGCGGCGCCGGTCCCGCGTGACTCGGGTGGGCGCTCCGACCCGGCCCGCTCGAGGATCGCCCGGCCCCAGTGGCGGCCCGCCTCCCGCGAGTGCTGGCGCAGGACCGGACCGTCCGGCAGCACCTGGGTCAGGTAGCCGACGATCACCTGGGCGAGCACCGCGTACTCCGGGCTCGTGAAGGAGGCCTCCGGCGCGTAGGTGTACACCGACGCGGGCCGGCCGCGGCCCACCGGGGCGAGCCGGTCCCGCTGCGCCAGCCCCGCGTGGGCGAGCGCCTCGAGATGCTCGCGCACGGTGTTGGGGTGCTGGTCGAGGGTCTGCGCGACCTGGGCGACCGTCATCGGCTCCTGCTCCTCGACGAGCAGGTCGAGCACGGCGCGGCGCGGGGTCGACAGGTGCGCACGGGCGTCGGCACGGGAGGGACGCGGACCGAGTTTTAACACACGCCATACCGTACTTATTGCGGTAGGCGCACGCCAGGACCTTCGTCGCATCTCACGCGGAGGTTCGGCCCATCCCCGACGCGATCAGGTCCGCCCGCATGACGAACCTCACTTTTCGGACGCATACAGTAACGAAGTGGTAACGATCCCGACGTCGGGCCGAGCACGACCTTTCCGCGCGAGGGCGCGTGAAACCACCGATCCGCGGGCACGAACCGGGGCACCCGCCCGGCGGCGATCGATGACATGGTGGCGTGTCCGCACTTACGCCAACGGCCGGGCCCCGCGCCGGAGCCACTGGTTCCTGACGCCGCAGGGTCCGCCACGGGCCGCCTCCCCCAGGGCGGCCGGGCGACGACGCAGCGGGCGCGCGCGAACCCCGGGCGGAGCGCCCGCGCGTCCACGACGACCACGAGGTGAATGTGAGCGCCATCAGCGCCCAGCACGTGTACAAGGTATTCGGCCGACGATCGCAGGAGGCGGTCAGACGGCTGCAGGACGGCCGCAGCCGCGACGACGTCAAGCCCCTCGGCACCGCCGCGGTCATCGACGCCTCCTTCGAGGTGGAGAAGGGTGAGACGTTCGTCGTCATGGGCCTGTCCGGCTCCGGCAAGTCGACCCTGATCCGCATGCTCAACGGTCTGCTGCCGCCGACCGCCGGCCGCATCACCGTCGACGGCTCGGACATCTCCGACGTCTCCGCCGCCCAGCTGCGCGAGATCCGCCGCACGAAGGTGTCGATGGTCTTCCAGCACTTCGCGCTGCTGCCCCACCGCACGGTGCTCGACAACGCGGCGTACCCGCTGGAGATCCAGGGCGTCGCGCGCGAGGAGCGCCGGGCCCGCGCCGCGGAGGCGCTCGGCATGACCGGGCTGGCGGGCTGGGAGGACCACCTGCCGTCCCAGCTCTCCGGCGGCATGCGCCAGCGGGTCGGCCTGGCCCGCGCGCTCGCGGCGGACACCGACATCCTGCTGATGGACGAGGCGTTCTCCGCCCTCGACCCGCTGATCCGCAGGGAGATGCAGGACCAGCTGGTCGAGCTGCAGGCGACCCTCGGCAAGACGATCGTCTTCATCACCCATGACCTCAACGAGGCCATGTACCTGGGTGACCGCATCGCCGTCATGCGCGACGGGCGCATCGTGCAGGTCGGGACCGCGGAGAAGATTCTCTCCGAGCCCGCCGACGACTACGTGGCGAGGTTCGTCGCCGACGTCGACCGCTCCCGGGTCCTCACCGCCGGTTCCTTCATGAGCCGCCCGGTGGTCACCGTGCCGCGCGGCGCCGGTCCCGCCGTCGCCCTCCACGAGATGCGGCAGGCCCAGGTCTCCGCCGCCTACGTCGTCGACAAGCGCCGGATCCTGCACGGCTCCGTCTACGACGACGAGCTGCTCAGCGCCCAGCGCCGGGGTGCGGACACCCTCGACGGGCTGGTCCACCCCGACCACTCCGCCGTCGGCCCCGACGCCCCGCTGGCGGAGATGTTCGCCCCGGCGGCCGAGGCCCGGCTGCCCCTGGCGGTCGTCGACGACGGCGGCAAGCTCCTCGGCGTCGTCCCCCGCGTCGCGCTGCTCGAGGCCATGGTGCCCGCGAACGCGGACAGCGCCGGGTCCGATGTCAGGCCCGCCGAGCCCCCGGCCGACGCCGGGACGCTGCTCGCCGAGCAACCCGGCAGCACGCAGGACGGAGCGGTCGACGAGCACGCGTCCGCGACGACGGAAGGAGGCGCGCGATGACCGGGCAGTTCTTCCGCATCCCGCTCGGCACGTGGGTCGACACCTTCGTCGGGTGGCTCACGGACACCTTCGACGGATTCTTCGACGGCGTCGGCGCCGCCCTGAGCTCCCTCTTCGACGTGCTCGCGCTCGCCTTCGGCGCGCCACCCTTCTGGATCGTCGCCCTGGTGCTCGCCGGCCTGGCTTTCGCGGCCAAGGGGTGGAAGCTCGCCGTCGGGTCCCTGCTGGGGTTCGCCGTCATCCACGGCGTGGACCAGTGGTCCGCCGCGATGTCCACGCTCGCGCTCGTCCTGGTCGCCAGCGCCTTCGCGATCGTCATCGGCATCCCGCTGGGCATCTGGGCCGCGCGCAACGCCACCGTCTCGGCGGTGCTCCGCCCGGTGCTCGACTTCATGCAGACCATGCCCGCGTTCGTCTACCTGCTGCCCGCCGTGATCCTCTTCCGGGTCGGCGTGGTCCCCGGCATCGTCGCGACCATCATCTTCTCGATGGCTCCCGGGGTGCGGTTCACCGAGCTCGGCGTCCGGCAGGTGGACCAGGAGGTCGTCGAGGCGGGCCACGCCTTCGGCGCCACCCCGCGCCGCATCCTGCGGCAGGTCCAGCTGCCGCTGGCCATGCCCACCATCATGGCCGGCATCAACCAGGTGATCATGCTCGCCCTGTCCATGGTCGTCATCTCCGGCATGGTCGGCGCCCCCGGCCTCGGCCAGCCGGTGGTGCAGTCGCTGCAGAGCGTCAACATCGGGCTGGGCGTCGAGGCGGGGCTCGCCGTCGTCATCCTCGCGATGTACCTCGACCGCGTCACCGCGGCCCTCGGCGACCGCTCGCCCGTCTCGCGTGCGCTCAAGCTGCGCGCGGCCGACGCCTGACCACGGCGCGCGAAGGGCAAGCACTCCGACGGCCCGGCGCCACGCGCCTCCGCCGTCACCACTCTGAAAGAACCTGCCACACCGGCTAACAACCAGAGCGCACCTGCGCTCACGGAAGGACAACGGAATGCAGAATCTCAAGCGGCGCGGGGCTCTCCTCGCGACCACCACCGCCCTCGCACTGACCCTGGCCGCCTGCGGCTCGGCGGAAGGGGACGGCAGCGAGGCTGACGCCGCCGCGACCGGCCCGGAGAACGCGGAGCCGATCAGCATCGGCATCCACTCCGGCTGGGACGAGGGCATCGCCGTCTCCCACCTCTGGGAGCACATCCTCACGGAGGCCGGCTACGAGGTGAACATGGAGACCGCCGACGCCGGTGTCGTGTTCACGGCGCTCGCCGAGGGCGACTACGACCTCAACTTCGACACGTGGCTGCCGCTGACCCACGCGTCGTACCTGGAGCAGTACGGCGACGACCTCGAGGACCTCGGCACCTGGAACGAGGAGGCCGCGCTGACCATCGCGGTCAACGAGGACGCGCCCATCGACTCCCTCGACGAGCTGGCCGAGAACGCCGACCTGTTCGACAACCGCCTCGTGGGCATCGAGTCGGGCGCGGGCCTGACCAAGACCACGCAGGAGGCCGTGATCCCCACCTACGGTCTCGAGGGCATGGACTACATCGTCTCCTCGACGCCGGCCATGCTCGCCGAGCTCGAGTCGGCCACCGCTGCCGGGGAGAACATCGCCGTGACGCTGTGGCGCCCGCACTGGGCGTACGACGAGTTCCCGATCAAGGACCTCGAGGACCCCGAGGGCACCCTGGGCGAGGCGGAGTCGATCCACACCTACGCCAACAAGGCGTTCTCGGCCGAGTACCCCGAGGTCGCCGAGATGATCAGCGGCTTCGAGATGTCCAGCGACGACCTGCACTCCCTCGAGAACCTCATGTTCAACGAGAACGGCGGCGAGGACAACGCGGGCTCCGTCGACACCTGGCTCGAGGAGAACCCCGACTTCCTCTCGAGCGTCGGCATCGAGTGACCCGAGGTGGCCGCCGTGACCGCGGCGGCCACCGCACAGACAGGTGGCCCGCGGTCGCTGACCGCGGGCCACCGGTCTGTCCGGACGCTGACCGCACGACCACGGCCGCCGCTCGCCCCGTCGCGCCGACGGGCCTCGGTCGTCGGCATCGAGGCGGGCGCCGGCCTGACGAGGATCACCCAGGAAGCGGTGATCCCGACCTACGGCCTGGAGAGCATGGAGTACCTCGTCTCATCCTCCCCGGCCATGCTGGCCGAGCTCGACTCGGCCCTCGCCTCGGGCGAGGACATCGCCGTCACGCTGTGGCGGCCGCACTGGGCGTGCCAGGAGTACGACCTCAAGAACCTCGAGGACCCCGAGGGTGCGCTCGGCGACGCGGAGGAGGTCCACACGATCGCCACGGCAGGGTTCTCCGAGGAGCACCCGGACACCGCCCACGAGGCGGAGTACCCGCCGCCTGACTGCCCGAAGGGGTTCGAACCGGCACCGGTACGGACCCCTCGGGTCATCTAGTGCCCGTTGCCGGCGGCTCCGGCGGCACCGTTCGTCGGTGCGCCAGCGGCGTCGTCCGGCACGTGCCCGCGCTCGTACAGGTCGGGCTCGAGATAGATCTGGGTCCTGAGCGGCACCGCGTCACGGATGCGACGCTCCGCCGCGTCGATGGCGTCCGCGACCTGGCTGGCGCTGGCGCCCCGGGAAACCCCGATCTTGGCGGCCACCAGCACCTCGTCCGGACCGAGGTGCATGGTCCGCATGTGGATCACACGCTCCACGCCGTCCCCGGCGATCGCACGCTCGATCGCGTCGTGGTGCTGCGGCATGGCGGACTCACCGATGAGCATCGACGTCATCTCCCGGGCGAGGAAGATCGCGATCACCACGAGCAGCACGCCGATGGCGGCGGAGCCGACGGCGTCCCAGCGCCCGTCGCCGGTGGCGAGGGTCATCCCGACGCCGAACAGGCCGAAGACGAGGCCGAGCAGGGCGCCGGTGTCCTCCAGCACGATCGTCGGGATCTCGGGCGAGCGGGAGGCCTTGATGTACTGGAACAGCGTCATGCTGCCCCGGGCGTGCTCAGCCTCCTTCAGCGCGGTGCGGAGGGCGAAGCCCTCCATCACCACCGCGGCGAGGAGCACCGCGATGGGCACCCACTGCCACGAGTCGATCGGGTGCGGGTCGCTGTACTTGTGCCACGCCTCGTAGAGGGCGAAGAGACCACCGAGGGTGAACAGGACGATCGAGACCACGAACGCCGCGACGTACCGCACCCGGCCGTACCCGAACTGATGGACCTCGGACGCCTTGCGCTTCGCGCTCTTTCCGGCGACGAGCAGCAGGGCCTGGTTCGAGGAGTCCGCGACCGAGTGGACCGACTCGGCCAGCATGGAGCTCGACCCTGTGAGCAGGTAGCCGATGAACTTGGCGATCGCGATACCGATGTTCGCCGCCAGCGCGGTCACGACCGCCTTGGTACCGCCGCTCGTTGCCATGCCAGCTCCCCTCTTCCGGCCGGCGTTGTCCGGCCCGGGGAAAGGCTAGGCCATGGGGCTGCCGCTCACGCGTCGAGGCGGCGGGCCTCGGACTCGAGGAGGATCGGCACGCCGTCGCGCACGGGGTAGGCGAGCTTGTTGACCTCGCTCGTGGAGACCAGCTCGGGCTGGCCGTCCGGCCCGGTGCCGTCGACGAGGTCGGCCCCGGTGACGGGGCAACGCAGCACGTGCCGGACCCACGGGTCGATGCCCAGGATCTGGGCGGATCGCGGCGCGCGGGGGGTCTGGCTCATCGTGCTCTCCTCGGTCGGTCTGCCCGCCACACTACCCGCGGGCGACGGCGGAGCCGCGGCCCGGAGCCGCGGCAGGGCGCGGCCTGGGCGGAGCCGCGGCCCGGAGCCGCGGCAGGGCGCGGCCTGGGGCGCGGCAGGTCAGTCGGCGTCACCCTGGAGCACGCGCAGGTGCCCGCGGCGTGTGATCTCGCCGTCGGCGGCGGGATCGGGCAGTCGGTGCGTGACGGGTGCGGGCACCGCGGAACCGGGCCGTTGCGCCGGCACGCTGGTGTGCGGCGTGGACCGGGACGCCTCGCGGACCGCGTTGGCGAGGGCGACGAGGTCGTCGTCGGACGGCGCCGCGGGCACGAACTCCGTGGCCAGGCGCACAACGTCCCAGCCGCGCGGCACGGTGAGGCGCTTCGCGTGGACGTCGCACAGGTCGTAGGCGTGCGGCTCGGCGCTGGACGACAGCGGGCCGAGCACCGCCGTGGAGTCCGCGTACACGTACGTGAGCGTGGCGACGGCTGCGCGGTCGCAGGCGGACCTGGTGCACTGGCGGACGGCTCTCACGTCGTGCGACGTTACCCCCTCCCGACCGCACGGCCCGGCTTCCACGCCGCGGGGGCACGCTGCCGGTCTGCGCACCCCGTTACTCTCGGGAGGTGAGCGAGTCCCAGCTGCCGGTCCCGGCGCTCCCCGGTCGGAGGGGCGCCCGCCGTCGCGACCGCCGCGGCCGCGGCCTGCGCGGCCCGCTCGTCCCGCCGACCCTGCCGGCCTGGCGCACCCGCGCCGACAAGTTCGACGACACGGTGCTGCGCTGCGTCCGGCGGCTCGAGAAGCGTTGGCCGAAGGAGCTCAGCGGCGTCGAGTTCGCCGTCGAGGAGGTGCCGCCCTCGGACCCGGCACCGTGGGAGCACCGCACCGTGGCGCTGGGCCGCTACTTCCCCGCCGACCCGCCAGCCGGGCTGACCCACCGCGTCGTGGTCTACCGCCGTCCCGTGCTCGCCCGCTCCGAGGACGCGGAGGAGACGGAGCTCCTGGTGCGCATCGTGCTCGTCGAGCAGGTGGCCGGGATGCTCGGGCGCGCGCCGGAGGACATCGACCCGGAGTACCCGGGCGACTGACGCGGGCGACCGACGGGGGCGGCACGGCCCCCGTCGTCCGCCGTTTCTCCGTCCCGGACGGGGCCCTCCCGCGCCCCGAGGTGGAACGGCCCCGCCCGGTTCGTGACGGCCCCTTCACGTGACGGCCCCTTCACGTGGCGGCACCCTCACGTGGCGGTCTCGGGTCGTGGCGGTCCCGGGTCGTGGCGGTCCCGGGTCGTGGCGGTCTCCGGGTCGTGGCGTCTCGGCTGGACCGCGCGGTTCGCGACAGCCCGTCAGCAACTCGGTAGACAGGTGTCTAGTGAGTGTGCGAGGGTGCTCCGCACGTGAGGTGGGTCACCGAGTTCCCACCTCCATGCACTCGAGGAGGAGCACGTGAGGTTCGAGAACAAGGTCGCCTTCGTCACCGGCGCCGCGTCCGGCATGGGCCTGGCCGCCGCGGAGGCCTTCGCCGTCGAGGGCGCCGTCGTGTACGGGGCGGACATCTCCGCGGACCGGCTCGCCGAGTCCTTCGCCGCGATCCCCCGTTCGGTCTCGGTTCCTCTGGACATCTCCGACGGAGCCGCCGTGCGCGCCGCGTTCGATCGGTTGGACGCCGAGCAGGGCCGCTTGGACGTGCTGGTCAACGCCGCAGGCGTCAACGCCCCGAACAAGGTGGCGCTGGACCAGCTCAACGAGCAGAACTACGCCGGCTTCGTGGCGATGAAGGAGGGCCGTCAGCACCGGCCCGAGTTCCTCGAGCACATCAGCGACGAGGACTTCGACCGCGTCGTGAGGATCAACCTGCACGGCCCGTTCTTCACCACCCGCTCGGCCGCACCGCTGATGAAGCGCACCGGCGGGGGCGCCATCGTCAACTTCTCGTCGGCTGCCGCGCTCATGGGCGTGGCCATGCCCGCGTACTACCCGGCCTCCAAGGCCGGCGTGCTCGGGCTCACCCGGGAGACAGCGATCGAGCTGGCCCCGTTCAACATCCGAGTCAACGCGCTCGCCCCCGGCGCCGTCGACACCCCGCTGTTCCGCCAGAGCGACGAGGAGTTCATCGACTTCCTCGTGGGCATGCAGCCCATCCGCCGTACCGCGACCCCGGCCGAGGTCGCGCAGACGGTCCTGTTCCTCGCCAGCGACGAGGGCTCCTACTACACCGGCCAGACGATCTCGCCCTCCGGCGGGCTCGTCATGCAGTGACGCGCCGCGACGACGCGCCGACCACGAACCACGGGGAAGGAAGACCAGCATGACCACCACCGCAGACCCGCGGCCCGCGGCCGTCCCGGCCGTCACCACGCTCGACGACGTCGACCGCCGCGCCCTCGGCCGCCTCACCGACGAGATCGCCCGGGACATCGAGGCCGGCTCCTACGACGGCGTCCACGTCGTCCTCGCCCGGCACGGCCAGGTCGTCCTCGACGAGACGATCGGCTACGCCGAGCGTGCCACCGGCCGCCCCCTCCAGCCGGACGCCGTGTTCCGGGTGCTCTCCCTGACCAAGGCCTTCACCAACGCCATGGCCTACCGCGCGCTGGGCGAAGGCAGGATCGCGCTGTCCACCCGTGTGGTCGACCTCATCCCCGAGTTCCTCGGCACCGACCCCTTCCACATGCTGCGCAAGGACAAGATCAACCTGGCGCACCTGCTCACCCACCGCTCCGGCATGCCGCCGACACCGAACCCCGGCCTCGGCCCGGATCGCTTCGGCAACCTGGCGGACGTCATAGAGGCGCTCAGCCGCGTGGACGTGCTGTTCGAGCCGGGCACGAACCTCAACTACGCCCCGTCGATCAACCACGCGCTCATGGGCGAGATGGTGCGCCGGGCCTACGGCGCCGACTCCTTCCGCGACCTGGCCCGCCAGCTGATCTTCGAGCCGCTCGGCATGACGCGCACGTCCTTCGGGCTGCCGACAGCCCTGGCGGGGGAGGCCGTGCCGCTGAAGGTGTACCTGCCCGAGGGCGGCTTCCTCTCACCGGAGGACATCGAGTGCCTCAACCGCTACATCACCGAGGACGCCGAGATGCCCTGGGTGGGCTCGGTCAGCACGGCCGCCGATGTCCTCACCTTCGCCGAGATGATCCGCCGCAAGGGAGAGGTCGACGGCGAGCACCTCATCGCGCCGGCTGTCCTGGAGCAGGCGACCACCCTGCAGACCGGCGACATGCCCAACGACCTGTACGCGCAGATGGCCGTGGCGCGCGGCTGGGAGATCCCGGCCGGCAACTTCGGGCTCGGGTTCTCCCTCAGCGGCACGGGGACCGCCCCGAACTTCTTCGGGCCGTTCACGTCGCCGCGCACGCACGGCAACTACGGCGCCGGGTCCTCGCTGTTCTGGATCGACCCGGACCGGGATCTGACCCTCGTGTTCCTGTCCGCCGGCGTCATGGAGGAGTCGGAGAACGTGGCCCGTTTCCAGAAGATCTCGACCATGGCCGTCGCGGCCGCCCTCTGACCACCGACCGCCCAGCCCCCGGCGACGGCCGACGCCGGACCGCGGCCGCCCCAACCGCCACACGCCACACCAGCCACCCCGACACAGGAGTCGAGAGATGACGACCACCGAAGCGCCCACCGCCGGCGCCCCGCCCGCCCGCTGCCCCGTCGCGCACGGCTTCGACGCCATGGGCGACGACTACTACAGCGACCCCGCCCGACACTTCGCCGCCGTGCGAGACGAGCACCCCGTGTTCTTCTACCCCTACCTCGGCGCCTGGATCGTCACTCGGCGCGAGGACGCCGAGGCCATCCTCGGCGACTGGCAGAAGTTCACCTCCGGCGCCAACAGCGGCCTCATCGACGTGCCCGAGCAGTACCGGGACGTCATGCCCCCCGAGCTGATCTCGCAGATGCTCGTGGGCTCGGACCCGCCCACCCACACCGTGCACCGCTTCGTGGCCCAGCGGGGGTTCACCAAGGCCCGCATGGAGGCCCTCCAGCCCGAGATCGAGGCCCGCGCCCACCGCGTGATCGACAAGTTCGAGGCCAAAGGCAGCGCGAACCTCGTCACCGAGTACGCCCTGGAGCTGACGACGCAGACGATCATGGCGCACATGGGCCTCGGTTACGAGGACGACGCCATGATGCGCCAGCTGCGCGACGACTTCTTCGCCGTGCTGGCCAGCGCCCAGGAGCCGTTGCCCGAGCCGCGCCGCTCGGAGGTGTGGGACCGCTACGTCGCGTCGAGCCTGTACCTGCGCGAGATCGTCGAGCAGCGCCGGGAGAGCCCGGGCGAGGACCTCATCTCGGACATGGCCGCGGTGCGCGAGAAGGACGGCACGCCCACGCTGAGCGCCGCGCAGATCGCGCTGCACCTGACCGAGTTCGCCGCCGCCGGAGTCGACTCCACCACGCAGGCGATCGCGAACGCCGTGCTCTTCCTCGACCGGAACCCCGAGGCGCTGGTCGACGCGCTCGCGGACCCCGAGCTGTGGCCGCGCGTCTTCGAGGAGACGGTCCGCCGCCGCCCCTCCTCGACGTTCGCCTCCCGACAGGCGCAGGTGGACGTCGAGATCGGCGACGCGCAGATCAGGAAGGGCGACATGGTGTGGCTGGCCCTCGCCAGCGCCAACACGGACCCCTCCCGGACGCCGCGGCCGTTCGAGTTCGACACCCACCGCCCGGACCCGGAGGACCACCTGACGTTCACGCAGGGCCGGCACACCTGCCTGGGCCAGTCGCTCGCTCGCGTGCAGGGCGCGACGGCGCTGAAGGTGCTCTTCGAGCGGCTGCCGTCCCTGCGACCGGCGGCCGAGGTGCCGCTGGAGTTCGTCCGCATGGCGCTGCTGCCCGTGCGCCGGAACCTGCCGGTCGAGTGGGACGTCACCGACGTCGCGCGCCAGCAGAAGAAGGTGCTGCGCCAGATGGACCTGACCGTCCTCGAACGCACCGAGGCCTCCGACGGCGTCGTCTCGCTCGTGCTCGGGCATCCGGACGGCGAGGCCCTGCCGGAGTGGAAGCCCGGCGCCCACATCGACGTCCGCACGGGGGCCGACGGCGCGGGCCGGGTCTGCCAGTACTCGCTGTGCTCCTCCCCGGCCCGGCCGGAGAGCTGGCGCATCGGGGTGCTGCGCGAGCCGGCGAGCCGCGGCGGGTCGATCTTCCTCCACGACGACGTGCGCGCGGGCTCGACGGTCACGGTCAGCTGGCCCCGGAACAACTTCCGGTTCCGCGACTCGCCCCGGTACGTCTTCGTCGCCGGCGGCATCGGCATCACGCCGATCCTGCCGATGATCGAGGCGGCCGAGGCGCAGGGCGCGGAGTGGACGCTGCTCTACGGCGGGCGCACCCGCAGCTCGATGGCCTTCCTGGACGAGCTCGCCGCCTACGGCGAGAAGGTCCAGGTGCGCCCGCAGGACGAGCACGGCCTGCTCGACCTGGGCGGACTCCTGGGCGAGGTCGCGCCGGACACGCTGATCTACTGCTGCGGGCCCGAGCCCCTGCTCCAGGCGGTCGAGGCGGCGAGCGCGCACTGGCCGATCGGGTCGCTGCACACCGAGCGGTTCGCCCCGAGGACGGTGGCACGCAGCGAGCCCGACACCGAGTTCGAGGTCGAGTTCGCCGAGTCGGGCGTCACCGCCATGGTCCCGCCCGGCCGGTCGATCCTCGAGGTGGCCGAGGAGGCGGGCATCTCGGCGCTCTCCTCGTGCCAGGAGGGCACCTGCGGCACCTGCGAGACGCGGATCGTCACCGGCCGCGCCGACCACCGCGACTCCATCCTCACCCCGGCGGAGCAGGACGCGAACGCCACGATGATGATCTGCGTCTCCCGGGCGGAGAAGGGGTGCCCGCGCCTGGTCCTCGAGCGCTGAGCGAGCGGCGGTCCGTCGCCCCGCGGTGGGACGGACCCGCCCCGGGACGACGGCGCAGGCGCGGCTGCGCCGTCGTCCCCGCTAGGGTTCGGGACCGTCGGACCCCTACCCCGAGCGAGGAGATGGCGTGGCTGCGCCGATGACGAGGATCGAGCAGAAGCGGGCCACCCGCGAGGAGCTCGTGCGCGCGGCCCGTGAGCTCTTCGTCGAGCAGGGATACCCGGCGACGAGCGCCGAGGCCATCGCCCGCGCTGCCGGCGTCTCCCGGGCGACCTTCTACCTCCACTTCCGGTCCAAGGCCGAGGTCGTCGTCGGCCTCATGAGGGACCTCGAGGCCGGGGTGGCCGCCGACTACCGCGCCCTCGACGCCCTGGTCGACCCAGATCTCGAAGCAGTGAGCGCCTGGCTGCACCGGCACGCCGAGCAGTGGCGACGTTCCCGCAACGAGTACGCCGCGATGGAGCAGGCGCTCGCCAACGAGCCCGCGGTGGCCGACGAGTGGTTCGCCATGGTCCAGCGCACGGCCGCGTCGATGACACGACTGCTCGACCGGCAGCCCGACGAGGCGGCCCGGGCGCAGGCCCACGTCCACGCCGTCGCCCTCGAGATGTCCGTCGACCGGAACTTTCACTTCGCGATCGTGCGCGGGCACGACGCGAACTTCGACGCCGTGGTGCGGGCGCTGGCGGAGCAGTGGCTCGTGCTGCTGCGCAGGTGACCCCGGCGGCTCCGTCGCGCTCCTGAGGTTCGGCACGCCCGCTCAGACGCCGTCCCCGTCGGCGTGAGCCGGTGCCATGTCCAGGAGGAGACCGCCCTCGAGTCGACGGGTGTGCACCGCCCGCAGCGGGGCGACCGCGATGAGCGCGGCCCCGAGCATCTCCAGCAGCTCCTCCGCGTGGTAGATCGCGACGAGCGCGGCGCTCTGCCCCGCCCCGCGCGTGTGCATGAAGCTGGCCACCGCCTCCAGGCCCACGGCCCCGGCGAAGAAGACCACGATGCCGACGGCCAGCAGCTGGCGCGTGCTCCGCGGCAGTCCTCGCGCGAGGAGCAGGAAGACCGCGACGACGGCGACCGCCAGCGGAACCCCCAGGACGAGCCACACGAAGGGGATGTCGTCCGTCGAGGCGAATCTCTGCGCCGGCTCGTAGAGCTTCTCGTGCAGCATGGTGCCCTCGTCCAGGGCGAACAGCACCAGGATCGCGCCCACCGACCACCACGTGAGCACCCTTCCGTGGCCCGTCGCCCGGCTCAGCCATCCTGCCGCGAGGAAAGCCGCGCCCCCCGCGACGAGCATGGCGACGGACCACCAGCTCGGCACGTTGCCCTCGACGCCGACGTTGAGGTACGCGTGCCCGCCCCCGCCGACCTGGAAGAAGGGGTGAGTGACGAGCTCGAGGGTGACCCAGCTCGACGCGACGAGCAGGAGGGAGCCGGCGCAGAGGACGAGCAGCACGCCCCGCCACGGGAGCCCGGTCGGCGCCGGGTCGCGCTCGACGTCGGCGACCCCGCCGGCGGGCCGACCCTGGGCGTCCATGCCGAGCATGGTAGGCACGTGAACTCGTCATGGCCGGGAGGTGAACGGCCGACGCACGCGAGCCGGTCGGTCAGCGCACCTCGACGCGCACCGAGCGGGCGGCGTGCGGGTCCGGCGAGAGCGGCAGCACGCTGACCAGCTCGCCGTCGCCCGCCTCCGCGGTGAGCACGCTGGCGGCGAGGACGCCGGTCCCTCCCTCGGTACGCACCTGCACGGCGACCGTCCCCCCGGCGAGCTTCGCGGCGTCGGCGGTGACGGTGCTGCGGCCGGGCACGGTGACGCCCACCGGCTCACCCAGCGTCCCGCCGTCGCCGACCGGGACGAGCTCGGTCTCGACGTCGTCCGCGCCCGGGTTGGTCAGGGTCAGGGTCGCGGCGTCGACGACCTCGCCGAGCCCCGGCGTGAGCAGGACGCCTGTGGCTGCCGGGTCGGCCGCGGGGGTCCACGCCCGCTCGACCGGCGGGACGTCGGGGTCGAGCTCGCCGGCCCTGCCGACCCGGGCCAGGACGACGGCGCCGGTCACCGGCCGGTCGGCGGTGATCTCGACGGCGTACGCGCCGGCGTCGACGCCGGCGAGCGTGAGGTCGAGCACGGCTCCGGGGTCGAGCACGACGTCCTCGGCCCCGGGCACCTCGACCTCGCCGTCGGGGCCGAGCAGGGTCACGGACGCGGTCGCCGTCTCCTCGCCGGGGTTGACCAGGCGTACGGCGGAGGCGGCGGGATCGTCCGTCCCGGACTCGGTCAGCACCACGCCGGGGACCGTCACGGTGAGCGCGGGCGGGGCGGCGGGGGTGACGACGGCGACGCCCGCTCCCACGAGACCGTCGAGCTGGTGGTCCTGCACTCGGGCGGCGACCTGGCCGCCGGTGGCGTCCACGCGCAGCGCGAGGGCGGGGTCGCCGGTGGCGACGCCCTCCAGCAGCACGGTCGTCTCGCTGTGCGGGGCGACGACGATCTCGGCGAGCCGGGCGGCGTCGGCGAGGCCGAGGGTCGTCCACATCGTCGCGGTGACGGTGGCCGGCGTGTCACCGGTGTTGGTGAGCACGAGCTGGGCGCTCTGGCCGAGGTCCGTGCCGCCGCCGACCAGCCAGGTGGTGCTCTGCGGCCCCTGGCACGGGGCGGCGGCCAGGCCGCGCAGGTCCCCGGCGTCGGTGCGGGTGAGGGTGGCGCCGGCGGGGAGCGCGGCGACGTCACCGACCGGCTCGGCGCGCAGGAGCGCACCGCCGCCGGCGTCGTGGACCTCGAGCGCCCGGACCTGCCCGGCGCGCGCGAGCTCCTGCGGCTCGCCGTCGAGCGGGGTGTAGGTGGCCTGGGCGGCTCCGGCGTCCCCGCGGGGCAGGGTGAGCAGCTGCGTCAGCGTGGTGGGGGTGACGTCGGCAGGGTCGAGCTCGGGGTCGACCGACATCCCCTCTCCCGCCGTGAGCGCGGGCGGACCCGCGCACACCGCGGCGACCGGCCCGGCGGGAACGTCAACCACCCCCGCCTCGACCGGCTGCCGCTCGCCCGCCGGCCAGGCAGCGGCACCGACGACGGCGCCGGCGGCGGCCGCGACCAGCGCCAGGCCGGAGACGGTCAGGCCGAGGCCGCGGGCGACGCTCCGCCGCCGCGAGGGGCGGGGCTCGGACACGGACGCGACCGGGGCGGCATCGTCCGCCGGATCGGCGTCGTCCTCGGGCGAAGCGTCGGCAGCGTCGACCTCGGGCGGAACGTCGGTAACGGCGTCGTCCTCGGGCGAAGCGTCGGCGGCGGCGTCCGCGGCGGTCGGCTCACCCGGCCCGTCGGGGGAGGCGCCGGTGGGGGGCACGTCGGCGCCGGGCTCGGCAGTCTCGCCGGCCGCGGTCCCGTCCACCGCTGCGTCCGGCTCCGCCGTCGTCCGCTCCCCCACGTTCTCCCCGACCGGGTCCTCCTCGCGGCCCGGCCCGCGGCCCTGGTCCTCGCGCATCACTCCACCTCCGTCCGGCGTCGGCGTATCGGCAGGGCCAGCAGCACGGTGAGGCCGACGACGATGCCCTGCACCCACGCCCACGCCGTGCCGCCCGGCGCCTCGTGGCTCACGGTCAGAGTGCCGGTGTGGGCGGGCAGCTCGAAGGCCTGGCGCCACCCGTCGGTGGTCGCGCGCAGCGGCCGGCCGTCGTACCAGGCGCGCCAGCCGGGGTCGGCGCGCTCGGCGAGCACGAGGGTGCGACCCTCGGGCCCGGAGGGCAGCTCGGTGCCGATCCGGGTCGGCCCCGCCTCGACGTCCTGCTCCCAGGCGCCGTCCGCGTCGACCACGCGGGCGCGCGCCACCGAGCTGGCCGAGCCGGGCTGCCCGGACTCGCGCGAGACCCGCCAGATGACGCCGGACTCGTTCTCGGTGACCCGGTCGAGGCCCGCGGTCGCGTCGAGCTGCTCGATCAGCGCCGCCCGCTCGGTGGTGGTCGGCTCCATGCCGGCGGGCACGTCGGCGGGCTCCGGCGGGACGACGACGATGCCGACGGCGTGGCCCCCGAGCACCTCGGCGACGTCCTCGCCCGCGCCCACGGACATCGCGGCGACGGTCCGCGCGATCTCGGCGTCCGCCGCGTCGAGCTCGTCCGGGGCGAGGTCGCGCAGGGCCGCGACGGCCGACGCGGCCGTCAGCTGCGGCCCGGCGCCGCGCCAGATCTCGGCGCGCAGGGTCTCGCCCGCGGGGCTGAGGGCGAGCACGCGCGAACGGGCCCCCGAGCCCTGCATCTCGGCGGCGACGGCGGGCACCGGGGCGGCTCCCCGTCCGTGGACGGCCAGGACCTGCGTAGGTGCGTCGTCGCCGCCCTGGTGGACGGAGGCCAGCCACCCGGCGGCGGTGCCCAGGGGGCCGAGCACGAGCACCGGCGCCAGGACCGCGACAGCGACCTGCCCGACGCCGAAGGTTCGGCTGCCCAGCGCGGCACGCAGGCCGTCCCCCGCCGAGACGACGGCGACGAGCAGGCCCAGGACCACGAGCGACGTCCCGGGGCCGGCCCAGCCGCGCACCACCTGCGTCACGCCGTCCGGCCCGGCGCCGACGGCGACGTCGGTGCGCGCCGCGACCAGCGCGGCGACCAGCCCCACGAGCGCGACCAGCCAGCCCGCGCGCACGGCCCACGCCCGTCCGGTCCCGCGCAGCAGCGCGAGCAGAGCGCCCACGGCGAGCGTGGCTCCGCCCAGCGCCGTCCCCCACTGCGCCAGGACGGCCGCGGCGCCGTCAGCGCCGAGGCCGGGCAGCGGAGGGGGCTCGACCGGCCAGCCGAGCACGGCGAGCCAGGAGGGTCCGGCGTCGGAGGCGAGGGCCACCCCGGGGTCGGCGAGCAGCAGACGCCAGCTGCCAGCCCCGACGTCGCTCACGGCGGCCGCGACGAGGGGGCCGAGCACGACGAGCGCAGGCAGCGGGACGGCGAGCAGCACCCGCCGTCGCCGCGGGACCACCAGGGCGAGCAGGACGACGGTCACGAGCGACGCCGGCAGCAGCACGGGCGCGCCGGCCGCCGCGCCGGCCAGCGCCAGGGCCGCCCCGGCGCCCGCGGCGATCGACCCCGCCCGGGTGCGGCTGGTGGTGACGGCGCCGTCCGGCGCGGCGGGGCCCTCGAGGTCCGGCACCTCCGCATCCCGGCTCACCTCTCCCGCGCGCGCGGCCTCGGCCGCACGGGCGCGGGCGGTGCGCCTGGCACCGACCATCCCCGAGAGCACGACGTCGCGGCGGTCGACCGCCACGGCGCGCGCGATCCCGAGCGCCACCCACGGGAGCAGCACGTGGGCGAGGAGGGCGCCGAGGCGGCCCTGCCCGGCGGCCAGCAGCAGGGCCGGGGCCAGCGCCCAGGTCACCGCCGCCCAGGCCCGCAGCCCCACCGAGCGGGTCGCCGCGCCGGCCGCGAACCACGCGCCGAGCCCGGCGAGCGGGACGGCGAGGACCACCAGGGCGGTGACGAGCGCGTTGGCCGACGCCCCGAACGGCGCCAGCGGCAGCATCGCCACGGCCAGCACCTGCAGCAGGGGGTCGGCCGGCCCCGGGTGACCGTCACCCGCGCCGACCCAGTCGGTGCGGGCGGCCCGCCAGAGCTCGCCCCAGGTCGCGTCGGCGGGCAGCAGGGCCCCGCCCGTCAGCGGGCCGGCGAGGACCAGCGGCGCGAACGCCGCCAGCGCGAGGGCCGTGAGGAGGACCAGGGTGAGGGTGGCGCCCGTGCGGCGGCGGCGCGCGAGCGCGGCACGCTCGGCGATCTCGAGCTCGCTCGGGGCCTGGGCGGCGTGGCGGGCGGCCGCGGCGGTGCGGCGGACGTCCCGCTTGGCGCGCCGGATCTCCTGCCCGCTCGCCTGGAGCGGCACGAGCGCCCGGGCCGGGATGCGGCGCACGCGGGCCGTCCGCCGCCGGGCCCGCCGGAGCGCGCCGAGCTGGGCGAGGACGGCCAGCGCGGCGGCGATCTCCGCGCCGGCGAGCCCGATCTCCTTGGTGGCCACGCGCCACAGGGCGCGCAGCGGCGCCAGCAGCAGGAGCCCCGCGACGAGCACCGGCACGAGCGCCGCGGGGGCGGCGACCAGGCCGTTGTACAGCTGCGCCCGGCGGCGGGCCAGGAAGGACCGGCGCGCGTCCGGCCCGTCGGCCGCCAGGGCCTCCCCCGGCTGCGCCGTCGGCCCGCCCCGCAGCCCGAGGTAGGAGGCCCGGGCGTGGTGGACGACGGCGGTGGGCACCACGACCACGCGGTGGCCGGCGAGGCGGGCGCGTCGGGAGAGCTCGAGGCCGTCGCCGAACGGCCCGAGGGCCGGGTCGGTCCCGCCGAGCTCCTCCCACACGGCACGCCGGACCAGGGCGCCCGCGGTGCCGACGGCGAGGACGTCCTCGCGGTGGTCGTGCTGACCCTGGTCGATCTCTCCGGGCTCGATGTCGGCGACGCGGCGCGCGGTGCGGGTGGCGCGGACCCCGACCTCGAGGAGCCGGTCCGGCTCCGCCCAGTCCCGCTGCTTGGCGCCAAGGATCGCGACGGAGCGGCCGGACTCCGCGGCGTGGAGGAGCTGGTCGAGCGCGGCCGGGTGGGGCGCTGAGTCGTCGTGCAGGAGCCAGAGCCAGTCCGGGCGCGCCCCGGGGTCGGGGGCGTGCCCGAGCACCCCCACGGCGCGGATCTCCCCGGTGGTCACCGGCGTCAGCTCCCCGGTCACCCGCGACCAGGAGCCGCTGAGCGACCCGGTGGCCCGCTCGCGCTTGCGGGCCCGCTCGGCGGCGCGCTCGACGAGCTCGCCGTACTGCTCGAGGCCCTGGCGCACGGCCTCGCCGAACGTGGCCGCCTCGGGCGCGCGGACGACGCGCACACGGGTGACCTCGTCGAGGCGGGCGCCGGCCACGGCGTCGTGGACCGGCACGCCGGTGCCCAGGTCGCGTCCGGGCGCGCCGACGTCGACCACGAGGACGACCTCGGGCAGATGGGTCTGGGCCGCGAGCGCGGCGAGCGTGCGCTGGAGGTAGACGGAGACGCCGGCGCTGACCACCACGGCGAGCGTGGAGGGCCGAACGGGTGTGGTGGTCTGGGCCGCCATGAAGCGAGGCGGCCGGGTCAGACGGCGCGGCGCTTGAGCTTGCGACGCTCGCGCTCGGACAGCCCGCCCCAGATGCCGAACCGCTCGTCGTTCTCCAGCGCGTACTCGAGGCACTCGGCACGCACCTCGCAGGAGGTACACACGCGCTTGGCCTCGCGGGTGGAGCCGCCCTTCTCGGGGAAGAACGCCTCGGGGTCCGTCTGCGCGCACAGGGCACGGTCCTGCCAGGCGAGCGCGCCCTCGTCGAGGACGTCGGTGCCCATGAGGCTCAGCACCTCGGCCCCCTGCGCCTCCTCCGGCATGCCGAAGGTCAGCGGACCATCACCGAGAATGTTCCACACGGCTTCTTCCCTTCCCTCCAGCGGACCTGACCCCTGAATTACACGCGTGTCATCCTCGTTCGTCAAGCGGTATGGGTGCTATATGGGGCGGAAAATCGCCCTCGAGGACGCTCTGCGGCGTGTCGCCCGGCGTGTCGGGAACGGCGGTGACCAGATCCGCAATCTTGCCAGAGCCGCACCGCCCGGCGGCTCCCGGCGGGCCCCTGCCCCGCCGTCGGGGCCCTGGCAGGATGGCCGCACACCGACGATGGAGGACAGCCGTGCCCGTGACCGACCTCACCGCCCTCTCCACCGCGCTGCGGGAGGTGGCCGCCGAGGCCGCGACCGCCGTCGGGCCCATGCTCCGCGAGGCGTTCCGCGCGCAGGTGGAGGTGGCGTTCAAGCGGGACCACCACGACCTGGTGACCAGGTACGACACGGCCAGCGAGGAGATCCTGCGCGCCGCGATCCTCCGCCTCCACCCGGACTCGCGGATTCTTGGCGAGGAGGGCGGCAGCGTGGGCGACGGGTCGGTGCTGTGGCTGGTCGACCCCATCGACGGCACCGCCAACTTCGCCCGCGGGATCGCGCAGTTCTGCGTCTCGATCGCGGCCGCCGTCGACGGCGAGCTGACGGCCGGGGTCATCTACGACCCCGTCGCGGAGAACCTCTTCGCCGCCGACCTGACCGGGGCGTGGCTGGACGGCCGGACGCTGCGCTCCGCCGGGGCGCCGCACGCCTCCGGCGCCACCCTGCTGACCGACTACCCCGCGGCGCGCGACGTCGCCGCCGGTCCCGCCGCCGGGGAGCGGTTCGCGAGGCTCGTGGACGAGTTCCGCTCGGTGCGCCGGGGCGGCTCCGGCGCGCTGGCGCTGGCCCACGTCGCGGCCGGCTGGGCGGACTGCACGTTCGGCACCTCCACCCACCCGTGGGACATCGCCGCCGGCGCGCTGCTCGTGCGCCAGGCCGGCGGCAGCTTCCGCGGCTACCTCGACGGCGCGGAGCTGACGACGGCCGTGTACGAGGCGCCGCACTACGCCGCGTTCGCCGGGGACGCCGAGTATCCGCAGGTCACGGAGATCGTCCGCGACCACCGGCACCCGATCGAGTAGACCGGAATCGGACGGCACGGACCCGCGTTCGCGCCGTACCCTCAGAGGCATGACCACCCACCCCGACACGCTCCCCGGCCGCCTCCTGGACGCGTTCGGCCACGACGGCGCCTCACCCAGGCTGACCTGGTACGGCTCGGACGGCGAGCGGACCGAGCTCTCGGGGCGCGTCCTGGCCAACTGGGTGACGAAGGCGGCGAACCTGCTCGTGGAGGAGGTCGACGCCGGGCCCGGCACCACCGTGGTCCTGGACCTGCCCGTCCACTGGCGCACGCTGGTCTGGGCGCTGGCTGCGTGGACCACCGGGGCACGCGTGGTCCTGCCGGACGAGGAGGTCGAGGACGTCGACGTCGTCGTCACCACCAACCCCGAGGAGGCGCCCGGCGTCGACGATGCGGACCTGGTGCTCGCCGTCGCGCTCCCGGCCCTCGCCATGTCCTGGGACGGGCCCGAGCTGCCGGCCGAGGTGATCGACGCCGCCGCCGAGCTGATGAGCTACGGCGACCAGCTCGGCTACGTCTCGGAGCCCGAGGACGACGACGTCGCACTCGTCGGGGCGGGCCTGGAGGCGACCTTCGGCGAGCTCGCGGACTGGGCGCGCGGCACCCTCGAGCTCGGGCGCCCGCCCGAGGGCGAGGAGGACGACGACGACGCCGTGCCGGTACGGGCACTCGTGATGCCCCGGGACCTGGCCGCGCTCCTCGAGCAGGCGCTGGCGGTGTGGCGGTCGGGCGGGTCGCTGGTGCTGACCGAGCCGGGGACCGACGAGCCGACGCTGGAGCGGATCGCCGCCGACGAGCGGGTGGACCTGCGCTGGTAGCCGCTCCGGCCGTTCAGGCCAGCGCGGTCATGGACTGCCAGCCCACGCCGACGCGCACCCGCGCCTGCCAGCCGCCGGCCCCGTTGCCCGGGTAGAGCCACAGGTACCCGGTCGCGGCCTCGCGGGCGAGCAGGTCGGGGACGCGGTCGCCGGTGAAGTCGCCCGGGCCGACGAGCGCGCTCATCGCGTTCCAGCCGGGACCGTAGGTGATGCGCGGCCTCCACCCGCCCCGGCCGTCGCCGGGGTAGAGCACGAGCCGGCCGGTGCCGGCCTCGCGGGCCAGCACGTCCGCCGCGCCGTCGCCGGTGAGGTCCCCGGGCCCGAGCAGCGCGCTCATGCCGTTCCAGCCCGTGCCGACGCGCACCCGGGGCAGCCAGCCGCCGGTCCCGTTGCCGCGGTAGAGCCACAGCTCGCCGGTGGAGCGGACGCGGGCCAGGACGTCGACACGCGCGTCGCCGTCGAGGTCGCCGGGCGAGAAGATCGCGCTCATGCCGTTCCAGCCGGTGCCGACCCGCACCCGCGGCAGCCACCCGCCCGTCCCGTTGCCCCGGTAGAGCCACAGGTACCCGGTGGCCTGCTCGCGGGCGAGGACGTCGGGGCGGCCGTCGCCGCTGAAGTCGCCGGCGGTGTCGATGACGTCCATGCCGTTCCAGCCGTTGCCGATCTGCTGCCGGGGCAGCCAGCCGCCGGTCCCGTTGCCGCGGTAGAGCCAGAGCCCGCCGTCGCCGGAGCGAGCGAGGACGTCGTTGCGCCAGTCACCGTCCAGGTCGCTGGACGAGCCGGTCATGGAAGCGGGAGGGACGGGCAGCGGCGTGAAGGCGTAGGTGCCGCAGGTGCGGTCGTAGTCGCGGGTGTCGTCGTACCACTGCGAGAGGTGGACCCGCCCGCCGGAGAAGCTCGGCTGGGTGCAGCGGTCCGCCGCCTCGGTCGGATAGTCGAGTCGGCCGGCGGTGGCCCAGACGGGGACGGCGGGGAGCCGCCAGCCGCCGGTGATCTCCTGCCAGCCCGTGGCGTAGGAGTACAGGCCGTAGGAGAAGCCCGCCTCGCGCAGCCCGCGCATGAGGCCCTCGACCACGTACCGGTTCTCCAGCCGCTGCTGCGCCGTCGCGCTCGGCCAGGGCTGCGCCGGGCGCGGCTCGACGTCGATCCAGACCACGGGCGGGCGCCAGGTGACCTTCCTCAGCGACGCGACGGCCGCCGTCGCCTCGGCGTAGCCGACGTTGCTGAGCTGCGCGGCGCGGGTGGTGCCGTGCCAGGGCCCGGCGTTGCGGTAGGTGCTGAGCTGCGACGCCGTGGGGAACGTGGCCATGGCGTAGGCGTGCGCGGGCTTGCTGTTCGCGCGCACCCACGCCACCTGGTCCGCCAGGCACGGGTTCTCCGTGAACGCGAGCCCCCTCGTCAGGCCGACGATGACGAACTGGCTCGACGCCGGCGGCATCGGGAGCCCGAAGCCGCCGGGTGCCGGGCACTGCGGCCAGGAGATGTCATGGCCGTACAGGGTGGCCGCCGACGCCGGGGCGGCGGGCAGCAGGGGCGTGATGCCGACGAGGGCCAGGAGCAGGGCAGCCAGCCACCCCGCCGCACGCCGACCAGCCGAGATTCCGCGACGCTGCACCATCGTCGTCCCCTTGACGCCACCCGGCTGCCGAGCCCGCCGGATGCCAGGAATTGTCCTCCTCATGTGCCGCCGGCGGGCCGGAAGAGGACTTCAGACGACGCCCATCCAGCATTGTCCTCCGATCTTCAGAACTTCCACTCCCAGCCTGTGGTCGGCTCCGGCGCGTAGATCACCCAGCCGTGCTCCGTGGCGGAGTCAAGCACGACCTTCCCGCGGACCGTCTCGCCCGGATCGACGAACGGGGGCAGCAGCTCCGCGTCCTCGTAGCAGCCCCACGCCCCCTCCGTGACGACGATCTCCTGGACGCGCCCGTCCGGCGCGGCGATGCCGAAGACGTCGGGAGTGAGCGCGGCGAAGGCGTCGGCACCGGGCGCTCCCCCGTCCGGGCCGACGAGCGAGGCCCTGACGTCGAGGACCACGAACTGGCCCAGGCGCGGTTCGACCTCGAGGCCGCGGCCCGGGCAGCTCTCCAGCACCTCCACGCCCGCCACGGTCATCTCCAGCTCCGCCCCCGCGATGTCGGTGCTGTGCCGGACCGTCGTCCCGGGCACGACGACCTCATGTCCGCGGCTGGCGGGCCCCGACGCCGCGGACGCCTGCCCCGGGCCGGTGCCGGGCGCCCCGTCCGCCGTCGGCGACGCGTTCCCGGCCGGGGGGACCGGGCCCCTGCCGTCCTCCACCGGCGCGCAGGCCGACAGGGCCAGCACGGCCGCCGCCAGTGCGGTGACGTGCAGCGCGCCTCTCATCCCGGGAACTCCCACTCCCACCCCGCCGCGCCGTCCGGCGCGTAGACGACCCGGCCGCTGTCGTTGGCGGCGTCCAGGACGACCTTGCCGGAGACGGTCGTGCCAGGCTCGAGGAACGGCGGGAGGAGCTCGTCGCCCTCGAAGCACGCCCAGGAGGCGTCGGTGACCGTGGTCTCCTGGGGCGCGCCGCCGGGGCCGATGATGTCGAAGGTCTCGGCGACCAGGGGCATGTACACGTCCTGGCCCGGGTCGGCGGCGTTCGCGGCCTCCTCGCTCAGCGTGGCGGTGACCTCGAGGACGAGGAAGTGCCCGTTCGCCGGCGAGACGTCGACGCCCCGGCCCGGGCAGGTGGCCGTCACCCGTGCCGCGTCGATGCTGATCTGGAAGATCACGTCGTCGCCGCGGGTGCTCGTCAGCCCGGCGGGCTCGCCGAGGTCCTTCAGGACGTGGCCGCGTCCCGACACCTCCACGGGGCCCGCTCCGACCCCGTCCGGGGCGGTGGTCGCCACGTCGAGGCTCTCGGAGGAGGACTGCGAGGAGTTCGGGGAGGTCGATGTCTCCGCGGGCAGGGCGTCGCCGGCCCCGGGCGCCTGCGCGGAGAGCAGCGCTCCGATCCCCAGTGCCAGACCGCCGGTGAGGGCGGGGAATGTCATCCTGCGCATCCGGGCTCCTTCGTCCTGGCCGCCGGGCACGGGCCGGACGTGCTCGTGGCGGCGGTCACCATCTGACGTAGTCCCCCGACGGGATCCGGGTGCCCCGGTCGCGGGCGATGCTCGCCCAGCGGGGCGTCGCGACGTAGACCCATGCACCCACCCCGTACGACGTGGCGCGGCGCTCCCTGGTGTAGAGCTGGTCGCTCGCCGGCCTCGAGGGGTCGTACCGCTCGTACCGGTCCAGCCGGGCGATGTCGCTCCAGTAGGTGGAGGAGGGGAACCAGAACAGCTCTCCGGCGATACCTGCGGTGTTCACGGCGTTCGGGACGGCCCACGGGAAGCTGTACCCGCTGATCATGTACAGGTCCAGGCCCGGGGCGCGGCTGAGCGCCTCCTTGACGGTGCGGCCGATCACCGAGTGGGCACTCTGGCCGCTGCGGAGCGTGCCGTAGGCGAGCACCGGGGGCTGGCTGGTGGGCTGGGCCGGAACGGGCGACGGGCGGCGCAGGCCCAGCGTGTCCGTGCCGTCGGCGTCCCAGTCGCCCACGAGGGCGGCATCACTCGCCCGGCCGTAGGGCACCACAAGGTCTGCCTCGCCGCCGCCGAAACCGTTCGCGACGAAGTAGTAGTTCTCCCGGCGGACAGCGAGGCTGTCGGCGTCGTTTCCGTCCCAGTCCCCCACGACTACGACGTCGGCGGGGCGGCCGTAACCCACCACCCGGTCGGCTGCACCGGCAATCAGGTCGTCCTTGAAGAAGTACAGGCTCCCCCGCCGCACCGCGAGGGTGTCCCTGCCGTCCCCGTCCCAGTCACCGACCAGCACCACGTCGTCGTCGCGGCCATAGCCCACCACCCTGTCCGCCGTACCGCCCGACAGGTCGTCCTTGAAGAAGTACAGGCTCCCCCGCCGCACCGCCAGAGTGTCCCTGCCGTCCCCGTCCCAGTCACCGACCAGCACCACGTCGTCGTCGCGGCCGTAATCCACCACACGGTCCGCTGCACCACCGGTCAGGCTGTTCTTGATGTGGTAGCTCCTGTCCCGCCGCACCGCCAGAGTGTCCCTGCCGTCCCCGTCCCAGTCGCCCACCAGCACGCGATCCCAGGATCTGCCGTAGATCAGCTCGCGGCTGGCGCTCGTACCGAAGTCGTCGGAGAACAGATAGAGCTGGCCGGTCCCGCCGATCTCGCCACCCTTGGCCGTGGCGGAGGGGCTTCCTCCGACCACGAGGCCAGCGAGGAGGATGCCGATAACCAGCCCTTCTGCGATCCTGAGGCCCGCCATCGATTTCCCATCTGCCGCGTCGGAAAAACGTCGTCGTCCGGATTCAAGGTACGCAGCGGTGGGCTGACACGGGTGAAGACGCGCCGCACGAGCGTCGGCACTCGCACACCCCGTGCAGGTGCGTGGAGCAAGCGCCGAGCATTGGGGCTCGCCGACAGTCTTCGTCGGTTACCGTTCCCTGGTGAATCGGAACGTAGGCGGCGCGAAACCGGACCTGCCAGGGTCCCCTTGGCGGTGGCGGCGCACAGCGGTGCTGGCGATGGCCGCAGCCTCGGCGATCGCGGCCGCGCCGGCGGTCGCGGCGACGGAGCCGGAGGAGCCGGTCGGGCCGCTCGAGACCTGGGTCTGGAACAACGGCACGCACGACCTCGGACCTGCGACGTCTGGCCAGTACCAGGTCGGGCTCAACGCTTATGCGCGCGATCACCTCTACGGCCGGTTCTACGTCAGCCCGGCGGGCCGTTACCCGGTGGTCGGCAACATGTTCAAGGCCTTTTCCGCGAACGGCGGTCACGGCAGGCTCGGCTACCCGGTCGGAGAAGTGACGACCACGGACTCCGGCGTCGCCTACCAGGAGTTCCAACTCGGCAATCTGTACATCTCGGAGCACGGCGCCTTCCCGGTCATCTACCCAATGTTCCGGGTGTACGACTCGCGTGGCGCCGTCGAGTCCCTGGGAGCGCCGGTGGGCCGAGAGCGTGTAGAGGGCGACCGCTGGGTCCAGGAGTTCGAAGGGATGACCCTCACCGTGCGCCGCGACTGGGGTCAGGACTCCCTCGGGGTACGGCGCGCGTCGACGTACTACCTCAAGAACGAGATCTCATCGGGCGAGGCACACGACACCATTGCCTACGGCCGCTCGGCAGACGTCGTGCTGGTGGGCGACTGGAACGGCGACGGTACCGACACGCTCGCCGTACGCCGCGGCGCCGAGTTCCACGTCAAGAACAGCATCTCCGGCGGCAGGGCCGACCAGATCATCACCTACGGCCGCCCCGAGGACAGCGTGCTGGTCGGCGACTGGAACGGCGACGGCATCGACACCCTCGCCGTACGCCGCGGCGCCGAGTACCACGTCAAGAACAGCATCTCCGGCGGCAGGGCCGACCAGATCATCACCTACGGCCGCCCCGACGACAGCGTGCTGGTCGGCGACTGGAACGGCGACGGCAGGGACTCGTTCACGGTGCGACGTGGCAACGAGTACCACATCAAGGACTCTCTGCGGGACGGGGCCGCAGACCTGGTCACCAACTACGGTCGCGCCGACGACGTCGTGCTCGTCGGCGACTGGGACGGGCGCAATCGAAACTACTCCCGCATCAGCCAGGCCGTGGGCGAGACGACGGCGGTGGAGGAGGCGGCGACCCTCTCGCGACTGACACCTGGTTGGGCGAACAACTCCGTCAATGCCACTGCATTCCGGAAGAGCTCCCTGACAACCGCGGAGATCGACGGGCGGACGATGCAGTTCGCGGCCTACTACAACCCGTCGGGGCAGCTGGTGCTGGCACGGCGCGACCGCGATGAAGGCGCCTGGGAGTACGAGTGGACGCCGTACCTGGGCAACGTCGTGGACGCGCACAACTCAATCAGCATCGCGGTCGACGGCGCGGGTTACCTGCACGTGGCGTGGAGCCACCACAACAGCCCACTCCGCTACGCGCGATCCGTGGCGCCCGGTTCGCTCGAGCTAGGGCGCGAACGACTCATGGTAGGGAGCCACGAAGGAGTGGTGACCTACCCAGAGTTCTTCCGGCTGCCGGACGGTGACCTGTTCTTCCTGTACCGCGACGGCGCCTCCGGCAACGGCAACCTGGTGCTCAACCGCTACGACACCTCACGGGCGCGCTGGGCGCGGCTGCACGACAATCTTATCGATGGTCAGGACCAGCGCTCCGCGTACTGGCAGGCGGCCGTGGACTCCAAGGGCCGGCTCCATCTTAGCTGGACGTGGCGCGACACCCCGGACGTGAAGACGAATCACAACGTCCTCTATGCCCGATCCGTCGACTCCACCGGCAGGACCTGGGAGAAGTCAGACGGCAGCAGCTACGCGGTACCCATCACCTACACCAACGCGGAGGTGGCTGCCGTGGTGCCGCAGGCCAGCTCCTTGATGAATCAGACGTCGATGACCGTCGACGACGACGACAAGCCGTACGTCGCCTCATACTGGCGGGAGGGCAGCGGGCCGGTGCAGTACCGCGTCGTGCGGCCGGACTTCCTCGAAGCCGAGCCGAGCCCGGAGCCCAGCGCGGACCCGACCGCCTCGCGCGCAGCAGAACCGAGTGAATCTCCGACGGTGGAGTCGACCGCGTCCCCAACAGCAGAACCGACCGCCTCCCCAACGGCAGAGCCGACTGAGCAGGCCGGGGAGCCGACGGATCCGCCAGGGCCCGCCGCGTCCGGCTGGGAGGTCATCGACACGGGGATCCGACGCACCGCGTTCCATCTGGGTGGCGGCGGCACTAAGGCTGTTCCGATCGCTCGGCCGCAGATCCTCGTGAGCGGAGTGGGCGACGACGCGACGATCCACCTCGTGATCCGCGACGCGGAGCGCGGGAGCAAAGCGTCGCTCGCCACCCGGCACGGGGACGCGGAGGAGTGGGAGATAGCCGATCTCACCGAGGACTCGCTCGGCGAGTGGGAGCCGAGCTACGACCTGGATCTCTGGCGCTCTGAAAGAGAGCTCGACGTGTTCGTCCAGAATGTCACGCAGGTCGACGGGGAGGGCCTCGAGGAGTACCCGCCGCAGTTCGTCTACGTGCTCGCCGTGGACAGGCATCTGCTCGGCGCCTCGGCGGGGTGACGCCCTCGCGGCGGCGCATCGACGGCAGTCCCCGCCCCACGGGTCCCGGAAGCCGCGTCGGCCGGGCAGAGTCCGATGCGGCAGACTAGGGGCCCATGCGAGGAATCATTCTGGCCGGCGGGTCCGGCACCCGGTTGCACCCGATCACCCAGGGCGTCAGCAAGCAGCTCGTCCCGGTCTACGACAAGCCGATGGTCTACTACCCGTTGACCACCCTGATGCTCGCCGGGATCCGCGACGTGCTCGTGATCACCACCCCGCACGACGCCGAGTCCTTCCGCCGCCTCCTGGGCGACGGCTCCCAGTTCGGCATCTCGATCTCCTACACCGTCCAGGATGTCCCCAACGGGCTCGCGCAGGCCTTCGTCCTGGGCGAGGAGTTCGTCGGCGAGGACTCCGCCGCCCTGGTGCTCGGCGACAACATCTTCTCCGGCCCCGGCATGGGCAAGACCCTCGCCCGCTTCGAGAACATCGACGGCGGAGCCGTCTTCGCCTACCACGTCTCCGACCCGACGGCGTACGGCGTCGTCGAGTTCGACGAGGACTTCCGGGCGATCTCCCTCGAGGAGAAGCCCGCCGAGCCCAAGAGCTCCTACGCCGTGCCCGGGCTGTACTTCTACGACAACGACGTCGTCGAGATCGCCAAGAACCTCGAACCCTCGGCCCGGGGGGAGTACGAGATCACGGACGTCAACAAGGCCTACCTCGAGCAGGGTCGGCTCAAGGTTGAGGTCCTCCCCCGCGGCACCGCGTGGCTCGACACCGGCACCTTCGACTCCCTGGCCGACGCCACCGCCTTCGTCCGCACGGTCGAGGCCCGGCAGGGCCTGAAGATCGGCTGCCCCGAGGAGGTCGCCTGGCGCAAGGGCTGGCTCTCCGACGACGAGCTCGCCGAGCGCGCGGAACCGCTGCGCAAGTCCGGGTACGGCGAGTACCTGATGGCGCTGCTGACGCACCGCCTCTGATCTCACGCCCTGTGCAACGCGCCCCGGGTCGGTTAACGTGGTGAACGCTCGAGCGGGCGCCGGCGGGGAGGCCCGACCCGATCTGGGGAGAGATGATGACGTCTCGACGTGTGACGGCTGTGGCGGCCGTCGGTGCCCTTTCTGCCGTGGCTCTCACGGCGGGCCCGGCGGCAGCCAAGGGCGGCGAGGTGGGCGGCTCCGGCAGCGACTACCACCTCTCCAACACCTTCTCGACCCGGGCGGACCTGACGTACTCGTACGGTCGTCCGTCCGACCGCATCTATGTGGGTGACTGGGACGGCGACGGCACGGACACCCTCGCCGTCCGCCGGGGAGCGACCTACTACTTCCGCAACGCTCACGGCGGCGGTGGGGCGGACCGCGTCGTCACCTACGGCCGGCCGGACGACGTGGTCCTCGTGGGGGACTGGGACGGGGACGGCACCGACACGCTGGCCGTCCGCCGCGGCGCCGCCTACCACGTGAAGAACTCCCTCTCCGGCGGACCGGCGGACGACGTCGTCGTCTACGGGCGCGCGGACGACGTGGTGCTGGTCGGGGACTGGGACGGCGACGGGGACGACACGTTCGCCGTGCGCCGTGGGTCGGCGTACCACGTGAAGAACTCGCTTACCCCGGGTGCGGCCGACCGGGTGGCCGTCTACGGCAGGACCACCGACACGGTCTACGTCGGCGACTGGGACGGCGACGAGGACGACACGTTCACGGTCCGGCGGGGCGCCCAGTACTTCGTCGCCAACGAGATCCGTCCAGGACCGGCCGACATGACGGTCGTCTACGGTCGCGCGAGCGACACCACGCTCGTGGGCGACTGGAACGGTGACGGGCGGGACTCGCTGGGCGTGCGGCGGAACGAGCTCTACCGCGGTGTGGCGGAGCGCGCCGTCGCGGCGGCCGTGGCCCTCGACGAGGCGGAGCTGGCCCGCTGGGCGTCCCCCGACGCGGCCAGAGAGATGATGTACGCCTTCGGCGAGTTCTACGAGGTGCAGGGGCCGTTCTCGGTGGGCGAGTGCCTGACACCGACCGCCACGACAGCGGTGTGCAAGGTGGACGCGGAGGACTTCGACCACCAGGCGGTCGGGACCACGGCGCTGACGTGGGACGGGCAGCGCTGGCTCGTCACGGAGTACAGCATCTGGTCAGACTGAAGCGGCCCCGGAGCGAGCGGCTCAGCCAGCCAGGACGGTCGACGCCGCAGCGTCCCATCGCTCGTCCCAGGCGCCGATCGGGGCGACCCCGGCACGCTCGAGCGCCTCGTGGCCGAGCACGCTGTACGCGGGCCGTGGCGCCGGGCGCACGAAGGCGTCCGACGTCGTCTCCCGGACCATGGCCGGGTCCTTGCCCAGCGCGGCGACGATGCGCTGCGTGAACCCGTGCCAGGACACCTGGCCACCCGAGGTGGCGTGGTAGGTGCCGGAGGGTGCGCCGGCTTCCACCAGACGCACCACGAGGTCGGCGACGTCGACCGTCCAGGTGGGCTGCCCGACCTGGTCCGCCACCACCTGGAGCTCGTCGCGGTCCGCGGCCAGTCGCGCCATCGTCTTCGGGAAGCAGCCTCCGTGCGCGCCGTAGAGCCAGGCCGTGCGCACGACGAGGTGGTCCGGGGACTCCGCCCGCACCGCCCACTCGCCGGCCCCCTTGGTCCGCCCGTAGGCCGACGCCGGAGCGAGCGGCGCGTCCTCGGCGTAGGGCTCCGTCGCGCTGCCGTCGAAGACGTAGTCCGTCGAGATCTGCACCATCCGGGCCCCGGCCCGGTGCGCGGCGCGGGCGAGGAGCTGCGGGCCGACCGCGTTGAGGGTGAACGCCGCCGCCTCGTCGGTCTCCGCGTCGTCCACCGCGGTCCACGCCGCACAGTTGACGACGACGTCCACGTCACGCACCGCCGCGGCGACCGAGCGCTCGTCCGTGATGTCGAGGTCGGCGTGCCTCGTGGCGCGCACCTCGTGCGCCGTGTTGAGCCGTTCGACCAGGTCGGTGCCCAGCATCCCGGCAGCACCCGTCACTAACCAACGCATCTGTCGCCCTTTCGTCGCGAATTCCTGAGCAGCCTAACGAGCGGCGGGCCGGGCAGGGCGCGGCGTCTCCCGGGTGAGGCGCAGACCCCTGTCCGTTATCACCCCGCGCGCGATACCGTGAGGCCGACCTCCGAAACCACCCGCACGCCGCATCAAGAACCCGGAGACGAGCGGGTCCGCCAACGCCCCTCCTCGTCGCTCGACAAAGGACCTCCATGCGAACCGTTCGACTGCTTGCCTCCGTCGCGCTGGCGGGCACCCTCGCCCTCGCCGGCGTCGTCACCGGCGCCCGGCCGGCTGCCGCCGCCGAGGAGGTCTACCCGGCGCCGGCCAGCGGCTACTGGGACGTCGACGGGCGCGGCTGGGGCCACGGCATCGGCATGTCCCAGTGGGGCGCGCTCGGCGCGGCGCAGCAGGGCGTCGGGTATCGCTCGATCCTGGACTTCTACTACCCCGGCACGACGATGAGCACGGTGCCCAACTCGGACATCCGGGTCGCGCTGACCGCCTACGCACCGACGGGCACGGTCACCCTCGGTGTTCCGGCCGGGCAGAAGATGACCGTCACGGACTCGACCACCGGCGCCCGGGTGGTCAACGAGGCCGTGGGGCGCTTCACGGTCAGGCGGGACGCTCCCGGGTACACCATCGAGCAGCGCGACCGGATCAACGGCACGGTCCGGGCGACCTACACGTCGAGCGCCAGCCAGCTCACGTTCTCCACCGGCGATGGCGTGGCCGTCTTTCCGCGTCAGGACGAGACGGACGGCACCTGGTACCGCGGGAACTTGCGCCTGGTCGGCAGCGCGTCGGTCCCCACGGCGTTCGACGTCGTCAACCACCTCCCGCTCGAGGACTACCTGCGCGGCGTCGTGCCCCGGGAGTCCCCGTCGGGCTGGCACGCCGACGCGCTCCGGGCGCAGGCCGTCGCGGCCCGCAGCTACGCCCTGACCGAGCACAAGGCCAAGCACTTCGACACCTGCGACACGACCCAGTGCCAGGTCTACGGCGGGCGTGCCGCCGTCGTCGCCGACGGCGCGGACTTCAAGCCGGCGTCCAAGGAGGCGGCCAGCACCGACAAGGCCGTCAGCGACACGGCGGGCGAGGTCCGTTGGTACGACGGGCAGGTCGCCTTCACCCAGTTCTCCGCCACCAACGGTGGCTACTCGCGGCAGGGCAGCAAGCCCTACCTCGTCGCGCGGCCCGACCCCTACACCGGCACCGCGACCGGGGACTCCCGGACGCGCTGGACCGACCGTCTGCAGGTCAGCACGGTCGCGAAGAAGTGCCCCTCCGGCGGCAGCCTGCGCAACCTCGTCGTCGTCTCCCGCGACGGCAACGGCGAGCTTGGTGGTCGCATTCAGAAGATACGCCTTGAGTGCACGACCGAGAACGTTGAACTGACCTCGACCGGGGACGCCGCCTTCAGGATGTTCTCCCACTGGTGGCGGCCGACCGCTCCTCCCCAGTTGCGCTACGGCTTCTTCCTCAACGATGCCTGGACGTCGGAGGCCAACCACGAGTTCCAGTACGGCAGGTACACCGACGAGGTGTTCGTCGGCGACTGGGACGGCGACGGCACGGACACACTCGCCGTGCGGCGCGCCAACACATTCTTCGTCACGAACACACTGCGTGGTGGCCAGGCGGACGTGACATTCGCCTACGGCCGTCCCGGTGACACGGTGCTCGTCGGCGACTGGGACGGTGACGGCAAGGACACCTTCGCCGTACGGCGCGGCAACGAGTACCACGTAAAGAACTCGGTCACCGGCGGACCGGCGGACAAGGTCATCGCGTACGGGCGAGCGAGCGACGCCGTCGTGGTCGGAGACTGGGACGGCAACGATACAGACACGTTCGCCGTCCGCCGGGGCAACCTGTACCACGTGAAGAACTCGATCTCCGGCGGAGCCGCCGACACCGTCGTTCCTTACGGTCGTGCCACCGACGACGTATACGCCGGGGACTGGGACGGGAACGGCACGGACACCTTCACCGTGAGGCGGGGCAACCAGTTCCACATCAAGAACACGATCGCAAGCGGCGCGGCAGACCGCGTGCTGAGCTTCGGACGTGCGACGGACATCGTTCTGGTGGGCGACTGGGACGGTAACGGCACCGACACGCTCGGCGTGCGACGACTCCCTTGACGATCGATACGCTGGGGCAGCCGCCGGGCGCTCCGGAGGCACCGGCGTAGCTCCCGTAGGGGCCAGGAGGAGGAGATGTGGAGTTCCGTGAGCTGAAGGTTCCCGGTTCGTGGGAGATCACCCCGAAGCTGTTCGGCGACCCGAGAGGGGTGTTCCTCGAGGCGTTCAAGGAGGGCCCCTTCGTCGAGGCGGTCGGGCACCCCCTGAGCCTGAAGCAGGCCAACTCCTCGGTCTCCGCGGCTGGCGTGGTGCGCGGGATCCACTTCGCCGACGTCCCGCCGTCGCAGGCCAAGTACGTCATGTGCCCGCGCGGGGCCGTGCTCGACTTCGTCGTCGACATCCGGGTCGGCTCCCCCACCTTCGGCCAGTGGGACAGCGTGCTGCTCGACGACGTCGACCGGCGGGCGATCTACCTCTCGGAGGGTCTCGGGCACGCCTTCTGCTCGCTCGAGGACGACTCCACCGTCGTCTACCTCTGCTCCGCCCCCTATGCCCCCGGCCGCGAGCACGGCGTCAACCCGCTGTGCCCGACCGTCGCCATCGACTGGCCGACGACGGGCCGTGACGGTTCCCCGCTCGAGCTCCTGCTCTCGGAGAAGGACACCGACGCGCCCGACCTGATGACCGCCCAGGAGCAGGGGATCCTCCCCCGGTACGACCAGGTGCAGGAGTACCTCGCCTCCCTGCGCGCGTGATCGAGAACCCGCGCGTCGTCGCCGTCGTGGTGACGTACCGACCCGACCCGCGCCACACCGGCCCGCTGCTCACCGCGCTCGCCGGGCAGTGCGCCCACGTGGTCGTGGTCGACAACGGCTCTCCCGAGCCCGCACGTGCCGAGCTCGGCCGGCTGTGCCTCGACGTCGGCGCCGAGCTCGTCGAGCTGGGTGAGAACCTCGGGATCGCTCACGCGCAGAACGTCGGCATCGCGCGCGCCCGGGAGCTCGCGGCCGACGCGGTCCTCCTCTCCGACCAGGACTCCCTCCCGGCCGCGGACATGGTGGACCGGCTGGTCAGCGGTTTCCGCCGCGCCGCCGCGTCGCGGGGCCGGGTCGCGGCCGTCGGTCCGGTCTCGAGCGACACCCGGTCCAGCTCCGAGCAAATGGTGTACGCGGCCCGGCGCTGGGGCCCGCGCCGGGCGCGGCCGCAGGAGGCGCACGACGGGATGGTGGACGCGGCGTTCCTCATCGCCTCGGGCTGCCTCATCGAGATGGAGGCGCTGGACGAGGTCGGGGACATGAACGCCGCATGGTTCATCGACCATGTCGATCTCGAGTGGGGGCTGCGGGCGCGGCGTGCAGGCTACACGCTGTTCGCCGTGACCGACGCGCACCTCGCCCACGAGCTCGGCGACCGCCTGACCAAGCTGCCGGGGCGTGCGCAGGAGGTGCACGTCCACTCCCCCGTGCGCACCTACTACCTCGCGCGTAACACCATCCTGCTGGTCCGCTCTGGTCTGCTGAGCCCATGGTGGCGTCTCGGCTACGTCGTTTGGCTGGCTAAGTACGTGGCTTTCAACGCCCTGCTCACCGCGCCGCGTCGCCGCCGCACCGTCTTTATGGCGCGAGGCATCGCCGACGGACTGCGCGACCGCGCCGGGCCGCTTCGCCAGCGGACGTAGTCCACGTGCCAGTGCTCCGGGATGAAGCCGTGCGGCCGATGCCATGGCTTGATCTCGCAGCCGACCGCGGGCCGTTGACGAGCATCCAGCGGTATCGCTCGGAAGGGAGGGGGTCGCACGCGCGTCGCCCTCGAACATTTCGACCGCAAGGCCCCAACCCTGCGGTGAGGTTCCCGGCCGCGCCGCGATAGGTGAACCGACTGATTCCCAGTCTCGTTTCGCTGTGCGCGGCGGCCATATCGCCCACGCGTACCGGCACACTATGACGAGGTCGTCAGACTTCCTGTGTCACGACGCCGTGCCCGCCCGGTCCCCAGCCCCGTGACCCCTAGTGCGAGGTCGGCGGCCGTCAACAGCACACGGCTGAGCAGTACAACCACGACGACGGCGCCAGACTCGAGGTGGGTGGCGAGAACCGCCGCGAGGACAGCCTCGCGAACCCCGACGCCGGCGGGCACTACGACCACCAGAAAGCCTGCAGTCCATGCCAGGGCGTAACCGCCGACTGCGAGCGCGAAGGTCCCGACCGAGAGTTCGAGCCCAAGAGCGCCGGCGAGCAGCCATACCTGAGCGCCGGCGACGACCCAGGCCAGGAGCGACCACACGCTAGCGAGGGTAACGCCGCGCATCGTCAGTGGCCGTTCGAGCGGCGGACGGCGGGTGAGCCGCAGCACGATTCCGAGAAGCCGATTGAGCATTGGTGGTGCAAGCACGACAGCGAACAACGGGAGGAACCATCCGACCCAGCCGAAGTCGCGGGCCACCCTGGGGGGCGCAAGAACCATGGCGAGCACGGCGAGCGCCAGCCCGGTGACGATCGACACGAGGATCGAAACGACCATCACGGAGACCGAGCGTCGGCGCGGGATCGCGTGGTCGGCCCCCATCTCGGCGGCGGCGAGGACGTTCCATACGCCACCCGGGATGTACTTCCCGACCTGGGAGACGAAGAAGACCTGAGACGCCGCGCCGAGACTGAGCCGGGAGCCGAGGTCGGTAAGGAGGACACGCCACGACGCCATGGTCAGCACGACGTAGACGAGACTTAGTGCAAGGGCACCGAATACCGCGCTGACCGGGATAGAGGCCAGCGCCAGGCGGACTTCGCCCCACTGCGAGCCCACTGCCCACACACCAGCCGCGAGGGCTGCGAGCAGGAAACCGATGCGTAGGCTCCGCGAGCGCAGCAGAACCAGAAGTCGCGTCATCGTCGGCCGTCGACCAGCACGCGGTGGAGGGGCCCGGTGACGGCTGCTGCGGTGAAGTCACTGGAAGCCCGACTGGTGGCCGCCAGCCGTAGCTGTCGAACCCTCTCGGGCCGACCCGCCAGCTCCGCGAGCGCATCGGCGAGCGCCTCGGCGTCGCCGGGCGGGGTCAACACGGCCGCGTCTCCGAGGACACGGCGCTGCGGCTCGGTGGCGGAGGTGACGATGGCGGCACCGGCAGCTGCGCCCTGATACACCTTGTTGGGCACGACGCGGAGTGCCTTGTCGGTGGTGCCGAAGATCCCAAGGCAGACGTCGTGAGCCGCGACGACGGCGGGCAACTGGTCTGCGTCCACCCAGTCGACCCATGTGACCGAGGGAAGCTCGTCGACATCCGCGTGGACTGCGGCGGCATCCTGCCCGGAGCCGATCAGGGTTGTGTGCACGGGCGCGCCTCGCTCGTGAAGCAGACGAAGGGCCCTGCCGATGACCGTGCTGCCCTGCAGAGGCGTGAAGAGCCCGAAGAAGACGACCGAGAGCGGCACCGTGCCGCCCGCACCAGCGACATACGGCTCGCCGCTGCCGAAGCTGGGGAGATGGCCCGCTTCCCCCCCGTCCGACATGGCCGCAGCAGTCCCGCTGGCGGCGAACCAGTCGTCCGTAGCGCCGACTGGGACGACTACGGCCCGCTCGCGCAGCTGCTCGGGGACCATGGCGCTGTGCTCGTCCGTGTCGACGACGATCACGTCGGCGGCAGTCAGGGCGAGGTGGTCGAGAAGACTGAGGGCTCGCTCACGGAGGCCGCCCGCCGCGCCGCGGTCCGCTGCAGTGTTCGCAGCGAAGATGAGGTGGTCGAGCACGAGAGTGGTGCGCGGGAAAAGCGCTCGGGCGAGCAACACGTCGAAATGCCCGAGGTAGCCGATCAGAACGGCGTCTGGCCCGGCGGGCCCCCTGAACCGGCGGCTACGCAGGACGAGCGATGCCCAGCACGCGATGATCCGGCCGACCAGGACGGGCACACGCCAGGGCTCCCGCAGGATGCGGACCCGCTCTGCGGTCGACAGCCCGAGCCGGGCGTTGGCCTCCGCCACCTCATGGCCACGGCTCCGGAGGCCGTCGATGAGGACCTGGACACGTGGGTGGGAGCGAACGTCGTAGGTGCCGAAGGCGAGGACTCTCACCGGCGCGGCACCGTCTCGACCGTGGCCGTCGTCGCCGGGCGCGCACCCGGCACGGCGTCGGCGGGGACGCGACGGCCGTCGACCATGGCCGGATTCGCGCTCTCCGTGCGCACCCGTGTGAGCAGGCCCGTCGCCGGCACCGACGTCACATCCTGCGCGTCGCCATCGTGGCGGATCGTGACCTCGGCGGGCGGGCGGTACTGAAGCTCCTTGAGTCGCTCGAGCGACTCCTCGAGCAGGACCCGGTTGGTCCGCAGAAGATCGGCGATGACCAGCAGAGCGAAGCACAGCAGCGCTCCGACGAGCATGGCGGTACCGAAGATGAGGGACTGCACGTGCCCACCGGCGTCGCCCATGAGCCAGAAGACGAAGAACCGCAGGAACGGGATGAGCGCGACCACGAGCATGACGGCGCCGAGCCACCCGAGGATCATGTGGGGCTTGAACATCAGGTACGAACGCGTGATCGCGGTGCCCGACTTGAACATGTGCTGCCAGATGTTCTTGAAGAGCCGTGACTCGCGGGTCTTGGGGTTGGTCGTGATTGGTAGCGACACGATCCGGAGCCGCTTGTTACCCGCCTGGATGATCGTCTCCATGCAGTAGCTGAACTGCGTGACGACGTTCAGACGCAGCAGAGACGCCTTGGAGTACGCCCGAAAGCCGCTGGCCGCGTCAGGCAGATCCGTTCCGGCAGCCTTGTTGACGACCTCGGAGCCAACCTTCTGCATGGCCTTCTTGAACGGCGAGAAGTGCGCGATCTTCGCGGTCTGCCGGTCTGCGATTACCACGTCCGCGTCGCCGTGGACGATCGGCTGGACAAGGTCGGCGATGCGCTCCTGCGGGTACTGGTTGTCTCCGTCGGTGTTGACGACGATGTCAGCGCCATTCGCGAGGGCGTAATCGATGCCATCGCGGAATGATCGTGCGAGTCCCATGTTCCGGGCGTGCTGAACGATGTGCTCGACCCCATGCTCGCGGGCCACCTCGACCGTGCGGTCGCTGGAGCCGTCGTCGACCACGAGGATCTCGACTGCATCGATGCCGGGGATCTCGCGCGGGATCGACCTCAGGACGAGGGGGAGTGTCTCCTCCTCGTTCAGGCACGGTATCTGGACGAACAGCTTCATGGGTTCCCTCGATAACGGATCCGGCGCCCAACCACGGCCGGGGCGCACATCACGTGAAAGTGTACGGACCCGACCCGGAAGCCGCCGTAAGCCGCGTCACGTCGAGGCGCAGGAAACTGGGGGCGGCTGCCCAGATCAACGTCGGAGGGCCGCGGCAACCTTCGCTGCGACGGCGCGGCCGCCTGCCGCCCGGTAGATACGACGCATCGCGCCGAGCTTGCGCACCCACGGGTGATGCCGAAGGGCCGCGGGAATCCGCAGCCCGTCGCCGATGGGGACGGCGTACCTCTCCACCCAGGCGTCCGCCGCCGAGTAGGGCTCGTCGTCGTGCACGGGCTCCCAGGTACTCGGGCGGCGCGGGCCATTCTCCCGCACGTGGTCGATCGCGGCTTTCAGAACCGCCAGGTATGCCGGCCCCTGTAGGTGGGGTGACCAGCGGAGCAGCGCCTCACGCCGAGCCTGCGTGCCGATCCGACGGCGGAGCGCGGCATCGTCGAGCAAGATGCCGATCCCTTCGCGCCACGCCGCCTCGTCGGTGGCAAGAAATCCGGTACGCCCATGATCGATCGCTTCCCGGAACGGCTGGGTGGGCGATGCGACGACGGCCGTCTCCACCAGCGCCGACTCTAGCCATTTGATGGCCGACTTCGCCTCGTTGAAGCGGCTCCCGTCGGTCAGCGGTGCGAGGCAGACGTCGACGTCGCGCAGCAAGCCCGGCAGCTCGTGCCAGGGCACGAAGGGCAGCCGCCGCACGCGGTCGGCAACCGCATCCAGGGCGTCCGTGGTGCGGAGATGGCCGCCCAGCCACAGCTCGACATGCGGTCGAGCCGCCATGACAGCAAGCACAGCAGGCTCTACGGCCGCCCAGTCCGCGTCATGCGTGGTGGTGCCCGAGAAGTACCCGATGCGCAGCGGCCCAGGCGTGCGCGCACGCGCCAGGGCGGCATCGGAGGCTTGTGCCAGCAGGACGCCGACGCCGTTGTCGTAGCGGTAGGCGGGCAGACCAGAGACAGCGGTGGCGTGGCTGCAGAGCTGATCCGTGGAGCCCACGAAGACATCGGCCACCTCCATCGTGGTCCGGTACCGGGCGACTCCCCGCCACCACAGCGTGCGCTCATTCGCGTCCAGCGCGGTCAGGCCGTGGACCTCGCTCTCGAGACCTGGATCGAAGATGAGATCGTCCACGTCGAACAGCACAGGCACGGGATCCTTCCTGCTGTGCGCCGTGGCAACCAGGTCGAGAATCTGGTTCGTCGCGGGAACCCGATAAAGCACCACGGCGTCGGCATCCTCGACCAGACGAGGCAGCGCCGGATCGCGATAGTGACGGACCTGAGCGGTGATTCCCAGCATGCGTAGCGCCTCGGCCGGTAGTTGGGCCCGGTAACGCAGCGGGGCTCCCTGGATCCCGACAACGAAGAGCACACGCTTGACGGGGCTCTGCTCGGACTGTGCTGGTCGGTCGGCGCCGTACGTCCCGCCGCCGGATTGCGCGACGGCTCCCTGAGCGCCCGGAGGCTGACCCTCGAGAGTGCCCGCGGCCTCAGCAGCGAGTTCGTGGTAGAGGTCCAGCAACCCCTCAAACTGGTCATCGAAGCTACGGATGGGCGAGGCGGACCCTCGGCCCATCATGGAGCGGGCTCCGTCAGGGTCCGTGATCAGGGCGCGCAGGGCGGTGGAAAGTGCGTCGACGTCGCCGTCCGGAAATACCAGCCCATTGCTTCCGTGCCGGACCGCTTCCTCGGGGCCGAGTGTGTCGGAGCAGACGACAACCAGCCCAGCGGCGAGCGCCTCGCGCGTGAGGATCGAGTGCGACTCCCGCATGATCGACGGCAGCACAAGGATGTCGTGCGCGGCCAGGACGGCGCCGAGCTCCGCTGGAGCGTACGCGCCGCAAAAGCGCACCCGCGAGGGTGCACCTTGCCGAGCCGTGACTCCATACATGTCCAGGGACCAGCCGTCGAGGTCTGCGAGTTTGCCGGTCGCGTCGAGAAGGAGGCCCACTCCCTTCATCGGGTCGTCACCGCCGGCGAACATCAGGCGGAGCGCGCTCCCCGGCTGGGGAGCGTGAGGCACTGCGGGTCCGCTAGTCGGGTACTCGATCGCCCGCGCGTCCGCCGGTAGTCCGTTCTCGTCCACCCGTAGCCGACCGGCGGGCACACCGTTGGCCGCCAGGACGCGCGCTGCGCTTCCCGACGGCGCGAGAACGACGTCGGCCCAGGCCAGGTGCTGCCCGAGGTCCTTGTTCCGCGCAACGAGCCAGTCATGATCGACCTCGCACGGGCAGATTCCGCAGCTCACCACGAGGGAGCATGGCCGCAGTTCTTTCGTAGCCAGGAACTGCCGAGCGCAGATCCACCAGAAGTCGTGCATCGTCACGACGACTCGTGCACCGGAGTCCTTCGCGGCACGGACGAGGGAGCCCCCGAGCGTCTGGAGAGAGTGGAGGTGCACGACGTCGGGGCGCACCTCGTCGAGCCATACACGGAAGTCTGTTTCGACGGCGGGATTCTCGCTGTTCCTGGGGTCGGCCCAACCGGTCCACGGGGTCGTCACCACCCACCGGACGGCGACATCACCGTCATTCTCTGTCCACGTCTCCAACGGTCGTCGCGCTGGATCGAGATGCCCGGCGTAGACCAGGCTCTCAATTCCCGCGCCGGCGAGTGCTCGGGCGATGCGTTGGGGCACCAGTGTCCCGCCGGAGACGAAGTTGGGCGGGTAGTGGGCCGAGACCTGGACGACGCGCATCCGAGCATCGTATGGGGCTGCCTGTCGCTTGAAGGTGAAGCCGTCAGGGCCGCACGACCCCCAGCGTGTCCTCACTGTCACCGTTCCAGTCGCCGACAATGACCCAGTCGGTCGGCCTGCCGTAGACCAGTTCGAAGTCGGCGTCTCCCGCTGCGATGGTGTTCTTGATGTAGTACCGCGCTGTCCGCTTCACGGCGAACGTGTCGTTGCCGTCGCCGTCCCAGTCGCCGACGAGAACGCTGTCGGTAGCTCGGCCGTAGCCCACGACGGTGTCCGCCTCACCGCCCGCGATTCTGTTCTTCACGTAGTAGAGGTGGCCACGACGCACGGTGAAGGTGTCCTGCCCGTCACCGTTCCAGTCACCGACGAGAACCTGATCCCCGGCGTGACCGTAAGCGATCACCACGTCCGCCGGCCCCGAGGTGAGAGAGTTCTTGACGTAGTACTCCTTGCCCCGCCGCACCGCGAAGGTGTCGACCCCGTCGCCGTCCCAGTCCCCCACCAGCACGGTGTCGCCAACCTTGCCGTAAGGGACCACCCGGTCAGCGGGACCGTAGGAGTTGGAGTTCCTGATGTCGAAGGTGTTGCCGACACGAGTGGCGATGCTGTCTACACCGTCACCGTCCCAGTCGCCGACGAAGACCTCCGCGCCTTTGTCCCCGTACCGGAAGGTGATGTCCGCAACAGGACCGAAGGCATTGTTGAGATGGAACAGCTGCGGCATTCGTGCGTTCACGTTCACCGATAGTCGGCTGAGGTCGCCGTAGAACAGGCCGGGGCACGAGGTGTTGCTGACGTCCTTGTGCCCGAAGATGCGCGGGAGGTTCTGCCCCGCTGGGCGAGTCGGGGTCCCGTTCGAGATCAGCCCGCTCGGTGAGGTCATGTCGATGCCGGCCCGGGCGAACTGCCAGGCGACGACGTCGGCCATGGAGTCGAGGATCGGCGTGCGGCTGGGAGTACTGCTGGAGGTGAAGGTGCCCATGGCGGAGATCCCCAGCGTCCCGGAGTTGAACGGCTGCGCGTGGCCGCCCACCACCATCTGCCCCTCCGGCGCAGCGAGCGAGCCCGACCGGCCCTCGAACACCCGGCCCCACCTGTCGACGAGGAAGTTGTAGCCGATGTCGCCCCAGCCCCTGGTCACGGCGTGGTAGTGGTAGATGCCACGTACGACCGACGCCGACTCGTCCCAGGCGTAGGTGTTCGAGCCCGCCGTGTGATGCACCACGGTGGCCCGCAGGGGCGCGTAGGTCCGGCGCCAGTCCATGAGTGACTCGTCCGCCCCCCAGCCGGCCCGGCTGGTGATGGCGGGGCGCGGCGTGGTCACGGCCGCCGGGGCCACGGCGCTCAGGGGCGCGGCAGCGGCGGCAGGTGTGGTTGGGCCGCTCGCGGATGCGGTCGTCACGAACGACGCGGCTGTGGCGGGGAGCGCGCCCGCAGGTGCGGCGGCGGCAGTTGAGCCGGGGAGTGCGGTGCCGGACGCGCCGGGCCGGTCGGTGGTGACCGCGGCGGCGACGACGCCGGCCCGGGTGGCGCCGAGCGAGGTGAAGGCGGCCGGCTCGGTGGTGGCGGTCGGTTCGCCGGCGGGGAGCTCCGCAGGCTCGTCGGTGGGCTCCGTGACGACCGTCTCGGGGGCGGCGGGATCCGGTGCGGCCGGGATCAGGCTGACCTCCAGGCCCGCCGGGAGGTCCACCGCGTCGCCCGTGACCTGGATCTGGACCGCCGTGGCGCCGCCGGTGACGAACGGGTCCGTGCCGGCCCTGCCGCCCCGGCCCTCGTCCGCCCCGTCCTCCTCCTCCACCTCGAGCCAGTCAGACCAGCTGCCGTCCTCGAGCACCCGGAGAAAGACGCGACCGCCGGCGGGGAGGGGGTCCCCCGCCTCCCAGGTGAGACCCGCCACCATGAACTCGTCGGTGGCCATCGGCGGCGTGAGGACCGCGACGTTCTCGAGCGCTGCGGCCGTCCCGGTGACAGCAGGCCGCACGGCAGCGACCCCCCGCCCGATCCCGGCCGCGCCCGCCCCCGCGGGAGCGGCGGTGTACCCGGTCTGCACGTCGTCGACCGCACCGTCCGACGAGTCCACCGCCAGCTCGTCGAGCCCCGCGACGGCGACGCCGGTGCGGCTCCCGTCGTCGTCGGTGAGCGAGATGACGGTCAGCGGCTGAGCGGGTCCGTGCGCACCACCCGCGGGCGTCTCGGCCTGCGTCGGGACGGCAGTTCCTCCGGCCACGAGCACACCGACTGCGAGCGCGCCAGCCACCACGTTCAGCGTAGACATGTGTTTCTCCCCCGTTGCCCTGCTCGGAAGGGACGCGAAGGACGAACGGCTCGCTCCACGTACCCCCGCTCGACGGTACCGTGCTCCCATGCAGATTTCGGTGATCGGTTGCGGGTATCTGGGTGCGGTGCACGCGGCGTGCATGGCGGAGCTGGGCCACGACGTGGTCGGGATCGACGTCGACGCCGCCAAGGTCGAGTCCCTCTCCCGGGGGGTCTCGCCGTTCCACGAGCCCGGGTTCGACGAGCTCCTCAAGCGCAACGTGGACGCGGGCCGGGTGCGCTTCTCCACCGACTTCGCCGACCTGGCCCACGCCCAGGTCCACTTCATCGGCGTCGGCACCCCCCAGGTCCAGGGCGGCTACGCCGCGGACCTGACCTACGTCCACTCCGCGGTCGCCTCCCTGGTCCCGCACCTGAACCACCACGTCGACGGCCCCACCCTGGTGGTGGGCAAGTCCACCGTGCCGGTGGGCACCGCCGCGACCATCGCCGAGACGCTCGCCCCCACCGGGGCGCTGCTGGTGTGGAACCCGGAGTTCCTGCGCGAGGGCTTCGCCGTGCAGGACACCATCTCCCCCGACCGCATCGTCTACGGCCTGCCCAAGGACCCCGAGCAGGCCGAGTCCGCCCAGGCCGTCCTGGACGACGTCTACAAGCAGCTCCTCGCCGCCGACATCCCCCGCCTGACCACCGACTACGCCACCGCCGAGCTGGTCAAGGTCGCCGCGAACTCCTTCCTGGCCACCAAGATCTCCTTCATCAACGCCATGGCCGAGCTGTGCGAGGCCACCGGCGCCGACGTCACCGCCCTGGCCGAGGCCATCGGCCACGACGACCGCATCGGCAAGAAGTTCCTGCGCGCCGGCATCGGCTTCGGCGGCGGCTGCCTGCCCAAGGACATCCGCGCCTTCATGGCCCGCGCCGGCGAGCTCGGCGTGGACCAGGCCCTGACCTTCCTGCGCGAGGTCGACTCCATCAACGACCGGCGCCGCGACCACGTCGTCAACACCGCCCGCGACGGCCTCGGCGGCACCTTCGAGGGCAAGAAGGTCGCCGTCCTCGGGGCGGCGTTCAAGCCCGACAGCGACGACATGCGCAACTCCCCCGCCCTGGACATCGCCGCCCGCATCTCCGGCGAGGGCGCCACCGTGGTCATCACCGACCCCGCCGCCGGCCCCAAGCTCCGCGCCGCCCGCCCCACCACCCACGTCGCCGACGACGCCTACGCCGCCGCCGCCGGCGCCGACGTCGTCCTCCTCCTGACCGAGTGGAAGCAGTTCAAGGAGCTCGACCCCACCCGCCTCAAGCACGCCGTGACCAACCCCTGGATCATCGACGGCCGCAACGCCCTCGACCCCACCACCTGGCGCGCCGCCGGCTGGACCTACACCGGCATCGGCCGCCCCTGACCGTTCCGAGGCCCAACGCCTACACTGGCCCATTCCGACCCCGACCTGGCCGAGGAGGCCCTGACGTGCGTGTGCTCATCACCGGTGGTGCCGGTTTCATCGGCGCCAACTTCGTCCACCAGACCGTCGCGGACTACCCCGACGCCCGGGTGACGGTCCTGGACAAGCTCACCTACGCCGGCAACCCCGCCTCCCTGGCGGACGTGACGGACCGGGTCGCGCTGGTGGAGGGGGACATCGCCGACGCCGACGTCGTCGACCCGCTGGTGCGGGACTCCGACGTGGTCGTGCACTTCGCGGCGGAGTCGCACAACGACAACTCCCTGAACGACCCCTCGCCGTTCGTCACCACGAACCTGATCGGGACGTTCACGCTGCTCGAGGCCGTCCGCCGGCACGGCGTGCGCTACCACCACATCTCCACCGACGAGGTGTACGGCGACCTCGAGCTGGACGACCCGGCGAAGTTCACCGAGCAGACCCCGTACAACCCCTCCTCGCCGTACTCCTCCACCAAGGCAGGCTCCGACCTGCTGGTGCGGGCGTGGGTGCGCTCGTTCGGCGTCGAGGCCACCATCTCGAACTGCTCGAACAACTACGGGCCCTACCAGCACATCGAGAAGTTCATCCCCCGCCAGATCACCAACCTGATCGACGGCGTGCGGCCCAAGCTCTACGGCGCGGGCCAGAACGTGCGCGACTGGATCCACGTGCGCGACCACAACACCGCCGTGTGGCGCATCATCGAGCAGGGCCGGACCGGCGAGACGTACCTCATCGGCGCCGACGGGGAGAAGAACAACAAGGAGGTCGTGGAGCTCATCCTCGAGCTCATGGGACACGACCCGCACGACTACGAGCACGTGGCGGACCGCCCCGGGCACGATCTGCGCTACGCCATCGACAACACGCGCCTGCGCGAGGAGCTCGGCTGGGAGCCGCAGTTCAAGGACTTCCGTTCCGGTCTCGAGGACACCATCGCCTGGTACCGGGACAACGAGAGCTGGTGGCGCCCGCAGAAGGCCGCCGTCGAGGCGAAGTACGCGGCTCAGGGCCAATAGGCGCCAGCGGTGGTCACGGCACGCGAGCCCGCCGGCTCCAACCGTGACCGCCCCCGCCCCTGCCGATCACGCAACGCCCCGACGATCCGGCAACGACCTCGGATCCCGCGACGGTTCTCAGATCCGGCGACGCCGTTCGATCGGGCGACGCCCCTTCGATCAGGCCTTTTAGCCGGCCGCGACGGTCCGGCGTCGTCCATGCCGTCGGTCACGCCAGGCGAGGACGCCCCACAGCCCGAAGACGGCGACGCCGGTGACGGCCGCCACCTTCGACAGCGGACCCCAACCGGGCGGGTGGTACGCAAGTTCCACCACGTGCTCGCCGGCGGGCACCGGAACGCCCCTCATGGCGTAGTCCGCGCGCACGATGTCGACCGGCTCCCCGTCGACGAACGCTTCCCAGCCGTCGTGCAGACCGTCGGCCACGACGAGCATGCCGTCCCCCATGGCGCTGACACGGACACGCTGCAGGTCGTCGCCGTCCAGCTCCACGCTCACGTCGGCCGGATCGCCCCCGAAGGTCGTCCTCGACGCGTCCGCCGGGTCGAGGAGCACGGTGCCGGACGAGACCTCGCCCATTTCTGCGACGCACTCCTCCGCGGTCTCGCACGTCGCGGCTTCCTGGGCCCACCGGAAACGGGGAAGGGCCCTGGCGCGTTCGACCACCTGTGCGTCACTGGTGTGCACAAGGTCAAGGCCCCTGTCGTCCGCGGTGAGCACGCCCACCCAGGCCCGCTGGCCCTGTGCGTCCGGCGCAGTGGTGCCCAGGACCTGGAGCGGCGGATCCCCCTCGGCACGGACGCGGACGTGGAGGGTCACGTCGAGTGCGGCCAACTCCTCGCCGTCGACGGGGATCATCTGGACGCCCGCGGCGCCGTCGCGGATACGCCGCTCGCCGGTCACGAGGACGTTCCCGGCGTCGTCGAGCACCTCGGCGACGAAATGCGTCGGGGCGTCGTCCTCGTCGATGTCACCCACCGGCTGCGTCAGTTCCACCACGACACCCCTGAGCGCCGTCCCCGCGGGCAGCTTGCGCTCTCCGGGCCGGTGCTGGAGCTTCACCGCGACGGCCCGGTCCTGGTCCTCGACACCGAGAATCTGCCCCGGCGGGATCAACGTCGTGTCCATGACGGCGTACCGCACGGCCAGACGGTCCAGCGCCGGGCTGTCGAGCGCGGTGAGGTCGTTGAGGGTGTGGTTCGTCGGGGTGAGGAACATCGTCGGGTCGATCTGGTCCAGCAGTTCCTTCCAGTGCGCGGGGACGAAGGTGTGCCCGGACAACGAGCGGATGCCCGCCACCTTGTTCGCACCGTTCCAGTACGCGTAGCCCGCTCCCACCATCCGGTCGTGGCCGAGGTTGTCCCTGAGAAACTGCCCCGTGGCCGTCTCCCGGTAGAACGTGCCCGGTTCGCTGCGGGGCCAGTAGGCAGTGGTGAAAGCCAGGGCGTCGACCAGGAGGGCTAGCGGGATCAAGCCGGCCGCCAGCCGCCGTCCGGGAATGCCGGACATGATCCAGGCCCACGCCGCGGCGACGCCGGCTCCGCAGGCCAGGCCGAGGGCGAGGGGGGTACGAGCCTGCGCCCAGGCCTCCGGCGTGGGCGCGAGCCGGTACACCGCCAGGGCGGCAAGCACGAGTGCGGCGGCGGCAGCGACAACCCCGGCCCAGGGCAGCCACCGCCGTTCCCCGGTGGATCGGCGTACCGCGTCAAATCCGGCTGCCGCGAGCATCGCGAACATCAGGATCCCGACCGAGCGCATCCGGTGCATCGGCGACGTCGCCATGAGCGGGAGGAGGTGCAACAGATAGTTGAGCATGCCGCCCACGAAGGTGACCGCGAGCGTCAGGAGGCCACCGAGAAGGAAGACCGGCCGCGTGCCCGCCATGCGTCCACCGGCAGCCGGAAGGATGAGCGCGGCGACGACCAGCACGAGCGCCCCGGCGCCGACGAAGGAGACACCCTCGACCGGGATGACCGAGCCCCAGCGCAGCGCGTCCGAGGCGCAGGTGCCGAGCGCCTGCGGGTAGGCGAGAGTGAGGAACTCGCCCCAGCTGAACGTGCCGGCCCACATGTTCTCGCGGTAACTGAGGTCCGTCGCGGTGAGCTGCTTGAACCAGGGCACCAGCTGGAAGGCGACGAGGAGCGCTCCGAGCCCTCCGCCGACCGCGGCGAGGGCGGGCGGCTTCAGCCAGTCGCGCCAGACCCGGCCTCCGGTGCCGTCTCCGGGGCGGTCGACGGGGCCGTCGAGGGTGCGCGAGCGTGCGCGACGCCGGTTCTCCGCCACCAGCCGAACCATGGCGTAGACGGCGGCGAAGTACACGCCGTACACCACCACGGTGGGAAACCCACCGAGAACCAGCGCCGCCACCACCAGCGGGAGCGGCAGCGCAGAGCGGAGGGTGCGGTCCTGGACGATGCGCTCGAGCGCCCAGAAGAGCAGGGGCAGGAACGCCGCGGTGCGTGACTGGGGCCAGTTAGTCCACATGACCATGAAGCCGCCGAACGCGTAGACGACACCAGCCACCGCACCCGCAGCCGAGCTCAGGCCGAGACGGCGGGCCCACAGGACGGTGCCAGTCAGGACGACGGCGGTCTCCAGCACCTTCATCCAGGCGGTGAAGGAGGTGTCCGAGAACGGCAGCGTGGCGAGGAAGATGGGTGAGGAGGTCCCCTGCGGCGGCGCCGCGCCGAGCAGCGCCCCGGCCGACGCGGAGTTGTCCCACAGCGGCGCGACGTCCCCGTCGGCCACCCTGTCACGGAAGACGAGCGCCGACGGGAGCGTGGAGTCGACGGTGTCGGACACGCAGACGTTGGTGATCTCCTCCACCGTGGACGACTCGGTCCAGGGGGCCGCGTTGCGGTCGATGAGGTCGCCCGCCGCAAACACCTGCTGCCCGGCCAAAGCCGGTCCCACCAGGACGAGCAGCAGCAGGACGGGCGCGAGCCACGCCGTGAGAGCGCTGAGCGGACGACGGGCAGGTTGGCGACGCTCGCCACGCCGACTCACGAGGAGCGTCCGAGTCGCCAGGCGATCCGGCTGGCGACGGCACGCGGCCCGCCCGTGCGCAGGTGCCGCACGGTGGCCGCCACGTCCGAGCGCGTCCGGCGGAGGAGGGCACCGGTCCTCGTCCCGGTCACCGGCGCGAGCGACGGCTGCCCGGCGTCCCGCGCCCGCCGCGGCGCGCGGCAGAACTCGACGAGCGGCGCCAGCGCCACGTGCCACGTGTAGTTCTCGGCAACCCGCCGCGCATTCTCGTGCGCACGGTGCCATGCCGCGGGCTCGGTGAGCAGACGTTCGAGGGCCGCCGCGAGGCCGACGACGTCGCCCGCCTCGACGGAGGCTCCGAGGCCCTCGGCGTCGACCAGATCGCCGAACGTGTCACCCGCCGTGCAGACGATCGGCCGTGCGGCCCACAGGTAGTCCAGCATCCGCGTGCGAAAGCTGAAGGCCGTCTCGATCTGGTCGAAGTGGGCGCTCACAGCGACATCGGCGTCCAGCAGGTAGTCGGCGCGCCGCTCGTAGGGCACCCACTCCTCGTTGAAGAAGACGTGCCGGCCGGTCAGCCCGAGCTCGTCCGCGCGCCGTCTCGCCGCGACCGCCATCGCCATCTCGGGGACGTCGGGGTTCGGGTGCTTCATCCCGAGGAAGTACAGTCGGACGGCGGGCACGCGCTCGCGCACGCGCGCGACCGCGTCGATCACCGTCAGCGGGTCGAACCAGTTGTACACACCGCCGCCCCAGAGGACTACGGGGTCCTCGGGACCGACCCCTGGCACCACGCCCTTGATCCCATGCGCCCGCCGGACGGGCAGTTCCGGGTCGAGCCCGAAGGGGACCACGGTGACGAGCTCCCGCAGGGAGGGGTCGGCGTCGTACGTCGCCGGGGTGATCCTGCCCGCGATCGCCAGGTGCCCGAGCCAGAGGTCCCGCTGCTTCTCCGACGCGCAGAGGAACAGGTCGCCCCTCCGCAGCTGGGCGTGGAGCTCCGCCAGAGCCCCGGCCATCGCGCCGCGCCGTTCCTCCTCGGGGTGGTTCCGCAGGACCTCGAGGCTCTCGAGGTGGAACGGGTCGTAGAGATCGACGACGATGACCTTCTCCGAGGCCGCCAGCCATGGGAAGTTGCGGAGCAGGTATCCCTGGATGATGACGACGTCGGCGCCCTCGACCTCGGCGCGGAACTCGGGGACGGAGACGTGCCGTGCGGTGAACTGCTCCGCCCGGCGATCGCATGCGGCGAACGTCACCAGGTGAACGTCGTTCTCGGCGGCCAGGGCCGTGGCGATCTTCCAGGCACGGATGGCGGGACCCGCCATCCGGTCACCGAGGGTGTCCAGCGTGGCGATCAGGACGGCGGCGGCCACTACCGCCCGATCCTCTCGCGGAACGCTCCAGTCAGGGAGACGGGCATGTACCGGTCGTCGCCCGAAAAGTCCCACCTCGCGAGCAGGTTCTCGTACTCCCACCTGCGCACGCTCGGTTCGCGCGTGCGGGACTCGAAGTGGTACGCACTGGCGCCCGCGACCCACACCATGCGGTAGCCGGCGCTGCCCACCTTGCGCGAGAGGTCGACGTCGTTGAAGTTGCCCGGCAGCGCCTCGCAGAAGCCCCCCACCTCCTCGAACACCTCGCGCCTCAGCGCGGCGGCGGCAGCGGTGAGCCCGGAGCACTCCCGGTTGATCGTCAGCTCCGAGAAGGGCCCGCCCCACGTGCCGTCGGCCCCCAGGAACACATGCGTGATGTCGCCGCGGGAGTACTGGTGACCTCCGTGCTGGAGCGTCCCGTCCGCGAAGAGCAGCCGCGCCCCCGTCATGCCGACGTCCGGCTCGCTCAGCGGCGCCACGAGCTGCTCCAGGAAGCCGTCCGAGACGACCTGGAGGTCGTCGTTGAGAAGGACGACGACGTCACCGGTCGCCGCCAGGAAGCCGACGTTGCACTTCTGCGAGAAGTTGAACGGGCGGCGGTAGGGAACCAGCACCAGCGAGGCGCCGGCGATCTCCTCGAGCTCCTCGAGCACCGCCCCGGGCGTGCTCGGCTCGTCGTAGACGACGACCACCTCGAGATGGACGCCGCCAAGCCGCTCGAGCAGCGAACGGACGCACTCGACGACGTAGACCCGCTCCTCGCCCCACACCATCCCGGCCGAGCCGTTCGTCGGGATGACGACGCTGACGCTCAGACCCGACGGCGCCCGCCGGTCGAGCCGGTAGGTGCCGGGGAGCTCTCCGAGCTCGACCGTCGCGCGAATCCCCACCCGGTCGACGTGGTCCTGCACGGCCCGCTGCCCGGCGAGCCATGCGTAAGACTTCTCCTGATAGTTCGCCGCCGTCGACCCGGGGTGGGCGCGCCAGTGGTACAGCACCTCGGGGACGTGCGCGACCTGTCGTGCCCGTTCGACCACCCGAAGCACCAGGTCGTGGTCTTGGGAACCCTCGAAGCCGGGCCGGAACCCGCCGACGGCACGCACGAGCTCGGTCCGCAGCACCGACAGGTGCGACGTGTACATCTGCCCACGCAGCCGTTCGGGCGACCAGTCGGGCTTCAGGAAGACGTCGAACCGCCTGCCGGCGTCGTCGACCTTGTCCTCGTTGGTGTAGAGGTAGTCGATCTCCGGCTCGGCGTCGAGCCGCTCGCGAACCCGTGCGAGCGCCTGGGGCTCGATCAGGTCGTCGTGGTCCACCAGGACCACGAACTCGCCGCGCACCTGCTCCAGCGCCGTGTTCGACGCGGCGACGATGCCGCCGTTCTTCTCGCGCTCCACCAGCACGATCCGCCGATCCGCCGCGGCGAGCTCGTGCAGCACCGTGCGTACCTCGGCGTCGGGCGAGCAGTCGTCCACCAGGATCAGCTCGAACGAGCCGTACGTCTGTGCGAGGACCGAGGCGACCATCTCTCGAAGGGCCCCGACCGGCGGGTTGTAGACAGGTGTGACGACCGAGAACATCGGGGCCGTCATGGGCGGCCACCCAGGAGACTGCGCACCTTCGCAACCGGCGCGACGGCCAGCCGCCCCGCCCGCCAGGTCGTGGTGGCCCGGAGCTCAGCGATCTCCTGCTCGGCCTCGCGCCGCACCCGTGCGAGCTCCGCGGTGGCCCTGGCCGCGGTGGCCTCGAGGCCGATGATGTGGTCGCGTTGCGTGAGGACCCGGTGACGCAGGTCGTCCGTGCGTGCCTCGGCCCGAGCCACAGCCTCGGCGTGGTGGTCCTGGACCGGCTGCACAGCGCCGTCGGCGAGCACCTCCGGAATCTCCGTCCGAGGTACCGGGCCGCTCGCCGGCCGCCGGGCCGATAGGACGTAGTGGAAGTACGCCGCCTCAGGCTGGTTGCGCACCCACTGCACGCTGACGGACGGAACGTCGTCGGGTACGTCGTAGGGCGTCGCCAACGCGTCGGCCACGGTAGCGCGTACCGCCGCCACCTCCAGGCCCGCCTCCTGGACGAGCCTCGCCAGCGTGCCGAGGGCGAAGTGGTTCCGGACCGGGCCTCTGGCGGGGTCCCATCGCCCGGCCAGCGCGGCCAGCCGTACCGATCCGTGTGTGAGGTTGGGCGCGGAGAGGATGAGCTCGCCGTCCGGCCGGAGGTGCGGCTGCACTGCCCTGAGCAGCGCGACCGGATCCTCCGAGCGCGCCAGCTCCTCGCCGAGGACGACGACGTCGAACATGTCGTTCTCGTCCAGCACGGCGGCGGGGTCGAACGGCCTGTCCTGCGCGACGACCGTCCGTGCGAGGTAGGACGCCGGCTCCCCGTCCACCCGCGGGTCGGTGCTGATCGCAGTGACGGCGCAGCCCCGCTCGGCCAGGATCAGCGCCTCGGGACCGAGCGTGCGGCCGACGTCGAGGACGGTACGCCGCTCCCCTACGGCCTCGACGATCTGCGCCTGTCCGGCAACGGACAGATCCTTCCGCACTGGAGTTCCTCTCCTCAGCATGGGCACATCATCGCATCGCGCTCCGGGTGCTTGCTCCGGGGCACGGCGCCACGAACGGCTGCAGCCCCCTGCCGCGGAGGCGCGACGACGTCGGTGTCCTAGCATGCCAGCGTCAGGCCGCACGCACGAAGACCACGCCGCGACCCGAAGTCGACGAAGGAGACTCGTTCACCCATGCCAGCCAGGAGCGGCACCGACGTCGGTGCCTTGTACGACTCGGTCAGTCCCAACACGGGTGATCGGGCCATCGGTATCGCCGTCGGCCAGGAGCTCGCCCGGCACGGCGTGGGCACGACGCAGGTCCTCTCCCCCTTCGAGGAGGTCGATACGCGAGGCCGGCTGGTCGTCGTCGGGGGGGGCGACCTCATCCGGCCCCTGGGCGACCCCTTCTACGACCGATTCCGCGCGTCCGGCCCGGCCGTCCTCAACTCCGCCGGCGTGTGGGACGACGCGGACCAGCTGGAGTACCTGCGCGACTACGAGTTCGTCAGCGCCCGCACCTCGCGCGAGGTGGACGTGCTGCGTTCCGCCGTCCCGGACGCCCAGCTGCTGCCGTGCACGACCACCACGCTCGAGTCGCCCGACTTCAGGATCGAAGGACTTCCGGACGACGAGCCGGCGGTGGGCATCCACGTAGTTCCCCACACCCTGCGCCTCGTGCCCGAGCTGGTCGAGATTGTGGACGCGATCGACCGGCCGAAGGTATTCATCCCCTTCACGCATTACAACTACGACGACAGCTTCATGGAGTCGCTCCCCTTCGACCGCTCCCGCGCGGTCGTGCTGCCGCGGCTGGACCCGCTCGAGCTGCACGCCGTCATGCGGCAGATGTCCTACGTCGTCGTCTCGACGCTGCACGGCACGATCTTCTCGTACTCCCAGAACGTGCCGTTCATCACGGCGGACCAACGCAAGGTGCGCAACTACCTCGACGACCGCGGCCTGTCCGAACGCATCTTCCACGACGGCGCGTCCCTGAAGGACCTCGTCCGGCAGACGGAGGAGGAACGCCCAGACTTTTCAGCGCAGATCGCGGCCGACAGGAACGCGGTGCACGAGGCGTTCGCCCGTGTCGCGGCCCTCGCGGGGGGTCAGAAGGAGCGCACGGACGAGGGAGGCGAAGGTCAGGCCACCGCCACGAACGGCGCAGCAGAGCCGAAGCTTCTTCCCGCGGCGGAGGACCCGCTCACCGTCAGAACCTTCCTCCTGCAGCAGCAGGAGGCGGTGGTGCGCGACCGCGACGTCGCGCTCGCGGAAGCTCACCGCAGGACCGGGGACCTGACGGCACAGGTGCGGGCCCTTGGCGCCGAGCAGCGCGTGCTGCGGGCTGAGCTGGCCGCGGGGGCAGAGCACACAGCCCGACTGCAGGCCGACCTGGACAACGCGCTGGCCCTGCTCGACGGGACGTTGGACCGCCGGTTCCGGGCCGCCGCGCGAACTGTCGTCGACAGGATCCGATCTATCCTGGTCCGTCAGTAGGCGGTCGGATCACGTCCGCCCGTGAACCACCTAGGGAGATCGATGAGTCCCGAAGCAGAGGCACGGATGCGAGAGCTCGCCACGCAGCCGTTGCGTCGCGCGAGCCCGCCGAGCGGGTTCTTCGTCGGCGCCCGTGACTCTGTCGGTGCGATCTGGGAACGTCGCGAGCTGCTCGGCATGCTGGTGCGCCGGGAGTTGCGTGCGCGGTACAAGGACAGCGCGCTGGGGTTCCTGTGGACGCTGGCTCGACCGCTGGTCTCGCTGCTCATCTACTACGTCGCCATCGGTCGCTTCCTCGGCGCCGAGCGGGCTATCCCGGACTTCGCCATCTACGTCTTCACCGGGCTGACCGTCTGGCAGCTCTTCAACGAGATCGTGGCGAACGGGACCGCATCCATCCTCGCCAACGACGGGATCGTCAAGAAGATCTACCTTCCCCGGGAGATCTTCCCGCTGGCCACCGTGGGATCGGCGCTGTTCAACTTCGCGATCCAGCTGGCCATCCTCCTTGTCGCCGCACTCGCCATACGCGGACTGGTCTTCGACAGCCGCTTGCTCTACCTGCCGGCGGCCCTCGCCGTGACCCTGGTGTGGGCCACCGCCGCCGCCCTCGTGCTCTCGGCCGCGAACGTCTACCTCCGCGACGTCCAGTACCTGGTGGAGGTGGCGCTCATGCTCGGCTTCTGGGCATCGCCGATCGTCTACTCCTGGCAGATGGTCAATGGCGCCGTCAGCCCCACCATCGCCCTGCTTTACCTCGACAATCCGGTCACGATCGCCGTCCTCGGCTTTCAGCGCGCCGTCTGGACGGCCGCACCGGAGGGCGCCTTCCCGGGCGACCTCGCCATGCGGCTGCTGGTGGCGCTCGCCGTCGGCCTTGTCATGCTGGTGATCTCCCAACGTCTGTTCGCCACCATGCAGGGCAACTTCGCCCAGGAGCTCTGAGATGAACTGCAGCGTTATCGACATCCGCGACGTGTCCAAGCGGTTCGTCATCCGCAAGGAGAAGTCGCTCAAGGAACGCATCGTCAACGCGGGCCGGTCGGCGAGGTTCAAGGAGGACTTCTGGGCCCTCGACCACGTCAGCCTCGCGATCGACGCGGGCACCTCGGTGGGTCTCGTCGGGCCCAACGGTTCGGGAAAGTCGACGTTGCTCAAGACGATCGGCGGGATCATCCAGCCGACGTCCGGCGAGGTGCTGCGCCGTGGGCGCCTGGCGGCTCTCCTCGAGCTCGGAGCGGGCTTCCACCCCGACCTCACCGGGCGCGAGAACGTGTACCTGAACGCCGCGATCCTCGGTCTCCACCAGCGCGAGACGGACCGGCACTTCGACGCCATCGTGGACTTCTCCGGCATCGAGGACTTTATCGACACGCAGGTGAAGTTCTACTCGTCCGGGATGTATGTGCGCCTCGCCTTCGCCGTGGCCGTGCACGTGGACCCGGACGTGCTCCTCGTCGACGAGGTGCTGGCCGTGGGCGACGAGCCGTTCCAGCGCAAGTGCATGGAGAAGATCCGCGAGTTCCAGCACGACGGTCGCACGATCGTGCTGGTGAGCCACTCCGCCGAGCAGGTGGCCGAGGTCTGCGACCGCGCCGTCGTCCTCGAGAAAGGCAAGATCCTGGCCGATGGAACGCCCCGTGAGGCGTTGCGCCGGCTGCGCAGGGACTACGAGGCGCAGATCCAGGAGGACATCCAGCAGCGGGAGGCCACGACGGTCAGCGGGCCGACAGCCGCCCGCAGGGGACGGATCAGCGGTGTGGCGCTCTCCTCGCCCGGTCAGGACGGCGAGTCGCTCTCCATCGTGCCCGGTGACGACCTGACCGTGAGCGGCGTGCTCGAGGTTCGCGAGCCGCTGGAGGCCTGGACCCTGGCGACCAGCATCGAGACCCCGCTCGGGCAGGTCATCTTCGGCACCGACACCACGCTCCTCGACGTGTCCCTCCCGCCCGTCGACAACTCGGTCAACTTCTCGGTGACCCTGCCCGCGCTGGAGATCGGTCAGGGCGACTATGCGGTCAACGTCGCGGTGCGCGACTCCGCGGGCAAGGACATCGACCGCGCCGCCCGGGCCGCAAGCTTCACGGTCACGTCCTCCGGTCAGACGGTCGGATACCTGCACAGCAGGCCCAGGGTCACCGTCACGCCCTGATCGGGGCCTGACAGATCAGCCGTGCGACGCCTTCCTCAGCCGCAGGCGGTGATCCGGTAGAGGGCCGCGGTCCCCTCCCGTGCCAGCAGGTCGAACCCGTCGGCGGTGTCGACGCCGTAGAGTCCCGGCCGAAAGTCGGCCAGTGTCCGTGCCCCGTAGGGCACGGACACGTCCTCGTAGTAGTAGCCGATGCCCTCCTCGTCGAGCACGTCGCACACCGTCGGGTCGGTGTGGATGTTGCGAAAGGTCTGCATGAGGAAGTCCTCGGCCTCGGTGGGAACCGAGTCACCCAACGCCGGGACGGCGGTCTGCCGGCCGGCCAGCGCAGGTATGAAGCCGGCCCCGTTCATAGGGTCCCCGAGCACCTGCGCGTCCGCCGGCAGGACGTCGCGCAGACCGCGAACGAAGTCCAGCTCGGACCCACTCGCCCAGGGAGGGTGGATCATCCGCTCCGGGTCGTACGCCCGGGCGGTCCACAGCACACGCTCGTCGTGGCGAAAGCCGCCGGACGTCGCGAAGGAGAGCCCGAGGAGGACCAGTACCACGGCGGCTGCAGCGACCGACGCGGCCCGAGCCGGCACCCGGGGCGCGACCCGCGGCACCGCCTTCATCACGGTGATCCCCACGGCAGCGAGGCCGACGGCGCCGAGGACCGCGGACATCGTCACCAGAAGGGAGTCGACGCGGTCCGGAGACTTGTACCAGAAGCCGGCAAGCACCCGGAGTCGTCCCTCGGGGCCGGCCGTCACGACGTACGCGGCGAGGGCGAGCAACCACGAGAAGGCGAGCCAGCGCGTATGCGCTCTCGCTGCGGCCGCGGCGAGCCCGACGCTGACGAGCGCCACCATGACGACGTTGACCCACGTCGAGGCCTCGCCGGTGCGCTCGGACAGCAGCGCCTGGACGAGTGCTGTGGACCGGCCCTGCTCCGGGCTGGCGAAGTTCGCCATCGCCTGCAGGCGCGGCACGGTGTAGACGGCGACCACGAACGCGAGACCCAGCACCCACGGAGCGGCGGCAACCGCAACCCCCGGCACGCCCCTGCGTCCCCGCACCAGACGAGTCCCGAGCCGCCAGCACTCCTGCACGAGCACGGGCGAGACGAGCAGCGCCAGCGCCGCCGCGCCCGAGGCGTGTGCGAGCACGACCCCTGCGGAGGACAGCGCGGCGGTGAGGACCCCGCGCCCACGGCTCTCCCGGAGACGTTGCAGCACCGCCACGGCGAGCGCGAGCGCACCAGGGGTCAGGGCTACCGAGAACCCGAACGGATACATTCCCTTGAACACCGCAGCGATCGTCGGGAAGGTGAGGAACGAGCATGCGACGACGGGGGCGACCGCCGCGACGACCGGACGCCCGGGCACCGCCACCGCGCCCAGCGCCGCGATCCCCAACAGCCACGGCATGAGGATGGCGACGTACAGCGCGGCGCCGGTCGCCACCTCGATCGGCGCCACGGCCGAGGCGAGCGCGACGACCGCGTGCCAAGCGCTCGGGTAGTACCCGGTTCCGCCGTCGCCGTACATCCCCGCCAGACCACCGAACGGCGAGGCGTTGCCGGTGCGACTGACGAGCTCGACACCGTTGAGGTGGAAGAGGGAGTCGTGCATCTGCGGGACGGCACTCAGGCTGCCCATGCCCTGGTGGTACGCCGCGACCTGGACCGCGAAGGCGACGGCGAGGCCCCCGACGACCATGGCAAGCCCGCGCCTGTCCGGGGCCGCCAGCCGCACGGAGCCGGCGGTGAGCCGCCCGAACAGACCGACGACGCCGCAGACCAGCACCAGCCAGAGGCCCGCCGACCACCAGAGCCACGGGACGCCGAGGAGGTCCAGCAGCACTGTGCCGGCACCGATGACGGCGATACTCGCGGCCGGCGCAGCGCCGACGACGAGGATCCCCCGGACGCCGAGGAGGCGCAGACAGGCGGCACCGGGTACAAACAGCAGCAGCACGACAACCGCTACGGAGGCGAGAAGGTCGAGCATCGTCATGCGGCGCGGCGCGTCGACCCGCGCGTTTCCCACCATGCGCGCGCCCGCAGTCCCGCCGAGATGGCGAGCCGCAGCGGAGCGAGGTACCAGGCGGCGTAACGCCTGTGCAGGTAGTGCTCCGCGCTGCGGTGGTGCGCCCGGATCATCGAGGCCGGCCGCTCCCGCCAGCTCGCGCCCTGGTCGTGGACCACCACCGCGGAGGGAACGTAGATGTTGTGCCAGCCCGCTCGACCGAGTCGCTCACCCAGATCAAGATCCTCGAAGAACATGAAGTAGCTCTCGTCGAAGCCCCCGGCGGGCGCCAGCGCCGCGCGCCGCAGCAGCAGGCACGCGCCGGAGAGCCAGCCGACGGCGTGCTCCGCCGGCTCGACGAACTCGTGCTCGCGCCGGTAGGCACGGGTCCACGGGTTGTTCTGCCAGACCCTCGCGAGCAGCGCATGCCCGGCGCCCTGCCGCAGCGAGGGCACCGCGCGCGCCGACGGGTAGACAGTGCCGTCGGTGTTGAGGATCTGCGGTCCCAGGGCGCCCGCGTCGGGGAGCCGGTCTCCTGCTTCCACAAGCGCGTCGAGCGAGCCGGGCCGCCAGATCACGTCCGGGTTCGCGACGACGACCCAGGGTTCGGCGCCGGCGCGGGCGCCGAGGTTGGCGGCGGCGCCGTACCCGAGGTTGGTGCCGGGGCGCAGGACCTCGGCGCCGTACCGTTCCGCGACGTCGTCGACCACATCGCGCTCGTCCCCGTTGTCGACCAGCACGAACGTGTAGGGCGACCGCGTCGCCTCGCTCAACGAACGCGCGAAGTGCTCGAGCTCGGGGCCGGGGTTGAACGTCACGCTCACCACCCGTACGCGGGACCCACCAACACTCTCCCCGTCTCGGACCATTCGCTCAGGCTAATACGTCGGCCCCGGCGTCCCATCCGGGCCGTCAGAAACCACCGCAGGAAGTGATCTTCCACACAGAGGCGGTCCCACCGGCGTCGACCCGTTCGAACCCGGCCGTGTCGACGCCGTACATGCCGGGATTGCTCTGGGCGAGATCCCACCCGTAGATGGTGATCGGCGCGTCGAGGTACACGTGCGTGACTCCGAGGCGTCCGATCGCGGCGCACACCGCGGGGTCCTCGCCGACGTCCCTGAAGTGCTGGAGCAGGTACTGGGCGTCGGCTGCCCGAGCGCTGCCGCCGGAGACGTGGGGCGGAACGGCCCTGCGTCCGGTCACGGCGGGCACGAACGCCGCTCCGTTGAACGGGTCCCCCACGACCACCGCATCCGCCGGCAGCGTCTGCCGGAGCCGCCAGAGCATCGCCACCTCCTCGTCGGAGGCGTAGGCGCCACGGGCCGCCATCGCGTCGGGGACGAAGTACGGCGCGATCCAGAACTGCGACTTCTCCTCCGCGCGGAAACCTCCGGAGACCAGGAAGCATCCGATCCCGAGCACAACGGCCAGCACACCCGCCGTCACCGCCCGCCACCCTCCCTGAGCGGTCCGCGCGCGTCTCGGAGCGGTCCGCGCACGCCCGGGCACGAGGTAGACGAGCAGGCTCCCGACGAAGCAGACGCCGACGGCCACGAGCGGGGCCCACAGGGTGTCTGCGACCGCCTGGACGCGCGAGCCCTCGTTGTACCAGAAGGCGCTGAGCAACTTCCAGGGTCCCGCGGGCAGGTAAGCCACCACGTACACCGCGAGGAAGAGCGCCCACGCGAGAGCCAGCCAGCGACTGCTGCGGCGGGTGAGCGCCACGACTAGCCCGATGCCTCCGGCGACAGCCAGCGGCAGGTTCACCAACGGGTCGGCGGGCCCGAACGAGTCCATGAGCAGGGCGTTGCGCACGCTGGCCCCGACGGCCGTCACGTCGCGCTCGAATCCCATCATCGAGCGCAGCCGCTCCGTCGAGAGCACCGACCAGACTGCCGCGGCCGCCACGGCAACAGATCCGGCAGCGACGGCGGCAGCTGCCACACCTCGACCGGCGCGCGCGAGGCTCCGGACGACGGTGGCGACCTGGAGCAGCACCAGCGGTGCGAGGGCGAACGCCACGGCCACCAGGGCGGAGGTATGAACCGCGAACAGGCCGAGGGCCGCGAGACCGAGGAGCACGAGGATGGTCGCGGGTCTGGCTAGGCCGCCCCTCGCGCGGCGGCTGCTCCTCCGCCCGAGCACCACGTGAGCGACGAGCGCGAGAACGCCCGGGACCAGGGCGACGGCCACGGTCAGCGGGTACTGCGACATGCGGATCATGACCGACGGGTAGGCGGTCGACGCCCCCGCCACCAGCGGCGCGACCACCGCGACCGCCGGCAAGCTGGGAAAGCAGACTCGGGCCAGCGCCGCCACGCCGAGCATCCAGGTGCCGAGCGCGACGAAGAGCATGACGTTCGCGACGAGCACCGCAGGCCCGGGGAGCAGCCCTGCGACCGCGTGCCAGAGCGACGGGTAGAAGACGGACTGCGCCGAGTCTCCGTAGAGCGGATCAAGGCCCCCGAACGGCGACGCGTCGCCGAAGTCTCTGACGATCTCGATGGCGCTGTAGTGAAAGGGCGCGTCCCACGCCTGCAGCAAAGCTCCGGGATGGATCATCCCCGCCTTGAGCGGCAGCGCCTGCACGAGGAACCCGACCGCCGCCGAGCCCGCGACGGCCACCGCCCACCATCGGCCGCCGTCCTCCGCCGGAGCCTCCCGGGTTCGCATCTTCCACGTGACCGCGACGCCCACAGCCAGGAGCGCGACGAGCACGAGGCCCACCGAGAGTGGGGACCAGGGCACACCCACCGCGGATAGGCCGATTGCCACGGCACCGAGGGCGCCGAAGGTCACGGCCGGCGCGCCTGCGAGGGCGACGAGACCGCGGGCCGGCAGGGCTCGAAGCACTAGTGCCCCGGGGATGTAGAGCACCGCCAGGGCGGCCAGGGCCACCGGCAGCGTCTGCGTCCAGGTCATCAATGCGCCGACGTCGGACGCACCGACCTCATGCGCCGCCGCCGATCACTAGCCGGGGGGTGCCGTTCCAGGCCGCGGCGTCGGTGACCCGGCGGCCGTCGAAGAGCAGCCGGAGCCCGGGCAGGTCGGCCGGGGTCAGGTCGGCGTACTCGGGGTGGTCGGCCTGGACGATGGCCAGGTCCGCGCTCTCGCCGAGGTGGTAGGGCTCCCAGCCGAGGGCGGCGAGCTCGTCGTCGGTGTACATCGGGTCGTGCACCGCCACGGCCGCCCCGCGCTCGCGCAGGGCGTCGACGGTGGCGAAGGCCCCGGAGAACGCGGTCTCCTTGACCCGGCCGCGGTAGGAGGCGCCGAGGACCACGGCCCGCAGCCCGGACAGGTCCCCCAGGACCTCCGCGGCCCGGGCGACCACGTGCGCGGGCATGGCCGCGTTGGACTGGCGGGCGGTGCGCACGATGGACGCGTCCGGGTCGGTGGAGAGGTACAGGCGCGGGTAGACCGGGATGCAGTGCCCGCCCACCGCGATGCCCGGGCGGTGGATGTGGGAGTATGGCTGGGAGTTGCAGGCCTCGATGACCTTGTACACGTCGATCCCGGCCTTGTCCGCGAACAGCGCGAACTGGTTCGCCAGGCCGATGTTGACGTCGCGGTAGGTGGTCTCGGCGAGCTTGGCCATCTCCGCCGCCTCGGCGGTGCCCATGTCCCACACCCCGTTCGGCCGGGCCAGGTCGGGCCGGTCGTCGAAGGACAGCACGGCCTCGTAGAACTCCACCGCCCGCCTCGTGCCCGCCTCGGACAGCCCGCCCACCAGCTTGGGGTAGCGCCGCAGGTCGGCGAACACCCGCCCGGTCAGCACCCGCTCCGGGGAGAACACCAGGTGGAAGTCCTCACCCTCGCTCAGCCCCGAGATCTCCTCGATCAGCGGCTTCCACCGGTTCCGGGTGGTCCCCACCGGCAGGGTCGTCTCGTACGAGATCAGCGTCCCGGGCGTGAGGTGCTCGGCCAGCGACCGGGTCGCGGCGTCCATCCATTCAAAGTCCGGCGCCCACGTCTCGTCGTCGACGAACAGCGGCACCACCAGCACCACCGCGTCCGCGCCCGGGATCGCCTCGGCGTACTCCGTCGTCGCCCGCAGGCGCCCGGCCGGCACCAGCTCGGCCAGCTTCTCCTGCAGGTGCGCCTCACCCGGGAACGGCTCCGTCCCGGCGTTGACCAGGTCCACGACTGATCTCTGCACATCCACCCCGACCACCTCGTGGCCGGCGTCGGCGAACTGGACCGCCAGGGGAAGACCGATCTTGCCCAGTGCGACGACTGCGATGCGCATGCTTCTCCTCAGAGACGAGAGTAGGTCGGGGGCCAGCGTACCCACGCCGGCGCGCTGGCTCCTGGGACCGTCCGGAAGCCGCCGGGGCCCGCCCTACCATGGGCGGCATGCCGAAACGCCCGCGCGTGCTCATCCTGTCTTTTTCCGAACTCGTGCGCGACGCGCGCCTCCTCCGGCAGATCTCCGCGGTGTCACAGGTGGCCGAGGTCACAACGATGGGGTACGGGCCGCGTCCGTCGGGCGCCACGGAACACCTTGAGATACCCACTTCGGCGATGTCCCTGCCGCAGACGCCCTCGGGCGTACTCAAGCTCGCCACGCGACGCCTGCGGTCGGCCGAGCTAGCCGCCCCGGCGTCGAGAGCGGCGCTGCGTCTCGGCCAGGGACGGCGGTGGGACGCCGTGGTGGCGAACGATGCTAGGTCGCTCCCTGCTGCCTTCCGGCTCGCGGGTGATGCGCCGGTGTGGGCGGACATGCACGAGTGGGCCCCCGAGGAGCGCACCCAGCTCACCTCGTGGCGTCTGCTGGTCGCACCCCTGATGGACCACTGCTGCCGCGTGTACCTCCCGAGGTGCGCGGCCACGACCACCGTTGCGGGCTCCATCGCGGACCTCTACGCCGACCGGTACGGCGTCCGGCCGCGCGTCATGCGCAACGCCGCAGCGTGGGCAGATCTCCGGCCGACACCGGTCGATGACGACCGGATCCGCCTCGTCCACTCGGGCGGCGCGGTGCCGGGCAGATCGATCGAACTCATGCTTGACGCCGCCGTCCGGCTGGGCGACGACTTCAGCCTGGACCTGTACCTGGTGCCGGCTGCTGACGGGGGGCGGTACCTGCGCTCGCTCGAGGAGCGTGCGCACGGAGCGCCGCACATCAGGTTTCACCCGCCGGTCGCGCCCGACGCGCTGGCCACGACGCTGAACGCCTACGACGTCGGGGTTTTCTGGATCCCGCCGTACAACCCCAACGCGGCCCGCACCCTGCCCAACAAGCTCTTCGACTTCGTCCAGGCCCGCCTGGCCGTCGCCATCGGACCGACACCCGAGATGGCGAGGGTGGTCCGGGATCACCGCCTGGGAATCGTCAGCGACGATTTCGAGCTCGACACGATCGTCGACAGCCTTCGCGGCCTCGGCCGGGAGGAGATCGCCCGTTACAAGCAGGCCTCGCACCAGGCCAGTCGCGAGCTGTCCTTCGAGAGAGAGGCCGCACTCGCCCGGGAGATCATTACGACGATCACAGCGTGAGCCGCCGAGCGACACCCAGCACCGAATCGGCCGCCCGCTCGCCAGTCGCGCGCAACGAGGCGTGCTCCTCCACCCACCTGCGCGCGGACGCCGGGTCCGGGCGTGGTCCGTCCAGCGCACGGAGCATCGCCTCGGCGACGGCCTCCTCGTCGTGCTTGGTGGTCCAGCCGAACCCCTGGTCGACCACGTCACGAAGGGGGCCCGGGCCGGCGTAGACCACGGGGCACCCGACGGCGAGCGCGGCGAACACCTTCGTCGGCCTGGCGAGGTCGTAGCCCAGTCCGGGCCGGATGCTCACCAGCGACGCGACGGCACCGAGCAACCAGGCAGCGGCCTCGGCCGGGGAGACTCTGTCGTGCATACGGACGACACCGTCCGGGAGCGTGCGGGCTATCTCGCGGATTCGTTCCCAGGAGCTGCCCTGGCCGAGGTACACGAGCCGGACGTCGGGGTGGCGGGCGTAAACGCGGCGCATCGCGCTCGCAAATACCTCCGCGCCCTGCCACTCCGAAGCCGTGCCGGCGTACAGGAAGTACCGGCCCGCCGCGGGGGCCGGTGCGGCGCCCTCGGCTGCGAAGACGCGGGTGTCGATCCCGTTCGGCACGACCGAGACCCGCCTGGCTCCGAGCTCTTGGACACGCTCGCCCACCTCGGGCGAGACGGCGAGGACCGCCGCCGCGCGGCGCAGGACGAGTCGCTCGACGGCCCGGAGCGCGGCCACCACCGGCCGCGGCGCGCTCGCCCCTGCCGCGTCGGACCAGATGTCCGCCGCGTAGTAGACGTAGGGGAACCGCCGCACGATGCCCGCCAGCGCCACCACGGCACCGGTCGTGGGCGGTGGCTCAGCGACGACGACGTCCGGCCTCCGCGCGAGGAGCAGGCGGAGGAAGAGCGGAACGTCGAAGCTCAAGTACTGCACGTAGCCCCGGACATAGCCGGTCGGGTCGCGCAGCACCGGCCAGCGACGCACGTCGACGCCGGGGACGTCCGGCGTCGCGCCGTCGGGAGCACGCGTGGTCAGGACCGTGACGTCGGCACCGTCGTCCTGCAGGGCCAGGGCCAGTGCCTCCAGCCGGAAGGAGGCCGCCGCCGGCTCCGGCACGAAGATCCGGGACGCCACGAACGCCCTTGTGCTGCTCCCCACCGAGTCCTCCTGCAGTGCCGTCCGTTCAGCCCTGGCAGCCTACGGGACGTCCGCAGCGGGCCTCGTACCAGCGAGCGCCCTTTCGTACAGGTCCGTGCTCGCACCCACGAACGTGGAGGCGCTGAAGCGTTGCCGCGCCCGGGCCCGGATCGACTCCCGAGGGAAGTCGTCGAGGTGGCGGACCATGTGCGTGAGGGCGTCCGCGAGCCCCGCCTCGTCGTCGACGTCGACGAGCAGGCCGGTGCCCGGCTCCACGGAGAACTGACCCGCCCACGTCCGGGTGGCCACGACCGGCACGCCGCACGCCTGTGCCTCGGAGAGCACCGTCCCGCCGGCCTCGACGGCACTGGCGAGCACGAAGACGTCGCTCGACGCGAGAACGCCGGCCACCTCCTGACGCGGAAGCCGCCCGGGCAGCTCCACGTGATCGGAGATCCCCAGCTCGGCTGCCACTGCCGACAGTTCCTCGACTCGAAGAGGACTGCCGCCCACGATGCGGAGTCTGGTCCGGGGCACGCGCCGGTGGACGGTGGCGAAGGCCCGCAGGGTCAGCTCTGGGCGCTTGTTCACGTCGAGATGGGAGATGTGCGTCAGCACCACCTCGTCGTCGGCGTTCCGCGCGCGCAACGGCTCGGCGAAGAAGGCGTCGGGGACCGGGAGCGCGATCACGTCCCACGGCGGGGTTCCGTAGTGCGCCGCGAGCTCGCTCGCGATCGCCGTGGAGACGGTGGCGAGGCCGCTCGCTCCCCGGACGGCACCGCGGATGCCGGCGAAGCGGCCCCCCGTGCGCGGCACGGTGAGGGACCACGGCCGGTGCTCCGTGAGGACGTAGGGAACGCCCCAGCGCCGGGACGCCTCGGCCGCCACGTGCACCGCCGGCAGGACGGAGTGGGCGTGGACCACGTCCGGGACGCCGGCCTCGCGCTCGTAGGCGGCGAGCGCACGCCGTGCCAGCCGCCGGACTACAGCGCCTTCCATCACCTGCACCTTGCCGGGCATGGTCGGCACGACGCCGCGAACGACGACGACGCCGTCCTCCCTGCTGACCGTCGCCCCACCCCCGCGCACCCACCGCGCGAGATGCGTGTGGGCCACGGAGCAGACACCCACCTCGAGGCCGCCGTCGCGGAGCATGTGCGTCTGGTCCCGGAAGAAGCTCCCGCCGAGAGGGTTCGCGTCGTCGGGGTACCAGGACGGGACCTGCAGGACGTGCACCCCGGCGGCCCCTTCCGAAACGCTTCGCGGTCGCGCTTAGGGTATCCGACATGAAGGTTCTCTCCGTCGTCGGCGCCCGTCCACAGTTCGTCAAGCTCGCGCCGGTGGCGCACGAGGCCGCCGCGCGCGGCGTCCACCACGTCATCGTCCACACCGGGCAGCACTACGACCCGATGCTCTCGGACGTCTTCTTCGACGAGCTCGGCATCCCGGCGCCCGACGTCCACCTCGGCGTCGGGTCGGCGAGCCACGGTCACCAGACCGGCGCCATGCTCGCCAGGCTGGAGGACGTGCTCGCCGAGCACCGCCCGGACTGGGTGCTGGTGTACGGCGACACGAACTCCACGCTGGCCGCCGCGCTCGCCGCCGTGAAGATCCACCTGCCGGTGGCGCACCTCGAGGCAGGCCTGCGTTCCTTCAACCGGCAGATGCCGGAGGAGCACAACCGGGTCCTGACCGACCACTGCGCCGACCTGCTCCTCGCGCCCACCGACACGGCAGCCCGCCACCTCGAGCGCGAGGGCCTCCGCGAGCGCACCCGGGTGGTGGGAGACGTCATGACCGACGTGCTGCTGCAGACCCGGGACGGGCTGACGGGCGATCGGCCTGCGTCGCTCGAGCGCCTCGGGCTCCGCGACGGTGAGTTCTACCTCGCGACGATCCACCGCGCCGAGTCCACCGACGACCCGCAGCGCCTCGCGGACACGATCGGTTCGCTCGCGGCTCTGGACGCGCCCGTCGTCCTGCCCGCCCACCCCCGGCTGGTCGCCAAGGCCGCCGAGCACGGGTTGTCTCTCGCCGGTGGCTCCCTCCGAGTCGTGGAGCCCCTGGCCTACCGCGAGCTCGTCGCCACGACGATGCGTGCCCGTGGCGTCGTCACTGACTCCGGCGGGCTGCAGAAGGAGGCCTTCCTCCTCCGCACGCCGTGCACGACCGTACGCACCGAGACGGAGTGGGTGGAGACCGTCGAGCTCGGGTGGAACGTCCTCGCCGAGCCCGGCGAGGGACTCGTCGCCGCGGCTACCAGGCCCCGGCCGGCCGAGACGGACGCCGCCCCGTACGGGGAAGGCCGCGCCGCCGAGAAGGTGGTCGACGCGCTGCTCGCCGGCGTTCCCGCCACCGTGCCGGCGCGGTGAGGGTCGCTCTCTCCGTCGGCACCGTCCGGATCCCGCCGACGTACTTCGTGCTGCAGCACGCCGAGCGGCTCGACGGCGAGGCTTCGCTCTTCGCCCTCGTCGCCGAGGTCACCGACCCTGCTCTGCGCACCCCTGTGCACGCGGCCGTCCCGGGTGCGGGGCTGCTCTCTTTCCGGCAGCGGGAGGTGCTCGAACCGCTCTTCCTGCGCCGCATGGCCCGGATGATCGCGAGGTACCGCCCCGACGTCGTCCACCAGCACACCGGCACCTGGACGTTGCCGGCGGTGCGGGCGTCGCGACGGACGGGCGCACCGCTCGTCACCACGCTCCACGGCGCGGACGTCTTCCTCAACCTGCGGCCCGTGACGACGGTGATGCAGCGCTGGCACCGGAAGAACTTCCGCGCCGCCGCCCGCGCGTCGCGGGTGGTGCTCCCGGTGAGCAAATTCCTGGCGGACCGCGCGGCGGATGCCGGCGTTCCGCGTCACAGGCTGATCGTTCACTACCAGGGTGTCGACACGGACGTGTTCACGCCGGGCCCCATGGAGGAGCGGGATCTTCCGGTCGTAACCCACGTGGGGGCGCTGCACCGGCGGAAGGGCGTGCACGACCTCGTGGCCGCGTCCCTTGCCCTGGCCGACGTCGTACCTCATGAGCTCCACCTGATCGGCACCGGACCGCTGCGGGACGACGTCGCCGCGCAGGCGCGCACCCATCAGCACATCAAGCTGCGCGGCGCGCTCGACCGCACGCAGGTGCGCGACGCCCTGCGCGCCAGCGACATCTTCGTGCTGGCGACGCAGGAACACGAAGGGTGGCGAGAGGCCGCTGGGCTGGTCACCCTGGAGGCGCAGGCGTGCGGCGTACCCGTGGTCGTGAATGACTCCGGCGGTGCTTCCGAGATGCTCGTCCGGGGCGAGACGGGCCTGCTCGCCCGCGAGAAGGACGTCGAGTCCCTCACCGAGACCCTGCGCGCCATGCTCGAGATGCCAGCCGAGGAGCGGCGGGACATGGGCCGGCGCGGCCGCGAGTTCGTCGAGTCCCGTCGGTCGACGGCGCACGCCGTCGCGGAGCTCGAGGACATCTACCGCTCGTTGACGCCCTGATCCTCCAGCGCACCCTCGCCTGCGAGCACCCGTGCCACCTCGGCCGCCCGGGCCCGCCACGTGTGGTCCTCGCGCACCCGGCGAGCGACAGCGGCCCGCTCTGCCACCTCCTCGGGCGCGTCCCGGAGCCGCTCGAGCAGAGCGGCGAGCGCCTCCTCGTCGTACGGCAGCACCCAGCCCGCACCGCTGTCGCGGACGATGTCGCCGGCCAGCGTGCCTTCGGAGGCGATGACGGGCCTGCCCCGGCCGAGGTACTCGAACAGCTTCACAGGCACCGCGAACCGGCGGTACTCGGTCGGCTGGAGATAGAGGACGGCCACGGAGGCCGCCTCGTAGTGGACGTCCAGCCTGTCGCTGCGCGCATAGACGACGGCCGTCGCGTCCCCGAGCAGCGGCTCGTACTCCTGCCGCGCCCGTTCCCAGTGGGCCGGTGGTACGCACATGGTGAGGGGCAGGCCCGCCAGGCGACCGACGGCGCGCACAAAGACCCGCAGGTCGTAGTCACCACCGATGCCCCCGACGTAAAAGAGGCTCAGCCCGCGCGGCGTCGGAGAGTCGCGGACCTCCGACCCTGGCGGAAGGGCGGTGAAGGAGCTGCGGGGCGGGACCGGGACCACCGGGGCCATGTGCTCCGAGGGTAGGAAGAAGTGGGGGCGAGCGAGCCGGTAGACCAGAAGATCGAAGCGGTAGAGCACCTGGAGGAGCGCGGACCACCACCAGGAAGCCCCCGCCATGGACGTCTCGAATCGCCAGTACACGTCCCGGTAGAACACGCCGTACGGCACGCCGTGCGCGCGGCAGAGCCGCCAGAGCGCCGGCTCGAGCAGCAGCGGGAAGCCCTGCCGGACGGAGGTGCCGAGCGCGTTGGGCATGGTCGAGCTCTCCGAGTACAGGAAGTCCACCCGGCCGCCGGCCCGCAGGTGCTGGCGCAGCGCCCGGAGCGCCGCCCGCCGCTCCCCGGGCCGGCCGGTGACCTCGATGACGTCGTAGCCCAGCTCGCCGAACGCGTCACGCATGCGCAGGGGCCGCAGCCGACTCGCCGACGTGGGGTTCGGGTCGATCGCGTACGGGGCGTGGAAGACCATCGTGGGACGGTCGCGCGCGGTGGTCACGGTCGGTCTCCTTCAGAGGCCCGCACGGAGCCGGTTCTGTCGTACTCACGTGCCGTCACGTCGGTCATGACGACCATCATCACCAGCATGGCCGCCATGAGAGCGCCCAGGAGGTAGGTGGTGGTGAGCAGGTCCCACGGCGAGAACGCCAGCAGGCTGAGCGGCAGGACGCAGAACACCGCGGAGAAGACGAGCATCCGCTGCTGCTTCTCGGCGACCACGAAGACGGTGGAGATGGGCGCCGTCACGAGCTGCATGTAGAGCCACGGGGTGAGGGCACGTGCGAAGTCGCCGGACCTGTCCCACTGCTCGCCGAGCACGAACGGGAACAGCCAGGGCGAGATCATCCAGAGGAACGCGAACGGCACAACGCCGATGGCTGCGGACCGACCGACCGCCGCGCGGACCAGCCGGGTCATCTCCCCGGGGACGGCAGCGGCCAGGCGCTGGAGGAACACCTGTTGGACGGCACCGTTGATGACCATCACCGGCGCCTGGAGCAGGCGCCAGGCCATGTTGAACTGGCCGAGAGCGGAGACCGCGTAAGTCGCGACCAGCAGGTTGATGCCGTTCAGCCTCAGGCTGTCGAGGAGCGCGGCCGGGCCGGTGAGAAGGGGCATCCGTCGGTAGCGGCGCGCCATGTCGCGAACGCTGGGGCCGCCTTCGGGCAACGGACCGCGCAGCTCGGGCGTGTGGCGCACGAGCCGCGCCCACGCCCACGCCTGCCCGAGGATCTGGCCCAGCACCAGCCCAGTCATGGAGACGAGCCCCGCAAGACCGAGCCCGATCTGGCCGCCGGCCGTCCCGAGGCTCTGCTGCATCTTGTTCGCTGCGATGGTCCGGTACCGCGTGTGCCGGTTGAGCCAGTAGCTGATGGCGTTGATCTGCGCGAGGAAGTAGGCCGAGAGTCCGCCGAGCATGAGCCAGCGAGAGAGGGCGACGTCGTCGAAATGGTCGGCCACCCACGGCGAGGCTGCGACGAACACGACAGTGGCGAGGAGGCACACGATGGCGATGGAGCGAGAGGCGAGGCGGTAGACGACGCGGGCGTCGTCGTTCGTCTTCGGGAGCATGATGGCGACCTCGTACCGCAGCGACGCGACTGTCACGATCACGCCGGTGACCGAGGTGAAGATCGCGATGCCGCCGTACGCCTCGGGCGAGAAGATGCGAGCAAGCACCAGCGAGGCCGCCATCGCGACGACCTGCGCGAAGATCGTCCCCGACATCAGCGTCATGACATGACGGACGAACCGGGAGCCGCCGAGCTGCGCGGTCAGCCAGGTCCGGAGCCGAGAAACCAATCCACCGCACCTCCTCCGATGACTGATGACCTGCCGGTGCCCGCATTCCGACGAGGCTCCCGCCTCGGACGAGGCTAGTGCCTGCGAAGAACCGACCTGACATCGGCACCACCCGGAGCTGGCCAGTCCCTACCCGGCTCGCCCTGCGGAACCCGGAGACAGCAGGAGCGGCCAGTAGACTGACCCGGATTTTCTCGCCCGCGCCACTGGAGGTCTCGCCTTGCCAGGGTTTTTCGTGTCCAACCGAGATCCCGGGAAGGCCACGGCCGCCAGCGGCAGCTCGCTGCTCACGGAATCGATCCACCACCAGGATCTCCACGTCCGCCGCGCCACGCTCCCCCGCTTTCTCGACGACAAGCTCTTCCACGAGGACGAGCGCTACATCGTCGTGACCGACGGCGTGCTGCTCAACAAGTCCGCGCTGCTCCGGGACCGGAACGCGAGCTCGCTGGCCGAGCTGGTGCGCGGCTATCTCGACGACGACGTGCACGATTTCTTCAGGTATTTCCGGGGCAGCTTCTCCGGCGCCTTCTACGACAAGTCGTCCCGCGAATGGACGGCCTTCACCAACCACGTCGGCGACAAGGCTGTCTTCTGGTCGACCGCCGGCGAGATGTTCGCGATCAGCTCCGACGTCAACGATCTGCTCACGTGGAACCGGGCGGTCGGGCGACAGCTCTCCGTCAATGAGAACGCCGTGTACTCGATCCTCACCTACGGCTTCATGACCGGTGGCGAGACCTACGCGAACGAGATCACGCGCGTTCCGCCCGGCCACTACCTGAAGGTCCTGGGAGGAACCGCGACGGTCCACCGGTACCACCAGCTCGTCCGGCGACCTGACGAGCTCACGGGCGTGGCCGTCGAGGAGATCGTCGATCAGCTCGACGCGATGTTCCAGGACGCCGTGCGGACGGAGTTCGAGAAGGACGTCGAGTACGGGTACCGGCACCTGGTCGACCTGAGCGGGGGGCTCGACTCGCGGATGGTGACGTGGGTGGCCCACCAGCTGGGCTACCAGGACATGCTCAACATCACCTTCAGTCAGTCCGGCTACCTCGACGCGACCATCGCGGCCCACATCGCCGATCACCTCGGCAACGAGTTCCTGCTCAAGAGCCTGGACGACGCGAGCTTCATCTTCGACGACAGCCAGATCGTCGCGATGAACCACGGCCTGGCCCTCTACTCCGGCATCACCGGCGGGAAGCAGCTGCTAGACGTGCTGAACCTCGACCACTTCGGGATCGAGCACACGGGTCAGCTGGGCGACGTCGTCGTCGGCTCGTTCCTGCCGCGATCGAGCGGCACGACTCCGGTCCGGATGGCGGGGGCGTACTCGAGCAGGTTCGCGGACAAGCTGGACCGAACGCACCTCGATGCGTACTCGGACCAGGAGATCTACATGTTCTACCAGCGAGGATTCAACGGCGCACTGAACACCCACCTGATCCGGCAGCACTACACGGAGGTCGGCAGCCCGTTCCTGAACGTCGAGCTCATGGAGTTCTGCCTCGGCGTCCCGCTCGCGCTGCGTGCGAACCACAAGCTGTACAAGGAGTGGATCGTGCGGAAGCACCCGGGCGCCGCTTCCTTCCGGTGGGAGAAGACCGGTGCCTATCTCTCCGAGGGGCGCCTGGGCGCCAAACTTAGAGGCGTCAGGAAGTACGGCCCTCCCCGGCTCCGGAAGGCGCTCCGTCTTCCGGCTCCCGCGCGCGCGACGGCGAACTCCATGAACCCGTTCGAGTTCTGGTACGCCACGAAGCCTGCGGTGCGGGAACATTTCTCGCGACGGGCCAGGACCGTCGACACCCTTCCCGTGGGCAACGAGGTGCGGTCCGACCTCACAGAGATGTTCCAGCAGGGAACCGTCCTGGAGAAGACGCAGGCGCTCACCGCCGTCGCCGCACTGGAGAAGTACTTCCTCCACTGACAGCCGCCCTTCGGGACGCCATCAGATTCGGAACCGGGGCCCCGAGAGCGGCGACCAGCGCGTCAGATCCCTGTGAACCGTCCGGTACTCGCGGAGTCGAGGAGGGCTTCGACGACGGTGAGGGTGTGCACGCCCTCCGCCATGGACACGGCGGTGGTGGTGGGGGTGTTGGTGCCGTGGATGGTGTCGCGGAAGTTCTCCTGCTCCACCCGCAGGGGTTCGCGTTTGTTGATGGCGTAGCGGATGGCGTCGCCCTCGGACACGCCGCGGAAGGTGGCGACGGCGTCCCACTGGGTCGCCACGGTGCCGTTGGCGTAGAAGGTCAGGTCTCCGGCGACGGTGTCCGCGACCAGGGCGCCATTCTCACCGGTGACGACGGTCTGGCGCTCCTTGCGCGGTGAGAGCCAGTTGACCATGTGGTTGACGATGATCCCGTTCGCCAGGCGCCCGACGGCGACGACCATGTCCTCGTGCTCGCGGCCGGAGCGGTGGGTGACCTGCGCCGAGACGGACTCGTAGGGGGACTGGGCGAGCCAGGCGGTCAGGTCCACGTCGTGGGTGGCGAGGTCCTTGACGACCCCGACGTCGCTGATGCGGCCGGGGAAGGGGCCCTGGCGGGAGGTGGCGATCTGGTAGACCTCGCCGAGCTCGCCGTCGGCGATCCGGCGGCGCATCTCCAGCAGGGCCGGGTTGCACCGCTCGACGTAGCCGACCGCGCCGACCAGGCCGGCGGCGTCGAAGGCGTCGGCGACCCTTTGGCCGGCCTCGGCCGTGTGGGCGATGGGCTTCTCCACCATGGTGTGCACCCCCGCGGCGGCCAGGGCCAGGGCGACGTCCTCGTGGTAGATCGTCGGCACCGCGACCATCGCCGCGTCCAGGCCGGCGTCGATGAGGGCGTGGACGTCGGGCAGGACGGGCAGGTCGCGGGCGACGCCGAACTTGTCCCCGCCCGGGTCGGCGACCGCGACGAGGTCCATGCCGGGGGTCTCGCGGATCACCCGGGCGTGGTGGCGGCCCATCGACCCCAGCCCGATCAGCCCCATCCGCAGCGCAGGACGCTCGCCCGCGTCGGTGACGGCGTCCTGAAGGTTCTGCTGGGTCATGTCAGGCTCCTGCCTTCACCACGACGGTGTTGACCGCGGTGACGATCCGCTCCAGGTGCTCCTGGGTCAGGGAGGGGTGCACGGGCAGGGAGATGACCTCCGCCGCCGCCCTCTCCGTCTCCGCCAGCTCCAAACCCGGCGCGTAGCCCTTCAGGGACTCCAGGCGGTGGTTCGGGATCGGGTAGTACACCCCCGAGCCGACCTGGTGCTCCTCGCGCAGCGCGGTCACGACCCGGTCCCGCTCCGCCCCGGCCGCGCCGGGGATGCGGATCGTGTACTGGTGGTAGACGTGCACCGCCCCGGCCGCGACCGGCGGGGTGGTCACCCCCTCCAGGTTCGCGTCCAGGAACGCGGCGTTGTCCTGGCGTCGCTTCGTCCAGGCGTCGACCTTGGTCAGCTGGACCCGGCCGATCGCGGCGTGGATGTCCGTCATCCGGTTGTTCAGCCCGACCAGCTCGTTGGCGTACTGGCGCTCCATGCCCTGGTTGCGCAGCAGCCGCACCCGGCGCGCGATCTCCGGCTCGGCGCAGGAGACCATCCCGCCCTCCCCGGAGGTCATGTTCTTCGTCGGGTACAGCGAGAACATCCCGAACGCCCCGAACGTGCCCACCTTCTTCCCCTCCAGCGAGGCGCCGTGGGCCTGTGCGGCGTCCTCGAACACCATCAGGCCGTGCTCGTCCGCGATCGCCTGCAGGGCCGGCATGTTCGCCGGGTGCCCGTACAGGTGCACCGGCATGATGCCCTTCGTCCGCTCCGTCACCGCCGCCCGCACCGACTCCGGGTCCAGGCAGAAGAAGTCCGGCTCGATGTCCGCGAACACCGGCGTCGCCCCGGTCAGCGCCACCGAGTTCCCGGTCGCGGCGAAGGTGAACGAGGGCACGATGACCTCGTCCCCCGGCCCGATCCCGGCCGCGAGCAGCCCCAGGTGCAGCCCCGAGGTGCCCGAGTTCACCGCCACGCACTCCCGCCCCTGCACCAGGTGCTCGGCGAACTCGGCCTCGAAGGCCTTGACCTCCGGGCCCTGCGCCACCATCCCCGAGGCGAGCACCCGGTCGACCGCGACCCGCTCGTCCTCGCCGATGATCGGCCTCGCCGCAGGAATCATCTCCAGGCTCATCAGGCCCGCACCTCTCTGATCGTGTCCTCGAACTCTTCGTACACCGCACCCGTGGCCGGGCACCGCCACAACTCATCCTCGCGCACCAGGGGAACCCCGGCCGCACCGACCCACCCGATCCGGCGGGCCGGCACCCCGGCCACCAGCGCGTGCGCCGGGACGTCCTTCGTCACCACCGCCCCGGCGGCCACCGTTGCCCAGGCCCCGATCGTCACCGGTGCGATGCACACGGCCCGCGCGCCGATCGACGCGCCGTCCCCGATCGTGACCCCGACCGGCTCCCAGTCGTGCGCCGACTTCAGCGACCCGTCCGGGTTCACCGCGCGCGGGAAGGTGTCGTTGGTCAGCACCACCGCCGGGCCGATGAACACCCCGTCGCCCAGCACCGCCGGCTCGTACACCAGCGCGTAGTTCTGCACCTTGCAGTGCCGCCCCATCCGCACCCCGGTGCCGATGTACGCGCCGCGACCCACCACGCACCCCTCACCGAGGACCGCCCCCTCGCGGACCTGTGCCAGGTGCCACACCGAGGATCCGTCCCCGACCACGGCCTCCGGCGACACATCTGCGCTGTCAACGATGCGCGTCGTCATGCAGTCATCCTTGTCCTTGGGCCCGCTCCGGGCTGTGCGGCGGGTCGGGGGGAACGGTATCCCAGACCACGACCCGCCTCCCGGGACCATCGAATGGGACAGACCGATCTCCTGCGAGAATGTCGTCCATGTCCACCGTGCCTCCCGTGACCGACGCGTGGCTCGTCGTCCCCCTGTACAACGAGGCCGCAGTCATCGGTGACGTCGTCACGCGCGCCCGCGAGCGTTTCCCGAACGTCGTCTGCGTCGACGACGGCTCGGCCGACGCCTCGGCCGCGGCGGCGGAACGGGCGGGGGCCGTCGTCGTCCGGCACCCCTTCAACCTCGGTCAGGGCGCGGCGCTGCAGACGGGCATGCGGTACGTGCTCGAACAGACGGATGCCGAGTACATCGTCACGTTCGACGCCGACGGTCAGCACCAGGTCGAGGACGCCGAGGCGATGGTGCAGCTCGCCCGGCGTGACGACCTCGCCATCGTCTTCGGCTCCCGCTTCCTCGACGCGCGCACCCGCCCCGGCCTGGCCAAACGCCTGGTGCTACGCACCGCGGTCTGGGTCACGAACCAGTCCACCGGGCTGCGGCTTACCGACGCGCACAACGGGCTGCGGGTGATCCGGCGGGACGCGGCCTCCAAGCTCGACCTCCGACAGAACCGGATGGCGCACGCCACGGAGATCGTGCTGAACCTCGGACGGACCGGACTCCCGTGGGCCGAGTACCCGGTGCACGTCCTGTACACGGACTACTCCAAGGGCAAGGGCCAGTCGCTGCTCAACTCGGTCAACATCCTTGTCGACCTGGTGTTCAACTAGTTGGGGGCGCTGTCGTGCTGATCCAGATCATCCTGCTGGTGGCCATCGCCATCATCACCGTCCTGCTCACGCGGTCGACGGCGGGGGCACGCCACCAGGCGGTCCGCCGGCTGATGCTTGTCGGGTTCGTCCTACTGGCGGTCCTGTCGGTGCTCTTCCCCAGCTGGCTCACCTGGCTGGCCCGGCTGCTCGGTGTCGGCCGAGGCGCGGACCTCCTGCTGTACGCCCTGGTGATCGCCTTCCTGAGCTCGCTCGCCACGACCTACCGCACGACGGCGCTGCTCAACCGACGGATCACGGTCCTGGCCCGCAAGATCGCGCTGGCGGAGGCGGCCATCGCCGCCCAGGAGGCGATCAACGAGGCCCAGCCGGAGGGTCGCGACGCGGTCCGGCGCGCGGACGCGGAGCCGACGGCGCGCCGCGAGCTTCCCGCCACGGGTCCCGGCGGCGACCCGACGATCGCCTCACCGCCCTCACGGGAGCGTCAGAAGCGATAGACAGCCAGGCTGTCCTCGCCGTCGCCGTTCCAGTCCCCGCCGTAGACCTCGTCGGTGGCGCGACCGTAAACCACCCGGACGTCGGCGCCGCCCGGCGCGATGGCGTTCTTGACGTGGTACTCCGCCCCGCGCCGGACGGCCAGCGAGTCGCGCCCGTCGCTGTCCCAGTCCCCGGCGAGCACGTCGTCTCCCGACCGGCCGTAGACGACCACCTGGTCGGCGGCTCCGGCCGTGATCGAGTTCTTGACGTGGTACTCCGCCCCGCGGCGCACGGCGAGCGTGTCCCCGCCGGTCCCGTCCCAGTCACCCACGAGCACCGTGTCGCCGGAGCGCCCGTAAACCACCACGATGTCGGCCGGTCCCGAGGTGACGGAGTTCTTGATGTGGTAGCTGCTGCCCCGCCGGACCGCGAACGTGTCCACCCCGTCGCCGTCCCAGTCGCCGACGAGGACCGTGTCCCCCGGCCTCCCGTAGGCGACGGTCCGATCCGGCCTGCCTGGCAGGTTGGTGTCCCGAATGTAGAAGATCCGTCCGCGCCGGTACGCGAATGTGTCCACGCCGTCGCCGTCGAAGTCGCCGACGAAGAACTCGTCGAAGTAGTCGCCGTACTCGAAGACGGTGTCCGCCGTCGTGGTGAACGTGTTCGCGAGGAAGAAGCCGTAGTCGATCGTGCGCGACGTGCCGGCCTCGAGCCGCACCCGCCCGGCGGGCAGCCAGCCGGTGCGCCCGCCCGTCTCGACCTGGTACCACCCGGCGGACAGTGCCACGACGTCCTCGAGGCCGGTTCCCGCACCGAGCGGCGCCACCTCCGCGGCGGAGGCGCTGGGCGCGCTCCTGAGCACCACGTCCCCGGTGGTGCGCGCCGTCGGCACCCCGAGCCGGGTGGGTGAGACGTCGCTGGCGTGCGCCCACCCCGACACGTTCCCCGCCCGGACCGGCAGGAACCCGTTGGACTTGGTGCCCGGGCTGGACGTCAGGACCGTGTGGTTCGGCACCGTGGCCACCACGGGGGCGCCGGCCGAGGCCGACGTGCGCACGGGGGTGGGTCCGACGGCGTAGTACGTGCAGCTGCCCGGGCCGGACCGCGGCACGACCCTCATGGCCGCACCGAGCAGGTCGACCCCCTGGGACCGGAACCACCCGAGCGGGTCCACCTGGGTGCCGCTGCCGTAGGAGCCCAGCCACACCTCGAGGTGCAGGTGCGGTGAGGTGGAGACGCCGGACGAGCCGACCTCGGCGATCTTCTGGCCGCGCCGCACGGTCTGCCCCACGCGGACGAACCGGTCGGCGTCCCACATGTGGGAGTAGCTCACCTGGACCCGGCGCCCGCCCACCACGTGCTCGACCACCAGCCACTGGCCCGCGGAGAAGTTGGGCTCGGCGCGCACCACGCGCCCGTCGGCCACGGCGTAGAGGGGCGAGCCGTCGGCGGCGCCCAGGTCGACGCCGCCGTGGGACGTCGAGGCGTTGATGATCGGCAGGCAGCGGGCCCCGAAGTAGGACGTCACGGCGTACGTGCCGGTGTCGAGAGGTCCGTCGACGGCGCCGCGCGGCGGGGCGGCAGAGGCCGACGACGTCGGCATCGCGCTCAGGGCTCCGACGAGAGTGGCGGCGAGAACAACGCGGAACGACCGTGCCATGTGATCCCCCGAGGTGCGCCCCGAGGGGCTCCGAGCTGGTCCACCGCCGACCCTAGAGCAGGATCCGCCGCACGTCCGGAAATCCCGGGAGCGTCGTGCCGCCCGCCGGGAAGGGGTACGGCGCGCGACCGCGCCGCCTGTACCGTGGGTCGTCGAAACGAACCGTAGGATCACACCGTGCCGAGACATGCCAACGCGCCCGGACCCCGGGCGTCCCTGACGCGAGCCGTGACGGAGCAGCCGCTCACGTCTCCCCGGCACGCCCGGACGCTCGAGCGGCACCGGCTGCTCCGCCGCACCGGGGTCGGCGCCCTGGCCGCGGCCCTGTTCCTCGGGTCCGGCGCGACCTTCGCATACAGCGAGCTGCAGGGCAACATCGGCCGCCACGACATCGACGATCTGCTCGGGGACGACCGCCCCTCCGCCGTCGCCTCCGCCGAGCCGATCGACTCCAAGGCGGGCCAGCCGATCAACCTGCTGGTCATGGGGTCCGACGTGCGCGCGGGCGAGAGCGACGTCGACGGCGCCGGCGCCGCCGGCGAGGTCACCGGCATGCGTTCGGACACGACGATGATCGCGCATGTCTCCGCCGACCGGTCCCGCGTCGACGTCGTCTCGATCCCGCGCGACACCCTCGTCGACGTCCCGTCCTGCCGGCTCCCGGACGGCACCGAGACGCCCGAGCAGTACGACGTGATGTTCAACTCGGCCTTCCAGACCGGTGGCGAGACCGGCGACGTCGGCGCCGCGGCTGCCTGCACGATCCGGACCGTCGAGGACCTGACCGGCATCTTCATCGACGACTTCGTGGTCGTGGACTTCGCCGGGTTCAAGAACGTCGTGGAGGCGCTCGACGGCGTCCCCCTCTACATCCCTGAGCCGATCGACGACCCGTTCGCGCAGCTGCAGGTGGCGGCCGGGTGCCAGGTGCTGGACGGCACCGAGGCGCTCGGGGTCGCCCGCGCGCGAAAGACGGTCGGCGACGGCTCCGACATCTCGCGCATCGGCCGCCAGCAGGAGCTCGTCGCGGCGATCGCCCGCGAGGCCCTGAGCAAGAACCTCCTCACCGACCTGCCCGCGCTCTACCAGTTCCTCGACGCCGCCACGTCCACCCTGACGACCGGCCCGTACATCGGCGGCCTGCCGACCATGGCGGGTCTCGCCAACTCGCTGCGCGGCCTCGAGCCCGGGGCGATCAGCTTCGCGACCATGCCCTTCGACTGGGCGGGTCCGCGCGTCGTCCCCTCCGTGGACGCGGAGCAGATGTGGGAGAATATCAAGGCGGACCGTCCCATCGACGCGACGCTGACCGGCACGGGAGAGGCGCCCGTCCCCGAGCCGACGGAGACCGCGACGGACGACCCGACCTCGCCGCCCACCGAGGAGCCGACCGACGACGGCGTGGTCACGGCCGCCCCCTCCCCCGAGCCGACCATCCCGGTGTGCACCAAGTGACGGCCGGCCCCGTCGCACAGGTGTCGGGGCTACCCTGGCGTGCGCACGAACGGCGCCCTGCCGGCGCGGGGCCGGGACCAGCGAGACGTGGAGGGGCATGAGCGAGGACGAGCGGGCGAAACTGCCCCCCAGCTTCCGCCCCGTCTCGGGCGGCAGCCGCCCGGACCCGCGCACCGCCCGTCCGGTCGGTCCGCGCGAGCCGACGTCGCAGCCCGCCCATCCGCGTCGGCACGCACGCCCGGCCCGCGGTTCGTCCGAGGCCGCGCCGCGACCGGCTCAGCGCCCCGCCGGCCGCGGCCGCACGCCCGACGCCGCGCCGCCCTCGTACTCGCCGCGCGGTGCGCAACCCTCCTCCGCCGGGACGACGGCGGCGCCGCCCCGGCGCCCAGTCCGGGCTCCGGCGCCGCCCGCCCCGAGCGCGACGGGCCGGCGCAGGCGGCGCCGCCCGGGCCTGGTGCTGCTCGGCGTGCTGCTCGTGGTGCTGCTGGCCTGGCCGATCGGCCTGCTGATCTGGGCGAACGGCAAGATCCAGCACGTCGACGCGCTCACCGGCGCTCCGGGCACCGCGGGGACGACCTACCTCCTCGCCGGTTCCGACTCCCGCGCCGACGGCGCGGTGGCGGACGCGACCGAGGGCCAGCGCTCCGACACCATCATGGTGATGCACGTGCCGGACTCCGGCCCGACGGCCCTCGTCTCGCTCCCGCGCGACACCCTCGTCGAGATCCCCGGGTACGGCCCGGAGAAGCTCAACACCTCCTACTCCCTGGGTGGCCCGCCGCTGCTCGCGGAGACGGTGGAGCAGCTGACCGGCCTGACCGTCGACCACTACGTCGAGATCGGGATGGGCGGGGTCCAGGAGGTTGTCGACGCGGTGGGCGGCGTGGAGCTGTGCCTGGACTACGACGTCGACGACGAGCTCTCCGGGCTGCGGTGGACGGCCGGCTGCCGGGTCGCCGACGGCCCCACCGCCCTGGCGTTCGCCCGGATGCGCTACGCGGACCCCAACGGCGACATCGGCCGTGCGGACCGTCAGCGCCAGGTGATCGGGGCGGTGATGAGGGAGGTCGCCGCGCCCGCCACCCTCGTCAACCCGGTCGACCACGTCCAGCTCGTCGAGGCCGGCACCGGGGCTCTGGTCACCGACACGGACACGGGCATCGTCGACCTCGGGCGCATGGCCCTGGCATTCCGCAACGCCACCGGCCCCGACGGCGTGACGGGCGCGCCACCGATCGCGGACTTCGACTACCGACCGGGCACGATCGGGTCGACCGTGCTCCTCGACGAGGACCTCGCCCCGCAGTTCTTCCAGCGTCTGCGGGACGGCGAGCTGACGCCGTCGGACGTGCGGACGCCCGGGTAGCGCTCGTCGTGCGGGGGCGCCGACCGACCGTCAGGCGCAGCCGAAGCTGAACCGCTGCGTGTTGAACAGCCCGCCGTCGGTCATGACCGTGCCGGTCGCGACGTGGCGCAGGTCTGGGTGCACGATGTTCTCCCGGTGCCCGGGCGAGTCCATGTAGGCGCTCATCGCCGCCTCGGGCGACGTCCCGGTGTCCGACGCCCAGTAGATGTTCTCGGCCCAGCCGCCCGAGCAGCCCGCTACCGCGGTGTCGGCGTCCATCGTGGCGTCGGAGGCGTGCTGGAAGTCGTTGTCGTCCATCCAGCTCGAGTGCGCCAGCGCACCCGCACGCAGCCCGGCCTGGTACTGCAGCGGCGCCACGCCGGCCGCCTGACGCTCGGCGTTGATGAGGGCGACCATGCGCTGGTCGAAGCCCTGGTCGGTGGCGGACGAGCCGGAGTCCGGCGCCTCCGGCGCCGGGGCGGGCACAGGCTCAGGAGCGGGAGCCGGGGCGTCGGTATCCTCGGTCGGCGCCTCCGGCTCGGGGGCCGCGGCGGGCTCCTCCACCGGGGCCTCGGGCTCGACGGGTGCCTCGCCGGTCGCCTCGCCGGCGACCGGGACCTCGGTCGGCTCCTCGGGGGGCTCCTCGGGGGCCTGAGGCGTCGCGGCGGTCGGCTCCGGCCGGGGTGCGGGCGTGGCGGTGGCCAGCGCCTCCTTGGGCTTCGGCGCCTGCTCCGCCGTGGAGACGTGGGCGGTGGTGAGCTGGGAGACGGGCCCGATCGCGGCCTGGGACACGCCGGCGGCCAACCCGATCCCTACGGCCAGCCCTGCCGCGGCCAGAGCCGCTCGCTTGATCATGTGCCCGTCTGCTCCTCGCGTCGGTGTACCGGACCGCCGTCGAGGCTAGGGAGGCCGGCCCGGTCCGATAAAGCCCACCGGACGCTCAGAGGCAAAGATCACAGTCCGATAACGCGGGCGGCCGTGCCTACGAGCAGGCCGTCAGCCGCCACACGCTCGCGGTGCCCCCGCGGTCGACGAGCGTGAACCCGGCGGAGGTGTCGACCTCCCGCAGACCGGAGGTGCGGTCGGACACCTTGGCGCCGTCCTCCGCGCCGGCGGTGTCCGTGTAGACGTGCGTGACGCCCAGGGCGTCCACCGCGCGGCACACGGCGGGGTCGTCGCGCAGCTCGCGGAAGGACGTCTCGAGCAGACGACGGTCCTCGCCGCCCAGGGGGCCGAGCTGCGGGAAGACGACGTCGACGCCCGCGAGCGCGGGCAGGTAGGCCGAGCCGTTGAACGGATCACCGAGGACGACTGCGCCCTCGGGCAGGCGCTCCGGCAGGCGCTCGATCATGGCGAGCTCGTCGTCGACGAGCATGGTGCCCCAGGCGATCGCACCGGGATCGTGCACGGAGGCGGTGATCCGCACCTTCAGGTCCCACCGGGCCCCGGCGGTGAGCATGACGACGACGAGGAGCAGCGAGACCGGCACCGCCCAGGGCGGGACCGCGCGCGCCCGGGCGTGGAGGCCGGCGTCGAGCCGTTCGGCGAGCGCGGCGAGAGCGCCCGCCGCGAGCACGACCGCGGGGATGACCACGAGGGGTGCGATGCGCGCCGCCTGCGTGTACCAGAACCCGGTGAGCACGCGCAGCGGGTTCTCGGGCGGGCCGGCTGCGAGCAGGACCAGGGCCGCGGCGACGACGAGGACGGCCACCAGGTGCCGGTGCCGTTGCTCGCGAACGCTCATGGCCGCCCCGATAATCGCGAGGGCACTCACCACGAGATTCCCCGCACCCTTCCCGTACCAGTAGACCTGCGGGGTGTCCGTGACGAGCCTGGCCAGGACCGGCAGGTAGCTCCCGGCACCCGCGCGCTCGTAGGACAGGGTCGCGAGGAAGGCCGGGAAGGTGACGAGCAGGGTGACGGTGGTCGCCGTGACGACGAGGGCGACCGCGACGCCGGCCAGCACGGCCCGCGGCCGCCCCGCGGCCCAGCCCTGGCGTGCCTGCCGGACGAGGATCACCACGCTCGGGAGCCCGCCGAGCACGAGCAGCGAGAACACCCCCGAGCCGTGCGCCAGCGCGACGCCCGCCGCGGCCGGGGCGAGGGCGAGGGCCGCTGAGACCTTCGCCGGCCAGAACCAGCGGGTTCTCAGTGCCACGACGAGCAGCGCGAGAACCCCGGGCAGGAGCGCGAGGCTCAGGCCCATCGGCTCCTGGGCGAGGACGGTGAGCACCACGACCGGGAAGGCGACGAAGGTGGCGGCCAGGACGGGGGCGACCAGCGCGGGCAGCGCCCGCTCCGGCAGCACCGCGCGGGTGAACGCGGCGACACCGACCAGCCAGACGGGCCCGCCGACCACCAGTGCGGCGGTGCTGGCGGCGGCGGGCACCGAGGTGAACCCGGGCGCGACCGCCACGATCGCGTGCCACACCGCGGGGTAGTACACCGCCCGGCCGCCGTACAGCTCCGCGAGACCACCGAGGGTGGAGGCGTTCCCGGTGCTGCGGACCGACCCGATCGCGTTGAGGTGGAACACCGCGTCCCAGGCCTGCGCCGGCGAGTCGGGCGACGACATTCCCACCGCCATCGGGACGCACACCAGCGCGACCGCCAGCGCGAGGGAGCCGCTCAGCAGGCCCGCCGAGCGCTCCGGCAGCGGCGGGGGCAGCCAGAGCGCATGGCGCTCGTCCGTGCTCCGCCGGGCCGCGGTGCCGAGGAGGAACCCGGCCGCGGCGGCGACCAGCACGCCGGCCGCCACACCGACGACGGCGGAGGGCAGGGTCCACCGGACCTCGAGGACCGGGTACAGCAGTCCGAGAACGCCGGCGAGCGCGGTGGTCACCGCCGGTGCCGCGGCGAGGGCGACGAGCCCGCGGACCCCGAGGAGACGCAGGGACGCCCAGCCCGGCAGCACCAGCGACGCCCACAGCGCCAGACCGGGCGGGACGGTCTCGCCCCAGGTCACGGGACCCTGGTCCCGACGGCGTCGTGCACTGGTGGAACGTATCAGCGGACGTGGTTCGCTTGGGGCATGGCTCACGTGAACGACCCGGACGTCGTCCGCCGTCTCCTGACCACACCCGGCCGCTGGGCGGTGGTCGGGCTGTCCCGGAACACCACCCGGACCGCCTACGGCATCGCGAGGTACCTGAGGGACGACCTCGGGATGGAGATCGCCCCGGTCCACCCGAGGGCGGAGGAGGTCCACGGCGCCACGGGGTACGCCACGCTCGCCGACGTGCCCGGCCGGATCGACGTCGTCGACGTCTTCGTGCGGTCCGAGCTCGCCGGCGACATCGTGGACCAGGCGATCGCCGTCGGCGCCGGCGCGGTGTGGCTCCAGCTCGGCGTGGTCGACGAGGCGGCCGCGGCGCGCGCCGCGGCGGCCGGCCTCGCCGTCGTCATGGACACCTGCCCGGCGATGGAGGCACCGGCTCTCGGCATCTGAGCCGGTGCGCCGCCGTCAGGCCGGGGCGGGCACGCGATCCCGCCGCTCGCCCGCCCTCGCCCGGTCAGGTGCCGCGGGACGACGGCGCAACTTGCGCTCGATCCACCGCCGCATCGGCGGCCCGACCCGCTTCTCCGCCTGGTGGACGAGCCACGCGAGGACCAGGGAGAAGGCGACAGCGGCCCCCAGGACGACCCACCGGTCGGCGTGGGCGGCGAGGTTGTCGATCAGCCACCAGCCCCAGAACTCGTGCACGAGGTACAGCGGGTAGGTCAGGGCGCCGACGGGCAGCAGCCACGCCCACCGCAGGCGCTGGACCCGGGTCAGCGTCAGCAGCGCCACGAGGGCGAAACACCCGGCGGTCAGGGTGCCCAGGACCCAGGGGTCCGGGGTGAAGACGGTGTTCGTGCTCACGGAGTGCATCTGCCACGGCACGGTGTTGCGCACCGCGAGCGCCGCGTTCATGGCGACGATCAGCCAGGCCGTCCGCGACTGGCCCTCGCGGTGCATCAGGTAGATGAGCATGCCGCCGGCGAAGAAGGGGGCGTACTGCTCGACGAGGACCTCCTGCAGCACGGGCACCTGGAGCTCGTGCGCCACCTGCGCGGCGAGGGGCCACAGCGCGCTCACCCAGAGCAGACGGCGCCGGGTGATCCCCCAGGCGACGAACAGCACCATGAGCGCGTAGAACCGGAGCTCGGTCCACAAGGTCCAGTACACGCCGTCGACGTGCCGGACGCCGAAGGCCTCCTGGAACATCGTGAGGTTCACGAGCGCCTCGCCCACGCTGATGTCCTTGCCGGCCGGCCAGATCCACAGGAGCAGGACCGACGTGGCGATCACCGCGATCCAGTACGAGGGGTACAGCCGCGCCAGGCGGGAGGCGACGACGTGCGGGACGTCCCGCCCCCACGCGGTCATGAGGATCGCGAAGCCGGAGATGACGAAGAACAGCTCCGGCGCGAGCACGCCGTAGATCAGCACGGGGCCGATCTCCGGGAAGACGTGCCCCGGCTCGTCCCCCCACACCTGCGACCACCGCGCGGCGAAGTGGTACAGGACGACGGCGAGAGCGGCCAGGAACCGCAGACCGTCGATGGCGTAGAGCCGCGGCCGGGCGGACGACGGCCCCCGGTTCTCCGGTCCCTCGAGGGGCCGTGGAGGAGGAGCCGACGGCGTGGCTGTCGTGACGTGGGTGGCGGCCATGGCCTTCCACGCTAGGTCGCCGCTCCGTGCCTCGCACCCCCAATGTCACGATCTGGTCACGACGCGGGGGCGATCCCCGTCGCCCCCGGCGCCCGGGGTGACGAGCCGGGCTCAGCTCGCGCGCGCCGCCGCACCGAGGGCGGCGACCCGCCGGCGGGAGGCCGCCATCGAGGGCGTCTCCACCTCGTGGCCGTGCTCGGCGAGCCAGCTCGCCCAGTCCGTCACGTCGGGGTACCGCTTGAGGAGGGCACGCCGTTCGCGCTCGGTCATCCCGCCCCACACGCCGAACTCGGTGGCGCTGGACAGCGCCTCCACGAGGCAGGCCATGCGGACCGGGCACGAGAAGCAGAGCTCCCGCGCCGTGCGCTGTGCGGCGCCGCGCACGAAGAGGGTGTCCGGCGAGGTCTGCGCGCAGGCGGCCGAGCCCGCCCACGTCCGGTCATCGATCACGCGCGTCCTCCTCATGCGGGACCAGCTCACGCGCCGGTCAGTACGAAGGTTCTGTGCGCCGGGAGAGCGGGTGACCGAGGGCCCCCGGACCGGCGACTTGTGATCCATCACACACCGAGAACCGGACGCCCGTAACCGGGTGGGTAAGACGAGGGGAGGGTGAAATCGGACGCCCCACCCTGAGGGTGAGGGGGGCTGCACGGGGGGTGTACGTGTTCGCCCGCGCGGTCGGCGAGCGGCGGGTGCCCGAAGACCGGGGGCTGCCCGGGCCTGTTGGCGGGTCGGGCAAGGGGCGCCCCGGGTCCTGGGGTGACCCGGTCGGGGGGTGACCCGGGTCATTGACGACCCGGGTCAGTGATGACCCGGGCTCACCTCACCTCGGTGAGTGTGCCGTCGGCCACCGAGTACACGAACCCACGAACGTGGTCCTTGTGCGGGATGAACGGGCTGGCGGCGATCCGCCCGATCGACTGCCGTACGTCCTGCGCGGGATCCCGGAAGGACTCCGCCGCCCAGGCGGGGCGCAGGCCGGTGTCCGCCTCGATCTGCTGCTTGAACTCGTCGTCGGTGAAGGTGAGCATCCCGCAGTCGGTGTGGTGGATGAGGACGATCTCGCGCGTGCCGAGCAGCCGCTGGCTGATCGTGAGCGAGCGGATCTCGTCCTCGGTGATCACGCCTCCCGCGTTGCGGATGACGTGGGCGTCGCCCTCCTTCAGGCCGAGGAGACCGTAGGGGTTGAGCCGCGCGTCCATGCAGGCCACCACGGCCACCTGGCGCGCGGGCGGCATGGGCAGCTGGCCCTTCTCGAAGGTGGCGGCGTAGGCCTCGGCGTTGCGAAGCAGCTCGTCGGTGACGCTGGTCATGGGTCCTCCTCGACGTTCTCCGCACCGGGTGCGGGTCGGCGGGTGTGCCGAGGTCACCATGCTGACGCCCGCCCTCCGACGGCGTCGGCCCGCTCGGGGCCGTCCCGGATCGTGGACCTGTCAGCCGATGCGGCGGGGACCCGCCTGCCAGGCCTCCCAGGCGCTGCGGATGATGTCGCCCAGGCCGTGCTCGGCCTTCCAGGACAGAACGTCGCGGACGAGGTCCGGCGCCGCGATGAGCTGGGGCGGGTCCCCGGCGCGGCGGGGCTCGACCTCGGCGGTCACGTCGAGGCCGGACACCTCGCCGATGGCGTCGATCACCTGGCGCACGGACGCCCCGGTCCCGGTGCCGACGTTGAAGACGTGCTCGGTCAGCTCGGCGTCGGAGCGCAGGTGGTCCATCGCCGCCAGGTGCGCGTGGGCGAGGTCGAGGACGTGGATGTAGTCCCGGATGCACGTGCCGTCGGGCGTGGGGTAGTCGTCGCCGAAGATCTTCGGCCGCTCCCCCCTCGCCAGGCGGTCGAGGACCATGGGGACGAGGTTGAGGACGGCGGGGTCACCCAGCTCCGGCCAGCCGGCACCGGCGACGTTGAAGTACCGCAGCCCGGCCCACCGCAGGCCCCAGGCGCGCTCGCAGTCGGCCAGCATCCACTCGCCGACCAGCTTGGTCTCGCCGTAGGGGTTGATGGGGCGGCAGTCGGTGCCCTCGGTGACGACCTCCACCGGCGGCATCCCGTACACGGCGGCGGAGGAGGAGAAGATCATGTTCGCCACCCCGGTCCCCTCCATGGCGCCGAGGACGTTGGCGAGGCCGCCGATGTTCTGCCGGTAGTACCAGGTCGGACGCGCCACCGACTCCCCCACCTGCTTCTTCGCAGCGAAGTGGATCACGGAGGTCACGCCCCGCTCGCGCATGACGAGCTCGAGGCTCTCCTGGGCGTCGGGCCCGGCGACGTCGAGCTCGACGAGCGTCGCCTCGCCGACCCGCTCCGCCGCCCCGGTCGACAGGTCGTCGACGACGACGACGTCCTCGCCACGCTGGAGCAGGAGACGAACCACATGCGCGCCGATGTAGCCGGCGCCGCCGATGACGAGGGTGCTCATGCCGGTAACCCTATGGGCTGCCTCAGCGCACCCGGCGTCACGACCCGAAGCCCACCCGGCCCGAGCGCTGGGCGCGCAGGCGCGCCCCCTTCTCCTGCGCGACTTGACGCAGCCCCTCCTGGAAGCTCACCATCTGCTCGCGCAGCCGGGCGGCGTCGTCGTCCGCGCCGGAGGCGAGGATGCGGGCGGCCAGGAGGCCAGCGTTGCGCGCCCCGCCGATGGAGACGGTCGCGACCGGGACGCCGGCGGGCATCTGGACGATCGAGAGGAGGGAGTCCATGCCGTCGAGGTACTGCAGCGGCACCGGCACGCCGATCACGGGCAGCGGGGTGACCGCCGCCAGCATCCCGGGCAGGTGGGCCGCTCCCCCGGCTCCGGCGATGATGACGCGGAGCCCGCGGCCGGCGGCCTCGCGCCCGTAGTCGATCATCTCGGCCGGCATGCGGTGCGCGGAGACGACGTCGACCTCGGTCTCGACGTCGAACTCGGCGAGGACGTCCGCGGCGTCCTTCATCACCGGCCAGTCGGAGTCCGAGCCCATGACGATCCCGACCGCTGCGCCCATCGTTCCTCCTCGTCCCGCGCCGGCCCGCGCCGGCTCCGCGCGTCAGTCTGGCAGCACCGTCGCCGGACGCGCCGAGCCGTTCACCGACGGCGCACCCGCTGAGATGCCACCAGCAGCCACTGTCAGCCTGTCGTAATCTGCCGTTCAGCCCGCGTTCACCCGTGACTCCGGGGCGCGGCCGGCCCCATCGGCAGACGAACGGCACCCATGCGCACCATCGCAGCAACTCGCCAGACCACCTCCGTCGCCGCGGACACCACCCCGCCCGTACGGCATCGTCGACCTCGACGCCGGCGCGGCGTGACCGGTTGGATCCACCGAGTGCGCGACTCGCTGGAACGAGCCGTTCCGGCTGCAGCACTGACCCTCGCGACCGCAGTGGTGCTCACGATCGGACTTGAGCTCTCCCACGCAGCCACCGGCGCATCGGGCGACCCGTTCGGGCACGTAAACGCATTGCCCATTGGTCGTCTGGCACTGAACTGCCTCGTGGTGTGGGCCGTGGTCGCACTGGTGCAGGGGGTCACCGGCCGGTTCCTCGTCACCGGAGCGCTGAGCCTGGCGGCCGGTGTGGTCATCGCTTTCGCCGACGTCTCGAAGATGCGGCTGCGCGACGAGCCGGTCTACCCCACCGACGTCTCGTACCTGCGCGACCTGGGACTGCTCCTGGACAGCGCGGGGGTAGACCAGGAGGTCGCGATCGTGGTCGGTGCTCTTCTGGTCGGCGGCGTTGCAGTGAGCCTCCTCCGCCGACTTCGAAGCGTGACGCGAAGACGGCTCCCGGGCCGACTACCCTCGTACGTGGCTCGGGCGACAACAGCAGTTCTCGCGGTCGGTGCACTCGTTGTCGCCGCAGGCTTCAACGAGCCCGGCAACGCGCTGCGTGAGGTTTACGAACGGACGGATCCTGTGTGGCTCCACTGGGACCAGCCGAGGAACTATGCGACGAACGGATTTCTTGCAGGCACCCTGTACAACCTCCCCGCCTCCCCGATGCAGCGGCCCGCCGGCTACGACGAGAAGACGATGGACGAGATTGCCGACAGGTACGGGGAGCTGGCGTCGGCTATCAACGCAGGGCGGAATCCCGACGCTCTGAGGGACACGAACGTCGTCATCGTCCTGAATGAAACGTTCGCTGATCCGTCGCGCCTGCCCATCCGCATGTCAGAGGACCCCATTCCGTTCACCCGCTCCCTCATGGAGAACAACACGTCCGGCTCCACGGTCGCTTCGGGTTACGGCGGCGGGACCGCCAACGTCGAGTTCGAGGTGCTCACCGGGATGGCGCAGACCAACTTCCGCCCTCAGCTGCACACGCCGTTCCAGACGCTGCTCCCGCACCACGCCACCTTCCCCTCTTTCGTGAGGAGTCTCGGCGATGGTAGGCAGACGCTTTCGGTCCATCCGTTCGTGAGCACCTTCTACCGGCGAGACGCGGTATATCCGGCGCTCGGATTCGACCGCAGCAAGTTCCGGGACGACATGAAGCACACCGGCCGGATCTCGGACCGGGGTCAGGTCTCGGACGCCGCGACCTACGACGAGGTCGTCGCCGAGCTCAGGGCGGCCGGTGAGCCGATGCTCGTCAACGTGGTCACGATGCAGAACCACCGTCCTTACTCCGGCCTGTACTCGGATCCCGTCGCGGTGGAGGGAGAGATGAGCGACGCAGAGAGAGCCGAGATCGGGCAGTACCTGCGGGGGCTCCGCCACAGCGACCAAGCGATCGAGCAGCTCGTCTCCGACCTCGAGCAGATGGACGAACGTACCATCGTGCTTTTGTACGGTGACCACCTGGCCTCGCTCTGGCCGGAGTCCGTCAAAGCCGCCGTCCCGGAGCAGACCTTGTTCGAGACGCCCTACGTAGTGTGGGCGAACTTCCCCACCCGGAAGCTCGACACCGCACCCACCCTCGGTCCGAACTTTCTCGTCAATCAGATGCTTGCGGCGGCCGATGCGCCCATCACCCCGTTCAACGCCCTTCTCGCCGAGCTGGAGAATGAGGTCTCGGCCGTGGAACGGACTCTGACGCTCGGCCCGGACGGGCAGCAGATTGCGGCGGCGGACCTCCCGCCGCGGGCGCTCGAGCTCCTCGAGGACTACCAGATGGTTCAGTACGACCTCGCCGTCGGCCGCCGCTACGCCGAGGCGGCCCTGTTCGACGTCCCCCCGGTCGACTGACCGATCACCCACGAGACCTCACGCGCCGACGTGAGATCGGCAGCGCACGGCGGCTGTCCGCGTCTACCGGTCGACGTGGTCGGCGTCGTCCTCGGTGATCGCCTCGACCTCGACGTCGTCCCCGCGCAGCAGGGCGACGGCGGCGTGGGCCACGCGCCGCGCCTCGGCGAGGTCGGGCCCGGTGACGGTGACGTGCCCGAGCTTGCGTCCGGGCCGCACCTCCTTGCCGTACAGATGCACCTTGGCCTGGGGGTAGCGGGCCATGAGCTCGGGGTATGCGGCGCGCGGGTCCTCCAGCGCCGACCCGAGGAGATTCACCATCACGGAGTGGTCGGCACTGGCGTCCGCGCCGCCGAGCGGCCAGTCGAGGACGGCGCGCAGATGCTGCTCGAACTGGCTGGTCACGGCGCCGTCGATGGTCCAGTGGCCAGAGTTGTGCGGGCGCATCGCGAGCTCGTTGACCACGAGGCGGGAGGTGCCGTCGTCGTGGTGAACCTCGAACATCTCGACGGCGAGGACGCCCGTGACGCCGAGCCCGGTGGCGATGCGCTCGCCGATCTCTCGCGCCCGGGCCGCCGTCGCCGGGTCCAGGTCCGGAGCCGGGGCGAGGACCTCGAAGCAGACGCCGTCCTGCTGGACCGTCTCGACGACGGGCCAGGACCGCACCTCGCCGGCGCCGTCGGGCCCGCCGGTGGGGCGCCGGGCGACGAGCACGGCGAGCTCGCGGGTGAAGGGCACCTTCTCCTCGGCGAGCAGGGCGTCGCCGGGGTCGAGGGCCTCGAGCCAGTCGGCGGCCTCGGCCGCGGAGCGGACCACCCGCACGCCCTTGCCGTCGTAGCCGCCGCGGGCCGTCTTGACGACGACGGGCCAGCCGGTGGCGTCGCCGAACGCGGCCAGCTCGGCCTCGGTCCGGACCGGCGCCCACGCCGGGCACGGCGCGCCGACGTCGGTCAGGCGGGTGCGCATGACGATCTTGTCCTGGGCGTGGACCAGGGCGTCGGGCCCGGGGCGGACGGGCACGCCGTCGGCCTCGAGCTCCCGGAGCAGCTCGTTCGGGACGTGCTCGTGCTCGAAGGTGAGCACGTGGGCGCCGTCGACGAGCGAGCGGATCGCCGCGGCGTCAGAGGCCGCCCCGACCGGGGCATCCGGCACCACCTGGGCGGTGGCGACGGTGGGCGACTCGACGAGAACCCGAAGGTGCACGCCCAGCGCGATCGCCTGCTGCTGCATCATCCGGGCCAGCTGGCCCCCACCCACGACTGCCACGACCGGTGCTTCCACGATCGTCGAGCCTAACCGCGGATACGCTGGACCGGTGACGCGGTCCAGCATCGAGAACGCCACGGAGGCAGCCGCCCCTGGCGTCCCGACCGGTCCTGCCGCACCCGCGCCCGCGCCGGGCCTCGTGCTGCGCTTCCTGCGCGGCCAGACCCTCGGCGCCTGGCTGCTCGAGATCGTGCGCTTCTGCGCCGTCGGCGGCACGGCGTTCATCGTCGACGTCGGCCTGTTCAACCTCCTGCGCTTCGGCCCCGGCGAGGTGCTGGGCGAGAAACCACTCACGGCCAAGGTGATCTCGGTGACGGTCTCGGTGCTCGTGGCCTGGCTGGGCAACCGGTACTGGACCTTCGCCGGCAGCCGGCGTGAGTCCCAGGTGCGCGAGCTCACGATGTTCGCGCTGGTCAACCTCGGCGGCATGGCGATCGCGGTGGGGAGCCTCGCGGTGAGCCACTACGCCCTCGGTCTCACGTCCCCGCTGGCGGACAACATCGCGGCCAACGGCGTCGGCCTGGTGCTCGGAACAGCCTTCCGGTACCTGTGCTACCGGTATCTGGTCTTCACCTCGAGGCACTGACCTGCGGCTTCGCAGGACGACGCAAACATCCTGATTTCGTTTCCGTCAATCGACTTCGCAATCGCAGGCCCTCTGCAAGACTCCCCGCACGGCTCAAAGGTGAGCCAAGTCACACTCCGTGGCCAACCGGCGGCGGCCCGTGGCAGAGACCAACTTGGCGGAGAGAACCATGTCAGAGACGTTGTTGACTCACCGGTCGCGAAGAGCGCTGCCAGCGCTGGCGGCCATGGCACTCGGCGCCACCATCGTGGTGCTACCAGTTTCAGGGGCCGCTGCAGCGACCGACGAGGGCCTCGTCGGAGGCTGGCGGATGGACGAAGGCTCCGGGTCCGCCGTCGTCGACTCGGTCGGCGACAACGACGGCACCATCCAGGGGTCGGTCGCCCGGATCCCTGGTCACCGTGGCAGCGGCGCACTGGACTTCACCGGCGGCCGCGTCACGATCCCCGACTCCCCCGAGCTTGACCTCACCGGTCCGATGTCTGTGGCTGCTTGGGTGAATCCCGATGCGTTTGCCACGGAGTCGATCGTCAAGAAGGCGGTGCAAGGCGTCACTGGTGGCTATGAGCTGTCGTTGTCGAACAACGATGTCGCGTTCTTCCGGCTCAACCAGCAGACCAACCAGAACACGTTCCGGGTCGACTCGTCCGCGACGCCCGGCGCTGTGACCGCTGTCACGCCAGGGCAATGGAACCACCTGGTCGGTGTCTATGACGGAACCAGCATGACGCTGTACGTCAACGGAAACGCGAGACCGTCGATCACGGGCCCTGCAGAGGTCGCGACCAACGACCTTCCCCTGACCATCGGCGCCCAGTCTGACTCCAGCGGCTCAACACCGTTCAATGGCGCGGTCGACTCGGTGCACATCTACGACCGGGCGCTCACGCCCGCCGAGATCACCGAGCTCATGAACGCTGACCCGGCCTTCGAGCCTGTCGAGGAGGACGTGGAGGTGGCGCCGGCGGATGTGACCTTCGACGACCGCGCCGGCACCGGGTCCGACACGTACACCATCCCCACGAGGACCGGCGTGGAGTACCTCGTCAGCGGAGCTGTGAAGGCTGCAGGCACCCATGAGGGCAGCGGCACCGTCACGGTCACCGCCCGGGCGCTGGACGGCTACACCTTCGCCGCCGGCGCGAAGACCACCTGGACGCACACCTTCTCGACCTCGACGGGACCGTCCGCCCCCGGTCCGGGAACGCCGACCGAGCAGCGGTACGGGTTCTTCCTCAACGACTCCTGGTCGTCCAAGGCGAACCACGTGTTCGTCTACGGCAAGTTCACCGACGAGGTTCTGATGGGTGACTGGGACGGAAAGGGCGGAGACACGATTACCGTGCGCCGGGGCAACATGTTCTACGTGAGCAACGCACAGCGTGGCGGACAGGCCGAGAAGGTCATCGCCTACGGCAAGACCGGCGACGTGGTGCTGGTCGGAGACTGGGACGGAGATGGCGTCGACACCTTCGCGGTTCGGCGCGGCAACGCCTATCACATCAAGAACACCATCTCCGGTGGGCCTGCCGACCAGGTGGTGCACTACGGCAAGGCCGGCGATGACGTCGTGGTCGGCGACTGGGACGGCGACAGCAAGGACACGCTCGCCGTCCGTCGCGGGAACACCTACTACGTCAAGAACTCGGTCTCTGGCGGCGTCGCTGACCGGGTTATCGCGTACGGCAGGGCCACCGACACGGTCCTGGCCGGTGACTGGGACGGCAAGAACGGGGACACCTTCGCCGTGCGACGCGGGAACGTTTACCACGTCAAGAACTCCATCTCGGGTGGCGCAGCCGATCTCGTCCAGAGCTTCGGCCGAGTCGACGACGAGGTCTACGTCGGCGACTGGGACGGCAACGGAACCGACACCCTCGGCGTCCGTCGAGTTCCGTAAGGAGCGGCGCTTCGCAGCAGGGCCGGGACCCGCACCCATGGGGTGCGGGTCCCCTTCTGTCCTCCCACAAGGGTGACCTCCTTCGTCGCCCGGAAATCACCCTCCGAAAAAGTCCGACGCCGTGACCCGGTTGTGATACTCGGCAGCACCACGGATCAGGACCCTTCATCTTCTCGCGCGAGCTCGCAGCCTTCCGGCGTACGAGCCAGCCGGAGCGTCAGGGAGCAAGCCATGTCGAGAGCCGCAGAGGTCCCGCCAGCGAGGTGGGCAGCCGCGCTGCTGGCCGGGGCGGTCGTGCTGGCGATGTTGCCGGCGGCGGGCGCCTCGGCAGCGACCGCCGGGAGCGGTGCTGTGCCCGGCCCGGAGATCACCGGTGCCGAGGGCACGGTCACGGTGCTGTCCTCACCGGCCGACTCCGGTGACGACCCGTCGTTGTGGTGGGCCTGGATAGCCCCGGCGACCGGCACCTACCGCTTCTACACGCACGGCAGCGAGATGGACACCGTCCTGACGGTCCACGCCGACGTGGAGAGTCAGACCCCGCTGGTCTCGAACGACGACGACGGCGACCTCGCCACTTCCCTCGTCACCTTCGAGGCCGACGCCGGAGACGTCTACGCCATCGAGGTGCTGGCGCCGTCGGACGAGCCGGGCCTGGTGAACCTGGCCTGGCACGGCGACGACGGCGCGAGCGCTGGCGCCCCAGGGGCGCGCGCTGCCGCGCCGGAGCAGCTCGCCGCCACGGCGATCATCGAGGGCGACGCGACCATCTCCTCCACCGTCACGACCGGCGAGAAGCCGCAGTCCAAGACCTGGAAGTACGCCGGCACCTGGTGGGCCGTGCTGGCCTCGTCCTCCGGCACCTGGGTCTGGCGCCACGACGGCGGCAGCTGGACCAACGTCTATCGCCTGACCGACGACACCACGGTGCGGGCCGACGTGAAGGCGGTCGGCAACGTCGTGCACGTGCTGCTCTACGACGGGTCCACCGAGCTCGTCTCGCTCCAGTATGACTCCGGGCCGCGCAGCTACCGGCCCTGGGGCTCGCGGTCGGGAGCAACCTCGGTGGACCTGGGCAGCGGCGGCGAGACCGCCACGATCGACATCGACGCCACGGGCCGGATGTGGCTGGCCTACGACACCGAGAACTCGGTCGAGGTTCAGTACAGCAGCTTCCCGTACAGCTCGTTCTCGGGTCCGGTCACCCTGGAGACGGGCATCGACAAGGACGACATCGCCGTGGTCGCCGCGATGTCCGGCGGTGTCGGAGTCATGTGGTCGGACCAGCGGAGGGACCGCTTCGGCTTCCGTTTCCACCCGAACAGCTCGGCACCCGGCTCGTGGGGGGCCGTCGAGTTGCCGGGCGCGGCCTACGCGGCCAGCAACGGTTCCGGCTTCGCGGACGACCACATCAACGTCGCCACGGCGTCCGACGGCACGCTGTACGCGGTGGTCAAGACCTCCTTCAACGACTCGTCACATCCCGATCTCGGACTTCTCGTCCGCCGCCCGTCCGGACGCTGGGACCCGTTCTACGAGGTCTCCGGCAGCGGGACCCGGGGCATCGTGCAGCTGAACGAGGCCGAGAGGACGCTGCACGTGGTGTACACGTCGGCGATCAACTACGACGACATCCTCGTGCGCGAGAGCTCGACCGGCAGCATCGACTTCGGTTCGGCCGAGAAGGTCTTCTCGGGCAGCTTCAACGACGCCACCAGCACCAAGGACAGGTGGACCGGGGACCTCATGATCCTCGCCGCGGACGTGGAGTACGAGGTCCACTCCGCCCTCCTGACCGGTGACGGCAGTCCGGCCCCCCAGGAGCCGCCCCCGACGGAGCCGACCGACCCCCCCGACCCGGACGAACCCACCGACCCGGCGGGGCCGACAGACCCCGCCGCCCCGAAGCCGGCTCCGACCGAGCAGCGCTACGGGTTCTTCCTCAACGACGCGTGGACCACCAGGGCCAACCACGTCTTCCAGTACGGCAGGGTGACCGACCAGGTCTTCGTCGGCGACTGGAACGGCGACAACAAGGACACCATCGCTCTGCGCCGGGGAAACCTCTTCTACATCAAGAACGCCCTCGGTGGCGGCGCGGCGGACCAGGTAGTGGCCTACGGCCGCCCCGGCGACACCGTCCTCGTCGGCGACTGGAACGGCGACGGGAAAGACACCTTCACGGTGCGCCGCGGCGCCCAGTACCACGTGCGCAACTCCATGACCTCCGGGCCCGCCGACCAGGTCGTCGTCTACGGCCGCTCGGGCGACCAGGTCCTCGCCGGCGACTGGAACGGAGATCGCAAGGACACCCTCGCCGTCCGCCGCGGCTCCGAGTACCACATCAAGAACACCATCACCGGCGGCAAGGCCGACCAGGTAGTCGTTTACGGCCGCCCGGAGGACACCGTCCTCGCCGGCGACTGGAACGGAGATCGCAAGGACACCCTCGCCGTCCGCCGCGGTTCCGAGTACCACGTCAAAGACACCATTGCCGGCGGCAAGGCCGATCTCGTCCTCGTCTACGGCCGCGCCGACGACGAGATCTACGTCGGCGACTGGAACGGCGACAGGAGCGACACTCTGGGTGTGCGCCGAGTCCCGTAGCCCGATCAGTCAGGAAGGCGTCTCACCGACCGTGCGGCTCACCGCCGCCGGCGGCGCCGCCCCACGGTCACCAGCGCCCCCTGCGGCAGGACGACGTCGGGGTCGAGGGTCCTCGGCAGGGCGTTGAGGAAGACCGTGAACACCGGCGGGCGCCGCTGGCTGAGCTCGAGCCGGCCGCCGTCGGCGGCGACCAGGCTCTTGGCGAGCGCGAGGCCGAGTCCCGTGCCCGAGCCGCCGGAGACGTGCTTGGTGAAGATGTCCGGGGCCAGCTCGTCGCTCACGCCCTGGCCCTCGTCGGCGACGTCGATGAACACCCCGGTGCCCTTGCCGGAGGCGCGCGTGCGCACCGTCGTCGTCCCGTCGCCGTACTTGAGCGAGTTCTCGATCAGCGTGGCCAGCACCTGGGCGAGCGAGCCGGGCGAGGCGAGGACGGCCACCCCGGCGGCGTCGTCGAGGACGAGCTTGCGGCCCGCCCGCTCGAAGCTGGCGGCCCACTCCTCCTCCTGCTGGGCGAACACCTCGTCGAGGTGCACCGCCTCCGTGGTCCCGCCCGAGGAGGACCGGGAGCTCTTCAGCAGGTCCTCCACCACACCGGTCAGCCGCTCGAGCTGCTCGAGGGACACCCGGGCCTCCTCGCGCACCTCCTCCTGGTCCGACACGGTGAGGATCTCCTCCAGCCGCATCGACAGCGCCGTCAGTGGGGTGCGCAGCTGGTGGGACGCGTCGGCGGCGAACTGGCGCTCGGCGGCGAGGCGGCCCGCCATACGGTCCGACGTGCGGGCGAGCTCCGCCGCCACGAGGTCGATCTCCTCGATCCCGGAGGGCTTCATGCGCGGGCGCACCTGCCCTGAGCCGATCTGCTCGGCGGAGGCTGCGAGGTAGATGAGCGGCGCGGAGAGCTTGCGCGCCTGGCGCCGGGCGACGACCACCCCCACCGCCAGCGCCGCGACGGCGCCCGCGACGATCAGCGCGACGACCCTCGCCACCTGCCACTGCACGTCCGAGGCGTCGATGTCCATGCGGATCGTCGCCCCCGAGGGGGTGATCTGCAGGGAGCGGAGCACCTTCCCCTCCAGCGCTGGGCCGGCGCGGAACTCTCCCCCCTCGGGCCCGCGCACCAGGATGGCGGCCTCGTGCTGGACGTTGCCGCCGACCCACGGCTCGAGCATCGCGTCGTCGAGCTCCTCGCCGACGTTGATGCGCCGCTCGACGGAGCGCCCGAGCGAGGAGACGCGCAGGTCGAGGGTGGCCCGCTCGGCCTCCCACACGAAGATGCCGCCGAAGACCGCCATCGGCACACCCAGGATGAGCACGGCGACCGTCACCGCGACCACGATCATCTGGATGGCGCGACGGCGCACGGCGACTAGTTCCCGGTGGTCTCGAAGCGGAAGCCCATGCCCCGCACCGTGGTGATGTACCGCGGGTCGTTCGCGTCGTCACCGAGCTTGCGGCGCAGCCAGGACACGTGCATGTCGAGGGTCTTCGTGGAGCCGGTCGGGTCCGTCCCCCAGACCTCGCGCATGAGCGTCTCGCGCCCGACGACGGAACCGGCGTCGCGCACGAGGACGCGCAGCAGCTCGAACTCCTTGGCCGTCAGGTGCATCTCCCGGCTGCCACGGAACGCGCGGTGCGCGGCGACGTCCACGCGCACGTCCTGCGCGACCAGCTCGTCCTCCTCGGTGACGTCCCCGCCGGCGCGGCGGAGCAGCGCCCGCACGCGGGCGAGCAGCTCGGCGAGCCGGAACGGCTTGGTGACGTAGTCGTCCGCGCCGGCGTCCAGCCCGACGACCAGGTCCACCTCGTCGGCACGCGCGGTCAGCACGAGGATGGGCAGCGTCAGGCCCTTGTTGCGGATGTGCCGGGCCACGTCGAGCCCGTCCATGTCCGGCAGACCGAGGTCCAGCACGACGAGGTCCACGCCGTTGGCGAGGTCGTCGATGGCGGCCTGTCCGGTCCCGTGGGGCCGGACCTCGTAGCCCTCGCGCCCGAGGGCGCGAGCCAGGGGTTCGGCGATGGCGGGGTCGTCCTCGACGAGCAGCACGTTGGTCACGGCGTCATCGTAGGCCCAAATCCCAAGAACAGGTCAAGTAACCCTCACCCCTGGGACGACGACGCATGTCGGAGGGTCTCCACGGCACCACTCCGGTGCGGATGTTGCGGGACCTCGGTCCTGGGGACGGCTCGGCAGCCGTCAGCCCGGGCGGCGGCGAAGCTCGATGGGGGTGACCTCGCCGAGCCCCTGGAGCTCGGCGACCGCCCGCGGGACCATGGTGTACCGCGCCGCCGCCGGGAGCGTGGCGAAGGTGTCCGCCGTCGAGCGGTCCATGAGGATCGTGCCCGCCGGGGCGACGTCCACCAGGCGGGAGGCGAGGTTGACGGTGGGGCCGAAGACGTCGCCGTTGCGGGAGATGACCCCGCCCCACACCACCGAGGCGCGCACCGGCAGCATGTTCTCCCTGGCCTGCAGGGCGTTGAGCAGGTCGACGGTGACCTCGGCCCCGGTGGGCAGGTCGTCGGCGACGTAGAGGATCGCGTCGCCGATGGTCTTGACCACGCGGGCGCCGTGCGTGGTGATGACGTCGCGGGAGGTGTACTCGAAGGTCTGCACGAGGTCCGCGAGCGCCCGGGACCCGAGCTCGGTGGAGCGGCGGGTGTACGCGACCATGTCGATGAACCCCACCGCGCGCTGCAGCGGCATGCGGAACGGGTCCAGGTCCGGGCGGCGGCTGTCCGCCACCTCCGCCTCGGTGCGCACCATGAGCGCCGCGAGCTGGCGGCGCCAGGAGTAGTTGAGCTGGGACTGCAGCACGTCGACGATGCCGGGCAGCCGGTCGAGCACCACGAGCCGGGCCGAGACGTCGTCGAGGCTCATGCTGCGGGTGGCGCCCTCGGCGAGCGCCTCGGTCTGCCACAGGACGAGGCGGTCGGTGGTGTGGGACTGCGCGCGCAGCAGGGAGATCGCCGTGCTGGTGTCGATGCGGCCGTCGGTGATGAGCTGCCCCATGACGCGCAGCGCGTTGACGTCGCTGTCGCCGAACAGCACGGCGTCGTCGGTGACGTTCGGGAAGCCCATCGCCTTCCAGAACGTGCGGGCGAAGTCGACGCCCACCCCGGCCAGCTGTGCGAGCTCGACGATGGTGTAGCGCTCCGACCCGCCCAGGATCTGCTCCACCGAGGCCCGCACGGTCGACGAGTACGTCTCGCCGCCGGACGCCTCCCCGATGTCGTCCCGGCGCGGCACGTCGGGGACGCCCAGCTCGCCGTCCGGGAGCTGGTCGACCCCCTCGGCGCCGGGGGCGACACCCCGCGTGTCCTCGCTCACCCTTCGAGCCTAGTCCGCCGCCGGCTCGGTCCGGACGTGCCAGACGTCCCCCGCGGCCACCGCCTCGACCCCGGCACCGGTGTCGACGAGCAGCCGGCCGTCGGCGTCGAGGTCGACCGCCCGCCCCTCCGGGCCCCCGCCGCCGGGCTGCTCGGCGCGCACCCGGCGCCCGAGGGTCACGCAGACCTGCCGCACCCGGTCACGCACCCCCGAGACGTCGGCGTCCCCGCCGGCCGCCAGCCACCCGTCCAGCAACGGGACCAGCTCCGCCCCGACCGCGTCGAGCGCCCCGGCGGGATCGACGTCGGCGCCGAGCAGCCGCAGCGACGTCGCCCACGGCACCGGCAGCTCCGCCTGGGCCACGTTGAGGCCGATCCCGAGCACGACGATGCTCCCGCGGCCGCCGGGCAGCACCTCCGCGAGGATCCCGGCGAGCTTGCGGTCCCGGCCCCAGCGTTCGACGTCTGCCGTGCCGACGCCCAGGGCCAGGACGTCGTTGGGCCACTTCACGCCCGTCCGGGGGCCGCTCGTGTCCCCGACGGCGGCCGCCCCGGCGCTGCCCGCGGCCCCGCCGGCCGCGGCCACTCCCGCGAGCAGGCGCTCGCACGCACGCTGCACCGCCAGACCGGCCAGCAGCGGCACCCAGCCGAGGCGCTCCCGGGGCACCTCCGTGCGCAGGAGGACCGAGGCGGTCAGCGCGCTGCCCGGCGGGGTCACCCAGGTGCGGCCGGCGCGCCCCTTGCCGGCGTCCTGGTGGTCCGCGACGAGCACCGACAGGTGCGGCCAGGAGTCGGGGTCGGCAGCGGCGGCGGCGCGCAGGTCGTCGTTGGTGGAACCGGTGCGCGGCACGCGGACCACGCGGGCGAACGGGGAGTCGTGGGTCACGGCACAAGCCAACCACCCCGTGCCGCCGGTGCGACAACCACCCACCCGGTGCCCTTGGCGCGACAACCACCCACCCGGTGCCCTTGGCGCGACAAACCACCGACTGCCGAAGTGGTCCTCAGCAGATGAAGTCGGTCCGGGACGACTTCATCTGCGCAGCAGCACTTATCGGTGACACGCCGGCGCATTCGCGAGGCATGTGACGCACCGAAGCGCCTCAGGGCCACGTCCCTGGTGCTCGGGCGCCTCCTCACCTGCGCTCCGCTCTTGTGGGACCTGCACAACTGGACATGCCGGGAATCACCGCTCTCCGTGCACGGGCCGTGGGAAAGTGACAACTACGCTGTCGAGAGTGACCGAAGCGACCACCGCCCGCGGGGCGGCAGCCGACCAGCCCTCCACGGCAACGTCCCCTCCTGCGCCGACGTCGACGACGGCCGAGAAGCTGGCGGATCTCGCCGCCCGGACCGAGCGCGGGATCACCGCCCCGGCGGCCGTCGCCGTCGAGAAGCAGGGCAAGCGCGGCAAGAAGTCCGCCCGCGAGCGTCTCGAGGCGCTGCTCGACCCCGGCTCGTTCACCGAGCTCGACGCCTTCGCCACCCACCACTCCACCAACTTCGGGCTGGAGAAGAAGCGGATCCCGGGCGACGGCGTCGTCACCGGCTTCGGCACCGTGGACGGCCGCCAGGTGTGCGTGTACTCCCAGGACTTCACCGTCTTCGGCGGGTCGCTCGGGGAGATGCACGGGCAGAAGATCACCAAGGTCATGGACCTGGCGCTGCGCACCGGTGTGCCGCTCATCGGGATCTCCGACGGCGGGGGCGCGCGCATCCAGGAGGGCGTGGCGGCGCTGACGCAGTTCGCGGAGATCTTCCGGCGCAACGTCGCGGCCTCGGGCGTCATCCCGCAGATCTCCCTGATCCTGGGCCCCAGCGCCGGCGGCGCGGTCTACTCGCCCGCGCTGACCGACTTCATCGTCATGGCCGAGGGCACCTCGAACATGTTCATCACCGGGCCGGACGTCATCAAGGCGGTCACGGGCGAGGAGGTCGGCTTCGAGGAGCTCGGCGGCGCGGCCACCCATAACCAGCGCTCCGGTGTCGCCCACTACCAGGCGGCCGACGAGGACGACGCGATCGACTACGTCCGTGCCCTCCTGTCCTACCTGCCGTCGAACAACCTCTCCGACCCGCCGTCGTGGCCCACCTCCGACGCCGAGGCGACCGCCGCGCTCGAGGTCTCCGACGCCGACCGCGAGCTCGACACCCTCGTGCCCGACTCGGACAACCAGCCCTACGACATGCGCACCGTGATCGAGCACGTCGTCGACGACGGCGAGCTGCTGGAGGTCCAGCCCGGGTTCGCGCAGAACATGATCACCGCGTTCGGGCACGTCGAGGGCCGACCGGTGGGCATCGTGGCGAACCAGCCGCTGCAGATGGCCGGGACGCTGGACATCAACGCCTCGGAGAAGGCAGCCCGGTTCGTGCGCACCTGCGACGCGTTCAACCTTCCCGTGCTGACGTTCGTGGACGTCCCCGGTTTCCTGCCGGGCACCGACCAGGAGTGGAACGGCATCATCCGCCGCGGCGCGAAGCTCATCTACGCGTACGCCGAGGCGACCGTCCCCCTCGTCACGCTCATCACCCGCAAGGCCTACGGCGGCGCCTACATCGTCATGGGCTCCAAGAAGCTGGGCGCGGACGTCAACCTCGCCTGGCCGACGGCGCAGATCGCGGTGATGGGCTCGGGAGGCGCGGTGAACATCCTCCAGCGCGGCGCGCTGAAGAAGGTCGCCGAGCAGGGCGGCGACGTCGAGGCCGAGCGGGCCCGGCTCGTCGCCGAGTACGAGGAGGCGCTCGTGAACCCGTGGGAGGCGGCCGAGCGAGGCTACGTCGACGGCGTCATCGCCCCGGCCGAGACGCGGGTCCAGGTGGTGCGGGCGCTGCGCGCGCTGCGGACCAAGCGCGCGTCGCTGCCGGCCAAGAAGCACGGGAACATCCCGCTGTGACCACGATCGACGACTCCCTGGCCTCCGCCGCCTCGCCCGCGGAGTGGTCCGGCGGCGGGAACGACGACGTCGTCGCCGTCGCGCTGGGCGGTGCCGTCACGGCGGCGCACGGGGCGCCGGCGGCTCCCGCGGTCCGGGTGGTCCACGGCCGGCCCGACGAGCTGGAGCTCGCCGCGCTCGTGGCGGGGATCGTCGCGGCCCGCGGCCGGGTCGACGAGCTCGGTGGCCTGCCGGACGACGCCGCGGAGCGGGTCCGGACGCGCTGGACCGACCGGGCGCGGGTGATCGGGGTCCCGCCCGGGCCCGGCGCGGGCTCCTGGCGCTGGTCCCTCCACCGCTGAACGGAGGTCGTGGGCGGGGCTAGGCTCCCACCCGTGACCCAGACCACGTCCGACGGCGCACCCGCCGCCCGTCCCGCGACCCCGACCGACGCGATCGCGGACGCCTACGTCCACCGGCTGGCCGCGCTGGACCCGCTGACCGCGACCACCCTCGGGCTGCCGGGTCACGACCACGAGATGCCGGACCTCTCCCCCGCCGGGATCGAGGAGCAGGCCATGCTCGACCGCGCGACGCTGGCGGAGCTGGAGGTTCTCGCGCCGGTGGACGACGTCGACGGCGTCACGCACGCCGCGATGCGCGAGCGCCTGGGCCTGCAGGTTGAGCTGGCCGAGGCCGGCGAGCTCCAGCGCGAGCTCAACGTCATCGCCTCCCCGGTGCAGGCCGTCCGTGAGGTCTTCGACCTCATGCCGACGGCGACGGCGGAGGACTGGGAGACGATCGCCACCCGCCTGGCGGCCGTGCCAGACGCGCTCGAGGGCTACCAGGAGTCCCTGCGGGCCGCCCGTGCCGCGGGCAACGTGGCGGCGCTGCGCCAGGTGGAGGCGTGCCTGAAGCAGGCCGACGACCTGGCCGACGCCGACACCTCCTTCTTCACCACGCTCGTCGCCTCTGCCCGGCCGAGCGGCGAGACCCCCACCCGCGCCCTCGCCGCGGCGCTCGAGAAGGGGGCCGCCGACGCCCGCCAGGCGTACGCCGACCTGGCGCGGATGCTCGGCGAGGAGATCGCCCCCGACGCGCCGCGCGAGGACGCCGTGGGCCGCGACCGCTACGCGCTGTGGTCGCGGTACTTCCTGGGCGCCGTCGTCGACCTCGACGAGACCTACGAGTGGGGGCGGGCCGAGCTGGCGCGGATCGTCGCCGAGCAGCAGGAGGTGGCCGACCGGCTCTACGGTCCCGGCACGGACATCACCGAGGCCATGGCACGCCTGGACAAGGACCCGGCGCGCATGCTGCACGGCACCGAGGCGCTGCGGGAGTGGATGCAGGTCACCTCGGACGAGGCGGTCGCCGCCCTCGCCGGCACGCAGTTCGACATCCCCGAGCCGGTCCGGCGCCTGGAGTGCCTGATCGCCCCGACCCACACCGGCGGCATCTACTACACCGGCCCCAGCGCCGACTTCTCGCGGCCGGGCCGCATGTGGTGGTCGGTGCCCGACGGCGTCACCGAGTTCGCGACCTGGCGGGAGCGGACCACGGTCTACCACGAGGGCGTGCCGGGTCACCACCTGCAGATCGGGCAGACCGTCTACCGTGCGGAGCTGCTCAACCTCTGGCGCCGCCTGGCGTCCTGGGTCAGCGGGCACGGCGAGGGCTGGGCGCTGTACGCCGAGCGGCTCATGGCGGACCTGGGCTTCCTCGACGACCCGGGCGACCGGATGGGCATGCTCGACGGCCAGCGGCTGCGGGCGGCCCGTGTGGTGCTCGACATCGGCGTGCACCTGGGCAAGCCCGCACCTCAGGAGTGGGGCGGCGGCACCTGGGACGCGGCCCGGGCGTGGGAGTTCCTCAAGGGCAACGCCAACATGGCCGAGGAGTTCCTCGCGTTCGAGCTCGACCGGTACCTCGGCTGGCCCGGCCAGGCTCCGAGCTACAAGATCGGCCAGCGCCTGTGGGAGGAGACCCGGGACGCCGCCCGCGAGTCCGCGACCGCCCGGGGCGAGGAGTTCGACCTCAGGGCGTTCCACCGCCGCGCCCTCGACGTCGGGTCCGTGGGGCTGGACGTGCTCCGGGACGCGCTGACGCACTGAGCACGAATCCCGCCATCCGGCGCGGTCCCGCAGCTAGCGTGCTGCCATGGCCACGCCTCCCGGCCCGTCCGCACGGACCCCCGACTCGGCCTCTCCCCCACCGCGCCCGGCGATGTCGGACCGCACGCCCGCGCCGGTCGCGCCCGCCACGGTCCCGCCACCGCCCGCGCTGCTCCGTTCCCGGACGCTGTGGCTGCTCAGCTTCCTCACGGGCCTGACTGCGGTGGTCTTCGCCTTCCTCGGCCGTGAGGAGCACCTGGCGGGCATCGCCGAGCAGGTGCGCGAGCTCGACCCGGGGCGTGCGGCCGGCACCGTCGAGACGGCCTCCCAGGTGGTGCTGGTCGCCACGGTGGCGGCGATCGTGCTCGTCGTCCTGGTCGAGAGCCTCCTGGTGCGCCGGATGACGGCGCGGCGGGGCGGGGCGCGCGTCGGCCTGACGGTGCTGCTGGTCGTGCACTTGCTCGTGGCCCTGGTGGCGGAGGCGTACCTCACCGTCCCGGGCGCGAACGGGCTCCGCGATCGCGTGGTGCTCGTGGCGTGGGTGGCCCTAGCCGCCCTGGCCTACCTCGTGAGCCTCGCGCCGAGCGTCGGCCGCTGGCTCCGCGAGCGCTGACCCCGGGTCTGCCGCGCCGACCTCAGCGAGGACGCCCTCGCAGCTGCGCACCACCACCCGGCAGACCTCGGCCGCCGCCCGGTCGGTCAGCGGGCTCTCGGCGCGTGCGCGCCAGTGACGCAACCGTTCCGCAGCCTCCGCGCGAACCTCCTCGTCGGTGGCGTCCGCCGGGAGACCGAGCCGTGCTCGCGGGGCCGCCCCCCGCCCGCCGACCAGCACCTCCGCCTCGGCCGCCGCGGCACTGTCCCGCAGGGGCAGCCCGGCGGAGCGGGCCTGGGCCAGCAGCCCGAGCTCGCGCAACTCGTGCGCGCCGGCGCGGACCCGTTCCAGGGACGCCTTGACGTCCTCGGCGCCGGGGCGAGGTCGCTCGCGCAGCAGCTGCTCGACCGCGACGAGCGCCGAGCGCGCCTTGAGGTGGTCGGCTCGGGTCTGGAACTGCGCGTCGAGCAGGGCGAGCAGGGCGTCGAGCCCGCTGCGGCGCACCATCGCGTGGGCGAGCCCGGTGGGGTCCGTGGTGCCACCTCGCACGAGGGCCACGCCCAGCCGGATGCCGAAGATGCCGAACCGCTGCAGCAGCGCACGGCGCCGCTCCGGAGGGATGTCGACCGGCGCCGTCGGGGCGGCGAAGCGGTCCGCGGAGATGAGCATGCGTTCCCGGGCGGCCCGGTCGAGCTCGGCGAAGGCCGAGAGCGCCGTGAACTCCTCCTGGCGGAGCGTGCGGGCGCTCTGCGCGACGAGGCCGGCCACCGGCACCACCCCCAGGGCGAGGGGACGCAGCGTGGGGTCCTCGCGGTAGCGCGCCGCCACCACGCCGGCGGAGATCATCGCGTCGATCCGGCCCGCGCCCACCTCGTCCGCGCGGGAAAGGACGGCGATGGCGTTGACGGTGCCCGACCGGCTGGCCTCGGTGTCGCGGAACGACTGGAGGAAGTTGATGTCCGAGGCGTGCATGTGCCGCATGAGATAGACGACCGCGTCCGCCTGCGCGGGCGCGTCCTCAGGGGTGAGAAAGTCCGTGGTGCGGGCCGAGACGTCCCCCGAGAGGGAGGCGATGCCGGGCGTGTCCACGAGCGTGAGGCGCCGCAGGCTGGGCACGGGCCACTCGACCTCGATCCGCCGGACCCGCTCGGGCGACGTGCCGTCGAGCGACAGGAGCAGGCGGCCGTCCTCCCTGCGCACGGGCAGCGGCCGAGGTGCGCCGTCGACGGGGACGAGGGTGACGCGCGGCGTGGCCCCGTACCGGTACCAGGTCACCACCGTGGTGCACTCCCCCGCGTCGGTGGGCGCGATCTCCTCCCCGAGGATCGCGTTGAGCAGCGTCGACTTGCCCGCCTTGACCATGCCGGCGACGGCGACGCGCAGCGGCTCGTCGAGCCGCCGTTCGTAGGCCCTGAGCGTCTCGGCGGCGTCGTCGTCCTCGTAGAGCTCCGCGGCCGCGGCGAGAAGCGCGCGCACCTCCGCCACGAGCCGGCCGGTCATCGGCGCCCTGCCGGTGCCGGATCCTTCTCGATCTGGTCGGCCTGGCTGCGGAACTTCTCGACGCGGGCCAGCTCGGCGCGCAGCTCCTTGATCCGCCCCTCCCGCTCGGCGGCGAACGTCGCCGCCGCCTTCTGTGCCGCCTGGACGGAGTCGGCGAGGGTGCGGTGGTGCTCCTCCGCAAGCTCGGTGAAGTGGTCACGGATGGCGCGCTGCACCAGCCGCAGCCGGTCCTTGAGCTGCTTGCCGACCTGGAAGATCACGTCGTCGGTGGCACGTCTCACGAGTGCCTTCGCCTCTGCCTGGCGCCGCTTGAGGCGGGTCTCCTTGTCGTCCTTGTACGCCTTTGTCCCGATGAGGAGGCCCGCACCGACGGAGAGGGGGTTGACCAAAGACATGCCCAGCAGGCCGGTCAGGAGGCCGAACATCAGGATGCCGCCGTAGGAGCCGCGCATCCCGACGAGCACCTTCTGGCCCATGCCCATGTAGCCGGGGTCGAGGAACGGCACCGGCTCGACCGGGTCGAGGACGTCGTCGGTGTCCCCGACGCGAAGGTCGGGCAGGCGCAGCTCCTCGAGGGAGAAGTGGTCGGCCACCTGGCGCGCGAGCCACTGCGAGCGTTCGTCCGTCCAGACGAAGGTGTCGGAGACGGCCGAGGCGGTGCGCTGCTCGAACCAGTCCGAGAACTGGTCCCACACCGGGCCGGGGTCCCCACGGTCGATGGCCTCCTCGGCCTCGCGCATCACGGCCCGCATGCGGTCGCGCAGGTCGTGCTCCATGTCGGAGATGAGGTCGGTCATGCCGTCGGCCAGGGTGATCTGCCAGCGGGCGGACCGTCGTCGCTGCTCGTCGGCCTTCGACTTGGCGTCCTCGAGGTCGACGATCAGCTGTGGCGTAGCTCCGGGGTTCTGCAGCGCCTGCAGCTCTGCGCGGACGGACATGCGCAGGTTGTCCGCCGTCGAGCGCAGGTCGTGCGCGACGGAGCGCCGGGCGAGCCGTTCGGCCTGGCCGAGAATGTCCTGCCGCAGGTAGCGCACCAGGGCGGGGAAGCCGGACTCCTCGTTGAGCTCCCGGTCCTGCTCCTTGGCGGCGTGCAGGCGCAGCACCGAGGAGACCGGGAAGATCGGGATGTTCGGGGCGACCGCGTCCAGGTGGCGGCGGTCCAGCTCGACGATCCGTCGCCAGTCCGGGTAGATGTCCGTCTTCGTCAGGACGCAGCCGACGTTGGGACACATGCGCATCGCCTGGCGCAGGAAGCGCATCTCCGGCTCGGTGTACTCCTGGGAGGCGTCCGAGACCAGGAGGACGACGTCGGCGCCGGGGAGGGCGGTGAGCGTCGTCAGCGAGTGCGGCGACTCGAGCCCGCCGACGCCCGGCGAGTCCACCACGGCGAGCCCGCCGGAGAGGATCATCCGCGGGAGGAACACCTCGGCGGCCAGAAGCCGGCGCTCGTTGCCCGGGTTGCCGCGCTCGGAGACGTAGCCGGCGAGCTCGGCGAGCGGGACGGGCTCGCGGACCGGGGGTGCGTCGTCGGCCCCCTCCAGCGGCCGGCCCGACGGCAGACCTACGACGAACGCGGCCGGCTTCTCGCCGTGCCGCACGATCGTGGGGACAGAGGTGGCGATGTCGTCGTCGACGGGGCAGACCGGCGCGTTGACCAGGGCGTTGACCAGCTGGCTCTTGCCCTGTTTGAACTCCCCGACGACCATCACTCGCACGCTCGGGTCGAGCAGCCGGCGGCGCGTCTGCTCGAGCCGCCGACCGAGGTCGGGACGCCCCTCCCCCGTCAGGGCGATGCCCTGCTCCACCAGCTTCACCAGGTCCACGTCGGCTCCCTCGCCGTCGGCTTGTCCAATGACACCACAGAAGGCCCAGCGGCGGACGGGGGGACGTGGAGCCGCTGGGCCCACTGGGGGTCTATTTCCGATTGAGGGTCAGTATCAGAGCTCCACCTCGGTCTCGTTGTCGTTGAGGGAGTCGTCGACGTCGACGACGTCGTTGTCCTGCGTGAAGGAGTCCTCGACGGTGAAGGAGTCCTCGATGTCGACGTCGGTGTCCGTGTTGCCGATGTCGTTCCCGTTCAGGGAGTCGTTGACCTGGCCGGAGTTGTCGGTGAACTCCGCGTCGATGTCCGTCTCGTTCTGGTTGACGTCACCGCCGGCGATCTGGCCCTCGTTCTCGAAGTCGACGTCCACGTCAGTGCTGGTGGCGTCGCCACCGGCGATCTGGCCGCTGTTGTCGAAGTCGACGTCGACGGCCGTCTCGTCGTGGCTGTCGGTGGCGTCGCCACCGGCGATCTGGCCGCTGTTGTCGAAGTCGACGTCGACGTCCACGTCCGTGTCGTTGTCCGTCAGGTCGTCGCCGGCGGCCTGGCCCTCGTCCTCGGCGTGCACGGCGTCGCCACCGGCGATCTGGCCGCTGTTGTCGAAGTCGACGTCCACGTCGGTGTCGTGGTTCTCGCCACCGCGGTCGGCGTACTGGCCGTCGTTGTCGATCTCGGTGTCGTTGTCCTCCACCGAGCCGCCGCGATCGGCGTAGTTCCCGGAGTTCTCGATGTCGTCCGAGAAGTTGTCGTCGCCGACGACCACGGTGGCCTCGCCGTCCTCGACGTCGACCCAGGTGTTCGTGGACTCGTCGTGCGAGTTGTCGACGTCCGCGTCATCGCCGGCCGCGACGGCGTGGTCGCCCGAGGCGATGACCGCGTCGTTGTCGAACAGCTGGACCACATCGCCGTCGGCCCAGATGTTCTGGTTAACCGACTGGTCGGTGATGGTGTCGCGGTCGTCGATCTTGGAGGTGTAGGAGTAGTTGTTGACGACGTAGCTCAGCTGCTGAACGGCGTGCGCGTGGTCGTCGTCGTCGTCTCGAGGGCGATCGTCGTCATGAGGACGGTCATCGTCATCACGGGGACGGTCGCCGTCGTCACGGTCGGGCCGGTCAGGACGCCACGGCGGCGGCTGCGAGATGTTCCCGCCGACGTCAGACTCGTTGCGGCCGGTATTGTAGTCCCGATCGAAGGACGAGTCGACGCGAACGGGTGCGTAGTCGAAGATCACCGGCAGCACGGCCTCGACGTCCTCCGTGCAGACGTCGCTCAGCCCGGCGTTCTCAAGGGCCTTCTCCGGGTCGTGACGGAACGCCGCCGCGGCCTCGGGATCGCGCAGGAGACTCAACAGAAACTCGAGGAGGTTGTTGGCAATCGTCGTCATGTGGGTGTCCGTTTCTCCGTCGAAGCGATGCGCCGGACTGCTCCGGACCGGCTGACACGAACGTACGAAGAGCGTGATGGGGGCCACATCGGGGCGCCCTCCCCAATGGTCGCGAACAGCATGGGGGTTGGTGCGTCAACGGGCCTTGGGGGTGAGGGGGAAAGCGTTGCGTGCCTGTCCGAACCGGCCTGCCGCCGCGGTGTGTCACATCGGTGCCGTGCGGGGCTTGTGCGTTCACGGCGGAACCACCGTCACGACGCCCTTCACGCTTCTCGCGGGCGGTAGTAGCACCGCCACGCCGCGCTCCCTGCCCGGGCACTCACCCGCCGCAGCACCCGTGAACTGAGCCGTCAGCCGTCAGCCGTCGGTCGTTCAGCAGTCAGCCGTCAGAAGGGTGGTGGGTCGTCGCGTTCGTCGTGGAGGGGTTCGGGTCGGCCGTGGTGGGGTGGGCGGACGGCGAGGAGGGTGACGGTGCCGTTGCGTTCGCGGCGGTAGGTGTGCCCGGAGGGGGTGAGCCAGACGAAGATGCCGGGCTCGGGCTGGGTGACGGCGAAGGCGCCGACGGTCTTGGTGA
>NZ_JAHXNL010000001.1 GCF_023148685.1 Georgenia sp. EYE_87 | reverse complement strand
GTTCTACTGAGGGTGACGGGTTGTGCGGCTGCGGGCAGGTGCTGCCGGAGGCGGTGATCGGTGCGGATCTGGACTCCGCCGTGATGGGTGAGGTCACCCCGGCGACGTTCGAGGACGGCAGTCCGCTCTCGCCGGCCCTGCTGGCGCGCCTGGCCTGCACCGGTGCGGTGCACCGGGTGGTCTTCGGCCCGGACTCGGAGGTCCTGGACGTCGGCCGGGAGCAACGGATCTTCACCGCCGCCCAGACCCGGGCGATCATCGCCCGCGACAAGCACTGCCAGTACCCGGACTGCGACGCCCCGCCCGGCGAGGGCGAGATCCACCACAGCGTCTGGTGGTGGGAACAGTTCGGCTCCACCAGCGTCAAGCTCGGCGTCCTGCTCTGCTGGGCCCACCACGACCACGTGCACCAGCACCGCATCACCATCGAACGAAGACGCGGCACGTGGAAGTTCTATCGCCGCGACGGCACACCGATCCGCGAACAGGCCCGCTCAGCGCGAGCCCCTGCCGGGTGAGCGCCGCGATCGGACTCGTAGTCTGGTGGGGTGCGGGCGGTGGAACGAACGTGGGTGCCGGGCTGGCCATGTGCCGTCGGTCAGACGCTCGCCGTCCTGCGGCACGGTCCCGCCGATCCGACGGCGCGGTACGGCGCCGGAGTCTACTGGCGCGGCCTGCGTACCCCGCAGGGCACCGCCACGCTGCGGCTGGAGGTGCGGGCGACGGACGGTGCGGTCGCCGCGACCGCCTGGGGCGATGGTGCTGACTGGGCCATCGAGGCCGTCCCGGCCATGCTGGGGGCCGATGACGACCCCGACGGGTTCCCCGCCGACCGGCACGCGCGAGTGGCGGAGCTTGCACGGAGTTTCCCGCACCTGCGCCTGCCCAGGACCGGGCTGGTGATGGAGTCGCTGGTCCCGGCGGTGATCGAGCAGAAGGTCGCCGGAACCGAGGCCTTCGCCGGCTACCGGCGTCTCGTGCACTTCTTCGGGGAACGGGCTCCCGGCCCGGGGGAAAGTCAGCGCCTGTGGGTGCTGCCGAGCCCGGAGACGCTGGTTCGCATCCCGTCCTGGGACTGGCTCCGTCTGGGCATCGACCCGGCACGCTCACGCGCCGTCGTCGGAGCGGCGACGGTCGCGCCGTCGCTCGAGCGGGCCGCCCGTGTACCGACCGAGGACGCCGACCGGCGCCTGCGCTCACTGCGCGGCATCGGGGTGTGGACCAGCGCCGAGGTCCGGGTGCGCTCCCACGGCGACGCCGACGCCGTGAGTTTCGGCGACTACAACGTCGCGCGTGACGTGGGCTGGGCCCTGACCGGCAGGGACGGTGTCGACGACGACGGCCTCGCGGAGCTCCTCGAACCGTTTCGGCCGCACCGCTACCGCGTGCAGCGCCTCGTCGAGCTGGCGGGGATCCGGCGACCGCGCCGGGGAGCCCGGATGCCGCTCCGGACGCATCTGCCGGTGTAGCGGGAACACTGGCGCTCGTAGGGGCCCGCGGGCAAGCCGGGCACGTCCGCGCAAGGAGCGGTGCAGGTTGGGCGGGTCGAGGCGTCCGCGAGTGATCTGCCTGGTCAGCTCAGCGCCTGACGCAGCTGGCGCCACCCGCGTTCTCCGCATCCCGGAAACGCGATTCCAGATTCTTGTCCAACGTTCCACCTGGGACTAATGTCCTGACCACACCGTGGGCGTTGTTTCGGCATGGATAACCTGCGTCCACGGAACGCGCGTGAAACCATGCCATGACCTGAGCCCGCCGTTTCCGGTGGGTCGAGGAGCGTGAGCGATGGAGCCCATCCAGGTCACCGTCAACGGCCGGGTCCGGGACGCCGGCGGGGCCGGCCCGCACGCAAGCCTGCTGGACTGGCTGCGCGGGCAGGGACTGACCGGGGCCAAGGAGGGGTGTGCCGAGGGGGAGTGCGGCGCCTGCGCCGTCCTCGTCGCCCGGCCGAACGGGCCGGACGGCGCCACCTGGACCGCGGTGAACGCCTGCCTTCCGCCGGCCCTGGCGTTCGACGGCCAGGAGATCGTCACCGCGGAGGGGCTGGGCACCGCCCCCGGCGCGTGCGCCGTCGAGGACCTCCACCCGGTCCAGCGGGAGATGGCCGAGCGGGGTGGCTCGCAGTGCGGCTACTGCACGCCCGGGTTCGTCTGCGCCATGGCGGCGGAGTACTACCGACCCGGCCGGAGCCGCGCCGAGGCCAGCACGCCGGAGGAGACCGGAACCGCCGCGACCGGCGAGGAGCACGCGGCCGACCACGAGGTGGGGCCCAACGGGTTCGACCTGCACGCCCTCAGCGGCAACCTGTGCCGCTGCACCGGCTACCGGCCGATCCGTGACGCGGCCTACGCGCTCGACGCCCCGGAGCAGACGGACCCCCTGGCGCGCCGTCGCCACGCGCCGGCACCCGCGCCCCGCCACACCCGGCTGAGCGCCGACGCGGGAGAGTTCGTCCGGCCAGGCAGCCTCGAGGAGCTCTTCGACGAGCTCGACCAGCACCCCGACGCGGTTCTTGTCGCGGGAGCCACGGACGCCGGGGTGGACCGGAACATCCGCCACACCCGGCCTCGCCTCGTGCTCGCGATCGACCGCCTGGCACCGCTGCGCACCCTGCACACGAGCGCGGAGAGCATCGAGCTCGGCGCCGCACTGACCCTGTCCGAGATCGAGTCGGCCCTGCACGGCCGGGTGCCGCTGCTCTCGGCGCTCTTCCCGCAGTTCGCCTCCCGGCTGATCCGCAACGCCGCGACCCTCGGTGGGAACCTCGGCACGGCGTCACCGATCGGCGACGCCGCCCCCGTGCTGCTCGCCCTGGACGCCTCGCTCGTGCTCGCCTCGCGCGACGGCGAGCGTGAGGTCCCGCTCGCCGAGTACTTCACCGGCTACCGCACCTCCGTGCGGGAGCCGGGGGAGATCATCCGCGCCGTGCGGATCCCGCTGCCGCTGGCCGGTGCGACCGCCTTCCACAAGATCGCCAAGCGCCGCTTCGACGACATCTCCTCGGTCGCGGTCGCCGTCGCCGCCCGCATCGAGGCCGGCACGGTCGAGGACGTGCGGATCGGACTCGGTGGGGTCGCCGCCACCCCGGTGCGTGCCCTCGCCACCGAGGACGCCCTGCGGGGGCGGCCGTGGGTCTACGAGACCGCGGTCGAGGCCGCGGCGGTCATGGCAGGGGAGGGCACCCCGCTCGACGACCACCGCGCCAGCGCCCGCTACCGAACTGCGATGCTCGAGCAGTCCCTCCTGCGGTTCTTCGCACAGACCCAGCAGGCCGACAGCCTGGAGGTGTCCCGATGAGATCCCTCGCCGACCGCCCGGTCAACCCCCGTGTCGGGGAGACCGTCTCCCACGAGAGCGCCGCCCTCCACGTCAGGGGCACCGCCCTGTACACCGACGACCTGGTGTTCCGGGGCGCGCGCGTCCTCCATCTCTGGCCGGTCCAGGCGCCTCATGCGCACGCCCGCGTCACCGCGGTGCGGACCGCCCCGGCCCTGACGGTGCCTGGCGTGGTCCGCGTGCTCACCGCGGACGACGTCCCGGGCACCAACGACGCCGGCACCAAGCACGACGAGCCGCTCTTCCCCGACGAGGTCATGTACTACGGCCACGCCGTGTGCTGGGTGCTCGGGGAGACCCTCGAGGCCGCCCGCCTGGGCGCCGAGGCCGTCGAGGTCGAGTACGAGCCGCTGCCCTCGCTCCTCACGCTCACCGAGGCGATCGCCGCCGAGAGCTTCCAGGGCAACCAGCCCACCGTCGCACGCGGCGACGCCGCAGCCGCCCTCGCCTCGGCCCCGCACCGGTTCACGGGCGAGTTCGAGATGGGCGGGCAGGAGCACTTCTACCTCGAGACCCACGCCTCCCTCGCCCACGTGGACGAGTCGGGGCAGGTGTTCGTCCAGTCCTCCACCCAGCACCCCTCGGAGACCCAGGAGATCGTCGCGCACGTCCTGGGCCTGGACGCCCACGACGTCACGGTCCAGTGCCTGCGCATGGGCGGGGGCTTCGGCGGCAAGGAGATGCAGCCCCACGGCCTGGCCGCCGCCGCAGCCCTCGGTGCGGTGCTCACCGGGCGCCCGGTCCGGATGCGGCTCAACCGCACCCAGGACATGACGATGACCGGCAAGCGCCACCCGTTCCACGCGACGTGGGAGGTCGGCTTCGACGACGACGGCCACCTCCTCGGTCTGCGCGCCACCATCACCTCCGACGGCGGGTGGAGCCTGGACCTGTCCGAGCCCGTCCTGGCCCGGGCCCTGTGCCACATCGACAACGCCTACTTCATCCCCGACGTCGAGGTCCACGGCCGCATCGCGAAGACCCACAAGACGTCCCAGACCGCCTTCCGCGGCTTCGGCGGCCCGCAGGGCATGCTCGTGATCGAGGACATCCTCGGCCGGTGCGCCCCCGCGCTGGGGATCGACCCGGCGGAGCTGCGCCGTCGGAACCTCTACCGGCCCGGCCAGGCCACCCACTACGGGCAGCCGGTCAGGCACGCCGAGCGGCTGGCGGACGTGTGGGACCAGGTGGTGGCGCGCTCCGACCTCGACGCCCGCCGCGAGCAGGTTGCCGCGTTCAACGCGAGCCACGAGCATCTCAAGCGCGGCATCGCGATCACCCCGGTGAAGTTCGGGATCTCGTTCAACTTCACCGCGTTCAACCAGGCCGGCGCGCTGGTGCACGTCTACAAGGACGGCTCGGTCCTGATCAACCACGGCGGCACCGAGATGGGGCAGGGCCTGCACACCAAGATGCGGCAGGTGGCCGCCACGGCGCTCGGGCTGCCGCTGGGGCGCGTCCGCCTGGCGCCGACCCGCACGGACAAGGTGCCCAACACCTCCGCCACCGCGGCCAGCTCGGGGGCCGACCTCAACGGCGGCGCCGTCAAGGACGCGTGCGACCAGATCCGCGAGCGGCTCGCCGACGTCGCCGCCCGCAAGCTGAACGTCCACCCCGACGACGTGCGCTTCGTCGACGGCCGCGTCACCGGCATCGGCTTCCACGACCAGGACCTGTCCTTCGAGGAGGTCGTCAGCGCCGCCTACTCCCAGCGGGTCCCGCTGTTCGCCGCCGGGTACTACCGCACCGAGGGCATCCACTGGGACGCCTCGCGCATGCAGGGCGAGCCGTTCAAGTACTTCTCGTTCGGCGCGGCGGTCTCCGAGGTGGAGGTCGACGGCTTCACGGGGGCGTACCGGTTCCTGCGCACCGACATCGTTCACGACGTCGGTGACTCGCTCTCCCCGCTGATCGACCTGGGCCAGATCGAGGGCGGCTTCGTCCAGGGTGCCGGCTGGCTCACCCTCGAGGAGCTGCGCTGGGACACCTCCGACGGCGAGCACCGGGGGCGGCTGGCGACCCAGGCGGCGAGCACGTACAAGCTGCCGAGCTTCTCCGAGATGCCGGAGGAGCTCAACGTGCACCTCTACGAGCGCGCCACGGAGAGCGGGGTCGTGTACGGATCGAAGGCGGTGGGCGAGCCGCCGCTGATGCTCGCGTTCAGCGTCCGGGAGGCTCTGCGCGCCGCCGCGGCGGCCTTCGGCCCCGAGGGGACCGTGGTCGAGCTCGCGAGCCCGGCGACTCCCGAGGCGGTCTTCTGGGCGCTCGACGCCGCACGGTCGGTGGCACCTGAGGCCCGCTCCCGGACGGGCGCGGGGGCGTCCGGGTCTGACGCCGGACTGCCTTCGGCGGACGACGGCGAAGCTGGGGCGGCGGCTTCCGCGGCCGCCGCACGGGGCACGGCCCATGTTGACGGCCGGCGACCTGAGCGGGTGGCGAGGACCTGATGGACTGGCTCGCCGCGCTGGCGCACCTGCGGGCCGGGGGGCTGCCGGGCGTCCTGGTCACCGTCACGGACGTGCGCGGGCACGCCCCGCGCGAGGCCGGGGCGAAGATGGTCGTGGCCGCCGAGGGGACCTGGGACAGCATCGGCGGGGGCAATCTCGAGGCCACCGTCGTCGACCGGGCACGTGAGCTGCTGGCCGGCGGTGCCCACGTTCCCGAGCGGATGACGTTCGCGCTCAACGAGCACGTCACCAACCGCCACGGCAACCAGTGCTGCGGCGGCGAGGTGAGCGTGCTCCTCGAGCCGTTGCGCACCCGCGCCACCATCGCGGTCTTCGGCGTCGGGCACGTGGGGTTCGAGCTGGGCCGGATCCTCGCGCGGCTGCCCGTCTCGCTCCACCTGGTGGACAGCCGTGCCGACCAGGTCGCCGCAGAACGCCTGGCCGAGGTGACCGGCCCGGCCGAGGTCCGGGTCCACCACGCCCCAGCCCCCGAGGTGGTGCTGCGGAACCTGCCCGAGGGATCCCGTGTGCTCGTCATGACCCACGACCACGCCGAGGACCTCATCCTGTGCGACGCCGCCCTCAACCGCGGCGACCTCGCCTACGTCGGCCTGATCGGGTCGCGCGCCAAGTGGGCACGCTTCCGCAGGCGCCTGCACGAGGCGGGGCACGACGACGCCGCGATCGACACGATCACGTGCCCGGTCGGGCTGCCCGGACTGACGGGCAAGGCGCCCGCCGTCATCGCTGTCAGCGTCGCGGCAGACCTCGTGCGGCAGCTGGAGCGGGATCTCGCGCCGGTCGGGACGGGCCGGGAGGCGGCGGGTGGACCGGCCGCCGACGGTTCCGGGGATGACGGCGCTGACGGCGGCGTGACGGCCGACGGTCCGGCGACGGCGGACGCGCGGTGACGGGCACGCCCGGGGACGGCGGCGTGACGGCCGACGGTCCGGCGACGGCGGACGCGCGGTGACGGGCACGGCCGGGGACGGCGACGGCGGAGCCGGGGCGACGGCGCCCGACGCTGCCGGGGTCGGCCGCACGTGGATCAAGAACCCGCTCGCGATCCTCGCCGCCGACGGGCTCGACGCCCGGGGCGGCGTCGTCGTCGAGGGTGACCGGATCGCCGAGGTGCTCGGAGCGGGGCGGCAGCCCGCGGCGCCCTGCGGGACGGTGCTGGAGGCGACCGAGCACGTGGTCCTCCCCGGGCTGATCAACACCCACCACCACTTCTACCAGACCCTCACCCGCGCCTGGACGCCGGTGGTCAGCGCCGAGCTGTTCCCCTGGCTGGTCAACCTCTACCCGGTGTGGGCGCAGCTGACCCCGCGCGATCTCGAGCTCGCCACCACCGCGGCCCTGGCCGAGCTCCTCCTCTCCGGTTGCACCACCGCCGCGGACCACCACTACCTCTTCCCCGGCGGCCTGGAGGACGCGATCGACATCCAGGTCGACGCCGCCCGCAGCCTCGGCATCCGTGCGGTCCTCACCCGCGGCTCGATGACCCTCGGGTCGGACGACGGCGGTCTGCCGCCCCAGGACGTCGTCCAGGACCTCGACACGATCCTCGCCGACAGCCGGCGTCTCGTGGAGAGTCACCATGAGCGTGGCCCGGGCGCACAGATCCAGATCGCCCTCGCCCCGTGCTCACCGTTCTCGGTCACCCAGGAGGCGATGCGGGACAGCGCCGCGCTGGCCGAGGACCTGGACGTCCGGCTGCACACGCACCTCGCCGAGACTCTCGACGAGGAGCAGTTCTGCCTCGACAGGTTCGGCCTGCGCACCGTCGACTACCTCGAGTCGGTGGGCTGGCTGAGCCCGCGCGCCTGGCTCGCCCACGGCATCCACTTCGACGACGGCGAGATCGCGCGGCTCGGCGCCGCGGGGGTGGGGATCGCCCACTGCCCGACGTCGAACATGCGACTGGCGTCGGGCACCTGCCGCGCCCTGGAGCTGGAGGACGCCGGGGCCGCGGTCGGACTGGGGGTTGACGGGTCGGCCTCGAACGACGGCTCGAACCTGATCCTCGAGGCACGGCAGGCCCTGTATCTCCAGCGGCTGCGGTACGGCGCCGACGTGCCGCCCGAGCGGGCGCTGCGCTGGGCGACGGTGGGATCGGCGCGGGCGCTGGGGCGGGACGACCTCGGTGAGATCGCGGTCGGCAGGCAGGCCGACCTCGCCCTGTTCCGGCTGGACGACCTGCGGTTCTCGGGCAGCCACGACCCCCTCGCCGCCCTGCTGCTGTGCGGGGCCGACCGCGCCGACCGGGTCATGGTCGCGGGGCGGTGGCGCGTCGTGGGCGGGCAGATCGAGGGTCTCGACCTGCCCGCCCTGGTCGCCGATCACTCGGCCGCGGCGCGCGGACTGCTGTCACGCGCCGACGTCTGACCGGGACCGCCGCTGCGTCGGGGTTTCCGAACCGTCAGCGGGGTCCCCGCGTCCTCAGACGCGGTCGTCCCGGGTGGTGTCGCGACGTCGCTCGCCGGTGAGGGGATCGACGTCCTCGTCGGCGCGGACGCCCGTCGCCGGGTCGTCGACGTCCACGAGCCGCGCCGTCCCCGACTCCACCGTGGTGTCCGCCGGCACGGTGGTGGTGGGCGGAGCCGTCGCTGCCGGGGTCACGGTGACGGTGGGGGACTCCATGACCGGCTCGGTCGACGGCGAGACGGTGGCGTCGGTCGTCACCGTCTTGTCGCCGCTCTTCCTCGCCGCGGCCACTGCTGCCGCCCCGGCGGCCACGGCGGCGGCACCGGCTGCGGCCGCCTTGCCGGAGATGCCGGCCTTGCCGGAGTCACCTCGGGACGCTGCCGCTGCCTCGACGCCGGGTGTGCCCACCGGGGCGCCCTTGTTGATCGACCCGCGCCAGGCGCCCGTGGCGTACTCCTCCGACTCGATGAACGCCTTGAAGCGCTCGAGGTCGCCCTCGGCCTGCTTCTCGACGATGTTGAGCAGGTCGCCGGCCTTCTCCACCAGGCCCTCGGGCTCGTACTCCAGCTCGAGCGTGACGGACGTCTGGCCGCCGCCGACGTCCTCGAAGAGCACCGTTCCGGCGTTGGTGGCACCTTCCGTCGCGGCCCACGCGATCTTCCGGTCCGGCACCTGCTCGAGGATGCGGGCCTCCCACTGACGCTTGACCCCGGCGATCTCGGCGACCCACTGCAGACGGTCGTCCGAGAGCTGGGTGACGCTCTGGACCCCGCCCATGAAGTGCGGGAAGTCCTCGAACTGGGTCCATTGGTTGTACGCGGTAGCCGTCGGCACGTTCACAAGGATCCGCTTGTGCACCTTCGTGGTCATGGCACCTGCTTCGGGTCGGGGACGGGGACCTTCACCCCGTCGCGTCCTCCCAGCATGGGGCAGCCGTCGGGAGGGCGCGCGCCGAGGCCGGGGCGGCCGCCGTCGAGCCGCGTGACCCGCTCGTGACCGCGCCGCCGCGCCGATCCGGTGTTGCTCAGGAGGCGAACAGCGAGGCGAGCGCGGCGTCGGCGCGGGCCTGGTCGGCTCGCTCGAACGTGGACGTCGTCGCCATCACCTCGTCCGCGCCGGTGCGCCGCACCAGCTGGCCCAGCCGCTCGGCCACCTGCCCGGCGGTGCCGTAGACCGACCCGGCGAGGAACTGCTCCATGGTCGCGCGCTGCTTCGACGTCAGCGTCCGCGACCGGACCGCCGCGACGTCCTCGAGCGGCGGGAAGGCGCCGGTGGTGCGCGAGGCCGCCATCGCCCATGCCTCGGGCAGGAGCAGGTCCCGCGCGCGGTCCTCCGAGTCGGCGACCATCACCGTGACGCTGGCGATGACATACGGGTCACCGCCGGTCGCCCGCACCGCCCGGCGGTACGCGTCCAGCGCTGCGGCCCCCTCGAGCGCCGGTCCGCCGACCGCGACCGGGAGTCCCGCACGGCCCGCCAGCGACAGCCCCCGGCCGCCGGCGAGCAGGAAGATCGGCGGCGGTACGGCGAGGCGGGGTGTCGCAGTGACCGGACCCCGGCCGCCGAGGAACGCGCGGACGGCGTCGACGTCCGCCAGGAACCGGTCCGGGTCCGCCTCGGTGGCGCCGAGCGCCTCGCGCACGGGAGCGCTGAAGCCGAGCGAGCGCCCGAGCCCGAGGTCCACGCGCCCCGGGTGGAGGCTCTCGAGCACCGCGAACTGCTCCGCGACGACGAGCGGGGCGTGGTTGGGCAGCATGACCCCGCCCGACCCGACGCGGATCCGGGAGGTCCGGGCCGCCACGGCAGCCGCCAGGACGGCCGGGCTCCCGCTGCCGATGCCGGGCACGGCGTGGTGCTCGGCCACCCAGAACCGGTGATAGCCCAGCTCCTCCGCCAGCCGCGCACGCTCGATCGTCGACAGCAGCGCGAGGGCGTCGGGCTCGCCGGCGCGCGTGCGTGAGCGGTCCAGCAGGGACAGGGGGACGTCGATCGGAGGCATCACCTCGAGCAACCGCGGAGCCGCGGCCGATATTTCTGTCCGGGCGTCCGGGCGTCCGGGCGTCCGGGCGGCCCGGCGGCCCGGCGGCCCGGCGGCCCGGCGGCCCGGGCGCACGACGGCCCGGCGGCCAGGTGTGGCGCCGCGGGAGCTGGTGAGCCATGGCGGGGACCTCCCCGTGCGGCCCGGGCCCGGAAGCCCTGGCGTGCAGGAGGCGGAGCGGCCACGATGCAGGGATGGGCGGGCTGACCGGTGAGGCGCGGGACCGGGTGCGGGCGCTGAGCCTGTGGCTGGTGACCGGGATCGTCCTGGCAGGGGTCGCCGTCGGGCTCTACGCCGTCGTGGTCGGGTTCGACCGGACGCAGCCCGCCGCCGTCTCCCGCGTGGCGCAGGGCGCCGAGCCCCGGGACCTGATCGTCGAGTACGTCGGTGGCAGCCCGGGCTGCGGGGACCCGCACCGCGTCGAGGTGACGGAGTCCGAGGACGAGGTGGTCGTCGCGGCCACGGTGGTGGTGCGGCACGGCACGCGGTTCAACGCGGCGTGCGACGACGAGGGGGTCAGCATGGTCCAGACCGTGCGCCTCGCCGAACCTCTCGGGGGCCGCTCCGTGCGTGACGCCTCACGGCCGGGCGTCACCGTCCCGGTGGTCGCGGATCTCGCCGAGCTGGCCGAGGGATGAGGGGTCAGCGCCCGGCGAGACGCTCGGCGTAGGCGTCGCGCAGGGCCGCCCAGCCGTGGTTCATGGCGTCCTGCCCGACGATCGGTGCCACGGGTGTCCCGGCGAGCACGCTGGCGGCGACGTCGAGGCACAGGTGCCAGCCGGCGGCCACCTGCGCCATCCAGTCGTGGCTCTCGACGGTGTGCGACAGCTCGAGGCGGGTCCCGCCGCCGGTCTCGACGAGCGTCCAGCGCAACAGATCATCGCCCCAGGTGTGCTCGAGCACCTCGGGAGGGTCGGCCCGCCGGACGTCCGCGGGCAGGTCCTGGCGCGTCCCGCCGTCGATCATGGTGAGGGTCGCGGGGCCGGTGGCCGCGAGGTCCCGGTCAACGGTGTACGGCGCCCACCGGGCCAGCTCCCGCGGCACGGTCAGCAGGGCCCACACCCGCTGCCGCGGGAAGGGCAGCTCGCGGCGAAGGGTGAGGACCCAGGCGTCGCCGTCGGGACGCCCGGAGGCCTCGGCCAGGGGACCGGGTGAGAAGGGGGCTTCCGTCATGGGGTGCTCCTGGTTCGGGCAGGGGCGCCGCGGTGGTCACCGTGCCGGATCGGGTGCGCCGGCCGTGCTGTTCACGGGCGCGGAGGGGTTCAGGCACCGACGCGCAGCCGGGCCACCTGCGAGACGAGATGCTCGACGGCAGCGTCGATCCAGGGCAGCGTGTCCAGGCTGTTCTCGTGGACCCACCAGTGCCACCCGTCGCGGGCGTGCGGGAACAGCAGGGCGAGATGCTGGCCGTGCGCGTTGGTCACGAGCGGAACGACGTCGGTCCGCCCGGCTCCGACGATCGCCGTGCGTGGCGGGTCGGTCAGGAGCGTGGCCCTCGCCATGAGGTCGACGCCGAGCACCTGGGCGGCCGGCGTGGTGCAGAACGAGGCGTCCAGCACCTGGGTGGCGACATGGGTGCCGGTGGGCAGCCGGAGGGGCCCGCCGAACTGCAGGATCGTCGCGCCGGGCGCCACGGCCAGGGGGGCCGCGGGGGCGGTGGTGACGACCAGATCCGCGTCTGCCGGGGTCGCGGTGAGCGTGTGGCCGTCGGCGCTGACGATGTCGACGACGTCGTCGGTGTCCGGGCCGGGCAGGTTGATGTGCACGAGCACAGCTGGGCAACTTCCTCATCGGGGGCAGGGATGAGCACATCCAGTGTGACCCCACCTCCGCACATCGCGCCAGCGAATCGCGGACGTGGCAGGTTCTGGCCATCCGCGGTCCGATCACGTCGCCGGGACGCCCCTGGGGGCAGACTCACCACGTCGTAGCTGGACCGCATCCAGGAGTTCGGAGGAGCACTCATGCGCAAGCTCGTGATGGCAGGTTTCGTCTCGCTCGACGGCGTGATGCAGGCGCCGGGCGGCCCCGAGGAGGACCCCGAGGGCGGCTTCCCCTACGGCGGCTGGCAGTTCCCGTTCGCCGACCCCGAGATGGGGGACGTGATCACCCGCGTGTTCGAGCGCACCGGCGCGTTCCTCCTGGGCCGCCGCACCTACGACATCTTCGCGTCCTACTGGCCCGAGCACGCCGACCCCGACGACCCCATCTCCTCCCAGCTCAACGTCCTGCCGAAGTACGTCGTCTCCACCACGCTGACCGAGCCGACCTGGCAGCCCACCACCGTGATCTCCGACCGCGTGCCCGAACGGGTGAGCGAGCTGAAGGAGCAGGACGGCGGCGACATCCTCATCCAGGGCAGCAGCCGCCTCCTGCAGACCCTCCTGGCCCACGACCTCGTCGACGAGCTCCTGGTCGGGATCTACCCCGTCGTCCTCGGGCAGGGGAAACGGCTCTTCGAGAAGGGCGTGCCCGGCCGCACACTGCGGCTCACGGACTCGCGACGCACCAGCTCGGGTGCGTTCTTCAACACCTACGAGTTCGCGGGCGAGGTCGAGGTCGGCTCGTTCGGCGACTGAGCGGCGGCCGACCGATCGGCAACCGGCTGAGCGGCGGACGACCGAGCGGCGGCCGGCGCCGCGCCCACCAGCTCACGGTGCTCGGTGCCCGCGAGGAACCCGCGAATGGTCTCGCGGCTCCGCGTCAGGCAGCTGATGCGCGCGTCCAGCTCACGCAGCTCCGCGGCGAGCTTCTCCGCCACGTCGCGGGTGCACACGGCGGCGAGCTCGGGGGCCCGGGCGCCCTCGAGGTCGAGGATGGCCCGCACCAGGCGGGTGGGCACCCCGGAACGTACGAGCAGCGCCACCCGTTCCACCCGGGCGACGTCCTCCTCGCCGTAGCTGCGGTACCCGTTGTCGGACCGCGCGGCCTCGATGAGCCCCTGCTGCTCGTAGTAGCGCAGCAGGCGGGGCGCCACGCCGGTCCGGCGGGACAGCTCGCCGATCTTCACGCCGACCCCCCTTGACATTGACATCAATGTCAGACTTTACCGTGGGCGCATGGACCGGACAACGCCCGCTCGCAGACCTGCCACGCAGGACCGTCGCCCGCTCCGCCGCGGTCGGGAGCACCCGCGCGCGGAAGGGCCCGGAAGCGTTCCCACGACGGCGGGCCCGACGCCCTGGTCCGGCCTGCTCACCCTCGCCGGGGCGACCTTCGTCGTCGTCACCGGCGAGATGCTGCCCACCGCGGTGCTGCCCCACCTCGCGGCGGACCTGGAGGTGCCCGTCGCCCGGGCCGGCCTCCTCGTCTCGGTGTGGGCGGCGACGGTGGTCCTGGCCAGCTTTCCGCTCGTCCGTCTCACCGCACGGTTCGACCGTCGCCGCGTCATCGCCGTCGCGCTCGCCGTCTTCGCCGGCGGGAACCTGGTCACGGCGCTCGCCGGGTCGTTCGCCCTCGCCGCGGGCTCGCGCGTGGTCGCGGCCGCCGCCACCGGGCTGCTCTGGGCCTCGGTCAACGCCCACTCTGCGGCCCTCGTGCCCGAGCACCGCATCGCCCGGGCCGCCTCCGTGGTGCTGGGCGGCGGCACCCTCGGGACCGTGCTGGCCGTCCCCGCGGGCAACGCGGCGGCCGGGCTGTGGGGCTGGCGCCCCGTCTTCGTCGCGCTCAGCGTGCTGGCGCTCCTGGCGGCGACAGCCGTGCTGACCGTCCTGACGCCCGCGCCACGGTCCGCCGTCGGCGGGGGAGCGGCGCCGGACCGGCGGTGTCCGCTCCGGCACCTCGTCACCCTCGCCGGGCTCGGCGGGCTGGTGCTGGCCGCCCACTTCGCCGCCTTCACGTTCGTCACCGCGCTGCTCGCCGACCGGGGCAGCGCCGTCCCGGCGTCCGCGCTGCTCCTGCTCTTCGGTCTGCTCGGCGCCGGCGGCGTCGCGCTCGTCGGGCGGGTGGGGGACCGGTACCCCCACGGCACCGGGGTCGCCGTCGCCGCCCTGGTGTCCGTCAGCCTCGCCGCGCTGGTGCTGCTGGGCGTGCACCCCGCGCTGGACGTCCTGCTCTTCGCCGTCTGGGGCGTCTCCACCGGCGCCGTCGGCCCCGCCGTGCAGACGGCGATGATGCGCGCCGCGGGCGCCGAGCACCGCGACACCGCTGGCACCCTGCTGCCCGTGGCGTTCAACCTCGGGATCGCCCTGGGGGCCGCCGCCGGCAGCGCCGTCGTGGACAGGTTCTCCCTCGGCCTGCTGCCGGCCCTCGCCACCGGGCTGGCCGTGCTCGCCACCGCGGGGCTGGCGATCTCCGCCCGCGCCGCGGCGCCCGCCCGCCGGGCCCGACGCCGGGCCGGACCGGCCCTGCGTGGGGCGGCGACCGGGCGGGGGGACCGTCGCGGCCGGAGAGCGGGCCGCTCCCGCATCACCGTCCCGGCCCGCATAATGAGCGCGGCCCGTGCAACGGGCCCGGCCCGCATCATGGGCCCCGCCCGCGCGCCGGACGCGCCGAGATCGGAGGAGCCGTGCCCCGCCTGACCCTGCTCGCCACCGGCGGCACGATCGCCACGCGTGCCACCGGCGCCGGCCGCGTCGTCGCCGCGACGGGCACCGAGCTGCTCGAGCGCGCCAGAGGCGTGTGGGGGTTCGACGGCGACGTCGACGTCCTCGACGTGGAGGGGCTCGTCTCCTCCGCCCTGACGGTCCCGACCGTGCTCGAGCTCGCCGGCACGGTGCGCCGGGCCCTCGCCGCCTCCGACGGCGTCGTCGTCACCCACGGCACCGACACGATGGAGGAGACGGCCTTCCTCCTCGGGCTCACCCTCGGCCCCTCCGCCCCGGTGACCCTGACCGGCGCCCAGCGGCCCTTCGACGACGCCGCCCCGGACGGCCCCCGCAACCTCGCCGCGGCCCTGGCCTGGGCGGCCGACCCCGCGGCCGAGGGGACGGGCGTGACGATCGCCTTCGCCGACGTCGTGCTGCCCGCGGTCGGGGTGCACAAGACCAAGACCCTCGGGCTCGAGGCCTTCGCCGCCCCCACCCGGGGACCGATCGGGCACGTGGACGAGACCGGGGTGCGGCGCCACGCCCGGCCCGAGATCCCCGCCGCACTCCTGCCGCCCGGGACGACGGACCTGCCCCGGGTCGCCGTCGTGCCGCAGTACCTCGGCGTGGACGCCACCGACGTCGACGCCGCCGTGCGCGGCGGGGCGCGCGGCCTCGTCGTCGCCGGGTTCGGCGCCGGGAACACCACCCCGCCGGTCACCGCGGCCCTCGTGCGGCTGCTCGAGCGCGGCCTGCCAGTGGTCGTCACCTCCCGCACCGGCTCGGGCGCCGTCGCCGGCCTCTACGCGGGCGGCGGGGCCGACCTCGCCGCGGCCGGCGCCGTGATGGCCGGCGACCTCTCCCACTGGCAGGCCCGCCTCCTGCTCGCCGCGGTCCTCGCCACCCAGGACGGCGACGGGGAGGACTGGGCCACCCGCACGCGGCGCTGGCTCGCCGACGCCGGTGCCGTGCCCCGGCGGGCCGGGGCGGCGGTCCGGAAGTAACGTCGGGCGCGTGGACCCGGTCTCGGCGCTCAAACGCGTGGCGTTCCTGCTCGAGCGCGAGCTGGCCGAGAACCACCGCGTCCGGGCGTTCCGCAGGGCGGCGTGGCGGCTGGAGTCCCTGCCGCCGGGCGAGGTCGATGCGCGGCTGCGTGCCGGCACGCTCACCGCCCTGCCCGACGTCGGACCCAGGACCGCCGCTGTGGCCGCCCAGGCCGCCGCCGGCCAGGTGCCCGACTACCTGGCCGACCTCGAGGCCCGGGCCGCCTTCCCGCTCGTCCCCGGCGGGGAGACCGTGCGCGGGTGGCTGCGCGGGGACCTGCACTCCCACTCCGACTGGTCCGACGGCGGCAGCCCGATCCGGGAGATGGCCGAGGCCGCCGTCGGCGCCGGGCACTCCTACCTCGCCCTCACCGACCACTCGCCACGCCTGACCGTCGCCAACGGGCTGAGCCCCGAGCGGCTGCGTGAGCAGCTCGATGTCGTCGCCGGCCTCAACGCCGAGCTCGCACCGTTCCGCCTCCTCACCGGCATCGAGGTCGACATCCTCGAGGACGGCACCCTGGACCAGGAGGACGAGCTCCTCGACCGGCTCGACGTCGTGGTGGCGAGCGTGCACTCCAAGCTGCGCACGGACGCGCCCGAGATGACCCGCCGGATGGTCGCCGCGGTGACGAACCCGCACGTCGACGTCCTCGGCCACTGCACGGGGCGCCTCATCACCGGCGGCCGGGGCACCCGGCCGGAGTCCCGCTTCGACGCCGAGGCGGTCTTCGAGGCGTGCCGCCACTCCGGCGTCGCCGTGGAGATCAACTCGCGGCCGGAACGACGCGACCCGCCCACCCGGCTGCTCCGGCTCGCGGAGGAGACCGGCTGCCTCGTCTCGATCGACACCGACGCCCACGCGCCCGGCCAGCTCGACTTCCTCGATCTCGGTTGCCAGCGCGCGCAGGAGGTCGGGATCACCCGGGAGCGCATCGTCAACGCGGCACCGCTCGAGGAGCTGCTCGCCTGGACCGGACGGCACGGACGATGAGGGCAGGGGCGTGAGCGCGCACGTGGGCACCTCCGGGTGGTCCTACGACCACTGGGAGGGCGTCCTCTACCCACCGGGGCTCCACCCCCGCCACCGCCTCGACCGCTACGCCGCGGAGTTCGGCACCGTCGAGCTGAACGCCAGCTTCTACCGCTGGCCGCGCGAGGCGGCCTTCGCCGGGTGGCGCCGGCGCCTGCCGCCCGGCTTCCAGCTGTCGGTGAAGGCGCCCCGCGGCCTGACTCACGGCAGGCGCCTGTACTCCCCGGAGGTCTGGGTCGAGCGGATGATGCGGTCGTGGCACGAGCTGGGGGAGCGGCGGGCGGTCCTGCTCGTGCAGCTGCCGCCCTCGCAGCAGCGCGACGACGCCCGGCTCGCGTACTTCCTCGACCGGCTGCCGTGGTGGATGCGCGTCGCGGTGGAGCTGCGCCACCCCAGCTGGGACGACGGCGCGGTCTACGACCTGCTGGAGCGGCACGGCGCGGCCTACTGCGTGATGAGCGGCGCCGGCCTGCCGTGCGTCCTGCGAGCCACCGCCCCGTTCGTGTACGTCCGGCTCCACGGACCAGACCGCCACCATCTCTACGGCGGCTCCTACGGCGAGGACGACCTGCGCTGGTGGGCGGACCGCGTGCGGGAGTGGGAGGGCGCCGGCAGGGAGGTCTTCCTCTACTTCAACAATGACGGCGACGGGCACGCCGTGCGCAACGCGCGCCGGCTGCGCGAGCTGCTGGGGGGCTGAGGCGGCGCCCGCGACGGCCGGCCCGCGAGAGGACGGACCGGGAGCGGACCGCCCGGGAACGAGCTGCGTGGGAACGGGCTGCGTGGGAACGGGCTGCGCCGGAACGGGCTGCGCCGGAACGGGCTGCGTGGGAACGGGCTGCGCGGCCGTTCCGCCCGGTTGGCCGATGCCGACCGGCGCATGGGTTGACGCCCGGCCCAGGGGTGCTAGTTTCCTGCTACCGAGTAACAGGTAATCAATCACTCACCGGGCGTCGTGGCCTGAATCCCCGCGTCAGCCACCGGCGAGCCGTTGCCGACAGGAGCACCCATGGCTGCGAGCACCACCCACCGCCACGACGAGCCGACGGCGGAGCCCGCCGGCGTCCCGGCCGACCTGTCCGCGCTCGTCGAGGACGCCGTCACCCTCGCTGACGAGTGGCTGGCGGCCACCGAGGCAGGGCAGTCCGACAAGGAGCGGGCGACCTCCCAGCAGCTGGCGGGCCTGGTCGGCGACCCGCAGGGGCTCGACCTCGCCGTGCGGTTCGTGGACCGCGTGGCCCGGCCGGAGGACTCCCGGGTGGCCGCCCACGAGCTGACCGGCCTGTCCGCCGGTGCGGCCGGGTTCCTCTCGACGTCGGACCGTGCGCTGCTCGCCGTCGGCGCGAAGGTCGCGCCGCTGGCCCCGGGCGTCGTCGTGCCGCTGGCACGCAAGCGGCTGCGCCAGCTGGTCGGTCACCTCGTGGTCGACGCTCACGACCCGGCGCTCGCGCAGCACCTCGTCCGGGCGCGGGCGGAGGGCTTCCGGCTGAACATCAACCTGCTCGGCGAGGCGGTCCTCGGCGAGTCCGAGGCGGCCTCCCGGGCCGACCGCACGCGGGCGCTGCTCGAGCGCGACGACGTCGACTACGTCTCGATCAAGGTCTCCTCGCTCGTCTCGCAGATCTCCACCTGGGACACCGCGGGCACGGTGGCCCGCGTCACCGAGCGGCTGCGCCCGATCTACCGGGCCGCCAAGGCCCGCTCGCCCCACGCCTTCGTCAACATGGACATGGAGGAGTACCGGGACCTCGACCTGACCATCGAGGTGTTCACCGCACTGCTCTCGGAGCCGGAGTTCACGGATCTCGAGGCCGGCATCGTGCTCCAGGCCTACCTGCCGGACGCCAACCGCGGGCTCGACGAGCTCCTCGCGTTCGCCCGGAAGCGCGTGGCCGACGGCGGCGCACCCATCAAGATCCGCCTTGTCAAGGGCGCAAACCTGTCCATGGAGCACGTCGAGGCGAAGCTGCACGGCTGGGAGCAGGCCCCGTACACCAGCAAGGACGAGGTGGACGCGAACTACCTGCGGCTCGTCGAGCGCACGCTCCGCCCGGAGCTCGCCGGCGTCGTGCGCCTCGGCGTCGCCTCCCACAACCTCTACGACGTGGCCCTGGCGCACCTGCTCGCCGAGCGCCGCGGCGTCGGCGCGTCCCTCGACGTCGAGATGCTGCAGGGCATGGCACCCTCGCAGGCACGCGCGGTGCGCGACACGGTCGGCTCGGTGATCCTCTACACCCCCGTCGTCGCGCCCGAGGACTTCGACGTGGCGGTCTCCTACCTGATCCGCCGCCTGGAGGAGAACGCCCAGTCCCAGAACTTCCTCCACGGGCTCTTCGCCGGCGGCGAGGAGGCGATGACCGACCAGGAGCGCCGCTTCCGTGCGTCTGTGCGGGACATCCCCACGACCTCGACGGCGCCGCGTCGCTCGCCCGAGCACGCGCCGGCCGGCGAGACCTTCACCAACGCCACCGACTCCGACCCTGCGCTGCCCGAGGTGCGCGAGTGGGCCGGGCGGCTCGTCTCCGCCTCGCCCGCGCCGCTGACCTCGCCACTTCTCGGCTCGGTCGCCGAGGTCGACGAGGTCGTCGCCCGCGGCCGGGACGCGCAGCGGGCGTGGGCCGCCACGCCGGCCGCCGAGCGCGCCGCGCTGCTGCGCCGCGCCGCCGACGAGCTCGAGGACCGGCGCGGCGCGCTGATCACCCAGATGGTCCACGAGGGTGGCAAGACCATCGACCAGGCGGACCCGGAGGTCTCCGAGGCGATCGACTTCGCCCGCTACTACGCCGACCGCGCCCTCGAGCTCGAGGCGGGTGCCTCGCTGCACGCGGACGGCGCCCGGTTCACCCCGGACGTGCTCACGCTGGTCACGCCGCCGTGGAACTTCCCCGTGGCGATCCCGATCGGCGGCGTCCTCGCCGCGCTGGCCGCCGGCTCCGCCGTCGTCATCAAGCCGGCCCATCACGTGCCCGGCTGCACCGAGATCGCCATGGCCGCGCTGCACGCCGCGGGTGTGCCGGGAGACGTCGCGCAGGTGGTGCGCACCGACGAGCGTGAGGTCGGCAGGGCGCTGGTCGCCCACGAGGGGGTCGACTCCGTCATTCTCACCGGCGCCGCCGAGACCGCCGAGATGTTCATGTCCTGGCGCCGTGGTCGCCCGGGCGGGGCGCGCGTGCTGGGGGAGACGTCGGGCAAGAACGCCCTGGTCATCACGCCCGCGGCGGACTACGACCTCGCGGTGGCCGACCTCGTCAAGAGCGCGTTCGGGCACGCCGGGCAGAAGTGCTCCGCCGCGTCCCTGGTCATCCTGGTCGGGTCCGCCGGCCGGTCCGAGCGGCTCCGCCGCCAGCTGGTCGACGCCGTGAAGTCGCTTCGCGTGGGCTGGCCGACCGACCTGACGACGACGATGGGCCCGGTCATCGAGCCGCCCACCGGCAAGCTCGAGCGTTCGCTGACCGTCCTCGAGCCGGGCGAGAAGTGGCTCGTGGAGCCCCGCCAGCTCGACGACAGCGGGCGTCTGTGGTCCCCGGGCCTGAAGGACGACGTCGCACCCGGGTCCTTCTTCCACCTCACCGAGGCCTTCGGTCCCGTGCTCGGCATCATGTACGCGAAGGACCTGGACGAGGCCGTCACGCTGCAGAACGCCACCGCATTCGGCCTCACCGGGGGCCTGCACTCCCTCGACGAGGCCGAGATCGACCGCTGGCTGGAGAAGGTCGAGGTCGGCAACGCCTACGTCAACCGGCACATCACCGGGGCGATCGTGCGGCGCCAGTCCTTCGGCGGCTGGAAGTCCTCCTCGGTGGGCCCGGGCGCGAAGGCCGGCGGTCCGAACTACGTCGCGCAGCTCGGCACGTGGGCGCCCGACGGCGTCCCCGCGCAGCAGGGTGAGACCACGTCGGACGTGCGCGGGGCCCTGGACGACTACACCGGCCTGGTCACCTCCCAGGCCGACCGGTCCTGGCTGCGGTCCGCCGTCGCCTCCGACGCCGCCGCGTGGGCGGCCGACCTCGGGGTCGAGAAGGACGAGAGCGGCCTGGAGGTCGAGGCCAACATCTTCCGGTACCGGCCCACCGAGGTGACGGTGCGCACCGTGCCCGGGGCGTCCGTCGTCGAGCTCGTCCGGGTGCTGCTGGCCGCCGAGCTCGCCGGCAGCCGCGTCCGCGTCAGCCTCGACCCGGAGACCAGCGCGGCCCTGAAGGCCCTCGACGCCTCCGCCGAGACGGCCCGGGCGGGGCTGCGCCGACTGGCCGAGCACGTCACACGCGGGGAGAGCACCGAGGAGTTCATCGCCCAGGTGCGCCGCGAGCCCGTGGACCGCGTCCGGGTCATCGGCTCGGGCGACGAGGCGGCCCGCGTCGTCGACGAGCTGGCCTCACCCGCGGTCACGGTGCTCGACGGGCCGGTGCTCGCCACCGGGCGGCGCGAGCTGCTCGCCTTCCTGCGCGAGCAGGCCGTCTCCCGCACCCTCCACCGCTTCGGTCACCTGCCGGCCGGGCACTGACCGCCGTGACCCACGCAAGGACGCCGTCGTGAAGCTCACCCGGCCCAGCCTCAAGGACCAGGCCCTGGCGGTCATCCGTCAGGGCATGGTCTCGGGCGAGATCCGGCCCGGCGAGATCCACTCCGCGGCCGGCATGGCCGCACGGCTCGGCACCTCGAACGGTCCCGTCCGCGAGGCGATGCTCACGCTGGTCGAGCAGGGGATCATGCAGGTGGTCCCCAACGTCGGGTTCCAGGTGACGCGCCTGACCGAGGACGACCTCGACGAGATCCACGAGCTCCGGCTCATGCTCGAGGTGCCGGCGATGCGGCGGCTCGGCGAGGAGGGCATCGCCGGGCGTGAGGCGGAGGTGCGCCGGCACGCCGAGGAGAGCGCCGCGGCCGCGGCGGCCAAGGACGTCGCCAGGTTCCTCTCGGCCGACCGGGAGTTCCACCTCTCGCTGCTCGAGCTGCTCGGCAACGGGCGGCTCGTGAAGTTCGTGGCCACCCTGCGCGACCAGACCCGCCTGTACGGCCTGCACAACCTCGCCGAGGAGGGCCAGCTGGAGTGCTCCGCGGCGGAGCACGCGGACCTGCTGGACGCGCTCGTCGCCGGGGACGGCGAGCGGGCCGCCCGCGTGATGAGCACGCACCTCGGCCACGTCCGGGGAGACTGGGCAAGTCCGCTGCCGGAGGCCGGCCCAGCCTCAGCGACGGGCTGACCCCGGGCGCCGGCGGGCGGGGCCCCGCACGTCCAGTGGTGGACGGCCGGATCTCAGGGACGGGCGGACGGCCCGACCGCAGTGCCGGGCCGCCCGTCTCCCGACAACCATGGCGTCCATGCGCGCCGGAAAGGCACCATGACCAGACCCGACCAGGACGCCGGCGGGGTTGCGCCCGCGCACTTCGCCGGCATGGCCCTCATCTCCGCCGAGGACGTCGCCCGCACGACCTCGACGACGGCCGCCGTCGACGCTCTCGAGGCGGCGCTCCTCGGCGGGCTGGACCCCGAGCGGGACGCCCCGCGCTCCCGGGTGACGACGGCGACCGGGGAGCTCCTCATCATGCCGTCCACGCTCGGCGACCTCTCCGGGGTCAAGCTGCTCTCGAGCACGCCCGGCAACACCGACCTGCCTCTCATCCAGGGGGCGTACGTGCTGTTCGAGGGGCCGGGCCAGCGGCCGGCGGCGGTGGTCGACGGCATCGCCCTGACCAACCTGCGCACCCCTGCGGTCTCGGCCCTCGCCGTCCGGCACCTGGCGCCCACGCCCTCCGGCCCCGAGCGACTCACGGTCTTCGGCACCGGGACGCAGGCCCGCGGCCACGCCCTCGCCCTGCTCGAGTCCCGCACCGTCGCCGACGTCACCCTGGTGGGCCGCACGCACGCACCGCTCGAGCGCCTCGCCGAGGAGGTCCGGGCCGCCGGCGCGACGGTGCGGACCTGCCGTCTCGAGGACGCAGCCGCCGCGGTCGAGGACGCCGATCTCATCTGCTGCTGCACCGCGTCCCCGACGCCCCTCTTCGACGGAGACCTCGTCAAGGACGAAGCCGTCGTCGTCGCGATGGGCTCGCACTTCCCGGACGCCCGCGAGGTGGACGACGCGCTCGTCCGCCGGGCGAGCGTCGTCGTGGAGTCCCGCGCGAGCACGCTCCGCGAGGCGGGCGACGTCGTCATCCCGCTCGCGTCCGGAACGCTCAAGGAGGACGAGCTCGTCACCCTGCACGACGTCGTCACCGGCCGCGCCCGGCTCGAGAGCTCGGGCCCGCGCCTGTTCAAGGGCACCGGCATGCCGTGGGAGGACCTTGTGGTGGCGGCGGCGATCTTCCGCGCAGCGGCGAGACGAAGCGACTGAGACGGGCAGCCCTTCAGCGGTGCGACTCGCCCGCACGGGGCGACGTGTGATCGGCCTTGGGCGAGACTGTCGGCCTTGGGTGAGACCGGGGGCTGGGCGGCGGGTCGAGCTGTCCACGTCGACCGGGCTGGTCCGAATCCTGAGACGGGCCGGCGGAAATTAGGGGATCAATCGGACAACGCCTCGCGTCCGTTTTTACCCGGGACTAACGTCCCGTCTCAACCACTTCTTCCCCTGGAGGTCCGATGCGCCGCCCCCGCGTCCCCAGCAGTTCTGGTTGGTTCGCCAAGCTGTCTCCCGCCCGCCGTGGATGGGTGCTCTTCGCCGGCGGGCTGCTTGTGACCGGGCTGCTCGCCTCCGCCGGGATCACCAGCACTCTGCTCGCGGCGCTCCTCGCCGTCGTCATGGGTGCAGGGCTCGTGATGGGCCTCTCCCCGGTGCTCTCCGCCGGTGCGTCCGCGGCCGCGGAGGCGCACGGCTCGCGGATGCGACCGGTGCCCGCCCTCGCGCCCGTCCGGGCCGGCACCCTGGGCCGCCGTTCGGTGCCCCCGTCGTGGGAGTACTACGAGACCTTCGGTCGCTGACGGGTCGCCTCACCCGCCCACCAGCACCCAGCTCTTCGCCGGCTCCGTGGCCGCGGCGCGATCCGCAGGCCCGTCGGGCAGCACGCGCTCCAGCGCCGACCAGACCGCCCGGTCCAGCGACGCGTAGGTCCCGTCCACCGTGCGAAGCATGTTGCGCTGCGCCCTGGAGGGACCTCTCATCGGGCTGGCGTGGTGCTCGTAGGTGTTCACCGCCTGAAGCACCGCGTGGGCGGTCCCGCCCCACGGCTCGACCCGGCGGTCGTGGACGTAGAGCTCGTCGATCGCCTCCCGCTTCCGCTCGGCGTGCTTCAGCGCACGCGGCGGCAACGGCTCGTCGCGCGGCCCCTTCAGGGGCACCCAGGAATCGAGGAACCTGGACCACGTACGCCGGTCCACGTCGATCCGGCACAGCCGACGGATCTCCTCGGCGAAGGCCTCGCCGGTCGTGTGGACGATCGTCAGGGCGCGGCGGGCCGCGTCCAGCTTGACCCGGGAGTTGCGCGAGTGGCGGATGCGCAGCTCCTGCCCGCGCTCGGCCAGGGCGACGGCGCGGGTGTTGTCGCACACGACGTCCGTCACCGTGCGCTTGTACGTCGTCGCCAACGAGCCGTCGTGGGTGGTGGTGGCCAGCAGGTTGGGCCGAAACTCGACCCCCTCCGGCGTCGTGATCGACTCCGGCATGCTCACCTCGACCCAGGCGATGGCGCCGTCGCGGAGCAGCCCCGCGGAGCTGACCGTCAGTGAGTCGTCGAGAATGTCCGACACCGTGCGGAGCAGGTAGTCGGTGTACTGGTGCGGCTCGTACGCCTGGGTGAAGACCCCGAGCACCGTGCCGTCGTCGCGGTCCGAGCGGACGATGGCCTGCCGTGACTCCACGGCCACCCAGCGGACTGGCTCGCCACTGGCGTTCAGGTGCGTCATCGTCGCCGCGTCCGCCGGGCGCTCGACGGCGACGGGCCGGGACTGGGCCCGCCAGCCGAAGAGCCGGCGGGCGACGTCGTCGGTCGGGATCGGCCCCGGATAGTGGTTCGGCTCCGCGCCCTGCATCTCGGCCCGGTAGTGCCAGGCCGTGCCGCGCTGCGAGGTGTTGCCGATGAGGGTCTGAGTGTTGAGGGACAGCAGTGTCTCTGTGGTCATGGTCTTGCCTCCTTGACCGCAGCCAACCGCCACCCGCCCACATCGCGCCGGCGGCCTCCACACCCTCCCGGCGCCCGACCGCACGGCTGTGGACAACGGCGGCCCGCCCGGAGGCCGCCCGCCCGGAGGCCGCCCGCCCGGAGGCGGTGCTGGCGCCGACCCACGCCGCGCGGCACCATGGCGAGCGCGGCCGCCATCGGGGCGACCGCGGCGGGCCGTCACCGGGGACGACGGCGGGTGGGACCATGGCCGCGCGGGCCGTGACCGTGACGGCGGACGCGCGGCGGGAGGCGGTCAGGTATGGACATCGGCTTCGCCCTGCCCGTCTCCGGCGCCTGGGCGACACCGGAGAACGTCGTCGGCATCGCGCGGAGGGCCGAGGAGCTCGGCTACCGGTCCCTGTGGACGTTCCAGCGCCTGCTCGTCCCCGAGGGGTCGCACCTGCCGCCGGTCTACACCTCCGTGCTCGACCCGGTCGTCACCCTCGCCCACGCAGCTGCGGTCACGGACCGGATCCGCCTCGGCACCGCGATCGTCAACATGCCCTTCCAGCCGCCCGTCGTGCTGGCCAAGCAGCTCGCCACCCTCGACGTGCTCTCCGGAGGCCGCCTCGACGTCGGGCTCGGCCTCGGTTGGGAGCGCGAGGAGTTTGTCGCGGCCGGGACGCCCTACGAGCGGCGCGGTGCCCGCGCCGAGGAGTACCTCGCGTGCCTGCGGGCGCTCTGGGGGCAGGACCCGGTGCAGTTCTCCGGCGCGTTCTACCAGGTTCCGGCGGCAGTCGTCCGGCCGAAGCCGGTGCAGCGCCCCGCACCGCCCCTGCTGCTCGGCGGAGCGGCCCCCCGGGCGCTCGACCGGGTGGGGCGCCTCGCCGACGGGTGGATCAGTGCCAGCAGGGCCGACCTCGACGATCTGTCGACCTCGATCGACCGGGTCCGGGACGCCGCCCGGGCGCACGGCAGGGATCCCGGACCGCTGCGGTTCGTCTGCCGCGGGGTTGTCCGCGGCGGCCCGCGCGGGCCGCGCCTCACAGGCACGCTCGACGAGGTCCGCGCCGACCTGCCGGCGCTCGCCGCGCAGGGCGTCACCGAGCTCTTCGCCGACCTCAACTTCGACCCTGCCGTGGGCCATCCCGACGCGGACCCGGCCGCCGCCGTCCGGCGTGCCCACGAGGTGCTCGAGGCGCTGGCGCCGGCCGGGACGCCGGCGCCGGGATGCTGACGCGGCGACGCCGGATCGCGGATGCCAGGAGAGCCGCCGCGCGGGGCACCGGAATGACGGGCCGGCTGGGCCCTTGGTCCCCTCGGCCCGCAGGAATCAGGTGACCGGCGCATGAACACTAGGAGCACGGTCCGAAAACTGCCTGAGCGCGCAGACGGTGCGTGACACGATGCAACGACAGCGGCCCCGCCGGGACCCCAGACCCACAGGCAGGCGTAGCGCAGTGACGACCACTCGCACCGACGACCGCCCGACCCGGACCGAGGCGACGGACGACGTCCTCGTCGTCACCGACCTGGTCCGCCGCTTCGGTGACCTCACCGCCGTCGACGGCGTCTCGTTCCGCATCGCGCCGGGCGAGACGTACGGGCTCCTGGGGCCCAACGGCGCAGGCAAGACCACGACCATCTCCATGATCGCCGGCCTCGTCGCGGCCGACGCGGGCACCGTCACCGTGGCCGGGCAGCCGATGGGGCCCACGCGCACCGAGGTCAAGCGGCACATCGGCCTGGTGCCCCAGGACCTCGCGATCTACCCCGAGCTCACCGGCCGCGAGAACCTCACCTTCTTCGGCCGTCTCCAGGGACTGCGGGGAAAGGAGCTCGGGGCGCGGATCGACACCGTGCTCGAGCTCGTCGGCCTGGCCGACCGCGCCAAGGACGCCACCAAGGAGTACTCCGGCGGCATGAAGCGCCGGCTCAACATCGGCATCGGGCTCCTCCACCGGCCGACGCTGCTCATCCTCGACGAGCCGACCGTGGGCGTGGACCCGCAGTCGCGCAACGCGATCCTCGAGTCCGTCGAGGCGCTGTCCGTGGAGGGGATGGCGGTGCTGTACACGACCCACTACATGGAGGAGGCCGAGCGGCTGTGCGACCGCATCGCGATCGTCGACTCCGGGCGGTTCCAGGCCGAGGGCACCCGTGACGAGCTGATCCGGCTCGTCGGCGGCGTCGACCGCATCCGTCTCAGCGGCGGCGGGAGCACGGGCGCGGCCGCCGAGGCCCTCGCAGCGCTCCCGGCCGTGGTCCACGTCGACGCCGACCGGCGGGACATCGTGCTGACCGTGCGTGACGCACCGGCCGCCGTCGCCGCCGTCGTGAACGGGGCCACCGGCGCCGGGATGTCGCTGACCGGTGTCGAGATCACCCGGCCCAACCTGGAGTCGGTGTTCCTGCACCTGACCGGCAAGGCCCTGCGGGACTGACCGTGAACCAGCTCTGGACAATGACCGCGTCCGACCTGCGCCAGCGGGTCCGGGACAGGTCCGTCATCATCTTCGCGCTCGTCGTCCCGCTCGCGCTCATGCTGGTCTTCAACCTCGTCTTCGGCGGGACCGAGGACCTCGAGCTGGAGCCGGTCACCGTGGCGGCCGCCGTCCCGGACGACGACGAGCTGGCCGCCGTCCTCGTCGCCGCGCTCGGAGAGCTCGAGTCGCCCCAGGTCACCGTGCGGGAGGTCGGGGCGACCGAGGTCCGCGAGCTCGCCGAGGCCGGCGCCGCCGACCTCGGCCTCGTGGTCCCGGAGGGCTTCGGCGAGGCGCTCGCCCTCGGGGAGGGGCCCGTCGTCGACATCGTCGAGGGGAACGGGGCGGGGATCGAGTCCGACGTCCTCGTCGCGGTCGTCCAGGGAGTGCTCGACCAGCTCGCCGCCGGCACGGTGGCCGCCGGGGCAGCGGACAGGCTCGCCCTGCCGCCCGAGCAGGTGGGCGCGATCGCGCAGCAGGCCGCCACGGCCGGCCCGACCGTCGCCCTCGCCCAGGGAGAGGCGTCCAGCGAGCAGCTCAGTGGCCTGGGCACGCTGGTCGCGGGGCAGGCCGGCCTTTTCCTGCTCTTCACCGTCGGCTTCGGCGTGCTGAGCCTGGTGAACGAGCGCGAGCAGGGCACGCTCGCCCGCCTCCGCTCGATGCCGATGCGGCCGGGTCTGGTCGTGGCCGCGAAGGCCCTGGTCAGCTTCGTCCTCGGCGTCGTCGCCACCACGGTGCTCCTCGTCGTCGGCTCTCTGCTGTTCGACGTCACCTTCGGATCCGCACTCGCGGTGGGCGTGCTGGTCGTGTGCGCCGTGACCGCCGCGACCTCGCTCATGCTGGTCATCGCACGCGTCGCGCGCACGGCCGAGCAGGCCAACGTCCTGCAGTCCATCTTCGCCATCGGGCTGGGCACGGCGGGCGGCGCCTTCTTCCCCCTCACCGCCTCGGGCCTCGCCGGCCAGCTCCTCGACCTCAACCCGGTCGCCGCGTTCATCCGTGGCCTGGGCATCACGTCGGGGGGCGGAGGGATCACCGACATCGGCGTCCCGATCCTCTACATGCTCGCGTTCGCCGCCGTCGTCACCGCAGCCTCCCTGCTGGTGCCGGACCGGGGGAGGGACCTGTGAGACCCGTGCTGGCCATCGCCGCCGTCGAGCTTCGGCGGTTCCTCCGTGACCGCTCCAACATCTTCTTCGTCTTCGTGTTCCCGCTGGTCCTCGTGCTGGTGCTCGGCTCGCAGTTCGGCGGCGGGGGCACCACCGGCAGCATGGTCGTCGTGGGCGGGGAGAGCGAGCTGCGCGGCGCCGTCGTCGCCGCCCTCGAGGACCGCGACGTGAGCGTCACCCTCGCCGACGACGACGACGCCCTCGAGCAGGTCGCTCGCGGTCGCGCCGACGCCGGGCTCTGGCTGGACGACGCCGACGCCGCCTCGTACGCCGCGGGCGAGGACGTCACCCTCGACATCGTCGCCAGCTCGCAGGCCGGCGCCCCGGTCACGGTGCAGCGGGCCCAGGCCGCGGTCCGGGCCGTCACAGCGCAGCAGGGCCAGGTGGCCGCGCTGACCGCGGCAGGGGTGGAGGCGGGAGCAGCGGCGGCCGCCCTGGACAGTGCGGGCCACGACTTCGAGCCTCCCCGCCTCGAGGTGACGGACGTGGACGAGGTGGCGCAGGAGTTCTCCGGGGTGGGGCAGTTCGACATCGGGGCGGCGTCCCAACTGCTCCTGTTCGTGTTCCTGATCTCGCTCGCCGGGTCCAGCACGCTCATCCAGGGCCGCCGTTACGGGGTGGTCGCGCGGGCGCTCACCGCCCCGGTCTCCACGACCGAGCTGGTGGCCGGCCAGGCGCTCGGCCGGTTCGTCATCGCCCTTTTCCAGGGCGCCTACATCATGGCGGCGACCGCGCTGCTCTTCGGCGTGGAGTGGGGCGACCTGGGGCTCTCGCTGCTCGTGCTGGCGTCCTTCGCCGCGGTGGCCGCGGGGGCCGCGATGCTCATCGGTTCCTTGCTGGACAACGAGAACGCCGCCGTCGGGCTGGGCATCGGCCTCGGCCTCGTCCTCGCGGCCCTCGGCGGCGGGATGCTGCCGCTCGAGCTGTTCCCGGACACCCTGCGCGGGGTCTCGCACGTGACGCCGCACGCCTGGGCCTACGAGGCCCTCGCCGACATCCAGCGGCACGAGGCCACCCTGGCCGACATCCTGCCCCGTCTCGGCGTGCTGCTCGCCATGGCCGCCGCGACCCTCGCCCTGGGGTCGTGGGCGCTGCGCCGCAGCCTGGCCCGGGCGATGTGACGGCGCGCGCGTCAGGAGGATCAGCGCGCGCGTCAGGAGGATCAGGAGGAGGACGTCTCCGGGCGCGGCAGCTCGATCCCGTGCTCAGCGGCGTACCTGGCCACGTTCGGCATGAGCACCGCGCTCTCCTCCCTCGCCTCCTTCGTGGGGGTGAAGGCGACGTACTCGCTGTCGGCGAAGATGAGCGGCGTGTGCCCGGGCTCGATGACGAACGCGTCACCGGCCTCGAAGATCTCCTCCCCGCCGCCTGCCGTCCGGACGCCGAACTTCCCCCTGAGCACGTAGCCCAGGTGGTGCCCCTGACACTGGTCGTTCGGCGCACCGCTGAAGAACGGCGCGAGGTCGAAGTCGGCCAGGGTGGCCTCGATCGTGACCGTCCAGTCGCCGATCTCCTGCTCGTAGGCGTCCGCGAACCCCGGGAAGCCTTGGTGGGACGACGCGGTGGCCTTCGACAGCTTCGGCATGTTCTTCTCCTTCCGGGGTGACACGGGCCGAGGCCGGCACGCCCCGGCGCTCCGTCACCCCATCCTGGGTCGGCCCGGCACCGCATGACGAGAGGCCTTGGTCCCGCGACCGGGAAGGGGCGGTCCGCCGTCGGCGACGGGCGGCGCGGGGCAGTCGTGGCGCGGGCAGTTCGGTGCGGTAGCCGGGGCGCGGGCGGTGTGTCGCGCCGGCCCGGCCCGGGCGGTACGGCGCTGGCCTTAGGGCATGCTGAGGCCATGACGAACGCCGGTGAGCCGCTGCTGCTGCTCGACTCCGCCTCGCTGTACTTCCGCGCCTACTACGGCGTCCCCGACAGCATCAAGGCGCCCGACGGCACGCCGGTCAATGCCGTGCGCGGGTTCCTCGACATGATCGCCCAGCTCGTGACGGACCGGCGCCCCTCCCGCGTCGTGGCGTGCTGGGACGACGACTGGCGGCCGGCGTTCCGCGTGGCCGCGATCCCCTCCTACAAGGAGCACCGCCTCGCGGCCGACGGCGGGGAGGAGGTGCCGCCGGCCCTGACCGCGCAGGTGCCGGTCATCGTGGAGTCGCTCGCCGCCCTCGGGATCGCCCGGGCCGGCGCGCCCGGTTTCGAGGCCGACGACGTCATCGGCACGCTGGTGGCGCGCGAGGTCGCCCAGGACGGCCGGCGTGCGCCGGTCGAGGTCGTCACGGGCGACCGGGACCTCTTCCAGCTCGTGGACGACGCCGCCGGGGTGCGCGTGCTGTACCCGGTCAAGGGCGTCAAGAACCTTCAGGTGGTGGACCAGGGTTACCTGCAGGAGCGGTACGGGGTGGAGACCGGCGTCGCGTACGCCGACATGGCGACGCTGCGGGGCGACCCGAGCGACGGTCTGCCGGGCGTGGCCGGCGTGGGGGAGAAGACCGCGGCCTCGCTGCTGCGCAAGCACGGCACGCTCGCCGGCGTGCTCGCGGCGGTCGAGGCGGGCGAGGTGAGCGCCGGTCAGCAGGCGAAGTTCCGCGCGGCGTGGGACTACCTCGCCGTCGCGCCCACCGTCGTGCGCGTGGCCCACGACGCCCCGGTGGCCGACGTGGACGACACGCTGCCGGACGCGCCCGCGGACCCGGCGGCCGTCGCCGCCCTGGCCGAGCGGTGGAACCTGACCTCCTCGATGACCCGGGTGGTCCAGGCGCTCACCGCGGCGGGGGAGCGCCGCGCGGGCTGAGCCGCGCCGGCCGGCTGCCGCTCGCCCTCAGTGCTCCGCCCCGGGAGCCGCCACAGCGCTCCGCCGCGGGAAGCCGTGTCAGGGGGCCGCCGCGGGAAGCCGCCTCAGCGGGCCGCCTCCGCCAGCCAGAGCTCGGCGCGCGCCCGGGCGCAGGCCTCCACCAGGACGGAGGCGATCTTCTCGGCGTCCTCCCCGGTGAACCGGGCGGTCGGCACGGCCACCGTGAGCGCGGCGCGCACCTCGCCCGCCGCCGTCCCGAGCGAGGCCCCGAGCGCCGCGACACCAGGCTCGCTCTCCTCCTGGTTGAAGCCGAAGCGCTGCGAGCGCACCCGGTCGAGCTCGGCCGTCAGCTCCGCGAGGTTCGTCGCGTGGCCTCCGGGCCACGGCCGCAGCCCGCCCGGGTGCAGCGCGGCGAGCGCGTCGGGGGAGAGCTCGGCAAGCATCGCCTTGCCGCCCGAGGTCGTGTAGGCGGGCATGCGCGTGCCGACCCGGAGGCCCACCCGGAGGCTGCGGTCGCTCTCGATGCCGTCGACGAAGCGCACGTCCGAGCCGATGAGGACCATGAGGTGCGACGTCTCGCCGAGCTCCGCGAAGAGCGCGTCGAGGTAGGGCCGCAGGGTGCGGACGACCTCGGGGATGCCGGCGGGCACGGCGGCGGACGCGGCCAGCTCCGGCCCGGCCTCGTAGAGCTTGCGCTCGCCCTGCACCGCCCAGCCGCGGTGCCCGAGCGTGCTGAGGAGACGGTGCGCCGTGGACGGCGCCACGCCGAGCTCCTGCGCCGCCTCGGTCACGCTCAGACGCCCGCGGTCACGCAGCAGGCCGAGGAGCTGCAGGGCACGGTCGACCGCCTCGATGCGGTACGGATCGGTTTTCTGCTGCACAGAATCATCATACCGTGGTGTTGCACACAGTGGAAGGGTCGGGTTAACGTCGTTCAAACATGTGACCCCGACCACGGCGGCGGGGCGCGATAGTCAGCGAGGAGGCGGACTGTGTCCACAGATCAGGTGATCATCGCCGGGGGCGGCATCGGCGGACTCGGAGCGGCCCTCATGCTCGCTCGCAAGGGCCTCCGGGTGACGGTGCTCGAGCAGGCGCCCGAGTTCGCCGAGGTCGGCGCCGGGCTGCAGCTCGCCCCGAACATCACGCGCATGCTCGACGAGGTCGGCGTGCTCGAGAAGATCCTGCCGCTGTCCGTCCAGCCCAAGCGGCTGGTGTTCATGAACGCCGTCTCCGGCGAGATGCTCACCACGCTCGACCTGGTCGACGCGCGCCGGCGCTACGGCGCGCCCTACATCGTGCTGCACCGCAGCGATCTGCTCGACGCCCTGCGCGAGGCCGCCGAGGCCGAGCCGAACGTCGTGCTGCGCACCGACCACAAGGTCACCGACATCGAGGACAAGGGCGACTCCGTCGTCCTCACCTGCGCCAACGGCGCCACGCTCACCGGCCAGCTGCTCATCGGCGCGGACGGGCTCCACTCGGTCGTCCGCAAGCAGATCGTCGAGGACGAGCCGGTCCCCTCCGGCTACGTCGCCTACCGCGGCGCCGTCCCGATCGAGGACGTGGACCGCCGCATGGACATGGACGACGTCGTCGTCTGGATGGGCCCGGGCCTGCACCTGGTCCAGTACCCGGTCCGCGCCGGCAAGCTGTACAACCAGGTCGCCGTCTTCCGCAGCCAGGAGTACCTGGACGGCAAGGAGGACTGGGGAACCCCCGAGGAGCTGGACCGCACCTACGCCGGGATGTGCGAGCAGGTCCGCGTGGCGATCCCGTCGCTCGGCCGCATCAAGCGTTGGCCGATGGCCGACCGTGAGCCGCTGAAGAACTGGACCAAGGGCCGCATCTCGCTGCTCGGGGACGCGGCGCACGCCATGCTGCAGTACCTCGCCCAGGGCGCCGGCCAGTCTCTGCTCGACGGCGCGTCGATCTCCGCCGCGCTGGCCCCCCTCGGCGACGGCGCCTGGGACTCCGAGAACGTCGACCGCGCCCTGGCCCAGTACGAGTCCGAGCGGGTCGAGGCGGCCGGCAACGTCCAGTCCACCGCCCGCGTCTGGGGCGACATCTGGCACGTGGACAGCCACGTCCCGACGATCCTGCGCGACGAGGCGTTCCGCCGGCGCGACACCTACGACTACCACCTCGTGGACTGGCTGTACGGTCCCGTCCGGGACGGGGCCGACGCCGGGAACGTCCCCCAGCCGGTCGGCGGCGACGCGCCGGCCGAGGCCACCTCCGCACCCACCCCCGCCCGCGCCTGAGAGACGAAGGAGTCGAGACGATGACCACCACCGACCAGCCCCTGGAGCACGGCGACGTCGAGAACGCGATGCAGCCGGAGGACACCCCCGAGCTGCGCGAGCTCTACGCCGGCTTCGAGGCGAACCACATGGTCCCGCTGTGGACCCAGATCGACGACCTCATGCCCATGCACCCGGCGCCCAAGGCGGTGCCGCACGTGTGGAAGTGGTCGACCCTCTACCCGCTGGCGCAGCGCTCCGGCGACCTCGTGCCCGTCGGCCGCGGCGGCGAGCGCCGCGCCATCGGCCTGGCGAACCCGGGCCTGGGCGGCCGGGCCTACGTCTCCCCGACGCTGTGGGCCGCCATCCAGTACCTCGGCCCGAAGGAGACCGCGCCGGAGCACCGGCACTCCCAGAACGCCTTCCGCTTCGTCGTCGAGGGCGAGGGCGTGTGGACCGTCGTCAACGGCGACCCGGTGCGGATGAGCCGCGGCGACTTCCTGCTGACGCCGGGCTGGAACTTCCACGGCCACCACAACGAGACCGACAAGCCGATGGCCTGGATCGACGGCCTCGACATCCCGTTCTCCTACCAGAACGACGTCGGCTTCTTCGAGTTCGGCTCCGAGCGCGTCACCGACTACGCGACGCCGAACTACTCCCGCGGCGAGCGGCTGTGGTGCCACCCCGGCCTGCGCCCGCTCTCCGGCCTGCAGAACACCGTCTCCTCCCCGATCGGCGCCTACCGGTGGGAGCACACCGACCGCGCGCTGACCGAGCAGCTGCTGCTGGAGGAGGAGGGCCAGCCGGCCACCGTCGAGCAGGGCCACGCCGCCGTGCGCTACGTCAACCCCACCACCGGCGGGGACGTCATGCCGACCATCCGTGCCGAGTTTCACCGCCTGCGCGCCGGCGCCGTCACGGCCACGCGCCGCGAGGTCGGCTCGACCGTCTTCCAGGTCTTCGAGGGGTCCGGCTCCGTCGTCATCGACGGCACCGAGAACCAGCTCGAGATCGGCGACATGTTCGTCATCCCGTCGTGGGTGCCGTGGTCGCTCCAGGCCGACACCCAGTTCGACCTCTTCCGTTTCTCCGACGCGCCGATCATGGAGCGTCTGCACTTCGACCGCACGTACATCGAGGGGACCGACCGATGAAGCTGACCACCCTGCGCACCACCTCCGGCACCGTTGCCGCCCGCGTCGACGGCGACAAGGCCGTCGAGCTGGCCGGCTTCACCGACGTCGGGGACCTCCTGCGCCGCGGCGACCTCTCCGCCGCGGCCGGGGCGTCCGGCGCCGAGCACGACCTGGCGACGGCGGACCTGGCCCCCGTGGTGTCCACACCGGGCAAGATCGTCTGCGTCGGCCTGAACTACCGCAACCACATCCTCGAGATGGGCCGCGAGCTGCCCGAGTACCCGACCCTGTTCACCAAGTTCCCCGAGGCCCTGATCGGCCCGCGCGACGAGATCCAGATCCCGCCGGAGTCGGACAAGATCGACTGGGAGGGCGAGCTCGTCGTCGTCGTCGGCAAGAGCGTCCGCCGCGCGGACGCGGAGCAGGCGAGGGACGCGATCGCCGGGTACACGGTGATGAACGACATCACCATGCGCGACTACCAGTACCGCACCCCGCAATGGTTCCAGGGCAAGGCGTGGGAGAGCTCGACGCCGCTCGGCCCCGTGCTCGTCACCCCGGACGAGCTGCCGGCCGACGCCGAGCTCGTCACCCGCCTCGACGGCGAGGAGATGCAGCGCACCCGCATCGACGACCTCGTCTTCGACGCCGTGGCGCTCGTGCAGTACATCTCCACGATCTTCACCCTCAACCCCGGCGACATCATCGCCACCGGGACCCCCGGCGGTGTGGGCCACGCACGGAAGCCCGGGCGCTACATCACCGCGGGCCAGACGGTGTCGGTGTCGATCGACGGCATCGGCGAGCTCGTCAACCTCGCGGTCGAGGAGAAGGTGGCGGGCGGCGCCGCGCAGACGCCCGCCACGGTGGGCGCATGAGCACCTCGCTCGAGCAGGCCCGCGAGGAGCTCCGGCGGCGGCAGGGCGCCGGCGCGCGGTACGACTCCGAGAACGCCCCCGCGCGCGAGCTCGCGTGGGCGCGGACCGGCACGGCGTACTTCGCCCGGAAGCTCAACGAGCTCACCGACGAGGAGCTCTACGGGCCGAGCCTGCTCCCCGGCTGGACCAGGGCGCACCTGGTGGCGCACGTGGGGTACAACGCCCGCGCGCTGACCCGGCTGTGCGAGTGGGCGCGCACGGGCGTGGAGACGCCCATGTACGCCTCGACCACCCAGCGCAACACCGAGATCGACCGGGGGGCCACCCTCCCCGCCCGGGCGCTGCGCAACCTGTTCGCCCACGCCGAGGTCCACCTGAACGTCGAGTGGCGCGATCTCACCGACGAGCAGTGGGACCACGAGGTCCGCACCGCCCAGGGACGCACCGTGCCCGCCCGGGAGACCGCGTGGATGCGCGCCCGGGAGGTGTGGGTCCACGCCGTGGACCTGGACAACGCCGGCTCGTTCCGGGACTTCCCGCCCGACCTGCTCGACGAGCTGCTCGCCGACGTCATCCGGGCGTGGGCCCGGCGCGAGGAGAAGGCCGACCTCGTCCTCGCCCCGACCGACCGGGACCGGAAGGTCACAGTCGGGGAGGGCACCGGCCCGACGATCACCGGCACCACCGCCGACCTCGTCCGCTGGCTCACCGGCCGCGGCGCGCGCCGGCTGACCAGCTCGACCGGCGAGCTGCCGGAGATCCCGCGCTGGTTCTGACCGGACCACGGCGGCCCGTCACGGACGGGCCGCCGTACCGCCCGCGCCCTCCGGTCCCCGCGACACCCTGCGCGACCTTCGTGAGCGACCTTCGTGAGCGACTGCCACGTGTCCTGACGGACATGGCCGTCGACCCCAGGGCGCGGCGCCTGCCTGGCGCCGCCATCGACGCCCGCCGCACCAGGCCGGGCGCCCCGAAGCCTGGTCCGACATGGCGGACCGGTTCCTCTCCTCCACCCAGCGCCCCACCTCCCTCGACGGGAGCGGTGGCCGGCGCCCCTGCAGCAGCACCGCCGGCGCCCGACGTCGGCCAGACCGAAGGACTCTCATGGCACTGGCGCCCGAAACCACCCGGTCCGCCGGCGGCACCCGGACCGCGGCACGTACCTCGCTCGCCGCCGTCGTGGTGGCGTGGCTCTTCGTCGTCTTCGACGGCTACGACCTCATCGTCTACGGCACCGTCCAGGCCCGGCTCCGCGAGGAGTGGTCGCTGGACTCCGCCGCGGCCGGAACCCTCGGGTCGGTCGCCTTCCTCGGGATGATGCTCGGAGCGCTCGGCGCCGGCCGGCTCGCCGACCACTTCGGCAGGAAGCTGACGATCATCGGCTCCGCCGTCGTCCTCTCGGTCTTCACCGTGCTGTGCGCGGTGGCGCCGGACCCCGTCACCTTCGGGGCGCTGCGCTTCTTGGCGGGTCTCGGCCTCGGCGGTCTGGTGCCCAGCGCCAACGCGCTGGCCGCGGACCTCGTGCCTCAGCGGTGGCGTGCAACGGTCGCCACGCTGATGATGTCCGGTGTGCCGATCGGCGGGTCGATCGCGGCGGTGGTCGGCATCCCGGTGATCCCCGCGTGGGGCTGGCGGCCGATGTTCGCGTTCGCGCTCGTCGCCCTGGTGATCCTTGTCCCCGTCGCCTGGAAGGTCATCCCGGCCGACCACGACCGCAGCACGCACGTCGACCACGAGCACCGCCCCGGCTTCGGCACGCTGCTGCGCCCGCCCTTCCTGTTCATCACCGTCCTCTTCGCCGGCGCCACCGTCGTCACCCTCATGGCCTGGTACGGGCTGGGCACCTGGCTGCCGAACCTCATGGAGATCGCCGGCTACGACCTGGGCTCCGCGCTGACCTTCGCCCTCGCCCTCAACCTGGGCGCCGTCGCCGGATCCGTGGTGACCGCCTGGGCCGGCGACCGGTACGGCACCGTCCCGACCGGCGTGGTGGCGGCCGGCCTCGCCGGCGTCGCCCTGCTCGCGCTGCTGACCACCCCGCCGGTGTGGGCGGTCTACGTCATCCTCGTGCTCGCCGGGGTGGGCACGCACGGTACTCAGGCGCTGATCATCGCGGCCGTCGCCACCTACTACCCGGCGCACCTGCGCGGCACCGCCCTCGGCTTCGCCCTGGGCATGGGCCGCATCGGAGCCGTCCTCGCGCCCCAGGTCGGCGGCCTGCTCCTGGCGGCCGGGCTCGGCGTCGGGTCGAACTTCCTGCTCTTCGGCGCCTGCGCCGTCGTCTCGGCGCTGATGCTCGCCGGGATCTGGCGCCACTTCGGCGTCACCCACGACGCCGAGCGGGTCATCGCGCACTGACCGCACCACGACCGGCGGGCGGCGGGACGGGAGCCCGCCACCCGCCGCGCACCCGCCGCGACTAGGCTTCTGGCATGGCCGGCCGCGCAGGTGCGGGGCTCGTGGGGCTCGTCGTCACGGGCTGCTCCATCGCGCTGGCCGAGCTCCTCGTCCGGGTTGCCGGCAGCGGGCCAGGGCCCGTCGAGGCCGTCGCCGAGGCGTTCATCGACCGCACCCCCGCCTGGCTCAAGGACCTCGCCATCGCCTGGTTCGGCACGGCCGACAAGCTCGCGCTCGGCGCGGGCATCATCCTCGTCCTGGGGGCCCTGGCGGTGGTGGCAGGCCTGGCCGAGCGGACGGTGCGGTGGCGCGGGTCCGCCGTCCTCGTCCTGCTCGGCCTCGTGGCCGCGGCCGCGACCCTGAGCCGTCCCGACGGCGGATGGGGCGCCGTGTGGCCGGTGGTGGCGGGCACGGCGGCCGGGGCGCTCGCGCTGCCCGCCCTGGCCCCGAGGGTGGGGGAGCCGGGGCACGGGGCCCCGGTGGCCGGGGCCCTCGCGCCGCCCGCCCTGGTCCCGTCGGCGGGGGAGTCGGCGACGGCGGCGCACGGGCCCGCCCCGGCGGCCTCGGGTGGAGGCTCGGCGGCGCGCGGACCCACCGGCCTGGAGTGGCCGACGGGCCCCCGCCCGCTGGACCGCCGGCGTCTGCTGATCGGCGCCGGTGCGGTCGCCGGCGTCGCCCTCGCCGGCGCCACGGTGACCCGGGTGGCGGGCGTCCGCACGCCGTCGCCGCCGATCGCCCTGCCGGCCCCGGCGACCCCCGCGCCCCCGCTGCCCGCCCGGGCAGACCTGCGGATCGACGGGCTGGCCCCCTTCCGCACACCGAACGAGGACTTCTACCGGATCGACACCGCCTTCGTCGTCCCGCGGGTGGACCCGGCCACCTGGACGCTGAGGGTCCACGGCCTCGTCGAGCGGGAGGTGACGCTGAGCCTGGACGACCTGCTCGCCGAGGACCTCGTCGAGGCGTGGGTGACGCTGTGCTGCGTGTCGAACAGCGTGGGCGGCGACCTCGTCGGGAACGCCCTGTGGCTCGGCCTGCCGGTGCGCGAGGTCCTGGCCCGGGCGGGCGTGGCCCCGGGGGCGGACATGGTGCTCTCGCGCAGCGTCGACGGGTTCACCGCCTCGACCCCGCTGGAGGTGCTCACCGACGAGCGCGACGCGCTGCTCGCCGTCGCGATGAACGGCGCGCCGCTGCCGCCCGAGCACGGCTACCCGGTGCGGCTCGTGGTGCCCGGCCTGTACGGGTACGTCTCGGCCACCAAGTGGGTCAGCGAGCTGAAGGTCACCAGGTTCGCCGACGACGTCGCCTACTGGACCACCCGCGGATGGTCTGCGAAGGCACCGGTCAAGATCGCCTCGCGTATCGACGTCCCCCGTCCCGGCCGGACCCGGCGGGCCGGCGAGGTGGTCGTGGCGGGCGTGGCCTGGGCGCAGCACACCGGCATCGGCAAGGTCGAGGTGCGGGTCGACGACGGCGACTGGCAGCCGGCTGAGCTGGGCGACCTGGTCAGCGTCGACACCTGGCGGCAGTGGTTCTTCCGCTGGGACGCCCCTGCCGGGGACCACGCGCTCGAGGTGCGGGCCACCGGGCTCGAAGGCATCGTCCAGACCAGCCAGCGCCGGCCGCCGGCCCCCGACGGCGCCACCGGGCTGCACCGGGTGGAGGTCCGGGTGGAGGCGTAGGTGGGCTGGACGGCCTCGTGGTGGGGAGCGATCCCCGGGTCCCCGTCTCAGGGCGCGTGCCGGACGGCCGGCGTGACGGTGAGCGAGGCGCCCCGCCACTGCAGGGCCACGTGCCTCCCCGGCGGCATCCAGACGGGAAGCTGATGGTCGGACCGCGACCGAACCGCCGCGGACGCGAGCCGGGCCCGGCCCGAGATGGTGGTCGAGAAGCGCGCGACGGTCCCGTCCGGCCGGACCTGCGCCAGCCGCAGGCCCATGACGAGCCGGAGCGCGGGCCCGAGCGCGCGGGCACGGGTCTCGATCCGCCATCCTTGGCCCACGGCCTCGAGCGTTCCGCTGACCGCCGGGTCGCCCGTGAAGCGGGCGACCGTCTTGGGGAGGGCCCAGTTCGCCCGCCCGCCGCGGACGCTGCGGAGGTCGTCCACGGCCATGAACGGCACGTGGGCTGCCGGGCGGACGCCCGCACGGACGACGAGCGCGGCGAACACCTCCGAGTAGGGCCCAACCGGCGTGTCGGTGTAGTGCAGGTGGGCGCCCATGAGCAGGCGCGGGGTGGCCGCCTGCCGCAACGGCGCCGGCAGGAGCGCGGTCACGCCCGCACCTGCGCGCTGCATCCAGATCACGCCGTCGAAGATGCACCGCCAGGGGGCCGCCGGGACGTCCGCGGGAAGCTGCACGTCCGACGGCAGCGCCGACTCCGGCGCCCCAGGGACGAGGGGCAGCTCCGAGGACACCAGCGGCTCACCCGGCCACGGCCGCACGGGCGCGCCTCATCGGCTCGCCGACCGCCGGTACTGCCAGGTGGCGAGCGGGACGAAGATCAGCAGGAACACCCCGGCCCACAGGACGGTGTAGAGCTCGGGGTTCTGCAGCGCCCAGGACGTCGGCTCCGGCGCGAGCGGGTTCGGGTCGGGGTTGCCGAAGTTGTCCCGCGCGGCCTGCGTGACCGCGGAGACGGGGTTCCACTCCGCGAACGTCTTCAGCGGCCCGGGCAGGGAGTCGAGAGGGACGAAGGTGTTCGCCACGAACGTGAGCGGGAAGATCACGATGAAGGCCGCGTTGTTGACGACCTCCGGGGTGGGGACCAGCATCCCGATCCACGCCATGAGCCAGGAGATCGCGTAGGCGAAGAGCAGCAGCAGGAAGAAGCCCAGCAACGCCTCGGGCACCGAGGTGCGGATCCGCCAACCGACGAGCAGGCCGGTGAGTCCCATGACGACCAGCACGAGGACGTTGTTGACGACGTCGGCGAACGTGCGTCCCACGAGCACGGCGGAGCCGGACATCGGCAGCGACCGGAACCGGTCGATGATGCCCTTCTTGATGTCGTCCGCCAGCGCGGCCCCCGTGATCGTGGCCCCGAAGACCACCGTCTGGGCGAAGATCCCGGCGATGAGGAACTCCCGGTACGCCGCGCCGCCGCCCTCGGCGTCGATCGCCCCGCCGAAGACGTACGCGAAGAGCAGCACGAACATGATGGGCTGCAGGGTGGTGAAGACGAGCAGGTCGGGCACCCGCTTGATCTTGATGAGGTTGCGCCGCGCGACGACGCTGCCGTCGTTGACGGCGGTGCGCAGGCTCACAGCGGCTCCCTCGCGGTCTCGCGGGCGTGGCGCCCCCGCCCGCCCGGCCGGCCGTCCTGCCCGGCGATCAGGGCGGAGGCTGCGCCGTCGGCGTCCGCCCCCTCCTCGGCCGCGTGACCGGTGAGGGCGAGGAAGACGTCGTCGAGGGTGGGACGCCGCACGCCGATGTCGTCGACCGAGAGACGGGCGTCGTCGAGGAGGTGCAGGGCGTCCACGAGCGGTCCGGTGCCCCCCGCGGTGGGCAGCACGAGCAGGCGGGTCCGTTCGTCCTGGGTCACCGGACCGGTGGCCAGCGGCTCGAGCAGCGCGCGCGCCCGGGCGAGCTGGGCGACGTCGGTCATCACGATCTCCAGCCGCTCGCCGCCGACCTGGCGCTTGAGCTGGTCGGCCGAGCCGCGGGCGATCGTGCGGCCGTGGTCGATCACCAGGATGTCGTCGGCCAGCTGGTCGGCCTCCTCCAGGTACTGCGTGGTCAGCAGCACCGTGGTGCCGCCCCCCACCAAGGTCTGGATCACCTCCCACATGTCCAGCCGCGACCGTGGGTCCAGCCCGGTGGTGGGCTCGTCGAGGAAGAGCACCGGCGGGTCGGCGACGAGCGCCCCGGCCAGGTCGAGACGACGACGCATGCCGCCCGAGTAGGTCTTGGTGGGGCGGTCCGCCGCGTCCTCGAGCCGGAACTGGGCGAGCAGCTCGCGGGCCCGCTCGCGCGAGCGGCGCCGGCCCAGGTGGTAGAGCTGCCCGATCATGTCGAGGTTCTCGAACCCGGTCAGGTACTCGTCGACGGCCGCGTACTGCCCCGACACGCCGATCCGCTCCCGCACGAGCCCCGGCTCCCGCCGGACGTCCGCGCCGGCCACCCGGGCCTCCCCGGCGTCCGGGCGCAGGAGCGTGGTGAGAATGCGGATGCAGGTGGTCTTCCCCGCACCGTTGGGGCCGAGCAGACCGAGGACGCTGCCCGCGGGAACCTCCAGGCTCACGTCGTCGAGGGCGACGACCTCCCCGTACCGCTTGGCCAGTCCCAGGGCCTGGATGGCGTGGTTCACAACGTCGAAGGTACGCGCGCGGCCGCGGGCTGCCCAGCAGTTTTTCCGGCGCCGGATACCCTGGCGCCATGAGCCCCACGACCTGGACGGGGGGACCGCTGAGCGAGCGGGCCACCTGCGTCCTCGCGCCGAACCCGGGCGTCATGACGCTCGAGGGGACCAACACCTGGCTGCTGCGTGAGCCGGGCGGCAGCGACGTGGTCGTGGTCGACCCCGGCCCGGCCGACGACGACCACGTCACGCGCGTCCTGGAGGCCGCGACCGCCGACGGCGGACGGGTCGGCCTCGTCCTGCTCACCCACCACCACCGCGACCACAGCGGCGCGGTGGAGGCGATCGCCGGGCGCACCGGCGCCCCCGTGCGCGGCGGCGGCCACGCGCCCCTGGCGGACGGTGAGCGGCTGGACCTGGGGGACCTGTCGGTGGAGGTGCTGGCCACCCCTGGTCACACCGCCGACTCCCTGTCCTTCCTGCTGCCCGCCGACGGGCTGCTGCTGACCGGCGACACGGTGCTCGGCCGCGGCACGAGCGTGCTCGCCTGGCCGGACGGCAACCTCACGGACTACCTGCACAGCCTCGACCGGCTCGCCGCGGCGGTGCACGAGGGGCTCGTCTCCCGGCTCGCCCCGGGGCACGGCCCCGCCGTGGACGACCCCGCCGCCGTCCTCGCCGGCCTGCAGCAGCACCGCCTGGAACGCCTGCAGGAGATCCGGGCGGCGGTCGAGGGCGGGGCGGACGACGTCGACGAGGTCGTGACCGCCGTGTACGGCACCCACCTGGGCGCTGACCGGCGCCGGGCGGCGACGATGAGCGTGCGGGCCCAGCTCGACCATCTCCGAATCGTCCTGGACCGGGGGCAGCGATGACCGACCTGAGCACGCCGACGGCGCGACGGGCGCCCGTGGAGGAGGTGGTGCTGCTCGCGGAGGACGGCACCGCCGTCGGCACCGCGGACAAGGCGCTCGTGCACACCCGCGACACCCCGCTCCACCTCGCGTTCTCCTGCCACCTCTTCGACGACGCCGGGCGCGTGCTGGTCACGCGGCGTGCCCTGACCAAGATCACCTGGCCGGGCGTGTGGACCAACGCGTTCTGCGGCCACCCCGCGCCCGGGGAGTCGATGACGGACGCGGTGCACCGCCGCGGTCGGCACGAGCTGGGCGTGGCGGTCGGCGAGCCCGTGGTCGTCCTCCCCGACTTCCGCTACCGCGCGGTCGACGCCTCCGGCATCGTCGAGAACGAGATCTGCCCGGTGCACACCGCGCGCGCCCTGGGGGAGCCGCGCCCCGACCCGACCGAGGTCGCCGAACACCGGTGGGTCCGCCCCGAGGACCTGCTCGCGGCCGTCACGGCGGCGCCGTGGGCGTTCAGCCCGTGGCTGGTCGACCAGCTCGCCGACCCGCGCCTCGCGGAGCTCTTCGCCTCGCGGTGAGACGGACGCCGCGCTGTTTGGTCCGCCCCGGGTGCTCTTCCTAGGGTCGGAGGATGGACCACACACGCCTCGGCCGTTCCGGCCTGACCGTCTCCGTCGTCGGCCTCGGCTGCAACAACCTCGGCCGGGCGGGTGCGGCGACGGAGTCCGCGGAGGGGGCGACCGCCGTCGTCCACGCCGCCCTCGACGCCGGCATCACCCTCTTCGACACGGCCGACACCTACGGCAGGGAGCCCGGCCTGAGCGAGCGGCTGCTCGGGCGCGCGCTCGCCGGCCGGCGCGACGAGGCGGTCGTGGCGACGAAGTTCGGCATGGACATGCGTGGCGCGAACGGCCCGGACTTCGGCGCCCGGGGCTCGCGCCGCTACATCGTCACCGCGGCGGAGGCGTCGCTGCGGCGCCTGGGCACCGACTGGATCGACCTGTACCAGTTCCACACGCCCGACCCGCTCACGCCCGTCGAGGAGACGCTCGCCGCGCTCGACACCCTCGTGACCTCCGGGAAGGTCCGCTACGTCGGGCACTCCAACCGGGCGGGCTGGCAGATCGCTGAGGCCGCGCACGTGGCACGGGAGGGCGGCTGGACCCCGTTCGTCTCCGCGCAGAACCACTACAACCTGCTGGACCGCCGCGCCGAGCTCGAGGTGGTGCCGGCCGCCGAGCACTACGGACTCGGCGTGCTGCCGTACTTCCCGCTCGCCAACGGCCTGCTGACCGGCAAGTACAGCGGCGGCACCGCCCCGGCGGGCAGTCGGCTGACGCGCTCGCGCCAGGAGCTGCTCGAGCGCGCCGACTACGACCAGCTCCGGGGCTTCGGCAGCTTCGCCCGCGAGCGCGGCCTGACGGAGGTGGAGGTGGCGTTCTCCTGGCTCGCCTCGCGCCCCGCCGTCGCCAGCGTCATCGCCGGGGCGACGACGCCGGAGCAGGTGCGCCAGAACGCCGGCGCGGCGTCCTGGGTGCCCACGCCCGAGGACGAGGCCGAGCTCGACGAGCTCTTCCCGCGGGTGCCGAGGGTCGCGCTCTTCTGACGACGGTCGCGATCCGCCCCGGTCAACGGTCGATGCGGGTGACCCAGTACTCGGCGTCCGGCGGCTGCGGGGGGTCGCTGAAGCGCGCGTTCGGCAGGTACAGCGAGTCGCGGTAGACGGCGACGGTCGTGGGGGAGTCGAACTCGGCGTCGGTGAGGATCTCGCGGAGGCGGGCGCGCTCGCCGTCCTCGTCGAGGCGCAGCACCGCGACCTGGTCGGCGGTGTTCTGCACGACGTACAGGGTCCGGCCCCGGCGCAGCAGGCCGTCGCCGAACGGGACCGGCCCGCTGTCGTCCGGCACGGGCACGGTCACCGGGATGTCGGCGACGTCGACCTCGTCGGCCTCACCGGTGTCCGGGTCGACCCGGTAGAGGGTGCCGACGGCGGTGTTCGCGACGAGGAGCGACTCGCGGTCGGGGGTGGTCGTGATGCCGTTGGCGTTGAAGCCGGGGACCTGGCGCCAGTCCCCGTGCAGGTCCAGGTGCACCACCTCCTCCTGGTCGGGCAGGTCGCCGTCGCGTTCGAGGGGAACGCCGTGCAGCGTGGCGGCGAAGGAGTCGGTGAACCAGACGACGCCGTCGAGCAGCGCGACGTCGTTGATGATCGTGCTCCCCGTGGCGAGGCGGTAGGTCGCCAGGACGTCGCCTGTCCGGGTGCTGATCACCCGCGCGTCGCCGCTGGGCCCGCCCGCCGCGAACAGGCGCCCCCGCCGGTCGACCATGAGGCCGACGGTCGGGGTGCCGGGGCCCTCGGAGAGCAGCTTGTGGTCGCCCGTGCGCAGGTCGAGCTCGAGGATGTCGCCGTCGACGAGGGAGCCCACCCAGGCCCGCGGGCCGTGCCGCCCGATGGCGATGCCTTCGGGCGCGAACCCGTCGGGCAGCTCGATCCGGTCCGGGAACGCCCCGTGGTCGTCCTTGTCCCTGCCGTGGTGGTCGTCACCCGCCACGGCAGGGGCGCCCGCGCCGAGGGAGAGGGCGACCGCGAGAGCGGACAGGACGAGGCGAGTGCGGGCCATGGGGAACTCCGATGTTCCGCCTCCGGTGGGCCGGAGGCCCTACAGGACGCAGCCAACGTAGGCCCGCCGCCGCCCGGTCAGAAGACCCGTCCTGGGGGAAGCCCGCCCGAGGTCCGCCCCGCGCCGGGGTGAGCGCCGCTGCCGGGTGCGTGACCGGCGGGGCCCGGTGGGGTACGCAAAGGGGCGGGCGACCGATCCCGGCCGCCCGCCCCTCCGCCGTCGGACCGGCTCCGCTCTCAGTGCATGACCGCCTTCTCGGCGCCGGCACCGGTCATCGAGCGGACCTCCATCTCCGCCTGCTTCACGGCGTCGTGCTCCTTCGACGTCACCGACCCCAGCCACCCGAGGAAGAAACCGAGCGGCACCGAGACGATCGCCGGGTTGGACAGCGGGAACCACGCGATGTCGACGCCCGGGATCATCGCCGTCTCCGAGCCGGTCACCACGGGGGAGAAGACGATGAGCACCAGGGCGGAGACGAGGCCGCCGTAGATGCTCCACAGCGACCCGCGGGTGTTGAACCGCTTCCAGTACAGCGAGTACAGGATCGACGGCAGGTTCGCGCTTGCGGCGATCGCGAACGCGAGGGAGACCAGGAAGGCCACGTTCTGCCCGTTGGCGAGCACCCCGCCGACGATCGAGATGGCTCCGATGGTCACCGCGGTGCGGCGCGCGACCTTGACCTCCTGCTCGGGGTCGGCGTTGCCGTGCTTGAGCACGCCGTTGTAGATGTCGTGCGCGAAGGATGCCGACGCGGTGATGGTCAGACCCGCGACGACGGCGAGGATGGTCGCGAAGGCGACGGCGGCGATCACGCCGAGCAGGAGCGTCCCGCCCAGCTCGTAGGCGAGCGCGGGCGCCGCCGAGTTCGCCCCGCCGGGCGCGGCGAGGATGGCCTCGGCGCCGACCAGGTAGGCGGCGCCGAACCCCAGCACCAGGGTGAAGAGGTAGAACGCCCCGATCAGGCCGATCGCCCAGCTGACCGAGCGCCGGGCCTCCTTGGCCGTGGGCACGGTGTAGAAGCGCATCAGCACGTGCGGCAGGCCCGCGGCGCCGAAGACGAGCGCGATCGCCAGGGAGATGAAGCCCAGCTTGGAGGTGTCGGAGGCGCCGTACTGCAGCATCGGCTCGGCGATCCGTGCCCCCTCCGGGTGGACGGCGATGGCGTCGCCGATCACGGCCGAGAGGTTCATGCCCTTCATGGCCAGGACCCACACGGTCATCAGGCCGGCGCCGATGATGAGCAGCACCGCCTTGATGATCTGGACCCAGGTGGTGCCCTTCATCCCGCCGATCAGGACGTAGAGGATCATCAGCGCACCGACGACGGCGATGACCAGCCCCTGGCCGAACTTGCCGTCGATGCCGAGCAGGAGGGCGACGAGCCCGCCGGCGCCGGCCATCTGCGCCAGGAGGTAGAAGAACGAGACCGCGAGGGTCGAGGTGGCCGCGGCGGTGCGCACCGGGCGCTGCCGCATCCGGAAGCTGAGCACGTCGGCCATCGTGTACTTGCCCGTGTTGCGCAGCGGCTCCGCCACGAGCAGCAGGGCGACGAGCCAGGCGACGAGGAAGCCGATGGAGTACAGCAGGCCGTCGTAGCCGTAGAGCGCCACCGCGCCCACGATGCCGAGGAACGACGCCGCGGAGAGGTAGTCGCCCGCGATGGCGATGCCGTTCTGGCGGCCGGTGAACGATCGCCCGCCGTGGTAGAAGTCCCCCACGGAGGTGTTCTGCTTCGACACCCGGACGACGATGACCAGGGTGACGACGACGAACGCGAGGAAGATCGCGATGTTGAGGAACGGGTTTCCGACGTCCATCAGGCGTCTCCCTCCAGCTCGGACCGCATCTTCGACGCGAGCGGGTCAAGGTTGCGGTTGGCGTGGCGCACGTAGAGCCACGTGAGCAGGAACGTCGTGGCGAACTGGGCGAGCCCCATCAGCAGTCCCACGTTGATGTGCCCGACGACGGGGGTCGACATGAGCTCCTCCGCGTACGTCGAGAGCAGCACGTAGGCGAAGTACCAGACGAGGAACGCCACCGTCCACGGGAACGCGAAAGTGCGGAACTTCCGCCGCAGCTCGGCGAACTCGGGCGAGCTCTGCGCCGCGACGAACTCCTCCGCCGTGGTGATGCGGTACCCGCCCGGGGCCGGCTCCCCGAGCTCGGGGAGCGGGTTGTGGTGGGGCGGGAGGTGAGACTCGGGATCGTGCGCTGACATCGGGCCTCCAGGCGGTGTGTCGGGGGTCACAGCTGTGTGAACCGGCGTCAACGTACCTGCTGCCCGGGCTCGCGTCCACGACCACCTGTCACGTTTCCGGTCGAGAACCGTCCGGTCGGTGGGCGCTCTGTCCGGAGCCGCCCGGCTCCGGCGGCCGGGGCCCGCTCGGTGTCCCCGGCCGCGCCGGGCGCAGATCTCGCCGGTCCGGCGTGGATCCCACCGGTCCGGCGTGGACCGCCGCCATACTGTGCGGATGCAGATGCCTGCCGTCGAGCTCCACGTCCACCTCGAGGGGACGCTGGAGCCGGAGATGATCCTGGCCCTCGCCGAGCGGAACCGCGTCGCGCTGCCGTACGCGGACCTGGACGACCTGCGTTCGCGGTACTCCTTCGTCGATCTCCAGAGCTTCCTCGACCTGTACTACGCCAACATGGCGGTGCTGCGCACCGCCGAGGACTTCCACGACCTGACGACGGCGTACCTCCTCCGCGCCCGCGACGCGGGGGTCCGGCACGCCGAGGTGTTCCTCGACGTCCAGGCGCACACCGGCCGCGGCGTCCCGGCCGCCGAGGTGCTCGACGGCGTGACGTCGGCCCTTGCCCGCAGCGGCGAGCACGGGCTGACCAGCGGGCTCATCGTCACCTTCCTGCGCCACCTGCCCGGCGCGGACGCGCTCGCCACGCTGCGCGAGCTGCTCGCCCTCGACGTGCCGCTGCTCGGTGTGGGCCTGTGCTCGACGGAGCTGACCAGCCACGCCTCCGAGTTCGCCCCGGCCTTCGACCTGGCCCGGGCCAGCGGCCTGCACGTGGTGGCCCACGCCGGCGAGGAGGGGCCGCCGCAGAACGTCGTGGACGCGCTCGACATCCTCCACGTCGAGCGGGTGGACCACGGGGTGCGGGCCATGGAGGACCCGGCGCTGGTGGCGCGCCTGGCCCGCGACCGGGTGCCGCTGACGGTCTGCCCGCTCTCCAACGTGCGGCTGCGGGTCGTCGACACCCTCGCCGACCACCCGCTGCGGGCGATGCTCGAGGCGGGTCTGGTGGTCACCGTCAACTCCGACGACCCCGCCTACTTCGGCGGGTACGTCGACGAGAACCTCCGCCAGGTCGCCGAGACGCTCCACCTCGGGCCGGACGAGCTGCACACGCTGGCCCGCAACGGGGTGGAGGCGGCGTTCGTCGACGACGCCCGCCGGGCGGAGCTCGACGCCGAGGTCTCCGCCTGGCACCGCACGCTCGTCGCGCCCGACTGAACCGGGCCGGTCGCCGTCATGGCCTCCCGGCGCGCCGGCGCCCACCGGACGGGCCCGGGCCCGAAGACCCTGGCCCCCCGCCGACCCGTCGTGTTGAATGACCGGAGCTGGCACTGACGCTGACCAGGAGGTCCCGATGCGGGTCGAGTCGAGCATGCTGTCGTTGTCCTGGATCCCCTCCGACTCGGTGAGCGGATGGCTCAAGGCCGGGTTCGACGTCGGGCTGGCGCACTACGACAACCCACCCGTGGACACCCTTGCCGGCCTCGAGGAGGTCCACCGACTGCGGTCGGACGACCGCTTCCGGTTCGTCAACCACCTCAGCGCCTGGGCGGAGTTCGACGAGCTCGGCGCCCCGCTCGAGTGGGGCTTCGGGCCCGACTCCGGCATCGTCATGGGCTCGACCACCGTGCGGGTGGCGAGCGTCGGGGCGACCTTCGGCGGCTACTCGCTGCCGGTGCTGCAGCAGGAGCCCGTCGTCGAGCACGGCAGCGTGCACTTCACGCAGACCGTGGGCGGGCGCACGGGCGTGCCGCTGCCCCGGCCGGTCCTGCACGCGCCGTTCGTGCTCTGGCAGGCCCCGATCGTGTGGACGACCCTCGCCCTGACGCTGCACGCCGACGGCAGCACCGAGATCGCCATGCCCGGTGCGAGCGTCTTCCCCCGGCACTGGGTCTACGGGCCGGACGGCAGGCTCGCGCTGAAGAGCGGCCTGACCGACCTGGACGGCTGGATGGCGCACTCCTTCGGCCCCCGCACGCCCTGGGGCGAGCAGGACTCCGAGGCCCTCGTCGTCGCGGCCGAGACAGCTCTGGAGCGACAGCTCTCCGAGGGGATCATGCGCGGCGGTGCCCGCCCCGAGATCCGCCGCGCACCGGCCGGGACCACCATCACCACCCAGGGGGAGCCGGGGGAGGAGATCTACCTCGTGCTCGACGGCGTGCTCGACGTCACCGTCGACGGCCAGAACGTCGCCCAGGTCGGCCCCGGGGCGGTGCTGGGGGAGCGGGCGGTCCTCGAGGGCGGCCTGCGCACCTCGACGCTGACCGCCGTCACGCCAGTGAGGCTCGCCGTCGCGGGGGCGGAGGCGCTCGACGTCGAGAAGCTGCGCGCCGTCGCCGAGCTCCACCGGCGCGAGGACGGCTGAGGCGGCGCGACGACGGCGCCGGACGCGCCGGCACCGCGGGGACGAACGTCCCGGCGGGGAAACCATCGAGCGGTGGACGATTCGTACAAGACGGACGGGGCCGTCCCTCCGGCCCCGTCCGCCCCGCCGGGCCCACCCGGTGGGCCACGCCCCTTCGACCCCCGGGACCCCGCGATGACACCACCGGCAACGAGCTACGCCCCCGACCTGCTCGACGAGAGCCGGGAGCGGAGCGAGAGATCCCGCCGCAACGCGTTCGTCGTGATGCTGCTGTCCTCCCTCGTCAGCCTCGTCGCCTCGCTGGTGCTCTCGATCGACGCCGTGCGCCTGGCGGCGAACCCCGACGTGGCCCTCGCCTGCAACATCAACTCGGCGATCTCCTGCGGCACGGTGGCGCAAGCCTGGCAGGCCAGCGTGCTCGGCTTCCCGAACGCCTTCCTGGGCCTGATCGCCGAGCCCGTCGTGATCACCCTCGCGGTGGCCGCGCTCGGCGGCGTGCGCTTCCCCCGCTGGTTCATGAACGCGGCCCAGGTGGTCTACCTCATCGGCTTCGGGTTCGCCTACTGGCTCTTCGCCCAGTCCTACTTCGTCATCGGCTCGCTGTGCCCCTGGTGCCTGCTGGTGACGGTGTCGACCACGACCGTGTTCACCTCGCTGCTGCGGGTCAACATCGTGGACAACACCTTCGGCCTGCCGCCGGCGCTGCACGCCCGGGCGTGCGCGTGGCTGCGCCTGGGGGCCGACTACGCCCTCGAGGTGGTCTGGTTCGTCCTGCTCGCCGCCGCCATCCTGCTGAAGTACCAGGCGGCGATCTTCTAGAGCTGAGGAACACCGGGCCGTGGTCCGTCGTTTAACCGGACGTGACTGATGGAGCACCCGACCCTGGCCATTCCGTCGACGTCGACCCGGCCGCCGACCGCCGAGCCCGTGCCGCCGTCCAGCGCGCCGAGCCCGGTGCGGACCTCGCGCAGACGCTCGACCTCGTCGAGCGGATGACCGCGATGACGCGGTCGCAGGAGCAGATCTCGCGGGCGATCGAACGCCTCACCGGCCTGCGCCTCGGCGAGCTGCAGGCCCTCGCCGCCGTCGCCGAGGGAGCCGATCATCCGCGGGCCGTCGCCCGCCGCACCGGCCAGGCGGACGCCGCGGCCGAGGCCACGGTGGACGGTCTTTGCGACCGCGGGCTGCTCGACCGTCACCACCACCCGCTCGCCCGGGGCGGCGGGCACCCGCGCCTGGTGCACGTGACGGAGACCGGGAGGGTCACGCTCGAGCAGGCGGAGGCGCTCCAGGTCCGGCTCCTCGACGCCGTCGTCGGCAGCCTGGACGAGGTCGGGGCGGACCGGGTGCGGGACGCGGTGCGCAGCATGGCCGACGCTCTCGACCCCGCCCAGGTCAGCGCCCGGCGCCCCGAGCTGGCGCCGGCCGTGCTCACCGACGCCTCCTGAGAGCCTGTGGAGGACGGCTCCGGCCTGCCCGGGCGCTGTGGAGGACGGCTCCGGCGGCGCTCGGGGGCGTGTGATCATTCGGGTCAGCACCTCACATCCTGACCACCCGGAGCGTCTACCCATCGTGAAGCCGTTCGAGCACGTCGTCCGCGACCACGGCGCAGCCGTGCTGAGGGTGTGCCGCGCCCTGGCCGGACCGGTGGACGCCGACGACGTCTGGTCCGAGACGTTCCTCGCCGCGCTGCGGGCCTACCCGCGCCTCGACGCGGATGCCAACGTGGAGGCGTGGCTCGTGACGATCGCGCGCCGCAAGGCGGTCGACCTCCACCGGGCCCGGACGCGCCTCGCCGTCCCGGTCGCGGACGTCCCGGCAACGGCGGCGAGCGTCGCGGCCACGGCGGGGAGCGTCCCCGGACCGGAGCCGCACGACGACCTCTGGGAGGCCATGCGGGCGTTGACGGAGCGCCAGCGTGAGGCGATCGCCTTCCACCACCTGGCGGGAATGCCCTACGCGGAGGTCGCCGCCGTGGTCGGCGGCACCGAGCCCGCGGCGCGGCGGGCTGCCGCCGACGGGATCAAGCACCTGCGCAAGACCTTGGAGGCTCGACGATGACCACCACCGAACCCACGACCGAGCCCGGGGCCGACGTGCTCACGGGCCTGCACGACGTCCTCCCGGAGAACGTCGCACGGTTGCACGCCCGGCTCGTGGCCCGGGCGGCGGAGCAGGACCTCCTCGACGTCGCCGTGCGCACGCTCGACAGCCCGGTGGGCGAGCTCCTGCTCGCCGCCACCCCGGCCGGGCTCCTGCGGATCGCGTTCGACGTCGAGGGCCACGACGCCGTCCTCGACCGCCTTGCGCGCACGGTCAGCCCGCGGATCCTGCACGCGCCGGGCCGGCTCGACGTCGTCGCCCACGAGCTCGACGAGTACTTCGCCGGGCGCCGGCGCTCCTTCGACGTCCCGCTCGACCTTCGGCTGACCGCCGGGTTCCGGCGGGAGGTCCTGGACCACCTCGCCGACGTGGGCTACGGCCGGACCGTCACGTACACCGAGCTCGCGGCCGCGTCCGGGCGACCGCGGGCGGTACGCGCCGCGGCATCCGCCTGCGCGACCAACCCCGTCCCGCTCGTGGTGCCGTGCCACCGGGTCCTGCGCGCCGACGGAACGCTCGGCGGCTACCTCGGCGGCCTCGACGCCAAGCGCACGCTGCTCGAGCTGGAGCGTGCGGCGTGAAGGCCCGGCAGGCGGCAGACGTGGCCACGCCGGACGCGGCCACGGCGGGCACGCCGGACGCGGGCACGGCGAACGCGGGCACGGCGGATCCGACGGTAGCGGGCCCTGGCGCCGCGTCCGGCGTCGTCGTCGGCCCCGACGGCCTCTCGCGGCCGGCCTGGGCGGCGACCGACCCGTTGATGCGCGAGTACTACGACACCGAGTGGGGCGTGCCGGTCGCCGGCGAGCGGGCGGTGTTCGAGCGGCTGAGCCTGGAGGCCTTCCAGGCGGGGCTGTCGTGGGCGACCGTACTGCGCAAGCGTCCCGCGTTCCGCGAGCTCTTCCACGACTTCGACCCCGACGCGGTCGCCGCCCTGACGGACGCCGACGTGGAGCGACTCCTGGGCGAGCCGCGCATCATCCGCAACCGCGCGAAGATCCTCGCGACCCGCACCAACGCCCGCGCCACCCTCGAGCTGCGCGCCGACGGCGGTCTCGAGGCGCTGGTGTGGTCCTTCCGGCCGGAGACCACACCCCTGCCGTGCACCATGGACGAGGTGCCGAGCCGGAGCCCCGAGTCCGTGGCCCTGTCGAAGGAGCTCCGCCGCCGGGGTTTCGCCTTCGTCGGTCCCACCACGATGCAGGCCCTGATGGAGGCGATCGGCATCGTCGACACACACCTTGTCGGGTCCCACCGCCGCGGTGTCTCGGGGCTGTGGAAGCCCGACGGCACGCGGGCGTGAGGGTCTCCCTTCCCCTGGCGGCGCCGTACGCCGTCGGCCCGGCCATCGCGTCGCTCGCGGCGCACGCCGTGCCGGGTGCGGAGGTGGTCGACGTCGGTTCCGCGACGGTCACGCGAACCGTGCCCGCGCCTCACGGTCCTGCCGTGGTGACGGCCACGTTGGGGCCCGGCGGTGCGGAGGCGGACCTGGACCTTGCCGACCCGGCGGACCAGGAGGACGTCGTCGCGCTCGTGAGGCGCTGGCTCGACCTCGACGCGGACCCCGCGGACGTGGCGGGCCACCTGGGCTCCGACCGCCGGCTGGCTCCGCTGATCGACACCCGCCCGGGCCTGCGCGTCCTCGGCCACGTCGACGGGTTCGAGGCCGCCGTCACGACCGTGCTCGGCCAGCAGGTCTCGCTGGCGGCCGCGCGGACCTTCGCCGGCCGGCTGGTCGCCGCGTTCGGCAGCCCCCTCGGCGGTCCGCTCGCGGCGTTCCCGTCGCCGGAGGCGCTGGCCGCCGTCGGCCCCGAGCGCATCCGCCGGGAGGTGGGGATCACCGGCGCACGGTCGCGCACCCTCCACTCGTTGGCGACGGAGTGCGCGGCAGGCCTCGTCATCGCCCCGGGCGGCGACGACGGCGAGGTGCGCCGTCGGCTCCTCGAGGTCCCGGGGATCGGACCGTGGACCGCCGAGTACCTCGCCCTGCGCGTGCTGGGAGACCGCGACGCGCTGCCGGCCGGGGACCTGGTGCTGCGGCGTGCCCTCGGCATGACGGCGCGCGAGGTCACCGTCGCCGCGGAGGCCTGGCGCCCGGTGCGCGCCTACGCGGTCACGCACCTGTGGACGGCGGCGGCCTACCTGCAGGCCGCCGCCTCCTGAGGGGGTGGAGGGCTGCAGACAGGCCGCCGCCTGATGAGCGGGCAGGGGGCCGGCAGGTGGGCCGCCCCCTTCCGGGAGTCGGCCGTCCGCGTCAGACGGCGGCCCCCACGCCGCGCAGCTGCATGTCGACGAGCGTGGTGACGTAGTCGTCCGTCTTCGACCGCAGGTCCTCGAGCGTGTCGGGAGAGCTGATCAGCACGTGGATGAGGATCGCGCCCTCGATCGCGTCGAGGAACTGGCGCGTCGGCGTGTCCTTCGGCAGCTCGCCCTCGCGGACGGCGCGGTCGACCCGGTCCTCCAGCGAGAGCACACCCTTGCTGATCCGTTCCTGGCGGATCTCCTGGAACTCCTCCGGGTTGGCGAGCGCCGCGGAGTACAGGTGCGAGATCGCGGGACCGTGCTCACCGAGGTAGAGGTTCGCCCGGGCCTTGGCGTGGGCGACCAGGTAGTCGCGCAGCGACATCCCCTCGGTCTCCTCGGGGTTGACGTACCTGTTCTCCAGGTCGCGCAGGGCGTCGAGCAGGAGATCGCGCTTGTCCTTCCACCGCAGGTAGATGGAGGACTTCCCGATCCCGGCGTGGGTAGCGACGCCGTCGAGGCTCAGACCCGCCCAGCCGCGGTGGCCGAACAGCTCGAGCACGGCGCGATAGGCGCGCTCCTCGGTGTCCGCGTGCCGAGGACGCCCGGGACCGCGGCGCACAGGGGTCGGCGTGTGGTTCTCGGCGTGCGCCGTTGCGTGCGACTCGACGGGCGCTGACTGCTCTGTCATTTTGCTCGCCTCCCTCCGTCAGGACTGGGACATTACCCGCGACGGATGGGCACAAAAGAACGTTCGAGGACGACGTCGGGGTGAAAACCGGACCGTCCCCGCTGGCGGAGGGTGAGACGGCGAGCGGAGGCGGTCAGCCGACCTTGGCGGGCGCCACGATGCCGCGCCACTGCTCCGGGGCGAGCCGCTCCGGCGCGTCGGCGACGGTGTCCCACCGCGTCCCCCTGCCGGAGAGCTCGCGGCAGATGGCGATGGCCTCGGTCAGCAGTCGGCGCAGGCGCTCGTCGGCGTCGGGGATGCACGCCGTGGCGATGCCCGGGACCGCGAAGTCCAGGATCACCGGCCCGGGGTGGAACCGCACCGGGCCTACCACGCCCTGTCGGATGAACCGGCGGGCCCACTCGGCCGCCAGCGGGGCGTCGGCCAGCGCCCACTCCGTGGAGGTGCGCAGGGTGTCCGGGTCGCGGCCGTCCGTGGCGGCCAGCATGCGGTCCACGCTCAGTGCGCCGACGGCGAGGGACCGCTGGGTCTCCTCGGCGACGACCGGCAGCGCGGTGGTCGCGGTGAGCAGCGCGATCTCGTGGTCCCAGCGCGGGTCCGTGCTCGTGAGCCCGATGACCGAAGGGATGAGCGGGGCCAGGAGGGGCCGCGCGGCGTCGGACGTGCAGTCGTTGACCAGGCGTGCCAGATGCGCCAGCAGGCGGTGCGTGCATGCGGGACGGTCGCTCCACCGCTCGCCCGCAAGGTAGGAGGCCAGCTCCATGAAGCAGGCTCCCTTGCGCGGGTTACGGTGCTTGCCCCGCCCGAGCATCGGCAGGATGTCGTGATCGGTGTCCATGACCTCTGCTCCCACTCTGGAGTGATCGTCACACAAGCATGCGCCACCCCACCCGGGCGCGCAACGGGTTACGCGGGTGGTGACGGCGCGGCGGCTTGACGAGCGGGAGGGTGATGTGCCGTGGCGAGACTCAGCAGTGCGCGGCGGCCACCGCCAGCGTGAGGGCGCGCTGGAAGTTGTTCTCGCGCTCCTCGGCGGTCATGTCGCGAGAGCCGTCGAGCAGGTGGTCCGAGATCGTCAGGACCGCCAGCGCCTCCCGTCCGTGCTCCGCGGCGACGCCGTACAGGCCCGCCGCCTCCATCTCCACCCCGAGCGTGCCGTAGTCGGCCAGCGCACGGATCTGCTCGGCGGGGTTGCCGTAGAAGTGGTCCCGGGAGACCACCGGGGCCACGTGGACGTCGTCGGCGCCCCCCGCGGCGGCGACCGCGGCGGCCACGAGCGGGTAGGAGGCGACGGCGGAGAAGTGGATCCCGGGGATGCGGGTGGTGTTCATGGCGGAGTCGGTGTGGGCGCCGAGGGCGATGACGACGTCGCCGACCTTCACCTTGGGCGAGAGCCCGCCGGCGGTGCCGACCCGGATGATGCGCTGCACGTCGTACTCGCGGTACAGCTCGTTGGCGTAGATGCCCAGCGACGGCATCCCCATGCCGGACGCCATGACGGACAGCGGCGTGCCGTTCACCGTGCCCGTGTAGGCGCCGATCCCGCGCACGTCGGAGACCTTCCGCGCGTCCGGCATGAGCTGGGCGGCGATCCGCTCCGCCCTGCGGGGGTCTCCCGGCATGAGGACGGCGGGGGCGAGGTCGCCCTTCTCGGCGGTGATGTGCGGGGTGGGCATGCGTTCTCCTCGGGTCCGGGTGGCGTCGCCCATGCTCCCACGGCCGGCCGGGCCGGGCGCGGACCGGCGCAAGCACGCGGGCCCGTCCCGTCCCGCACGCACGAGCCGGCGCGGGCGGGCATCCTGGTCCCGTGCCCGACGACCGGCCCGACTTCGAGGACGACTTCGACGGTTCGCGCCTGGACCGCACGGTGTGGCTGCCGCACTACCTCCCCGCGTGGAGCTCGCGCGAGGAGAGCGCGGCGACCTACGACATCGCCGAGTCCTGCCTGCACCTGACGATCCCGCCGGGCCAGCGACTGTGGTGCGCGGGAGACCACCCGCCCCTCCGGGTCTCCGGGCTGCAGTCCGGCAACTACTCCGGGCCGCTCGGGAGCACGGTGGGGCAGCAGCCGTACCGGGCGGGCCTGACCGTCCGCGAGGAGCAGGAGCCGTTCTGGGGCTGGACGCCGCACCACGGGCACATCGAGGTGCGTGCCCGCGCGGTGCTGACCCCGCTGTCCATGGTGGCGTGCTGGCTCGTCGGCCTCGAGGACCGGCCCGAGCGGTCGGCGGAGATCTGCGTCGCGGAGATCTTCGGCTCCACCGTGCTGCCCGGAGAGTCGGCCGCCGTGGGCATGGGACTGCACCCGTTCCGGGACCCGGCCGTGAGCGAGGACTTCGAGGCGGTGCGCCTGCCGATCGACGTCGCCGGCTTCCACACCTACGCCGTCGACTGGCGGCCCGGCCGAGCGGACTTCCTCGTGGACGGCACGCTCGTGCGCTCGTGCCTCGACCCGCCGGACTACCCGGTGCAGATGATGCTCGCGGTGTTCGACTTCCCCGGGGCGGGCCCGCCGAACGGGGTGGTGCCGGCCCTCGTCGTCGACCACGTGCGGGCGCGCCGGCCCTGACACGTGCGGCGCGCCTGACACGTGCGGCGCGTCTGACACGTGCGGCGCGCCTGACACGTGCGGCGCGCCTGACACGTGCGGCGCGCCTGACACGTGCGGCGCGCCCGACACGTGCGGCGCACCCGGCCCGCACCCGGCCAGCGACGGTCCGCACCGGCGTGCCGCATCACCCGTCCGGGCCTCAGTGCCAGAGGCGCCGCGTCGCGAGCTCGGCTCCCTGCGCGAGCGTCTCGAGCTTGGCGACGGCGATCTGGGGGTGGATCCGCCCGCCCAGCCCGCAGTCGGTCGAGGCGACCACGTTCTCGCGGCCGACGCGCAGGGCGAACCGCTCGATGCGGTCGGCGACCAGCTCGGGGTGCTCCACCACGTTGGTGGCATGGGAGACGACGCCGGGCAGGATGAGCTTGCCCTCGGGGAGCGCGACGTCGTCCCAGACCTTGTACTCGTGCTCGTGGCGCACGTTGCCCGCCTCGAAGGAGTAGGCGCCGGCGTCGATCGTCAGCATGGTGCGCACGATGTCCTTCATCGGCAGGTCGGTCGTGTGCGGGCCGTGCCAGGACCCCCAGCACAGGTGGAACCGGATGCGGTCCTGCGGCAGGCCGCGCAGCGCGTGGTTGAGGGCCTCGACCCGCAGCCGGGTGAACGCGACGTAGTCCTCCACCGTGGGCTCGGGCTCGATCTGGTCGAAGTTCTCCGCGATCGACGGGTCGTCGATCTGGAGCACGAGACCGGCGTCGATCACGGCCCCGTACTCCTCGCGCAGCACGTCGGCCCAGGCGAAGAGCAGCTCCTCGTCCGACCCGTAGTACTTGTTCGTGATGCGGGAGGCGCTGCCGGGGGACAGGGCGGTGATGAACCCCTCCTGCGCGCCGGTGGCGTCCAGCGCGGCCCGCAGGTTGGCGGTGTCCTGCGCGATCGCGTCCTGACCGGTGTAGGTCAGCGGTCCGGTGACGCTGGGGAACGGCTTCGGCCCGCCGGTGAAGATGCCCGAGTCGGGGTCGGCGTAGGCCTCGGCGAAGCGCTGCCGGTCGCGGCGGTGGAGGAACCCGGTCAGTCGGACGTCCCCGGGGGAGGAGAGCACCTGCTCGGTCGCCCAGGCGGCGTCACCGTCGATCTCCAGACCGCCGGTGCGCTGGAAGGAGTAGGACCACCAGGCTCCGTAGTCCACCGCCGAGCTCATCGACTTCCCGAACTCGCCGTCGCCGACCACCGTGATGCCGAGGTCGAGCTGGCGCCGGACGAGGTCGGTGACCGCGGTGCGCAGCAGCTGCGCGAAGCCCTCGGCCTCTCCGCCGGCCTCGCGGGCCGCGTTGGCGGCGATGAGCTCCGGGGTGCGGGGCAGGGACCCGGCGTGGGTGGTCCGGATGTGGTCGGTGCTGCTGAGCATTGTTCCTCGCGTCTCTGGGGTCGGGCTGCCGGTCGGCCAGGTCGCCATGGTGCCGGGAGCGCCGCGCCGCCCGTCCCGGACTCGCGGGAACGGGATATCGGTGACAGTTATGCCCGTTCTGTGGATACTGAGGGCCACTGACGGACCCGACCGGTACCGTCGCGCGACCGATGGCGAGTTCCGGGCCACCCTCGAGGTAAGGGAGCACCATGGCGAAGCAAGCGGCAGCACCTCACGTCGGACGGGAGCAGTGGTCCGGTCAGCTCGGCTTCCTGCTGGCCGCGATCGGCTCCGCCGTCGGGCTCGGCAACATCTGGCGCTTCCCCGGCGTCGCCTACGACAACGGGGGTGGCGCGTTCCTCATCCCGTACCTCGTGGCGCTGCTGACCGCGGGTGTGCCGATCCTGCTCCTCGACTACTCCTTCGGTCACCGGTACCGCGGCTCCGCCCCGACCGTGTTCCGCCGGCTCGGGAAGAAGTTCGAGCCGCTGGGCTGGTTCCAGGTGGCCATCTCGTTCGTCATCGCCACGTACTACACGGTGATCATCGTGTGGGCGATCCGGTACACGTTCTTCTCGCTCAACCTCGCCTGGGGGGACGACCCGGCAGCCTTCTTCATCGGCGACTTCCTGCAGGACGCCGGCGCCACCGTGACGGCGGACGTCGTCGGCGGCATCTTCTGGCCGATGCTCGCGCTGTGGGTCGTCACGCTGGCCATCCTCGCCCTCGGTGTCGCGAAGGGCATCGAACGCGCCAACAAGATCTTCATCCCGCTGCTCGCGGTCCTGTTCCTCGTCCTCGTGGTGCGCGCGCTCTTCCTCGACGGCGCCATGGACGGGCTCAACGCGTTCTTCACCCCCAACTGGGAGGCCCTGGCCGACCCGGGCGTGTGGATCGCGGCCTACAGCCAGATCTTCTTCTCGCTGTCCATCGCGTTCGGCATCATGCTCACCTACTCGAGCTACCTGCGGCGGCGCTCGAACCTGGTGCCCGTCTCCTACGTCGCCGCGTTCGCCAACTCCTCGTTCGAGCTGCTCGCGGGCATCGGGGTGTTCTCCACGCTCGGCTACATGGCCTTCCAGCAGGGCATCGCGGTCAGCGAGCTCGAGGGGATCACCGGCGTGGTGCTGTCCTTCATCACGTTCCCGCAGATCATCACGATGATGCCCGGCGGACCGATCTTCGGCGTGCTCTTCTTCGGCTCCCTCACCCTCGCCGGGTTCACCTCGCTGCTGTCGATCATGCAGGTGGTCTCCGCCGCCTTCCAGGAGAAGTTCGGACTCAGCCGGGTCCAGGTCTCGGTCCTCATCGGCGGCCTGTGCATGATCATCTCGCTCGCCCTGTTCTCGACCACCTCCTCCCTCGCGATGCTCGACACGGTGGACAAGTACACGAACGAGGTGGGCGTCGTGACCTCCGCGATTCTCATGTGCCTCATCGCCGGGGTCGGGCTGCGCAAGCTCCCCGAGCTGCAGGCCCACCTCAACGCCGTCTCGACCGCACGGGTGGGCGCGTGGTGGCGCATCCTGGTGGGGGTCGTCGTCCCGATCGCCCTCGCGTACATGCTCGTCACGTCCGTCGCGGAGCTGTTCTCGGAGCCCTACGGCGGCTACCCGTGGACCTTCGTCAACCTCGTCGGCTGGGGCGTGGTCGGTGCGATGGTCCTCGCCGCCGTCGTGTACTCGCTCATCCGCTGGCGTCGACCCGTCGACGACTTCGTCCCTGATCCGATCCCCGGTTTCGCGCGGGACTCCGCGCGGCTGGGCGGCCCCACCACGCCGGAGGCACAGCGATGACCACCACCGCGACCCTGATGATGATCGTCGCCATGCTCGTCGTGTGGGGCGGCCTCCTGCTCGCCGTCTTCTTCCTGGCACGGCACCCGCTCGAGGACCAGCGCCCCGACGACGTGTTCGACGACCCCGAGACGCGCCACCACCTCTAGCGGAGGCGGGCTCGCCCGGCCGGTAGCGGCCGGGCACGTTCCGGGCCACGATGACCTCCGTGGACCTCCCGATCGTGCTGCCCGTCGCCCCGATGCTCGCCAAGGCCGTCACCGCCGTCCCGGCCCAGGACGCCGTGCAGGGCGGCTACTCCTACGAGCCGAAGTGGGACGGGTTCCGCTGCATCGTGCTGCGCGACGGCGACGACGTCGAGCTCGCCAGCCGCGGCAGCAAGCCGCTGACGAGGTACTTCCCCGAGATGGTCGAGGCCGCGCTCGAGCACCTGCCGGAACGCTGCGCCGTCGACGGCGAGATCGTGGTGCGCCGCGGCGACCCGGGGAGCCAGCGGCTGGACTGGGAGTCGCTGTCCCAGCGGATCCACCCGGCGGAGTCCCGGGTGCGCAGGCTCGCGGCGGAGACGCCCGCGGAGCTCGTGGCGTTCGACGTGCTCTGCCTGGGCGACGACGACCTCATGGGCGAGCCGTTCGGCCGCCGCCGGGAGCGGCTCGAGGACGCGATGTCGTCGCTGGCGACGGGCGCACCGGTGCACCTGACGCGCGTCACCCGCGACCGGACGGTGGCCCAGGACTGGTTCACCACGTTCGAGGGCGCCGGGCTCGACGGCGTCGTCGCCAAGCCGCTGGGCGCCCGCTACGAGCCGGGGAAGCGGACGATGCTCAAGGTCAAGCACTCCCGCACCGCCGAGGCCGTGCTCGTCGGCTACCGGGTCCACAAGTCCGGCTCCGGCGTCGGGTCCCTGCTCCTCGGCATGTACGACGACGCCGGGAACCTGTTCAACGTCGGCGGGATCTCGGCGTTCACCGACAAGCGCCGCAAGGAGCTCGTGAGCGAGCTCGACGAGCTGGTGGTGCGCGACGAGAGCGGCGAGGCCGTGCGCGGCGAGACCGACCGCTCCCGGTTCAGCGCGAACAAGGACGTCAGCTTCGTGCGGCTGCGCCCGGAGCGGGTGGTCGAGGTGAAGTTCGACCAGCTCGAGGGGGCGCGTTTCCGGCACTCGGCGCAGTTCCTGCGCTGGCGGCCCGACCGGGACCCGCGCTCGTGCACCCTCGAGCAGATCGAACGGCCGCTGGCCTACGACCTCGACGACGTCCTCCAGCGCTGACACCACCCGCCCTTTGGTGAGGCGTCATGGGCGGTGAGATGTCACGAGCCCGGCGGCTATCCCTCCATGCGCTTGCGGCTCGGCTGCACCCGCGGCGGCTCGCCCGGCATCTTGGGGTACTCGGGCGGGAACGGCAGCTCGCCGAGGCCGGCGGCGACGTCGCGCTCCCACAGCTCGAGCGCCGGCGCGACCTTGCCGACGGCCCGTTCCATGCCCGCCCAGGCGTCGCCGTCGGCCGCGACGATCCCCGGCGCGGTGCGCACCGTGAACTCCCGCGGCGAGACGTCCCGCAGGCTCTCCCACGCCACCGGCATCGAGACGGGGGCGCCGGGCAGCGGCCGGGGGCTGTAGGCGGAGGCGATGGTCCGGTCGCGGTTCGCCTGGTTGAAGTCGACGAACACCTTCTCCCCGCGCTCCTCCTTCCACCACGCCGTCGTCACCAGGTCGGGGATCCGCCGCTCGAGCTCGCGCGCGATGCCGATGACGGCGTGGCGCACGTCGAGGAACTCGTGGGTGGGCTCGACCCGCGCGTAGACGTGCACGCCCCGGTTGCCGGAGGTCTTCACCCACGGGGTCAGCCCGAGCTCCTCCATCAGCTCCTTGAGGCCGAACGCCGCCTCGACGGCGTCGGGGAAGCCGCGCCCGGGCTGGGGGTCGAGGTCGATGCGCAGCTCGTCGGGGTTGTCGTTGTCCGCGGCACGCACCGGCCAGGGGTGGAAGGTCACGGTGTTCATCTGCACGGCCCACACGGCCGTGGCGAGCTCGTCGATCACGAGCTGGGGGTGCGAGCGCCCCGACGGGTACGTGCACATGACGGTGCGCGCCCACTCCGGCACGCCGCGCGGGGGGTTCTTCGAGAAGAACTCCTCGCCCTGGACGCCCTCGGGGAAGCGCTGGAGGGTGACGGGACGGTCCGCCACCGCACGCAGCAGCCCCTCGCCGACCGACACCACGTACTGCGCGAGCTCCCACTTGGTGACGCCGTCGTCCGGCCACATGACCCGGTCCGGGCTGGAGACCCGCACCTGCCGCGGACCGTCGGGCCCGGGAACCTCCATCACCCTCGCGCTGGACGCCATGGCCCGAGGGTAGTGCCGGCGCACCGACTCCCCCCAGCATTGACGGGAGGCCGCGACGTCGGCGGGCTGGCATGATGAGCCGGGCCGACGACCGGGTGCCAGCCCGTGCGCCGGTGGGCCCGGGCAGGTTCCCGTGATCGCGCGGTTGTGACTGTTGTCCCAGGCCCTGCCATCGGCGTGCGCCCGCTCGCCGGCACTCCGTAACCTTGGGAGGTGAGCCAACTGGGAAACGCGACGTTCCGGTACCGCGACAGCGCCATCGTGGGCCTGTCCCACATCGAGGCGCCCCGGGTGGTGACCTCGGCAGAGTTCGAGGACCGGCTCGCCGTCGCCCGCAAGGCCCTGCGGCTGCCCAAGAACCTCCTGGAGCGCGTCTCCGGCGTGCGTGAGCGCCGGTGGTGGGAGGACGGGACCGCGTTCGAGGACATGGCCGCCGAGGCCGGCTCCAAGGCGCTCGCCGAGGCCGGGGTCGACCCCGGGGACGTCGGGCTGCTCATCAACACCTCCGTCTCCCGCACCCAGCTCGAGCCCTCCGTGGCCGTGCGCGTCCACGACCGCATGGGCCTGTCGAGCCGCGCCCTGAACTTCGACATCACCAACGCCTGCGTCGGCTTCGTCAACGGCGTGCAGATGGCCTCGGCCATGATCGACGCCGGTCAGATCGACCACGCCGTGATCGTCAACGCCGAGGACGTCCGCCGCACGCAGGAGGACACCCTCGCCCGCCTGACCGCCGACGGCGTCACGCGCGAGGACTACCAGAACCAGTTCGCCTCGCTCACCCTCGGCGACGGCGCCGCCGCCGTCGTCATCGGCCGCGCGTCCGACCGGCCCGACGGCCACCGGATCCTCGGCGGCGTCGCGCGCGCCGCCACGGAGCACCACGAGCTGTGCGTCGGCTCGTTCGGCAAGATGACCACCGACACCAAGAACCTGCTGACCAAGGGCCTCAAGCTCGTCGTCGACGCCTGGCGCGAGGCCGAGGCGGACGGCTGGGACTGGTCGCGGCTCGACCGCTACGTCACGCACCAGATCTCCACGCCCTACACCAAGGCGATCATCGACGCCGTCGACCTCGACCCCGACGCGGTGCCGATCACCTTCGACCGGTGGGGCAACGTCGGCCCCGCCGCGATCGCGATGACGCTCTCGGAGCAGGCGGACACCCTCAACCCCGGCGACCGCGTCATGTGCCTGGGGGTCGGGTCGGGGCTGAACACCGCGCTGCTGGAGCTGGTCTGGTGACCGCCTCGGTCACCCCCGACAACGCACCTCGCCCGGCCGACCTCGGCGCCCCCGCCGGCAGTGGCCTGCCGCGCTGGCCGGGGGTCGACCCCGCCTGGTCCCGCCGCGCCGTGGTCGACGGCCACGCCTGGCACTACCTGGACAACGCCGCCTCGCTGCCCGACGGCGAGACGCCGCACGGCACCGTCCTGTGCGTGCACGGCAACCCGACCTGGTCCTACCTCTGGCGCTCCGTCCTGGCCGCCGGCGCCGAGGCGGGCTGGCGCGTCGTCGCCGTCGACCAGCTCGAGATGGGGTTCTCCGAGCACACCGGCGCGCACCACCGTCTCGCCGACCGGGTCGCGCAGCTCGGCGCGCTGACCGACCACCTGGGTTTGTCCGGCCCGGGCTGGGACGGGCGCCCCGTCGTCACCCTCGGGCACGACTGGGGCGGCGTCGTCTCCATGGGCTGGGCGGTGGACCACCCGCGGGAGCTCGCCGGCCTCGTGCTCACCAACACGGCCGTGCACCAGCAGGCCTCGCGGAGCGTCCCGGCCCTGCTGCGCCTCGCCCGGCACCGGTCGGTGCACTCCGGGGCGACGACGCTCACGTCGGCCTTCCTCGACGTCACCCTCTCCCTCGCCCGTCCCGCGCTCGCGCCCGAGGTGCGGGAGACCTACCGGTCGCCGTACCGCACCGCCGACGACCGCAAGGGCATCGGCTCGTTCGTCGAGGACATCCCGGTCGGCCCGGGCCACCCGAGCCACGCCGAGCTCACCCGAATCGCCGACGGCGTCGCCGGTCTGACCGTGCCGGCCCTGATCATGTGGGGGCCCAAGGACCCGGTCTTCTACGAGCGGTACCTGCGGGACCTCCTCGAGCGGCTGCCGCACGCGGACGTCCACCGCTTCGAGGGGGCCGGGCACCTCGTGGTGGAGGACGCCGACGTCGCGGGCACCGTGGTGCGCTGGTTGCAGCGCACCCTGGAGGGCCGCCCCGCGGCACGCGGCCCGCTGCCGGAGGCGGGGCCGGAAGGCGCGGCGGCGGCGGGCGAGTACCGGCCGCTGTACGCCGCGCTGAGCGAGCTGTCCGGCTCCCGCACCCCCGCCGTCGTCGCGCTCTCCTCCACGGGCTCGAGCTCGCTCAGCTGGGCCGACCTGGCCCGGCGGGTGGAGCACCTCGCCCTCGGCCTCGCCGACTCCGGCGTGCGCGCCGGGCACCGGGTCAGCCTGCTCATCCCGCCCGGGGTGGACCTGACCACCGCGCTGTTCGCCTGCCTGCGCCTCGGCGCGGTCGTCGTCCTCGCCGACGCCGGCCTCGGCCTCCGGGGCATGACCCGAGCCGTCCGCGGCGCCGCGCCCGACCACCTCCTCGGCATCGAGAAGGCGATGGTCGCCGCCCGTGCGCTCGGCTGGCCGGGGCAGAAGTTCGTCGTCGTCCCCAAGGGGCACGAGGAGGGTTACACCCCGCCGCGGACCGCGCACAGCCGCCGCCGCACCTTCGGCATCGCCGGTTCCCTGCGCGAGCTGCTCGCCCGGGGCGCCGCGCTCGCGGCCGCCGGCACCGCGCTGCCGGCCGGCCCGGGGCCGGACGACGACGCCGCGATCCTCTTCACCTCCGGGTCCACCGGACCCGCCAAGGGCGTGGTGTACACCCACCGCCGCCTGGCGGGGATGTGCGCCGTCGTGGCCAAGACCTACGGGCTCTCGCCCGAGCGGTCGTTCGTCGCCGGCTTCGCGCCGTTCGCCCTGCTCGGCACCGCCCTCGGCGCGACGAGTGCCACCCCGGACATGGACGTCACCGCCCCGGCCACGCTGCGGGCGGGCGCGCTGGCCGACGCGGCGGCCGCGATCGACGCGTCCGTCGTCTTCGCCTCGCCCTCGGCGCTGGCGAACGTCGTGCGCACGGCCGGCGAGCTCACGCCCGTCCAGCGCGACGCCCTGGCCCGGGTGGAGCTGTTCCTCTCCGCCGGCGCCCCGATCTCCTCGGCCCGGCTCGCGCAGGTGCACGAGGTGATGCCCAACGCCGAGCCGCACACCCCGTACGGCATGACGGAGGCGCTGCCGCTCACCGACGTCTCGCTGGACCAGATCCGCGCCGCCGAGGCCGACGCCGTCGCGGGGACCGTGACCGGGGCCGGCAACGGGACCTGCGTGGGCGCCCCGGTGCCCGGCGCCCGGATCCTGGTCGTGCCGCTCGACGACGGCGGCGCCGCCACCGGCGAGCCCACCGACGCGCCCGGGGTGACCGGCGAGGTGCTCGTCACGGCCCCGAACCTCAAGGACCGCTACGACCGGCTCTGGGCCACCCAGGACCGCTCGGCCACCTGGCCGGGCTGGCACCGCACCGGCGACGTCGGCCACCTCGACGCCGCCGGCCGGCTCTGGATCGAGGGCCGGCTGGCGCACGTGATCGTCACGGCCGACGGCGTCGTCACGCCGGTGCAGGTCGAGAACGACGCGCTGTCCGTGCGCGGGGTCGTGCGCGCCGCGGCGGTCGGCGTCGGGCCGGCGGGCACCCAGCAGGTCGTCGTGGTGCTGGAGACCGACCCGGCGGTCCACGCCGGCGCCCGCCGCGCCCCCTCGCTGGCCCCCGAGGGCCTGGCCCGGGCGGTGCGGGCCGCGGTCCACGTGCCGCTCGCCGCCGTGCTCCGCGTGCCCGAGGTCCCCACCGACGTGCGGCACAACTCCAAGGTCGAGCGGGCGCGGGTGGCCGCCTGGGCGGCCCGCATGCTCGCGGGCGCGCGGGCGGGCAGGCCGTGAGGGTCCTCGTCACCGGCGCGTCCGGCATGCTGGGCCGCGGCGTCGCCACCGCGCTGGCCGCACGCGGCGAGGAGGTCACCACCTTCCAGCGCCGCCCCGCGTCGGTGCCCGGCGCCCGCGAGGTGCTCGGGTCGGTCGACGACCCCTCCGCCGTCGCCGCCGCGGCCGCCGGCCAGGACGCCGTCGTCCATCTCGCCGCGAAGGTCTCCTTCGCGGGCGACCTCGCCGACTTCGAGCGCACCAACGTCGACGGCACCCGGCTGCTGCTCGACGCCGCCCGGGCCGCCGGGGCCAGCAGGTTCGTCCTCGTCTCCTCGCCCTCCGTCGCCCACACCGGCACCTCGATCGTCGGTGACGGCGCGGGGGAGGCGACGCCGGAGCGGGCCCGCGGGCACTACGCCCGCACCAAGGCCGCCGCGGAGCTGGCCGCGCTCGCCGCGGACGCGCCCGGCTTCGCCGTGCTGGCCGTGCGGCCGCACATCGTGTGGGGACCGGGCGACACCCAGCTCGTCCAGCGCGTCGTCGACCGAGCGGCGGCCGGGCGGCTGCCGGTCCTCGACTCCGGTGCGGCGCTGATCGACACGACCTACGTGGACAACGCGGTCAGCGCCCTGGTCGCCGCGCTGGACCGGGCGGAGGACGCCCACGGCGAGGCGTTCGTCGTCACCAACGGCGAGCCGCGGCCGGTGGCCGAGCTGATCGCAGGGTTGTGTCGCGCGGCCGGGGTGACGCCCCCCGCCTGGTCGGTGCCGGGCACGCTCGCCCGGGCCGCCGGTGCGGTCGTGGAGCGGGTGTGGGCGGTGCGGCCGGGCGTCGACGAGCCGCCGATGACGCGGTTCCTCGCCGAGCAGCTCTCCACCGCGCACTGGTTCGACCAGCGGCGCACCCGCGAGGCCCTCGGCTGGCGTCCCGAGGTGAGCCTCGACGAGGGCTTCGCGCGCCTCGCCGCGTACTACCGCACCCGCTGACCGCCCAGCCGCCCACGTCGGTGAGACGCCACTTCCTCAGTGAGATATCACCGGGGGAGAGGCGGGCCGTCCTACTCCTCGTGCGTGTCCGGGTCGCCGCCGAGGCGGCGCTGGGGGAGCGATCCCAGGCGTGCCATCTCCTCGTCGGTCAGCGAGAACCCGGCGATGTCGAGGTTCTCCCGCTGGCGCCGCGGGTCCGCCGACTTGGGCAGCGGCAGCACCCCGAGCTGGTGGTGCCAGCGGAGCACCGCCTGCGCCGGGCTGACGGCGTGCGCGTCCGCCACCGCGCGCACCTCGGGCGCGTCGAGCAGACCCTTGCCGCGGCCGAGCGGCCCCCAGGCCTCCGTGACGATCCCGCGCTCGGCGTTCGCGGCACGCATCTCCTCCTGCACGAACCCCGGGTGGAGCTCGATCTGGTTCACCGCCGGCGCCACCCCGGTCTCGCCGATGATGCGGTCGAGGTGGGCGGCGGTGAAGTTGGAGACCCCGACGGAGCGGACGGCGCCCTCGTCGCGAAGGCGGACCAGAGCCCTCCAGGAGTCGACGTAGAGGCCGCGCGCGGGCAGCGGCCAGTGGATCAGGTAGAGATCGAGACGGTCCAGCCCGAGCGCCTCGAGCGTGCGCTCGAAGCCGCGCAGGGCGGCGTCGTAGCCCTGGTCGGCGCCGCGCAGCTTGCTCGTCACCAGGACCTCGTCCCGCGGCACGCCGGAGCCGGCCACCGCCGCGCCGACCTCACGCTCGTTGCCGTAGACGGCCGCCGTGTCGATGAGCCGGTACCCCGCCGCCAACGCGCTGCGCACCTCCGCCTCGGCCTCGTCCCCGCTCACCCGCCAGGTGCCGAACCCGAGGGCGGGCAGGGTGCGGCCGTCGTTCAGGGCGAATCCGGCGAGCGCGGTCATGCGCCGCATTGTGCCGGTTCTGGCCGGGGCAGGGCATAATCGGCGGTGACCCACCGCGGTGCCGGCGCCTCTGCGGCGCCCGCGCGCGAACCTGCCGCCGGCGCGGCACGCCCCGCCCGAGAGGACCTCCGTGACGGACCACGTACGACTCATCGCCTTCGACCTGGACGACACCCTCGCGCCGTCGAAGTCGCCCATGCCCGGGCGGATGGCCGACGCGCTCGCCTCCCTCCTCGACGTCGTCCCGGTCTGCATCATCTCCGGCGGCCACTTCGGGCAGTTCCGCGACCAGGTGCTCGCCCACCTCGACGCCACCGCCGACCAGCTCTCCCGCCTGCACCTGATGCCCACCTGCGGCACCCGCTACCTGCGCCACGCGGACGGCGAGTGGAACCAGGTCTACGCCCACGACCTCACCGAGGACGAGCGGGCGAGGGCCCGCGCCGCCGTCGAGGGCGAGGCCCGCCGGCTCGGGCTCTGGGAGGAGCAGACCTGGGGCGACATCCTGGAGGACCGCGGCTCGCAGATCACGTTCTCCGCGCTCGGCCAGCAGGCGCCGCTCGAGGCGAAGAAGGCCTGGGACCCGACGGGGGAGAAGAAGGAGCTGCTGCGCGCCGCCGTCGCGAGGCTCCTGCCGGAGCTCGAGGTCCGCTCCGGGGGCTCCACCTCCGTGGACATCACCCGTGCGGGTGTCGACAAGGCCTACGGCATGGTGCGCCTGAGCGAGCAGACGGGCATCGACGTCGCGGACATGCTCTTCGTCGGCGATCGCCTCGACGAGGGCGGCAACGACTACCCGGTCAAGCGGCTCGGCATGCCCACCCAGGCGGTCGCCGACTGGCGCGAGACCGCGGAGCTCGTCGAGCGCCTCGTCCCCTCCCTCGTGGCCGCGCGCGCTTAAGGACTCCCGCCCCGCGGCGTAGCCATCGGCCGGCCTGCGGCGCCGGCGGCCACGCCAGGCCGGCTCCCGTCGGCTACGCCGGGCGGGTTCCGGCCCGCTCGACGGCCCCGCGCAGCCACGCGAGCCGGGGGACGCCCTCGAGTCGCTCCCGCACCACTCCCGCGGCGTCCAGGACGAGCACGGTGGGCGTGCTGGCGATCTGCAGCGCGGCGGCGAGATCCTCGTGCCCGGCGACGTCGACCTCCACGTGCCGGACCCCGGCGGCCGTGGTCGCCACCCGGGCCGCGACGGTGCGGGCCGCCCGGCACGGGGCGCAGAACGCGCTGGAGACCTGCACCACCGTCGCGCGCTCGCCCAGGCCCGACGGCGCGAGCCCGAGCTCCTGGGCGTCCAGCCTGGTCGGGGCGGGCCCGAGCTCGGTCCGGTCCAGCCTCGTGGGCGCGTCCTGCGGGTTCATCGTCCTCCGGGTTCCGGGCTGTCCTGGTCCTGCCTGCCTCGTCCTGCCTGACCGGCTCGTCCTGCCTGACCGGGACAACGCCGACGTCGGTCCGATGCTTCCCGCCGCCGCGCGCCAGCCCGCCGTGGTGAGTCACACGGTGCCGCGCCGGTCTCGCCGCGGGTGGACCCCGATATTCTGGCTCCTGACCCCCAAAATATTTCCGAGGAGCTGACGCGTGCGCGAGCGGACCTGGCGGGTACCGACCCGGACGGACCTCCGCCTGCTCGCCTGGCCGACGGCGCTGCGCGCCGCCGCCGCCATCGCCATCCCGCTGACCACCGCCACCCTCCTCGGTCACCACGACTTCGGTCTGATGACCTCGACGGGGGCCTTCACGGTGCTCTACGGAGCCGGCCGGCCCGCGCGCAACCGCGTCCGGCTGCTGCTCGCGGTCGCGGCCGCCCTGGTGGCCGTCTCCGCCCTGGGGGCGCTCACCTCCGGCGTCGGCTGGGCCGCGATCGTGCTCCTCACCGCCGTCGGCGCGGTCGCCACGTTCGCCTGCCACGCCCTGCGCGTGGGCATCCCCGGCGCGTTCTTCTTCATCATGGTGGCGGGGGTGGCCGGGTTCGTCCCGTCGCAGGGCAGCGTCGCGCCGCAGGAGATGGTGCTGGCGACGGCGGTCGGGGCAGCCTGCGCCGTCCCCGTGGCCCTGGCCGACCTGCTCCGCAGACCGACCGGGCCCCAGGACCGGGCCGTCGCGGCCGCCCGGGCCGCCGTCGAGGAGTATGTGGAGGCGGGCACGCAGGACGTGGCCGCCTCCCACCTCTCGCACCGCGCCAGCGCCGCGCTGCACCGCGCGTGGCAGGTCCTCTGGGCGGCCGGTGACTCCACCTCCTCCCGGCCCGGCGCCCGCGCCCGGGTGGCGCGGCTGCGGGCGGCGCACCGCGCCTACACCTCGCACGCGCTCCCGGGGGCCGCGCCCGACCCCGACCTCGCGGCGGACCTCGCCGAGGCCCCGCTGGGGCAGCCCGGACTCCGGGACCTCCTGCGCCGGGGCCTGCGGTACCCCACGGTCGCGCTCAGCGCGGCCGGGCGGGTGTCGCTCGGCATCGTCGCCGCCGGCCTGATCGCCGTCACGATGTCAACGGCCCACGCCTACTGGGCGATGATGGTCGCCGCCCTCGTGCTCCACCAGGGCCTGGACCGGCGGCGGTCGCTGGTCCGTGCGCGGCACCGTCTCGTCGGGACGGTCGTGGGCCTGGGCCTCTTCGCGTTCATCTCGTGGCTGGGCCTCGGGCCGTGGGCGACCGTGCTCCTCGTCGTCGTGCTGCAGGGCACGGTGGAGCTCGCGGTGCCGCGCAACTACGCGGTCGCCGTCTCCTTCATCACGCCGCTGGCGCTGACCATCGCGACCGCGGGCGGCACCGGTGACGTCCGGCCGGTGATCGCCGAACGGCTCCTGGACACGGTCATCGGGGTCGGCGTGGCCGTCGCCGTGCTGCTCACCGTGGGCCGGGGCAGCTCGGTCCCCATGCTGCGCGCGTACGTCGCGCGGGTCCTCACCGGCTGTTCGGACGCCCTCGACCACATCGGGGCGGGCACGGTCAACCGGCCGGAGGGGCGGGTCGCGCAGCGCGAGCTCGCGCTGGACATGCAGGATCTGGCCGAGGTCTCCGCTCGCGCCCGCTCGGACGACCCGGTCCGGGTCGAGCCGTGGGCGGCGCCCCGGGAGGCGACGGCCTGGCTCGCGCTGACCGTGCTGGCACGGTGCGCCGCCGCGACCGGACCCGCCGACGGCGTCGGGGGCGCCACCTGGGCGAGCCGCTCGCTCGGCCACGCCGCCCGGCGCGGGACGCCCCCGGACCCGACGGCGCTGGCCAACCTGCGGGCCGTCCTGCGCTGACCGGGGAGCGCACGTAGCCTGACAGCTGGCCCAGCCCCGAACTCAGGAGACCGTGTGACCCGCCGTACCCTCATCGCCGTTCCGCTCGCCGCCGCCCTGGCCCTCGCCGCCTGCACCGCGGACCCCGGCGAGGCCACGACGGCGGGGGAGTCCGGGACGACGGCGGAGCCCACCACGCCGGCCCCGGTGGTCAGCGAGCCGGTGGCGCCGGCGGAGACGGCGGTGCTGGCGGGGGAGACCGCGACGGCGCTCTCGGCCGAGACGTCGCGCACCTTCTTCGCGGCGGCCCCCCTCGCCGTCGTCGGCACGCCGGAGACGGCCCTGCAGGCGTCCTCGCTCGCGCTCACGCTCGGCGCGCCCGTGCTCATCGACGAGCCGGCGCCCGCCGGTGACGAGCCGGCCGCCGACTCCGCCACCGCAGACGCGACCGACGGCGCAGCCGACCAGGACGGCGACGCCGCTCCGGACGCCACGGCCCAGGAGCTGGACCGGCTCGGTACTGCCACCGTGATCGCGGTCGGCGACGCGGACCTCGCCGGGAGCGAGGGGGTCGACGTGGTCCCGGCGCCGGCCGACGAGCAGGCCCTGGCCGAGCTGGTCGGCACGGACCTCACCGCCCAGGCGGTGCCGGAGGGCGAGGAGGTGGCCGCCGTCGCCGCCCTCGATCCCGAGGCCCCCATCCTGCTGGTGCACGAGGCGCCGGCCGACGACGCGACCGGGGAGACGACGGAGTCCACCGACGGGACGACGGCGACCGCCGACGGGACGACCGCGACCGCCGACGCCGCGACGAACGACCCGACCCAGGAGGCGAGCACTTCCGCGGCCGCGGCCCTGCCGCCGAGCGAGCGGCCGGAGCCGATAGCCGACGGCGTCGTGGTCATGTCCACGGGGGAGACCGTCCAGGCCGCCGCCGTCGCCAACGCCCGCACGGCCGGGGCCGCCGTCCAGCTGGTCCCCACCGGGGACCCGCGGGCGTCGTCCCAGACGGTGCAGGAGACCGCGGCCAACGCACCCGAGGTCGTCGTCGGTCTCGGTCCCGCCTTCGGCGACGCCGGCACGCTGGCCTGGCGGACGTCGACCGCCGCGACCGGCACGGAGCTGCCCGGCGGCGGCCAGCTGGCGCTGCCCGGCAAGACGTACGTCGCCCTGTACGGCACGCCCGGCTCGGGCGCCCTCGGGGTGCTGGGCGAGCAGGACGTCCCGGCCACCGTCCAGCGGGCCGCGGAGCACGCGGAGCCGTACCGGGCGCTGACGGACACCCAGTTGGTTCCGGCGCTCGAGATCATCGCCAGCGTGGCCTCGGCCGGCGCCGGCGAGGACGGGAACTACTCGGCCGAGCGCTCCGTCGACCAGCTGCGCCCGCTGGTCGAGGCCGCGCACGAGAACGGCCAGTACGTGGTGCTCGACCTGCAGCCGGGGCGCACGGACTTCCTGACGCAGGCCAAGCGGTACGAGGAGCTGCTCAAGCTGCCGAACGTGGGTCTCGCGCTGGACCCGGAGTGGCGCCTGCGGCCCGACCAGGTGCACCTGCGTCAGATCGGGCAGGTCGACGTGGCCGAGGTCAACCGGGTGGTCACCTGGCTGGCCGACCTCACCCGCGCGAACAACCTGCCGCAGAAGATCCTGGTCCTGCACCAGTTCCAGGTGCGGATGATCCCCGGCGTCAACGAGGTCGACCAGTCCCGCTCGGAGCTCGCGGTGCTCGTCCACGTCGACGGGCAGGGCGCGCAGGGCGACAAGCAGACCACCTGGCGCACCCTGCGCGGCAACGCCCCGAACGTCCGCCACTGGGGCTGGAAGAATTTCTACGACGAGGACGTCCCCATGCTCACCCCGGAGCAGACCATGCAGGTCGAGCCCCGCCCGGCGTTCATCAGCTACCAGTGACGGCCACGGCCCGGCCGGGCGGGTCAGGCCGGGCCGTTGCCGGCCGCTGAGCCTCAGCCGGGCGCTCTGAGCCTCAGCCGCGCATGGCCGCCGCGGTGTGGGCGGGGTCGACCTCCTCGCCCGCGCGGACCGGCCCAGGGGGAGTGCCGTCGCCGAAGGGACGCCCGCCCAGCGCCTCGCGGCCGTGCTCGGTGAGCCAGCCGGAGAGGTCCGGGCCCTTCGGCACGATCTGCGTCGGGTTGATGTCCGTGTGGACGATGTAGTAGTGCTCCTTGATCTGCTGGAAGTCCACGGTGTCGCCGAACCCGGGGGTCTGGAACAGGTCCCGGGCGTAGCTCCACAGCGCCGGCATCTCGGAGAGCTTGTTGCGGTTGCACTTGAAGTGGCCGTGGTAGACGGCGTCGAAGCGCACGAGGGTGGTGAACAGGCGCACGTCGGCCTCGGTGATCGTGTCGCCGACCAGGTAGCGCTGGGACGACAGCCGTTCCTCGAGCCAGTCCAGCGCGGCGAAGAGCCGGTCGTAGGCCTTCTCGTACGCCTCCTGGGAGCCGGCGAAGCCGCACCGGTAGACGCCGTTGTTGACCTCGGTGAAGACCTTGCGGTTCACCCGGTCGATCTCGTCGCGCAGGTGCTCGGGGTAGAGCTCGGGAGCGCCCTCGCGGTGGAACGCCGTCCACTCGGTCTCGAGGTCGAGGGTGATCTGGGCGAAGTCGTTGGTGACCACGGCGCCCGTGGGCACGTCCACGATTGCCGGGACCGTGATGCCGCGCGGGTACTCCGGCACGCGCGCGAAATACGCATCCTGGAGGCGGTGGATGCCGAGGACGGGGTCCTTGCCGTCGGGGTCCAGGTCGAAGGTCCATGAGCGGGCGTCGTGCGTGGGGCCGGGCGTGCCGAGCGAGATGGCGTCCTCGAGCCCGAGGAGGCGGCGCACGATGATGGTGCGATTCGCCCACGGGCAGGCGCGTGCGGCGACGAGGCGGTACCGGCCCGCCTCGACGGGGTAGCCGTCGCGCCCGTCGGCGGTGATGCGGGTCTCGATGTACCGGGTGTCCCGCGTGTACTCCTTGCCCTTCGTGGTGTATCGCCCGCCCTCGCTGTGCTCGGGGTGCTCCACGGTGGTGCCGGTCAGCTGCTGGTCCATGCTTCCGACCCTACGTCCGCAGGTACCGTCGCACCCTTGCGGTCGATGGCTGAACGATCATGTTAGATGCGCGGAGCATCCCCGTGTGCCCAGTCGAGTGACGTTGCATCGGCCGGGTCGCCGACCTCCTGGCCACTAGCAAAGACGGTTGAGCACTCAAGCGCTGCCTGAGCAGCGTACGGCCGGACGTGACCAAGTACGCACCGTCCGACGACTGTCCGCAAGACGCACCGTCACCGGACACTTTCCCGGACGGGTCCTGCGAACATCCGAACGTGGGTGCGCCCGATGACCTGCACCGTCCCCGCAAGAGGTTCGTCTTACGGGACGGCCACGCCGACCGCGCGCTCGTGCCGGTCTGTGCGTTCCTAGCGCCAGATCGATGCACTCCAATCTCGCGTAGCCGCACCGAGGGCGCGGGGTGTCGGCGCGGCCCGGTACGGTCGCCACCATGAAGAAGTGGGTGGTGCCCGAGCACTCCAACAAGGCCGTCCAGAGGGCGAGCCGAGTAATCGGCAAGGGGACTGGAACGTCCGAGGAGATCCAGGCGGCCCGGGACGTCCTTAGCAACTACCGCCTTGCCCACGCGTTCCCCCTGAACGCCGTCACCGTGACCGTGCGGCAGCGCGCGCTCGACGTGAATCAGAACGCCGTCGTGGCTGAGCGCCGGAAACGTCTGCCCACGATCATCGACAAGTTGAAGCGCCATCCAACGATGAGCGTGACCACAATGCAGGATCTTGGTGGCTGCCGGGTCATCTTCAAGACCGTCGACGAGGTGGATGAGTTGGTCAGCATCCTGGTAGACCTGCCACGGAGCAGGAACCGCGTCAAGAAGGTCTACGACTACCTACGTGATGACCCGGGGCCGCGCGACTCCGGCTATCGAGGCGTCCACCTCGTCTACGAGTACGGTGCCTCCAAGGAGGAGTACCACGGCCTGCGGATCGAACTTCAGGTTCGCACGGAGTTGCAGCACGCCTGGGCGACTGCGGTCGAGACGGTGGATCTCTTCTCTGGCAGCGAGCTGAAGTACGGGAAGGGCGACGCGGAATCGCTTCGGTTTTTCGCCTTGGTCGCGTCACTCATGGCCCACCAGGAGGGCACCGCCCCGGTACCCGGTGCAGAAGGAACGCCCGAGGAGTTGGCGGACGAGTTTGCGCGGTTGGAGAAGCGCGTAGGCGTCCTGGGGCGACTCCGCGGCTACGCCGCGATCGTGGGTGAACACGCGAGAACGGACCGCCGGAACACCCTGACCCTCGAACTCTGGCGGCGGGAGGGGCGGCTCACCGTGACGGTTCACGAGACGCTGGCCGACGCGGAGGCACGCCTGACCGCGTTGGAGGCCATCAACGACGAGAACCTGGACGCGGTGCTGATCAACATCGCGCGCATCAGCCAGCTGCGCGATGCCTACCCGAACTACTTCGCGGACACCAGCCGGTTCACCGAGTTCGTACGTGCGCACCTGGACGGCCGCCTGCCCGCAAGCGCCTGAGAAGCGAAAGCTCCCGCATCGGGCCAAGGTGCGGGGGCCTCGCCGCGTCTGAGACCGTCGAGCGATCCGATTGCGGGACCCTCGGTTGGTTCGGCTGCTTGCGCCCCGCTCGTGTCAACGCCGAGGTGTTCCCTAGTTGGCGCATTCGGTTAGTGCGTGAGTTCCGCGCCCCTGGATCGCGTCACGGGTGGCTCGTCTTGACGCGCGCGCCCACCCTCTTCGGTGCTGACCCCGTGCTGCCGTGTCAGCTCCGCACCGGGCGGGGACGGGCTGTGCGACGCTCACTCACTCACCCACCCGCGTCCTAGCCCCACCGTCCACAAAGGCGATCGGGGTGGTCAGCCGGCATTGCCAGCAATCTCCTGCAACGCACGCACGTGCGCGTCGAAGGCATCCAGCCCCGTAGGCGTGAGGGCTACCCACGTCAGACGGCGGGCATCCCTACGCGCGGCCGACGTGGCCTTGATCAACCTGACGTACCCGACCTCGGCGAGGGCCTTCAGGTGCTTCGACAGCGTGGCATCCGAGACACCGAGCGTGTCCCGCAGCACCGCGAAGTCCACCTGCTCCACCGGGCGCAGCAACCCGCAGATCCGCAACCGAACCGGCGCGTGAATTACGTCATTGAACCGGGCCTCAACCACGGCGCATGGCATCCAGCGCCGAGCGGTAGGCGATCCCCGCGAGCCAGGTGACCAGACCAAACGCCGACAGGCTCGTCAGCACCACCGCCCAGGTTGCACCGAGCGAGACTAGGGCGAGCGAGACCGAGAACAGCACTAGGCAGATCAGGACGATCGCTACGGTCGCAAGCGCGGCACGTCCGCCCATCTTGCGAATCCGGATCCCCGTCTCGTTGCGGATTAGGTGACCGATCACCAGGACTGCGACCAGCCCCAGCCAGCCCGACGTCGGCGCCTCGTAGTCCTCCCCGGGACTTGCCGCGGAGGCCGCCGCCACCCACCAGGCCGCCACGCCCCCAAGTCCGGCCAGCAGTGACCAGGGAACTCTCACGCCGTCGGCGAGGGCTTGGCGGTCCGTGACGAGGTTGTGGAGTTCGGCGGCGGCATCCTCAGCCGACGGACGAGGCCCATCTAAGTTGCTTTCCATACCGGAAACTCTACAGGGTCACTTTCCGGTCCGGCAAATGACAGTCCACGCCCACTGAAACCGACCCCGTAGAGCACCCGACACCGGCTCGAGCAAACCCCGGACGGGATCCTGTTACGGAGTGGAACCTGTCACTCGATGTTCGAAGAGACGGGAACGAGTCGCTCAACTAGGTGATCAGCGAGTGGTTGGTCAGTGTCGAGAACGACACGTACGTTCCGGCCTGGCTGGTCCACAGCGCCGAGGCGCTGGCCGCGGAGGTCGCAAATGGTCTGTCCGCGCCCGGGACCGTGAGTGTCGTCGACGGTGACGTCCACAGCGGGGGCGACCGTGGGGCGGATCCCTCCGACGGCGATGGCGGCGGCGAGTGGATCGTGCAGGGCGCTGCATCGGCGACCGAACTCGGGAACGTAGAAGTCGAAATAGAGGTCGAGCATCTGTCCGATGGCTTGAGCGAGGGGTCGCTGCGAGGTCAGCAGCGCGTCGCGATGCTCCTCCTCGAGGTTATTGGCCAGCGTCACGTCCAAAGGAACCAGAGTTGCGGGCCAGTGGGCGGCCAGCACGCGTGAAGCGGCCTCGGGATCGTTCCAGATGTTGGCTTCCCCGACAGGAGAGGCGTTGCCGGAGACGAGCGCCGCACCACCCATTGAGGTGATCTGGCGAACGCGGCTGGGAAGAGTGGGATCTAGGTCGAGAGCAGCGGCGATGTTCGTGGTCGGGCCGACCGTGATGATCTCGAGCTCCCCGGCGTGCTCGTGCGAGAGTTCCACGAGCAGCTCCGCTGCCTTTCGGTCGATCGGGCTTGCGGAGCTCTCCGGCAAGGCCACGTTTCCGATGCCGTTTGCGCCGTGGATGTGGGTGGGGCCGCCCGTGAACGTCGTGGTGCGGAAGTGGTGTTCGCCGATGGCGACGGGGACGTCGGGCCTGTCCGCCAGCGCCAGCAGGCGCAGAGTGTTCTCGGCCGCCTGCTCAGCGGAGGTGTTTCCGCTCACGGTGCCGACTCCGACGAGACTGATTTCCGGCGAGCTCACGAGGTAGCCCAGCGCCATGGAGTCGTCGATGCCGGTGTCGCAGTCGAAGTAGACAGGGCGGACGGTCGTGGTCTTCACGCGCTTTTCCTTACACATGGGTTGATTAGACGCGCTGGACCTAGCGCGGAGCTGCAGGCTCGGGGCGGCCGGCGCGGGGATGAGGACGCGGCGGCGAGGTCTCGCGGCCCATTCCGAAGTCTTGGTAGAGAAATTCCGGGGGCGTCCCAGACGAAACTGGAACGCCCCCGGCTTGGCTTCCCGGATTGGTTCCTGCCGCTTAGAGCTTCACGCCGGGACGGCCTTGATGAACATGCTGGAGATGAAGGCGAGGATCGTGATGCCCAGTGAGATGAACAGGGCCGTCTGGATGCCCTCGATCGTTCCGTTCCCGGCGAACGGGGCGACGAACCCGATGCCGAGACCGACTCCGATGCCAAATCCCGCGCCGTTGATGCCCGGCAGTGCCGAGGGGGCCTCGGGCGGGGAGAGGACCACGCCCAGTCCGTTGGCGGTGGTCAGGAGGAAACCGTTGTAGCTGACTCCGAGCAGGGCGATGCAGGCGAGGACAACTCCCTGCTCGGTGGGCATGAAGGCAATCGTCGCCACGGCGACGATGCTGAGCACCATCCCGATGCGAACAGCCTTGAGCCACCCGAACTTCGCTGCGAACCATCCGGCGAACGGTGCTGCGAGAACACCGATGATTGCCGGGGGCAGCAGGTAACGCAGCGCCGCGGTCGCCGCGTCGAGCCCGTAGCCGAAGTCGGTGTTCTGGCTGAGGAGCACGACCGTGAAGTTGATGACCGCGAAGACGCTGGCGAGCGTGAGGGTGGTCGTCAGGACGACCGGCCACACCTGGCGGGACTTCAGGTGGTGCACGGCAATCAGCGGGGTCTGCTTGCGCTGCTCGATCTTCCAGAAGACGACGAACGCGGTGACGGCTACCACCAGGAAGACAAGCGGCGCTGGCGAGAACCAGCCCTGGTTCGAACCCTCGGACACGAAGTAGGTGAAGGCGATCAGGGCGATGGACAGGGTGAGGGCGCCCCACCAGTCCATGGTGCCGGTCGATGCTGCTCGGTCGTCCTTGGGCAGGACCACGGCCGATGCGATGAGCGCGATCACCGCGACGACCAGGATGACGACGAAGATCGCGCGGAAGCCCCACGTGTCCGCCAGAAGGCCACCGAAGTAACCATCAAGGCCGCCCACACCGCCGTTGACCGCGGTGATGACGCCGAGCGTGGTACCAAAGACCTTCGGGGCCATGCGCTCGCTCAGTGTGACGTATGCGAGCTGGAAGGATGCGCTGCAGGCCCCCTGCAGCACGCGGCCGACCAGGAGAACCGGAAGGTTCGGCGCGAAGATGCACATCAGGGTGCCGACGATCACGATGGCCAGGATGACGATTGCCATGCGGCGGCGGCCGATGAAGTCACTCCACCGGCTCAGTACGAGTCCGGCGACCGCGCCGGAGAGGAACAGCAGAGAGGAGACCTGGCCGAGGCCGGCGCCGTCGGTCCCGAATTCTTCCCCGATTGCCGGGAGTGCGGGGGTGAGCATGCTCGCGTTGAGCTGGAACGCGAGGATCCCGAGGATCAGCGTCGTGACGACGGCGACCGCACGGCCGCCATGAAGGATCTCGACATCCCGGAGTCTGGACGGGGATGCCGTCTCAACCGGTGGGGGGGTTGGCACGTGGGGGACTCCTTTGTCTTTGGGTGGCGCGCAATTGCGAGATGGTGACCTAAGCGTTCAGGAAAGAACCTTGAGCATGGTTTCGAAGAAGAGGTCCTGATCGATCTCCTCGACCACCCGCGCGTTGGGCTCGTGCCCCGAGCGTCGGACCGCGTCGACGAGCATGTAGCCCTGGGTGATGGATCCGTGGGTCTCGATATCGACGTAATACTCAGTCGCCTTCTTGATGATCGAAGGTTCGACAGCGATCGCTGCGGCGATCGAGTCAGGGTGCGTGCTCCCCTCGACGCCGTGCGTCTTCTTGACGTACTCGACGCTCGCGCGGTTCGCCTTGGCGAAGAAGCGTGACTGGGGCGTGTCCAGCTCGTCGATCTGGCGCAGCTGAGCCTCGTTGAAGCGGCCCTGAGTCATCGTGAGGTCCCAGGTGACCAGGGTGACGGGGAAACCTGCGTTGAGGACGATCTTCGCCGCCTCGGGGTCGTGCCAGAAGTTGGCTTCGGCGGCGGCGGTGACGTTGCCGACCGCGTTGTTGGTCCCGCCCATGACGACGAGGTCCTTGACCTTCCCCGCGATGGAACGGTCGGCCGCGACCGCGCAGGCGAGGTTGGTCAGAGGTGCTTGGGCGATGATGGTGAACTCGCCCGGGTTCTCGTTGATCAGGCGGATCAGTGCTGCGACGGCGTTCTCGCTCTCAGACCGCTGCTTCGCCTTCGGGAAGTTGGCGCCGCCGAAGCCGTCGACGCCGTGCACGTAGGAGGAGTCGTCGAACGGTGCGATCAACGGCAGGCGGCAACCCTCGTACACGGGAATCTTGCCGCCGAACCCTGCGACCTCGATGGTGTACAGGGTGTTCTCGACCATCTGGTCGAAGTTCACGTTGCCGTAGTTGACGGTCACCGCCTCGACGTTCGAGTTCGGGTGGCGCATGCCGATAAGCAGGGCAAAGGCGTCGTCCTGGGCAGTGTCGACGTCGTGGATCAGACGCAGGGTCACAGTTCCTCTTTCGATAGGCCGCATCCTCGCGGCACGTTCAGATCAGTGCCCGCCCCCGGGGCCCCGGGGCAGGCGTTAAGACCGGCTGGCGGTCAGTAGCTCGTGACGTTCTCGTCGTTGCTGTTCGTGACGATCGCGATGCCGGCGCTGGTGCCCAGAAGGACGGCGCCGGCGTTGAGCAGGTCGACGGCCTGCAGGTAGCTCTTGATGGAGCCGGAGGCCTTGACCTTCACTCCGTCCTTGGCGGCCTCGACGAGGTAGCGGATGCTGTCGGGGTTCGCCGTCTCGACGGCGCCGCTGCTGGCGTTCTTGAGGTACGCGGCACCAGCCTCCATGGCCAGATCCACGGCGGCGCGCTTCTCGTCGTCGGTCAGGAGCGGGAGCTCGAGCATGACCTTGACCGGGACCCCGGCCGCGCTCACGACGCCGGCGATGTCATCGCGGAACTCGTCATACATGCCGCTCTTGAGGTAGCCGACCTGCACGCCGATGTCGACCTGCGTGGCACCCGCCCTCACGAGCTGCTCGGCCTCGAACGCCTTGCCGGCGGGGGTGGTCACGCCAACGGTCGGGAAGTCCAGTGCGCTGGCCACGCCGATGCCGGTGCCTTCGAGCTCCCTGGCCGTCACGTGCACCCACGAGCCGGGCACCATCGCCGCGTTGAAGCCGTACTCGATGGTCTCCTTGGCGTGGGCGATCATGTCGTCGCGGGTGAGGCCCGTCTCGATGCGTGTGTGCTGGATATAAGGAGCCAGCTCGTGGGGCGGGAGGCTTGCGAAGTCGATCTCGGTGTTCACGTTCGTTTCCATTCGTCTCGAGTTTGAGGATTGGTGCTGATGGCAGTTGGTCAGGAGGGTCAGGTCCCCATCACCCTGGCGATCTGTTCCGGGGTCGGAAGGGCGTCGATGACGCCGGACCTGGTCACGGCGTGCGCCCCAGCAGCGTTGGCGAAGCGGGCCGCACGTTCGAGGGACTCCCCTCGAGCGATCGCGACCGCGAGGGCCGCGTTGAAGGTGTCGCCGGCTCCGGTTGTGTCGAGGACCTCGGATGGCGCAAATGCCCCGACCTGTCGGAACTCGGTGCCGTCGAGAACGGCGCATCCCGATGAGCCGAGAGTCATGACGATTGCGGCGTCGGTCCTGGCGCGGAGCTGCTCGGCGACGTCTGCGGCGGACCGGTCATGAGTGACCGGAAGGTTGAGAATCTGGGCGGCCTCACTCTGGTTCGGGGTGAGTATGTCGATCCAGTCCCAGAGGTCGTCGGGCAGCCGGACCGCGGGCGCCGGGTTGAGCAGGGAGGTCGTCCCCTCCTCCTTGGCGATACGCAGCGCCGCGCCGACCGCCTCGAGCGGGATCTCCATCGAGACCATGACGATGTCCGCGTCGCGGATCGTCTCGCGGAAATTTTCGACGTGGTCGGCGGTGAGGTCGCTCAGCGCCCCTGGCGCGATGGCGATCTCGTTCTCGCCGTCGTCGCCGACGAGGATGAAGCCGACCATCGTGGTCGAGTCCGTCCGGACGACATGGTCGTGCTGGACCTTCTCCCGGTCCCAGAGCCTCCCCGCCGCGTCGGCCAGGTGGTCCTTCCCGATGGCCGTAAGCAGAGAGACGTCCGCGCCCAGCCGGGCTGCGGCGATGGCTTGGTTGGACCCCTTCCCTCCGGGACCTTCCGCGTAGGCGCCGCCGGAGACGGTCTCACCGGGTGTGGGGAAATGGGGGACTCGCATGGTCATCCCGACCCCGTATCCACCCACGACTGCGATCTTCATCGACCATCTCTGTCTATAGACAACTATGTACAAGACAGAGAGTACGGCGCGCCGTCCCGGACGTCAACGCGTTCGAGACCCCGAGTCGTCGCAGGGGCAGCGTTGAACCGAGCGCAGGGGTGCAGGGCGTCAGGATCAGAGCGCCGCCACCAAGCCGCTGGCGGCGGCGGTCCAGGCGCCTGTCAGCGGGACAGGAGCGACGTGACCCGCAGACGGTCGGAGCGGATCCAGACGTCCGAATACTCGATCGGGTGCCCGTCGGCGAGGTAGGTCACCTGCTCGAGATACTGGACCGGGCTGCCGAGCGGCACGCCGAGTCGCTCGGAGACCATCTCATTCGCCGGCTCGGCGCTGAAGGTGCGGCGCGCGGTCGCGATGCGCAGCCTGTAGGTGGTCTCGAGCGTGTTGAAGAGGCTTTCCTTCTCAAAATCGACGTGCTCGATTCCGGGGAGGTTCACCGCGCGAACGTAGTTGTGGAGGAGGGCAACCGGGCCACCGGCCGTGGACCGTCGACGGTACAGGCGGAGCACCTCGCCGCCCGCAGGAATCTCGAGCAGCGCCGCGACGGGCGCCGGAGGCTCGATCAGGGAGCAGTCGATCACCTCAGTGGCCGACACGATCCCCTGACTGGTGAAGTCCTCGCTCAGGCCGGTGAGCTTCTGGGCGATGGCGGGTTCGATGGTGGTCGAGGTGACGAACGTGCCCTTGCCGGGCACGCGGCGAAGCAGACCTTCCTCCAGCAGTGTCAGGAGCGCTCGGCGGAGAGTCCCACGCCCGACGGAGAGTTCCGCCGCAAGCTCGGGTTCGCTCGGGAGGCGGTATCGCGGCGGCCAAGTACCGGAGGCAATGCGAGAACGAAACTCGTTGGAGATCTGTTCGTGCAGAGTCACCGGCAGGGACGGATCGAGAAAACCCTGGTCAGCCACGCGGCGAATGTAGCAGGTCGCAAATCCGGTTCATCAGGCGCTGGGGATGGGGCTCCCTACGTGCGGCGCCATGTCCAGAACCTCGCACACACCTGTTGCAGAGGCCCGGAAGTGGACTCGCGGCAACAGGGAGAACACCTTGCCACAAGATGTGGCGTGGGGGTACACCCTGTTGCGACGGTCTCGCCGCGTGATGCCCCGTGCAGCGGTGTGCAGTTGTCGCCGAGGGCACCATCAAGGTGAGCCATCCCAGTAGGGGATCCGCTTGCGGCACACCTCGAGTGATCTCGCTGCCACTGGTCGGTGTGCCGGTTGTCGTTTGCTGTACGAACACGAGGGCAGATCACACACGCTGCACACTGAGATTTCCCCGCTGCCGTCGTCGACATCTCGCTTATCAGGTGCGAGGACAGGAACACGGTCCATCCCTCGACGGCCAGGTCGCGCACCAGCTGGCGAACCCACTGCACGCCGTCGGGGTTGAGCCCGTTGACCGGCTCGTCGAGGACGAGCGTTCGGGGTCACCCAGGAGTGCGGCGGAACCCGGTCACGGTGCCGGGCGCGATGGTGAGCTGAGGGTGTGCACGGCGGACTTGTCGCCGTAGCGCTTGGTGAGCTCGTGTGCCTCGATCATGACAGGGACCTTCCTGGGTGATGGTGGGACTGGCGGATCTGATACGGCGGCTCGGCGTGCCCGTCCGTCGTGACGGGTGCCAGTGACGCGGACGACGACAAGGCCCCTACACGACGTCCCAGTGGTAGTTGGTGTCCCACCGCCAGGAGGCCCACACCGCGGCACCGAGGCGGATGGCTCCGGAGAGGACGGGGAGTGCTCTGGGTTCACACGTGCTGCTGGGCGCGAACGGCTTCACCGTCTGGGCTGGTCGCCATGGTCGCCGACGGTGCGGTGCGGGGCCAGGTCCAGGCGTACCGCAGGATGAGGGCGAGAAGGATCACTTCCAGTGCGACGCCAAGGCCGTAGAAGTACGTCCAGGACTCGCCCACCGCGTTGAATGCCGAGACGGGGATGTAGAGCGATGCAACGACGAGGTTCGTGGCGCGGTTCACACCGGCGGGCAGCGTCATGGAGAGCGTCACCATCAGGGTCGGGATCGCTATGAGCGTGAGGAAAGCGGTCAACAACGTCTGGCTGATGTCGAACTCCCAGACGACGCCAGCCAGGATGTCGTCGACGACACCGGGCTTGTAGAGGGCGAAGTAGTCGACGTAGATATAGAGAAACATGACGCTGGTCCAGGCTGCCGCGAGCTTCGCTTGCACCGGCATGCGCGGGTTCTCCAGCGGGGTGGTGAGTTGACGTGTTCTCATCGTGGGCTCCGTTGTTGTGGTGAGGATCGGCAGGTCCACGATCGTTGAGCCCGGCGGCGGGCACATCAGCCCGCGGGCCGGAGTCCGACCGGCCGAAGGCACGGTCTCTCGCTCGTGCTTTCGGCTGATACGCCGCTGCCGTGTTGTTCCTACGCTGGACAGATGCTGACGGAGGCGCTGCGCTCGTTGTGGGCTGAGCCTCGACCGGCGAACCCGCCGCGACGGGTGTGGCGCGACTGGGCGCTCGTCGCGGTCCTCGCGACGTGGTCGGTGGCGGAGGCGGTCCTCCGCGAGGACCTGACGTCGCGCCCGCTGGTGCTCCTCGCCGTGCTTGTCGTCCTCGCCCCCCTGCCGTGGCGGCGAAGCCACCCTCTGGGGGCGGTCGCGGTCTCCTTCGGAACGCTCATCACCGTCGATATCGCCAGGATCTTGCTGGGGGAGGAGGCCTATCTGCTGTCCAGCATCTCGGCCGTGCTCGTCCTGGCCTATGCGCTGTTCCGGTGGGGAGCCGGCCGCGAGGCCGCGACCGGACTTGGGGTCATCCTGGTCTGGCTGGTCATCACTCACGTCGCCGACCCGATGAGCCCGGCAGAGATGGCGGCCGGGTATGGGTTCTTCCTGTTCGCCGCAGCCCTGGGCGCTGCGATCCGCTACCACGCGAAGACGCGCATCCGCGAGATCGACGAGGCCAGGGCCCGGGAGCGCGAGCAGCTGGCACGTGAGCTCCACGACACAGTCGCCCACCACGTCTCCGGGATCGCCATCCAGGCCCAGGCCGGACGTGCCGTCGCAGCGTCTCACCCCGAGCGTGCCACCGAGGTCCTTGCTGTCATCGAGGACGCGGCCGCGCGAACGCTCACCGAACTGCGCACCATGGTCGGTGTCCTGCGCGCCACCGAGGAAGCGGACTTCACGCCACGGCCGGGCGTGGCTGACCTCGAGCGGCTCGCCGGTGAGGCCGACGGAGGGCCGCCGGTCCACGTGGAGGTTTCCGGGGAGCTGGACGATCTCAGCCCCGCGCTTGACGCCGCGCTCTACCGCCTGGCCCAAGAGTCGGTCACCAACGCACGACGGCACGCCCGCTGCGCCTCCCGGGTCACCGTGCGCGTCGTGGGCAACCCCGAGCGGGTGCAGTTGACGGTCGACGACGATGGGGACCCCAGCACGCCCGTCGGCAACGCGTCGGGCTACGGCCTGATCGGTATGCGGGAGCGGGCCACGCTGCTGGGCGGCACGTTCCACGCCGGCCCCACCGCCGGCCGCGGCTGGCGCGTCGAGGCGATGCTGCCCCGCGCCGGTACCGCGCTATGAGCATCCGGGTGCTCATCGCCGATGACCAGAACATCGTGCGCACCGGCCTGACGATGCTCCTGGACGCCCAACCCGACATCGAGGTCGTCGCCGCAGCCGCCGACGGGTGCCAGGCCGTGAGCCTGGCTCGGCGACTACGTCCTGATGTCGGCCTGTTCGATATCCGCATGCCGCTGATGGACGGCATCGAAGCCACCCGCCAGCTTGCCGGACCCGACGTCGTCGACCCCCTGCCAATCGTGGTAATCACCACGTTCGACCTCGACGTGTACGTCTATGAGGCGTTGAAAGCCGGTGCCCGGGGCTTCCTCCTCAAGGACGCCGGGCCAGCACTCCTGACCCAGGCAATCCACGCGGCTGCCGATGGAGAGGCCCTCATCGCCCCCAGCGTCACCGTCCGCCTACTTGAGGCCTTCGCCGCCTCGCAGAGTGGACGACCCGCGCAGCCGATAGAACCGCTTACCGCCCGTGAGGAGCAAGTGCTCGTCACAGTCGCTCAAGGCCGGACCAACAGCGAGATCGCCACCGAGCTCCACATCAGTCCCAGCACCGTCAAGACCCACCTGGCCAGCCTGATGCGCAAGCTCGGCGCGCGTAACCGGGTCGAGGTTGCCATGTGGGCTCACGAGACGGGACGCACCTGAGCTCATACAAGGGGCTGCAAGATCCGGCAGCGACGCACCGGACGCGCAGCGCGCCGCGGTGAGCCCGTCGCGGCGCTCCCTGACAAGCGCGATAGCCACAGCCGGTGTCAGGTAGCGCTTCGTATCGCGTGGCGCACATAGACCACACCATTACGGAACCGTCGGTGATCCAGCAGCTCGAGGTCGAGCCGGACGCCCCGGGGCAGCGCCGGCTTGCCGCCGCCCACAGTCACGGGGCACAGGAGCAGCACGCACTCGTCCACCAGCCCGTGGCGGAACGCTTCGGCACCGATAGCCGCGCCGCCGATGCTCAGGTCCGAGTTGGAGGTTTCCTTGAGCTGTCGTACCGCCTCGGGGTCGAACTGCCGCTCGATCCTCGTCCGCGCCGTCGAGACCTCTTCAAGCGTCGAGGAGTAGACGACTTTGTCGGCGTCACGCCAGATCCCTGCGTACTCGCGGACGACGGCCGGTTCGGTCGCCAACCAGTCATCGCTCTCCCAGACGCGCATCGTCTCGTACATGCGGCGGCCGTAGAGCGAGGTGCCGATGTGCCGCTCGTGCTCGTTCCAGAACGCGTGCACCTCGTCGTCAGGCACGGACCAGTCGAAGGAGCCGGTCTCATCCTCGAGGTAGCCGTCGAGCGAGGTGTTGGCTGCGTAGATCAGCTTGCCCATGGGGGCCTCCGGCCAGGACTGGGGGGTTACAGGGTGCAGCGTCATGGCGATACCGGCAAGACCATCGACGGTGGGGTCACCGAGCCCGCAGCGCGCTGCTTGTCGGATACGCCCGATGCTCCACCGATCAACGGGACCTGACGGCTCAACGCGACGCTCTGCTCGGCTTCGGCGTCGGGGCTGACCGGATCTATGTCGATCACGGCCTGACCGGCACCAATTGTGAGCGACCTGGGTTGCGGGAGGCGCCCGCCGCCTGTCGGGCGGGCGACACCTTGGAGTTCGAGTCCGATCTGATCCGGCTGCGCACCCGCGAGTGGATGAAGGTGGCCAAGGCCAAGGGCCGGTTGGGTCAGGGCGCCGGTGCGCCCGGCTCAAGGCCTGACTCCTGGGCGGCCCGCCGGGCCAGGTCCAGCACGACCCGCTCGGGCAGCCCCAGCGTCGCGGCCGCCGTGGCGACGTCGTCGAACTCCGGGGTGGCCTGGCGGACCGTCGTGCCGTCGTGGGCGACCTTGATGCGCACAGGCTGCCCGTCCACGTCGACCTCCTGCCAGCTGCGCTCGAGCACGCGGCGGTGCAGGGGTGCGTGCTGTCGCACGCCGAGCGTGGTCGTGTGGGCGAGGATGGCCGCGCTCACGGCGTCGGCCGCGGAGCCCGGCGGGCAGAGGGCGTGCAGGGTGTGCGCGGGCCGGCCCTTCTTCATGAGGATGGGGGAGAGCCAGGCGTCGAGCGCCCCCGCGTCGAGCACCTGGGCGAGCACGCCCGGCCACAGCCGCGGGTCGAGGTCGTCGACGTTCGCCTCGAGCTGCACGACCTCGGCCGGCGTTCCGGGAACGCCTCCGCCGGACAGCGGGGCGGTCGCTTCCTCGCCGACCAGCACGCGCACGACGTTCGGGCGGCCCGGCAGGTCCTTGGTGCCCGCGCCGATACCGACGGCGGCCAGCGTCATCGCGGGCATCGGCCCGGCCGACGACGCCAGCGCCCGGACCAGGGCGACCCCGGTGGGGGTGGCGAGCTCGCCGACCTGGCGTGCCGCCGGTGCTGAGGCAGGCGAGCGCACCGTGCGTTCGGGCTCGTCGTCGTTGCCGTGCGCGTGTTCGCGCTCGTGCTCGTGCTCGTGCTGGTGGCCGTGGCCGTGGTCGTGCGGGGGGTGGTCGTGTCCGGCCGTCGGCGCTCCCGACACGACCGGCCAGCCGACGGCGAGCTGGGCCACCGCCGGGACGGGTACGGGGATGTCGCCGTGGGCGGCGCGGATCCGACCCTCGCCGAGGGCGATCGCCGTCGCGGTCACCGTGCCGGCGCCGAGCAGCCGGAGCCCCTCGCACACGCCGACGACGTCGGCGATGGAGTCCAGGGCGCCGACCTCGTGGAAGTGCACGTCCTCGGGGCTCGTGCCGTGCACGTGGCCCTCGGCCTCGGCCAGGCGCGCGAAGGTGGCCAGGGCCCGTTCGCGGGTGACCTCGTCGAGCGCCGCCTGCTCGAGCATCTCGCGGATCGTGGTCCACCGGCGGTGCGGCGGGTCGTCGACGAGCGGCTCGACGTCGACCTTCGTGGCGCGCTGCCCGCCCCGGACCACCTCGGCCCGGGTCAGCCGGACCGAGCCCGGCACCACGGCGTCGACGGCGGCCTGGATCTGCTTCAGGTCCGCGCCGGCGTCGACGAGCGCGCCGAGGAGCATGTCCCCGGCGACCCCCGCGCTGACGTCCAGCCAGACCGGGCGCCCCGCGCTCAGGACCTGTCCCGCAGGCGGAAGAGAACCTCGCCGGCGTTGTGCACGACCATCACCTCGGGGTCGGCCTCCATCGCGTCGACGTCGACGTCGGCGGGGTCCATCCACCGCAGGTTGACCGCCTCGACCTCCTCGCGCGGGATGGAGGTCGCCAGCGTCACGGTGACGCGGTTGTGCTCCTCGCCGGTCTCGGGGTCGTAGGTGCCCTGCCCGCGCAGGTGCGTGGAGTGGGCGAGGTCGCCCCACGGGTGGTCCTTGAACCGGTCCCACTGCTTCACGTAGTAGTCGCGGTTGTGGTAGCCGATCTTCATGAGGCTCGGGTGCATCGCGGAGATCTGCGTGATGTGCGGGGCGTAGATGATGACCTCGCCGCCGTCGGCGACGATCGGCTCGATCTTGTACATGCCCTTGGCGCCGGTCCAGATGTCGTCGTACATCGTCGGCAGGACGGACAGCACCCGCTTCACGGGCTGGTCGAGGTAGGTGATGTGGCTGTCCGCGGCGATGTCCGCGGCGCCCTCCCAGGCGGACTCGGTGGTGCCGACGCTGACGGAGTGCAGCCGGTCCGTCCCGGCCTCCGTGACGACGGCGACGCACAGCTTCTCGGACGGGATCCGGTCCGCCGCGGCGTTGATGAGGGCCCGGACGGGCGTGATGCCGCGGGTGCCGATGATCTCGAAGGAGGAGATGAGGGCGCCGACCCAGTGCGACATGTCGATGACGTCGTGCCCGGACAGCCCCGGGAAGAAGTACTTGTTGCCGCCGGACATACCGACCACCTCGTGCGGCAGCACGGGCCCGACCACCAGGGCCACGTCGTGCTCGACCACGGCCCGGTTGACGATCACGTGCATCGGCCGGTCGGTGAGCCGGCCGCCGGAGTACCGCGCAACCTCCTCGGCCGGGATGGTGCCGAGGTCGGCGAAGGTCTCCGGCTTCCACCACTCGTGGTTGACCACGCGCCAGCCCGGGTAGGTCTCCTCCAGACGCCCGGGCTCAAAGCCCAGGTGCGTCGCGATCGCCTCCTCGCTCATGGCGGCGTGCGTGCCGAGGGCGATGACGACCGTGACGGTCGTGGCCCGGCCGGCGAGCGCCTCGTGCACCGAGCGCATGAGCAGCGGCATGGAGACGGACCGGGTGCCGTCGGGGACGACCACCGCGACGCTACGCCCGTCGAGGTTCATCCGGGCGAGCGAGGCGAGGATGTGCTCGTGCACCTGCTCGTCGGTCAGGACCACGTCGGAGCCGCCGATCGTGCTCGCCTGCTCCACCAGTTCGCGGGGTACCACCGTCGTCGAGGTCATGGGTAGACCTTCCTCCACCAGCGGGCCCCGCGGCAATCGCGGCGCGCACCTGGTGGCAACAGGCGGCAACCGGTGGACGCCGTCCCGCCGTCCCGCCGTCCGCCGTCCCGCATGCCGCCGACTCAGGCGAACCGTTCACCGCGCTCGCGCACGCCGCCCTCGAACGAGTACACCTCGGTGCCCTCGATGAAGACCCGCTCGGCGCGGGAGTAGACGTCCAGCGGGTCGCCGGACCAGACGACGACGTCGCCGTCCAGCCCCTCCCGCAGCGCCCCGACCCGGTCGTCCAGGCCGAGCATCGCCGCCGGGTTGAGCGTGAGCGCGCTGAGCGCGACGTCGCGGTCGAGGCCCTCCTTCACGGCCAGCGAGGCCTGGTGCACGAGGAAGTTGATCGGCACCACCGGGTGGTCCGTGGTGATCGCGACGCGCACGCCGGCCTCCGCGAGGCGCGCCAGGTTGGCGATGGCGCGGTCGCGCAGCTCGACCTTGGACCGCGAGGTGAGCATCGGGCCGAAGATCACCGGGACGTCCTTCTCGGCGAGCACGTCGGCGATCTTCGCGCCCTCCGTGCCGTGGTTGACCACGAGCCGGTACCCGAACTCCTCGGCGAGGCGCAGGGCGGTCGCGATGTCGTCGTGCCGGTGCGTGTGCTGGTCCCAGACGAGCTCGCCGTCGAGCACGCGCACCAGCGTCTCGAGCCCGAGGTCTCGCTCGAAGGGCTTGCGCTCCGCCGCGGCGTGGGCTCGCGCGGCGGCGTAGTCCTGCGCGGCCATGAACGCCTCGCGGATCACCTTGGCCACGCCCAGCCGCGTCGAGGGCAGCTGCTTCTTCTCCGAGTAGACCCGTTTCGGGTTCTCCCCGAGCGCGGACTTCACCGACACCGCGGCCCGGATGATCTGCTCGTCGACCGTTCGGCCGCCCCAGGTCTTGATCGCCACGCTCTGCCCGCCGATGGGGTTGCCGGAGCCGGGCTTGACGACGGCGGAGGTCACCCCGCCGACGAGGGCGTCCCGGAAGCCCTCCTCCTCGATGTCGATCGCGTCCAGGGCCCGCACGGCGGCCATGTTCGGCCCCGTCATCTCGTTCGTGTCGTCGCCGGCCCAGCCGACCCCCTCCTCGGCGACGCCCAGGTGCGCGTGCGCCTCGACGAAGCCGGGCAGCACCCAGCGCCCGGCGGCGTCGACGACGGGCACCCCGTCCGGGACGGCGACGTCCGGGCCGACGGCGGTGATCACGCCGTCGACCACGAGCACGGTGCCCGCGTCGAGCGGCTCGCCGTCGACGGGAACGACGCGTCCGCCGACGACGGCGACGCTTCCGCGGGGGCGACGGGCGGGAGCAGGGCCGTTGTGGTTCATGTCGCCCATCCTGGCCGACGCCGGCACCCGCGGCGACGCGGCGGAATCTGTTGGCGCGGCGCCGCGTGCCGGGCGACGGAACCTGGCAGGCTGAAGAGGTCAGTGGCGGCGCACCGAGGAGGAACCATGACTGAGCCGACCGGGCCCGAGACCCCTGCGCGTCGATCCGAGGAACCCGGCCTCCCCGCGGACGACGCCACCCGCCACGGGCGGGGGCTGCGCCGTCGCCGTGACCGCGACGAGACGGACCTCGCTCCCGGAGCCGCTGACACCGACCTGCCGGGCGAGAAAGGGACGGCGACCGGCCGCGGCAACCCCGTGGCGTGGACCGCGCTGCTCGTCGCGGTCGTGCTGACCGTCTGGCAGGCGGTCTACGCCCTCAGCGTCGAGCGGGTCGCCGCGCCCGACCAGGACCTGTACACCTCGGTCTCGCTCTTCGTCACCCTCATCCTCGGCCTCGCCGCAGCGGTGCTGGGCCTGGTGGGCATCTCCCAGCGGCGCAGGCCCCGCTGGCCCGCGCTTGCGGGCCTCGCCGTCGGCCTGAACGCCTTCATCGTCGCCGCCTTCTCCTGGATCGGCGGGCTGATGAACACCGGTGCCTGAGGGGGCGCCCACGCCGCGGGAACGCCCCGCGCCGCCGGAAGTCGGCTCAGCCGCTCCCTCAGGGCCGCCGCTCGTTCAGGGCACCGGCCAGGTGTGGACCGGCTCGTTGCTGTGCATGTGCAGGATGTACTCCTTGAGCATGGCCTTCAGCGCGGCGGGCCGGTCCATGCCCCGCGCCTCGAACGCCTGGGTGGCGGCCACCTGCCAGGCGGCGCCGTTGGTGCGCAGCTTGGCGCGCCCCTCGATGACCCCGAGGTACCGGTCGACCGCCTCGGGGGCCACGCCCAGCCGCTCCAGCCCGCGCTGCGCCGCCGGGAGCAGCGCGCGCAGCACCAGTTCGTCCCAGTCCACCGAGCCGACCCCCGGCCAGTACATCCGGGCGTCCGCGCCGTGGCGGGCGGCCGTGTGGAAGTTCTCCCGCGCGGCTTCGAAGCTCATGCGGGACCAGATCGGGCGCTCGTCGAGCACCATGTCCACCGAGGCGCCGTAGAAGAACGCGGCGTTGGCCAGGACGTCGAGCACGGTGGGGCCGGCGGGGAGGATGCGGTTCTCCACCCGCAGGTGCGGGCGGCCGTCGGAGACGTCGTAGATCGGCCGGTTCCAGCGGTAGATGGTGCCGTTGTGCAGCCTCAGCTCCGAGAGGTGCGGCGTGCCGCCCGCCGCCAGCACCTCCAGCGGGTCCTCGTCGGACGTCTCCGGGATCAGCGCCGGGTAGTAGCGGACGTTCTCCTCGAAGAGGTCGAAGATCGAGTTGATCCACCGGTCCCCGAACGGCACCAGCGGGCGCACCCCCTGGTTGCGCAGCTCCGGCGGCCGCGTGTCGGTGGCCTGCAGGAACAGCTCGACCCGGGACTCGGCCTGGAGCTGGTGGCCGAACACGTACGGCGAGTTCGCCCCGAGCGCGAGCTGCGGGCCCGCCAGCACCTGGGCCGCGTTCCAGTAGCGCGCGAAGGTGTTCGGGCGCACCTGGAGGTGGAACTGCGTGGACGTGCACGCGGCCTCGACCGCGATCGTGTCCGCCGTCATCTGCAGGCGCTCCGCCCCGCGGATGTCGATGACGACGTCCTCCCTGCGAGAGGTCAGGACCGCCTCGTCGAGCATCTGGTAGCGGGCGTTGGAGGAGAACCACGAGCGGCCGGGCTCCGGCGTGGGGAGCGTGGGCAGGATCCCGATCATGACGATGTCCGCCCCGAGGTCGCCGGCACGGTCCCGGGCCCGGTTGAGGTTCTTGCGCAGGGCGGACTCGAGCTGGAGCAGCGACTGGCCGTCGATCCGCCGCGGCTCGACGTTCAGCTCGATGTTGAAGCGGCCGAGCTCGGTCTGGTAGCGCCAGTCGTCGATGTGCTCGAGCACCTCGGCGTTGTTCATGGAGGGCATCAGGTCGCCGTCGACCAGGTTGAGCTCGATCTCCAGGCCCGTGCGCCACTCGTCCTGCGCGAACGAGCCGCGGTCGAGCATCTCCTCGAGGGCGTCGAGGCAGCGCTGGACCGCATGGCGGTACCTGGTGTGGTCGGCGCGGGTGTAGACCTTGGCGCTGACGTCCTTGCCCATCGGGCCTCCTGCTCCCTGGTCGTTCCCCGGGATCACCGGGCGTCCTGGCCGGCCCGGGCGCCTCGTGCGCTCGCCCGGGAGCGCTCCCAGCATGCTGGGAGCGGGCGGACCCCGCACCCGGGGTACACGCTGCCACTTCCGGCCCCGTCGGTGGTCCACTTGCGCGCAGGAGCGCGCGCAAGGGGAGAATGGCCGTGATGAGACCCGCAGGCGGCACCCGGCGTCGCTGGGAGTGGTGGCACCGCCAGACGCCCGCGACCCGGCAGACCGTCCGCGGCCTGCTCGCCTTTCTCCTGACCGGGCTCCTCGCGGTGGCCGTGGGCGTGACCACCGCCAGCACGCACTCCTCGCTCGGCCCGCACAAGGCCGACTACCACGTGACGCTCGACCGGCAGATCTCGCTCCAGATGGGCCCGCTCGGGGCGGTCATCATCGACTCCCCGCTGCCGTGGCCGCTCGGCGCGGAGGTGGTGGTCCGGGAGATCCCGACCGACCTGCAGACCGCCGGCTCGCCGCTGCCCGGACTGCTGGCCGACCTGGAGGCGTACGGCCAGCTCTTCGGCCAGCCCGAGGCGGCTGTCGCCGACGCCGTGCGAGGACTGGTCACCGACGCGCTCGGGCGCACCGCCGTCGCCTGGTCGCTGCTGCTCGTGCTGCTCGCCGCCGGCCGGCTCGCCTCCCACGGACGGCTGCGCGACGAGCTCCGGGGCGCCCTGGCCCGCCCCGGCGTCGCCGTGCTGACCGGGGCCGTGGTCCTGGGCGGCACGGCCGCCCTCGTCGTCCCGCAGACGCGGCAGGCGACCCCCGCCGGCTACAGCCCGGCCGTGCTCGCGGGCACGCCGCTCGAGGGGGCGCGGATCACCGGGCGCCTCGCCGACGTCGTCGCGGTGTACGGCCAGACCGTGAGGTCCGCGTTCGAGGAGAACGAGGCGTTCTACGCCCTGGCGTCGGAGAACCTCGTCGCTGCGCACGAGGCCGAGGGGGCGGCCCCGCGCGGCCGCAGCCGGCAGTCCCCCGCCGGGGAGGGGACGACGGCGGACGCGTCGCCGTCGGACGGGAGCACGGCGGACGGGACGACGTCGGACGGGACGACGTCGGACGGGGTGATCACGGAGGCGCCGCCGTCGGACGGGACGACGACGGACGGGACGACGACGGAGGCCGAGCCGTCCGCGCCGGCCACCACCGAGGAGGAACCCGAGCCGGACCCGGTCACCCTCCTGATGGTCTCCGACCTGCACTGCAACGTCGGCATGGCCTCCGTCATCGCGACGGCGATCGAGCAGACGGGCGCGCAGGTGCTCCTCGACGCCGGCGACACGGTGATGAGCGGGACGTCGGTCGAGTCCTACTGCGTGAACGCGTTCGCCCGCGCGGTGCCGGACGGCGTGCCGGTCGTCGTCGCGACCGGCAACCACGACTCCGTCATCACGGCGGAGCAGGAGCGGCAGGCGGGCTGGACGGTTCTCGGTGGCGACGTGGTGGAGGTCGCGGGCGTGCGCATCCTCGGCGACACGGACCCGACGCTGACCGCCGTCGGGTCGGGCACCCGGCAGGAACGCGACGAGACCCTCCCGGAGATGGAGCAGCGCCTCGCCCAGGTGGCCTGCGCGGCCGCCGAGAGCGGTGACCCCGTCGACATCCTCCTCGTGCACAACCCGCGCGCCGGGACGGCCACGCTGGACGCCGGCTGCGCACCGCTGCAGCTCTCCGGGCACTGGCACCGCACGGTGGGGCCGGAGGTCGCCGGGGCCGGCACGCGCTACATCAGCACCTCGAGCGGCGGGGGAGCGGGGGGCGGGGCGACCGTGGGGCCGCTCACCGGGGAGGCCGAGCTCACGGTGCTGCGCGTCGACCGGGCCACCGGCGAGCCGATGGACTACCGGCGGATCCAGGTCGGCACCGACGCGTCCGTGCGGCTGGGCTCCTGGTACGAGTTCCCCCGTCCGCCGTCGGACGGCGGTGCCGGGACCGAGAACGGGGGCGTCCCCGACGGCGGCGACCCCGGCAACGGCGCCGTGCCCGGCGGTGCCGCCCCTGACGGTGCCGTGCCAGACGGTGCCGCCCCTGACGGTGCCACCCCTGACGGTGGCGTGACCGACGGCGGCGTCACCGACGGCGGCAGCTCCGGCGAGTCCGGCGACTGACGGCGCCGCCGGGCGCCGGACCGCATACTGCTCGTGAGAACCAAGGAGGGCGCGTGAGCACCAGGAGCACGTCATCCCACGTCGAGGGCGCACGCTCGCCCGAGGACTACGACGACCTGAGCGACGAGGAGCTCGAGACCGAGCTCGCAGTTCTCGACCGGGCCCGGCCCAGCGCGCACCAGTCCGCCGGCGGGGCACCGCGCGAGCTCGGCTGGGTGCTGACCGTCGGCGGGCTGCTCGGGCTCTGGGCCGCCGTGGAGCTGGTGCTCTCCGAGCTCAAGGTGGCGGCGGACCCGGACGCCGCGCTCGCCTGTGACTTCAACCCGCTGATCGGTTGCGGCAGCTTCATCACCACGTGGCAGGCGCACGCGCTCGGCATCCCCAACGCCGTCGTCGGCACGGTCGCGTTCGCGGCCTGTCTGACCGTCGGCGTGATGTTCCTTGCCGGGGTGCGGCCGGCCCGCTGGTTCTGGGTGGCGCTCGTGGCCGGCGCGACGGGCGCGATCGGTGCGATCTTCTGGTTCCAGTACCAGGCGTTCTTCAGCATCCGGATGCTGTGCCCGTACTGCCTGGTGGTGTGGGTGGTGACGATCCCGATCTTCGTCAACGTCCTGGCCCGGGCGGGCCAGGCGGGGCATGTCCGGCTGCCGGACCGACTGCGTCGCACCCTGGTGCAGGACCGCTGGGTGATCGTGGCCGCCTGGTACGTGCTCGTGGTGGCCGCGGCGGTCGCGATCTTCTGGGACCAGTGGGTGCTCGTGCTCGCCTGACCGGCCGGCGCGCGGGGGCTCGGTCTGTCAGGCCAGCGCGGCCGACCCCAGACGGGCCGGGACGCGTGCGCCGTGCCCGGCCTGCCGGAGGGCGTCACGCACCCGCTCGGCGGCGGCGTCGAGCTCCTCGGCGGGCACGTCGTGGCGGGCGTTGTCGAAGCGCAGCGACTGCTCGTCCCAGGCGGGCAGCACGTGCAGGTGCAGGTGCTCCACCTCGAAGCCCGCGACGAGCACGGCCGCCCGCGGTGAGCCGAAAGCCGCCTGCTGGGCACGGCCCACCTCCTTGGCCACCACGGCGAGGTGGGCGACCAGCTCGTCGTCGGCGTCCGTGTACTGGCTGACCTCCGCGCGCGGGACCACGAGCATGTGCCCGTCCGTGATGGGGGCGATGGTCGAGAAGACGACGCTCACGTCGTCCGCCCACACGAAGCGGCCGGGGATCTGACCCTCGATGATCTGCGTGAACACGGTGCTCATGGGGTCATCCTGGCACGGCGCCCGAGGGGCCGGGCGGAGCGGGACCCGGGGACGAGGGGCTCGGGTGCGGCCTCCGCGGCGGGGCCTCCGCGGCGGGGTGGGTCAGTCGCGCCGCGGCGCGGCGATCTGCGCCGCGAGGTGTCCGCCGCCGTAGCCGTTGTCGATGTTGACCACGCCGACGCCGGGCGCGCACGCGTTGAGCATCGTCAGCAGCGGGGCCAGCCCCTCGAACGCGGCGCCGTAGCCCACCGAGGTCGGCACGGCCACCACCGGGGCGCTCACCAGGCCGGCCACCACCCCGGGCAGCGCGCCGTCCATGCCGGCCACCACGACCACGGCCGCCGCGGCGCGCAGGGTCTCGGTCCGGGCGAGGATCCGGTGCAGGCCGGCGACGCCGACGTCGACCACCAGCTCGGTGCGCCGGCCGAGGTACCGGGCGGTGAGCTCGGCCTCGCGGGCGACGGGCAGGTCGGAGGTGCCGGCGCAGGCGACGACGACGAGGCCCCCCGTCGGCTCCGGCGGGATGGGCGGCCAGGCCAGCAGGCGTGCCTCGGGCTCGTGGAGCGCGTCCGGCAGCACGTCCAGGACGGCCTGGGCCCGCTCGGCGTCCGCGCGCGTGAACAGGGTCCGGGGGGCGTCATCGGCCGGGTTCTCACCGTGGCGCTCGAGCAGCGCGGTGGCGATGGCGCGCAGCTGGGCCGGGGACTTGCCCTCGCAGAACACCGCCTCGGGGTACCCGCGCCGGCGGGCGCGGTCGTGGTCGAGCTCCGCGACGCCGTCGACGGCGAGGTCCGGCGCGGCGGCGCGACCCGCCGCGGCGGTGCGGGGACCGCGGACCTCAGCCACGGTGGCCCACCGCCAGCAGCGGAAGGGTGAACGCGCCGGACTGGATGCCGCGCAGGTCCACGACGACGTACCGGAAGCCGGCCGCGCGGACGCCCGCGTCGAGCGCGGTGCGGATCTCCTCCTCGCCGGCGCGGGGGATCTCCGCCGTCGGCAGCTCGATCCTGGCGATGTCGCCGTGGTGGCGCACCCGGCCGTCGGAGAAGCCGAGCTCGCGGAGCACCTCCTCGGCCCGCTCCACCTGACGCAGCTTCTCGGGCGTGACCTCCTCGCCGTGCGGGATCCGCGAGGCGAGGCAGGGCGCGGCCGGCTTGTCCGCCACCGGCAGGGCGAGGGCCCGGGCCACGAGCCGGACCTGCGCCTTGGTCAGCCCGGCCACGGACAGCGGCCGGAGCACCCGGTGGTTCGTCGCCGCCTTCGAGCCGGGACGGTCGGGCCGCCGGGCGTCGTCGGCGTTCTCGCCGTAGGCGACGGCGGCCAGGCCGTGGGCGGCGACCACCTCGTCCGAGATGCGGGTGAAGAGCTCGTCCTTGCAGAAGAAGCAGCGGTCGACGCCGTTGCGGACGTAGTCCGGGTTCTCGCCCTCGTGGGTCTCGATCTCGACGACGCGGGCCCCGATGAACGCCGCGGTCTCGTGCGCCCGCGCCCGCTCCGACCGGGCGAGCGACGGCGAGACCCCGAGGAGGGCGACGACGTTCCCGGCGCCCAGGGTGCGCACCGCGAGGGCGAGCAGCAGGGCGGAGTCCACCCCGCCGGAGTAGGCGACCCCGAGCGGGGCCGCGCCGCGCAGCTCCTCGCCGACGGCGTCGGCCAGGGCCAGCGGCTCACCGGCCAGCTCGGTTCTCATCCCGGCCACGTCGCTCCTCCTCGTCCGGTTCGTCCCGTCACTCTACGTCCGGCGCTCAGCCCCGCTCGGTCCACCGGCGCCGTAGCAGGTGCGCGGCCGCCTTGGGGCGGCGGTCCCGGGTGAAGACGCCCTTCTTGTTCCCGTCCACCCGGACGATGCCGCGGGAGGTCTGGAAGTCGGCGAAGTTCCACACGTGCTCGCCGGCCATCGCCCCGACGCGGTCGAAGACCCGGTGGTACACGTCCAGCAGCTCCTCCTGGTACTCCTCGGACCACATGGACCCCGAGAGGTCGTGCAGACCCGCGACCGTGTCGGCGCCGTACTCGGTCATGATGATCGGCTTGCCGTGCCCCTCCCACTGGCGCAGCTCGGCCTCCAGGTTGGCCTCGGCGGCGGCGAGGTCGGCGCTGTCGCTGTACCAGCCGTAGTAGCGGTTGATCATCACGACGTCGGAGTACTTCATGAGCCGGTCGACGTCGGCGGGGGAGTACATGACGTTGACGAACCCGATCGGCCGGTGCTGCTCGAGCTCGCGGGCGAGCTCGAACAGCGGGCGGAAGTACTCCTCCGACTCGGGCGTGTGCGACTCGGGCTCGTTGGAGATGGACCACAGCACCACGCTCGGGTGGTTCTTGTCCCGGGCGAACAGCTCGCGGATCGCCTGGGCGTGCACCTCGCGGGTGCGCTCGGAGACGGTGTCGGGGGAGAAGACCTGGTCGACCGTCATGCCGATGACCGCTCCCACCGCCGCGTTCATGCCCACCGCTGCGGTCTCGTCGATGACGACGATGCCGTGGGCGTCGGCGTAGTCGAGCACCTCCTCGGCGTAGGGGTAGTGCGACGTGCGGAACGAGTTCGCCCCGATCCAGTCCAGCAGCTCGAAGTCGTGGACCATCTCGGCGTCGTCGTGCCCCTTGCCGCGGGTGGTGTGGTCCTCGTGCATGCCGAAGCCGCGGAAGTAGAACGGGCGGCCGTTGATCAGGAAGTCGGTGCCGCGCACCTCGACGGTGCGGATCCCGACCTTCTGGGTGTAGGAGTCCACCAGGGCGCCGTCCGCGCCGAGGACCTCGACGACGAGGTCGTACTGGTACCCGTCGCCCGGCGCCCACAGGTGGGCGTCCGGCACGGTGAGCGTGCCGGCGGCACCCTGAGCCCCGGTGACCTCGGCGCCCTCGGCGTCGAGCAGGCGCACGCGGACCGCGCCCTCGCCCGCGACGGCCACGTCGTAGGCGACGGTGCCGGTCGGCCGCTCCGCCGTCGGGTCGCCCTCGATGCCCGGGACCACGGTGACGTCGGCGACGAAGGTGGTCGGCGTGGAGTAGAGCCACACCGGCCGGTGCAGGCCCGCGTAGTTGAAGAAGTCGTGCATGTACTTCTGGCGCGGGCCGTGGGCGGTCTCGACCACGACCCCGGGCGGGATGGACTCCCAGCTGAGGCGGTTGTCGACGACGGCGGTCACGCGCACCGTCTCACCCGGGGTGACGTGCGCGGTGACGTCCGCCTCGAACGGGGTGTAGCCGCCCTCGTGACTCATCACCTCGGTCTCGCCCACCCACACGGTGGCGCGGTGCGTGGCGGCGTCGAAGCGCAGGACGACGCGCTGGTCCGCCCAGCCGCGCGGGACGCGGACGTCCGTCTGGTACCAGACGTCGCCGACGTGGTCGTGCAGCTCGCGGCCGGGGACGATGTCGTTGTAGCTGGCCGGCACCGGCATGTCGCGCGCCCCGGCGAGCGGCGCCGCGAACCAGCGCTCGTCGCGGCCCACGCCCTCGGCGTCGGCGCGGAACCGCCACAGCCCGGTCAGCGAGCGGCGGTCACGGGTGGCGGTGTCCTGGGGCCGGAGCATGGTGGTGGTCCTTTCGTGGGGCGGTCGGTCGGATCGGGCTGGCGGTTCGGGAGGCGCACGCCGCGCGTGCCGGTGGGTGCGCGAACGCCCCGCCCGGCGCGGCCGGGCGGGGCGAGGCGGTGCTAGCGGGTGCCGGCGGGCGGCAGCCCGTCGTCGCCGGCCGGCCCGTCGGCGGGGGCGGTGCCGGTCCCGGCGAGCTCGGCGTGCCGCTCGGCGCGCCTGGCCTGGATCTGCGTCATGATCTCGGCGAAGCGGGCCTCGGTGAGCGGGTACCGGGACATGATCAGCAGGGCGACGAGGAAGAACGCGGCGGGCAGGAAGGCGACCGAAGCGGTCATGCCGTCGATCACCGACTGGGGCTGCACCTCGAGCTCGCCGTTGTAGCCGACGAAGGCCAGCGAGTAGGAGGCGATGGCGGCGCCGACCGCCTGCCCCACCTTGCGGGTGAAGGAGAAGGCGGCGTAGGTGGCCCCCTCGGTGCGGATGCCGGTCTGCAGCTCGCCGTACTCGACGGTGTCGGCCTCGAGCGCCCAGGTCATCGTGTTGAGCAGGGCCATCCCGAACCCGATCAGGAACAGGCCGACCAGGCTCAGCAGCAGGCTGCCGGACAGGCCGAAGATCAGTCCGCCGGTGATCGCGATGCCGCAGGCTCCCATGAAGCCGGTCTTCTTGCCCAGCCTGCGGGTCACACCGGGGCCGAGGGGGCCCACGTAGAGGACCGCGCCCGTGGTGATGATGGTGACGACGGAGGCGAGCCAGTTGCCGGCCCCGGCGTACTGGGCGAGGGCGTCGTTGGCGATGTAGATGCCCATCGCGGAGACGACGTTCTGCCCTGTGAGGTAGAAGAACGACGAGGCGCACAGCCGCAGCAGCGGCTTGTTCTGGCGGACGGTGCGGATGGTCTCGCGGAGCGACACCTTCTCCACCTCGCGGTAGACCGTCTCCTTGGACGTGAGGAACGTGGTCATGAACATCACGGTGCCGATGACCAGGAACAGGGCGGACGTGACGAGGAACGTCGTCGCGAGGTCGTCGGCCGCCTTGATCTGCGGGGCGAGGACCAGGGAGAGCAGCAGGATCGTGGCGCCCGAGCCGACCATGCGCGCCGAGGCCAGGCGGGAGCGGTCGACCGGGTTCTGGCTCATCGCACCGGCGAGAGAGCCGAACGGGATGTTCACGAGGGAGTACAGCAGGCCGAGGACGGCGTAGGAGACGGTGGCCCACACCAGCTTCATGCCGTAGTCGTCGACGGGGATCCAGAAGCAGAGCAGGTTCATCGCCAGCAGCGGCACCGAGTACCACAGCAGGAAGGGCCGGAACTTGCCCCACCGGGTCATCGTCCGGTCCACCATGCGACCCGCGAAGATGTCGGCGAAAGCGTCCCAGATCTTCACGAAGAGGAAGATGTTGCCCGCGTGGACGGGGGAGATGCCCACCACGTCGGTGTAGAAGATGAGCAGGAACAGGCCGGTCATCTGGAAGGCGATGTTGCAGCCCGCGTCGCCGGCGCCGTAGCCGGCGATCGTCCTGAACGACAGGTGCGGGGCCGCGGCGTCGTGGATGCTCTGCTGCTGAGCCGTCGCCGTGCTGGACATGTGGACTCCCTGGAGAGAGACGGTGCGTGACGCACGTTGTGTCACTCTCCCGCACGTGCCGGGGGGGCGCACGGGAGGTGGCTTGTCGGCATTCATTCACGCATCACCGGGGACGGTGGCCAAAGCGGTTGCCGCGGGTTGCAGCACGGATGCCGGAAGTTGCCAGGGTGGATGCCACACCTTCTGCTACGTCAGCACGGGCGTCGCGCGCCCCCGGGTATCCCGGCGTGACGCGCCGGGCAACGTTTTGCCACCAGTTGCCACGTGTCCGTACGGTGGGCCCAGCGACCCGGGAGGACGTCGGTGGACACGAACGACACGGCTGGCCAAGGCGCGCCCGCAGACCCGGGCGACGCCGGCGACGGTTCCCACGCGGTTCCCCCGGTCGTGTCCCGACGGCGGAGCTCGCCCACCATCTACGACGTCGCCCAGGCGGCCGGCGTGGCGCCCTCGACGGTCTCGCGCACGTTCTCGCGGCCCGGCCGGGTCAACGCCGAGACGGCGGAACGGATCCGCACGGTGGCCGCCGAGCTCGGCTACCGCACCAACCCGATGGCGCGGGCGCTGGCCACGACGCACACGAACCTGCTCGCGCTGGTGGTCCCCGACATCACGAACCCGGTCTACTTCGAGATCATCAACGGGGTGCAGGACGAGGCCGCCGAGGCGGGCTACACCGTGCTGCTCGTCGACTCCCGCGAGTCGGACAAGCGCGAGCGGGAGGCGCTCGAGCGGGCCCTGCCGATCGTCGACGGCATCGTCCTGGGCACCTCGCGGATGTCCGACGCGTCCATCCGCATGATCGCCAAGCAGAAGCCGATGGTCGCCCTGAACCGGGCCGTGCGCGAGATCCCCTCCGTGGTGCCGGACAACGCCCGCGGCGTCCGCCGCGCGCTCGAGCACCTCGGCGAGCTCGGTCACGACCTCGTCACCTACCTCGCCGGGCCCGAGGCGTCCTGGGCCGACGGCATGCGCTGGCGCGGGCTGCGCGAGGCGTCGCTGGAGCTGTCGATGCACGTGCGTCGCATCGGCCCGCTCGCCCCGACGGTCGCCGGCGGCGTCGCGGGGGCCAAGGCCTGGTGGCAGGCGCCTACGACCGGCGTGATCGCGTACAACGACCTGGTCGCCATCGGCTTCGTCCGCGCCGTCCAGGGGCGGGGCAAGCGGGTGCCGGAGGACGTCTCGGTGGTCGGCTACGACAACATCTTCGCCGCGGACCTGGTCTCGCCGGCGCTGACGACCGTGGCGACGCCCCGCCGGGCGCTCGGCGCGGCGGCGGTGCGCAACCTCGTCGCCCAGATCAAGGGGGCGCACCCGCGGGGCGGGCCGCCCGTCGTCGTCCCCGTCAAGCTCGTCGAGCGTGAGAGCACCGGGCCCAACCTCCGCGCCTGAGCGAGGCCGCGGGTGTGGCGGACCGCACTGGTCCGGCAACTCCCGGCAACACGTTGCCGCCCACGTGGCAGCGCCAGCACGATGGCAGCATGACCACCACAGACGACGACGTCCTCCACGTCCACCCCGACCGTCTCCTCCCCGCCGACCCGGGCCTGCGCCCGATCGCCCGGGAGCTCTACGACGCGGTCAAGGACCTGCCGATCATCTCCCCGCACGGGCACGTCCCCCCGCAGTGGCTGGCCGACGACGTGCCGTTCGCGGACCCGACGTCGCTCCTCATCACCCCGGACCACTACATCAACCGGCTCCTGCACGCCAGCGGCGTGTCGCTGGCGGACCTGGGCGTGGGGCAGGAGAACTTCTCGGCCGAGCAGTCCCGTGCCGCGTTCCGCACTCTGTGCGAGAACTGGAAGATCTACCGCGGCACCCCGATGAAGTTCTGGTTCGAGTCGGAGCTGGCGGACGTCTTCGGCATCGACCTGGCGCCGTCGGCGGCCACCGCGGACCGGATCTACGACCGGATCGCCGAGGCCATCGCCACGCCGGAGTTCCGGCCGCGCGCCCTGTACAAGACGTTCAACATCGAGTTCATCGCGACGACGGACGACCCGGCGGACGACCTGCGCCACCACCAGAAGCTGGCGGGGGACCCCACCTGGGACGGCAAGGTCGCTCCGACCTTCCGCCCGGACAAGTACCTCGAGCCCGCCACCCCGGCCTGGAACGGGCTGATCGACACGCTGGGCGAGGTCTCCGGCGTCGACACCGGCACCTACGCCGGCTGGGTCGCGGCCATGGAGAACCGGCGCGCCTTCTTCAAGGACAACGGCGCCGTGTCCTCGGACCACTCCCACAAGGACGCCCGCGCCGAGAAGCTCGACGACGCCGAGGCGGAGCGCCTCTACGCCCGGGCCCGCGCGGGGCAGATCACGCCGGAGGAGGGCGACGCGCTGCGCCGCGACTTCGTCTTCCAGCAGGCCCGCATGGCCTCCGAGGACGGCCTCGTGATGACGCTGCACCCGGCCGTGGTGCGCAACCACCACACCCCGACGCAGGAGAAGTTCGGCGCCGACGTCGGCGGGGACATCCCGATGTCGGTGGAGTTCGCCCGCGCGCTCCAGCCGATGCTCTCGGCCTTCGGGACGGCCCCGAACTTCCAGCTCGTCCTGTTCACGATCGACGAGACCGTCTACTCGCGGGAGGTCGCCCCGCTCGCCGGCTTCTACCCGTCGGTGTACGTCGGCGCCCCGTGGTGGTTCATCGACGAGGCGGAGGCGATCAAGCGCTACCGCCGCGCCGTGACGGGATCCGCCGGCTTCACCCGCACGTCCGGGTTCATCGACGACACCCGTGCGTTCCTGTCCATCCCGGCGCGCCACGACATGAACCGGCGTCTCGACTCGGGCTTCCTCGCCGAGCTCGTCGCCGACCACCGCCTGACCATGGACGAGGCGCTCGACACCGCCCACGACCTCGTCGTCACCCAGCCCCGGAAGGCGTTCAAGCTATGACCACCACGACCGTCCCCCGCCTCTCCCGCGAGCGGCACGGGCGCCCCGCGGCGCCGGTCCGCATCGTGCACCTGGGCCTGGGGAACTTCACCCGTGCGCACCAGGCCTGGTACACCGAGCACGCCCCCGACGCGGGGGAGTGGGGCATCGCGGCGTTCACCGGCCGCCGGCCCGACGCGGCCGAGGCGCTCGCGCCGCAGGACGGCCTGTACACGCTGATCACCCGCCACGCGGACGGCGACACCTTCGAGGTCATCAGCACTCTCTCGGCGGTGCACCCGTCCTCCGACACCGAGGCGTTCCTCGGCTACCTCCGCAGCCCGCAGACGGCCATCATCACCTCCACGGTCACCGAGGCCGGGTACATGCGAGGCGCCGACGGGCACCTCGCCGTCGGGGACCCGGCCGTCGCCGGCGACATCGAGGCCCTGCGCGCCGACCCCGAGGCGGCCACCCGCACCACGCCGGGCAAGCTGGTCGGCGGCTTCCTGGCCCGCCGCGCGGCCGGCGCCGGCGCGATCACTGTCCTGCCCTGCGACAACCTCCCCGACAACGGCCCGACGTTCCGCGCCGTCGTGGAGGAGCTCGCGGAGCGCGTGGACCCCAGCCTGCTCGACTGGATGGGGCAGAACGTCTCCTGGGCCACGTCGATGGTCGACCGGATCACCCCGGCCACCACGGAGGGTGAGCGGGCCGCCGTCGCCGAGTCCCAGGGCTACGACGACGCCTCGCCCGTGCCCACCGAGCCGTTCAGCGAGTGGGTCATCGCCGGCGACTTCCCGGCCGGCCGCCCCGCGTGGGAGAAGGCCGGCGCGGGGATCGTCGACGACGTCTATCCCTTCGAGCAGCGCAAGCTGTGGATGCTCAACGGCTCCCACTCCCTGATGGCCTACGCCGCCACCATCGTGGGGCACGAGACCGTCGCCGACGCGATCGCCGACCCCACCGTGCGCGGCTGGGTCGAGGACTGGTGGGACGTCGCCGGGGAGCACCTCCAGGTCGACGCCGACGACGTGGCGCGCTACCGGGCGGCGCTCCTGGACCGCTACAACAACCCTCGGGTCCGGCACCTTCTCGCGCAGATCGCCGCCGACGGCTCGCAGAAGATCCCGGTGCGGATCCTCCCGGCCCTGCGCCTGGAGCGTGCGGCCGGACGTCTGCCCGACGGGCCCGTGCGCGCCCTCGCCGCCTGGATCCTGCACCTGCAGGGCCACGGTGCACCCGTCAAGGACGCCCGCGAGGCCGACGTCGTCGCCGCCGCCCGCGGCTCGGTCGCCGAGGCCGCCGTGGCGCTGCTGTCGCTCCTCGCCTCGGACCTGGTGCCGGACGAGGAGCTGGTGGGCGCCGTCGTCGCCAGGGCGGAGGAGCTCCTGGCCAAGGAGGGCACCGCCAAGGGCTGACGAGCCACCACCACCCCGACAGTCCGTGAGGGCCGGGGTGCGCCGCCGAGGCGCACCCCGGCCCTCTCGCGCGCCCGCAGCGGGCCGGCGTTCCCCGGGGACGACGGCGCCGTTACCGCTCCGTGACGTCGGGAGGCAAGGTTTGGCAACTCGTTGCCGCGTGCTTGCCGGGTGTGACTGAATCAGCACGCAGCCCCCCGTGCCCACGGCGGACTACCCCCGACCCCGGGACTCACCGGCCGCGCAGAGGCGGAGCGAGGACCGGCGCGGTGAGCGATCACCGCACGCACGACCGAACCGCTCGTCGACGAGCAGATAGGAACTATCACGATGCGTAAGAAGACTCTCTCCCTGGTGGCCCTCACCGGCGTGACCGCACTCGGCCTCGCCGCGTGCGGCGGCGGCGACGCGACCGAGGACGGCACGGCGGGCGGCGGCGCCGCCGGTGGCGCGACCATGCGCCTGGCCCTGAACCAGACCGAGGAGCACCCCTCGTACATCGCCCTGGACAACTTCGGCGAGCGCCTCTCCGAGGCCACCGAGGGCCGCTGGGACATCGACGTGTTCCCGAACGAGACCCTCGGCGCGCAGCAGGAGGCCCTGCAGCTCGTCTCCGACGGCACCGTCGACATGGCGATCGTCTCGGGCACCCAGCTGGAGAACCTGGACGACGACTTCCTCGTCTTCAACCTGCCGAAGGTCTTCGACGACGTCGAGCACCAGATGAGCGTCATCCACGACGAGGAGATCGTCGGCGACCTTTACACCTCGCTCGAGGAGTCGGAGAACCTGACCGTCCTCGGTGGGTTCACCCAGGGTGCGCGGTCGGTCTACACCACCTTCGGCCCCGTGCAGTCGCCCGACGACCTCGCCGGCAAGAAGCTGCGCGTCCAGGAGTCCGACCTGCACATCGCCATGGCCGAGGCCATGGGCGCCTCCGCCACCCCGATGGCCTTCGGCGAGCTCTACACCGGCCTGCAGTCCGGTGTGGTCGACGCGGCCGAGAACAACGAGGTCTCGTACTGGACCCAGAAGCACTACGAGGTCGCCCCCGACTGGTCCTACACCAACCACCTGGTCGGTCTGGACTACCTGATCATCAACTCCGACCTGCTGGCCGAGATGTCGGAGGAGGACCGCGCCATCTTCGACGAGGAGTGGACGGCCACCTACGAGGAGCACACCGAGCTCTGGGACGCCGCGACCCAGGACGCCATCGAGCAGGCCACGGCCGGCGGGGCGACCTTCCACGAGGTCGAGGGAGGCGCGTTCGACGAGGCGCTGTCCGCCCTGGCCGACGAGTTCATCTCCACCGAGAGCCAGCAGGCGCTGTACGACGCCGCTCGCGCCGCCGCCGAGTGATCCCCGCAGCCCGTCAACCAGGAAGGAGGTGACCCGAGATGCACGCAGCAAAGAAGGTTCTCGACAAGATCCTCGCCGCGATCTCGGTGTTCCTCTTCGCGGTGCTCGTGCTCGACGTCGGCTGGCAGGTCTTCAGCCGTGAGGTCGTCGGGAACCCCAGCACGTGGTCAGAGGAGCTCGCCCGCTACACGTTCGTGTGGCTGGGGTTCTTCGCCGCCGCGCTCGTCTTCTCCGAGCGTGGCCACATCGCCGTGGACTTCGTCGTCCGCAAGTTCCCCGAGCGGGTCCAGCGTGCGATCGCGGTGCTCGTCCAGCTGACGATCATCGCCTTCGCGATGGTCGTGCTCGTCTGGGGTGGTTGGCGGGCTGCCATGGGCGCGTGGAACCAGAACCTCACCGCGCTCCCCACCACGATCGGCCCGATGTACCTGGTCATGCCGATCACCGGCGTGATCATCACGCTGTACGCCATCTACCACGTCATTGCCGTCCTGCGCCGCGAGGAGATCGCGGTGGAGGCGTCGGACGACGCTGAAGCCGTCTAGGAGGAGTGATGGAACCCGCAACGCTCGCAGGTCTCATCCTGCTCATCGGCATCGCCGCGATGATCGTCCTCAGCGTGCCGATCGCCGTCGCGATCGGTCTGTCGTCCGCGATCGCCGCCATCTCCCTGCTCGGGGTCGAGGGGGCCGTGCTGACCTCCTCGCAGCGGATGTTCACCGGCATCAACTCGTTCACCCTGCTGGCCATCCCGTTCTTCGTGCTGGCCGGCGTCCTGATGAACAACGGCGGCATCGCCGGTCGCCTGATCGACGCCGCCAAGGTGCTGGTCGGCCGGATGCCCGCGTCCCTGGCCCAGACCAACGTCGTGGCCAACGCGATGTTCGGCGCCGTCTCGGGTGCCGCCGTGGCCGCCGCGGCGGCCGTGGGCACCGTGATGACTCCGCGGATGAAGGAGGACCGGTACGACCCCAAGTTCGCCGCCGCGGTGAACGTGGCCTCCGCCCCGGCCGGGATGCTCATCCCGCCGAGCAACACCTTCATCGTGTACTCGCTCGTCTCGAGCACGTCGATCGCCGCGCTGTTCATGGCCGGTGTGGGCCCGGGTCTCGTCTGGGTCCTCGCGTGCATGATCGTGGTGTTCGCCTACTCCCGGAAGCACAAGGAGCTCCGCGGCGTCGACCACCCCACGTTCGCGCAGGGCCTGCTCGTCATCTGGCGCGCGGTGCCGTCGCTGCTCATGATCGTCGTGGTCATCGGCGGCATCCTGACGGGCGTGTTCACGGCGACGGAGTCGGCTGCCATCGCCGTGTTCTACTGCCTGGTGCTCGGCTTCCTCTACCGGGCGATCAAGGTCCGGGACCTGCCGGGGATCCTGCTCGACGCGGCGCGGACGACGGCGATCGTCATGCTGCTCGTCGGGGTGTCCTCGATCCTGTCCTGGGTCATGTCGTTCGCGCGGATCCCGGACATCATCTCGGACATCATGCTCGGGCTCACGGACAACCCGACGATCATCCTGATCCTGATGATGGTCATCCTGCTGGTCGTGGGCACGTTCATGGACCCGACGCCGGCCATCCTGATCTTCACGCCGATCTTCCTGCCGATCGTGATGGAGTTCGGGGTCAACCCGGTCCACTTCGGCACGATGATCGTCTACAACCTGAGCCTGGGCGTGATCACGCCACCGGTGGGCAACGTGCTCTTCGTGGGCTCGCGGGTGGCCGGCCTGCGGATCGAGCCGGTCATCAGCAAGCTGGTGCCGTTCCTGATCTCGCTCGCGGCCGGGCTCTTCCTGGTGGTGTTCGTCCCCGCGCTGTCCATGTGGCTGCCGACCACCATGGGGCTCGTCGCCCCGTAGCACCTCGGGTCCCATCGGGGATGGAAGTGCCGGACCGGTAGCCTGACGCGCAGGCGGCGGAGAGGACGGGATGGACGCGCACGAGGTGACCACACGGGCGGCCGCAGAGGCCTGGGAGTCGCTCTTCCGCGCCCAGTCGAACCTCATGCGCAGGTTCGAGGCGAACGGCGACTTCGCGCCCCTGCGGGCGCGCGAGTACGACGTGCTCTTCACCCTCAGCCGGGCCGACGGCGGCCGCCTGCGGCTGCGCGAGCTCAACGACGCGGTCTTCATCAGCCAGCCCAGCCTGAGCCGGATGGTGGAACGTCTCGAGGCCCGCGGCCTGGTCCGGCGGGAGGCCGCGCCCGACGACGCCCGCGGGACCGTCGTCGTCCTCACCGAGGAGGGGCGGGCGATGCAGCGCCAGATCGGCCGCCGGCACGTCCGCAGCATCGAGCGCCACGTCGGCGGGGCGCTCACCTCGGACCAGCTCGCCACCCTCACCGAGCTGACGGCCAGGCTCCGCGAGTACCGCCCCTGACGTCGAGCCGCCGTGGCCATGGCGCCCCCCCAGATGTTAGTGACTAACATGGCACCGTGACGCGCAGCGAGCGAACACGTACCGCCCTCCAGGAGGCGGCGCTCGCCCTCTTCGAGCGCCAGGGTTTCGACGGGACCACGGTGGCCGAGATCGCCGCTGCCGCCGGGGTGTCCCACATGACCTTCTTCCGGCACTTCCCCACCAAGGAGGCGGTGCTGCTCGACGACCCGTACGACCCGGTGATCGCCGAGCTCGTCGCGACCCAACCTGCTGACCTCACCGCTCTCCAGCGGGCGGGCGCCGGTCTCCTCGCGGCCTGGCGGGCGGTCGAGGCGCCGACCGACACCGTCACCCGCACCCGCATCCGCCTGGTCGCCGGCCACCCGGGCCTGCGTGCCGCCGCCATCGCGAACAACGCGCGGACGGAGCACGCGATCGTCGAGGCGCTCGTCGCCACCGGTACCGACCGGCCGGCGGCCGTCGCGGCGGCCGGGGCCTGCCTCGGCGCGATCACCGCGACGTTGTTCGACTGGGGCGCGCAACCCCACGCCGCGGAGCTGGGAGCCAGGATCGTGGCCGCCCTGGAGCAGCTGACGGGCGAGCCCCGGTGAGCGCCGCGCTGCCGCTCGAGACGCGGGCGCTCGTCCGGGACTTCCGGGACGGCCGTGCTCTCGCCGGCGTCGACCTGGCGGTGCGGGCGGGCGAGATCCACGCCGTCGTCGGCCTCAACGGAGCCGGGAAGTCCACCCTCATGAAGGTCCTGGTCGGCATGCTCAGGCCGACGTCCGGGCGTGCTCTCGTGCTGGGGTGCGAGGCCCGCGACGCGAGCGCGGGGACGTGGTCGCGCGTGGGCCACCTCGTCGAGTCCGTCTTCGCCTACCCGGAGCTCACGGTCGTCGAGAACCTCTCCTGTGCCGCCAGGCTCCACGGGCTGTCGGCCCTGGCGGTGCCCGAGGCCGTCGAGGCTGCCCTTGCGGACCTGTCCCTCGAGAGCCTCGCCCGACGGCGGGCGGCGACCCTCTCCCTCGGCAACCGCCAGCGGCTCGCCCTGGCCGCGGCCCTCGTGCACACCCCCGACGTGCTCGTGCTCGACGAGCCGACCAACGCGCTGGACCCGGTCGGCGTCGTCGACCTGCGGGCCCTGCTCCTGGGCCGGGCGCACCGCGACGGCGCCGCGGTCCTGGTCTCGAGCCACCACCTCGACGAGGTCGCCCGCGTGGCGGACACCATCACGGTGCTGCACCGGGGTTCCGTCGTCGGCGGACTGCGGCCCGGCGACCTGGACCTCGAGCGCCAGTTCTTCGACGTCGTCTACGCCGCCGAACGGAGCCTGCCGTGAGCGCGATCGGCATCGAGACCCTCAAGCTCCGGCGGTCGGGGCTGGCCCGGGTCACCACGCTGGTGCTCGTGCTCGGCTGTCCCCTCGCTGGGGCGGGCTTCCTGCGGCTCGCGGGCGCGGCGCCGGGCAGCCCGCTGGCGGAGAAGACGGCGGCCCTGATGCCCGCCGACGGCTGGCCAGGCTACCTCGCCCTGGTCGGGGAGATCCTCACCGTCGCCGTGCTCCTCGGTGGCGGCATCGCGATGTCCTGGACCTTCGGCCGCGAGTTCGTCGACCGGACGGTCTACGGGCTCTTCGCGACGGCGGTGCCGCGCTGGCGGACGGCGGGGGCGAAGATTGCCGCCGTGCTGGCGTGGCTCCTGCTGGCGGTCCTCGCCGCGGTCGTGGTGGCGATCCTCGCGGGCCTCCTGCTCGGCCTGGGCGCCCCGCCCGCCGAGACGTGGGGCGCGGCGGGTCGCTCCGCCACCGCCGCGGCGCTGTGCGCCCTCATGACCACGCCGCTGGGCTGGGCGGCGAGCGCGCTGCGGGGGTACCTGCCCGCGGTCGGAGCCCTGCTCGCCCTGGTCGTCATCACCGAGATCGGCACCGCCCTCGGCGCCGGCGCCTGGTTCCCGTACGCCGCCCCCGGGCTGTGGCTCGGCATGGGCGGGCCCGCAGCGGCGGCGGAGGTCGGCGCCGTCCAGCTGGGCCTGGCCGTCCCGGTCGGCGCGCTGGGGGCCGTCGGGACGCTGGTGTGGTGGAGAGCCGCGGAGGTCGTCTGAAGAGTCTTGCGCGCGTGTAAACGCGTGTTTACGATGGTGACCATGCGTTCACCGCTGTCGCTCGACGAGGACGACCTGCACACCGCGGCACGGATCCGCGCGGCGGCCGTGCGGGTCTTCGGCGCCAGCGGCTTCGGCGTCGGCCTGCGCGCGATCGCGGCCGACGCCGGGGTCAGCGCGGCCAGCATCGTCAAGCACTTCGGGTCCAAGGCCGGCCTGCGCGAGGCGTGCGACGAGTTCGTCCTGAGGGTCATCCGGGAGGGCAAACGGGAGACGGTGGGGACGGGGGACGTGACGGCGATCCTCCGCGAGCTCGCGGCGTCCGAGCGCTACGAGGACGTGGCCCGCTATGTGGTCGCCAGCCTCAGCGAGGGCGGGTCCCTGGCCCGGACGCTCTTCGAGCACATGGTCGCCGACGCGGTCGAGTACCTGGAGGCCGGCGTCGCCGCCGGTGTGATCAGGCCCAGCCGCGACCCCGCAGCCCGGGCCCGCTTCCTCACCCAGGCCGGTGTGGGGGCGCTGCTCGTCGAGATCCGCCTGACGCCACCGGAGGAGCTGGACATGGTCGACCTCGTGCGTCACCTCGAGCGGACCACGATGCTGCCGGCGCTCGAGCTGTACACCGAGGGCCTCTTCACCGACAGCCGCATCCTCGACGCGCTCCTGGCCGAGACACCCGTGCCGCACGACGTCGCACCGGACCCTCCGGCTGCCGCCGGCTAGCCCGCCGCCGGCCGGCCAGAGGGCGGTCCGTCGCGTCCGGAGGCCCTCGCAGGAGGGTCGTCCTCAGCTCAGTGCACGACACCACCGACGTCCCCGACCACTTCACCGGTCGGGCCGGAGAAGGAACGCAGATGTCCCGAGACAACGTCATCGAGTCCGCCGGACTCGTCAAGACCTTCGGCTCCACCCGCGCGCTGGACGGGCTCGACCTGGCCGTCGAGCGCGGGGAGGTTCACGGCTTCCTGGGCCCCAACGGAGCCGGGAAGTCCACCACGATGCGGGTCCTGCTCGGTCTGCTGCGGGCAGACGGCGGGACGGTCGCGCTGTTCGGCGCCGACCCCTGGGACGAGGCCGTCCGGCTGCACCGTCACCTGGCCTACGTGCCCGGCGACGTCGAGCTGTGGCCGAACCTGACGGGCGGCGAGGCGATCGACCTGTTCGCGCGCCTGCGGGGCGGCCTCGACCGGCGGCGGCGCGACGAGCTGTGCGAGCGGTTCGACCTCGACCCGAGCAAGAAGGCGCGCACGTACTCCAAGGGCAACAGGCAGAAGGTCGCGCTGATCTCCGCGCTCGCCTCCGACGTCGAGCTCCTGCTCCTCGACGAGCCGACCGCCGGCCTGGACCCGCTCATGGAGGTGGTGTTCCAGGAGTGCATCCGGGAGGCCCGCGACGCCGGGACCACGGTGCTGCTGTCGAGCCACATCCTCGCCCAGGTCGAGGTGCTGGCCGACCGGATCTCCATCGTCCGCCAGGGGCGCGTGGTGGAGACCGGCTCTCTGCGCGACCTGCGTCACATGACCCGCACCACCATGGTCGTGGACACGGACAGGCCGGCCGACGGGCTCGCCGGGCTCCCCGGCGTGCACGAGCTGCATCACGAGGACGGCCAGGTGCGGCTCGAGGTGGACGGCGACCAGGTCGACCCTGTCCTTCGGCAGCTGGCCACCCTGGGCGTGCGCTCGATCGTCGCCCACCCGCCGACGCTGGAGCAGCTGCTCATCCGGCACTACGGCGGCGACGCAGCCTCCAGCGGCGCAGAGCCCGTGGAGGTGCACTGATGGCCGGCACGCACGGCACGACGACGGTGCCGCGGCCGACGCGGGTGGCCGCCCCGCCGGCTCCCCGCACCGGCACCGGCACCCTGGTCCGCTTCATGCTGCGCAGGGACCGGGTCAAGCTGCCCGCCTGGGTCGGCGGTCTCGCGCTCTACGTCCTGTACATCGGCGCGGCGCTGCCGCAGCTGGCCCCGGACGAGGATGACCTCGCCGCGGTGGTGCCGCTGCTGGAGCAGCCGGTCGGCCGGATGTTCACGGGACCGGCGTACGGCATGGACGACCCGACGTACGAGCGCTTCTTCGCGGGCGGGTACGTGATGTACCTCTTCCTGCTCGCCGCGCTGATGAGCATCATGCTCGTGACTCGCCACACCCGCGTCGAGGAGCAGACGGGCCGGGCCGAGCTGGTCCGTGCCAACGTGGTGGGCCTGCACGCCCCGCTCACCGCCGCGCTGGTGGTCGCCGCGATCACCAACGCGCTGGCCGCCGCGGCGGTGGCGGCGGTCGCGATCGGCAACGGGTTCGCCGTCACCGGCTCCGTGCTGGTCGGCTGCGCCACCGGGCTCGTGGGTCTGGCGTTCGCCGGGGTGACGGCGGTGACCGTCCAGCTGAGCGAGCACTCCCGGGCGGCGGCGGGCCTGGCGGGCGCCGTGCTCGGCGCGGCCTTCATGCTCCGGGCGCTGGGCGACATGGCCGCCGTCGGCGGCAGCGCCGCGTCCTGGGCATCTCCGCTCGGCTGGGCGTCGCAGACCGCGCCGTACGTCCACGACCGCTGGTGGCCGCTGCTCCTGCTCGCCGCGCTGGCGGTGGCGGGGGTGGTGGTCGCGTTCGGGCTCCAGGGGCGCAGGGACCTCGGGGCGAGCCTGATCGCGGTGCGCCCCGGGCGTCCCGACGCGCGCCCCGCCCTGGGCACCCCGCTCGGCCTCGCGGCGCGCCTGCAGCGTTCCGCCGTCGTCGGCTGGGGCGTGGCCGTGCTGGCGCTCGGCGTCGTCGACGGGGCCTTCACCCAGGCGATGCTGGACGCGGCGGCGGACATGCCGCCCGTGATCCAGGAGATGTTCGGCACGGAGGGGCTGGTCGACGGTTACGTCGCCTTCCTGGCGGTGTTCAGCGGCTACCTCACCGCGGCGTACGTCGTCTTCGCCGTCCAGAGCCTGCGCGCGGAGGAGGGCCGTGGCCGGGCGGAGGCGGTGCTCGCGACGCCGACCGGACGGTCCGCCTGGGCCGGCTCCCACCTCGCTGCCGTCGCGGCCGGGGCCTTCCTCATCCTGCTCGTCTCCGGCGTCGGCACCGGTGTCGCGGCCGCGGGCGTGACGGGGGAGTGGTCGCTGGTGGGCGAGGTCGCGCTCGCGCACCTCAACGTGCTGCCGGCCGTGCTCCTCGTGCTCGGCCTGTGCGCGATGCTGTTCGGCCTCGTCCCGCGCCTGCTCGCGGTGGTCGGCTGGGCCCTGGTGGGTCTCATGGTGTTCGTGGGCAACTTCGCGGCGCTGCTCGACCTGCCGGCATGGCTCACGAACCTCTCGCCGCTGAGCTACCCGGCCCAGGTGCCGGCGGAGGAGTTCCGGGCCGTGCCGCTGGTCGTGCTGACCGGGCTGGCGGCCGCCGGGGTGGCCGTCGGGCTGGCGGGGCTGCGCCGGCGCCAGATCGGCATCCGCTGAGGCGTTCCCCGCACGCGCTCGGCCGCGTGCGGGGCCGGCGCGCGACGGTGCCTGCCGGTGCGGGGCCCGCGGACCCCGCACCGGCAGGGCGGCCGTGTCAGGCGCTCTTGCGGGACTTCGCGCCGCCCGCCGCCGCGGCCGGCGCGGCCACGTCCTCCGCGCTGGCGCGGAGCATCCAGGCCTGCTTCTCGAGCTTGGTCGCCACCCCGATGAGGAGGTCGGCGCTCAGGTGGTCCTTCTCCTCGAGGTCGTCGAGGTGCCCCTTGATGCGCTCGGAGGCGGTCATGAGGCGCTCCTCGAACAGCCGGACCACCTCGTCGGCGGGCAGCGGACCGGCCTCCAGCTCGTCGAGCCCGGAGGACTTCGCCACGGTCGCCGCCCTGGCGTCCGGGGTGCCGCCGACGGTGGCGAGCCGCTCCGCCACCTCGTCGGCTGCGAGGCGTGCCTCGGCGATGATCTCGTCCAGGTGCAGGTGCACCGAACGGAAGTGACGGCCGTGGATGTTCCAGTGGGCCTGCTTGCCCTGCAGCGCGAGGTCGACGAGGTCGACGAGGGCCTCCTGAAGGCTCGTCTCCTGGATCTTCAGCGGCTTGGGCGCCATGGTCGCGCTCCTTCCCGGCCTGGTCGGCCGACTGGTCATGGGTGTTGCCGTCACCCTAGGGAGGCCCGCCCGAGGCCGCCCGTCGAGGGCGTGCGCCGCGGCCTGCGATAGCCTGTACCGCATGACGGCCGTGGTGCTCCTTACCCAGCCGCGCTGACACCAGCGGGTGCCCGCTTCGCCGGGCGCCGCACCAGCGCGGCTCACCTCCCTGCACGGGAGGTTTTCTTGTGTCAGGAGCCACCGCCACACCCGGGACGAGGAACCAACCATGAGCAAGCACGACGACGCCGCGACCGCGGCGGTCGAGGAGAAGACGTCCGCCGCGCAGGACGCGACCGGCCACCGGTACACCGCCGAGCTCGCCAACGAGATCGAGCGGGCCTGGCAGGACCGCTGGGCCGAGCGCGGCACGTTCCACGCCCCCAACCCCTCCGGGGACCTGGCGGGAGAGCACGTCCCGGCCGAGAAGTTCTACCTGCTCGACATGTTCCCGTACCCCTCGGGCAAGGGCCTGCACGTCGGGCACCCGCTCGGGTACATCGCGACCGACGTCGTCGGGCGCTACCACCGCATGAAGGGCCGCAACGTCCTGCACGCGCTGGGCTACGACGCCTTCGGCCTGCCCGCCGAGCAGTACGCCGTCCAGACCGGCCAGCACCCTCGGATCACCACCGAGGAGAACATCGCCAACATGCGCGTCCAGCTGCGTCGGCTGGGCCTCGCCCACGACGACCGCCGCACGTTCGCCACCACGGACCCGGAGTTCGTGCGCTGGACCCAGTGGATCTTCCTGCAGATCTTCAACTCCTTCTACGACGCCGACGCCCCCCGCCCCGACGGCGGCACCGGCCGGGCCCGCCCGATCGCGGAGCTGGAGGCCGAGCTGGCGGCCGGCACCCGGGCGACCCCGGACGGCCGGCCCTGGGCGGAGCTGGACGCGGACGAGCGGCGCCGCGTCGTCGACGACCAGCGCCTGGCCTACATCTCCGAGGCTCCGGTGAACTGGTGCCCCGGCCTCGGCACGGTCCTGGCCAACGAGGAGGTCACCGCGGACGGCCGCTCGGAGCGCGGCAACTATCCCGTGTTCAAGCGGAACCTGCGCCAGTGGATGCTCCGCATCACCGCCTACGCCGACCGGCTGGTCGACGACCTGGACACGATCGACTGGCCCGAGAAGGTCCGCTCGATGCAGCGCAACTGGATCGGCCGCTCGACCGGCGCGCACGTGGACTTCCGCGTCCCGGGCGTCCAGGAGCCCCTGACCGTCTTCACCACCCGTCCCGACACGCTGTTCGGGGCGACGTTCATGGTCGTCTCGCCGGAGCACCCGATGCTCGCCGACGGGGCGATCCCGGCGGCCTGGCCCGCCGGCACCAGGGACGCCTGGACGAGCGGCGCGGACACCCCGGCCGAGGCGGTGCGCGGCTACCAGCGCGCCGCCGCCGCGAAGACCGACGCCGAGCGGCAGGACGCCGAGCGCACCAAGACCGGCGTCTTCACCGGCATCTACGCCACCAACCCGGTCAACGGCGCCCAGGTGCCGCTGTTCGTCGCCGACTACGTCCTCATGGGCTACGGCACCGGCGCTATCATGGCCGTCCCCGGCGGGGACGAGCGCGACTTCGAGTTCGCCCAGGCCTACGACCTGCCGGTGATCCACACCGTCGCCCCGCCCGAGGGGCACGAGGGCGCCTGGACCGGCGACGGCACCGTGGTGAACTCCGCGAGCGACGCGCTGACCCTGGACGGCCTGGACGTCCCCACCGCCAAGGCGACGATGATCTCCTGGCTGGAGACCCAGGGGGTCGGCCGCGGTGCGACCACCTACCGGCTGCGCGACTGGCTGTTCTCCCGCCAGCGCTACTGGGGCGAGCCGTTCCCGGTCGTCTACGACGCCGAGGGGCGCGTCCACGCCCTGCCCGAGTCCATGGTGCCGGTCGAGCTGCCCGAGGTCCCGGACTACTCCCCGCGCACCTTCGACCCCGACGACGCCACGTCGAGCCCCGAGCCGCCCCTGGGCCGCGTGCCCGAGTGGGTCCAGGTCGAGCTGGACCTGGGCGAGGGGCGCCAGACCTACTACCGCGACACCAACACCATGCCCAACTGGGCCGGGTCCTCCTGGTACGAGCTGCGCTACCTGGACCCGCGCAACAGCGAGGTCCTGGTCGACCCGGAGGTCGAGCGGTACTGGATGGGCCCGCGCCCGGCGACCACGGCGCCGGACGGCACCGCGGTGCCGGCGAACGTCTCCGGCGGGGCGGACCTGTACGTCGGCGGCGTCGAGCACGCGGTCCTGCACCTGCTCTACGCCCGGTTCTGGCACAAGGTGCTCCACGACCTGGGGCACATCTCCAGCTCCGAGCCCTTCCACAAGCTCTTCAACCAGGGCTACATCCAGGCCTACGCCTACGCCGACAACCGCGGCCAGTACGTCCCGGCCGAGGAGGTGGTGGAGGTGCCCGCGGCCGACGGGGGCGAGCCCACGTACACCTGGAACGGCCAGGAGGTCTTCCGCGAGTACGGGAAGATGGGCAAGTCGCTGAAGAACATCGTCACCCCGGACGACATGTACGCCACCTACGGCGCCGACACCTTCCGGGTCTACGAGATGTCGATGGGCCCGCTGGCGGACTCCCGCCCCTGGGACACCCGGGCCGTCGTCGGCTCCCAGCGCTTCCTGCAGCGACTGTGGCGCAACGTCGTCGACGAGCGCACGGGGGAGACCACGGTCGTGGACGACCCGGCCGACGAGGAGACACGCCGCCTGGTGGCGCGGACCGCTCACGAGGTGGAGACCGAGATGTCGGCGATGCGGGTCAACACCGCCGTCGCGCGCATGATCGTGCTGAACAACCACCTGACCTCGCTGGAGCGCGTCCCGCGCGAGGCCGTCGAGCCGCTCGTGCTCATGCTGGCCCCGGTGGCCCCGCACATCGCCGAGGAGCTGTGGTCGCGCCTGGGCCACCCCGAGTCGTTGACCTACGAGCCCTTCCCGACGGCGGACCCGGCCCTGCTGGTCGAGGACACCGTGACCTGCGTGGTCCAGGTCGCGGGCAAGGTCCGCGACCGCCTCGAGGTGCCGGCCTCGATCGGCGAGGACGACCTGCGGGAGCGGGCCCTCGCGTCCCCGGCAGTGCGGCGGATCCTCGGCGAGCGCAGCGTGCGCAAGGTGATCGTCCGCGCGCCCAACCTGGTCAACATCGTCCCCGGGGCCTGACCGGCTCGACTGTCCCGCCTCGCGTACCCGCCTGACCGCTCACCGGGCGGTCAGGCGGTACACGCACGCGCCCGCGCGTGCTTGCCGGCCCCGTGCCTCGGGCATTGCGGCCCGCCCTCCGACCGATCCCTCACACTCGCGTCCGGTTCCGCTAGGGTGCGTCCGTCATCAGGGTGCCGGTCGGTGCCGTCCGCGACGTCGCGCGGCGGTCGCCCCGACCGCCCGCAACGTCGACGACGACAGATCGGACAGACATGAACTCCGTGCTCCTCGCCATCGTCGGGGTCGCGATGGTCCTGCTGGGGTACCTGCTGTACTCCAAGTACCTGGCCAACCGCGTCTACCGGCTCGACCCCACGTACACCACGCCCGCGCACGAGCTCAAGGACGGCGTGGACTACGTCCCCACGAACAGGTACGTCCTCTGGGGCCACCACTTCACCTCGGTCGCCGGCGCGGCCCCGATCGTCGGCCCTGCCGTCGCCGTCATCTGGGGCTGGCTCCCCGCGTTCCTCTGGGTCACCTTCGGCACCGTCTTCTTCGCCGGGATGCACGACCTCGGCGCCCTGTGGGCCTCCGCGCGCAACCGCGGCCGCTCCATCGGGATGCTCTCGGGCAGCTACATCGGCGCCCGGGGCCGCAACCTGTTCCTCGTCGTGATCTTCCTCCTGCTGCTGATGGTCAACGCGGCGTTCGCCGTCGTCATCTCCAACCTGCTCGTCTCCACGCCGACGGCGGTCATCCCCACCTGGGGGGCCATCCTGGTCGCCGTCCTCGTCGGTCAGGCGATCTACCGGTTCCGGCTCAACCTCGCCGTCGTCTCGGTGATCGGCGTCGTGGCCCTGTACTCGCTGATCCTCATCGGCGACCGGGTGCCGGTCGTCCTGCCGGAGACGGTCCTGGGGCTGTCGGACAACGCGTTCTGGATCGTCGTCCTCTTCCTCTACGCGGGCGTGGCGTCCATGCTTCCCGTGTGGGTCCTGCTGCAGCCGCGCGACTACATCAACGGCCTGCAGCTGTTCATCGGCCTCGCCATCCTCTACGGCTCCGTGCTCATCGCCGCGCCGACGGTCGTGGCTCCCGCCTTCAACGACAACGTGCCGGAGGGCACGCCGAGCCTGGTGCCCCTGCTCTTCGTCACCATCGCCTGCGGCGCCATCTCCGGCTTCCACGGCATGGTGTCCTCCGGCACGACCGCCAAGCAGCTCGACAAGGAGACGGACGCCCGGTTCGTCGGCTACTTCGGCGCCGTCGGCGAGGGGCTGCTGGCGCTCGGCGCCATCATCGCGGCCACGGCCGGCTACCGGACGCTCGCCGACTGGGAGGCCGTGTACACCGCGTTCAACGCCGGCGGGGTCGCCGCCTTCGTCGAGGGCGGCGGCGCCATCATGAACGCCGGCCTGGGCATCCCGGTCTCGCTGAGCGCCACGATCCTCGCCACCATGGCGGTGCTGTTCGCCGCGACCACGATGGACACCGGCGTGCGCCTGCAGCGGTTCGTCGTCCAGGAGGCGGCCGAGATCGCCGGGATCCGGGTCGGGACCATGGTCTCCACCCTCATCGCCCTGGCCGTGGCGATGGGACTGGCGTTCGGGGCCGGGGCCGACGGGGCGGGCGGCATGGTCATCTGGCCGCTGTTCGGCACCACCAACCAGATCCTCGCCGGCCTCACGCTCTCGATCGTGGCGGTCATGCTGATGCGCAAGGGCCGCCCGGTGCTGCCCGTGCTGGTGCCGCTGGTGTTCGTCCTCGTGATGTCCGTCTTCGCCCTCGTCGTGCAGATGGGCACCTTCTACAACGCCGGCAACTGGCTGCTGCTCGTCCTCGACGTGATCATCCTCGTCGCGGCGCTGTGGGTGATCGTCGAGGCCGCCGTCGCGATGGGACGCGCGCGCCGGAGCCCGGCGACCGACGACGACGCCGTCACCACGGGGGCCGGCCGCCGGTGAGCCTCCGCCACGCGCAGGCCCGCCTCGCGGCGGGCCTGCGCGAGTTCTACGTCGCGCCCTACCGGCGCACCTTCGCGCGAGCGCGGCGCGACGAGGACGACCTGTTCACCATGATCGTCCTCTCCGAGGCCCTCGGCGTGCCCAACCCCGTCAGCTACTACACCGCCGAGCTGCTGCCCGCGGTCTACGACCGCTTCCACGACTGGCACCGGCGGATGGGCATGGACCGATCCCCGCTGGAGGACTACTCGTGCTGCTGAGCCTCGCCGCCGAGCGTCGCGTGCTGTTCGTCGGCGGCAAGGGCGGGGTCGGCAAGACCGCCGTCGCCTCCGCCGTCGGCCTCGCCCAGGCGCGGTCCGGGCGGCGGGTCCTGGTGGTGTCCACCGACCCCGCGCACAACCTCGGGCACCTGTGGCAGCGCGACGTCGGGGACCGGGTCACCGCCCTGGCCGACGGCCTCGACGGGCTCGAGATCGACCCCGCCCGCACCACCGAGGAGCACCTCGCCGCCGTCCGGACGACCGTGCGCCGGCTCATGCCCGACCACCTCGCCGGCGAGGTCGACCGGCACCTCGACCTCGCCCGCGACGCGCCCGGCACCCACGAGGCCGCGATCCTCGAGCGCATCGCCGAGACGGTCGAGCGGGCCGTGGACGACTACGACCTGATCGTCTTCGACACCGCGCCCTCGGGCCACACCGCCCGGCTGATGGCGCTCCCCGAGATGATGTCCGCCTGGACCGACGGGCTGCTCCGCCGCCAGGAACGCTCCCAGCGGCTCGGCGCCGCCCTGCGGGCGCTCGGTCCCGACGACGACGGAGCCGCCGATCTCCTCGGCACCGCCCGGCCCGCCCGTGACCGGCGGGCGGACCGGGACCAGGAGATCCGGCGTGTTCTGCTGCGCAGGCGGGAACGCTTCGAGGGGCTGCGTGCGGTCCTCCGCGACCATGCGCGCACCGCCTTCGTGATCGTCCTCGCCGCCGAGCGGCTGCCGGTGCTCGAGAGCATCGAGCTGCACGGCCAGCTCGCGCGGGCCGGCGTCCAGGTCGGCGCCCTGGTGGTGAACAAGCGCTCCCCGCTCGACGCCGGGGCGTTCCTCGCCGACCGGCACCGCCTGGAGGAGGCGCACCTGGCGAACCTGTACGCGGCGCTGCCGCGGGTGCCCGTCGTCGAGGTGCCGCTGCTGCCCGGGGACATCGTCGGAGAGGCCGCGCTGGACAGGTTCGGCACCGCGCTCGCCGCGGCGGAGGGGGCCGTCCCGACAGCGGCGTCCGAGGGGTGAGCCGTCCGTGGACACCTCCGCGGCCGGGGCACCGTTTCCGCCACCCTGGACGCAGACGCAGCAGGACTGACGATCAGGAGTGACGATGGAGACCACGACCCGTGCGGGCATCGAGCGCGGCACCTTCGACGGCGAGAGCACCTGGGTGCTCAACCACCCCGACGGCGCCCGCCTCGTCGTGGCGGAGACCGGCGCCACCGTGCTCTCGTGGCAGGCGCCCCGCGACGGTGAGCTCGTCGAGCTGCTCGACGGGTACGCCTCGGCGGCGGAGCTCGCCGAGCAGGACGGCTACCGCAACGCCGTCCTGGTCCCGTGGTCGAACCGGCTGCGCGGCGGACGGTACAGCTTCGGCGGCGCCGAGCACACGGTCGCGACGGACAGGAACGGCGAGGCGCTCCACGGCCTGCTCACCGCCGCCCGCTTCTCCCGCGCGCAGGTGAGCGTCCGCGACTCGGACCTGGCGGTGCGTCTGGTGGCGTCCGTCGCCCCCGAGCAGTACCCGGGCTACCCGTTCTCCCTCGACGTCGCCGTCTCCTACGCGCTCGGCGTGGGGTCCGAGGGCGAGTCGCGGCTCGGTGTCGAGGTGACCGTCACCAACACCGGGGAGACCCCGGCCCCCGTCGCCCTGGGCTGGCACCCCTACCTCCGCCTGCCCGGGCACGCCACGATCGACGACCTCGAGGTCGTCGTCCCCGCCCGCTCCCGCGTGCTGACCGACGACGCGAAGCTGCCGCTGGCCGGCGACGCCGCGCTGGCGGGGGTCGCCTCGCCCGTGCAGCTGCCGCTGGCCCGCACCTCCCTGGACCACGCGTTCACCGACCTCGTCCCCGACGACGACGGCGTGGTCGCCACCGTCCTGCGCTCGCCGCGCACGGGGGAGAGCCTTACCGTGGAGCAGGACCCCTTCGAGGCCCGGGTGGTGCACCTGTTCACCGGTGACGCGCTGCACCGGGACCCGCGGGCCTCGCTCGCCGTCGAGCCGTGCGGGTTCATGGCCGACGCGTTCAACCGCGCCGACGTGGCGGAGGCCCTGGTGCTCGCGCCGGGCGCGCAGCGCCAGCTCGTCAGCGACATCGTCTACCGCCGGAGCTGACCCGCGGCCGCCGCGGCGCCGACCTCAGCGGCGCCTGGTGCCGAAGATCGACCGCGTGATCTCGCGCCCGAGCTGGGTGCCCGCGGAGCGCAGGAAGCTGTCGAACGCGCTGCCGCGCTGGCGTCGGGCGCGCTCGGCGGCCTCGCGGGCCTTCTTGTCCTCGCGTTCGAGCTCCGCCTGCATCCTCGCCAGCTCGCGCTCTCGCTCCTTCGCCGCCTTCTCCGCCTCCTTCGCCTGCTCACGGGCGAGCTTGTCGGCCTCCGCCCGTGCGGCGGCGGCGTTCGCGGCCGCGTCCTGCTGGGCGACGCGCGCGGTGAGAAGCTCGTGCGCCGAGTCGCGGTCGACGGCCTCGCCGTAGCGAGCCGAGAGCGGGGAGCCGGCGACGGCGTGCTGCAGGGACGCCGTCGTCGCCGGCTCCATCGAGGAACGGGGCGCCCGGACACGGGTGGCCGCGACCGGCGTCGGGGCTCCCTTCTCCGACAGCACGGTCACCACCGCCTCGCCGGTGCCCAGGGAGGTCAGGACCTTCTCGAGGTCGTAGGGCGAGGAGGGGAAGGTGCGGGCGGTGTCGCGCAGCGCCTCGGCGTCCTTCGGCGTGAAGGCGCGCAGCGCGTGCTGCACCCGGGCGCCGAGCTGGCCGAGGACGTCGGCCGGGACGTCCCGTGGCGTCTGCGTCACGAGGACGATGCCCACCCCCTTGGACCGGATGAGCCGCACGGTCCTGACCACCTGCTTGAGAAACTCGGCCGAGGCGTCCGCGAAGAGCAGGTGCGCCTCGTCGAAGAAGAACACCAGCCTCGGCCGCTCCTCGTCCCCGACCTCCGGAAGGGACCCGAACAGGTCCGCGAGCAGCCACATGACGAACGTGGAGAAGAGGGCCGGCCGGTCCTGCAGCTGCGGCAGCTGCAGGGCGGAGACGACGCCCCGGCCGTCCGCAGCGGTGCGCAGCAGGTCGGCCGTGTCGAAGGCGGGCTCGCCGAAGAACACATCGGCCCCCTGCGCCTGCAGGGCGGAGATCTCCCGCAGGATGACACCGGCGGTCGCGGTCGAGATGCCGCCGATCTCCCTCAGCTCCGGCCGGCCGTCCTCGCTGGTGAGGTAGGCGACCGTGGCGCGCAGGTCCTTCAGGTCGAGCAGCGCCAGCCCCTCGGCGTCCGCCCAGTGGAAGATCAGCTGGAGCGAGGACTCCTGGGTCTCGTTGAGCCCGAGGACCTTGCTCAGCAGCAGCGGCCCGAAGTCGGTCACCGTGGTCCGGATCGGCACCCCGGCGCCGACGCCGCCGAGCGAGAGCAGCTCCACCGAGAACGACGTCGGTGACCAGTCCTGGCCGACGGCGTGCGTGCGCTCCAGGAGGGCACCGCCGCCCTCGCCGGCCTCGAGCATCCCGGACAGGTCACCCTTGACGTCCGTGAGGAAGACCGGGACCCCGGCGGCGGAGAGGCCCTCCGCCATGACCTGCAGGGTGCGCGTCTTGCCCGTGCCGGTGGCGCCGGCGACGAGCCCGTGGCGGTTGAGCATCGCCAGCGGGAGCCCGACCTGCGCGGCGGGCACCGGCGAGCCCTCCACGACGAGGGCACCGAGCGGGAGGATCTCGCCCTCGACGGCGTACCCCTCCGCGACCTCGCGGGCGTAGCCCTCGAGCGCGTCGGCGGGCGACCCGGCGTCGGCGGGCGACGCCGCGTCGGCGGGCGACCCGGCGTCGGCGGGCGACCCGGCTCCGCCGGCGACGGAGGCCGCGGCGGTGCGTGGGGAAGCTGTTCCCGCGCCGCCCGCCGGGGCCGTCCCGCCGTCGGCCGCCGGGCCCCGACCCGCGCCGGCGAGGGCGGCGTCGAGAGCGGCCTGGGCCGCGACCGCCCGCGCGTAGGCGGCCTCCGCGGCCGCCTGCGCGGCCTCCGCGCGGAGGCGGGCGAGCTCCGCCGTGTCGGTCGCTGCGTCGTCGGCCATGGGCGTCTCCTCGGTGGGGCGGTCGCTGCGGCCGATGCTAGTGGTCCCGCCCGGCCGCGACGCCCGCGGGCGGACGGGCGGACGGGCCCTAGGGTGGACGGCATGGGGACGGGTGTCGCGGTGGTCACGGACTCGACGGCGAGCCTGCCGCCGGAGGTCGCCGCCGAGCTCGGCATCACCGTGGTGCCCCTGCACGTCGTCGTCGACGGAGAGGACCAGCTCGACGACGCCGTCGGGTCCGCCGCCCTCGCCGCACGGCTGGTGCAGGGGGTCCGCGCGACCACCTCCCAGCCCTCCACGGCCGAGCTGGAGCGGGCCTACCGGGCCGCGGCCGAGGGCGGCGCGCGGGAGGTCGTGGCGATCCATCTCTCGGCCGACCTCTCGGGCACCGTCGCCGGCGCGCGGCGCGCGGCCGCGGCCCTGGCCGGCGAGGGGGGCCGGGTGCACGTCGTCGACTCCCGCACCGTGGCGGCGGGGACCGGTCTCGCCGCGGTGGCCGCCGCGGAGGCTGCCCGCGACGGCGGGGGAGCGGCGCAGGTCGTGGCCGTCGCACGAGAGACCGCGGCGAAGTCCACCGTGCTGTTCATGGTGACCGACCTCGGTTTCCTCCAGCGCGGCGGCCGGATGAGCCCGGGAGCGGCCCTCATGGGGACCGCCCTCGGCATCCGGCCGGTCCTGGGCGTCTCGGACGGGCGGATCGTCGTCGTCGAGACGGTCCGCGGCCGGGCCCGTGCCCGTCGGCGTGTGCTCGAGCGTGCCGTGCAGGCGGCCGGTGGTCCCGGGGCGCGCGTGCCGCACCCGCCGGCGCAACGGGTCCGCGTCGCGGTCCACCACTTCGGTGCCGCCGAGGAGGCGGTGGCTCTCGAGGAGGACCTCGCGGACGCCCTGGCGGGCACAGGTGCGCTCGTCGCCGGCGCGCTGCGCAGCGAGGTGACGGCCGTCGTCGGGGTGCACGCGGGGCCGGGCGTGCTCGGTGTGGTCGTCGCGCCGGCCCGCTGAGCGGACGCCCTCCGGGCCGTCCCCCGGGCCGCCGCCGTGCACAGCGGTGCCGGACGCCGGGAGTTCCACAGGGGGCCGGGAGCCGCGGGCCGCGGGAGCGGCGGAGGCTCCTACCGTCCTGGCGTGGAGGTTCGACGGCGGGACCGTGGCGCGCGGCTGCGCGCGCTGACCTCGGCGGCGTACACCGCCGCCGCGGGGCACCTCGAGCTCAGTCCCGAGGACGACGTCGTCCCCGCACGCCGCCGCTGGGCGCCCTCGGCCCGCTCCGCCGTCGTCGCCGGCGCGGCGGCGCTGGCGTGCGCGCTCGCGGTGGCGGCTGGTGCCTGGCTGGGCCGGCCGGGCGACCCGGTGCCGCTCCCGCCGCCCCCCGGGGCCGGGGCGGCCAGCGACGTCGAGCCCGGCGACGTCGAGGCCGGCGTGGTCGAGACCGGCGACGACGAGGGGCGCTCCGGCGCGGCGGAGGGCACGACGGCGGACGGGGCGTCGGCGACGACCGGGGGCGGAGACCCGGCCGCGCCGACCGGCTCCGCGCGCCCGTCCGTCGTGGTGGTCCACGTCGCGGGCGCCGTCTCGGCCCCGGGCGTGGTGGAGCTGCCCGCGGGTGCGCGCGTGGGAGAGGCCGTGGACGCGGTCGGCGGGGCCACGGGCGAGGCGGACCTCGGGGCGGTGAACCTCGCCCGCCTCCTCGTCGACGGCGAGCAGGTGTACGTCCCGCTGGAGGGCGAGCGGCCGCCCGGGGCGGACGAGGGCGGGGGAGCCGCTGCGGCGGGTGCCGGGGCGGCCCGCACCGACGGCACCGGAGGCGGCGCCCCGGCCGGCGCGCCCGTCAACCTCAACACCGCGACCGCCGCCGAGCTCGACTCGCTGCCGGGGGTCGGGCCGGCCATCGCGCAGCGCATCCTCGACTGGCGCGACCTGAACGGCTCCTTCACCTCCGTCGACGATCTCGACGAGGTCTCCGGAATCGGCCCCGCCACGCTCGAGCGGCTCAGGCCCCTGGTGACGGTGTGACCGCCACCCTCCCGGACGAGGCGGGCCCGGCCGTGCCTGCACGGCGCGGTCCGGGGCGCCGCCGGACCCGCGCCCCGGAGGGGGAGGCGCCGCGACCGCCCGCGCCGCTGGACGTCCGGCTGGTTCCGGCTGCGGCCGGGGCCTGGGCCGCCGCGCACCTCGGCGTGACGACGCCGCCGGCGGCGACAGGCATCGCCGCCGGAGCGGTGCTGCTCGCCTGCGTCGTCCCTGCCTGCCTCCTGCTCCGTGAGCGACGGCATCGCCCCGCGTGGGCGGGGCGGCGGCGCCACCGCGGCGTCGCCGCCGCCCCGCCGTCGGCCGCCGCGCTGCTGGCGCTGGTGGTCGTGGCGGCGACCCTGGGCGCCACGGCCGCTCACATCCACGTCCGGGACCGCGGGCTGCTGGCGGACCTGGTCGGCCGCGGCGCGAGCGCCGTGGTGACCGCCCGGGTCGCCGCCGAGCCGCGGCCCGTCGAGGCCCGCGAGTGGGAGCCGGAGGGCCGTTTCCGCGTGGTCGCGGACGTGGTGGAGGTCGCGGGGCGGGGCGCCCGGTCCCCGGCCCGGGCGCCGGTCGTCGTGCTCGGGCCGGCCGGGTGGGGCGGCCTGACGCTCGGCGAGCAGGTCCGGGTTCGCGGGACGCTGGTCGCGACCGAACCGGGTGACGACGCGGCGGCGCTGCTCGTCACCTCGCACGGGCCGGAGCGGCTCGGCCCGCCGCCGTGGCACCTGCGCGCCGTGAACCTCTTCCGCGGCGCACTGCGCGCGGTGACCGCGGACCTCTCGCCGCAGGCGCGCGGCCTGGTGCCGGGCATCGCGGTGGGCGACGACCGGGAGCTGCCCGCCGAGCTCCGCGCCGACATGCAGGCCGTCTCGCTCACGCATCTCACCGCGGTCTCCGGCGCCCACGTCGCGATCCTCCTCGGCGCGGTGCTCGGGGTGCTCGTGTGGCTGCCCCGGCCCTGGCGCACGGCGGCCGGGGCCCTCGCCCTCGTGGCGTTCGTGGCGCTGGTGCGTCCGGAGGCCAGCGTGCTGCGCTCGGCCGTCATGGGGGCGGTGGTCCTGGTCGCCCTCCTGCTCGGCCGCCCGGCGCGTGCCCTGCCCGCGCTGTGCGCCGCCGTCGTCGCCCTGGTGCTGGCCGATCCTTGGCTCGCGCGGTCCTACGGGTTCGTCCTGTCGGTCCTCGCCACCGCCGGCCTGGTGCTGCTGGCCCGACCGTGGGCCCGGTGGCTCACGCACCTCCTGCCGCGCTGGCTCGCGACCGCGGTCGCGGTGCCGGCCGCCGCGCAGGCGGCGTGCGGGCCGGTGATCGTGCTGCTCACGCCGGCCGTCTCGCCCTACGCGGTGCCGGCGAACGTCCTCGCCGCACCCGCCGTCCCGCCGGCCACGGTGCTGGGCGTGGGCGCCACAGTGCTGGCGCCCTGGTGGCCGGGCGTGGCCGAGGTGCTGGCGGTCGTGGCGTCCTGGTGCACGGCGTGGATCGCCCTCGTCGCCCGCGGCCTGGCCGCTCTGCCGGGGGCCCAGCTGGCCTGGCCCGGCGGCACGGGCGGGGCGCTCGCGCTCGCGGCGGCGACGGCGGCTGCGCTCGCGGTGCTCGCGCGTGCGGGGCCGCGCCGGACCCGCCCCGCGGTGCCCGCCCTCGTCGCCCTGCTCGTGGTGCTGGTCCTTCCCGGCCCCCGCCAGGTGGTCGGCGCCTGGCTGCCCGGCGGCCGTCCCCCGCCGGAGTGGGTGGCCGTCCAGTGCGACGTCGGCCAGGGCGCCGCGTTCGTCGTCCGCTCCGGCGCGGGGGCGGCGGTGATGGTCGACGTCGGACCCGCCGGGGGCGCGGCGGCCGACTGCCTGCGGGACACGGGGGTCCGGCGGCTCGACCTGCTCGTCCTCACCCACGCGCACGCCGACCACGTCGGCGGGCTCCCGGAGGTCCTGGCGGCGGTGGACGTGCAGCGGACGCTCCTCGGGCCCGGCTCCGACCCGGCGGCCGCGGTCGAGGCCGTGCAGCGCGAGCTCGCCGCCGCCGACGTCCCGGTGGACCGCCCGGTAGCCGGCGGGCCGGGTGCCCACGGCCGTGCCGGCGAGGTCGGCTGGGAGGTGCTCGGGCCGCTCCCCGAGACCGTCGCCGCGGGGTCCGGCGAGGCCGCGGTCAACGACCTGTCGCTCGTGGTGCGCCTGGACGCCCCCGGCCTGCGTGCCCTCGCCCTCGGCGACGCCGAGCTGGACGGGCAGGCCCGCCTCGTACGCCAGCTGCGCCGATCCCCGGCTCCGGCCCACGACGTCGTGGTCATGGCGCACCACGGCTCTCCGCGCCAGGACGAGCGGCTGCCGGCGATCCTCAAGCCGCGGCTGACCCTGGTGAGCGTGGGCGCGGACAACGACTACGGGCACCCGGCGCGGAGCGCCCTCGAGCTGTACGGGCGCTCCGGGCTCGTGCTGCGCACGGACGTGTGCGGGGCGGTGACGGTGGTCCGGACGGCCTCACCGGCCGGGCTGGGCGTGCGGTCGTCCTGCCAGGAGGGCGGGGGCTGAGCGGCGACGGGTGAGCGCCGCCGAGGGTGCGCCCTCCGCCCTCCGCCTCCGCCCACCGCCACCGTTCGCTGTTCACCGCGCTCACCGTGCTCACCGCCGTGCCGGTGGGCGGCGGGACAGCCGTGCGGGTGGGGCGTGGCAGGCTAGGGGAGTGCCACCCGCCCGCCGCAAGAGCGCCCCCGCCCTCACCTGGGACCAGGCCGAGCTCGCCCCCGTCGTCCTCGTCCGTGGCACCGAGGGACTCCTGGCCGACCGCGCCGTGGACCGTCTCCTCGAGCAGGCCCGGGAGGCGGACCCCGAGGTCGAGGTCACGCACCTCGAGGCGGCCGCGTACGAGTCCGGTCAGCTCGAGATGGTGGCCAGCCCGTCGCTGTTCGGGGAGCGCCGCTGCCTGGTGGTCGAGGGGGCGGAGGCGATGACCGACGCGTTCCTCGACGACGCCCTCGTCTACCTGCGGGCCGTCCCCGACGACGTCTGGCTCGTCGTGCGGCACAACGGCGGCGTGCGGGGCAAGAAGCTGCTGGACGCCATCGCCGCCGGCGGCCATCCCGTGGTGACCTGCGACCAGATCAAGCGGGACGGCGACAAGGCGGACTTCGTCCGGGCCGACTTCCGTCGCGCGCGCCGGCGGATCGAGCCCGACGCCGTCCAGGCGCTCGTCGAGGCCACCGGCGCCGATCTGCGCGAGCTCGGCGCCGCGACCAGCCAGCTCATCGCCGACACCACCGGCACCGTGACCACCGAGGTGGTCCAGCGCTACTACGGCGGACGGGTGGAGGCGACCGGGTTCAAGGTCGCCGACGCCGCTGTGGCCGGGCAGGCCGGGGAGGCGGTCGCGCTCCTGCGCCACGCCGTCGCCACCGGCACGGGGCCGGTGCCGATCGTCGCCGCCCTGGCCGTCAAGCTGCGCACGCTCGCGAAGGTCGCCGCCACCCGCGGACGTGCCGGCGTGTCCGTCGGTGAGCTGGGGCTCGCGCCCTGGCAGGTGGACCGGGCCCGCCGCGAGCTGGGGGACTGGACCCCCGAGGGCCTCGCCACGGCGATCACCGCCGTCGCCGCCGCGGACGCCGAGGTCAAGGGACTGAGCCGCGACCCCGTCTTCGCCGTCGAGCGGGCCGTGCTCAAGGTCGCCGGCGCCCGCGGACGCCGCTGAGACCGCCGGCGTCGCCGGAGCGCCGCCGCGCACACCCACCGCTGAGACCTGAGACGCCACCGAGGAGCGGGTGGCCCGCCAACTACCGTTGGCGGGTGACCGCTCAGCAGACCCGCACCCAGCGCCTCGACCGCCTGCCGTTCACGCGCGAGCACGGGCGGCTGATCGGCGGCTCGGGCGTCGGCTGGGCGCTGGACGCCATGGACGTCGGCCTCATCTCCTTCGTCATGGCGGCGCTCGCCGTGCAGTGGGAGCTCGGGGACACCCAGCTCAGCCTGATCGGGTCGATCGGCTTCGTCGGCATGGCGCTCGGCGCCTCGCTCGGCGGCCTGCTCGCCGACCGCATCGGGCGCCGCAACGTCTTCGCCATGACGCTCCTGGTGTACGGGCTCGCCACCGGCGCGTCGGCCCTCGCCACCTCGGTGGGGGCGCTCCTGGTGCTGCGCCTCGTCGTCGGGCTCGGCCTCGGCGCCGAGCTGCCGGTCGCGTCCACGCTGGTGAGCGAGTACGCGCCCGCCCGCATCCGCGGCCGGCTGGTGGTGGTGCTCGAGGCGTTCTGGGCCGTGGGCTGGCTCGCCGCGGCCCTGATCGGCTACTTCGTGGTCTCCGACACCGAGAACGGCTGGCGGTGGGCCCTCGCCCTCGGCGCCGTGCCGGCGCTGTACGCGATCTACGTCCGCCGCAGGCTGCCGGAGTCGGTCCGGTTCCTCGAGTCCCGCGGACGGCACGCGGAGGCCGAGCACGCCGTGCGCCGGTTCGAGGGCTCCGAACCGATGTTCGGCACGACGGCGGCGCGCGCCGCGGGCGCTGACGCCGGGGTGCCGCCGACCACGCCGGCACCCGCGCCGGCACCAGCACCGGCCGGCGCAACACCGGCCGCCGCCGCACAGGCTGCCGTCGCTCCGGTCGCCGCCGAGCCCGAGGCCGCGGTGCCGGACGCCCCCCCGACGCCCGGCGGGCTGTCCGTCATCTGGGGCCGGGCGCTGCGGAGACGCACCATCGGGCTGTGGCTGGTCTGGTTCTTCCTGAACTTCGCCTACTACGGGGCCTTCGTCTGGCTGCCGACGCTGCTGGTCGCCTCCGGGTTCGACCTGGTGAAGTCGTTCGAGTACACCGTCGTCATCACCGCGGCGCAGCTCCCCGGGTACGCGGCCGCGGCATACCTGATCGAGCGGTGGGGGCGCCGGCCGACCCTGGCCAGCTTCCTGGTCGGTGCCGCGGGGGCCTCCTACCTCTTCGCCGTCGCCTCGACGCCCGCGGGCGTGATCACCGCCGGCTGCCTCCTCTCGTTCTTCGCGCTCGGCGCCTGGGGCGCGCTCTACGCCGTCACTCCCGAGATGTACCCGACGTCGGTGCGCGGCAGCGGGGCGGGCTGGGCCGCCGGGTTCGGCCGGATCGCGTCGATCCTGGCCCCGCTCTCCGTGCCGTTCCTGAACCGCGGCGGCGAGATCTGGCTGGTGTTCACCGCGTTCGCGGTCGCGTTCCTCGTCGCGGCCGGCGGCGCGCTCCTGCTGGCCGAACGGCGGGGCCTCGCGCTCGAGGAGTGAGCGCGCGACCCCGAGCGTTCACCGACCCGCCACCCGACACTTCACCGGCCGACGCCCGCCCGCCACCTGGGCGCGGGACCGTGTGGGCGTGCGAGTTGCGATCGTCACCGAATCGTTCCTGCCCGCGGCCAACGGGGTCACCACCTCCGTGCTCCGGGTCCTCGACCACCTTGCCGCCCGCGGGCACGACGCCGTCGTCGTCTGCCCGGGGCCGGCGCCCCGCCGGTACGCCGGCTTCCCCGTGGTCCAGGCGTCCTCGTTCAGCTACCGCGGCTTCCGGGCCGCCGTGCCGAGTCTCCAGCTCGTGCGGACCCTGGACGCCTTCGCACCCGACGTCCTGCACGCCGCGTCGCCGTTCGGGCTCGGCGCGCAGGCCCTGGTCCTGGCCCGACGGCGGGGCGTGCCCACCGTCGCCATCTTCCAGACCGACGTGGCGGGCTTCGCCCGCAAGCACGGGCTCAGCGCCACGGCGCCGGGCATCTGGCGGTGGCTCCGCCACGTCCACTCCTACGCCGACCTGACCCTCGCCCCCTCGAGCGCCTCGCTCGCCGATCTCGCCGCCGCGGGCGTCGAGCGCACCGCCTGGTGGGGGCGGGGCGTCGACGCCGAGACCTACCACCCGCGGCACCGCACCACGCCGGAGGGGGCGGCCCTGCGCCGACGCCTCCTGGCCGGGGCACCGGAGGGCACCGTGCTCGCCGGCTACGTCGGACGGCTGGCGCCGGAGAAGCGGGTGGAGCGGCTGGCCGTCCTGAACGCCGACCCCGGGGTGCGCCTCGTCGTCGTCGGGGACGGGCCGTCGCGGCCCACCCTCGAACGGCAGCTGCCGGGCGCGGCCTTCCTCGGTCGCCTCGACGGCACCGAGCTGGCCCGGGCCTACGCGGCCCTGGACGTCTTCGTCCACACCGGGACGCACGAGACGTTCGGCCAGACGCTCCAGGAGGCCATGGCCAGCGGCGTCACCGTCGTGGCGCCGGCGGCGGGCGGCCCGTTGGACGTGGTGGCCGAGGGGGACACCGGCTACCTCTACGCCCCCGAGGACGACCGGGCGCTGGCGGGCGCGGTGCGGGTGCTCGCGGCCGACCCCGCCATGCGCGCCCGGATGGGCGAGGCCGGGCGGCGGCGGGTGCTCCCGCGCTCCTGGGCGGCGCTGGGCGAGGCGCTCCTCGGCCACTACGCCACGGTGATCGACCGGGCGGAGGCCCGCGTCGCCCGGCAGGTCGCCGGCTTCGAGCGCAACCAGCTCTTCGAGCGCCACCAGTACAACTGACGCAGGCACGCCGACGGCGCCGCACCCGAGGGGTGCGGCGCCGTCGTACGGCTCAGCGAGCCGTCACGCTTAGAGCGCGGAGATCTGCTTGGCCAGCTTCGCCTTGCGGTTGGCGGCCTGGTTGGCGTGGATCACGCCCTTGCTGGCGGCCTTGTCGAGCTTGCGGCCCGCCGTCTTCAGCGCGGTGGCCGCGGCGTCCTTGTCGCCGGCGGCGAGGGCCTCGCGGACCCGGCGCACGTGCGTCTTGAGCTCGGACTTCACGGCCTTGTTGCGCAGCCGCGCCTTCTCGTTGGTGAGGATGCGCTTCTTCTGGGACTTGATGTTCGCCACGTTAAGGGACTCTCTTCTGCGTTCGCCGGAGCGATCTGTCAACGGTCGTGAGGGATTCGCCGCGACCGGGACTGGGGCGTGGGGGTACCTCGTGGTTGGTCGTTGGCCGGGTCGCAGCCGACCGGGCGGCGACCCAAGCGAAAAGACTACCAGCCGGACGCCCGGCCGGGCGAGGCCGCGCCGACGTGACCGACGTCTCGGGCCCGCCGGCCTCAGCCGTGGTGCGCGCGGAGGGCGGCGGCCACCTCGTCGAAACGGGCCCGGTCCAGCGAGCCGCCGTTGCGACGCACCGCCATCGGCTCGACGAGCAGCAGCCGGTCCAGCCGCACCTCGCTCGCCCGCCCGCGCGAGTCCCAGTCGCCGGAGCCGACGTCGATCCAGCGCCGGCCGTGACGGGCCTCGTCGTCGGCGTCACGGTCGTGGTCCTTCGAGGTCATCTGCGCGACGACAAGTCCGGCCCCCTCCCGTGCCAGCACGAGCACCGGCCGGTCCTTGCCCCGACCCGGGTCGTCGTCGTAGGGCACCCACGTCCACACGACCTCGCCGGGGTCCGGCTGGTCGTCGTGCCGGGGGGAGTAGTCAAGCTCCGGCAGCCCGAGCCGGGCGACGTCGTACTCGACCGTCTCGCGGGAGGCCGCCTCGACCTGCTGCTCGCCGGCGGACGCCCGGGGCGACGACGTCCCGCGCGGCCCGGCGTCGCGGCGCGGCCGCCGCGGCTGCCCGCGCGAGGGGTCGTCGGTGCGGCGGCGCAGGTACTGCCGGGCGGCGTCGCCGGCCGCGCGGCCGGCGGTGCGCAGGGCCCTGCTGAGGATCGAGCTCATGGCGGCCCCGTCCGGCACGGCGGGTGGTCCCGCGCGCCGGTCCGTCCGACGCGGCGACGGCGTGCGCCGGGTGGCGGGAGCCCGGTCAGGAGGCCAGCAGCAGCACGGCCGTGACGATCGCCCCGAGCGTGCCCAGCGGGACCGCCGCCAGCGTGCCGAGCAGCGCCACGATCGTCACCCGCAGGTCGTCGGCGAGGTAGGGCGCCCGCACGGTCCCGCCGGCCGCCACGAGCGCGGCCCGCTGGGCGGCCTCGACGCGCGGGAGGAAGCGGGCGGTGCGCACGGCCCCCTCGGCCATCGCCGCGTTGAGCGTCTCGACCTCGTCCTGGAGCGCGTGCCGGGCGGGGTCCTGGCCGTGGCTGTCGACCACGACCACCTCCCGGCTGCCCCCGACGATCGTCTGCCGAAGGTCGAGATCCTGCGTCTGGGCCTGCAGCCGGGCGCGGCGGACGGTGAGAACCAGCACGGGGACCGCGAGGACGGCGGCGAGCCCGAACGGGATCCAGGCCGTCCAGCCCGTCCCGCCGGTGCCGAGGAGCAGGCCCAGCAGCGCGAAGATCCCGACCGCCGTCGCGGCGGCGGTGAGCAGCAGCGCGCCGGGACGGCGAGCCACGCGCACGAGGGTCGGTACCACCTGGTTGAGCATGTCGCCGGCCGCCGTCATGCGAAAAGCCTCGCACGACGGTGGGGCCGCGGCCGGGCGCTCACCCGTCAGCGAACACCGGGAACCTCCGCGCCGGCGTCCACCGCGGGACCGCTTCGCCGTTCGGCCGGGCGCCGTGGGACCATATGGTCTGGTCCATCCCGCGCGCCCGCGCATCCCGTCCGTCTCTCGAGGTAGCTGCGTGTCACCCATCCCCAGCCCGGCACAGGCCGCGCAGATCCGCCCGGCGGCGACCCCGCCCGAGCTGCTGCGGAACTTCTGCATCATCGCCCACATCGACCACGGCAAGTCGACGCTGGCGGACCGCATGCTGCAGCTGACCGGGGTGGTCGACGACCGTGCCATGCGTGCGCAGTACCTCGACCGGATGGACATCGAGCGCGAGCGCGGCATCACCATCAAGTCCCAGGCCGTGCGCATGCCGTGGGAGGTCGACGGGCAGCCGTACGCGCTGAACATGATCGACACGCCCGGCCACGTCGACTTCTCCTACGAGGTCAACCGGTCGCTGGCGGCCTGCGAGGGCGCGATCCTCCTGGTCGACGCCGCGCAGGGCATCGAGGCGCAGACCCTGGCGAACCTCTACATGGCCATGGAGAACGACCTCACGATCATCCCGGTCCTGAACAAGATCGACCTGCCGGCCGCGCAGCCCGAGAGGTACGCGGAGGAGCTCGCCAACCTCATCGGCGGCGAGCCCGAGGACTGTCTGCGCGTCTCCGGCAAGACCGGGGCCGGTGTCCTGGAGCTCCTCGACCGCATCGTGCAGGAGATCCCGGCGCCCGTCGGGAACGCCGACGCACCCTCGCGGGCGATGATCTTCGACTCCGTCTACGACACCTACCGCGGCGTCGTGACCTACGTCCGGGTCATCGACGGCCAGCTCAGCCCGCGTGAGCGGATCCAGATGATGTCCACGCGCGCCACGCACGAGCTGCTGGAGATCGGCGTCATCTCGCCCGAGCCGACCCCCTCGGCGGGGCTCGGCGTCGGCGAGGTGGGCTATCTCATCACCGGCGTGAAGGACGTGCGCCAGTCCAAGGTCGGCGACACCGTCACGAACCTGTCCAAGCCGGCGTCCGAGGCCCTGGGCGGCTACCGCGAGCCGAAGCCCATGGTGTTCTCCGGGCTCTACCCCGTGGACGGCTCGGACTACCCGGTGCTCCGCGACGCCCTCGACAAGCTCAAGCTCAACGACGCCGCGCTCGTCTACGAGCCGGAGACCTCGGTCGCGCTCGGCTTCGGGTTCCGCTGCGGCTTCCTCGGACTGCTGCACCTCGAGATCGTCCGGGAGCGCCTGGAGCGCGAGTTCGACCTTTCGCTCATCTCGACGGCGCCCAACGTCTCCTACGACGTGGTCACCGAGGACGGGACCGAGGTCCACGTCACCAACCCGAGCGAGTTCCCCGAGGGCAAGATCACGTCGATCCGCGAGCCCGTCGTGCGCTCGACCATCCTCGCCCCGAGCGAGTTCGTCGGCGCGATCATGGAGCTGTGCCAGGGGCGGCGCGGCACGCTGCTCGGCATGGACTACCTGTCCGAGACCCGCGTCGAGCTGCGCTACACCCTGCCGCTGCAGGAGATCGTCGGGGACTTCTTCGACCAGCTGAAGTCGAAGACCCGCGGCTACGCCTCCCTCGACTACGAGCCCTCCGGCGACCAGGAGGCCGACCTCGTCAAGGTCGACATCCTCCTCAACCACGAGCACGTCGACGCGTTCTCGGCGATCGTCCACCGGGACAAGGCCTACTCCTACGGCGTGACGATGGCGGGCAAGCTCAAGGAGCTCATCCCGCGCCAGCAGTTCGAGGTGCCGATCCAGGCGGCCATCGGCGCGCGCGTGATCGCCCGCGAGACCATCCGCGCCCTGCGCAAGGACATGCTCGCCAAGTGCTACGGCGGTGACATCAGCCGGAAGCGCAAGCTGCTCGAGAAGCAGAAGGAGGGCAAGAAGCGCATGAAGAACATCGGCCGGGTCGAGGTCCCGCAGGAGGCGTTCATCGCCGCGCTCACCTCCGACGCGCCGACCGGCAAGAAGTAGTGGCCGGCGTCGTCACCGCGGTGTGCCGCGTGGTGCAGCTGCACCCGGACCCCGGGAGCGTCGGCGTCACGGCGATCGACAAGCGCCCCGCGGACGGGCCCGTCCGCGTGGGCCGCTACGGCCTCCGCGGTGACGTGCAGGCCGACCGCAAGGACCACGGCGGCCTCGAGAGGGCGGTGTACGCCTACGACCAGGCGGAGGCCGACCGGTGGGCCCGCGAGCTCGGCGAGGACGTCCCGGCCGGCCGGTTCGGCGAGAACCTGCGCGTGTCCGCCCTGCCGGTGGACGACGCGGAGATCGGGGAGCGCTGGCGCGTCGGGGACACCCTCGAGCTCGAGGTGACCGGTCCTCGCACGCCGTGCGCGACGTTCGGTCGCTGGCTCGGCCAGGACGGCTGGGTCCGGCGGTTCACCGCGCGGGGCCGTCCCGGCGCCTACCTGCGCGTCCTCGCACCCGGCGAGGTCCGGGCCGGGGACCCGGTCACCGTGACGCACCGGCCGGGGCACGGCGTCACGGTCGCCCGCTGGTTCCCCGCGCAGGGCGCCGACGACGCCCGCACCCTGCTCGCCGCCGAGGCCGACGGCGCGATCTCGATGGCGGACTACCTGCGCGAGCACGTGACCCGGGTGGCCGCGCGCACCGCGGCGCCCGCCCGCTGACCGCCCACCCCCGAGCAGCCGCGCCGCACGCGCGCGGCCCCTGAAGAGGGATGATTGGACCCCATGCCCCCCGCCCTGCCCGACGGCGAGACGCCGCCCGACGACGGCGCCCTGCCACTGTCCAGCGCGCACGGCGCCGCCGCGCGCGACCTGGGTGTCTACCTGCACGTGCCGTTCTGCCGGGTGCGATGCGGCTACTGCGACTTCAACACCTACACCAACGCCGAGCTCGGCGGCGGCGCGAGCGCGGCCAGCTACGCCACCACGGCCCTGCGGGAGGTCGAGCTGGCCGCGCGGGTGCTGTCGGACCCCTCACTGACCGACGCCGGGCTCCCGGCGCGCCCCGTCTCGACGGTCTTCGTCGGCGGCGGGACGCCCACCATGCTCCCGGTCGCGGACCTCGCCAGGATGCTCGGCGCGGTGCGCGACACGTGGGGGCTCGCCCCGGGTGCCGAGGTGACGACGGAGGCCAACCCGGACTCGGTGGACGCCGCCGCCCTCGCCGCCCTCGCCGCCGCCGGCTTCACCAGGGTCTCCTTCGGGATGCAGTCCGCCGTGCGCTCGGTGCTCGACACCCTGGACCGCACGCACGATCCCGCCCGGCTGCCCGACGTCGTCCGGTGGGCCCGGGAGGCCGGCCTCGAGGTGTCGGTCGACCTCATCTACGGAACTCCGGGGGAGTCCCTGGAGGACTGGCGCACGAGCCTCGACACCGCCGTCGCCCTGGAGCCGGACCACGTCTCCGCCTACGCCCTCGTCGTCGAGCCGGGCACCAAGATGGGCGCCCAGGTGCGGCGCGGCGAGCTCCCGCTCCCGGACGACGACGACGCCGCGAGCAAGTACGAGCTCGCCGACCGCGTCCTGTCGGAGGCGGGCTTCGGGTGGTACGAGGTCAGCAACTTCGCCAGGACGGACCCGTCCGACGGGCCGGGACGGCCGCCTCGCCACGCGAGCCGGCACAACCTCGCCTACTGGCGCGACCAGGACTGGTGGGGGATCGGCCCGGGCGCGCACAGCCACGTGGGGAACGTGCGCTGGTGGAACGTCAAGCACCCCCGCACCTACGCGTTCCGGCTCGAGCAGGGTCTGAGCCCGGCGGCGGGCCGCGAGGTCCTCGACGACGCCACCCGCGAGCTCGAGCGGATCATGCTCGGCGTGCGCCTGGCCGACGGCCTCGAGCTCGAGCCGGGAACCGGGCGGGTGCCGGAAGGCCTGCGCGCCACGGTGGCCGACCTGCTCCGCGAGGGCCTCGTCGACTTCGCCGCCGCCCGCCGCGGGCGGGTGCGGCTCACGCTCCGGGGACGTCTCCTCGCCGACGCCGTGGTCCGTGCCCTGACCGACTGAGACACCCTCGCCGGCGACCGGGTGAGGAGCAGCGCTCATCCGCCCGTTCGGCCGCGAGTCCGTTGACGTAGCGCCCGAGGAGCGGTTTCGTTGGTCCTGCCGGTCCAAGGCAGCAGGCCCAGACCGAGAAGGAGCGCTCCCATGACGCAGCCCCCACCTCCGGAGCGACCCGAGGACCCCCGGGGTCCCACGCCGTCCCCGGACCATCCTTACGGCCAGGAGCCCCCGGCCTACGGCCAGCAGCAGCCCCCGGCCTACGGCCAGCAGCAGCCCCCGGCCTACGGCCAGCAGCAGCCGTACGGCGAGCAGCAGCCGCCGGCCTACGGCCAGCAGCAGCCGTACGGGCAGCAGCCCCCGGCCTACGGCCAGCAGCCCCCGGCCTACCAGTCCGCCCCCGGCTACGGCGGAGCGCAGACGGCGACGCCGGCACAGCCGGGGTACGGGCAGCGGACGGCGTCGGTGGGCGAGGCGTTCCGCTACGCCTGGCAGGGGTTCAAGGCGAACGCCGGGCCGTGGATCGTCGCGGCCCTGGTCCTGCTCGTCGTCGGCGCGATCGGCTCGAGCATCGAGCAGACGATCCGCAACCAGAACGTCGGCACCAACCGGCTCGACCCGACGGTGACGTTCGCGTTCGACCCCGCGGCGTCCTTCGTCAACCTGCTCTTCACGATCATCAACTTCGCGATCACCGCAGGCCTGGTCTCGGCCGCGCTCCGGACGGCCGACGGCAGACGGCTCGAGCTCGGCGACTTCTTCCGGGTGCCGAACTTCCTCCAGGCGATGCTCGCGGCCGTCCTCATGGCGATCCTCACCGCGGTGGGCTTCGTCCTGCTGATCATTCCCGGCCTGATCGTGCTCGTCCTCGGGATGTTCTACCTCCAGTTCGCCATCGACCACCGGCTGTCGGCCGTCGACGCGATCAGATCCAGCTTCCGTCTGGTCAAGGACAACCTGGGCACCGCGCTGCTGCTGATCCTCGCGAGCATCGGGGTGGCCATCCTGGGTGCGATCGCCCTCGGCGTGGGCCTGCTCGTGGCGATCCCCATGATCACGATCGCCACCGTGTTCGTCTTCCGGAGGCTCACGGGCGGGCCGGTGATGGTGCCGGGCAGCGCCTGAGCGGTGCCGGGGCCCTCAGGCGCCCTCGGGCACCGCGGTGACGAAGTCGATCAGCTCCTCCATCCGCCCCAGGAGGGCGGGGGAGAGGTCCTTGTAGTCGCGCACCCGGCCCAGGATCCGCTTCCAGCCGCGGGCGATGTCCGCCTGGTCGGCGTGCGGCCACCCCAGCGCCCGGAGCGTGCCGACCTTGATGTCGGTGCCGCGCGGGACGTCCGGCCACGTCTCCAGCCCGACCCGCTCCGGCCGCACGGCCTGCCACACGTCCACGTAGGGGTGCCCGAGCACCAGCACGTGCTGCCCGGCCGGCCCGCCCGTCACCTTCGCGGCGATGCGAGACTCCTTCGAGCCCGGCACGAGGTGGTCCACCAGCACGCCCGCCCGGCGGGTGGGGCCGGGCCGGAAGTCGCGCAGCACCGCCTCGAGGTTGTCCACGCCGTCGAGCATCTCGACGACGACGCCCTCCACGCGCAGGTCGTCGCCCCAGACCCGCTCCACCAGCTCGGCGTCGTGACGGCCCTCCACCCAGATCCGCGAGGCGCGGGCCACGCGGGCGCGCTGGTGGTCGACGGCGAGCGAGCCCGACGCCGTCAGGCGGCGACCGCCGGCGGTGGTGGGTCCCTGCCGCCGCGGCGCGGCGGCCGGCGGGGTCAGCGTGACCGGGCGGCCCTCGACCCAGAAGCCCGGCCCGAGCGGGAAGGTGCGCCGCTTCCCGTGCCGGTCCTCCAGCACGACGACGTGCATCCCGCCGGACTTCTCCACCCGCACCACGGCGCCCACGAACCCGGAGGTGACCTCCTCGACCACGAGCCCGGACTCGGCCGCCTGGTCCCGGCTGGTCGGCCGGTGCGCGAAGGACCCGCTGCGGTGCGGGTCGGCGGAGAGGACGTCGGAGCCGTATCGGTCGTTCACCCCGGCAGGTTACGCAGTGTGGGCACCGCCACCGGCGCACCCGCGGGCGTGGCGCGTAGGATTAGCACTCAACGGTTGAGAGTGCTGAAGCGGGAGGAGGACGCAGTGAGCGAGGAGCGCCGCCTCGACGTGCTCCGGGCGATCGTCCAGGACTACGTGTCCACCAGGGAGCCGGTCGGTTCCCGCGTGCTGGTCGAGCGCCACGCGCTCGGGGTCTCGCCGGCCACGATCCGCAACGACATGGCCGCCCTCGAGGAGCACGGGCTCATCGTGCAGCCCCACACCTCGGCCGGCCGGGTGCCCACGGACAAGGGCTACCGCGTCTTCGTCGACCAGATCGGCACCATCAAGCCCCTGTCCGCCGCGGAGAAGCGCGCGATCCAGGTGCTGCTCGACGACGCCGTCGACCTCGACGACGTGGTGGAGCGGACCGTCCGTCTGCTCGCCCAGCTCACCCACCAGGTGGCCGTGGTGCAGTACCCGTCCCTGCGGCGCTCCACCCTGCGCCACCTGGAGCTGGTGCCGCTGAGCCCGCAGCGCCTGCTCGTCGTCATCATCACCGACACCGGACGCGTGGAGCAGCGCACCATCGAGACCGCCGCGGAGATCGACGCCGGCGTCACCGCGGAGCTCCGCGCGCGGCTGAACGTCCTCTGCGCGGGCCGGCGGCTGCAGACCATCACCCAGGAGCTCGCGGCGCTGCCCGCGCAGTTCGCCCCCGCCCACCGGCCCCTGGTCGAGGCCGTGAGCGCCCAGCTCACCGACACCCTCCGGCTCGACGCCGAGGAACGCATCGTGATGGCCGGCACCGCCAACCTCGCGCGGGCGGACCTCGACTTCAGCCACACGATCGGCCCCGTGCTCGAGGCGCTCGAGGAGCAGGTGGTGCTGCTCAAGCTCTTCTCCGAGATGGAGGAGGACGCCGTCGCCGTGCGCATCGGCGCCGAGAACCATCACGAGGCGCTGTCCGAGGCGTCGATCGTGGCCAGCGTCTACGGTGGAGAGGAAGCGTCCGACGGCGTGGCGCGCCTCGGGGTGCTCGGCCCCACCCGCATGGACTACCCGGGAACCATGGCGGCCGTGCGCGCCGTGGCCCGCTACCTCTCCCGGATCCTCGCCGGGTAGCACCTCGCGGCCCCCGCCGCCCCGCACGCAGACCGACATTCCCCAGCAGAGAGTGACGTGGTGAACGACTACTACGAGATCCTCGGTGTCTCCCGCCAGGCGAGCGGCGAGGAGATCAAGAAGGCCTACCGGAAGCTGGCCCGCAAGCTCCACCCCGACGTCGCGGGCCCCGAGGCGGCCGACGGGTTCAAGGACGTCACGCGTGCCTACGAGGTTCTCTCGAACCCCGAGAAGCGCCAGCTGTACGACATGGGCGGGGAGTCCGCCCTCGGCGGCGGCGGGAACGGCGCGGCGGGCTTCGGGGGTTTCCAGGACATCTTCGAGACCTTCTTCGGCGCGGCCGCCGGCGGTGCGCCCCGCGGCCCTGTCCCGCGCGGGCGCCGCGGCCAGGACGCCCTGGTCCGTCTCGACATCGAGCTCTCCGAGGCCGTCTTCGGCGCCACCCGCGAGCTGCAGGTGGACACCGCCGTCGTGTGCCCCACCTGCCACGGCTCGTGCTGCCGCCCCGGCACCTCCCCGCGCACCTGCGAGGTGTGCCACGGCCGCGGCTCCGTCCAGCGCGTCACCCGCTCCTTCCTCGGGCAGGTCATGGCCACCACCGCCTGCTCCGCCTGTCAGGGCCACGGCACGGTCATCCCGGACCCGTGTCAGGACTGCTCCGGCGAGGGCAGGGTCCGCACGCGGCAGACCATCCGCGTCGAGGTGCCGGCCGGCGTCGACTCGGGCACCCGGATCCGCATGACCGGTCAGGGCGAGGTCGGTCCCGGCGGCGGCCCCGCCGGCGACCTCTACGTCGAGATCCGCGAGAAGCCGCACCCGCTGTTCGTGCGCCGCGGCGACGACCTGCACTGCACCCTCGCGCTGCCGATGACCGCCGCCGCGCTCGGCACGGTCACCACCCTCGAGACCCTCGACGGCGCGCGGGAGATCGACATCGAGCCCGGCACCCAGCCGGAGCAGGTCTACACGCTGCGCGACCTCGGCGTCGGCCACCTCCACCGTGGCGGGCGCGGCGACCTCCACGTGCACGTCGACGTCCAGGTCCCCACCCGCCTGGACGAGCGCCAGCGCGAGCTCCTCGCGGAGCTGGCCGCGCTGCGCGGCGAGGAGCAGCCCGAGTCGCGGCTCGCCGCCTCCGGCACCGGCGTCTTCTCGAAGCTGCGCGACAAGCTCGCCGGCCGCTGAGGCGATGACCACCGCGGTCTTCCACGCCGACGCCGACACGCTGGCGACGGCGGCGACGGGCGCCGTCGTCACCCTCCGCGGCGAGGAGGCCCGCCACGCCGCCACCGTCCGGCGGATGCGCGCCGGGGAGGCGGTCGAGCTCGTCGACGGCGCCGGCCTGCGCGTGTCGGGGACGGTCGCCGCGACCGCCAAGGACGAGCTCTCGGTGGCCGTCACCGCCGTGACCCGCGAGCCCGCGCCGGCCGTGCGCCTCGTGCTGGTCCAGGCGCTCGCCAAGGGCGGGCGGGACGAGCAGGCCGTCGAGACCGCGACCGAGCTCGGTGCGGACGGGCTCGTCCCCTGGCAGGCGTCCCGCTCCGTCTCCGTGTGGTCCGGGCCGAAGGTGGACAAGGGCCGGCGGCGGTGGGAGGCCGTCGCCCTCGCGGCCGCCAAGCAGTCCCGGCGGGCCTGGGTCCCGTGGGTGCACGACCTCGTCACCACCCGCGAGCTCGTGGCCGCCGTCGCCTCCGCCGTCGCCGCGGGCGGGGCGGTGCTGGTCCTGCACGAGCAGGCCGCCGTGCCGCTGTCGGCGGCGGTGCTGCCCGAGCCCGGGCGCCTCAGCGCGGGCGGCGAGGCCGGACTCGCGCGGCCCACGGACGTCGCGGTCGTCGTCGGCCCGGAGGGCGGCATCACCGACGAGGAGGTGGCCGCGCTGGCCGCCGCCGGCGCGCAGCCCGTCCTCCTCGGCCCCCACGTGCTACGCACCTCGACCGCCGGCCCGGCGGCCCTGGCGGTCCTCTCCCAGCGTCTCGGACGGTGGGGCTGAGCGGGGGGCGCAGCGCGGACGATATCCTGCAACCGGCGCAGCACGACCGTGCGCGCCGCGACCGATCCTCGAGGAGAGCCAGGGCCCAGCGCCCGTCACCATGTCGCAGAACCCCGAACCGGACGACACCGACGTCCCCGTCGGCCACGTCCAGCGCCAGGTCACCGTCCCCGAGTCCGTGCCGATGGTGGTCCTGCTCGGCCAGCGTGACGAGGTGCTCCGTGCCGTCGAGGGCGGCTTCCCCGAGGTGGACGTGCACGCGCGCGGCAACGTGGTCACCCTGACCGGCCCGACCGGCGAGGTCTCCCTCGCGGAGCGGCTGGTCGACGAGCTCGCGACCGTCGCCGCCGTCGGGCAGCCGCTCAGCGCCGACGCCGTCGGTCGTGCCATCACCATGCTCCGCGGCTCAGCTCTCGAGCGGCCCGCCGACGTCATGACCACCAACATCCTGTCCTCGCGGGGCAGGACCATCCGGCCCAAGACGATCGGGCAGAAGCGCTACGTCGACGCCATCGACAGCTCCACCATCGTCTTCGGCATCGGCCCCGCCGGCACCGGCAAGACCTACCTGGCCATGGCGAAGGCGGTCAACGCCCTGCAGTCCAAGCAGGTCAACCGGATCGTGCTGACCCGCCCCGCGGTCGAGGCGGGGGAGCGGCTCGGCTACCTGCCGGGCACGCTCAGCGACAAGATCGACCCGTACCTGCGTCCGCTCTACGACGCCCTGCACGACATGCTGGACCCTGAGTCGATCCCCAAGCTGATGGCCGCGGGCACCATCGAGGTGGCCCCGCTGGCGTACATGCGCGGGCGCACCCTCAACGACGCGTTCATCATCCTCGACGAGGCGCAGAACACCTCGCCCGAGCAGATGAAGATGTTCCTCACCCGCCTGGGCTTCAACTCCCACGTGGTGGTCACCGGCGACGTGACCCAGGTCGACCTGCCGACGGGCACCCGCTCCGGCCTGCGCGTGGTCCAGGAGATCCTCGCCGACATCGAGGACGTCACGTTCTGCCGGCTCACCAGCGCCGACGTCGTCCGGCACCGCCTGGTCGGGGAGATCATCGACGCCTACGAGCGGTGGGACGCGACCGCACGGCCGCACGACGGCAAGGGGCGCCACCCCGGCGGCCGCCGCGAGAGCCACGGGGAGGGCCGATGAGCACCGAGGTCGCGAACGAGTCCGGCTACGAGGTCGACGGCGAGGAGTTCGCCGCGCTCGCTCGCTACGTGCTCGAGGAGATGCGGGTCCACCCCCAGGCGGAGCTGTCCATCATGTTCGTCACCACGGACGTCATGTCCGAGCTCCACGAGCGCTGGATGGACGAGCCGGGCCCCACCGACGTGCTCTCCTTCCCCATGGACGAGCTGCGCCCCGGCCGCGCCGGCGAGGAGCCCGTCGAGGGCACCCTCGGCGACATCGTCCTGTGCCCCGAGGTCGCCGCCGAGCAGGCCCGCGCCGCGGGCCACTCCACCGTCGAGGAGCTCCTGCTCCTGACCACCCACGGCATCCTGCACCTGCTCGGCTACGACCACGCCGAGCCCGAGGAGGAGAAGGAGATGTTCGACCTCCAGCGTCGGCTCCTCCTGACCTTCCTCGCCGGACGCTAGGCGCCCGCGTGGAGGGCATGATCGACCCGGTCCCCGAGGGGTGGCTGGTGGCGCTCGCCGTGGTGAGCCTCGCCGTCGCGGCGACGCTCAGCGCCGGGGAGGCCGCGCTCCAGCGTGTCACCCGCGCGGCCGTGGCGGACATGGCGGCCGACGGGCGCGGCCGTGCCGACGCCGTGGCGCGCCTCGTCGACCGCCGCCACGTCGCTCTCAGCGCCGTCGCCTTCGTCCGCGTCCTCGCGGACATGACGGCGGCGGTCTGCCTGACCCTCGCCGTCGCCGACCTGCTCGGCGTGTGGTGGCAGGTGCTCCTCGTCTCCGTCGCCGTCACGGCCTTCCTCCTCGCGATCGTCGTCGGCCTCAGCCCGCGCCGGCTGGGCCAGCGGAACCCGACCCGCGTGCTGTCCGCCCTCGCGCCGGCGATGAACCTGCTCGCCGCGGTCGGCGGCCCGGTCGCCCGCGCCGGCGGGGCGCTCAGGCCCGGGCCCGCCCGGACGGCGGGCGAGACACGTGAGGAGCGGGAGGAGGACCTGCGGGACATGGTCGACCGGGTCAGCGAGTCCGAGCAGATCGAGGACGAGGAACGCGAGCTGCTCCACTCGGTCTTCGAGCTCGGACGCACCCTCACCCGCGAGGTGATGGTGCCGCGCACGGACATGGTCACCATCGACGCCGACGAGCCCCTCGGCCGGGCGATCACCCTCTTCACGCGCTCCGGGTACTCGCGGATCCCCGTCATCGGGGACTCCACGGACGACCTCCGCGGCATCCTCTACCTCAAGGACGTCATGCGGCGGGTCCACCGCCGCAGCGACACCGAGGGCCTGACGGTCGCGGACGTCATGCGGGAGCCGACCTTCGTGCCGGAGACCAAGCTCGTCGACGACCTCATGCGCGAGATGCAGGCCGAGAGCGTGCACATCGCGATGGTGGTGGACGAGTACGGCGGCATCGCCGGCCTCGTGACGATCGAGGACCTCCTCGAGGAGCTCGTCGGCGAGATGGTCGACGAGCACGACCGTGCCGAGCCCGAGGTCGAGCACATCGGCGACGGGACCGTCCGCGTCCCGGCCCGCCTCCCCATCGACGAGCTCGGGGACCTCTTCGGACTGGAGATCGACGACGACGACGTCGACTCCGCCGGAGGGCTGCTCGCCAAGGCCCTGGGCAAGGTGCCCCTCCCGGGGGCCGCCGTCGACGTCCTGGGCATCCACCTGGTGGCCGAGCGGGCGGAGGGACGACGACGCAGGGTCTCGACCCTGCTCGCCTCCCGGGCCCCCGAGGACCACGAGACACAGGAGCAGTCATGACCTTCCCCTCTGACGACGAGCTGACGGCGGGCCCCAACGCCCTCGAGGGCCTCATCCCCGCGGGCGGGTGGCCCGAGGACTTCCGCGCGGGCTTCGCCTGCATGGTGGGCCGACCGAACGCGGGCAAGTCCACCCTGACCAACGCCCTCGTCGGGGAGAAGGTCGCGATCACGTCCGGGCGGCCCCAGACCACGCGGCACGTGGTGCGCGGGGTGGTCCACCGCGCCGACGGCCAGCTCGTGCTCGTCGACACCCCCGGGCTGCACCGGCCGCGCACGCTGCTCGGCCAGCGCCTCAACGACCTGGTGCGGGAGACGCTCTCCGAGGTCGACGCCATCGTCTTCTGCCTGCCCGCGGACGAGAAGGTCGGGCCGGGGGACACGTTCATCGCCCGGGAGCTGAGCCAGCAGCGCACCCCGGTGGTCGCCGTCGCGACCAAGGCGGACAAGGTCTCCCGCGAGCGGCTCGCCGAGCACCTCCTCGCCATCGACAAGCTCGGCCAGTGGTCCACCATCGTGCCGGTCTCCGCGGTGCGGGACGAGCAGATCGACGTGCTCACGGACGTCCTGCTCCAGCACATGCCGATCGGCCCGCCCCTGTACCCGGAGGGGGAGCTGACCGACGAGCCGGAGAACGTCATGATCGCCGAGCTCGTGCGCGAGGCCGCCCTGGAGGGGGTGCGCGACGAGCTGCCCCACTCTCTCGCCGTGCTCGTGGAGGAGATCACCGAGCGGCCGCGGGAGAAGGGCGACAAGCGCCCCCCGATGCTCGACGTCCACGTCAACCTCTACGTCGAGCGCTCCTCGCAGAAGGCCATCATCATCGGCAAGGGCGGGGCCCGGCTGCGCGAGGTCGGCACCCGCGCCCGGAAGGGCATCGAGGCGCTCCTGGGCGCCCGCGTCTACCTCGACCTGCACGTGCGCGTCGCCAAGGACTGGCAGCGCGACCCCAAGCTGCTCCAGCGGCTCGGGTTCTAGACGACCGGTGGCCGGTGTGGGCGGTGCCACCGCCCGGCCTCGCCGGGGGCCCGACGACGACGAACTACCCTGACCCGGTGAGATACCGCAGGCTGGCCGCCGGCATCGTGCTGGTGCTCCTCCTCGGTCTGATCGGCTCCGTGGCCGGACCGGGGTGGAACCCCCAGCCCCTCGAGCACACCCTCGTCCCGCAGACCGCGGACACCACCATCGGCTCCGACGCCGTGACCACCCCCGTCGGGACCTACGAGGTCACCCGGCAGGTCGTCGACGTGAGCGTGGACGACGGCGTGACCGTGCAGGCCACCATCGCCTCACCCGCCGGGGCGGGCGGGGAGCGCCCTGGCATGGTGTTCATGCACGGCGCGGGCACCGCCACCCACGAGAACTTCGAGGAGATCACCACCGCCCTCGCCAGCGCCGGCGTGGTCACGATGGTGCCGGACAAGCGCGCCGACACCTACTCCACCCGGTCGCGGGACTACGTGGGCATGGCGGAGGACTACCTCGACTCCCTCGAGGTGCTGCGCGGATGGCCCGGCGTGGACCCGGACCGCGTCGGCGTCTACGGCGAGAGCGAGGGCGCGATGTCCGCGCCGATCGCGGCGGCCGCCGACCCCGCCGTCGCCTTCGTCGTCCTGGTCTCCGCACCCGTCCTGCCCATCCGCGAGCAGGGCGCCTTCGCCGCGGACTCCTACCTGCGCGAGGTCGGCGTGCCCAGCCGGATGCTCCGGGCCATCCCGCGCCTGGTGGGCGGCGCGTTCCCGGGCGGCGGGTTCGAGTACTTCGACTTCGACGTCTCGCCCTACCAGCAGCGCGTGACCCAGCCCGTGCTGATGGTCTACGGCACCGGGGACGCCTCCATGCCCATCGTGCAGGGCGCCCAGATCACCATGCAGGACCTCCGGCGGGCCGGGAACGAGAACTTCACGCTCCGCTACTACGAGGGCGCCAACCACGGCATCAAGGTCGACGGCACCATCGTGCCCGCCTTCCTCGACGATCTTGCCCGGTGGACGCTCGGGCTTCCCGAGACCGCCGGTGCGCCGCCCCGCATCGCCGGCGACGAGCCGGTCCAAGCGTTCCGGGCCGACGACGTCGACCGGCCGCGGTGGTACGCGACGGGCGACATGATCGTGGTCGTGTTCGTCGTCGGACTGGGCCTCCTCGCCCTCGGCGGGCTCCTCGCCGTCGTCGGCCAGGCGCCGCGGCTGGCCGGACGCCGGCCCAGCGCCACCGTCGCGCCGCTGGGCCGCTACACCGCCGGCCTGGCCATGGCGACGCTCGCCACGTGGGTCCTCTACATCTCCTACCTCATGGGGGTGGCGAACCTGGCGCTGAACTATCAGCACGACTCCTTCCTGGTCCAGGGCGGCTGGCTCGCCGTGCAGCTGGTCGGCATCCTCGCCGCGGGCATGGTGGTGCTCACCGTCGCGGCCGCGCTCCGCTCGGGCCGGGGCCCCGCGGTACGGACGCACGGTGCGGGGCGGCCGGGCGTCCTGGGGTGGGCGTGTATGGTCTGCGTGGTGACCGGCAGCCTCGTGCTGCTGGTGTCGGCGGCGTACTGGGGCGTCTACCCGGCGGTGCTGTGACCGCGGGGTCGCGCGGACCGTTTCGGGCACGGGCCGTCGGGCGTGGCACCCTATGCGGTGGCAGACCGCACGCACGAGGGAGCGCACGTTGACGCAGTGGGGGGTGGCCACCGACGCCGGTGGCCGGCGGAGCGTCAACGAGGACGCCGCGTTCGCTCAGGAACCGGTCTTCGTCGTCGCGGACGGGATGGGCGGTCACGCGCGCGGGGAGATGGCGAGCCAGGCCGTGGTCGAGGCGTTCCGCGCCCTCGCGGCGCGCGGGTCCCGGCACATCGGCGCCGACGAGGTCGGCGCAGCCGTCCGGGAGGCCGCCGCGACGATCCGCCGCACCATGGAGGAGGAGGCCGCCCGGTCGCAGGCGGACGGCCGCGAGACCGTGGCCGGCACCACCGTGGCCGGGGTCGTCCTCACCGAGCAGGACGGCGAGCCCTACTGGCTCGTCCTCAACGTCGGCGACTCGCGCGTGTACCGCTTCTCCGCGGGGCGGCTCCAGCAGGTCAGCGTGGACCACTCGCTCGTCCAGGAGATGGTCGACGCCGGCACCATCGACGCCGCCGAGGCGCGCACCCACCCGCGCCGCAACGTCATCACGCGGGCGATCGGCACAGGCCCCGACGCCGAGGTGGACTTCTGGATGCTCCGCGTCCAGCCCGGCGAGCGGATCCTGCTGTGCACGGACGGGCTCGTCGGCGAGCTCGACGACGCCCACATCGCCGACGTCCTCGCCAGCGTCGCCAGCCCCGTGCAGGCGGCCCAGACCCTGCTGTGCCACGCCGTCACCGGGGGCGCCAGCGACAACGTGACCGTCGTCGTCGTCGACGCGCCCGACGAGGCCAGCGCGGCCGGGACCACGGCTCGCACGCCCGGCTCGGCCGACGAGGACGAGGACGAGGACGAGGACGGCACCACGCTGCCGGGGGAGGGCGATCGATGACCGTGCACGAGTACCGCCCGGGCAGCTGGATCGCCATCGTCGGTGAGGGGGCCGTCGCCCTCCTGCACCCCGACATCGGGGCCCCCGCAGCACGCGACCTGTGGCGCCTGACCCGGTCGGGTTCGCGACTGGGCACATGGGTGGAGCACCTGGCGGGCCGCGGCATCCGCACCCTGCCCTCCTTCGCCATGGTCGAGGCCCACCCCTCCGGGCTGAGCGTCCTCGTGCGCGGCGAGCTGGTCGTGCAGGTGGGGGACGAGCAGGTCAGCGGCGCCGGCTACACCACGTGGCGCGAGGCCGTGCTCCCGGGCGCCGCAGGCTTCACGATCACCGTCGCAGGGGCAGCAGAGGCAGCCGCCGGCGCGGGAGCGGGCCCGGGAGCGCGCACGGGGACGCCGCCCGACTGGCTGCCCGTGGGCGGCGGCATCGTGCTGGCCTCCGCGCTGCGCACCCTCGTGGAACAGGTGGAGGCGCCGCAGGACAACCACGCCGGGCTCCAGCTGGCGCAGCAGCCCGACGAGGACGAGGACCTCGAGCTCACCCTCATGCACGCCCCCGCCCTCGCGGCGGCCATCGGCCGCCCCGCGCTGAACGAATCCGGCGACGGTGGCGAGGCCGGGGCCGCGGCGCCCGGACCGGCCGGACCGGCCGTGCCGCCCGCGCCGGCCGACGTCGACCCCGCCGAGGACGCCGAGTACGACCACCTGTTCTGGTCCACCGGGCAGCTCGCCGCGGAGGACGCGGAACCTCGGGCTGACGCCGACGGTCCTGACGCCGACGGCCGGGGTGCCGACCAACCGGTCACGCCTGCCAACGGGCTGGAGGCCACCCAGGTCCCGGAGGACGAGGACGAGCCGTTCGTCCCACCCGTGACCCACGAGGTCCCCGGCGGGACTGGGAACCGGGTGCCGTGGGAGCCCCCGGCACCCGTGCCCGGCCCCGGACTGATCTCCGAGGTGCCGTGGGCGCGGCCGGCGGACGACGGCGACCACGACGGCCACACGGTCCTCCCCTCGCAGCTGCCGAGCACGCCGCGTCAGGACGCGGGGCTCGTCGGCGTCGGGCCCGGCGACGAGGCCGCCGCCGAGGAGGAGCCGGCCCTCGAGCTCGTGCTCTCCACCGGCCTCCGCGTCGAGGTGACCCGGCCGGTCCTCCTGGGCCGCGCCCCGGAGTCCGCCCGTTTCCGCGGCAGCGCGGTGCCGCGGCTGGTGACGGTCGCCAACCCGCAGCGGGACATCTCCGGCACCCACGTCGAGATCCGGCCCGCGGGCGACCACGTCGTCGTCACGGACATGAACTCCACCAACGGCACGGTCCTGGTCCTGCCGGGGCAGCCCGCGTTCCGCCTCCACCCGGGCACCGGCGTGCCGGTGCCGCCGGGCGGCGTCGTCGAGCTCGGGACCGGCGTGAGCATCACGGTCGTCCGGGCCGGCGAGGAGGTCGAGTGAGCCGCCGCGCCCCGGCCCAGCACCCCGACCTGCCCGGGTACACGTTCGAGAAGCTCCTCGGCTCGGGCGGCTTCGCCGACGTCTACCTCTACACCCAGCACATGCCGCACCGGAAGGTCGCCGTCAAGGTCCTCACCCGCGAGGCCACGGAGGGCCAGCCTCGCGAGCAGTTCATCGCCGAGGCCAACCTCATGGCACGGCTGTCGGGGCACTCCTCGATCGTGGCGATCCACCACGCGGGCGAGGCCGCGGACGGCCGCCCGTACCTGGTCATGCAGTACTGCCCGCTGCCGAACCTCGCCGAACGGCTCAAGGTCCGCCCGCTGGGCGTGGCGGAGGCGGTCGGCATCGGCGTCCGCCTCGCGGGCGCCGTCGAGACGGCGCACCGCGCCGGAATCGTGCACCGCGACATCAAGCCCGCCAACGTGCTGACCACCGAGTACGGCCGCCCCGCTCTGACCGACTTCGGCATCGCCGGGATGACGACGGCGACGGCGGACGAGTCCGCCGGGGTCTCCGTCCCGTGGGCGCCGCCCGAGTCGGTCGAGGGCCACGCCGCCGTCGGCGTCACCGGAGACGTGTATTCGCTCGCGGCGACGATCTACACCCTGCTCGCGGGCCACTCGCCCTTCACCCGGCCCGGCGGACCGAACACCCGGCTCGACTACACCGTGCGCATCCGCCGCGACCCCGTGCCGCCCATCGGCCGCGGCGACGTCCCCGCGACGCTGGAGAGGGTCCTGGCCCGGGGCATGGCGAAGCTCCCCGCGCACCGCTACGCCTCCGCGCTCGACCTCGGACGTGCGCTCCAGGTGGTCGAGCAGGAGCTGCGCCTGCCGATGACGGACATCGAGGTACCCGACACCTCGTGGCTCGGCGGCGGCCCGGGCGCCGCGCCGGCGCCCGACGGCGGCGACAACCGCACCGTGGTGCGCCAGGTCGTCGAGATCGACCCCCACCGTGCTGGCGCCGCCGCAGCCACGGGTCGCCCGCGCCCGGAGGCGGTCACGGCGCTGCGCGGCGCCGCCGGGGCCGACGACGGCTGGGACGAGGGCACCGAGGGCGCCACGCAGCTCCGGGGCGCCCGGTCCGCGGAGCCGGAGGCGGCCGAGGTGGAGCCGGCGGCCCCCCGACGGCGCCGGCTCGCCCTGGTCGGCGGCGGCGTCGCCCTGGCGCTCGTCGTGGTGGGAGGCATTGTCGGGGCCGGCGCCCTGCGCGGGGAGCCGGAGGACGAGACGACGGCGCCCGCGGCCACCGCCATCCCCATCCCCGCCCAGGTGCCCTCGCCCGTGGACCTCACCGGCACGCGCGACGGCGAGACGGTGACGTTCACGTGGGGGGTCCCCGCCGAGCTCGACGCCGAGGAGGGCGTGACCTTCACCTGGCAGCGCACGGAGCCCGGCGCGGACCCGCAGGTCCACCCGGCGCAGGAGCCACAGGCCGTCGTCGAGGGCGCGACCGGGCAGGTCTGCCTGTCGGTGAAGATCCGCCTGCCCAACGGCACGACCTCGACCAGCCCGGCACAGACGTGCGTGCAGTGACCGGCCTGACGAACGGCCGGCCGGACCTGCGCGCAGTGAGGAGATGACATGGCGATGCAGCTGGAGTTCTGCGGGGAGTGGTTCCCGGTGGACCCGAACGACCCGTTCGTGATCGGGCGCGAGGGACCGCTCGAGATCGACGACAACCCCTACCTCCACCGCCGCTTCCTCGAGGTCACCCACCACGAGGGGCTCTGGTGGCTCGACAACGTCGGCTCGCGCCTGTCCGCGACGATCGCCGACCCCGAGGGCAACACCCAGGCCTGGCTCGCCCCCGGCGCCCGGCTGCCGGTCGTCTACGCCCGCACCGTGGTGCTCTTCACGGCGGGCCCGACGACGTACGAGCTCACCCTGGACAACGACGACCCGACCTTCCTCCCCACCCGGCCCGCGGAGGAGCTGGAGATCGGCGAGACGACGATCGGACCGGTCACCCTCACCGAGAGCCAGCACCTCCTCGTCCTCGCGCTGTCCGAACCGGTGCTCAAGGGGCGGGGCTCGACGGCGAACATCCCCACCTCCGCCGAGGCGGCCGCCCGGCTGGGCTGGGCGCTGACCCGGTTCAACCGCAAGCTCGACAACGTCTGCGAGAAGCTCGACCGCCACGGCGTGCGCGGCCTGCGCGGCGGGCCCGGGAAGCTGGCCGTCAACCGCCGCGCACGGCTGGTCGAGCACGCGGTCGCCTCCCGCCTGGTGGTCCCGGAGCAGCTGTCGCTGCTCGACTCGGCCAAGGACCTGGCCGAGGTCGACTGACCGCCGCGCGCCTCGCCTCCCCCGACCTGGGTATGGGGAGATCTACCCCGCCTCGGACGGCCGGAATCCGGCCGATTCTGGGCTAGCATCGTCCGCGGGCCCGCTTCTGGGTCTCCAGTCCTGGTCGGCCGTTTTCCGGGGGGAAATCCGCGTTGCGAGGAAAGAGCACGCCGCGCCGCACCGAGACGGCCTCGGGAACGACGGGGACGACGAGCGGCCGGACGTCGCGGGCGGCCGAGCGCAGGCGCCGCAGCCGCCGCCGGATCGCCTCCGGGACCGTGCTGAGCCTGGTCGCCGGCACCGTGGTGGCCGCCAGTCTCCTCCACGACGGCGTCGCCACGGCGGACGTCGAGCTCAACGACGGCGGCGTGTGGGTCACCAACGGCTCCGAGCTGCTCGTCGGCCGCGTGAACTACCCGGTGCAGCAGCTCGACGGGTCCGTCACCTCGGCCAGCAACGAGATCGACGTGCTCCAGGAGGGCTCGACGGTCCTCGTCGCCGACTCGGGCGTCGACCTGCTCTCCGCCCTCGACCCGGCCACGGTCTCCACCGACGCCGGCGGCGTCACCCTCCCCGCCGACCACCAGGTGGGCCTGGGCGGCGGCGTCGTCGCGGTCCTCGACCTCGGGTCGGGGAACCTGCGCACGGCGCCCGCGCACGCGACGGGCGTCCTGGCGGACGAGGACGCGCCGCCGCAGGCGTCGCTGGGTGCCGACGCCGAGCTGGCCGTGGGCAAGGACGGCACCGCCTACGGGCTGTCCACGTCCGACTCCGTCGTCGTCACCGTGCCCAGGGGGACCGAGGAGCTCCAGGCCGAGGCGGCAGCCGCCGCCGAGGCGGGGGAGACCGCCGAGCCGGTCGAGCTCGAGGAGACGGAGACCGGCATCGACCCGGCCGACCTCTCCGGCGCCGAGACCCAGCTGACCGTCGTAGGCGAGACACCGGTCGTCCTGACCCGCACCGCCGACGGCCGCCTCCTCCTCGGGCGTCCTGGCGCCGACCCCGCGGACCTCACCGACCTCGGGCTCGACGTCAGCCAGGTCCGGCTCCAGCACCCGGGCGAGGACAGCGACGACGTCGTCCTCGCCAGCGCCGACGCCCTGGTCCGCGTCCCGCTGGACGGCGGCGACCCCGTCACGCTGCGCGCCCCCGCGGCCGGACGGCCCGCGACGCCGGCGGTCGTGGCCGGCTGCGTCCACGCCGCGTGGGCCGGCGCCGAGAGCCACTACCTCCAGCAGTGCGGGGACGGCGAGGCCGTCGAGGCGCCCGTGCCGACCACGGCCGGCGAGCCCGAGCTGGAGTTCCGCACCAACCGCGACCTCGTCGTGCTCAACGACACCCTCACCGGCACCGTCTACCTGGTCAACGAGTCGATGACGATCGTGGAGAACTGGGACGACGTCACCCCGCCCGATGCCACGGACGAGCTCGAGGAGGAGTCCCAGCAGGACATCACCGACGAGATCCCGCTGGACCGCGAGGCCGAGAACCGCCCGCCCGTCGCCGAGGACGACAGCTTCGGCGTGCGCGCCGGGTCGACCACGATCGTCGAGGTCCTCGCCAACGACACCGACCCCGACGGCGACCTCCTCGCCGTCGGCCAGGTCGAGGGCTTCCCGCCCGGCCTGGGTGAGGTCCGGGAGGTGCTCGGCGGGCGCGCGCTGCAGGTCTCGGCCCCCGCGGGCGCCACGGGCAGCGGCAGCTTCAGCTACACCGTCGACGACGGCCGCGGGGGAGAGGCCACCGCCTCGGTCGCTCTTCGCGCGGTTCCGGAGGCGGAGAACACCGCTCCGGAGCAGCTGCGCCCGATCCGCCTGACCGTGACCTCGGGCGCCACCGGCAGCGTCAACGTGCTCACCCACATGCGCGACGCCGACGGCGACGAGCTGCTCGTGACGGGGGCGACCGCGCCGGCCGACGACGTCGTGCGGTTCACCCCCGACGGCGCCGTCGAGTTCGTCGACTCCGGCGTCACCACCGGCGCCAAGGCGGTACCGGTCACGGTCTCCGACGGGCGTGAGACCACCGAGGTGACCGTCGAGGTCGACGTCCGCGAGGAGGGCAACCTCCCGCCCGTCCCGGTCTTCGACTACTTCCGCGCCACCGCCGGCGAGGAGGTGGAGATCGAGCCGATCGTCAACGACACCGACCCCGACGGCGAACCCCTGCGCCTGGCGGACGTGCGTACCCAGGCCGACGCCACGGTCGTGCCCGACTACGACGCCGGGTCGTTCCGCTTCACCGCCGAGACCGCCGGCTCCTACTACCTGACCTACGTCGTCGTGGACGACTCCGGCAAGGACGCCACGGGTCTCGTGCGCGTCGAGGTCACCGACCCCGCCGACGGCGCACCCGTGGCCGTGCAGGACACCGCCCTGCTGCCGGCCGGCGGCGCCGTGCTCGTCGACGTCCTCGCCAACGACGAGGACCCCTCCGGCCGGCTCCTCGCGGTCCAGCAGGTCACCGTGCCGCCGGAGTCCGGGCTCGTCGTCTCCGTGCTCGAGCACCGCATCCTCAAGATCAGCGCCCGTCAGGTGCCGACCGAACCGCTGCGCTTCGGCTACACCGTCTCCAACGGCGACTCCTCCGCCGAGGGAGAGGTCGTCGTCATGCCCGTCGGGACCGACTCCGCGCTGCAGCCGCCGGTCGCCGAGGCCGACACCGCCACCGTGCGCGCCGGGGACTTCGTGACGATCCCCGTGCTCCAGAACGACTCCCACCCCGCGGGCCTGGAGTTCGAGCTCGCCCCGGAGCTCGCCGAGGCGCCCGACGCGTCCAAGGGGCACTTCTTCGTCTCGGGCGAGACCGTGCGTTTCCGCGCCCCCGCCCAGCCGCAGACCGTCAACGCCGTGTACCGCGTGGTCGACTCCGCCGGCAACGAGGCCTCCGCGCAGGTGACCGTGCACGTCCAGGCGGACGCCGAGCGCAACTCCGCCCCGCTGCCGCACCCGATCCAGACCCGCGCCTTCAGCGGCGAGCGCATCCGCATCCAGGTGCCCCTGTTCGGCATCGACCCCGACGGCGACTCCGTCCAGCTCCTCGGCGCCGGTGAGTCGCCGCAGCTCGGCCGGATCGTCGAGGTCGGCCCCGGGTACCTCGACTACGAGGCGTACGGCCACCTCGACGGCACCGACCAGTTCACGTACACGGTGCGCGACCGGCTCGGCATGGTGGCCAGCGCCTCCGTGCGGATCGGTGTCGTACCGCCCCCGCAGTCCAACCGCGCCCCCGACGCCCAGGACGACGCCGTCGAGGTCCGGCCCGGCCGCGAGATCTCCGTCGACGTCCTGGCGAACGACACCGACCCCGACGGCGACCCCCTCTACCTGCCCACCGGCGAGCTGGGGGTGCCGTTCGACCCGGTCGAGGGGGTCGACATCACGGTCGAGAACGGCATGCTGAGGATCCTGAGCCCGGGGGAGCCGACGGTCTTCACCGTGGCCTACCGCGCCACGGACAACCGCGGCGGCCAGGACACCGGCCTCCTCGAGGTCAAGGTGTCCCCGGACGCCCCGCTGCTGCCGCCGCTGGCCCGCGACGACCTCGTGCAGGCCGCCGACATCATCGATCACGACTCCGTCACCGTGCCGGTCCTGGAGAACGACGAGGACCCGGACGGCACCGCCGAGGCGCTGCGGGTCTCCGTCCCCGACGCCCCCGAGGGCGTGAGCGTCGTCGAGAACCAGGTCCAGGCGCCGGTCCTGCCGGACCGGCAGGTCATCACCTACCAGGTCCAGGACGTGGACGGGAACGTCGGGTTCGCGTTCGTCGACATCCCCGGCGTCGAGGACACCGGCCCGGTGCTGCGCACCGACGCCGAGCCCATCGAGGTCCTCACGGGCCAGACCGTCGACATCCCGGTCGCCGACTACGTCGTCTCCCCGAGCGGCAAGGACGTGCGGCTGACCGACGGGGCGTCCGTGACCGCGACGAACTCCGACGGGGCCTCGCCGGTGCTCGACGCCACCACGCTGAGCTACACCTCGGCGCCCGGCTACGCCGGCCCGGCGGCGATCACCTTCGAGGTGACCGACGGTGCGAGCGCCGAGGACGGCCTGCGGTCGGTCCTGACGCTGCCGATCACGGTCCTGCCCGACGGCGGCAACACCCCGCCGGCCTTCGCCGGCGGTTCCGTGGAGGTCTCGCCCGCCGAGCAGCCGGTGACGCTCAACCTGCGCAACCTCGTGCAGGACCCGGACACCGCCGACTTCAACCAGCTGGACTACCGCGTGGTCGAGGCCGGGTCCGGGGTGGAGGCGAGCATCGACGGCACGATCCTGTCCGTCTCCGCGCCCGCCGACACCCCCGCGGGCACCGAGCACGAGATCGTCGTCGCGGTCGCCGACCCGGTCAACGAGCCGGTCACCGGCACCGTCACGGCGACCGTCGTGCCCTCCACCCGGCCCCCGGCCGGGGTCCAGGACCGCGACCTGGGCACCGTCGACCAGGGCGAGACGCAGGCCGTCGACGTGCTGGTCGGCGCGTACAACCCGTTCCCGGGCGAGCCGCTGACCGTCGTCGACGCCTACGTCGAGTCCGGGAGCGCCGACGTCGGCTTCTCCGCCGGCCAGGTCTCCGTGACCCCGGACGCCGACTTCGTCGGACGGGTCGTCGTGCTGTTCGTCGTCGAGGACGCCACCGGCGACGCCCGGCGTCACGTCGAGGGGCGCCTGACGATGAACGTCATCGGGGCGCCCGAGCGACCCACCCCGCCGCGGGTGGAGGACGTGCGCGACAGGACGGTCGTGCTCTCCTGGACGGCGCCGGCCAACAACGGCTCGCCCATCACCGGCTACACGGTGGAGACGTCGGGGTCGACCTCGCAGTGCGCCACCACGACCTGCACGATCTCGGGCCTGACCAACAACGTCGAGTACACCTTCACGGTCACGGCGACCAACGCCGTCGGCGACTCCGAGCCCTCCGGGGCCTCCGCCGTCGCCCGCCCCGACGTCAGGCCCGAGCGCCCGGCGCCGCCGGTGCTGACCTTCGGCGACGGCGAGCTGGCCATCGAGTGGGCCGCGCCGCCGACCTCCGGCTCGCCCGTGGAGTCCTACGACCTCATGATCTCCCCGGCCGTCGGCAGTGGTCAGATCAACGTCACCGGCACGAGCCACACCTGGTCCGGCCTGACCAACGGCCAGGAGTACCGGGTCCAGGTCCGGGCGCGGAACCAGGCGCCCGACCCCTCCGAGTGGTCCGGCTGGTCCGCCGGGGAGGTGCCCGCTGGCGTCCCCGACGCCCCCGCCGCCCCGCGCGTCCAGCGCGTCGACGACCCGGTCGCCCAGCAGGTCACCGCGGTCTGGGAGGCCCCGTACGCCAACGGCGCCGCGGTCTCGCAGTACCAGGTCCAGATCTTCCGGGACGGCGGCCTGTTCCGTGACTTCGTGACGGCGAGCACGTCGTTCCAGGAGGACGCTCCCGCCGGGTCCGACTACACCGTGAGCGTCCGGGCCGAGAACAAGGCCGGCTGGTCGGAGACCTCCGCCCGGTCCCAGCCGGTGCGCTCGTTCGCCCGGCCCTCGGCGCCGGGCACGCCCACGGCCACCGCGACGGGCTCCGACGGCGTCGTCCAGCTCGAGTTCACGAACGCTCAGCCCAACGGCGACCCGATCACCGGGTACCAGGTCTCCGTCAACGGCGGCGGCTGGCAGACCCTGCGCGCCGACCGGACCGTCCGCGGCCTCAACGACGGCCAGAGCTACCAGTTCCGGGTCCGGGCGATGAACTCCTACGCCGGCGAGACCTCCGGCACCTCGAACGCCGCCGTCCCGTACGGACCGCTGGCCGGCCCGACGCTGAGCGCCAACCGCACCGCCGATCGGGAGATCACCTTCCGCTGGTCCAGCCCGAACGACAACGGCCGGCCGATCACGACCACGCAGATCCGCTTCAACGACGGCGGTGGCTGGACCGGCTGGCAGAACGTCGGCGCTTCCGGCTCCACGGCCCGTGGCGGATCCTGGGACACGGTGTACAAGGCGGAGTTCCGTGTCCAGCGGGATGTCGACACACAGCCGAGGACCGCCTCCGCCCAGGAACGGACGGCTCAGAAGCCGCCGCCACCGCCGGATCCCGTGGTCCGCGTCGCCAAGGGCTCCAGCGCCCAGGGCCAGCCAGGCTGTGCCGCCTCCGCGTGCCGTTTCGTCGCTGTGTCCTACTCCGACCTGCTCCCCGCCGGCAGCTACAGCGTGACGTTCCAGGTCAACGACGGCGGCTGGCGGAACATGGAAGGCGCCACCAGCAACGGCCGTGCCTACAACTTCCCGAACGGCAGCGGAACGGTGGAGACCACCATGTACTACGGTCACCCCGGCTACCAGACGCGGGTCATCGTCAAGGGCAACGGTCACAACCTCACCAGTGATCCGTTCACCTGGTAGCCGAGCCGCCCTCCCCACCCGAACGACCCCGCCCCCACCACCCCCGAAGGACCCCCTGTGACCGCCACCAGCACCTCCGCCCCCGTGATGACCCTGGAGCAGGCCACCTGGTTCGCCGGGACGTTCGACCGCATCGTGGAGAACGTCTCCCGGGCAGTGATCGGCAAGCAGAACGTGGTGCGCCTGGTGGTCACCACCCTGCTCTCCGGCGGGCACCTGCTGCTCGAGGACTACCCGGGCACCGGCAAGACGCAGCTCGCCCGGGCGCTCGGGCAGACCCTGCAGGCGAGGAGCAGCCGCATCCAGTTCACCCCGGACCTGCTGCCCTCGGACGTGACGGGCGTGTCGATCTTCGACCCGAAGACGCAGACCTTCGAGTTCCACCACGGCCCGATCTTCGCCAGCGTCGTGCTGGCCGACGAGATCAACCGCGCCTCGCCCAAGACGCAGTCCGCCCTGCTGGAGGTCATGGAGGAGGGCCGGGTCACCGTCGACGGCGTGCCCTACGACGTCGGCCGGCCGTTCATCGTCCTCGCCACGCAGAACCCCATAGAGCAGGCCGGCACCTACCGCCTGCCCGAGGCGCAGCTCGACCGCTTCCTGATGAAGACCTCCGTCGGCTACCCGGACCACTCGGCCACCGTGCAGATCCTGCACGGCGCCGCCCAGCGTGACCGCGCCGGTGCCCTCGAGCCGGTCATCACCGGCCAGGCCGTCTCCGACATGGTGGGGCTGGCCGACACGGTGCACGTCGACCCGGCGGTGCTCGAGTACGTCTCGCGGATCGTCGAGGAGACCCGGCGCGCCCCCGGCGTCGTCGTCGGCGTCTCGGTCCGCGGCGCGCTCGCGCTGGTGCGCGCGGCGAAGACGTGGGCCGCCGCCCACGGGCGCAACTACGTGGTGCCCGACGACGTCAAGGATCTCGCCGAGCCCGTCCTGGCCCACCGCCTGGTGCTCGAGGCGGAGGCGGAGTTCGAGGGCGCCACCGCCGCCGACGCCCTCGCCGCCGTCCTCTCCGACGTCGTGCCCCCGGCCGTGCGCGCCCAGGCGCAGGAGCAGGCACCCCGGCAGTGAGCACCGAGCGCAGCGCACGGACGGCGGGCAGCTCGACCACCGCCCGGACGGCCGGCACCACCGCACGCACCTCCCTCACCCAGCGACTGAGCACCATTCCCGGGGTCCAGGGGGCGCTGGAGCGCACCCGCGCCCAGCGGCTGGCCACCGCCCGCGTGCTCCGCTGGGTCGGGGCGATCGGCTGGGCGGCCCTCGTGGCCGGCGTCGTCGCCTGGGTGGCGGGCCGCGGCCTCGGCTGGGTGGAGCTGTTCGTCGTCGGCGTCGTGCTCGTCACCGTCTTCCTGGCCGCGCTCGCCTTCACCCTCGGCCGCCAGCCGTACGCCGTCATCCTGCGCCTCTCGGAGTCCCGCGTGGTGGTGGGGGAGCGGGCCATGGCCGGGGTGGTCGTCCGCAACACCTCCGCGCACCACGTGCTGCCCGCCCGCATCGAGATGCCGGTGGGGCAGGCCGAGGTCGCGTTCGCCCTGCCCGGGCTCCCGCGCGGCGGGGAGCACGAGGAGCTCTTCGCCATCCCCACCGCCCGGCGCGCGGTCATCGCCGTGGGGCCGGTCCGCTCGGTGCGCGGCGACCCGCTCGGCCTCGTCCGCCGCTCCATGACCTGGACGGACGTGGCGGAGCTCTACGTCCACCCCCGCACCGTGCGCCTGGCCTCCACCGCCGCCGGGTTCCTCCACGACCTCGAGGGCGCGACCACCCGGGACATCACCAGCTCCGACCTCGCCTTCCACGCGCTGCGCGAGTACATCCCCGGCGACGACCGCCGCCACGTGCACTGGCGCTCCTCCGCGCGCACCGGGAAGCTCATGGTCCGCCAGTTCGAGGAGACCCGGCGCTCGCACGTCGTCGTGGCGCTGAGCCGCAACGCGGCCGACTACTACGACGACGAGGAGCTCGAGATCGCGGTCTCGAGCGCCGGGTCGCTCGGCCTGCAGGCCCTCGCGGAGGAGAAGGACCTCACCGTCCTCACCAGCCACGAGGTCCTGCCCGCGCTCTCGCGCCGCCAGCTGCTCGACAACCTGACCCGGCTGGAGACCGGCACCGGGCCCTCCGGCGTGGTCACCATGGCCCGCGCGGTCGCCCGGGACGTCGAGCACGCCTCCATGGCGATCCTCGTCTGCGGCTCCACCGTCTCGCCGCGGGACCTGCGCGCGGCCGGCGCCGTCCTGCCGGTCGGCGTGCGCGCCCTGGCGGTGCGGGTCGACCGGGACGCCGAGTCCGGGCTGTCCACGGTCGGCGTGGTCACCGTCGTGACCGTCCGGGCTCTCGACGAGCTGCCGCGCACGCTGCGGAAGGCGATGCGATGATCCCCGCCGTCCGTCAGGTGCTGGCGCGCCGCGGGGTCGACGTCGCCGTCATCTCCTTCCTCGTCCTGGCCGCGCTCGTGCCGTTCCTGCCGGTGTTCGGCACCGCCCGGCTGGTCGCCGCCGTGCTCGGCGGGGTGCTGCTGGGGGCCGCGGTCGCCGTCGTCGGGGCCGCCCTGCGCTGGGGCGTGCTGCCGGTGCTGGCGGCCCTCGCCGCCGTCCTCGTCCTCTTCTCCGCCCTCGGGGCGCCGACCACGGCGCTGGGCGGGGTGGTCCCGACGCCGGAGACGATCGGCGCCGTGGGGCGGGGCGTGGTGACGTCGTGGAAGGACGTCGTCACCGTCCTGCCGCCGCTGGGCGCGGGCGGGAACCTGCTCACCGCCCCCTACCTCCTCGCGCTCGTCGCGACCTGCGTGTCCGTGACGGTCGCCGCGCGCACGCGCCGCCCGGTGTGGGCGCTCGTCCCGCCCGCCCTCGTGCTCGTCGTCGCCATCCTGCTGGGCACGGCGGACGTCACGACGTCGGTGCCGCTCGGCCTCGTCCTGGCCGCCGTCGGGCTGGTCTGGGCGAGCTGGCGCACCGGCCGGATGCACGCAGGGCGCGTGCCGGGCGTCGCCGCCCTGGTCGCCGTCGGCGCCGTCGTCGGCGGGGCCGCCGGGATGCTGGCCCCGCCTTCCGACCGGCTGGTGCTGCGTGAGCGCATCGAGCCGCCGCCCGACCTCCACGACTACCCGAGCCCCCTCGCGGGCTTCCGCGAGTACGTCAAGAACCACCGCGAGGAGCCCGTCCTCACCGTCGACGGCCTCCCCGCCGGGGCCCAGGTGCGCGTGGCCACCCTGGACGCCTACGACGGCACCGCGTGGGCCGTGGCCGAGCCGGCGCAGTCGGGGTCCGGGGAGTACCTGCGCATCGGCGAGCGCATCGAGCCGGAGCTCGCCGACGGCCTCCACGAGGTCAGCGTCACGGTGGGGGAGTACGCGGGCGTGTGGGTGCCCGTGCTCGGCACGCCGTACGACGTGGACTTCACCGGCGCCGGGGCCGAGGACCTCTCCCGCTCCTTCTTCTTCAACCGGTCCACCGGGACCGGGCTGACCACCGCGGGGCTCGCCCCCGGGGACACCTACGAGGTGCTCGCCGCGGTGCCGGTGCGGCCGACCAACACTGAGCTCGCGGGCGCCCCGCTCGCCGACGTCCCCCTCCCCGAGGTGACGGTCCCCGACGTCGTCACCACGGTGGCGGCCGCGCTGACGGCGGACGCCTCGACCAGCATCGCGCGCATCCAGGCGGTCGAGCAGGGGCTGCAGGCGGGGTACTTCTCGCACGGGCTGGAGGGGGAGACGCCGTCCCTGCCCGGGCACGGCGCGGCCCGCCTGGACTCCCTGCTGGGCGGCGAGGACCCCATGGTGGGCGACGAGGAGCAGTACGCCGCCGCGATGGGGCTGATCCTCCGGTCGATGTCCGTGCCGGCGCGTGTGGTCATGGGTTTCGAGGCCCCGGCGGGCGCCGACGGGCCGGTGGAGCTCACCGGCGACGACGTCACGGCGTGGGTCGAGGTGCCCTTCGAGGGTCACGGCTGGGTGCCGTTCTACCCGACGCCGGACGAGGACCGGATCTGGCAGGAGGAGTCGCCGCTGCCGCAGAACCGGCCGCAGCCGCAGGTGCTCCAGCCGCCCCCGCCGGCGCAGGAGCCCCCGGACGCCCCGCCGTCGGACCGGCAGGACGTGGAGATCGAGGACGAGGAGGAGAAGGAGGACGCGGCCCTCCCGGTGGCGCTGCTCGTCGCCGCGGCCGCCGCCGGGGTGCTGCTCATAGTCCTGGCGCCGCTGCTGGTGATCCTCGCGGTCAAGCTGCGCCGTCGCCGGCGCCGGCGCACCCTCGGCCCCCCCTCGACGCGGGTGGCCGGCGGCTGGGCCGAGATCGTCGACGCCGCCACCGACCTCGGCGTGGAGGTCTCGCGGACCGCCACCCGCTCCCAGGCCGCGGGCGAGATGGTCGCCGCGCTGGCCGCACCGGGCGAGGCCACCCGGCGTCAGCGCCGGACCGCCCCGGTCGACGCCTCCGCCGCGCGGGCTGCGGACCTGGCGCGCCGCGCCGACGCCGGCACGTTCGGCCCGGCCGAGCCGGGCGAGGACCACGTCACCACCTACTGGGGCGAGGTGGAGGCCACGCTCGTGCGGCTCCGCACCGCCGTCGGGCGCCGGCGCTGGTGGCGTTCCCGCGTCTCGACCCGGTCACTCCGCCGGACCCGGCGCCGCGACCCGCGGACGACGGCGGGCGCACGAACCACGGACAGCGCCGGCACCGCGCCGCGCCGGAAGGACTGAGCATGCGGATCAAGCTGACCCTCCTGCGCACCAGCGCCGAGCCGGTCGACCTGGCGGTGACCGTGGACGGCACCGCCACGGTCGCCGACGTCGCCCGGAACCTGCACGAGACGGACCCGGTCCCGCCGTCCCTCGGCGAGCCGGAGCTCGCCACCCTCACCCTGCGCCGCCACGCCCGCGACGGCGCGCCCGAGCACACCCGTCTGCTCGACCCCGACGCCCCCGCCGCCCAGGCGGTCCGGCCCGGGACGGTCGTGTCGCTGGCCCGGGCGACGCAGGGGTTCGAACGCCGCGACCCCCAGGCCCCGCCGGTCGCCCGCATCACCGTGGTGGAGGGCCCCGAGACCGGACGGGTGGTCGACGTGCCCGAGGGCACCACCATCATCGGGCGGGGCAAGGGGTGCGACGTGCGCCTGGCCGACGCGACCGTCTCCAAGGAGCACGCGCGTCTCTCCGTCACGGACGTCATCGAGATCGCCGACCTGCGCTCGGCCAACGGCCTGCTGATGGGTGACGGTCAGGTGCAGCGCGCCGTGCTGCTCCCGCAGGACACGGTGAGCCTGGGCGACACCACCATCCGCGTCGAGCGCATCGCCGCCTCCCGGCACGCCCGGCCCGACGCCGCCGTCGTGGAGTTCAACCGGTCCCCGCGCCTGGCGCCGGTGTTCGCCGGCGAGGAGGTCGAGGCACCGAAGCCGCCCGCCCCGGAGAAGCCCGCGAAGTTCCCGATCGTCATCCTGCTCGTCCCGCTCGTCATGGTGCCGATCTTCCTGGTGATGGGGCGGGACCCCCTGATGCTGGCCTTCATGGCGATGATGCCGCTGATGGTCATCGGCACCTACGTCGACCAGCGCATCACCAACCGGCGCAACTTCCGGGCCGAGGTCGAGCAGTTCGAGCGGACCGTCGCCTCGGTGCGTGCGGACCTGGAGGAGCGGCGGACCACCGAGCGCACGGTGCGCCTGGCCGAGCACCCCTCGGCCGGGGAGCTGCACCGCGCCGTGATGTCGCTCGAGCCGCTGCTGTGGACCCGGCGCCCGGAGCACGACGCCTTCCTCACGCTCCGCCTCGGTGTCGGCACCGTGCCCTCACGCACCGAGGTGAAGGTCCCGAACCGCGGCAACACCCTCGACGAGTTCTGGGACCAGGTCACCGCCCTCCGGCAAGACATGCTCATGGTCGACGGCGTCCCGGTCACCGCGGACCTGCGCGAGTGCGGGGCGGTCGGTCTCGCCGGGCCCCGGCAGGTGCTCGACGACGTCGCCCGCGCCGTCGTCGGCCAGCTGGTCGCGATGCACTCGCCCGCCGAGCTGGTCCTCACCGTCGCCACCTCGGCCGCCAGCGCCGCCCGGTGGGACTGGACGAAGTGGCTGCCGCACGTCGGCTCCGTCCACTCGCCCCTCGACGGGCCGCACATCGGCTCGCACCAGGCGGGCGTCCTGCAGCTGGTCTCCCGGCTCGAGGGGCTGGTCGACGACCGGCTCGCCGCCCGCGGCTCCCGCGAGAGCCTGCACCTGCCCGTCGTGGTGCTGCTGGTGGAGGACGACGCGCCCGTCGAGCGCGGCCGCCTGGTCCGGCTCGCCGAGGAGGGGCCCGCGGCGGGCGTGCACGTGATCTGGTGCGCGGGCGCCGTGGAGCGCCTGCCCGCCGTCTGCCGCACCTTCGTCGCGGTCACCTCCAGCACCGACGCCGGCGCCGCCGGCTACGTCCGGTCCGGCACCGCGGTGACGCCCATGACCTGCGAGACCCTGTCCTCGGCGCACGTCGCGGCCCTGGCCACCCACCTCGCCGCCGTCACCGACGCCGGCGCACCGGTCGACGACGCCTCCGACCTGCCCGGGCGGGTCTCCTACCTCGCGCTTGTCGGCCCCGAGGTGGCCCAGGGGGCGCAGGGCATCCTCGAGCGCTGGCAGGAGAACGGCTCCCTCACGCCGCGCGACGGGCGCCCGCCCCAGCGGCGCCGACACGACGCCAACCTGCGCGCCCTCATCGGCCAGGGCGCCACCGAGGCGTTCACCCTCGACCTGCGGACGCAGGGCCCCCACGCCCTGGTCGGGGGGACGACCGGCGCGGGCAAGTCGGAGTTCCTGCAGTCCTGGGTCCTCGGCATGGCCACGGCCCACAGCCCCGACCGGGTCACGTTCCTGTTCGTCGACTACAAGGGCGGCTCCGCCTTCGCGGACTGCGTCAAGCTCCCGCACACGGTGGGGCTGGTCACCGACCTCTCGCCGCACCTCGTGCGCCGCGCGCTGACCTCCCTGCGCGCCGAGCTGCACCACCGCGAGCACCTGCTGAACCGCAAGGGCGCGAAGGACCTCGTCACGCTCGAGCGCACCGGCGACCCGGAGGCGCCGCCGAGCCTGATCATCATCGTCGACGAGTTCGCGGCCCTGGCCACCGAGGTCCCGGAGTTCGTCGACGGCGTCGTCGACGTCGCCCAGCGCGGCCGGTCCCTCGGTCTGCACCTCGTCCTCGCCACGCAGCGCCCCGCCGGGGTCATCAAGGACAACCTCCGGGCGAACACCAACCTGCGCGTGGCGTTGCGGATGGCCGACGAGAACGACTCCTCCGACGTCCTCGGCCTGCCGATGGCGGCCCACTTCGACCCGGGCACCCCAGGCCGCGGCGCCGCGCGCACCGGCCCCGGCCGGATCACGCTGTTCCAGGCCGGGTACGCCGGCGGGCGCACCACCGACGCCGCACCGAAGGCGCAGGTCGACGTCGAGACCCTCGCCATGGGCGCCGGGGTCCGGTGGGAGAGGCCGGAGCGGCCCGAGGAGGAGCGCGCGGCCGACCGCCGCGAGGAGGGGCCCACGGACATCGCGCGCATCGTCGCCTCGGTGCGGGCGGCCGCCGACGCGGCGGGGGTACCGGCGCCCCGCAAGCCCTGGTTGCCCACGCTCGCCGAGGTACAGGACCTCTCGGCCCTGCGGCCGCGCACCGACTCGGCGCTCGTCCTCGGCGTGGTCGACGACCCGGCGCACCAGCGACAGGCCACCACGTACTACCGGCCCGACACCGACGGCAACATCGTCTTCTACGGCGCCGGCGGCGCCGGCAAGTCGACGGCGCTGCGTACCCTCGCCGTCGGCGCCGGGATCACCCCGAAGGGGGGACCGGTCCACGTCTACGGGCTCGACTTCTCCTCCGGCGGCCTCGCGCCGCTCGAGGTGCTCCCGCACGTGGGCGCGATCATCGACGGGGACGACGCCGAGCGTGTCCAGCGCCTGCTCGGCACGATGCGCGACCTCGTCGAGGAGCGCTCCGTGCGCTACGCCGGCGCTCGCGCCGGCAGCATCGAGGAGTACCGCGACATCACCGGCCTGGCCGACGAGCCGCGGGTCCTGCTGCTCGTGGACGGGTACGCCGCGTTCCGCGCCGAGTGGGAGACGGTGATCGGCCGGGCGCCCTGGTACCAGCTGTTCCTCCAGCTGCTCGTCGACGGCCGCTCCGCGGGCGTGCACGTCGCCGTCACGGCCGACCGCCCCGGCGCCGTCCCGACCTCCGTGACCGGGTCCCTGCCGCGGCGCGTGATCATGCGCATGGCGGACGAGAACGCCTACCAGCAGCTCGGCGCACCCAAGGACGTCCTCGACGCCGGGTCCGCGCCCGGGCGGGCGATCACCCCCTCCGGCCTGGAGATGCAGATCGCGGTCCTCGGCGGGACGCCGAACCTGGCCGAGCAGGTCCGGGCGATCGAGAAGCTCGCCGGCACCCTGCGCCGGACGGGCACCCAGGAGGCGCCGCGCGTGCGCCGCCTGCCCGAGGTGGTGCCCTCGGAGGAGATGCCGGTCCACGTCGGCGGCCTGCCGGTGCTCGGCGTCGCGGACGACACGCTGGCCCCGATCGGGTTCGAACCCGTCGGGACGTTCCTGCTCGCGGGCCCGGCGGAGTCCGGCCGGACCAACGCCCTGCGCTGGCTCACCCACGCGCTGGCCGAGGCGGAACCGGCCACCCGGTTCGTCTACCTGGGGGCGCGGCGCTCGGTCCTGGCCGGCCAGGACCTCTGGGAGCGCACCGCCACCGGCGCGGCCGACGTCGCCGACCTCGCCAAGGAGGTCCTCCCGCTGCTCGCCGCGCCGCCGGACCGCGGGCAGCCCGGCGTCGTCCTCGTGATCGAGAACCTCTCGGACTTCCTGTCCAGCCCCGCGGAGAAGCCGGTCACCGAGCTCATCCAGCACGTGAAGCGCAACGAGCACCTGGTGATCGCGGACGGCGAGACGTCCACCTGGGGATCGTCCTGGCCGCTGCTGGCGGAGGTCCGCAACGGCCGCCGCGGGCTCGCGCTGCAGCCGGAGTCGGTCGAGGGGGACTCGCTGTTCCGCACCTCCTTCCCGCGGGTGCAGCGCAAGGAGTTCCCGCCCGGGCGCGGCATGTACGTGGCCAAGGGCAAGGTGCGGAAGGTGCAGCTGCCGCTGCTCGGGTGAGCGACAGGCCGTGGGCGCGCGGCAGGGGAGTTGTCCCCATGCCGGGTGCATGCAGCGCGGCCGACGGGTGAGGTACAAATCTAGGCAGGAACCACATGGCGCACGTACGGGGGGTCTGATGGGCGAGAGCGACTTCAAGGTGGACACCGAGGTGCTCAGGAACGCCGGCGCCCGGCTCAGAGATGTCGTCGAGTCGCTGCAGGGCGCCAAGGACGACGCCGCCTCCCTGGCAGGTCACGTGGGCCACGCCGGGCTGGCCGGCCGGGTCCGCGACTTCGCCGACAGCTGGCAGAGCCGCCGCCAGGAGATGCTCGAGACGATCGGCAGCCTCGGTGAGGTGTCCGAGAACGTCGGCATCGCCTTCGAGGAGTGGGACAGCGAGCTCGCCAGGGCCGTCTCCGCCGACCCCGAGCACGCCGGAGGAGCGCGATGAGCCGCCCCACCGACTGGTCGCCCCTCCAGCAGTGGGAGGACCCGGTCCCGGGTGACCCGGACGAGGTGTCCGCGGGGGCCGAGGCAATGTCTCGGGTGGCCACCACCATCAGGGAGGCCGCCGAGAACCTCCGCGCCCTGGGCGCCGACGACGGCATGCGCAGCGAGGCCGTCGAAAAGTTCCGGCAGCGTGCCCTCGAGGTGGCCGCCGAGATCGAGCTGGCCGAGGACCGCTACGCCGGCACGGCCACGGCGCTGGCGGGGTACGTCGAGCCGCTCAGGACCGCCCAGCAGTGGTCGGTCGAGGCGCTCGAGGCCGCCTCGCGGGCGCGGCAGGACCTGAACGCCGCCGACACCGAGGTCTCCGACCTGCTCCACCAGCGCCAGGCCGCGCCGGACGAGGCGGCGCAGGCCCGGGTCGACGGCGAACTCCAGGCCGCCTGGTCCCGGCAGGCGACGGCGCAGGGGACGCTCGACGACGCCTTCGCCACGCTGTCGAGGGCGACCGGACACCGCGACGGGGCGGCCGAGACCGCGATGGGCCTGATCGACAACGCTCTGAAGATCAACGACCTGGACGACCCCGGCTGGCGTCAGTTCCTCAACAAGAACGCCGAGTTCCTCGACACGGTCGGCACGGTCCTGGGCGTCGTCGCCGCGGTCCTGGCCGTGGTGTCCCTCTTCATCCCCGGCGTCAACCTCTTCACCATCGGCCTCGTCGTCGGCCTCGGGGCGGCGGGGATCAACTTCGCCCTGGCCGAGAACGGGAACAAGGACTGGGGCGACTTCTTCATGGACGCCGTCGGGCTCGCCACCCTCGGGATCGGCAGGATCGGTGCCCTGGCGTTCAGGGGCGCGCGGGCCGCCCGCGCCGCCCAGGTCGCCCGCAACCGTGGCAACGTGCTGGCGCCGCCACGGCCCGCCGGCGTCCCGCGCGGCGGCCGCGCGGGCAACCGTGCGCGGTCCCGCCGGGCCCGGCGAGGAGCCGAGGCGCAGCGGGCGGAGTACCTGCGGATGACGACGCCGGACCAGCGGGTCGCACTGCGGGAGCCCGGGTCGTGGTTCGCCTCGGCACGGCAGAACGTGGCGGACAACGGGTGGAGCAACGTGCTGCGCTCGGGCGGCGGCTCGGACGCCTACCAGATGAGTTACTACCAGCAGATGGCCGTCCAGGGGAGCGGTGGCGGCCGCGCCGCCCGGGAGATCATGGTCATCGACCAGATCACCGGGAACTACCGGAACTTCGAGGGGGCGCTGGCCCTCTACGCCGCGACACCCCTCAAGGACGGCGCCGCCACCTGGGGCGGGAACCTCATCGACCCGTACCTGCCGGACCAGCGCCTGCAGCACGACGTCGGCGGCGTCCTGAAGTGACCGGCAACTCCGTCACCGCCCGGGCTCGCCCGACCCCGCTGCGGCAGTTCCAGCTCGTGGGGCTCGTCCACCTGGCCCTGTTCGCCTGGACGGGCCTGTACCTCTACGCGCCGCGCCACTACACCGGCGGGCTCGAGGCCGCCCTCTCCGACCCGGCCCACGGCACCTTCGGGGAGCGGTTCTACTCCGCCGTCGCCGCGGCCCTCTCCTGGGGCCACGTGCCCGTGGTGTACCTGCTCGGCGCCTGGGGAGTCGTCCTCGCGGTCGGGTCGATCCGCACCGGCGGACGGACGCCGTTCGACCCCGGGCGCATCCCGACCCACCTGCTCTTCTGGGGGTCCCTGGTGATCGCGGGCACGATCCGGGGCATCGCCGGCTGGACGGCCGGCCCGCACAGGTTCCTGGACAGCCAGTACTACGGCGTCTCCTTCGGCGTCTTCTGGCTCTGGCTCGCGCTGGCTCTCGCCGCGGTACTGGTCGCCGCGGTGCGGGCGGGCCGCGGGGTCCCGTCGCCGGACAGTGGAGCCGGGCAGTCGCGGGCGGCCCGGCTCATGGCACGACCGCCGGGGGAGCCGCGATGAGCGGGCACACCACGGGGTTCTCGATCGTCGTCCCGCCGGGCTGGGTACGCATCCCCGTCGGGAAGGGGTCCCGCCAGGCCGTCACCGCGGTGCTGGACCGCACCTTCGCCGGGATCGAGGACCCCCGGGTGGCGGGCCTGCGCCGGCAGCTGCAGACGGCGATCACCCGCCAGGTCCGCGCGGCCGCCGCGCAGAGCGGCGTCGAGCTCTACCTGCCGGTCGAGCGCGTGCACGGGGTGACGGTGCCCGCCTCCGCCATCGTGAGCCTGCCCCGCCTCGAGCCCGCGGAGGACCCCGCCGACGTCCTCCTCGCCGTGGTCGCCCGCCGGCCGGGGGCGGAGGTCGTCGAGATCGGCGGCGCCCCCGCCGTGCGGACGCTCGAGCACCTCGCCGGGAGCGGAGCGGTCGGCGTCGGCGAGGAGGGCGCCCCGGCACGCCGGCAGCTCACCTACTACCTCGCGGAGGCCGGGGCCGGGGCGCGGTACGCCGTCGTCTCGGCCAGCATCCTCGAGGGCCCCGACGACGGAGGTGCCGCGGTTGCCGACGCCGTCACCGAGCTGATCGACGCGATGCTCACCACCTTCCGCTGGGTGCGGCGGGGGCAGGAGCCGGAGCGGGTGCAGGTGCCGGAGCGCCAGGCCCTGGAGCCGGCGCACGTCCCCGTGCGGGCGCAGGCGGCCGCGTCGGAGGAGGACGCCCGATGAGCGCGTCCCTGGTGGCCAGCCCCGACCCGGCCGTGTGGGTCCGCGTGCCGGGCGACTACCCCGACCGCCGCGGGGACGGCCCGGCCGCGTGGGCCCGGGCCGTCGCCGCCGACTACGGACCCGCCGACGAAGCCGGCCGCGAGGTGCTCGCCCGCCTTCTGCAGGACCTCGCGGAGAGCGAGGCCGGTCACGACGGCGCCGTCTACGTCTACCTGCCCGAGGACCTGAGCCGCATGGCCAAAGCCCGGCTGCTGACCGGTCCCACGGCCGGACTCGCGGAGCTCGAGGCACCCGCCTCGCCGCTCGCGCCCGCGGCCGACGTCATCGAGGCGGCGCACCTCGGACCGGCGACGCGCACGGTGTCCGCGGGCCGGGCGCACCCCGGCACCGACGACCTGCTGGTGACGGTCGCGTACCGCTGGGACCTCGAGGGCGGGACGACCGTGCTCCTCACGCTCGCCACGCTCGACCCCGGCCACGCCGTGGGCATGATCGAGGAGCTGGACGACTTCGCCGACAACCTCTGGCTCGAGGCGGACCCGGCCGGAGCCGCGGACCCGACAGGAGAATCATGACGCGAGACGACCCTGCGGCCCCGCCGCAGCGGCCCTACCAGGAGCTCGCCGCCCTGGCCCGGTCCGGCCGCGGGGACGAGCTGACGAGCCAGGAACGGGACGTCGTCGGCGTCGGGGCGGGCGGGTCCGCCGTCGCCGCCCTGCTGCTCGGCGTCCTCGGGCTGGGCCCGGTCGGTCTGGTCCCGGCGGTCCGTGCCGCGCGGCGCGGGGGCACGGCGTCCTGGGTCGGCAGGCTCGGGCTGCTGCTGTGCGCCACGAGCACGGCGATCATCGTCGGGGCCCTGCTCTTCGCGGCGCTCACCTGACGCGTCCCGGCGGTCCGGAGGCTCGCGGGTGAGCTGTCTCGTCTCCCGGCCCGCGGGGATCGTCTCGCCTCGGGGCCGGTGGGGAGTTGTCCCCATGGGGTCGGGACCCGCGGGGAGTTGTCCCCATGGGTAGTGGGCGACACGGGCTGTTTCGGACCGGTAGGAATGTTCTCAGCGGATCTCGTCGGCTGGCGGCGGGACGTGAACCGAAGAGGGGGAATGACGCACGATGTCGAACATCAACGTCTCCTACGACGAGATGCAGCGTGAGGCCAACAACCTGGTCACCGCGAAGGACCAGATCATCGCGGACCTGAACCGGCTGCAGGCGCAGATCCAGGGCCTGGTGGAGTCGGGGTTCGTCACCGACCAGGCGTCGGTGCGGTTCAACGAGTCCTACCAGCAGTTCACCACGGGTGCGCAGTCGACGATCGAGGGGCTGCAGGACCTGTCGCAGTACCTGGTCAACGCCGCGCAGGCGCTGGCCGACACGGACTCGCAGCTGGCCGCGGGCATCTGACCGCCGGCCGGGACCGCCCGGCCACCCGCGGGTGGGGACGCCGAGTCCCCGCAGCATCAGACCTGTCAGCACCAGACGCACCAGCCGGCCGGGGCCGGACCGACCACGTGGCACGCAGGGGGAGCTACGCGGACCGTCCGCCCCGGCCGGCTGTCGTCAGTGCGGGGAGCTGTCCCCTTGAGGTCGGGGTCGGCAGGGAGTCGTCCCCATGGGGTCGGGACCCGCGGGGAGTTGTCCCCATGGGTAGTGGGCGACACGGGCTGTTTCGGACCGGTAGGAATGTTCTCAGCGGATCTCGTCGGCTGGCGGCGGGACGTGAACCGAAGAGGGGGAATGACGCACGATGTCGAACATCAACGTCTCCTACGACGAGATGCAGCGTGAGGCCAACAACCTGGTCACCGCGAAGGACCAGATCATCGCGGACCTGAACCGGCTGCAGGCGCAGATCCAGGGCCTGGTGGAGTCGGGGTTCGTCACCGACCAGGCGTCGGTGCGGTTCAACGAGTCCTACCAGCAGTTCACCACGGGGGCGCAGTCGACGATCGAGGGGCTGCAGGACCTGTCGCAGTACCTGGTCAACGCCGCGCAGGCGCTGGCCGACACGGACTCGCAGCTGGCCGCGGGCATCTGACCGCCGGCCGGGAACCGCCCGGCCACCCGCGGGCACGGACGCAACCGTCCGTGCCCGCCGCCATTCCTGCAACGACCGGTGGTCCTGGGCCGGTCGGCACCCTCGGAACTTCGGGGACGAGTCGGCCGAAACACGGCAGACTGGCTTCATGCTCCTCGTCCCCGCGCCGGCCAGGAACTTCCTCGACCCCGCCGACTTCCGGCGGGACTGGACCACCTACGGCTCGATGCTGATCCGTCGTCAGGTGGCGATGCGGACGCTGCTCCCGGCCTACACCGACCTCGGCCGGCTCGGCACCGGGGCACTGGCCTGGCTGGCGGGCCTCGTCGGCGCGACGGTGCTGCGGGCAGGGGCGGGTGACGAGACGGCCCTCGGGCTGACCGGGACGGCTGCCGCCGTCGTCGGAGGTCTGCTGCTGGTGCTGGGCGTCGGCGTCGGCATCGCAGTTGCGGTCGTGGGCTCGAAACTCTCCCGCGGTCTGGCGCTGTGGGCGCTGCTCCCGCTCCTGATCCGCGCGGACGGTGCCAGGCGCGTGCCCGGGTCCGTCCCCACGGCACCGCCGGCCCGGGGCTCGGACGATCCCGCCGTGAGCCTGGCACCTCGTCTGGTCGCCGCCGTCGTCGCCGCGGGGGTGGCGGTGGTGTGGACGGTCGACGTGGTGCGCGACGGGATCGACGTCCTCGCGCCCTACTCGACCACGGCCGACCTTGGGGTGCTGCTCGCGTCGGTCCTCGGGGCCGGGGTCTCCTGGACCGCGGCGGCCACCAGCTGGCGCGGCTGGCGGCGGGTGCGCGCCGCGCTGAGCGGGCGGGCCGCACCGTCGCAGGAGGCCGCGGCCCTGCGCGAGCTCCACGGCAGCGCCGAGACCGACCGGGCGCCAGCCGTCCCCGCCGAAGCTGCGGCATACGCCGGCCCGGCCACCCCGGAACCGCCGACCGACGCCGACCCGCGCCTTCCGGCCGCGCCCGTCGCGCCCCGCCCGCACCGCTCGGAGGTGGTGCAGGTCCGCCTCGGGGGGCGGCTCCTCGAGCCGGGCACGACCCTCGTCGGTCGGGCCCCGGCCGCGCGCGCCGGCGAGCGGATCGACCGCACGCTCGCCGTCGAGGACCCGACGATGTCCAAGACCCACCTGACGGTGCGCGTGACCCCCGCGGGCGTCTGGGTCACCGACCGGGCGTCGACCAACGGCACCACCGTCGTCACCGCGCACGGCGAGCGGCGGCTGGCCGCCTGGGAGGAGACGAAGGTGCCGCCGGGAGCCCGGGTCCGCGCCGGCGCCACCGTTCTCGCCGTCGCGGCCGACGAGACCGACCCCGAGATCGAGAGCACCGTGCTGCGCGGAGCACCGTGACCGGCCTCGCGAGGACGAGGTGCGGGCGCGAGACCCCAGATCCTGAGACGGCCCGGGCCGGGAAGTGACGACGGGCGCGCGTGCGCGCTAGGGTCGCTGCGTGCGCATGGCTCACCACGGGCAGCACCTGCTGCTCCTTCCGTGCCGCGACGAGGCCAACTAAGGCCGGCTCCTCGTCGCGGCGGTCGTCGTGCCCGGCCATGACGCACAGCGACGAGGAAGACAGATGAAGACCCAGCACCACATCCGCGCCCAGCGCCCCTCCGCGATGCCGGTGGCGAAGTACCGGCCGTTCGTCGAGACCAACCCGGTCGACCTGCCGGACCGCACCTGGCCGACGAAGCGCACGACCAGGGCGCCCCGGTGGCTCTCCACCGACCTGCGCGACGGCAACCAGGCGCTCATCGAGCCCATGAACCCCCAGCGCAAGCGGCAGATGTTCGACCTCCTGGTCCGGATGGGCTACAAGGAGATCGAGATCGGCTTCCCGGCGGCCTCCCAGACGGACTTCGACTTCGTCCGGTCGCTGGTCGAGTCGGGCGCCGTGCCCGAGGACGTCACCGTCTCGGTCCTGACGCAGTCCCGCCCCGAGCTCATCCACCGCACGATCGACTCGCTCGTCGGGCTGCCCCGGGCCAACGTGCACCTGTACAACGCCACCGCACCGGTCTTCCGCGACGTCGTCTTCCGCAACGACAAGGAGGCCACGCGTGAGCTCGCGGCCTCCGGCACGCGGGAGGTCGTGGCCTACGCCGAGAAGGTCCTGGGCGACGACACCGTCTTCGGCTACCAGTACTCCCCGGAGATCTTCGTCGACACCGAGCTCGACTACGCCCTCGAGGTCTGCGAGGCGGTGATGGACGTCTGGCAGCCGGAGGCCGGCCGCGAGATCATCCTCAACCTGCCCGCCACCGTCGAGCGTGCCACGCCCAACGTCTACGCCGACCAGATCGAGTGGATGAGCCGGAACCTGAGCCGCCGCGAGCACATCGCGCTGTCGCTCCACCCGCACAACGACCGGGGCACCGGTGTGGCGGCGGCCGAGCTCGGCCTGCTCGCGGGCGCCGACCGCGTCGAGGGTTGCCTGTTCGGGCAGGGCGAGCGCACCGGCAACGTCGACCTCGTCACCCTCGGGCTGAACCTGTTCAGCCAGGGCATCGACCCGATGATCGACTTCTCCGACATCGACGACGTGCGCCGCACCGTCGAGGCGTGCACGCAGATGGACGTCCACCCCCGCCACCCCTACGGCGGCGACCTCGTCTACACCTCCTTCTCCGGCTCCCACCAGGACGCCATCAAGAAGGGCTTCGAGGTGCGCGCGGCCAAGGTGGCGGCCGCGGGCGGCGACGAGAACGCCGTCGTCTGGGAGCTGCCCTACCTGCCGATCGACCCCAAGGACGTCGGGCGCTCCTACGAGGCCGTGGTCCGGGTCAACTCCCAGTCCGGCAAGGGCGGCGTGGCCTACCTGCTCTCCTCCACCCGTCACCTCGACCTGCCGCGCCGGCTCCAGATCGAGCTGTCCGGCATCGTCCAGAAGCACACCGACGCCTACGGCGGGGAGATCGACGCCGAGAAGCTCTGGTCGATCTTCGCCGACGAGTACCTTCCGCACACCGCCGCCATGGGTCTGGAACCGTGGGGTCGCTTCTCCCTCGAGGGCACCACGGTCACGACGGCGGGCGAGGGCAAGGACGCGGTGCTGACCGTCACGCTCGTCGACCGGGGCCAGCAGAAGGTCGTCGCGGCCACCGGGAACGGCCCCATCGACGCGTTCGTCAACGCGCTCGGCGAGGTCGGCGTGGACGTCCACGTCCTCGACTACGCCGAGCACGCGCTCTCGGAGGGCGGCGACGCCACGGCCGCGTCCTACGTCGAGTGCGAGGTCGGCGGCCAGGTCCTCTGGGGCGTCGGCATCGACCCGTCGACCATGACCGCGTCCTTCAAGGCGATCGTCTCGGCCGTCAACCGCGCGGCCCGCTGAGGGGAGCGGCATGGCGGGCATCACCTGGCGGATGGAGCTGCCCGAGGGCTGGGTGGTCTGGGAGCCGGGGAGCCCCGACGTCGTGGCCCTGCGTGCCGCGGCGGCCACCACCCGGCGCGCCGGACTGTCGGTGACCCAGGCGGTCGGCGTGCTGGAGAAGGAGCTCGAGGAGCTCCGGGGGACGGCCGTCCAGGCCGGCCTGCGGGTACCTGACCCGCGGACCGGCCTGGTGACCGCCAGCCTGCGGCTGTCGCGCTGGCCGCGCCCGGAGGAGAACGGCACGGTGCTCGACGCCCGCCGCTACCTCGACCAGGTGAAGAAGGTCGGCCCGGACGCCCAGCGGGTGTACCAGCACCGTGAGGTCTCCCTGGCGACGGTCCCCGCAGGACAGCTGGTGCTGACCAACGAGATCTGGCGCAGGAAGTGGGGGATGCGCAGTGTGGTGCGGCTCGCGACCACCGTCTTTCCCGAGGGGACGGGAAGCATCTTCGAGCTGGAGATCACCTCGCGCTACCCCGAGCTCCAGCCCGCGCTCATGGCCGAGACCAGCCTCATGGCGCACGGCCTGACCGTGACAGAGGAGCCCGCTTGAGCCGGAGCGGGTACGTCCGCGACTGGCGTCTCCCGCCGGGCTGGCGCGCGCAGCGCGACACCAGCGTCCTCGGCGACGGCGGACCGCCCCTCTTCGCCGACCCCTGGGGCGTCCTCGAACCGCCGGGCGGTGACGTCACCGTCGCCGTCCTCGATCCCTCGGCAGCCCCGACGTCGGCCGGCCCGACAGGTGGCACCAGTCCGACGGGTGGCCTCGCCGCGGGGGTCGGGGCCCACCGACGTCCGCCCACGCTCCTGCTGGAGCGGCGCGCCCTCTCCCGCGCCACCGGCAGGGCCCGCGCCCGCCTCCAGAGCCCACCGCCCGTCGAGCCCGGGCAGCCGGTCAGCCCGGGCCATCGAACCGTCGACAGCCCGCACGGGCCGGTGGCCCTGCTCTCCACCCGGACCTGGGACGCCGGCACCGGCCCGGACGTGCGGGTCGTCGCGGTCGTCGTCCCGAGGTGGTCGCGCGACGCCGTCGTCCTGACGCTCACCTGGGACGACGAGTCCGGCATGGCGGGGCTCGAGCGGCTCGCCGAGCGGCTCGTGCAGGATCTCGAGATCGTCGTCGAGGGTCCGGCCGAGGCGCCCGGGGAACCGCGGGCACGCGGGGGAGCGCGGACGTCGGGAGGAAGCCGGGCGCCGTCGGGTGAGGCGTTCCCGCCGCAGGACTGGGTCGGGACCCGCCTGGGCGGTACCGCCGGGGCGGTCGCCGGGCGGCTGACGACGACGGTGCGGCGGGCGTTCGGCCCGCGGAGGTTCGGCCGGGCCACCGCCGCCGCGTGGGTCGCGCTCGGTGGGGCGGTCGCCGCCCTGGCGCTCACCGGCGGGCCGCTGCGGACCCTGCTGCTCGCACTGGTGGCGCTGGTCGCCGTCCTCCTGCCCGTGCTGCTCGCCTGGCGGAGCTGGACCGTTGTCCACGGGGTGCTGACCGACGCTCGCGGGTGGAGCTCACCCCTGCCGGACGGCGGGCAGGCCTCCGGCCTGCTGCACTACCTCGTGGCCGCGGCCCTGCTCGGGGCGGTCGACCTCGGGCCCACGATCGGCAGCGGGGCGGCGCCGTGGTACCTGACCGCCGCGGCCTGGGTCGACGTCGTCGCCCACGGCGCCCTCGTCGTGCTGGAGGCAGGGCGCGCCCTGGCGCCACGCCTGCGCGCACGGCGCGAGGCTCGCCGGGCGCGGTCCGGCGGCCCGCCGGACGACCTGGGATGATGGGACGGTGAAGCTCTACCGGGACGAGGCTGTGGTGCTGCGCACCCACAAGCTCGGTGAGGCCGACCGGATCATCACCCTGCTCACCCGCGAGCACGGCCAGGTGCGCGCCGTCGCCAAGGGGGTGCGGCGCACCTCCAGCAAGTTCGGGGCGCGCCTCGAGCCGTTCGGCGTCATCGACGTGCAGCTGCACCTGGGCCGCAACCTCGACACGATCACCCAGGTGGAGACCATCGCGCCGTACGGGCGTTCCCTCGGTGCCGACTACTCCCTGTACACCACGGCCACCGCGATGGCCGAGACCGCGGGCCGCCTGACCGAGATCGAGCGGGAGCCCGCGCCGCAGCAGTACCTGCTGCTGATCGGCGCCCTGCACGCCCTCGCCACCCGCCGCCACGCCCCCTCGCTCGTGCTCGACTCCTACCTCCTGCGGTCCCTCTCCGTGGCCGGCTGGGCACCCAGCTGCTACGACTGCGCCCGCTGCGGGGCCGACGGACCGCACCGTGCCTTCAACGCCGCCGCGGGCGGGTCGGTGTGCGACGGCTGCCGGCCGCCCGGCTCCGCCTCGCCGGCCCGCGAGACCATGTCCCTGCTCGGCGCGCTGCTCTCGGGAGAGTGGGCCGACGCGGACGCCTCCGACACCAGGCACCGGAAGGAGGCCTCCGGCCTCGTGGCGTCGTACCTGCAGTGGCACCTCGAACGGCAGCTGCGCTCCCTGCGGCTGGTCGAGCGCGCATGACCCGGCCGGCCCCCGTCCCGCCGCCGCCGCACCCCTCCGGCGAGGTGGCCCCGCGCATGGACCCGCGGTTCGTGCCCCGGCACGTCGCCGTCGTCATGGACGGCAACGGTCGCTGGGCCAACGCGCGCGGGCTGCCCCGCGTCGAGGGCCACAAGGCGGGCGAGGCGGCGCTGCTCGAGGTGGTCGCCGGGGCGATCGAGCTGGGCATCACGCACGTCTCCGCCTACGCGTTCTCCACCGAGAACTGGAAGCGCTCGCCGGAGGAGGTGCGCTTCCTGATGGGCTTCAACCGGGAGGTCCTGCACCGGCGCCGCGACCAGATGGACGAGTGGGGGGTCCGGGTGCGCTGGGCCGGGCGCCGGCCGCGGCTGTGGCGGTCCGTGATCGCCGAGCTCGAGCGAGCGGAGGAGCAGACCCGGGACAACGAGGTGTGCACCCTGACCATGTGCGTGAACTACGGCGGGCGGGCCGAGATCGCCGACGCCGCGGCCGCCATCGCCCGCGAGGTCGCCGCGGGCCGGCTGGACCCCGCGCGCGTCACGGAGCGCACGGTCGCCAGGTACCTGGACGAGCCCGAGCTGCCCGACGTCGACATGTTCCTCAGGACGGGCGGCGAGCAGCGTACGTCCAACTTCATGCTGTGGCAGTCGGCCTACGCGGAGATGGTCTTCATCGACGACGCGTGGCCCGACGTCGACCGCCGCACCCTGTGGCGGGCGGTGGAGACCTACGCGCGGCGGGACCGCCGCTACGGCGGCGCGGTGGACCGCCCCGCGACGGCCTGACCCCGCCGTCGGGCAGGGTGGTCGCCGACGGCCTGACCCGACGTCAGCGGTCGGGGTGCGACGCGCGGGCGGCGGCGTCGTCGGGGCCGCGTCCGCCGTCCCGGTCCGCCGCGACGAGCAGCACGCTCGCGGCCCGGCGCTCCTTGCGCCGGTGCATCGCGAAGGTGGCCAGGAGGACCACGACGACGGAGAGCAACGCACCCAGGGCGAGCGGCGAGCCCGCGGCGGCGGCCAGCGCCGCCTCCCACACCGCCCAGCCGATGGTGGAGTAGATGGCCGCCCACGCCAGGGCGCCGGGGACCTGCGCGAGGGAGTAGCGCGGCCAGGTGATGCGCAGGACCCCCGCGGCCACCTGGATCATCGACTGGAAGCCCACCGTCAGGTAGGACAGCGGCACGGCGAAGAGGCCCCACCGGCGGATCGCGGTGATCCCGCGGTCGGCGCCGCCGCCCTCCAGCCAGTCGTGGATGCGGCGCAGCCAGCCGGCGGCCGGGTGCGTCCGGCGCAGCGTCTGCTCGGTGACCACCCGGCCGGCCCAGTACATGGCCTGCCCCCGCACGGTGGCGCCGAGGTAGAGGAACCCGAAGGTCAGCCAGAAGGGCCAGGAGGCGAGGAACTCAGGCACGCGTGCCCTCCGTGTACTCCCGCGCGGCGCAGCCGGCGCACGTGCCGAAGAGCTCGGCCGTGTGGTCCACGTCCACGAAGCCGTTGTCCTGCGCCACCTTCGCGGCCCAGCGCTCGACGGTGGCACCCTCGATCTCCACCGTCCGGCCGCACTCCTTGCACACCAGGTGGTGGTGGTGGGTCTGCCGGGCGCACCGGCGGTAGAGGGTCTCGCCGTCGTCGATGCGCAGCACGTCCACCTGCCCGGCCTCGGCCAGCGACTGCAGCGTGCGGTAGACGGTGGCGAGGCCGACGGAGCTGCCGTCCGCCCGCAGCATCTCGTGCAGCTGCTGCGCGCTGCGGAAGTCCTCGGTGCGCCCGAGGAGCTCGCTGACGGCGGAGCGCTGCCTGGTCATCCGCAACATCTCACACCCCCTCCCGTACCTCGACGTCATCGTCGACGTCCAGGTGCGGGTCACGGTGTGCCGGACGCCCGAACAACGGACGCACGATCGATACTACGGCGTACAGCCCGATGGCCAGGACGACGATGGTCGCGCCCGGCGACAGCGGGTGCAGGTAGGTGATCGTCAGTCCGGTCACGCTGACCAGCGCGCCGATCACCATCGCCGTGGTCATCGTGGAGCGGAACGACCGGGCGAACAGCTGGGCGACGGCGACCGGGACGATCATCAGCGCCGAGACGAGCAGCACCCCGACCACGCGCATCGACACCGAGACGGTCAGGGCGGCCATCACCGCGAGGAGGATGTTCAGGGTCCGGACCGGCAGACCGGTGGCGCGGGCGAACTCCTCGTCGTGGCACAGCGCGAACAGGGCGGGACGCAGGCCGAGCCCGAACCCGAGCAGCACGGCGGCCAGGACCACCGTGAGCCAGACGTCGAGGGTGCTCACCGAGGCGATCGAGCCGAAGAGGTAGCCGTTCAGGTTCGCGGTGGTCCCTCCGGCGAGCCCGATCAGCAGGACGCCGCCGGCGATGCCGCCGTAGAAGAGCAGGGCGAGGGCGACGTCGCCGCTGGTCTTGCCGCGCTCGCGCACGACCTCGATCAGGACGGCGCCCACGACTGAGGCGACGACGGCGCCGGGGACGGCGAGGATGTCGCGGTCCGTCAGGCCCGCGGCGCTGCCGGCGAGCCACCCCATCGCGACGCCGGTGAGCGCCACGTGGCCGATCCCGTCCCCGAGCAGGGCGAGACGGCGCTGGACGAGGTAGGTGCCCATGACCGGGGCGGCCACGCCGACCAGCACGGCGACGACGAGGGCGCGCTGCATGAGCGGGGTCGCCAGGAGCTCGCCCAAGGCGGTGAGCAGGTCCATCACAGCTCCACGGTCAGGTCGGGGGCGTGGTGCACGGGCGCGGAGCCGCCCTCGTGGGCGTGCTCGTGCTCATGCGCCGGGTCGTCGTGCCCGGCCGCCGGGCGGGGAGGCTCGCCGTCGTGGATCACGCGGCCGTGGCGCAGGACCACGCAGCGCTCGACCAGGGGGCCGAGCTCGCCCAGCTCGTGCAGCACCACCAGCACGGTGGTGCCGGCGTCGTGCAGGGCGGTGATGGTGCGGGCGAGCGCCTCCTTGGACTCCCGGTCGATGCCGGCGAGCGGCTCGTCCAGCACGAGGAGGTCCGGCCGGCGCACCAGCGCCCGCGCGATGAGGACCCGCTGCTGCTGGCCGCCCGAGAAGACCTGGACGCTGTCCCGCGCACGGTCGGCGAGGCCGACCTGCGCCAGCGCGTCCAGCGCTCGGGCGTGGCCGGCGCGCCCGACCCGGAACCGGCGCCCGTCGAGCAGGCCCGAGCTGACGACCTCCAGCGCGGTGGCCGGCACCCCGGCGGTGGCGGTCACGCGCTGGGGCACGTACCCCACGCGCGGCCACGGGACCGTGCGGGTCTGCGTGGTGACGTCCCGGCCGTAGAGCTGGGCGCGCCCGCGGGTGACAGGCACGACGCCCACGAGCGACCTGACCAGGGTCGACTTGCCGGAGCCGTTCGCCCCGAGCAGGGCGACCGTCTCGCCGTCGTGGATCGTCAGGTCGATACTCCGAAGGACGGTCGAGCTGCCGAGGACCACGGTGAGGTCCTCGGCGCGAACCGGCGGCGCGCCGTCCGCCCCGGCGCGCGCGGGGCGGTCCGGGCCGCTCACGCACACCCCAGCGCGCTGCGCAGGGCTTCGAGGTTGGCGCGCATGACGTCCGGGTACTCCTGCGACTCGTCGACCTGGGACTCCAGCGGGTCGAGCACGGCCACCTCGACGCCGAGGTCCGCCGCGAGGGACTCGGCGACGGCGGGGTTGACGAGGTCCTCGGTGAAGATGGTGGTGACACCCTTCTCCTCGACGACCTTGCCGATCTCGGCGAGGCGGGCGGGGGAGGGCTCGGCCTCCGGGTCCAGCCCGGAGATGCCCACCTGCTCGAGGTCGTAGGCTTCCGCCAGGTACCCGTACGCCTCGTGCGCGACGACGATCGTGCGCGTCTCGCACCGGGCCAGGCCCGTCGACAGCTCCTCGTCGAGGGCGGACAGCTCGGTACCCAGGCGCTCGGCGTTCGCCGCGTAGTCCTCGGCGTTGTCCGGGTCGGCGGCGGCGAGCTCGTCGGCCACCGCGGTGGCGACGTCGGCCAGCCGGGTCGGGTCGAGCCAGAAGTGGGGGTCGCCGTCGGCGTGGGCCTCACCGGCGTGGTCGTCGGTGGGGGCCTCCGCGGTCTCCTCCTCGTGGTCGTCGGTGGTGGCCTCCGCGGTCTCCTCGTGCCCGTCGTCCTCGGTGTGCACGCCGGCGGCCTGGGAGACGTCGAGGGCGTGGGCGGGGGAGGTGACCTCGAGGGCGTCGTCGAGGGCCGCCTGGAAGCCCGCCAGGTAGACGACGGTCGCGTCGTCGAGCGTGGCGACCGCGGCGGGGGACAGCTCGAGGTCGTGGGGGTCCACGCCGGCGGGCGTGATCGAGGAGACGGAGACGTGCTCGCCGCCGACCTGCTCGGCCACGTACTGCAGCGGGTACAGCGCCGCGAGCACCTCCGTGCCGCTGTCGGCCGCCGCGCCGCCCGGTGCCGCACCGCTCGCGCCGTCGGAGCAGGCGGCGAGCGGGAGGACCAGGGCGGCGAGCGCGGCACCGCCGCGGAGGAGCGAGTTCATGAGGATGATTCTCAGTGGCGTTGAGAACGGGTGTCAACTCGCGCCCGCGTGAGGTCGCTCTCGGCGCGGCTCGGCGTCGCGCCGCCGGCCGCCGGGCTCCGGGTGCGGGACGGTGCAGGAGGCCGGGCAGGATGCGCCGACAGCTCCCCGACATGGGTAGGTTGGTCCCCGCACGGGGGAGCCTCAGCGCGTCCCCCGCCGCCATCCGCGCCAGCCAGGTGCGGGACACCGATCAAGCAGGAGAGTTCACCCCGTGGCCACACCCTCGCGCCTGGACAACGTCATCAACCTCGCCAAGCGGCGCGGCTTCGTCTACCCCTCCGGGGAGATCTACGGCGGCACCCGCTCCGCGTGGGACTACGGTCCGCTCGGGGTGGAGCTGAAGGAGAACATCAAGCGCCAGTGGTGGCGCGCGATGGTCACCTCGCGCGACGACGTCGTCGGCCTCGACTCCTCCGTCATCCTCCCGCGCCAGGTCTGGGTGGCCTCCGGCCACGTCGGCGTCTTCACCGACCCGCTGACCGAGTGCCTGAGCTGCCACAAGCGCTTCCGCGCGGACCAGATGGAGGAGGAGTACGAGGAGAAGAAGGGCCGCGCGCCCGAGAACGGCCTCGCCGACATCGCCTGCCCGAACTGCGGCACGCGTGGCCAGTGGACCGAGCCGCGCGACTTCAACATGATGCTCAAGACCTACCTCGGCCCGGTCGAGGACGAGTCGGGCCTGCACTACCTGCGGCCCGAGACGGCCCAGGGCATCTTCGTGAACTTCAACAACGTCATGACCTCCGCGCGGAAGAAGCCGCCGTTCGGCATCGGGCAGATCGGCAAGTCGTTCCGCAACGAGATCACGCCCGGCAACTTCATCTTCCGCACGCGCGAGTTCGAGCAGATGGAGATGGAGTTCTTCGTCGAGCCCGGCACGGACGAGGACTGGCACCAGTACTGGATCGACGCCCGCACCGACTGGTACACGGGGCTGGGCATCTCCCGGGAGAACCTGCGCCACTTCGAGCACCCGCAGGAGAAGCTCTCGCACTACTCCAAGCGCACGGTGGACATCGAGTACCGCTTCGGCTTCCAGGGCAGCGAGTGGGGCGAGCTCGAGGGCATCGCCAACCGCACCGACTTCGACCTGTCCACGCACGCCGAGCACTCCGGGCAGGACCTGTCCTACTTCGACCAGGCGAAGAACGAGCGCTGGGTGCCCTACGTCATCGAGCCGGCCGCGGGCCTGACCCGGTCGCTCATGGCCTTCCTCGCCGAGGCCTACACCGAGGACGAGGCGCCCAACACCAAGGGCGGCGTCGACAAGCGCACGGTGCTCAAGCTCGACCCGCGCCTCGCCCCGGTCAAGGCCGCGGTGCTGCCGCTGTCCCGCAACGAGCAGCTCTCCCCGGTCGCCCGCGACCTGGCGGCGGAGCTGCGCGGGTACTGGAACGTCGACTTCGACGACGCCGGTGCCGTCGGGCGCCGGTACCGGCGCCAGGACGAGGTCGGCACGCCGTACTGCATCACGGTGGACTTCGACTCCCTCGAGGACCAGGCCGTCACGGTGCGCGAGCGCGACACGATGGCCCAGGAGCGCATCTCCCTGGACAAGGTGCGCGGTTACCTCGCGGAGCGTCTGCCCGGCTGCTGAGACCGACTCTCCGGGACCGTGCCCGCGGCGTAGCAGTATCCGCGGGCCGGCCCGGCTGCCGGCCGGGGCCGGGGTCCGCGAACGGGCCTGCTACCGCGCGCCGAGATCGAGGTTCTGGTCAGGGAGTCGGCTTCCTGGAACCAGGACCTCGATCTCGGTGACGGCCCGCACGCCCGGACCGGGGGCGTCGCGGCGCGTCCTGCCAGCCGTGCGCGGCCGCTGCGGTGAGCATGGAGCGTGCCCCACTCACACTCCCACCTGCCTGCCGGCGCCCAGAACGCCACCCTCGCCCCCGCGGAGGCGCGCCGCGCACGCTGGATCCTCACCGCGCTGGTGGTCCCGCTGCTCGTCGCGACCGTCGTCGCGCTCCTGGTGATGTGGCCCCGCGGCGAGACCCCGATCGGTTCCGTGCCGCTGGCCGGCACCGGGATGACCATCGAGGCCGGCTCCGTGGTGGAGGTCGTGGACGCCGCGGCGCCCGGGGCCACCACGGACGGCCAGGTTCGGGTCGAGCTCTCCACCGGCGACAACGCCGGCCAGGTCGCCCCCGTCCAGGTGCCGCCGGAGATCATGGCCAACGGCATGGAGGTCGGGGACCGGGTGCGCCTGATGTTCAGCCCCTCCGCGATGGGGACCGGCAGCCCGTACGTGTTCTGGGACTTCGAGCGCACGGCCCCGGTGGGCTGGCTGGCGCTGCTGTACGCCGTCGTCGTCCTGGCGGTCGCCCGCTGGCGCGGGCTCGCCGCCATGGTCGGCCTGGCCGGCTCGCTCGGTGTCATCGTGGTCTTCGTGATCCCGGCGATCATGCTGGGGCAGCCGCCGCTGCTCGTGGCCCTGGTGGGCGCGGCGGCCATGATGTTCCTCTCGCTGTACCTGGCCCACGGCATCTCCATCCGGACCACGACGGCGCTGCTCGGCACCTTCGTCGGCCTCGGCATCACCGTGGCCCTGGCGGCGTGGGGCACCCGCTCCGCCAACCTCACCGGGACGAGCTCGGAGCAGTCCCTCATCCTGCTCGGCACGTTCCCCAACCTGTCGCTGACGGACCTGCTGCTGTGCGGCATGGTCATCGCGGGGCTCGGCGCGCTCAACGACGTCACGATCACCCAGGCCTCGGCGGTGTGGGAGCTGCACGCCGCGAACCCGGCCGTGCCCCGCCGCCGCCTGTTCACCCGCGGCATGCGCATCGGCCGCGACCACATCGCCTCGACCGTCTACACCCTGGCCTTCGCCTACGTCGGCACCGCGCTGCCGGTGCTCATGACCGCCGCGCTCATGGACCGCGCGGCCCTCGACACCCTCATGGCGGGAGAGATCGCGGAGGAGGTCGTGCGCACGCTGGTGTCCTCGATCGGCCTCGTGCTCGCGATCCCCGTCACCACGGGGATCGCCGCCGCCCTCGTGCGCACGAGCCGACCGGGGAGGGCCAGCCGGACGGACGACGACGACCCCGGGCGGTCCCGGGACGTCACGGCCGCGGCAGCGCGCTGACCGAAGCCCCGGGCGGGCGCCGGCGAGACGCTCGCCTGAACCCGTGCGGAGCGGCGCGCGGCATCTCACACCGCCCCGGGCTGACCCGTTTGCCACCACCGGGGACAATGGCGCGGTGAGTGCGCTGCAGATCGGACCCGTCACCGTCGGGAGCCCCGTCGTCCTGGCCCCCATGGCCGGTGTGACGAACCCGCCCTTCCGCAAGCTGTGCCGCGAGGCGGCCGTCGCGGCGCTGCCCGCCGACGCCCCGGCGGCGGCCCCCGGCACGTTCGCGCCCGCCGGGCTGTACGTCACCGAGATGATCACCTCCCGCGCGCTCGTCGAGCGCACCCCCGAGACGATGCGGATGATCACCCCCGACCCGGAGGAGCCGGTCCGCTCGGTCCAGCTCTACGGGGTGGACCCGGCCACCATCGCCGCCGCCGTGCGCATCCTCGTGGCCGAGGACCGGGCGGACCACGTCGACCTCAACTTCGGCTGCCCGGTCCCCAAGGTCACCCGCAAGGGCGGCGGCGGGGCGCTGCCGTGGAAGCGCGACCTCTTCGAGGCCATCGTGACCGGTGCCGTCCAGGCGGCGCGCGAGGCCTCCGCCGCGCGCGGGCGCGAGGTTCCCGTGACCGTCAAGATGCGCATGGGCATCGACGACGAGCACTTCACCTACCTCGACGCCGGCCGGATCGCCGAGCGCGCCGGCGTCGCCTCCGTGGCCCTCCACGCCCGGACGGTGGCGCAGTACTACTCCGGGGAGGCCCGCTGGGAGGCGATCGCCCGCCTGAAGGAGGCCGTGACGACCGTCCCCGTGCTCGGCAACGGCGACATCTGGTCCGCCGAGGACGCCACCGAGATGATGCGCCAGACCGGCTGCGACGGCGTGGTCGTCGGGCGCGGCTGCCAGGGCCGCCCGTGGCTGTTCACCGACCTCGTGGCCGTCGCGCACGGCTCGGACCGGCGCGTCACCCCGGGCCTGCGTGAGGTCGCCGCCGTCATCCGCCGCCACGCCGAGCTGATGGTCGAGCACTTCGGCGAGGAGGACCGGGCGCTGCGGGAGATGCGCAAGCACATGTCCTGGTACCTCAAGGGCTACGTGGTCGGGGGCGAGGCACGGCACGCGCTCGGGCTCGTCTCCAGCCTCGCCGAGCTCGACGACCGGCTGGCCGTGCTGGACCTCGACCAGCCCTACCCGGGCGAGGCCGCCGAGGGGCCCCGCGGCCGCGCCGGCAGCCCCAAGCAGCCGCACCTGCCCGACGGCTGGCTCGCCAGCCGCGACGTCGACGCGGAGCTCCGGGAGGTGCTCGCCCAGGCCGAGCTGTCGGTCTCCGGCGGCTGACGAGCCGCGCTCAGCGCCGCGCCCAGACCGTGGTGTCCTGCGGGACGGTCACCGTTGCGCCGTCGTCCGCCGTCGGGGCGGAGGAGGCGACGACCTCCCAGCCGGCCGGGAGCCTGACGGGCGCCTCGCCGAGGTTGGTCAGCACCAGGACGTCCGGGCGGCCCGGAGCCGCGTTGACGAACGCGACGACGGCGTCCGACCCGGCGTGGTCCTCGTGCCAGGCGAGGGAGCCGAGGCCGAGGCCGAGCTCGCGCCGCTGGCGCAGCGCCGTGCGGTAGAGCTCCAGGGTCGAGCTCGGGTCGCCCTCCTGGGCGTCGACGGCGTGCGCGCCCCAGCCCGCGGGCTGCGGGAGCCAGGCCCGCCCGGTCCCCGAGAACCCGAACGACGGCGCGTCCGCCTCCCAGGGGAGCGGCACCCGGCAGCCGTCGCGGCCCTTCTCGGCGCCGGCGGTCCGGAAGAACGCGGGGTCCTCGCGGGCGTCGTCGGGCAGGGTCGTGTGCTCGGGCAGCCCGAGCTCCTCGCCCTGGTAGAGGTACGCCGAGCCGGGCAGCCCCAGCATCAGCAGGGTGGCCGCGCGGGCGCGCCGCAGCCCGAGGGCGGGGTCGGGCTGGACGTCCCCGGAGCCGATGCCGTTGGGGCCCTTGCCCGTCTCGGGCAGGCCGAGGCGGGAGGCGTGGCGCACGACGTCGTGGTTCGAGAGCACCCAGGTGGTCGGTGCGGCGACCGCGTCGTTGACGCGGTAGGACTCCTCGACGCACCCGCGGAGGCGGGCGGCGGACCAGGGGGAGACGAGGAAGGCGAAGTTGAACGCCTGGTGCATCTCGTCCTCGCGCACGTACCGGGCGAGCCGCTCGAGCGGGTCCACCCACGCCTCGGCCACCAGGATGCGCTCGCCCGGGTACTCCTCGAGCACCCGCCGCCAGGAGCGGTAGATCTCGTGCACGCCGTCCTGGTCGAACATCGGCGGGTGCGCGCGGTGGCGCCCGCCCTCGTCCGCGCCCGCCACCATCTCCACGTGGCCGCCCCAGTCGGGCAGGCCCGCGGCCTTGACCAGGCCGTGGGCGACGTCGACGCGGAAGCCGTCCACGCCCCGGTCCAGCCAGAAGCGCAGGACCGACTCCATCTCGGCGCGGACGTCGGGGTTCTCCCAGTTGAGGTCAGGCTGGCTGGAGTCGAACAGGTGCAGGTACCACTGGCCGTCCCGCTCCCACGCGCTGCCCGGGGCGTCGTCGCGGTCGCACACGCGGGTCCAGGCCGCGCCGCCGAAGATCGACTCCCAGTTGTTCGGCGGCTCCTCGCCGACCTCGCCGCCGCCCTCGCGGAAGACGTACCGGGCCCGCTCGGGGCTGGCGGGCCCCGCCGCGAGCGCCGCGCGGAACCACGCGTGCTCGTCCGAGGTGTGGTTGGGCACCAGGTCCACGATGACTCGCAGGCCGAGGTCGTGGGCGCGCGCCAGCAGCGCGTCGGCGTCCGCGAGGGTGCCGAAGCGAGGGTCGACGTCGCGGTAGTCGGAGACGTCGTAGCCGCCGTCGTTCTGGGGCGAGCGGTAGAAGGGCGAGAGCCACAGCGCGTCGACGCCGAGGGCGGCCAGGTGGTCGAGCCGGGACGTGATCCCGGGCAGGTCGCCCATGCCGTCGCCGTTCCCGTCCGCGAAGGACCGCGGGTACACCTGGTAGATCACCGCGTGCCGCCACCACGCCTCGTCCCTGCCGGGTGCCGGGGTGTGGACGGTCAGGGAACGGGTGGCGGTACGGACGGTCACGTCTCTCCTACGTTGCTTCGGTCTGGGTGGGCGGGGCCGGGGCACGCCAGGCCGCCGGCCGGGGCGCGCCCGGGTCGGGTGCGCCGCGCGGCGTGCCGGCCGCCGCGGACGCCGTCCGCCAGGGTCGCACGCCCCGGGGTGCGTGCGCACATCGGCCGGCGCCCGTCGGCCGCTGCTCGTCGGCTCCGCTGCGGAGGGCCGTCGCGCCCGGTGTGCCGACCGGGCCTTGGCGGTGGCGCCGAGGCGGTGGAGCCGGCTCAGTACGCGGGCGGAGCGGCGTCGGTGGACCCGCGGACGATCAGCTCGGGGACGAAGATCAGCTCGCCGCGCGGGACCTGCGAGCCGCCGATCTCCGCCACCAGCGTGGTGACCGCCGCCTGGCACATCGCGGCGACCGGCTGGCGGATCGTGGTCAGCGGCGGGTGCGTGAACGGGATCAGCGGCGAGTCGTCGTAGCCGATGACGGAGAGGTCGGCGGGGACCTGGCGGCCGTTCGAGCGGGCGGCCCGCACCACGCCGAGCGCCATCAGGTCGGAGCCGCAGATGATCGCCGTGCAGCCGGCCTCGATCAGCTCGGTGCCCGCGGCGACGCCGCCCTCGACGGTGAACAGGGTCGTCACGACGCTGGGGGTGGGCTCGTCGACGTACGCGGCCATGGCCTCCTCGAAGCCCACGCGCTTGCGGTGGGCCGGCACGAAGCGCTCCGGGCCGATGGCCAGGCCGATCTTGCGGTGCCCCTGGGAGACCAGGTGGCGGACCGCCAGCTCCATGCTGCCGCGGTCGTCGGTGGAGAAGGACGGGGCGTCGATCGCCGGGTTGTGCCCGTTGAGCAGCACGAAGGGCAGGCCGCGCTCGCGCAGGCGCTGGTAGCGGGCCGGGTCGGCGCTTGTGTCCGCGTGCAGGCCGGACACGAAGACGATGCCGTCGACGCCGTGCTCGAGGAGCATCTCGACGTACTGATCCTCGGTGGTACCGCCTGGGGACTGGGTGCACAGCAGCGGCGTCAGACCCATGGTCGAGAGGACGGACTCGACCGCCTGGGCGAAGGCGGGGAAGACGGGGTTGGACAGCTCCGGCACGATGAGACCGACCAGCCCCGCCGACCGGGCGCTCAGCTTGTCCGGGCGCTCGTACCCGAGCATGTCCAGGGCGGCGAGGACGGCGCGGCGGGTCTCCCCGGCCACGCCCGGCTTGTCGTTGAGCACCCGGGACACGGTGGCGGTGCTGACGCCGGCCTGCTCGGCGACGTCGGTCAGTCTGGTGCGCCCTTGCATGGCAGACCCGGCTTTCTCCTACTGGCGCGCCGCGGTGCGCGCCTGACGATGAAACTGTTGTCTGAAAGTTACTGCAAGTAGTTGCAACTTCGCTACCTCGCGGTTTAGTGTCCAGTCATCCGGACCGGTTCCGTCCTCCGACGGGGCACCCGCGACTGAATATCCCACCAATCTCACAGGAGACGAAGATGCGACGGAGCATCACCCTTGCGGCCGCGGTCGGCATGACCATGGCCCTGGCCGCCTGCGGGGGCGAGAGCCCCGAGGCGGACACCACCGCGGAGCCGGCCGCCGGAGAGACCTCCGCGGCCGCCGGCGACGGCGGGACGCTCACCATCTGGGTCGACGAGACCCGTCAGGCGGCCGTCGAGGCCGCCGCCGCCGCGTTCGAGGAGGAGACCGGCGCCACCGTCGAGACCGTCCTGAAGAACTTCGAGGACATCCGGGCGGACTTCCTCGCCCAGGTCCCCACCGGCGAGGGCCCGGACATCACGGTCGGTGCGCACGACTGGCTGGGCGAGATGACCGCCAACGGCGTCGTCGCCCCGATCGAGCTGGGCGACAAGGCCGGCGAGTTCGAGACCGTCGCCGTCGAGGCCTTCACGCAGGACGGCCAGGTCTACGGCCTGCCCTACGCGGTGGAGAACATCGGCCTCATCCGCAACACGGCGCTCGCCCCCGAGGCGCCCGCCACCTGGGACGACGCGGTCGCCGCCGGCCAGGCCGCCGGGACGCCCTACCCGATCCTCATCCAGGTGGGCGAGGAGGGCGACCCGTACACCATGTACCCGATGCAGACCTCCTTCGGGGCGCCGGTGTTCGTGCAGAACGAGGACGGCTCGTACGCCCCCGAGCTCGCGCTCGGCGGGGAGGGCGGCAACGCGTTCGCGGAGTGGCTCGCCGCGCAGGGCGAGGCAGGCACGCTGGACACCGCCATCACCTACGACATCGCCGTGGAGGCATTCGCCAACGGCGAGTCGCCGTTCATCATCGGCGGTCCGTGGATGGTCGCCAGCTTCGAGGGCCTCGAGCTGGCCGTCGACCCGATCCCGAGCGCCGGTGGCGAGCCCGCCCAGCCGTTCGCGGGCGTGCAGGGGTTCTACGTCAACGCGCAGAGCGACAACGCCCTGCTCGCCAACGACTTCCTGGTCAACTTCATGTCCACCGAGGAGGCGCAGCTCGCGCTCTACGAGGCGGGTGACCGGCCCCCGGCCCTGATCGCCGCGGCCGACGCCGCCTCCTCCGACCCGGTCACCGCCGGCTTCCGCGAGGTCGGCACCGGTGCCGTGCCGATGCCCTCCATCCCGGAGATGGGGTCCGTCTGGTCCTTCTGGGGCGTGACCGAGGCCGCGATCATCAGCGGCTCGCAGGAGCCGGTGGCGGCCTGGGAGAAGATGGTCGCCGACATCCAGGGCGCGCTCGACGCCTCCTGACCGAGACCGGGCGGGTGCGCGGCTCTCGCCGCGCGCCCGCCCGGGCTGCACCTACCCCGGGGTCGACGACGACCCCCGCGAACGGTCAGGCGACGACGCGCCTGACGGAGGTCCCACATGAGCGCCCGCACCGACGTGGAGCGACAGGTCGAGGACGCGCGACGGCCCGCGCCGCCCGCCCCGCGCAGCTCGCACGCAAACACCTTCAGCCGAGGTTTCATCGCCAAGGTCGTGCTGATGGCGCTGGTCAACGCCTTCGGCGTCTACGTGATCCTGGCCGCCTGGGCGGCCGAGTCCTACGGCGTGATGGGCGTGATGATCGCGCTGGTCCTGACCGCCGACTACGTGTACTTCTCGCGGCGCACGCTGCCGATGAAGTACCTGCTCCCCGGGCTGGCGTTCCTGCTCGTCTACCAGGTCTTCGTCGTGGCCTACACCGGGTACGTGGCGCTGACCAACTACGGCGACGGCCACAACTCCACCAAGGAGGACGCCGTCGCGGCCCTCCTCATCCAGAACGAGCGCCGCGTCGAGGGCTCGGCGGCCTACCCGCTCGTCGTGCTCGACGACGGCGGCGAGCTGGCCTTCGCGATCGTCGACGACGGCGAGGTGCGGGTCGGCAGGGCCGACACCCCGCTCGAGAACGCCGACGACGCCACCGTCTCCGACGGGGCCATCACGGAGGTGCCCGGCTACGAGCTGCTCCCGCGCCAGCAGGTGCTCGAGCGCCAGGCCGAGGTCACCGCGCTGCGCGTCCCGGTCTCCCAGGACCCCGCCGACGGCTCGGTCCGCACGCAGGACGCGCGCAACGGGTACGTCTTCGTCTCCACCCTGACGTACGACGAGGCCGCCGACACGATGACGGACACCCTCACCGGGACCGTCTACACCCCCAACGACGACGGCATGTTCCAGGCCCCCGACGGCACCACGCTGCCGGTGGGCTGGAAGGTCTTCGTCGGCCTGGAGAACTTCGCCACCGCGTTCGGCGACGCCCGCTACTCGGGCCCGTTCCTGCAGGTGCTGCTGTGGACCGTCTCGTTCGCCGTGCTGTCCGTGGCGACCACGTTCCTGCTCGGCCTGTTCCTCGCGATGGTCTTCAACGACGAGCGGGTGCGCGGCCGCAAGATCTACCGGACGCTGCTGATCCTGCCCTACGCCTTCCCCGGCTTCCTCGCCGCGCTGCTGTGGTCCGGGCTGCTCAACCGCCGCTTCGGCTTCATCAACTCCGTGCTGCTGGGCGGGGCGGAGATCCCGTGGCTCACCGACCCGTGGCTGGCGAAGCTGTCCGTCCTCGGCGTGAACCTGTGGCTGGGCTTCCCCTACATGTTCCTCATCTGCACCGGCGCCCTGCAGTCGATCCCGAAGGACGTGCTCGAGGCCGCGAAGATCGACGGCGCCGGCCGCTTCCGCACCTGGCGCTCCGTGATCCTGCCCCTGCTCATGGTCTCGACCGCGCCGCTGCTGATCTCCTCGTTCGCCTTCAACTTCAACAACTTCAACCTGATCTACATGCTGACCGGCGGCGGCCCGCGCATGGCGGACGCGTCGGTGCCCATCGGGCACACGGACATCTTGATCTCGATGGTCTACTCGATCTCCGGCCTCGACGGCGGGGCCACCAAGGACTACGGCCTCGCCAGCGCCCTGTCGATCGTCATCTTCCTGATCGTCGCGACCATCTCCGTGATCAGCTTCCGCCGCACCCGTTCGCTCGAGGAGATCAACTGACATGGCCACCGCACCTGTCCCCACGGCGGCGCCGGCCAACCGGGTCAGCCGCGCGCGCTGGTTCAGCGAGATCGGCTGGCGGCACCTCGTCGGCGTCGTCGCGGTCGTCTACGCGGCGTTCCCGATCGTCTACGTCCTCTCCGCCTCGTTCAACCCGGGCGGCACCCTGACCGGCTCCAACGCCCTCTTCAGCGAGGTCAGCGGCGCCAACTACGCCGAGCTCAACGGCACCTACTTCTGGACCTGGGTGCGCAACACCCTCTTCATCGGCACGGTCACCGCCGTCGGCACCGTCCTGATGGGGGCGGCGGCCGCGTACGCGTTCTCGCGGTTCCGGTTCACCGGGCGGCGGGTCGGCCTGATGGCGCTGCTCGTGATCCAGATGTTCCCGCAGATCCTGGCGTTCGTGGCCATCTTCCTCCTGCTGCTGGGCCTGCGGAACGTCGTGCCGGTGCTCGGGCTGAACAGCCAGATCGGGCTGATCTGCGTGTACCTCGGCGGGGCGCTCGGGGTGAACACGTTCCTCATGTACGGGTTCTTCAACACCGTCCCGCGCGAGCTGGACGAGGCCGCCAAGATCGACGGCGCGTCGCACGCCCAGATCTACTGGACGATCATCCTGCGCCTGGTCGCGCCGATCCTCGCGGTGGTCGGGCTGCTGTCCTTCATCAGCACGTTCTCCGACTTCGTCATCGCCCGCGTGATCCTGCAGTCGGAGCAGAACTGGACGCTCGCGGTGGGCCTCTACGGCTGGGTGTCGTCGCTGCTGGACGCCAACTGGGGCCTGTTCGCCGCCGGCGCGGTGATCAGCGCGCTGCCGGTCCTCGTGCTGTTCCTCGTGCTGCAGCGCTACATCGTCGGCGGGCTGACGGCGGGCGCGGTCAAGGGCTGATCCCGCCCCGGGCCGTCAGGCGAGCGAGATCCACACGGTCGTGTCCGGGGGCAGGTTCACGACCCCTTCGCGGGGGCCGAGCAGCTCGTCGCTGGCGTGCAGGATCTCCCGCGCGACCGGCACCAGCACGTCCCGCTCGGACAGGTTCGTCAGCACCAGCACCTCCCGGTTGAGGAAGGCCAGCGTCTCGGGACCGGGTGCGTCGTCGACCCACGCCAGGGGACCGGTGCCGAGCGCCAGCTCCCGGCGCAGCCGCAGCGCCTGCCGGTACCGCTCGAAGGTCGACCCCGGGACGCCGCGCTGCTCGTCGGCGAGACGGGCCACCTCGGCGATGGTCCCGGCGGGATCGTCGGACCGGGCCGCGATGCCGACCGCCTCGCCCTGGGGGACGTACGCGGTGCCCGGCAGAGCGGCCATCAGCAGGGTCGCCGCACGTCGTCGGCGCCCCGCGGCCTCGGCGTCGAGGCCCCACGTCGCCGCGGACCCGCGGGCGAGATCCGTCAGGGTCCAGCCCGCCGGCGCGCCGACGGCGTCGCGCTGCAGGTAGGAGTCGGAGATCGCGGCGCGCAGCTGGGCGGACGCCCAGGGCGTGACGGCGAGCCGGTCGTCCCGGGTGACGTGCAGCCAGTCCTCGTGGAGGTGCTCGGCCAGGGCCTCGGGCTCCCGGGCGGTGACCGCACCGGTGAGCACGGCGTCCGCGTCCGCGACGAGGGCGTGGAGCGCACCGAGGTCGATGCCGGCGTGGTCGTGCGCGCCGGCCGCGAGGCTGACGCCGAGGTCGACGCCGTCGACTCCGTGGGCGACCCAGGCCGCCGCCCGGGCCAGGTGCCAGCCGTCACGGTCCTTGCCGCCGTCGTCGGTCCCCATGAAGGAGGCCATCACGCGGATGCCGCGCTGGTGGGCGCGGCGGAGGAAGTCGTCCACGACCTCCCGCGCGTGAGGATCGTCGGGGGAGACCCCGGGGGCGCGGATCAGCAGCGCATTCGCCCCGAGCCGCGCGACGTGGGACATCGCGGCCGACATCGCGGCGAGCGCGTCGAGGTCCGCCGTCCCGAGGACCTGGTAGACGACGGCCTGCTGCCACCAGGGCTGGGTGCCGCGGGCGCCCCGGTGCACGAGCGTGGTGGTGGTGACCTCGCCGAGCCGGTCGAGGGCGAGGTCGCGCTGCTCCTGCGCAGGTGCCGGCTCTGCCCTGCCCGCGTCGTCAGTCTCGGTGTCGGTCACCCGCCCATTGTGGCTCACGAGGGCCGATGGCACCGTTCGTCACGTAGGCTCGCCGCGTGCCCGACCCCTTTGTCCCCGACCGCTCCCCGGGGACCCGCGAGGCCACGCGCCGCCCCGGTGGGCCCGAGGCGTACACGGGCCGCGACCGCGAGCGGTGGTGGAGCGAGGCCCCGAAGAACCCCCGCCGGACGGCGTTCGAACGCGACCGCGCCCGCGTGCTCCACTCCTCGGCGCTGCGCCGGCTCGGCGCCAAGACGCAGGTGCTCGGCCCCTCCAGCGACGACTTCGTCCGCACCCGCCTGACCCACTCGCTCGAGGTGGCCCAGGTGGGCCGCGAGCTCGGCAAGGTGCTCGGCTGCGACCCGGACGTCGTCGACACCGCCTGCCTCTCCCACGACCTCGGGCACCCGCCGTTCGGCCACAACGGGGAGCGGGCCCTGCACGAGGTGGCCGCCGGCATCGGCGGCTTCGAGGGCAACGCGCAGACCCTCCGGCTGCTCTCCCGCCTCGAGCCGAAGGTGTTCGCCGACGACGGCACGTGCGTGGGCCTCAACCTCACCCGGGCCAGCCTGGACGCCGCCACGAAGTACCCCTGGCAGGCCGGGGACGGGCCGCCCCGGCCCGACGGCTCCGCCACCCGCAAGTTCGGCGTGTACGCCGACGACGCGCCGGTCTTCGCGTGGCTGCGGCAGGGGGCGCCGGAGCGGCACCGCTGCCTCGAGGCGCAGGTGATGGACCTTGCGGACGACATCTCCTACTCGGTGCACGACGTCGAGGACGCCATCGTGGGCGGCCGGGTCGACCTGGCGGGCCTGCGCACCGCCGGGGAGCAGGACCGGGTGGTGGCCCAGGTGCGGGACTGGTACGACCCGCCCGTGGCCGACGACATGCTCGGCGCCGCCCTCGAGCGCCTGATCGGCCACCCGATCTGGGTGCAGTCCTACGACGGCTCCCGGCGCGACCTGGCCAGGCTCAAGGACCTGACCAGCCAGCTCATCGGGCGTTTCTGCGCCGCGGCCGAGGACGCCACCCGCGAGCGGTACGGCACCGGCCCGCTCACCCGCTACGACGCCGACCTGATCGTGCCGGACGAGACGCTCGCCGAGATCGTGGTGCTCAAGGGCGTCGCGGCCCTGTACGTGATGGCGCCGCGCGAGCACGAGCCGCTGTACCTGGCGCAGCGCACGGTGATCTTCGACCTCGTCGACGTCCTCGCGGGCAGCGGCCCCGCGCACCTGGAGGCGCCGTTCGCGACCGACTGGCGCGAGGCGGGGGACGACGCCGCCCGGCTGCGGGTGGTCATCGACCAGGTCGCCTCGCTCACGGACACCTCCGCGCAGCAGTGGCACGCCCGGCTCTGCGGGATGCTCTCCGCGGTCTACTGATGTGGAACGGCCTGTCAAGGTGGTGGATTTCCGCGTAATTGCCGGCTTTGGGCGCGCAGAGGCTCCGGGGTCAAGGGCGGCCGGAGGCCGTCGCGCAGCGATCGCGCAGCGACCCTTGAGGCCGGAGGGGCGTGCCCGACACCCTTGAGAACGTGGAGAGGCGCATCCGCTGGGGGCCGTGCTGGTAGGCCCAGGCGGACTCCACGAGCTGGGTGCGTAGGTGGACGTTGCCGGCGTGGGTGATGTGCCCGCGGCGGGTGCGTTCGCCGGAGGAGTGCTCGCTGGGGACGAGCCCGCAGAAGGCCATGAACGACCCGGCGGTAGGAAAGCGGCGCCAGTCCCCGACCTCAGCGGCCAACGTCAACGCGCCCAGGGAGGTGATGCCCCGGTAGGCGCCCAGGCGGGCCACCGGCTCGGCGAAGGGGGCGCGATCGAACCACGTCGCCAGGTCTGCCTCCACGGCAGCCACGGCCGCCTCCCGGACCGAGAGGGTGGCGAGGTAGTGCCGCAGGGTCGCCTGGGCGGCGGGGTCGTCCAGGCGCTGGACCGTGATCCACTCGCGGTGCTTGTACGTCCAGTTCTCCCCGTACCAGACCTTCCCGTGCCGCAGCAGGAACTTGCTCAGCCGGTGCTTGGCCCGGGTCTGGTCGATGACCATCTCCGCCCGGGCCCGGCACAGGTCCCGCACCCCCTCCTCGGCGAGGGTCGGGACCCGGATCGCGGTCAGCTCCCCGGCCCGATGCAGCCGGGCCAGGCGCCGGCAGTCCCGCTTGTCCGTCTTGACCCGGTCTCCCGGCGCGACAGGGATCAACGAGGGAGCGATGACCTCGCACGCCACTCCCAGCTCGACCAGTCGGCGGGCGAGGTCATACCCCGTCGGCCCCGCCTCGTAGCAGGCGATCAGTTCGCCCGGACGGTCGAACCGGGCGACCAGCCGGGCCACCGCGTCCGGGTCGGAAGAGATTTGCGACAGCGACGGCTCCTCCCGGCCCGGCTCGAGCACCGCGACCGAGATCGTCTTCTTGTGAACGTCCAGACCAAGGTGGATCAGGTCCCGACGATCCTTCACACTGGACATGACGACCGGCTCCTTCGTATGTGGCACCTTCCGCTCCAGGGTGGATGACCCACGCGAGATGCGAAACGGGCCGGCCGTTCCATGCTGACTAGAGCCGGTCGTCCACAGGCGTCGGGGCCTCGCGGACCGTCCCCGGCGGGGGCCGGGAACCGGACGCCGGGTGCCTACACTGACGTCATGGCAGGCCTGATCCGGCGCGAGGACATCGCGGCAGTCCGCGAACGTGCACGGATCGACGAGGTCGTCGGCACCTACGTCACCCTCAAGCCCGCCGGCGTCGGCTCGATGAAGGGCCTGTGCCCGTTCCACGACGAGCGCACGCCGTCCTTCCACGTGCGGCCGCAGCTGGGGCTGTGGCACTGCTTCGGCTGCGACGAGGGCGGCGACGTCATCTCCTTCGTCCAGAAGATCGACCACCTGCCCTTCGCCGAGGCGGTCGAGCACCTCGCCGCCAAGGTGGGCGTCCAGCTGCGCTACGAGGACGGGGACGGCCACGCCCGGCCCCGTGAGGAGCCCGGACGCCGGCAGCGGCTCATCGAGGCGCACCGGGTGGCCGAGGAGTACTTCGCCGGGCAGCTGGACTCGCCGGGCGCCGCCCCGGCGCGGCAGTTCCTCGCCGAGCGCGGCTTCGACCGGCAGGCCGCCGCGACCTTCGGCGTCGGGTACGCCCCGCAGGGGTGGGACAACATGCTGCGGCACCTGCGCGGCCGCGGGTTCACGGAGGCCGAGCTCACCGCCTCCGGCCTCGTCTCCCAGGGCAACCGGGGGGTCTACGACCGCTTCCGTGGCCGTCTCGTCTGGCCGATCCGGGACATCACCGGCGAGACGGTCGGCTTCGGAGCCCGCCGGCTGCTCGAGGAGGACCAGGGCCCGAAGTACCTCAACACCCCCGAGACCGCGATCTACAAGAAGTCCCAGGTCCTGTACGGCCTGGACCTGGCCAAGCGGGCCATCGCCAAGGAGCGCAAGGTCGTCGTCGTCGAGGGGTACACCGACGTCATGGCCGCCCACCTGGCGGGGGTGGGCACCGCCGTCGCCACGTGCGGGACCGCGTTCGGCACGGACCACATCCGCATCGTCCGCCGGCTGCTCGGCGACTCCGCCGACTCCGCCTCGGGGGTGATCTTCTCCTCCGGGGCCACCTACGGCGGCGAGGTCATCTTCACCTTCGACGGCGACTCCGCCGGCCAGAAGGCCGCCCTGCGCGCCTTCGAGGAGGACCAGCGGTTCGCGTCGCAGACCTTCGTGGCCGTCGGGCCCGACGGACTCGACCCGTGCGACCTGCGGCTCCAGCGCGGCGACGCCGCGGTGCGCGACCTCGTCGCGGCCCGTCAGCCGCTGTTCGCGTTCGCCATCCGCTCCGTGCTCGCCCAGCTGGACCTGTCGACGGCGGAGGGCCGGGTCGCCGCCCTGCGTGCCGCAGCCCCCGTCGTCGCCGGGATCCGGGACCGGGCCCTGCGCTCGGAGTACGCCCGCTCGCTGGCCGGCTGGCTCGGCATGGACGAGGTGGCCGTGCGCCGGGCGGTGCAGGCGGCCGAACGCTCGGGACGGGCCGGGCCTGGGGGGAACGAGCCGTCCGGACGGCCGGGCGACGGCCGGTCCGGGAGCAGGCCCGACAACGGCGGCCGGTTCGACGGTGGTGGCCGGTCCGACGGCGGCCGGTTCGACGGCGGTCCCGCCGCGCAGGCCGCCGGACGCCGCGACGGCGGAGGCGGCGGCCCCCGCGCCTTCCGGGAGGACCCCGTGGCCCAGCTCGAGCGTCAGGTCCTCGAGGTGGTTCTGCAGCTCCCGCAGCACGCCCTCGGCGCCGGGTTCGACGCGCTGGCGCCGGACACCTTCACCGTGCCCGCCTACCGCGGGGTCCACGACGCGATCCGCGCCGCGGGCGGGACGACCGCCTACGGCCAGGAGGTCGAACGGCTCACGGCCCAGGGCGCGGGCGGCGACGTGGCCGGGCACGCGGCGGCCCGCTGGGCCGAGCAGGTCCGCGAGAACGCCGGCGGACCGGTCGCGGGCGTCATCACGGAGCTCGCCGTCGCGCCCCTTCCGGAGGACCGGCCCGAGTCGCTGGCCGGGTACGCCCAGGGGGTGCTCGTGGCCCTCATCCGCATGGGCCTGACCCGCGAGATCGCCGACGTCAAGGGCAGGCTGCAGCGCACCGACCCCGCCGACCCGGGCTACGGGCAGATCTTCGCCGACCTCATGGAGTTGGAGAACCGGCGCCGCTCGCTCAGCCGGGAGTGACCCGCGGCGGGTGCCGTGACCGGGCACCCGCCGCTTCGATGGCCCCGTGACCCCCCTGGGTCACGAGAAGGTGAGGGTCAGCCGAGGCGCGTAGGACGCCTGTTCGCGCGACGCGACCTCGACACCATCGCTGCTGGTGGTCGAGTTAAGGGCGAGCGTGAGCTCGGACCCGAGGCTCGCGGTCAGCTCCGAGGCGGTGAGGGAGATGACGTACGTGGTGTGCCGCGTGGTGCTCGCCAGGCTTCCCAGCGTGGTGCCTGTTGCGGGCCGGGTGCTGTAGGTCAGCGTGCTCTCGGTCCAGGCGGTCTCGGGGACCAGCTTGACGGTCTGGGTACCGGTGGACCCGCTCGTGGTGACCCGGAGCTGCAAGGTCGCCGACGTCACGGTCCGGCCGGCGTAGGGGCGCAGGTCGAACCTGAGGTAGGAGACGTCCACAGGGGCCTTGTCCGCGCTGAGGATGTTGCTGGCGCCGTAGTTCGCGCCGGGCGTGGTGCTGCGGACGAACGCGTCGGCTGTCGGTGTCAGCGTGACGGTCTCGCTCGGTGGTGGTGGCGGTGGCGGTGGCGCGGATCCCGCCGTGGTGAACGTCCATGTCCGGTCGCTGGCGAGGACGTTGCCGGCGAGGTCGCGGATACCGTTCGTGCCGCCGTGAAGCGTGGCGGTGTAGGAGGTGTTCTCCGCGAGGGCCGACTGCGGCGTCAGCGTCACGGTGCGGCCGGACGTGGAGATGGCGGCAGGCACCATGCCCGCAGGTCCCTCCAGGGTGAAGGTCGAGGCCGTGACGCTCGCGGGGTCGACGTCCTCGTCGAACGTGGCACTGACCGTGGGGGTGACGCTCACGTCGGTGGCGCCGTCGGCGGGGACGACGCCGGCGATCGACGGTGCCGTCGTGTCCGGGGGAGGGGTCGGCGGTTCGCCGAGCGGGAGGTAGGCGTGGAGGTAGTACCGCGTGCTGTCGTCACCTGCGAGCACCACCAGGCCGGTCGAGGTGGTGACGGACTGCTTGGTCGAGGTGACGTTGTTGACCTTCGGGTCCAGAGCGCTCTTGATCACCGGCGTGCCGAGGCCAGCTTCGAACCCGGTGCTCAGGTCGAAGGAGATGTTCTTCGAGTAGACCACGCCGCCGCTGCAGCAGGGCGCCGCACCGAACACGTGAGCACGGGAGTTGGCGGCGTCGAGCACGACGACAGCGCGGGTGACGTCCTGAGCTACTGTCCACACCGTGCGCGCGGTGTACTGGGCGGTGGCGATGTCGAACCGATAGAGCACGATGAGGGGGTCGCCCGCGACCTGGGAGCCGTCGTTGAGGGAGGTTTTCACCGCGGCGAACACCTGTCCCGAGGCGGCGTCGACCGATTTGATGTTCAGGTGGTCGTCGGCGCAGCGTGGGAGGTCGCAGAGGGCCTCCTTGAGCGACCAGTCGGCGGCGGTGTCGCCCGTCCCGTCGTCGTGCGTGGCGAAGTACAGCCTGTCCTCCGTCTGGTTGCTCCACAGGACGCCGACCTTGCCGCCGGTCGCCACGAGGGTGGCGATGTCGTCCGAACCGAGCGTGCTGGCGCCCGCCGTCGGCAGCACGTACGGAGCCATCCACTGCCCGTCGCCGCCGTTGGTCCTGGTGACGAAGACGGATCGGCCCGTCCCCGTGGTGTCCGTGTATGCCATCCAGAGCGTGCCGGTGCTGTCCCGGTCGATGACGGCAGACTCGACCTTCTTGTTCGTCACGGTCACCGGGAAGCCGGCGTCGGTCGCGTACTTCTTCGCCTGCGCGTCATAGCTGAGCCTCGTCATGGTGACCCTGACGTCCGCGAGCGACGACGTCGCCTTGACGTGGAACATGACGTAGAGCTTCCCGCCGCTCCAGAGCACGTCAGACTGCACCGGTTTGCGTGTCTCCACCGCGGTGCCGGTGGTGGTCCAGGTCTGCGAGGCCCGGTCGAGGCGGAAGATCTCCCAGTTCTTGGAGGTGGCGTTGTACAGCACGCCCCACCACGAGCCGTCGTTGTGCCACAGCTTGCTCTGGGGCTTGTCGCCCGTGGGGGCGCTGATGGAGGTGCTGTAGGAGAAGTCGCGGTAGCCGGCATCGACCGGCTCCGCAGCCGCGGTCGGCACGAGTACGGACCATCCGAGCAGGGCGGCAAGGACGAGCGCAGCTGTCCTCAGCCGCCCGTGCGAGTCGGCCCGGGACCGGGCCGCGTCTGGGACTGTCACGATCACACCTTTTTCATCGCAGGTATGTCTGTCGTTGCCGGTGGGAATCACACCGGCGTGAGCCGTCACGGCTTGTCCACGCCCCACCGGCACAGGCGGGCCCGGCAGGCCGTCGCGTCGATGTGGACCCAGGTAGGGCGATCCCGCTGGTGGACCGCGTTCACCCCTCTGGCGAAGGGGGACCACGTCCCCGTGTTGAGGTAGAGAGCGGGTCGATCGGTCGACGAACGCGGGGTCGGCAGCTCGACGCGGCGGGCTTCGTGGGTGTGCCCGAAGACGTAGAACGGCGTCTCGCGATGGTGTGTCCGGAGCACCTCGTGCACGGCTGCTGCGCTGGCCGTCATCACCTGGTTCATCTCGTGCTGCGCTCCACGCCCCGCGGTGCGCCTCAGGATGCGCAGGACCGTGGCAGTCGTGCTGACTCGCGAGACGCCGTCCAGCTCGGCGAGCACGTCGGCGGGCAGGTCGACGCTGGGGGCGTAGGCCTCGAGATGACCTGCGTAGCTCGCACGGGCGCGCATGCCGTCGGCCCTGCTGGCGGCCACCAGCATCGCGGCGGCGAGGATCGGGACGGCGGCCGTCCCCGCCATGCCACGAACCGTTCCCGCGCTACCGTCGCGGTGAGCGCGAGCGAGCACGGCGGCGGGTGTCCTCGGCGTGCCCCGGGACAGCTGCTCGGCCTGAGCCAGCAGGCAACCCACACGGTTGATGTCGTGGTGCTGGCTGCCGTGCTCGGCATGGAGGAGTCCGTCCACCCTGTAGAGCCAGGGGTGGAACGCGAGTCCGCCGGTTCCGGCCCGGAGGCGGTCCGCGACGACCCGCTGGACGTCCGGGTGCATGAGCTCGAAGTCGTGGTTGCCCGCGACGACGTCGACCCGGCCGCCTCTCTCGAGCAGCGACCGCACGCCGGCGAGGGACAGGGGGGCGCACCTCTGCACGCGATCCATCACCGCCGCCGCCCGAGCGGCAGCTCCGATCCCGCGCGACGACCGCGTGCGCGGGGCCGCCGCCGGGAAGTCGAGGAAGTCGCCCAGCAGCACCAGGCGCCACGATCGGCCGCGTCGATCCTGGGCCCGCGCGACCGCGTCGACGAACTCGGCGAACGCCCGGTCGTGCGGGCCGCCGGGCTGCTCGTACGCGCCCAGGTGGAGGTCGCTCACGAGGAAGAGGTCCTCCGGGGCTGCGGGCGCGCCGTTCACAGGATGTCCTGGAGGGTGAGGACGGTGGCGACCACGAGAAGCACGGATGCCGGGAGAAGTGCGTACCGGTGGCCGCGGCTGAGTCCACTGCCGTGCCCGCTGAGGTGTGACATCTCGGCCAGGAGGAGGACGAGGACGACCACCGCGGCGCTGACCAGGCCGGTGGCACGGACGAGTGCCTCGACGACGTCGCTGAGCCGGAACATGGTCAGGTCCTGACGCGCAGGTGTCTGGGTGACGGATGCGGGGCCAGAGCGGCGGCGACGGTCAGGACCGCGAGAGCCACGAGCGCCGCCCCGGGGCTCCAGCCCCCGGCGTACATCGCCACCATCGCCACCACCTGATCGAGCACGAGGCTCAGCGCGACCGCCAGAGAGGCGACCGCGAGCCGGGAGGGCAGTCGTAGGATCCGGACCAACGCCAGTCCGGGGCAGACGAGCAGGAATGACAGCTCGACCGCAGCCCGCGGCACGGGTGGGAACGGAAGGAAGTACGCGGCGAGCGCGATCGCGGATGCCAGGATGAGAGCCGCGGTCGTCCGCCTGTCCGAGGTCGCCACGACGGCGCGCGCAGTGGCGGCGGCACCGCTCCGGGAAGCGCTCATGGCCGGGCCTCCTTCGCGAAGAGAGCGCCGTCACTGCTGCTGGCGACGAGTCGCCATCCGTGCCGGTTCTCGAGCTCGTCGGTCAGCTGCTCCTCGGTGGCCCGGTCGAGCCCTCCGTAGAACTCGGTGTAGGCGCGTTGGCTCCGGGTGACCACGAACCAGCCGCCGCCGCGCGAGCTCTCGGCGAGCTCGGTCATGTGCGTCGCGAGCTCGGCGGGGTCTCCCGGGTCAGTGCCCATGTTGTCGACGATGCGGTACTCGTGCTGCTCGTACTCCTGGTCCTTCCAGGGGACGTTGTTCGCCAGGGCGAAGAGGTAGGCACCCGGGTCCGCCCCCGCGTACATCGCGGAAACCAGGGCTGCCTCCCCCTTGGTGAACTGGTCGATCCGGGCGTTGCCGTAGCGGCTGACGATCAGGCCGGGGGCGAGCAGACCGGTGATGACCACGACGGCCACTGGGACCGCCCACCACCTGCCGGGGAGGCGCGCGGGGGTCGGAAGGAGCGCTGCAGCGGCGAGAAAGGCCATGAAGGGCAGCGAGAAGAGGTAGCACCTGAGAAGCATCTCGCCGCCGTACGGCTGCATCGGGAGGAGGAGGTACGCGGCTGCGCCCAGCATGACCGCGGTGCGGTCCCACCGGCCGTGCCGTAGCCGGCGGAGCGTGCCCACCACGGCAAGCGCCCCCACCACGGCGGAGAAGGCGAGGCGGACTCGCACGACGAGGAGATGGCCTGGTGTGCCCTCGATCCGTTCGAGCAGGTTGGCGTTGGTCGCCATGCCGATGTCTCCGGCGTCGCCGAGCAGGCTCGGAAGGTGCCCCGAGGTGTAGGCGGTCGCGGCGAAGAGGAGCCAGGCGAGCGCGGCGACCGCCGTCACGGCTGTCAACGTCCGTACGCTCCGTCCGTGCGCGAGCGTGAGCACCGCGAGCGCCACCAGGACGGCGTACGGGGTGAGCTGGTGGCTCGGCACCGTTGCCAGGACCAGCACAGCCAGCACCGCGAAGAGCAGCGCGCGGGTGCGGTCCGGCAGCGAGGGACCGACGGGTGTGTCGAGGAGTGGTTGCGGCGCAGCAGGCTGCCGGCGGAACAGGTTGCCCGACGGGCCCGTGTGGGGTCCGCTGTACCACCTGAGGACGACGGCGAGGCAGGTGAGGTAGAGGAGGTACGTGTAGCTCTGGGGTGCGAAGTAGTCCTGGTTCGGCCACTGCGCCAGATAGAAGACCCAGATGGCCAGCCACTGCCGTCGGCGGTCCGACGTCAGGGCGCGCATCAGGAGAATGAGCGGCGGGAGGTACAGCAGGTTGGTGTATAGCGGGGCCAGGTGGGCCAGGGACAGCGGCTTCTCGAAACCGGCGATCTCGCTCAGCAGCGCACCGAGCATGAAGAAGCCGGGCCAGCTGAAGTAGGCGTCCAGGCTGGGGTCCGGGGTACCGGTGCGGGCGAGGTTCTCGACGATACCCGCGTGGCGGAAGGAGACGTTGAGCCGGGGAAGTTCGGACGCGACGACGGGTACCCCGAACAGCACCACCACCAGGCCGACGACGCACACGCCCAGGAGCCAGTCCGGGGCAGAACGGACCGCGAGCAGGGTCCCGAAAAGGACGCACATCCCGGCGATGCCGATCCAGTAGGTGGCCGGAAGGAGCTCGACGATCCCCGTGTCGGTGGCGTCAGCCATGTCGATCGACGCAGCGGCCGTCACAGCCAGGACCGAGCCCGCCAGCAGGATGCCGAGCGCGACGCCGACAAGCAGCGCGTTGCGCCGCGGGGTCGCGCGGCCCGGCGGAGCGGCTCTGGCGTGTCTGGCCGTGCCCGTCCGTACCGGACCGCGCGCCGAGCCTGGCTCCAGCACCGCCAGACCAGCGGGTGGGCCGTCGTCCGCCACGAGCTGGCGCTGGTGGATGATCGGTCCGGGATCGGGCGGGGCTGACCGTGGGGACCGCGCCAGGGCTGTACCGGCGGGCGCGGCGACGGCGGCGTCAGCGCCGCCCTTGCCCAGCGCGGACGCGGCCGTCTGGGCGAGCGTCGGCGTGACCACCGGGTCGGGCTCGCCGGCCGTCGCCGAGGTCTGCCCGGCGATCCGTCGAACCATGCCCGCGATACGCACACCGGCCCACGCAGCGGTGGCTGCCTGCACGAGCACCCATGCCACCGCCATGCCGAGCAGGCCGTGGGAGAGCCCGGCGGCCGTCGTCGCAGTCACGGCGGCACAGGCGGACAGGACGCCGAGGACGAGCGCCTCTCGTATCCGGCCCGCCGCGCGGCTCAGCGAGAAGTACGTCTGCACGATCGTGACCGGGAGGACGCCGACCACGAGGATCCGGAGCGGCCAGGCGCCCTGCTGGGCGTAGTCCGGACCGAGCAGCGAGAGAGCCGGTACCGCTGCGAGCGCGAGGCCGACCGCACCGAGCGTCCCGAGCTTGAGGGACCAGCGCAGCGAGCTCCGTAACGTCCGGCTGATCGTGGCGGGGACTCGTGCCGCCTCGGCGAACGTGGCGATGCCCACGGAGATCGGCATGACGTACACCGCCCAGGCCATCATCCACACCGCGTACCAGTGGGCGGTGGAAGTCGGGCTGAGGAACTCGGTGACGAGGATGGGCAGCAGGAGGGGCGGGACGCGCTCCGACAAGGTCAGGGCATGGTTTGGCACGCCACGCCGCGCGAGCAGGCGGACGAGGGCCCGTGCGGGTCGCGGTCGATAGGTGTATCTCAGGGACCGGCGGAGCTGCCACACCCCGATGAGAGCCGCGGCGGCGCCGCCCAGCACCCAGCAGAGGAAGAGGTCCGCGGCGGGGACCTCGGTCCTGGCGGATCCGAGCACGAACGCCGCGGTGATGGTGACCAGCGAGCCGGCGACATTCCGGGCGAGGACCTGTCTGCCGCGCCCGAGCGCCATGGACACCTGGTCGAGCAGGGCCCCGAGCGTCCCCAGGACGGCCATCACGAGGAACAGCGTGGCCGCTGTCCCGTCGGTCATGGCGGCGGCCATGTTCGTGCTGAGCGTCCCGTTCAGGCCGAGGAACAGCGCACCGGCGACGACGGCCGCGAGGGCCACCATCGTGATCGCCGAGTCCAGGAGAGCCTTGGGCGCAGCGGCGAACTCGGGGAAGGAACGGATGAACGCGGCTCCGACCCCGAGCAGAGCGAACTGGGTGCACAGCGTCACCCCGCTCACCATGGCGGCGGTGAGGCCCACCTCCTGCGCGGAAGTGATGTTCGCAGCGACGATCCAGAAGACGAATCCGCTACCCATCTGGGCGACTTTGCCGGCGATCAGACCGAGCGAGCTGCCCTGCAGAGTTCCAGGGGGAACTGGCGGGGCAGCTGTCTCGTGCCTGTCGCGCAACGACGTCATCAGGTGGCCAGCCCCCGTGCCACGCCGACGTAGTTGTAGGCGGTGAAGGCCGCGAAGTAGGGAATGAACTGGGGGTGGCCGTGTCGCACGCTCAGCGCGAGGCCACGGATCCCCGCCGCGGCCGGGAGCGCGAGGAGGTGCGCCGCGTGCAGGCCCCGGGTCCTGACCATACGTCCGAGTCCCTTGCCGTCCATGAGGAACTGGTCGCGCGCGAACTCGAACGTGTCGCCGTCGAAGCGGTGCGTCACGAGGGTGGTGCGCGAGACCCCGATGCGGCCGACCTGCCTCAACCGCCACCTCAGGTCAATGTCCTCGCCGGACAGGAACCTCGGGTCGAAGCCGGTCTCGAGAAGCGTCTGTCGTTCCACGATCGTGGCGACGACACCGAACCAGTACCGGCTGCGACCGGTGCGGTGGTGAAAAGTCAGCGCCCTGCCCCAGTAGCCGGGCCCGGAGGTGCTCTTGAGGCCCGCCTGGAGAGCGACGTACCCTCCCTCGACGTACTCCTCGAGCAGGGACGCGAGTGCCCCCGGGGGGAGAACGACGTCGGCGTCCACCAGGGCCACCCAGGGGGTGGACGCCGCCTCGACGCCCATCATGCGTGCGGCGGGTAGACCGCGCCCGCCGTCGGACAGCACCCTCGCCCCGTGCCGGCGTGCCACCTTGCGGCTCCCGTCGGAGGACACGCCGTCCACCACGATCACCTCCCGCGCGCCCGCGGCGCCGACGGAGGCCAGGCAGCCCTCCAGCAGGCGTTCGGCGTTGCGCACGGGAACGACCACCGTCAGGTCGGCGACGGTCGGGCGGCGGTCGGCCGCCGCCTGGGGCTCGGTCTCGGTGCTCATGCGTCTCCCTCACCGAGGAGCCGACGGACGTGGGAGACGATCGAGTCCGAGGCCGCGTCCGGGGACATCGCCGCGGGAACCTGCATGAGGAACGTCGGCACGTCCTTCAGGGCGGAGCGCAGAACGCTTGCCTTCGCACTGAAGTACTCGTCGAGGGGGAGCATCCCGGTCGCGCCCAGGGCGGTGACGAGACTCTGCGAGTGACCAGGCATCTCGATGTGGAAGTTGCCGACCATGCGGGAGGCCATCCAGCGAACGTCGCGCTCCACGACCCGGGTGGTGCTGCCGGCATATCGCTCCAGGTAAACCGCCATGGTGAGCGGCGCCCGGGTGGAGATCGCCCGGTCGCCGAGGGCCCTCTCGGGGGTGGTCATCCGGTGCTCAGGGGACCAGCGGCGGGAAAATGCGGCGGCACGCGGGTAGCGGGCAAACAGAGGGTGCACGACCGTGGTGAGATGGCCGACCGGGCGAGAGAGCCCGACCGGCACCATCGGCTTGCGCGGGCCCTCGAAGAGGTGCGGGTAGATCTCGCGGTGGTGCGGCTTGATGAACATCGGCTTGGCGAAGCCGAGCAGTTCTCCGTCCTCGGAGAGGAACCCCCAGTCGTCGCCCATGAAGGACGCGCCCTCGAGCCGCATGAACTTCGCGATGGTGCTGGTCTTGCCGGTACCGCCGGCGGCCGGCATGGCGATACCCATGCCTTTGTACTCGATCGTCGCGGCGTGGAACGTGGCGGCTCCGTTTCTGACCATGAGGGCGTCGACGAGCGGCAGAACGCTGGTGAGCAGCTCTCCCGGACCGTGAAGGCGGTAACCGGCGTCGGTCCTCACGACCTGGACCCGTGCGTCCGGGATCGTCACCGCGTCGTCGGTGTAGCTGAGCGTGGTCTCGAGGTCTGCGGCGTCGGGGATCTGCTCGAAGGTCTTGCTGACGACGAGCTCGGAGTCGCCGGAGCCCGGGGAGGTCGTCCGGAAGCAGCGGAACATGTCTTTCAGCTGCGGTGCTGTCGGGGTCCCGCGCGCCACCCGCATCGACACCCGGCCGTGAAGGTCGAAGTGTGTCCACCGGTCGGCGGACGCGACGCCGCCGGCAGCTGATGTCGGACCGTGGCCCGGCTTGTCGACCAGGGTCATGGTGTCTCCTTGGGTTGAGGGCGTCGAACGATTTCTCGCCCGCGGTGCAGGACGTAGCCGGCTGCGGCGCTGCCGAGGCCGGCGCACATGGCCGCCGCGCTGGCGAGTCGATGGAGGTCGTGCGGTCCGCGAAGGCCGGAGAGCTGTCGAGCCACGCCGCGCGGGATGGTCCGGCGTACGTACCCGCGTTCGGCGGCGAGCGCGGGGCCAGCCCCGGCGAGCCGGGCGACCGCGGCCTTGGAGATCCCCTCCGACCAGCATCTGGCGAGCAGGTACCGCACCGTCGCGCGCTCGGGAGGAACCGTGTGCGCGACGACGGCGCTCGGGTCGTAGATGATCTTCGAGCAGGGCCAGCGGCGCCGAGCGCGGATGGAGAGCTCGGTCTCCTCGCACCCGACCGGGAGCGAGCCGACACGGCCTACCGACGCGTCGAAACCGCCGACCGTCTCGAAGACCGCCCGGCGAAAGGACATGCCCGCGCCGATCGGGTTTCTCACCTCCGCCAGCGACGTCGGCTGCCCGCGGTACGAGCAGCCGACCACCCACTCGAACTCAGCCGGGTACCAGGCGGGGCGGCCCTGGACCCAGTGTGCACGGACGTGTCCACCCACCCCCAGCACCTCGGGCACGTCGTAGTGCCGCATCATCAGCTCGAGCCAGTCGGGCGCGGCCTCCGCGTCATCGTCCAGGAACGCGACGACGTCGCCGTGGGAGACGGCCACACCGGTGTTCCGGGCTCCGGACAGGCCCCGCACACTGCTGTTGGACACCACGACGACGTCCGGGAAGGCGGCCCGCGCCCGGCTCAGCAGCTCATCGTTGTGGTCGACCACCAGGACGATCTGCTCGGGAGGGCGCGTCTGCGACACCAGGGATCCTAGGGCGCGCTGCGTCAGCGGCCAGCGGTCGTCCCTGTACGCGCAGACCACAGCAGACACGGCGAGGTGCCGTGGCGGTGCACCGGGCTCGGCCCCGGTCCGTTCGCTCATTGGCCGAGCGGGTCGTCGACGGAGACGGTGGCCTGGACCTCGACGGTGACGGACGTCGTCACCTCGGACTGTGCATGCACGACTGCCAGCGTGACCTGCGTCTCCGTCGCCGGGCGTCGGTGGAGCGAGTCGACGACCAGAGGAGGACGCCGGCGCAGGCGCTCGCGGGCAAGGGTCCGAAACACGCGACCGCCGTCCCTGAACGTGTTGAGGTTGGAGACCCCGTTCCGGCGCTCGAGCTCCATGCTGGGCACCTCGGCGATCCGCAGCCGGGCCTTGATCGCGTGGAGGATCAGTTCCGTCTCGATCTCGAAGCCGTGCGCCGTCAGCTGCAGCACCGGCAGGACGTCCCGCCGGAATGCCACGAAGCCGTAGCACAGGTCGCTGAACGGCACGGCGAACATGGTGTTCACGGCCGTGACAAGGCAGCGGTTCCCCCAGTTGCGGAGTCGGGTGATGTCCGTCGAGCCGGCCTCGGGCAGGTACCGCGAGCCCTTGACGAACTGGTAGCCCTCGCTGAGCGCGGTGACGAAGTCGTCGATCTCAGCCGGGTGCATGCTCCCGTCCGCGTCCATCATCACGATGTACTCGCCGGTGGCCGCGTCGAAACCGGTGCGCACCGCCATCCCCTTCCCGCGCCCGCGCTGCTGGACCACGCGGATGTCGGGGCGGCAGCGGCGCGCGACGGCGACCGTGTCGTCGGTGGAGTACCCGTCGACGAGGATGACCTCGTCCACGGAGGCGGGGATCCGCTCGAGCACCCAGGGCAGGTTCTCCGCCTCGTTGAGCGCGGGAATGATCAGCGTGACCGATGGGCGGGCAGCAGGTTGGGAGACGACCGCGGCGGGGGCCGCCACGGTCATCGCGGTCTCCTGCGGAGCTGTGGTGTCGAGGTGAGCGGCGAGTGTGCTCTCGTGCGTTTCTCGGGGGACGGGCTTGAGGGTTTGAGCGCGAAGGTGGTCCGGTCTGACCGTGGGGGAGGAACTCACGGGTCGGATCCCCTTTCCTGGCATCATGTCGGCGAGCCGAGCGGTTTCTCATGTCCGGCCGGCCGGTCCGAGCGAGCGATCACGGTCGGTGCCGGCGCCAACGGTGCTCTGCAGATCTCGACCGGATGGCCCGGTGCTCGCGATGAGCACCGGGCCCGGAGAGAGACGTGGTAGCGGGGCAGGTGGCTGGCGGACACGGTGGGTTGGTCGGGCGTCCGCACCGTCCCCAGACTGGAGATGCTCTCCGGTGCGCCGCCTGTTGTTCTGCTGGGGCTGGGGATCGACCCAGTAGACAGGACGTCAGGGCCTGAACGCGGCGCATCTGCCGGGTGAGCACGGGTGAAACCCCGAGTGTCAGATGGATGAATGAACGCTTAACGGTCATCCCACCCTCGGGTGACCAGTACCGGACGGTCGCCACGGGCCGCACCGGATGTAGCCGGCGCGCGCGCCGGCGCAGAGAAGAAGGCCCGGAGCCCTCAAGGGGATCCGGGCCTTGCTGCTCCCGCGACTGGACTCGAACCAGTAACCGTCCGATTAACAGTCGGATGCTCTGCCAATTGAGCTACGCGGGATCGCGAGATGAGACTTTAGCAAAGAACGGAGGTCCTTCCGGACCACCACGGGCCGACGCTCATGTGGGAAGCCCCACAGCGGCCCGCGCCCGGCGCTCGAGGTCGTCGATGAGCTGGCGCTCGGCGTCGTCCCCGCGCAGCGGTCCCTGCGCCGTCAGCTGCGAGAGGAGGCCGCCGGACTCGTCGCGGCGGATGTTGACCCGGACGAGGGCGCCGCCGGGGGTGTCCATGCTCTCGGTGTGCACCACGGAGGACTGCACGCGCTCGCGCAGCACGGAGGTGAAGTGCTCCACCTGGTCGCTGGTGGGTCGCAGCACCAGCGGCACGGTGGCGCCGTCGACCCAGGACACCGTGAACTCGCGGGCCTCGCCGTCCCACCGTCCGTGCTCGACGGTGTGCCAGGGGTAGCGGCCGCTGACGCCGGCGGCCTCGGCGAGCACGAGGGCCCGGGTGGTCACGACGGCCCACCGGCCGTCGGTGAGCTCGGCCCAGGCGAGCGGGTCGTCCTGGCGGTCCAGGTGGGTGCTGACCTCGCGGGGCAGCTTGGGTGTGCGGCGGCCGATCATGATGGACACGGTAACCGTCCGTACACCGGTACGCTGGACGGCGTCGTGGCGCCGGAGCGTCGCGCGCGCCCCTGTAGCTCAGCCGGTCAGAGCAGCGGACTCATAATCCGTCGGTCGCGGGTTCAAGCCCCGCCGGGGGCACCGTCGTCGGACCGGGCGGGCACGCTCGCGTCAGACCCAGCGAGTGCCCAGCGGCGTGTACTCGCGGCGTTCCTTGCCGCAGCGGCGGCACTGCGCGTAGCGGGCCGCCCGGCCCGGGACAGCGGGCTCGTTCCTCAGCTGCCAGGAGTGGATCCCGACCCGGCACCTCAGCCTCATGGCAGACCTCCTCGTCCACCTGTTCCGACAAGCCCATGGTCCGCCCACCGCGGCGACCCGGTCAACGTCCTTCTGAAAGGCCGGAGGACACCGCGACGGCGGGACGCCCGCCCGGGCAGGCCTGACCCGTGTGACCATGTCGGGGGAAGCGGGAGGTGACCGACGTGCGCATGGCGGCCCTGGTGCTCGCCGTCGTGGCGGCTCTCCTCCCGGGGAGCTGCGCGGACGGCCCGGAGACCGTCGTGGACGCCGGGACCGCAGCTCCGGACGCCGTCCGGCTCGCCGTCGTCGGCGACTCCATCACCGAGGCCGACAGCCCCGACTTCGACGGCGGGCGGCTCGGGCCCGAGTCGTGGGTCCACCACGCGGTCGGGGACGACGTCGTGCTGGCCGGCGGGTGGGCCCGGTGGGGTGCCACCACGGCGCAGATGGCGGCCGCGGTCGAGCCCGTCGAGGCCGACGTCCTGGTCGTCCTCGCCGGAACCAACGACGTCGGCTCGGGGGAGCCGGCCGCAGGCACCCGGGAGAACCTGCGCCGGATCGCCGACGTCGTCGGCGCCCCGCGGGTGGTGCTCTCGGCCGTCCCGCCGATCGACGCCGCACCTGACCTGGCCACCGACCTCAACGCCGAGCTCGAGGACCTCGCGGCCGACGAGGGGTGGCAGTGGGTGGACGCGCCGGCGGGCGTGCGCGACGGCGACCGGTTCGCGGACGGCATGGCGTCCGACGGGCTGCACCCCACCGCGGCCGGCGCCCGCGTCATCGGCGAGGCGGTCCGCGAGGCGGTCCTCAAGGCGGTGCTCGACGCGGGCGGGCAGGCACCGGACGCGGGCGGTTAGGGACCACCGGCCCCGGCGTGAAACGATACGCAGCATGGCGATGCGTGAGATCCGAGTCGTCGGCGACCCCGTGCTGCGCACCCCGTGCGAGCCGGTCACCGAGATCGATGCCCGAGTCCGGTCCCTCGTGGAGGACCTCCTGGAGACCGTCGACGAGGACGGACGGGCCGGTCTCGCGGCGAACCAGATCGGGGTGAACCTCCGTGCCTTCTCCTGGAACATCGACGACGAGATCGGCTACGTGCTCAACCCGCGCATCGTGGAGCTCTCCGAGGACGAGTTCCAGGACGGCGACGAGGGCTGCCTCTCCGTCCCCGGGCTGTGGTTCCCGACCAAGCGCGCCTGGTACGCCCGGGTCGAGGGCATGGACCTCGACGGCCGGCCCGTCGTCGTCGAGGGCGAGGAGCTCATGGCGCGCTGCCTCCAGCACGAGGTGGACCACCTCGACGGGATGCTCTACCTCGACCGGCTCGAGCGCAGCGTGCGCAAGAAGGCGATGAAGGCGGTCCGCGAGCAGTTGTGACCCCCAGGGTGTGGCGCGCCGCACGGGTTTCGGGCATGATGGGCCCTGTTCGCCGCGCGAACATGTCACGCCTGGTCAGGCGAGAGGTCGTTGGGGAAGACGTACCTCGAACAGACCAGGAGGAGTCGACATGAGTGGTGCCTTTACCCGCGGCGTCATTTTCGTGCACTCTGCGCCCCGTGCGCTGTGCCCGCACATCGAGTGGGCCGCGGGCACGGTGCTCGACACCCGCGTGTCGTTGGAGTGGACGCCACAGCCTGCCGCGCCCGGCATGTTCCGGGCCGAGCACTCCTGGGTGGGACCGGTGGGAACCGGTGCACGGCTCGCCTCGGCGCTGCGCGGCTGGACGCACCTGCGCTACGAGATCACCGAGGAGGCGAGCCCGGGCTGCGACGGCGGACGGTGGTCGCACACCCCCGAGCTCGGGATCTTCCACGCCCAGACGGACGCGCACGGCAACGTCGTCGTCCCGGAGGACCGGGTCCGCGCGGCGCTGGCCCACGCCGCCGACCCCGCGCGCCTGCGCCACGAGCTGGACCTCGCGCTCGGGCAGGCCTGGGACGACGAGCTCGAGCCCTTCCGCTACGCCGGGGCCGGTGCGCCGGTCCGCTGGCTGCACCGGGTGGGCTAGACCGACCACGACGACGGCGCCGCCTCACCGGGGAAGGGAGGCGGCGCCGTCGTCGTCCGCTCAGGGGCAGCCGGACCGGTCCGCCCCCGCAGCAGGCGCGAGGCCCGCGGCGCGCGCCCGCCCCAGGTTCCACGAGAGCAGGTCTCGGGGGGCGGCGTCGTCCGGCACCCCGACGGCGCAGCGGGCGAGCCGTGCGGGCAGGCCGTCGACGATGGCCGGGGTGGCGTCCGGGCCGAGGGTGGCGAGGTAGTGGGTGTCGATCTTCCCGGTCTCCTCGTAGCGCTCGATGTTCTGCCGCGCCACCCAGCCCTCGGGGTTGGCCAGCCCGATCGCCAGGAGGAACGCGGCGCCGGAGGCGAGCGCCGCCCGCGGGAGCCAGGCGGCCGACCAGCGCCAGCCCGCCACCATGACCAGCACGACCACGAGGCCCAGCCACAGCTCGAAGGCGTCGACCAGCACCCGCAGCACCGTGAAGCCGAACGCCTGCTGGTACACGGCCATCCGGAACAGGGCCGAGGCGACCACCACGAGAGTCAGCAGGCACAGCGCGCCAAGCACGACCCGCAGCAGCAGCCGGTCGCGCGGGGTGCCCCGCGGCGCCTTCCGCACGGCGAGGGCCACGGTCGCCAGGGTGAGCGCCGTCGCCACCGTGAGCTGGCCGAAGCCCTGGTGGACGTAGTCGGCGTAGCTCAGGCCGGTGACGCGGCGGACGTAGTCGTGGCCGCCCCACATCGCGGACGCCTGCGCCGTCACGAACGCGGCGAAGACCGCGACGACGCCGCCCACCGGGACCAGCCACTCCCACGCCCGCTTCACGGGCCTCGGCGCCGGCAGGCCCAGGCGTTCCACCTGCGGCGGGTTGAGCGCCACGTAGCAGCCGGTCAGGACCACCCCGGCGACGGCGGCGAGCACGAAGGACCGGAAGATCAGCGAGTCCCACGCGAGGTCGGGCACCAGCGCCGCCACCCAGGACCCGAAGATCGCGTCACCCGAGGCGAAGAGACCGCCGAAGACCACCAGCGCCGCCAGGGAGACGGCGGCGGTGCGGAGCACGGGCCACAGCAGGCGGTGGCCGCTGGTGGCGGTGAGCGTGCGGCCCAGCAGCGGGAGGCCGCGGACCGCCGCGAGCATCCACGACGCCGCGGCGGCGGTCATCGGCACGAGCCGGCGGGCGCCGGTGAGCGCCGTGGTGACCAGGACCGCTGTGACGAGCATCCCGAGGACCGCGAGCCACTCGGCGGCCCGGAGCACGACCAGAGAGCCCAGCCCCAGGCACAGCGCCGCCGAGAAGAGCGTCCACGGCCGGGTCCGGCGGACGGAGCTGCGCAGCACCAGGGCCCCGCCCAGCAGGAGCACCAGCAGGAGTCCCAGCCCGAGCGGCCGTTCGGGCAGCACCGCGGCGGCGAACGCCCCGACGGCCAGCGCGCCGAAGAGCGCCACCGGGGCGGTCCTCGGACCGCTCTCGGGCCACAGCGCTCCGAAGACCGACTCCGTCAGCGTCGCCCGGGCCGGCGGGGCGCCGTCCGCGGTCGGCAGCGGGTCGGGCACGGGCCGCCGCGCAGGCGGGCCGGGCACGGCGGGGGAGGCGGGTGCGGACACGGTGTGCTCCTCGGGAGTGGTGGCGGGGGGCGCCGGGGTGCGCGGCAGGACGACCCGGACCCGGGCGCCGTGGCCGTCGGGGAGGGGCGGCAGCGAGGCGATCGAGCCGCCGTGCAGGTCGCAGATCCAGCGGGCGATCGCGAGACCGAGCCCGGTTCCGCCCCCGTCGTCGGCCGTCCAGAAGCGACCGAAGACCTGCTGGGCGCGCTCCGGGGGGATGCCGGGCCCGTCGTCGGCGACCTCGAGGTACCACTCGGCGGGCGAGTGCGCGCCGGCGCTGACGGAGACCTCGCCGCCGGCGGGGGAGTGCCGGGCGGCGTTGTCGAGCAGGTTGACGACCACCTGGGTCAGCCGAGCGGCGTCGCCCTGGACGACCAGGTCGGGGCTGACCGTCGTGACGAAGCGGATGTCGCGGGCGATGCGGGCCTCGGCGACCGCGCGCTCGACGAGGTCGGCGACGGCGACCGGTCCGAGGGAGAGGGTCGTGGCGCCGCCGTCGAGACGGCTGAGGTCGAGCAGGTCCGCGACGAGGTCGCCGAGCCGCTCCGACTGGGCCAGCGCGCTGCCGAGCGCGGCGTCGTCGGGGCGGACGACGCCGTCGACCAGGTTCTCCAGCAGGGCGCGCTGCGCGGCCAGCGGCGTGCGCAGCTCGTGGGAGACGGTGGCGATGAGCTGGCGGCGCTGCTGGTCCGCGGTCGCGAGGTCGACCGCCATCGTGTTGAACGCCCGGGCCAGCGTGCCCACCTCGTCCGCGGAGGTCGCGGTGACCCGGGTGGAGTAGTCGCCCGTCGCCATCCGCGCGGCGGCGTGGGTCATCTCGCGCAGCGGGGAGGTCATGCCGCGGGCGAGCCACTGGGTGACGGCGAGGGCGGCGGCCACCGTGACCGGCACGGTGAGCCAGGGCGGCACGCCGGCGCGGTCGCCGATCTCCGAGACCAGCGACGCCGCCACGATGCTCAGCCCGACGAGGACGCCGAACTTGACCTTGACGGAGCCGATGCCGTCCAGCGGGCGGTCCCCCCGGGAGGTCACGCTCATGCCTCGACGGCGTAGCCGACGCCGTGGACCGTGCGGACCCGCGAGGGCCCGATCTTCGCGCGCAGCGCCTTGACGTGGCTGTCCAGGGTGCGGGTGCCGCGGGCGTCCGCCCAGCCCCACACCTCGCTCATGAGCTCCTCGCGGCTGCGGACGGTCCCCGGGGCGGTGGCGAGCGCGACGAGCAGGTCGAACTCCAGCGGGGTCAGGTGCACCGGCTCGCCGTCGACGCTGACGCGGCGCCCGGCGCGGTCGACGGCGAGGTCGCCGACGACGAGGCGGGGCACCGACGTCCCGGCCAGCTCGCTGGCCCGGTCGACGCGGCGCAGGAGCGCACGGATCCGCGCGACCACCTCCCGCAGGCGGAAGGGCTTGGTCACGTAGTCGTCCGCGCCGACGCCCAGCCCCACCAGGACGTCCGTCTCGTCCACGCGGGCGGTGAGCATCAGGACGGGCACCGGGTGCGTCGCCTGCACCCGCCGGCACACCTCGAGCCCGTCGAACCCGGGGAGCATGACGTCGAGAACCACCAGGGCGGGCCGGTGCTCCGCGTGCGCGGCCACCGCGCCGGGCCCGTCGTAGGCCTGGACCACCCGGAAGCCCTCGGCCACCAGGCGGTCCGTCAGGGCCTGGTTGATCGTCGGGTCGTCCTCGACCACGAGCAGGGTCCGTGCGGCGTCCTCGGTCATGCCCCGAGCCTAGGAGCGGCCCGCTGGAGGTCCTGACCGCGCCGTGTGGAGATTGTGTGCAGAGTTCCGCCGGACGGACGACGACGGCGCCCCGTGGGAGGGAGCGCCGTCGTCGTGCGGGGGACGGTCAGGCCGAGGTGACCACCAGGGCCACGTTGTGACCGCCGAAGCCGAACGCGTTGTTCACGGCCGCGATCTGCCGGTCCGGCAGCGCGCGCGGGGTGTCACGCACCAGGTCGATGGTGATGTCGTCCTGGAGGTTGGCCACGTTGATCGTCGGCGGGGCCTGCCGCTCGCGCACGGCCAGCACGGTGAGGACCGTCTCCAGGGCGCCCGCCCCGCCGAGCAGGTGGCCGGTCATGGACTTCGTCGCGGAGACGGCGGTGGCGTCGCCGACGACGCGGCCGATCGCGGCCGCCTCGACGCCGTCGCCGGCCGGGGTGGAGGTGGCGTGCGCGTTGACGTGCACGACGTCCTCGGCCTCGACCCCCGCGTCCGCCAGGGCGATCCGCATGGCCCGCTCCTGCCCGGCGCCCGTCGGGTCCGGCGGCGCGATGTCGAAGGCGTCGGCGCTCATGCCGACCCCGGCGAGCACCGCGTGCACGCGGGCGCCGCGGGCGGCGGCGTGCTCGGCGGACTCGAGCACCACGATGCCCGCGCCCTCGCCCATGACGAAGCCGTCCCGGTCGACGTCGTAGGGGCGCGAGGCGCCCGCCGGGTCGTCGTTGCGGGTGGACAGCGCCTGCATCTTGGCGAACGCCGCGAGGGGGAGCGGGTGGATGGCCGCCTCGGTGCCGCCGGCGATGACGACGTCGGCGCGGCCGCTGCGGATCATGTCCACGCCGTAGGCGATCGCCTCGGCGCCGGAGGCGCAGGCGGAGATGGGGGCGTGGGCGCCGGCCTTCGCCCCGAACTTGACGGAGATGTTCGCCGCCGGGGAGTTGGCCATGAGCATGGGCACGGTCAGCGGCATGACCCGCCGGGCGCCCTTCTCCTTCACGACGTCCCAGGCGTCCAGGATCGTCCACACGCCGCCGATGCCGGAGCCGACGACGGCACCGAGGCGCTCACCGTCGACCTCGGGGCTGCCGGCGTCCTCCCAGGCCTCGCGGGCCGCGACGAGGGCGTACTGGGCCGAGGGGTCCATGCGTCGCACCTCGGGGCGGGGCAGGACGGTGTCGGCCGGGACGGCCAGGGTGCCGGCGAAGTTCACGGGGATCTCGTACCGCTCGGCCCAGTCGTTCTCCAGCGTGCGCACGCCCGACTTGCCGGCCAGGACCATGTCCCAGGTGGTGGCCACGTCCCCGCCGAGGGGGTTCGTGGTGCCCAGACCGGTGATGACGACGGTGGGCTGTGCCATGCGTTGCTCCAGAGGCTCGGTGGGACCGCCCGGCTGGGCGGCGGACGGGACGGGTGGCAGGGGAGAGGTGCGGCGCGGGGGTGCACCGGCCGGTGCACCCCCGGCGGACCTCAGGCCTGCTGGGCGCTGTTGATGTAGTTGACGGCGTCCTGGACGGTCTTGAGGTTGCCGACCTCCTCGTCGGGGATGCGCACGTCGAACTTCTCCTCGGCCAGCGTCGCGATCGTCATCATCGAGAGCGAGTCGACGTCGAGGTCGTCGGTGAAGGACTTCTCGGCGGTCACGGACTCGGCCGGCAGGCCGGTCTCCTCGTTGACGATCTCGGCCAGGCCGGCAAGGATCTCCTGCTCGCTGTAAGCCATGGGGTGCTCCGTTTCGTTGGTTGCTGCTGATTTGTCGGTTGACAGTCTGGAGGGGGTGGCCACCCGCCCGCCACGCGGGCGCGCGGGGCTCAGGGCAGTACGACGACCTGGGCGGCGTAGGCGAGGCCGGCGCCGAAGCCGATCTGCAGGGCGATGTCCCCGCTCTTGGCCTGCCCCTCGCGGAGCAGCCGTTCGGTGGCGAGCGGGATGGACGCCGCCGAGGTGTTGCCGGTCTCGGCGATGTCCCGGGCCACCACGACGTCCTCGCGCAGCCCGAGCTTCTTGACCATGTGGTCGATGATCCGCATGTTCGCCTGGTGGGGGAGGAACACGTCGATGTCCTCCGGCTTCAGCCCGGCCGCCTCGATGGCCTGCTCGGCCACCGGCGTCATCTGGAACACCGCCCACTTGTAGACGGACGGGCCCTCCTGGCGCAGCGTGGGCCACTCCACCTCGTCGCCGGGCTCCGCGTTGCGGTAGTCGAGCCACGAGTGGGTCTGGCGGATCATCGTCGACGCGGAGCCGTCCGAGCCCCACACGGTGCGCCCGATCCCCGGCTCGTCGGACGGTCCGACGACGGCCGCGCCCGCGCCGTCGCCCAGGAGGAAGCTGATGGAGCGGTCCGTCGGGTCGATGAAGTCCGACATCTTCTCGACGCCGATGACCAGCACGTGGCGGGCGGTGCCGGCGCGCACGAGGGCGTCGGCCTGGGCGATGCCGTAGGCGTACCCCGCGCAGGCGGCGGAGATGTCGTAGGCGGGCGCGGGCGTCGCCCCGATGCGGTCCGCGATGACGGCGGCGAGGGACGGCGTCTGCTCGAACCACGTGACGGTGGAGACCAGGACGGTGTCGATGTCCGAGCCCTCCAGCCCGGCGGCGGCCAGCGCGTCGCGGGCGGCCGCCTCGGCGAGGTCGGCGACGGTGACGTCCGCGCCCGCCCGGCGCCGGGACACGATGCCGGTGCGCTGGCGGATCCACTCGTCCGAGGAGTTGATGGGACCGACGATGTCGTCGTTGACGACGACGTTCTCGCCCCGCACGCCACCCACCCCCAGGATGCGGGCGTGCTGGACGGGCTGCGCGGCGCGCAGGGTCGGTCGGGTCATCGGTTTCCTCCGTGGCGGGTCATCAGGTCGCGTGCGGCGGGCAGGTCCTCGGGGCCCTTCACGGCCACGGTTTCCACCCCCGGCAGCGTACGTCGTGCGAGTCCGGTGAGGACGCCGCCGGGGCAGAGCTCGACCACGCCGGTCACCCCCAGGGCGAGCAGCTGTTCGCAGCACAGGTCCCAGCGGACCGGGTTCGCGACCTGCGTCACCAGCCGCTCGAGCGTCTCGGCGCCCGAGGTGACGACGGCGCCGTCGGCGTTGGACAGCAGCGTCAGGCGCGGGTCGGCCGGGGCCAGGGACGCCGCGGCGTGCCGCACCGTGTCGACGGCGGGGCCCATGTGCTCCGTGTGGAACGCGCCGGCCACCTGCAGCGGGATGACCCGGGCGCGGGCGGGCGGGTCGGCGGCGAGGGCCTCGAGCTGCTCTGCGGTGCCGGCGGCGACCACCTGGCCGCCGCCGTTGACGTTGGCCGCGGTCAGCCCGTGGCGGGCCAGCGCCTCCGCCACCTCCTCCGGCTTCCCGCCGACGACGGCGGTCATGCCGGTGGGACGGGCGGCGGCGGCGTCGGCCATGGCCCGGCCGCGCTCGCGCACGAGGACGAGGGCCTGCTCGTCGGTGAGCACCCCGGCGACTGCGGCGGCGGCCAGCTCGCCGACGGAGTGGCCGGCCGTGACGTCGGCCTCGGGCACGTCCTCGAGCGTCAGGGCGTGCAGGCTGAGGAGGGACGCGGCGACGATGAGCGGCTGTGCGACGCGGGTGTCGCGGATGGTGTCCGCGTCCGCGGTGGTGCCCAGGGCGACCAGGTCGAGCTCGGTGACCTCGGCGTAGCGCTCGAGCCGCTGCCGGAGCTCCGGCACCTCGAGCCAGGGGGCGAGCATGCCGGGGGTCTGGGCGCCCTGACCAGGGCAGAGGAGGGCTAGCACCGTCCAACCATGCCAACCGCGCCCCCGGTGCCCGCGCCTACGACGCCTACGAAGTCGAAACGGACCTGTTGTCGCTTCCCTACAAACGCGTGGCACAGGTCACGGGACGGCCCGGCGCGCCGTGACTCGCCCGCGGCGGCGGTCACAGCAGCCCGCTGTGGTGGGAGCCGCTCTGCGCGAGGCGGCCGACCGCCAGCGCCACCTGCAGGACGAAGCCCTCGCGGGCGTCGGTGGGGTCCCACCCGACGACCTGCCCGATCCGGCGGAGCCGGTAGCGCACGGTGTTGGGGTGGACGTACAGCGCCCGCGCGGCGCCCTCGAGCGAGCGGCCCTGGGCGAGGTACTCCTCGAGGGTCTGCACGAGCGGTCCGCCCGCGGCCACCAGCGGCCGGTAGAGCTCCTCGACGAGGGTGCGCCGCGCGAGCGGGTCGCCGTTGAGCATCCGCTCGGGCAGCAGCTCGTCGGCGGGCACGGGCCGGGGCGCCCCGGGCCAGGCGTGGACCGCGAGCAGTCCGGCCAGGGCGGCGCGGGCCGAGCGGCCGGCGTCGCCGACCTCCCGCACCTCCGGGCCCAGGACGACGGGGCCGGGACCGAAGCGGGGCAGCAGGGACGCGGCGGCGGCGCGCAGGTCGCCCTCCCCGCCCAGCACGACGACGACGCGGTCGCCCTGGATGCCGACGAGGGCGTCCTGGGCGGCGCGGCGGCAGGCCCGGCGCAGGTCGGCGGTGCGTCGCTCGTCCATCTCCGCGGGCGCCTGGCCGACGACCACCAGCGTGCCGCCGCGGCCGGACCAGCCGAGCGCGCTGATCCGCGCCCGCAGCGACTCGTCGCCCCCGCGCACGAGGGAGTCGACCACCAGCGCCTCCAGGCGCGCGTCCCAGGCGCCGCGTGTCTCCGCCGCCCGGGCGTAGACCTCGGCGGCGGAGAAGGCGACCTCGCGGGAGTACAGGAGGACGGCGTCGCGCAGGTCCCGCTGCTGCCCGGGCTCCGCGAGCTGGACGGCGTTGTCCTCCACCACCTCCACCACGATGCGGACGAGCTGGAGGGTGTGCTGCAGCGAGATCGAGCGGGTCAGCTCGGGCGGCGCGGCCCGGAAGATCTCCTGCGCGTTGTACGTGCCGGCCTGCGGCTCCTCGTACCAGGTGATGAAGGCGGCGATGCCGGCCTGGGCCACGAGCCCGATCCACGAGCGGTCCTCGGCGGCGAGCTGGCGGTACCAGTCCAGCTCCGCGTCGAGTCTCCTGAGCGCCGCGGACGTGAGCATGTCGGTCCCGCCGCGCAACCTGCGGACGACGTCGGAGCTGCCGACCTCGCGCCCGGCGCGCTCGCTCGTGGTCATGGGGGCGAGCATAGGGCAGGAGTGCGCCACGCTTGTCGGATGCCTACAAAGCGGCGCCCGGCCCGCGCAGCCCGCTCGCCGGGCCGGGCGGGCGGCGCCCGGCCGCCGCCGGCGGGGGCGCCCCACCGTCCGGGAGGGGCACCGGCGCGCCCGGCGTCGGACGATCACCCGGCGGCCCGAGGGTCCACCGGATAGGGTCGGGGCATGTCGCTGATCGCACGCCTGCGCGCCATGCTCAAGCGGAAGACGCCGGTCAACCGGGTCGGTGCCCGCCGCCCGTCCGCCGTCGCCCGCTCCGCCGACGCTCCCCGTGAGGACGCGCTGCGCGCGAAGCTCATCGAGGACCCCAACGACATCGAGGCCTTCAAGGGCCTCGCGGAGATGGTGCGGCGGCGTGCCGCCGGCGCCGCCCCGGCCGACCCGCTCACCGCCGACCACCAGCCCGCCGACCGCGACCGGGCGGCCGACCTCGCCGTCTGGTCGCTCGCCGAGGAGATCGCCGGGAACCCCCGCTCCTGGTACGCGCTCGTCGAGCTCGCCCGGCTCTCCCTCGCCGACGACCACGAGGGCGCGATGCGCCGGCTCGCCGGTGCGTGCGAGCGGGAGCACACCGGGGTGGCCGTGGCCGAGTCCGTGCGGATGCTGCGCGAGGCGGACCTCCCCGGCGAGGCGCTCGGCCTCGGTGTCGGGCACTGGTCGCCGCGCGAGCACGTGGTCGACGCCGGTGTGCAGGTGGTCCGTGCCGCGCTCGAGGCGCGCCGGCCGTCCGAGGCCCGCCGTCACCTCGAGGCGCTCTCGCAGGCCCAGGACAGCGAGGCGGCCGCCCGCGCGGTGGCCGCGCTCGAGCCCGAGGTCGCCGCCGCGGAGGCGGCGTCGAACGCCTGACCCTCCGCAGCCCGCACCCGCAGCAAGCCCGGTGAGAAGTCACGAACGAACACGTGGCATCTCTCCGGGCTTGTCCGTCCGACGGGCCGGGTGGGCCTGACGGGCCGGCGGTCCTTGCGGGCCGGGTGGGCCCGGGGACGGGCGACGGCGACCCGCGGGACAGGGGAGAACGACGACGACGGGCCCCGCCGACCGGGTGGTCGACAGGGCCCGTCGGGCGTTCAACCGTCAGGCGTCGCCGCCCGCCGTGCCGGACTCGCCGGCGTGGACGTTGAACAGGTCGTACTTCTCGATGGCCTGACGCGGGACGTCACGGTCGATCTCGCCGCGGTCCGCGAGGGCCTGGAGCGTGCGCACCGTCATCGAGTGGGCGTCGATGAACAGCTGACGCCGTGCGGCGGGGCGGGTGTCGGAGTAGCCGAACCCGTCCGCGCCGAGGGTGTAGTAGTCGCCGGGCACCCAGGACCGGATGGAGTCCTGGACCTGGTGCTCGTAGTCGCTGGTGGCCACGTAGGGGCCGCCCGCGTCGCGGAGCCTGCTGGTCACGTAGGCCTCGCGGCGCTCATCCTGCGGGTGCAGGAAGTTGTGCTTGTCCGCCTCGAGGCCGTCGCGGCGCAGCTCGTACCAGCTCGTCACGGACCACACCCCGGCCCGTACGCCCCAGTCCTCGGCGAGGAGCTCGCGGGCGTGCAGCGCCCACGGCACCCCGACGCCGGAGGCGAGCAGCTGGGCCCGCGGGCCGTCGCCGTCGGGCTCGGCGAGGCGGTAGATGCCCCTGAGGATGCCCTCGACGTCGACGTTCTCCGGCTCGGCCGGCTGGACCATCGGCTCGTTGTACACCGTGAGGTAGTACATGACGTTCGGGTCGCGGGAGTCCTCGCCGTACATCCGCTGCAGACCGTCACGCACGATGTGGCGGATCTCGTAGGCGTACGCCGGGTCGTAGTGCACCATCGCCGGGTTGGTCGAGGCCAGCACGGGAGAGTGCCCGTCCATGTGCTGCGTGCCCTCGCCCGCCAGGGTGGTCTTGCCGGCGGTCGCGCCGATGACGAATCCGCGGGCCAGCTGGTCGCCGGCGGCCCAGAACTGGTCGCCGGTCCGCTGGAACCCGAACATCGAGTAGAAGATGTAGACGGGGATCATCGGCTCGCCGTGGACGGCGTAGCTCGTCCCGACCACCTGCATCGCGGCGGCCGAGCCGGCCTCGTTGATGCCGGTGTGGAGGATCTGCCCCTGCTCGGACTCCTTGTAGCTGAGCATGAGGTCGTGGTCCACGGACGTGTAGTTCTGCCCGTGCGTGTTGAAGATCTTCGCGGTCGGGAAGATCGCGTCGAGGCCGAAGGTGCGTGCCTCGTCGGGGATGATCGGCACGATCCGCCTGCCGATCTCCTTGTCCTTCATCAGCTCCTTGAGGAGGCGGACGAAGGCCATGGTCGTGGCGATCTCCTGGTGCCCGGAGCCCTTGGCGAGGATCTCGTAGGGCTTGGCGTCCGGCAGGGTGAGGTGCTTCTCCGTCGTCGGCCGCTCGGGCACGAACCCGCCGAGGGCCTTGCGGCGCTCGAGCATGTACTGCAGGGCCTCGTCGGACTCCTCCGGCCGGTAGTACGGCGCGTTGTACGGGTCCTCGAGCTCCTCGTCCGAGATGGGGATGCGAAGCGCGTCACGGAGCATCTTCAGGTCCGTGGTCTTCATCTTCTTCATCTGGTGGGTCGCGTTGCGGCCCGCGAAGCTCGGGCCGAGCCCGTAGCCCTTCACCGTGTGGGCCAGGACGACGGTCGGCTGACCGGTGTGCTCCGTCGCGGCCTTGTAGGCGGCGTAGATCTTGCGGTAGTCGTGACCGCCGCGCTTGAGCGCCCAGATCTCGTCGTCGGTCATGTTCTTGACGAGCTCCTTCGTGCGCGGGTCGCGACCGAAGAAGTGCTCGCGCACGTAGGCGCCGTCGTTGGCCTTGTACGTCTGGTAGTCCCCGTCGAGGGTGTTGTTCATGAGGTTGACGAGGGCACGGTCCTTGTCGGCGTTGAGCAGGGCGTCCCACTCGCGGCCCCAGATGACCTTGACGACGTTCCAGCCGGCCCCGCGGAACTGGGCCTCGAGCTCCTGGATGATCTTGCCGTTGCCGCGCACCGGACCGTCGAGGCGCTGCAGGTTGCAGTTGACCACGAAGGTGAGGTTGTCGAGGTTCTGCTGGGCGGCGAGCTGCAGCATGCCGCGCGACTCCGGCTCGTCCATCTCGCCGTCGCCGAGGAACGCCCACACGTGCTGCTGGGACGTGTCCTTGATGCCGCGCTCGTGCAGGTAGCGGTTGACCCACGCCTGGTAGATGGCCTGGGCGGGGCCCAGTCCCATGGAGACCGTGGGGAACTCCCAGAAGTCCGGCATGCGGCGCGGGTGCGGGTAGGAGGGCAGTCCGCGGCTGCCCTCGGGGTGGGAGTACTCCTGGCGGAACCCGTCCAGGTCCGCCTCGGTGAGCCGGCCCTCGAGGAAGGCGCGGGCGTAGTTGCCGGGGGAGGCGTGGCCCTGGAAGAAGACCTGGTCGCCGCCGCCGGGGTGCTGCTTGCCGCGGAAGAAGTGGTTCATCCCCACCTCGTACAGCGTCGCGACGGACGCGTAGGAGGAGATGTGCCCGCCGACGGAGACGCCGGGGCGCTGCGCACGCGTGACCATCACCGCGGCGTTCCAGCGGATCCAGCCGCGGTACTTGCGCTCCACCGCCTCGTCACCGGGGAAGTACGGCTCCTCGTGGACGCCGATGGTGTTGACGTACGGGGTGTTGATGGGGTTCGGGACGGCGACCGAACGTTCCCGCGCCCGCTGCAGCAGGTTGAGCAGGATGTACCGCGCGCGGGGACCGCCACGCTCGTCGATCAGTCCGTCCAGCGACTCCAGCCACTCCTGGGTCTCCTCGGTGTCGATGTCCTTCACCTGGCTGAGGAGTCCCTTGATCAGCGGCGAGGACTCGTCTCGTGAACTCACGCGTTCCCTCTTTCGTTGGGCGTCGACGGTGACGACGCGGGGCTGTGCCACACCTTCGTTCAGGGTAGGACCATTGTCTTACCTTGACCGGGGTCAAGGCGAACCTTGGGTCTGGGCGGACGTGTGAGACTGCCGACACCGGCGCCCTTCAGGCCCGCCGCGCGGTACGTGCGCCGTCCTGCGGGCTTGCGCGAGGGGCGCGCACTACGGTGGGCTTGACCACACCACCCGCGCACGCGGGTCGGGAGCACAGGCCGCGCTGCGGCCGGACGGAAAGGTTAGGACCAACGTGGCAGTCAGCGCGGGCGCGGGAGCCGGCAGCAAGTTCGGCTTCACCACCGGGCAGGTGATCCAGGAGTTCCTCTACGACGACGACGCCGACCCCGCCGTCCGTGAGGCCGTCGAGGAGGCCACCGGTACCGAGCTGGTCGACGAGGAGTACGGCGACGTCTGCGACGGCACCCTCATCTGGTGGCGGGAGGACGACGGCGGGCAGGAGGACCTGACCGACCTGCTCGTCGACGCACAGGCGAACCTCGACAACGGCGGCCTGATCTGGGTTCTCACGCCCAAGCCGGGCCGTCCCGGGCACGTGCGGCCGGCGGACATCGAGGAGGCCGCACGCACCGCGGGGATGCTCGCCACCTCCGCGACGTCCGCGGGTGAGAGCTGGTCGGGGATCCGGATCGCCGCGCGCAGCCGGGGCCGCTGAGTGGCGCAGCCGCTCCTCGTCGGCGACCTCGCCCCGGACTTCGAGCTGCCGGACACGCACGGCACCCCGGTCCGGCTGAGCGCGCTGCGGGGCGGTCCGGTGGTCGTGGTCTTCTTTCCGTTCGTCTTCTCCCGCGTCTGCACCTCCGAGCTGGGCGAGCTGCGGGACAACCTCCCGGAGTTCGCCGGCCGGGGCGTGCGGGTGCTGGCGATCTCGACGGACGCGATGTTCGCGCAGCGCGCCTGGGCGGAGTCCGAGGGGTTCGGGTTCGACCTGCTCTCCGACTTCTGGCCGCACGGGTCGACGGCGCGCGCGTACGGCGTGCTCGACGAGTCCAGCGGGCACGCGCTGCGCGGCAGCTTCCTCGTCGACGCCGAAGGAGCGGTGCGCTGGGCGGTCGTGAACCCGCGCGGCCAGGCCCGCGAGCTCGACGACTACCGCGCGGCGCTCGTCACCCTCGGCCGCTGAGGCCGCGCCGCACACGGTGTGCGGCCGTCCGCCCGCTCTGCTCTAGGCTGTGGCGGGCGCCTCGGCGCCAGGGGCCTGTAGCTCAGTTGGTCAGAGCGCCGCGCTTACACCGCGGAGGTCGTCGGTTCGAGACCGGCCGGGCCCACCAGGTGCGCGGGGTCGGGTCCTGCTGCCTGCCGCTCCACCTCGGCGCACGCTCGCGCCGTCCCGACGGCGCCGCGCACGGGCCGCCGCCGGGCGGGCACTAGGCTCCTCAGGCATGCCGGAACTGACCCTCGCCGACGTCGTGGACCTCCTCGAGCGGCACTACCCGCCCTCGACGGCCGAGGACTGGGACGCCGTCGGCCTCGTGGTGGGCGATCCCACGGCTCCCGTGCGGACCGTCCTGCTCGCCGTCGACCCGACCGAGGAGGTGGTCGCGGAGGCGCTGGCGCTGGGTGCCGACCTGCTGGTCACGCACCACCCGCTGTACCTGCGCGGCACGTCCTCCGTGGCGGCGACGACGCCCAAGGGCCGGTCGGTGCACGCCCTCGCCAGGGGCGGTTGCGCCCTGTACGCGGCCCACACCAACGCCGACGCGGCGGCCGACGGCGTCGCCCAGGCGCTGGCCGACCTGCTGGGCCTGGAGGGGACGACGCCGATCGACCCGCTGCCCGGGGACCGGCTCGACACACTCGTCACCTTCGTCCCTCGGGAGGCGACGGCGGCGGTGCTCGACGCCCTCGCCGACGCCGGCGCCGGCCGGCTCGGCGACTACGAGCGCGCCGCGTTCACCTCGCCCGGCACGGGCACGTTCCGGCCGCTGCCCGGGGCGAACCCGACCGTCGGCGCCGTCGGGGCCGTCGAGGAGGTGGCCGAGGACCGGCTGGAGATCGTGCTGCCCCGGCACCGGCGCGAGGCGGTCCTGGCGGCGCTGCGCCGCGCCCATCCGTACGAGGAACCCGCCTTCACCCTGGTCGCCCAGGCCGCGGCCGGGGCGAGCACCGGCACCGGACGGATCGGCCGGCTCGCGACACCGACGACCCTGCGGGCCTTCGCGGAACGGGTCGCGCAGGTGCTCCCCGCGACGGCGCAGGGCATCCGCGTGGGCGGCGACCTCGACGCCGAGGTGTCCACGGTCGCAGTGTGCGGCGGAGCCGGGGACTCACTGCTCGGCCGGGTCCGTTCCCTGGGCGCCGACGTGTACCTGACGGCGGACCTGCGCCACCACCCCGCCTCGGAGCACCTCGCGGGCGGGCGCCCGTACCTGGTGGACGCGACGCACTGGGCCAGCGAGTGGCCGTGGCTGCCGCGCGCCGCCGAGGTGCTCCGGAGCGGCGCCACCGCCCGCGGCACTAGGTTGGACGTGCACGTCTCCACGCTCGTCACCGACCCGTGGGACCTGCACCTGGCACAACAGCACAGCAGCGAGCCTGGCTCGTCGACCGAAGGAGCACGCCCGTGACCACCGCCCCACCGCAGGAACAGCGACGGCTGCTCGACCTCCAGGCGCTCGACACGCGTCTGGCCAAGCTCGCCCACCAGCGCCGCACCCTGCCGGTCCTCGCCACCCTCGCGGAGCTCGAGGGCCGCGGCGAGGACCTCCACCGGGCACAGGTCGAGGCGAGGACCCTCGCCGCTGACACCCGCCGTGAGCTGACCAAGGCCGAGGCCGACGTCGAGCAGGTGCGCGCCCGCGCCACCCGGCACCAGGCCACGCTCGACTCCGGCAAGGGACTCTCCCGCGAGCTGGTGGCCCTGCAGACCGAGCTCGCCCAGCTGGCCGAGCGCCAGAGAGTCCTCGAGGAGATCGAGCTGGAGGTCATGGAGCGGATGGAGGCGGCCGAGGCCCGGGTGACCGAGCTCGACGCGCAGGAGCGCGCGATCGCCGCCGACGTCGAGCGGGCCACCGCCGAGCGGGACGCCGCCTGGGCCGAGATCGACGCCGAGGTCGCGACGACCCGCGCCGAGCGGGACCGCGTCGCCGACCAGATCGATGCCGAGCTGCTCGACCTGTACGAGTACGCCCGGTCCCGCACCGGCGGACTCGGCGTCGTGGCGCTGCGGGGCCACCGCACCGAGGGCGCCCAGGTGGACTTCTCCCTCAGCGAGCTCGCCGCCATCGACGCCGCCGGCCCGGACGAGGTCATCGTCTCCGAGGAGCACGGCTACGTCCTCGTCCGCCTGGACGAGAACGGCGCCTCCGGCCGGGCGTGACCGCGGAGGCCCTGGTCGGCACGGTCGGCATCCGGCCGCTGCGGCCGGGAGACGGCCCCGCCCTCGCCCGCGCGTACGCCCGCAACCGCGAGCACCTGGCGCCCTGGGAGCCGCTGCGGCCGGAGTCCTGGTTCACGCAGCGGGGCCAGGAGGACCACGTCGGCCGGCTCATGGGGGAGCGCGCCGCGGGCAGGGCGCTGCCCTGGGTGCTGCTCGACGGCGACCGCGTGGTCGGGGCGATGACCGTCAGCGGCATCGTCCGCGGGCCGTTCCTCAGCGGGAACCTCGGCTACTGGGTGGACGGCACCGTCACCGGCCGGGGCGTCGCCACCGCGGCCGTGGCCCACGTCCTCGCGGCGTGCGCCCGGGACGGGCTGCACCGCGTGCAGGCCGGCACGCTGGTGCACAACGCCGCGTCCCAGACGGTGCTGCGCCGCAACGGCTTCGACCGGATCGGCCTGGCGCCCCGTTACCTCCTGATCGCCGGTCGCTGGCAGGACCACGTCCTGTACCAGCGACTCCTCGGCGACGGCTGACGGTGGGGATTCCCCGCGCGGCCTGTCGCCGGGGACTGACGGACCTACGGCCGCTCGACGAGGGTGAGGGTGCGCCGGCCGCCCGGGCCCTCGGCGAGCTCGACGGCCTGCACCGTGCCGTCCGCGCGGAGCTCCTCGGCCGCGCCGGCCAGCTCGTCCGCGGTCCGCGGGGGTCGTCCCGCCCGGGTCAGCAGGTGATGGGTCAGGAGCCCGCGCGCGTGCTTGGCGTTGTGGGAGACCACCTGGCGGCGGCCGTCCTGCTCGCGCACCACCTGAACGAGCACGTGCTCCGCCGCACGGGGCGGTCGCCACGCGGCGGCGTAGGCGGCCGAGCGGCAGTCCACCACGACGTCCCCCGCCGCCTCCTCGTCCAGGACGGTGCCGAGCCGGTCGCGCCAGTACGTGGAGAGCCTGCCGGTGCCGGGCAGGTCGGCGCCCATGGACAACCGGTAGGCGGGCACCCGGTCGCCGGGGGCGAGCACGCCCCACAGGCCGGAGAAGATGCGCACGCTCCGCCCGGCCCGCCGGCGGGCGGTCCCGGTGAGCTCGGGCAGCCGGGCGGCGGCATAGAGCACCCCGCTGTAGACGCGGGCGGCGGGGGCGGCGTGGGCGGTGCGCAGCGCCGTGTTGCGCCGCACCTCGTCGGCGACGCGCGCACCGACCCCGAGCACCTTGGCGCCGTCGGGTCGGGCGGAGACGGCGGCGAGCTCGTCGAGCAGCCGCTCCCGGGCGTCGGTGAGCGTCGGGCCGGAGAGGGTGGACAGATCGACCGGGGCGCCGCTGGTCGGCGCGGACTTGCCCTCGGAGGGCGGGAGGAGCAGGAGCACCGGCGGATGGTAGCCCGGCGGCCCTCGCGCCCGGCGTGCCGGCCCGTCCGCCGGGACGGGGGGCCGGTACCATGGGGGTGCGGATGAGTCGGCCAGGCGGTCGCGTCGCACCGGTCTCGGCCGGTGCGCCGAGGAACGTCCGGGCTCCGTAGGGCAGGGTGGTGGGTAACACCCACCCGGGGTGACCCGCGGGAAAGTGCCACAGAAAGCAGACCGCCTCCCTGGTCCGCCAGGGAGGTAAGGGTGAAACGGTGGTGTAAGAGACCACCAGCACGGCGGGTGACCGTCGTGGCTCGGTAAACCCCACCCGGAGCAAGACCAGACAGCAGGCGTTCGAGGGCGGCCCGCCCGAGCCTGCGGGTAGGTCGCTGGAGGCGTGCGGCGACGCACGTCGTAGATGGATGGCCGCCACTGCGGTGCTGGTAACGGCGCCGCGGGACAGAACCCGGCGTACCGGCCGACTCATCCGCCCCCCTCTGGAGGTGGGCGCCCGCCCCGCTCCTGCGGGCGCTGCCGACGGCGACCGGGCAGGCGTTGCCGTCTCGCGCCGGTGCCGCTCAGCTACCTGCTTCGGGCAGGCTCGGCCTCAGCGGACGACGGCGATCCAGAGCGAGGGGTCCTCGGCGAGCTGCGCGGCGGTGTAGCTGTACACGTGCTCGCGGCTCGGGAAGTCGGGGTGCCGGAGCGTCAGGGTGTAGGTCTTGGCCTCGGGCAGGCCGTCGAAGTTCACCGTCCAGGAGCAGCCGCGCTCGGTGGAGGCGGCAGGATCGGTGAGCGTCGCGGACGCGAGGACCTGCCCGGCGCCGTCAGTGAGCTCGACCTCGGTGCCGTCGAAGAACGTCTCCCGGTAGGTCTCCGCGTCGCACTCGGCGCCCTTGCGGGTGGACGCGTCGGAGAGCACGACCTCGAGCGACTGCGGCACCTCCGCGGCACGGGGCATGGCCGTGGTAGCCAGCACGGTGAGACCGGCCGCGGCGATGACCGTGACCGCGCCCCAACGCATGTGTCGGTTGAACATCGGCCCTCCCTCCGTGCCCTCAGATCGCTTCCCAGGATACCGGAGCGAGGGCGTCTGACCGCTGTGCGTTCGGCCACGGCGCGGCGCGCGTCAGTACTCGTTCGGCATGAGGATCCACAGGATGAAGTACACGAGGAACTGGCTGCCGGGCAGCACCATGAGCAGCAGGACGAAGAGCAGCCTGGCCACCCACGGACTGAGCCCGAAGCGTCGCCCGAGCCCGGCGCAGACGCCGGCGATCACTCGGGTGTCGCGGGGGCGTACGAGGCCGGTGCGGCCTACGGACTGGCGGATGTCGGTCATGACGGGTCCTTTCGATGTCGTCGTGACAACGATCCCGCACCGCGGCCGGTGGCACATCCGGGTCCAACCCTGATCCTGACCCTGGCGCGCCCCGGACCCGGCCCGGGACGACGGGGCGGGCCACGTCGGGTCAGCGGACCAGGACTGCGGCCGCCTGCCGTTCGTGCTCGCCGTGCAACCAGGGATCGGCGAGCCGCGGATCCTGCTCCGGACCGATGCTCCGCCCCGCGGCCAGCGCCTCCAGGTAGCGCCGGTCGGCGGCCAGCCGGTCGAGCGCCTCCTCCCGGCCCGCCGGGTGCCCGTGGCCCGGGACGAGCACCCGGACGTCCGGCCCGCGCAGCACCTCGGCGAGACGGTCCAGTCCGGTCGCGTAGTCCTCGACCGGGTCGACGGCGTCGAGGTCGAGCAGAGGTATCTCCAGGTCGGAGAGCATGTCGCCGGCCACGAGAGCCCCGGCGACCACCAGGGCGGCGTGCCCCGGCGCGTGCCCCTCGTGGCGCACGACCCGCGCCGGCGGCCCCTCCCACGGCAGGTGCGTGGCGTCGTCGGGCAGCGCGGCGAACGCGCCGGGCCAGGACGGCCCCGTGGCGTGCTCACCGGCCTCGGCCCGCAGCTCGGTGTTCTTCCGGCGCATCGACCCGGCGGCGCGGGCGGTCGCCCACCGGGGCACCTCCTCGCCGAGCGCGGGGTGCCAGAGCAGGTGGTCCCAGTGGGGGTGGGTGGTGAACGCGGCGACGGCGCGCAGGCCGCGGTCGGCGAGGGCGGCCGCCAGGCCGGCCAGCTCGTCCGTGGTGAGCGCCGGGTCGACCAGGAGGCAGCCGCCCGCTCCGAAGCCGGTGACGACGGTGGAGGTGGTGGTGTACCGCGCCGCCGTCGCGACCAGGACCCCGGGGACGACCTCGTCGAGCCGACGAGCGGTGGCCATCGGGCTCAGCGGTAACCGTGCGCGGCGAGGTGGGCGGCCCCCACGATCCCGGCGGTGTTGCGCAGGGCCGCGGGCACGAGCGGTGCGGTGGTGCGCAGCAGGGGGAGGAACTTCTGGTGCTTCTTGCTCACCCCGCCGCCGACGACGATGAGGTCGGGGGAGAACAGCATCTCCACGGTCTCGTAGAACCGCTGGAGGCGTCCGGCCCACTCCTCCCAGCTCAGACCCTCGTTCTCCTTCACCGACGAGGCGGCGCGGTCCTCGGCGTCGTGGCCGTCGATCTCCAGGTGGCCGAGCTCGGTGTTGGGCACCAGCGTGCCGTCGACGATCAGGGCCGAGCCGATTCCGGTGCCGAGCGTGGTGACCAGGACGACGCCGGGCACGCCCTTCGCGGCGCCGAAGACGACCTCGGCGACCCCGGCGGCGTCGGCGTCGTTGACCCCCACGACCGGCCGCCCGACCGCCTCGCTCATCAGCGCGGGGACGTCCACGCCCTTCCACGACTTGTGGAGGTTGGCGATGAAGGGGACCACGCCGTGCTTGATCGGGGCGGGGAACGTCAGGCCGATCGGCGTGGTGGCCGGGATGTCGAACGCGGACACCAGCTCGGCCACCGTGGCGGCCACGGCGAGGGGCTTGGAGGGTTCCGGCGTCGGGATGCGGACCCGCTCGGCGGCGAGCTCGCCGGTCACGAGGTCGACCGGTGCTCCCTTGATGCCGGAGCCACCGATGTCGATGCCGAAGCCGACGGCGGGCGCTGCGGGCTGGGTCATGGTGCTCCTTGGTTCTCGGTGCTCGGCCCGGTCGGCGGAGCGTCTGCTGGGGATCGGTCAGCGGTGGCTGTGGCCGGTCAGGGAACGGTGAGCACCTCGGCGCCGTCCTCGGTCACCACGATGGTGTGCTCCCACTGGGCGGTCCGGGCGCGGTCCTTGGTCAGCACGGTCCACCCGTCGTCCCACTGCTCCCACTCGATGTCGCCGAGGGTGAGCATGGGCTCGATGGTGAAGACCATGCCGGGCACCATGACGTCGTCGTAGCGCGGCGCCGAGTCGTAGTGAGGGATCACGAGGCCGGAGTGAAAGGCCTCGCCGACGCCGTGCCCGGTGAAGTCGCGGACCACCCCGTAGTCGAAGCGGCGCGCGTACGACTCGATGACGCGACCGATAACGTTGACCGCCCGTCCCGGGCGGACGGCCTTGATGCCCCGCTCCATGGCGGTCCTGGTGCGCTCGACGAGCAGGTGGGACTCCTCGTCCACCTCACCGACCTCGAACATCGCGTTGAGGTCGCCGTGCACGCCGTCGAGGTAGGCGGTGATGTCCACGTTGAGGATGTCTCCCTCCTCCAGGACGGTGGAGTCCGGGATGCCGTGGCAGATCACCTCGTTGACCGAGGTGCACAGCGACTTGGGGAAGCCCATGTACTCCAGCGTGGACGGGTACGCCCCGTGGTCGGTCAGGAACTCGTGGCCGATGCGGTCGAGCTCGTCGGTGGTCACGCCGGGTGCGACGTGCCGGCCCACCTCCTCCAGCGCGCGGGCCGCGAGCCGGGACGCGCGGCGGATGCGTTCGACGGTCTCGGGCGACTTCACGTCGGAGGCGGTGACGCGCTCGGGACCGGTGCGTCCGACGTACTCCGGGCGCGGGATCGACGCCGGGACGGGCCGGACGGGGGAGACGGTTCCTCTGGTCAGGGTGCCCCGTGGGGCGCGGTCGGCGAGCATGGTGGCAGTGTACGGACCACCGTCTTCACCCCTGGAGGAGAGATGACCGCCGAGCCCCGCGAGTTCTACTACAACCTGTCCACCGGCGAGGTCGAGGAGGGCAAGGTGCACGGCGCGACCAACCGCATGGGGCCCTACCCGAGCGCGGAGGAGGCCGCCCAGGCGCTGGCCCGGGCCGAGGCCCGCAACGAGAAGTGGGCCGAGGAGGACGAGGCCTGGGAGGACGAGCAGTGAGCCGGGGGCCGGCGGGGACGCCGGCCCCCGGGCCGTCAGGACTCGTACGCGTGGTCCGCCGACGGGAAGGTGCGGTCGTGCACTGCCTGCGCGTAGGCCTGGGTGGCGGCTGAGAGCTCCCGGCCCACCTCGCCGAAGCGCCGGGCGAAGCGGGGTGACCAGTCGGTCATGCCCGCCATGTCGGTCCAGACGAGCACCTGGCCGTCCACCTCGGAGCCGGCCCCGATGCCGATGGTCGGCACGGGAAGGACCTCGGTGACCCGGGCGGCCAGCGGGGCCGGGACCATCTCGAGGACGACGGCGACCGCGCCGGCGTCGGCCAGCGCGAGGGCGTCGCCGACGAGCCTGTCGGCGGCCTCGTTCCCGCGGCCCTGCACCCGCTTGCCGCCGAGGATGTTCTCCGCCTGCGGGGTGAAGCCCAGGTGCCCGACCACCGGGATGCCGGACCGCGTCAGCAGGCGCACGTGCTCGGCCAGGTGCTCCCCACCCTCGAACTTCACGGCGTGCGCGCCGGCCTCCTTGAGCATCCGCACCGCCGTCGCCAGGCACTGGGCCGGCGAGGCCTCGTAGGAGCCGAACGGCAGGTCCGCCACCACCAGCGCCCGCTGGGCGGTGCGGGAGACCGCACGGACCGCGGGGATCATGTCGTCGACCGTCACCGGGATCGTGCTCGGGTGGGCGTGCATGTTGTCGCCGATCGAGTCGCCCACCAGCAGCATGTCGATGCCCGCCTGGTCGAAGATCCGGGCGGTGACGGCGTCGTACGCCGTGAGCATCGTCAACCGCTCGCCGCGCTCCTTGGCCTGGCGCAGGTGGTGCACCCGGACCCGGCGGGGCGTCTGCCCCGCTGCGGGGGCGGCGCCGGCCCGGCCGGCCTGGGCGGAGCCGCCGGTGGGCGACTGCTCGGGTGGGACGCTGGAAGTCATCTGCTCTCCTGGTCGGCGGCGCGGGGTCGCGGGCCGGACGGAGGCCGTCCGCCGTCGCCGGTCCGCGGTGACATGGCCTCACCCTATTGCCGACGGCGACCGGACGCGGGCCCGCGCCGGACCGGGCGAGGCGCGGGGCAGCGGCCCGCGTGCGCCATGATGGGACAGTGCGGCGGCCAGGCCGCACGCCGCCGGCCGCCGGCGGTGCGACACCGACGCAGGGAGCCGAGAGATGGACAAGCAGCAGGAGTACGTCCTCCGGGCGATCGAGGAGCGGGACGTCCGCTTCATCCGTCTGTGGTTCACCGACGTGCTCGGCGTGCTCAAGTCCGTCGCGATCGCCCCCGCCGAGCTCGAGGGCGCCTTCGCCGAGGGCATCGGCTTCGACGGTTCCTCCATCGAGGGTCTCTCGCGCGTGTACGAGTCGGACATGCTCGCCAAGCCCGACCCCTCCACGTTCCAGGTGCTGCCCTGGCGCGGCGACGAGAACGGCGTCGCCCGGATGTTCTGCGACGTGCTCACCCCCACCGGCGAGCCCGCACGGTCCGACCCGCGCGGCGTGCTCAAGCGCGCGATGAACAAGGCGGCCGAGGCCGGCTTCACCTTCTACATCCACCCCGAGATCGAGTTCTACCTCTTCCAGAACGTGACCTCGCCGCAGGACCCGCTGGTCCCCATCGACACCGGCGGCTACTTCGACCACGTGGCGCGCGGCACGGCGCACGACTTCCGCCGGGACGCCATCACCACGCTGGAGTCCATGGGCATCTCGGTCGAGTTCTCCCACCACGAGGCCGGCCCCGGCCAGAACGAGATCGACCTGCGCTACGCCGACGCGCTGAGCATGGCCGACAACATCCAGACCTTCCGCACGGTCATCAAGGAGGTGGCGCTGCGCCAGGACGTGCTGGCCACCTTCATGCCCAAGCCGCTCGTGAACGCTCCCGGCTCCGGCATGCACGTGCACATGTCGCTGTTCGAGGGCGACCACAACGCGTTCCACGACCCGGCGGGGGAGTTCCAGCTCTCCGCCACGGCACGCTCGTTCATCGCCGGCCTGCTCCACCACGCCTCCGAGATCACCGCCGTGTGCAACCAGCACGTCAACTCCTACAAGCGGCTCTGGGGCGGTGACGAGGCGCCCGCCCACGTCTCCTGGGGTCACAACAACCGCTCCGCCCTGGTGCGGGTGCCGATGTACAAGCCCGAGAAGGGCGGTTCGGCACGGGTGGAGTACCGGGCGCTGGACTCCGCCGCGAACCCGTACCTCGCCTTCGCTGTGCTCCTCAACGCCGGGCTCAAGGGCGTCGAGGAGGGCTACGACCTGCCCGAGGGGGCCGCCGAGGACGTCGCGGCGATGAGCCAGGCCGAGCGCAAGGCCCTGGGCATCCGGTCCTTGCCGGCCTCCCTGCGCGAGGCCGTCGAGATCATGGAGTCCTCCGAGCTGGTCGCCGAGACCCTCGGCGAGGACGCCTTCGAGTTCTTCCTGCGGAACAAGCGCACGGAGTGGCAGGAGTATCGCAACCAGGTCACCCCGTACGAGCTGCAGCGGTTCATCCCCGCCCTGTGAGGGCGCCATGACACGGCCGGTCTCGCGCACCACGACCCTGCGCCGGCTCGGGTTCGCCGAGCCGGCCACGGCCGCCGAGCGCCTCGACGCCGAGGTGCTGGCGCCCTACCTCGCCGCGGCGGACGCCCGGGGCGCGCCCCTGCCGGAGGCGCTCGGGCGGGTCGCCGACCCGGACCACGCACTGCTCACCCTGCTGCGGCTGGCCGACTCCGCCGCCGCCACGGAGTACGAGCACCACCTGGCCGCGATCCTCTCCGACGACGCACCGGGCCGCCGCCGTCTCCTCGCCGTCCTCGGGGCGTCGGCCGCGCTGGGGGACGCCCTGGTGGCCCGGCCCGGCGCGGTGGCGCTGCTCGCCGAGCGACCGGGCGAACGACCGGTGCTGGACCTGGCGCCCGAGGACGAGCGGGAGCGGGCCCTGCGCGCGGTCGGCGCGGACCCGGACGCGGCGGTGCCGGTCGCGACGATGACGGGCGAGCAGGGTGTCGCGACGCTCCGGCGCACCTACCGCCGTCGGCTCCTCGAGATCGCCGCCGCGGACCTCACCAGCCCCGACCCGCTCGACGCGTTCCCCAAGGTCGCCGCGTCCATCGCCGACATCGTGGCGGGGGCGCTCGACGCCGCCCTCGCGGTCGTGCGCGCCGACCTGCCCGGCGGCGCGACCGGTGTGCGGCTGGCCGTGCTCGGGATGGGCAAGACGGGCGGCCGCGAGCTCAACTACATCTCCGACGTCGACGTGATCTACGTGGTCGAGCCCGCCGACGGCCTGCCTGAGCCCGAGGCGGTCCGGCTCGGCGCCAGGCTGGCCACTGCGCTGGCCCGGGCGGTCTCCGCCGTCGGCCCCGAGCCGGCCCTGTGGCCGCTCGACGCGAACCTGCGGCCCGAGGGTAAGGACGGGCCGCTCGTGCGCACGCTCGCCTCCCATCTCGCCTACTACGAGCGGTGGGCCAAGACGTGGGAGTTCCAGGCGCTGCTCAAGGCCCGGCCTGTCGCCGGGGACCTCGCGCTGGGGCGGCAGTACTGCGAAGCGCTGGCCCCGATGGTGTGGACCGCCGTCGAGCGGGAGAACTTCGTCGAGGACTCCCAGGCGATGCGCCGCCGGGTGGAGGAGAACATGCCCGCGGCGGAGGCGGACCGTCAGCTCAAGCTCGGCCGGGGCGGGCTGCGCGACGTCGAGTTCACCGTCCAGCTCCTCCAGCTCGTCCACGGCCGCACGGACGACACGATCCGGTCGGGCACCACGCTCGAGGGGCTCGCCCAGCTGGCCGGGCGCGGGTACGTCGCCCGTGACGACGCCGCGCTGCTGGACCGGCACTACCGGTTCCTGCGGGTGCTCGAGCACCGCATGCAGCTGCACAAGCTGCGGCGCACGCACGTCGTGCCCACGGCCGAGGAGGACCTGCGCCGCCTCGGCCGCGGCATGGGCGTGGACGGGGTGGACGGGGCCGCCACCCTCGAGCAGCGGCTGCGGCAGGTGCGCCGGGAGGTCCGCCACCTGCACGAGGAGATCTTCTACCGCCCGCTGCTGCCCGCCACCGCGCGCCTGAGCGCGGACGACGTCTCCCTCGCGCCGGCGGCGGCGCGGGCCCGGCTCTCGGCCATCGGGTACCACGACCCCGACGGCGCCATCCGCCACATCGCGGCGCTGACCGAGGGGATCTCCCGGTCGGCGGCGATCCAGCGCCACCTCCTGCCGGTCATGCTGGGCTGGTTCGCCCAGGGTCCCCTGCCGGACTACGGGCTCCTGGCCTTCCGCAAGCTCTCGGAGACCATGGGGACCACGCACTGGTACCTCAAGCTGTTGCGCGACTCCGGGGGCGCCGCGCGCCGGCTCGCACGGCTGCTCTCGACCAGCCGCTACGTGGCGGACGCGCTCGCCCGGCTGCCCGAGGCCGTGGCGTGGCTCGACGACGACGAAGAGCTGGCGCCGCGCACGGTCGAGGCCCTGGCGGCCGAGCTCGCCGCCCTGCAGGACCGGCGCACGGACCCGGTCGGGCGGGTGATGGCCGCGCGCTACCTCCGCCGCCGCGGGCTCCTGCGCGCGGCCATCGGCGACGTTCTCGGGCTCGGCGACCACACCCGCTCCGTCCTGATGATCACCAACGCCGCCGACATCGCCGTCCGGGGCGCCCTGCGCGTGGCGGTGGACCAGGCGCTGGCGGACGCCGGCCTGGACGAGGCGCCCTCGCGCTACCTCGTGGTCGCGATGGGCCGGCTCGGGGGCCGGGAGATGGGGTACGCCTCCGACGCGGACGTGCTGTTCGTCCACGAGCCGCTCCCGGGCGCGGACCCGGAGCTGGCGACCCGCACGGCCGTGGCGGTGGCCACGGGCGTGCGGCAGCTGCTGGGGCAGACCGGCGCCGAGCCGCCGCTCGAGGTCGACGCGGACCTGCGGCCGGAGGGGCGCAACGGCCCGCTGACCCGGACCCTGGCCGCGTACGCGGAGTACTACGAGCGGTGGGTGGAGCCCTGGGAACGTCAGTCGCTGCTGCGGGCCCGCCCGGTGGCCGGCGACGTCGAGCTCGGCCGGCGCTTCGAGGCGCTCGTGGACCCGCTGCGCCACCCCCGCGGCGGGCTCGCCGAGGCCGAGGTCCGCGAGCTTCGCCGGATCAAGGCCCGCGTGGAGTCCGAGCGCATGCCCCGCGGGGTGCCGCCGAACCGTCACCTCAAGCTCGGGCGCGGCGGGCTCAGCGACGTCGAGTGGACCGTGCAGCTGCTCCAGCTCCGTCACGCCGGCGACGTGCCGGAGCTGCGGACCACCAGCACGCTCGACGCCCTCGGCGCTCTGCACGAGGCCGGGATCGTCCCGGCCGACGCGGCCGGTCGGCTCCAGGAGGCGTGGCTGCTCGCCTCCCGCCTGCGCGACGCGATCGTGCTCGGCACCGGGCGCGCCACCGGGCAGCGTGCCGACGTGCTGCCGCACGAGCCGTCGGAGCTGGAGGTGGTCGCGCGGCTCCTCGGCCTCGAGCCGGGCAGGCGTCTCGACCTGGAGGAGCACTGGCTGCGCACGTCGCGGCGGGCCCGCGCCGTGGTCGAGGAGCTCTTCTACGACTGAGGTCAGGCGCTGCCGATCTCCCTCCCGTCCGCCCGCCACGCCACGACGAGCGACGGCCGGGGGACCCCGCCGTCGGGCCAGTGCGAGACCGGGTGCTCGAAGGTGGACCCGTCGGCCTCGCCCGGGTGCTGGACGTGGACCAGCACCCGGTGGTCCTCCACCCAGGGCCCGCAGGTCTCCGCGCCGACCGGGACGGTGAGAAACTGCTTGACCTGGCCGCGGTGCTCGCCCTCCAGCGCGACGCCGAAGAGGCCGTCGTTGGAGCCGAGGGCGTTGCCGTCGGTCGCGATCCACAGGTTGCCGTGGCTGTCGAACGTGACGTTGTCCGGGCACGAGATGGGGGAGACCTGGCTCTTGTCGTACCCGTCGAAGTACGTGCTCGGGTCCTCCGGGTCGCCGCACACGAGCAGGATCCGCCAGGCGAACGTGGTGGACGCGGCGTCGTCGCCGCTCTCGCGCAGCTCGATGACGTGCCCGTGCTTGTTCTCCGTGCGCGGGTTGGCCTCGTCCGGTCCGGCGTACCCCGCCAGCCCGCGGTTGGTGTTGTTGGTCAGGGCCATGTACACCCGGCCGGTCTGCGGGTGGGGCTCGACGTCCTCCGGCCGGTCCATCTTGGTGGCGCCGACGGCGTCGCCCGCCAGGCGCGTGAACACCAGCACCTCGACGCCGGACATGCCCTCGACGTGGGACTCCGCCTCGCCGTCGGCGGAGGTCGCGAGCGGGATCCACTCGCCGGAACCGTCGAACTCGCCGTCGGCGGGCAGCGCGCCGGTACCCGTGATCTCGCCCGGGGAGTCGCCCGTGAAGCGGGCCACATAGAGGGTGCCGTTGTCCAGCAGCGTGGCGTTGTGCTCGTGGTCGCCCTTGCGGTACTCGTCGCGCGAGACGAACTTGTAGACGTAGTCGAACCGCTCGTCGTCGCCCATGTACGCCGCGGCTCGGCCGTCCGGGGTGAGGCGGATCGTGGCCCCCTCGTGCTTGAAGCGGCCCAGCGCCGTGCGCTTGCGCGGCGTGGAGTCCGGGTCGAACGGGTCGATCTCGCAGACCCAGCCGAACCGGTTGGGCTCGTTGGGCTGGGCCGCCACGTCGAAGCGGTCGTCGTAGAGCTCCCACTTCCGGTCGCTGGGCCCCTCGGTCACCCCGTAGCGGCGCAGGCGCTCCGCGGCCACCGTGTCGGTGACGGTCCCGGCGTTGGCGAAGTACTGGTGGAAGTTCTCCTCGCCGGTCAGCCACGTGTCCCAGGGCGTCAGGCCGCCGGCGCAGTTGTTCAGGGTGCCCAGGACGGTGCGGCCCTCGGGGTCGTCCTTGGTGCTCACGAGGTCGTCCCCGGCGGCCGGCCCGGACAGCTCGAACTCCGAGCGCATGGTGAAGCGGCGGTTCAGCCGGTGGCCCACGACGGCGTCGAGGCCGCCGGAGCGCCGCCCGCGGCGCTCCGCCGTCAGCGCGACGACGCTCAGGCTGTGCGCCGCCCAGGCGACCTCGACCTGCTCGCGGGTGGGGTTCTCGGGGTCGTAGCCCGGGAACATGATCTCCTCGTTGGTGTACTCGTGGTTCGCCACGAGCAGGAAGTTGCCGCGGCCGCTCCGCGGGAGCAGCCCGAGGTAGTCGCAGTTGTAGCCGAACTGGCGCTCCTGGGCCTCGGCCGACTGGTACATCGGGTCGAACTCGGGCCCGTCCTTGAAGAGGGGGTCGCCCCAGCGCAGCACGACCTCGTGCAGGTAGCCCGGCGGCACGACGACGGCGTCGGTGGTGTTGGGCGCCACGGGGCTGAACTTCAGGCCCGGCGCGCCGTCGCCCACCGGGTGGGCCGCCGTGGCGGGGGCTCCGGTGCTCGTGCCGACGGCGCCCACGAGGCCGAGGACCGCGCCGGCCTGCAGCACGGTGCGCCGGGACACCACCTGCGCCATGACGTCGCCGAAGTACTCGTTCGACGAGGTGTTGGGTGCGTCGTGGAAGCAGGCGTTCCCGCAGCGGTACCGGCAGGTCATCGCCGACCTCCCGCCGGGGTGGGCGGGCAGGAGCGGCAGGAGCCGACGTTGCGGCGTGGTCAGGCTCATGGGATTCCCCTCGCGTCGTTGCGGGAATGCACGCCCGGGCGGCGCGCGCCTCGTCAGGCCATGGTGCGGTCGATCGGGGCTCCTGACCAGACCGATACCCGGGTGAAACCGCTCAGAGGACCTTCGAGAGGAACTCCCGCGTGCGCTCCTGCCGGGGTGCGTCCAGGACGGCACGCGGGTCACCCTGCTCGACGATCACGCCGTCGTCCATGAGCACGAGGTGGTCACCGACCTCGCGGGCGAACCCGATCTCGTGGGTCACGACCATCATCGTCATGCCGTCGGCGGCGAGGTCCTGCATGACGCCGAGCACCTCACCGACCAGCTCGGGGTCCAGGGCCGAGGTCGGCTCGTCGAAGAGCATCAGCTCCGGGTCCATGGCCAGCGCGCGGGCGATGGCCACGCGCTGCTGCTGGCCGCCGGAGAGCTGGGCAGGGTAGTGCCCCGTCCGGTCCGCGAGGCCCACCCGGTCCAGGAGATCGGCGGCCCGCCGGCGTGCCTCGCCCTTGCTCAGCCCCTTCACCTGGACCGGCGCCTCCATGACGTTCTCGAGCGCCGTCAGGTGCGGGAAGAGGTTGAACCGCTGGAACACCATGCCGATGCGCGAACGCTGGGCGGCGATCGCCCGTGGGTGGAGCCGGTACAGCTCGGTGCGACCGTTCCTGACCTTCTCGGCGTAGCCCATGAGCTCGCCGTCCACCTCGATGCGCCCGGCGTCGATCTGCTCCAGCTCGTTGACGCACCGCAGCAGCGTCGACTTGCCGGAACCGGAGGGCCCCACGACGACGCACACGGAGCCGCGCGGGACGGTCAGGTCCACGCCGCGCAGCACGTGGAGGTCGCCGAAGAACTTGTGCACGCCGACGATGCTGACCATGGGTGCGGTGGCGGTCTGCCCGTCGGGCGCGGCGGAGGCGGGGCCCGTCGTCGTCGCGTCGGTCATGGCGTGTACTCCAGGAAGGGGTCGTCGTTGGTGGTGCCGGCGGCGAGGACGGCCTGCTGCCTGCGCCCGAGCGCCCTGCGCCCGCCTGCCGGACCACGGCCGGAGGCGGCGGCGCCGTCGAACCCGCGGCCGTAGTACAGCTCGAGGTAGTGCTGGCCGACCATGAGCACCGAGGTGATCACGAGGTACCAGATGGCGGCCACCATGAGCAGCGGGATCGGCAGGAAGATCCGGTTGCCGATGGCGTTGGTGGCGAAGGTGAGGTCGAGCGTGAAGGGCACCGCCAGGACGAGCGAGGTGGTCTTGAGCATGGAGATCGTCTCGTTGCCGGTCGGCGGCACGATGACGCGCATGGCCTGGGGGAGCACCACGCGGCGCAGGATGGCGGACTCGTTCATGCCGAGCGCGCGTGCCGCCTCCGCCTGGCCGGGGTCCACGCCGCCGAGCCCGGAGCGGAAGATCTCCGACAGGTACGCCGCCTCGTTCAGGGCCAGGCCGATCAGGGCGGCCCACGCCGCGGAGAAGACGGCGTTGGTGTCGAGGACGACGAACTCGGGCCCGAACGGGATCCCCAGGCTCAGCCGCGGGTACAGCACGCCGAGCAGGCCCCAGAAGACCAGCTGCGTGTACACGGGGGTACCCCGGAAGAACCAGATGTAGATCCAGGACACCCAACGCATCACGGGGTTGTCCGAGCGGCGCATGATCGCCAGCGTCATGGCGAGCGCCACGGCGACGACCATCGACCCGGCAGTGAGCAGGAGCGTCCAGCCCACGCCCCGGACGACGTTGACGTCGCGGAGGTAGAGCCAGACCACGTCCCACCGGAAGTTCGGGTTCGTGACGAGGGTGTTCACCACCATCGCCGCGAGGACGGCGACGACGACGGCAGAGACCACCCGGCCGGGCCGGCGGACCGGGTGGGCGCGGATGAGGTCGGGCGCGCTCTGGCCCGTCCGCTCGGCGGTGGCGGTGCCGGTGGTCACGCTCAGACCGCCGGGTTCAGCTCGGCGGTCTCCAGCGCGCCGCTGACGCCCCAGGTGTCGAGGATGTCGGTCCAGACACCCTCGTCCATGAGGCGCTGCATCGCGGCCTGGAGGGCGGCGGTGAGCTCGGCGTCGTCCTTGGCGACGGCGATGCCCTGCGGGGCCGCGTCGGTGACGTCTCCGAGCTGCTCGACCTGCCCGCCGGTCTGGAGCGCGGCGTACTGGCCCACCGGGGAGTCGGCGTACATCACGTCGATCTTCCCGCCGACGAGGTTGGTGGTGACGTCGGCCTGCGAGCTGTAGCGCAGCACCTCGACGGGTTCGGACCCGGCGTCGGTGCACGCCGCCGAGAGCGCGTCGGCGTCCTCGTCCTGGATGGTGCCGGTCTGCACGCCCATGGTGGTGCCGCACAGGTCGGCGGGGTCCAGGTCCCGGGGGTTGCCCGCCTGGACGGAGAAGGTCGAGCCGGCGGAGATGTAGGCGATCATGTTGACCTGCTCGAGCCGCTCGGCGTTGATGGAGATCGAGGCGATGCCCGCCTCGTACTGCGTGCCGATCGCCGGGATGATCGAGGCGAACTCGGCGTGCTTGACCTCCACCTCGGCGCCGAGCACGCGCCCGAGCGCCTCGGCGAGGTCGACGTCGTAGCCGGTCGGGGTCTGGCCGTCCGGTCCGCCGAGGAACTCCGCGGGTGCGTACTGGAGGTTGTCGCCGACCGTCAGCGTCCCGTCGAAGTCCGCGGGGAGCATCGCGGCGATCTCGTCGACCTTCTCGACGGCGGAGACGTCGTAGCTGGGCACGGCGGCCGCCGCGGTCTGCCCGGCCTCGGGCGCGGACGCCTCGGAGGCGTTGGTGCACGCGCCGAGCACGAGGGTGCTGGCGACGGCGAGGAGGGGCAGGGCGGGCAGGCGGCGACGCATGGCGGGCTCCGGGGACGTTCTCGACGGGGACCGGACCACGATATATCCATCAGAATGCATGACTATGCAGATGGTGCTGTGTCGTCGCGCACAGTGTCCGTCCCGTCGAGAGCGTCGGGCGCCGCGCGGCCGGTCCGCCGTCGTCCGAGTGGCGCGCCGTGGAGGCGGCAGGCGTCGGACCGGCGCCTCCACCGCGCGCCGACGGCGCCCCCGCCGCGCCGGCCCGGGGGGGGGGCGGGGGGGGGGGGGGGCCCGCGCCCGGCCCCCCCCCGGCCCCCCCGACGGCGCCCCCGCAGAGACGGCCGGGGGCCGGCGCCTTCCGGCACCGGCCCCCGGCCGTTCAGCTCAACGACCCGTCACAGGTCGTAGTAGAGCTCGAACTCGTGCGGGTGCGGGCGCAGCCGCAGCGGGTCGATCTCGTTGGTGCGCTTGTAGTCGATCCAGGTCTCGATGAGGTCCCGGGTGAACACGTCGCCCTCGGTCAGGTAGTCGTGGTCGGCCTCGAGCGCCTCGAGCGCCTTGGGCAGCGAGTCTGGCAGCTGCTCGATCTGGGCGTGCTCCTCGGGCGGGAGCTCGTAGAGGTCCTTGTCGATCGGCTCCGGTGGCTCGATCCGGTTCTTGATGCCGTCGATGCCGGCCATGAGCATCGCCGAGAACGCGAGGTACGGGTTCGACGACGGGTCCGGCACGCGGTACTCGACGCGCTTGGCCTTGGGTGAGGAGCCGGTGACCGGGATGCGGATGCAGGCGGAGCGGTTGCGGGCCGAGTACACGAGGTTGACCGGGGCCTCGAAGCCGGGCACCAGCCGGTGGTAGGAGTTCACGGTCGGGTTGGTGAACGCCAGCAGCGAGGGGGCGTGGCGGAGCAGCCCGCCGATGTACCAGCGGGCGAGGTCGGACAGGCCGCCGTAGCCGCGCTCGTCGAAGAACAGCGGCTTGCCGTCCTTCCACAGCGACTGGTGCGAGTGCATGCCCGAGCCGTTGTCGCCGAACAGCGGCTTGGGCATGAAGGTGGCGGACTTGCCCGCCTGCCAGGCCGAGTTCTTGATGATGTACTTGAACTTCATCACGTCGTCCGCCGCGGCCCGGAGGGTGCCGAAACGGTAGTTGATCTCCTGCTGGCCGGCGGTGCCCACCTCGTGGTGCGCGCGCTCGACGTCGAGGCCCACCTCCTGCAGGACGCGGACCATCTCGTCGCGCAGGTCCGCCATCTGGTCGTTGGGGGAGACGGGGAAGTACCCGCCCTTGTAGCGGGTCTTGTACCCGAGGTTGGCGCCGTCCTCGTCGCGACCGGTGTTCCAGGCGGCCTCGGCGGAGTCGAGGTAGTAGAAGCTCGAGTGCTGGGTGGTCTGGAAGCGCACGTCGTCGAAGACGTAGAACTCCGCCTCGGCGCCGAAGTAGACGGTGTCGGCGATGCCGGTGCTCCGCAGGTAGGCCTCGGCCTTGGCGGCGATGTTGCGCGGGTCGCGGGAGTACGCCTCGTCGGTGAACGGGTCGACGATGGAGAAGTTGACCACCAGGGTCTTCTGCTTGCGGTACGGGTCGACGAACGCCGAGGTCACGTCCGGCACGAGCTTCATGTCCGACTCGTGGATCGCCTGGAAGCCACGGATGGAGGACCCGTCGAACATCAGGCCGTCGGTGAACGCGTCCTCGTTGAACGCCTCGACGGGGATGTTGAAGTGCTGCATGACGCCCGGCAGGTCGCAGAAGCGGACGTCGACGAACTTGACGTCCTGCTCCTTCGTGAAGGCGATTGCCTCCTCGGCGTTTGAGAACATCCGTTGGCTCCTTGAGGGGTAGGGCTCTGGGGGAGTGGCCGCGATCGTCGATCCCGGGGAACGGTTCCGAAACTAGCCTTCGGCAGTTTCTCGTGTGTCACCTGAATGTGTCCGGCATGTTACGCGGGGCGGCGTGACGATGGCGCTCGTCACACCCGCCCGCCCGCCCGCGTGAGCGGGGCGGCCGCCGGCGCCCGGATACCCTGCAGTGGTGCCCGATCCTCAGTTCCCGCCCGTCGCCGGCCTGGGGCGCCGCATCGTCGCCCTCCTCATCGACTGGGCGCTCGCGTCGGCGATCAGCGCGGGCTTCTTCGGCTACCACGAGCTGGCCACCCTGGGCATCTTCGCGCTGACGACCTGGCTCATGGTCGCCACCCTCAGCGCCACCGTCGGCCACGTGATCTTGGGCTTGGCGATCCGCACCGCCGGCCGCGGCCCGGCCGGGCCGGTCCGTGCGCTGGTGCGCACCGTCCTGCTGTGCCTGGTGATCCCCGCCGTCGTGTGGGGGAAGGACGGCCGGGGCCTGCACGACGTCGCCGCCGGCACGGTCGTCACCCGCATCCGCTGACCTGCCACCGCCGCGCTGACACGTCGAAGGCACGGTGTCACGTCGAAGGGCTCGGTGACACGTCACGAGCTCGCCGCTGTACGGCCACGCACAGACACAGCTGCTCGCCAGGACCTGACGGTCCGGCGAGCAGCTGACGTCCCGACGAGGAGATGACGGGCGGTCCCAGGCGTTGCGACGAGCACCCGATCCATCCGTCTCGAGAGGAGAGCGGGACGGGGCCAGGGGTCAGCGGCCGCGCATGCCCTTGCGGTCGGGCCTGGCCTTCATCGGGTCGACGCCCTTCGGGATGGGCATCTTGGTGCTGCCGAGCGCCTGGAGACGCCGGGCCACCTGTGCCACCTCCGCGGTCGTGAGCGTCTTCTTGAAGCCCTGCACCGTCTTGGTGAGCTTGCCGATGGGCACCTGACCGCTCTCGTTGCCGTACTGCACCAGGTGGACGGGGACGTTCGGCGCCACCCGGGAGACCTTCCTCCGCTCGTCCTCGAGCATGCGCGTCACGCGGTGGGAGGGGCCCTCCGAGACGAGCACGATGCCGGGCCGGCCGACCATGCGGTAGACCAGGTCCTGATGACGCGGGTTGACCGCGACAGGCTGCTCCTCGATGTTCCAGCCACGGCGGATCTGGCCGAGCACCGCCCCGGCGGCGCCGGGGCGCCCGTCGATCTGGGAGTAGCTGGCCTTCCGGGTCTGCGTGGCCAGCACCACCATCATGAGCATCAGCGCCAGCAGCAGGCCGAAGAACGCCATGTAGACCGGGTGGCCCCAGACGAAGCCGATCGCGAGCGAGACGCCCATGACCAGGACGAAGACACCGATCAGCAGCCAGGTGACCGACGGGTTGACCTGCCGCGTGAGCCGGTAGGCGTCCCGGAGGTTGTGGTACCAGCGCTGCTTCTTCTCCGTGGGGGCGGCGGAGTCGCTCGCGCCCTCGTTCTTCTTGCGGGCCATGATCGCCAAGGATACCGGCCCGCGCGGACACCGTGGACCGACCCGCGGGCTCGTGCCCGGTCGGGCAGGGGCGGGCCGGCGCCCTCGTCAGAGCGCCTTCCGGAGACCGTCGTCGTACCTGGTCGAGACGGTGCGTGGTCGGCGGGACAGGATGGCGACGACGGCGAGCCGAGTCCGGCGGCGGCCGCCACGACGAAATCCCGCCCAGGCGCCCCGCCCAGACGCCCCGCCCGTCGGCCAGCGACCCGGCCAGCGGGGCCGCGGCGTTGACGGCGCGAGGAGCAGCAGCGGGCGTCGCTGACCGCCGCGGCCGGCCCAGCGGGACGGCAGCCTGGCGACGAGGCCGATGGCCAGGAACGTGCGTCCCAGCAGCGCAGGAAGCGCCCGCAGTGGCGCAGCGCGCCGAGCTGCCGGGCACCTCAGCGGACCAGCGCGGCCGCCTCCTGGCGGGACGTCGTCGGCTCGGTCAGGTGCGCCAGCGCGGGCGGCACCTCCAGGCCCTTCTTGGTCATGGCGCGGCCCCACAGGCGGCCGGCGCGGTAGCTGGACCGGACCATGGGGCCGGCCATGACCCCGAGGAAGCCGATCTCCTCGGCGATCTCGGAGAGCTCGACGAACTCCTCCGGCTTGACCCAGCGCTCCACCGGGTGGTGCCGCACGGACGGGCGCAGGTACTGGTTGATGGTGAGCAGGTCCGTGCCGGCGTCGCGGAGCTGCTGCATGGCGTCGACCACCTCGTCGAAGGTCTCTCCCATGCCGAGCATGAGGTTGGACTTCGTGACGAACCCGTCCTGGGCGGCCGCGGTGATCACCCGCAGGGAGCGCTCGTAGCGGAAGCCCGGACGGATGCGGCCGAAGATCCGCGGCACGGTCTCGAGGTTGTGGGCCAGGACCTCGGGCCGGGAGGAGAAGACCTCCGCGAGCTGGTCGGGCTTGGCGTCGAAGTCGGGGATGAGGAGCTCGACGCCGGTGCCCGGGTTGAGCGCGTGGATCTGGCGGACCGTCTCGGCGTACAGCCAGGAGCCGCCGTCCTCCAGGTCGTCGCGGGCGACGCCGGTGATCGTGGAGTACTTCAGCCCCATCTGCTGGACGGACCGGGCCACCTTGAGCGGCTCCGAACGGTCGAGCGCGGAGGGCTTGCCCGTGTCGATCTGGCAGAAGTCGCAGCGGCGGGTGCACTCCGATCCTCCGATGAGGAAGGTGGCCTCCCGGTCCTCCCAGCACTCGAAGATGTTGGGGCAGCCCGCCTCCTCGCAGACCGTGTGCAGGCCGCCACCGTGCACCAGTTGCTTGAGCTCGCGGTACTCCGGGCCCATGACGGCCTTGGTCTTGATCCACTCGGGCTTGCGCTCGATGGGCGTCTCGGCGTTGCGCGCCTCGACGCGGAGCATCCGTCGGCCCTCGGGGGCGATCGTCACGGTGGGAACCCCGTCCTTCTCGTGAATGATGTGCGTTCGATAGTACGTGGCCGGGCCTTCGGGGGCCGGGCGTGGCACCAGTGGTCGGGCCGAACCGCCGCGGTCGGCGGCTCAGGAGCGGGCGGCAAGGGCGGGGGCGCCGACGGTGAGCGGAGTGAGCGCACGGACGAGCTCGTGCTCGAGGTCGTCGACGACGTCCAGCGGCGTGACGGTCCGGCCGGTCTCGGCCGTGAGGGACGTCACGTCGGCGTCCTCGATACCGCAGGGCACGATCCGGTCGTAGGCCGACAGGTCCGGATCGGCGTTCAGGGCGAGGCCGTGCATGGTCACCCCGCGTGCGACCCGCACGCCCACGGCGCAGAGCTTGCGGTCCCGGCCACGGTCGTCGGCGAGCACCCAGACCCCGGAGCGGCCGGCGACGCGCGCGGTGGCGACACCGTGGTGCGCCGCGACGTCGATGACCGCCTCCTCCAGGGCGCGCACGTAGACGACGACGTCGACGGGCTCCGCGAGGCGCACGATGGGGTAGGCCACGAGCTGACCGGGACCGTGCCAGGTGATGCGGCCGCCGCGGTCGACGTCGACGATCTCGGTGCCGTCGGTGGGGCGTTCGCCCCGGCCGGTACGCCTGCCGGCGGTGTAGACGTCGGCGTGTTCGAGCAGCAGCACGGTGTCCGGGCGCTCACCGGCGACGACCTGGGCGTGGACGCGGCGCTGGACCTCCCACGCCCAGCGGTAGTCCACCAGCTCGGTACCGAGGCTGACGCGTTCGACGTGCACGCGTCGATCCTAGTCCGCGCCCTCCACAGGCAGGTCTCCCGGCCCGGGCCTGTGGAGGACGTGGGCGGGCGGCCCGGAGCCGTGCTTGGGTCGGGCCATGCCCGTCCTGCGCAGCCGGTCCCGTCCCGCCGAGGTTCCGGCGGTGCCCGGGTACCTGCTCGAGGCGCCGGTGGGCTTCGGGGCCGGCGGGGCAGTGTGGGGCGCGCGAGACCTTGCCGGCCGACCGGTCGCGGTCGCCTTCGTGCGCCTGCCGCCCGGTGAGCGCGGGACCGCGACGCTGCGGCGCCTCGGCGCCCTGCGCTCGACGGCGCACCCGCACCTGCCGAAGGTGCTGGACGTCGTGGGCGTCGACCCGGGCAGGTGCGCGCTCGTCTCCGAGATCGTCGAGGGGCCGACGCTGGCGACGGTACGGAGCGCCCGCGGCGACCTGGGGCCGGGGGCGGCGGCGACGCTCCTGGGGGCGCTGGCCGCCGCGCTCGCGCACCTGCACGACCACGGGGTCGTCCACGGGGACGTCGCCCCGACGAACGTCGTGCTGACCGCCGCGGGCGTGCCCGTACTGGTGGACCTCGCCGCCGACGTCGCGCACGAGCGCGGCACGCCGGGCTTCGTCGCGCCGGAGCGTCGTCGCGGTGCACCGGCGAGCACCGCCGCCGACGTCTGGGCGCTCGCGCGCGTGGTGGGGTGGGCGTCCGGTGAGACACGCGCCGCAGAGGTCCTCGCCGCGGCACTCTCGCCGGACCCCGACCTGCGCCCGGCCGCCCGGGACCTCGCCCGGTCAGCGGTGTCCCTGTCACCTCCCGGCGAGATCGAGCTGCCCTCCGGAGCCGACCTCGCCCAGGCCCGGCTGCGGTCCGGGCAGGCCGCCACCGAGCTCGCCCCGCCCCGCCGCCCGCGTGGCCGGCACCGCCGCTCCCGCCGTGTGCCGGGTGCTCGTGGCGCGCTCGCCCTCGCCGCGCTGGGCGTGGGGGTCACGCTGGCCGTCACCGGCGGCACGCCCGCATCCCCGGCGTCTCTGCGACCGGCGGAGGCCTCCACCGTCGTGCGCGGGCTCGTCGGCGCGCGCGACGAGGCGTTGCGGCGGGGCGAGACCGAGGCGCTCGCGCGGCTGACGGTGCCGGGCTCGCCCGCCGCCCGCGAGGACGAGGCGCTGGTGGAGCAGCTGCGGTCGGCGGGGCTGCGGCCGGAGGACCTGCGCACCACCGTCGAGGACGTCGTCCTCGTGGAGGCGACAGGGGGGACAGGACCGGGCGCCGTCGTGGACGTGGTGCTGCGGCAGGGGGAGTACCGCCTGATGCCCGCCGGCGGGGCGCAGGCTGTCGGTCTGCCGGTGGCCGCCCGGGACCCGCGATGCGTCCGGCTGGTGCTCGCGGGTCCCGCGCCATGGCGGCTCGAGGAGACGGCAGGCTGCCCGCCCGCGCAGGGCTGAGGGACACGGCAGGCCGCCCGGCCCCGGCCCGGATCCGCCCCGCCGAACCGGGCCCCGGGCCGGTCCACGCCGATCCGCGACGCCGGGCGCCGCCCCGTTCAGGTGGGGTCAGCGGCGCGCCTCGCGACGGCGGTCGGCCACCCAGGGAGCCGCCGCGGCGAGGTCCGGGTGGCTGAAGGTGAAGCCGTCGTCGAGCAGCGCGCGTGGCTCCACCCGGCGGGAGGAGGCGAGGAAGTCGGCGAAGTCCCGGCCGGCGAGGGCGAGCGCCCAGCGGGGGGCGTGCACAACCGCGGGCCGGTGCATCGCCGAGGCCAGGGCGTCGACCAGCTCGCCCTGCCTGGCGGCGCCCGGCGCCGTGAGATTGACGGGGCCGGCGAGCGCCGAGTCCATGAGGTGCAGCTGGGCACGCACATGGTCGGCGAGGGTGATCCACGGGAACCAGTGGCGACCGCCGGCGATCGGGCCGCCGAGCCCCAGGCGGATGAGCGTGGTCAGGGGCGCTATCGCCCCGCCGGAGGGGGCAAGGGCGGGGGAGGTCCGCAGGAGGACGACGTCCGCCCCGGCGTCGGCCGCCGGCGTGGTCGCCGCCTCCCACTGCTGGCAGACCTCGGCGAGGAACCCTGCGCCGGGCCCGCTGGCCTCGGTGAGGACCTGTTCCCCGCGGTCGCCGTAGAAGTCCGTGCCGCTGGCCTGCAGGAAGCGCACCCGCCGACCGTGGCGGGTCACCGCCAGGGCGGCCGACTCGGCGAGCACGCGGGCGCCGTCGACGCGGGAGCAGAGAATCTCTTCCTTGTAGGCGGGCGTCCACGGCAGCCGACCGAGGGACGCCCCGCCGAGGTTGACGACGACGTCCACGCCCTCGAGGGCGGTCGGCTCGAGAGAGCCCCCGGCTGGGTCCCAGCGCACCTCCTCCGGGCCGCGCGGCTCCCGCCGGACCAGCCGGCGGACACGGTCGCCACGGCGTCGGAGGTGCCTGAGGAGGTGGTGCCCCAGGAAGCCGGAGGAGCCGGCGACGAGCACGGTGCGCGTCGTGGCGTGCGGTGCCTCAGGAGCGGTGTGCACCGCGGCGGTGGCCATGCGCAACGTTAACCGCGGTCGGGGCGGGACGCCACGGGGCCCCGCACCGGTACCGGTGCGGGGCCCCGTCGTCGACGCGTCAGCGCGTCACAGACCGACCTCGGCGTCGAAGGCGCCCTCCTCGAGGCGCGCCTTGACGGCCGAGAGGAAGCGGCCGGCGTCGGCGCCGTCGACCAGACGGTGGTCGTAGGTCAGCGACAGGTAGATGATCGAGCGGATGCCGATCGTGTCGTTGCCCTCGGCGTCCTTGACCACTGCGGGTCGCTTGACGATCGTGCCCACACCGAGGATGGCGACCTCGGGCTGGTTGATGATCGGCGTGTCGATCAGCAGGCCGGCCGAGCCGGTGTTGGTGATCGTGAACGTCGAGCCCGAGAGCTCGTCCGGCGTGACCTTGCTGTCGCGGGTGCGGGCAGCCAGGTCGTTGATCCGCTTGGCGATGCCGCCGATGGTCAGGTCGCCGGCGTCCTTGATGACCGGGACCAGCAGGCCACGCGGGGTGTCGACCGCGATGCCGATGTGCTCGGCGCCGTGGTAGATGACCTGCTCGCCGTCGATCGTGGCGTTCAGCTTCGGGTGCGACTTGAGCGCCTCCGTCGCCGCCTTGACGAAGAACGGCAGGAACGTCAGCTTCGTGCCCTCGGCCGCCTGGAACGCGGACTTGGCGCGGGCCCGAAGGTTCGCGATGCGGGTGACGTCGACCTCCATGACGGAGGTGAGCTGGGCGGAGGTGTCCAGCGACTCGCGCATGCGCTTGGAGATGACCTTGCGCAGGCGCGACATCTTCTCGGTGGTCCCGCGCAGCGGGGACACCTCGGCCGGAGCCGCGGCCCTTGCGGGCGCGGCCGGCGCGGCTGCGGCCGGGGCGGCGGCCGCAGCCTTCTCGGCGGCGGCCTTCTCGGCCGCGGCCTCGACGTCCTGCTTGCGGATCCGGCCACCGACGCCGGTGCCCTCGACCGTTCCGAGGTCGACGCCCAGGTCCCCGGCGAGCTTGCGCACGAGCGGGGTGATGTACGCGGTGCCGGCGGCGGCCGCGGCCCGGGGCGCCTCGCGGCGGGTCTCGGGCTTGGGAGCCTCCTGCGCCGCGGGCCTGGGCTCCTCGGCCTTGAGCTCCTCCTTGGGGGCCTCAGCCTCGGGCTCCTCGGCCTTCGGCTCCTCCTTGGGGGCCTCAGCCTTCGGCTCCTCGGCCTTCGGCTCCTCGGCCTTCGGCTCCTCGGCCTTCGGCTCCTCGGCCTTCTCCTCGGGGGCCTCGGCCTTCGGGGCCGCAGCGCCGGCCGCGCCGACGATCGCGAGGTCGGTGCCGACCTCGACCGTCTCGTCCTCCTGCACGAGGATCTTGACGACCGTCCCGGCGACGGGGGAGGGCACCTCGGTGTCCACCTTGTCCGTGGAGACCTCGAGCAGTGGCTCGTCGACCTCGACCGTGTCACCCTCGGCCTTGAGCCAGCGGGTGACGGTGCCCTCGGTGACGGACTCGCCGAGCGCGGGCATCTTGACGGCCTCGCCGGACGCCTCGCCGCCGCCCGAGGGGGCGGACGCGGTGGCCTCCTCCTTCGCCTGCTCGGCCGGCTTGGCCTCCTCGGCGGCAGGCTGCGCCGCCTCGACCTCCTCGGCGGCGGGCTGCTCGCCCGCAGCAGGGGCGGTGTCGGGCTCGCCGCTCGTCCCGGTCTCCTCGGGGGCAGACTCGCCGCCGCCGGAGCCGGAGCCGTCGCCGATCACGACGAGCTCGGTCCCGACCTCGACGGTCTCGTCCTCCTCGACGAGGATCTTCTCGACGGTTCCCGCGATCGGGGAGGGGACCTCGGTGTCGACCTTGTCGGTAGAGACCTCGAGCAGCGGCTCGTCGACCTCGACCGTGTCCCCGACCGCCTTGAGCCACCGCGTGACGGTGCCCTCGGTGACGGACTCGCCCAGCGCGGGCATCTTCACGGACTCAGACATGTCCTGAAATCTCCTTCGATCGGGTCAGTTGTGCGCGTGCAGCGGCTTGCCGGCCAGGGCGAGGGCGGCCTCGCCCAGTGCCTCGTCCTGCGTCGGGTGGGCGTGGATGAGGGCGGCGACGTCCTCGGGGTAGGCCTCCCAGTTGACGATGAGCTGGCCCTCGCCGATGAGCTCGCCCAGGCGCGCGCCGAGCATGTGGACACCCACGATCGGGCCGTCCTTCTCGCGCACGAGCTTGACGAAACCGGCCGTCTGAAGGATCTGCGACTTGCCGTTGCCGCCGAGGTTGTACTCGAGCGCCTGGACGTTGTCCGCGCCGTACGCCTCCTTGGCCTCGGCCTCGGTGAGACCGACCGAGGCGACGTTCGGCTCGCAGTAGGTCACCCGCGGGATGCCGGACTCGACGATCGGCGCGGGGTTGAGCCCAGCGATCTCCTCGGCCACGAAGATGCCCTGCTGGAAGCCGCGGTGGGCCAGCTGCAGGCCCGGCACGATGTCGCCGACGGCGTAGACGTTGCCGACCCCGGTGTGGAGGCGCTCGTTCGTGAGGACGAATCCGCGCTCCATCGGGATGCCGTTCTCCTCGTAGCCGAGGTTGGCGGTGGACGGGCCGCGGCCGACGGCCACGAGGAGCAGCTCGGCCTCGAACGTCTTGCCGTCCTGGGTGGTGACCTTCACGCCGTCGTCGGTCTGCTCGACACCGGAGAACATCGTCTTGGTGTGGAAGGCGATCTTGCGCTTGCGGAACGCGCGCTCGAGGCCCTTGGAGAGGGCGACGTCCTCGTTCGGGACGAGGTTGGGCAGACCCTCGATGATGGTGACGTCCGAGCCGAAGGAGTTCCACACCGAGGCGAACTCCACGCCGATCACGCCACCGCCGAGGACGATCGCGCTCTTGGGGAGGAAGTCGAGCTCGAGCGCCTGCTCGGACGTCAGGACCCGACCGCCGATCTCGAGGCCCGGCAGGGACTTCGAGTACGAGCCGGAGGCGAGGATGACGTGCTTGCCCTTGTACCGCTTGCCGTCGACCTCGACGGTGTCCTGCGAGACGAGCTTGCCCCAGCCGTTGATCAGGTCGACCTTGCGGGAGGAGACCAGGCCCTGCAGCCCCTTGTACAGGCGGTTCACGACGCCCTCCTTGAAGGAGTTCACCCCACCCATGTCGATGCCCTCGAGCGAGCTCTTGACGCCCACGCCCGCGCTCTCGCGGATGGTGTCGGCCACCTCGGCGGAGTGCAGCAGCGCCTTCGTGGGGATGCACCCTCGGTGCAGGCAGGTGCCGCCGAGCTTGTCGGCCTCGATGAGCGCCACCTTCAGGTCGAGCTCGGCGGCCCGCAGCGCCGCCGCGTAACCTCCGCTCCCGGCTCCCAGGATGACGATGTCGTACTCCTGCGTATCAGCCACGTACCTCTCCTTGAGCGCGCGCAATGACCCTGGCTGGGTCAGGTTCGCGGCCATTGTTTCACCCAAACCGCGTCCAGGCCCATTCGTCCCAGGTCGCGAGCCCCGCGGCCGGCGGGTGCCGTCGGTCACACCGGCCCGGTGGCCGCACGGTGAGAAGGCCGCCGCTGCGCCGGCTGCGCGGCGCGGAGGCACCGGGGAGCGCGGGCGTCCGACACCTGGCGACGGCGTGCCGCCACCTGTGCCTCACCTCAGCGCTCCGCGGCCGCCTCGAGCACGGAGAGCAGCGTGCGCAGCCCCATACCGGTGCCGCCCTTGGGCGTGTAGCCGTACGGGTTCCCCTCGTTGTAGGCGGGCCCCGCGACGTCCAGGTGCGCCCACGGGACGTCCCCGACGAACTCCTTGAGGAACAGCCCGGCGACGAGCATGCCGCCGTACCGGTCGCCCATGTTGGCGATGTCCGCGACGGGCGACTTCAGCGACTCGCGCAGCTCGGTGGGCAGCGGCATCGGCCAGAACTGCTCGCCGGCGGCCCCGGCCGCCGCGAGAACCTCCTCGCGCGCGGCGTCGGTGCCCATGACGGCGCCGACCCGGCTGCCGAGGGCGACCATCTGGGCGCCGGTGAGCGTGGCGATGTCGATGATCGCGTCCGGAGTCTCCTCCCGCGCCGCGACGAGCGCATCGCCGAGCACCAGGCGGCCCTCGGCGTCGGTGTTGAGCACCTCCACCGTGGTGCCGTCGCGCATGGTGACGACGTCGGAGGGGCGCTGGGCGCCGCCGCCGGGCATGTTCTCCGCGAGCGCGAGCCAGCCGGTGACCTTCACCGGCAGGTCGAGGGCGGCCGCGGCGAGCACGGTGTGCAGGACGGTCGCAGCGCCCGCCATGTCGTCCTTCATGTTCTCCATGCCCTTGGCGGGCTTGAGGGAGAGTCCCCCGGAGTCGAAGGTGATGCCCTTGCCGACGAGGGCGTAGTGGGCCCGGGCGCGGGCGGGCGCGTGGACGACCTTGACGAGGCGCGGCGGCCGGGCGGAACCCTGCCCCACGCCGACGAGGCCGCCGTAGCCTCCGGCGGCGAGCTGCTGCTCGTCCAGGACGGAGACCTTGACCCGTGTGCCCTTGGCGGCCGCCCGCGCCTCCTCCGCGAAGGACTCCGGGTACAGGTGCCGCGGGGAGGCGTTCACCAGGTCCCGCGCGCCGCGCACGCCGTCGGCCACCGCCCGCGCCCGGGCCAGCGCCGCCCTGGCCTCCTTCTGCCGCGCCGCCGCGGTGGCGAGCTCGATCCGCGCCACGGGGGCGGGGTCGGAGGTCTTGTAGTGGTCGAAACGGTAGGCGCCCAGCAGGGCGCCCTCGGCGACGGCCCCGACCTGGGCGGCGTCGTCGGCCGGCAGCGCCAGGACCACGTCCGCGGACCCGGCGAGCGAGCGCACGGCGGCACCGGCCGCGCGGCGCAGCGCCTCGAGGCCCACCTCCCCGTCCGTGACCTTGCCCACGCCCGTGAGCACGACGACCGTCGCGGCGAGCTGCTCCCCGGCCGGGACGCGGACCACCTCGTCCGTCCTCCCGCCCACCCCCAGGGCGGGCAGCAGGTCCGCCAGCCCGGCGACGCTCTTCTGCGGGAGCCCGGCGGGCAGGAGGCGGGGGCCGTCGTCGTCCTGGGCGACGGCGAGGACGATCGCGTCGGCGCTGGTGCGGGCAGGATCCTTGGTGCTGAGCTTCAGGTCGGTCACCTTCCGAATGCTAGCCGGGCCCTCGAGGGCGGTAACCTCCCCGGGTGCTCCTCACCGTCCTGCTCACCTCCGTCCTGGCCGGCGCGCTCGGCCTGTGGGCGGCGTGGTACGCGGTGCGCGGCCGGCCGGTGCTGTTCAAGCAGCTGGTGGGCGGCGCCGTGGTCGAGCTGGCGCTGCTGGCGCAGGCGGTCGTCGCCCTGGTGGCGGGCGCCGTGGGGAACGGCCCGGGGGAGCCGTGGACCTTCTGGGGGTACCTGGTCACCGCCCTGTTCCTGCTGCCGGTCGCCGCCGTCTGGGCGATGACCGACCGCACCCGGACCAGCTCGGTGGCGCTGCTGGTGGTGTGCGTCGCGATCCTGGCGATGCAGGCTCGGGTCTGGCAACTATGGACGGCGTGAAAGAGGACGGCATGAGCATCAGCGACGAGCAGGCGCCGGCGGTCAGCTCCGGGCGGGAGCACGTGGTCACCACGTCGGCCGAGGACACGCGCCGGCCCGCGTACGGGTTCGGGCGCGTCCTGATCCTCGTCTACGGCATCTTCGCCGTCGCCGCCTCCGCCCGCGCCGGTGTCCAGCTGATCACGAAGGCGGACGAGGCACCCCTCGCCTACGCCCTCTCCGCCGTCGCCGGCCTGGTGTACGTCCTCGCCACGGTCGCCCTGGGCCACAACGGCCGGCGCATGCGCCGCATCGGCTGGACGGCCGTGGTGTTCGAGCTCGTGGGGGTCGTCACGGTCGGCACGCTGAGCCTCGTGCGCCCCGAGCTGTTCCCGGACGACACGGTCTGGTCCGGGTTCGGCAGCGGCTACGGCTACGTGCCGGCGGTGCTCCCGCTGCTGGGCATCGCGTGGCTGTGGCACTCCAGCCCCGCCCGCATCGCCGCCCGCGCCGAGCAGCGCTGACCCTCCGGCCCTGGGCGACGGCAACCACGCCGGTAGGCTCGCGGCGTGTACCCCCTCCTCTTCCGCACGCTGGCGGTCCGCGTCGATCCCGAGCAGGCGCACCTGCTCGCCATGCGCCTGATCCGGACGGTCTCCGGGGTGCCGGTGCTCTCCGGCGCCGTGCGTGCCACGCTCGGACGGCGCCCCGCCGCCCCGGTGCCTGCAGCGGCCGACGGCGGACCGTTCGCCAGACCCGTCCCGGGCGTCCTGGGCCTCGCGGCCGGCATGGACAAGGACGCCGACACCGTCCTCGGCATGGACATGCTCGGGTTCGGGTTCGTCGAGGTCGGCACGGTCACGGCACGGCCGCAGCCGGGCAACGACCGCCCGCGGCTGTGGCGCCACGTGGAGCTGCGGGCCCTGCGGAACCGGATGGGCTTCAACAACCGCGGGGCGGCGGCCGCCGGGGAGGAGCTCCGGCGGCTGCGGGCCACCCGGCGCGGCCGCTCCGTCGTCGTCGGTGCGAACATCGGCAAGAGCAAGGTCACCCCGCTGGCGGAGGCGGTCGCCGACTACGTGACGAGCGCCCGGGAGGTGGCCCGGTGGGCCGACTACCTCGTGGTCAACGTGTCCTCGCCGAACACGCCGGGGTTGCGCGACCTGCAGGCCGTCGACTCCCTGCGGCCGATCCTGGCCGCCGTGCGCGCCGCAGCCGACGAGTCGGCCGGGCGGGCGGTGCCGCTGTTCGTCAAGATCGCCCCGGACCTGACGGATGAGGACGTCGACGCCGTCGCCGACCTCGTGCTGGAGCTCGATCTCGCGGGCGTCGTGGCGACCAACACCACGATCGCCCACGACCTCGGGCCGGGCGGGCTCTCGGGCGCGCCGCTGCGGGAACGCTCGCGCGACGTCGTCGCCCGCCTGCGCCGCCGGCTCGGGGAGGGGGCGACGATCATCGGCGTCGGCGGCATCGCGTCGGAGGCCGACGCCCGCGCGATGATCGACGCCGGGGCGGACCTGCTGCAGGCCTACACCGCGTTCGTCTACGAGGGCCCGGCCTGGCCGGGCCGGGTGAACCGGGCGCTGGCCCACCGCTGAGGCGGCGCGGACCCACCGCCGAGGCAGCGCGGACGCACGCGGTCGCTCCCGTTCCGGGGCTCCGGGGCTCCGGAACGGTCAGGGACGTCCGTGCGGGGCGTTCTCCCAGGTCAGCGCCGGGTCTCGGACGACGGAGTCGCCCAGGATGTCGTCGATGCGGACCATCAGCTCCTCGGGGATCCGGACCCCGGAGGCGCCGACGTTCTCCGCCACCTGCTCCGGCCGGGACGCGCCGATGATGGCGGCCGCGACGTTGTCGTGCTGCAGCACCCACGCCACGGCCAGCTGCGCCATCGTCAGGCCCAGTTCCTCGGCCACGGGCCGCAGCTCCTGGACCCGGTTCAGCAGGTCCTCGTCGAGGAAGCGCCTGATCGTCGACGCCCCGCCCTTCTTGTCCCGGGCCCGCGAGCCCTTGGGCAGCTCGCCGCCGGGGGCGTACTTGCCGCTCAGCACACCCTGGGCCACGGGGGAGAAGACGATCTGGGAGATCCCGAGGTCCTCGGAGGTGGGCATCACCTGATCCTCGATGACCCGCCAGAGCATCGAGTACTGCGGCTGGTTGGAGATCACCTGGAAGCCGAGGTCGTTCGAGAAGTCGTGCGCGAAACGGATCTGCTCCGCCGTCCACTCGGAGACACCGATGTACAGCGCCTTGCCCTGGCGCACGACGTCGGCGAACGCCTGCATGGTCTCCTCGATCGGCGTCGCGACGTCGTAGCGGTGCGCCTGGTAGACGTCGACGTAGTCGGTGCCCAGCCGCCGCAGCGAGGCGTTCACCGACTCCATGATGTGCTTGCGCGAGAGCCCGGCGTCGTTCGGGCCCTTGGGCCCCGTGGGCCAGTAGACCTTCGTGAGGATCTCGAGGGACTCCCGCCGCTGCCCCTTCAGTGCCTTGCCCAGGACCTTCTCGGCCTTGCCGTTGGCGTAGGCGTCGGCGGTGTCGAACGTGGTGACGCCCACGTCGAGGGCGGCGTGCACGCACGCCTGGGCGGTGTCCTGGTCCACCTGGGAGCCGTGCGTGAGCCAGTTGCCGTAGACGATCTCGGAGACCTTCAGGCCGGAGCGGCCGAGGTGGACGTGGTTGACCATGACCCGATCGTAGGGACCGTCCGCCGCGGTCCGCGCGGCGACGGACGCCCGCGGTCCGCTGCTACGGGGCCGCCGGCCGAGACCGACCGCCCCCAGGTGCGGGCGCGGCCGACCGCGACGGTCATGCGGGGAACTGGCCCCGGCCGACCGGGAAGGTCACGCGGGGTACTCGCCCCGGCCGACCTGAGGTTTGGGCTGGCGCATGCGCCGGAAGTAGAAGCTGCGACCGAACGCGTAGAACCCGGTCCAGGCGGGGATCTGGTCGGCGCCGAACTTCTTGCGCAGCCGCCGCTTGAGGAGCTGGACCATGATCAGGGAGTCCACGATCGCGACGAGCAGCACCCCGTACATGGCGAGCACCAGCGCGTTCGCCAGCTCCGGGAACTGCCCGGCGAACATCATCGCGACGATCATCACCAGCGCGAGCGGCATGAAGAACTCCGCGATCGACCAGCGGGCGTCCACGTAGTCGCGGGCGTACCGGCGCACCGGACCCTTGTCGCGCAGCGGCAGGTAGCGCTCGTCGCCGGTGGCCATGGCCTGGCGCTGCTTCAGGTACGCCTCGTTGCGCTTCTCGCGCGCGATCCGCTTGGCCTCCTTGCGGTCGTCCGGCACGAGCGGGCGCTTGTTGCGCGACTCGGCCTCCTTGCGCGTGGGCGTGCGGCGGCCCTTGCCGTTGACGGTCTCGACGGGCTGGGGCTCGGGCTCGACGGGGGTCCTCTTGCGTCCGATCACCACAGCAGGGTAGTCGAGCGCGACCGTCCGACGGGGCGTCCCGCCGGTGGGTGGACGGGCCGGCACTACCCTCGCTCGGGTGACCACCGTAGACGAACTCGCCCGCCGCACCCACGAGGCCTTCGGCCGGATCAGCTCCGACCTCGAGGCGCTGGTGCGCATTCCCAGCGTCTCCGCCCCCGCCTTCGACCAGACCCACGTGCGCGCCAGCGCCGACGCCGTCGCCGCCCTGCTGCGCGACGCCGGCATGCCGCAGGTCGACGTCCTCGACGTCGAGCTGCCCGACGGCTCCCGGGGCCGCCCCGCCGTCGTCGCCCACCGTCCCGGGCCCGACGGCGCTCCCACCGTGTTCCTCTACGCGCACCACGACGTCCAGCCCCCGGGGGACGCGGCCGGCTGGGGGAGCGACCCGTTCGAGCCCACCCGGCGCGGGGACAGGCTCTACGGCCGGGGCGCCGCCGACGACAAGGCCGGGATCATGGCCCACGTCGGCGCACTGCGCGTCCTCGGCGACGAGCTCGGCGTCGGGGTCACCGTCTTCGTCGAGGGTGAGGAGGAGATCGGCTCGCCGACCTTCACGCCGTTCCTGCGCGCCTACCGCGACCGGCTGGAGGCCGACGTCATCGTCGTCGCCGACTCCAGCAACTGGAAGGTGGGCGTCCCGGCCCTGACCACCTCGCTGCGCGGCCTCGTCGACTGCGAGGTCGAGGTGCGGGTGCTGGGCCACGCGGTGCACTCGGGCATGTTCGGCGGCCCGGTCCTGGACGCCGTCACGCTCATGTCCCGCCTCGTGGCCACCCTGCACGACGACCGCGGCGACGTGGCCGTCGCCGGGCTCGTCTCGCGCTCCGAGGCCGACGTCGACTACCCCGAGGAGCAGTTCCGCGCGGACGCCGCCGTCGTGGACGGCTACCGCCTCGCCGGGACCGGGCCGCTCGCCGCCAGGATGTGGACCAGGCCGGCGATCTCCGTCATCGGCGTCGACGCCACGTCGGTGGCGCACGCGTCCAACACCATCGCCCCGGTCTGCCGGGCGAAGCTCTCCATGCGCATCGCTCCCGGGCAGGACCCCGCCGAGGCCGAGCGGCTCCTGCACGACCACCTGATCGCCCACGCCCCGTTCGGCGCCCAGGTCACCGTCACCGCGGGCGAGCGGGGGCAGGCGTTCGACGCCACCGAGGACACCGAGGAGATGCGCACGGCGCGCTGGGCGTTCGCCCAGGCGTGGGGGCGGGAGCCCGTCGACATCGGAGTGGGCGGGTCGATCCCGTTCATCGCCGAGCTCCAGGAGGTGTTCCCCGCGGCCAGGATCCTCGTCACCGGGGTCGAGGACCCGGACTCGCGCGCGCACAGCGAGGACGAGTCCGTCCACCTCGGTGAGCTGGAGAGGGTCGTGCTCGCCGAGGCCCTGCTGCTCGGCCGCCTCGGCGGGCGCGTCTGAGGGCGGCCCCGCCGTCGCCGCCCGGAGCGGCGCTCAGCCGGTGCCGGTGCCGGTGGGCTCCGTCGACGTCGTCGGTCCCTCGCTGCCCTCGGGGGCGTCGGCGACGGCGACGTCGAAGTCCACCTGCCCGGTGTCGGTGTCGACGGCCGTCACGGTCGCGGTGACCGGGTAGATGGTCTCCGGGTCCGCCTCGGTGCTGAGGTCGCACACGATCTCGGCGCCGACCTCGGCCTCGAGCTCCTCGGCGCACGCGACGACCGGCCGGACCCCGACCTCCTCCTGAAGCGCGTCGGCGATCTGCTCGGCCACCACCTCGGGCGCGAGCGGCTCGACGGTCCGGCCGCCGGAGCACGCGGCGAGCACCAGGGCGCCCAGCACGGGGAACGCCCACACGGACGTCGTCCGCGCCGCCCTCCTCGCCCTGGACCGCTCTTGCGCCCTGTTCACTGCGCCGATGCTGCCACAACGGCGGCTTTCCGGCCCTGCGGGCGCGGCGCAGTGATCGACCTCCGCGGCCCGACGGGCGACGGCGGCGTCCGGCCCGGCAAGCTGCTGGGATGATGACGCCGTGCGCATCCTCATCGCCCCCGACCGCTTCTCCGGCACCGCCACCGCCGTCCAGGCCGCGCACGCGCTGGCGGACGGCTGGGCGCAGGGCGCCCCCGGCGACACCGTGACCGGGCTGCCGCTCTCCGACGGCTCCGCCGGCCTCCTCGACGTCGTCGCCGACGCACGGGGCGGGCGCCTCGTCCCCGTGCCGGCGTCCGGCCCGCTCGGCTCGCCCGTGGCCGCCGCCGTGCTTCACGTGCCGGGCTCCGCCGGCGGCACGGTGTACGTGGAGGCGGACCAGGTCCTCGGCACCCACCTCGTGCGGTCCCACGAGCGCGCCGACGCGGCTCGACGGGGCACCAGCACCGGGCTGGGCGCCCTGCTGGCCGCCGCGCTGGCCACGGGAGCACGCCGCATCGTCGTCGGCCTCCCGGCCACCGCGGCCTCGCACGACGGCGGAGCCGGCCTCCTCCACGCCCTCGCCACGGCCGCGGGGGCCGAGCCGGGGGAGAGCGCGACGCCGCTGACCGAGGGGGCGGCCGGGCTCGGCGCGCTGGGGCCGGACGTGGCCGCCCTGCTCGGCCGCGCGCGCGAGGCCCTCGCCGGCCATGACGTGGTGCTCGCCGTCGCCGACGACCTGCCCCTTCTCGGTCTGCACGGTGCCGGCGCCGTGCTGGGGCAGGACCCCGCGGTCGGAGCGGCTCTCGCCCAGGAGCTGGAGCGGGCGCTCGGCCACGCCACCGACCTGCTCGAGCGGCACGCCGCCGCCCTGCCCGCCCGCACCCTGCTCACCGTCGCCGGGACGCCGTCCGCGGCCGGCCGCGCCGCACGGCAGGAGGGGAGCGGGGCTGCCGGCGGCAGCGCATTCCTGCTGCGCCTGCTCGGCGCGCGCGCCCTGCCCGGGGCCGAGGTGGTCGCCGACGCGATCGGGCTGCGCGCGGCCGTGGGGGAGGCGGACCTGGTCGTGACGGGCGGGCGCGTGCTGGACGCCCGCAGCCTCACCGAGTCCGTGGTCGCCACCGTCGCCCGCGCCGCGCTCGTCCACGCCCTGCCGGTCGTGGTCGTCGCGGAGGAGGTGCGCACCAGCCGCCGGGAGGTCGCCCCGCTCGCCATCAGCGGGACGTACGAGGTGCACGACGGCGGACGTCGTCGCCCGGGCGGCGCGAGCACGCCGGTCGGCGCCCACGCGGACGATGACGGGGCGCCCACCGCCCTGCCCGCCGCGCTCGTCGCGCGGGCGGCGCGGCTGGCGCGCACCTGGTCCGCCTGACCGGTGCGCGGGGGCGGCCCGTGCGTGACGTTCACCGGGGTTCCGGTGCGGTTCGTGCGCTCCGGGGCCAGGAGGACGTACGCTGCTGGGGGAACAACGCGGCGGACAACGCCGTTGGCGTTGGAGGAAGACGTCCCGAGGAAGCGGAGATACCCATGAGCGAGACCACCGAGAAGGTCACCACCCACGGCGTGGAGCTGACCGACGTCGCGGCGAACAAGGTTCGCACGCTGCTGGAGCAGGAGGGACGCGACGACCTGCGTCTGCGCGTGGCGGTGCAGCCCGGCGGGTGCTCGGGCCTGATCTACCAGCTCTACTTCGACGAGCGTGTGCTCGACGGCGACGCGGTGCGCGACTTCGGCGGCGTCGAGGTCATCGTCGACCGCATGAGCGTGCCCTACCTCGAGGGCGCCACGATCGACTTCGCGGACACCATCGAGAAGCAGGGCTTCACCATCGACAACCCGAACGCGGGCGGGTCCTGCGCCTGCGGGGACTCCTTCCACTGATCGACCCGGCGAGCACCGCTCGCCTGCGCGGCCCCGCGCCGGAGCGACCGGCCGGGGCCGTCGCGCTGCCCGGGGAAGCGTCCACGGCCCCGCCCGGCGGGGCCCGGCAAACGCCCGTACCAACCGTCCTGGAGACATCTCTTGCGCCGTCGTCCCACCGTCCTGACCACCCTCGCCGTCGCCGCGGCCCTGACGCTCGCCGCCTGCGGGGGCGGCGAGGAGAGCCCCGGCGGTGAGGCCTCCGCCAGCGCCTCCGCCAGTGCCTCCGCCACCGCGGAGGCCACGCCGGCCGGCACGGAGCTTCCCGCGGTCGACGGAGCGTTCGGCGAGGCGCCGACGATCGAGTTCCCGGGCACGGGCGCTCCGGCCGACCTGCAGTCCGAGGTCCTCCAGGCGGGTGACGGCGCCGAGGTCGGCGCCGACGACTTCGTGGTCGCGAACTACGTGGGGCAGGTCTGGGACGGCGAGGTCTTCGACAGCTCCTTCGAGCGCGGCGCACCGGCCGGCTTCAGCCTCAACGGCGTGATCCAGGGCTGGAAGGAGGGCCTGACGGGCAAGCACGTCGGCGACCGGGTGCTGCTCTCCATCCCCGCCGAGCTGGGCTACCCCGAGGGCACCCCGGACGGGTCGGTGGCGCCCGGCGACACGCTCGTCTTCGTCGTCGACGTCGTCGACGCCTTCGCGCCCGACGTCAAGGGGCAGGCCGACGCCGCCCCGGTCGAGCCCGCACCCGAGCTGCCGGTCACCATCGAGGGCGGACTTGGCGAGGAGGCCTCCATCTCGGTCAAGGAGGGCAGCCCGGAGCCGACGGAGCCCGCCGCCACCGTCATCGCCACCGGCACCGGTGAGCCCGTGCCCTCCGCGGCCGGGTCGACCGTGCTCGTGCAGTTCGGCGAGACGCTCTGGGACAACAGCCAGCAGAACTCCACGTGGGCCACCTCCGGGGTGACCTCGGTCACCATGGGCACCGGCAGCATCTTCGACATGCTCGCCGACGTGCCGGCCGGCTCCCGGGTCGTCCTGCAGATCCCCGGCAGCGCCGCCGCGGAGGGGGCCGAGGAGCAGCCGTCGCTGGCCGCGGTGGTGGACATCATCGACGTGGTCCCCGCGGGCTGAGCCCGCCTCGGACGACGGCCCGGCCGCCCTGGGAGGGGCGGCCGGGCCGTCGTCGTTCGAGGCGGCGACGGGGTCCGGACGAACCGGACGAAACGGCGCCGCGGATGCTGACGCACCGACAGAACCCGGGGGCCACACCGCGGTCGGTGGGCGTTCCGGGGCCGATTTCATGGATAAGGTAGGCCGCGGAGGACGAAGGTCCCGTGCCCGTTCGCGCCCACCCGGCGCCGGTCCGGGCCACCGTCGGTCTCCCGCTCCACTCAGCACCGCGTCGGAAGGTCAGATCCCGTGCGTACCACGTCCAGGCACCAGGGCCGTAGCCCTGTTGTGCGCAGCATCGCCCTCGCGGGGCTGGTCGCCGTCACGGCGGCCGCCTGCGCCCCGGCGGATCAGTTCCCCAGCGAGCCGGGCAAGGGCGTCGACGTCGGCTTCCTCCCGAGCGAGCGGGGCCTGACCGACCGGACCACAGGCCTGATCGACCTGTGGAACGGGTCGTGGATCGCAGCCCTCGCCGTCGGCGTGCTGGTGTGGGGCCTGACCATCTGGTGCATCGTCGCGTACCGCAAGCGCAAGAACGACGATCGTCTGCCGGTCCAGCTGCGCTACCACGTGCCGCTGGAGCTGATGTACACCGTCGTCCCGATCCTCATGATCGGCACCCTCTTCTACTTCTCCAGCCGCGTCACGGCCGACTTCCAGGACGTCACGCCCGCCACGCAGGCGGCCGGCACCGACTCCGCGACCGGCGAGATCCGCGACGACGCGCAGGAGTCCGACCTCGAGATCGAGGTCTACGGCAAGCAGTGGAGCTGGGACTTCAACTACCTGACCGACGACGTCTACTACTCGGGCGACCGGGTCTCGCTGAACGGCGAGGAGGGTGTCGAGGAGACCCTCCCGACCCTGTACCTGCCGGTGGACGAGACGGTGACCTTCACCGTGAAGTCCCGCGACGTGGCCCACGCGTTCTGGATCCCCGCCTTCCTGTACAAGGTGGACATCATCCCGGGCCGCACCAACACGTTCCAGGTGACCCCGCAGCAGGAGGGCGTCTTCTCCGGGAAGTGCGCCGAGCTCTGCGGCGAGTTCCACTCCGAGATGCTCTTCAACGTCGAGGTCGTCGACCGCGAGACCTACGACGCCGAGATGGCCGAGCTGCGCGACGCCGGCCAGACGGGCCGGCTCGGCGACGAGCTGAACCGTCGATACCTCGTCGCGCAGGAGGACCAGAACTGATGGCGACCATCACCACCACCCGGCCCGACTACGTCCCCGGCCTGCGCCCGCAGCGGCAGAGCCTCGGCCGGACGGTCATCAGCTGGGCCACGTCGACCGATCACAAGACGATCGGCTACATGTACATCGTCACGGCGTTCGCCTTCTTCATGATCGGCGGCGTCCTGGCGCTGCTCATCCGCGCCGAGCTCTTCCAGCCGGGGATGCTGCTGCAGTCGAAGGAGCAGTACAACCAGCTCTTCACCATGCACGGCACGATCATGATGCTGCTCTTCGCGACGCCGCTCTTCGTGGCCTTCGGCAACATCCTCGTACCGGTCCAGATCGGGGCGCCCGACGTGGCCTACCCCCGCCTGAACATGTTCTCCTTCTGGCTGTTCTCGTTCGGCGGGCTCGTCACGATCGCGGGCTTCCTGACCCCCAAGGGGGCGGCGAGCTTCGGCTGGACGGCGTACACGCCGCTGTCGAACGCCACGTTCTCGCCGGGCCTGGGCGGGGACCTGTGGGTCCTCGGCCTCGCGATGACCGGGTTCGGCACGATCTTCGGCTCCGTCAACTTCATCGCAACGATCGTCACGATGCGGGCGCCCGGCATGACGATGTTCCGGATGCCGATCTTCACCTGGAACATCCTGATCACGTCGATCCTGGCGCTCATGGCGTTCCCCGTGCTGGCCGCGGCGCTGTTCGGGCTGGCGGCCGACCGCCTGCTCGGCGCGCAGATCTACAACCCGGAAGCCGGCGGCGCCCTGCTGTGGCAGCACCTGTTCTGGTTCTTCGGGCACCCCGAGGTCTACATCATCGCGCTGCCGTTCTTCGGCATCGTCTCCGAGATCATCCCGGTCTTCTCCCGCAAGCCGATCTTCGGCTACAAGGGCCTGGTCTTCGCCACCGTCGCCATCGCCGCCCTCTCCGTGACCGTGTGGGCGCACCACATGTTCACCACCGGCGGCGTGATGCTGGAGTTCTTCTCGCTGATGACGATGCTGATCGCGGTGCCCACGGGCGTGAAGTTCTTCAACTGGATCGGCACGATGTGGCGAGGGAAGCTCAGCTTCGAGACGCCGATGCTGTACTCGCTCGGCTTCCTGGTCACGTTCCTCTTCGGCGGCCTGACGGGCATCATCCTGTCCAGCCCCGCGATGGACTTCCAGGTCCACGACACCTACTTCGTCGTCGCCCACTTCCACTACGTCGTCTTCGGCACCGTGGTCTTCGCGATGTACGCCGGCTTCTTCTTCTGGTGGCCGAAGTGGACCGGGCGGATGCTCGACGAGAAGCTCGGCAAGATCCAGTTCTGGATTCTCTTCATCGGGTTCCACACCACGTTCCTCGTCCAGCACTGGCTCGGGGTCCAGGGGATGCCGCGCCGGTACGCCGACTACATGCCCGAGGACGGGTTCACGCTGTACAACCAGATCTCCACGGTCGGCGCGGTGCTGATCGCCGTCTCGACCCTGCCGTTCCTCTGGAACGTCTACGTCACCCAGCGCGGCCCGCGCACGGTGTTCGTCGACGACCCGTGGGGCTTCGGCAACTCCCTCGAGTGGGCCACCGCCTCCCCGTTCCCGCGGCACAACTTCACCTCGCTGCCGCGCATCCGGTCCGAGCGCCCGGCGTTCGACCTGCACCACCCCGAGGTGGCCGCGATGGATCACCCGGAGCCCAACCGCGATCTCCTCGACTCGCTGTACGCGAGCCCGGAGGTCTCCGGCCGGGAACGCGTCATCACCGAGCGGGCCGTCCGCAACGACCAGGAAGGGACGCAGCGATGAGCCACCACGACGACCAGCACGTGCCCGAGCAGGTCAAGCCCATGCGCGTCGAGGCCTGGCTGTTCAGCGCCGGTGTCCTCTTCTTCGTACCGGTCGGGATCCTCTACGGCTTCGTGGCGGACTGGGAGCCGGTCGGCGTCGTCGGGTTCTTCCTCCTCGGGGCCATGTTCGCCCTCGCGGGTGGCTACATGTGGCTGACCGCGCGGCGGGTGGACCCGCGCCCGGAGGACAACCCGACGGCGGACATCGAGGACCGCGCCGGCGAGGTCGGCGTGTTCTCCCCGCACAGCTGGTGGCCGCTCGTGCTCGGCATCGCCGCGACGCTGGCGTTCGCCGGCCTGGCGTTCGGCTGGTGGATGGTCGGGATCGGCATCGTTCTCGGCCTGGTCGGCCTCGTCGGGCAGCTCTTCGAGTTCTCCCGCGGCCAGCACGCCCACTGACAGTCTCCACGCGCGAGTGCCCCGGACCTCTCACGGGTCCGGGGCACTCGTGCGTCCGGCGGTGCCGTGCGCAAAGGGGCGCACGCGTGGTCAAGGTCGTGCCCCGGCAGAGTCGTAGCACCGGAAAGGCCCCCAGGAGCGATCCTGGGGGCCTCGGACGGGCGGTGCCGACCCCCGGTGGGGTCCGGGCGGCCCGGCGCCCGTAGCGGCCGGGACGAGCGGTCTGTCAGGCGGAGACGATGAGGCCCTTCGACTGGGCCGTCGCGGTGGCCAGGCGGGCAGCCACGTCCTGCCAGTTCACGATGTTCCAGAACGCCTTGACGTAGTCGGCCTTGACGTTGAGGTAGTCGAGGTAGAACGCGTGCTCCCACATGTCCAGCATGAGCAGGGGGATGACACCTACGGGCACGTTGCCCTGCTGGTCGAAGAGCTGGAAGATCACGAGCTTGCCCGAGACGGAGTCGTACGCGAGCACGGACCAGCCGGAGCCCTGGATACCCGTGGCGTTGGCGCTGAAGTGGCCGACGAACCCGTCGAACGTGCCGAAGGAGTCCTTGATCGCCTCGGCGAGCTCACCGTCGGGCTGCCCGCCGCCCTCGGGGGAGAGGTTCTTCCAGAAGATCGAGTGGTTGGTGTGACCGCCGAGGTTGAACGCAAGGTTCTTCTCCAGCAGGTTCACCGCGGCGAAGTCGCCCTTCTCACGAGCCTCGGCCATCTTCTCCAGCGCGGTGTTGGCACCGTCCACGTACGTCTTGTGGTGCTTGTCGTGGTGCAGCTCCATGATCTTGCCGCTGATGTGCGGCTCGAGAGCGCTGTAGTCGTACGGAAGGTCGGGCAGCGTGTAGACGGCCATGAATGTACTCCTGTGCTCGTGCGACGCCCGTGCGGCATCGCGCTGGTGATTCGTTCCGGGTCGCCCCGGTCACATGGTTCAACCTATTCGTTCGGGCGTTGTTCCCGCCCGTCCAGCTGATGGACGCAGGATGTCCGTTACGGCTTCCTCGGCCCGCGACGGCTCCCCTTCCCGGCCCGGAGTCCGTGCGAGCACGCGCGGAAGCCGTCCGGCACGACGGCGACGACAGCCGGCCTAACCGGCATCGCCGCCCCGGCGCCGAGGCGGTCGGGTCCGGAGAACGCCGACGGCGGCCGGCCCGGAAGGGACCGACCGCCGTCGTGGGTGCGGGTGCTCAGCGCCGCTCGGAGCGTGCCAGGGTCGCCACCGAGCCGCCCGCCGCGCTCTCGGCGTCGCCGCTGCCGTGCGTGGTGGAGGGGAAGTGGTCGAGCGCCACGGCCCCGCCGTGGATGCCCTCGGCGTGGTGCCCGGTCTCCTCGAGCTCGCCGTGGTGGCCTGCGGCCGCCAGCTCCGCCGGAGTCACCGGCTCGATGCGGTCCTCGTAGAAGAACCGGGAGAGCTTGTGACGGAAGGAGTCCGCCCGGTACCCCGGACGAGCGACGCCGTTGCGGTCGGTCGCGGGCTCGATCTCGATCGGACGCCGCGGCTCGTGGGCCACGAGGATCCAGCGCTCGTGGTCGGTGAGCGGCTTGTGGACCTCCATGAAGGCCCCGTTGGGCATCTGGACGACGCGGCCGGTCTCGTGGCCGTGCAGGGCGAGCTCGCGGTCCCGCCGCTGCAGGCCGAGGCAGATGCGCTTGGTCACGACGAACAGCACCACCGGCAGCACGAAGAACAGGATGCGGAACGCCCACGTGATGTCGTTGATCGACAGGTCGAAGTGGGTGGCGATGAGGTCGTTCGAGCCCGCGAGGACGAGGATGATGAACGCGCTCAGCCAGGCCACCCCGAGGGCGGTGCGGACCGGGACGTTGCGCGGCCGGTCGAGCACGTGGTGCTCGCGGACGTCCTTCGTGGCAGCCGCCTCGAGGAACGGGTAGATCGCCATGAAGGTGAACAGCAGGCCTGGGATGATCACCCCGGGGATGAGGATGTTCAGCGACAGCGTGTAGCCGAAGATCACGACCTCCCAGCCCGGCATCAGGCGCAGGCCGCCCTCGAGGAACAGCATGTACCAGTCGGGCTGCGCGCCCGCCGAGACGGGGGAGGGGTCGTAGGGCCCGTAGTTCCACACGTTGTTGATGGCGATCAGCGCACCCATGAGGGCGATGAAGCCGAACACGATGAAGAAGTAGCCGGCCATCTTCGCTACGTACACCGGGAAGGCCGGGTACCCGACCACGTTGTTGTCGGTGCGGCCGACGCCGGGGTACTGGGTGTGCTTGTGCACGACCATGAGGATCAGGTGCACGGTAACCAGCGCGATGATCAGGCCCGGGATGAGCAGGATGTGGACCGTGAACAGGCGCGGGACGATGTCCGTGCCCGGGAACTCGCCGCCGAAGAGACCGTAGCTGGCGTAGGAGCCGATGATCGGGATGGCCTTGGCCACGCCGTCGGCGATGCGCAGGCCGTTGCCGGAGAGCACGTCGTCGGGCAGCGAGTAGCCGGAGAAACCGGCGAGGAGGCCCAGGATCAGCATGGTGAACCCGACGAGCCAGTTGATCTCGCGGGGCTTGCGGAACGCGCCGGTGAAGAAGATCCGCATCATGTGCGTGACGATCGCCGCCATGAAGATCAGCGCGGCCCAGTGGTGCATCTGCCGCATGAGCAGACCACCCTTGACCTCGAAGGACATGTAGACCGTCGAGGCGTACGCCGCGGACATCTCCAGGCCCTGGTGGGACACCGGCAGGGCGTCCTCGGGGTAGGTGGTGTGCGTCATCGAGGGCTCGAAGAACATCGTCATGAACAGACCCGTGAGGATCAGGACGACGAAGCTCCACAGCGCGATCTCGCCGAGCAGGAAGGACCAGTGCTCCGGGAAGATCTTCCGCGAGATGAAGCGGACGGCCTTGCCGACGCCCACGCGCGAGTCGAGAAGGTCTGCGGAGCCCCGCATCGCCTTCGAGGGCTGGTACTCGCCCGACGGCTGTGCCGTGGGCGTGGAGGCGGAGATGCTCACTTCAGGCGCTCCCAGTAGCTCGGGCCGACCGGCTCGTCGAAGTCGCTGCGGGCGACGAGGTAACCCTCGTCGTCGACGGCGATGGGCAGCTGCGGCAGCGGCCGCTTGGCCGGGCCGAAGACGACCTTGGCCTGGTCGGTGATGTCGAAGGTCGACTGGTGGCACGGGCACAGCAGGTGGTGAGTCTGCTGCTCGTAGAGCGCCACCGGGCAACCCACGTGGGTGCAGATCTTCGAGTAGGCGACGATGCCGTCGTAGGACCAGTCCTGACGGTCAGCCGGCTCCTTGAGGATCGTGGGATCGAGGCGCACCAGGAGGACGACGGCCTTGGCCTTCTCCTCGTAGAAATGCTCCGCCTCGTTCAGGCCGTGGGGGATGACGTGGAAGACCGAGCCGATGGTGACGTCGGCGGCCTTGATCGGGGTGTCGGTCGGGTCGATGGCGAGCCGACGCCCGAGGGAACCGTCGGGCAGCTGCCCGGAGAACTCCTCCGGGGTCTCGCCCCACAGGGTGTGCCGGAACTTGCCGACGTTCCAGTCCCCGCCGAGGTTGCCCACCAGCGGGACGAGGAACGGCAGCGGCGCGAGGGCCGCGGCTCCCGCGACGGCGCCCTTGAGAAGCGGACGCCGGCCGATCCCGGAGTCCTCCACACCGTGCTGCATCATGTCGACGGCGACCCGGCGGGTCTCCGCGTCGGAGCGCTGGGGGTGGCGCTCCTCGACGTACTCGACGTTCGACATGAGCGTCTTGGCCCAGTAGATGGCGCCGACGCCGATGCCGAGCATCCCCATGCCCAGGCCGACGCCCAGGATGAGGTTCAGGAGCCAGACGTTGCCGCGCGTGGAGTCGAGCGGGATCACGAAGTAGGCGACGACCGCCACGACCGAGGCGAGGGCGGAGATCGTGAAGATCAGCGCTACCTGGCGCTCGGCGCGCTTGGCGGCGCGGGGATCGAGGTCCGCGAGGCGTCCGCGGTGTTCCGGCAGGCCGGGGTTCTCGAACCGCTCGGGCTGCTGCGCCGCAGCCGGCGCGACTTGCTGGTCAGTGCTCACGAGGACTTCGCTCCGATCCACACGGCGAGCGCGATGAGCCCGCCGATTCCCACGATCCAGACCCACAGGCCCTCGGCCACCGGACCGAGAGAGCCGAGGGTGATGCCGCCCACGGAGGTCTCGCGCTGCTCCATGAGGTAGGCGATGATGTCCTGCTTGCCCTGCGGGTCGATGTTCGCCTCGTTGAAGACGGGCATGGACTGCGGGCCCGTGAGCATCGCCTCGTAGATCTCGGTGGGGGTCGAGTCGTAGAGCGCGGGGGCGTACTTGCCCTCGCTCAGGGCGCCGCCAGCGCCGACGGCGTTGTGGCACATGGCGCAGTTGGTGCGGAAGAGCGCGAGGCCGTTGGCCGCGTCCCCGCCGGCGGGGTCGACCTGCTCGGCGGTGGGGATCTGCGGGCCCGGCGCCAGCGACGCGACGTAGGCGGCCACCTGGCTGATCTGCTCGGCGTCGAACTGCGGCGGCTTGACCTCGGCCTGGGGCGAGTTGTTCGCCATCGGCATGCGCCCGGTCGCCATCTGGAAGTCCACCGAAGCGGCGCCGACACCGATGAGCGACGGCGCGATGTCCGTGCCCTCCGCGTCGAGGCCGTGGCAGGTCGAGCAGTTGGCCTCGAACAGCGCCTTGCCGGCCTCCACGTCCTGCGCGTTGCCGGTGGCGGCGGTCGCAGGCTTGGGGGCCAGCACGGCATACAGCGCGCCGGTCAGGATCAGGGCGAGCAGCACGAGGACGGCCGGTGCGTACCGGTTCCTCCTGCTGGCGGCGAGTGCCTTCACGATGGGACGTCCTCGTTCGGGTCGGAGTGAGTAACTGGCAATAGGACTGACACAGGGGGACTACTGGACGAGCGCGTAGTCGAGCACGTAGATCACGAAGAACAGACCGATCCACACGACGTCGACGAAGTGCCAGTAGTACGAGGTCACGACCGCGCGGCCGGCCTCGAGGTGACCGAAGCGGCGGGCCGCGAAGGAGCTGGCGAGGACGTAGAGGAAGGCGATGAGGCCACCGATCACGTGCAGGGCGTGGAAGCCCGTCGTGATGTAGAAGACCGAGCCGTAGGTGCTGTTGGAGATCGTCAGGCCGTGCTGGATGAGCTCGGCGTACTCCGTGACCTGGCCGGCGACGAAGACGGCACCCATGAGGAACGTCAGGGTGTACCACTCCTGCATCCCCCAACGGGCCACGTTCAGCAGGGAACCGGTCCGCCGCGCCTGGAAGCGCTCCGCCGCGAACACGCCCATCTGGCACGTCACCGAGCTGAGCACCAGGATCGTGGTGTTGCCCAGGGCGAAGGGGAAATTGAGCACGCTGGAGTGCTCGGCCCACGCCTCGGGACCGGCCACCGACCGGTGCGTGAAGTACATGGCGAAAAGGCCCGCGAAGAACATCAGCTCGCTGGACAGCCAGACCATGACGCCGACGGAGAGCGTGTTCGGCCTGGTGACTGCCACGGGGGCAGAGCTTCGGGCAGCAGTAGTTGACGACACGCTGTCATTATGGCGCAGATCTGGGCAGTTCTGGCCACCCGCCCGATGCGCGAGTCTCGCGGGGGAGGCCCTTCGAGCGTAGTTCTGCGGAAAGGTCGACCTCCCCCGACCTTGGTCCCGGCGCACCGAGCGTCCGGTCCGTGCCGAATGTCCGGATCGGGAGCGCGTGGCACGGGTCCGGGCCGGCGATTCACGCCGCCCGGGGGGAGCGAACCACGCCGCCCGGGGGGAGCGAACCACGCCGTGCGGGGGTGCTGCCGGCGGCGGGGCGACGTCTGGCACGAGAGCGGCGGTGCCGAGCCGCGGACGGTTCCCGGCCGGGGTCGGCCCCGGCACTACGATGTGGGCGAGGGCGGGCGACCCGTGTCGCCGGGACCCTGCCGACGAGAACCCACCGGGGTGGCTGCGAGTCCGCCCCACACCTGCCTGGAGGACGACGATGACCAGCACCGAGATCGGCCACGCGGCTGCGGCGACCGAGCCGGAGACCGTCGACCTGCTGATCTACAGCGACGACGTGGAGACGCGGCGGGCGGTCATCGAGGCGGTCGGCCGACGTCCCGGCAAGGGACTGCCGCTCGTGCGATGGACGGAGTCGGCCACCCACGCGGGCGTGGTGAAGAAGGTGGAAGAGGGCAGCTTCGCCCTCCTGGTGCTCGACGGCGAGGCCGCCAAGGTCGGTGGCATGGGCATCTCCCGTCAGCTCAAGAACGAGATCTTCGAGTGCCCGCCGGTCCTCCTCCTCACGGCCCGGCCCCAGGACCAGTGGCTGGCCACGTGGGCCGACGCGGACGCCGTCGTCTCCGCCCCCCTCGACCCCATCGCCCTGCAGGAGGCGGTGGCCGGACTGCTGCGCGCCGGGCGGCGCGAGCAGTGAGCGCGGAGCCCACCGGCGCCGACCTGAAGCCCGCGCCCACCTGGTCGGACCTGCTCGCCCGGCTCGTCGCCCGGAAGGACCTGACGGCGGCGGAGACCGGTTGGGCGATGGACCAGGTGATGACCGGCCAGACCACGCCCGCCGTGCTCGCCGGGTTCCTCGTCGGTCTCGCGACCAAGGGCGAGACCGTCGACGAGCTCCGCGGCCTGGCCGACACGATGCTCGCGCACGCCGAGCCGATCGACGTCCCGGGCGCCGACGTGGTCGACATCGTGGGCACCGGCGGCGACCGGCTGCACACGGTGAACATCTCCACCATGGCCTCGCTCGTCATCGCGGCCGCCGGCGTCGGTGTGGTGAAGCACGGCAACCGGGCCTCCAGCTCGTCCTCCGGATCCGCGGACGTGCTCGAGGCCCTCGGGGTCGACCTGAACCTGCCGATCCCCCGGGTGGAGGAGGTCTTCCGCGAGCTGCGCATCACCTTCTGCTTCGCGAACCTGTTCCACCCGTCGATGCGGCACGCGGCCCCCACCCGCCGCGAGCTGGGCGTGGGCACCGCCTTCAACGTGCTCGGCCCACTGACCAACCCGGCCCGTCCGCGCGCCGGGGCCATCGGCGTCTCGAACGCCGCCACCGCCCCGCTGGTGGCGGGCGTGCTCGCGAGCCGGGGCACGGACGCGCTGGTGTTCCGTGGTCAGAACGGGCTCGACGAGCTCAGCGCCACGGCGCTGAACGAGGTCTGGGAGGTGCGCGGCGGGCAGGTCGTCGAGCACACCCTCGACGCGGTCGCTGAGCTGGGGCTCTCCCCGGCCACGGTCGCCGACCTGCGCGGCCGGGACGCCCAGTTCAACGCCGGCGTCGCCCGCCGGGTCCTGGCCGGCGAGCCCGGACCGGTGCGCGAGGCGGTGCTGCTCAACGCCGCGGGCGCCCTGGTGGCGCACGCTTCGCTGGCCGGGACCGGCCCCGAGGACGGCACGCTGGTCGAGCGCCTGCGGGCGGGGCTGGAGCACGCCGCGCGCGCGGTGGACTCCGGCGCCGCCGCCGAGCTCCTCGACCGCTGGGTCCGGCTCACCCGCTGAGAACGTCGTCGGCGCCGCTCCGGCGCGCGCTGCGTGGGAGCGCCGCCGCGGCCGCTGGCCCTACCTCAGTCCAGCCCGATGTGGAAGGCCTGCTCCAGGTCGTGGCGGGAGTACGCCTGGAACGCGATGTAGGTCTGCGTGCGGATCACTCCCTCGACCTTGCCCAGCTTGTCGGCGATGATGGCGGCGAGGTCCTCGTGCTCGCGCACGCGCGCCAGGGCGATCAGGTCGATGTCACCGGTCACCGAGTACACCTCGCTGATGCCGTCGAGCTCGGCCACCTCCTGGGCGACCTCGGGGATCCGGGCGGCGTCGGCGTCGATGAGCACGATGGCGGTCAGCATGGTGGGCTCCTAGCGGGTGGCGTGGGCGCCGCCGGCGCGCGGGGCGCACGGGCGGACCGGGACGGTCCCCATCATCCTCTGCCCGGCACCTGGTGTCTCGCAGCGCCGCGCACCGGGCACGCCAGCGGGACGGGGCCCTCCTCGACGCTGACCAGGCGCACGCCCGCCTGCTCGAGCCAGCGCGCCACGAGCTCCGTCTCCTCCACGGGTGCGGCGCCGCAGGCCGTCGTCGGGGCGGGCACAGCCTCGCCCCCGACCCGCAGCGAGTCGACCACGGCCATCGGGTCCGTGCCCCGGGGGCTGACGGCGCTGCCGGCGAGGCGCCCGTACCGGACCAGGACGAGCTCCCAGCCGCCCTCGTCCCGCCGGCGGGCGGCCACGATCTCCGGCGTGGTGACGAGCGGCCGCAGCCGCTCGGCGCGGCGCGCTCCCTGGAGCAGCGACGCGAGCCGGTCGCGCTGCGTGCCCGCCTCCTCGTAGCGCTGCTGTGCGGCGAGGGCGGCGATCTTCTCGTGCAACGCCTGCACCGCCGCGTCCACGTCGGCGCGCAGCGCACGGCGCGCGGACGAGATCGACACGGCGTACTGCGTGCGGTCCTGGCTGCCCACGCACGGCGCGCCGCAGCGGGACATCTCCGCCAGGACGCAGGAGCTGGCGTCCGGTCGTGCGGTCGCCGGCAGCTTGGGCGTGCACCGGCGCACGGCCGATATCTCCTGGAGCGCCTCCATCGCCGCCTCGGCCGCGCTGCGTGAGCTGAACGGGCCGAGGGCCTCGCCCATGACCGCCGCCGGGAGGCGCCGCACCACGCTCAGGCGCGGGAAGGGCTCGTCGGTCAGCCGGAGCCAGGGGCGCCGGTCGGGGCGCCGGGAGCGGCGGTTGTACGGCGGGTCGAGCTCGGCGATGAGGCGCAGCTCGCGCACCTGGGCCTCGAGCACGGTCGCGCACGGCACAGGACGCACCGCCACCGCGATGTCGAGCATCTCGCCGATGCGGGCGCGCTTCTCCGCGGCTGTGAAGTACTGGCGCACCCGTCGACGCAGGTTCACCGCCGTGCCCACGTAGAGCACCTCACGGCTGGGCCCGAGGAACTGGTAGACGCCCGGCGAGTCCGGCAGGCCGTCCGCCATCGAGGACTTGCGGCGCCGGCGCTGAGGGACCGGGTCCGTGGCTGTGCGCAGGTCCTCCAGGTGGGTGACGCCGAGCGGCGCCATCCGACCCAGGAGCGCGTGGAGCACGTCCACGGTGGCGCGCGCGTCGTGCAGCGCGCGGTGGTCGGGGGTGACCGCGGTGGAGAAGAGCGCGGCCAGCGTGGCGAGCTTGTGGTTGGGTGCCTCGTCCCGGGTGACCACACGCCGGGCGAGCGCGACGGTGTCGAGCACCTGAGGACGCGGCCACTCCAGGCCCATGCGTTCGGTGGCGTGCCGCAGGAAGCCGACGTCGAAGCGGGCGTTGTGCGCCACGAGGACCGTGCCGGCGCTCAGTCCGGCGAACTCCAGGAACGAAGGGAGCGCCTCCCCGATCCGGGGTGCCTGGACGACCATCGCGTTGGTGATGCCGGTGAGCACGGTGATCATCGGCGGGATCGCCAGCCCCGGGTTCACGAGCGTCTGGAACTCGCCGAGAACCTCACCGCCGCGCACCTTCACCGCACCGATCTCCGTGATCTCCGCGCTCGCCGGTGACCCGCCGGTGGTCTCGAGGTCGACGACCACGAAGGTCACCTCGTGCAGGGTCGTGCCGATCTCGTCCAGGCCCAGCTGGACCGGTGCTCCGGTACCGTCCGCGGCGCGGGTGGCGTCGTCGAGGGGAAGACGTCGACCCGGTGGGACGTCCAGCAGGGCGGTGGGCATGGCCGTCACGCTACGTCCGGCCACTGACACGCCCGGTCGCGACCCGCCGTGCGACGCCGGTGGCAGCCGCAGGTGTCGCACGGTCCGTACGTCGTACGTGACGCGGCCGTGCGGCGGGCGCGGGGTCGGGGCGGCAGCAGGGGGGGCAAGGCCGTGGGAAGGCCGGGACCCCCACCTCCGAGGTGGGCGGGCCCCGGCCTTCCCGGCCGGCGTCGTCGGGCCGGCGCTCGTCAGGCCGCGGGTGTCAGGCCGGTGCGGCCCCGGCGGCCCTCGTGGCGGCCGCGCTGGCGTAGAAGTCGTCGATCGTGCCCGTGAAGTCGCTGAGCACCACGTTGCGCTTCACCTTGAGCGAGGGCGTGAGATAGCCGTTCTCCACCGTGAAGTCGACGTCGAGGACGTGGAAGGCGCGGATCTGCTCGGCGCGGGAGACCTTGGCGTTCGCCCGGTCGACCGCCATCTGCAGGTGCTCGCGCACGAACGGGTCCCGCGCGGCCTCCTCCACCGTCATCGGCTCCTTGCCGTGGTTGCTCAGCCAGCCCGGCAGCATCTCGGCGTCGAGGGTGATGAGCGCCCCGATGAACGGGCGCTGGTCCCCGACGACGACGCACTGGGACACGAGCGGGTGGGCACGGATGGAGTCCTCCAGCGGTGCCGGGGCCACGTTCTTCCCGGCGGCGGTGACGATGATCTCCTTCTTCCGGCCCGTGATCCGCAGGTAGCCGTCCTCGTCCATCGAGCCGATGTCGCCGGTGCGGAACCACCCGTCCACCAGCGCCTCCGCCGTCGCCTGGGGGTTGTTGTGGTACCCGCGGAAGACCGGGATGCCCTTGGCGAGGATCTCGCCGTCGGGGGAGATGCGGATCGAGGTGCCGGGCAGCGGCGGGCCGACCGTGCCGATCTTGATCTTCTCGGGGCGGTTGACGTTCGTCGGTGCGGTGGTCTCCGTCAGCCCGTAGCCCTCGAGCACCACGAGGCCGACGCCGCGGTAGAAGTGGCCGAGCCGCTCGCCGAGGGGGGCCCCGCCGGACACGGCGTACTCGGCCTGGCCGCCGAGGGCCGCCCTGATCTTGGACAGGACGAGCTTGTCGGCCACCCGGTGCTGGGCCTTCAGGGCGGCCGAGGGGCCGCCCGCGGTGTCGAGCGCCCGGGAGTAGCTGATGGCCACCTTCGCCGACCACCGGAAGATCTTGGTCTTCAGGCCGCCGCCGGTGCGCTGCTCGACGCCGTTGTAGACCTTCTCCCACACCCGCGGCACGGACAGGATGAAGGTCGGCCGGAAGGTGGCGAAGTCGGCGACCGCCTGCTTGGTGTCGGGCGTGTGCCCCAGCGGCTTGCCCGCGAGGAGGACGAGGACCTCCACGAACCGCGCGAAGACGTGGGCGAGGGGGATGAAGAGCAGCGACCGGGCGTTCGGCGGGGTCAGCACGACGGCGAGCGCGTCGATCGCCTCGAGGGACAGCTCGACGAAGTTGCCGTGGGTGAGCTCGGCGCCCTTCGGCCGGCCGGTCGTTCCGGAGGTGTAGATGATCGTCGCGAGGTCCGACAGCCCGACCGCCGCGCGCCGCGCGGCGAGCTCGTCGTCGGGCACGTCGCGGCCGAGCTCGACGAGGGTGTCGAGGGCGCCGCCGTCGATCTGCCAGACGTCGCGGAGCAGGGGAAGGCCGTCGTCGACGCCGCGCGCCTGCTCGACCGTCGCCGCGTTGTCGGCGTTCTCGACGACGGCGACCACGCAGGCCGAGTCGGAGAGGATCCACTGCGCCTGCTCGGGTGAGCTCGTCTCGTACACGGGCACGGGGACCGCGCCGGCGTGCCACGCCGCGAGGTCGAGGAGCGTCCACTCCAGGCGGGTGCGCGACATGATGGCGACCCGGTCGCCGAGCCCGACACCGGCCGCGACGAGGCCCTTGGCGATCTCCTCGACCCGTGCCAGCGTCCAGGTGGCGTCGTACCTCACCCACTCCTCGCCGACCTTCTTCTCGTAGAGCACCTGGCTCGGGCGTTCACGGGCGTGGTCGACCAGGTAGTCGGTGATGCTGCGCGAGGGGTCGACCTCGACGCGGCGGGGGGTGGTGAACTCGTCCATGCTGTCTCCGTCGGCAGTGGTGGCGTTGGTTCACAGTATCTGCCCACGGGCCGACGCGGCGTGGCTCTCGGCGCTAACACGCCGGGACGGCAAGGATGCCGGTCAGGAGCGAAGAGAGATGAGGCGGAGATGCTGACGATCGGTGTCGACATCGGCGGGACCAAGATTGCGGCCGGGGTCGTCGACGAGGAGGGCCGGGTGCTGGCCGCGGACCGGTTCCCCACCGACCCGACCGACCCGGCCGCCATCGAGCACGCGGTCGTCGCGGCCGTGGCGCAGCTGCGTCAGGGCCGGGACGTCGGGGGCGTCGGGGTGGCCGCCGCCGGCTACATCAGCCCGAGGCGCGACGGCGTGGTCTTCGCGCCGAACATCGCCTGGCGCGACTACCCGCTCCGGGAGAAGCTCGCGCGGGGCGTGGACCTGCCCATCGTCATCGAGAACGACGCCAACGCCGCGGGCTGGGCGGAGTTCCGGTTCGGCAGCGGCCGCGCGGTCGAGAACATGGTGATGCTGACGGTGGGCACCGGCCTGGGCGGAGCCATCGTCGCCGACGGACGCCTGCTGCGCGGGGCGTTCGGGGCGGCCGGCGAGATCGGCCACATGGAGATGGTGCCGCACGGGCACTACTGCGGCTGCGGGCACGAGGGCTGCTGGGAGATGTACGCCTCGGGCCGGGCGCTGGCCCGGGCGGCGCGGAACGCCGCCGTGGCGTACCCCGACCGGGCCGGCGCGCTGGTCGCGGCCGCCGGCGGGCCGGACCAGAAGATCAAGGGCACGCACGTGACCGAGGCCGCCGCGGCCGGCGACGCCCTCGCGATCGAGCTGCTCGGGACCCTCGGCGAGTGGCTGGGAGCGGGCATCGCCGACCTGGCCGCGATCGTCGACCCTGAGCTCGCCGTCGTGGGCGGGGGCGTGGTCGCGGCGGGCGACCTGCTACTCGAGCCGGCCCGTGAGTCGTTCCGACGCAACCTCACCGCGCGCGGGTTCCGCGGCGAGCTGCGGATCGAGGCGGCGACGCTCGGCAACGAGGCAGGGATGATCGGCGCGGCCGACCTCGCCCGGTACTGACCCGCGGTCGCGGATCCGGCGCCGTCAGCGTGATCAGCGGGCGGCGCCGTGAGTGGCCGGCCCGGTCAGACGACGGCGCCGTCCCCCGGGCCGCGGTCCTCGGGCCGTGCCGGCATCCGCCACAGCAGCAGGCCGACGCCGCCGAGCAGCGCGACCGCCAGCACCACCATCGCCCAGCCGGGCACGGACGGGTCGAGGACGAACAGCAGCAGGCCGACCACCAGCGAGCCGATCGTCGCCACCCAGCCCAGCGTGAGGGCGGGGTCGGCGTGCGTGAGCGGCTCCGGCTCGGGCGGGACGAACCCGTCGATCCCGGACGAGGGGTCGTCGTCGTCCGCGCGCTCCGGCGCCGGCTCGTAGTCCCGCGGCCCCGGGGCCGCGGCCGGCCGGGCTCCCAGCGGCTCGGGCGGTACCGCGGTCGAGGGGCTCAGCTCGTCCTCCGACGGGACTCGAAGCTCGCCCAGGTCCGCCGTCAGCTCCGCCCAGCGCGCGGCGACGGTCGCGTCGTCGAGCGGCTCCTCGCCGTCGGGAAGCCCGTCACGAGTGGGTCCGGCCATGACATGCACTCTAGAGTGAGTCCGTGTTCTACCGGCTGATGAAGGCGACCCTCGGGACGATCCTGCGGGTCTTCTACCAGCCATGGATCCGTGGGGCGGAGAACATCCCGGCCACGGGCCCGGCGATCCTCGCCTCGAACCACCTCGCGGTCATCGACTCGTTCTTCCTGCCGCTGATGATCCCGCGCGAGGTCGTCTTCCTCGGCAAGCAGGACTACTTCACCGGCAAGGGCCTCAAGGGACGCTTCGTCGCCGCCTTCATGCGCGGGGTCGGGACCATCCCGGTGGACCGGGCGGGCGGCAAGGCGTCCGAGGCCGCCCTCCTCACGGGGCTTCGACGGCTGCGGGAGGGGGGCCTGTTCGGCATCTACCCCGAGGGCACCCGCAGCCCCGACGGGCGCCTGTACCGCGGCAAGACCGGGGTGGCGCGGCTGGCGCTCGAGTCCGGCGCGCCGGTCGTGCCGGTCGCCATGATCGGCACGAACATCGCCCAGCCGATCGGCAAGCGCATCCCCAAGATGCACCGGATCGGCGTGGTCGTCGGGCGCCCCCTGGACTTCTCCCGCTACCGCGGCCTCGAGAACGACCGCTTCGTGCTCCGCGCGATCACCGACGAGATCATGTACGAGCTGATGCGGCTGTCGGGCCAGGAGTACGTCGACGCGTACGCGGCCACCGTGAAGAACCGGCTCGCGGCCGCGAAGAAGGATGCGGCGCGCGCCGACGTCGCCGACGCCGGGGCGGGGGCCCCGGGCGGGCGTCCGGTGCCGGTGACCGAGGTGCCCACCCCGACGCCCGAGGACCGCGGCATCCCCTCGGACGGGACCGAGCCGGCGTTGTCGGACGAGGGGGAGCCGGCGTCGTCGGGCCAGGACCAGCCCGCGACGTCGGGCGATGGCGGGACCGCGCCCCTCCACGCCGCCCCGGCGCACTCTGCGGGGGTGACCCCGCGGGGCCGGGCGTCCCGTGAGGCGGGTAGCCCGCGCGCCTAGTATGACCAGGGGCCGCGGCACGTCGCCGCGGACCCGGCCGCGCGCCGTCGGCGCCGGCTCCTGTGCCAGCACTACGGAAGGTTCTCGATGTCGGTCCGTCGCGTCGCCCTGCTCACCGCCGGTGGGTTCGCCCCCTGCCTGTCCTCCGCCGTCGGCGGGCTGATCGAGCGCTACACGGAGATCTCGCCCGAGGTGGAGCTCGTCGCCTACCAGAATGGCTACCACGGCCTGCTGACCGGCACGAAGGTCGTCGTCGACGACGAGGCCCGCCGTCGCGCCGGGGTTCTCCACCGCTTCGGCGGCAGCCCCATCGGCAACTCGCGCGTCAAGCTCACCAACGCCAAGGACCTCGTCAGCCGTGGCCTGGTCAAGGAGGGGCAGAACCCGCTGGAGGTCGCCGCGGAGCAGCTGCGCGCTGACGGCATCGACGTGCTGCACACCATCGGCGGCGACGACACCAACACCACCGCCGCCGACCTCGCCGCCTACCTCGAGGACAACGGCTACCACCTCACGGTGGTCGGGCTGCCCAAGACGATCGACAACGACATCGTCCCGATCCGGCAGTCCCTCGGCGCCTGGACCGCGGCCGAGGAGGCCAGCGAGTTCGCGCAGAACATCATCGGCGAGCATCGCGTGAGCCCCCGCATGCTCATCGTCCACGAGGTCATGGGCCGGCACTGCGGCTGGCTCACGGCGGCCGCGGCGCGCTCCTACCGCACCTGGCTCGACACGCAGGAGTGGGTGCCCAGCATCGGCCTGAGCCGGGAGCGGTGGGACATCCACGCCGTCTTCCTCCCCGAGACGAAGATCGACATCGAGGGCGAGGCCCGGCGTCTGCGCGGCGTCATGGACGAGCTCGGCAACGTCAACATCTTCCTCTCGGAGGGCGCGGGCGTGCCGGAGATCGTCGCCGAGCTCGAGGCGAAGGGTGAGCAGGTCGAGCGCGACCCGTTCGGCCACGTGAAGCTGGACACGATCAACCCGGGCGCGTGGTTCGCCAAGCAGTTCGCCGAGCTCATCGGCGCCGAGAAGGTCATGGTGCAGAAGAGCGGCTACTTCTCGCGGTCCGCGCGCGCGAACGCCGAGGACCTGCGCCTGATCAAGTCGATGGTGGACCTCGCCGTCGAGTGCGCGCTCAAGGGCGAGTCCGGCGTCATCGGCCACGACGAGGAGGACGGCGACCGGCTCAAGGCCGTCCCGTTCCCGCGCATCGCCGGTGGCAAGTCCTTCGACATCGACCAGGAGTGGTTCCGCGAGCTCATGGCCGGCATCGGTCAGCGGGTCGAGGCGGCCGCCCCGGCCGCGCACTGACCGACCGGTAGGCCGTCGCGCGCCGGGTGCACCGGTCCGACGGGCGCGCCATCGCATCCCGGGCGCTGCAGGTACGCCTGCAGCGCCCGGGGTGTCGTGGCGCGCTCGCGCCGCGTACGTGGACGGGACGCTGCGGCCGGTCCGTGGACGCCGTCCGTCTCAACCCTCGGCGCCGCCTATCCTGTGCGGGTGAGTATCGAGGCGACACCGGAGGTCCTGAGCGGCCTCCAGCACTGGCGCGAGCTCCCCGCCGCGCAGCAGCCCCAGTGGCCCGACCAGGGCGAGCTGGCCCGGGTGACCACGGAGCTGCGCGAGTTTCCCCCGCTCGTCTTCGCGGGCGAGGCGGACAGCCTGCGCGACAAGCTCGCCATGGCGGCGCGCGGCGAGGCGTTCCTGCTCCAGGGCGGGGACTGCGCGGAGACGTTCGCGGAGTCCACCGCGGACCGGATCCGGAACAAGATCCAGACGATCCTGCAGATGGCCGCGGTCCTGACCTACGGCGCCAGTCTCCCGGTCATCAAGATGGGCCGCATGGCCGGCCAGTACGCCAAGCCGCGCAGCTCGGACCTGGAGACGCGGGGCGACACCACCCTGCCGGCCTACCGCGGCGACGCCGTCAACGGCCACCCGTTCACCGAGGCGGACCGCACGCCGGACCCGCGTCGCCTCCTCGGCGCCTACCAGCGCTCGGCGACCACGATCAACCTCATCCGCGCCTTCACCAACGGCGGCTTCGCCGATCTGCGCCTGGTGCACCAGTGGAACCGCGGCTTCACCGCCAACCCCGCCTACGCGCGCTACGAGGTGCTGGCCGCGGAGATCGACCGCGCGATGCGGTTCATGCGCGCCGCCGGCGTCGACTTCGAGGCACTGCGCACGGTGGACTTCTACACCTCCCACGAGGCGCTGCTCCTCGAGTACGAGGCGGCCATGACTCGCATCGACTCGCGCACGGGCGACCCCTACAACACCTCCGCGCACTTCCTGTGGATCGGTGAGCGCACCCGTCAGCTCGACGGCGCGCACGTCGACCTGCTCTCGAGGGTCCGGAACCCGATCGGCGTCAAGCTCGGCCCGACGACGACGGCGGACGACGCCCTCGCGCTGATGGACAAGCTCACCCCCGACGGCGAGCCGGGCCGGCTGACGTTCATCACCCGCATGGGGGCGGGCAAGATCCGCGACGTCCTGCCCGGGCTGGTCGAACGGGTCACCGCCGACGGGCGCCCCGTCACCTGGGTGTGCGACCCGATGCACGGCAACACCATCACGTCGCCGTCCGGGTACAAGACCCGCGAGCTGGCGACCGTCCTGGACGAGGTGCACGGCTTCTTCGAGGTCCACCAGGCCCTCGGGACCGTGCCGGGCGGACTGCACGTCGAGCTCACCGGCGACGACGTCACCGAGGTGCTCGGGGGCAGCGAGGAGGTCGACGAGGCCGCCCTGGCGCGCCGCTACGAGACCCTGGTCGACCCGCGCCTGAACCACCAGCAGTCGCTCGAGATGGCGTTCGACGTCGCAGAGATGCTGCGGGCCTACTAGACGACGCACGGAAAGGACCGCGGGGGAACGGTGGAGCACGACGGGGTGCACGAGCACGCCATGGGTGCGGGCATGGCGGATCTGCCGCGCCTGCCGGCCGACCGGTTCCTGCCGCCCGGCCAGCGGCTGGTCGCCGAGGCGCCGGTCATGCACTACGGGCCCGTGCCGCGCCGTCGTCCGGAGCGCTGGCGCCTGACCGTCGGGGGAGCGACCGCGGACGGCGGCGAGCACGCGCTGACCTTCGAGCAGGTGCTCGCCCTGACGCCCCTCGAGGTCATCGCGGACCTGCACTGCGCCACCGGATGGTCCTCGGTGGACGAGCGGTGGTCCGGGGTCGCGGCCCGCAGCGTCGTCGAGGTGGCACCGCCGCGCAACGACGTCGAGCACGTCCTGGTGTTCGCCGAGTACGGCTACGCGGCGACGGTGCGCCTGGAGGACCTGGTCTCGCCCCGTACCGTGCTGGCCACCCACCACGCCGGAGAGCCGCTCAGCGACGAGCGCGGCGGCCCGCTGCGGCTGATCCTGCCCCACCTGTACTCCTGGAAGGGGCCCAAGTGGCTCCGGGGCTGGAACTACCTCACCGAGGTCGAGCGCGGGTTCTGGGAGGAGCGGGGCTATCACCTGCGCGGGGACGCCTGGCGTGAGGAGCGCTACTCCCACCAGGAGTAGCCCTGGTCGGGGGCCGCGCACCCCGTGGGGTGCCGGCCCGCCGTGAGGTGCCCGTCAGACGACGGTGAGCGTGATGAGGCTGCCTCGCGGCAGCATCGCCCCCGGCTCGGGGTCCTGCGCACGCACCGTGCCGAAGAAGCCCCCGAGCACCTCCTCGATCGCGACCTCGAACCCGGCCGCCGTCAGGGCGGAGCGCGCCTCGCCGACCTGACGGCCGACGACGTCGGGAACCTCGAAGAGCTCGGGGCCGAGGGAGATGGTGAGGTCCACGGAGTCGCCGCGGTAGAGCTGGGCGGAGCCGGCGGCCGGCGCCTGGGCGAGGACGGCTCCGGCCGGCACGGTGTCGGAGTGCGCCTCGGTCACCTCGCCGACCGTGAGGCCGGCCGACTCCAGGTCGGCGGCGGCGTCCTCGCGCGACACGCCGGTGACGTCCGGCAGCTCGACGGGCTCGCGCCCCGCGGAGACGACGAGGTCGACCGGGGTGTCGTGCGGGACCTGCTCGGCGGCCGCGGGGGACGAGGAGAGGACGGTGCCGGCCGGAACGCTGTCGTGATACTGCTCGGTGGTCCCGCCGACCGACAGGCCCTCCGCCTCGAGCGCCTCCGTGGCGGCGGCCGTCCCGAGCCCGGCGACGTCCGGCACCGTGAGCATGAGGACGCCGAGGGAGACGGAGAGACGCACGCGGCCGTCCTTGTGGACCTCGGCCCCGGGACCGGGATCGGTGGAGACCACCCTCCCCGCCTCGACGTCGTCGTGGTGGGTACGGCTCACCACCGGCTCCAGGCCGGCGTCGCGCACCTGGGCGACGGCGACGTCCTCCGCGAGGCCGACCACCTCCGGCGTGGTGACGGTGGCTCCGGGCCCTACCTGGAACCACCACAGGGCACCCGCGCCGGTGACGAGCAGCAGGGCGAGCAGGAGGGCGAGGACCCGCGGCCAGGCGCGGCGTCGTCGGGCGGGGTGAGCGGGGGTCGGCTCCTCGCGCCGGATCGCCCCGATGGGCAGCGCGATGGTCCCGTTCGGCTCGCGGATCTCGGTCGCTGTGGTCGGGTGGCCGTCCGACGGCGGGGCGGCGGCGCGGGTCGGCGTGCCGGCCGGCCTCGGTGACCTCGCCGGGGACGCGCCGGTGCCGGCCCCCCGGGCCAGGGTGGTCGCGTCCAGGGCGGTGGTGCACCGTCGCACGAGCGCGAGCGCGGCCGCGCCGTCCTGCGGGCGCTCGTCGAGCTCGCGCGCGGTGAGCGCGGCGACGAGCTCGTCGACCTCCTTCGGCAGCCAGGGGACGACTGCGGACGGTGCGGGGACACGCCCGTTGACGTGCTGGAACGCCACCTGGATCGGCGCCTCGCCGGCGAACGGCTGCCGGCCGGTGACGAGCTCGTAGAGCAGCACGCCCACGGCGTACACGTCCGCACGGGGGTCGGCCCGGCCCGCGGTGACGATCTCGGGCGCGAGGTAGGCCACCGTGCCCAGCACGGTGCCGGTGCTCGCCGCGGTGGCCTCGGTGACGGCGCGCGCGAGACCGAAGTCGGCGACCTTCGCGCGTCCGTCGAGCGTGAGCAGGACGTTCTCGGGCTTGATGTCGCGGTGCACCAGGCCGGCACGGTGGGCGCAGGCGAGCGCGTCCAGCACCTGACCGGAGAGCGCGAGCGCCTCGCCGAGCGGCAGCGCCCCCCGCTCGCGGAGCACCGTTCGGAGGTTCGGGCCCTCGACGAACTCCATCGTCAGGTAGCTGGCCTCGCCGGCGAGGCCCTGGTCGTGGACCGAGACGATGCCGGGGTGGGCGAGCCGGGCCGCGGCCTGGGCCTCTCGACGGAAACGGGCCACGAAGTCGGGGCTCTCGGCGAGGTGCGCGTGCATGACCTTGACCGCGACGGTGCGGTCGAGCCTGCGGTCGGTTGCGCGGTAGACGGTCGCCATCCCGCCGCGTGCGACGCGTGCGGTCACCTCGTACCGGTCGTCGACCAGGTGGCCGATCATCGGGTCGAGAATCGTGGCGTCCACGTACGCGAGCGTAACCGCCGCGCTCCGCCGTCAGCGTGCGGCATGCCGAAGCTCACACAGGCCGGTCAAGACTCCCGGGCCCCGGACGGCGTCGGGCGGGACGGCGCTGTCACGGTCACGGGCACCCCGAGCGCGACGATGGCCGGGCCCCGGGCCCGGCCATCCTCCTGCGCCGCTCTCAGAAGCGGTTCATGTGCGCCTTGACGGCCGCGACGTACATCTTGGTGTCGGCGAACATGCCGTTGCGCCTGACCGAGGCCGCGCCCTGGTAGTAGCCGGCGATGCCGGACTCGAGGTCGGGCGAGGTGCGCTGAAGCTGGCGGATGATGGCCACACCGGCGACCACGTTGTCGTAGGGGTCGAGCAGGTTGAGCCTGCGGCCGACGAGGTCGGACGCCCACTCGCCGGAGGACGGGATGACCTGCATCGTCCCGATGGCGTTGGCAGGGGAGACCGAGGCGTGGTTGAACCCGGACTCCTGGTAGGCGTGGGCCTGGGCGAGCGCGGGGTCGACGCCCATCTGGCGCGCCACCTGCGCCACGGTGGCCTGCATCTGCGCGCGCGAGGGCACGCCGGTGGCCAGGAGCGTGGCCTTGTTGGCGTTGGCCGAAGCGACGGTGGCCTCGGGGTAGGTGCGCCCGAGGAAGCTGCTCGGCACGAGGGGGGTGGTGGTCGGGGCGGCGGGCGTGGCGGCCGTGCCCGGCACCTTCAGCTTCTGCCCGACGTAGATGAGCCCGCCGGCGTCGAGCTTGTTGGTCTGGATCACGGCGGAGACGGTCGTGCCCCACTGCTTCGCCAGCACGGAGACGGTGTCTCCCGCCCTGACGGTGTGGGTGCCGGACGTCGTAGCGGGCGCGGCGGGAGCGCTCGAGGGCGCGGGCGTGGCCGTGGCCGAGACCACGAGCTTCTGGCCGGCGTAGATCAGGCCGGACGGCCGGAGGTTGTTCGCCCGGATGATGGCGCTGACGGTGGTTCCGTACTTCTTGGCCAGGCCCGAGACGGTCTCGCCGGCGCGCACCGTGTGGGTCCCGCCGGCCGTGACGGCGGGCGTGGTCCGCGTCGGCACCGAGGTCGCCGTCGGTGCGGAGGATGCGGGCAGCGAGGCCGTGCCGGAGACGGCGAGCTTCTGGCCGACGTAGATGCGGTCCGCCGAGCCGAGCCTGTTGGCCTGGACGAGGGCGGAGACCGTGGTGCCGTACCGCTGGGCGAGGACCGAGAGCGTGTCACCGGCCGCCACGGTGTGGGTGACGGCGGCCCGCGTGGTCGCACGGGAGGCCGTGGGCGCCGGTCGCGCGTCGGCGGCGGTCGTGGCGGCGGACGGGATCTTCAGCATCTGGCCGATGCGGATGAGCGCCCGGGAGTCGAGGTTGTTGGCGCGGACGATCGCACTGACGGACGAGCCGGTGCGGGCCGCGATGTGGGAGACCGTGTCACCTGCCTGGACCCGGTAGGTCATGGTCGGTGCGGCCGCGGGCGCCTGCGGCGCGAGCGCTGTGGCGCCGAGGGTGACGCTGTGCGGGCCGGCGCTGTGCAGACTGGCGGTGTGCAGGCTGGCGCTGGGCTGGGCGGGTGCGGCCTGGGCTGCAGCGGCCGGGACGGCGACGCCCACGGCGGTCGTGGCCGCCAGGGCCAGACCGACACCGGCCCGTCCCGCCTGGCTGCGGGCAGTGGTGCGAGAGTTGTTCTCGACCTTCGACATCGATCCTCCAACGGGGTCGTGCACAGGGGCCGGCTCAGAGCCGCGCCCGTCACAAGGGTGTAACGGACGTGACTCGTGTTGTCGGTGATACGGACGTGACTATTGAAACCAGTGTGACAGTAGCGACTGTAGGGGCGTGTCGACAACCGATTGTCCGAAACGGTCCCCTAAGATTCCTCCGTGACTGCCGTGCCCGACGAGCCCACCCGCTGGTACTCCCTGCCGGAGGTGGCGGAACTGCTCGGACTTCGCCTCCGTGAGGTCCGCACACTGCTGCGTGAGCACCGCCTGCTGGCGGTGCCCCACGGCCCGAACGGCGCCCAGTCGGTGCCCGGCGAGCTGCTGCTGGGACCCGACGACGTCGACGGCCCGGGTCCGTTGCCGGCGCTGCGCGGAACGCTGATCCTGCTCTCCGACGCGGGCTACGACCCCGAGGAGTCGTTCCGCTGGCTCTTCACCCCGCACGCGGAGCTCGACGCGACGCCGATCGCCGCGCTGCGCGCGCGGCGCACCCACGCGGTCCGCCGGGTGGCGCAGACGCTCGCCTTCTGATCCACGTCCCGGACGGGTGGACGCCCCGGACCTGTCCCGCGCCGGGGCGCACCTGCGGACCTGCCCCGGTCAGGCGGCGCGGCGGACGAGCGCTGCCGCGAGCTCGCGCAGCAGGGCCTCCGCCCTCTCCGGCAGGGCCGCTGCCTCCAGGGCGGCCAGTCCTGCCTCGTAGCGCTCCTCGATCATGCGCTCGTGCGCCTCGACCGCACCCGTCGCCCGCATGACCCGCTGGAGGGCGGTCACCTCGTCACCGGTGAGGTCAGCCGCACCCACCCGGTCGCGGAGCAGCGCCCGGTCGTCCGCGCCGGCACGGCGCATCGTCATCGCGAGCAGCGGCGTGCGCTTCCCCTCGCGCAGGTCGTCACCCGCCGGCTTGCCGGTCGTCGACGGGTCGCCGAAGACGCCAAGCTCGTCGTCACGGAGCTGGAAAGCCTCGCCCAGCGGCAGGCCGACGGCGGAGAGGGCGGCGAGCAGATCGTCCTCAGCCCCCGCGAGCGCCGCCCCCACGAGCATCGGGTGCTCGACCGAGTAGCGAGCCGACTTGTGCCGGACCACCTGCAGCGCCCGGGCCAGGGCGGTGTCGCCGTCGTCCTCCCACGGCTGGGCCTGCGACCGGATGTCCAGGTACTGGCCGAGAGCCACCTCGGCCGTCATCGCGTCGTAGGTACGCCGCGCCCGGCCCCCTGCCGTGGACCCCGCGACGGCCTGCGCCTCCTCCATCTCCATCGACGACAGCGAGAGCAGCAGGTCGCCGAGAACGATGGCGGACGCCTGACCGTAGTCGTCGGCGCGGCCGAGCCAGCCCCGCTCGGCGTGGTCGAGCGCGAACCTGCGGTGCGCGGAGGGCATGCCGCGCCGCGTCTGCGAGGCGTCCATGACGTCGTCGTGCACGAGCGCGGCTCCCTGGAAGAGCTCGAGCGCGCTGCCCGCGAGCACCACCGGTCCCTCCAGGGAGGCGTCGGGGGCGGCCGCGGCCCACCCCGCCCCGCAGAGCAGTGCCCGGAGCCGCTTGCCGCCGCCCAGCAGCGACCTTGCGGGGGCCAGGAACTCCGTCAGCGGTGTCCCCACGTGCGCGAAACGGGCGGTGCGGTCCTCCAGGGCGGTCAGGACCCGCTCGGAGACGGCCTCGCGGAGGTCGGACAGGGCGGTGCTGTGCATGACCCGACCCTATGCGGCCCGGCGTCCCCGGACCGTCCACAGCCCAGTAGCGTCGCCCGGGACGCCCGACGTTTTGCACAGGCCGCGGAGCCGGCCGGCGTCCGTGCACAGGCGTCCTGCGGGCACGTCGGGTCCCACGGCTGGATGGACCCATGACCACCGCAGAGATCATCCGACTGTCCCAGCCCCGCGACCTGATCGCCCTCATCCCCTACCGGCTGGGCTTCCACCCGGCCGAGTCCGCCGTCCTCGTCGCCGTCAGCGTCGCCCCGGGCGGCGCCAAGGAGGTCGGGCTGGTGGCGCGGATGGACCTCGCCGACCTCGGCGCCCCGCTCACCGGCGCCGAGGCGGCCGCGGTCCTGGCCGGCCACGTCGCAGCCCAGGAGCCCGACGACCTGCACCTGGTGCTCTACACGGAGGAGCCGGAGGACGACCGGCTGCTGCACGACGTCGTCGACAACCTTGCCGCCGCCCTGGACGAGGCTCTGTGGCCCTTGGCGCCCGAGCTCGACCCCTGGCGCGTGGGACCCCAGGGCTGGGGTCATCTGGGCCCGTGCCGCTGCTGCCCGCCGGCCGGGCACCCGCTGGACCTGCTCGCCGCCTCCCCGGCGGCGGCCGCGATGGTGACGGCGGGACACGCCGCCGCCCCGGACCGGGCGCAGCTCGGGGTGGTCCGCAGCCGCGACGGTGACGCGCTGGCCACCGCGTACGCGGCCGCCGAGGCGGAGCGGGACCGGCTGCGGGAGGTTCGGAGGGCCTGCGGCGGCGCACCGCTCGTGCGCGGTGCGGCGTTCGGCGTGCCCGGCGCCCGGCCCGCCCGGGACCAGGAGCCGCTGCGACGCTGGCGGGAGGAGGGCGCCCGGCTGTGGGACGCCGCGGTCGCGGCAGGTCCGGGGAGCCCGCGCACGGCGCCCGAGGTGCTGGGCCGGCTGCTCGTCGTGCTCGGCGACAAGGTCGTGAGGGACGCCGTCGTCGCGGCCACGATGGAGGCGGCCGAGGGGCGCACGGGCGACTACCTGGACCCCGGGACGGTGGTGCGGGCCTTCGAGACCGACCTGATCCCGGACGACGCGGCGGTGGGCCGGGCGACGACGCTCGGGCACGCCGTGGCCGCCCACGCCGAGCCGGGAGCGGGCGGCTCGGCGCTCGGCGCCCTGGCATACCTGGCCTGGTGGGGCAACGAGGGTGCCCGAGCGGACGTCGTCGCGCGGCAGGCCCTGCAGGAGGAGCCGGGCCACCGCCTGGCGGAGCTGGTGGTGGCGGCGCTCGAGGCGGGGATGCCCCCGGTCTGGGCGCGCACGCCGTGAGGGCGGCCGTGCTCCCGAGCGTGAGGTGCTCGTGACCGCGTCGTTTCGGGTAACGTCCCGGGCACGGTCCACGCGGCCGCCCGGCGGGCGGCAGGAACGGAGCAGGCATGGCGATCGTCGTGGGGTACGTGACCACGCAGGAGGGCGCGGCGGCGCTGGACGCCGCCGTGGCGGAGACGCGACGGCGCGACTCCCGGCTCATCGTGGTGCTCGCGCGCCGCTCGCGCGGCGACGACCCGTCGCAGCTGGAGGCCGAGGCCGACGCCGTCCGTGACCTGCTCGACGACGCGGACATCGCCTACGACATCCGCCAGCTCCGCCGCTCGGACGACGTCGCTCAGTCGCTCGTCGCCACGGCCGAGGAGGTCGGCGCGGAGCTGATCGTCATCGGGCTGCGGCGCCGTTCCCCGGTGGGCAAGCTGGTGCTCGGGTCGAACGCCCAGCGCATCCTGCTCGACGCCCCGTGCCCCGTGCTGGCCGTCAAGCCCGTCCGCGCCGCGTCCTGACCCCCTGGGCCCCACCGCGCCGCCGGCGCGCCCGGTGGTAGCGTGCACACCGCGCGGCGGGGTGACCTCCGGCGCCACCCAGAACTGCATATCGGGCCGTCAGCAGTCGGCACGGGAGAGCCGTCGTACCCGCGACGCACCGAAGGAGCAACCGCCCCGGCAATCTCTCAGGTCCCCGCACCGTGTCGATGAGGCCACTCTGGAAAGAAGTCCGCGTCCACGGGCTCACCCATGGTGAAAGGGCCGCCGTCCGGCGCCCGAAACTCTCAGGTACCAGCACAGAGGGGGAGCCGTTCGACGTGCGCGTCCGCGCACGCGCCCACGACCCGACGGAGCTCCCCGCATGACCACCGACCTCCTGCGCACCCCGCTCTACGCCGTGCATCGCGACGCCGGCGCCGCGATGACCCCGTTCGCCGGCTGGGAGATGCCGCTGCGCTACACGTCCGACCTCGCCGAGCACGCGGCCGTGCGCGAGCGCGCCGGGCTCTTCGACCTCTCGCACATGGCGCAGATCGAGGTCTCCGGGCCGGGGGCGGCGGGCGCCCTGGACCGCGCCCTGGTCTCCCGTAGTTCCACCCTCGCCGTGGGGAAGGCCCGCTACACGATGATGGTCGCCCCGGACGGCGGCGTCCTCGACGACCTCATCGTCTACCGGCTGGCCGAGACCGAGTTCTTGGTCGTCGCGAACGCCGCGAACCGAACCGTGGTGCTGGACGAGCTCACCGTGCGGTCGGGCGGCGAGGTTCACGTGGCCGACCGCACCGAGGCGCGGGCGCTGATCGCGCTGCAGGGCCCCGTCTCGACCGACGTGCTCGCGAGCCTCACGGACACGGACCTGGCCACCCTGAAGTACTACGCGTCGATGCACGCCGAGGTCGCCGGCGTCCCCGTGCTGCTCGCGCGCACCGGGTACACCGGCGAGGTCGGTTTCGAGCTGTCGGTCCCCGCCGCCTCCGCCGTGCCGCTGTGGTCGGCGCTTCTCGACGCCGGCGCCGGGGCGGGCGTCGTGCCCTGCGGGCTCGCCTGCCGGGACACCCTGCGGCTCGAGGCGGGCATGCCGCTCTACGGGCACGAGCTCAGCAGGGACGTCACGCCCTACGAGGCGAACCTGGGCCGCGTGGTCGACCTCGAGCACGACTTCGTCGGCAGGGACGCCCTCGCCGACCGGAAGGAGCACCCCAGCGGAACCGTGCTCGTGGGTCTCGCGGGAGAGGGACGCCGGGCGGCCCGCGCCGGCAGCACCGTGCTCGACGGCGACGGCGCGATCGGCACCGTCACCTCGGGCGTCCTGTCGCCCACCCTCGGCCACCCCGTCGCCATGGCGCTCATCGAGGGCGCGAGGGCCGCCGCCGGCACCAGCCTCGAGGTGGACGTGCGCGGAAAGCGTCAGCCCGTCACCGTCGTCGAGCTGCCCTTCTACCGCCGTCCGCGCTGACCGCGACCGGCCCCGGCCGCGGCCAGAGCCCCCGGTACCCCGACAGACCCCGCACCAGCCAGGCAAGTCCCACCGAATGGAGCCATCGTGAGCTACCCCGACGACCGCCAGTACACCGCCGACCACGAGTGGATCGCCGTCGACGGCGACACCGCGCGGGTGGGCATCACCGCCTACGCGGCCGAGGCCCTGGGCGACGTGGTCTACCTCGACCTGCCGGAGGTGGGCACCACCCTGACGGCAGGGGAGACCTGCGGCGAGATCGAGTCCACCAAGTCGGTCTCGGACCTCATCGCCCCGGCCGACGGGGAGGTCACCTCGGTCAACCAGGAGGCGGTCGACGCTCCCGAGACGGTCAACGCCGACCCGTACGAGCAGGGCTGGCTGTACACCCTGCGCGTGGCGAGCCTGCCGGAGAACCTGCTGGACGCCGCCGGCTACGGCGCGCTGGTCGAGGGGCAGGGCGCGTGAGGGACTTCTCCGACCGCCACATCGGGACCGACGCCGCCGCCCAGGAGCAGATGCTCGCCGCCGTCGGGGTGCCCACGCTCGAGGCGCTCCTCGTCGAGGCCGTCCCCGACTCGATCCAGGACGAGTCGGCTCCCGCCGGGCTCCCCGAGGCCGCCTCCGAGCACGAGGTGCTCGCCCGCCTGCGCGGCATCGCGGCACGCAACACCGTGCGCACCTCGATGATCGGGCAGGGCTACTACGACACGCTCACGCCGCCCGTCATCCAGCGCAACGTGCTCGAGAACCCCGCCTGGTACACCGCCTACACGCCGTACCAGCCGGAGATCTCGCAGGGACGCCTCGAGGCGCTGCTGAACTTCCAGACGGTGGTCACCGACCTCACCGGGCTCGACGTCGCCGGAGCGTCGATGCTCGACGAGGCCACCGCCGCCGCCGAGGCCATGCTTCTCGCCCGCCGCGCCACCAGGCACAAGGGCGACCGCTTCGTCGTCGACGCGGACACCTTCGCCCAGACGCGGGCGGTGCTCGAGACCCGGGCCGCCCCGCTCGGCATCGAGCTCGTCGTCGCGGACCTCGCCGACGGCCTGGACGGGACGGACCTCGACGGCGTCTTCGGCGTCCTCGTCCAGCTCCCGGGCGCGTCCGGCCGGGTGCTGGCCCGCTCCGTGCTCGAGCGCGCCGTCGGCGCGGCGCACGACGCGGGCGCCGTCGTGGTCGTGGCCGCCGACCTGCTGGCCGCGACGCTGGTCACCCCCGCAGGCGAGCTGGGCGCGGACATCGCCGTCGGCTCGACCCAGCGCCTCGGGGTCCCGCTCGGCTTCGGCGGGCCGCACGCGGGGTACCTCAGCGTGCGCAGGGGCCTGGAGCGTCAGCTGCCCGGCCGGCTCGTCGGCGTCTCCCGCGACACGGACGGCGCCCCCGCCCTCCGGCTGGCGCTCCAGACCCGCGAGCAGCACATCCGCCGCGAGAAGGCCACGTCGAACATCTGCACGGCCCAGGTGCTGCTGGCGGTCATGGCCTCCATGTACGCCGTCTACCACGGCCCGGACGGGCTCCGCGAGATCGCCGAGGGGGTCCACACCCGCACGCGGGCCCTGGCGGCCGGGCTGCGGCGGGCCGGCGTGCGCCTGAGCCACGAGCACTACTTCGACACCCTCGAGCTGGTCGTACCCGGGCGGGCCGAGGCCGTGCGCAGCGCGGCGCTGGAGGAGAACATCACCGTGTGGGTGCAGGACGCCGACCGGGTCCGCGTGTCGGTCGACGAGGCCACCGGCGACGAGGACGTGGTCGCGCTCGCCGCGGCGGTCGCGCGCGCGGCCGATCCCGAGCGGGACCCGGGCGACGGCGGGTCGCCGGACGCGCGGGCGTCGACGGCGGTGGCGGAGTCCGTGGAGGTCGCGCTGCCGGCGGACATGACCCGCACGAGCGAGTACCTCACCCATCCCGTCTTCTCCACCTACCGCACCGAGACCGCGATGATGCGCTACCTGCGCCGGCTCTCGGACAAGGACTACGCCCTCGACCGGGGGATGATCCCGCTCGGCTCGTGCACCATGAAGCTCAACGCGGCCGCGGAGATGGCGGCGATCAGCTGGCCCGGCTTCGCCCGCATCCACCCCTTCGCGCCCGCGGAGGACGTCGCAGGCTACCTGCAGCTCATCCACGACCTGGAGAGCTGGCTCGCCGCCGCCACCGGGTACGACGCCGTCAGCCTCCAGCCCAACGCCGGCTCGCAGGGCGAGCTCGCCGGGCTGCTGGCCATCAAGGGGTACCACGAGTCCCGGGGGGAGACGGCGCGCGACGTCTGCCTCATCCCCGCCTCCGCGCACGGCACGAACGCGGCCTCCGCCGTCCTGGCGGGCATGCGCGTGGTGGTCGTGGGCACCGACGAGGGCGGCAACGTCGACCTGGCGGACCTGCGCGCCAGGGTCGAGGAGCACGCCGAGCGGCTGGCCTGCATCATGATCACCTACCCCTCCACCCACGGGGTCTACGAGGAGCAGGTCCGCGAGGTCTGCGAGGCGGTGCACGCCGTCGGCGGCCAGGTCTACATCGACGGGGCGAACCTCAACGCCCTGGTCGGGCACGCCCGGCCGGGCGGGTTCGGGGGCGACGTCTCGCACCTCAACCTCCACAAGACCTTCTGCATCCCGCACGGCGGCGGCGGGCCCGGCATCGGCCCGGTGGCCGCACGGGCCCACCTGGCGCCGTTCCTGCCGGGGCACCCGCTCGCGCAGGACGGCGACCGGCGCTCCGGCGCCGTCTCGGCCGCGCCCTACGGCTCGCCCTCGATCCTGCCGATCAGCTGGGCGTACGTGGCGCTCATGGGCGGGGAAGGACTGCGGCGCGCGACGGGGGCGGCGGTGCTGGCCGCCAACTACGTCGCGGCCCGCCTGGAGGGCCACTACCCGGTGCTCTACCGCGGCGAGAGCGGGCACGTGGCCCACGAGTGCATCCTCGACCTACGGCCGCTGCGCGCGGCCACCGGCATCACCGTCGACGACGTCGCCAAGCGGCTGATCGACTACGGCTTCCACGCGCCCACCATGAGCTTCCCGGTCGCGGGGACCCTCATGGTCGAGCCCACGGAGAGCGAGGACCTCGCCGAGCTCGACCGCTTCTGCGCGGCGATGGTCGCGATCCACGCCGAGGCGCAGCAGGTCGGGTCCGGGGCGTGGCCGCGGGAGGACAACCCGCTGGTCAACGCCCCGCACACCGCGCAGATGCTGACGGGGGAGTGGGACCACCCCTACACCCGGGCGGAGGCCGTGTACCCGCTGCCGTCGCTGGTGGACGGGAAGTACTGGCCGCCGGTGCGGCGGGTGGACGGCGCCTACGGCGACCGGCACCTCGTGTGCGCCTGCCAGCCTGTCGAGGCGTACGGGACGGTCTCCTGACCCGTGCTCGTCCGACGAGGCCCGCACGCCACGGCGTGCGGGCCTCGTCAGGTCCGCGCGGGGACGGTGCGTGTCCGCGTGAGACCGCGGCGACGCGGCGGTCGGCGTCGCGGCGCTCGGCGGGCCACGGAGGGTGCGGCAGGGGCGGAGCCCGGGCATAGAAGAAGGCGCGCGGACGTTGTGCGATACACGGCGGGCAGCAGGGCTCGCCGGGCTCAGGTGTGGCCCCGACCGATGGTTCCGGGTGCCGGTCGGGTCCGCTGAGGCTATAATTATAGGGTTGCGACGGTCTGAACGGATCGATCGTCGGCCCCCGCACCCCGCCGAAAGGTATTTCGTGACGTCCTCCTCTGCCTCCAAGACCACCTCCGCCTCCGCGGACCAGCCCACTGAGGCCTCGGTGGAGCAGGCTGCGCAGGCCCCCGCGGCTCCGGCGCGGAAGACGGCGACGTCAAAGGCGCCCGCGCGCCCCGCCGCCAAGACGTCCACCAGGAAGACGCCGGCCGCCGGCACGCCCAAGGCCGCCGCCGAGCCGGCCGCCACCAAGCCTGGCGCTCGCGCCAAGAAGGGCGCCCTCAAGGCCGTGCCCGACGTCGAGGACCCCCAGGCCGGCGACAAGGACAAGGACGAGGAAGAGGCGGCCGCCGAGGCCGCCGCCGGCGAGACCGGCTTCGTCGTCTCCGACGCCGACGACGACGACGCGCCGGTCCAGCAGGTCGTCACGGCCGGGGCCACCGCGGACCCGGTGAAGGACTACCTCAAGCAGATCGGCAAGGTCGCGCTCCTCAACGCCGAGCAGGAGGTCGAGCTCGCCAAGCGCATCGAGGCCGGCCTGTTCGCCGAGGAGAAGCTGGCGACCGAGGCCGACAGCCTCGCCCCGAAGCTCCGCCGCGAGCTGCAGTGGATCGCCAACGACGGGCACCTGGCCAAGAACCACCTGCTCGAGGCCAACCTGCGCCTCGTCGTCTCCCTGGCCAAGCGGTACACGGGCCGCGGCATGCTGTTCCTGGACCTGATCCAGGAGGGCAACCTCGGTCTGATCCGCGCGGTGGAGAAGTTCGACTACACCAAGGGCTACAAGTTCTCCACGTACGCCACCTGGTGGATCCGCCAGGCCATCACCCGCGCGATGGCCGACCAGGCCCGCACCATCCGCATCCCCGTGCACATGGTCGAGGTCATCAACAAGCTGGCCCGCGTCCAGCGGCAGATGCTCCAAGACCTGGGCCGCGAGCCCACGCCGGAGGAGCTGGCCAAGGAGCTGGACATGACGCCGGAGAAGGTCGTCGAGGTCCAGAAGTACGGGCGCGAGCCGATCTCCCTGCACACCCCGCTCGGTGAGGACGGCGACAGCGAGTTCGGCGACCTGATCGAGGACTCCGAGGCGGTCGTCCCGGCCGACGCCGTGAGCTTCACCCTCCTGCAGGAGCAGCTCCACGCGGTGCTCGACACCCTCTCCGAGCGTGAGGCCGGCGTGGTCTCCATGCGGTTCGGCCTCACCGACGGTCAGCCGAAGACCCTCGACGAGATCGGCAAGGTCTACGGCGTCACCCGCGAGCGGATCCGCCAGATCGAGTCCAAGACCATGTCGAAGCTGCGCCACCCCAGCCGGTCCCAGGTGCTGCGCGACTACCTCGACTGACAGTGTCGCCCCCGGGGCCCGCACCGTGACGGTGCGGGCCTCGGGCGTTCCCGGGAGGTCCCCGACGGCGGAGCCTCGCGGTTGTCCGCTCGGTCGACGTGCTCCTCCCCTCGCCGGAAATTGGCGTGAGCGGTCCGGGCCCGCACGCCTAGGGTCCTCCCCATGACGACGCCGCCCCTCGCCCCACCGCGAACCCCCGGACTCGCGTGGCGCCCCCTGACCGTCGACGACGTGCCCGCCTGGCACGGCCTCGTGCGCGCCGTCGAGGACTTCGACGACACCGCCGAGCGCAACACGCCCGACGACCTGGTCGACGCGCTGACCGACGGCAGCTGGAAGGACCCCGCCGCGGACACGGTGGTCGCCATGGACGCCGACGGGGTGCCCCGGGCGTTCGGCGTCGTCGAGGTCCGCCCGGGCGACACCCGCAGCGTGCGGGCGTTCTGCTGGGGAGGGGTCCACCCCGGGTGGCGCGGCCGCGGCGTGGGACGTGCGCTGCTGCGCTGGCAGGAGGAGCGGGCCCGGCAGAAGACGGCGGAGGCCCGGCGGGACCTGCCCGCCCTCGCACGGGTGCACACCGACGAGCACGTCGCGGCCGCGCGCCGTCTCCTCGAACGTGCCGGCTTCCGCGCCGAACGCTGGTTCGTGGACATGACCAGGCAGCTCGACGGCGACCACCCCGTTCCCGAGGTCCCTCTCGACCCCGACCTCCGGCTGGTCCCGCTCGCCTCGGTCGACGCGGATGCCGTGCGGCGCGCCCACAACGAGGCCTTCGCCGGTCACTGGGGCAGCGAGCCCCGGTCGGAGGAGGACTGGCGCCGGTCGGTGGTCGGCTCCCGTTACCTCCGGGCCGACTGGAGCTTCGTCGTCCTCGACGGCGACGAGGTCGCCGGGTACACGGTGGCGTCCGCCTACGAGCAGGACTGGGAGGTGCAGGGCTACACCTGCGGCTGGACCGACCTGCTCGGGGTGCGTCCGGCGTGGCGCCGGCGCGGCATCGCGCCCGCGCTGCTCGCCGCGTCCATGGGCGCCTTCGCGCGATCGGGGATGGAGCGGGCCGACCTCGGCGTGGACACCGAGAACGGGAGCGGCGCGCTGGCGCTCTACACCCGCCTCGGCTACCGCCCGGACCGGAAAGGCATCGCGTACACGAAGGAGCTGTGACCGCGGGAGCAGGTGCGCAAACAAACCCTTGCAAAGAGGTGTTTGCAACGGTACGCTCGCCAGCATGACGACAGACCGGCCGGCTCCCGCGGCGCCGCCCCGACGCGTGCTGGACGTGGTGGCCCTGAAGGCGCTGGCTCACCCGCTGCGCACCCAGCTCTGGGACGCGCTCATGACCGGGCCCGCGACGGCGAGCCAGCTGGCGGAGCGGCTCGGCGAGTCCTCCGGCCTGACCAGCTACCACCTGCGCCAGCTCGCCAAGCACGGCTTCATCGAGGAGGTTCCGGGTCGCGGCACCGCTCGCGAGCGGTTCTGGCGGGTGGTGGAGGCCGAGACGCGGATCTCCGCCGAGCACGCCGGCACGCCCGCCGGGCGCGAGGCGCTGTCGATCTTCGGCGAGGAGTGGCTCCGGCTGCGATTCCGGTCCGCGGCCCGCTTCCACGAGCGGAAACGCTCGGGCCTCGAGTCGGAGTGGGCCGGCGCCGCGATCGACACGGACGCCTACCTCTGCGCCACGAGGGACGAGCTCGCGGAGATGGTGCGGGAGTACACCGACGTTCTCGCGCGGTGGCAGGAGCGGCTCGCCGGACGAGGGCAGGAGGGCGACGGTCCCCCCGGGTCCCGCACCGTCGAGGTCCAGTTCCGCGCGTTCCCGCGCGACCCGCGAACGCCCGCACCGTTCCCGACGGACGGGGAGAGCACCGGGGGGAGGGAAATCTGATGGACCCGAGCCTGATCGACGCCTTCACCGCCCGCAGCCTGGGCGTGCCGATGGACGAGATGCTCCGCGGCCGCCGAGCGCGGCTGAGCCCGCGGCGCACGCCGTACCTGAGCCCGGACCGGCCGCGGGCCGGCCGCGAGCTGTAGCCGCTGCTCCGCCGGGACGCAGCGGGCGGCGAGGAGGTCCGCCGGCCGACCGATATCCTGCCGCGAGGTGGCACGGCTCCCGAACGACGCGACGGCCGCCACCCAGCGGGTGACGGCCGTCGCGCTAGCGGTCCGGTCAGACGACCGAGGTGCCCTCCTCGGCGTGGAGCCGGGCGGTCTCGTCGTGGATCTGCGTGGCGACCTTGCGCAGCGCCTCCTGGTGCTTGCGGGCGTGGTGGGCGCAGAAGAGCAGCTCACCGGTCGCCATCTGCACGCGCACGTAGGCCTGCGCGCCGCAGGCGTCGCATCGGTCCTGGGCGGTCAGGGCGGGGGTCTCGGTCGTTGCTGTCACACCAACATGTAACCATCCGGCGGCCGGAACCATCCCCCGGTGGTGCGGCGGTTCGCTGCCGGCGTAGCCGATTGTGGCCGTCGCCACGCGGCGCGCCGTGATCCGGCGCACGACTCGCGGGTCGGTGCACCGCCCCGGGGCGCGGGAAACCTAGGATCAACGGGTGTCCACCGCCATCGCCACCGGATCCAGCTACACGGCTCGTCACCTCTCCGTGCTCGAGGGGCTCGAGGCCGTGCGCAAGCGACCCGGAATGTACATCGGTTCCACGGACTCCCGCGGGCTCATGCACTGCGTGTGGGAGATCATCGACAACGCGGTCGACGAGGCGCTCGAGGGTCACGCGAGCAAGATCGACATCATCCTGTACCCCGACAGCTCCGTGGAGGTGCGCGACGACGGTCGCGGCATCCCCGTCGACACGGTCGAGTCGCTCGGGCTGAGCGGCGTCGAGGTGGTCTTCACCAAGCTCCATGCCGGCGGCAAGTTCGGCGGTGGGTCGTACGCCGCCTCGGGCGGCCTGCACGGCGTGGGCGCCTCGGTGGTCAACGCCTTGTCCGCGCGCCTGGACGTCGAGGTGGACCGCGGCGGGAAGACCCACCGCATGACCTTCCACCGCGGCGAGCCGGGGGTCTACGACGACCGCAAGGGCGTCTCGCCCGACTCGCCGTTCGAGCCGTTCACCGACGCCTCCGAGCTGACCGTGAGCGGCAAGGTCAGGCGGGGCGTGACCGGCACCCGGGTGCGGTACTGGGCCGACCGGCAGATCTTCCCCGTGTCCGCGGAGTTCTCCTACGAGGACCTCATCGAGCGCGCCCGGCAGACCTCGTTCCTGGTCCCCGGGCTGGCGCTCACCGTGCGGGACGAGCGACGCCGCCCGGGCACGCCGGGGGAGGACGGTCCCGTCGAGGAGGTCTTCCGGCACGACGGCGGGGTGGTCGACTTCGCCGACTTCCTGGCCACCGACACCTCGGTCACGGACACGTGGCGGCTCCAGGGCGAGGGCACGTTCTCCGAGACGGTCCAGCAGCTCGACGGCAAGGGGCACCTGCGCCCGGTCGAGGTGCAGCGGCGCTGCGAGGTCGAGATCGCCCTGCGCTGGGGCATCGGCTACGACACCACCGTGCGCTCCTTCGTCAACATCATCGCCACCCCCAAGGGCGGCTCGCACCTCTCCGGCTTCGAGCAGGGGCTGCTCAAGACCCTGCGCAAGCAGATCGAGACCAACGCCCGCCGGCTCAAGGTCACGGCGCGCGACGGCAAGGTCGAGAAGGACGACGTCCTGGCCGGCGTGACCGCCGTCGTCACGGTCCGCCTGCCCGAGCCGCAGTTCGAGGGCCAGACCAAGGAGGTGCTCGGCACGGCCCCGGTCCGGGCGATCGTCGCCAAGGTCGTCGAGACCGAGCTGACCGCGCTCCTGACGTCCCCGCGGCGGCACGAGAAGACCCAGGCCGCCGCGCTGCTGGAGAAGGTCGTCGGCGAGATGCGCGCACGGGTGTCGGCGCGCCTGCAGAAGGAGATCTCCCGGCGCAAGAACGCACTGGAGTCCTCCACCCTGCCGGCGAAGCTGGCCGACTGCCGCAGCGACGACATCGAGCGCTCCGAGCTGTTCATCGTCGAGGGGGACAGCGCCCTGGGCACCGCCAAGCTGGCCCGCTCCAGCGACTTCCAGGCCCTGCTCCCGATCCGCGGGAAGATCCTCAACGTCCAGAAGGCGTCGCCCGGGGACATCCTGAAGAACGCCGAGGTCGCCTCGATCATCCAGGTGATCGGCGCCGGGTCCGGCCGCACGTTCGACCTCGACGCGATCCGCTACGGCAAGATCGTGCTGATGACGGACGCCGATGTCGACGGCGCCCACATCCGGACCCTGCTGCTGACGCTGTTCTTCCGGTACATGCGCCCCCTGGTCGAGGCCGGGCGCGTCTACGCCGCCGTCCCGCCGCTGCACCGCGTCGAGATCTCCGGCTCGGGCGGGAGGAAGGGCGAGGTGATCTACACCTACGCCGAGGCCGAGCTGACGAACCTGCTGAGGAAGCTCGAACGGACCGGGAAGCGCTACAAGGAGCCGATCCAGCGGTACAAGGGCCTGGGCGAGATGGACGCCCACCAGCTGGCCGAGACGACGATGGACCCGTCCCGGCGCACCCTGCGGCGCATCTCCATGGCGGACGAGGCGGCCCTCGTGGAGGCCGAACGGGTCTTCGAGCTCCTCATGGGCAACGAGGTCGCCCCGCGCAAGGACTTCATCGTCGCGGGTGCGAACGACATCTCCGCCGACCGCATCGACGCCTGACGCCGGCCGGGTCCGCCGGCCGGGACTGCCGGCCGGGTGAACGAAGTCACCCGCCGGCTGCGGGTGTCGAAAGTGCTGCTCGGTAGGATCGGGACCATGTCCTCTCCCGCGAGCTCCCGGGTCCCGCTGTCCGAACGACTGCGCGCTCCAGAGGTGGCCGAGGTGCCAGGGCCGCACCACGGCCTGACCTGGCGCCACCTGGGCGCCGAGGACGCCGACGCCGTGCTCGACCTCGTCGCGCGCTGCGCCGCGGTCGACAAGCCGCTCGCCGCGCCGGGCCCCCTGCAGGTGGCCGACGCCTTCGACCCCGCCCACACCCTCGTCCGCGACTCCCTGGGCGGGTTCTCCTCCGACGGCGAGCTCCAGGCGATGGCGGTGGTCTACCTCCCGCCGGGGGACACGGACATCCTGCGCGCCTTCATCACCGCCACCATCGCGCCCGGCTGGCGCGGCCGCGGGATCGGCCGCGCGCTGCTCGACTGGCAGGACGCCCGGGCCCGCCAGCTGCTGGCGCAGGACGGCCGGGACCTGCCCGCCCGGATCGGCGCCTACGTCGACGAGCACCTGACCGACCGCCGCCGCCTCTACGTCGCCGCCGGGTTCAGCCCCAAGCGGGTGTTCCAGGAGATGCGTCGCCCGGTGAGCGCGCCGGTGCCCGACGCGCCACTGGCCGCCGGGCTGCGGATGGTGGACTGGTCGCCCGAGCTCGACGACGAGGTGCGGCACACCCACAACGAGGTCTTCGCCGACCACTGGGGCTCCCAGCCGTTGACCCCGGAGTCGTGGCGCCGGGTGCTGCGCGAGATCGAGCCGCGCTGGTCCAAGATCGCCCTGGCCCGCACACCCGACGGCGCGGAGGAGGTCGCGGGCTACGCGCTGACCTCCCGCCACGAGCACGCCTGGGCGGCTCTCGGCTTCTCGGAGGGTTACACCGAGTTCGTGGGTGTCCGGCGCGCCTACCGTGGCCGCGGTGTCGCCCGCAGCCTGCTGGCGGGCGTGATCCGGGCGCTCGCCGCGGACGGCATCGAGTCCGCCGGCCTCGACGTCGACACGATCAACCCCTCCGGCGCCCACGGTTTCTACGAGCGCCTGGGCTACCAGCGCCAGGGTGCGCAGATCCTGTACACGATCGAGATATGAGGCACACCCGGCGTCGGAACATGACTCCCGGACGGCCCAGGACGTAGGGTCACGCTCGTGCCAGCCCCCCTCACCCAGCCCGGCGACGCCGTGCGCCCGCCCGCGCACGCGCCGCTGGCTGCGCGCGCGCAGGCACCGTCCGTGCTGGCGCCGCCCCCCGACCTCGCGGGGGCGACCTGGCGGCCGATCACGGCCGACGACGGCGCCGCGCTGGTCTCGCTGGTGACCCGGATCGAGAGCGTGGACAACCCGCCCTACCGCACCTCCCCGGAGGAGGTCCTGGAGTACTTCGACGCCAGCCACGACTGGAGCGCGCTCGGTGCGTGGGACGGCGCCGAGCGGCTCGTGGCCTTCGGGTTCGTGCGGGTGCGGCGCGGCGACAGCACGCTGGTGCGGGCCTTCTGCTCGGGCGGCGTCGCCCCCGACCGCCGCGGCGAGGGCCTGGGCGGGGCGCTGCTCGACTGGCAGACCGGCCGTGCACGCCAGATGCTCGCCGAGTCCGGCAAGGACGCGCCGGGCCGCATCGTCGTGCACGTGGACGACGACATGGAGACCCTGGCCCGCCAGCTGCGCCGCCGTGGCTTCGAACCGCGCCGGTGGTACTCCCAGCTGCGGCGGGACCTCTCGCTGCCGATCCCGGAGGTCCGGCTCGACCGCCCGCTCTCCGTGGAGCGGTGGTCCCCGGAGCTGGACGACGCCGTGCGCCGTGCGCACAACAAGGCGTTCGGCGAGCAGTGGGGCTCGCAGCCGCACACGCCGGAGACCTGGGCCCAGGAGTGGTCCCACCACGCGCCGTCGTGGAGCTTCGTCGCGCTCGACCGCTCGAGCGACCGGACGCAGGTGGCCGGCTACCTCATGTCGAGCCGCTACGAGCAGGACTGGCCCGCGCTGGGCTGGACCGAGGGGTACACCGAGATCCTCGGCGTGCTGCCCGACTGGCGGGGCCGGCACGTGGCCACGGCGCTGCTCACCCGCGCGATGCGCGCCTACGCCGACGACGGCATGCAGTACGCCGGCCTCGACGTCGACGCGGACAACCCCACCGGAGCCGACGTCCTCTTCATGAACCTCGGGTACGAGCGCACCCGCGGCTCGGCGATGTACACCATCGAGATCTGACCCGCACCCGGCGCGAGCCGCCTCGCGAGAGCGCTCCGGTGTCGGACGGCCGGGCTTCGAGCCGGTGTCGAACGCCGGGCTCCGGGCCGGCCCGGCGCGCGCTGGTCAGCCGGCCGGGGGTCCGCCGCCGGGATCGCCCGACGGCGGACCGTCCGTCTCAGCCGATCGCGGCGACCGGGACGGGCAGGGCCTGGCCGGAGCCGTCGCGTCGCTCGTCCACCGCCGGCAGGCTGACCGACTGGCCGCCGGAGCCCACGGCCCGCGCCGGCTCGGGTCCCGCCCAGGCGACCTGCAGGACGTCCTCGCCCCGCAGGAAGCGGTGGGCGCGGACGCCGCCGGTGGCCCGGCCCTTGGCCGGGTAGCGGTCGAGCGGGGTGACCTTCGCGCTGCCCGGCACGGTTCCGGGCAGCGCCCCGGCCGTGCCGGCGATCGTGACGACGACGGATCCGGAGACGTCCTCCGCCGCGACGATCCCCAGGTGGACCAGGCTGGCGCCCTCCGCCAGCCGCATGCCGGCCACGCCGCGGCCGGCCCGGCCCTGAGCACGCACCGCGGCGGCGTCGAATCGCAGGAGGTGCGCGTCGGAGGAGATCAGGACGAGCTTGTCCTCCTCCCCGGCGTGCCCGCAGCCGACCACGCGGTCGCCCTCCTGCAGCGTGATCACCTGCCAGCTGTCCCGGTTGCCGGGACGGTCGCCCGTCACGCGCTTGACCACGCCCTGAGCGGTGGCGAGAACCAGGGGGGCTGCGTCGTCGTCCAGGCGCGCGAGCCCCACCGCCTCCTCGTCGCGCTCCAGGGTCAGGAGCTCGGTGAGCGGCACGCCGCCCGACAGGCTCGGCGCGGCCCCGCTCGGCGGCAGGCCGGGCGCGTCGAGGACGTCGAGGCGGACCACCCGCCCGGCCGAGGTCACGACGCCGACCTGTCCGCGCGTGGTGGCGGGCACGGCGTGGGCGAGCGCGTCGTGGGAGGAGCGGGGGCCGGACCGCAGGGGGGCGTCGCCGTCGGCGGTGCGGGCCAGCAGCCCGGTGCCGGAGAGGAGCACCCAGCACGGGGCGTCCGCGATCTCCAGCGGGGTGCCGGACCCGCGTGCGGCTCCGCCCCGTGCGGCGGGGCCGGCGGCGGCCTGCGCGGCGGGGCCGCCGGCGTGCTCCAGGAGCACGGTGCGCCGCGGGGTGCCAAACTCCCGCGCGACGGTGGCCAGCTCGTCCGAGACGACCTCGCGCAGGCGGGCGTCGGAGTCGAGGATCTCCCGCAGCTCGGCCATCTGACGGGCGAGCTCGTCGCGCTCGGCCTCGAGCTCGATCCGGGAGAACTTCGTCAGGCGGCGCAGGCGCAGGGCCAGGATGTAGTCGGCCTGGGCCTCGTCGAGGTCGAAGACGGCCATGAGGCGCCCGCGGGCGGCCTCGACGTCGTCGGAGGAGCGGATGACCGCGATGACCTCGTCGATGTCGGCGATGGCGGTGAGCAGTCCGGCGACGAGGTGGGCGCGCTCGGTGGCGCGGGCCAGGCGGTGCGCGGTGCGGCGGCGCACCACGGTGAGGCGGTGGCCGACGTAGACCTCGATCAGCTCGCGCAGGCCGAGCGTGCGCGGCTGGCCGTCCACCAGGGCGACGTTGTTGATGCCGAAGGACTCCTCCATCGGCGTGTGCCGGTAGAGCTGCTCGAGGACGGCCTCGGGGTTGAACGTGTTCTTGACCTCGATGACCAGGCGCAGGCCGTGGTGGCGGTCGGTGAGGTTCTGCACGTTGGTGATGCCCTGGAGCTTGCGGGCGTTGACCGCCTCCTTGATCTTCTCGATCACCCGCTCCGCGCCCACCATGTAGGGCAGCTCGGTCACGACGATGCCCTTCTTGCGCGCCGTGAGGTTCTCCACCCGCGCGGTCGCCCGGGTGCGGAAGCTGCCGCGGCCGGTGGCGTACGCCTCGCGCACCCCCTCCAGGCCGATGATCTTCCCGCCCTCGGGCAGGTCGGGGCCGGGGACGAACCGCATGAGGTCCTCGAGCGTGGCGTCGGGGCGGGCGATGAGGTGGCGGGCGGCGGCCACGACCTCGACGAGGTTGTGCGGCGGCATGTTCGTCGCCATGCCGACGGCGATGCCGGTCGCGCCGTTGACCAGCAGGTTCGGGATGGCCGAGGGCAGCACCGAGGGCTGGGTGAGCTGGTTGTCGTAGTTGGGGACGAAGTCGACGGTGTCCTCGCCCAGGTCCGCGGTCATCGCCAGCGCGGCGGGGGCCAGGCGGGCCTCGGTGTACCGGGAGGCGGCGGGGCCGTCGTCGAGGGAGCCGAAGTTGCCGTGCCCGTCCACCAGCGGCAGCCGCAGCGCGAACGGCTGCGCCAGCCGGACCATCGCGTCGTAGATCGCGCTGTCGCCGTGCGGGTGAAGCTTGCCCATCACCTCGCCCACCACGCGCGCCGACTTCACGTGACCGCGGTCGGGGCGCAGCCCCATCTGGTCCATCTGGAAGAGGATGCGGCGCTGCACCGGCTTGAGGCCGTCCCGGGCGTCCGGCAGCGCGCGGGAGTAGATGACGGAGTACGCGTACTCCAGGAACGAGCCCTGCATCTCGGCGGAGACGTCGATGTCGACGATCTTCTCCGGCGGCATGGGGGCTTCGGGGGTCTTGCGGGGCATGGGGTCGATTGTCCCCGATCGGCGGGCCGATGCCGTGCAGCGCCACGGGCTGGCTAGGCTCGGGCCATGGAGGATGCGCCCTACCCCGCGGAGTGGGAGGCGGACGTCGTCCTGCGCGACGGCGCCGCGATGCACATCCGGCCCATCCGCCCCGACGACGCGGACGCCCTGCAGCGCATGCACCTGGCGCAGTCCGCGCAGTCGGTCTACTTCCGGTTCTTCGCCCCCATGGCGCGGCTCAGCGACAAGGACCTGCACCGCTTCACCCACGTCGACCACCGCTCGCGGGTCGCGCTGGTCCTCACCGAGGGGGACGAGATCCGTGCCGTCGGCCGCTTCGACGTGGTCGACCCCGGGACGGCGGAGGTCGCGTTCTACGTCGCCGACACCGAGCAGGGCCGCGGCCTGGGCTCCGTCCTCCTCGAGCACCTCGCCGCCGCCGGCCGCGAGCGCGGCGTCCACACGTTCGTCGCGGACGTCCTGCCCGGCAACGCCAAGATGATCCGGGTCTTCTCCGACGCCGGCTACGAGGTCCGCCAGCAGATGGACGACGGCGTCGTGTCGGTCGCGTTCGACATCGAGGAGACCGAGCGGTCCTGGCGGGTCATGGCCGAGAGGGAGCGTCACGCCGAGGCGCTGAGCATGCGCACCGTCCTGGCCGCGACCTCGCTCGTGCTCGTGCGGCTGGGCCCCGACGGCGGCGAGGGCGACGTGCTGGCGTCCGCGGCGGCCCGCTCCCTGCTGGTCGGCGGCTTCCGCGGGCCGGTCCACCTGGTCGGCCTCGACGGCGTGGGCCACGCCGAAGGGACGGCCCCCGCCCACGGGACGGACCAGGCAGACGGGACGGCCGCCGCCGACGCGGCGGACCCCGGCGCCGGCGGGCGGGTGCGCCGCTACCCGGACCTCGGCGCCGTCGAGGGCCCGGTCGAGCTCGCGGTCGTCGCCGGACCGTCCGAGCAGGTCGTCGACGCGGTCCCCGCGCTGGCCGCGCTCGGCGTGCGCGCCGTGGTGGTCCTCTCGCACGGCTTCGGCGAGCAGGGCCCGGAGGGCATGCACCGGCAGCGGCGGCTGCTGCGCCGCACCCGGGAGGCCGGGATGCGGGTGGTCGGACCGGCCAGCTACGGCGTGGTCGGCAACGGCGAGGCGGGGCGCTACAACGCCTCCCTGTGGACCGAGAGCACCGGGCCCGAGCCGGGCACCCCCGGGCCGCTCGCCGTCGCCTCCGCGAGCCGCGGCATCGGGATGTTCTGCCAGTCGGCGGCGGCGGCGCTCGCGCTGCGCTCCACCGCGGCACGCCGGCGCCTGCCCGTGTCGAGCTTCCTCTCCTCGGGCCTGCGCGTGGACGTCTCCGGCAACGACACCATGCAGTTCTGGTCCGTGCACGAGCCCACCGCCGTCGGCGCCGTCTACCTGGAGTCCATCGGCAACCCGCGCAAGTTCTCGCGGATCGCGCGCCGCCTCTCGGCGACCACCCCGCTGGTCGCCGTCGTCTCCGGTCAGACCGGCCAGGCGACCCCGCCCGGGCACGCGGTGCGCACCTCGACCCAGCCCCAGCGCGTGCTCACCGAGATGCTCCGCCAGGCCGGCGTGGTCCGCGCCCGCACCCAGCGGGAGATGCTCGACGTCGCCGGGCTCCTGCTGGCCCAGCCGCTGCCCGCCGGGCCGCGCACCGCCGTCGTCTCCTCCTCCGCCTCCCTCGCCGCCCTCGTGGCCGACGTCGCGGCGGCCCAGGGCCTGGAGGTCGCGGGCCGTCCCGTCACCCTCGAGCCGCTCGCCGGCCCGGACGCCTACGAGGCGGCCCTGGCCGCCCTGCGCGGGCGCGACGACTGGGACGCCGTCGTCATCGCGCTCGCCCCGCCCCTGGGCCGCACCGACCCCGGCGTCGCCGCCGCGATCGCCCGTGCCGCCGCCCAGGACCCGCGCACCTGGGTGGCCAGCGCCCACGGCCTGCACGGCCTGACGGAGGAGCTGACCGCCGACGGTGCGTGCGTGCCGTCGATGACCACCGTCGAGGACGCCGTCGGCGCACTGGCCGGCGCGGTCCGTCACGCGTCCTGGCGCGAGCACGCCGGCGACCCCCTCGTGGACCCGCCCGGCATCGACCCCGTCGCGGCGCGCGAGGTGCTGGCCGAGACCCTCGGGTCCCTCCCGCCCGGCCGCCGCGAGCGGCTCGACCAGGACACCGCGGCGCGGCTGCTCGCGTGCTACGGCATCGAGGTGCTGGGCTCGACCACCGTCACCGACCCAGACGCCGCCGTCGAGGCCGCCGAGCGGATCGGATGGCCGGTCGCCCTGAAGACCACCGACGAGGTGCTGCGCCACCGCACCGACCTGGGCGGGGTGCGCCTGGACCTGACGGACGCCGACGCGCTGCGCGAGGCCATGGTCCTGATGGCCGAGCGGACGCGGGAGGTGCTCGGTCGCTCCTCCTCCTTCGAGGTCCAGGCCATGGCGCCGCCCGGCGTGGCGTGCGTGGTGCGCGGCGCCGAGGACGACCTGTACGGCCCGGTCGTCTCCTTCGGCCTGGGCGGCGACGCCACCGAGCTGCTCGGGGACGTCTCCCACCGGATCACGCCGCTGACCGCGACCGACGTCTCGGACATGGTGCGCTCGGTCCGGGCGGCCCCGCGCCTGCTGGGGCACCGGGGGCTGCCGGTCGTCGACCTGGCAGCCCTGGAGGACGTGATCGCGCGGGTCTCGATGCTCACCGACGACCTCACGGAGGTCGTGGACGTGACCCTCAACCCGGTGATCGTGGGGGAGCGGGGCGCCCGGATCACGTCGTTCTCGGTGGAGGTCGCCCACCCCGTGCGCCAGGACGCGGGGCGGCGCGCGCTGCCGATCCCGCCGGAGGAGGGCGAGGAGCGCGCCGGGGTGGGAGAATGAGCCGGTGCTGACCAACCTCGCCAAGCAGCTGCGTGCTGACCTGGACCACGCCGGCTACTACCCGGACGTCGTCGCGGGCGCGATCGACCTCGCGCTGGCGGACGAGCCCGTGACGTCCTTCCTCGTCCACCCGGAGACCACGTTCGACGAGACCGAGGTCTTCCGGCACCTCACCGCCCTCGTCCTCACGCCCACCAGGCTGGTCGTCGCCCACGTCGACGACGCGCCCGGCCCCGACGGCCGGCCGTCGGCGCTGGCGACCACGGACTCCGTCGCGCTGCGCGAGGTCCGGTCGGTCTCGCTGACCCACGGCGTGAGCGAGCCCGCCCGCTCCCGCGGCATGCAGTTCCAGGAGCTCACCGTGGCCGTGAGCTGGGGCACCGCGCAGACCCTCGACCTCGCCCCGGCCAGCTGCGGCGACCCCGACTGCGAGGCGGACCACGGGTACACCGGCAGCATCACCCCCGAGGGCGTGGAGGTGCGGGTGAGCGCCCACGCCGAGGGCTCCGACGCGCTCAAGGGCGCGCTGGCCTTCGCCCGCGCCCTCTCGGCCGCCACCGCCGGGGGCCCGCGGGCGTGACGGGGGAGAACCACGCGCCCCAGGTGCGCGCCGTGCTCTCGGGCGCCCTCGACGCCGTCGGGCTGGCCACCGCCTCCGCGGGCCGCACCAGCGCCGAGGACCGCGCCGACCTCGGCCTGCCGAGCGCGCCGAAGACCTGCGTGGTGCTCGTCGACGGCCTCGGCATGAAGATGCTGACCGAGCGCGGCGGGCACGCCCCGTTCCTGCGCTCGCACCTCGCCGACGCCCTGACCCTGCGCAGCACGTTCCCCTCGACCACGGCGTCCGCGGTCACCGCGGTGGGCACCGGGGAGCTGCCGGGCACCACCGGGATGCTGGGCTACTCCGTGCGCGACCCCGCAGACGGCGGCGTGCTGAACCTCATCCGGTGGGACGACACGTCGGTGCGCCCGCGCGAGTGGCAGCGCCACGACACCCTCGTCGAGCAGCTCGACCGTCGGCGGGCCGCCGGGGAGGAGCTGCCCGGGGTGGTCAGCGTCGGCCCGGCACGGTTCGTCGGCTCCGGGCTGACCGAGTGCGCCCTGCGCGGCATGCGCCACGCGACCGCGGAGTCCCTCGCCGACCGGGTCGACGTCACCGTGGCCCAGCTGCGGCGCCCCGACGTGGCGGCGGTCTACCTGTACTGGGGCGACGTCGACCACGTCGGCCACGTGCACGGGTGGGGCTCGTGGCAGTGGGGCGAGGAGGTCACCGCCCTCGACGGCGAGCTGCGCCGCCTGGCCCGGTCGCTGCCCGCGGGCACGCTCCTCGTCGTCACCGCGGACCACGGGATGGTGGACGTCGCCGCGCGCACGGACATCGCGACGACGCCGGCCCTCGCGCAGGACGTCGAGCTCGTCGCGGGCGAGCCACGGATGAACCACGTCTACACGGCTCCCGGCACCGCGCCCGAGGTGGCCACGCGCTGGCGGGAGGTGCTGGGCGAGAGCGCCTGGGTGGCCGAGCGCGACGAGCTCGTGGCCACGGGCCTGCTCGGCCCCGTCTCGCCCGAGCGCCTCGACGCCGTCGGGGACGTCGTCGCCGTCATGCGGGGCCGCGACGTCGTGGTCGACTCGCGCACCCAGCCGCCCGGCTCGATCGGGCTCATCGGGGTGCACGGCGCCCTGACCGAGGCAGAGATGGCGGTCCCGCTCGTCAGGACGGTGGTCTAGTGGCCCAGCTCGTCTTCTTCTCCGGCACGATGGACTCCGGCAAGTCCACGCTGGCCCTGCAGATGGACCACAACCACGCCGCCCGCGGCCGCGAGGGACTGATCTTCTCCCGCAACGACCGCGCCGGCGCCGCGGTCCTGTCCTCCCGCCTGGGCCTCGCGGTCCCGGCCGAGGAGGTCACCGACGCCACCGACTTCTGGGACGAGGTGGTCCGCAGGCGCGTCCACGGCGGGCGGGTCGACTACCTCATCTGCGACGAGGTGCAGTTCTACTCGCCCCGGCAGGTGGAGCAGCTCGCCCGGCTCGTCGACGAGATGGAGGTGGACGTGTTCGGCTTCGGCATCACCACCGACTTCCGCACCCACCTCTTCCCCGGGTCGGCGCGCATGCTCGAGCTGGCCGACCGCGTGGAGCGTCTCCAGGTCGAGGCGCTGTGCTGGTGCGGCGCCCGGGCCACCCACAACGCGCGCACCGTCAACGGGATCATGGTCACCGAGGGCGAGCAGGTCGTCGTCGGCGACACCGACCGGGTCGAGGACGTGGGCTACGAGGTGCTATGCCGCCGCCACCACGTCCGCCGGGTCACCGCGGCCTCCGTGCACGCCGCGAGCCTGAGCCCGGAGACCCTCCCGCTGGGGGAGTAGGGCGGAGCCGGGTCTACTCCGGACGCGCGCCGAAGACGATCTCGTCCCAGCTCGGGACGCTGCGCCGGTTCGACGAGCGGCGCGACCTGCGCCGCTCCGCCGGGCGTGACCCCTTCGCGCCCGCATCGGCCGGGCGGTTCTCGGGCTGGCCGGCGCGGGCGCCGCTCGCGGGGCCGTCCTGGGCGCGCTGCGCCGTCGGGCCCGGCTCCTCGGCGGGGGCCGGCAGTGCGGGCGTGGTCCCGGGGCCTTCCTCGGGCTGGACGTCACGCTCGCGGCGCGGCAGGGCCAGGACGTGCGCGTCGGTCGCCTCCTCGGGTCGCGACGCCGCGGGATGCGCGCCGCCGCCCCAGACGCTCTCGTCCGTCCCGTCCACGCCGCCCTCGAGCTCGGGCTGCAGCTCGACGCGGGTGCCGCGGTGGGCGGCCAGCTCGGCGAGCAGTGACTCTGTCCCGGCGCCCGCTGCGGGGGTGGCGGCCGAGGGGGCGGAGGTGGCGGAGGTGGCGACGTCGGGCGAGGCCGCCGAGACCGGGCTGTGGCGCGGCGGGCCGTCAGCCTCGACGTCGAAGACGCGGCCGCGCGCCCCGACCGGGTTCAGGTGCCGGCGCGGGTGCGCGGAGGTGCCGATCTCCGTCTCGGAGAGCCAGCGGGCCTCGTCGTCAACCGCGTGCAGCGTGCGGGCGGCCAGGTCGACCTCCCACCGGGCCTCGCGCTCGCGCTCGCCCGCGACGAAGACGGCGAGCACCTCCCAGGCCTGGCCGGGGCGGCGCACCGCGTCCCACTCGAGGGTGCGGGTGTCCACGCCGCGGGCGGCCAGGCGGTCCAGCACGAGGTCGCCGAGCCGCGGGGCGTCGGACTCATGACCCACCCGCTGGTTCTGCGCCTGCTGGACCACCCAGGTCCGCTCGGCGACGACGGGCCCCTCGTAGCGGCGCACCCGTTCCTCGTCCAGCCCGGAGCGCTCCGCCACCTCGGCGACGGACGCGCCGGCCCGGATCAGGGCCTGGATGTCCTTGGGCCGCAGCGGTTCGCCGGGGTCCGCGGGCAGGTCGCGCAGCTTGGGGCGGTCCCGGCGCACGGCGGCACGCAGGGCGTCGTCGATGGGTACCTGGTACCGACGTCCGTCCTCGTCGGTGAGGGTGAGGTGCTCACCGTCACCGTGCAGCCCGAGCAGTTCGAGCTCAACCATGGGTCCTCCTCGAGGTTCTTCCCCCGAGGGTGCCACCTGCGGGCGCCGCTGCCCCGGATTGGTGGCGGTGTGTTCCGTTCGTGACAATGGCTCGCGGCGGCCCGGCCGGGACGCCCGTGCGACACCATCAGGCCCCAGGAGGGCGCAGACGTGACCGATCCCACGAGCACCGGACCCGCGGCCCTCATGGCCCTGAGCGAGGAGCTCGCCCGCGCGGCCGGCGACCACGTGCGGGCCCGCACCGGTGACCACGGCGGCGTCGCCCGCACGAAGTCCTCGGCCGTCGACGTCGTCACCGCCGTCGACGAGGAGGTCGAGGCTCTGCTGCGGGAGCGGATCGCCGCGGCCCGTCCCGACGACGGGGTGCTGGGGGAGGAGGAGGGCGTCGTCGCGGGGACGTCCGGGCTGACGTGGGTGGTGGACCCCGTCGACGGGACCGTGAACTTCCTCTACGGCATCCCTGCCTACGCGGTCTCCGTGGCGGTGGTCTCCGGCGGCGCCGACCCGCTCACGTGGACGCTCGAGGCCGGCTGCGTCCACGCGGTCGCCGGCGGGACCACCTGGACCGCCGGGCGGGGGATCGGCGCCTGGCGCGACGGCGAACGGCTCGGCCCGCGACCGGCGCCGCCCCTCGCGGAGGCGCTCGTGGGGACCGGCTTCGGCTACACCGTCGAGGAACGCACCCGCGAGGCCGCGGTCGTGGCGCGGCTGCTGCCCGACGTGCGGGACATCCGGCGGATCGGCTCGGCGGCGATCGACCTGTGCCTCGTGGCCGACGGGCGCCTGGACGCCTACTACGAGAGCGGCCTGAACCCGTGGGACATGGCGGCGGGTGCGCTCGTGGTGGCCGAGGCGGGCGGCGTCGTCCAGGGACTCGACGGCGGTCCGGCCTCGGGGGCCATGACGGTGGCCGGCCCGGGGGCGCTCGTGGACGAGCTCGCCGCCGCGCTCCGCCGGGCGGGCGCCTGAGGGCGCAGGCCCTGCCGCGACCGGCGCTGCCGCGCCGGGCGCCGGGCGCCGGGCGCCGGTGGAGGGGGCCGGTGCCTGTGAAGTCTGTCACCGGGACCCCCGGAACCGCCGGATCCCCTGTGCGGGAACGCCCCTCGTGGTGCACAATCCGGTGACCCCGGGAACAAACGTGCCAACTGGGCGTTACCCGGGTGTACGTGGCCGCATCGGCCCACGACCCACCCACGAAACGAAGAACCGGAGCGTGACGCCGAGATGGCGACCGATTACGACGCACCGCGCAAGAACGAAGAGGACCTCTCCGAGGACTCGATCGAGGAGCTGAAGGCTCGTCGCGCGGAGAAGAACTCCCCGTCCGTGGACGAGGACGAGGCCGAGGCCGCGGAGGGCTTCGAGCTCCCCGGCGCGGACCTGTCCGGCGAGGAGCTCTCGGTTCGTGTGCTCCCGCGCCAGGCCGACGAGTTCACCTGCGCCAAGTGCTTCCTGGTGCACCACCGCAGTCAGCTGGCCTACGAGGACAAGGGGCAGCTGGTCTGCTCCGAGTGCGCCGCCTGACCCGATCGACCGATCAGCGCCGGTCCAGCGCAGCGAGCAGCTGCCTGGGCCGGCGTGTGCACACCAGCCAGTAGGGCGTGGTGTCCCGCTCGTCCGCCACCGGCAGCCGGACCGCGGATCGGACCCACGAACGGTGGCAGACCCAGGCCCGCGCGTTCGCGCCCGGGCCCATGGCCTCGCGCAGCTCGTCCGCGTCGAGCGCCTCGCCGGCGCCCAGCGCCTCCACGGGGATCACCGCCCGCCCCGCCCGCAGCCGCAGCGCCCCCGGCGCCCCGCCGTCGGCGGGGTCGCCGCCGGCGACCACCTCGACCACCGGGGCCGTGAGCACGAGGAGGGCCGAGAGCCCCGCCGCGGCGACCACGCCGCCGACCACGGCGGCCACCGGCCCCCACAGTGACAGCGCGAGGGCTGCAGCCCCGCCCAGCAGCAGCGAGATCAGGTGCACGCTCGGCGGCGGGGCCAGCCGTTCGCGGAACAGGGGGGTCGTCGCGGTCGAGATCTTCTCCACGTCCCTCACTCTGCCAGGACGGCCGCACGTGGCCGGACCACGACCGCCGCATCCTTCCCGCCCGGCGCGACCACGACCGCCGCGTCCTCCGGTCCCGGCACGGACGTCCACAGTGGCCGGGACGGCCGCTGCACGGCCCTGCACGCCACGGGTACAGTCGACACGCGCCCGGCGGCCGAGCCGCCGGGTCCGACAGCATTCGAGGAGACGCTGACGAAGATGAGTCTGTTCTCGCGCCGCAGGCGCGACACCCCGTCCGACGCCGGGACCGACGAGACGCAGGCCGCCCCCGAGGCCGTGGCGGAGAGCCCGGACCGCGGACCGCACGACGTCGAGGCCGTCCCCGGGATCGGGTCCCGCCTGGACCTCGGTGCCCTGCGGATCCCCCCGCGCGCGGGTATGCAGCTGCGGCTCGAGGTCGAGAAGAAGTCGCGCAACGTCGTCGCGGTCACGCTCGGGCTCAACGGCTCCGCCATGCAGCTCCAGGTGTTCGCCGCGCCGCGCACCCTGGGCATCTGGGACGAGCTGCGCGAGGAGATCACCGTCTCGGTCGGCAAGCAGGGCGGCACCGCCGAGGAGGTCGAGGGCCCGTTCGGCACCGAGCTGCTGGCCCGCCTGCCGGTGAAGACGCCGGAGGGCGGCACCGGGCACCGGCCCGCCCGCTTCGTCGGCGTCGACGGGCCGCGCTGGTTCCTGCGCGCGGTCGTGACCGGCAAGGCCGCCGTCGATCCGGAGGCGGCCGCCGAGCTGGAGGACGTGCTCGCCGACGTCGTCGTCGTGCGCGGGCAGGAGGCACGCGCCCCCCGCGACGTGCTGCTCCTGCACGCGCCCGGGCAGGCGACCGCAGCCCCGGCCGCCGCCGCGGCCGAGGAGCCGGGGCTCGACCCGCTGCGGCGCGGCCCGGAGATCACGGAGGTCCGATGACCCCGCGCGTCGCCGACGCGCTCCACGGTCTCCTGGCGTCGCGGCGAGAGATCGAGGCGGACGAGGAGCGCCGGATCAGCCACGTGCCCGGGGCGACGCCGGTGGCCGAGATCGTCCCCCGCCGCCGCGCCGTCGTGGCCGGGACCGTCACCGCGCTGACCTACCGGCCCCGCTCGCAGACCCCGGCGCTGTCGGCCCGCCTCTCCGACGGCACGGGGACCGTCGAGCTGATCTTCCTCGGCCGCCGCGACATCCCCGGCATCACCCCCGGGCGGCGCCTGGTGGCCGAGGGCATGGTGTACGACGACCACGGGAGACCCGCCATGTTCAACCCCGGCTACCGCCTGCTGCCCAGGGTGGCCTCCGCGTGAGCGCCTCGCCCGGGGACCCCGCCGAGGAGCGCGCCGAGCACCAGCTGGAGGAGAACGTCGCCGAGGCCGCCAAGGGCTCCGCGATGCGCCAGCTCGTGGGGGAGGACTTCTCGCTCGCCGAGACCATCGGCGGGGTCCGCGGCCTGGTGGAGTCCATGGCCCCCGGCCTGGTCTTCGTCGCCGTCTTCATCGCCACCGGCGGCCTCGTCCCGCCGCTGGTGGCCTCGCTCGCCGTCGCCGTGGTGGCCATGGCGCTCCGGCTCGTCGGCAGGACCCCGCTCACCCAGGCCGCCGGCGGGCTCGTCGGCGTCGTCATCGGCGTGGTGTGGGCGTGGCGCACCGGCGAGGCGCAGGACTACTTCGCCTTCGGGCTGTGGACCAACGGCGCGTACGCCGTCGTGCTGATCGGGGCGCTGCTGGCGGGCTGGCCCGTGGTCGGCGTCGTCGTCTCCCTGCTCAAGGGGCAGGACTTCTCGTGGCGAACGGACCCCGCGCAGCGCGCCCGGCTGGTGCGCTACCGGCTCGCCACGTGGCTGTGGGTGGGGATGTTCCTGCTCCGCCTGGCGGTGCAGATCCCGCTGTTCCTGCAGGCGGAGGTCGCCTGGCTCGGCACCGCCCGGCTCGTCATGGGGCTTCCGCTGTGGGGCCTGACGCTGTGGGCGACGTGGGTGCTGGTGCGGGAGCCAGCATCTGCTGCAGACCGCTGAGCTGGTCCTCCGCGAAGGCGGACACCACGAGCAGGAGCTCGTCGCCCGCCTCCAGGGTGTCGTCGCCCCCGGGTGCGATGGGCCGGTCCTCGCGGATGATCGCGGCGAGCACCGTGTCCGGCGGCCACGTCACCTGACCCACCCGGCGGCCCACCACCGGGGAGTCCGCGGGCAGCGTGATCTCGTGCATGCTGGCCCCGGACTGGTGGAACCGGAAGATCCGTACGAGGTCCCCGACCGAGACCGCCTCCTCCACCAGCGAGGTCATGATCCGCGGGGTGGACACCTGCACGTCGACGCCCCAGGCGTCGTCGAACATCCACTCGTTCTTCGGGTTGTTCACGCGGGCGACGGTCCTCGGGACGCCGAACTCCGTCTTGGCCAGCAGGGAGACGACCAGGTTCACCTTGTCGTCCCCGGTCGCGGCGACGACGACGTCGCTGTCCTCGACGCGGGCCTCCGCCAGCGCGCTGGGCTCGCAGGCGTCCGCGAGCAGCCAGTCCGCCTCGGCGACCGAGGCCACCCGCATCGCGGCGGGGTTGCGGTCCACGAGGGTGACCTCGTGGCCGTGCCCGAGCAGCTCGCGGGCGATGGACCGGCCGACCGAGCCCGCTCCGGCGATGACGACGCGCATCAGTCCTCCTCCCGTCCGGGCGGGCCGGCGAGCACCCGCTGCGCGGGCCCGACCCGGTCCGTCGCCACCATCAGGTGCACCACGTCGTTCTCCTGCACGACGCTGCGCGGCTCGGGCACCATGCCGCGGCCCAGCCGGGTGACGTACGCCACGCGCGCGCCGGTCCGCTCCTCCACCCGCTCGAGCTCCTGCCCCACCCACCCCACGTGCACGTCGCAGCGCACGAGGCTCACGGAGGAGGACGGGTCCTGGTACTCGGACACCGCACCGAGGGGCAGCATCCGGCGCAGCACCTGGTCCGCGGTCCAGCGCACCGTCGCCACCGTCGGGATGCCCAGACGCTGGTAGACCTCGGCGCGGCGGGGGTCGTAGATCCGGGCGACGACGTTGCCCACCCCGAACACCTCGCGGGCGACACGGGCGGCGATGATGTTGGAGTTGTCGCCGTTGGAGACGGCCGCGAACGCGTGCGCCTCCTCGATGCCCGCCTGGGCCAGGGCGTCACGGTCGAAGCCGAGACCGGTGACGCGCCGCCCGGCGAAGTGCGAGGGGAGCCGGCGGAAGGCGTCCGGATTCTGGTCGACCACCGCCACCGAGTGGCCGTTGTCCTCGAGCTGCTCGGCGAGGGTCGCCCCGACCCGCCCGCAGCCCATGATCACGAAGTGCACGCCGCTGACGCTACCGCCGCGCGGCGACGCGGCCCACCCGGGCCTAGCATGGGCTCTCGTGCCAGACGTCGGAGGAGCGTTCAAGCGGGTGCTGGTCGGGCGCCCGATGCGCAGCGACCGGTTGAGCGTGGCCAAGCTGCCCAAGCGGTACGCCCTGCCCGTCTTCGCCAGCGACGCCTGGTCGTCCGTGGCGTACGCGCCCGACGAGATCCTCCTGACCCTCTCCCTCGCCGGCCTTGCCGCCCTCACCCTCTCCCCGTGGGTGGGCCTGGCGGTCGCCGTCGTGATGCTCACGGTCGTCTCGTCCTACCGCCAGACGGTGCGCGCCTACCCCAGCGGGGGCGGCGACTACGAGGTGGCGACGACGAACCTGGGCCCGCGGGCCGGGCTCACGGTGGCGAGCGCCCTCCTCGTCGACTACGTCCTCACCGTCGCCGTGTCGATCTCCTCGGCGGTGCAGTACCTCGCGACGGCGGTCCCCGCCGCGGCCGACGACCGCACGGGCATCGCGGTGGCCCTGGTCGCCGTCCTGGCCATGCTGAACCTGCGCGGGGTGCGCGAGTCCGGCCGGGCCGTCGCCATCCCGGGCTACCTGTTCCTCGGCTCGATCGGGCTGCTCGCCGTCGTCGGGTTCGTCCAGAACGCCGTCGGGATCCTGCAGCCGGCGGCGTCGGCGTCGCTGGAGCTGGTGCCCGACGCGGCCCACGAGCAGGGGTTGGTCGGGCTGGCCGGCGCCTTCCTGGTGATGCGCGCGTTCTCCTCCGGCGCGGCCGCCCTCACCGGCGTGGAGGCCATCAGCAACGGTGTGCCCGCCTTCCAGAAGCCCCGGTCCAGGAACGCCGCCACCACCCTGCTGCTCCTCGGGCTCCTCGGCGCGACCATGCTGATGTCGATCCTGCTCCTCGCGCGGGCCTCCGGCGTGCGCTTCGCGCAGGACCCCGCCACGCAGCTGCTGCGGGACGGCGTGCCGGTGGGCGAGGACTACGTCCAGGACCCGGTCATCGGCCAGCTCGCAGCGACGGTCTTCCACGACGTCCCGGTGCTCTTCGTGCTGGTCACCGCGATCACCGGCTTCGTCCTCGTCCTCGCGGCGAACACCGCGTTCAACGGCTTCCCCGTGCTCGGCTCGATCCTCGGCCGCGACGGCTTCCTCCCGCGCCAGCTCCACACCCGCGGGGACCGGCTCGTCTTCTCCAACGGCATCCTCGCCCTCGCGTTCGCGGCGGCGTTGCTGATCCTCGTCTTCGACGCCGAGGTCACGCGCCTGATCCAGCTCTACATCGTGGGCGTGTTCATCTCCTTCACCGTCAGCCAGGCCGGCATGGTGCGGCACTGGACCCGCCACCTGCGGGTCGAGACGGACCCGCGGGCGCGCGGGACGATGCGCCGCTCGCGCCTGGTGAACGCCTTCGGCCTCCTCCTCACCGGGGCCGTCCTCGTCATCGTCCTGGTCACCAAGTTCACCCACGGCGCGTGGGTCGCGCTGCTCCTCATGGCGGTGCTCTACGCGGCGATGAACGCGGTGCGCCGGCACTACGACTCGGTGGCGACCAAGCTGGCCGTCCCGGACGTGCGCGAGGCGAAGGCGCTGCCGGCTCGCGTGCACGGGATCGTCCTGCTGTCCAAGCTGCACCAGCCGGCCATGCGCGCGATCGCCTACGCCCGGGCCACCCGCCCGTCCACGCTCGAGGCGGTGACGGTCAACGTCTCGCCCGAGGAGACCGAGGCCCTGCGGCGGGCGTGGGAGGAGGCCGAGATCCCGGTGCCGCTGACGGTGCTGGACTCCCCGTTCCGCGAGGTGACCCGACCCGTGGTCGAGCACGTGCGGTCCGTGCGCCGCGCCTCCCCGCGCGACCTCGTGGTCGTGTTCGTGCCGGAGTACGTCGTGAGCCACTGGTGGGAGCAGCTGCTGCACAACCAGAGTGCGCTCCGGCTCAAGAGCCGCCTGCTCTTCACCCCCGGCGTCGTCATGGCGTCGGTGCCGTTCCAGGTCGACGTGGTCGACCACCTCGAGAGCAGACCGGGAGAACCCGTATGACCCCCCAGCCCGACCACCCCGCCGACCGCACGGACGAGGCGCCGGCGGCCGCAGAGGAACGGCCGGTCGTCGAGGTCGGTGCCCCGGCCCACGGCGGTCACTGCGTCGCCCGGCTCGACGGCCGCGTCGTCTTCGTCCGTCACACGCTGCCGGGGGAGAGGGTGAGGATCGCGGTGACCGACCGGCGCTCGCGCTACTGGCGCGCCGACGCCGTCGAGGTGCTCGAGCCCTCGCCCGACCGGGTGCCGTCTGTCTGGCCCGAGGCCGGCCCGGGCGGGGTCGGCGGGGGCGAGCTCGCCCACGTCGCGCTGCCCGCGCAGCGGGAGTGGAAGAGCCAGGTGCTCGCCGAGACGCTCCGCCGGATCGGGGGCCAGCAGGTGGCTGACGACGTGGCCGCCGTCACCGGAGCTGAAGGCCCCCGCGTCGAGGGCCTGCCCGGCGACGACGAGCGCGGCGGCCTGGGGACCCGCACCCGCGTCGAGCTCACGGTGACCCGGGACGGGCGGGCCGGCATGCACCGCTTCCGCAGCCACGACGTCCTGCCGCTCGAGCAGCTTCCGCTCGCCGACGGGGCGATCGTCGAGCTCGGGCTGCTCGGCACCGACTCCCCGTGGCGGCGAAGCTGGCACCCGGGAGCCCGCGTGGAGGCCGTGGCGCCGAGCGAGGGCGACCCGCTCGTGCTCGTCGACGGCGAGCCGGCCACGCCCGGCCGGCGCCGCGGCAAGGGCCCGGCCCGCCGCTCGGTTCGCGAGGTGGTGCCCTCGCCGGTGGGCGAGCTGCACTACCGTGTCTCCGGCTCGGGGTTCTGGCAGGTGCACCGGCGGGCGCCCGAGGCGCTGGTGCGCGCGGTGCTCGCCGCCGCCGCGGCCGAGCCGGGCCAGTCGGTGCTCGAGCTCTACTCCGGCGCGGGGCTGCTCTCGCTGCCGCTGGCCCGCGCCGTCGGGGACGAGGGGCGCGTCGTCACGCTCGAGGGTTCCGCCTCGGCGGTCCGGGACGCCCGGCGCAACCTGCACGACCACCCCAACGTGGCCCTCGGCACGGGGCTCGTGGAGCCCGCGACCGTGGCCGAGGGCGGGCGGGGCTGCGACGTCGTCGTGCTCGACCCGCCGCGCGCCGGGGCCGGCGCCGGGGTGATGGAGGCGATCACGGCGCTGGCGCCGTCGCGGATCGTGCACGTCGCCTGCGACCCGGCCGCGCTGGCGCGGGACCTGGCCGCCGCCCGGGCGGGCGGCTTCGTCGTCGTCGGCCTGGAGGGGCTGGACCTGTTCCCGCACACCCACCACTTCGAGGTCGTCGCCACGCTCGAGCGGCGCTGAGCTGCGCCCCGCGGCGGTCGCGTGTCGGGCGGGCCGGTCGGGCGGTGGCAGCTCGGGCGGGCGGGCGGTCCTGTGCCGAGCAAGCGGTCCGGTGCCGAGAAAGAACGTCCAGATGTTCTTTCTCGACACGAAACCTCTTGCTCGCGCCGTGGGGCGGGCGGGTGGTGGCCGGAGGCACCGCTCGAGCAGGTGCGAGTGTGCGGGCGGCCCGCGTGTCGGTGGACACACCTGGCCCGGACCAACTATCTTGATATCGAGATATCCGTGGTGCGGACGCCGTGGGACCATGTCCTGTGGACGGCCACGGTGGCCTCGCGCCACCCCGCCGCGAACGCCAGTACGAGCCGAGGAGCAGATGTGAGTACCGACAGCTTCAAGTCCAGGGGAACGCTCGACGTCGGCGGGGAGACCTACGAGATCTTCCGGCTCGCCGCGGTCGAGGGGCTGGAGCGCCTCCCGTACAGCCTGAAGATCCTCGCGGAGAACCTCCTGCGCACGGAGGACGGCAAGAACGTCACCGCCGACCACGTCCGCGCCCTCGCCGAGTGGGACGCGAGCGCCGAGCCGAGCACCGAGATCCAGTTCACCCCCGCCCGCGTGGTCATGCAGGACTTCACCGGCGTGCCCTGCGTCGTCGACCTGGCGACCATGCGCGAGGCCGTCGCCGACCTCGGCGGCAACCCCGAGCAGATCAACCCGCTCGCCCCGGCCGAGCTCGTCATCGACCACTCCGTCGTGATCGACGTCTTCGGCCGCGAGGACGCCTTCGAGCGCAACGTCGAGTTCGAGTACGGCCGCAACAAGGAGCGCTACCAGTTCCTGCGCTGGGGTCAGACGGCCTTCGACGACTTCAAGGTCGTCCCGCCGGGCACCGGCATCGTCCACCAGGTCAACATCGAGTACCTCGCCCGCGTCACCATGACGCGGGAGGTCGACGGCGTGCTCCAGGCCTACCCCGACACCTGCGTCGGCACCGACTCGCACACCACGATGGTCAACGGCCTCGGCGTCCTCGGCTGGGGCGTCGGCGGCATCGAGGCCGAGGCCGCCATGCTCGGCCAGCCCGTGTCGATGCTCATCCCCCGGGTCGTGGGATTCAAGCTCTCCGGCTCCATCCCGCCCGGCGCCACCGCCACCGACGTCGTGCTGACGATCACCGAGATGCTGCGCAAGCACGGCGTGGTCGGCAAGTTCGTCGAGTTCTACGGCCAGGGCGTTGCCGAGGTCCCCCTCGCCAACCGCGCGACCATCGGCAACATGAGCCCCGAGTTCGGCTCGACCGCCGCGATCTTCCCGATCGACCAGGTCACCATCGACTACCTGCGGCTCACCGGCCGCTCCGACGCGCAGGTCGCGCTGGTCGAGGCCTACGCAAAGGAGCAGGGCCTGTGGCACGACGCCAGCAAGGAGCCGGTCTTCTCCGAGTACCTCGAGCTCGACCTCTCCACCGTGGTGCCCTCCATCGCCGGCCCGAAGCGCCCGCAGGACCGCATCGCGCTCACGGACGCCAAGACGGCGTTCGCGGACGTGCTGCCCAACTACGTGGGTGAGCACGACCCGATCGTCGAGTCGAGCCTCGACGAGTCCATCGAGGAGACGTTCCCCGCGTCCGACCCGATCGCGTCCGGCACCAACGGCGACCACGACGGTACGGAGCCGGCCCCCCACGAGCACGCCACGCGACGCACCCACAAGCGGGTGCCGCTGACCATGGAGGACGGCCGGGAGACCGAGCTCGACCACGGCGCCGTCGTCATCTCCTCGATCACCTCCTGCACCAACACCTCCAACCCGTCGGTGATGCTCGCGGCCGGGCTGCTCGCGAAGAACGCCGTGGAGCGTGGCCTGCAGGTCAAGCCGTGGGTCAAGACCTCCATGGCACCGGGCTCGAAGGTGGTCTCCGACTACTACGACAAGGCGGGCCTCTGGCCCTACCTGGAGGAGCTCGGCTACCACCTGGTGGGCTACGGCTGCACCACCTGCATCGGCAACTCGGGCCCGCTGCCCGAGGAGGTCTCGGCCGTCGTCAACGAGAACGACCTCGCGGTCGCGTCGGTGCTCTCCGGCAACCGCAACTTCGAGGGCCGGATCAACCCGGACGTGAAGATGAACTACCTGGCGTCCCCGCCGCTGGTCATCGCGTACGGCCTCGCCGGCACCATGGACTTCGACTTCGAGAACGAGCCCCTGGGCCAGAGCAAGGACGGCCAGGACGTCTACCTCAGGGACATCTGGCCCTCCGCGGCGGACGTGGACTCGACGATCGCGACCTCGATCGACCGGGAGATGTTCACCAAGGACTACGCCGACGTCTTCGCCGGCGACGAGCGGTGGCGCGCGCTGGAGACGCCCGAGGGCGACACCTTCGACTGGCAGGAGGACTCCACCTACGTGCGCAAGCCCCCGTACTTCGAGGGCATGACCGCCGAGCCGCAGCCCGTCCAGGACATCTCGGGCGCCCGCGTGCTGGCCAAGCTGGGCGACTCGGTCACCACGGACCACATCTCCCCGGCCGGCTCCATCAAGCCGGACAGCCCGGCCGGCAAGTACCTGGCCGAGCACGGCGTGGCCCGCAGGGACTTCAACTCCTACGGCTCGCGCCGCGGGAACCACGAGGTCATGATCCGCGGCACCTTCGCCAACATCCGCCTGCGGAACCAGCTCCTTGACGGCGTCGAGGGCGGGTTCACGAAGAACTTCCTGACGGGCGAGCAGGAGACGATCTTCGACGCGTCCACGGCGTACCAGGAGGCCGGCGTCCCGCTGGTGATCCTCGGCGGCAAGGAGTACGGCTCCGGCTCGTCCCGCGACTGGGCCGCCAAGGGCACCGCCCTGCTGGGCGTCAAGGCGGTCATCACCGAGAGCTTCGAGCGGATCCACCGCTCCAACCTCATCGGCATGGGCGTCCTCCCGCTGCAGTTCCCCGCCGGCCAGAACGCCGAGTCCCTCGGCCTGGACGGCACCGAGACCTTCGACATCTCGGGCGTGACGGCGCTGAACGAGGGCACCACGCCGAGGACGGTCCGGGTCACGGCGACCAAGGACGGCGGGGAGACAGTCGAGTTCGACGCGGTCGTGCGCATCGACACCCCCGGCGAGGCGGACTACTTCCGCAACGGGGGCATCCTGCAGTACGTCCTCCGTCACCTCGTCAAGGCCGCCTGACCGTCCGGCACGACGGCGGAGGAAGGCCCCGTCCCGCACCGGGACGGGGCCTTCGCGCGTCCGTCCACCGTCCCGTTCCCCGCCCGTCCACCTCGAGCCGGCCGGTCCTGGCGCCCTGCTCCGGCGCCGATACCCGATCGTGACCCCGTAGACGACACCCCGGCGCCGGGGCCCGCCGTACGCTCGACCACATGGCACGACGCCGCCGTCGGGAGGCCACGGTCGGCCCCTGGGCCGCCCGCAACGGCGCCCGCCCCGCTCCCGTCTCGCTCGTCGCGGCGGTCGGCACGACGGCCGCTCTGGCCGCCTGCGGGGGTGCCGACGCCGGGCTCGAGGTCCGCTCCGACGTCGACCACGAGGTCGTGGCGGTCGAGGCCACCGCGGCCGTGCCGGACGCGGTCGACGCCACCACCGCACTCGGGGCGACTCTCGTGGCCGCCGGCGACCCGACGGAGAACCGCGTGATCTCGCCCGCCTCCGTGGCCGTGGCGCTGGCGATGCTGGCCGAGGGGGCCCGGGGGCAGAGCGCCACCGTGCTCGACGGCGTGCTCGGGGCGGCGGGGGAGGAGCGCACGGACGCGTACAACGCCCTGCAGACCGCCGTCCTCGAGTACGACGGCGATCCGGGGAGCGTGGACGAGGACGACCTGCCGGAGCGCCCGCTGCTCCACCTCGCCAACGCCGTCGTCGTCGACGAGGGCCGCGACGTCGAGGGGGAGTTCCTCGACCGGCTCGCCCGCGGGTACGGCGCCGGGCTGCGCGTCGCCGACCTCTCGGACGACTCGGGCAAACGGTTGCTGGACGCCTGGGTCCGCGAGCACACCGGCGGGCGCATCGACCGGTCGGCGATCCGGCCGGACCCGGACCTCGTGCTCGTCCTGCAGAACGCGGTGCTCCTCGCGGCACGGTGGCAGGACCCCTTCGTGCCGGAGCTGACCGAGGACCGGCCGTTCACCCTCGTCAGCGGGCAGGAGGTCCCGGTCCTGACGATGTCGCAGCGGGTGCTGGCAGCCTACACGGAGGTCCGGGGCGCCCAGGCGGTGCGGCTGCCCTACAGCGAGGGCTTCGCCATGGACGTGGTCCTGCCGCCGGAGGGCGCGCCGCCCAGCGTGCCCGCGGAGGACTGGTACCGGCTCGGCCAGGCGCTCTCCGGCCCGGTCGCGACCGACGTCCTGCTGCACCTGCCGACGGTCGACGTCAGGACGTCGGCCGACCTCGTGCCGCCGCTGACGGACCTGGGCCTCGGCGTCCTGTTCAGCTACCCGGACGCGGACCTGACCGGCATCGCGCCGGACCTCTTCGTCGGCGCCGTGGCGCACCAGGCCACGCTCACCGTGGACGAGGAGGGCACGGTGGCCGCGGCCACGACCGAGGTGGGCGTGACGGCCGGGTCCGCACCCGACCCGGCCGAGCCGGTGGTGATGACCGTGGACCGGCCGTTCGCCGTGCGGATCGTGCACCTCGAGACCGGCTGGCCCCTGTTCATGGGCGCGATCGCCGACCCGCGCGGCTGAGCGGGCTAGCTGGCGGCGTTCTCCAGGTTCAGCCGCGGCACGTCGCCCGCGGGCTCGAAGCCCCACACCTGCCCGAAGAAGCTGAGCTCGGCCAGGGCGGCCGCCTCGATGTTCTCCGCGCGCCGGAAGCCGTGGCCCTCCCCCTCGAACATCACCACGGCGACCGGGAGGCCCTTGGCCCGCACGGCCTCGGCCATCTGCAGCGCCTGGTTGGGCGGCACCACCTTGTCCTCGGTGCCCTGGAGCAGCACCATCGGCACGGACAGGCTGTCGGTGTGGTGCGCGGGGGAGCGGTCCCGGTAGGTCTGCGCCGCCTCCGGGTGGGGACCGACGAGCCCGAACGGGTACCGCGACTCGAACTTGTGCGTGTCGCGGGCCAGCGCCTCCAGGTCACCGACGCCGTAGCGGCTGGCGCCGGCGGTGAAGGTGTCGGTGAAGGTCAGGGCGGCCAGGGTCGTAAACCCGCCGGCGCTGCCGCCGCGGATGCCCAGGCGCGCGCGGTCCACCAGGCCCGCGTCCGCGAGGTGGCGCGCCCCGCTCTCGCAGTCCGCGACGTCGACGATGCCCCACCTGCCGTCCAGCCGCTCCCGGTAGGCCCGCCCGTACCCGGTCGAACCGCCGTAGTTGACGTCGAGCACGGCGAGCCCGCGGGTGGTCCAGAACTGCACGGCGAGCGAGAACGTCGCCCGGGCGGCAGAGGTGGGACCGCCGTGCGTCATCACCAGCAGGGGAGGCAGCTCGCCCTCGGGACCGCGGAAGCGCGAGGAGGTCGGCGGGTAGAAGAACCCGTGGGCCTCGGCCCCGTCGGGGGCCGTCCAGGACAGTGCGCGGGCGACCGAGATGTCGCCGTCGTCCAGGGTGAGCTCGCTGCTGCGGCGCAGGACGGTCGCGGGTGCCTCGGCGCGCCGGCCGACCTCCAGGACGGCCGGCGGGTGCGACGCGGAGGCCGCGACGACGACGGCGCGCCCCTCGGCGGCCGCGACCTCCTGCGGCTCCCAGCCGGCGGACCACTCCTCGAGCTCGCCGTTGGCCAGGCGCACCGAGCCGAGGTGCCAGCGGGCGTCACGCGTCCAGGCGCAGAGCAGGTGCTCGTCGTCGAGCACCGCGACCGTGCGCGGCCCGAACCGCCACTGCGGCCCGGTGAACTCCATCTCGGCGGGGTGCAGGGCGCGCGTCCGGCGCTCCCGCCCGCGGCCGAGCCCCTCGGTGCGGTAGAGGTTCCACCAGCCCGACCGGTCGTCGACGTGGACGAGGTCGCCGGCGGGCGTCCACACCGGCTGCGCGACGCTCACGCCGTCCCCTCCGGCCACCACCTCCTCGGAGGCGGGCACGCCGTCGGCCGTGAGCTCGGCCACGTGGAGCACGGAGCTGGTCCACGGCATGTGCGGGTGGTCCCACGAGATCCAGGCGAGGTGGCCGCCGTCGGGGCTGAGCGCGGGGGAGGCGACGAAGTCGGTGCCGGTGGCGACGACGGTGACCGCGGCCGGGTCCTCCGCGGCCGAGCCGTCGAGCGGGACCCGGACCAGCTCGTTGACCGGCTCCGCGGCCTGACCGGTGGGCCCGTGGTCCTCGCGCACGACGTAGACGGTCTCGCGCTCGAGGTCGACGACCGGGTCCGCGAAGCGCCAGGGCCCCGGCGGGGTGAGGGGCACCGCCTCGGGGGAGTCGGCGCCGGAGACGTGACGGCCGCGGCCACCGCCCACGCCCACGCGGTACAGGCGGCCGTCGCCCGCGTGCGACAGGACGATCACGCCGCTGCGCACGGTGTAGGCGCCGCCCCCGTACTCGTGCACCCGGGAGCGCACGTCGGCGGGCTCGCCGCCGGGCACGGCGCCGACCACGTCCTCGACCCTGCCGTCGGCCCGGCGGCGCACGAGGGCGGTGCGGCCCGCGTCCTCGGGGCGGTCCTCGAGCCAGTACACGTCGGCGCCGTCGACGGCCGGCAGGCTCAGGCCCACCGTGCGCTCGGTCAGCGTGCGGGGGCTCAGCGGTGACTCCCAGGTCCCGTACGGGGCCACGGTGCGCCCGGCGTCGTCGTCGATCATGGGCGTCACCCTACGGGTTGCGGACACCGCAGGCTCGGCCGTGCCCGGGCGCGCGACCTCGCTCCTTCGGCCCTACGGTTCTACAGTGGTGGGTCGGCGCGCGCGGGCGCGCCCGAGGAAGGAGCACCATGAGCCACCTGGAGCGCATCCGGCGCCCCGCCGACCTACGCCGGCTGAGCGCGGCCGAGCTCGAGGTGCTCGCCAAGGAGATCCGTGACTTCCTCGTGGCCTCCGTCTCGCGTACGGGCGGGCACCTGGGCCCCAATCTCGGCGTCGTCGAGCTGACGATCGCCATCCACCGGGTGTTCGACTCCCCGGCCGAGCACGTCGTGTTCGACACCGGTCACCAGGCCTACGTGCACAAGCTCCTCACGGGCCGGCAGGACTTCTCCGAGCTGCGCCAGCGCGGCGGCGTCTCCGGCTACCCGTCCCGGGCTGAGTCCGACCACGACGTCGTGGAGAACTCCCACGCCTCCACCGCGCTGAGCTGGGCCGACGGCATCGCCAAGGCCAACCAGCTGCGCGGCCTGAACGACCGCTCCGTCGTCGCGGTGATCGGCGACGGCGCCCTGACCGGCGGCATGGCCTGGGAGGCCCTGAACAACATCGCGGACGGGCAGGACCGCTCGCTGGTCGTCGTGGTCAACGACAACGGCCGCTCCTACGCGCCGACGATCGGCGGCCTCGCGCACCACCTCGACGCCCTGCGCACCACGCCGAGCTACGAGCGGGTGCTCGGCTGGGGCAAGCGCACCCTGCACCGCACCGGCGTGCCCGGCCGCGTGGCCTACGACGCTCTGCACGGCATGAAGAAGGGCCTGAAGGACGTCATCGCCCCCCAGGGCCTGTTCGAGGGGCTGGGGATCAAGTACGTCGGCCCCGTCGACGGGCACGACATCGACGCCATGGAGACGGCGCTGAGGCGCGCCAAGTCCTTCGGCGGCCCGGTGATCGTCCATGCCATCACCGAGAAGGGCCGCGGCTACACGCCGGCCGAGACCGACGTCGCGGACCGCTTCCACGCGGTGGGGGTCATCCACCCCGAGACCGGCCTGCCCGTGGCCCCGTCCCGGTTCGGCTGGACCTCGGTCTTCGCCGGGGAGATCGTGGAGATCGGACGACGGCGCAGCGACGTCGTCGCGCTCACCGCGGCCATGCTGGCCCCGGTCGGGCTCGCGCCCTTCGCGGAGGAGTTCCCCGACCGCGTCTTCGACGTCGGCATCGCCGAGCAGCACGCCGTGACCTCCGCGGCCGGGATGGCCTTCGCCGGGCTGCACCCCGTCGTCGCGCTGTACGCCACGTTCCTCAACCGCGGCTTCGACCAGGTGCTCATGGACGTCGCCCTGCACCGCGCGGGCGTGACGTTCGTGCTGGACCGGGCCGGCCTGACCGGGGACGACGGCGCCTCCCACAACGGCATGTGGGACATCGCCATGCTGCGCACCGTCCCCGGGCTGCGCCTCGCCGCCCCGCGCGACGAGGACACCCTGCGCGCCGAGCTGCGCGAGGCCGTCGCCGTGGAGAACGCGCCGACCGTGCTGCGCTACCCCAAGGGCGCGCTGCCGCAGGCGCTGCCGGCCGTGGGCCGCCAGGGGAGCGTGGACGTCCTCGCCCGTCACGGCGGCGTCCCCCGGGTGCTCGTCGTCGGGGTCGGCGTCATGGCCCACACCGCGGTCGAGGTCGGCGCCGCCCTGGACGCGCAGGGGATCGGCTCGACCGTCGTCGACCCGCGCTGGGTACTGCCCGTCAGCGACGACCTGCTCGGCCTGTCCCGCCAGCACGACCTGGTGGTCACGATCGAGGACGGCCTCGCCACCAACGGCGTCGGCTCGGCCCTGCGCGACGCGCTGGCCGCGGCGGGAACCGACGTCCCGGTCCGCAGCCACGGCGTCCCGCACGCCTTCCTCGACCACGCGTCCCGGGCGCAGCTCGTCGAGCAGTTCCACCTGCGGGGCCAGGACATCGCCCGGGAGACCGCCTCCGCCGTCGCCGCCCTGACCGGCGCGGCCGGTGCGGCGGAGAACCGGTCCGTGGAGCGCCCGGCCGGCTGAGCGCTTCTGCCGCGCGCCCGGCCGTGAGGACGGCGGCGGCGGACGTGGGGCGCCTCACCCCCGGGGAAGCGCCTGTGAGCAGGCCCATACACCGGTCCGGTCGTAGGTCCCACCTGTCCGATCCGCCCGGTTCATAGCGTGGTTCCCGAGGGGCCGCAAGGGTTGTCGGCCCGCACGAGGAGGCAGGAACATGGCCACCACGACCGTCCACCAGGCCGGGATGTCCGAGGTACCGGCAGAGCCGTGGCGGGGCTTCGCCGACGGGCCCTGGCGCAGCGCGATCGACGTCCGGGACTTCATCCAGCGCAACTACACCCCGTACACCGGTGACGCCGGCTTCCTCGCCGGGCCCACCGCGCGCACCACGCACATCTGGGACGTCCTGTCCGCGATGTTCCCCGAGGAGCGCGCCAAGGGCGTCCACGACGTCGACCCCTCGACCCCCGCGGGCATCACCGCCCACGCCCCGGGCTACATCGACCGCAAGGACGAGCTGATCGTCGGCCTGCAGACCGACGCCCCCCTCAAGCGCGCGATCATGCCCTACGGCGGCTGGCGCATGGTGGAGACCTCGCTGAAGACCTACGGCTACGAGGTCGACCCGGTGGTGAAGGAGATCTTCACCAAGTACCGCAAGACCCACAACGCCGGCGTCTTCGACGTCTACCCGCCCGACGTGCGCAAGGCCCGCAGCGCCCACATCATCACCGGCCTGCCCGACGCCTACGGCCGCGGCCGCATCATCGGCGACTACCGCCGGGTCGCGCTCTACGGCGTCGACGCGCTCATCGCCGGCAAGAAGGCCGAGCGGGCCGAGCTCGACACCCAACGCTCCGTCGAGGACGTCATCCGCGACCGCGAGGAGAACTCCGAGCAGATCCGCGCGCTCGGCGAGCTCAAGGAGATGGCCGCCTCGTACGGCTACGACATCTCCCGCCCCGCCGCCACGGCCCGCGAGGCGATCCAGTGGCTCTACTTCGCCTACCTCGGCGCCGTGAAGGAGCAGAACGGCGCGGCCATGTCCCTCGGCCGCACCTCGACCTTCCTCGACGTCTACGTGCAGCGGGACCTCGCCGACGGCGTGCTCACGGAGTCCGAGGCGCAGGAGCTGATCGACGACTTCGTCATCAAGCTGCGCATCGTGCGCTTCCTGCGCACCCCCGAGTACGACGAGCTGTTCTCCGGGGACCCCACGTGGGTCACCGAGTCCATCGGCGGCATGGGCCAGGACGGTCGCACGCTCGTGACGAAGAACTCCTTCCGCATGCTCCAGACCCTGTACAACCTGGGCCCGGCCCCCGAGCCGAACCTTACGGTGCTGTGGAGCGAGCACCTGCCGGAGGGCTTCAAGAAGTTCTGCGCGCAGGTCTCCATCGACACCTCCGCCATCCAGTACGAGTCCGACGCCCAGATCAGCGCCGCGTGGGGCGACGACTCGGCGATCGCCTGCTGCGTCTCGCCGATGGCCGTGGGCAAGCAGATGCAGTTCTTCGGCGCTCGGGTCAACCTCGCCAAGGCCCTGCTGTACGCCGTCAACGGCGGGCGGGACGAGAACAGCGGCGCGCAGGTCGGCCCCGTGACCGAGCCGGTCAGCGGCGACGTCCTCGACTACGACGACGTCCTGGGCCGCTACGACGTGCTCCTGGACTGGCTGGCCGCGACCTACGTCGACGCCCTGAACTGCATCCACTACATGCACGACAAGTACGCCTACGAGCGCCTGGAGATGGCGCTGCACGACAAGGACGTGCTGCGCACCATGGCCTGCGGCATCGCCGGGCTCTCCGTGGCGGCGGACTCCCTGTCCGCCATCCGGTACGCCACGGTGCGCCCCGTGCGCAACGAGGACGGCCTCGTCGTCGACTACCTCATCGAGGGCGACTTCCCGATGTTCGGCAACGACGACGACCGCGTGGACTCCATCGCGGTGACCCTCGTCGAGCGGTTCATGGCCAAGATCCGGGCCCTGCCCACCTACCGCGACGCCGTCCACACCCAGTCCGTCCTGACGATCACCTCCAACGTCGTCTACGGCAAGCACACCGGCAACACCCCGGACGGGCGCCGCTCCGGCGAGCCGTTCGCCCCCGGCGCCAACCCGATGAACGGCCGCGACACCCACGGGATGCTCGCCTCCGCCCTCTCGGTGGCGAAGCTGCCCTACGACGAGGCGCAGGACGGGATCTCCCTGACCAACACCGTCGTCCCGTCGGGCCTGGGCCGGACCGCCGACGAGCAGGCCACCAACCTCGTCGGTCTCCTCGACGCGTACACGGGCTCCGCGGGCTACCACATGAACGTCAACGTCCTGAACCGGGACACCCTCTACGACGCCATGGAGAACCCCGAGAAGTACCCGCAGCTGACCATCCGGGTCTCCGGCTACGCCGTGAACTTCGTGCGGCTGACACGCGAGCAGCAGCTCGACGTCATCTCCCGCACCTTCCACGGCACGCTGTGATCCGTCGGCTCCCCGCCCGGGCCTGACCGTCGGGCGGGGAGCCACCCGCCGACCACCCCGCCCGCCCGACCACCCCGTCCCGACGCACCGCCGGCCCGCCAGCCACCAGGAGGAACGATGACCGCCACCCCGGGCGCACCCGCCACCGGCGTCGTCGCCCCCGACGGCATCAACGGCTTCTACGAGCCGGTTCCGGAGGACAACGTCCCCCGTCTGCGCCGGGCCGCGGGCACGGCCGGGATCGACGTCGCCCCGGAGATGACCCACGCCGAGCACGTCGCCGCGGTGCGGGCCGGGGAGATCGGCTCCATGCACTCCTGGGAGCTCGTCACCGCGGTGGACGGCCCGGGCACCCGGCTCACCGTCTTCCTCGCCGGCTGCCCGCTGCGCTGCCTGTACTGCCACAACCCCGACACGCTGAAGATGAAGGACGGCGAGCCGGTCGCCGTCGACACGCTCCTGGCGCGGGTGCGGCGATACCTGCCCGTCTTCCGGGCCACCGGCGGCGGGCTGACCGTCTCCGGCGGGGAGCCGCTCATGCAGCCCGCGTTCCTGGGCCGCCTCCTCCGCGGCGCCCGGGAGCTGGGGGTGCACACCACCATCGACACCTCCGGCTTCCTCGGCACCCACGCGTCGGACGCCCTCCTGGACGACGTCGACCTCGTCCTCCTCGACATCAAGTCCGGGCTGCCCGGGACGTACCGCCGCACCACGGGCCGCGAGCTCGGGCCGACCCTCGAGTTCTCCCGGCGCCTCGCGGACCGGGGGAACGCGATGTGGATCCGCTTCGTGCTCGTGCCCGGGCTGACCGACGCGCCCGAGAACGTCGCGGCGGTGGCCGACCACGTGGCCACCCTTCCCACCGTGCAGCGGGTCGAGGTCCTGCCGTTCCACCAGATGGGGCGGGACAAGTGGGACCGGCTCGGCATGACCTACGAGCTCGGGGACACCCCCGCGCCCGACGCGGCGCTGGTCGAGCGGGTGCGGGACCAGTTCCGGGACCGCGGGCTCACGGTCTACTGAGCGTCCCGCGGCAGGCTCGCCACGCCCGGCTCGTGGAACCGTGAGCCGGTCACGGCCTCGGCCGCGCCGGTCCGGTCCAGGTACGGGGTGATGCCGCCGAGGTGCAGCGGCCAGCCGGCGCCCAGGATCATCGCCAGGTCGACGTCCTGCGCGTCCCGGGCGACGCCCTCGGCGAGGAGGAGCGCGGTCTCCTCCGCCAGGGCGCGGCGGACCCGGTCGAGCAGTCCGTCCGCCTCCAGGGGTTGCGCCGTCCGGCGGGACCCGAACAGCTCACCCACCGTGACGTCCACCGGCGACGTGGCGCTCGGCCGGCCCTCGCCGAGGACGAGGCTGCGGCCGGACTCGACGACGGCGGCCAGGCCGGGCGACTCCGGGTAGCGCTCCCCGAGGTCGTGGCGCAGCGACTTCAGCACGTGCAGGGCGACCGCCGGTCCCACGAGCTGCAGGAGCTGGAACGGCCCCATCGGCAGGCCCATGGGCCGCAGGGCCGCGTCGGCGTCGCGGACCGAGGTGCCCTCCTCCAGCGCCCCGAGCACCTCGCCCAGGAGGCGGATCAGCAGGCGGTTGACCACGAAGCCGGGTGCGTCGGCGACGGCGACCGCGGTCTTGCGGCAGGCCTGCGCGACGGCGAACGCGGTGGCGTACGTGGTCTCGTCCGTGCGCCCGGCCCGCACCACCTCGACCAGGGGCATCACCGCGACGGGGTTGAAGAAGTGCAGGCCGACCACCCGCTCGGGGTGGCGCAGGTGCTCTGCCATGGTCGAGACCGACAACGCCGAGGTGTTCGTCGCCAGCACGGTGGTCGGCGCGACGACGTCCTCGAGCTCGGCGAGGACGCGCTGCTTGACCTCCATCTCCTCGAAGACCGCCTCGATCACGAGGTCGGCGTCGGCGAGGTCGGCCAGGTCGGCGGTGGCGCGCAGCAGCGGGCGCAGCCGCTCGGCGTCGTCGCCCGCGAGGCTGCCCCGGGCGACCTCACGGTCGATCTGGGCGTGCACGGCCGCCAGGCCCTTCTGGGCCCGCGCGTCGTCGAGGTCGCGCATGGTCACCGGCACCCGCAGGGACCGGGCGAGCAGCAGGGCCAGCTGGCCGGCCATGAGCCCGGCGCCGGCGACGCCGACCGAGCGGATCGTCCGGGGCTCCACGTCCACGGGACGCCCGGCCGGGTTCTTCGCGCGCCGCGTCAGCAGGTCGAACGCGTAGAGCCCGGCGCGCAGCTGGTCGCTCATCACCAGGTCGACGAGCGCGTCGTCCTCGAGCGCGAAGGCCTCGGCGCGCGGCAGCGTGCGGGCCGCCGCGACGGTCTCGAGCGCGCGCAGCGCCGCGGGCGCCCCGCCGGCGGCGCGGGCCTCGGCGAGCGGGCGGCGTGCCTGGACCGCCGTCGCCCACCCCTCCTCGGACAGCTGCCCCCGCCGGGTCGGGGCCACCTCGCCGGCGACCACGGAACGCAGCCAGGCCAGCGCCGGCGCCAGCGCGTCGGCGGGACCGTCCGCCGCGGGCAGCACGACGTCGAGGATGCCGGCGCGCAGGGCGTCGGCCGGGCGGAGCGTGCGGTTGCCGCGGGCGGGGTTGTCGACGATGACGGTCAGCGCCGCGTCGGGGCCGATGAGCCGCGGCAGCGTGGTGCAGCCGCCCCAGCCAGGCAGGAGCCCGAGGTGGGTCTCCGGCAGGCCGATCGCGCGCACCGCGGGGTCGGAGGCCCGGTAGTCGCAGGCCAGCGCCAGCTCCAGACCGCCCCCGAGGGCCGCGCCGTTGAGGTACGCGAGCGTGGGCACCGGCAGGTCGGCCAGCGCACCGACCACGCGGTGGCCCGCCTCGGCGAGCTCGCGGACCTCGGCGGACCCGGTGGCCGCGCGGATGAGGTGGAGGTCGGCACCGGCGAGGAACGTGCGACCGGTCCCGGTGAGGACGACGGCGCCGATCTCGCCCGCAGCGGCCCGCCGCCCGGCGTCGTCGACGGCGCGCTGGAGGTGCGCCAGGCCCGCCGGACCGAGCGTGCAGGGGCGTTCGCCGCCGTCCTCCGGTGCGAGGGTGAGCACGAGGACGACCCCGAGGTCGGGGACCGCGACGTCCGCGGCTCGCACGACGGTGACGCGCTCGGTGTACGACGGGGAGGTGGTGGTCACGGCGCTCTCCAGATAGACGGCACTGTCGGTATCGGGTACTTCCGCAGACCCTATCCGAGAGAACCGGTCCGGTGCTCCGGACCCGCGCCGTCCGAGCTGTCCGGGCGGGGACCGCACCCGCGCCGTCAGGCGGTGCGCAGGGCCTTGGTGAGCGGCTCGGCGACCTGCGCCACCTGCCACGGGCGGGCGCCGAGGGCGCTCAGCCGGTCGGTGACCTGCCCGATGCTGGGCCGGGGCTTGACCTCCCACGCGAGTTGGCGCTGGACGGCGGGGGAGAGGAGGTTCTCCTGAGGGAGGTGCAGCTGCTCCGCGAGCGCGCGCACGCTGGTGCGCACGGCGTCGAGCCGGACCGCGGCGTCGGGGTTCTTGTCCGGCCACGATCGCGGGGCGGGCAGCTGTCCCGGCACAGACTCGGCCCGCCGGGCGGGCAGCTCGGACTCGGGGAGCGCGAGCGCGCGCGCGACCGCCGCGAACCAGTACGGCGCGTGCCGGCGGGTCCCCTTGCCGGAGAACTCCTTCAGGCGGGTCAGCTCGTCCAGGGACCGCGGCTTCGCCACGGCCGCCGCGACGATGGCCGCCGCGGGCAGCACGCGGCCGGGCGCGCGGTCCCGCCGGCGGGCGAGCTCCTCCCGCGCCTCCCACAGCTCGCGCGCGACCGCCAGGCCGCGCAGGTCCCGCACGGCCTGCAGGCCGGAGGTCCGGCGCCACGGGTCGACCCGGGGGGCGGCCGGGGCCGCGGTGCGCACGTGCTCGAACTCCTCCAGCGCCCAGCCGAGCTTGCCCGCCTCGTCGAGCTGCGTCGACAGGACCGCGCGCAGCTCGACGAGGAGCTCGACGTCGAGGGCCGCGTAGCGCAGCCAGGACTCCGGCAGCGGCCGCGTGGACCAGTCGGCGGCGGAGTGCTCCTTGGCCAGCGCGTAGCCGAGGTTCTCCGCGACGACGGCGGCGAGCCCCACGTGGGCCCGGCCGAGCAGGCGCGAGGCGAGCTCGGTGTCGAAGAGCGCCGCCGGGCTCAGCCCGAGCTCGCGCAGGCACGGCAGGTCCTGGTCCGCCGCGTGCAGCACCCACTCGGCCGGGTTGACGACGGCGGCGAGCTCGCCGAGGTCGGGCAGCACGGTGGGATCCAGCAGGACGGTTCCGGCGCCCGGGCGGCGCAGCTGGACGAGGTAGGCGCTCTGCCCGTACCGGAAGCCGGAGGCACGCTCGGCGTCGACGGCGAGGGGGCCGTTCACCGCCGCCAGCCGCGCCGTCGTCTCGGCCAGCGCCTCCGGCGTGGCGGTCACCGGGGGCACGCCCTCGGCAGGCTCGGTCAGCGGCACGGTCGCCGGTGCCTCCGCCGTCGCGACACCGTCCTCGCCGGGGGAGAGCCCGGTGACGAGGTGGTCGCTGGCGTCGATGGTGTCAGGCACGGCGTCAACGGTACGACGGCGGGGGCGTTGCGCGCCCGCGGCGCGCGGCCGGGGCTGCACACCGGGCGGGACGCCGGGCGGGACGCCGGGCGCTGCGCACCGGGCGGGACGCCGGTCAGCTCGCCGGGTGCTGCGCGCCGGGCGGGGCGCCGTTCAGTGCCGCCGGTTGAGCGAGGTGACGTTCTCGGGCAGCGGCTCGAGGCCCGCGGCCTGGCAGGTCAGCGCGGCCCAGGCCCGCAGGTGGGGGCCGAGGTCGGGCGTCGTCGGCGTCCAGGAGGCGCGGACCTCGATCTCCACCTCGCCGCCGCGCAGCTCCAGCCCGCCGAACGTCTCCGACAGGACCCGGGTCACGGTGCCCGAGAGATGGTGGTAGCCCGCGCCCGCCTCCGTCAGGGCGTCCGTCAGCCAGGTCCAGCCGACCTCGCCGAGCAGCGGGTCGGCGCCGAGCTCCTCCTCGAGCCTGGCCTTGGCCAGCACGATCACGCGGAAGGTGCCGTGCCAGGCCTCCTGGCCGGCGGGGTCGTGGAGCACGACGAAGCGGCCGTGCCCCAGCATGGCGTCCGGGTCCATCGTGCGCGGGGCGGCATTGACCTCCCCGGTCAGCGCGAGGGCGTAGGGCGCGATCCGGGTGGGGGCCGGGACCTCCTCGAGGTGCAGCTCCGGGCGCAACCGATGACCCCGCAGGCTCAGCAGCGCGGTCTCGAAGTCGGGCGGTGCCACCGCCTCGTCACCGGTCACGCCCTCAGGCTAGGCCGCCGCGCGCGGTCGCGGGGGCAGGCCGCGCCCGACGCGCCGGGCGGCACTATGCTCGCCGGGTCCGCACACCTTTTGGAGCAGCTTTGGCCGACCGCGCCACCCCCGTCCGTCCCATCATCCTCGGCGGCGACATCGGCGCCTACGCCACCGCCCGCACCTTCCACGAGACCTACGGGGTGCGTTCGGTCGTCCTCGCCGGGGTGGCCACCTGGGCGGTGACCGGGTCGGTCGCCGTCGACCACCGCGTCGTGACCGGCCTGTCCGACCCCGACCTTCTCGTGGCCTCGGTCCGCGACGTCGTCGCGGAGGAGCCGGGGACGACCCACCTCGTCCTGGGCAGCGCGGACTGGCTCGTGGACGCCCTCGTGACCCACCGGGACCGGCTCCCCGGCGTCGTCGTCCCCTACGCCGGGTCCGAGGCCATGGCGCAGGTGACGGACAAGGGCACCTTCACCGCCCTGTGCGAGCAGCTCGGCATCCCGGTGCCCGCGACGGTGGTCCTGCGGGCGGCGGACGGCCCGGCCGCCGCGGCCGGGCTCACCTTCCCGGTCGTGGTCAAGGCGGCGTCGACGACGGCGTACCACGCCGTGGACTTCGTCGGGAAGAAGAAGGTCGACCGTGCCGACGACGTCGCGGAGCTCGGGCAGGTGCTGGCCAGGATCGCCGCGGGCGGCTTCGGCGGGGACCTCCTGGTCCAGGAGCTCGTGCCGGGCGGCGACGCCGAGATGGCCGCCGTGAACCTGTTCTTCGACGCCGACGGGGTGTGGCGCTTCGCGCAGTTCGGCCGGGTGCTGCTCGAGGAGCACACCCCGGGGGCCCTGGGGAACTCCGTCGCGCAGGTGACGGGCGTCAACGCCGAGGCGGTGGACCAGGCCCGCCGGCTGCTCGAGCACGTGGGATGGCGCGGCTTCGCCAACGTCGACCTCAAGCGCGACCCGCGCGACGGCGTCTACCGATTCCTCGAGGTCAACCCCCGGGTGGGGCGCAGCGGGTACGCCGTGACGGCCTCCGGTCACGACATCTCGCGCATGTACGTCGAGGCCTTCGTGGACGGCCGGCCGGCCGAGCCGCTGGTGAGCTCCGCCGAGCACCTCTTCCACGTGGTGCCGCTGCCCCTGGTGCGCCGGTACGTCAGCCGCGCGGACGCCGCCCTGGCGCGCCGGCTGGCCCGGGCCGGGAGGGCGACGAACCCGCTGATGTACCGCGCCGAGCGGAACCCGCGGCGCTGGGCGAACATCGCCGCCGCCCAGCTCAACCAGTTCCGCAAGTTCGCCCGGTACTACCCGCGCTGAGCCGTCACGGACGCCGGCGGCCGCTGGACCGATATGCCATTGTGATCCTGAAGCCGTCCGATTCTCCTGCCACCGGCCGGCGTGTGCTCCTACGATCCGGCCGTGGTGCTGGAGCTGGCGTTGACCGCCCCCTTCGTCTTCGTGGTGCTGTACGTCGTCACCACCTGTTTCGACGTCGTCCGGGACCGCGCAGACACGCGCGCTCTGGCGCGTGCTCGCGCCGGTCGACGGGTCCCTGTCCCGGTGGTGGTGCTGGCGGACGGGCTGCGCCGGGGCCGGGCCGTCCGGGACGGCGAGGATGTGCGCATCCACGGGCGGTCGGTGTCCGTCGTGCTGGACAGGGCGGAGGTGGCGGCGTCGACGGTGCGTCGCGGCCAGCTCGACGACAACCCGGTGCGGTGGTGCGAGCTTCGCGGCTTCGTGGACGAGTCCGGCAGCCCCGTCTTCGTCGGCCCCCCGGAGGCGTGGGAGCCGGCGTACGAGGCGCTCGTCCAGGGGCCCGCCGCACGGGCGGGGCGCCTCCAGGTGCTGCGGGCCGCCGTCCCGCGCCCGGTCGTCGTCGCCGGTGGGGTCGCCCTGGCCGCCGCCCTGGTGCTCCAGGCGATGTGGTGGACCGGGCGCGACGACCTCGCGGCGGTCGCCGTTGTCGAGGCCACGGACTCTCCGGGCGCATACAAGGCCCTCAGCGTCGTGACGGCTGGTGGCGCCGTCGCGCTGCTCGCGGCCGGGCTCGGCACCGGCGTGGGCCGTGCGCGCGCGTCGCAGAGGCGGCTCCGGGCCATGCGGCCGGAGGCTCACCAGCAGGCGGGTGTCAGCCCCGCGCAGATCCGGGCGATGACCTTCCGCGAGCTCGCCCGGCGCGTCAGCACGCTGGAGGGCTGGGCCGACGAGGCTCACCGCGCTCCACCGGCACCGACGGGACGGCAGGTGGTGGCTGACGCCGCACGGTCCCCGGTCTGGTGGTTCGCGCTCCCGGCGGTCGCCCTCGCAGTGCTGCCGGACGACATGCCCGGCCTGCTGCGCGCCGCGATCCTGGCGGCCGCCGTCGTGATGGTGCTCCGCAAGGTCCACCTGACCCTGCAGGTGTGGCGTGGCTGGCGCGACGTGGCCGACGAGCCCGTGACGAGCGAGTGGGACTACGTCCTCGTTCGCGGCCCCGTGAACGAGTGGCACCTCTTCCTTCTTCTCGGCGAGACCCCACACTGGTCGGTCACGCTCGGCGAGGCACGCCACCCGAGGGCCGAGGGCCGGTGCGGCGTGCGCGGGGAGCTGGGAGACGGAGAGGACGTCCGGCTGGTGATCGAGGGCGAGACCTGGATCCCGGACAGCCCGTTGACGCGCGAGGACGCCGAGTCCCGCAGACAGCTCCGGCAGGACCTCGCGGACCAGCTCCAGATCCTGACCGCCGGTGGTGAGCGATGAGGGCATCGGCTGGGTCGAGCCCCGCGTGTGATTAACGGAACGTGTTTGTTGCGTATATCTGAGTTAGGGTCTCCTTCGTTAGGTAACCCTTCCTCAGGAGAACACGTGAGCAGCACCTCGCGCCGGGCCGTCGTGGCCGTCGGCACCCTCGCCCTGGCCACCGCCCTCGCGGCCTGCTCCGCGTCCACCGCCGACGACGCCACCGGCAGCACCGCCGGCGACGCCGGGACGGTCACGGTCGAGCACGCGCAGGGCAGCACCGTGGTCCCGGCCGACCCGCAGCGCGTAGTCGTCCTCGACATGGGGGTCCTCGACACCCTCGACACCCTCGGGGTGGACGTCGTGGGCCTGCCCAAGGCGAACGTTCCGTCGTTCCTGAGCGAGTACGAGTCCGACGAGTACATCGACGTCGGCACCCTGCAGGAGCCGGACTACGAGGCGCTCGCCCGCCTCGACCCGGACCTCGTCATCGTCGGCTTCCGCTCGGCGGCCGCCTACCCCGAGCTGGCGGAGAGCTTCCCGACCGTCGACGCGACCTTCGAGTGGAGCGGTGACTACCTCGCGAACTTCGGCGAGAGCGCCACGATGGTGGGCGAGATCTTCGGCAAGGAGGCGGAGGTCGAGGCCGCCCTGGCGGACATCGAGGCCAAGGTCGAGGAGATCCGGCCCGTGGGCGAGGCGGCCGGCTCCGGCATGGTGCTGATGACCTCCGGCGGCGAGGTCACCCTCAACGGGGCCGACTCCCGCTTCGGACTGATCTACTCCGAGCTGGGCGTGACGGAGGCCGACACCGGCGTCCAGGCCGCCGACCACGGCGAGGCCGTCTCCTTCGAGCTGATCCGCGACGTGAACCCCGACTGGATGTTCGTCGTCGACCGCGACGCCGCCATCGGCGAGGCCAGCGGCCAGGCGGCCCAGCAGGTGCTGGACAACGAGCTGGTCACCTCCACCACGGCCTGGCAGCAGGACCAGGTCGTCTACCTCGACGGCGAGCGCTGGTACGTCGTCATGCACGGCCTGAGCAACGTGCCCGCCATGCTGGACGAGATCGGGACGGCGCTGGCGCGGTGACGACGGCGGACCCGGGGCACGGACGGGGCGCCGCCACCGCGACGGCGACCCGCCCTGGCCCGCACCCCCTCGCCGCAGCACGGGGGGCCGACCCCGGGCACCGCCCCGGCGTGGGCAGGCAGCGACTAGCCCTGCTCGGCGGCCTGGCCGTCGTCCTCGCCCTCGCGGGCGTCTCGCTGTTCGTCGGCGTCTCGGACCTGTCCGTGCGCGACGTGCTCTCCGGGGAGCTCGACGACGCCCAGCGCCAGACTCTGCTCGCGTCCCGGGTCCCGCGCACCGTCTCGATCCTGCTCGCGGGGTCCGCGATGGCGATCGTCGGGCTCGTCATGCAGCTGCTGGTGCGCAACAAGTTCGTCGAGCCCTCCACGGCCGGCACGACCGAGTCCGCCGGGCTCGGGCTGCTCGTCGTGACCCTGCTCGTCCCCGGCATGCCGCTGGTCGGCAAGATGGGCGTCGCCGCGGTCTTCGCCCTCGCGGGCACCGCACTGTTCCTGGCGATCCTGCGGCGGATCCAGCTGCGCTCGGTCGTCGTCGTCCCGCTGGTCGGGATGATGCTCGCGGGCGTCGTCGGGGCGCTCTCGACCTTCCTCGCCTACCGCAACGACCTGCTGCACACGCTGTCGAGCTGGATGACCGGCGACTTCTCCGGCGTGGTGCGCGGGCGCTACGAGATGCTCTGGATCGTCGCAGGCTGCGCCGTCGTCGCCTACCTCGCGGCCAACCGCTTCACCGTGGCGGGTCTGGGGGAGGAGTTCACCACCAACCTCGGGCTGAACTACCGGCGGGTCCTCGCCCTCGGGCTCGCGATCGTCGCCGTGACCAGCGCCGTCGTCGTGGTCGTCGTGGGGGGACTGCCGTTCCTCGGCCTCGTGGTGCCCAACGTCGTCTCCCTCGCGATGGGCGACTATCTGCGGCGGTCGCTGCCCTGGGTCGCGCTGCTGGGCGCCGGGTTCGTGCTCGTCTGCGACATCGTGGGCCGCGTGGTCATCCACCCCGCCGAGGTGCCGATCGGGATCGTCGTGGGCATCGTCGGTGCCGCCCTCTTCCTCTACCTGCTCCTGAGGAGGCCCTCCGGTGCTCGCTGACCCGACCACGACGACCGCCGCCGCGCGGCGGGTGCCCCGGCCCCGGCTGCGCCTGGCGCTGCTGGGAGCCGCGGCCGCCGTCGTCGTCCTCGGCTTCCTCGTGGGGGGCGCGCTCGACGCGCTCGCCCTGCTCGTCCCCATGCGGGCCGAGCGGCTGGCGACCATGGCGCTCGTCGCCGTCGCGATCGCCGTCTCCACGGTCCTGTTCCAGACGGTCACCGAGAACCGGATCCTCACGCCGTCGATCATGGGGTTCGACGCGCTCTACGCCCTGATCCAGACCGGCGCGGTCTTCTTCCTCGGGGCGACGACGGTCAACGGCCTGGCCCCGCCGCTGCGCTTCGCCGTCGAGGTCGCCGCGATGCTGGTGTTCTCGATCCTGCTCTTCCGCTGGGTCTTCGGCGGGGCGCGGCGCAGCCTGTACCTCGTCGTGCTCGTCGGGATCGTCTTCGGCGTGCTGTTCCGCTCGCTCGCGACGTTCATGCAGCGGGTCATCGACCCGAACGAGTACCTCATCGTGCAGGACCGGCTCTTCGCCTCGTTCAACGCCGTCGACCCGGTGCTGCTCGCCGTGTGCACGGCGGTCGTGGCGGCCGCGTCGGCCTGGGTGTGGGGCCGTCGGCGCGAGCTGGACGTGCTGGCGCTGGGCCGGGCGAACGCGGTGACGCTGGGTCTGGACCACCACCGCAGCACGATGGCCGTGCTGGTGGTGTGCGCGCTGCTGGTCTCCGTCTCCACCGCCCTGGTCGGCCCCATCACGTTCTTCGGGCTGCTGGTGGCCAACCTCGCCTACCTGGTGGCCGGCACCCATCGTCACGCCTACGTGCTGCCGGCGGCGTCGCTGCTCGCCGTGATCACCCTGGTGGGCGGCCAGACCATCCTCGAGCACGTGTTCGGCCTGGACACGGTGCTCAGCGTCATCGTCGAGTTCGTCGGAGGAATCGTGTTCATCATGCTGCTCGTGCGGGGAGGACGTCGATGATAGTCACGGAGAACCTGACCAAGCGCTACGGCTCCACCGTCGTCGTCGACGGCGTCGACCTCGCCCTCAGCCCGGGCGGGGTCACCTCCATCATCGGCGCCAACGGCGCGGGGAAGTCGACCGTGCTGTCGATGATCTCCCGCCTGCTCGAGATGGACGGCGGCACGGTGAGCATCGACGGGCTCGACGTCTCACGAACCCCGAGCGAGGAGCTCGCCCGGCGCATGTCCATCCTGAGGCAGGACAACCACCTCGCCGTGCGGCTGACCGTGCAGGACCTCGTCGCGTTCGGCCGCTACCCGCACTCCAAGGGACGGCTGACCATCGAGGACCGCCGGCACATCTCCGCCGCCATGGACTACCTCGACCTGGGGCCGTACGCCTCGCGGTACCTCGACGAGCTCTCCGGCGGGCAGCGCCAGCGCGCGTTCGTGGCCATGGTGCTGTGCCAGGACACCGACTACGTGCTCCTCGACGAGCCGCTGAACAACCTGGACATGAAGCACTCCGTGGCCATGATGAAGCTGCTGCGGCGCACCGCGGACGAGCTCGGCAAGACGGTCGTCCTGGTCGTGCACGACATCAACTTCGCCTCCTGCTACTCGGACCACATCGTCGCGATGAAGGACGGGCGCGTGCTCTGCCAGGGCGGCGCCGACGAGGTCATCACCACCGAGCAGCTGCGCGCCATCTACGACATGGACGTGGCCGTCGAGATCGTCGGCGGGCGCCGCATCGGCGTCTACTACGACTGACTTCACGCCCTCCTCGCCGTCACCGTGCCTGCCGGCTGCGTCACATCTTCTCGCCGGGAAGTCTGCTGGCCTGCTCCACCCATGACCGGAGGCGGTCCTCGTCCAGGTCCTCGGCCTCGTGGATGTCGAGGTAGCGCACCTCGTCGTGCCTGGACTCCTTGGGAGGCATGGGATCGAGCGAGGTCCCTCTGAAGAACTGCACCTGGACGTAGTTCGTGTAGCACCGGAACGACAGGAACCAGCCCTCGTCCTTGCCGTAGAACGGCTGGTTCCACCTCACGGCCTTGTGCACGTCGGGGACCGTGCGCACGACGAGGTCGTCGAGGCGTTGCCCGACGGCTCGCTTCCACCCGGGCATGGCCGCGATGTAGTCCTGCACCGGCGCGTCACCCTCACCCTTGGGGATCTGCGGGTTGCCGCCCGAGAGCAGCTTCGGCGCCGTGCCTTCCCTGTCACGATCAGTCATGGGTGACGTCCTACCACATGGCTGGGTCGGGCTCGGTGAGGGTCACCGCCGGGGGAGCGACATCACCGCGAGCTCGGGCGGAGGACGGCCACGCCGTGCGCCGGCAGCTCGACCCCTGCTCCGCCGGTCTCACCACGCACGGTCACCGGTTCCCACGCGAGCAGCACGTCGGCGTCCGTCGCGCCGTCCCGCAGCGGGACCCGGGTCGCGGAGCTGCCGAGATTGAGCACGACGTCGATCCCGCCGCGACCGAGCACGAGCCAGCTGTCGTCGTCGGCCAGCCTCACCGTGGTCCTGGTGCGGTCGCCGGAGGCGATGTCGGGCTCGTCGTGCCGCAGCCGGACCAGGGCGGTGTAGAACTCCAGGAGCCGGTCGTGGCCGGGGCGGGCCGGCTCGGCCCAGTCTAGCCGGGACGCCTCGACGGTCGCGGGGGACTGCGGGTCCGGCACCTCGATGTCGTGCCCGTACAGCTCGGCCCAGCCGTGGGTACCGAATTCCCGCGCACGCCCCTCCTGGATGGCGCGGGCCAGCTCGGGCTCCTCGTGGTCGGTGAAGTACTGGAACGGCGTGGTCGCCCCCCACTCCTCGCCCATGAACAGCATGGGGGTGCCCGGGCCGAGCAGCACGAGCGCGGCGCTGACGGCGAGCTGGCCGGGGGACAGGGTGCGGCTCGGCCGGTCGCCCAGCGCGCGGTTGCCCACCTGGTCGTGGTCCTGGGAGAAGACGACGAACCGGCGCCCGTCGGTCTCCGGCGGGACGGGTGCGCCCCAGACCCGCCCGCGGAAGGTCGAGTACTCACCGTCGTGGACGAAGACCTCGGTGAGGGCCTTCGCGAGGGTGGCGGCGGCGCCGAAGTCGGCGTAGTAGCCCTGCCGCTCCCCGGTGAGGAGCGCGTGCAGGGCGTGGTGGAGGTCGTCGTCCCACTGGGCCGTCATCCCGAGCCCGCCCTCGGCCGTCGGGGTCACCATCCGGGCGTCGTTGAGGTCGGACTCGGCGATCAGGGCGAGCGGCCGGCCCACCTCCGCCTCGAGCTCGGCGACCGCGTCGGAGAGCTCGGCCAGGACATGCCGCGGCGAGTCGTCCACGAGCGCGTGCACGGCGTCGAGCCGCAGGGCGTCGAGACGGAAGTCGCGCAGCCACCGCAGCGCGTTGCCGACCACGTACGCCCGGACCTCCGCCGCGTCGTCGCCGTCGAGGTTGACCGCGGAGCCCCAGGGCGTCTGGTGCCGCTCGGTGAAGTAGGGCCCGTAGGCGCCGAGGTAGTTCCCCGAGGGGCCGAGGTGGTTGTAGACGACGTCGAGGCACACGGCGATGCCCCGCGCGTGGGCGGCGTCGACGAAGCGCTGCAGCGCCGCGGGTCCGCCGTATGGTTCGTGCACGGCGTACAGCGCGACGCCGTCGTAGCCCCAGCCGTGGGCCCCGGGGAACGCGGCGACCGGCATGAGCTCGACCATGTCCACGCCGAGCGCGGCGAGGTGGTCGAGCCGCCCGGCCGCGGCGTCCAGGGTGCCCTCGGGGGTGAAGGTGCCGACGTGGAGCTCGTAGACGACGGCGCCGAGCACTGAGCGGCCCGCCCAGCCGCCGTCGGACCACACGTGCGCGCCGGTGTCGAAGGTCCGGGAGGGGCCGTGGACCCCATGGGGCTGCCACGGGCTGCGCGGGTCGGGCAGCGGCGGGCCGCCGTCGAGGGAGAAGGCGTAGTCGGTGCCCGGCGGAAGCGGCGACGGCGCGGCCCACCAGCCGCCCCGCTCGGCGGTCATGGGCAGGCGGGACGCCGCCCTTGCGCCGGGCAGGACGAGGTCGACGGCGGTGGCGGCGGGTGCCCAGACCCGCGGCGTCTCGGTGCTCATGCGCGCTCCAGCAGGGCCACGGGATAGGTGGCCAGAAGGTCGCCGAGGCGGGCGGGCCCGCCGTCGTGGGTGGCGGAGGTCAGCACGTCGCGCCACGTCCCGTCGGGCAGGACGACGGTCGCGTCGGCGTGGGCGCGGGCGGGTGCCGGGTCGGCCATGAGGCGCGTGGCCACCGCGACCACCCGCGGGCCGCCGGCGTCCGTGCGGGCGAGGGCGACGGCGTGGCCGGTGGTGGTCGGCAGCGGCTCGTAGCCCGCACCGGCCCCGACGAAGGCCTCGGGATGCGTCCGCCGCAGCCGCAGGGCCGCGGCGGTGAGCAGCAGCTTCTCCTCGTCCAGGCCCGACGGCGCCCGGCCCGCGTCCAGCTCGGACAGGGTGGCCGCGAGGTCGGCGAGATCCACCGGGCGGCGGTTGTCCGGGTCGACCAGGGAGGTCTGGGTGATCTCGGAGCCCTGGTAGACGTCCGCGACGCCGGGGACGGCGAGCTGCAGGAGCTTGGTGCCCAGCACGCTGCGCCGGACGGCGGGGCCCGTGCGCTCCAGCCAGCGGGTGAAGGCCGCGACCACCTCGGGGTGCTCGAGCAGGGCGGCCGCGTACCGGTTCATCGCGGCCTCGCGCGCCTCGTCCGGCGCGGTCCACGTGGTCCAGGACTTCTGCTCGCGGGCCGCCTTGAGCAGGTACGCCTGCAGCCGCTCGGCGGAGATCGGGCCGTCCTCGGTCCAGGTGCCGGCGAGGGTCTGCCACAGCAGGTTCTCCGTGCGCCCGTCCAGGTCCGCCGGGCGCAGGTCCGCCGTCGCCGCCCGCAGGCCGCGGACCAGGTCGGCCCACTCCTCGGCGTGGCTCGCGAGGACGCCGATGCGCGAGCGGACGTCCTCGCCGCGCTTGGTGTCGTGCGTGGAGCCGGCCGTCATGGTGGCCGGCCACGCGGTCACCGTTCGCTCGGCCCAGCCGTGGAGCTCGTCCGGGTCGATGCCGAAGCGGTCGGGCGCCCCGCCCACCTCGCACAGGCTCAGCAGGTGCGTCCAGCGGTAGTAGGCCGTGTCCTCCACGCCCTTGGCCATGACGGCCCCGCACACCTGCGGGAAGCGGACCATGAGCTCGGCGCGGCGGCCCTCGTGGGTGCGGCCGGCGCTGCCGGACTCGCGGCCCAGGAGGAGGTCGACGACCACGTCGAGGGTGTCGTGCCGGTCGGGCTCGAGGTGGGCCCGGGCCACGTCGGCGGCCTCGTGGAAGAGGCGCTCGGCGGCGGCGGGGGCGTCCTCCCCGGGCACGACGTAGGCGCGGTAGCGGGGGAAGGCGACCACGAGCTCGACCACGCAGTCCAGCAGCGACCGGTAGGTGTGGTCGCGCAGGCGGATGTCGTCGTGGCAGATGTCCGCCAGCAGCCGGGCGAGCCGGTCGGTCTCCGCGTAGAGGGAGGTGGAGACGATCTGCCGCTTCGCCGTCTCGATCATGGCGGGCAGGTTCGCCGGGTCACCGGTGAGCTCCTGCATCAGGCCGGCGAGCGGCACGGCCCCGGCCGGGTCCACCTGCAGCGCGTGCAGCCGCCAGGCGGCGTCGTAGCCGGTGGTGCCGGCCACGGGCCAGTCCTCGGGCAGCTCCTCCTCGCCCTCGAGGATCTTCTCGGCGGCGATCCAGGCCCCGCCCGTCGCCTCGCTCAGCCGGCGCAGGTACCCGCGCGGGTCGGCGAGGCCGTCCGGGTGGTCGATGCGGAAGGCGTCGATCACGCCCGCGTGGAAAAGCTCGAGCAGGAGCGCGTGGGTGGCCTCGAAGACCTGCGCGTCCTCCACACGGACGGCGGCGAGGGTGCCGACGTCGAAGAAGCGCCGGTAGTTCAGCTCCTCGTCCGCGACCCGCCAGTACGCCAGCCGGTAGTGCTGCCGCTCGACCAGCTCGGCCAGCGGGAGCTGCTCGGTCTCCGGCCGGACCGGGAAGACGTGGTCGTAGTAGCGCAGGACCGCCTGCTCGCCGGCATCGGGCTCGGTGGGGACGACCATGCGGTCCAGGACGAGCTCGCCCGAGGCGAGGACGTCGCCGATGCGCGAGCCGAGCACCGGCATGAGGAGGCCGTCGCGGTCCTCGAGGTCGACGTCGAACCAGGCGGCGTAGGGGGAGGCCGCCCCCAGCCGCAGCAGCGACCACAGGGCGCGGTTGTGCCACACCGGGGTGGGGACCGCCATGTGGTTCGGGACCACGTCGACGACGACGCCCATGCCGCGCGCGTGGGCGGCGGCGGCGAGCCGCTCCAGGCCCGCCCGGCCGCCCATCACGTCGCTGATCCGGCTGTGGTCGACGACGTCGTAGCCGTGGGTGGAGCCCGGGGCCGCCTGGAGCACGGGGGAGAGGTAGAGGTCCGTCACGCCCAGCGCGTCGAGGTACGGCAGTGCGGCCTCGGCGTCGGCGAACGTCAGGTCCGGGCCGAGCTGGAGCCGGTAGGTGCTCACGGGCAGGCGTCGTCCCGGTCCCGGCAGGTGCGCGGCGGCCGGGCCGGCGTGCTGCACCGCGGCGAGGGACGCGTCGTCGGGGCGAACCTCGCTCACTCGCCCGCCTCCGCGGAGGTGAGCAGGACGACGACGCCGCGGCCCTCGACCGTCAGCCGCGCACCGGGCTCGTGCTCGTCGCCCGCGGTCTCGGCGCCGGTCGTGTCCAGCACGACGGCCCAGTGGGTGCCGTAGTCGGCCCCCGGCAGCTGGAACTCGATCGGCTCCGCCGCGGCGTTGAGCAGCGCCAGGACCGAGTCGCCGACGATGCGCTCGCCGCGCCCGTCCGGCTCGGGGATGGCCTGGCCGTTCAGGAAGAGCATCACGGACTTGGCGAACCAGGTGTCCCAGTCTTCGTCGCCCATGTGCTCGGCCCCGGGCGTGAACCACTCGATGTCGCCGATCTCGGACTCGCCGCCGTGCGAGGGGGCGCCGGCGAAGAACCGGCGCCGGCGCAGCACGGGCTGGTCCTTGCGCAGGGCGATGACCTTGCGCGTGAACTCGAGCAGGTCGGAGCGTTCCTCGTCCAGCTCCCAGTCGACCCACGAGAGCTCGTTGTCCTGGCAGTAGGTGTTGTTGTTGCCCTGCTGGCTGCGGCCGAGCTCGTCCCCGTGGGCGATCATCGGCACGCCCTGGCTCAGCAGGAGCGTGGCGAGGAAGTTGCGCTGCTGCCGCCCGCGGAGGGCGAGGATCTCCGGGTCGTCGGTGGGGCCCTCGACGCCGCAGTTCCACGACCGGTTGTGGGACTCCCCGTCCGCGCCGCCCTCGCCGTTGGCCTCGTTGTGCTTCTCGTTGTAGGAGACGAGGTCGCGCAGGGTGAAGCCGTCGTGGGCGGTGACGAAGTTGATCGAGGCCACCGGACGGCGCCCGGTGTGCTCGTAGAGGTCGGCGGACCCGGTGATGCGGCTGGCGAACTCGCCGAGGGTCGACGGCTCCCCGCGCCAGAAGTCGCGCACGGTGTCGCGGTACTTGCCGTTCCACTCCGTCCACAGCGGGGGGAAGCCCCCCACCTGGTAGCCGCCCTCGCCGACGTCCCACGGCTCGGCGATGAGCTTGACCTGGTTGATGACCGGGTCCTGCTGGATGATGTCGAAGAACGCCGAGAGGCGGTCCACCGCGTGCAGCTCACGCGCCAGCGTCGAGGCCAGGTCGAACCGGAACCCGTCGACGTGCATCTCCTCGATCCAGTACCGCAGCGAGTCCATGATCATCTGCAGGGTGTGCGGCGAGCGCATCAGCAGCGAGTTGCCGGTGCCGGTCGTGTCGAAGTAGTGCGCCTCGTCGCCCTCGACCAGCCGGTAGTACGACTTGTTGTCGATGCCCCGGAAGGACAGCGTCGGACCCTGGTGGTTGCCCTCGGCGGTGTGGTTGTAGACCACGTCGAGGATGACCTCGATGCCCGCCTCGTGCAGGGCCTTGACCATGGTCTTGAACTCGTCGACCTGCTCGCCGCGCGTGCCGTACGCCGCGTACCCGTTGTGCGGGGCGAAGAACCCGATGGAGTTGTAGCCCCAGTAGTTGCTCAGGCCCTTCTCCTGCAGGTGCGGGTCGTTGACGAACTGGTGCACCGGCATCAGCTCGATCGCCGTGATGCCCAGATCCACGAGGTGCTGGATCACGGCCGGGTGCGCCATGCCCGCGTACGTCCCGCGCAGCTCCTCGGGCACGTCCGGGTGCAGCTGCGTCAGGCCCTTGACGTGGGCCTCATAGATGACGGTGTCGTGGTACTCGAGGTTCGGCGGGCGGTCGTAGCCCCAGTCGAAGAACGGGTTGATGACCACCGAGACCATGGTGTGGCCGGCCGAGTCGTCCTCGCACCGCTCCTCGGGGTCGTCGAACCGGTACGAGTACAACGACTGGTCGCCGTCGATCTGGCCGTCGATCGCCTTGGCGTACGGGTCGAGAAGGAGCTTCGAGGGGTCGCACCGGTGGCCGTTCGCGGGGTCGTAGGGCCCGTGGACGCGGTAGCCGTAGCGCTGCCCGGGGCGCACGGTGGGGATGTAGGCGTGCCACACGTGCGCGTCCACCTCGGTGAGCTCGACGCACTCCTCGTTGCCGTCGTCGTCGAGGAGGCACAGGTCGACGCGCTCGGCGACGGAGGAGAAGAGGGCGAAGTTGGTGCCGGAACCGTCGAAGGTGGCACCCAGCGGGTAGGGGCGGCCGGGCCAGATCTGCATGGGGGATACCTTGGCATGCCGTTGGCTGCACGGCCCTCCGGCAGACCCCTGCGCGGCCCCGCCGTGACATGCCTCACGCCCGGGGGCCTTTCGGCGGTCCCCGGAGTCCCGCGATCGCCGTCGTGGGCCGTGGCAGGATCGCGACGACGTCGGCGCGGCGACCGGTGCCGCGCCCGGGGAGCGGGAGGTGTCGGCGATGCCGGTCCTGGAGGTCATCGGGTGGATCGGCTCTGCCGTGGTGGTCTGGTCGATGATGCAGCAGCGGATTCTCCGGCTCCGGTTCATCAACCTCGTCGGCTGCCTGCTGCAGATCCTCTACAACGGCGTCCTCGGCGTGTGGCCGGTGGTGGTGCTCAACGTGGTTCTCGCCGCGATCCAGGTGGTCAACCTCTACCGGCTGCTCGGGTCGCGCCACTCCGAGGAGGCCTACGAGGTGCTGCGCGTGGACCCGGCGGGGGAGTACCTCCACCACCTCCTCACCCGGCACCGGGCGGACATCGAGCGGTTCGACCCGGGCTTCCGCGGCCCCGTCCCGGGCGGTGCCGCCTACCTGATCGTCAGGGGCGACGAGACCGTGGGCTACGTCCTGCTGCACGACGCCGGCGACGGCGTCGCGCAGATCGACCTCGACCACGTGGTGGAGAGGTACCGCGACTTCACCCCGGGGGAGTTCGTCTTCAACGCCAGCGACATCCTGCTCGAGGACGGCTACCGACGCGTGCGCACGGCCCCCGGGGTGAAGGAGCCGTACTACGGACGGATCGGCTTCACGCTCGTGGGCGACGCCTACGAGCTCGACCTCGCCCACTCCCGGTAGGCCGCGACCGCCGTCGGCAGGGTGGCGTAGAACCGGTCCCGCCCGAGCGCCTCCACGAGGCCGTACGCCTCGAGCTCGGCGAACAGGTCCTGCTTGACCCGGGCCATCGCGACGACGACGCCCCGGTCCGTCAGCTCGGCACGGAGGGCCTCCAGGGCGTCCAGCGCCGTGAGGTCGACCTCGACGTTCGCCTCGGCGTTGAGGACGAACCAGCGCACCCGGTCGGTCTGGTCCTCCACCGCACGCAGGGCCCGCCGCCGGAAGTCCTCGGCGTTGGCGAAGAAGAGCGGGGAGTCGTAGCGGTAGACGACGAGGCCGGGGATCGTCGTCGCCTCGGGGTAGTCGTCGACGTCGTGCATGCCGGCCAGCCCCGGCACCTGACCCAGCACCGCGTCGTGCGGACGGCCCACCCGCAGCAGCATCTCCACGAAGGACAGCGCGACGGCCAGCAGGACGCCGGGGAGGATCCCGAGGATCACGACGGCGGCGAGGGTGGCCACCGCGAGGGCGAGCTCCGCACGCCGGAAGGAGGCGAGCTTGCGGAAGCCGGGGACGTCGATCAGCTGGAGCGCGGCGAAGACGATGAGCGCGCCCAGGGCCGCCATCGGGAACTGCGCGAGCAGCGGCCGGCCGAGGAGGAGGACGGCGAGGACGGTGACCACGGCGACGAGGGAGTACATCTGCGTCCGGGCGCCGGACGCCACCCCGATCGCGGTGCGCGACCCGGAGGAGGAGACCGGGAAGCCGTGCACCAGGCCGGCGGCGACGTTCACCGCCCCCAGGGCGAGGAGCTCCTGGTCGGGATCGATCCGGTACCCGCCCTTGGACGCGAAGGCCCGCGCGGTGAGCACGTTGTCCGTGAACCCGACGATCAGGACGCCCAGCGCCGCGGGGACGAGCGACCCCAGGTCCGCGAGATCGACCGCGGGCAGCCCCGGCGTCGGCACGGCCGCCGGGATGCGCCCGACGACGGCGACGTCGCCAGCTCGCGCCCCGGCGAGCGCGACAGCGGCGGTCGCCGCCAGGACCACGAGGATGGGACCGGGCGCGCGGGGGACGAAGTGCTTGAGCAGGAGGAGCGCGAGGAGCGTGACGGCGGCGAGCGCCGTGGTCGCCGGGTCCACCTCGCCGAGGCCGCGCAGGAACGCGAGGACCTGCTCGGCGAAGGTGCCGTCCGGGACGCTCACCCCGGTGACCTTCTCGAGCTGCCCGCTGATCATGAGGGCGGCCACGCCCGCCATGTAGCCGATGAGCACGGGCCGGGAGACGACGTCGGACACGACTCCCAGCCGCGCCAGCCGGGCGAGGAGCGCCAGGACGCCGACGAGGAGCGCCAGGGCTGCGGCGAGGGTCGCGTACCGCGCGGGGTCGCCGTCCGCGAGCGGACCCACGACGAGGGCGACCATCAGCGCGGTCGTCGACTCGGGGCCCACCGAGAGGTGGCGGGACGAGCCGAGCACGGCGTAGAGCGCGAGCGAGGGCAGGATGGTCCAGAGCCCGACGGCGGGCGGGAGCCCGGCCAGGGCGCCGTAGGCCATGACCTGGGGGACGAGGTAGGCGGTGACCGTCACGCCCGCCACGACGTCGCCGCGCCACCACGCGCGCCGGTAGCGGCGCAGCAGGTGCAGGCCCGTCTCCGGCCCCGCCGGCGGAGCCATGGCCGCCTCTTTCCCCGGGTCTGGACGCCCGGCGGGTCAACGGTACCGGCGAGGCGCAGGCGGCGGACGGGAGTTCACGCCCGCGCTCCCGCGGTGGCGGCTCGCGTCCGACCGCCGTCCGGCGGGCGGCGGAGCGGTGCCGGGCCTAGCCTTCCGCCGTGGCCGTCGTCGTCCCGTCCCGAGCGCGCAGGATCCTGCGCGCCGTCGTCGTCGCCGCCACGCTGACGGTGCCCGTGGCCGTCCTGGCCTACCTGGTCCGGGCGCAGTCCGGTCCGGTCGTGGACCTCGACCACTCCGCCGTCCGGGCGGGCACCGACCTCACCCGGGAGCAGCCCGTGGTCCGGGTCGTGCTCCTCACGTGGCAGACCGCGTTCCAGGCGCGCTGGGTGAACCTCGCGGTGACGATCCTGTGCCTGTGGGTCTGGCGCCGGCACGCTCTGCGCACCCGCGCCCTGTGGGCCTTCGTCACCCTCATGCTGACCTGGGGCCTGAACCTCGTGGTCAAGACCGGCGTCCAGCGCGCCAGGCCGGTCGTCGACGAGGCCGTCGCCCACGCGCCCGGCTTCAGCTTCCCCTCCGGTCACGCCATGAACACCGCCGCGGCGGGGATCGTCGTCACGGCGCTCGTCTGGCCCCTGCTCGGGCCGCGTGCCCGGGCGGTCGTGCCGCTGGTAGCCGGCCTGCTGGTCGTGCTCACCGGGCTCGACCGGGTGCTGCTCGGGGTGCACTACCCGTCCGACGTCGTCGCGGGTGTGGTGCTGGGCTGTGCGGCCGCCGGCGGCTCGTACCTGGGCTATGTCGGCTGGAGCCCCGTCCACCCGACAGAGCTGCCGACGGAGACCTGACGATGGGGTTCCTGCACCGCTGGGAGCGCGACACGAGCCGGCCGACCGTGCGGGCGGCCCTCACCGACCTCGGCCGCAGGGCCCTTCTCCCCGTCGTGCCGCTGTGGGCACTCGTCGTGGGCACCGGCTTCCTCATCGTCGGCCCGCTGAACTCCCTCCCGGAGGAGGACGCGGTCAACGAGGCGTTCGTCTCCGAGCGCACGCCCCTGCTCGACACGGTCACGTCCGTGCTGTCCAACATCGGTGGCACGCTGTTCATCATCAGCGCCTGTCTGGTCGCCATCGCCGTCCTCTGGTGGCGGACCCGACAGTGGTGGCTGGCGGTGGTGCCCGGGATCGCCGTCGCGCTGCAGGCGCTGGTGTTCATCACCTCCTCCGCCGTCGTGGGCCGGGGACGCCCGGACGTCGAGCAGCTCGACGTCGCGCCACCCACCTCGTCCTTCCCGAGCGGCCACACGGGCGCCTCGACCGCCTTCTACCTGACGATGGCGATGCTCGCCCAACGCATCCGCCGGCCCGTTCTGCGCCGCACGGCGACGATCGCGTGCGTGCTCGTCCCGCCGCTGGTCGCCACCGCGCGGCTCTACCGGGGGATGCACAGCGCGACGGACGTCGCCGTCGGGTTCCTCAACGGGATCGCGTGCGCCCTGATCGCCTGGCACTACCTCCGCCGTGACCGGCGGGCGCAGCGCGAGGCCGGCCCCGCGGCCGAGGTGGCGGCCGGCTGAGCCGTGGTCGCCGTGCGGCCCGTGGGCGCGGCGCCCGGCCTCGAGCTGAGTCGCGCGCACTCCGACGCGCGCAGCGCTCCGCGCGGTGCCACAGTTTCGCCATGGATGCGACGGTGCGGGGAACTGCGGCACAGGCGGGGAATCACCGGTTGCTGGAGACGGGTGCACGAGTGGGGTACGCCGCGAGCGGCGTCCTCCACCTGCTCATCGCGTGGATCGCGCTGCAGGTGGCATGGGGGCAGTCCGGGGAGTCGGCCGACCAGACGGGCGCGATGCAGCAGCTGGCAGGCAACGCCCTCGGCGCGGCGCTGCTGTGGGTGCTCGCGGTGGGCTTCGCTCTGCTCGCGTTGTGGCAGATCACCGAGGCGATCGCCCGGTCGGACACCGGCACCCGGCTCAAGAGCGCCGGCAAGGCGGTCCTCTACCTGGCGCTCGCCTGGACGGCGGTGTCCGTGGTGCGGGGATCGTCGTCGTCAGGATCGGGGAGCACGGAGAGCACCACCGCCACGCTCATGGCCCAGCCGTTCGGCCGTGCGCTCGTGGCGCTGGTCGGGCTGGGCGTCATCGCCGTCGCCGTCTATCACGTGGTCAAGGGCTGGAAGAAGAAGTTCCTCCAGGACCTGCGGGAGCACCCCGGTCCGTGGGTGGTCAGGGCCGGGCAGATCGGCTACGTCGCCAAGGGCGTCGCGCTCACCGTGGTGGGTGCCCTGTTCGTGACGGCGGCCGCGACCGCCGACTCCGAGCGGGCATCGGGGCTCGACGGCGCGCTGCGCTCCCTCCAGCAGCTGCCGTTCGGCAAGGCGCTGCTCACCGCGGTCGCGCTGGGCCTCGCCGCATACGGCGTCTACTCCTTCGGCCGCGCCCGCTACGCGAAGGTCTGACTCGCCGCAGTCGCCCGGTGGCGGAGGCGACACCCGGTGCCAGGGCCGATGAGTCCTGGAGGCTGATAGTCCTGGAGACTGGGGGACGACCAGCCGTCCGGGCTGCCGACCGTGCCGTCCCGGGTGCGGGCCGACGCGAGAAGGGCCCGTCCGGATGTCTCCGGACGGGCCCTTCTTCGTGGTGGGCGATACTGGGATCGAACCAGTGACCTCTTCCGTGTCAGGGAAGCGCGCTACCGCTGCGCCAATCGCCCAGGTCATGCACCGCAGAGAGGTGGCGACGGGATTCGAACCCGTGTATACGGCTTTGCAGGCCGCTGCCTCGCCTCTCGGCCACGCCACCCTGAGGGATGCCCACCGGGTGGTGGTGCCTCCGAGCGGATGACGGGACTCGAACCCGCGACCCTCACCTTGGCAAGGTGATGCTCTACCAACTGAGCCACATCCGCGTGTGCCATCCGGCTCGTCTCCGATCCGGTGGAACGTCCAGAACTTTAACCACCGCACCGGGGAAAGTCCAAACCACGAGGTGGTGAACTCCTCGTGATCAGTGACACAGTGCGTCCATGACACCCGAGAACCGCGTGATCGTGTGGTTCGGCGGACGCCTGCGCGGACACGCCGAGCCCCTGGTGCTTGCGACCGACCACGGACTGACGGTAGGCGACGGCGTCTTCGAGGCCTGCGAGCTGCTCGGCGGCCGGCCCTTCGCCCTGACGCGGCACATCGAGCGGCTCGAGCGCTCCGCCGCCGGGCTGGGCCTGCCGCTGCCGGACCGGGACGTCGTCCGGACGGCGGTCGCCGAGGTGGCCGAGGCGTGGGGCGAGTCGCTCGCCCGGGTGCGGATCCTGTGGACGGGGGGGCCGGGGCCGCTGGGCTCCGACGCAGCCTGGGGGCCGGGGACACTCCTCGTCGCCGCCGCGGCCGTCTCCGCCCCACGTGCCGCGTCGGTGGCCGTCGTGCCGTTCGTCCGCAACGAGCGCTCGGCCATCGCCGGTCTCAAGACCACCTCCTACGCCGAGAACGTCCGCGCCCTCGCCTGGGCGCACGAGCGCGGCGCCGACGAGGCCATCTTCGGCAACACCCGGGACGAGCTGTGCGAGGGCACGGGCACGAACGTGTTCGTGGAGGAAGACGGCGCCCTCCTCACCCCGCCGCTCGACTCGGGCTGCCTGGCCGGGGTGACCCGCGCGATCGTCATCGAGTGGGCCCGCGAGGCCGGCGTTCAGGTGCGCGAGGAGAGACTGCCGCTCGCGGCGATCCACCAGGCCGAGCACGTGGCGCTGACCTCCTCCACCCGCGGGATGGTGCCCGTCGTGGCGGTGGACGGGCGCGAGCTCCGTCCCGGACCGCTCACCCAGCAGGTGGCTGACATCTACGCCCGGCGGCACGTCGAGACGCCGGACCCCTAGGTCGTCGGCGTCGCCCCCCTCGGGTCGTCGGCGTCCCCCCTCGGGTCGTCGGCGTCCCCCTCGGGTCGTCGGCGTCCGCCCCCGAGTGACGGCACGCGGCGCGGCGGAGAAGGTGTGTCCTTCCTCTCAGCCCGTGCGGGCCCGCCGGTTTCACGATCCGGCGTCACGTTCGCTACGATCACATCTCGCAACGGACGCGCCGGTCCCCCGGCAGGCGCGGCGGACGCGGGCGATTGGCTCAGTGGTAGAGCGCCTCGTTCACACCGAGGAGGTCACTGGTTCGAACCCAGTATCGCCCACCGCAGGAGGCCCCGGGCCGGCTCACGAGCCGGCCCGGGGCCTCTGCCGTTCGTCGTCCCGTGTCGCTCACGCGCCACCGCCCGTGTCACCCCTTGACGGCGCCGCCCGTGATGCCGCGGACGAAGTACCGCTGGAGCGCGAAGAACACGATGATCGGGATGACCATCGAGACGAACGCCGCGGCCGTCACGAACTGCCAGTTGCCCCCGAAGTTCGTCGTGAGGTTCGCCAGGGTCACCGAGAGCGGATGGTTCGCCGGGACGGGACCGAGGTAGACGAGGGCGACGAGCAGGTCGTTCCACACCCAGAGGAACTGGAAGATCACCAGCGAGGCGAGGACCGGCACGCTCATGGGCAGGACGAGCCGGAAGAAGATCGTCGCGTGCCCGGCGCCGTCGATCTCGGCGGCCTCGAACAGCTCACGCGGCAGGCCGCCGATGTAGTTGCGGAGCAGGTAGACGGCGAACGGCAGGCCGTACCCGGTGTGCGCCAGCCACACCGCCAGGATCGTCCCGCTGAGGTCGTAGCCGCCGACGCTCGCGTCCCGGAACAGGGTGAGGACCGGGATGAGAGTGACCTGCAGGGGGACGACGAGGAGCCCGACGACGACGACGAAGATGACGTTGCGGCCGGGGAAGGTCATCCAGGCGAACGCGTACGCGGCGAAGGCCGCGATCATGACGACGAGCACGGTCGCCGGCACGGTGATGAACAGGCTGTTCAGGAACGAGTCCCAGAACCCGGCCCGGTTGAGCACGTAGTCGTAGTTGGCGAACGTGAACTCCCACGGCGGGACGAGCGCCGTCCACCAGCCCGACCGGTTCGTCGCCTCGGCGGTGCGGAACGAGGCGACGAACAGCCCGACGGCGGGGACCGCCCACAGCACCATGATCAGGACCAGGACGAGGTGCAGGACCGGCCGGCCCCGTCCCCGTCGGTACACCTGCTCCCGCCCTGGCTCGCGCGTCGCGGGCAGGTCCGTCCCCACGGCCACGGGGGCCTGTGCCTGCGTCATCGGACCTCCTCCTGCTGCTTGAACCGCTTGACGTTGAGCACCATGACCGGCACCGTCGCCAGGAGGAGCACCACGGCGACCGCCGCCGCCCGTGCCGGCTGGCCGTTGGCGAAGAGCTCCTTGTACATGGTGTTCGCGATCACGTCGGTCCGGAAGTTCCCGTTCGTCATCACGTAGACGATGTCGAAGGTCTTGATCGCGAAGATGACGACCGTCGTCGTCACCACCGCGATCGTCGGGGCCAGCAGGGGCAGGACGACGTAGCGGAAGACCTCCCGCTCGTTCGCGCCGTCGATGCGAGCGGCCTCCAGCAGCTCGGGGCTGATGCCTTTCAGGCCCGCAGACAGGATGACCATCGCCAGCCCGGTGAGCATCCACACCCCGACGAGGATGAGCATGAGGTTGTTCCACGGGGCGGTGCTCAGCCACCCCACTCGCGGTCCGCCGACGAGGTCGAGGGCGGCGTTGAGCGTGCCGGTCCGCGGATTGATGTCGTACATCAGCCGCCAGATCACCCCGGCGGCCACGAAGCTAATGGCCATCGGCAGGAAGACCACCGACTTGACGACGACCTCGTACCGCACGCGGTCGACGAGGACGGCGATCAGCAGGCCGAGCCCGACGACGAGGAGCGGCAGCAGCACCGCCCACAGCACGTTGTTGCGCAGCGCGTTCAGGGTGTCGTCGCGGGTGAAGAACCACTGGTAGTTCTCCAGCCCGGGGAAGGCGTCACCGCGCCGGTTCTGGAAGCTGCGGTAGATCGTCGCCAGCGTCGGATAGACGAGGAAGACCCCGAGAAAGGCGAGCGCCGGGGCCAGCCAGAGCCACGGCCTGATCCCGGCGGAGACCCGCCGTGGGAGCCGCGAGATGACGGCCTCGACGGCGACGACGTAGACGACCAGGGCGGCCGGGACCCCCAGGACGACGACGAGCGCCAGGGCGAGCCGGTTCTCGAACAGGTCGACGAGCACTCCGACCTCCTCACAGGGGTGGCCGGGCCGCGGGCACCGACGACGGCGGGCGGCCCGGCGGGCCGCTCACTCGCCGTAGGCGTCGGCCTGGGTCTCGTCCAGCTGGGACAGGATGGAGTCGAGGTCGCCGGGGTTCTGGGCGAAGGCGACCATGGCCCGGTTGAAGGCGTCCGTCATGGGGGCCGGCATGTTGTCGGAACCGTCGAACCGGAACGTCTCGGCGTTCTGGAGGATCTCCGCCGACCGCCGCGACGTCTCGTCCGGGTAGGCGTCCAGGGCGACGCCGGAGTTGGCGGAGATGAACCCGCCGCGCTCGACCCAGATCTGCTGGGCCTCGGGGGTGAGCAGGTACTGCACGAGCGAGCGGGCCGCCGGGGTGTCGTTGAACATGCCGATCAGGTCACCGCCGCCCACGACGCCGCCCGAGAACTCGGGGTCGATGTCGGGGAACGGGAAGAAGTCGAACTGGTCGGCGGTGGCACCGGCCTCGTTGACGAAGAAGTCGGTGATGAAGGACGCCTGGTGGTGCAGCAGGCACCCCGGCGGGTCCTCGAACATCGGGTTGGCGGAGCTGCCGAAGGCGGTGTTGACGATGTAGTCGGAGCCGCCGTAGGAGTTCTCGAGGGCCCCGCCGAAGGTCTCGAAGGCGCTCCTGATCTCGTCCGAGCTCCACTGCAGCTCGCCGCTGACCCACTGGTCGTAGACGTCCGGGCCCGCCTGCCGCAGGACGATGTCCTCGATCCAGTCGGTGCCGGGCCACCCGGACGTGGCGCCGGACTCCAGCCCGATGCACCACGTCATCGTCTCGCCCGAGGCCATCGAGCCCGCCTCGGACGCGAGGTCGTCCCACGTCGCCGGCGGTTCCGCCGTCCAGACGCCGGTGTTGTAGAAGATCAGTCCCTTGACCGCGGCCTTGGTGAAGACGCCGACGAGGGTGTCGTCCTCCGCGCGCCCCAGATCGGCGAACCCCGACGGCGTGGCCTGCTCGTAGCTGTCGATGTCGACGAAGTCGAGCGGCTGCAGCGCGCCCTGGTCGTACCAGTCCTGCATCGGGCCCGGGCCCGGCAGACCGGCGACGTCCGGCAGGTTCCCGGAGGCGATGCCCGTGGTCAGCTGCTGGCTCAGGTCGCGGGTGCCCGTGTACTCGACCGACGCCCCCGTCTCCTCCTCCCACGGCGCGACCATGGCCAGGAAGGAGTCCTGCTCGTCGCCCGACCACGAGCCGATGAAGCTCACCGACTCGCCGCTGATGTCCTCCGCCGCGCCGGTGCCGGTGCCGCCGCCCCCGCCCCCGCCTCCTCCGTCGTCGTCCCCGCCGCCGCACGCGGCAAGAACGAGCGCGGCCGCCGCGGCACAGACGCCGGCGACCCGTGACCTCTTCGGGATGCTCATGTCTCTCCTCGTGTCCGCCCGCGGCCGGGGTGCCGCACGGGGGCCCTGCGGGTTGTCGCGCCACGGCACGGGGACCGCCGTCGGACGGTCGGGGTGCGGTCGTGGCGACCGGCGGGCCGGTGGCCGGCCGTGGGCGCGGTCCGCGGCGTGCCCGGCTCCCTCGCCGGTTCGTGGCCTCTCACGCGGCGCCTCCCAGTGGTCGGCCGCGGGATCGCGCGACTGGGCGGCCGCACGGGGCGGTCACCCGCACGGTCCACGTCGACCGGTCGGTGATCTCATGCTCGTCCCGCGTGATGAGACGTGTCAATGACTGTCACGACACGATCGGGTCACGGTCACCCGAAGGAGGCCCGGCGCCCCGTGGCGCCGCCCGCCGCGGTGTGCGGCACCCGGATCGTGCGTCGGTACGATCGACTGGTCCTGACCGCACCTGCGAGGAGCTATCCCGGTGACCATCGACCACTTCCTGACCATCGACGGCGTCGAGCAGACGGTCACCGGCCACGCCACGGGCACCGAGCTCTTCGCCGACCGGCGCGACGTCGTCGCCATGGACGTGGACGGGGAGCTCAAGGACCTCGCGACCGAGCTGGCCGACCTCCCGGTGGGCGCCAAGGTCCAGCCGGTCACCATCGGCAGCCCCGCCGGCCTGTCGATCCTGCGCCACTCCGCCGCGCACGTCCTCGCGCAGGCGGTCCAGCAGATCAACCCGGACGCCAAGCTCGGTATCGGTCCGCCGATCGAGAACGGGTTCTACTACGACTTCGACGTCGAGACCCCGTTCACCCCGGAGGACCTCCGGGCGCTCGAGAAGGTGATGGGCCGCATCGTCAAGGAGGGCCAGACCTTCCGCCGTCGGGTCGTCAGCGAGGACGAGGCGCGCGACGAGCTGGCCGGCGAGCCCTACAAGCTCGAGCTCATCGGCCTCAAGGGCCCCGGCGGGTCCGCCGAGGGTGAGGTGGCCGAGGGGGCGTCCGTCGAGGTCGGCGGCGGCGAGCTGACGATCTACGACAACGTCCGGCGCGGGGGAGAGGTGGCTTGGAAGGACCTGTGCCGCGGCCCCCACCTGCCCTCGACCAAGCTCATCGGCAACGGGTTCCAGCTCATGCGCAGCGCCGCGGCCTACTGGCGCGGCAGCGAGAAGAACCCCCAGCTGCAGCGGGTCTACGGCACCGCCTGGCCCAGCAAGGACGAGCTCAGGGCCTACACCGAGCGACTGGCCGAGGCCGAGCGCCGTGACCACCGCCGCCTGGGCGCCGAGCTCGACCTGTTCTCCTTCCCCGACGAGATCGGCTCCGGCCTGCCGGTCTTCCACCCCAAGGGCGCCATGATCCGGATGGAGATGGAGGAGTACTCCCGCCGCCGCCACGTCGAGGCCGGCTACTCCTTCGTCAACACGCCGCACATCACCAAGGCGCAGCTCTTCGAGACCTCGAAGCACCTGGAGTGGTACGCCGACGGGATGTACCCGCCCATGCACCTGGACGAGGTGCGCGACGCCGAGGGCAACGTCACCAAGCAGGGCCAGGACTACTACCTCAAGCCCATGAACTGCCCGATGCACAACCTCGTCTTCAACTCGCGCGGCCGCTCCTACCGTGAGCTCCCGCTGCGGCTGTTCGAGTTCGGCAGCGTCTACCGGTACGAGAAGTCCGGGGTGGTCCACGGCCTCACCCGCGCCCGCGGGTTCACCCAGGACGACGCCCACATCTACTGCACCCGCGAGCAGATGAAGGACGAGCTGTCGAGCCTGCTGACCTTCGTGCTCGACCTGCTCAAGGACTACGGGCTGGAGGAGTTCTACCTCGAGCTGTCCACCCGCGACCCGGAGAAGTCCGTGGGCGACGAGGCCACGTGGGACGAGGCGACCCGCACCCTGGAGGAGGTCGCCGCCGCCTCGGGGCTCGAGCTCGTGCCCGACCCGGGCGGCGCCGCGTTCTACGGCCCGAAGATCTCCGTGCAGGCCAAGGACGCGATCGGGCGCACCTGGCAGCTCTCCACCATCCAGCTCGACTTCTTCGAGCCGGAGCTCTTCGAGCTCGAGTACACCGCCCCGGACGGCACGCGGCAGCGGCCGGTGATGATCCACCGCGCCCTCTTCGGCTCCATCGAGCGCTTCTTCGGCGTGCTCCTCGAGCACTACGCCGGGGCGTTCCCCGCGTGGCTCGCCCCGGTGCAGGTGGTCGGCGTCCCGGTGGCCGACGTCTTCGACGACTACCTGCGCGGCGTGCTCGACCAGCTGCGCGCCCGCGGGGTCCGCGTGGAGCTGGACACCTCCGACGACCGGTTCGGCAAGAAGATCCGCAACGCCGCCAAGGAGAAGGTGCCGTTCGTCCTCATCGCGGGCGGTGAGGACGTCGAGGCCGGTGCCGTGACGTTCCGCTACCGCGACGGCAGCGGGAAGACGCTGCCCGTGGCCGACGCGGTCGAGGAGATCGTCGGCAAGATCGCCGCACGGGAGCAGGTGTGACCTCGGGAGACCTGGACGATCGCCGGGCCGAGCGCGCCGGCGAGCATCCCGGCGTGCCCGACGCGTTCGAGCGCCTGTGGACGCCGCACCGGATGGTCTACGTGGGCGGGCAGGACAAGCCCGAGGACGACGGCGAGGCGGCCTGCCCGTTCTGCCGCACGCCCTCGCGCAACGACGAGGACGGCCTGGTGGTCCACCGCGGCGCGAGCGCGTACGTGGTGCTCAACCTGTACCCGTACAACCCCGGCCACCTGCTGGTGTGCCCCTACCGCCACGTCGCCGACCTCACCGAGCTCACCGACGACGAGCGAGACGAGATCGGCGCGCTCACGGCGACCGCGATGCGGGTGGTGCGTGCGGCCTCCGCGCCGGACGGCTTCAACCTCGGCATGAACCAGGGCGCCGTCGCCGGCGCCGGCATCGCCGCCCACCTGCACCAGCACGTGGTGCCCCGGTGGAACGGCGACTCGAACTTCCTGCCCGTGGTCGCCCGCACGAAGGCACTGCCCCAGGTCCTGGGGGAGACCCGCGACCTCCTCGCCGCGGCGTGGGCGGCCGCCGCACCGGAGGGGATCTAGTTGCTCAGCACCAACGCGCGCGGGTTCGCACGCGCCGTCTTCAGCCCGGCCGCCCGCCTGCTCGTCCGGCTCGGCGTCAGCCCCGACGCGGTGACCGTCGCCGGCACCGTGCTCACCTCGACGGCCGCCCTGACGCTCCTGCCCACCGGCCACCTCACCGCCGGGGCGCTGGTCCTCGGTGCCCTCGTGGTCGCGGACAACCTCGACGGGCAGATGGCCCGGCTGACCGGGACCGAGTCGCGATGGGGCGCGTTCCTCGACTCCACGATGGACCGCTTCGCCGACGCCGCGATCTTCGCCGGCGTGGGTGTCTGGGCGCTGCGCCACCTCGACGGCGCGCTGGGCAACCTCACCGCCGGGCTCGCGTTCGTGTGCCTTGTCCTGGGCAGCGTCGTGCCCTACGCCAAGGCGCGGGCCGAGTCCCTGGGCATGACCGCGAACGTCGGACTCGCCGAGCGGGCCGACCGCATCGTGGTCGTCCTCGCCGCCGTGCTGCTGACCGGGCTCGGCCTGCCCGCACAGGTGCTGACCGTCGCCCTCGCGCTGCTCGCGCTCGCCAGCGCGTACACGGTCTTCCAGCGCATGCGGGCGGTCCACGACCAGGCGCGCGGCCCGCGCACCGCGGGGGCCGACGCGGAGGACGCCAGGTGAGGGTCGACGTCGCCAAGGTCTTCTCCCTCGCCAGCACCGGCGTCGAGCACCTCCCCGAGCCGGTCGCCCGGGCACTGTTCTCCCTCGTCGCGGACGCGGTCTGGGCGCTCCGGGCCGGGGGCGTGGACCAGCTCGAGCGCAACCTCGCCCGCGTGCGCCCGGGCCTCGACCGCCGCGGGCTGCGCCGGCTCTCCCGCCGCGGCATGCGCGCGTACCTGCGCTACTACTGCGAGGCGTTCCAGCTTCCGCGGCTCAGCGAGGACCAGGTCCGCGCCCGGGTGCGTGCGGTCGGCGACGGCGCCGTGCGGGAGACCCTCGCGGCCGGCCGGTCGGTGGTGTGCGCCCTCGGCCACAACGGCAACTGGGACCTCGCCGGGGCGTGGGGCGCGAAGAACCTGGGCCCCGTCGTCACCGTCGCCGAGCACCTCGAGCCCGAGGAGGTCTTCCAGAGGTTCCTGGACTTCCGCACCGCGCTCGGCATGACGATCATCCCGTTCGACAAGGGCAGCGGCGTCTTCCGCCAGCTCATCCGGCACGCGCGGACCTCCGCGAGCATGGTCCCGCTGCTGGCCGACCGGGACCTGACCGCCACCGGGGTCGAGGTCGACCTCCTCGGACACCGCGCCCGCGTCGCACCCGGGCCGGCCGCGCTGGCTCTGGCCACGGGGCTGCCGCTCCACCCGACGATGATCCGCCACGAGCGCCTCACGGGCGCCCGCCGCCGCGCCGCCGGCTCCCGCTGGGGCATCGTCATCGAGTTCCTCCCGCCGGTGGACCGGGCGGGGGACGGCGTGGGGGGGGACGACGGCGGGGCGGACGACGGCGGGGCGGACGTCGCCACCCTGACGCAGCGGTGGGTCGACGCGCTCGGCGCCCGCATCCGCGCGCACCCGGCCGACTGGCACATGCTCCAGCCGGTGTTCCTCGCCGACCTCGACCCCGACCGCCTCGCGCGGGCGTCGGCCAGCGCCGGCCCCGAGGGCCGGGCCGGGGAGGACCGCTGATGCGCGTCGGCATCGTCTGCCCCTACTCCTTCGACGCGCCGGGCGGGGTCCAGTTCCACGTCCGCGACCTCGCCGAGGAGCTGATCCGGCTCGGGCACCACGTCAGCGTGCTCGCCCCCGCCGAGGACTCCACGCCCGTCCCCGACTACGTCGTCCCCAGCGGGAAGACGGTGGCCATCCCGTACAACGGCTCCGTCGCCCGGCTGAACTTCGGCCCCGTCGTCGGCGCCCGCGTGCGCCGCTGGGTGGAGGACGGCGACTTCGACCTGCTGCACATCCACGAGCCGTTCCTGCCGTCGCTGAGCATGCTCGCGCTGTGGGCGGCGGACGGGCCCGTCGTCGGGACGTTCCACACCTCGATGGAGCGCTCACGCGGCCTGCAGGCCATCTCGCCCGTCGTCGTGCCGATGCTGGAGAAGATCAGCGGCCGCATCGCCGTCTCCGCCGAGGCGCGCCGCACGCTGGTCCAGCACCTCGGCGGAGACGCCGTCATCGTGCCCAACGGCGTCTACGTCGACCGGTTCGCGACCGCGCCGAAGGACCCCCGGTGGATCGGGACGGAGGAGCGCCCGACGGTGGCGTTCCTGGGCCGGCTCGACGAGCCGCGCAAGGGCCTGCCGATCCTCGCCGACGCCGTCGGCCCGGTCCTCGCCGAGGTGCCGGGAGCGCGGTTCCTCGTCGCGGGGCGCGGCGAGGCGTCCGCCGAACGGGCGCAGCTCGCCCGCTTCGGTGACTCCGTGACCTTCCTCGGCGGCGTGAGCGACGAGGAGAAGGCGAGCCTGTTCGCCTCGGTGGACGTCTACGTCGCCCCGCAGACCGGCGGCGAGAGCTTCGGGATCGTGCTGGTCGAGGCGATGAGCGGCGGCGCGCTCACCGTGGCCGCCGACATCCCCGCCTTCCAGGCGGTGCTCGAGGACGGCGCCGTCGGCCGGCTGTTCCACCGCGGGGACCCCACCAGCCTCGCTCGGACCCTCGTGGACGTGCTGACCCACCGCGGCGACGGCCTCCCCCTGCGGGAGCGGGCCGCGACGGCGGTGCGCCGCTACGACTGGTCGACCGTGACCAGCCAGGTGCTCGCCGTCTACGACATGGTCCTGTCCACCGCGCACGCCCGCGTGCGGGAGGACCCGCGTTCGCGGACCATGTTCGGCCGGCTGCGCGCCGCGGCGACGGAGCGGCCGTGGGCCTGACCGAGTGGGTGCTCGTGGCCGTCGCCGTGCTGGCGGTCGTCCTCGTCGTGCTCTGGCGCCAGGCGGTGCGCGTGGACCGGCTCCACCGGACCGTGCTGCGCTCGCGCGCCACCCTCGAGGCGCAGCTCGCCCGCCGCGCCGCCGCCGCGACCGAGCTGGCGGCGTCGGGGGCCCTGGACCCCGCCGAGGCGATGGTCGTCGCCGACGTCGCGCTGCGCGCCAGCGACGCCGCCCCGGTGGACCTGGTGCCGGACGGTCTCGCGGGCAGCCCCGAGACCGGTCCGCTCGCCGGGGTGGACGACAGCGCGGGCGACGGCACGAGCCGGGCCCTGCTCGAGAGCGAGCTGAGCCGGACGCTGCGTGCGGTCCTCGGCGCACGGGCGGAGCGCGACGAGCTCGCAGCCGACCCGCGGGCGGCCGCCGTCATGACGCAGCTGCACCAGTCCTGGTACCGGCTCCAGCTCGCCCGGCGCTTCCACAACTCCCACGTCGAGCAGGTGCGCCGCCTGCGGGCCGACCCGCTGGTCCGGGTGTTCCACCTCGCCGGCCGGGCGCCGCTGCCCGAGCCGTTCGACATGGACGACGAGCTGCCCGGGGACTGAGCCTGCGCCGCGGGACGCCGGGCCGCGGGCACGGCGCGGACCGCCCGGGCCGCGGGCGCGGCGCGGACCGCCCGGGCCGCGGGCGCGGCGGGAGGCCGAGCCCCTAGGCTGGCGCCCATGTCGTCGAGCGGCCCGTCCCCCTTCGCGCCCGGTGGTCCGGACGGCCGCGGCGACCACGAGACGATCGGGTACCGCCCGTCCCCCGTGCCGGGGCAGCACGCGCCGCAGCTGGCCGCCGCCCCGCAGTGGCCGCAGCCTGCCCGGCGCCGCACGGCCACGCTCGTCGTCGAGGTCGTCGGCATCGCCCTGGGCCTCGCCGGGGCCGTGTGGCTGCTCGCCGTCATCCTCGGCCAGGGCGGGGGCGTGGGTGCGACCGTGCTCGCCGGGTTCCTCGCCCTCCTGCCGCTGGTCGGGGTGCTCGCCGCCATCGCGTGGGTCGACCGTTGGGAGCCGGAGCCGCGCTGGCTCCTCCTCGCCGCGCTCCTGTGGGGCGTCGGGGTCTCGACGGCCGTCTCCCTGATCCTCAACGAGGCCTTCGCGTTCTACGTCATGGGCGCCACCGGCAGCTCGCTGGTCGCGTCCGTGCTCGGCACCGTGGTGGGCGCGCCGCTGGTCGAGGAGACCGCCAAGGGCCTGGGCGTCCTGCTGATCTTCCTGCTGCGCCGCCGGTACTTCGACGGGCCGGTGGACGGAATCGTCTACGCGGCCGTGGTCGCGGCGGGGTTCGCGTTCACCGAGAACATCCTCTACTTCGTCCAGTACAGCGACGTCCTGACCGAGGTGTTCGTGGCGCGGGCGGTCCAGTCGCCCTTCGCGCACGTGACCTTCACGGCGGTCATCGGCATCGCCCTCGGCTTCGCCTCGAGGTCGGCCGACCGCCACTCGTGGCTGTGGCTCTTCCCGGTCGGCTGGCTGGGCGCGGTGATGCTCCACGCGGTGTGGAACGGGTCCGCGGCGCTGGCGCTCTACGACGTGCTGTACTGGCTCTTCCAGGTCCCGCTCTTCGCCGCCGGCATCGTCCTGGTGGTCTGGCTGCGCAACGACGAGAAGGCCACGATCGGCCACCGCCTGTCCGAGTACGCGCAGGCCGGCTGGTTCGCGCCGTACGAGATCCGGATGCTCACCTCGATGGGTGGGCGCCGGGCCGCCCGGCGCTGGGCGGCGTCGCGGGGCGCCGGCGCCGGCCGGGCCATGAAGGACTTCCAGCGCTCGGCGACCACGCTGGCCTTCGCGCGGCAGCGATCCCTCACCGGCCGGTACGACCTGCGCACCCATGCGGACGAGCGCGACCTCCTGGACGCCGTCGTACGGTCCCGCGCGGGATTCCTGGCCGCCGCCTAGGAGCCGCGGGTCGGCGCGGGTCCGGCCCGGCGGCCGAGAGCGCCCGTGCCGCGGCCGGTCCCAGCAGCTGGAGCCCGGCGGGGGCGCCGCTCCCGCGCGACTAGAATGGCCGTCGGGTCCGCCCCACGACCCTTTCCCCGCATCCACCGAGGTCAAACGTGTCAGAGAACGAGTTCGCCAACGACGCCCGCACTGCGCAGCAGGGCACCGCCCGGGTCAAGCGCGGCATGGCGGAGATGCTCAAGGGCGGCGTCATCATGGACGTCGTCACCGCCGAGCAGGCGAAGATCGCCGAGGACGCCGGCGCCGTGGCCGTGATGGCACTCGAGCGCGTCCCGGCCGACATCCGCGCCCAGGGCGGGGTCTCCCGCATGAGCGACCCGGACATGATCGACGGCATCATCGAGGCCGTCTCGATCCCCGTGATGGCCAAGGCCCGCATCGGCCACTTCGTGGAGGCCCAGGTCCTCCAGGCCCTCGGCGTCGACTACGTCGACGAGTCCGAGGTGCTCACGCCGGCCGACTACGCCCACCACATCGACAAGTGGAAGTTCACCGTCCCGTTCGTGTGCGGGGCGACCAACCTCGGCGAGGCGCTCCGCCGCATCACCGAGGGCGCGGCCATGATCCGTTCCAAGGGCGAGGCCGGCACGGGCGACGTCTCCAACGCCACGACGCACATGCGCCAGATCCGCGACGAGATCCGCCGGCTGCAGAACCTGCCCGAGGACGAGCTCTACCTCGCCGCCAAGGAGCTGCAGGCACCCTACGACCTCGTCAAGGAGGTGGCGGAGGCCGGCAAGCTCCCCGTCGTGCTGTTCACCGCGGGCGGGATCGCGACCCCGGCCGACGCGGCGATGATGATGCAGCTCGGGGCCGAGGGCGTGTTCGTCGGCTCGGGCATCTTCAAGTCCGGCAACCCCGCCCAGCGCGCGGCCGCCATCGTCAAGGCGACGACGTTCTACGACGACCCCACCGTGATCGCCGACGTCTCGCGCGGGCTCGGCGAGGCCATGGTCGGCCTGAACGTCGACGACATCCCCGTCCCCCACCGCCTCGCCGAGCGCGGCTGGTGACGGAACCGCTCACCTACGGGCTCGGCCCCGAGTGGGAGCCGGGACCGGACGGCGTGCCGTTCCGCCGGGCCGCCCGGGTGATCCTCCTCGACGGCGACGACCGCGTCCTTCTCGTGCGCGGTCACGACGCCGGGGAGGTCACCCGCACCTGGTGGTTCACCGTGGGCGGCGGGCTGGACGCGGGGGAGAGCGCCCACGACGGCGCCGTCCGCGAGGTGCGCGAGGAGACGGGCCTGTCCGTCGCGCACGACGCGCTGGTGGGGCCGGTGCTCACCCGCAGCGCCCTCTTCGACTTCGCCCGGGTCACCTGCCGTCAGGACGAGGAGTTCTTCCTCGCGAGGGTCGACTCCGCGGACGCCGTCACCGACGAGGGCTGGACGCTCCTCGAGCGGGACGTGCTCGACGAGATGCGCTGGTGGGAGATCGACGAGCTCGAGTCCGCCGTCGCGGCGGGCACCGTGGTCTACCCGCTCGCGCTGCCCGCGCTCGTCCGCCGTCTCCTGGACGGCTGGGACGGTTCCGTCGAGCACCTGGACGAGTCCTCCCTCTGACCACCCACGCGGCGGCCCGTCATCTCACCGGTGGGGGCAGGCACTAGACTTGCCCGCCGTGACATCTCGCCCCACCGTCGGCGTGCTCGCCCTGCAGGGCGACGTGCGCGAGCACCTCGCGGCCCTGGTCTCGGCCGGAGCGGACGCCGAGCCGGTCCGCCGGCCCGGCGAGCTCGCCGCCGTCGACGCCCTCGTCCTCCCCGGCGGGGAGTCGACGACGATGGACAAGCTCCTGCGCGCCTTCGGCCTGTTCGACCCGGTGCGCGAGCGCATCGCGGCGGGCATGCCGGTCTTCGGCTCCTGCGCCGGGATGATCCTCCTCGCCGACCGGGTCCTGGACCGCCCCGCGGACCAGCGGACGCTGGGCGGAATCGACATGACGGTCCGCCGCAACGCCTTCGGCAGGCAGGTCGACTCCTTCGAGCAGCCGCTCCGCGCCCCGGGGCTGGAGGGCGGCGAAGGACCGCTGCACGCCGTCTTCATCCGCGCACCCTGGGTGGAGGAGGTCGGCCCGGGTGTCGAGGTCCTCGCGACCACCGTCGCCCCCGCCCACGCCGCCACCGTGGCCTCCGCGAACGCCGGCGCCGGAGCACGCTCCGGACCTGCCGACGGCGGCGCGCCCGGCGGCACCGGTAGGATCGTCGCAGTCCGCCACGGCAGGCTGCTCGCGACCGCCTTCCACCCCGAGATCGGTGACGACACGCGGGTGCACCGGTTCTTCGTCAACATGGTCCGCGAGGACGCCGTGGCCGCCACGCAGTCGAGCACCTGAGGAGCACACATGTCCGGTCACTCCAAGTGGGCCACCACCAAGCACAAGAAGGCGGCCATCGACGCGAAGCGCGGCAAGCTCTTCGCACGCATGATCAAGAACATCGAGGTGGCCGCGCGCACCGGTGGCGGCGACCCGGCGGGCAACCCCACGCTCTTCGACGCCATCCAGAAGGCCAAGAAGTCCTCCGTCCCGGCCGACAACATCGACCGCGCCGTCAAGCGCGGCTCCGGCGCGGAGACCGGCGGCGCCGACTACGAGACGATCATGTACGAGGGCTACGCCCCCGGTGGCGTCGCCGTCCTGGTCGAGTGCCTCACGGACAACCGCAACCGCGCGGCCTCCGACGTCCGGGTGGCCTTCACCCGCAACGGCGGCAACCTGGCCGACCCGGGCTCCGTGTCGTACCTGTTCAACCGGCGCGGCGTCGTCATCGTCCCCAAGTCCGACGGCCTGACCGAGGACGACGTCCTCTCGGCCGTCCTCGACGCCGGGGCCGAGGAGGTCAACGACCTGGGCGAGTCCTTCGAGATCCTCAGCGAGGCGTCCGACGTCGTGGCGGTCCGCACCGCCCTGCAGGAGGCCGGTCTGGACTACGACTCCGCCGAGGCGCAGTTCGTCCCGTCCATGGAGGTCGACGTCGACGTCGACGGGGCCCGCAAGGTCCTCCGGCTCATCGACGCCCTGGAGGACAGCGACGACGTGCAGAACGTCTTCGCCAACTTCAACGCCTCCGACGAGGTCATGGCCGCCCTCGACGAGGAGGACTGACACCGTCCGGCAGCGCCGGCGGGGCGCTGCGGCGTGACCCACGCCGCCGCGCCGCACGGCGGGCCGCTGCGTCCGCGTGCGGGTGGCCGGTGCGAGAGTAGGACCGTGCGCATCCTCGGAGTCGACCCCGGACTGACCCGCTGCGGGCTCGGCGTCGTGGAGACGACCGGGAGCGGCCGGCGCGTCCGGCTCGTGGACGTCGGGGTCGTGCGGACCCCCGCGGAGCTCTCGCCGCACCTGCGGCTGCTCGAGGTCGCCGAGGAGATCGACCGGTGGCTCGAACGACACCGTCCCGACGTGGTCGCCGTCGAGCGCGTCTTCGCCCAGGCCAACGTCCGGAGCATCACCGGGACCTCCCAGGTGGCCGGGGTGGCCATGCTCGCCGCCGCGCGGGCGCACCTGCCGCTCGCCCTGCACACCCCCAGCGAGGTCAAGGCGGCCGTGACCGGGAACGGCCGGGCGGAGAAGCCGCAGGTGCAGGAGATGGTCCGGCGGATCCTCGGCCTGACCGAGAAGCCGCGGCCCGCCGACGCCGCGGACGCGCTCGCCCTCGCGATCTGCCACGCCTGGCGGGGCGGGGGTGCGGGCAGCGCGGTGCGGGCCCAGTACGGCGGCGCCGACACGCTGCCCCGAGCCGTCGGTCCCGGCCTCACCCCGGCCCAGCGGCTGTGGGCGGAGGCGGAGCGCTCGGCGCGCCGGGCCGGGGCTGTCGCACCCAAGGGGTAGTTTGGACCGCAGTCGTACAAGTGTTCACGGCCGGGGACGGCCGAGAGGGTCCGCGTGAGCGCGGCCGAGGAAGGACCCAGATGATCGCGTCAGTGACCGGGACGGTCGAGGCCGTCGGGCTCGACCACGCCGTCGTGGCCGTCGGCGGCGTCGGCATGCTCGTCCAGGCGACGCCGACGACGCTGGCCGGCCTGACGGTCGGGCGCGACGCCAGGCTCGCCACGTCGCTCGTGGTGCGGGAGGACTCGCTCACGCTGTTCGGCTTCGCCGACGACGACGAGCGCGCGGTGTTCGAGACGCTCCAGACCGTCTCGGGCGTGGGGCCGCGGCTCGCGCTGGCGATGCTGGCCGTGCACACCCCGGACGGCCTGCGCCGCGCCGTCGCGGGGGAGGACCTCGCCGCCCTGCAGCGCGTCCCCGGCATCGGCCGGAAGGGCGCCCAGCGCATCGTCCTCGAGATCGGCGAGAAGCTCGGCGCGCCCGGCGACGGCCTCGGCCCGGGCACGGCGCCGCCCGGGGCCCCCGCGGCGACCCAGGCCCCCGAGGTGGTCGAGGCCCTGGTCCAGCTCGGCTGGAGCGAGAAGGTAGCCGCCGCCGCCGTGGAGTCCGTGACGGGCGCGGAGCAGCCGCCGGCCGACGTGCCGGGGATCCTGCGGGCCGCGCTCCAGCACCTCGGCGGTCACGCCCGTGTCTGAGGAGCAGGAGGTCATGGACGCCGGCGCCGACGAGATCGAGCGCGCCGCCGAGGCGGCCCTGCGACCGCGCCGGCTGGCGGACTTCGTCGGCCAGGAGGTGGTGCGCGACCAGCTCTCACTCGTGCTCGACGCCGCCAGGGCGCGCAGCACGCCGCCGGACCACGTGCTGCTGTCCGGCCCGCCCGGCCTGGGCAAGACCACCCTCGCGATGATCATCGCCGCCGAGGTCGAGGGCGCCCTGCGCCTGACGTCGGGGCCGGCGATCCAGCACGCCGGGGACCTCGCCGCCATCCTGTCCTCGCTCCAGGCGCACGACGTGCTCTTCATCGACGAGATCCACCGCCTCGCCCGCCCCGTGGAGGAGATGCTCTACCTGGCCATGGAGGACTACCGGGTCGACGTCATCGTCGGCAAGGGGCCCGGTGCGACGTCGATCCCGCTCTCGCTGCCGCCGTTCACCGTGGTCGGGGCGACCACCAGGGCCGGTCTGCTGCCCGCGCCGCTGCGCGACCGGTTCGGGTTCACCGGCCACCTGGACTTCTACACGCCCGAGGAGCTCGAGCGGGTGCTGCACCGCAGCGCCGGCCTCCTCGGCGCGACCCTGCACGACGACGCCGCGCGCGAGCTCGCCTCGCGCTCCCGCGGCACCCCGCGCATCGCGAACCGGCTGCTCCGCCGCGTCCAGGACTTCGCGCAGGTGCGCGGCACCGGGCTGCTCGACCTCGCCGCCGCGCACGGCGCGCTGGACGTGTTCGAGGTGGACCGTCTCGGCCTGGACCGGCTCGACCGGGCCGTCCTGCAGGCGTTGTGCTCACGCTTCGGCGGCGGCCCGGTGGGGCTGACGACGCTGGCGGTGACAGTGGGCGAGGAGCCCGAGACCGTCGAGACGGTCGCCGAGCCGTTCCTGGTGCGCGAGGGGCTCGTGGTGCGCACCCCGCGCGGGCGGATGGCCACCGCCGCCGCGTACGAGCACCTCGGGCTCGAACGCCCCGGCGACGGCACGCTGTTCGGCTGAGGAGCACCGGCGCCGGCGCCGCTCCACGCGGAACCGCGCCGCGCCCGGGGACCGGGCGCTGGTACCGGCACTCCCGGCGGTGCGCCTAGACTCGTGTGGTTACCGCCCCCGAACGCGACCGGAGCCCGAACCCGATGGATCCCACAATCATCATCTTCCTCGCCCTCATGATCGGCATGATGTGGTTCGTCACGAGCCGCGGGAAGAAGCAGGCGGCCGCTCAGCGCGAGATGCTGAACAACACCGTCGTGCCCGGTGCGTCCGTGATGACGATCGGTGGGTTCTTCGGTCGTGTGGTCGACATCGACGGCGACGTGGTGACCCTCGAGAGCCCCTCCGGCGTCGAGACGATCTGGCTCAGGAGCGCCATCAAGGAGGTCAAGGAGCCCCCGTTCGCCGTCGTCGACGACGAGGACCTGGCCGAGGGCGGTTCCTCCGCGGTCGTCCCCGACGGCTCCTCCGCCGTCGTCCCCGACGACGCCTCCGCGCTCGACGCGGGGACCACCGGCCCCGAGCGGGAGTTCCGCCCGGGCGGCCCGGAGGTCGACGGCACCGGCCGGCTCGCCCGCGAGGACGAGGGCGGCGAGCCGGGCACCGGCACCGCCCCCCGCGCCTGACCCGGCCCACCCCGAGCGCGCCCCGGCGCGCCCTGCACGAGAGAAGACACCGGTGGCGCAACGCCAGACGAGAGAACGCCCCCGCCGCACGCTCGGCCTCCTCGCCGTTCTCCTGATCGCCCTGTTCGGCTCGCTGTTCGCCGGCTCGAGGCTGACCGAGGAGGCCTCGATGACGCCGCGGCTGGCCCTCGACCTCGAGGGCGGCACCCAGCTGATCCTCACGCCGAAGACCACCGACAACTCGGAGGTCACGCAGGAGGACGTGCAGCAGGCCATCGAGATCATCCGCCAGCGCGTGGACGCCTCGGGCGTCGCCGAGGCGGAGATCACCAGCCAGGGCGGCTCGAACATCGTGGTCGCCCTGCCCGGCAACCCCGACGAGGAGACGCTCGACCTGGTGCGTCGGTCGGCACAGCTGCGCTTCCGGCCCGTCCTGACCGTCGCCGGTCCCGGCACGATCGACCCCGCCGCGTTGGAGGAGGCCCAGGAGACGCCGACCGACGGCGCGACCGAGGAGCCGACCGCGGAGGCGTCCGAGGAGCCGACGACACCGCCGACCCAGGAGGAGATCGAGGCGGCGGCGCTGCAGGCCTCGGACACCGACGGCGACGGCGAGCTCGCCACCGAGCCGGCGACCGAGCCCGCGAACACGTCGGACCTGAACTGGATCACCGAGCAGATCAGCTACGACTTCTACACGCTCGACTGCACGAACCCGGAGAACCTCGTCGGCGGGGTCCAGGACGACCCGGCTGCCCCGCTCGTCGCCTGCTTCGAGGACGGCAGCGCGAAGTTCATCCTCGGCCCCACCTCGCTCGAGGGCACGAACATCGACTCCGCGTCGTCGGGCATGGGCGTGAACAGCCAGGGCGCCGCCACCGGCGAGTGGGTCGTCTCGCTCGAGATGGACAGCGAGGGCACCAAGAGCTTCGGCGAGTTCAGCGAGCGGCTGCTCGGCCTGCAGCCGCCGCAGAACCAGTTCGCGATCGTGCTCGACGGCCTGGTCATCTCCAACGCGACCATGCAGAACGCGATCTACGACGGCCGTGCGCAGATCAGCGGTTCCTTCACCTCGGAGACCGCCGCGAACCTGGCCAACCAGCTCAACTTCGGCTCGCTGCCGCTGAACTTCGAGGTGCAGTCGCAGGACGAGATCTCTGCGACCCTCGGCTCGGAGCAGCTGTCCAAGGGCATCCTCGCCGGCCTCATCGGCGCCGGGCTGGTCGTGCTCTACATGCTGTGGCAGTACAAGGGGCTCGGCCTGCTCTCCGTGGCCAGCCTGGTGCTCGCCGGTGTGATCACCTACGGGGTCATCGCGCTGATGTCCTGGCTCGTGGGCTACCGGCTGTCGCTGCCCGGGGTCGTCGGCCTGATCGTCGCCGTCGGCATCACGGCGGACTCGTTCATCGTCTACTTCGAGCGGATCCGCGACGAGGTCCGCGAGGGCCGCACGCTGGCCGCCGCCGTCGGGCACGCCTGGCCGCGCGCCCGGCGCACGATCCTGGCCTCCGACGCCGTGAACTTCACCGCCGCAGCGGTGCTGTACTTCCTCGCCGTCGGCGGCGTGCAGGGCTTCGCGTTCACGCTCGGCCTGGTCACCCTCGTGGACGTCGTCGTCGTGTTCATGTTCACCCACCCGGTCATGCTGCTGCTCGTCCGCACGCAGTTCTTCGGCCAGGGCCACCGCCTCTCCGGGCTCTCGCCGGAGAGCCTCGGGGCGACGTCGGCCACCTACCGCGGACGGGGACAGTTCCGCGCCCCCGCCGCCGTCACCGCGGGCACCCACGACGGCGAGCGTGAGCTCGTCGGCGCCGGCGTCGGCTCCTCCGCGGCGACGCGGTCGACCGCGGGCGGGGGACCGCGCGGTCGCGGCGGATCCCCGTCGGGCGGCGCGGGAGCGTCCGCCGGTGCCACGGCCGGCGCGGGTGCGCCCGCCGACGCCTCCACGGACATCACCGCGGCACCCACCCCCTCGCTGCCCGCGCCGCGGGTGGACGAGAGCGGTCGCCGGCTGACGATCGCGGAGCGCCGGGCGGCCGAGCGGGCGGAGGCTCGCAGGCTCGCCGAGGAGAACGGCGCCGCCGGCGCCGCCGGCGCAGCGGGTCCGGGCGACGGCGACGGCGCGACGTCCGCGACCGAGGCTGCCGCTCCCGACGCCGACGGCGGCCCGACCGCCGTCGGCGGCGCCGCGACAGACGGCACCAGCGTGCTCCCGCGTCCCGCCCCCGGCACGGCCGCGGACGACGACCGTTCGCCGGCCGTGGAGGACCCCGCCGGCGAAGATACCGACCCCTCGACCACCGGAGGTGAGCGGTGATGGCGTCGTTCTCCCAGATCGGCAACGAGCTCTACACCGGCCGTCGTTCCATCGACTTCATCGGCCGGCGCAAGCTCTGGTTCACCGTCGGCGCCCTCCTGATGGTCGCCTCGGTCCTCGTGCTGGCCATCAGGGGCATCAACCCCGGCATCGAGTTCCGCGGCGGGTCCCAGTTCACGGTCTCGGGCGCGTCCACCACCGCCCAGGAGCCGGCCAACCAGGTCCTCGCGGACCTGGGGGCCGGCGAGCCGCCGCGCGTCTCCGCCGTCGGCAGCGACTCGGTCCGCGTGCAGACCGAGCGCCTCACGAACGAGGAGACCACCGAGGTGCAGGGGGCGCTGGCGGAGGCGTACGACGTCCCGCCCGAGAACGTCGCCGCCACCTTCGTCGGCCCCAGCTGGGGTGCCGACGTCACCGGCAAGGCCCTCCAGGGCCTGCTGCTGTTCCTCGTCATCATCACCGTCGGCATGTCGCTGTACTTCCGCACCTGGACCATGGCGCTGGGCGCCGTGGGGGCGCTGCTGCACGACCTGGTGGTCACGGTCGGGGTGTACGCCGCCGTCGGCTTCGAGGTCACGCCCGCGTCCGTCATCGGGTTCCTGACGATCCTCGGCTACTCCCTCTACGACACCGTGGTCGTCTTCGACAAGGTCCGGGAGAACAACGCCGACCTGTACACGCAGGACAAGCGCACCTACGCCGAGGGCTCCAACCTGGCCGTGAACCAGACGCTGGTCCGCTCGATCAACACCTCCGTCACGGGTCTTCTGCCGGTCGCCGCGATCCTGTTCGTCGGCGCCTTCCTGCTCGGCGCCGGGACGCTGCGCGACATCGCGTTGGCGCTCTTCGTCGGCATGCTGCTCTCCTCCCTGTCCTCGGTCTTCCTCGCCGCACCCCTCGAGGTCGCACTGCGGGAGCGGAACGAGGCGGTGGTCAAGCACACCAAGATGGTGCTGGACCGGCGCGAGCGCCGGCGTGCCGCTGCGGGCGAGACGGGCGACGGCGGTGCCGTGGACCTCGGCGCCCGCACGGAGGACCTCACCGGCGTCGGGATCGTCGCCGGGCACCACCTCGGCACCGCGGCCCAGCCGCGCCGCCGCAAGAAGGGACGATGATGACCGCATCCGCGCCGAGCTTCCCGGCGGAGCTGACCGACCTGGTGCGCGAGCATGTGCGCGAGATCCCCGACTTCCCGGCACCGGGCGTGCTCTTCCGCGACATCACCCCCCTGCTGGCGGACGGTCCCGCGTTCGAGGGGCTCGTCCAGGGCCTCGCCGAGAAGTACCGCGGCCGGGTGGACGCGGTGGCGGGGCTGGAGTCCCGCGGGTTCATCCTGGCGGCGCCGCTGGCCATCGAGCTGGGCGTCGGCATGATCACCGTCCGCAAGGCGGGGCGCCTTCCCGGGCCGGTCATCGGCGTGGACTACGCGCTGGAGTACGGCACGGCCCGCATGGAGCTGCGTCCTGAGACCATCCAGGAGGGGCAGCGCGTCCTCGTCATCGACGACGTGCTCGCCACCGGCGGGACCGGGGCGGCAGCGATCGAGCTGGTGGAGCGCAGCGGCGGCGAGGTCGTCGCCCTCGCGATGCTGCTCGAGCTCGCCGCCCTCGGCGGCCGGCGCAAGCTCGACGGCTACCGGGTGGACTCGGTCCTCATCTACTAGGCGGCCGTCGGTTCGGACGGCGCGGACACCGCGCCGTCCGACCGCGGCGGCGCGATCTCGCCCCCGCACGGTCGGTCGGCCCGTGTGCCCGGGAGGGACGCACGATCGGTCGGCCCGTCCGTCCGGAGGGAACCGATGCGTGCGGGCGCCCGCGTTCGCCGTAGGATCGACCAATGGCAGGTGATCGGGTCCCGGCTTCGGGCGAGGCGAGCGGCACCGACACGGTGGTGCCCGGCTCCCGCGTCCGGTCGCGCCTGGTCTGGCTCGGCTCCCGCGGGCACTCCAACCCGCCCGCCATCGAGCCGCTGCTGCGTGCCGTCCGCGCGAACCACCCCAAGGCGGACACCCAGCTGATCGTCCGCGCGTACGAGGTTGCCGAGAAGGCGCACCGCGGGCAGATGCGCAAGAGCGGCGACCCGTACATCACCCACCCGGTCGCCGTGGCCACGATCCTCGCCGAGCTCGGCATGACGCCGTCGACGCTCGCGGCCGCGCTGCTGCACGACACCGTCGAGGACACCGACTACCCGCTCTCGCAGCTGCGGGCGGAGTTCGGTGACGAGATCGCCCTGCTCGTCGACGGCGTGACGAAGCTCGACAAGGTCACCTACGGCGACGCCGCGCAGGCGGAGACCGTGCGCAAGATGGTCGTGGCGATGGCCAAGGACATCCGCGTCCTGGTCATCAAGCTTGCCGACCGGCTGCACAACGCCCGCACCTGGAAGTACGTCCCGTCCGCGTCCGCCGAGAAGAAGGCGCGCGAGACGCTGGAGATCTACGCCCCGCTGGCCCACCGGCTCGGCATGAACACCATCAAGTGGGAGCTGGAGGACCTCTCCTTCGCGACCCTGTACCCCAAGGTGTACGAGGAGATCGTCCATCTCGTCGCCGAGCGGGCTCCGGCCCGCGACGAGTACCTGGGCGCCGTCCGCCTGCAGATCGAGGACGACCTGCGCACCGCGAAGATCCGCGGGGTCGTCACCGGCCGGCCGAAGCACTACTACTCGATCTACCAGAAGATGATCGTCCGCGGCCGCGACTTCGACGACATCTTCGACCTGGTCGGCGTGCGCGTCCTCGTGGACACCGTGCGCGACTGCTACGCGGCCCTCGGCGCGATGCACGCCCGCTGGACCCCCCTGCCCGGGCGGTTCAAGGACTACATCGCCATGCCGAAGTTCAACCTCTACCAGTCGCTGCACACCACCGTCGTCGGCCCGGGCGGCAGGCCGGTCGAGATCCAGATCCGCACGCACGACATGCACCGGCGCGCGGAGTACGGCGTGGCGGCGCACTGGAAGTACAAGGAGAACCCGAACGCCAAGGGCGCCAAGGTGGAGGGCGCGCCCGGTACCGAGGAGATGGGCTGGCTGCGGCAGCTCGTCGACTGGCAGCGCGAGACGGCGGACCCGGGGGAGTTCCTGGACTCGCTGCGCTTCGAGATGTCCGGTGCGCAGGTCTACGTCTTCACGCCCAAGGGTGACGTGCTCGCCCTGCCCTCCGGCGCCACGCCGGTGGACTTCGCCTACGCCGTGCACACCGAGGTCGGCCACCGCACCGTGGGCGCCCGCGTCAACGGCAAGCTGGTGCCGCTGGACTCGCCGCTGGAGAACGGCGACACGATCGAGATCTTCACCTCCAAGGCCGAGGGCTCCGGCCCCAGCCAGGACTGGCTGGCGTTCGTCAAGAGCCCTCGCGCGCGCAACAAGATCAAGGCCTGGTTCACCAAGGAGCGCCGCGAGGAGGCCATCGAGGCCGGCAAGAACCAGCTGAGCAAGGCGATGCGCAAGCAGAACCTGCCGATCCAGCGGCTGATGAGCCACGACTCCCTCTCCGCGCTGGCCACGGAGATGCGCTACGCCGACGTCTCCGCCCTGTACGCGGCGATCGGTGAGAACCACATCTCGGCGAACAACGTGGTCCACCGCCTCGTGCAGTCGATGGGCGGCGAGTCCGGGGCCGAGGAGACCCTCGCCGAGGCGACGATGCCCGGCGAGCACCGCCCGCGTGCGAGGGCCGGCGACACCAGCGTCATCGTCGAGGGCATGTCCGACACGGACATCTGGGTCAAGCTGGCCCGCTGCTGCACCCCGGTGCCGGGGGACCCCATCGTCGGGTTCATCACCCGCGGGTCTGGCGTGTCCGTGCACCGCGCCGACTGCGGCAACCTCGAGGGGCTGCGGGCGCAGCCGGAGCGGATGGTCGGCGTCAGCTGGGCCAAGAGCGCCCAGAGCTCGTTCCTCGTGCAGATCCAGGTCGAGGCGCTGGACCGCAACGCGCTGCTCTCGGACGTCACGCGGGTGCTCTCGGACAACCACGTCAACATCCTCTCGGCGTCGGTCAGCACCTCACGGGACCGCGTGGCGCTGAGCAAGTTCGTCTTCGAGATGGCCGAGCCGTCCCACCTTGGCCACGTGCTCGCCGCGGTGCGGAAGATCGACGGCGTCTTCGACGCCTACCGCGTGACCGGCACGCGGAGCACCCGCACGCCGGCGCCCTGAGCCCTGAGCCCTGAGCGTCAAATGCCTGAGCGTCGAGTGCCTGCCTGTGGCTCGCGTCCCGAGGCCTGACGCCGAGCGAGCCGCGCCCGGACAGCACGACGCCCACGCACCGTCGGGTGCGTGGGCGTGCGGCTGGCCTCGCGGCAGTCCTGCTCAGCCCTGCGCGGCCCGCTGGATCTGGTCCAGCCAGGCGCGGCGCGCCTCGAGGGCAGCCTCGGCCTCGGCGACCTGCTTCTCGTCACCTCCGGCTCGGGCCCGCTCCAGGTCCGCCTCGAGCTGCTCGATGGCGGAGTGCAGCTGGGCGGCCGCCCCCTCGGCCCGTGCCCGGGTCTCGGGGTTCGAGCGCTCCCACTCGGCCTGCTCGGCGTCGCGCACCGCCTGCTCGACGGCGCGCATCCGCGCCTCGACGCGCTGCACGTCCGCGCGCGGGACCTTGCCCGCCTCGTCCCACTGGTCCTGGATCGGTCGGAGGGCGGCGCGCGCGGTCCGGGGGTCCTTCACGGGCAGCAGCGCCTCCGCCTGCTCGAGCAGGGCGAGCTTGACCTTGAGGTTCTCGCCGTACTCGGCGTCGACCTCCGCGTTCTGCGCGCTGCGGGCGTCGAAGAACCTCTGCTGCGCGGCGCGGAAGCGTGCCCATAGGGCGTCGTCGTCCTTGCGGGAGGCGCGACCCGCGGCCTTCCACTCGTCCATCAGCTCGCGGTAGGCGGAGGCCGTGCGGCCCCAGTCGGTGGACGACGAGAGCTCCTCGGCGCGGGCGATGAGCTTCTCCTTGGCCTCCTTCACCGCCCCCTGCGAGGCGTCGAGGTCGGAGAAGTACTGCCGGCGGTGGCGGTCGAACGCCGTGCGGGCGTGGGAGAACCGCTTCCAGAGCTTGTCCTCGGTGGACCGGTCCAGGCGGGGGCCGTTCCGCTGGGCGTCCTTCCACTCGTCGAGCAGGTCGCGGAGCCGCTGGCCCGACTGCTTCCACTGGGTGCGGGCCGGGTCCTGCTCGGCGATCTGCTCCGCCTTCTCCACGATCGCCGTCCGCTCGGCGACCGCCTGCGCCCGGGCGGCCTCCCGCTCCGCGGCGGCCTCCTTGCGGCGCTCCTCCGCGACGCCGCGCAGCCGCTCGAGCCGTCCACGCAGACCGTCGATGTCGCCGACCGCGGCGGGCGACTCGAGCGCCTCGGTGAGGGTCGCCAGGGTCTGCTCGATCTCCTTCGGCGCGAGCTGCGGCAGGCGCGCCTCGAAGAGGGCCACCTGCGCCTGGAGGTCGAGGAACCGCCGGACGTAGAAGCCGAGCGCCTCCTCGGTGTCCGCACCCGTGTACTGGCCGACCGACCGCTCGCCGCTGGCCTCCCGGACCCAGACCGTGCCGTCGTCGTCGACGCGGCCCCAGGCCGCAGCCTCCGCCGCGTCCCGGGGGTCCACGGGGGGCGTCACCGCGGGCTGCGCCACCGCCGGAGCCACGACGGCGGGCGTCGGCGCCGGCCGGGGGAGCGGCCGGGGGCGCGGCCCCGGGGCGGGACGCGGCGTGGGGGTCGCCGACGGCGCCGACGACGTCACACCGGCGTCCTCGGCCACCGTGGTCCCTTCGACGTCGGCGGCTGGGGCCTGCGTCGGCTCGTCGGTCTCGACGCCCGCGGCCTTCGTCGGCTCGTCGGCCTCGACGCCCGGGGCCTCCTGCGTCGTCTCGACGTCCGGGGCGGGCACCTGAGAATCCGGTGCTGGGGTCTGCGTCCCGGCGGTGCCACCGGGGACCGGGGTCTGCGTCTCGGAGCTCACGTGCTCCTCCGCCACCGGGACGCCGGCAGGGGTGTCCTCGGCCTCGACCACCGAAGCCTGGTCCTCGGGGACGCCCGTCGGCCCGGCGCCGGAAGGAGCCCCGGCCTCCGGACCCGGGGTCGCGTGCGCGTCGTGCGCCGTCGGCACACCGTCGCGGACGGCAGGCGCCTCGGCGTCGGTCGTGCCCAGCGTCGTCGGGACGTGATCGGTGACGGCGGGAGCAGCCTCGGCATCACCGGCGCCCAGTGCCGTCGGAACGCCGTCGCCGGCGAAGGGAGGAACCGCCGCGTCCTCGGCGACCGGAGCCGACTCGCTCTGCAGCTGCGGGGCGGCCCGGTCCACCGGCGCGGCCGGGGTGCCGCCTGCGGGCTCGGCCTGCTGCCGGACGTCGCCCAGGGAGGAATGCTGGTGGGTGGTGGGCTCCGGGCTGTCGCTCGGGGTCGGCTGCTCGGTCACGGGTCGCTCCTTTGGATGACGGGGTTGGCGTCTGCCACACCGTTCTCGGTACTTCCCCGGCACCGCGGTGCCGGGTCGCCCACGCGACGCAGCCTGACGGTTGCGTGCTCCCGGGAAGGCACTGGTCCCACCCGGGCGCGCGTGACGCGGCTCTCAGTCTAGGGACCTGCGCAACCCCTGGGGACCACGGCGGGCCCCGTAAGCCCGCAGGAGGCGCTCACCGGCGGCACGGCCGGGGATCCGGTGACGCCGTCCGGATAGCCTGTGGCCATGCTGCTCCTGAGGACCACCACGACCGTGCTGGAGGCCCACTGCTACGTGGTGGCGCCGCACGACGGCGCCGAGGCGCTCGTCGTCGACCCGGGAGCGGGCGCGGCGCCCGAGGTCCGGCATCTTCTGGCCGAGCACGGGCTGCGGGTGGGCGCGGTCGCTCTCACGCACGGCCACGCCGACCACCTCTGGGACGCCGCCGCCGTCGCGGGCGATGCCCCCGTCTACGTCGCCCCGCCCGACAGCTACCGGCTCGACGACCCCGCCGCGGCGCTGGGCGAGCCGCTCGCCGCCCTCTTCACCGACCTGGCCGGCGAGCCGTGGCGACGGCCTCGGGACGTGCGCCCCTTCCCTGGGGAGCTCCTCTCCGGCGGCGGTGCCGAGATCGTCCCCGGGGTCGCCCTCCGGGCGGTCCCTGCGCCCGGCCACACCGCCGGCTCCACCGTGCTGCTGGTGAGCGGTGCACCGGTGACCCCGGGCGTGATCCCGGCGGGGACGGACGTGCACGCCGACGCCACGGGGCGCTACCTCTTCGCCCTGTGCGGCGACGTCATCTTCGCCGGTTCCGTCGGGCGCACCGACCTGCCCGGCGGCGACGAGCGCGAGATGATCTCCACGCTGCGCACCCTCGCGAGCTCCCTGCCCCCGACCACCGTGCTGCTGCCCGGCCACGGCCCCGCGACGGTCCTCTCCCGCGAGCTCGCCATGAACGCCCACGTGCGCGCCGCCGTCTCGGGCCGGTGAGCGCGGGCGGGGACGGGCGCCGGGTGATCGGGTCACGCTCTCCCGCAGCCCACTCGCCAGCTCGCCCGTGAGTCGGCCCCGAGGCCGCGCCGGCGAACCCGGACCGTCCGTGCGGCGGGCCGAATCGCACGTGACGCCGCGGGGATGGAAAGATCGGCGCCATGGTGCGTCCGTCCTCCCTGTCCGGTTTTCCCGAGTGGCTCCCCGAGGGGCGCGTCGTCGAGCAGCACGTGCTCGACTCGCTGCGCCGCACCTTCGAGCTCCACGGGTTCGCCGGGATCGAGACGCGCGCCGTCGAGCCGCTCTCCCAGCTGCTCCGCAAGGGCGAGACCTCCAAGGAGGTCTACCTGCTGCGCCGGCTGCAGGAGGAGGGGGAGCCGGACGCCGCCGACGCGGACAAGCAGCTCGGCCTGCACTTCGACCTGACGGTGCCCTTCGCGCGCTGGGTGCTCGAGAACGCCGGGCAGCTGGCGTTCCCCTTCAAGCGCTACCAGATCCAGAAGGTCTGGCGCGGCGAGCGGCCCCAGGACGGCCGCTTCCGTGAGTTCACCCAGGCGGACATCGACGTGGTGGGGGCCGACACCCTGCCGTTCCACTACGAGGTCGAGCTGCCGCTCGTCATGGCCGAGGCCCTCGCCGCGCTGCCGATCCCGCCCGTGCGCATCAGCGTGAACAACCGCAAGGTCGCGCAGGGCTTCTACGAGGCCATCGGCCTGGAGGACGTCGAGGGCGCCCTCCGGGTGATCGACAAGCTCGACAAGATCGGTCCCGAGGGCGTCGCCCGGGGGCTCATCGACGAGGCCGGCGCCACGCCGGAGCAGGCCGCCCAGGCGCTCGAGCTGGCCTCGATCAGCGGCAGCGACGCCGCCGTGGCCGACCAGGTGCTCGCCCTGGGAGCCCGTTCCGAGCTCCTCGACACGGGCCTCCAGGAGCTCGTCACCCTGCTCGAGGCGGCGCAGGAGCTCTCGCCGGGCACCGTCGTCGCCGACCTGAAGATCGCCCGCGGCCTCGACTACTACACGGGCTCCGTCTACGAGACCACGCTCGTCGGCCACGAGAACCTGGGCTCGATCTGCTCCGGCGGCCGCTACGACTCCCTCGCCTCGGACGGGAGGCGGACCTTCCCGGGCGTGGGGCTGTCCATCGGGGTCTCCCGCCTGCTCGCCCGGGTCCTCTCAGACGGCCTGGCCGAACCCACCCGCGCCGTTCCCACCGCCGTGCTCGTCGCGGTGACCGACGAGGAGCACCGGCGCACCAGCGACCGGGTCGCCAAGGCGCTGCGCGCCCGCGGCATCCCCGCCGACGTCGCCCCGACCGCCGCGAAGTTCGGCAAGCAGATCCGCTTCGCCGACCGCCGGAGCATCCCGTTCGTGTGGTTCCCCGGGGAGGACGGCGACGAGGTCAAGGACATCCGCTCCGGCGACCAGTCGCCCGCCGACGCCGGTACCTGGGAGCCGCCGGCCGAGGACCGCTGGCCCCGGGTCGTCGACGGTCAGGGCGCGGGGGTGCGATGACCGTCCCGCTGCCCTCGGGCACGGGCGACGCCGCCCGTGCGGTGCTCGGCGCGCTCGGGGAGCTGCGCCGGGTGCTCGAGGGGGTGACCCTCCCGCTCGACATCGAGGACGCGGCGATGGCCCGGGCCGATCGCCAGGAGGTCCTCGACCAGCTCTCCGACTACGTGATCCCGCGCTACGAGCAGCTCGAGGCGCCGCTGCTCGCCGTCGTCGGCGGCTCGACGGGGGCGGGCAAGTCCACCCTGGTCAACGCGCTGCTGCGCGAGCACGTCACCACCGCCTCGGCGATCCGCCCCACCACCCGCCGGCCGCTCCTGGTCCACCACCCCGACGACGCGGCCTGGTTCGCCGACGACCGGATCTTCCCCGGGCTCGCCCGGGTCACCGTGGCGCCCGGCTCGCCGCCGACGCCCGCCGTCACCGGGGACGGCGGCGTCCACCGCGAGCTGGAGCTGCGCGCCTCCTCGGCGCTGCCCCGGGGTCTTGCCCTCCTCGACGCCCCGGACATCGACTCGGTGGTCACCGAGAACCGCCAGCTCGCCAACCAGCTCCTGGCGGCCGCCGACCTGTGGGTGTTCGTCACCACGGCGGCCCGGTACGGCGACGCCATCCCCTGGGCGCTGCTCACCGAGGCGGCCGACCGCCGCATCGTCGTCGCCGTCGTCCTGGACCGCGTCCCCCACGGGGTGAGCGCGGAGGTCCGGCAGGACCTCGCCGCCCGCCTCGACGAGGAGGGGCTCGGCCGGGCGCCGCTCTTCGTGATCAGCGAGACGACCATGGCCGAGGACGGCCTGCTGCCCGCGGACGACGTCGCCGCGCTGCAGGGCTGGCTGCACGGCATCGCCGCCGACGCCGGCTCCCGTGCCTCCGTGGCCCGCCAGACCCTCGGCGGGGCCGTCGACGCGGCCCTCGCCCGCGCGTCCCTCGTCGGCGAGGGTGCCCAGCACCAGACCCAGACGCTGGTGCGCCTGGCCGGCCACGTCGACGAGGCCTACGCCCAGGCGCACCACCGCATCATGTCCGCCACCGCGGACGGCGCCATGCTGCGCGGGGAGGTGCTGGCCCGCTGGCAGGAGTTCGTCGGCACCGGCGACTTCTTCCGCTCCGTCGAGGCGCAGGTCGGCCGGGTCCGCGACCGGATCGGCAACTTCTTCCGCGGCCGCCCGGCCCCGACCGAGCAGGTCGAGGTGGCCATCGAGACGGGCCTGCAGACCCTGCTGGTCGCCGAGGCCGAGCGCGCCGCCGCCGAGGTGGACCACCTGTGGCGCCGCGAGCCCGGCGCCCGCGGCGTCCTCGCCGCCGCCACCGCAGCCCTGCCCAGCGAGGAGCGCCTCATCGACGACGCCGCCGCCGAGGTGCGCGGCTGGCAGGACGACCTCCTCGGGATGGTCCGTCGCGAGGGCGCGGACAAGCGGCTGACCGCGCGCATGCTGTCCTTCGGTGTCAACGGGTTGGGGATCGCCCTGATGGTCGTCATGTTCGCCTCGACGGCAGGCCTGACCGGCGCAGAGATCGCGATCGCCGGCGGGACCGCCGTCGTCGCCCAGAAGCTCCTGGAGGCCGTCTTCGGCGACGACGCCGTGCGCAAGATGACCGCCGCCGCCCGCCACGACCTCCACGCGCGGGCCGGCGCGCTCCTCGCCGAGCAGGCCGACAGCTACCGGCACGCGCTCTCGGACCTGGGCATCGACGCCGGGGCGACGGAGCGGATCGCCGGGGCCATCACCGCCGTGCGGGCCGCGCGCCGGGCGGAGGCTGGCCTGTGAGCCTCCTGCGCCGCCGCCGGGCGGACCCGGTCGCGAGCCTGCCCGAGGATCTCGACAAGCTGCGCGAGGCGGCCGAGGTCGCCGCCGGCCACCTGCCGGCCGCCGCACTCGAGCGCGCGCAGTCCCTCGTCCAGCGCGCCGCGCAGCGCCAGAACCTCGCCGCCGGACGCACCGTCGTCGCCCTCCTCGGGGCGACGGGGTCCGGGAAGTCCACGCTGTTCAACGCGCTCGTCGGGCGGCAGGTGGCCCGGGCGGCCGCCCGCCGGCCCACCACCACCCGGCCGCTGGCCGCCGTGTGGGGCGAGGACGACGCCGCCGAGCTCCTCGACTGGCTCGACGTGCCGGAGCGGACCCGGGCGACCGGTCCGGGTGAGCTCGACGGGCTCGTGCTGCTCGACCTGCCGGACATCGACTCCACCGCCCGGGAGCACCGCCGCATCGCGGGGCGCATGGCCGGGACGGTGGACGTCCTGGTGTGGGTGCTGGACCCGCAGAAGTACGCCGACGCGGTGGTCCACCGCGACTACCTCGCCCCGATGGCCGCCCACGCGGACGTGACCCTCGTGGTGCTCAACCAGGTCGACACGCTCGCCCCGGGCGAGCGCGCCGGCGTGCTGCGGGACCTGGCCGGGATCCTCGCCCGCGACGGGCTCACGGGGGTGGAGGTGCTGGCCGTCTCAGCGCGTACCGGCGAAGGGGTCGGCGAGCTCCGGGACCGGATCACCGCCGTCGCGGCGACCACCCGCGCTGCCCAGCTGCGCCTGGCCGCGGACGTGCGGACCAGCGCGGCCGAGCTTGCCCGCGCCGCCGAGATCGAGGGCGACGGCGCGCCCGTCGAGGTCGGGGACCGCGCCGCGGCCCGCCTCAGCGCCTCCGCGGCCCAGGCAGCGGGCGTCGACGCCGTCCGCGAGGCGGTGCGCGGCTCGTACGTGCGGGCGGCCCGTGCCCGGGTGGGCTGGCCGCCGGTGCGTTGGCTCTCGCGCCTGCGGCCGGACCCGATGCGCCGCCTGCACCTCGACACCGCCCGCGACGACGGCTCGCTGACCCGGACCTCGCTCCCGGGCCCGACCCCCGTCCAAGAGGCCGCGGTGCGGTCCGCGGCCCACGCGCTCGTCGCCACGTCGACGACGCAGCTGCCGGGCGCGTGGCGCGACGACGTCCTCCAGGACGTCGAGGCGCGCATCCCCGGGCTCGTCGACTCGCTCGACCAGCGCATCGCCGGCGCGGAGCTCGAGCAGACCCGCCGCCCCGCCTGGTGGGGCGTCCTGGGCGCGCTGCAGTGGCTGTTCCTGGCGGCCGCGGTTGTCGGCGCGGGGTGGCTCGGGGTCCTCGCCGGGATGGCGTACCTGCGGCTGCCGGAGCCGGTCACCCCGATGGCCGGCCCCGTGCCGTGGCCCACCACGCTGCTGGTGGGCGGGCTGCTCGCCGGGCTGCTGCTGGCGCTGCTCGGCTCCGTCATGGCACGCCTCGGCGCTCGCCGGCGCGCCCGACGGGTGGACCAGCGGCTGCGGGCCCTGGTGGACGTGACGGTGCGCGAGCAGATCGTCGCGCCGCTGGAGGAGCAGCTCGGCGAGTTCGTCACGTTCCGCCGGACGGTCACCGCGCTGGCCGGGTAGTCAGCCGGGACAGACAGCGAGGTCGCCGATCCGGTCGCGGGCAGCGACCAGATCGGCGACCTCGTCAGTCGTGCGGTGTCAGCGGGCGCGCCGTGTCTGGCGGGCGCGCCGTGCCCGGCGGGTGCTCAGTACGAGCGTCGGCCCGCGGGCCGCGAGGACCGGTACGGGCGCTCCGCGTGGTGCTCGCCGGCACCCGAGGTGAGGCGCTTGGCGCGCAACGGCTTGCGGTCGGAGCCACGGCGGTCGCCGGCCCCGCGCGGCCCCTCGTCCGGCCGGATGCGCAGGGGCCGGCCGGCCACCCGTGCCGCACCGATCCGGCGCGTGGTCTCGGGGGTCATCTCGCCGCTGATCTCGACCAGCGAGAAGCTGGGGAATATGTCGATCTTGCCCAGGTCGGAGCCGCGCAGGCCGCCCTCGCCGGTGATCGCACCGACGATGGCACCCGGCTGGACGCCGTCCTTGTGCCCGACCTCGACGCGGTAGCGCGTGCCCGCCACCCGGGGGCGGCGCCCGCCACGCTCGGCGGGGCCACGGGAGTCACGCGGGGCGAAGCCCTCGTCGAAGCGAGCGGCCACGAACGCGCCGTCGTCGTCGACCTGCTCCTCGCGCCGCACGCGCGGGCGGCTCTCGCCGTCCTCCGCGTCGCGGTGGCGCGGACCGTCGTCGCCGACGGCGAGGGCGACCAGGGTGGCGGTGAGCTCGAGCAGGTCGGCGCCGGTCTCCTCGAGGTGGGCGTTGATCGCCTTTCGGTACATGTCGAGGCGGCCGGCCGCCTGACGTGCGGTGACCTGGGTGAAGAGCTGCTTGGCCTTGTGGGCGGAGACGTCGGCCGGGGTGGGGATCGCCACCTCCTCGAGGGAGGAGCCGGTCGCCTTCTCGATCTGGAAGAGGCGGCCGCGCTCGCGCGGGGTGAGGAAGGTCAGCGCGGTGCCGGTCCGGCCGGCGCGGCCGGTGCGGCCGATGCGGTGGACGTAGGCGTCGTTCTCGCGCGGGACGTCGAAGTTGACGACCAGGCCGATGCGCTCGACGTCCAGGCCGCGGGCGGCGACGTCGGTGGCCACGAGGACGTCCAGGCCGCCGGAGCGGAGGCGTTCGACGAGCTTCTCGCGCTCCTTCTGCGCCACGTCGCCGGAGAGGCCGGCCGCGGAGATGCCCCGCGCCGACAGCTCGATCGTGACGTCCTCGACGGTGCCCTTGGTGCGGACGAAGACGATGGCGGCGTCGGCCTCCGTGGTGGCCAGGACGCGGGCGAGCGCACCGGTCTTGTGCTTGAACGGCACGACGGCGTAGGTCTGGCGGACCGTCGCGACGGTCGACGCCGGTCGGGTGACGGCGACCCGGACCGGGTCGGTGAGGTGAGTGGCGGCGACGCGCTTGATGGCGGCCGGCATGGTGGCGGAGAAGAGCGCGGTGCGGCGCTCGTGCGGCACGTGGGAGGCGATCTGCTCGACGTCCTCGGCGAAGCCCATGCGGAGCATCTCGTCGGCCTCGTCGAGGACGAGGAAGCGCACGCCGCCGAGCTTGAGGCTGCCGCGCTCGATGAGGTCCATGACCCGCCCCGGCGTACCGACGACCACCTGGGCGCCGTCCTTCAGCGCCCGCAGCTGGGGCACGTAGCTGGACCCGCCGTAGACGGGGAGAACGGTGAGGTTCTTGGTGCGGTGCGCGAAGGAGGCGACGGCGTCGGCCACCTGCATCGCGAGCTCGCGGGTGGGGGTCAGCACGAGGGCCTGGACCGAACGCTCGGAGGGGTCGACCGCCTCGAGCAGCGGCAGACCGAACGCCGCGGTCTTGCCGGTGCCCGTCTGGGCGATGCCGACGACGTCGCGCCCGGAGAGCAGCACCGGGATGGCTTCAGCCTGGATGTCGGTGGGCGTGGTGAAGCCGAGGTCCTCGATCGCGGAGAGGAGGTCGGCCGGCAGCCCCAGGTCGGCGAACGTGCGCGTCGGCGCCGCAGGGGCCTCGACCGCAGCGGGCGGCTCGTCCGCAGCGGGCGGCTCGTCCGCGGCGGGGGCGTCGTCGGCGGCGGGGGCGTCGTCGGCGATGGGCTCGACGAAGTCGGCAGGTGCGTCGGCGATGCGCTCGTCGGACGCGGCGGCGACCAGTTCGTCAGGGGCGGGGCCGTCCTCGGCGAGGCGTGCGGGGGCGTGGTCGGTCACAGGGGTGGTCAAATGAAACCCGTTTCACGAGGCGGAGTGTGGGTGACGACGCCAGGACGGCGAAGCACCGTTCCGCTCGTGTGAGGCCCGGACGAGATGCGACAACTTCCGCTGGGGCCTGGGCGGTGACGTGCACTCCAGGAGACCCCAGCGTACCGGCCCGGTGCGCGGAACGGCAGGTCAGGTACCCGTGACCTCACGCACAACGACCGCGCGGGGCCCGTGAGCCGCTGCTCACGAGCCCCGCGCGGCCTGGCGGTTCACCCCTGACTGAGGACGAAAGCGGTCAGGTACGACGGCGAGTTGCCGTTGTCGACCTGCTCCGCGGGAAGTCGCTCGAGCATCGCGGCGGCCCGCACCGGGTCCGTCAGCGCCTGGGCCATGATCACGTAGTCGACGAGAGCGCGCCCGACCGGGTCGCCGTCGGGCACCGCCGCCTCGACCATCGTCTGCACCGCCTCGGGCTCCTCGGCGAGATAAACGGCATGGGTCGGGCTCATCGGGATGAGCTGGATGCCGACCACGGCGGATGGGTCGGCGTTGAAGAACGTCGCGAAGTCCCGCTTGCCCTGCCAGTTGATGCCGACGCTGCTGTGCCCGAACTCGGCGGGCAGCTCGGGGGCCACCCAGTACTCCAGGGCGGTCGCCGTCTCGTTCGCGAGCATCCACCGGGCCTGCTCGGCCATGCCCGCCTGGCCGGACGCGTCCGCCCACAGGGCGAGGCCGGCCCACGCGTTGACGGCCTCGGAGGAGGACTCCTGGTTGTTGCCGTCCCCGAAGGGCGCCGTGCCGGACGCCCACGAGTGGCCCCACCAGTCGTCGAACGCGCGCCGCTGCGGGAACGCCTCGGTCTGCTCCGGGGCGGCGATGTCGTGGGCGACGGCGTCGGCGACCGTGGCGTACCGCTCCCCGAGCGCCGGGTCCTCGGCCGCGAGCACCCCGAGCGCGTACAGCATGTGGCCGTAGTGGAAGTGGTGGTCGTTGAACTCGTCGGACCCGTACGACGGCTCCATGCCCACGAGGCCCTTGAGCGTGTCGTCGTAGGCGAAGCAGCGCTCGGCGCGGGTGGCGCACCCCTCCGGGTCGAACCACTTGTCGAGCTCGCCGACCATCTGCCCCTTGAGCGCCGCCGCCTCGTCGGCCAGGCCGAGGCCGGTCGCGAGCTGGTAGAGCTGGCTCGCGCGCTGGAGCTGCTTCCCGGCGTAGTAGCTGTCCGGGGCGTCGAACGACACGGAGGCGACGTCGGTGCGCAGCTGCTCGGTCACCCGGGCCCGCTCGGCGTCGTCGAGGTTCCCGAGGTCGAGCTCGGGCACGGGCTCCCGGGCGGTGACGGCGAACGTCGCCTCGTTCCCGGTGGCCAGAGCGAGGTCGCCGTGGACGGACGGGACGGTCGCGGCGAGCGGCTCGCCGTCGGTCGTCGTCTCCTGGTGCGGCAGGGACGCGACCACGGTCGGCGCGCCACCTGTCTCGTAGGTGAGGGTCGTGGTCGCCCGCCCGTCCGCGACGGCGTACGCGACGTCGGTCCCCGAGAGCGGGACCGCGCCGGCGAGCAGGGCCGCGCGGTCGGCCTCGGAGGCGCCGGCGGGCTCGGCGTGGACGACGAGCGAGCCGCCCTCAACGAGGTCCAGCGTGGTGCCGGAGAGCGAGCCGTCGGTGACGAAGCGGTAGATGATCCCGCCGACCTCGGCGCTCGCCCCGCCGTCCGCGGCGACCGTCGAGGCGGGCAGCTGGATCGTCTGGGCGGTGGCGGCCGCATACGCGAGATACGGCCAGCCCTCGGCCATCGTGACCCGGCCGGTGGTCTGCCCGTCCTGGCGGTAGGCGAACGTGCCGGAGAGCTCGTCGACCCGCTCGAGCACGTAGTCGTCGGCGGGCAGGTCCAGCTGGACGTGGTCCGGGTGGGCGCCCATGAGGATGCCGTCCGACGCCTGCGGCTCGGGCAGGCCGAGTCCGAGCCCGTCGGCCTGGAGCCGCACGCTCAGCGTCCCGGTGAACACCGGCCGGTCCGCCGGCGCGAAGACCGCGGGTGCGAGCCAGGAGTTCGTGGGCGGCAGCACGCCGTCGGCGACTGCCACCTCGCCGTCGAACGGGCCGGACGTCGTGGGCAGGCTCGCGGCCGTGGCGTCGACCGCGGACGCCGCGGTGGGCTCCTCGGTCGAGGCGCCACCGTCGGCGGGCTGGGTGCAGCCGGCGAGCACGACGGCGGAGGCGAGCAGGGTGGTCATGCGGCGGACTGTCACATAGCTCCAGAGGTGGTGTGCGTGCGTGGGCGGGGTGCGGTGGTCGACCGCGATCGCCGCCCCGGTGGGGCCGGCGGGTGTCAGATCGTGGCGCCGCTCGGCGTGATGAGCTCGGCGAGCTGACGGGCGGCCCACGAGCCGAGGCCCTCGGCGTCGTCCAGCTGGACGTGCGCGGTGACCGGAGCGCCGTTGGTGAAGGTGCCGGCCGTGGCCAGCTCCGGGCTACGGCCCCGCACGACGGCGATCGAGTCGCCGCTCTCGGTCTCCTCGAACTGGACCTCGTAGACCTCGGTGGCGACCTCGGTGCTGTCGGGCAGCCTGGCCGTCATGGGGGAGCCGGCCGGGAGGCGCGCGAAGTCCGACGCGCTCATCGGCACCTTCGCCTTCACCCGCGTGGTGCCCTCCACCTCGATCGCGGCGATCTGCGTGTTGGCGGTGACGAACGAGCCGACGGCGAGCTCGGTGCTGCCGACGACGCCGTCCGCGGTGGCGGCGAGGACGATGACGTCGTCGCCGTCGATGCGGTAGCCGAGGCCCTCCTCGGGGAAGCCGGTCTCGAGGGACTGCTCGAGGCTCGGGCTCTGCACGCGGGCGATCTCCTCGCCGGCGGTGACGCGGTCCCCGGCGTGGACCTCGAGCGACTGGATGTGACCGGCGAACGGGGTGCCGACGGTGGAGACGTCGGTCTCGACGGTCGCCTCGACGGCGTTGATGGTGTGGGCGCGGCCGTAGGTGTAGACGAGGCCGATCCCACCGAGCCCGAGGATGACGGCGGAACCGAGGAGCAGGGAGACGAGGCGGCGGAGATTCACGGGGGTCCTCTCAGGCCACGCGCGCCGGGGCGGCGACGTGGGCGGGCGGGGTGGGTCGCTGGGCACGGCGCAGGGCGGAGGCCTCACGGACGGCGATGCCGAGGAAGACCGCCAGCGCGGCGGCGTTCGCCGTGTTCCACAGCAGCGCGATCGTGATGGTCGAGCTCCACTCGGCCTTCCAGAAGCCGACGACGGAGGTCACGACGAGCGCGAGGAACATCAGCATCTGGGGGACGATGTAGTTGAACGGCGACGCCGCCTGCCCGGCGCGCCCGGTGACGTGCCAGGCGCGGTCCCGCCCCAGGAGGGCGTTGGCCATCGCGCGGATGTACATCGGGAACGACACGGTGGACAGCAGCAGCGTCTCCCACCGGAACGAGCCGATCGTGTACGTCGCCACGACGATCTGCATGAGGTAGAAGCCCGAGTAGTACAGGGCCCACTCCCACAGCGGCAGGTCGGTCGCGATCGGGGTGAGGTCGAGGAAGATCTGCAGCGGCGGCAGCAGGAGCAGCGCGAACGTGACCAGGCCGCCGAGGTAGAACCCGGCGGTGCCGAAGTACTGAAGACGCTGGTCGACGGACAGCCGCCGGTTCGCCAGCGGGTTGGCCTGGAAGAGGATCTCGAAGGCGCCGGTCGCCCACCGGGTCTGCTGCTTCGTGTACGCCTCGATGGTCTCCGGGGTGTCGCCGACGGCGAGCACGTCGGGGATGTAGACCGAGCGCCAGCCCAGCTCGTGGAGCTTCATCGAGGTCCAGACGTCCTCCGACTTGGACCGGGTGTACATGCCACCGATCTCCGCGATCGCCTCGCGGGAGAACACCACGTTCGTCCCCACGCAGAACGCGGAGTTGAACCGGTTCTTGCCCGGCTGGATGAGGGAGTAGAAGACCGTCTGCAGATAGCCCGCGCCGCGGGTGATGAAGTTGTGGATGTTGCCGTAGACCTGCGGGGTCTGGACGAACGCGACCTTCTCCTGCGCGAAGAACGGGATGGTCTCGACGAGCAGGTCCGGGGACGGGACGAAGTCGGCGTCGAGGATGACGAAGTAGTCACCCGTCGTCCTGCTGAGCGCGTGGTTGATGTTCCCGGCCTTCGCGCCCAGGTTGTCCGGGCGCGTGAGGTAGTGGACGCCGAGCTCCGCCGCGAGCGCCTCCACCTCGGGGGAGCGGCCGTCGTCGAGGATCCAGGTCTCGTGCTTGCCGCGCACGGAGCGCGCCGCGGTCGCGGTGGCACGGATCGTCTCGACGGGCTCGCCGTACGTGGTGATGAACACGTCGACGGTGACCGGGACGCCGTCGAGCTGCATCTGGTCCGTGGCGAGCGGGGCGTTGAGGTCCCAGTCGACCGGGACGAAGAGGTTCCGGCTCGCCTCGTTGAAGGTGAAGTCACGCGGGTTGTGCGTGGAGGAGAGCTGGGTCCACAGCGAGATGAGGACCTGGCCCATCATGACCGACTCGCAGCCGATGACGATCAGCCAGGGCAGCAGGTCACCGGAGTTCTCGGGGCGTAGCAGGAACGAGGCGTAGAGGAGCACGCCGATCGTGGCGAGGAGGACGAGCATCGTCAGCGACGGCGACTCGAGGTTCCGCTGGCCGTGTCCGACGCCCTGCAGGCGTGCCTCCCAGTCGCGGCGGTCGGGCGACGCCACCTCCAGGCTGGCGAGCTGCTCGGCGCGGTCGCGCTCGCGCAGCACGCGGCGAGGGAGCACGGGGGCCGTCGTCAGGTCGGCGCGCCGCGGCCCGACGTGGTCGTGCTCGACCGGGCGCCAGGCCGGGCCGCGGCCGTGGTCGGCGCGGCGTCGGGATGGTGTGTTGATCGTCTTGGGCATGCGTTCCTCACGGGCTCGCCCGACGGTCGTCCGCGGGCTCTGCCGACCGTAGGTAACGGAACGGTCACCTCCAACCCGAAACAGTGAGGCGCGGGCTACACCGTCGGCGGCCGGTTCCCCTGGCCGGCGGTCGCCCCGCTCGGCGGTGGAGGACGTGCTCGCAGGCCAGGCCATATATCGGTCGGACCTGTGCGTTTGAACGACGGGCGGGTGTTGTGCAGGCGCCGGGTGAGGAGTGTCACCGGCCCGGGGAAGCAGCCTCTGGACGGTCCGGACGCGCGCCGGAAGCCGACCGGCGGGGGGCCCGGCGGTGCGGGGCGACGGTGACTCAGCCGCGGTCGAGGTGCGGTGCGCGAGCACCGGCCCACACGGCGAGCAGGGCCAGCACCGCGGCCAGCAGCAGCCCGGCCAGGTAGCCCGCGGTGCCGCCGGTCCCGACGAGCGCGGTGAACACGGCTCCGGCGACGGCCAGCCCGAGCGCGGCGCCCAGACCGTCGGACATCTGCAACGACGAGCTCACCCTGCCGTGCTCGGCCTGCGGGGTGGCCTGCAGGGCGAGCACGGACAGGGCGGGGAACACGAGCCCCATGCCGCCACCCGCCACGGTCCAGCCGACGACGGCCCACCAGGTTCCCCCGCCGGGCAGAGCTGCCACCGCCGCCACGAACGTGCCGGCAGCGAGCAGGAGCGGCCCGAGCCAGAGCAGGAGGGCGCGACGGCGCGGTTCGCGGACCCTGCCCTGCACGGCCGAGCCCACCGCCCAGGTGATCGAGCTGACGGTCAGCACCAGACCGGCCTCACGTGCGCTCCAGCCGTGCACGCGGACGAGCAGGAGGGGCAGGAACGTCTCGGCGCTGACGAAAGCGGCATGGAGGAGCCCGCGGCACGCCACCGCGGAGGGCACCCCGGCCCGGAGCCGCAGGGTGCCGGCCGGGAGCAGCAGCCGCATCGTCACCGCGAGGCCGGCCACCCCGGCGACCGCGAGCACGATGCCCGGCGTGCCGCCGTCGGACCCGGCCACCTGCAGCGCGGCGGCAGCGAGCCCCGCGCCGGTCGCCGCCAGGAGCACGGTGCGGGTGCGTCGCCGGGCCACGGCGTCCGGGCGGCCCCGGCGGACGGGCGGGACGTGCCGCAGCAGCGGCAGCAGCAGGGTGGACGAGGCCAGGGTGAGCACGGGTACCCCGAGGAACACCCACCGCCAGCTCGCAGCGTCCGCCACGGTGCCTGCGATCGCGGGTCCGACCAGACCGGGCACCACCCAGGCCGCGGCGAACGCGGCGAAGAAGCGCGGCTGCCGGGCGGCGGGGACCATCGAGCCGACGAGCACGTAGAGGGGGACCATGAGCAGCCCGGCGCCGAACCCCTGCACCGCACGTCCCACCGCGAGGACTCCCATGGCCGGCGCCAGGCCGGCCACCACGAGGCCGACGCAGAAGAGGAGAACGCCGGCCAGGAGGGAGCCGCGCGGTCCGCGGGCGTCGGACCAGGCGCCGCTGACCGCCGTGGCCACGAGCTGCGCCGCGAGCGGAGCACCGGCGGCGACGGCGTAGAGGTGCAGCCCGCCGAGGTCGTCCACCACCACCGGCATGACCGTCGCCACCGCGAGCGCCTCGAACGCGGCCAGGGTGATCAGCGCGACCGAGGCGATCAGCAGCAGCCGGACCACCTGGGGCGGCTGCGCATCCCGGGGAGGGCGGGGCCCCGCCGAACGCGCGTCGGCGGGAGCGGCCGCCACGCCGGTGCCGTCCTGGGCGCTCACGCCCTGCATCATCCCGGACGGCGGGGGCGCGGCCAACCGATGTCCGCGGGCAGACTGATGTCCGCGGGCAGACTGATGTCCGGGCCCGACCGACGTCCCCGGGCCGACGGACGTCCCCAGGCCGACCGACCCGACCACCCCCCGGTGCGAGAAGCCCGCGTCTGCGAGCAGGGGCCGGCGCGGGAACTAGGATCGATCACGCGCCCGCCCGTCTCGCGGTGCGCGTCGTCGATCGGAAGGACCCCTGTGCTCCGCACACACACCGCCGGCTCCCTGCGCGCCGGTGACATCGGACAGACCGTCACCCTCACCGGATGGGTGGACCGCCGGCGCGACCATGGCGGGGTCGCCTTCATCGACCTGCGCGACGCCTCCGGGATCTCCCAGGTGGTCATCCGGGACGAGGACGTCGCGCACGAGCTGCGCGCCGAGTTCGTCCTGCAGGTGACCGGTGAGGTCTCCGCGCGGCCCGAGGGCAACGCCAACCCGAACCTCCCGACAGGCGAGATCGAGGTCATCGCGAACGAGGTCGTCGTGCTCAACGCGGCCGCGCCCCTGCCGTTCCAGGTCTCCGAGCACGCGGAGGACGCCGGCCAGGTCGGGGAGGAGGCGCGCCTGAAGTACCGCTACCTCGACCTGCGCCGCAAGGCTCCCGCCCACGCCCTGCGCCTGCGCGCGAAGGTCAACCAGGCCGCGCGCCGCGTCCTCGACGGCAAGGACTTCGTCGAGATCGAGACCCCCACACTGACCCGGTCCACGCCCGAGGGTGCGCGCGACTTCCTGGTGCCCGCACGCCTGTCGCCCGGAAGCTGGTACGCCCTGCCGCAGTCGCCGCAGCTGTTCAAGCAGCTGCTCATGGTCGGCGGCATGGAGCGCTACTACCAGATCGCCCGCTGCTACCGCGACGAGGACTTCCGGGCGGACCGTCAGCCCGAGTTCACCCAGCTCGACGTCGAGATGAGCTTCGTGGACCAGGACGACGTCATCGCCGTCGCCGAGGAGGTCCTCGCCGAGCTCTGGAAGCTCATCGACCACGAGATTCCCCGACCCATCGCCCGCATGACCTACCACGAGGCGATGGAGAAGTACGGCACGGACAAGCCCGACCTGCGCTTCGGCCTGGAGCTGGCCGACCTGACGGAGTTCTTCAAGGACACTCCCTTCCGGGTGTTCCAGAACCCGTACGTGGGCGCCGTGGTCATGCCCGGCGGCGCCTCGCAGCCGCGCCGCACGTTCGACGCGTGGCAGGAGTGGGCCAAGCAGCGCGGCGCCAAGGGCCTCGCGTACGTCACCGTCGGCGACGACGGCACGCTCGGCGGCCCGGTCGCGAAGAACATCTCCGACGCCGAGCGCGAGGGCCTGGCCGCCGCGGTCGGCGCGGAGCCGGGCGACTGCGTCTTCTTCGCCGCCGGTCGCGCCTCGGACGCCCGCTCCCTGCTGGGCGCGGCCCGCCTCGAGATCGGCCGCCGCGTGGGCCTGATCGACGAGGACGCGTGGTCGTTCGTCTGGGTCGTCGACGCGCCCCTGTTCAAGCCCACCGGCGAGGACGACGACATCGCCGTCGGCCACAGCGCCTGGACCGCGGTCCACCACGCGTTCACCTCCCCGACGCCGGAGTGGATCGACCGTTTCGAGGAGTCCCCGGGCGAGGCGCTCGCCTACGCGTACGACATCGTCTGCAACGGCAACGAGATCGGCGGCGGCTCGATCCGTATCCACCGCCGCGACGTCCAGGAGCGCGTGTTCGCGGTCATGGGCATCGGCGAGGCGGAGGCGCAGGAGAAGTTCGGCTTCCTCCTCGACGCGTTCAAGTTCGGCGCCCCGCCGCACGGCGGCATCGCGTTCGGCTGGGACCGGATCGTCTCGCTGCTGACCCACTCGGAGTCCATCCGCGACGTCATCGCCTTCCCCAAGTCCGGTGGCGGGTACGACCCGCTGACCCAGGCGCCTGCGCCGATCACCGCGCAGCAGCGCAAGGAGGCCGGGGTGGACGCACGTCCGAAGCAGGACGAGGACCGGGAGATCGCGGCGAAGCAGGCCGCGCCCGCGCGGTGACGGTCCACCGACCGGGTGCGGCGGCCCCGGCCGCCGCGCCCGGCCCGCCGCGTCGGCCGAGCGCCGCGCCCGGCTCGGTCGCGTCAACCGCGGCCGCGCCCGGCTCGGTCGCGTCCTCCACCGCGTCTGCCTCGGCAGAGTCAATGCTGGCCGCGGGTGACTGGCCGTTCCTGCGCGCGAACGCCCACCGCTGGCAGCCGCTGGAGTCCTGGGCCGACGACGGCGCCGCGGCGCTGCTGCTGCCGCGCGGGTCCGGGCGGACGCTGGTGGGCGTGGGGGAGCCCGCGCAGCTGGCCGACCTCCTCGCCCGCGGTCCGCTCGCCGGCGCCCGACCGCCGGCCGGCGTCGCGCACGTCATGCTCACGCGCGGCACCTGGCAGCTCCTGCCCGACGGCGCCCGCGCCGCGCTGGAGCAGGGCCGGCCGTGGGACTGGCTCGCCGCCGACGTGCCCCCGGGTCCGGTGCCGGGCGAGGAGCACGTGGGCGAGCTCTCCGGCCCGGACCGGCTCGACCGGGTCTACGCCTGCCTGGAGGTCGGCTACCCCGAGCGCGGCCGGCGGCCCCACGACGACGACCTCACCTGGTGGGGGTTCGTCGGCGACGACGGCGTGCTCGCCGGGGTGGCGGGGGCCGACGTCCCGTCCGCGAACGCCCGCGCCCGCGGGGCCGGCGTGCACCTCGAGGCCGTCACCGTGCTTCCGGCCCGCCGCCGCCGCGGGGTCGCGGCCGCCATGACGGCGGCGTCGACCCGTCGGGGTCTCGGCCTCGCACCGCTGGTGCACCTGGGCATCTGGTCCGACAACGACGACGCGCGCCGCCTCTACACGCGCCTCGGCTTCAGCGTGCGGCACCGGGTCGAGAACCTGCGGGTGGCGGCGTGAGCCGGCGCCGCGCGCCAGCCGCGTGGAGAGAGCGTCGGACCGCGGACCGTACCGGGTGCAGGGCAGCGCACGGGACCGGCCGCCGGCCCGCGCGCCGACAGGCCCTCGCCGGCACCGTCGCCCTCGCCGCGGCGATGCTCCTCGCCGCGTGCACCTCCTCCGTCCCCGCCTCGGGGCCGACCGCCGCCACGACGCCCGCTCCGACGGCGGCCCCGTCCCCGACGGCGCCGCCCGAGCCCGAGAACCCCTGGGGGCCGACGGCCGCCGAGGTCGCCGCCGCGACCGCGGACGCGGCGGAGCTCAGCGACGAGGAGGTGGCCGGGCAGGTGATCGTCGGGCGACTGCACGGAATCGACCCCGCCACCGCCGAGCAGCTCGTCGCCGACCTCCACCTGGCCGGCGTGATGATCACCGGCGCCTCGGTGGCCTCCCTCGAGCAGGTCCGTGCCCTCGGCGCCGGCGTGCAGGACGCCGTCGTCTCCTCGGGCCGCGACTGGCCGGGCGTCGTGAGCACCGACAACGAGGGCGGCCTCGTCCAGCGGATGTCGGGCGCCGTCGGGCCGTGGACGTCCTTCCCCTCGTTCGCCGTCGCGGGGGAGGCCGCGGCGGCCGGCGAGCCCCGGCTCGTGCGCGACGCGCACACGGCGATGGCGCGCGAGCTGCGCGCCTCGGGCGTGACCGTCAACTGGGCGCCCGTCGCGGACGTCACGGTGCCCGGGCAGGACGTCACCATCGGGTCGCGGGCGGCCGGGTCGGACCCCGCCACGGTGGGGGCCGCCGTCGTCCCGGCTGTCCGCGGTCTCCTGGCGGGCGGGGTCCTGCCGGCGGTCAAGCACTTCCCGGGCCACGGGTCCCTGACCACAGACTCCCACCTCGCCCTGCCGGTCCACGAGGCCGACGCCGAGCACATCGCCGCCACGGAGCTCCCGCCCTTCGCGGACGCGGTCGTCGCCGGCGTGCCGATGGTCATGGTGGCGCACGTCGACGTCCCGGCCTGGGACCCGGGCGTCCCCGCGTCGCTGTCCCCGGAGGCGTACCGGGTCCTCCGCGAGGACCTCGCGTTCGCCGGGGTCACCGTGACCGACAGCCTGGGCATGGGGGCACTCGCCCAGATCGGCGACGCCGGCGACGTCGCCGTCGGCGCGCTGCGGGCCGGTGCGGACCTGCTGCTCAACCCCGCGGACAACGCCGTGGCCCACGCCGGGGTGGTGGCGGCGCTCGAGGACGGCACGCTCGAGCGTTCCCGGGTGGACGAGGCCGCCGGTCGCGTCATCGCGATGATGCGGTTCCAGGCGGAGCTCGCCGCGGCCGCCGGGCCGCCGGGGGAGGTCGGCGACGGCGCCGCCGCGGCCGAGGCCCTGCGGGTCGCCGCGCGCTGACGCGGCGTTCATCTCGCCGTCGCGCTGGCCGCGGGCGCCTTCAGCCGCTTCAATGTGCGGATGGCCCGCTACCTCGAGATCCATCCGCAGGACCCCCAGCCGCGCCTGGTCGCCCAGGCGGTCGAGGTGGTGCGCCGCGGCGGGCTGATCGCCTACCCGACGGACTCCGGGTACGCCGTCGGCTGCGCCCTGGGGAACAAGGACGGGCTGGACCGGATCAAGCTGATGCGCCGCCTGGACGACAAGCACCACTTCACGCTCGTCTGCCGGGACTTCGCCCAGCTGGGCCAGTTCGTCATCGTCGACAACGCGGTGTTCCGGCTCATCAAGTCGGCGACCCCCGGCCCCTACACGTTCATCCTGCGTGGCACGCAGGAGGTGCCGCGCCGGCTGCTCCACCCGAAGAAGCACACGGTGGGCGTGCGCATCCCCGACCACCGGACCACGCAGGCCCTGCTCGCGGAGCTCGGCGAGCCGCTGCTCTCCAGCACGCTGATCATGCCCGGGCAGGAGACGCCGATGACGGAGGGCTGGATGGTCAAGGAGGAGCTCGAGGGTCTGCTCGACGTGATCGTCGACTCCGACGTCGACTCGGCCGAGCCCACGACGGTGGTGGACCTGACGTCGGGGGCGCCCGAGGTGCTGCGCACCGGCGCGGGAGACCCCTCGCGCTTCGAGTGAGGCCGACGGGCTCGGTCAGTCCTCGTCCGGCAGGGGCGTCAGCGGCTCGCGTGCCGGGGCGTCGAGCTGCTGCTCCATCCACAGCGCCTGAGCGGCGAGCAGCATCGCCACGAGCAGGAAGACGTGTGCCAGGGGACCCGGGTCGCCGTCGCCGAGCGCCCGGACGGCGACGACGGCGGCGAGCACGGACAGCATCGCGAGCGCACGGGCGAGCCGTCTGCGGCTCCGGCGCGCGTGCCGTCCTGGTGTGGCGTCGTCGTCCATCTCTCCCGTCCGCGCAGCGCACGAGTGTGGTGCGCCGACAGTACCCGGCGGGGCGGCGGCGCGCCGGTCGAGCCGGCTCGGTGCGGCCCAGCCCTCGACGAGCGCCGGCTCGGTCCCCGGCGCCCGCCGGCTCGGCGCTCCTGAACTGCCGCCGCCGTCCGCGGCGGACGCGGATTCAGCCGACGAGGACGTGCGGGCGGACGAGCTCGAGCGCGTGCGCCGCGGCCCGGTCGGCGCCCGCGAGGAGCGGCGACGGCGTGCCCGGGGTCGCCCCGATCGCCGAGCCCGGCTGGACGTCGCCCGCCGGGATGCCGAGCACCACGACGCGCTCGTCGGCGTCCCCCGCCGCGTCCAGCAGCAGGAAGCGATCCGCGCTGACGTCCAGCGACCGCAGCGTCACCGACCGCCCGTCCGGGGTCGGGCGCGAGTGCAGGCGGGCGCGGCCGGAGTCGACCAGGCTCCGCAGCAGGGGGTCGCCGGTGATGTCGACGTGGCCCTTGGACATGCGCGTCTCGGCGAACGCCCGCGCCCGGTGCACGCGGCCCCGGACCGCCGACCGCGCGACGAACGCACCGTCCTCGACGGTGACGGTCATCTGCTCACCGACCAGCTCCACCACGCCCGCCTCGACCAGCGCCAGCAGCTGCGCAGTCCGCTCGGGCGGGGGTCCCGAGGCGAGCGCCAGCCCGAGGGCGTCGAACCAGCCCTGGATGTCGGTGGCGACCGACCCCGCGTCGATCGCCCCCGCGCTCACCAGGCGGCCCACCTGGACGCGCAGGGCTGCGAAGGCACGGTTGACCGCGGCCCGGGGGCTGAGCAGCGGGCGGGTGATCGAGTCCAGCTCGGCGGCGCGCCAGCCATCGACCCACGCGTCCCACTCCGCGCCGTCGGGCCGCACGACGTCCGGCCGGTCGAGTCGGCTGACATCGATCCACCACTCGGGGTCGGCGAGCTCGCGGACCACCCCGGTCAGGTCCTCCAGCGGCACCCCGGCGAGCCGGGCGACGAGCTCGCCGTCGCTCGTGGCGCGGACCGCGGCGGGCCGGCGCTCGCGCAACGTCGCCAGGTGGGCGAGGGCCAGCTCGCGGGCGAGCTGCGGCCAGATGCACGAGGCGAAGTCCTGCTCGGGTACGCGGGCCGCGGTCTCGAACCAGTCCGGGGTCGCGATCCGGGGGACGTAGCGCGGAGGGAGACCGCCGTAGAACGACTTGCTGCGGTAGGGAAGGCCGCGGCGCGACCCGACGAGCAGGTGCGGCTCCCGGCCGGACGGGAGGTACGTCAGGTCGAAGGGCGACGACCCGGCGACGAACCGCCCCCCGCGCCCTGCGGTGAGCTGGGCGACGACGTCGAAGAAGTTGGCGCCGAGGCCCGCGACGAGCACGTCCTCGCTCGCGGGCAGGACGGACCAGTCCCGCTCGGCGGGCATGCCCGGCTCGACGTAGACCAGCCCGTGAGCGGCCGCGGCGCCGACGAAGGCCCGCGTCCGGCCGGACCGGCGGCCCTGGACCATGCCCTGCGCCAGCACCACGACACGGGCCCGCAGGGTCCGACCGTCGGCCAGGCGCACCACTCGGACCAACCCGTCGGCGGCGACGTCGACGACCGTGCCGACGACCTCGCTGAGCTCCACCCGGCCGCGGGCGACGACCGCGGCCAGCTGCTCGCGGAAGTACACGCCCTGGAGGCGACGGGAGGGGAAGGACCACGGCCGCAGCCCGCGCAGCTCCTCGGCCACCCAGGCGGGCCGGTCCGGGGGCACCTCCCGCGACGCCGCCCAGGCGACGAGATCCGGGCCGGGCGTGACCGGACCGTCCATGGGGGTCGAGTCGTCCGGGTAGACGGTGGTGTGCGCGGCGTAGGTGTTGTTGAGGAAGTGCGGGGTCTGGTCGGTGCGCCACGTCGCGCCCGCGCCGACCTCGACGGCGTCCACCAGGGCGACGCTCAGCGGGTGCGGGCCCTCGTGACGGGCCGTGAGCCGCTCGACGAGCGCGACGCCGCGCGGCCCGCCGCCGACCACGACGACGTCGTGCACGCCCCCGTCCGCTCCGTCGTCACCGGCAACCGCTCCGGTCGCCCCGCCGTCGCCCGCAACCGCACCTGTCACCCCGCCGTCGCCCGCAACCGCTCCGGCGCCGGGAGTCCCGGGGAGGTGGGTGCTCAGGCTCATCACTGCTCCGCTCGGAAAGGGGGTGCCGGCGACGCCCGGCCCGCCCACTCTCGGGGCTGCGCACGGCCCGGACAACGCCCCTCGGGGCGAATCTCATCACGAGGACAGCGCACGTCCGCAGCCGCGGCTCTCGGGCCGAGCCGCGAGCCCGTCCGACGTGGCGGCACCGGGGGAGAGCTGGCGCCCCTCGCGTCAGGGCACGGGACGGCGGGCGTCGTAGGCGAGGAAGGCCCGCTGCCACCGGGCGAGGGCGACGACGACGAGCACGCACGCGGCCCCGCCCGAGACGACGGCGACGCCCTCGCCCCACGCGGCCGCCAGGGTGCCGGAGACGACGTCGCCGACCCTGGGGCCGTCGGCCACCACGACGATGAAGACGCCCTGGAGACGCCCACGCAGGTGGTCGGGGGTGGCCGGCTAAAGGATGGTGCTGCGGAACACCGAGGAGACGGAGTCCGCGGCGCCCGCGCACGCGAGGCAGGAGGCCGCCAACCACAGCGCGTGCCGGGAGTCGAGCAGCTCGCCGGCACCGAGCACCGCGAGTCCGAAGCCGACGACGGAGGCGCCCCAGCCCACGACGGCCACCACCACCGCCCGGCCGTGGTGGATCACCGCACCGAGCGGCCCGGAGGAGAGCATCGCGGCCATGGCGTTGACGGCGATCGCGGCGCTCAGCAGCCCGACCGTGGCCGCTCCGGAGTCGAACGCGACCAGCGCCACGGCCGGGAACAGCGCGCGGGGGTGCGCGAGCACCATGGCGGCCAGGTCGGCGAGGAAGGTCATGCGCACGTTCGGCCTGGTGGTGAGGAACCGCAGCCCCTCGACGACGCTGGAGAGGCCCGGCGGCCGCCGGCGGCCACGCGTGTCGTCCGTGGTGGGCGGGACGGGTCCGAGGCGGACGAGGCCCCAGACGGCGGCCGTGAACAGGGCGGCGTCGAGCGCGTAGGTGATGGTGTACCCGCGCCACTCGATGAGCAGCCCGGCGAGCAGCGGCCCGACGGTGAGGGCCGCGTTGATCGAGCTACGCTGCGCCGGTCGTGCGTGTCCACGAGCGCTCCGCCGTACAGGCTCAGCACGACGATCGGCACCAGGGCGAAGACCCCGACGAGGCCGACCGAGAAGGACGACCCGGTGAGCTGATACACCTGCAGGGCGATCGCCTGGTCGCGAGCTGGGTGCCGATGCCCGAGAGCGTGAACCCGGTCCACAGGCGCCGGTAGGGGGCGTTGACCCGCAGCGGCGTCAGGTCGAGCAGGACGGGCACGTCAGTGGACGATCCGGAACTTCTCGTAGACCCGCCGCATCGGCGCCGGCGCCCACCAGTTCCACCTGCCCAGGAGCGTCATGGTGGCGGGCACGAGCAGCATCCGCACGAGCGTGGCGTCGACGAGCACCGTGACGGCCAGCGCGACGCCGGCCTGCTTGATGACGATGAGCTCGCCGGTGATGAACCCGCCGAAGACGGCAACCATGATCAGCGCGGCGGAGGTGATGATGCGGCCCGAGCGCTGCAGGCCGCGCTCGACGGCCTCGTCGTTGGTGGATCCCGCGTCCCAGTACTCCTTGATGCGGGACAGCAGGAAGACCTCGTAGTCCATCGCCAGGCCGAAGCCGAACGCCACCGCGATCGCCACCACGTAGGACTCCAGGCCCTCCACGGGGGCGAAGTCGAGCAGCCCGGTGAGGTGCCCGCCCTGGAAGATCCACACGGTCACGCCGAGGGAGGCGGCCAGCGAGAGCAGGTTGACCACCAGCGCCTTGAGCGGGACGAGCACCGAGCCGGTCATGAGGAAGAGCAGGACGAAGATGGCGAGGACGACGACGGCGCCGGCCACCGGCAGCCCCTCGACCAGGGAGTCGTTGAAGTCCAGCTGCGTCGCGGCCTGACCGGTCACGAAGGTGTCGTAGCCGGGGTCCAGGGCCCGGACCTCCTTCACGGTGGCGGTCGCCTCGTCGCCGGCGGCGTCGTCGACGTCGAGGAAGACCGGCAGGACGGTGCGGTCGCCGGAGGCGGCGGGCTCGCCCACGGCCTCGACGGCGGACACGGCGGAGAGGTCCTCGCCCAGCTGGGCAACCGCGCCCGGCGCCGCGTCGGCGACCACGACGATCTCGGGCGTGCGCGAGCCGGGGTAGTCCTCCGCGAGGGCGGCGATGTAGTCGCGCTGGTCGGACTCGTTCGGCAGCAGCTCGGTGGTCGCGCTGCGCATCGACAGCCCGAGGACGGGGGAGGCGAGCAGCACCAGGACCGCGAGCGAGCCCAGCATGAAGACCCAGGGGTGAGCGTGCACGCGCCGGGCCAGCCGGGAGAACATGCCGTCACGGGGCGCGACGTCGCCCAGCCCGCGCACGAGGACCCGGAGGCCGGGGACGCGCGAGAGGAGGGACGGCTTGCGCATCCGGTCGCCGAGCAGGAGCAGGATGGCGGGGACGAGCGTGACCGCGCACGCGACGGCGAGCAGCACCGACGCGATCCCGGCGACGGCGATCGCCTTGAGCACCTCGGGGCGCATCAGCAGCAGGCCGGCGATCGAGAAGGCGACCGTCAGGGCGGAGAAGACGACCGTCCGGCCGGCGGTCGCCACGGTCGTGCGGACCGCCTCGATGAGGACGGGGTCGTGGCCCGGCCGCCTGCGGCGCCTCGGCCTGGCCGCGGTCGCGGTGGCCGCCCGGTCGAAGGAGCCGAGCCGGTGCAGCTCCTCGCGGTAGCGGGAGACGACGAGCAGGCCGTAGTCGATCGACAGCGCCATGCTCATCACGGTGATGACGTTCACCACGAAGGAGTCGACGTCCACCGAGTAGGTCAGCGCCAGCAGGATGCCGAGCCCGCCGACGATGGAGACGACGGCACCGACGATCGGCAGCCCGGCGGCGAGGAACCCGCCGAACACGACCACCATGATCAGCAGGGCCAGCGGGATGGCGAACGCCTCGCCGCTGACGAGGTCCTCCTGGACCTGCTCGACGATCGCGTCGGCGATCAGAGGCGTGGAGCTGACGATGCCCTCCGCGCCGGGCGAGACGTCCGCCAGGTCGTCCGGCACCTGGCGGAGCCGCTCGACGACGGCGTCGTGCGCACTCTCCTCGGCGTCGTCGTCGAGCGCGTCCTCGAGCACCACAGCCATCAGGAAGCCGTCCTGGTCGGCCGAGACCAGCCCGGCCGCGGCCGGGTTCGCCAGCCCCTGGGGCAGGACGAAGGGGTCGACGACGGACGCGACGCCGTCGACCTCGGCCAGGTCCGCGCGCGCCGGGTCGAGCGCGGCGGTCAGCTCCGGGACCGCCGCCGCGTCCGTGAGGTCCGTGCCCCGGACGACGAGCGAGATCTGCGGGCCGCCCTCGCCCTCCTCGTCGAGGATCTCCTGGGCCCGCTCGCTCTCCGAGCCCGGGACGACGGGTGCCCCGGTCTGGAGCCGTTCGAAGAGGCCCTGGCCGGCGAACCCGGTCAGCGCGGCGACGCCGGAGAAGAGGGCCAGCAGGACCCAGCCGACGATGACGGTGCGCGGGTGCCGGGTCACGAGCCGGCCGATCAGGGCGAACACACCGGTCAGTTTCCCATCCCCGGCCTGGCTCTCCCGCCACGTCACGCGCGGCGCGCGACCGGCCGGTCCGCTCGCCCGTGCCGGGGGCCGCGGCGGCGAGCACGCCAGAGGCCCGACTAGCCTGGAGCGGTGGATCTCTTCGAGGCGGCGGGCGCCGACGACGCGGGGGTGCCGGCCGTCCGGCAGGGCGCGCCGCTCGCCGTACGCATGCGCCCGGCCACCCTCGACGAGGTGCTCGGGCAGGAGCATCTGCTCGAGCCGGGTTCGCCGCTGCGCCGCCTGGTGGAGCCGGCCCCGGAGGGACGACGGCGGATCGCGCCGTCGTCCGTGGTGCTGTGGGGGCCGCCCGGCACCGGCAAGACCACCTTGGCCTACCTCGTCGCGCACGGCTCCGGCCGGCGGTTCACCGAGCTGTCCGCCGTCACGGCGGGCGTGAAGGACGTCCGGGGCGTCGTGGAGGACGCCCGCCGCCGCCTCGTCACCTCGGGGGAGGAGACGGTCCTCTTCATCGACGAGGTGCACCGCTTCTCCAAGACGCAGCAGGACGCCCTGCTGCCGTCGGTGGAGAACCGGTGGGTCACCCTGGTGGCCGCCACGACCGAGAACCCGAGCTTCTCGGTCATCTCCCCGCTGCTGTCGCGCTCGCTCCTGCTCACGCTGCGCCCGCTCGCCGAAAAGCACGTGCGCGCCCTGGTCGCACGGGCGCTGACCGACGAGCGCGGACTCGGCGGCGCCCTCACCCTCGACGACACCGCCGCCGACCACCTGGTCCGCCTCGCCGGCGCGGACGCCCGCAAGGCGCTGACGATCCTCGAGGCCGCCGCCGGGTCCGCGGAGGCCGCCGGCGAGGACGCGATCACGCTGGAGTCGGTCGAGCGGGCCATCGACGTCGCCGCCGTGCGTTACGACCGGGCCGGGGACCAGCACTACGACGTCATCTCCGCCTTCATCAAGTCCATGCGCGGCTCCGACGTCGACGCGGCCCTGCACTACCTGGCCCGGATGGTCGTGGCGGGGGAGGACCCCCGGTTCATCGCCCGGCGCATCGTCATCGCCGCGGCCGAGGACGTCGGGATGGCGGACCCGTCCGCGCTGCAGACGGCGGTGGCCGCGGCCCAGGCCGTCTCGCTCATCGGGATGCCGGAGGCGCGGATCATCCTGGCCGAGGCGGTCGTGCACGTGGCGACCGCGCCCAAGTCCAACGCCGCGTACAAGGCGGTCGACGCCGCCATCGCCGACGTGCGCGCGGGCAAGGTCGGGCCCGTCCCGGCGCACCTGCGCGACGCCCACTACGCCGGCGCCGAGGGCCACGGGCACGGGCTCGGCTACGTCTACTCGCACGACCAGCCGCACGGCATCGCCGCCCAGCAGTACGCCCCGGACGATCTCGTCGAGGCCCGGTACTACCGTCCGACCGGTCATGGTCACGAGCGGGAGATCACATCCCGCCTGGAGCGCATCAGACAGCTGCTCGGGCAGTAGGTGCTAGGCTTTCCCGGTTGCCCGCGCCGCGTGCGCGGGCGCTCCCCTGGGGTCATGGCCATCGGGTCGACCCCGCGCCGGGCGGCACCCGCCGTCGCCGGTGTGACGTCACAACGACAGGAAGTCAACAAGACATGGCAGTGAGCCGCACGCGCCGTCAGGTGCGCCTTTCCCGCGCCCTGGGCATCGCCCTGACCCCCAAGGCCGTCAAGTACTTCGAGAAGCGCCCGTACGGCCCCGGTGAGCACGGCCGCGCCCGTCGCCGCACCGAGTCCGACTACGCCGTCCGCCTCAAGGAGAAGCAGCGTCTCCGCGCGCAGTACGGCATCCGCGAGGCGCAGATGCAGCGCGTCTTCGAGGAGGCCCGCCGCGAGCAGTTCCTGACTGGTGAGTCGCTCGTCGAGCTCCTCGAGATGCGCCTGGACGCGCTCGTCCTGCGCTCCGGGTTCGCCCGCACCATCGCCCAGGCCCGCCAGGCCGTCGTGCACCGCCACATCCTCGTGGACGGCAAGCTCGTCGACCGCCCGTCCTTCCGCGTCAAGCCCGGCCAGGTCATCCAGGTCAAGCCGAAGTCGCAGGCCACCGTGCCGTTCCAGGTCGCCGCGGCCGGCGCCCACCGCGACGTGCTGCCCAACGTCCCGGCCTACCTCGAGGTCGACGTCGCGAAGCTGCGCGCCGAGCTGGTCCGCCGCCCGAAGCGCGTCGAGGTCCCCGTGACCTGCAACGAGCAGCTGGTCGTCGAGTACTACTCGCGCTGACCTGATCTCGTCCCACGCTGCGCCCCGGGCAGCCGGCTCACCACGCCGGTTCCCGGGGCGTCGCCGTGAAGAGGGTAGATTCCTCCCGGCGGCGTCTGCCCAGATGGGGCGGTACGCCGGGCCTGACCCTCGTTCCCAAGGAGCCCTTATGTCCGTCGGTGACATCGCCGGTCTGATCGCCGCGATCGCGTTCGTGGCGCTGGTGATCTTCCTCGCCGTGCCCCTGCTCAAGCTCGGCAAGGTCCTCGACGAGGCGCGCGGCACCGTCCGGCAGCTCACCGAGCACACCCTGCCGGCCATCGACGAGGCCGCGCAGACCATCCGGGCGACCAACGGCCAGCTCGAGAAGGTCGACACCATCACCACGTCGGCCGCGCAGGTCACCGAGGACGTCTCCGCGCTCACCACGCTGGTCTCGGCCACCGTCGGCGGGCCGCTCATCAAGCTGTCCGCGTTCTCCTACGCAGTCCGCAGCGTCCTGGGCGGGAAGGGACGGGAGCGATGAACCCCAAGGTGCTTCTCGGCGTCGGCCTGCTCGGCGTCACACTCGCCGGCACCGCGATCCTGCTCGCCGCCGGTCGTGCGCCGTCCGTCCTCGACCGCCTGCGTGCGCTGCCCGAGGACTTCGCCGCCGCGTACCGCCAGCGCGAGGCCGAGCTGCGCGCCGCGCTCATCCCGGACGACGACGCCGTCGCGGCCGCCCGCGCCGACGTCGCTGCCCGCCGGTCCTCCGGCCGTGGCTTCGGCGCGGTCCCGGTGGGCGCCCACGCCGCCCGGGACGGCGCTGATGCTGCCCCGACCGGTGCGCACGCCGGCCCGACGGGCGCCGTCAGCCCGGCCGAGGCCGGCGACGACGTCCCCTACGCCTTCTGAGCGGACGTCGTCGCCCCGGCCTCTCGGCGAGCCGCCGCCCGCGCCGGTGAGTCCGGGCCGGCACCGGCACCGGCTCGCGACCCGCCCCCGACCACCTGCTACCCGTCGGTAGCACCCCGCCACCCGCCGGTAACATCCCGCCACCCGCGGGTAACATCCAGCCCCCGCCCCACTGACCCGAGGAAACATGCGCACCGCCGAGATCCGCACCCGCTGGCTGGACTACTTCGCCAAGAACGACCACCAGGTCGTGCCTAGCGCGTCGCTGGTCTCGCCGGACCCCTCGATCCTGTTCACGATCGCCGGCATGGTGCCGTTCATCCCGTACATCGTCGGCACCGAGAAGGCGCCGTGGCCGCGGGCCGCCAGCGTTCAGAAGTGCATCCGCACCAACGACATCGAGAACGTCGGCAAGACCACCCGCCACGGCACGTTCTTCCAGATGTGCGGCAACTTCTCCTTCGGCGACTACTTCAAGCAGGGGGCCATCGACTACGCCTGGGAGCTGCTGACCGGCCCGCAGGCCGACGGCGGCTACGGCCTCGACGGCGACCGCCTCTGGGTGACGATCTGGGACCAGGACGCCGAGGCGGCCGACGCCCTGACCAAGGTCGGCGTCAACCCGGCCCACATCGTGCGCCTCCCGCGCGAGGAGAACTTCTGGGACACCGGCCAGCCCGGCCCCGCGGGCCCGTGCGCGGAGTTCCACTACGACCGCGGCCCCAAGTACGGTCCCGACGCCGAGGGCGGCACCGTGGACCCGGGCGGCGACCGGTACCTCGAGGTGTGGAACCTCGTCTTCGACCAGTACCTGCGCGGGGAGGGCCGGGGCAAGGACTACCCGCTCCTCGGTGAGCTCGAGAACAAGGCGATCGACACCGGCCTCGGCCTGGAGCGCGTGGCCTACCTGCTCCAGGGCAAGGAGAACATGTACGAGATCGACGAGGTCTTCCCCGTCATCTCCGCCGCCGAGCAGCTCTCCGGCAGGACCTACACCCTCGGGACGAACAGCCAGGCCCCGGACGACGTGCGCCTGCGCGTGGTGGCCGACCACGTGCGCTCCGCGCTCATGCTCATCGGCGACGGTGTCCGCCCCGCCAACGACGGTCGCGGCTACGTCCTGCGCCGCCTCATCCGCCGCGCGGTGCGCTCCATGCGGCTGCTCGGCGTCGACGAGCCGAGCCTGCCCGTCCTGCTGCCGGTCTCCAAGGACGCGATAAAGGCCTCGTACCCCAACGTCGAGACCGACTTCGACCGCATCTCCCAGGTCGCCTACGAGGAGGAGGAGGCGTTCCGCCGCACCCTCGTCTCCGGCACCACGATCCTGGACACCGCCGTCGCGAAGGCGAAGCAGGCCTCGACCAGGGCGCCGGTGCTGGGCGGCAAGGAGGCGTTCACACTCCACGACACGTACGGCTTCCCGATCGACCTCACCCTCGAGATGGCGGCCGAGCACGGCGTCAGCGTCGACGAGGCCGGCTTCCGCCAGCTCATGGACGAGCAGCGCCAGCGCGCCCGCGCCGACGCGCTGGCCAAGAAGACCGGCCACGTGGACACCTCGCTGTACGCCGACCTGCAGGAGCGTCTCGGCGGCCCGGTGCAGTTCCTCGGCTACACGGACGCGACGGCCGAGGCCCGCCTCGTCGGCCTGCTCGTCGACGGCCGGCCCGCCCCGACCGCCACGGCGCCGGCGGACGTCGAGATCGTCCTCGACCGCACCCCGTTCTACGCCGAGGCGGGCGGACAGCTGGCCGACCAGGGCACCGTCGCGTTCGAGGGCGGGGCGATCGTCGACGTCGCGGACGTCCAGGCACCCATCAGGGGCCTCTCCGTCCACCGGGGCCGCCTCACCGAGGGCACCCTGACCCTTGACGAGAAGGGTGTGGCGGCCATCGACACCGCCCGGCGCAAGGCCATCGCACGCGCCCACACCGCGACCCACATGGTGCACAAGGCGCTGCACGAGCACCTCGGCGACCAGGCCACCCAGGCGGGCTCGGAGAACGCGCCCTCCCGGCTGCGGTTCGACTTCCGGCACGGCTCGGCCGTGCCCGGCGACGTGCTGAACGAGATCGAGGAGCGGGTCAACACCCAGCTGGCGGAGAACCTCGAGGTCACCGACGACATCATGGACATCGACGAGGCCCGCGCCGCCGGCGCGATGGCGCTCTTCGGCGAGAAGTACGGCCGGCGCGTGCGCGTCGTCTCGATCGGCGGCGACTGGTCCAAGGAGCTCTGCGGTGGCACGCACGTCTCTGCCACCGGCGCGCTCGGCCTCGTCACCCTGCTGGGCGAGGCGTCCATCGGCTCGGGCGTGCGACGCGTGGACGCCCTCGTCGGTGCCGGTGCGTACGGCTTCCAGGCCAAGGAGCACGCGCTCGTCAGCCAGGTCACGGGGATCGTGGGCGGACGCCCGGAGGAGCTGCCCGAACGGGTCGACGCCCTCATGAACCGCCTCAAGGCCGCCGAGAAGGAGCTCGCCGCCCTCCGCCAGGGCCAGCTCCTCGCCGCGGCGGGCCGGATCGCCGACGGCGCGGAGGCCGTCGGTCCCACCCGCGTAGTCACGCACGACGCCGGTGAGATCGCCTCCGCCGACGACCTGCGCTCCCTCGCCCTCGACGTGCGGGCACGGCTGGGCGACTCCGCCCCCGCCGTCGTCGCGGTCGGCGGGGTGGCGAAGGGCAGGCCCGCCGTCGTCGTCGCCACCAACCCCGCCGCCCGCGCGGCCGGCGTGCGGGCCGGCGCCCTCGTGAAGGTCGCCGCCACCACCCTCGGCGGCGGCGGAGGCGGCAAGGACGACGTCGCCCAGGGCGGCGGGACCGACGCCGCGGCTCTCGGGAAGGCCCTGGACGCGGTCCGGGGCGAGGTCGCGACCCTGGTGGGCGCATGACCGACGGGCCGACGAAGGGCGGGACGGCCGCGCCGGACGGGTTCGACCCGGCCGGGGCTGCCACCCCGGCCCTGCGCCGCGGTGTGCGTCTGGGGATCGACGTCGGCACGGTGCGCGTCGGGGTCGCCCGGTGCGACGCGGCCGGCATCCTCGCGAGCCCGGTGCGCACCGTCGCCCGCCGCAAGGACGGCGGCGACGTCGGCGAGATCGCCGAGCTCGCGCGCGAGCTCGAGGCGATGGAGGTTCTCGTGGGTCTGCCGCGGAGCCTCTCCGGCGCCGAGGGGAGGTCGGCCCATGCGGCTCGCGGGTACGCTGTGCGGGTCGCGGAGGCCGTGGCCCCCGTCCCGGTACGGCTGGTCGACGAACGGCTGACCACCGTCAGCGCCCACCAGGCGCTGCACGCCGCCGGCCGGCCCGGCCGGCGGCACCGTGAGGTGGTCGACCAGGTCGCGGCGGTGATGATCGTGGAACAGGCCCTCGAGATCGAACGACGCTCCGGGACGCCTGCCGGCGAGGTTGTCCGGCCGCAGGCACCGGCGAAGGACGGAGAGCACGGGTGAACGACCTCTTCCAGGGCGCGCAGATGCAGGAGGAGCACGTCGAGCCCCGCCGCGAGCGGCGGGAGCACCGCCGCGCCCGCGAGGCCCGCCGTCGCCAGCGTCGGCGTCGTTCGCTGATCGTCCTGTCGATCGCCGTCGTGCTGGTCGCCGCCCTCTCGCTCTGGGCGTTCCCGAAGGTGCGGGACGCGATCGCCGACCGGCCGACCACGGCTGCCGAGGACTTCCCCGGACCCGGGCAGGGCGAGGTCGAGGTCGTGATCCCCTCGGGCGCCTCGGGCGCGGAGATCGGCTCGATCCTCCAGGAGGCCGGCGTCGTGGCGTCCCAGCGCGCCTTCACCGGCGCGTTCGGCGAGAACGTCAACGCCTCGCGGATCCAGCCGGGCACGTACACCCTCCTCAAGGAGATGGCGGCGGCCGACGCCGTCGTCGCCCTCCTGGACCCGGCCAACAAGGCCGAGGTGACCATCACCGTGCCCGAGGGCTTCCACGCCGACCAGGTCTACGAACGCATCGCCAACGTCGCCCAGATCCCCATCGAGGAGGTCCAGGCGGCCGCGGCCGACCCAGCCGCCATCGGGCTGCCCCCGGAGGCGGGCGGCGAGCCGGAGGGGTGGCTCGCCGCGGCGACCTACTCCTTCCAGCCCAGCGACGACGCGGTGTCGATCCTGTCGACCATGATCGAGCAGACCGTCTCCCGGCTGGACGAGCGGGGCGTGCCCGCCGACCAGCGCCAGGCCGTCCTGACCAAGGCCTCCATCGTCGAGCGCGAGGTCAACCTGCCCGAGTACTACGGCCACGTCGCCCGGGTCATCGAGAACCGGCTGACCGACGACGGGGAGGTCAACGGGCGTCTGCAGATGGACTCCACGGTGCTCTACGGCCTCGGCAAGGTCGGCGGCGTGCCGACGCAGGCCGACCTCGACCAGGACACGCCGTACAACACCTACCTCCACCCGGGGCTGCCGCCGACCGCGATCGGCGCCCCCGGGGCCGCCGCGATCGACGCGGTGCTCGAGCCGCCGGCCGGCGACTGGCTCTACTTCGCCACGGTCAACCTCGACACGGGGGAGACGAAGTTCGCCGCCACGCTCGAGGAGCACAACGCGAACGTTGCCGAGCTGCGCAGGTGGATGCAGGAGAACCCGCAGTCCGACGGCTGACGGCCAGGGCCGCGCGGATCGCCCCGCCCACGGCTGTGGACCGCACCGACCCCGCCGCTCGGGCTGCTGGTAGACCTGTGCTGTCAGCAGTCGCGAGGAGGGACGCACATGTCCGTGGTCGGGCAGGATCTGCAGGCTGAAGAGGTCGAGCGGCGCGCCGCCGTGCTGGGGCACCCGGTCCGGCACTCGCTGTCGCCGACGCTGCACCGCGCCGCCTACGCCCAGCTCGGCCTGTCCGGGTGGGCCTACGGCCTGCAGGACGTCACGGCCGCCGAGCTCCCCGCGGTCCTGGAGCAGCTCGACGGGACCTGGGGCGGGCTCTCGCTGACCATGCCCCTCAAGCAAGCGGTCATCCCGCTGCTCGACGTGGTCGACCCGCTCGCCGAGGTCACCGGGGCGGTGAACACGCTGGTGGTGCAGCCCGGCCGGCACGGGGAGGCGGGCCCGTTCGTCGGCTTCAACACCGACGTCCAGGGCATCGTCGAGGCGCTGCGTGAGGTGGCTCCGCCGGGCTGGCGCCCCCAGCGGCCGGTCGTCCTCGGCGCCCGGGCGACGGCCTCGTCCGCGCTGGCGGCGTTCGGCGAGCTCGGCGTCACCAGCACCACGCTGGTGGCCCGTTCCGTCGCGGGTCCGGGGTCCGCGGCGGCCGCCGCCCACCGCATGGGGGTCGGCACGACGCACCGGAGCTGGAGCTCGGCCGACGTCGCCGCAGAGGCTCTGCTCGCCGCAGACGTGGTGGTCTCCTCGGTACCCTCCGGGGTGGCCGACGACGTGGCCGCGGCCCTCGCCCGGAAGCTGGACGGCAGCACGGACGCCCTCGCCGGGACCGTCCTCCTCGACGTGGTGTACGACCCGTGGCCCACGCCGCTCGCCGCCGCGTGGCGTGCGGCCGGTGGCGCCGTGGCGCCCGGGTGGGCGATGCTCCTGCACCAGGCGGAGGCGCAGGTCCGTCTGTTCACCGGCCGCACGCCGGACGTCGCGGTCATGCGGGCGTCGCTGCTGGCCGAGCTCGACCGTCGCCACGCCGGCCACCTGGTGCCCGACTCGCCGGCCGTCTTCGACCTCCCCGCCCGTGCCTGAGGACGGGGCGACCGCGGACGCCGACGGCCGCGAGACGACGTCGGCGGCGCCGCGGTCCGTGACCCCGCCGGCCCCGGGCTCCCCGACCCCGCCAGCCTCGGGGGTCGCGACCCCGCCAGCCTCGGGGGTCGCGACCCCGCAGGCCCCGGGCTTGCCGACCGCACGGGCGCGGGAACCGGGTTCCCCGGAACCGACGTCCCCGCCGCTTCCTGAGCCCGACGACTCCCGACCTGGTCTGCCCCCCGGTGTCCGGGTGCCGACGCTGACTGCCGCCGGTGCGGTCGCCGCCGGCGCCGCGGTCGGGCTGGCCGGTCAGCCGTGGGCGGTCGTCGTCGGCGGTGCGGGCCTCGCCGCGCTGGGTGTGGTGCTCACGGTGATCGACGTGCGGACCCACCGCCTCCCGGACCGGCTCGTCGGGCCCGGCGTCTGCTGGCTGCTCGTGACGCTCACGCTTGCGGCCGTCGTCACCGGGCAGGCCGGCTCGCTGGGCCGGGCCGTCCTCGGCGGACTGGCGTCGGCCACCGGCTACCTGCTGCTCGGACTCGCCCGTGCCGGTGGGCTCGGGCTGGGTGACGTCAAGCTGGGCGGGCTCCTCGGACTGTGGCTCGGGTGGTTCGGCTGGTCCGCCGTCGTCGCCGGTCCCGTGGCCGCCTTCGTCCTGGGCGGGCTGTTCGCGTCGGTGCTGCTGGTCGTGGGCAGGGCCGGGCGGAAGTCCGCCTTCGCCTTCGGTCCCTGGATGCTGGTGGGCGCTGCTGCGGCCACCGCGGGCTCGCTCGCCGGCGCCCTGCCGTACTGACCGCCCCGTCGCGGCAGCAGCGGCCGGCGCGCGTCGGGCGCTGCGTCGTCCCGTCTGCTCAAGCCTTGCGTCGGACCGTCGGGGTCGGGCGCACCGTCGGGCCGCCGGGGTCACACGCTACGTCGGGCCGTCGGGGCCGGGCGTTGCGTCGGGCCGTCGGGGCCGGGCGTCGCGTCGGGGCGAGCCGGCCGCAGGTTTGGACGCCGCGGCGGCGCGGTCGACCCGCCGTGGCAGGATCGCCCCATGCTCAGATGGTTGACGGCAGGAGAGTCGCACGGTCCGGCGCTGGTCGGCGTGCTCGAGGGACTGCCCGCGGGTGTGGAGGTGACCACCGAGGACATCCGGCAGGCCCTCACCCGCCGGCGTCTCGGGCACGGACGCGGTGCACGCATGAAGTTCGAGCAGGACGAGGTGCGCATCCTCGGCGGCGTCCGGCACGGCGTGAGCATGGGCGGCCCTGTCGCGGTCGAGATCGGCAACAGCGAGTGGCCCAAGTGGGAGACGGTCATGTCGGCGGACCCGGTCCCGCCGGAGTCGCTCCTGGTGGATGCGGGCACCGGCGACGAGCGGGAGGTCGCCCGCAACCGGCCGCTCACGCGGCCCCGCCCCGGTCACGCCGATCTCGTCGGGATGCAGAAGTACGACCTGCGGGACGCCCGCCCGGTTCTCGAGCGCGCCAGCGCGCGGGAGACCGCGGCCCGGGTCGCGCTCGGCACGCTCGCCGCCGCCGTGCTCGAGCAGGTCGCCGGCGTCCGGCTCGTCTCCCACGTCGTCGCCATCGGTCCCGTGGCCGTTCCCGACGACGCAGCCGTGCCAGGCCCGGACGACGTCGCGGCCCTCGACGCCGACCCCGTCCGCTGCTTCGACCCAACATCGTCGGCCGCCATGGTTGCCGAGATCGACCAGTGCCAGAAGGACGGCGACACCTTGGGCGGCGTCGTCGAGGTCCTCGCGTACGGTGTCCCGCCGGGTCTGGGCTCGTACGTGTCTGGCGACCGGCGCCTCGACTCCCGCCTGGCCGGCGCGGTCATGGGTATCCAGGCCGTGAAGGGGGTCGAGATCGGCGACGGGTTCCGCACCGCCGCACGCCGGGGGTCCGCCGCCCACGACGAGATCGTGCCGGGCCCCGACGACCGCCTCCGCCGCGCCACCAACCGCGCCGGCGGGACCGAGGGCGGCATGAGCAACGGCGAGGTCGTGCGGGTGCGCGCGGCCATGAAGCCCATCTCCACGGTGCCCCGGGCGCTCGCCACGGTCGACATCACCACCGGCGAGCCGGCGAAGGCCATCCACCAGCGGTCCGACGTCTGCGCAGTGCCCCCGGCCGCCGTCGTCGCCGAGGCGATGGTGGCCCTCGTCCTGGCGCAGGCGCTGCTGGAGAAGGTGGGAGGGGACTCCGTCACCGAGTCCGCCCGCAACCTGCGCGGCTACCTCGAAGCCATCCCGGAGCACCTGCGCTGACCCGCGGGCACGCGGACCGATCGCCCCGCGCTGACCCATGGGCACGCAGACCGATCGCCCCGCGCTGACCCATGGGCACGCAGACCGATCGCCCCGCGCTGACCCGCGGTACACCCGAACCGTCGTGCCGCCGGCCGTGCGCGCCTCGGCCCCGCGTCTGGACGATGAGACCTGATCATCTGCGGCGACGCCCCGGCGGTAGCGTGGCCGGGTGAGCACCTCCCGTCCCCGTCTCGTCCTCGTCGGGCTGCCCGGAGCAGGCAAGACCACCGTCGGCGGCCTCCTCGCCGAAGCCCTGGGTGTGGACTTCGTCGACTCCGACCAGCTCGTCGAGCGCGCCGCAGGCACCACAGTCCCCGAGATGTTCCGCACCGAGGGCGAGGCGCGGTTCCGCGAGCTCGAGCACGAGACCGTCGTGCGCGCCCTGGCTGAGCACGACGGCGTCCTCGCCCTGGGCGGCGGAGCGGTTCTCCACCCGGGCACGCAGGAGGCCCTGCGCGGTCACACGGTCGTCCTCCTCGACGTCCTCCCGGAGCCCGCGCTCGCACGTGTCGCGCTCTCCGGCGACCGCCCTCTTCTCGCCGGCGACCCGGCCGGCCGGTTCGCCGCCCTCCGTCGTGACCGCCTGCCGATCTACGAGCGGGTCGCCACCGTGACCGTGAGCACCAGCGACCGCCGGCCTGAGGACGTCGCCGCCGAGGTCCTGCGCGCGGTCGCCCGGTCCGACAGTTCTGCGGTCCCCGAGGACGCCCTCCAGCGCCTGGGCACGGAGCCGGCTAGCCCGTCCGGGACCGCCGGGCCCACTCGCATCCCGGTCGCCGGTCCCTCGAGCTACGACGTCGTCGTCGGGCGCGGCCTGGACGAGGAGGTGGTACGCCTCACCGACGGCGCGGCCCGCGCGCTCGTCCTCCACGCACGGGCCACCGAGCAGCTCGCGCGACGGCTGGCCGACACGCTCCGCGCCAACGGCGTCGAGTCGGTGCTCCGCCACCTCCCGGACGCCGAGGAAGCCAAGACCCTCGACGTCGTCGCCGACTGCTGGGAGCTGCTCGGCGAGCAGCGCTTCGGCCGTGAGGACGTCGTCGTCGCGGTCGGGGGAGGGGCGACGACGGACGTGGCGGGTTTCGTCGCGGCCACCTGGCTGCGCGGGGTTCGCCTGGTCAACGTGCCGACCACCCTGCTGGGCATGGTCGACGCCGCCCTCGGCGGGAAGACGGGCATCAACACCGTTCACGGCAAGAACCTCGTCGGGTCCTTCCACCTGCCGGTCGGCGTGGTGTGCGACCTCGACGCGCTGTCCACGCTGCCTGCAGCCGACCTGCGGGCCGGGCTCGCCGAGGTCGTCAAGTGCGGCTTCATCGCCGACGAGCGGATCCTGCGTCTCGTGGAGGCCGACGGCGGTCTGGGCGCGCAGGACCCACGGTCGGACGTGCTTCGCGAGCTCGTCGAGCGTGCCGTGGCCGTCAAGGCTCGCGTGGTGGGCGACGACCTGCGAGAGGCCGGGCTGCGGGAGATCCTCAACTACGGCCACACCTTCGGGCACGCGATCGAGCGCACCGAGGGCTACAGCTGGCGGCACGGCGACGCGGTCGCCGTGGGCATGGTCTTCGCCGCCGAGCTCGCCCGGGCCGCAGGCATCCTCGCCGACAGCGTGGTCGCCAGGCACCGCGCGGTCCTCGGGCTGCTCGAGCTGCCGACGACGTACGCAGGCGGCCGGTGGGCCGAGCTCTACGAGGCGATGACCCACGACAAGAAGGTCCGCGGCAACGCCCTGCGGTTCGTCGTCCTCGAGGACGTGGCCCGGACCACCGTGCTGCGGGCCCCCGCCGCGGAGCACCTGGAGGCTGCCTACGCCGCGGTCCTGGGCTGACCGGGAAGGACGGATTGTCTGCACCGGGGCGGTGGTTTCCGGGCCTCTGTCGCGGATGCGCCGATGGGCGCGCGTGAGTCGGGTGAGCGCCGGTCGTGCGAGCGCAGTCATGCGAGGGGCGGTCGTGCGCACGTCGATCGGGCGGGCGTCGGCGAACGGATACGGTGGTCCGGTGAGCCGCTCCTCCACACCCGACGCCCCAGGCGACGCCTCGTCCACCGGCCTCGTGCCTTCTTCGACGGGTGGTGCTGGCGCTGAGCGCTCGGCGTCATCGCCCGCCGCACCTCGCCGCGAGCCTCCGGCGGGTGCGCCCCGCGTCGTGCTGGTGGGCCCACCTGGAGCCGGGAAGTCGACGGTCGGCGCCCTGGTGGCGAAGCGGCTCGGCGTGCCGTTCGTCGACACCGACGCCCTCGTGGCAGAGCGTGGCGGCGCCCCTGTCGGCGACCTCATGATCGATCTTGGTGAGGACGGGTTCCGGACGCTCGAGCGCGAGGTCGTCGTCGACGCCCTCGGGTCCACGGGCGTCCTGGCTCTCGGGAGCGGGGCGGTCGAGGAGGCCGTGCCGCTCCTGGAGCGCTACGTCGACGCCGGGGGCACGGTCGTGCTCCTGGACGTGTCGATGTCGGCAGGCGTCCCTCGCGTCGGCCTGAACGCCCCACGCTCGGTCGCGCTCGGCAGCGCCAGGGCGCAGTTCGCCGCCATGGCCGCCGCACGCCGCCCCGTGTACGAACGCGTGGCGCGCACGGTCGTCGACACGTCGACGCTGACGGTGGCTGACGTGGCCGAGCGGGTGCTCGCCGCGATCGGCTGATCGGTCGGTCTGCGCCGAGTGCCCGCGCCGACATCGGCGTCCGCTGGATCGTTGTGTCGCGCGCGGTGGACATGGCCGTCCCGTCGCGCGCGGTCGACATGGGCGTCCCGTCGCGCGCGGTCGCAGGAAATGCCTTGATCCTTGTATATCAAGGCCATCACCTTGATCCTGCTTAATCAAGTCGTTAGCCTAGATGCATGATGGTCGTGACTGCTGATCAGCACGCGAGCAAACGCCGCGGTGACATGGTCGAGAACCTGCTCGCCGACCTGGCTTCCTGGCAGGCCAGTCACCGGAAGGACGTCGCCCTGCCGCTCGAGCGCACGGTCGGGGACGAGGTCCAGACGGTGCTCACCAGCGCCGAGACGGCCCTGGACCTCGCGCTCCATCTCATCCGCCTGGGGGACTGGGCGGTGGGCGTCGGTGCGGGTGCGGTGCACGAGCCGCTGGCGGCGACCTCGCGTGCCAGCTCCGGCCCGGCGTTCGTCCACGCACGCACCGCCGTCGAGCGTGCCCGCGGACGGGGAGAACCGGTGCCCGTTGTCGTGGCAGGCGACGACCCGGAGGCCGCCGGCGACGCGTCCGCCCTGGTCCAGCTGCTCGCCGCCGTCGTGCAACGCCGCTCCGCGGCCGGCTGGGAGGTGGCCGACCTCCTGGCTCCGGGCGTCCGGCAGAAGGACGTCGCCGCCACGCTCGGCATATCCGAGCAGGCCGTCAGCCAACGGGTACGGTCAGCACTGCTGGAGGAGGAACGCCGCGTCCGTCCGCTGGCAGCCAGGCTGCTGCGCCGCGCAGCGGGGGAGAAGGGGGAGGCGTGAGTTCCACCACCGCGACGGTCGTGGCCGTGCTCGCCGCCCTCGTGGTCTCGGTGCTGGTCGGACGGGTGCTCGTCTGGGCCGTGCTGACCCGGGTCGAGCCCGGGCCGGCCGTGCCCGGCGTGCTGCGCGGAGGGGCATGGATCGGCATGCTGGAGCGACTCGCGATCACCGGATCCGTCCTCGCGGGGTTCCCCGAGGGCGTCGCCGTCGTCCTGGCCGTCAAGGGCCTCGGCCGTTACCCCGAGCTCCGGGAGGCCCACCCCGACCGGCGGAGCCCGGCCGCCGAGCGCTTCATCATCGGCACGCTGGCGAGCTACTCGTGGGCGGGGCTGTGCGGCGTCGTCGGCATCCTGGTGCTCGGCAAGGTATCCTGACGGGCGCTGCGCGGCCCGGCGGAGCCACCCGCCCCCGGTCCGCCGCTCCCGACAGAACCCGACATACGAGGACGGCCCCCGCATGGCTTCGACCAACGACCTGAAGAACGGTCTGGTGCTCAACATCGACGGACAGCTGTGGTCCGTCGTCGAGTTCCAGCACGTCAAGCCCGGCAAGGGGCCGGCCTTCGTCCGCACCAAGCTCAAGAACGTCCTGTCCGGCAAGACCATCGACAAGACGTTCAACGCCGGCGTCAAGGTCGAGACCGCCACGGTCGACCGCCGCGACATGCAGTACCTGTACAAGGACGGCACCGACTTCGTCTTCATGGACTCTGCCACCTACGAGCAGATCCCGATCTCGGAGGAGACCGTCGGCGACACCGCCAGGTTCCTCAAGGAGAACCAGGACGCGATCGTCGCGATGCACGACGGGCAGGTCCTCTTCGTCGAGCTGCCGGCCTCCGTCGTCATGGAGATCACCTACACCGAGCCGGGCCTGCAGGGCGACCGCTCCTCCGCGGGCACCAAGCCCGCGACCATCGAGACCGGCTACGAGATCCAGGTGCCGCTGTTCCTCGAGACCGGCACGAAGGTCAAGGTCGACACGCGCTCCGGGGACTACCTCGGCCGCGTCACCGACTGACGACCGCTGAAGCCGGAGTCGGCCGGTCCCGCGCTGCGGGACCGGCCGCCCGGCGTGCCTGACATCGAACGTGCCTGACACCGCTGGACAGAGAAGAGGACCCTCGTGGCCGCACGCACCAAGGCCCGCCGCCGGGCGCTGGACGTCCTGTTCGAGGCCGACCAGAAGGGCATCGTGGCCGGTGACGAGCTGCTCGCGCTGCTCGAGCAGCGGATGCACGTCACTGTCGCCCAGGGCGCGTTCCCGCAGTACGCCGTCGAGATCGTCGAGGGGGTCGTCGCCCATCGCGCTGAGATCGACGAGCTCCTGAGCACCTACTCCCAGGGCTGGACGCTGGACCGGATGCCCACGGTGGACCGCTGCATCCTGCGCCTGGGCGCGTGGGAGCTGCTCTTCAACGAGGACGTTCCCGACGCCGTCGCCATCGACGAGGCGGTCCATCTCGCGGCCGAGCTCTCCACCGACGACTCGCCGACCTTCGTCAACGGCCTGCTCGGCCGTCTGCTCGAGCTCAAGCCCACGCTCTAGATCGCTCGACGGTGCAGCGCTTCGGCTCCGCGCCCGTGGAGCAGCACTCAGGGCTCCCGCTGCCGCGCCTGGACGTGCGGCGCTTCGGCTCCGCGCCTGTGGAGCAGGGCTCAGCGCTCCCGCTGCCGCGCCTGGACGTGCGGCGCTTCGGCTGCCGCGCCTGAAGCAACCGCTCCTGACCGGAGGACCCCACCCCCAGAGTGCCGTCAGGCGCGGCGCACGTCAGGATCGACGCCATGACTGACGGGATCATCGACGGCGCGCAGCCCCTCCTGGACGAGATCGCCTCCCGGCTCGACGGCGACGGCCGGACCGTGGCGGTCGCCGAGTCACTCACGGCCGGGAAGATCGCCTCCCACCTCGGAGCCGCGCCGGGCGCCTCCACGTGGTTCGCGGGCGGCGTGGTCGCCTACACGAACGAGACGAAGTACTCCGTGCTCAACGTCGACCGCGGCCCGGTCGTCACGTCTGCGTGCGCGGGGCAGATGGCCGACGGCGTGGCGGGCCTGCTTGCTGCCGACGTCGCCGTCGCCGTGACCGGCGTCGGCGGACCAGGCCCGCAGGAGGGCAGGGAGGCCGGCACCGTCTTCCTCGGCGGCCGGTCCGGTGCCCGGAGCCTCACGACGGAGCTGCATCTGGAGGGTGGACCGACCGAGGTGGTGGAGGCGGCGACGCTCCACGCCCTGCGGATGCTCGTCGACCTCGTGCGGGCCGGCTGAGCGACGACCTCGTGCGCGCCGGCTGAGCGCGGACCCCGTGCCGGGGCGGCTGAGGGACGCGTCACACCTCCGTCCCACCAGGCGTCCAGGCGGCGGGACCCCGCTCCGCACGGGGTAGCATCGCCGCGTCCGACATCCTTTAAGGCCCGTCCCGTGAGGCGGGGAAGGAGGTCCTCGTGGCCACCACGCCCACGAGCGCCGGCGCAGAGCGCACGGTGCTCACCGAATCCGACATCTCGCGTTCCCTCGTCCGCATCGCGCACGAGATCCTCGAGCGCAACCACGGCAGCGACGGCGTCGTCCTGCTGGGGATCCCGACCCGGGGGGTGCCGCTCGCCGAGCGGATCGCGCACCGGATCAACGAGACGGAGGACGCCTCCGTCCCCGTCGGCGCCCTCGACATCACCATGTACCGCGACGACCTGCGCGGTCAGCCGACCCGGACCCTCGGTCGCACGACCGTCCCGGCTGCCGGCATCGACGACCAGGTCGTGGTTCTCGTGGACGACGTCCTGTACTCCGGACGCACGATCCGCGCGGCCCTGGACGCCCTCAACGACCTCGGTCGGCCCGCCGCGGTCCAGCTCGCAGTCCTCGTGGACCGGGGGCACCGGCAGCTGCCGATCCGGGCCGACTTCGTCGGCAAGAACCTGCCCACCTCCCGCGCCGAGCGCGTGCGGGTCCAGCTCGCGGAGACCGACGGCGTGCCCGACGCCGTGACGATCTCCACCCCGGCGGAGGTGGCCCGATGAGGCACCTGCTCTCGGCCGCCGACCTCAGCCTGGACGAGGCCGTGCTCATCCTGGACACCGCCGAGGCGATGGCCGCCACGCAGGGTCGGGCCATCAAGAAGCTGCCCACCCTGCGCGGCCAGACGGTCGTCAACCTCTTCTTCGAAGACTCCACCCGTACGCGAATCTCCTTCGAGGCCGCGGCCAAGCGCCTGAGCGCGGACGTCATCAACTTCTCCGCGAAGGGCTCCTCCGTCTCCAAGGGTGAGTCGCTCAAGGACACCGCGCTCACGCTCCAGGCGATGGGCATCGACGGCGTCGTGATCCGCCACCACGACTCGGGCGCACCGCACCGGCTCGCCCACGCGGGCTGGATCGACGTCCCCGTGCTCAACGCGGGCGACGGCACGCACCAGCACCCGACCCAGGCCCTGCTGGACGCGTTCACCATGCGCCGCCACCTGACCACCGGCCAGGACGCACCGGCGCCGGACGGGTCGTCCCTCGGTGGCGCCTCCGTGGTGATCGTGGGGGACGTGCTGCACTCGCGCGTCGCCCGCTCGAACGTCCAGCTCCTGCACACCCTGGGAGCGACGGTCACGATCGTCGCCCCGCCGACGCTGCTCCCGGTCGGCATGGAGTCCTGGCCGTGCCGGGTCAGCTACGACCTCGACGCCGCCCTCGCCGAGGCGCGGCCCGACGCGGTGATGATGCTGCGCGTGCAGCGCGAGCGGATGTCCTCCGCGGGCGGCGGGTTCTTCCCGTCCCCGCAGGAGTACCACCGCCGCTACGGCCTCGACGGCGCACGCCTGCGCCGGCTGCCGGCGCACGCGATCGTGATGCACCCCGGGCCGATGAACCGCGGCCTGGAGATCAGCGCCGACGCCGCGGACTCCCCGCGCTCCACCATCGTCCAGCAGGTCGCCAACGGCGTCTCCGTGCGCATGGCCGTGCTCTATCTGCTCCTCGCCGGCGGCGAGAAGACCACCGGAGGGATCTCATGACCGACTACCTGCTCCGCTCCGCCCGACCCCTGGGCGGTGACCCCACCGACCTCCTCCTGCGCGACGGCGTGATCGCCGCGACCGGTGCCGACGCCGCCCGCGAGGCCGGCCGGGACGCGGTCACGGTCGACGCCGACGGGCTGGTCGCCCTGCCCGGCCTGGTCGACCTTCACACCCACCTGCGCGAGCCGGGCCGCGAGGACACCGAGACCGTCTTCACCGGCACCCGCGCCGCCGCGGCGGGCGGCTTCACCGCCGTCCACGCGATGGCGAACACGACGCCGGTCGCGGACACCGCCGGCGTCGTGGAGCAGGTCTGGAACCTCGGGCGCGAGGCCGGCTGGGTGGACGTCCACCCCGTCGGCGCCGTCTCCGTGGGACTTCAGGGCGAGATGCTCGCCGAGCTCGGGGCGATGGCCACCTCTGCCGCCCGCGTCCGGGTCTTCTCCGACGACGGCAGGTGCGTCGCGGACCCGGTCCTCATGCGCCGCGCGCTGGAGTACGTCAAGGCGTTCGACGGCGTCATCGCCCAGCACGCCCAGGAGCCGCGCCTGACCGAGGGCGCACAGATGCACGAGGGCGCGGTCTCCGCCGAGCTCGGTCTGACCGGCTGGCCGGCGGTCGCGGAGGAGTCGATCATCGCGCGCGACGTGCTGCTCGCCGAGCACGTCGGCTCGCGGCTGCACGTGTGCCACCTGTCCACGGCCGGCAGCGTCGACATCGTGCGCTGGGCCAAGGCCCGTGGGATCGACGTGACGGCGGAGGTCACCCCGCACCACCTCCTCCTCACCGACGAGCTGGCGCGGTCCTACGACCCGCGCTACAAGGTCAACCCGCCGCTGCGGACCGCCGAGGACGTCGAGGCCGTGCGTGCCGGGCTCGAGGACGGGACCATCGACATCGTGGCCACCGACCACGCCCCGCACGCGGTCGAGGACAAGGACTGCGAGTGGCCCGCCGGCGCCTTCGGCATGACGGGTCTGGAGACCGCGCTGCCCGTGGTCGTCAAGACGATGGTCGAGACCGGCCGCCTGACCTGGGCCGACGTCGCCCGGGTGCTCTCGGTGACGCCCGCCCGCATCGGCCGCGTCGAGGACCACGGCCGGCCCATCGCCGTCGGCGAGCCCGCCAACCTCACCCTGGTGGACCCCGCGGTCCGGCGGGTGGTCGACCCCGCGGCACAGGCCACCCGCAGCATCAACAGCCCGTTCGCCGGCACCGAGCTGCCCGGCCAGATCATGGCGACGTTCCTGCGGGGACGCGCCACCGTGCTCGACGGCGCCCCGGTGGCGCGAGAGGAGGTCGGCGCATGAGCGCCCCCACCAACCCGGCCGAGACCAAGCCCGCCCGCGCGCCCCGCGGCGCCCTGCGCGAGCCCGCGCTGATCGTCCTCGAGGACGGCCTGGTCCTGCGCGGCAGCGCCTACGCCGCGACGGGCCGCACGGTCGGCGAGATCGTCTTCTCCACCGGGATGACCGGTTACCAGGAGACCCTCACCGACCCCTCCTACCACCGCCAGATCGTCGTCATGACCGCCCCGCACGTCGGCAACACCGGGGTCAACGACGAGGACCCGGAGTCGTCCCGCATCTGGGTGGCCGGCTACGTCGTGCGCGACGCGGCCCGCCGCGCGTCCAGCTGGCGCTCCGTGCGCGAGCTCGAGGACGAGCTGGCCGACCAGGGCGTCGTCGGCATCTGCGACGTCGACACCCGCGCCCTGACCCGCCACCTGCGCGAGCGCGGGGTCATGCGGGCCGGCATCTTCTCCGGCGACGCCCTGCCCGCCGGCGCCGCGAGCCTGGGCGAGCAGGCCGTCGAGGTGCTCCTCGACGTCGTCCGCGAGTCCCCGCACATGGCCGGCGCCGACCTCGCGCGCGAGGTCTCCACCGAGCAGGCCTACGTCGTCGAGCCGACGGGGGAGTACGCCGGCAAGGAGCCGGTGGCGACGGTCGTCGCCGTCGACCTGGGGATCAAGTCCCGCACCCCCGAGCAGCTCGCCGCCCGGGGCGTGCGCGTCCACGTGGTCCCGCAGTCGACGTCGCTCTCCAACGTCCTCGCGCTGGAGCCGGACGGCGTCTTCTTCTCCAACGGGCCGGGCGACCCCGGCGCGGCCACCCACGAGGTGGAGCTGCTCCGCGGCGTCCTCGACGCGAAGCTGCCCTTCTTCGGGATCTGCTTCGGCAACCAGCTCCTCGGCCGTGCCCTCGGCTACGGCACGTACAAGCTCGAGTACGGTCACCGCGGCGTCAACCAGCCGGTCCTCGACCGGGCCACGGGCCGGGTGGAGATCACCGCCCACAACCACGGCTTCGCCGTCGACGCCCCGATCGAGGAGACCTCGGTCGCCCCGTTCGACGGCGGCCGCTACGGCCGTGTCGAGGTCTCCCACGTCGGTCTCAACGACAACGTGGTCGAGGGCCTGCGCGCCCTCGACATCCCGGCGTTCTCGGTGCAGTACCACCCCGAGGCGGCCGCCGGACCGCACGACGCCGAGCACCTCTTCGACCGGTTCGTCGCCCTCATGCGCGAACGCTCCACCACCACCGAAGGCGAGGCCCGCTGATGCCCCGGCGCACCGACATCTCGTCCGTCATGGTCATCGGCTCCGGGCCGATCGTCATCGGCCAGGCGGCCGAGTTCGACTACTCCGGCACCCAGGCCGTGCGCGTGCTGCGCGAGGAGGGCCTGCGGGTCATCCTCGTCAACTCCAACCCGGCCACGATCATGACGGACCCGGAGCTGGCCGACGCGACCTACGTCGAGCCGATCACCCCCGAGGTCGTCGCCACGATCATCGCCAAGGAGCGCCCCGACGCCCTGCTGCCCACCCTGGGCGGGCAGACCGCGCTCAACACCGCGATCGCGTTGGCCGAGAACGGCGTGCTCGAGGAGTACGGCGTCGAGCTCATCGGCGCCTCCATCGAGGCGATCAACCTCGCCGAGGACCGCGAGAAGTTCAAGGGCGTCGTCGAGCGCTGCGGCGCCGAGAGCGCCCGTTCCGCCATCGCGCACACCCTCGAGGAGTGCCACGAGATCGCCGCCGAGCTGGGCTACCCGCTCGTCGTGCGCCCGTCCTTCACCATGGGCGGCCTGGGCTCCGGGTTCGCGCACACGCCCGAGGACCTCGACCGCATCGCCGGCGCGGGCCTGCACTACTCGCCCACCACCGAGGTGCTCCTGGAGGAGTCGATCCTGGGGTGGAAGGAGTACGAGCTCGAGCTCATGCGCGACAAGGCGGACAACGTCGTCGTGGTCTGCTCGATCGAGAACGTGGACCCCGTCGGCGTGCACACCGGCGACTCCATCACCGTCGCGCCCGCCCTGACCCTGACCGACCGCGAGTTCCAGAAGCTCCGGGACGTCGGCATCGCGATCATCCGCGAGGTCGGCGTGGACACCGGCGGCTGCAACGTGCAGTTCGCCGTCGAGCCCACGACCGGGCGCGTGGTCGTCATCGAGATGAACCCGCGCGTCTCGCGCTCCTCGGCCCTGGCCTCCAAGGCCACGGGCTTCCCGATCGCGAAGATCGCCGCCCGCCTCGCCGTCGGGTACACGCTCGACGAGATCCCGAACGACATCACCGGCTCCACCCCGGCGAGCTTCGAGCCCACGCTCGACTACGTCGTCGTCAAGGTGCCCCGGTTCGCGTTCGAGAAGTTCCCGGCCGCCGACCCGACCCTGACCACCACGATGAAGTCCGTCGGCGAGGCCATGGCGCTGGGCCGGAACTTCACCGAGGCCCTGCAGAAGGCGCTGCGGTCCATCGACAAGAAGGGCACGTCGTTCCACTGGGACGGCCCCGTCCCCGACGCGGCGCAGACCGCGGCGCTGCTCGAGTCGGTGCGCACGCCGACCGAGCACCGCCTGGTCGACGTCCAGCAGGCCGTCCGCGGCGGCGCGACCGTGGAGCAGCTGTACGAGGCGACGGCGATCGACCCGTGGTTCCTCGACCAGCTCATGCTCATCGAGGAGGTCGCCGGCCAGGTCCGCACCGCCCCGGCGCTCACGGAGGACGTGCTGCGCCTGGCCAAGCGGCACGGCTTCTCCGACCTCCAGATCGGGCGCCTGCGCGGCCTGGGGGAGGAGGCGGTGCGCGAGGTGCGGCACGCCTACGGGCTGCGCCCGGTGTACAAGACCGTCGACACCTGCGCCGCCGAGTTCGCCGCCCGGACGCCGTACCACTACTCCGCCTACGACCTCGAGACAGAGGTCTCCCCGCGCGAGCGGGAGGCGGTGATCATCCTGGGCTCGGGCCCCAACCGGATCGGCCAGGGCATCGAGTTCGACTACTCGTGCGTGCACGCCACCCTCGCGCTGGCGGAGAGGTACGAGACCGTCATGGTCAACTGCAACCCCGAGACCGTCTCGACGGACTACGACATCTCGGACCGGCTCTACTTCGAGCCGCTGACGTTCGAGGACGTCCTGGAGGTCTACCACGCGGAGCTGGCCGCCGGCCCGGTCGCGGGCATGGTGGTCCAGCTGGGCGGGCAGACCCCGCTGTCGCTGGCCCAGCGCCTCGCGGACGCGGGCGTGCCGATCCTCGGCACGTCGCCCGAGTCCATCGACCTGGCCGAGGACCGCGGCGCGTTCGGGGCGGTGCTGGGCCGCGCCGGCCTCCCGGCGCCGGCGTTCGGGACGGCCACCTCCTCCGACCAGGCCCTCGAGGTCGCCGGCCGCATCGGCTACCCCGTGCTCGTGCGTCCCAGCTACGTGCTCGGCGGGCGCGGCATGGAGATCGTCTACGACGAGCCCGGCCTGCGGGACTACCTCGCGCGCACCTCGGACGGCAGGGGCGCCGAGGCGTCGCGCCGGGCGGCCCCGCTGCTCATCGACCGCTTCCTCGACGACGCGATCGAGATCGACGTCGACGCCCTCTACGACGGCACCGACCTGTTCCTGGGGGGCGTGATGGAGCACATCGAGGAGGCCGGCATCCACTCCGGCGACTCCGCGTGCGTGCTGCCGCCGGTCACCCTCTCGGCGGCCGAGCTCGACCGGATCCGCCGCTCGACGCTGGCCATCGCCGAGGGCGTGGGCGTGCGCGGCCTGCTCAACATCCAGTTCGCGCTGGTCTCGGACGTGCTGTACGTCATCGAGGCCAACCCGCGCGCCTCGCGCACCGTGCCGTTCGTCGCCAAGGCCACCGGCGTGCCGCTCGCCAAGGCGGCGGCCCTGATCATGGCGGGGGAGTCGATCACGGACCTGCGCGCCCGGGGCTTCCTGCCCGAGCAGGACGGCGGCGTGCTGGACCTCGACGCCCCCATGGCGGTCAAGGAGGCGGTGCTGCCGTTCAAGCGGTTCGCCACCGGCGCCGGGTCCATCGTGGACACGCTGCTCGGCCCGGAGATGCGCTCGACGGGCGAGGTGATGGGCTTCGACGTCGACTTCCCGACGGCCTTCGCCAAGTCGCAGTCCGCCGCCTACGGGGGCCTGCCCACCACCGGGCGGGTGTTCGTCTCGGTCGCCGACCGTGACAAGCGCTCGATCATCTTCCCGGTGACCCGCCTCGTCGAGCTCGGCTTCGAGGTCCTGGCCACCGAGGGCACCGCGGGGGTGCTGCGCCGCTACGGCGTGCGCGCCACGGTGGTGCGCAAGGCCTCCCAGGGGCGGGGGCCGCAGGGCGAGCCGACGATCATCGACCTCATCACCGAGGGCGAGATCGACATGGTCATCAACACGCCCAGCGGGCAGGGCGCCCGCGCCGACGGCTACGAGATCCGGGCGGCGACCACGGCCGCGGACAAGCCGATCATCACCACCGTCCAGGAGTTCGGCGCCGCCGTGCAGGCGATCGAGGCGGTCACCGCGGGCCCGTTCGCGGTCCGCAGCCTCCAGGCGCACGACGCCGACCGGGCCGCGCGCCGTCAGCCCGTGGTGGCCCGCGTGGCCGGCTCCGCCCGTGTGGTCGGGGCCGTGGGATGAGGTCGTGGTCGGCGGGGGACCGGAGCTGTCGCAGGCGGTCGTGGCGGCGCCCGACCGGGGCCGCCCGATGACCGCCGACGGCGCCGCCGTCGTCCCGTTCGGGGACCGGCTCGCGGCCGCCATGGACGTCCGCGGCCCGGTGTGCGTGGGCATCGACCCCCACCCCGGTCTGCTGGAGGCCTGGGGGCTCTCCGACGACGCAGCGGGGCTGCGCTCGTTCGGGCTGCGGGTGGTGGAGGCGCTCGCCGGGCGGGTCGCGGCGCTCAAGCCGCAGTCGGCGTTCTTCGAGCGGCACGGGTCCGCCGGCGTGGCGGCGCTCGAGGACGTGCTCGCGGCGGCCCGGGCCGCCGGGACGCTGACCGTCCTGGACGTCAAGCGCGGCGACATCGGCTCGACGATGGCCGGCTACGCGGAGGCGTACCTCGGCGACGGCTCTCCCCTGGCCGCCGACGCGGTGACCCTCTCGCCCTACCTCGGCTTCGGCTCGCTGCGGCCCGCGCTCGACCTCGCCCGGCGGACGGGGCGCGGGGTGTTCGTGCTCGCGCTGACGTCGAACCCCGAGGGGCCGGGCGTGCAGCACGCTCGTACGCCGGCCGGCTCTGTCGCGGGGGAGATGGTCGACGGCGCACGCACCGAGAACGCCGCCGCGCCCGGTGAGCGTCTCGGCTCGGTCGGGCTCGTGGTGGGGGCGACGGTCGGGTCCGCGGTCGCGGACCTGGGCCTCGACCTCGCCTCCGTGCGCGGCCCGCTGCTCGCGCCCGGGGTGGGCGCGCAGGGCGCCGGCGCCGCGGAGCTCGCCGAGGTCTTCGGCGCCGCCCGGCACCAGGTGCTCGCGAGCACCTCCCGGGGCGTGCTCGGCGCCGGGCCGGACGGTCTGGTCGACGCGCTCGCCCGCGCCGTGGACGAGGCGCGCGAGGCGCTCGGTCGCTGACCGAGGGCTCGCGTCCCGGGTATGACCGCGGCGCGTCCCCGGTATGACGGCGGCAGGTCCCGGGGAATGACGGCGGCAGGTCCCGGGGACGACAGCGACGCGTCCCGGGGATGCCGACGTCCCGGAGATGCCGACGGCGCGTCGCGGGATGACGGTGGCGCGGGGCGGAGAGTCCGCCGTCGTCCCGCTCCGCCGTTGCCCACCCATCGGTCGACCGCTAACGTCCAGACATCGCACCATCCGTGGACTGACGAGGTGACCGATCGTGGCACTGCCGCCCCTGACCCCTGAGCAGCGCGCTGACGCCCTGGCCAAGGCCGCCGCCGCCCGTGCCACGCGCGCGGAGGTGAAGAACAAGCTCAAGTACTCGCAGGTCACCCTCTCGGAGGTTCTCGAGGCCGCCAAGAAGGACGAGGCGCTCGGCAAGCTGAAGGTCGTCTCGCTGCTGGAGTCGCTGCCCGGTATCGGCAAGGCGACGGCCCGGTCGCTGATGGCCGAGATCGGGATCTCCGAGGCCCGGCGCGTACGGGGTCTGGGTCCCCACCAGAGCGCCGCCCTGGTCGAGCGCTTCGGCTGACAGCCCCCGCGCCCTCACCCTCCCAGGCACCGTCCCAGGCACCGGGCGTCCGCCTGACCGCGCCGGCCACCTCGTCCGGCGACCACCCGAGCCCGCCCTCGCCAGCCGCCGTCGACGGCGTGAGAGCCCCACCACCGGAGAAACGGCGTGAGACCACTCTCCACCGGAGAAGCGGCGTGAGACCACTCTCCACCGGAGAAGCGGCGTGAGAGCCCCCACCACCGGAGAAACGGCGTGAGAGCCCCCACCACCGGAGAAACGGCGTGAGAGCCCTCACCACCGGAGAAGCCGTGCGCGCATCGGACCGCCCGTCCGCACCTGGCAGGATGGCGGGATGACCGACGTCGTCCCTTCGCTGGACTCCCCGCACGCTCGCCTCACCGTCCTGTCCGGGCCGACGGCCGTGGGCAAGGGGACGATCATGGCGGAGATGCGCCGTCGCGCGCCGGACGTCTGGATCTCCGTCTCGGCCACCACCCGCGCCCCGCGCCCGGGCGAGCTGGACGGTGTGCACTACTACTTCCTCACGCCGGAGCGCTTCGACGAGCTCATCCGCGCCGGGCAGATGCTCGAGTGGGCGCTCGTCCACGGCAGCAACCGCTACGGCACGCCCCGGGAGCCGGTCGAGCGCGAGCTCGCCGCGGGGCGGCCGGTCTTCCTCGAGCTCGACCTCCAGGGGGCCCGACAGGTGCGTGAGGCGATGCCGGACGCCCGCTTCGTCTTCCTCGCACCGCCCAGCTGGGAGGAGCTCGTGCGCCGTCTCGTCGGGCGTGGCACCGAGACCCCGGAGGAGCGCGAACGCCGCCTCTCCACCGCCCGGGAGGAGCTCGCCGCGGTCGACGAGTTCGACCACGTCGTCGTCAACGACGACGTGGAACGCGCCACGGACGAGCTGCTCACGCTCATGGGCGTCACCGAGCGGGTAGACTAGGTCGCTGTATGCGTGCGGGACGCCCCGCGCGGGCCCTCCCGGCCCGCCCGCGGCCCCGCGAAACCGAGCCTGGAGAAGGTCACCCATGTACGGAACCGTCGCCGCCCCCGAGGGCATCACCGACCCGCCGATCGACGAGCTGCTCGAGAAGGTCGACTCCAAGTACGCCCTGGTGATCTACGCGGCCAAGCGGGCGCGCCAGATCAACACGTACAACGCCCAGCTGCAGGAGGGCCTCCTCGAGTTCGTCGGTCCGCTCGTGCCGGCCGCCCAGGAGGACAAGCCGCTGTCCATCGCGATGCGCGAGGTCAACGAGGGCATGCTGACCCTCACCCGCATCGAGGAGTGAGCACCCACCTCGCCCACTGAGGCAGAATCGCCGGCATGACCAGCACACAGGAACGCGCCGCCACGACACCGTCGGGCGGCGCGTTGCGCATCGTCCTGGGGGTCACGGGCGGCATCGCCGCCTACAAGGCGGCCCTCGTGCTCCGGCTCCTCCGCGAGGCGGGGCACCGCGTCCGGGTCGTCCCGACGGAGGCGGCGCTGCGCATGGTCGGGCGCCCCACGTGGGAGGCGCTGTCGGGAGAGCCGGTACGCACCGATGTCTTCGACGACGCCGAGCACGTCGACCACGTAGCCCTCGGCCGCGGCGCGGACCTGGTGATCGTCGCCCCCGCGACGGCGAACCTCCTTGCCAAGGCGGCGGCCGGGCTGGCCGACGACCTGCTTTCGACGACGCTGCTCACCGTCACCTGCCCGGTCCTGCTCGCCCCGGCGATGCACACGGAGATGTGGCTTCACGCCGCCACGCAGGCGAACGTCGCGACGCTGCGGGGCCGCGGCGTGCACGTGCTCGACCCGGACTCCGGGCGCCTCACCGGGGCCGACACCGGCCCGGGCCGCCTCCCGGAGCCGGCCGCGATCGTGGCCGCCGCGCTCGCCCTGGTCTCGCCCGCCATCGATGACCTTGCCGGACGCTCCGTCGTCGTCTCCGCCGGCGGCACGCGCGAGCCGATCGACCCTGTGCGCTTCCTCGGCAACCGGTCCTCGGGCCGCCAGGGCGTCGCCCTCGCCGTCGCGGCCGCCCGCCGCGGCGCCACGGTCACCCTGGTGGCCGCCAACGTCGACGACGCGCTCGTGCCGGACCACCCGGCCATCGCGGTGCGGCGTGTGGAGACCACCCTGGAGCTGCGGGACGCGGTCCGGGACGCCGGCTCCGGCGCGGACGTCGTCGTCATGGCGGCCGCCGTCGCCGACTTCCGCCCTGCCACGACGACGACGCACAAGATCAAGAAGACCTCGGCCGGTCCCGCGCCGATCGAGCTCGAGACGAACCCGGACATCCTTGCCGAGCTGGCTGCCGAGCGGCTGCGCGAGGGGCAGGTTGTCGTCGGCTTCGCGGCCGAGACCGGCGACGCGACCGGCGACGTCCTCGCCCACGGGCGGGAGAAGGCCCGCCGCAAGGGGGCCGACCTGCTTGCCGTCAACGAGGTCGGCGCCGACCGCGGGTTCGGCGACGTCCCGAACGAGGTGACCATCCTCGACGGCGAGGGCTCCGTCGTCGGGCGGGGGAGCGGGACCAAGGCCCAGGTTGCGGACGCGGTGTGGGACGCCGTCGCGGCCCGTCTGCGCGCTGCCACTACGATCGAGCGGTGACTTCTTCGGTATTGCGTCAGTTCACGTCCGAGTCGGTGACCGAGGGGCATCCGGACAAGGTGTGCGACCGGATCTCGGACACCATCCTGGACGCGATCCTGGAGCAGGACCCGGTGGCGCGCGTGGCGGTGGAGACGGTGGTGACCACCGGGCTGGTGCACGTGGTGGGGGAGGTGACCACCGACGCGTACGTGGAGATCCCGCAGCTCGTGCGCGAGGTCGTGCGCCGGATCGGCTACACGTCCTCGGCGATCGGGTTCGACGGGTCCTCGTGCGGGGTGTCGGTCTCGATCGGGCAGCAGTCGGCGGACATCTCCGCGGGGGTGTCGAAGTCGCTGGAGGGCCGCTCGGGGGCAGGGGCCTTCGACGAGCTGGACGTCCAGGGCGCCGGGGACCAGGGGCTCATGTTCGGGTACGCGTGCGACGACACGGCGGCGCTGATGCCGCTGCCGATCTTCCTCGCCCACCGGCTGGCGGAGCGGCTCGCGCTGGTGCGCAAGGCGGGCGTGGTGCCGGGGCTGCGCCCGGACGGCAAGACGCAGGTCACGATCGGCTACGAGGGTGACCGGGCGGTGTCGTTGGACACGGTGGTGGTCTCCTCACAGCACGACGAGTGGGTGCGGCAGGACCTGCTGGCGGTGGCGGTGGAGAAGGAGGTCGTCGAGCCGGTGCTCGCGGCGGCGGGCGTGGAGCTGGCGACGTCGGGGTACGACCTGCTGGTCAACCCGACGGGGCAGTTCGTCATCGGCGGGCCGATGGGGGACGCGGGGCTGACGGGGCGGAAGATCATCGTGGACACCTACGGGGGGATGTCGCGCCACGGGGGTGGGGCGTTCTCGGGGAAGGACCCCTCGAAGGTGGACCGGTCGGCCTCGTACGCGATGCGGTGGGTGGCGAAGAACGTCGTGGCGGCGGGGCTGGCGCGCCGGTGCGAGGTGCAGGTGGCGTACGCGATCGGGCGGGCGCACCCGGTGGGGCTGTTCGTGGAGACGTTCGGCACCGAGACGGTGCCGGTGGAGCGGATCGTGACCGCGGTGCGGGAGGTCTTCGACCTGCGGCCGGCGGCGATCGTGCGGGACCTGGACCTGCTCCGCCCGATCTACCGGCACACCTCGGCCTACGGCCACTTCGGCCGGGAGCTGCCCGAGTTCACCTGGGAGCGCACCGACCGCGTCGACGACCTCCGCACCGCGGTCGCCTGACCTTCGCGCCGTCCGCGACAGCTGGGACGGGCGCGGCGCGGTGTCCGCCGTCCGTGATGGAATCGGGCTCATGACCTCCTCGAGCCGTCCACGCCCCGAGCAGGGCGCGCTCCTGGACCTGCCGCCCGCTGCGGCCGCACCTGTCGACAGCCAGGGCGTCGAGAACCCGGTGGCCCGCGTGGTCGTCGACGTCCCGCTGCCTCACCTCGACCACCCCTTCGACTACCGCGTTCCTCCCGAGATGGCCGAGAACGCGGTTCCGGGTGCGCGCGTCCAGGTCCGGTTCGCCGGCCAGGACCGGCCCGCTTTCGTCGTCGAGCGGCGCGCCGACACCGACCATCGGGGCGCTCTCGCGCCGCTGCGGCGGGCGGCCTCGCCGGTCCCCGTGCTGTCGCCCTCGGTGCTCCGGCTGTGCCGGGCGGTGGCTGACAGGTACGCCGGGACCCTCATGGACGTCGTGCGGCTCGCTGTGCCTCCCCGCCACGCCACCACCGAGAAGTCGGTCCTCGACGGACGCGGCACCCAGACTGCCGTCCTCCCACCCGTCACCGCCCCCGGAGGCGAGAGATGGGCGTGCTACACCGGCGGGCCTGCCTTCCTGCGCCACCTTGCTGCGGGGGAGAGCCCGCGCGCGGTCTGGACGGCGCTGCCGGCTCACCGACTGGGGGATGCGACCTCCGAGCTCGTCCCGGACGACGCGCCCGCCCGCCCTTCCCCGTGGTCGACGACGCTCGCCGAGGCCGCCCAGGCCGCGCTCGCCTCGGGTCGTGGCGTGCTCGTCGTGCTCCCCACGAACCGCCAGGTCGACGACGTGGTCGCCGCGCTCAAGGACGTGCTCCCGGACGAGCCGGTCGCCCGCCTGGTGGCCGACGACGGCCCGGCTCGCCGGTACCGCGCCTTCCTCCGCGTTCTCCTGGGCGACGTCCGCGTGGTCGTCGGCACCCGGGCGGCTGCGTTCGCCCCGGTGGCCGATCTCGGCCTGGTCGCCGTCTTCGACGACGGGGACGACCGGCTCGCCGAGCCTCGATCCCCGTACCCCCACACCCGACAGGTGCTTGCGCTGCGCGCGGAGCTCGAGGGGGCCGGCCTGCTGATCGGCGGGTTCACGCGCACCGTCGAGGCGCAGCTCCTGGTCGAGCAGGGCTGGGCGCACCCGGTGCAGGCCCCGCGCGCGGTCGTGCGGGCGGCCGCCCCGCGCGTCGTCGCGCCCACCGACGTCGACCTCGCGCGGGAGGGACCGGCCGCCGTGGCACGCATCCCGCACCCGGCGTGGGAGCTGGCGCGCTCCGCCCTCGAGCGCGGGCCCGTCCTCGTGCAGGTCGCCCGCGGGGGATACCTCCCCGTCGTCGCGTGCGCGCGCTGCCGCGAACCGGCGCGCTGCTCCGCATGTCACGGCCCGCTGCGCCTCGACCGGCCGGGAACGACGCCCACCTGCGCGTGGTGCGGTCGACACGCGGTGGACTGGCGATGCGTGACCTGCGGGCACACCGCCCTGCGCGCTGTCCGGGTGGGTTCGTCCCGCACCGCGGAGGAGCTGGGCCGCGCCTTCCCGTCGGTGCCGGTGGTCGTCTCCGGCGCGTCGGCGAGCCACGGCGTCGTCGAGACGGTCGACGACAAGCCCCGTCTCGTCGTCGCGACGCCCGGGGCGGAACCCACGGCACAGGGTGGGTTCGCCGGCGCTCTCATCCTGGACGCGGCCGCCGCGACCTCGCGGCCCGAGCTCTGGGCCTCCGCAGAGGCCCTACGTCGGTGGCTGGGGGCCGCAGCCCTGGTGCGCGGAGCGGCCGAGGGCGGCATCGTCATGCTGCTCGGCCAGCCCGCGCCCGTTCCGGCGCAGGCCCTCGTTCGGTGGGACCCGGCGGGATTCGCGGCCCGGGAGCTCGCCGAACGGACCGAGCTGTCGTTCCCACCGGCCGTCCGCATGGTCTCGCTGCAGGGCACGGCGGCGGCGGTGCGGTCGATGGTCGACCACCTGGACCGGCTCGAGGGGCTCGACGTCCTGGGGCCGGTCGAGGTCGAGGACGGAGAGGTGCGGGCGCTGCTGCGCGTCCCGCGACGACTCGGCGCCGAGCTCGCCCGGCGGGTGGCCCAGGCTTCGGCGGTGCGCAGTGCCCGGAAGGAGGACGGCGTGGTGCGGGTCCAGGCCGACCCGCCCGATCTGTGGTGAATGCGCCGTACGCGCTCTTTCCCGGTCCGGGCGCCCCGTACTGCCGGTGACAGGTGCCGCGCGTCCTGGGGCAGACGCGTGGCACCGCGGATGGGTGTGCTCGCAAGGTGCAGGATGAGGGAGTGGAGAAGCCCTCACGCCCCGACGGCAGAACGCCGGCCAGCTCTCAGCGACGAACGGATGGCGACCCCGCAGGGGATGACGCCCGGAATGCCGACGACACCCCACCGACGGGGTACGACACCCCACCGACGGGGTACGACACCCCACCGACGGGGTACGACACCCCACTGACGGGGTACGGCGTCAGATCGACGGGGTATGACACCCCGTCGGCCGGGTACGGCACCGTCGTCTTCGACCTCGGGCGGGTGATCGTCGGATGGGAGCCATACCTCGCGGTCGCCGACCGCATGGGCGAGGAGGAGTGGCGAGCCTTCGCCGAGGCGATCGACTTCACGGAGGTCAACCTCGCGATGGACAGAGGGCTCTCCCACGCCGCCGCGCTCGCTCAGATCCGCGGGAGTCACCCGGAGCACGAGCACACTCTCGCCCGGTACTGCCGCAACTTCGCCGCCGCGCTGACCGGTCCGGTCGCCGGCACGACCGCCATCGTCGACGAGCTCGCGGCTCACGGGATTCGCCTCCTCGGTCTGACGAACTGGTCGGCGGAGACCTTCCATCATGCCGCGGTTGCGGCTCCGGTCATCGATCGCCTCGAGGACGTGCTCGTCTCCGGGCGGGAGGGCCTCGTCAAACCGGACCCGGCGATCTTTCACCTCCTGATCGAGCGCTACGGCCTCCAGCCGGAGGCGACAGTGTTCGTCGACGACTCCCGCGCCAACGTCGCCGCCGCCGAGGCGGTCGGACTGCGAGCGCTGCACTTCACCACTGCCGCCCAGCTCCGTGCGGACCTTCGGGCACTGGGGCTCCTGCCGGGCGGCAACGGCGGAGCGCAGTAGCCGCCTCGGCGGTAGTTCTTCGGTGCGGCGGCGGCAGCGGTGCTGTCGCAGCGGGGGCTGAGTCCCTCTGGCGCCGCCGCCCACTCGGCCGGCGGGCTCCCCAGAGCCCTACGTCGGCGGGCCGGATCCCCACGGCCACACACGAGGCCCAGAAAGCTCAGAAGGGTGGGTCGCTGGGTTGGTCGGGCAGATCGGCGTCGTCTTCCCAGAGCGTGCGCCCACGGCATGGCTCCGGTTCGGTCTTCCCTGGCGCACCCCCTGTCGTACCCGGCATCCCGGCTGCTGCGTCGGCTGCTTGCCGTGCTGACGAGGGCCGCTTCAGCGCGTCGGGAAGCTGAGGGCGTGCACGGCCATCACTTGCTCGCGCCGCGTTCCAGGCATCCAGAAGTTCCCCCGCACCCGGCGGCGCCTGCGGTGACCGATCACCTGCGCCCGGCGGCGCCCCGCGGCGCCGACCTGGTGGCCGTCGCCGGGTGCCGATCAGCGACCCGTCGGCTCGGTGGAACCCGAAGCCGTCTGCCAGCGGCACGATCCTGACGCTCTCGTTGTGCACGACGTGGTGGTGGTAGCTGCACAGCGTCGCCGCGTTGCCCACCGACGTCGGGCCGCCTCTGGAGAACCAGACGATGTGGTGGATCTCCGACCAGGCTGCACGGATCGTGCAGCCGGGCCACTGGCAAGTCCTGTCCCGCGTCGTCACCGCACGCCGAAGCTCGCGGGTATAGGTGCGCTGGGTCATGCCCACGTCGAGCGGCACGGAGTCGGCGGTCATCACCATCCGCGTCACCTCACAGTCGCACATCAGGCGCTGCAGCTCTCGCAGAGGCACGAGAGTGCCGTCCTCCAGCTCGGCCGGTGGGACGTCGGGGAGCGCCGGGACGCTCGCGGGCCGCGCCAGCACCGTGCAGCTCCGCGCAGCGGACTCAACCGAGTCGACACTCGCGGCGGTGCCGTCGGGGCGTAGCCCGAACGCCGCGCCATCGCCCTGAACCCGGTCGGCGGCGCTCCCCGTGGACGCGTCGACGGCGTCCTGGTGCGCCCGCGCCGCTGCCCAGGTGTCCTCGCTGACCACCAGCGCCAGGTGCGGCCGCACCTGCGCGCCGTTGAGGTCGGAGCCGACCTGGAGGGTGCGGGACGCCAGGGTGACGAGTGCGTCCGCGTGCCGCTGCGCACGACTGCGGTCGTCGTCCGCGGCGATCGGGCCCACAACGGCGTCGAGGGCGGTCTCGACCAGCGTGCCGCCGACGTCGTCCAGGACCCACTGCCCGGACCGACCTCCTCCGGCGGCCTTGCCGAAGGTCACGGACCGCCGGCGCCACGTCGCGTCGTAGCTTTCCTGGGCTGCTTGCGCGTCGATGCTCGCCGCCTGGCGACGAGCCTCCTTCGCCAGCTCGGGGGCGGAGAGCTTCTTGCGCTTCGCGTGCTCGACCAGTTCGGCGGTGACGCCGTCGTCCAGCGCCTGCTTCACCTCTTCCGAGGCGTCCGCCCGCAGCCGCGCCAGCGCCTTGGCGTGCTCGATGCTCAAGGCACCGCTGTCGACGGCACGCGCAACCTCCGGCATCGCGTCGAGCCCCTCAGCCACCGTGAGCTCGCCGGCGGCGGTCCCACGCCCGGAGCCGGTCATGCGGGCCCGCCAGTCGACGTAGTCACGATCCCGGGACGAGCCCCATCGGCCGTCCTCCTTGTGGGCGACGAGCAGGCGTCCTCGGTAGACCGTGAGCTCCTGGATGACGGCATCGAGGGTGGCGATGGCGCTCTCGCGCTCCGCCGCCTCCCAGGCTCGCGCCTGGGCGGGGTCGGCCTGCGCCCGCAGCGCCCCGACAGCGCCCCGCACGGCCGCGAGAGGTGCCACGGGGCTGCTGGTCCCGGGCCCTGCACTCGCGGTCGAAAGCGTGGACATCGTCACCCTCACCTGGATCGAACGGCTGTATGAAACAGTACCTGCCCCGTCCGACATCGGTGCGAGTCCCACGACGGTCTGTGGAGTGGCGGCCACCCTGGGCCACCTGTGGATGGCCGCACCGCGCCGGGGCGGCCTTCGCTCGCCGGTCCACCCGAGGGCCGCCGTCCGCACGGGCGGAGGCACCTAGACTCGGGCACCATGCGTCTCCTCTTTGCCGGCACCCCGGAGGTGGCTCTCCCGAGCCTGCGGGCCCTCATCGCGTCCGATCACGACGTCGTCGCCGTCCTGACCCGCCCGGACGCGCGCCGTGGGCGGGGCAGGACGCTCCGTCCTAGCCCGGTCGCCGAGCTTGCCCGCGAGGTCGGGATCGAGGTCCTCACCCCACGTAGCCTCCGCGAGGAGGGCGTGGCGGAGCGCCTGGCCGCCATGCAACTCGACGCCGCCGCGGTGGTCGCCTACGGCGGCCTCGTGCCCGCTCAGCTGCTCGACGTGCCGGCGCACGGCTGGGTCAACCTCCACTTCTCCCTGCTGCCGGCCTGGCGCGGAGCCGCGCCCGTGCAGCGCGCCATCATCGCCGGCGACGAGGTCACCGGTGCCTGCGTGTTCCAGCTCGAGGCCGGGCTGGACACCGGGCCGGTGTACGGCACGCTCACCGAGACCGTCCGCCCCCGCGACACCGCGGGCGACCTGCTCACCCGCCTCGCCGAGTCCGGGGCGGGTCTCCTCGTCGCGGTGCTCGACGCCATCGCCGCGGGCACGGCGCGCCCGCACCCCCAGCCCGCCGAGGGCGTGAGCCTCGCCCCCAAGCTGGAGGTGGCCGACGCCGCCGTCCGCTGGGCAGATCCCGCGATGGCGGTGGATCGTCTCGTCCGCGGCTGCACGCCCGCCCCGGGCGCATGGACGTCGCTGCCCGACGGCACCCGGCTCAAGCTGGGCCCCGTCACCGTGCGCCCCGACGTCGACGATCTCCGACCCGGCCAGGTCCGCGCAGGCAAGCACGAGGTGCTGGTGGGGACCGGTTCGTCCGCCGTCGCGCTCGGCGAGGTGGCCCCAGCGGGTCGGAGCTGGATGACGGCGGAGGCGTGGGCGCGTGGCGCCCGGCTGGACGGGTTCGTCCTCGGAGCGCCCGGCGGTGCGGCATGAGCCCGGCCGACGGCGGACCCGGGGGAGCCGGTCGACCCGACGGCGGACCCGGGGCAGCCGGCCGACCCGACGGCGGACCCGGGGCAGCCGGCCGACCCGACGGCGGACGCGGACGAGCTGGCCGACCCGACCGCGGAGGCCGGGGTGCCGGTTCGGGCCAACGCCAGCAGCAGCCCGGACGAGGGGCCGACCAGGGACGCCCGCCCGCGCGCCGCCCGAGGGTCGACGCACCACGTCTCGCCGCCTTCGAGGTGCTGCGCCAGGTAGCCGGCTCCGACGCCTACGCCAACCTCGTCCTGCCCAAGCTGCTGCGCGAGCGCGAGATCACCGGAAGGGACGCGGGCTTCGCCACCGAGCTCGCCTACGGCACACTTCGCCTGCAGGGCCGGTACGACGCCGTCCTCTCCCAGTGCACCAACGGCCGCCCGCTCTCCGCACTCGACCCAGAGGTGCTCGACCTGCTCCGACTCGGCGCCCACCAGATCCTCGGGATGCGCGTGCCGGCCCACGCCGCGGTCTCCGAGACCGTCGCCCTGACCCGCGCGGTCGTCGGGCCTGCACCGGCCGGTCTGGTCAACGCCGTGCTGCGCGCCGTCGCCCGGACGGACCTGGCGGGGTGGCTCGAGCGCATCGGGGACCTGGCAGACCCGGACGGCACCGACCCGGTCGCACGCCTCGCCGTCACGGCCTCACACCCGGAGTGGATCACGCGGGCTCTGCGCCAGAGCCTGCTCGCGAACGGTCACACGGCCGACGAGCTCGACGCCCTGCTGGACGCCGACAACGAGTCGCCCCGCGTGACGCTGGTGGCCCGGCCCGGGCTCGTGGACACCGAGCACCTCGCGGCGGAGATCACCCACGGCTCCGGGCAGGCGCCCGTGCCAGGGCGGTGGTCGCCGTTCGCGCTCGTGGCGTCGGGCGGGGACCCTGCACGGCTGCCGTCCGTGCGCCGGGCGAGGGCCGGCGTCCAGGACGAGGGCTCGCAGCTGGTCGCCCTCGCGCTGGCCGCCGCACCGCTCGCTTCTCCCGACGGCGGGCAGCAGCGTGCCGGGACGGCTCAAGGCGACGCCGGCCAGCAGCACCTCACTCAGACGGGCGACCGCGCCTGGCTCGACCTGTGCGCGGGTCCCGGCGGGAAGGCGGCCCTTCTCGGCGCCCTCGCCCACGAGCGGGGCGCCACGCTGCTCGCCAACGAGGTGGCCCCCCACCGGGCCGGTCTCGTCCGGGGCTCGGTCTCGGCCGTGCCGGAAGGAACGGTGGAGGTGCGGGTGGGTGACGGGCGTGACCTCGGCGAGGAGATGCCCGGTGCCTTCGACCGAGTCCTTGTCGACGCCCCCTGCACCGGCCTGGGGGCGCTCCGCCGTCGTCCGGAGTCGCGGTGGCGGCGCTCGCCGGGCGACCTGACCCAGCTGGGCGCGCTGCAGCGGTCGCTGCTCGACTCGGCGATCGACGCCGCGCGGGTGGGCGGCGTGGTGGCGTACGTCACCTGCTCCCCGCATGTGGCGGAGACTCGCACGGTGGTGGAGGACGTCGTCCGCCGCCGGGGCGACGTCGAGCTGCTCGACGCCGCCGCCGTCGTCCGTTCGGTCGCCGTCACCGAGCCGCCAGGGCTGGGGGACGGGCCGTTCGTGCAGCTCTGGCCCCACGTGCACGGCACGGACGCGATGTTCCTCGCGCTGCTCCGCCGCACCGCCTGACGGTCCGCACCGACCGGAACGGCGGGCCCCGCGCCCGGCGGGCCGTCCCCGTCGTGCCCGGGCCCCGCGGCGGCGCGGCCCGGAGGTGCTGGCTAGGGTTGGGTCCGTGAGCATCGTCATCTCCCCGAGCATCCTCAACTCCGACTTCTCCGACATGCGCGGGGAGCTGGCCAAGATCGCGGGGGCGGACTACGCCCACGTCGACGTGATGGACAACCACTTCGTCCCCAACCTCACGCTCGGCCTGCCCGTCGTGGAGGCGATCCTGCGCGTGACGCCGGTCCCGGTGGACGCCCACCTGATGATCGAGGACCCCGACCGGTGGGCGCCCGCCTACGCGGAGGCGGGCTGCAAGTCCGTGACCTTCCACGCCGAGGCCGCCACGGCACCGGTGAAGCTGGCCCGCGAGCTGCGTGCGCAGGGCGCGCGCGCCGGGCTCGGCCTGCGCCCGGCGACGGCCATCGAGCCCTACCTCGACCTCCTGCCCGAGTTCGACATGATCCTCGTGATGACGGTGGAGCCGGGCTTCGGCGGGCAGTCGTTCATCGACGGGACCCTCCCGAAGATCGCCCGCACGCGCCGCGCCATCGAGGACGCAGGGCTCGACGTGTGGGTGCAGGTCGACGGCGGGGTGTCCCGGTCGACCATCGAGCGGGCCGCCGACGCCGGAGCGAACGTGTTCGTCGCCGGCTCGGCCGTCTACAATGCTGAGGACGCCGCGGCCGAGGTGCAGACCCTGCGGGATCTCGCTGCTGCAGCGCACGCGCACTGAGTGCCCGGGTGGCCCGACCAGGACCGGGCCGGGCCTCGGGTGAGCAACCCGTTCGGACGCCGTCGGGGCCTATAAGCCCTCTCACGATGTGACCCGAGTGACAGCGACGTCCGCCTGCCCGTTGTAGGGTCACCGGGCCCAAACCCCTGACAGGACGGAAGCTCTATGAGTGACCAGGCATTCCATATCGCCGCGCTGGTCGTGTACTTCGCGGCCATGCTCGCAATCGGCCTGTACTTCATGCGGAAGAACAACAGCCTTGACGAGTACATGCTCGGAGGACGTGGTCTGCCACCCGCGGTCGCCGCCCTCAGCGCGGGTGCCTCGGACATGTCCGGGTGGCTGCTGATGGGCCTGCCGGGTGCCATCTACGCCGCCGGCCTCGTCGAGGCCTGGATCGCGATCGGGCTGACCATCGGCGCCTGGCTCAACTGGAAGTTCGTCGCGCCGCGGCTCCGGGTCTACACCCAGGTCTCGGAGAACTCCATCACCATCCCGAGCTTCCTCGAGAACCGGCTCCGGGACACCTCGCGCTCCCTGCGCATCGCGGCCGGCCTCATCATCCTCGTGTTCTTCACGTTCTACGTCTCCGCCGGCATGGTGTCCGGCGGCGTGTTCTTCGCCAGCTCGTTCGGCATGGACTACCGCACGGGGATGCTGCTGATCGCCGGCGTGACCGTGCTCTACACCCTCGGTGGCGGCTTCCTCGCCGCGAGCTACACCGACTTCGTCCAGGGCCTGATGATGTTCCTCGCCCTGATCGCCGTTCCCATCGTCGGCCTGTTCGCGGCGGGCGGCCCGTCCGGCGTCGTCTCGAGCGTCCGCGAGGTCGACCCCGCGCTGCTGAGCATGGTGGGCGGCGGGGCCAGCCTGCTGGGCATCGTCTCCGCGCTGGCCTGGGGCCTGGGCTACTTCGGCCAGCCGCACATCATCGTCCGCTTCATGGCCATGCGGACGCTCGGCGAGATCCGGACCGGACGCCGCATCGGCATGTCCTGGATGATCCTCGCCGTGCTCGGCGCCCTCGCCACCGCCCTGGTGGGCGTCGCCTACTACCAGCAGAACCCCGGCCTCTCCCTCGAGGACCCGGAGACGGTGTTCCTGCTGATGGGGCAGATCCTGTTCCACCCGCTCATCGCCGGGCTGATCCTCGCGGCCGTGCTGGCCGCGATCATGAGCACGATCTCCTCCCAGCTCATCGTCAGCGCCTCCGCGCTGGTGGAGGACCTGTTCAAGGTCGGGCTCAAGCGGGAGGTGAGCGACCGCGCGCAGGTCATGATCAGCCGGCTCGCCGTGCTCGTGATCTCCCTCGTCGCCGCCGCGATGGCCTGGACGCAGAACGACACGATCCTCGGGCTCGTCGCCTTCGCCTGGGCCGGCTTCGGTGCGGCCTTCGGCCCGACGATCCTGCTGTCCCTGTACTGGCGCCGGCTCAGCACGGCCGGAGCCCTGGCCGGAATGGTCGCGGGCGCCGTCACGGTGGGCGTGTGGGGCAACATCGAGGGCGGGATCTTCGACCTCTACGAGATCGTCCCCGGGTTCCTCCTCAACCTCGTCCTCGCGGTCGTGGTCAGCAACCTCACGCACCGCCACCACCACGAGGTCACCGACGAGTTCGACCGCACCATGCGTGTGATCGACGCCGGCGGTTCCGCCCAGGAGGAGACCGCTCCCACCACCACCGCCTGAGCACCTCGGCGCCGGCGCGACCGACGCGCAGGCGCCCGCACGGCGCGGCCCGTGCCACCGAGCTCCGGTGGCACGGGCCGCGTCGTCGCCCCGGCAGAAAGTCAGGACGACGCACCGATCGGCCGCTCGGCACCGGCCCGCAGCGCGGCCCCCATCATGACGACCGCACCGGCGGCGCAGAGCCACATGACCAGGGCCCAGCTGCCGGACGTCCCATGGACCCAGCCGAGAGCCACCGGACCCACGGCGGCCACGGCATAGCCGGCGGACTGCACGAGGGCCGACAGCCCGCGCCCGTAGTCCGCGTCGACGGGCCGCAGCGCGATGAGCGTCATCCCCAGGCCGATGCCGGCTCCCTGGGCCAGCCCGCCGAGGACGACCAGCACCGGCCACGCGCCCGGGACGACCGCGACCCCCACGAAGAAGGCGCACCACGCCACGGCGACGACGACCCCCGTGCGCACTGCGCCCCCGAGGGCGCGCAGAAGCAGAGGGACCACGAGCGTCCCGGCGATGCCGATGAGGTGGAACAGCGACAGCGCGGTCCCGGCCAGCTCGTCGGTCGTGCCCGTCTCGTCGGTGAGCAGCGCCGGCAGCCACGTGCTGGCGCTGTAGAAGAGCGCAGCCTGCAGGCCGAAGAAGAGCGCCAGCCACCAGGCGTCGCCGACGCGCCACACGGGCGGCCGGCCGGTGTGGCGGCGACCTGCCGCGGCGGGCGGTGGCGCGGCGGGCGGTGGCGCGGCGGGCGGTGGCGTGGCGGGCGTCGGCGTGGACCGCGCCGTCGACGGCGGGGCCGTGGACCGTGATGGCGTGACGCCTCGACGACGGCGCGAGTACAGCGTCCACCCCACCGCCGCGACCGCCGCGGGCACGGCGAGGAGCGCCATGGCCGAGCGCCACCCGACCTGGTTCGCGACGGGCACGGCGAGCATCGCCGCGACCCCCTGGCCGACACCGTAGGAGCTCGTCGAGGCGGCCATCACGGCTGCCGTGCGCAGGCCGGCGCCGCGCCGCACCGCGATCGGGACGAGCACGTTGCCGACCGTGATGGCGACGCCGACCAGCGCCGTCCCGGCGAGCAGGAGGCCGAAGGAGCCCCACGGGCGCAGCGCCGTCGCCAGGCAGAGCAGCAGCAGGGACAGGAGGAGCGACCGGTCCACGCCGACGGCGCGCACGAGCAGGACGACGAGCGGGGAGACGACGGCGAAGCACAGCAGCGGCAGGGAGGTCAGCAGCCCCGCGGCGGAACCTGTCAGGGACAGCTCCTCCGAGAGGGCGGGGATGAGGGGCGGCACCCCCACGATCGGGGCCCGCAGGTTCAGGCCGACGAGGACGACCGCGACGACCAGCAGGCCGACCCGGGGCGCCGTCCAACGCGCGGCGGCGCCGCCCGCCGCGGGACCACCGGCCGCGGGACCACCCGCTGAGCCGTCGGACCTCACCGGTGCGCGACGAGGTCGTTCGTGATCGCGTCGGCGGTGGCCAGCAGGTGGGGGAGGGTCTCGGCGAGCATCGTCGTCGCCGACCCGCGCCGCGCCGCCGTCGAGACGTTGACGGCGGCGACGACGCGGCCGTCCCTGTCGCGCACCGGGGCGGCCAGCGACCGCAGCCCCTCCTCGAGCTCCTCGTCGACGATCGACCAGCCCTGCTCGCGGACCCGCGCGATCTCGGCCATCAGCTGCGCGCGGTCGGTGATGGTGTACCGGGTGAGCGCGACGAGGTCGCCGAGGTGGTCACCGACCTCGTCCTCCGGCAGCCCGGCGAGCAGCACCCTGCCCATCGACGTCGCGTAGGCGGGCAGCCTGGTGCCCACGCCGAGGTCGACGCTCATGATGCGGCGGCTCGCCACGCGGGCGATGTAGGTGATCTCGCTGCCGTCCAGCACGGACGCCGAGGCGGACTCCCCGACGGCGGTGGCGAGCCGTTCGAGGTGGGGCCGTGCGATCTCGGGCAGCCCGAGGGAGGAGAGGTACGCGTACCCCAGCTCCATCACCCGCGGGCGGAGCATGAACAGCCGGCCGTCAGCGTGGACGTACCCCAGGTCCACGAGCGTGTGCAGGAACCGGCGTGCCGCCGCGCGGGTGAGCCCGGTGCGGCGCGCGACGTCGCTGAGCGTCAGACGCGGGTGCTCGGCGTCGAACGCCCGGATGACCGCGAGCCCCCGGTCCAGCGACTGCACGTAGCCGGAGGATCGCTCCGGCTCCTCGTCGGGCACGACCGCGCCCTCCACGTTGCTCACGGGAGCCCCCTAACCCACGTAGTTCTCGGACAGCGCCGTGGCGTGCGCCTCGGAGCCGACGACGCTGCGCAGCTGCGCCGTCTGGACGCGGCGGTCGAAGCCGGAGTCGTCGTCGAAGCGGTGCAGCATGGTGGTCATCCACCAGGAGAAGTACTCCGCGCGCCACACCGCGCGCAGCGCCCGGTCGGTGTACGTGCGCAGACCCTCCTCGGCCCCGCTGCGGATCTGCTCCGTCAGCGCGCGGGCGAGCAGGTCGACGTCCCGGATCGCCAGGTTCATCCCCTTGGCGCCGGTCGGCGGCACCGTGTGGGCGGCGTCGCCCGCGAGGAAGAGCCTGCCGCGCTGCATCGGCTCACCGACGTAGCTGCGCAGCGGTGCGAGCGAGCGCTCGAAGATCTCCCCGCGCGTGGGCTCCCAGGGCTCGCCGTCGAGGCTGAACCGCACGGCGAGCTCGTCCCAGATCCGCTCGTCGGACCAGTCCTCGAGCCGGTCGGTCGACGGGACCTGGAGGTAGAGGCGGGTCACGCTCGGCGAGCGCATCGAGTAGAGGGCGAACCCGCGCTCGTGGTTGGCGTAGACCAGCTCGTCCACCCGCGGCGCGGCGTGCGCGAGGATGCCCAGCCAGGCGAACGGGTAGACCTTCTCGAACGTCGTCAGGGACTCGCCCATGGCGGGCCGGCCGGCACCGTGAGCGCCGTCGCAGGCCACCACGAAGTCGGCGACGATCCGGTGCTCCACGCCGTCGACGGCGTAGGTCACCGACGGCTCGGCGGAGTCGACCCCGTGGATCGCGGCCGGGCCGCACGCGAACCGCACGTCCCCGCCGTCGGCGATCCGCCGCTCCGCAAGGTCGTGGACGATCTCCTGCTGCCCGTAGACGGTGATGTGCCGGCCTGTCAGGTCGCTCATGGCGATCCGGTGGCCGGCACCGTCGAAGCGCAGCTCGATGCCGCCGTGGCGCAGCCCCTCCCGGTCCATGCGCTCGCCCACGCCGGCCTGGCGCAGGATGTCCGCCGCACCGTGCTCGACCACCCCCGCCCGCACGCGGGCCTGGACGTACTCGCGGTCGCGCGCCTCCACGAGGATCGACTCGATGCCGTTGAGGTGCAGCAGGTGCGAGAGCAGCAGTCCTGCCGGGCCCGCGCCGAGGATGGCGACCGGCGTGCGCTCGGTCGCCATCACAGGCCGCCGACCGCGCCCGCGTACGGTCCGTCCCCGGCCGTCGGCGGCCGCTGGTCGCCGGTGCGCTCCTCGGCCGACGGCACGAGGACGTCCTCGTCGGGGCGGTGGCCGCGCTTGGCCTTCTGGACGAGGTCGTAGACGTGGGCGCGCAGGCGGGCGAACTCGGGGTCGTTGCGGGTGGTGAGCTGGTCGCGCTCGTCGGGGAGGTTGACGGTGACGTCCTCCATGATCACGGTGGGGCGGCCGGACAGGACGAGGACGCGCTGGCCGAGGTAGATGGACTCGTCGATGTCGTGGGTGACGAAGAGCAGGGTCAGGCCGAGGCGGTGCCACAGGTCGCGGACGAGGTCCTCGAGGTCGGCGCGGGTCTGGGCGTCGACGGCGGCGAAGGGCTCGTCCATGAGCAGGATGTGCGGCTCGTAGGCCACGGCGCGGGCGATCGCGACGCGCTGCTGCATGCCGCCGGAGAGCTGCCAGGGGTAGGAGCGCGGCACGTCGGCCAGGCCCACGGCCTCCAGGGCGGCGGCGACCTTGGGGCCGCGCTGGGACTTCGGCACGCCCTTCTCCTTCAGGGGCAGCTCGACGTTCTGCGCCACGGTCAGCCAGGGGAACAGCGAGCGGGCGTACTCCTGGAAGACCATGGCCATGCCCTTGGGCGGGCCCTTGACGACCTGGCCCTCCAGGGAGACGGTCCCGTGGGTGGGGGCCAGCAGCCCGGACAGGCAGCGCAGGAGGGTGGTCTTGCCGGCGCCGGAGGGGCCGACGATGCAGACCATCTCCCCGGCCTTCACCGTGAAGGTGAGGTCGCGGATGGCCTCGGTGTCCCCGGCGTCGGAGTGGTAGACCTTGTTCAGCCCGGTCACGTCGAGCATGTCGGTCCCGGCGGCGGGGCGGCGGTCCTCGGTCTGGGTGGAGCTCATGGCTTAGTTGCCTCCTCGTTGGGACTGGCGCAGGCCGCGGTACCAGGCCAGCACGGGGCGCTCGACGGCGCGGAAGATGATCGAGAGCACGACCCCGACGAGGCCGAGCAGGATGATGCCGGTCCACATCTGCGGGATCGCGAAGGACCGCTGGAACTGCACGATGGTGAAGCCCAGGCCGTTGGTCGCGGCGAACATCTCCGAGATCACCATCAGGATGATCCCGATCGAGAGGGCCTGGCGGGCGCCGGTCATGATCTGCGGGGACGCCCCGCGCAGCACCAGGGTGTGCAGCTGGGTGCTCTTGCGCAGCCGGTAGACCTGGGAGGTGTCGCGCAGCACGTCGTCGATGCTGCGCACGCCCTCGATGGTGTTCAGCAGGATCGGCCACAGGCAGCCGGTCGCGATGACGAAGACCTTCATGGTGGTGAAGATGCCCAGGAACAGCATGAGGATCGGGATCATCACCGGCGGCGGGATGGCCCGGAAGAACTCCAGCGCGGGCTCGGTGAACGCCCGCAGCGTCGGCGACAGGCCGATCGCCATGCCCAGGGCGATCCCCACCACCAGCGCGATGGCGTAGCCGATGAGCAGCCGGATCACCGACGGCAGGACGTCGGAGGTCAGCCGGCCCTCCAGCCAGGTGGAGGGGAACGCGGCCACGATGTCCGCCAGCGGCGGGGCGAAGAAGGACTCGCTGTCCGCCGACCAGAGCCACCAGCCGGCGATCAGGAGCACGGGCAGGGCGACGGCGACGACCACCTGCCGGGCCAGCGAGCCCCGCCGCCTGCGGCGCGCGGGCGCCGGGGCGGCCGGGGCCGCCGGGGCCGGGGCGGTGAGATCGGGGGTGGTGCTCATGCTGCTTTCTCCCGCCGGATCGAGGGGTGCCAGCGCAGGATCCTGCGCTCCAGGGCACGGGCCAGAAGGTTCACGCCGACGCCCAGCAGCCCGGTCACGATCACCAGGGCGTACATCGACGCCGTGGCACCGGAGGACTGGGCCACCGCGAGCAGCTTGCCCAGCCCCGGGGTGCCGATGATCAGCTCGCCCGTCACCGTCAGGATCAGCGCCACGGTCGCGGCCAGCCGGAAGCCGGTGACGATGTAGGGCAGGGCGGTCGGCCAGATCACCGTCCGGGCCTGCGTCAGCGCCGAGAACCGGTAGGACCGCGCGGTGTCCCGCGCGACCGGGTCGACGTCCTGGACGCCGTAGAGCACCTGGACCAGCACCTGCCAGAACGAGGCGTAGATGACCAGCAGGAGCGTGGCCTCCCGGCCCGTGCCGTACAGCAGCACCGCCAGGGGGATCAGCGCGACTGACGGGATGGGCCGCAGGAACTCGATCGTCGAGGACGTCGCCTCCCGCAGCACCCGGACCGAGCCGACCACGATGCCGATGACGATGCCGGCGACCATCGCGATCGTGAGCCCGATCGCCCAGGTGGTCAGCGTGTCGCCCAGCGCCGTCCAGAACTCCGGCGTCTGCAACCGCGTCACCAGCGCCGTGAACATCTCCGAGAACGGCGGCATGAACCGCCGGTCCACCACCCCCAGCCGGGGCAGCGCCTCCAGCAGCACCAGCACGCACAGCACACCCGCGAGCCCGAGCAGCGCGCCCCGCCCGCCCGACCCCGACCTACGCCGGGACCGGCGCGCGCCCACGGCACGCGTCGACCTCGGCGCCGGGGCCGTGGTCGCCGCGGTCACGGCAGCAGAGCGTCGACGTCGACGTCCTCGCTCACGAGCCCGTACTTGAGAGCGAGGTCGGCGAGCGTCTGGACGGAGTCGGCGTTGACGTCGGGCGAGAAGCGCGGCATGACCATCTTCTCCTGGACGGCCGGGTCGATCTCGGTGTAGGTCGAGAGGATCGCGCGGGCGGCGTCGGGGTTCTCCTCGGCGAAGGTGAGCGACTCCTCCATCGCCGCGGTGAAGGACTCGACGATCTCCGGGTCGCTCTCGGCGTACGTGGCGGTGGTGAAGTAGGCCGCGATCATCATCTCGGGATCGACGTCGGCGAAATTGTGGGTGACGACCTCGGCGCCCTGGTCCATCGCGATGGTGCGGAAGGGCTCGAGGATCCAGGCGGCGTCGACCTGCCCGCCCGCCAGCGCGGCGGGCATGTCCGGGAAGCCCATCTCGACGAAGGAGATCTGCTCCGGGTCGCCGCCGGCCTGCTCCACCACCTCGGAGACGGTGACGTCGCCGATGTTGTTCAGCGTGTTCACCGCGACGCTCTTGCCGGCCAGGTCTGCGGGCGACTCGATGCCGGAGTCGGGCATGGCCAGGACGGCGCCGATGTCGGACTCGGGGTCACCGGTCGTGAAGTTGCCGGGCGCCACGATCTTCAGCGGCAGACCCTGGGAGTTCGCCACGAGCAGCGAGGCGACGTTGGAGAACCCGAACTGGTAGTCCCCGCTGACGACGGCGGGGACGACGGCGGCGCCGCCCTGGGCGAGCTCGAGCTCGACGTCGAGCCCGTGGTCCTCGAAGATCCCCTCCTCGACGCCGAGCCAGATCGCGGCGGTGTCGACGATCGGCAGGACGCCGACGGTCACCGGGGTGAGCTCTCCGGAGCCTCCGTTCGCGTTCCCGCCGGCACCGGCGGTGCCGCCGTCGCCGCCGCCGCCCGTGTCGCCGCCGCCGGAGCAGGCGGCCAGGAGCACGAGGGAGCCGGCAGCGGCCAGGGAGATCGTCATTCGTCGCATCGTCAGTTCCTTCGTCGGGGGCTGGGACCGGGCGGGGCGGCTCGGGTCCTCGGGATGTGGCACTGGCCGCGGGTCTCACGGCGGAGGTCCACGGCGGCACTGCCATGGGGTCGTCACGCACGGAAAATGATGAACGGTCGTTCGCATCGAGAACTTACTGGCGTGCAATTGTCCCGTCAAGCGCGAATCGTGACGCCCGTCACGCCGGGTCGGCACCGACACCGTGCCCCTGCTGAAGACCCGGTAGACCGAGGCGGAAACCGACGTCTCCGGCCGGGAAGGACCGGGGGGTCGCCGGTCCCGCCACCCGGCAGGTGGTTGACGCGCCGACCTCGGCACGCCATCCTCGGCAGGACGAGAACGGATGTACGCGCTGCGAACCTCCGTTCCGCGCGGAGGCAGACGGAGCCGTCGCGACCGCGTGCACGACGACGTGACGGAAGTGGAGCCATGAGCGGACTGGACGATCTCTTCCTGCCGGGTGCCATCACCCGCGGAGGCCTGGTGATGCCGACCTACCCGGTCCCCGGGGGGGTGCACCCGCCGCTGAACAGCCCCGAGTATCTCTCGACCGAGCTGCGCCACCCCAAGGAGCCGCTCCGGGCGATGCCCCAGCGCCTGAACGAGCTCACCGGGCCGGCGCTGGGGGAGGACCTCGTGCGCGCGGTCGACAACGACCTCACCCGGAACCATGGCGGCGAGGCCGAGCCGGTCGGGCAGCGGATCATCGTGCACGGCCGGGTGCTCGAGGAGGACGGCCGGCCCGTGCCCAACACGCTCGTGGAGGTCTGGCAGGCCAACGCCGCCGGACGCTACGCCCACCAGTGGGACCAGTGGCCCGCACCGCTGGACCCGAACTTCACCGGCGTCGGGCGCATGATGACCGACGCCGACGGGCGGTACCGCTTCACCTCCATCAAGCCCGGGGCGTACCCGTGGCGGAACCACCCCAACGCGTGGCGGCCGGCGCACATCCACTTCTCCCTGTTCGGACGCGCGTTCACCCAGCGGCTCGTCACGCAGATGTACTTCCCGGACGACCCGCTCTTCTTCCAGGACCCGATCTACAACTCGGTCCGCGACGAGAGCGCCCGCAGGCGGATGATCTCCCGCTTCGACTACGAGCAGACCCAGGACCACTGGGCGCTGGCCTTCGAGTTCGACATCGTCCTTCGAGGCCCCCAGGCGAGCGTCTTCGAGGAGGACGACGACGATGAGTGAGCGACTCGGCCTGACCCCGTCCCAGACGGTCGGGCCCTACCTGGCGATCGGGCTCGACTGGGGCGGTGCGGGACAGCTCGCCGTCCCCGAAGGGACCGCCGGCGCGTTCTGGATCCGCGGGCACGTGCTCGACGGCCACGGCGAGCCGATCCGCGACGCGATGGTCGAGACCTGGCAGGCGGACCCGGACGGTCGGTTCGACCACCCCGCCGACCCGCGCGGCGCCCGCCCGAGCCGGATCCCGGGCTTCACGGGGTTCGCCCGCAGCGCCACGTGGAAGGACGACCTGCGCTGGCAGGTGTACACGGTCCGGCCCGGACCGCTGCCGGCGGGCGACGTCGACGACCCGGACGGCCCGCTCGAGGCGCCGCACATCGACGTCAGCGTCTTCGCGCGCGGCATGCTCGACCGTGTCGTCACCCGCATCTACTTCCCCGACGAGCCGCTGAACGAGACGGACCCGGTGCTCTCCGAGGTGCCCGCCGAGCGCCGTGAGACGCTGATCGCGCGGTCCGACGGGGACGGCTACACCTTCGACATCCGGGTGCAGGGCCCGGGGGAGACCGTCTTCTTCGAGGTGTGAGTCCGGACGTCCGGACGAGAGCGGCGCTGGCGCGCCGGAAGGGGGCGGGTGTGAGCTTCTTGCTCGGCACGGCCACGGAGGTCGACGCCCTCCTGGGCGACGCCGCGCTGCTCGAGGCGATGGTCGCCACGGAGGTCGCCCTCCTGCGCGCGGCCGAGCGGGCGGCGCTCGTCCCGCCCGGCTGCGGCGACGCCCTCGCGGGTGCCGCCCGGGCGAACCCGGTGGACCCGGCGACGCTGGCGGCCGGGACGACGGCGGCCGGGAACCCCGTCCCGCCGCTCGTCAACGCGCTCCTCGCCGTCGTGCCGGAGCCGGTCCGCCCGTGGGTCCACCACGGGGCCACCAGCCAGGACGTCCTCGACACCGCGCTGATGCTGCTGGCGGCGCGCGCGTGCGACACCGCCCTGGGCAACCTCGACGCCGCGTGCGCGGCGGCCGCCGACCTGGCCGACCGGCACCGGGAGACGCTGCAGGTGGGGCGCACCCTCGGGCAGCACGCGGTGCCGACGACCTTCGGGGTCACGGCCGCGGGGTGGGCGCTCGGACTGCACGCGGCCCGGCGGTCGCTGGCGCGGGTCCGGGACGAGACCCTCGCCGTCCAGCTCGGGGGAGCGGCGGGCACGCTCGGCGTCTACGGGGCTGCCGGCCCCGCCGTCGTCGCCGGCCTGGCCGAGGAGCTGGGGCTCGCCGCCCCGGCCGCGCCGTGGCACACGGAACGCTCCCGCGTGCGGGACCTGGCCGCCGCCCTCGGCTCCGTCGTCGCCGCCGCGGGGAAGGTCGCCACCGACGTCGCCGCGCTCTCGGCCACGGAGGTGGGCGAGGTGGCGGAGGGCGGCGGGGAGGGCCACGGGGGCTCGTCCGCGATGCCCCACAAGCGCAACCCCGTCACGTCGGTCCTGGTGCGCGCCGCGGCGCTGCGGGCGCCCGGGCTCGTCGGCACCCTCTACGCCGCCAGCCTGCAGGAGCACCAGCGCGCCGCGGGCGGGTGGCACGCCGAGTGGCAGCCGCTCCTCGACCTCCTCTCGCTCGCGGGCGGGGCGGCGTCCCGGACCGCCGAGATCCTCGCCGGGCTGCACGTGGACGCCGCCCGCATGTCGGCGACGCTCGACGCCGCCCGCCCGGCGGTGATGGCCGAGCAGCTCAGCACGGTGCTCAAACCGAGGGTTGGGCGCGGTGAGGCCCAGCGCCTGGTCGCCGCGGCCCTGGCGGCTGGCGAGGAGGACGACGTCGTCGCCCACCTCGTGCGGTCCGGCGCAGGCCTGTCCGAGGCGGAGATCCGCAGCGCGCTCGACCCGCGCGGCACCACGGCGGCGTGCGGCGGAATCGTCGACCGGGCGCTGCACGAGGTGGCGGCGGGGACGAGGCCCGAGGTGCCGTCCCGCGGCGGCCGAGCGGTGTGACGACCGCGGGCCGGCCCCGTGACGAGGGCAGCCCGGGCCCTGTGACGAGGACCGCCGGGCCCTGTGACGAGAGATACGGCGCAGCGCCGGCGCTTGGCGGTATCATCACCCACGTAGCAAGCACGTGCTCCGGGGTCGGTGAGAGTCCGAACCGGCGGTGACAGTCCGCGAGCCGGCACCTCGGTGCCGGTTGACCTGGTGGAACTCCAGGACCGACGGTTAAAGTCCGGATGGGAGGAAGCACGCGGCGCGCACCCTACGGTGCGTGCCGACGCGGGCGCGGGTTCTTCCGCGTCTACCGTCCCCGGTCCACGTGCCCGGACCGGAGGGACGAGACGTGAGTACCCAGCAGAGCCAGCGCTCGGCGGTCGAGCGCGCCGACCCGCGCCAGGTCGCGCCCGTCGCGACCGCACCGCTCCGGAACGCGCCGCCTCTGTCCGCACGCCCGGCTCCCGTACGTTCCGGCGCGTCGGCCGCTGGTGCACCGGCTGAGACGTCGCCGCCAGCTGAGCCGTCACTCCCGGCGGCTGAGTCCTCGCTCTCGGCCCCTGCAGCGCCCGACGCCGCGGGCCTCCGGCGGAGCCGCCCCGAGCGCGCGGCCCAGCGGCGCATGGTCGCCCCGCTGATCCTGGGCGGCTTCGTCCTCCTCGTCTGGGAGGCCGTCTCGCGCTCCGGCGTCGTCCCGTCCTTCTTCCTCCCCGCCCCCTCGGCGATCGGCGTGCGCCTCGTGGAGGACCTCACCACCGGCGGCCTTCTCGGCTACGTCGGCCCCACGCTGGTCGAGGCGGCCCTCGGCTGCCTCGTGGGCGCCGTCGTCGCTCTGCCCCTCGGGTACCTCGTCTTCCGCAGCGCCCGCGCCGCCGCTGCCCTCGAGCCCTACATCGCCGCCTCGCAGGCCGTCCCCGCGGTGGCCCTCGCGCCCCTGCTGATGCTCTGGCTGGGCTACGGGCTCGTGCCCATCGTCGTGCTGTGCGCGCTCACGGTCTTCTTCCCCATCCTCCTCGCCACGGTGCTCGGCCTGCGGACCCTCGACCCCGACGTCGTCGCCGCGGCCCGCCTCGACGGCGCCGGCAGCTGGCAGCTGCTGCGGCTCATCGAGCTGCCGCTCGCCCTGCCCGCCCTGCTGACCGGCCTGCGCAACGGGTTCACCCTCTCGGTCACCGGCGCGGTGGTGGGGGAGTTCGTCATGGGCGGCCAGGGGCTCGGCATGCTCGTCGCCGCCCGGGGCGACTCGGCCGACACCGTGGGGATCTTCGCCGCCCTCGTCGTCCTGTGCGCGCTCGCGATGTCCGTCTACGGCCTGCTGAGCGCCCTCGAGCGCCGCCTCGAGAACTGACCGGCGGCGCCGCAGCCCGACCGCCCCGCACCCCGTCCGCACCACGCCCGGCGCCGCCGATTCCCGGCGGCGCACGCCCCGCGCCATTCTCACCGACCACCGACCACCGACCACCGACCACCGAAAAACTGGAGCACCGTTGTCCCGCCACCCCAGCCACCCCCGCCGTCTCGCCGTCGCGGTCCTCGCCCCCGCCGTCCTCGCGCTGGCGGCCTGCACCACGCCGCCGGCTGCTCAGGACCAGCCGTCGGCGTCCGCCCCGGGGACCGCGGGCGCCGCCGCCGAGCTGACCGTGGGGCTCACGTACACGCCGGACATCCAGTTCGCGCCGTTCTACGTGGCCGCCGAGAAGGGGTACTACGAGGACGCCGGGCTCGACGTGACGCTGCGCCACCACGGCGCGAACGAGGGGCTGTTCACCGCCGTCGCGGGCGGCCAGGAGGACGTCGTGGTCGCGGGCGGGGACGAGATGCTTCAGGCCCGCTCCCAGGAGGTGCCGCTGCTGGACGTCGCGACGCTCTACCAGGAGTACCCCGTCGCGCTGATCGTCCCGGCGGACTCGCCGATCGAGACGGCCGCGGACCTGAAGGGCCACAAGGTCGGGATCCCGGGCCCGTTCGGCGAGACCTACTTCGGTCTGGTGGCGCTGCTGCACGGCGCCGGCCTGACCGAGGAGGACGTCGCCGTCGAGCACATCGGGTTCACCCAGCAGGCCGCGCTCACGGCGGGCCACGTGGACGCCGTCATGGGGTACGTCAACAACGACGCCGTCCGGTTCGCGCTGGCAGGGCAGGAGGTCCGCACCATCCCGGTGACCGAGGGGGACGTCCCGCTGGTCGGCATCGGCCTGGGCGTCCTCGACGCGACGGCGGAGGACCGGCCGGAGGACGTCGCCGCCGTGGTCGAGGCCACCCTGCGGGGCGTCCGCGACACCGTCGCCGACCCCCAGGAGGCCGTCGAGCTCTCGGCGGAGTACGTCCCGGACCTCGGCCGGCAGGACCGGCAGGAGGAGGCGCTCGCCACCCTCGAGGCGACCATCCCGCTCTACGGCGAGGGCGACGCGATCGGCGCCCAGTCCGCGGGGACGTGGGAGGCGATGGTGACGCTCATGCAGGACAACGGCCTGCTCGACGCGGCCGTCGACCCGGCCGAGGCCTGGACCGACGAGTTCCTGCCCGTGCCGAGCAACTAGGGTGGTCGGCGTGAAGTCGTTCGAGGAGCTCTTCGCCGAGCTGGAGCACAAGGCCGCCGCCCGACCCGAAGGGTCGGGAACCGTCGCGGAGCTCGACTCGGGGATCCATGCGATCGGCAAGAAGATCGTCGAGGAGGCGGCCGAGGTCTGGATGGCCGCCGAGCACGAGAGCGACGCCGCAGCGGCGGAGGAGATCTCCCAGCTGCTCTACCACCTCCAGGTGATGATGATCGCTCGCGGGCTGACGCTCGAGGACGTCTACCGCCATCTCTGACCCGTCCCGACCGCCCCACCCACCCGTCCGCCCCTGACCGCACCACAGGAGCCAGCCGTGCTGCGTATCGCCGTGCCCAACAAAGGCTCGTTGTCCGACCCCGCCTGCGAGATGCTCGTCGAGGCGGGCTACCGCGAGCGCCGTGACCGGCGCGAGCTCGTCCTGCCCGACCCGGACAACGACGTCGAGTTCTTCTTCCTGCGCCCCCGCGACATCGCGGTCTACGTCGGCTCCGGCACCGTGGACGTCGGGATCACCGGCCGCGACCTGCTGCTGGACTCCGGCGTCGAGGCCGTCGAGCACCGGTCGCTCGGCTTCGCCCGCTCGACCTTCCGTTTCGCGGCCCCGGCGGGGGAGGTCACGTCCCTGGAGCAGGTCGCCGGGAAGCGGGTGGCCACCAGCTACGACGTCCTCGTGGGCAACTACCTCGCCGAGCACGGCGTGGACGCGACGGTCGTCCACCTCGACGGTGCCGTGGAGTCGGCCGTCCAGCTGGGCATCGCCGACGTCGTCGCGGACGTCGTCGAGACCGGCACGACGCTGCGCGCCGCCGGCCTGTCCACGTTCGGCGAGCCGATCCTGAAGTCCGAGGCCGTGCTCATCCACCCCCGCGGGCACGAGGTCACGAACGGGCTCACCGTGCTCGACCGCAGGCTGCAGGGCGTGCTCGTCGCCCGCCAGTACGTCCTCATGGACTACGACGTCCCGGTCGAGCACGTCGAGGAGGCGGTGGCGATCACGCCCGGTCTGGAGTCGCCGACCGTCTCCCCGCTGCACAACGGCGAGTGGGTCGCGGTGCGCTCCATGGTGCGCAAGGAGGCGACGAACCGGGTCATGGACGAGCTCTACGACGTCGGCGCCCGGGCCATCCTGGTGACCTCGATCCACGCCTGCCGGATCTGACGGAGCCGTGGACCGGTACCAGGAGCTCCACGCGCCGTTCAGACCGCGGGCGGCGCGCCTGATGACCGTGTTCCTGGGCCTGCTCACGGTGGCCGGCGCGGCCGGGATCATCGTCACGCTGCCCCGCATGGAGGGCGTCGTGTTCGGCCCGGCCGACCAGGTGGGCACCGCGGTGCTGGCCCTGGGCATCTGCTGGTTCCTCTACCGCCAGGGGGCGGTCGCCGCCCGTCCGGGCGAGCGCGGCATGGTGGTGCGCAACATCATCCACACCCGCGAGATCGAGTGGGCCGAGATCCTCTCCGTGAACTTCGGCGACGGCGCACCCTGGGTCCAGCTCGACCTCTCCGACGGCAGCACCCTCGCCGTCATGGCCATCCAGCGGGCCGACGGCGATCGCGGGCGGGCGGAGGCCCGTCGCCTCGCGACCCTCGTCGCCCTCCACGAGGAAGGCGCGGCCTCCTCGCCGGACGCCTGAGCGTCGCGCTCGACGGGTCACGCTGCCGGCAACTGCTGCACGGTCCGTGACACTCCGGCGCATTTCGTGCCGCGCACCAGTGGCACAGACCGGCCAGAGGATGGCGGCGACGGCGGCAGCTCGGACCCGGGCGAGCCGGCCCGCGTGCACGCCGGCGACGGCGGCAGCTCAGACCCGGGCGAGCCGGCCCGCGTGCACGCCGGCGACGGCGGCCGCGAGGAACGCGGCCGGGTCCTGCTCGAGCCCGCGCCCCATCGTCGAGAGCCGCACCGGCGAGGCCGCGAGCGCCTCGGCGAGACCCGCCGTGGAGAGCTCCACCAGCCGGTGGATCCCCGTCGGCGCCGCCAGGGTCGCGGCCTGCTCCCGCACGCGGTCGCCGAGCCCGGCCGGGACCGCGTCCTCGAGTGCCGAGCCGGCGTCGAAGCGCGGCACGACCACGTCTGCAGGCGCCAGCGCCACGCGCCCGTACGCGGTCAGCGAGTGGTGCGAGATCCCGCGGTGCCGCTCGCGGGGGTCGGCGCCGGAGACCCGCAGCGACGCCACCGGGGCGCCGCCGAGCGTGACGGCCGCGTTGACGGCCTCGCCGCACGCGGTCCCGGAGAACCCCCACCGGGTGCCCGTGCCGAGGTTGCCCGGGCCCTGGGCGACGACGGCGACGTCCGCCCCGAGCACGAGCCGGGCCGCCAGCAGCCCGGTGTGGAGGGTGACCGCCTCCAGGTCGCCCCCGAACGCCTGCCCGACCGTCACCGAGCCGGCCAGCCAGCCCCCCGCCCGGAGCCCGGCGAGCGTGCGGGAGAACCAGGCCGGCAGGGCTCCGCCGTCAGTCATCACGTACGCCACGCGCAGGGCGGGATCCACCGTGCGCAGCCCCGCGAGCACCGCGGGCAGCGCGGAGTGGAGGTCGGCGACGACGACGGGCGTGCCGCCGAGGTCGTCGGCCTCGCGGAGGATCTCGTGGTGCTCGGACTCCTGCTCGTCGACCCCGAGCACCATCGTCTGCAGCGGGGTGTAGCGCGCTTTGACGAGGTGGCCCGGGCCGGGGGGCGGGTCGGCCGGCAGACGGTCGGGCAGGGCGACCACCATGGCGTAGCCGCCGGTGCCCAGGCCCCGGGCGAGCGCGGCGGCGGAGAGAGTGACGCGGTCGCCCACGGCCGGCTCGCCGACCAGGTGGACGTAGGCCAGCGCCCGGACGGTCGCGCCCGCGGGCAGGGGCGGCTCCGCGCCGCCGCCCGCGATCTCGACGTCGAGCTCCACCGCCCCGTCCCAGGAGGCGCGCACGCCCCGCACCACACCGTCGCGCCAGATCATCACGGCCGCCACGGTACCGGCGGTGCGCCCGTGGCCCACGGTCCGGACACCTTTCCCCGGTGCCGAGGGTCGTGTGGCACCATCGGCGGTAGAGCAAGCACGTGCTCCGGGGTCGGTGAAATTCCGAGCCGGCGGTGACAGTCCGCGACCCGGTACCAGCAGCATCGGTACCGGCTGACCTGGTGGAACTCCAGGACCGACGGTGAAAGTCCGGATGGGAGGCAGCACGTGGCGCCGTGACGGATCCGTCCGTCCGGCGCCACTCGTCGTCGCACCTCCCTGCCCGGCCGCCCGTGCCGAGAGGCAGGAGGAGCAGTGGCGACGACCACCACGACGCGCGCGGTGACCGTGACCGCCGCGCTGGACCGTGCGACCGCGCTGGCCGCGCGTGGCCCCCTCGCCGGGGGCAACCCCCGAGTGGGGTGCGTGCTGCTCGGCGTGCACGGCGACGTGCTCGCCGAGGGCCATCACCGCGGCGCGGGCACCGCGCACGCCGAGGCCGACGCGCTGGCCGGGGTGGACCCGGCCCGGCGCGACGAGCTCGTCGGCGGCACCGCCGTCGTCACCCTCGAGCCGTGCCACCACGCCGGCCGCACGCCGCCGTGCTCGCGCGCCCTCCACGCCGCCGGGATCGCCCGGGTGGTCCACGCGACGACCGACCCGGACCCGCGCGCGGCCGGCGGGGCGGCGTGGCTGCGCGGGCACGGTGTGGACGTGCTCACCGCCCGCGCCGCCGGCGTGGACCCGGCGGTGGCCGCGCGGGCCGAGGAACTCACCCACAGCTGGCGCACCGCGGTGCGCCGCGGCCGGCCGTGGCTCGTGGCGAAGACCGCGACCACCCTCGACGGGCGCGTCGCCGCCGGCGACGGCACGAGCCGCTGGATCACCTCCGAGCAGGCGCGCGAGCACGCCCACACGGTGCGCGCCGACGTCGACGCCATCCTCGTCGGCACCGGGACCGTCCTCGCCGACGACCCCGCTCTGACTGCCCGCCCGCCCGGGCGCGCGGCGGAGGCCCCGGGACTGCAGGGGGCCGAAGCCCCGGCGGCGTCCCTACGGCAACCGCTGCGGGTGGTCGTCGGCGAGCGCCCTGTGCCCGACGACGCCCGGGTGCGCCGCGGCCCGGGGGAGTGGCTCCACCTGCCCACCCGCGACCTCGGCGTGGTGCTCGAGGAGCTCCACCGTCGCGGTGTGCGGCAGGCCCTCCTCGAGGGCGGCCCCACCCTGCTCACCGCTGCCCTGCGCGCCGGCCTCGTCGACGAGCTCCACGCCTACGTCGCGCCCGTGCTGCTGGGCACCGGGGCCGGCGCCGTCGGAGACCTGGGCGTGCGTACCATCGCCGACGCGCTGCGCTGGCGGACCGTCACGACCCGGCGGCTGGGGGAGGACCTGTTCCTCGCCGCCCGGCCCGAAACCCCCCGGCAGGACGCCGGATCCCACCCGCAGGAAGGAGAGAGCTGATGTTCACCGGACTCGTCGAGGAGGTGGGCACCGTCCGCGACCGCGAGGACGTCGACGGCGCCGCCCGCCTCCACCTCGCCGCCACCACGGTCACGGAGGACCTCGCCGTCGGCGACTCCGTCGCCGTCGCCGGCGTCTGCCTGACCGTCACCGACCACGACGCAGGCGGCTTCAGCGCCGACGTCATGCCCGAGTCGCTGGCCCGCACCACGCTGGGCAGGCTCGCCGCCGGTGCGCCCGTCAACCTCGAGCGCGCGGTCCGCGCCGACGCACGCCTGGGCGGGCACATCGTGCAGGGCCACGTCGACGGGGTGGGCACCGTCGTCAGCCGCACGCCCGGTCCGCGCTGGGACGAGGTGGAGATCGCGCTGCCCACGAGCCTGGCCCGGTACGTGGCCGAGAAGGGGTCCGTCGCCGTCGAGGGGGTGTCCCTGACGGTCACCCACGTGAGCGACGCGAGCTTCGGGATCGCCCTGATCCCGACCACGCTCGCCGCGACCACCCTGGGCACCCTCGCCGTCGGCGCGGCGGTGAACCTCGAGGTCGACGTCGTCGCCAAGTACGTCGAGCGGCTCACGGGGGCGGACCGGTGACCGCGGTGACCACCGCCCGGCACACCGTCGAGGACGCACTCGCCGCGCTCCGCGCGGGCCGGCCCGTGCTCGTCGCCGACGACAGGGACCGGGAGGACGAGGTGGACGTCGTCCTCGCCGCCGCGACCGCCTCGCCGCGGTGGCTCGCCTGGACGATCCGTCACTCCTCGGGGTACGTCTGCGCGCCCATGCCCGCCGCCCGGGCGGACGCCCTGGACCTGCCGCTCATGGTGGCCGCCACCCAGGACCCCCGCCGCACGGCGTACACGGTCACCGTGGACGCGGCCCGCGGCGTGACGACGGGCATCTCGGCCGCCGACCGCGCCCTGACCCTGCGCACCCTCGCCGACCCCGCCACCACCCCCGCCGACCTGGTCCGCCCCGGCCACGTGGTGCCGCTGCGCGCCGTGCCCGGGGGGGTGCTCGAGCGGGGCGGGCACACCGAGGCGGCGGTGGACCTGTGTCGCCTCGCCGGCGCCGGCGAGGTCGCGGCGATCGCCGAGCTCGTCCACGACGACGGCACCATGCTCCGGCTCCCTGCGGCCACCGAGCTCGCCTCCCGCGAGGACCTCGTCCTCCTGACCATCGCCGAGCTGGCCGCCTGGCGGCGGGCGCACGACCCGGCGGACCCGCCGGCGCCGGCCCGCGTGCGCCGGACCGGCAGCGCGTCGCTGCCGACCGGGCACGGCACCTTCACGATGCACGGCTACCAGGACCTGACCACCGGGGCCGAGCACACGGCGCTCGTGGCCGACCGTGCGCCGGCGACCGGGCGTGCGCCGCTCGTCCGCCTGCACTCCGAGTGCCTCACCGGGGACGCCCTGGACTCCCTGCGCTGCGACTGCGGGCCCCAGCTGCGGGCGGCCCTGGAGGCGGCGGGCAGGGAGGGCGGCGCCGTGATCTACCTGCGTGGCCACGAGGGCCGAGGCATCGGGCTGCTGCAGAAGATCCGGGCCTACGGCCTGCAGGACTCCGGCCGCGACACCCTCGAGGCCAACCTGGACCTTGGGCTGCCCGCCGACGCCCGGGAGTACGCCGCCGGCGCGGCGATCCTCGCCGACCTCGGCCTGCGCCGCGTGCGGCTGCTGACGAACAACCCCGACAAGGCCGCCGGCCTGCGGGACGGCGGGATCGACGTCCGGGAGATCGTCGGTCTCGAGACCACCGTCACGGAGCACAACCACAAGTACCTGAGCACCAAACGGTCCGCGATGGGCCACCACCTGCCGGGCCTGGACGCCGTGGGCGCGCCGGTCCGGCCCGAGCACGAGGAGGCGACGCGATGAGCGGCGCAGGAGCACCGAGGCTGACGAACGACGGGACGGGGCTGCGCGTCGTCGTCATCGCCGCGCAGTGGCACACCGAGGTGATGGACGGCCTGCTCGCCGGGGCCGTCAGCACGCTGGCGGCGGCGCACGTCGAGCACGAGGTGGTGCGCGTCCCGGGCTCGTTCGAGCTGCCGGTGGTGGCCGCGGAGGCGGCCCGCGGAGGCGCGGACGCCGTGGTGGCGCTCGGCGTGGTCATCCGGGGCGGGACGCCGCACTTCGACTACGTCTGCCAGGCGGCGACCACCGGCCTCACCGACGTCGCCGTCCGCACGGGCGTCCCGGTCGGCTTCGGCCTGCTCACCACCGACAACGAGGCCCAGGCGCTCGACCGGGCCGGGCTGCCAGGATCCCGGGAGGACAAGGGCGCCGAGGCCGCCGAGGCGGCGGTGGCGACCGCGCTGACCCTGCGGCGCCTGCGCGGCAGGGTCAGCGCGGCCGGGGACGATACGGACCGTGCGCCCCGCTTGGCGGCGGGAGCCGCGAACGCGGCCCGGTAACGTGGGGGAGTGGCTCAGCGAGTGGAGGCGGCGGAACGGCTGCTCGACCTGGTGATCGCGCTGACGCACACCAGGCGGTGGATGACCAAGCAGGAGATCCGCACGCGGGTCAACGGCTACGCCGACGCCGCCAGCGACGCCGCCTTCGAGCGGATGTTCGAGCGGGACAAGGACCTCCTGCGGGAGATGGGCGTCCCGCTCGTCGTCGAGCACGACCCGGTGCACGAGGACGACGTCGGCTACCGGATCGACGCCGCGGGCTACACGCTCCCGGAGGTCACGTTCACCCCGGCCGAGGTCGGCGTGCTCTCTCTCGCCGCCGAGCTGTGGCAGGACGCCGCGCTGCGCTCCTCCGCGCGGCGGGGTGTGACGAAGCTGCGGGCCGTGGGTCCGGCGGCCGAGCCGGACGCGCACGCCGGGCTGGCGCTGCGGGTGCGTGGGCCGGAGGCCGCCTTCGCCCCCCTGCTGGAGGCCATCGACGCCCGCCGCGTCGTCACGTTCACCTACCGCGCCGCGAGCACCGGCCAGGTGGCCCGCCGCACCGTGCAGCCGTGGCGCCTGCTCAGCCGCGACCGCGGCTGGTACCTGGTCGGCCACGACGTCGACCGCGACGCGCCCCGCGCGTTCCGGCTCTCCCGCATCCAGGGCCGCGTCCGTGCCACGGGCGCCCCGGCGGCGTTCGAGGCGCCGGCGGCCGTCGACGTCGGCGCCCTGGTCGAGCGGGCACGCCCCCGGGCGGGCACCGCCCGGCTGGCGCTGCTGCCCGGCAGGGCCGCCGCGCTCCGGGCCCGGGGCCGCAAGGTTCCCGGCGCCGACCCCGCCGCGAGCACCGGACCGCTCGCCGACCGCGACCTGGTCGAGCTGCCCTACACCGACGCCGAGCTGCTCGCCGAGGAGCTCGCCGCCTACGCGGAGGCCGTCCTCGTGCTCGACCCGCCCGATCTGCGCGAGGCCGTGCTCCGGCGGCTGCGCGCCGTCGCCGCGCTGGACTCCGCGCTCGATCCCGGAGACCGCGCACCGGAGGAGGTGCCCCGTGGCTGAGACGACCGCCGAGCGCGTCACCCGTCTGCTCGCCCTGGTGACCTACCTCGGCGAGCACCGCGGTGCGCCGGTCGCGGAGGTCGCCGCCCACTTCCGGACCACCGAGGCGCAGGTGCTCGCGGACGTGAACCTCCTGTGGGTGACGGGCACCCCCGGCTACTTCCCGGACGACCTCATCGACTTCTCCGCCGACGCGCTGGACCACGGCGAGCTCACCCTGACCGAGGCGCGCGGCATGGACCGCCCGCTCCGCCTCGCCAGCTCCGAGGCGATCGCGCTGCTGCTCGCGCTGCGGTCGCTGCGCGAGGTGGTCGAGACCCACCCGGGCCTCCGGCGCGAGCCGGGCGCGCTGGAGTCCGCCATCGAGAAGCTCTCCGCCGCCACCGGCCGGGCCGCCGAGCAGGCAGCCTCGGTGCAGGTGGAGGTCCGCACGGACGCGCCGGCCGCCACCCTCGAGAGCGTGCAGGGCGCCATCGCCCGGGGCCGGCGCCTGCACCTGCGCTACGTCTCGGCGGCCGACGTCGTCACCGAGCGTGACGTCGACCCGGTGGAGGTCCGCTCGGACGGGGTGACCTGGTCCCTGCGCGCCTGGTGCCACCGCGCGCAGGGGGCCCGCACCTTCCGCCTCGACCGCATCCTCGCCGTCGAGGAGCTCGACGTCCCGGCCTCCGCGCACCCCGACCTCCTTTCGGGCGACGACCGCCCCTGGGAGGGCGAGGGCCGCCTCGTCACCCTCGACCTGGCCTCCGCCGCCCGGTGGGTCGCCGAGCACACGCCGGTCGAGGAGGTTACCGACCTGCCCGACGGCAACCTGCGGATCACCCTGCGCGCCGGCGACCCGGCGTGGGTCAGCAACCTGCTGCTCTCGCTCGGCGACGCCGTCCTGGCGGTCTCCCCGCCGGCCCTGGCGCAGGAGGTCGCCGCCCGCGCCCGCCGCGCCCTGGAGGAGTACGGTCACCTGTCCTGACCTGCGCCCCCTATCCTGGGGCGCGTGTGGTGGCTGATCTGGGTGGTCCTCGTCCTCGCGGCGCTCGGCGCCGGCGTCCTGCTCGCGCTGCGCCTGTGGCGCCAGCTCCAGGCGCTCGGGCGCGAGGCGAGCGCGCTCTCGGCGGCCGCCGAGCGGCTCGAGGGCGCGGGCGACGACGCCGCCCCCGCCCGGCCGCGGCACGTCCCCGGGGTGGTGGGCGAGGAGTCCACCCTCGACCGTGCCCGCGCCACCCGCGAGCGGGTCAAGGTCGCGCGGTCCCGGCAGCGGCAGGGACGGCTCGAGCGGTCCGCGGCGCGCTGGCGCCGGCACGGGCTCCTCGACGCCACCCCGGCGCCCTCGGTCGTGCGGACCCCCGGCGACTAACGCAGCAGCCGGGCGGCGCGGTCCGGGTAGTCCGTGATGAGCCCGTCCACCCCGGCCTCGATGACCAGGGCGAGGTCCCGCTCGGTGTTGACCGTCCACGGCACGACGGCCAGCCCCGCCGCGTGGGCCCGGTCGACGAACTCCCGGTCGGTCACGAGACGGAACCGCGGATCCGCCGCCGTCGTCCCGTGGGGCTCGGCGTACGCCGGGGCGACGGCGACCGCCCCGAGCGCCACGGCGGCCGAGACGAGGTCGCCGTCGTGGTCCTCGTAGCGCAGCGACCCCGTCCACGGGCTGCCCGGAGCGAAGGTGCGTCCGCTCGCGAGGGCGGCCAGCGGCAGCTGGGGCGCAACGCGCCGGGCGCGCTCGAGGACGCGCCAGTCGAAGGACTCCAGCACCACGCGGCCGCCGGCCCCGGCCGCGTCCACCACGTCGAGGACGGCGCCGACCAGGTCCTCCGGGGTGCTGCTCAGCTCCGGGCGGGTGGGGTCGCACTTGATCTCGACGAGGAACCACACGTCGGGGTCCACCTCGCCGACGGCCTGGAGCACCTCCGCCAGGAGGGGGATGCGTGCGCCCGGCCGTGCCTGCTGGCCCGGGAAGGCGGGCAGCGTCCGCCGGCCGACGTCGAGGCAGGAGAGCTGCCCCAGCGTCAGGTCCACCACCGGGGTGCCGACGTAGGGGAACGCGGTGTCCGCGGGCACGGCGGGGCCGGTGTCGACCGCCTTGTCCGCGCCGACCACCGGGTCGTGCCACACGACGAGCGCGCCGTCCGCGGTGAGCTGGACGTCCAGCTCCAGCGTGCTCGCACCGAGGGCGACCGCTCGCAGGAAGCTGGGCACGGTGTTCTCCACGACCAGACCGCGCGCGCCCCGGTGCCCCTCGAGGTCGAAGAACCCCGGACGCCAGGGCCCTCGCGGGACCGCACCGCCCGCGACCGAGGCTGGCGCCGCGAGCCCGGCCGGGCTCGCGGGCGTTCCCGTCGACGTCGTCGTGCGCGGTGCATCCATCTCAGTCCTCCTCGATCCGCCGGCTGGTGCGAAGGCTCAACTGTGCCCCCTCGGGATGAACACCCCGGCCGCCCCAGGTGAACATCCGGTGCCTCCCGGGCGACGGCGGACCGAACGACCGAGCCCGCCCGCCCGGGCGCTATTCTCGGTGGCAAGACCTCCCTCGAACGAAGGTGCCCCGATGTTCCGCAACGGCTTGCAGCCCTCGCACATCATCATCCTGCTCCTGGTGATCATCCTGATCTTCGGGGCCTCCAAGCTCCCCGACATCGCTTCCAACATCGGCAAGTCGCTGAAGGTCTTCAAGAAGGAGGTCAAGGAGCTGCGGGACGACGACGACGGCACCCAGGCGGACACCTCCTCCTACACCGCCACCGGCGGACAGCCCCCGCAGGGCACCCGGCCCCAGTACCCCGGAGCCCCGGCCGCCGGCCCGACGCCGCCCGAGCAGCCACCCGCGGGCGGGCAGCCCACCGCGCAGCCGCCGCACCAGCCCTGACGGGTGAGCGCGGTCAGCGCGCGCTCGCGACAGAAGAATCCCGAGGGGCGCATGCCCCTCGGCGACCACCTCCGCGAGCTGCGCAAGCGGCTCATGCTCGCCGCGGCGGGCATCCTCGTGGGGGCGGTCGGCGGCTGGTTCCTCTACCCGCCGCTGTTCTCCTCGATGGTGGCCCCGCTCGACGCGATCGGGAACCTCAACTTCACCACCGTCGGCCAGGCGTTCGACCTGCGCATCCAGGTGGCGCTCTTCCTCGGCCTGTTCCTCACCAGCCCCTGGTGGATCGGGCAGCTGTGGATGTTCGTCACGCCGGGTCTGACCAAGAAGGAGCGGGTGTACTCGCTGTCCTTCATCGGCGCCGGCGCGCTGCTGTTCGTCGGGGGCGGGGCGCTCGCCTGGTGGATCCTGCCTCACGCCGTCCAGATCCTCACCTCCTTCACGCCGACCCAGGCGCTCAACCTGCTCGACGCGCGGACCTACTTCGCCTTCTTCATGCGAGTCATCCTCGTCTTCGGCGTGGCCTTCCTGCTGCCGCTGGCCATGGTCGGCCTGAACTTCCTCGGCGTCGTGCGTGCGAAGACCTACCTCCAGGGCTGGCGCTGGGCCGTGCTCCTCGCCTTCGCGTTCACGGCGGTCGCCAACCCGCTCCCTGACGCCTGGTCGATGATCATCATGGGCGGCGCGATCAGCCTGCTCTTCTTCCTCGCCGTCGGCGTCTGCTTCCTCCACGACCGCCGGGCCGACAAGCGGCGCGCGGCCCACGACGCCGCGCTCGGGATCTGAGCGTGGCTGAGACGGCGGCGCGCCGGCGGGAGCCGACGGGCCGCGTGGGCCTCGTGCTCAACCCCACCTCGGGCAAGGGGCGCGGCGCGAAGGTGCGCGCGCGGGTGCTGGACGGGCTCAGGGCGGCCGGGCTGGACCCCGTCGACCTCTCCGGGCCGGACCTCGACACCGCCACCGCCCGCGCCCGGGCCGGGCTCGCGCAGGGGATCGACGCCCTCGTCGTCGTCGGCGGCGACGGCATGGTCCACCTCGGCGCCAACGTCGTGGCGGGCACCGGGGTGCCGCTGGGCATCGTCGCGGTCGGGACCGGCAACGACGTCGCCCGGGACCTGGGACTGCCCGTGCACGACGTCGCCGCATCGCTCGCGCTCGTCCCCGACGCCCTCGCGGCGCACGATGGAACGGACGGTGGGGGGGACGGCGCGGGGGACGGCGCGCGCGACCGCGCCGGCGTGCGGCTGGTCGACGCCGTCGCCGTGTCACGACCAGGCGGTCCCACCGAGCACTGGTTCATGGCGGTCCTCTCGTGCGGGCTCGACGCCGCCGTGAACGACCGCGCCAACCGCATGACCTGGCCCGCCGACGGCGGACGCTACGTGCGCGCCCTGCTCGCCGAGCTGGGCGGCTACGTCCCGTACGGGTACCGCGTCACGATGGACGGCCGGGTCTGGGAGGGGGACGGCACGCTCGTCGCCGTCGCCAACACGCGCAGCTTCGGCGGGGGCCTGCTCATCGCCCCGGGCGCGGAGCCGGACGACGGCATGCTCGACGTCGTCATCGCCGACGGGCTGAGCCGCTCCCGGCTGCTGCGGCTGTTCCCCCGGCTGTACCGCGGGACGCACGTCACCGACCCGGCCGTGCACGTGCACCGGGCGCGCTCGGTGCTCATCGAGCCGCTCCTCGCCCGGGGGGCCGCCCCGCCCGTCGCGTTCGGCGACGGCGAGCGCCTGGACGCGCTGCCGCTCCAGTGCGACCTCCATCCGCGTGCGGTGGGGGTGCTGGCACGTACCCTCGGGGCATGAGCTCCCCGGCTGAACGCTACGCCGCCTCCCGACGCCGTCAGCAGGCAGAACGCAGCCGGCTCGGCACGTTCCGGCGTCGGCTGAGCTTCGAGCTGGACGACTTTCAGGTGCGCGCGTGCGAGGCGCTCGAGTCCGGCCACGGGGTCCTGGTGGCAGCGCCCACGGGCGCCGGGAAGACCGTCGTGGGGGAGTTCGCCGTCCACCTCGGCCTGGCCACCGGGCGCAAGGCCTTCTACACCACGCCCATCAAGGCGCTGAGCAACCAGAAGTACCTCGACCTCTCCGCGGTCCACGGCAAGGAGAACGTGGGCCTGCTCACCGGGGACACCTCGATCAACGGCTCCGCCCCGGTGGTGGTGATGACCACCGAGGTGCTGCGGAACATGCTCTACGCGGGCTCGGACACCCTCGACGGCCTGGGGTTCGTCGTCATGGACGAGGTGCACTACCTCGCCGACCGGTTCCGCGGGCCCGTCTGGGAGGAGGTCATCATCCACCTCGACCAGTCGGTCCAGGTGGTCTCCCTGTCGGCGACGGTCTCCAACGCCGAGGAGTTCGGCGAGTGGCTGACGATGGTGCGCGGCAACACCGAGGTCGTCGTCACGGAGCGCCGGCCGGTGCCGCTGTGGCAGCACATGATGGTCGAGAAGCACCTGCTGGACCTGTACTCCGCGCACGTCGACCCCACCGACGTCGGGGCGGACCCGCCGCTGAACCCGGACCTGCTCGAGGCGATCCGCCGGGCCCAGCGCACCGGGTCGGCGCGGGACACGCCCGGGCGCGGTCGCGGGTACGCCGGCACCGGCCGCGGGTCGGGCCGCCGCGGCGGCGGCCGCGGCGGGCACGGCGGGAGCTCGCGCCACCAGGGCGGCGGCGGGCGAGGCGGGCTGCGCTTCCCGGCCCGGGTGCGGCCCGCGCCGCGCCCCGTCGTCGTCGAGCGGCTCGACCGCGAGGGGCTGCTGCCCGCGATCGTCTTCGTCTTCTCCCGGGCCGGGTGCGAGGCGGCCGTGCACCAGGTGGTGGCCTCCGGGCTCCGGCTGACGACGGCCGCCGAGGCGGCCCAGATCCGTGACGTCGTGGAGGACGCCGGGGCCGGGATCCCGCCCGAGGACCTCGCGGTCCTGGGCTACGACACGTGGGCGGTGGCGCTCGAGCGCGGCGTCGCCGCGCACCACGCCGGCCTGCTGCCGGTGTTCAAGGAGACGGTGGAGCGGCTCTTCACCGCCGGGCTGGTCAAGGTCGTCTACGCCACCGAGACCCTGTCGCTCGGCATCAACATGCCCGCGCGCTCCGTGGTGCTCGAGTCCCTGGTGAAGTGGAACGGCAGCGCCCACGTCCAGCTCACGCCGGGGGAGTACACCCAGCTCACCGGGCGGGCCGGGCGGCGCGGCATCGACGTCGAGGGCCACGCGGTGGTGCTCTACTCCGACGAGATCGACCCGGTCGGCGTGGCCGGGCTCGCCTCCCGGCGCACCTACCCGCTGCGCTCGGCGTTCCACCCGACGTACAACATGGCGGTCAACCTGCTCACCACCATGAGCCAGGCGCAGGCCCGGGAGGTGCTGGAGACCTCCTTCGCCCAGTTCCAGGCCGACCGCGGCGTGGTGGGGCTCGCGCGCCAGGCCCGCAAGCACGCCGAGGCGGTGGCCGGCTACGCCGAGGCCATGCGGTGCCACCTGGGCGACTTCACCGAGTACGCCGAGCTGCGCCGCCAGATCAGCCGGCGCGAGGGGGACGTCTCGCGGGAGCGGTCGGCGGACCGGCGGCGCGCCGTGCGCGGCTCGCTCACCGGCCTGCGCCGCGGGGAGGTGGTCGCGTACCCGCGGGGACGCCGCACCGCCCACGCGGTCGTGCTGGAGACCGACGACGCCGGCTTCGACGGGCCCCAGCTGCACGTGCTGACCGACGAGCGGCAGCTGCGCACCCTGACGGCCCAGGACCTGCCGCACGGGGTGCAGCGGGTCGGCACCGTGCGCGTGCCGCGCAACTTCAACCCGCGCAACCCGGCGCAGCGGCGCGACCTCGCGTCGTCCCTGCGCAACGCGCTCGCCGAGGGCCGCATCGACCTCGCCGACCCCCGCACCGGCCGTCCGGGCCCAGCGGGGCCCGACGAGGAGCTCGCCGAGCTCCGCCGTCGCCTGCGCGCCCACCCGTGCCACGGCTGCGCCGAGCGCGAGGACCACGCCCGCTGGGCCAACCGGTGGGAGCGGGCCACCGCCGAGCACGAGGAGCTGCTCGCCCGGATCCAGAAGCGCACGGGCTCCATCGCGCAGGACTTCGACAAGGTGTGCGCCGTCCTCGCCCAGCTCGGCTACCTCGTGGCCGACGACGGCGGCACCGAGGTCACGGAGGCGGGCCGGTGGCTGGCGCGCCTGTACGCCGAGAAGGACCTCCTGCTCGCCGAGTGCCTGCGCTCGGGGGCCTGGGACCAGCTCAGCGCGGCCGAGCTCGCCGGGGTCGTCTCCACGGTGGTCTACCAGGCGCGCACGCCCGAGTCGCAGGGGCCCGGCACCCTGCCGGGCGGCCGGCACGGCATGCTCGGCCAGGCGCTGACGGCGACGGTGAGCCTGAGCAACGACCTCGCCGAGCTCGAGCGTGTCCACGGCGTGCCGGTGACCGACCCGATCGACCTCGGCCTGGTCTCGGCCGTCCACCTCTGGGCCTCCGGGGCGGCCCTGACGGACGCCCTGGACGCGGCGGACCTGGGGGCCGGCGACTTCGTGCGCTGGTGCAAGCAGGTGCTCGACGTCCTCGACCAGCTCGCCACCGCCGCCCCGAGCGGGCGGCTGGCGGTCCGGGCGCACGAGGCCATGGGCCTCGTCCGGCGCGGCGTGGTGGCCTGGTCCAGCGTGTGACCCTGCCGCCGTCGGCGACACGCCCTTCGACACGCCGGGATGTTTTGCGGAAGGTGTCTCCGGCAATCCCCGCTGACCTGCACTTTCGCCGACGACCTGCGGCGTCGGGCGGCTTGTGTCCCCAGCCTGACTGGCGCTAGGTTCGTCCCCTGTTCCCCCGCGAGGCACGCCACAGCGCACTGCGCTGCGGGCGGTCCGTCGCGGGATCGACAGTGACCAGGCCCGCGTGCCCGTTAGAAAACGGCTGGGTCCCCCCCTGGGGGGCCCATCCGGACCGAGGGGCACGCGGGTCTGTCGCTGTCCGGGCCCGGCCCGGCGGGCCGTGCGCCTCCCTCCACGACGGCGCACCTAGACTGACCTGGTGCCCCGCCCCGTCCCGTCGCGCGGGTGGACGTTGCTCCTGGCGGTCGCCGGCGGGCTCGCCACCGACACCGCGTTCCCCAACCGCTCGTGGTGGCCCATGGCGTACGTGGGCGTCGCGCTGCTCGTGCTCGCCCTGCGCCGCGACTCCGTGCCGTGGGCGTGGCTCACCGGCCTGACTTGGGGGCTGGGGTTCTTCCTCCCGCACCTGTACTGGGCCGACGAGGCGGTCGGCGAGCCCATCGGCTGGATCGCCCTGTCGGTGGCGGAGGCCGCCCTCGTCGGCGTCTTCGCCGCCGCCTGGGTGCTGGTCCGGCGCGTGCCGCTGCTCGCCCGCCGCACCTGGCTTCAGCCGCTGGCCGTCGCGGTCCTGTGGGTCGCCGTCGAGCAGATGCGCGCCCGGTGGCCCTTCGGCGGGTTCCCGTGGGGCAACCTCGCGTTCTCCCAGACCGACGCGCCGCTGGTGCGCCTGGCCTCCGTCGGCTCCACCGTCCTGGTCAGCGGCGCCGTCGTGGTGGTCGGGGCCGTCCTCGCCGGGGCGCTGGTCCGCCTGCGCCATTTCCAGGTCGGCGCGGCCAGCGCCCTTCTCCTCGTCGTCACCGTGCTCGTCTTCGCCCCGTGGCTGGTGCCCCTGGGCACCCGCGCCGAGGCCGGCACCCTGCGGGTGGGGGCCGTGCAGGGCAACGTGCCGCAGCAGGGCGCCGAGGCGGGCTCGCAGGCCCGCGCGGTCACCGAGAACCACGCCGCCGGCACAGCGGCCCTTCTCGAGCGGGTGGAGCCCGGCGGCCTGGACCTGGTCCTGTGGCCGGAGAGCGCCGCGGACATCGACCCGCGCACCGACGCCGGGGTGGCGGCCGTCGTCCAGGACGCCGCCCGCACCGTCGGCGCGCCGATCCTGCTCGGCACGCAGCGCTACGTCGACGCCCCGGGTGGCGAGGGCCCGAGGACCCGCTACAACGAGCTGATCCTGTGGGAGCCGGACGGCCCGACGGACCTCGTCTACGCCAAGCAGCACCCCGTGCCGTTCGGCGAGTACATGCCGCACCGCGACTTCTTCCGGCAGTTCACCAGCGCCGTCGACCTCATCACCGTGGACATGGCGGCGGGCACGGGGATGAGCCTCATGCCCGTGCCGGTGGAGCGCCTCGGGCGGGACGTGCCGATCGCCGTCGGGATCTGCTTCGAGGTCGCGTACGACGAGCTCATCCGCGAGTCGGTCGTGGCCGGCGGCGAGGTCATCGTCATCCCCACCAACAACGCCTCGTTCGGGATGACGCAGGAGTCGACGCAGCAGCTCGCGATGTCGCGGTTCCGGGCGGTCGAGCACGGCCGCGCCGTCGTGCAGGTCTCCACCGTCGGCGTCAGCGGCGTCATCACCCCGAACGGGGTCTTCCAGGACACCACCGGCCTGTTCACCGCGGAGCAGATGGTCGAGTCCCTGCCGCTGCGCACCACGCTGACCCTCGCCGACCGGCTCGGCCAGTGGCCCGCACTGGTCACCGGGCTCCTCGCCGCCGCCGCGGTGGTCGCCGGGGTCGTGGCGTCGTCCCGGCGTGCCCGGGACGCCCGCCGGCGGGCCTCCGCGCGACGTCGTCCCGGCACCGGCGCGCGGGGCGGCCGCCGCCCGACGGCCGCGCCCACACGGGGCGGCTCGACCGCAGGGGCGCGGACGCGCTCGAGAGCCGGGACGAGCACCGGCTCGACCGCCCGCGGCGGGAGGACCCGCCGGTGAGGACGCTCGTCATCATCCCGACCTACAACGAGCGGGACGCCCTGCCGCACGCCATCCGGCGCACCCGCGAGGCGGTGCCGGCGGCGGACGTCCTGGTGGTCGACGACGCCAGCCCGGACGGCACCGGCGACCTCGCCGACGCCGCCGCGGCCGCGGACCCGGCGGTCCACGTGCTGCACCGCACGGTCAAGGACGGGCTCGGCCGAGCCTACGTCGCCGGGTTCGGGTGGGCGCTGGAGCGCGACTACGACCTCGTCGTCGAGATGGACGCCGACGGCTCCCACCGGCCGGAGGAGCTGCCGCTGCTCCTGGAGCGCGCCGCGCTCTCGGACGCGCCGGACCTCGTGCTGGGCTCGCGCTGGGTGCCCGGGGGAGCGGTGGTCAACTGGCCCGCGCACCGGGAGGTCCTCTCCCGCGGCGGGAACCTGTGGGTACGGCTCGCGCTGGGCGTGCCGGTGCGGGACGCCACGGGCGGCTTCCGCGTCTACCGGGCCGCGACGCTGCGGCGCCTGCCGCTCGACCAGATCGAGTCCCAGGGTTACTGCTTCCAGGTGGACATGACCTGGCGGGTCCACCGCGACGGCGGCACGATCGTGGAGATGCCGATCACCTTCGTCGAGCGCGCGGAGGGCCAGTCGAAGATGAGCCGGGCGATCGTCCTGGAGGCCCTGTGGCGCACGACCGCCTGGGGCCTCGCCCACCGCGGCCGCCAGCTCGCGGGGCTCGGCCGGTGGCTCCTGCGCCGGTGAGCCGGCCCCGGACGCACGACGGCCCGCCGGGTCCGAGGACCGGGCGGGCCGTGGTGGCGGGCGACGTCAGGCGCTGCGACGGCGCAGCTCACCGCTGCGCAGCAGGGCGAGCCGCTCCTCGAGGAGCACCTCGAGCTCGGCGATGCTGCGACGCTCCAGGAGCATGTCCCAGTGCGTGCGGGGCGGCTTCACCGCCTTCTTCGGCTCCGGCTTGGAGGCGTCGCGCAGGAGCGCCTCCTTGCCGCAGACCTTGCACTCCCAGACCGGCGGCAGCTCCGCGTCCACCGAGAACGGCAGGGTGAACACGTGCCCGTCCGGGCAGGTGAACTCCGCCAGCATCCGGGGGGCGAGCTCGACGCCCTCCTCCGACTCCATGCTGTTGGCGCCGATCTTCATACCGCGTAGTGAGCGTTCTGCCATGAGCATCTCCCTCGCTCGTGAGTGGTCCGGAGGCAGGTGCGCGCCGTCCGGATAGTGGGGGCCGGGCAGGGCCCACCACCCGCTGTGTTTCCACCAGGTCCAACGTCAAGCGTCCTCCAGGTGTTCCGGTTCTGCTCGTCGAGTTCTGTGACCTCCGTCTTATCCGGCACACCACGGCCCGGCCGGCGAGCGGGGGAGCGGGCGCCGGACGAACCTGGACGAACGGGGCCGGACCGGCGGATGTGCGGCATGCTTGGGCGCGGACCAGCACCACCGCAGAAGGAGAAGCATGTCAACCGCAGCCGTCCCAGTGTCGCGTTCGCTCGTCCTCGCCGACGTCGTCCCCGGTGCCCGCGTGCGCGACGCCGCGCTCGTGCTCACCGGAGCGGGGCTGATCGCGGCGATCGGTCAGCTCGCCGTGCCGCTGCCGTTCACGCCCGTCCCGCTCACGCTGGGCACCTTCGCGGTGCTCTTCGTCGGGGCGGCGCTGGGCCCGGTCCGGGGCGCGCTGAGTGTCGTCGTGTACATGCTCGCCGGGCTGGCCGGCGCGCCCGTCTTCGCCGACGGCGCGAGCGGCTGGGCGATGGCCTCCTTCGGCTACGTCCTGGGCTACCTCCCCGCGGCGGCGGTGCTCGGGCACCTGGCCCGCCGCGGCGGGGACCGCTCGCCGTGGCGCACCGCGCTCGCCGCGGTCGGCGCCTCCGCGCTCGTGTACGTCCCGGGCGTGCTGTGGCTGATGGCCTTCCTCGGCATCGGCCTGCCCGAGGCTCTCGCCCTGGGGGTGGTGCCCTTCCTGATCGGCGACGTGATCAAGGCCGTCGCGGCCGCCCTGGTCCTGCCGGGGGCGTGGGCGCTGCTCGGCGAGCGCGGCCGGGCCCCGCGCCGCTGACCCACCGGTAGAGACCGAGGAGCACCCATGGCGCTGCTGCGCTGCGACTTCTTCTCCGACGTGCTGGGGCTCAGCACGTCCATGACGGTGATCCTGCCGCAGGCGACGACGCAGCAGATCGGGATGACCGGGGCGGCGCCCGCGGGCCCGCCGCCGGTGCTCTACCTGCTGCACGGACTCAGCGACGACGCGACGATCTGGACCCGCCGCACCTCGATCGAGCGCTACGTCGCCGACCGCGGTCTCGCCGTCGTGATGCCCCAGGTGGACCGCAGCTTCTACGTGGACGAGCACCACGGGAACCGGTACGGCACCTTCCTCATGGACGAGCTGCCGCACGTCGTCGGCCAGCTCTTCCGCGTCTCCGACCGCCGCGAGGACACCTTCGTGGCCGGGCTGTCCATGGGCGGGTACGGCGCGATGCGCTGGGCCCTGTCCCGGCCGGACCGGTTCGCGGCGGCGGCGTCGCTCTCGGGCGCCCTCGACGTGGCGTGGCTCCAGGATGACGGGGACATGCCCGAGCTCCTCGAGCGGGTCTTCGGCACCGCCGCGCTGCGGGGGACCGACCACGACCTGCTGGCGCTCCTCGACCGCACCGCGCCCTCAGCCCTGCCGCGCCTGTACGCGACGTGCGGCACCGACGACCCGCTCCTGGCGCAGCAGGAGAGCTTCGCCCGGGCGGCGGTGCGCGCCGGCGCGGACCTCACGACGGACGTGCGCCCCGGCGCGCACGACTGGGCCTTCTGGGACGCGACGATCCAGGACGTGCTCGCCTGGCTCCCGCTCGGCGACCGCGCTGCGGCCGTCACCGGCTCCTAGACGAAGTTCCGGGATCCGGCCTCACCGCGCAGCACCGATCAGCAGGGTCAGACCGATCAGCACCGTCAGACCGACCAGCACAGGGAGTGGCATGGCACGCGTCGCGCTGGTGAACGTCCTCGTCCGCGACTACGACGAGGCGATCGCCTTCTACACCGGGGCCTTCGGGCTCGACCTGCTCGAGGACAGCCCGCAGGGCGCCGGCAGGCGCTGGGTCGTCGTCGGCTCGCCCGACGGCGGGGCCGGGCTGCGCCTCGCCGTCGCCAAGCCCGGGCAGGAGGCCCTCGTCGGCCGGCAGAACGGGGACTCCGTCGGCTTCTTCCTGCACGTGGACGACCTGGACGCGACCCTCGCCCAGGCCCTCGCGCACGGCGCCGTGCCGACCGAGGAGATCCGCGAGGAGCCCCACGGGCGCGTGATCATCGTCGAGGACCTCTACGGCAACCGCTGGGACGTCATCCAGCCCGCGTGACGACCGCGGGGTGACCCGCCCCCTCATCGCTTCGAGGTCCCGCACCCGGTCCTCGGCGCCGGGCCGGACGCTACCGTGCTGGCCATGACGATCACGGTGGACCGCCGCTTCCGCGGGCCCGACGACTCCGGCAACGGCGGGTACGTCGCCGGCCTGGTCGCCGCCGCGCTCGGCCCGGGGCCGGTCACGGTCACGCTGCGGGTCCCGCCGCCCCTCGACCGGCCGCTGCGGCTCACCCGCGCCGACGACGGCGTGCGGCTGATTTCCGACGACGTGCTCGTGGCCGAGGCAGCGCCGCACACCGGTGACGCGCTCCCCGCCGTGTCACCGGTGCCCGTGAAGGTCGCACGGACGACGGCGGAGCACTACGGCGGCCGTCACCAGCACCCGTTCCCGCACTGCTTCGTCTGCGGCCCGGCCCGGGACCCGGGCGACGGCCTGCGACTGGAGCCGGGACGGCTCGCGGACGGACGCACCGCGTGCGTGTGGTCCGTCTCCGCCAACCTCGCCGGGCGGACGGAGCTCGTCTGGGCGGCGCTGGACTGCCCCGGCGGCTGGGCGGCGCCGATCGAGGGGCGCCCCATGGTGCTCGGGCGGATGACGGCGCAGGTCTCGGCCACCCCGCAGGCCGGCGAGGACGTCGTGGTCATGGGGGAGCTGCTCGGGCAGGACGGCCGCAAGTACTTCACGGCGACCACCGCCTACGGCGCCGACGGGCGCGAGCTCGGGCGAGCGGGCGCCACCTGGATCCTGCTGCGTCCGGGCGGCTGACCGCGCCCCGTACAGCTGCAGTGCCGACGGCGTGGAACACTCGGGAACGTGAGGGCGGGCCACCGGTACGACGTCGAGATCCTGCACCTGCTCGTCTCGCCGCAGCATGCCTACTTCGGGCGGGCGCGCGACGGCGCGGCGGACGTCCCGACGGCCGACGCCGAGCGGGTCGAGCTCGTGGCCGGCAAGGGCATCGTCGGCGACAGGTTCTTCGGCAAGGCTGCCCACCTGGACGCCGCCGTGACCCTGATCGCCGTCGAGGCCCTCGAGGCCATGGCGACGGAGCTCGGGGTGGGCCCGTTCGACCCCCTCCTCGCCCGGCGCAACGTCGTGCTGAGGGGTGCGGAGCTGGCCCCGATGCTGGGCGAGGAGATCGTGCTCGAGTCGCGCGGGGACTCGGTCCGGCTCCTGGTCGGGCGGCCGGCGAACCCCTGCGCCTGGATGGACCACGTGCTCGCCCCGGGAGCCCACGCGGCGATGCGCGGACGCGGGGGAGTGCGCTGCCGGGTGCTCTCCGACGGCGTGCTCAGCAGGGGGCCGGCGGTCCTGGTCAGCCCGGTGTCGCTGCAGCCGCAGCGGGCAGGTGCCGCGGTGGTGCGCCGCGCGTCACGGCTGCCGTAGCCGGGCCAGCCGCGGTCACTTCTCGCTGCGCCCACCGTCCGCCGCCGTCACCACGGCGGCCTGGTCCTCGGGCTCCCAGCGCAGCAGGTCGCCGGGCTGGCAGTCGAGCACCTCGCACAGCGCTGCCAGCGTCGTGAAGCGGACGGCCTTGGCCCGGCCGTTCTTGAGCACCGCGAGGTTTGCCGGCGTGATCCCGACCCGCTCGGCGAGCGTGCCGACCGCCATCTTGCGCCGGGCCAGCATGACGTCGATGTCGACGACGATCGGCATCAGATCACCTCGTCGAGCTCGGCCCGGAGGTTGTTCGCCTCGGTGTCGCGCGCGACCGCCTGGGCGAGCAGCATGCGCATCACGTAGACGATCAGCGCCACGCCGGCGATCATCAGGGCGGCGCCGCAGATCAGCAGGACGATGCCGGGAGCCAGCTCGCCCGGGGCGAGGACGACGGCCACCCCGAACATCAGCACGGACGCCACGGCGATCGCGCCGATGACGACGTCGACGTACCGGAACGCCGCGTGCGAGAACACGGTGCCGCGGCGGACCATCGTCAGCAGCCGCCACACGCAGGCCAGCGTCACCTGGATCGTGACGAGGCCCAGGAGGACGAGGCAGAGAAAGACGACGGCCAGCACCGGCAGCCGGAGGCCCCCGAGGACCACCCCCTCGTCGTCCTGCAGGTCCACCGCGAGCAGCGGCACCATCACCACCTGGACGAACAGCGTGCCGGCGAGACAGATCGCGAGCACGACCCTGAGCGCGTGGAGGGCGAGGTTTCCCATGGAGGGCTCCTTAGATCGAGAGACGGCATGAACCTATCGTTCTACGATAGGTCGCGCAACACGTTTCGACCGCACGCCGTGGCCGACCAGCGCCGCCGGGGGACCGCGGGCTGGCTCTGGGCAACTGCCCTGCGGCGTGGCACGATCACGCCCATGATCAGCGGGTCGGCCGACACTCAGCGCCTGCGCGCCCTCGCGCTGTTGCGCCGGGTGCGGGACCGGATCGACCGCGAGTACGCGCAGCCCCTGGACGTCGAGGCGCTGGCCCGTGGCGTGCACATGTCCGCCGGGCACCTCAGCCGACAGTTCCGCCAGGCCTACGGCGAGTCGCCGTACTCCTACCTGATGACGCGTCGCATCGAGCGGGCGATGGCGCTGCTGCGCCGTGGCGACCTCAGCGTGACGGAGGTCTGCTTCGCCGTCGGCTGCTCCTCGCTGGGGACCTTCAGCACGCGGTTCACCGAGCTGGTGGGCGTGCCGCCCAGCACCTACCGGCGCGAGTCGGCGGGCGCGACGGAGGGGATCGCCCCGTGCGTCGCCAAACAGGTCACCAGACCGGTCAGGAATCGAGAAGCACGCGCCGCGGCGCCGCACCTAGCCTGATCGCCATGGACATCACCATTCACGCGAGCTTCCTCCCGCACGACGACCCGGACGCCTCCCTGGCGTTCTACCGCGACATCCTCGGCTTCGAGGTCCGCAACGACGTGGGCAGGGGCAAGATGCGCTGGATCACGGTCGGCCCCGTCGACCAGCCCGGCACGTCCGTCGTCCTCGACCCGCCCGCGGCGAACCCGGGCATCACCGACGAGGAGCGCCGTACCATCGCCGAGATGATGGCCAAGGGCACCTACGCCATGCTCCTCCTGGCCACCAACGATCTCGACGGCACCTTCGAGCGGCTCGCGGCGAGCGACGCCGAGATCGTGCAGGAGCCGACCGAGCAGCCCTACGGGGTGCGGGACTGCGCCGTGCGCGACCCGGCCGGCAACCTCCTCCGGATCCAGGAAATTCGCTGAGCCGGACCCGCCTGGTGCTGAGATGGTCTGACGACAGCCACGCCCGACGGCGGCCCGGCCCGCCCCGAGAGATGGAGACCCGATGAGCACGGCCACGAGGACGGACACCGAGTCGTCGCCCACGGAACCGCACGTCGCCGACAGCCACGACCTCATCCGCGTGCAGGGCGCACGGGAGAACAACCTCAAGGAGGTCAGCGTCGAAATCCCGAAGCGCCGGCTGACCGTGTTCACCGGCGTCTCCGGCTCGGGCAAGAGCTCCCTGGTCTTCGACACGATCGCCGCGGAGTCGCGGCGGCTGATCAACGAGACCTACAGCGCCTTCGTCCAGGGCTTCATGCCCAACCTGCCCCGCCCGGACGTGGACCTCCTGGACGGGTTGACGACGGCGATCATCGTGGACCAGGAGCGGATGGGCGCGAACCCGCGATCCACCGTCGGCACCGCCACCGACGCCAACGCTCTGCTGCGCATCCTCTTCAGCCGGCTCGGGGACCCCCACATCGGCTCGCCCAACGCCTTCTCGTTCAACATGCCCACGGTGCGGGCCAGCGGCGCCATCACGGTCGAGCGCGGGAACAGGACCAAGGCCGAGAAGGCGACCTTCACCCAGCTCGGCGGGATGTGCCCGCGGTGCGAGGGCATGGGCTCGGTGACGGACTTCGATCTCACCGCGCTGTACGACGCCTCGAGGTCGCTCAGCGACGGCGCGCTCACCGTCCCGGGCTACAGCATGGACGGCTGGTACGGCCGCATCTTCAACGGGGCCGGCCTCCCCATGGACAAGCCGATCGGGCAGTTCACCAAGAAGGAGCTCCACAAGCTGCTCTACAGCGAGCCGACCAAGATCAAGGTCGAGGGGATCAACCTGACCTACGAGGGACTGATCCCCAAGATCCAGAAGTCGATGCTCGCCAAGGACCGCGAGGCGATGCAGCCGCACATCCGCGCGTTCGTGGACCGCGCCATCACCTTCACCACCTGCCCCGACTGCGACGGCACCCGGCTCAGCCCGGAGGCCCGCTCGTCGAGGATCCGGGGGAAGAACATCGCCGACCTGTGTGCGATGCAGATCAGCGACCTCGCCGAGTGGGTCCGCGGGCTGGACGAGCCGTCGGTGGCCCCGCTGCTCACCGGGCTGCAGCACCTTCTGGACTCGTTCACCAAGATCGGCCTGGGCTACCTCTCGCTCGACCGGCCGGCGGGCACCCTGTCCGGGGGAGAGGCGCAGCGGACCAAGATGATCCGCCACCTCGGCTCCTCGCTCACCGACCTCACGTACGTCTTCGACGAGCCCACGATCGGGCTGCACCCCCACGACATCGCCCGGATGAACCAGCTGCTGCTGCGGCTGCGGGACAAGGGCAACACCGTGCTGGTGGTGGAGCACAAGCCCGAGGCCATCACGATCGCCGACCACGTCGTCGACCTGGGCCCGGGGGCCGGCAGCGGCGGTGGCGAGGTGGTCTTCGAGGGCACCGTCGAGCAGCTGCGGGGGAGCGGCACGCTCACGGGCCGTCACCTCGACGACCGCGCGGCGCTCAAGGAGACCGTGCGGACACCGAGTGACAAGCTCGAGATCCGCGGCGCCAGCACGCACAACCTGCGGGACGTCGACGTCGACATCCCCCTGGGGGTGCTGTGCGTCCTCACGGGGGTCGCGGGCTCGGGCAAGAGCTCGCTGGTCGACGGCTCGGTCGCCCGCCGCGACGGCGTGGTGATGATCGACCAAGGAGCGATCCGCGGCTCGCGGCGCTCGAACCCGGCGACGTACACCGGGCTGCTCGACCCGATCCGCAAGGCGTTCGCCAAGGCGAACGGCGTCAAGCCCTCGCTCTTCAGCGCCAACTCCGAGGGCGCCTGCCCCACCTGCAACGGCGCCGGCGTCATCTTCACCGACCTGGGGGTCATGGCCACCGTCGAGTCCACCTGCGAGGAGTGCGAGGGAAAGGGATTCCAGGCGTCGGTGCTGGAGTACACGCTCGGCGGCCGCAACATCGCCGAGGTGCTGGCGATGCCCGTCACCGAGGCGGAGGAGTTCTTCCGCGACGGCGAGGCCCGCGTCCCGGCCGCGCACAAGATCCTCGACCGGCTCGCCGACGTCGGGCTCGGCTACCTCACCATCGGTCAGCCGCTCACCACGCTGTCCGGCGGCGAGCGGCAGCGGCTCAAGCTCGCCACCCACATGGGGGAGAAGGGCGGCATCTACGTCCTCGACGAGCCGACCACCGGACTCCACCTCGCCGACGTCCGGCAGCTGCTCGGGCTGCTCGACCGGCTCGTGGACTCCGGCAAGTCGGTCATCGTCATCGAGCACCACCAGGCGGTCATGGCGCACGCCGACTGGATCATCGACCTCGGGCCGGGCGCCGGTCACGACGGCGGCAGGATCGTGTTCGAGGGCACGCCCGCCGACCTCGTGGCCTCCCGCTCGACCCTGACGGGCGAGCACCTCGCGGCCTACGTCGGCTGAGGCGGCGGATCCGGGTCACCCCTGGGGCAGCGGTGCTGACCGGCGCGATGCCCCGAACGGCCCGAGGTCGCCAGCCTCAGGGCGTCGTGAGCACGACGAGCTGCTGGGTCGCTCTGGTCATCGCCACGTAGCGGTCGACGGCGCCCTCGATGCCCACCCCGAACGACTCGGGATCGATGAGGACGACCAGGTCGAACTCGAGGCCCTTCGCGTGCTCCGGGGCCAGGGCCCGGACGCGGGACGTCGCCCTGAACGTGGGGTCGCCGATGACGCACGCGACGCCGTCGGCGTGGTCGTCGAGCCACCTGTCGAGGATGGAATCCAGGTCGGCGGTCGACCCGTGGCGGACCGGAACGCCGCTCCGGCGCACGGAGGTCGGCACGTTCGCGTTCGGGAGCACCGCCCGGATGACCGGCTCGGCCTCGGCCATCACCTCCTCCGGCGTCCGGTAGTTGATGCTCAGGGAGGCGAGGTGGACCTGGTCGAGCCCGACCCGCGCCAGCCGCTCCTGCCAGGACTCCGCGAACCCGTGCCGGGCCTGCGCGCGGTCACCGACGACGGTGAAGCTCCGGGACGGGCATCGGGCCAGCAGCATCTGCCACTCGGCGTCGGTCAGCTCCTGCGCCTCATCCACGACGACGTGCGCGAACGGGCCGGCGAGGACGTCGGGGTCGGTGCTGGGCAGTGCCGAGCCGCCCGCCAGAGCGGCCCGTAGGTCCTGGCCGCGCAGCATCGACATCACACCCATCTCCGAGTCGTCGGTCGCGATCAGGTCACCGACGACGTCGGCCATGCGCTGGCGCTCGGCGGCGGCAGCCGCCTCGCGCCGCCGACGGTGGCGCGACGCCTGCGGGTCGCCGAGCCGCCGCCGCGCCGCGTCGAGAAGCGGCAGGTCGGATTCCGTCCACGCGTGGGCGTCCGAGCGTTGCAGCGCGGACACCTCCCCGGGCCGCAGCCACGGCGCGCACATGCGCAGGTAGGCGGGCACTGACCAGAGGTCCCCGACGACGTCGGCCGCCTCCAGCAGCGGCCACGCCCGGCCGAAGGCCCGCACGAGCTCGCGGTTGGCGGCCAGGGATCGGCGGAGGTCGCCGTCGGCTCTCTCGCCGGCCCGCCCGTACGCGTCGAACTTGTCCTCATCGCCGTCGTCCCGGTTCTCTCCGGGGCCGCCGAGGACGTCGTCGAGCTCGTCCCTGAGCTTGTCCACCAGAATCTCGAGCAACGCCTCCCAGACCTGGTCGCGCGCGTCGTTGTGCGGGGTGCCGGGGTCCGGCGTCGCAAACGCCTCGGCCCAGTCGCGCGGGCTGAGCCAGAGGTCGGCCCAGGGTGTCTCGACGGTCATCCCCTCGGCGGGCGGCTCCTCGTACAGACGGACCGCGGGCTCGACCGCCCGCACCAGGTCCGCCGACGCCTTGAGGCGGGCGACCTGCGGGTCGGGCTCGGCGGTCGCCGTCGCCCCCTCGGACACGAGGTCCCGGAGGGTCGCCGTCTGCACGCCCTCCTCGCCCAGGCTGGGCAGCACGTCGGAGACGTACGCCAGGTACGGCTCGTGCGGGCCCACGAACAGCACGCCGCCGCGGCGGTGGCCGAGGCGCGGGTCGGAGTACAGCAGGTAGGCGGTGCGGTGGAGGGCGACGACGGTCTTGCCGGTGCCGGGACCGCCGTCGACGACGAGCGCGCCGCAGGAACCCGCGCGGATGATGGCGTCCTGGTCCGCCTGGATGGTGCCGAGGACGTCGCGCATCCGGGGGGACCGGCTGGCGCCCAGGCTGGCGATGAACGCGGACTGGTCGTCGAGCGCGGCGTGCTGCTCGAGCCCGTCGGGGGTGAAGACCTCGTCCCAGTAGTCGCCGACCCGGCCTCGGGTCCACCGATACCGTCGGCGGCTGGTCAGGCCCATCGGGTTGGCGTGGGTCGCCCCGAAGAACGGCTCGGCAGCGGGGGAGCGCCAGTCGACCAGCAGCCGGCGCCCCGCCCTGTCCGTGAGCCCGAGTCGGCCGACGTAGACGGGCTCGGCCCCGTCCGACGCGACAGTGCGGCCCAGGCACAGGTCGAGGTCGAAGCGGCGCAGGGTGCGTAGCCGGGAGGTCAGCCGGTGGACCTCCAGGTCGCGGTCCATCGCCTCCTGGCCGGTGCCGCCGGGGGCTCGGCGCGCGGCGTCGAGACGATCGGACAGGTCGGTGACCGACTGTTCGAGGCTCTCCGCGATCGCCGCGAAGTGCTGCTCGTCGTCGGCTATCAGCGCCGCCGCTGCCTTGTGGGCAAGGTGGTCGGGCAGGTCGAAGGCACTGGTCACCACGCGGGACACGTCATCAGCTCCGGGCTCGTCTGGATCCGCCTGAGCCCGAGATTCTGCGCGACGGGGTGGGTCTTGCCGCAAGCCCCCCGGTGCGCTATACGTTGGTTATCACGAATCCGACTTATCGGTAGTGCGGCTGCTCTGCGCCGAAGTCCGTGGGGACCACGTCGAGGTTTGTGGCCGCTAGTAGCTCGTTGATCGCGCCGTAGTCGGCGCCGATGCCCGCCCAGTGCGGGTCGACATCTGTGGTGACGCACCAGGCGCGGTCCGCCGGCCAGACGAAGGCGGGGCGGATCGGCAGTTTGAGATTCGGGTGACCGGGCCAGACCTCGCTTGCTTCAGTCAGGTCTGCCGCCTGTCCGCGTAGTAGGAAGTAGTCGCGGTTCGGTAGGTGCAGCAGTGGTGCCTGCAGGACGTACTCAGGGAATGACTCCAGCGGCCAGCCGTCCCAGTAGGCGACGTACCAGTCATCCGGCGTGGTCGTGTGGGTCGCCAGCACTTCGAGGACGGCGCACAGCTGCGCCAGGTCCGAGGGGTGATCGTCGTCAACCTTGACGTCGTTCTCGGATTGGCCGTCGTACGCGGGGTCGGGGATGAAGCGCAGTCGTGCGTAGGCCGTGAAGCCGGAGGGACCGAGCGTGACGAGCCGCTCCCACGGCAGATCGCTGGTGGTGAGCCAGTCCGCTGCGGACAGGTCGGTGCAGGGTGTCAGTGCCACATGCCCATGGTGCCGCCTCACCGTGCTGCTACGGCCGGCGCCGCTGCCTCTCTTCAGTGGCGCGGCGGGCGTACAGGTCGCGGTTCATGAAGCCGCGGATATGCCGGGCCAGTGCGATGAGTCCCGCGACTGCGAGGCTCACGACGCCGAACACGAGGTACACGGTGGCCATGCTGCTGCGATCGCCGCCGGTGGCCGCGCCGATCAGCGAGACGCCAAGCGCCAGGACGAGCGCCACGACGCCGACTGCCAGTGCGAGCATCCCTGCCCAGAACAGGCGTGCCTCGACGACGGACGCCTTGCGCGCGGCGCGGCCTTGGTCGGTCCTCATCAGATGTCGCCGAGGAGCTTGTTCTTCCGGGCCTGGTACTCCTCCTCGCTTATCACCCCGGAGTCCCTGAGGTCCGCGAGCCGACGGACTTGGTCGATCGGGTCAGGGACGGGCGAGGCGGGTGGCGGCGGGTGCCACTGCGGTCCGCCGACCTGAGGCGTAGTCGCCTGCGGACGTCTCTGGGTTCGGCGCACCAGCAGCACGACTCCAACGACTACCAGGATCAGGGGCAGCACGACGAGGAAGAGGATGATGATGTGGCTCGGCTGCAGGCCGTTGCGGAACATCGATGTTCTCCAAGGGCTCGGGATGAGGCAGTGGCGCAGTTTGCCCTGCACATTAGGCGGATTGAGGTGCCGGCACGTCCGGTTTCACCCCATACGTGGGGAATCTCGTAACACTCGTACGCCTTCTGGGTCGGTGTATCGCTCCCGAGGCACGGACCTTCCGGCCTCGTCGTAATGTTCGCCGGGCGCCAGACTCGACGGCCGGCACGATCTTGGTCGTGATTTGAGGTGGCTCGGTATTGCGGTGTGGGTGGATCACCCATGTCATCGTCGATTTTCCCGTTCGCGTCCGTCGAAGGCTTAGGTGAGGGCGCGGCGGTAGGCAAACAGGTCCTCCTTCCCGAAGGTGGTGCCCAGCACCAGCCGATGGCCGGCCAGGATTGCGCCGGTTCCATGCCAGGCGCGGAACTCGTTCAGTATGTGTGTAACGGACGGCTGCTTCCCGGCAATGTAGAAGGGTGTAGGGGCTGGTTCGCCGAGCACGAGGTGGTGTGTGGATGTCTGACGCTGACAGGTTCACGCGTCTTTATCGCGACCACCGCGCCGACCTTGAGCGGTTCGTGCGCCGGCGCCTGCCTCCGGCCCAGGTGGAGGACGTCGTCGCCGAGGCGTTCCTCGTGGCCTGGCGCCGCCTTGACGAGGCGCCACCAGAGGTACGGCCGTGGCTGTTCGGCATCGCGCGGAACGTCATGCTCGTTTCGACGCGGACGCATGGGCGCTGGCGCGCCCTTCACGTGCGCCTGGCCGCCCAGCCCGAGCCGGCAGGCCTGGAGCTGGCCGCCGACGTCGCCTCCCGCACCGACATCATCCGCGCATGGTCAAAGCTGGCCGACGACGGCCGCGATGATGTGCCCGGTGTGCTCGCCCAGGCCACGGATGGCGACGCGTCGTTCGTCCTGGTTGCGGTGCCCTCCAGTCGGGAGTGGGCAGTTACTCACCTGTTCTTCGCAATTGCGGGAAAGCGTCGCCATATGAATCTGACCTCCCTGGTTTCCACCCTCAACCCGGAGGTCACCGAGGTCGGGTGTGCCTACGAGCACTCACATCGGGGACCCAGGTACCACTACGCAGTCATCCGCCGGTCGGCGGTGGCAGAGATCAGGTGCCGCGTTGACGACGGCGCTTGGAGGTCCGTAACCAGGGGCGTAGACGGCTGGTTCGTGACTATCTCGACCGCACAGGCCCCCGACAGCGCCTTGCAGCTCGAGGAGATTGTCCAGGGAACCTGGCACCCACTGCCTTGAGGCTCTCGCACCTAGCTCGAAGAGATGCCCATCTTCGTCGTGGAAGTACAGCGACTCGCCTTCACCTTCAACGCTTGACCGCCTTTCGCGAACGTCGAGGCCTAGAGACTCGATCGCCTGCCGGTATGCCTCAAGGTCCTCCGCGGCGACCCGAAACGCTCCGTGATCGTATGACCGGGCGACATCGCGCTCGTCTTGCATGATCGCGACCCATGCGGACTTTTCGCCTTCACCACCAAGAATCGTTCCGGTGACAGCGAGTAGGTCTTGTCTCCACTGTCGTACACCTGACGAGCACCCAGCACTCGGGTCAGGATGGTCGCCATCCGATCCAGGTCTCGAACCACGAACGCCACGTGACTGAGCCCCAGGGCTGAGGGACGCCGGCCAGCGCGGCTTTCGGGCGCTCGACCTGCGGCGTCATGCATCTCAGTCGACGGCGTCACGCAGTTCATGGATGGAGGCTACCGATGGCCGTGGAAACGCAGCGGCTTCGACTCCCGTCCCTTGATATCCGATAATGGACATTATGTCAGATCGAGAGCGATCCAGCGGATGCACCGACGGACCTGCAGTGCGCAGAAGGCCGCCGCGTGCACGGTTCTGCACTCCCCGACTGTCGAGCTCGAGCGCTGCTGTCGTGCCGACGTCACGTCAGGCCGGTGCGCTGCTCACTCGAGCTCGTCAGGAGGCGAGGATTACCCGACGCAGTTCTTCTCCCGTACCGACCAGGACGACGGCATCTTCGAGCTCCGTCGGCAGGCGCGCGCGCTGCCCCTCGTCGGTCAGGCATGTTGGGCAGCCGACCGGCACGATCACCCACCCCGCCGCCCGTGCTCCTCGAACCAGCAGTTCCCATGGCTGGTCGCCAGAGATGTGGTTGGCCATCATGCCGTCATCATGGAGGTAGACATCGGCGGAACCGTCGCCGTACTCCACCAGGGCAGGGCCACCCTCCGACTCCTCACGCACGATGAGCAGCTCGAGAACCTCGCGCATTCGGTCGCCACCGCCTGACCCTGCGTCACCATCGCGGAACCGTTGGAAGTACACGTCTAAGGACATGGGTAGAAAGTTCCACACAATCGGACACATCGAGTGGCGTATACGCGGGAGCTCCCAGCAGCCGACGGTCGGCAAACCACGCCGTCACGCGAGAACGTAGATCGACGCCTCGAAGTCCCCTGCGGCCGAGACCACCGGCATCCCGTCCGGCCGCTCCCCCGCTGCCATCGTCATCCTCCGTGCGTACGAGTGACCGTGATCTGTGAGCACGGTGTCGAGCTCACGCAGGTCCCGTTCTCTTCGAACCACGACCCGGGCGACGAATCCGCGCCGAGATCGCGATGCGGTCGAACCCGTCGACCCGCCGGAAGACACGGAGAGCCCTTGGCTTCGACAACAACGGTCCAGGAGCCCCCGGACCAGCCAGACCCTTTCAAAATTTCGGACGATGGTGCCCGGCCGGGTGGCGGCAGGCTCGCGCTCGCCGCACACTCGATGTCGAGGTGATGCGCGGTGGGAGCGAGTGCGACGATGACATCGAGGCGGCCGGCGACCGCGGTGCTGCGGTTCGTCACGGGCGGACGGCGGATGGAGGTGTGGCTCGTGCGGATCGAGCGCCACGCCCGCCCGGCCGCACCGCTCGCGCGGCGCATCGCGGATGCCTCGTACGGCGACGTCATCGACGTCTCCCCCGCCGAGGTGTCCACCGCGGGGCGCCGGGTCGTCGCCGACGCCCGCGCCGGCCGGGTGACGCCGGAGTGGATCAGGCTCGTCGCCGAGCTCTGACGCCACCCGGGCGACCGAGGCGGCAGCGGAGGATTCCCGGCCGCGGGGATGTCGAGAACCGCTCCCCGGCTCCGTCCTGGTATCGAGAACGGCCACAATGGGCCGTACCGCACGAAGGAGCGAGAACGATGGCCAAGTACCTGCTGCTCAAGCACTACCGCGGCGCCCCGGCGGCGGTCAACGACGTGCCGATGGACCGGTGGACGCCCGAGGAGATCTCAGCCCACATGCAGTACATGGCCGACTTCGCCGCCCGGCTCGAGGAGACCGGCGAGTTCGTCGACGGGCAGGCCCTCTCCCCCGAGGGCACCTTCGTCCGCTACGACGGCGAGGGCCGGCCGCCGGTCACCGATGGCCCGTTCGCGGAGACCAAGGACCTCATCGCCGGGTGGATGGTGATCGACGTGGAGAGCTACGAGCGTGCGCTCCAGCTCGCCGGCGAACTGTCCGCGGCCCCCGGCGCCGGCGGCCGCCCGATCCACGAGTGGCTCGAGGTCCGCCCGTTCCTTGCGGCCCCGCCGACCGTCACGGAGTGACACCTGGTGGACGAGGTCCTGCTGCGGACGCTGACGCCCGCGGTGATCGGCGTCCTCGTCCGCCGCGGAGCCAGCTTCGCGGCGGCCGAGGACGCCGTGCAGGACAGCCTGCTCGAGGCGCTGCGGGTATGGCCGGACGCCCCGCCACGGGATCCCAAGGGCTGGCTGGTCGCCGTCGCGTGGCGGAAGTTTCTCGACGCCGCCCGGGCCGAGAACTCCCGGCGCCGGCGTGAGGTGCGCACCGGGACCGAGCCGGTCCCCGGGCCGGGCGCGGAGGTCGACGACACCCTCTGGCTGTACTTCCTGTGCGCGCACCCCTCCCTCACACCCGCCTCCGCCGTCGCGCTGACGCTCCGCGCGGTCGCGGGCCTCACCACGCGGCAGATCGCTCAGGCCTACCTCGTCCCGGAGGCGACCATGGCGCAGCGCATCAGTCGCGCCAAGCGGACCGTGGCCGGCGTCCGCCTCGACCGGCCGGGCGACGTCGCCACGGTGCTGCGGGTCCTCTACCTCGTCTTCAACGAGGGCTATTCGGGCGACGTCGACCTCGCCGCCGAGGCCATCCGGCTCGCCCGGGAGCTGGCGGCGCGGGTCGAGCACGAGGAGGTCGCGGGTCTGCTCGCGCTCATGCTGCTCCACCACGCCCGCCGCCCGGCCCGCACCCGCCCGGACGGCAGCCTGGTGCCCCTCGCCGAGCAGGACCGCAGCCTGTGGGACACCCGGATGATCGCCGAGGGCGTCGACGTGCTCCAGAAGGCGCTCGCGCGCGACCGCCTCGGCGAGTTCCAGGCTCAGGCCGCCGTCGCCGCCCTCCACGCCGACGCCCGGACGGCGGCGGAGACCGACTGGGTGCAGATCGTCGAGTGGTACGACGAACTGGTGCGCCTGACGGGCAGCCCGGTCGCCCGGCTCAACCGGGCCGTCGCGGTCGGCGAGGCCGACGGCGGGCGAGCCGGTCTCGCCGCGCTGGCGGAGCTCGACCCGTCCCTGCCCCGCTACGCCGCCGTCGCGGCGCACCTGCACGAACGCGACGGCGACGCCGCCACCGCGGCCCGGCTCTACGCCGAGGCGGCCCGGTCGGCGCCGAACCTGCCCGAGCGCGAGCACCTCACCCGTCAGGCCGCGCGGCTCAACGCCTCCCTCCGCCGCTGAGCGACCTCCACCCGCCTCCCGCATCCGGCCCCGGCCTCGTCGCAGTCCACCGTGTCCGGAGCTCCGGGCGTGGGCACTCCGCACGCGACGTGTCGCAGCGGGCCCGGTTGTCTCCTCCCAGGGACGAGAGCCGGACGAAAGCGGAAGGTGAGGATCATGCGCGTGTTCGTGGCAGGCGGGTCCGGGGTCCTCGGGAGGCGCCTGGTGCTGCAGCTCGTGGCGCTGGACCACCAGGTGACGGCCGCGACGACGTCCCCGGCCAGGCTGGGGATGCTCGAGCATCTGGGCGCCGAGGCCGTCGTCATGGACGGCCCGGACCCGGCGTCGGTCGGCGAGGCGGTGGCCGCCGCCCGCCCGGACGCGATCGTGAACGAGATGACGGCCATCTCACGGATCCCTGCCGGCAAGCCCGACCTCAAGCACTCGGACCGGTGGTTCGCCGTCACCAACCGCCTGCGCACCGAGAGCGACGGACCACCTGCTGGCCGCCGTCGAGGCGGCCGGCGTGTCCAACGTCACCGCGCAGGGCTACGCCAGCTGGAACGGCGCACAAAGGCCAAGTCCGACCTCACCTGGGTGCTGCGCTCCCCCTCCTGGCGCCAGGGCTTCAGGGAGGAGCTGGCCGCAACCGGGCGAGCTCGTGTCACAGACGGGCCGGCTGTCTCGTCTCGGGAGTGACAGAAAACGTCGGGCTGTCTCGTTCGGGCCCGACAGACATCGCGAAGCGAGGAGGACGATCATGCGGGTGTTCGTAGCAGGCGGGTCCGGCGTCATCGGCAGGCGGCTGGTGCCCCAGCTGGTGGCCCGTGGCCATCAGGTGACGGCGACGACGACGAGCGCACGCAAGCTCGGGCTGCTCGAGCAGCTCGGTGCCGAGGGCGTGGTGATGGACGGGCGGGATGCGGCAGCGGTGGGCCAGGCCGTCGCCGCCGCACGGCCGGACGTGATCGTGAATCAGATGACGGCCCTGTCTACGGCGCACGCGGGCCGGCCCGACCTGAAGCGGGCCGACCGCTTCTTCGCCGTCACCAACGAGCTCCGCAGCGCGGGGACCGACAACCTGCTGGCCGCCGCCGAGGCGACCGGCGTCTTCCACGTCGTCGCGCAGGGCCACGCGAGCATGAACGGCGCCCGCAGCGGCGGATGGGTCAAGACCGAGGAGGACCCGCTGGAGGTGATCGAGGGGACGAAGGCGATCACCCACCTCGAGGACGCGGTGCTCCGGGCGGGCGGTGCGGTCCTGCGCTACGGCGGGTTCTACGGCCCGGGCGCCAACGACGACCAGGTGGACCTGGTGCGGAGACGACTGTTCCCGCTCGTCGGCGGTGGCACCGGCTACCTCTCGTGGGTCCACGTCGACGACGCCGCGAGCGCTACCGTCCTGGCTGTGGAGCAGAGATCGAGAGGCGTGTTCAACATCGTCGACGACGAGCCCGCCCCGGCGAGCGAGTGGCTGCCCTACCTGGCCGAGTGCGCGGGGGCGAAGCCGCCGCGCCGGGTTCCCGCGTGGCTGGCCCGGCTGCTGGCCGGCGAGATGGTGGTCGGCATGATGACCGAGGGCCGCGGCTTCTCCAACGCCAAGGCCAAGCGGGAGCTCGGCTGGGTGCTGCGCTACCCCTCCTGGCGCCAGGGCTTCAGGGAGGAGCTGGCCGGAGCCGAGCCCAGGAGCCAGGGCCTCGACAAGGAGCGCGTGTGAACCGAGCCGAGGAGTCTGGGCGTCGAGCGGGAGACCGTGCGAACCGAGCCGAGGAGTTCGAGAGACTGCGTCCGCTGCTCTTCGCGATCGCGTACCGGATCCTCGGCAGCGTGAGCGAGGCCGAGGACGCGGTCCAGGAGACCTGGCTGCGCTACGAGGCCACCACGACGGTGCCCACCTCGACCAAGGCCTTCCTCTCGGCCGTGGTCACCCGAATCTCGATCGACGTGCTGCGCTCCGCCCGCTCCCGGCGGGAGCAGTACGTCGGTCAGTGGTTCCCCGAGCCGTTGGTCACCGACCCCTACGAGGACCCCGCGCGGTCGGCGGAGCTGGCCGACTCGGTGTCGATGGCTGCCCTGCTGCTGCTCGAGCGGCTCAGCCCGCTCGAGCGGGCGGTGTTCGTGCTGCGCGAGGTGTTCGGCTTCAGCTTCCCCGAGGTCGCCGCGGCCGTGGGCAGGTCCGAGGCTGCGTGCCGTCAGCTCGCGGTGCGGGCGCGCCGCCACATGGACGACGGCCGCCCACGGTTCGAGGCGGACCGCCGGGACCGGGAGGAGCTGGCGGCACGCTTCTTCGACGCGCTGCGGGAGGGCGACGTCGAGAGCCTGCGGGAGCTGTTGGCCGCCGACGTCCAGATGGTCGGGGACAGCGGCGGCAAGGCCCCGCAGTGGGGCGCCGGCATCTTCGGCGCCGAGAAGGTGGCGCGGGTGCTGGCCGCCACTCTCCCCTGGTTGTTCAGCATCGGTGGAGAGGTGGAACCGCACCAGCTCAACGGCCAGCCGGGCGCGATCTTCCGGGACCGCGACGGCAAGGTGATCAGCACGCTGACGCTGGACGTGCTCGACGGGCAGGTCCAGGCGATCCGCGCCGTCATCAACCCCGACAAGCTCGGCCACCTCGGCCCGGTGGCCGACGCCTGGGCGGTCAACCGCGAGGCCAACCGGGCACGACGGTCTGCACCGGGACTGTGACGCCGACAGGCCGGGCCGTCCCACCGCCCGTCGGAGGCCGCGCGGCAGCATGACAGCACCTCGCCGCGGACAACGGCTGGCACTGCACCCGTGTCAGTCCCAGTCGCTGCGCCGCCGCACCGGCCAGCGCTGCGGCGCACGTCGCGCCCAGAGCGTGCACGGCTGCGTCGTGCCGTTGCGCACCCCGCGGCATCCGCGGACGTCGTCCGGCCAGCGGTCCTCTCCCGTCCTCGGGTCGTGCTCGACCGCCACGGTGACGTCCCACCCGTTGGTGAACAGCTCGCAGTCGCAGAACGCGCCGTCACGGCCGATGCGCCGCTCCAGCTGCGTCGCACGGGGCGCCTGCAGGGCTCGCCACCGTCGGGTCCAACGCAGCGAGGTGTCGCAGCCGAACTGCACGAGCATCCGGTTGACGTAGCACAGCACGCACTCGTGCGGCCCCGGGGCGGTCAGGTCCTGCGCCAGACTGGCCAGCTCGATCTCCAGCGTGCGCACACCGTTGTCCACGGACATGGGTCACTCCCCTGCTCTCCGGACGTCCGAACCGGCTGTTCGAACGACTGTGCGAGAGCATGTCAGGGAGGACTGACATCGGGGACCTCAGCCGCCCAGGACCCACTCCAGGATCGCGGCGTGCGTGGACGACAGGTTCCGCTTGGCGGCGAAGGTGACCGAGCGCGGGTCGTCGAAGGCCTCCGCGGTGACCTCGTCCCCGCGGTGGACCGGCATCACGTGCATCAGCATCACGTCCGGTCCCGCCTCGTCCAGCACGTCGGTGGTGACGCGGTACGGCTCGAAGGCCGTGCGCCGTCGCCCGGGGGTGCGGGCGGACGTCGGCCAGACGTCGGTGTAGATGACGTCGGCGCCGGCGACCGCCTCCGCGAGGTCGTGACCGACGCTCACGCTCCCCCGCTGCCCGTGCCCGGCCAGCTCGGCGAGGAAGTCCTCGTGCAGCCCGTGCCCGGGCGGGCACACCTGGCGCACCTGGAGGGCGAACGGCACCGTCAGCTCGCACCACGACCGCAGCACGTTCGAGTCCTCCCCGACGAACGTCAGGGTGATGTCGTTGAGCGGGCCGCGTCGCTCGAAGATCGTGTACGCCTCCGAGAAGACCTCGACCGGGTGCCCGCCGTCGGTCATCGCGTTGATGACCGGCACCTCGCAGACCTGGGCGAGCTCGCACACCGCGGCGTGGTCACGCGCGCGCACCACGACCGCGTCGACCGCGCCGGAGAGGATGGCGGCGGTGTCGCTGACCGGCTCCCGCTGGCCGAGCACGAGCGGCACGTCGACCCGGTGGGCGCCGACGGCGTCGATCGCGGTGTCGTACGCGAGCCTCGTCCGGAAGCTGGTGGCGTCGAAGATCGTGGCCACGCGCCGGTCCGCGAAGCGCAGGCGGCGCCGCGCGCGCTGGCTCTTCCAGCCGGCCGAGGCGAGCCAGAGCGACTCCAGGTCGGGACGCGAGAGGTCGAGCAGCGTCAGCAGACTCCGGGGATGGGACACCCGGCCAACCTATCGCAGCCCGCACCCGCACCCGGGCCGGGAACCGACCGGCGGTCACCGTCCCGCCCGGGGCCGGCGGCCGTCCGCCGGCGCCTCACGCGATGAGCTCGCCCAGGGTGGCGACGACGTCGACGAGCGCCCCGCGCCGGTAGACGGTGACCGGGAACGGCCGGTCCACGGCGGTCCCGAGCATGAGGCGCTGCAGATCCTGGGCCTTCCGCACCGGGTGCTCCCCCGCGGCGATGACGATGTCCCCGAGGTAGATGCCGGCCGTGGCGGCCGGACTGCCCGGGACGACCTCGGTGACGTGCAGGCCGGTGCGTCGGCCGAGCCGCTCGGCCAGCGCCGGTGGCACCGCGAGGGTGATCCCGCCGATGCCGAGCCAGGCGCGCCGCACCCGGCCCGTGCTGATCAGCTCGGCGAGGATCCGCCGCGTGGTGGAGTTCACGGGCACGGCCAGGCCCAGCCCGACGCCTGCCACGGCCGTGTTCACCCCGACGACGGTGGCGGTTGAGTCCGCCAGGGCACCGCCGCTGTTGCCCGGGTTGAGGGCGGCGTCGGTCTGGATGACGTCGTCGATCGAGTGCGCGCCTCGCGGGGTGCGCACCGGGAGCGAGCGTCCGAGCGCGCTGACCACGCCGGCCGTCACCGAGCCGGCGAAGCCCATCGGGTTCCCGACGGCGACCACGAGCTGGCCCACACGCAGCGTGTCGGCGTCGCCGAGCTCCGCGGGGCTGGCGAGGCCGGGCCGGGTCCGCAGCACCGCCAGCTCGGAGAGCCGGTCCGCGCCGAGGACGTCGAAGGGGGCCTCCTCGCCGTCGGCGGCGACCACCCCTCCCCCGGTGACGCCCTCGACGACGTGCGCGCTCGTCAGCAGCAGACCGTCGTCCGTGAAGGCCACCGCGGAGCCGGTGGCGCTCCCCCGTCGGCTGCGGACCAGCACCGTCAGCACCTTCGGCTGGAGGGCGGCGGCCACCGTGGTCACCACCTCGGAGTAGGCGTCGAGCGGATCCGTCATGTCCGTTCAACACCGCCGGGTCCCCCGGCATGCCGGCGGCGGGTCCGCCCTCGGCGATCACGGAGTGCGCCGGCGTCGGCGGATCCGCCGTCGACCATCCCGGGCGGGCCCGACGCCGGCGGGCCCCCGCCGTCACCTTCCGTGCAGAGTCATCCGGATACCCTTCCCACGTGCTTGGTTCCCGCGCGGCCGTCGCGCTCGCCGCCGCGCTCACCGCGGCCGCCGGGCTGACGGCGTGCGAGCCGAGCGCCCTCCCGACCGAGGACGCCACCACCGCGGAGCTGCAGGAGCAGCTCGCGGCCGTGCCCGGCGTCGCCCAGTCCCGCGTGCGGCACAGCCCCGGCGACCACGAGTACCTGAGCATCGACCTCTATCTCGACGCCGGTACCCATGCCCTCGCGACCGCCCCGGTCATCGACGCCACCCGGGAGCTGGTGGAGGGCTCCGGGTACCGGGACACCGACCTCATCGTCTCCCTCGGCTGGGGCGAGGAGGACCGACGCCTGGACCTGTACGCGCACGGCCCGGCCACGATGCTCGGCGCCCTGTCCGACGAGACCCGGGCGATGGCCGTCCTCGAGCAGCACGGGTTCGAGGGGGCGAGTATCACCGTCTCCGACAGCGCGGTCGACGCCCGGTACCGCCGCTCGATCGACGTCGCGCTCGGCCCGGGTGCGCCCGGCCGGGCCCTGAACCGGGTCCGCGAGGCCCTGGCGACGCAGCTGCCCGACACCCGGCAACGGACGGACCTCGCGGTCAGGTCCTACGGCGACCACGACCCGGACCGGCCGACCGACTCCCGCTCGCTCCGGGTCCCGGCGGATGCGCCGGCCGAGCTCGTCGCCCTGGCCGACGCCTACCTCCGCCGGCCGGTGCCCGCGGGCTGGTCCGGCGGCTCGGACGTCCACGTGAACGTCAGCGGGTTCGGCGCCGACCTCACCGGCTGGTACATCTCGGTCGACGTGACGGTCGCCCCGCACGCGCTGTGGTCGACGCCGGAGGGGGAGCTGGAGAGCCGCGCGGGCGACGACGTCGTCATGAGCGTGGGGCACCACGCCGCGCGGAGCGTCGTGCCGGCGGGCGCGGACCTGTTCCTCGACCTCCGGCTCGAGAGCTCGGACGGCCTGGTCGACGTGGCCGGTCTCTACTCGGCCGACTGCGCCGAGGCTTGGGACGACGAGAGCGGCAGGTCGCGCGCTCTGTGGAGGACGTGGGTGGCGGCAGGGGGCGCGCCGGACGGCGGCGCCACGGCGACGGACTGCCCGGACGCCTAGGGGCTCAGGGCCACGCGGGGCCAGGGCGCAGTGTGCTCTCGCGGGTCAACCTGGTCGTCCACGACGTCCTCGAGCGGCGGAGGCTCCGGCGGCAGGCACAGCAACGCCCCCGACCGCGGGGTCGGGGCGTCCAGGGCGGGCGGGTCAGCCGGCGTTGCGGGCGGCTCGCCGCCGGGCGAGCTCGTCCTCCACGGTGAGGTCCTCCTCCTCGTGCGCCCGCTCGGTGGGGAGCTGGGCAAGGTCGCCCTCGACCTCGCGCCAGACCCGGCCGACGGCGATGCCGAAGACCCCCTGGCCGCCCTGCACGAGATCGATCACCTCGTCGGCGGACGTGCACTCGTAGACCGAGGCGCCGTCGCTCATGAGCGTGATCTGGGCGAGGTCCTCGACGCCGCGCTCGTGCAGGGCCTGAATGGCGCTGCGGATCTGCTGGAGCGAGACCCCGGTGTCGAGCAGACGCTTGACCACCTTCAGGACGAGGATGTCGCGGAAGCTGTAGAGGCGCTGGCTGCCGGAGCCCTTCGCGCCCCGGATGCTCGGCTCCACGAGCCCCGTGCGCGCCCAGTAGTCGAGCTGGCGGTACGTGATGCCGGCGGCCCGGCAGGCGGTCGGACCGCGGTAGCCGGTGTCCTGGTCCAGGTCTGGCAGCGTGTCACCGAAGAGCATGCCCTGGGCCCGCTGGGGGACGCCGGGGACGGCGCCGGCCGTCGCATCAGTGCCGCTCACAGGGTTCTCCGTTCGTCCGCGATCCCTCGAACTGCCGCTCTCGCCGCTTCCGTCCGAGGATACCGCTCGTTCCTCATGATGGTGCCACGCTATGGCCGCGCCGGTACCTGGTCAACGAGGCGCACCGCAAACGGATGCGGCGTGTCATCCGCGCGTGTCTCACTCTCGACCGGAGGTTGAGGGTCGGCACCGCTTCCCCGGGCGCCGCCGCACCGGAGCGCCTGGCGGTGCGGACCGAGGGAAGGCGGTGTGGGACCGCGGAGGCGGCAGCCTCAGCGCTCGTCCGGCTCGTCCGGCGAGCCCGCGCTCCTGGTGCCCTGCGGGCCGGTCGCGAAGTCCTCCGGCTCGACCCCCTCCAGGAAGGTCCGGAACTCCTCCATGACCTCCGGGGTGGCCTGCGCCGTCCCGTGCACAGCCTCCTCGTCCGCCTCGTCGAGACCGGCCTCCTCCATCGGCACACCGGCCAGCGTGAGCAGCGTCTCGTCGCACAGCACCGGGCAGTGGGCACGCAGCGCGATCGCGATCCCGTCCGAGGGCCGCGCGTCGATGACCTGACCGCCGCTCAGCACGAGCTCGGCGTGGAAGATCCCGTGCACCACCTGCGTCACGCGCACCTCCTTCACCCCGACCCCGAGGTGGTCGAGGATGGAGACGAGCAGGTCGTGCGTGAGCGGGCGCGGCGGGACCAGGCCGGCCTGCGCCGACGCGATCGCCGCGCCCTCGCGCGGTCCGATGACGATGGGCAGCACGCGGGTGCCGCCGGGCTCGCCCAGCACCACGACGACCTCGTTCCCGGGAACGCTCACCCTCACGCCGAGCACCACCATCTCGCGCATGCCGCAACGGTACGTCCCGCGGGGGCACCTCGCTCACGGAATACGACCGGTCCGACCAATCCGGCGTGTCTCAGCCGAGCCGGTCCACGGCGGAGCGGAGGAGCTCCGCGTGCAGCGTCACGTACAGCTCGGCGAGCTCGCCCGCCTGGGCCGCGCTGCGCTCCCGCGCCGCGCCCGAGCGCTGCGCGCGCGTCGGGGCGACGACCTGGTCGATGACGTCGGCCTCCCGCTCCGCGCTCGTGCGGACCGTGCGCAGGTGACGGGCGCTGATGCCGTGGCGCCCGAGCGCCAGGACGGCCTGGACCACCTGGACGGAGCGGCCCGGGAACCGCCCTCGCGTGTCGGCCAGGACCAGCCCGGCCTGTGCCATCTCGTCGAGCTCGGCCTCGGTCGCACCGGTGAGCTCGCAGATCTCCTTGGCGCTCACCCGCGCGCCCGTGGCGGGACGCACGAGCTCGCCGTCGCGCGTGACGACCCGGGCGTGCGCGGACTGCTCGACCTCGCGCCCGGCGTCCAGGTCGGCCAGCTGCTCCCGGATCACCCGCAGCGGCAGGTAGCTGTCGCGCTGCGCCGTGAGGGCGAACCGGATCCGCTCGGCGTCGGCCCGAGAGTACATCCGGTAGCCGGACCCGGTCCGGCGCGGGGTCACGAGGCCCTGCTCCTCGAGGAACCGCAGCTTCGAGATGGTCACGGCCGGGAACTCCGGCTTGAGCACGGCAAGGACGGCGCCGATGCTCATCGACGGCTCGTGCGAGACCTCCTGGGGCCAGCTGAGCGGCGCCTCGTTCCTCGACCTCGCCGGTGGCGCGGCCGCGTGCGCGGCGTCAGGCCGACGTCGTGCTGCAGGGCTCACCGCTGGCCAGCACCTGCCGGGGCGGCGCCGCGGTTGGGGCTGGGGTGGTAGGTCAGGCGGTACTTGCCGATCTGCACCTCGTCGCCCGCCCGCAGGCGCGCGGTGTCGATGCGCTCACGGTTGACGTAGGTCCCGTTGAGGCTGCCCACGTCGCGCACGGAGAAGCCGCCGTCCTCGGTGAGGAACTCGGCGTGCTTGCGCGACACGGTCACGTCGTCGAGGAAGATGTCCGAGCTCGGGTGACGGCCGGCGGTGGTGCGTTCGGCGTCGAGAAGGAACCGGGCACCGGCGTTGGGGCCGCGCTGGACGATGAGGAGCGCGGAGGCGGGCGGGAGCGCCTCGACGGCCGCCGCGTCGTCGCTGCTGAGCCCCTGGAACGTCAGCTCGCTCTCGGTCTCGGCACCGATGGCACCGAACCGGGCCGTGCTGGTCACGTCGTGGCGTTCGCCCTCGCCGCCCTCTCCCGGGCGGTCCGGTCGCTGCGGGGTGGTCATAGGGCTACCTCCTGCATCGTCGTCGTCCGGCTCTCGGCCGCCGTCCTAGGAGCAACAATAGGGGTCAACGGCCGGTGGTTGTCGGACGAGCCGCTCATCCGTCCGCCTCCTCGGGCGGCACGGGGGTGGCGTGCTCGGGCTCGGTCAGCTGCTTCGTCGCCGTGATCTCGATGTCCTCGTCCTCCGTCACGGTCACCTCGCCGCCGGCGTTGCGCACGGAGGCGAGGGCGCCGCCCGGGATGTCGAGCGCCACCGAGAGGGTCGCCGGATCGCCGATGGCGAGCCACTCGTACGGACTCTCGACCACGACGCCGTCCACCACGAGCCCGCCCTCCGGCCCGTCGAGGATCCAGCTGCTGGCGGTCAGGCGCTGACCGGACAGCTCGACCGACTCGACGCCGGCGTTGCGCAGCTCCTCCAGGATGGTCACGAACACCTGCGCGCGCACACCGCCGCCCGGGTCCTCGATCTCCACCCGGATGCCGGGCCCGTGCACGGGGAGCGTGCCCGCCAGGACGCCCCGGGTGCGGGCCTGGATCTCCGCCGCCTCCTGCGCGGCCTCGCGGGACGTCGTGCTCGAGCGGAGCTCGGCGAGGTCGCGGCGCAGCTCCTCCTGCTCCTCGGAGAGGTCGGCGTTGCGCTGGGTGAGCTCGTCGAGGAGCCTGACCAGATCGTCCTGCCGCATGCCCGACAGCACGTCCTCCTGCGTCTGGCGGACCTGGGCGACGACGGCGAAGCCGAGGCCCGCGCAGAGCAGCGCGACGGCGACGTGCCCCAGGGTGAGACGGGGCACCAGCAGGGACCGCCACCGCTCGTGGGTCGGGCGCTCCGCCGCGTCGGGGGTCGTGGGCGGGTCGTCACGCTCGGCCTGCCTGTCGCCTGCCGAGGTCTGGTCCGGACGCGCAGAGCTCATGCGCGGAAGACGTGCCGGCGGATCGCCGCGACGTTGGAGAAGATGCGGATGCCGAGCACCACGACGACGGCGGTGCTCAGCTGCGTCCCGACGCCCAGCTGGTCCCCGAGCCAGACGATGAACGCGGCGACGAGCACGTTGAAGACGAAGGAGACGACGAAGACGCGCTCGTTGAACACGCCGTCGAAGCGGGCGCGCAGGCCCCCGAAGAGCGCATCGAGCGCGGCGATGACGGCGATCGGCAGATAGGGCTGGAAGAAGCTCGGCACCGTGGGGTCGAGCAGGACGCCGGCGACGACCCCCAGTGCGAGTCCGAGCAGAGCGAGCACTCAGCCCACCTCCCCCTCCGACGCCCGTCCCCGGGCGGCCCCCGTGCCGTCACCCGAGGGTTTCACATCCTGCGCCGGGTTCGAAACGCCCGCGCCGCCGTCCTCGGACGTGAGCGGCTCCGCCAGGCGCGGGGTGAGCTGGGGCAGCGCCTCGAGCTCGAGCTCGTCGGCGGCCCTGATGTCCACGCGGATGCCGTAGCTGCTCCGCAGCACGCCCAGGTGGGTGCTCGCGGGGCTGCGGGCGAGCCGGGTCTGCAGCTCGGTCGGGTCGCCGACCACCTCCACCTCGTACGGCGAGACCACCGGGTCGAGGTTCACGAGGATGGCCTCCCCCGCCGTCCGGATCGCGCTGGTCGAGCCGAGCCGGTGCCCGTCGACGGAGATCGCCTCGGCCCCAGACGCCCACAGCGAGTTCACGAGCACCTGCAGGTCGACGTCGGTGACCCGCTCGTCCTCCGCGCCGGCGACGCCGAGGCGCGCCGCGTCGGAGTCCTCCAGCTCGACGACGATCCCGGGCCCGCGCACGCCCACCTGCCCGGACGCCGCACCCAGTGCCGTCACCCTGGCCAGCAGGTCCGCGTCGGCGCCCGAGAGGGCCGCGTCCCGCAGGGCGGTGATCTCCGCGTTGCGCTCCGCGTTGGCCGCGCGCAGCTCCTCCCCCTCCGCCGCCCGCTCGTTGATCTGCTCGACGAGGAGGGCGCGGGCCGGGAGCATCCCCGACTGCGGCCCCCGCAGCTCGCGCGCGGCCCAGACGCCGCCCATGCCGATGACGGCGCACAGCACGAGCACGACCCCCCGGCGCCACCCGGGAACCTTCCGGTCCGGCCCGGCGGGCCGGGAGGCGAGCTCGCGGTACCCGGCGTCGAGCGGGTTCTCGAGCAGCTCGCGGAGGAGCGACATCGACTCGTCGGGTCGCCTGGTGGCCGTACCCGTCCCGGCCGCGCCCGGCGCGCCGGCGTCGTCGCGGGGGTGGGTGTGGCTCATGGGCGGGTGCGACCGCGGTCCTGGCGCACGATGCGGACCACCTGCTCCACGTAGAGCAGGGCGGCGAACCAGTACAGCCCGACGCCCCACCAGGCGCTGGCCCACCCGAAGGTCCAGGCCAGCACCCCCACCGTCCCGGGGACGCCGGCGAGCAGGAGGAGCGGGAAGGCGTACATCAGCGCGAAGGTCCCGGCCTTGCCGGCGAGGTGGACGGGCAGCGGACCGTAGCCGTGCCGGGTGAGGATCGGCAGCAGACCCGCCAGCACGACGTCCCGGGCGACGATGACGATCACCAGCCACCACGGCACGAGATCGCGCCAGGCGAGGCCCACGAGAGTCACGAAGATGTAGAGACGGTCGGCGGCGGGGTCGAGGAGCTGCCCCAGACGGCTCGTCTGGTTGAACCGCCGGGCGATCACGCCGTCGAACCAGTCGCTCGCGCCGGCGACCACCAGCACGACGAGCGCGGCGACGTCCTGCTCGTTGAGGATGAGGACCCCGAACACGGGCACGAGCAGCAGGCGCACTGCGGAGATCACGTTCGGGACGGTCCAGACCCGGTCGGCGACCTCTCTGCCCGCCTGGCTCTGGGGCGTCCTCGTGCTCACCGCCCCAGCCTATGCGGCGCCGCTGTCACCGGGGGCGGTTGTCGGCGCGCGCGTTGCGCCGAGCGCCGCACACCCCGCCGTGGGACCCTGCTCGCGTGCTGGAGCTGCTCACGGGGTCCGGGATGGCGATGGCCGCCGGCCTCAACGCGTACGTCCCGCTGATCGGGCTGGGCCTGCTCTCCCGCTACACCGACCTGCTGGCCCTCCCGGCGGGCTGGGGCTGGCTGGAGAGCACCCCGGCCCTGGTCGTGCTCGGCGTCCTGCTGGCCGTCGAGGTCGTCGCGGACAAGATCCCGGTGGTCGACTCGGTCAACGACGTGCTGCAGACGGCGGTGCGGCCCGCCGCCGGCGGCATCGTCTTCGCCGCCGGTTCCGCCTCGGAGACCGCCGCGGTCGCCGATCCCGGCTCACTGCTGCAGGACTGGCAGTGGGTACCGATAGTGCTGGGCGTGCTGCTCGCGCTCACCACCCACACCACCAAGGCCGTGGCCCGTCCGGCGGTCAACACCGTGACCGCGGGCGCCGGCGCGCCCGTCGTCTCCGCCGCGGAGGACGTCTCCTCCGTTGCCCTGGTGCTGGTCTCGGTGCTGCTGCCCGCGCTGGTGGCGCTCCTCGTCGTCGTCGTCGTGGTCCTGCTCGTGCTCGCGGTGCGGCGCCGGATCGCCGCCCGCACGGCCGGTCCGCTCCGGCACGCGAGTGACGGGCCGCGGCTGCCGGGCTGAAGCGCCCGCCCGGACTCCCGGGCCAGCGGCCCGCCCGAGCCGGCGCGGCGCGCCGCCTCGCCGGGCGCGCCATACGCTGTCGCCCATGAGATTCGGACTCTTCCTCCCGCAGGGCTGGCGCTTCGACCTGGCGGGCATCGACGACTCCCAGCACTGGCCGACCATGGTCTCGCTGGCCCGCCGCGCGGACGCGGGCGAGCTGTGGGAGTCCGTGTGGGTCTACGACCACTTCCACACCACGCCGGTCCCGAGCGAGGAGGCGACCCACGAGGCGTGGTCCCTCATGGCGGGGCTCGCGGCGAGCACCGACCGCGTGCGGCTGGGCCAGATGTGCACGTGCATGGCGTACCGCAACCCGATGTACCTGGCCAAGGTGGCGGCGACGATCGACCACATCAGCGGCGGACGCCTGGAGATGGGCATCGGCGCCGGCTGGTACGAGCACGAGTGGCGCGCCTACGGCTACGGCTTCCCCCGGGCTGGCGTGCGGCTGAAGATGCTCGAGGAGGGCGTGCAGATCTTCGAGCAGGCGTGGCGCCAGGGGGTCGCGACGTTCCACGGCGAGCACTACGACGTCGACGGCGCGATCTGCCGTCCGCTGCCGCTCCAGCCGGGCGGGGTCCCGCTGTGGATCGCCGGCGGCGGCGAGAAGGTCACGCTCCGGATCGCCGCGCAGCACGCCCGTTACACCAACTTCGACGGCACGCCCGAGGGCTTCGCCCGCAAGAGCGCCATCCTGCGCGAGCACTGCGCCGCGGTCGGGACGGACTTCGACCAGATCACGCGATCGGCCAACTACAACGTCCTGATCGGCTCCACGGAGGCCGAGGTGCGCGAGCGCACCGACGAGCTGGTGGCGAGGCTGAGCCCGCACATGGACGAGGACCACGTGGAGAAGCAGCTCCGCGGCTTCCGCGGCATGCCCGCCCATGGCACTCCCGAGCAGGTGGTCGAGAAGTTGTCCGCGCTGAAGGCGCAGGGCATGTCCTACGGCATCTTCTACTTCGCGGACGCCGCGTACACCACCGACTCCATCGAGCTCTTCGAGCGCGAGGTCATGCCCTCGCTGATGTAGCCGGGCGGGGAGGTCCTGCCCGCGCCGGTGCAGCCGGGCAGCGAGGTCCTGCTTCGCTCAGCCGGGGTGGCCGGTCACCAGAGCGTGACCGGCTCCTCCGTGTCCGGCACGACGGCGTCCGGCCCGCCCGCCGCGGTCGCGCCGGCGGAGGCGACGCCACCCGAGGGCTCCGAGGTCGAGGAGGCCGCGGTCGAGGAGGCTCCCACCGGCGCGCCGCCTGTCGTGGCGGCCTTCGCGGCCGCGACGGCGAGCTCGTCGGCCCGCTCGTTGTGCACGTCGCCGGTGTGCCCGCGGACCCACTCGAAGTCGGTGCGGCCCCGGCGCGCCTCGAGCAGCTCGAGGATCTCCTTGACCAGCTCGAGGTTCTCCGGGACCTTGCCGTCCCCCTTGCGCCACCCGCGCCGGCGCCAGCCCTTGGCCCACTTGGTGGCGATGTTGATGACGTACTGGGAGTCCGCCCGGACCAGCAGGGCCCCGTCCGGTCCGGCGTGGCGCAGCCCCTCGCGCAGCGCGAGGAGCTCGCCGATGTTGTTGGTGCCGTGCGGCAGCCCGCCGGAGCCGGTCTCGCCCGTGGTCTGGTCCACCCACGCCCAGCCGGTCGGGCCGGGGTTGCCGAGCGCCGACCCGTCGGTGGCGATCACCTTGTCGTAGCCGTCGGTGGGGCGCGGCGGCTCGTCGACGGCGACCGCGGTCTTGCCGGTGCGCGCCGGCGCGCCCGGCTCGGCCGGGGTGAGACCCTTCTCGCGCAGCAGCACGGGCACCTGCTCGCCGTGCCAGACGAAGAACGGGGTGCCGTCCTTCAGGGTGCGCTCGGCAGCCAGCCCGCCGGCCAGCGCCTTCTCCGTGGCGCCGCTGCCGTCCTTGAGCCCGAGCTCGCTCAGGTGCGTGCCGATCTGCCGGGCGGTGAGCCCGAACAGCTTCCCGAGCTCGGTCTGGGTGGACCACTTCTTAGGCAAACGTCTCTCCTCCTGCGGGCGGGCACGTGCCCGGCGACCGTCAACCCTACGCCGCGGCGCCGCTCACGCCCGGCAGCCGGCGGGGCGCGTCACTCCGGGTACCGCCCGCCCGCCGGCACCCGCTTGCGGGGGTGGACGACGGCGTGGGCCGCGACCAGCGCGACACGGTCGCCCTCCGCGGCTCCCCCGACCTCGGCGCGGCCGCGCACCCGCGCCCCCTCGTCGACCACCGACCGGCGCACGACGGCGCCCGGCCCCACGCGGACGTCGTCGAGCAGGACCGAGTCCACCACCTCCGCACCGGCCGCCACCCGCACGCCGGCGCCGAGCACGCTGCGCCGCACGGTGCCCTCGACGAGGGCGCCGGGCCCGAGCAGCGCGTCCTCGACGTGCCCGGCGCCGGGCACCCGCGCGGCGCCGTGACGGCGGACGCGGGTGGTGACGGGCCACGCTGGGTCGTCCAGGTCGAACGGCGGGCGGTCGAGCAGATCCATGTGGACCTTCCAGTACTCCTCCACGGTGCCCACCTCGGCCCAGTAGCCCTGGTGGCGCTGCTCGACGGCTGCGCCGCGTCCCACCATCGCAGGGAGCAGGTGGTCGCCGAGGTCGCCGAGGCCGTCGGCGCCGCGGGCCGACCGCACGTCCTCGAGCCCGGCGAGCAGGGCCGCCGGGTCGAACGCGACCACCCCGGTGGCGACGAGGTCGCCGCGGGGGTGCTCCGGCCGGCTCGCGTAGTCCGTGACCCGTCCCTCCTGCACCTGGACGACGCCGCGGAGGGGCAGGTCGCCGTCGCGGCGGGTCGTCACCATCGTCAGGGCCGCCCCGGCGCTCAGGTGCCGGGCGACGACGTCGGTGAAGTCCATGCGGTAGACCGCACTCGCCGGGGCGAGCAGCACGACCTCGGGCTCGTGGGCCCGGATCGCGCCGGCCCGCCGCCACAGCGCGTCCGCGGTCCCGGCGACCGGCTCGCCCGGCTCCGGCCCGAGCACCAGCAGCCCGCCGCGCGTGCGGTCCAGGTCCCACGGGCGCCCGCCGGCGAGGTGCTCGGTGACCGAGAGCGGGTGGTGCTGCTCGACCACCCAGACGTCCGAGATGCCGCTGTTGGCGGCGTGGCTGAGCGTGAAGTCGATGAGCCGGTGCGTCCCGCCGTATGGCAGCGCAGGCTTCGCCCGCCGGGCGGTCAGCGACTCGAGCCGCGAGCCGGCGTCCCCGGCGAGCACGACGAGCAGGGTTCGGGTGAGGGCCACGGGTTCTCCTTCGGTCGGGCGGCGCGTCAGGGCCGCGCGGCCTCCTGGGCGCGCAGGGACCGCAGCAGCTGGTCGCGGGCCTCGACGACCAGCCGGCGCAGGGCTGCGGGGGCGTCGGCGTTCTCCTCCAGCCACGCGGTGGTGCGCAGCACGACCGGGTCGTCCTGGGGGGCCCGGCCCGCCACGGCGTCCTGGTGGCCCGGGTAGAGGCGCCGGACGAGCCGGCTCGCGATCTCGATGCTGTGCCGCTCCCAGATCTGGCGGAGGGCGTCGAAGTACCGCTCGGTGAAGGGTGCGGTCAGCTCGCGGTGCCACGGCTGGGTGAACCCGGTCAGCGTGGCGTCCACATGGTCGTTGCTCAGCGCCCCCGGGGTCATCAGCGTCTCCCACGACGCCGCCTTGACGTCGGCGTCGGGCAGGCTGGTGACGGCCGCGAGGTGCTGGGTGGCGCCGTCGGCGGTGCGGTCGTGGGCGAGCTCCTCGTCGAGCTCGTCGAGGCTGGCCGCGCCGAGGGCGGCGAGCGCCTGCCACAGCGCCCAGCGCAGCTCGGGGTCCAGGGGCAGGCCGGGCACCGCCTCCGAACCGTTGAGGAGCCCGCGCAGCCGCGGCGCGGCGGCCGGCGTGGTGGCGGCCACCCGCGCGAGCGAGCGGGCCCAGACGAGTTGGCCGTCGGAACCCGGCTCGGCGTCGCGCAGGTGGCCGAACGAGCCCTGCCCGAGGCGTACCCGGAGCTCGTCGCGCAGGGCGGGCGGGGCGTAGAGCTCGACGGCGGTGCTGGCGTTGACCGTGAGGCCGCCGAGGACGGCGCTGTCGGTCTCGGCCGGACCGTGCCGCAGGACCAGGTCGAGGTAGTCGCCGGCGGGGAGGAGCGCGTCGCGGGTGGCGTTCCACAGGGCGGCCCAGACGAGCGAGCGGGCCAGGGGCTCGCGCAGGTCCCCGAGGTGCTCGCGGACCGTGGCGAGGGAGTCGGCGTCGAGCCGGACCTTGCCGTACGTGAGGTCGTCGTCGTTGACCAGCACCAGCGCCGGGCGGGGCAGGCCGGCCGCACCGGGCACCCCCGCGCTCTCGCCCGTGAGGTCGACCTCGAACCGGTGGGTGCGGGTCAGGGCGACCGCGCCGTCGGGCTCCGTCAGGTCGTAGAGACCGACGGCGAGCCGGTGCGGGCGGAGCACCGCCTGGCCGGTTCGTGGGTCGGTGCCGCTCTGGTGGACGTCCAGCGAGACGATCCGTTCGCCCCCGGTCGTGAGCTCCGCGCGCAGGGTGGGGGTGCCGGCCGTCTGCAGCCAGAGCCTGCTCCACTCCCCCAGCTCGCGGCCCGAGGTGGCCTCGAGCGCGGCGAGGAGGTCGGGCAGGGTCGTCGAGCCGTAGGCGTGCTCGGCGAAGTACCGGCGCGCGCCGGCGAAGAACGCGTCGGTGCCCACGTAGGCGACCAGCTGCTTCAGCACGGCCGCACCCTTGGCGTAGGTGATGCCGTCGAAGTTCTGCTTCGCCGCCTCCAGGTCCGGGATGTCCGCGACCACGGGGTGGGTGGTGGGCAGCTGGTCCTGGGTGTAGGCCCAGGCCTTGCGCCGGTTGGCGAAGGAGACCCAGGCGCCGGTGAACTCGGTGGCGGCGACGGAGGCGTGCGCGCCCATGTAGTCGGCGAAGGACTCCTTGAGCCACAGGTCGTCCCACCACCGCGGGGTGACGAGGTCGCCGAACCACATGTGGGCCATCTCGTGCAGGATCGTGTTGGCGCGGCCCTGGTGCTGGGCGCGGGTGGCGGCCGAGCGGAACACGTAGGACTCGGTGAAGGTGACGCAGCCGGGGTTCTCCATCGCGCCCAGGTTGTACTCGGGGACGAAGACCTGGTCGTACTTGCCCCAGGGGTACGGGGTCCCGAAGTGCTGGTGGAAGAAGTCCAGACCCTGGCGCGTCACCGTCAGGATCTCCTCCGCGTCCAGGTGCTCGGCCAGCGAGGCCCGGCACAGCACCCCGAGCTCGATGTCGAGGGTGCCGCCGTCGGCGAGCACGCCCGACCAGTGCCCGTCCACCCGGTGGTAGGGCCCGGCGACCACGGCGGTGAGGTAGCTCGACACCGGCGGGGTCGGACCGAACGAGGTGCGCACGGTGCCGTCGCCGCGGTCCTCCGACCGGGCCGCGGGCTGGTTGGACAGGACCCGCCACCCGGTTGGCGCGACGACGGTGAAGCTGAAGGACGCCTTGAGGTCCGGCTGCTCGAACACGGCCATGACGCGCCGGGAGTCCGCCGGCTCGTACTGGGTGTAGAGGTAGGTCTCGCCGTCGGCGGGGTCGACGAACCGGTGCAGCCCCTCCCCGGAGCGCGAGTACGCCGCCTCCGCGACGACCGTGACCTCGTTCTCGGCAGCCAGCCCGTCCAGCGTGATGCGGGCGCCGTCGTAGCACGCGGCGGCGTCGAGCTCGCGCCCGTTGACGACGACGGAGCGCACTTCGCCGAGGAAGTCCAGGAAGGTCGTGGACCCGCTCGACGCGAACCGGACGGTCGTCGTGGAGCCGAAGGTGGCACGCCGGAGGTCGCGGGCGCCACCGAGGTCGAGCTCGACGCGGTAGTCGCGGACGGTGAGGCGGTCGGACCGCTCGGCGGCCTCCGCGCGGGTGAGGTTCGCGGTGGTGGTCACCAGGGCAGGTTAGCCACCCCGGTGCCGCCGCCCCGCCGGCGCACGGGGCCGGGGCCCGAAGTCCGGCGTGTCGCCCTGGCGGCGGCGGCAGACTCGGGCCATGGACGCACTGGACGTTCCCGAGGGCGCGGTCGTGGTCGGCGTCGACGGCTCCGCCCGCGCCGCGCGCGCGCTCGAGCTCGCCGCCCGGGAGGCCGGGCGGCGGAGGACCGTGCTGCACGTCGTCCACGCGTTCCCATGGCTCAGCCAGGCCCACGGGTGGGAGTTCGCCCCGGAGACCGGGGCCATGTCCGTGGCCGAACGGGTCGTCGCCGACGCCGTCGACCAGGTCCGTGCCGAGCACGGCGGGGTGACCGTGACCGGGCAGGTGGTCGTCGACGACCCCGCCGTCGTCCTGGTGGAGGCCTCGGAGCGGGCCGCCATCGTGGTCATCGGCGCCCGCGGGCTCGGACGGGTCGCCGGCCAGCTGCTCGGGTCGGTGTCGCAGAAGGTGGCGGCGCACGCGCACGGCCCCGTGCTGGTGGTCCGCGAGCAGGCGCCCGAGGACGGCGGACCGGTCGCGGTCGGCGTCGACCCGTCCGGCGACGCCCCCGAGGTGCTGGAGTACGCCTTCGAGGAGGCGCTGCGCCGCGGCACCGGCCTGCTGGCCGTCCTGGCGGTCGAGCACGAGTCAGTGCCGCCCGCGTACGCCGACGACCGCGTGCTGACGCTGCTGCAGGAGGCCACCAGGACGACCCAGGGCCGCTTCCGTTCGGAGCTCGCGGCGTGGGAGCGACGCTACCCCGGCGTCCCGGTGGAACCGCTCTTCCCGCGTCAGCACCCGGTCGAGGCCCTCGTCACGGTCGCGGCCCAGGCCTGCGTCGTCGTGGTCGGCAGCCGGGGCAGGCGCGGCCTCCGGGCGGTGCGCCTGGGGTCGGTCGCCCGCGGGGTGCTGCACCGCGCCCCGGCGGTCGTGGTGGTGCGGGTGCCGGCCGCCGGGCGGGCGTGACCCGCGCGGCACGCCGCCGCGCTCGCGGACGCGGCCGGTCCTACGCTGGAGCGGTCGAGGACCGAGGAGGGGACGGGTGGACGCCGATCATCGGACGGCCGGGACGAGCAAGGGCCGCCACGAGACGCCCGACGAACGTGCCGACCGCAACTGGAACGAGCTCCTGCAGGAGCTGCGCGTGACCCAGACCGGCGTCCAGCTGCTCACGGGCTTCCTGCTCACCCTGCCGTTCCAGCCGCGCTTCGCCGACCTCGACGACGTCCAGGTCGGCATGTACCTCACCCTGGTCCTGCTCGCGGCCCTCACCACCGTCCTGGTCATCGCCCCGGTCAGCCTGCACCGGCTGCTCTTCGGGCGCCGCCTCAAGAGGACGACGGTGCGGACCGGCCACACGATCGCGCTCGCCGGGCTCGCCTCGCTCGCCCTGGTGGTGGTCGGCACCGTGCTGCTCATCTTCGACGTCGTCGGGGCCCGGTCGACCGCGATCGGGGTCGCGGGCGCCGTGCTGGTGGTCATCATCCTCGGGTGGCTGGTGGCGCCGCTGGTCTTCGGGCGCCGCGCTGCCCGGGCGGAGGATGCCGACGCGTGAGCGATCCCGTCCGCGTCACCTCCACCGTCCAGCTCGACCCGGCCGAGCTGCGGTGGCGCTTCTCGCGCGCCTCGGGCCCCGGCGGTCAGGGCGTGAACACCACCGACTCGAGGGTCGAGCTGTCGTTCGACGTGGCACGCTCCCCCGCCCTCTCCGACGTCCAACGGAGCCGCGTCCTCGACCGGCTCGGCGGCCGCCTCAACGCTGGCGTGCTGACCGTCGTCGCCGCGGAGCACCGCTCGCAGCTGCAGAACCGGAGGGCCGCCCTGGAGCGGCTCGTCGAGCAGCTCCAGGAGGCGCTCGCGCCGCCGCCCCGTCCCCGCCGACCCACGCGCCCGTCCCGGGGCGCGGTGCGGCGCCGTACCGAGGCCAAGCAGCGGCGCAGCTCCACCAAGCAGCTGCGCCGCCGACCGGACCGGTGACCGTCGACCTCACGGCCGCTGAGGTCCTCGCCCGCCGCACGGCCCGCCACCACCTCGTCGCTCCCGCCGCCGAGGGGCCCGCCGCGGTGGCACGGGCGGTGTGCGGCGTCCACGCCCAGGTCATGTCCGCCGCGGAGCTCTCGCTGGGGCTGCGGCTGACCGGGGCGACCCGCTCGGACGTGCGCCGGGCCCTGTGGGAGGACGGCACGCTCGTCAAGACCTTCGGTCCGCGCGGCACCGTGCACCTGCTCGCCGCCGAGGACCTGCCGCTATGGACCGCGGCCCTGTCCGCCGTCCCCCGCGCCGGCGCGGGCACGTCCGACGAGGCGCGCCTCACCCCCGTCCAGGCCGAGGCCGTGCTCGCGGCGATCGCCGACGCGCTGCGTGGCGAGCCGCTGACCGCCGAGGAGCTCGGCGCGGCCGTGGTGGGACGGACCGGGGCGTGGGCCGCGGACCCGGTGCTGCCGGCCTTCGGCGGCTGGTGGCCGCGCTGGCGACAGGCGCTGGGTGCCGCGGCGCACCGCGGCACCGTCGTCTTCGGGCCCGACCGGGGGCGGCGTGCGACGTACACGCACCCGGTGCGGGCGCTGCCCGGCTCCGCGCCCGCGGACGAGGAGACGGCGCTCCGGTTCCTCGTCCGCTCCTACCTCCACGCCTACGGGCCCGCCTCGTCCGACCATCTCGCCCGCTGGCTCGCGGCGCCGCCGGCATGGGCCGCCGACGTCGTCAGCAGGCAGCGTGCGGAGCTCGAGCCCGTCACGGTCGAGGGCGCCGGCCCCCTCTGGCAGCTCGCCGACGAGCGCGTCGCACCGGCCCGCCGCACCGTCGCCGGGGCGCCACCCGGCGTTCGTCTGCTGCCCTACTTCGACGCCTACGTCGTCGGGTCCCACCCGCGCGACCTGCTCTTCCCCGGCCCGGCCGCGGACCGGGCCCTCAACCGGGGCCAGGCGGGCAACTACCCCGTCCTCCTCGTCGACGGCGTGGTCGCCGGCGTCTGGCACCTGCGCCGGTCCGGGCGCCGCCTGGCGGTCACCGTCGAGCCGCTGCGCCCTCTCGGCCCGAGCCGGGAGCGGCAGCTCGAGGAGCAGGTCGACCGCATCGGCCACGTGCTCGAGGGCACGGCCACCCTCACGCTCGGGAAGGTGGACGTGGGCCCGCACGCGTGATCGTGGCGGGGACGCCGGCCCGCCCGGCCCCGGAGCCCTGGGCTACCCTCCGGGCATGGAGCAGCGAGTGAGCCTGGTCACCCTCGGGGTCGCCGACCTCGACCGGTCCCGCGCCTTCTACTCGGGCGTCGGCTGGTCGCCGACGCAGGACCTGGGTGAGGTGGTCTTCTACCAGGCGGGAGGGCTGGTGGTCGCGCTGTGGAGCCGGGCCGAGCTGGCCGTTGACACGGCCGTGAGCGACTCCGGCGGCTGGGGCGGGATCACCCTCGCCCACAACGTGCGCAGCCCGGACGAGGTGGACGCCGTGCTCGCGGAGGCGGAGCGGGCCGGCGGGCAGGTGCGCCGCCCCGGCGCACCGACCGAGTGGGGCGGCTACTCGGGCGTCTTCACCGACCCGGACGGCCACGCGTGGGAGGTGGCGCACAACCCGGGGTGGACCATCACGGACGACGGCGCCACCCTGCTCTCCGTACAGGCCTGAGGCGGGTGCCGGGGATGGACCGCGCCGACCTGCTCGTCGCCGCCCAGGCGGCCGCGCTGACCGGCGTGCTGTGGCCGGGCCACGGGCGCTGGAGCCTACCGGCCGCGGCGACGGCGGCCGCGGGAGCCCTCGTCGTCTCCGGCGGCGCCCTCGCGCTCGCCGGCGCCGCCCCGCACACCCGTCTCACCCCCCGGGTGCGCCCGCCGGCCGGTGCGCGGCTCGTGACCACCGGGGTCTACGGGTGGACCCGCAACCCGATCTACGTGGGCCTGACCGCCGGGACGTGGGGCGTGGCGGTGCTGCGCCGCCGCGGCGGGCCGCTGGTCGCGTCAGCGGCGCTGACGGTGGTGCTGGCGGCGAAGTCGCGGCTCGAGGAGCGCGCCCTGGCCGAGCGGTTCGGGCGCGCCTACCTCGACTACGCCGCACGCACGCCCCGGTTCGTGGGGCGCGGGGTCCGCTGACCGGAGCGTGCGGGCGCCGGGCAACCTTCGTGACGTCGCGGTCCGCGCCGAGGACGGGCGGCCTCCGCCCGACGTCAGGCCCTCACCAGCCCGTGCTCGTACGCGTAGGCGGTGGCCGCGGCCCGGGAGGGCAGGTCGAGCTTGTCAAAGATGTTGGACAGGTGGCGGGCGACCGTCCTCTCGCTCAGGAACAGCTCCGCGGCGATCGCCCGGTTGGTCCGGCCGGTCGCGACGAGCCGGAGCACCTCGACCTCCCGGTCGGTCAGGCCCACCAGCCGTGCCACGCCCGGGGCCAGCCGACCGAGATCCGCCCGGGCGGCCGCCAGGTCCGGCGCCGCGCCGAGACGCTCGAAGGCCCGGCACGCGGACTCCAGCTCGAGCCGGGCCCCGTCCTCGTCCCCGACGGCGCACCCGGCGCGGGCGAGCAGCACCCGGGTACGGGCGATCTCGTAGGGGACGTCGAGGCGGACCCAGGCGGCCCAGGCGCGCCGGAGCGGCTCCAGGGCGGGGCGCGCACGCCCCTCGGCGAGCAGGACCTCGCCGGCGGCCCGGTCGGCCAGGGCGGTGGGCACGCCGCCGGTGCCGGGACGGGCCGGGGCGAGCTCGGCCGCGGCGCGGCGGGCACCGTCAAGGTCACCGGCGGCGAGGAGGACCTCGACGGCCGCGGCGAGCAGGGGCACCGCCGCGCGGGAGCCGGCCTCCGCCCGGACGCGACGGACCGCGGCGGCCGCGTCCTCCGTCCTGCCCTGGGAGAGGCGCAGGAGCGCCAGCCCGGGCTGCGGCTCGAACCCGTGCTCGTCCGCGCTGCGGTAGGCGGTCTCCGCCTCGTCCAGCTCGCCGCGCAGCCGGAGCACCTCGCCGAGCTCGTACCACGCCTCGCCGGCACCGGGCTGCCCGGCGGGGTCGCTGAGCCGCGTCACGGCGCGCCCGGCCTCGGCCACGGCTGCGTCCCAGCTGCCCCGCAGCCGCATGAGCCGGGCGCGGTTCACGAGGCACTGGCCCCGGAAGAGGACGAGATCGGGCTGGGAGTCGCACCAGCGTGTCAGCGCCGTGGTCCACTCCCGCGCCCGGGGCAGGTCCATGCTGGCCGTGCAGATCTCGATGACGGCGCAGTACGCGATCCCGGCCGGGACGGCGGAGACCCCGCCCGTCGTCACGTCCACCATCGCCTCGTCCAGGGTGGCCAGGCCGCGGGCGGTGCGCCCGCACATCACGTCCCACGTCCCGAGCGTGACGCGCGCGAGCGCGGTCAGGTCGTGGTCGCCGGCCCGCTCGCCGGTCTCCAGCGCCGCCGCGGCCAGCTCGCCGGCGTCATCCCCTGCGCCGGCACCGGCACCGGCGGTGAGCATGGCCTGCCGGGCGACGGCCACCGAGAGGTAGGCCCGCTCCACCTCGCCCGCCCCGGCGTCGACGAGCCGCTGCGCACGGGCGAGCCAGCCGGCCCCCCGTGCCGCCTGGCCGCGGTTGAGCAGCGACATGCCCGCCCAGAACGCGCACCGGGCGGCCCGGTCGGGCCGGGCGCCGTCGAGGAAGACGCGAAAGGCGGCGGCGAGCAGGTCGTCGGCCTCGTCGTCGCGGCCCAGGAGCATCGCGGAGGTGGCCAGGCGGAAGAGGTCCTCGGCCGGGAGGGTCGTCTCGGTGCCCGCGGCCACGATGCTGGCGTAGGCCTGGCTCCACTCGCGGCGCGCGTAGGCCCGGCGTCCCCGGTCGAGCTGCTCCACCCTCATCGCTGGCTCCTGCGATCCGCGCGTCTCGGCGCAGGTCAACGGTACCCGGGCACGCGGGCTCAGACGATCTGCTGCACGGCCCAGCCGTTGCCGTCCGGGTCGGAGAAGAACACGAACCGCCCCCACGGGAAGTCCGCGATCTCGGAGACCGCCACGCCGCGCCCGGCCAGCTCGTCCCGGGCGGCCTCGATGTCCGTGACCACCAGCTGCAGGCCCTCGACGGACCCGGGCCGCATGCCGCTCAGGCCCTCGCCGATGGCGATCGAGGCCGGGGAGCCGGGCGGGGTGAGCTGGACGAAGCGGACCCCGCCGCCGACGTCGTGGTCGTGGTCGAGCGCGAAGCCCGCCCGGTTGACGTAGAAGTCGAGGGCGCGGTCGACGTCGGAGACGGGGACCTGGACGAGCTCGAGGCGGAAGTCCATGCCGCGACCGTACGCTCCCGGCCCGCCCTCCGGGGCGCGGTTGCGGCGGCCCAACCGTTCCCACGGGAGCTCGCGATGGGGCACGATCGGTGCATGGACCCGGTGGTGGCCGACGTCGACGTCGACCTCGAGCGCCTGCACGCCGTGACGGCGGCCGCACAGCGCGCCATGACGAGCGTGATCGAGGGCAAGGACGAGGTGGTGCGCACCGCCCTGACCGTGCTCCTGGCGGGCGGCCACCTGCTCATCGAGGACGTGCCCGGGGTCGGCAAGACGATGCTCGCCAAGGCGCTGGCCCGGACGGTCGACTCCACGGTGCGGCGCATCCAGTTCACCCCGGACCTGCTGCCGAGCGACATCACCGGCGTGAGCGTGTTCAACCAGGACACCCACGCGTTCGAGTTCCGGCCCGGGGCCGTCTTCGCCAACGTCGTGGTCGGGGACGAGATCAACCGTGCCTCCCCCAAGACCCAGTCGGCGCTTCTCGAGGCGATGGAGGAGCGGCAGGTCACCGTGGACGGGCGCACCTACCCCCTCCCGGAACCCTTCATCGTCATGGCCACCCAGAACCCCTTCGAGATGGAGGGCACCTATCCGCTGCCCGAGGCGCAGCGGGACCGGTTCATGGCCAGGATCTCGATGGGCTACCCGGACCCCGCCGCCGAGCTGCGCATGCTCGCCTCGCACGGCTCGGGCTCGCCGCTGGCCGCGCTGCGCCCGGTCACCGACGCCGCGACGATCGCCGACCTCGTGCGCACCGTCGAGCGCCTGCACACCGCGCCCGCCGTCCACCAGTACGTGGTCGACCTCGTCACCGCCACCCGCACCAGCCGCTACCTCCGGCTCGGGGCCTCCCCGCGCGCCGGGCTGCAGCTGCTGCGTGCCGCCCGCGCGCACGCCGCGTTGGCCGGCCGCGACCACGTCCTGCCCGACGACGTCCAGCACCTCCTCGCGCCGGTGCTCGCGCACCGCGTGATCCTCACCGCCGAGGCCGAGCTGGGCGGGGCCAGCGCCGCGGACGTGCTCAGCTCGATCGTCGCGGCCGTCCGGGTACCCGCCGCACCGCGATGAAGCCCCCGCGCCTGACCACCCGCGGCCGCGCGTTCCTCGCCGCGGGCGTCGTGGTGGTCATCGGCGCCACGCTGCTCGGCTTCCCGGACGTCACCCGCATCGGCGCCCTGCTCGCGCTCCTGCCCCTGCTGGCGGCCGCGTCGATCTGGCGCCGCGCGCCCCGCCTGGAGCTGCGGCGCACCGTGGTGCCGGCGCAGCTCCAGCGCGGTGAGGAGGGGCACGTCGAGCTGGCGCTGCACAACGTGGGCCGCCACGCGACGCTGCCGCACCTGGCGCAGGAGCGGCTGGATCCGGCGCTCGGCGAGCCCGCCCGCTTCGTGCTGCCGCGGATGGCCCCCGGCGAGCGGCGCACCGTCACCTACGGCGTGCACGCGCAGATGCGCGGCATCTTCCGGCCGGGCCCGCTGGTGCTCACGCTGACCGACCCGTTCGGCATGGCGAGCAGCCGCGTGGAGCTGCGCGCGTCCGGCGAGGTGGTCGTGCTGCCGCGCATCGTCGCGCTCGGCGGGGCCGGGGTGCGCCGCCAGGGCGGCGCCGGCGACTGGCCGGTGCCGCACATGGTGGCCACGCAGGGCGAGGACGACGTGAGCACCCGGACCTACCACCACGGCGACGACCTGCGCCGCATCCACTGGCCCGCCACCGCCCACCGCTCCGAGCTCATGGTCCGCCAGGAGGAGCAGCCGGCACGGCGCCGGGCCGTGCTGGTGCTGGACTCGCGGCGCCTGGCCCACCGCGGCGCCGGCGAGGCCAGCTCCTTCGAGTGGGCGGTCAGCGCCCTCGCCTCCGCCGCCGTGCACCTGGCGGGCCGCGGCTACGCCCTTCACCTGGTCTCCACCGAGACCGTCCGCGAGGGCCGGGCGGGCTCGGTCCTGTCGCTCGGCACCGTGCTGCGCTACCTCTCGCTGGCCCTCCCCGAGGCCGCGGACCTCGGGCCGGTGCTGCGGACGGCCCGGTCCCTCGCCGCCGGGGTGGTGGTCGCCGTCGTCTCCGACGGCGACCCGGCCGCCTTCCACCCGTACGCCCGTGCCCGCCCGGCCGGCACCACCGGGGTCATGCTCGTCCTCGACGCGCCGGGGTTCGCCGGGGCCCTGGGCGACGGCGGCGCGGAACGGGTCGCCGACGTCGCACGGGCGGCGGGCTGGCGGACCCACGTGGTCACGGCGGGCACCGACGTCGCCACGGCCTGGCGGCGGGCCACGGCGGCCCGGCAGGTAGTCCGATGATCGCCCGCAGCCGCTGGGCCGACGCCCTCCTGGCGCTGCTCGCGACCCTGGTGGCCAGCTGGGCGGTGGGCCCGCTCGTGCAGGGCCGCGCCTGGGTGGGGCCGATGATCCTCGGCCTCCTCGCGGTCACCGCCGTCGGCGTCGCCGGCCGGGCGGTCCGGCTCCCGGCCCCGCTGGTCCTCCTCGCCCAGGCCGGCGCCGGGTGGACGGTCCTGAGCTGGGTCTTCGTGCCGGGGAACCACTGGGCGGGGCTCCCGCTCGGCTCGGCGCTGACGGACGCGGCGGCGCTGGTCCGGCAGGGATCCGAGGCCATCCGGGTCGAGTCCGTCCCCGCGCCGGGCAGCCCCGGCCTGCTGCTGGTGGTCGCCGGGTCGATGGTGGCCGTCGGCCTCGCTGTCGACCTGATCGGCGTGACGCTGCGCTCGCCCGCCCTGGCCGGGCTGCCCCTCCTCGTGGTCCTCGCCGTCACGGCCTCGGGCACCGGCCAGCCCCTCTCCCCGCGCTACTTCCTCACGACGGCGGCGGTCTGGCTGGCGCTCGTGGCACGCCAGAGCATCACGGCCGTGCGCACCTGGCCCAACCACCACAGCTGGTCCCGGACGGTGCCGGTGCCGGCCGACGGGGAGGACGACGCCGGCCGCACCGGGCGCCGTCACCGCGCCTGGGCGGCCTCGCTCGGTGCCGTCACGGTCGCCCTCGCGGTGGTGCTCCCGGGCTCGCTCCCCCACCTGGCGCCGACGGCGCTGATCCAGGGCCTGGGCACCGCACCGGGCCGGGCGGCGGGCGGCGTGACGTTCACCGACACCCTGGATCTCTCGGCCGACCTCGCCGACCGCAGCGACCGGCCCGTCCTGCGCTACCGGGCCGACGGCGCCCGCCCCACCCCGCTGCGGGTGCTGGTGACGAGCCGGTACGCCAACGGGCGGTGGTGGCCGGTGGCCGGCCAGGGCGGCCCGCCCGCTCCCCCGCTGGTCCCCTCGGAGCCCGTCGTGGTGGCGATGGAGGACCTCGAGCTCACCGTCGTCGACAACAACCTCGACGCCCCGCAGGTGGCCCTGCCCTACCCGCTGGCGTCGGCGGACTTCGGGGACATCGCCGCCCGGACGGACCCGCGCACCGGGACCGTGTCGGTCGCCGCGCGGCCCTCCAGCTACGAGGCCGTCTCCCCTCAGATCACCGGCACGCTCCCGGCCGGTGCGGGCGACCCGCCGCTGCGCGAGGCGGTGGCACCGGAGCTGCTGCAGGTCGACCCGGCCGCCGCGCCCGCCCTGCGCGAGGTCCTGGCCGACGTGGCCGCCGAGGAGACCAACCAGCTCCGGATCGCCCGCGCCATCCAGTCCTACCTGCGCGGGCCGGACTTCACCTACTCCCTCACCCTCGCCGAACCGGTGCAGGGCCCCGACGGGCGCCCCCTCGACCCGGTCACCCACTTCCTCACCACCCGGCTCGGGTACTGCACCCAGTTCGCGTCCGCGATGGTGCTGCTGGCCCGGGAGGCGGGGATCCCCGCCCGGCTGGCGGTCGGCTTCCTGCCGGGCGAGCGCGAGCTCGACGGGTCGTACACCGTCGTGGCCGCCGACGCGCACGCCTGGCCCGAGCTGTACATCGCCGGGCTCGGGTGGACGCGCTTCGAGCCGACCCCCGCGGGCCGTTCCGGCGCCGCCCCGGTCTACCTCACGCAGTCCGACGTCGGCGCCCCGGTCCCCACCGCCGGGCCGGCGACCCCGCCCACCGGGGAGCGCCCGGTCATGGACCCCGGCGGCGCCGTCGACGGCCCGGGGGCCCCGGCGTCGAACTGGATGGAAGGGACCGTGCGGGCGCTCGGGCGGGCGACCGGGATCCTGGCGGTCGTGGCCGCCGCGGTGCTGATCGTCCCGCTCGCCGGGCGGTGGCGCCGCGAGGCGGGACGCCGGCGCGCGCGCGACGACTCCTCCCACGTCGAGGCCGAGTGGCAGCTGCTCGCCGCGACCCTCTCGGACCTCGGCCTGCCGGCCCCGGTCGGGGCCACCCCCCGCCAGGCGGCCGAGCACTACCGGAGCGCCGCGGGGCTCTCCGGCGACGCCGCGGACGCGCTGGCCCGCGCCGCCGCCCGCCTCGAGCGCGCCCGCTACGCGCCCGGGGGCGCGGACCCGGGCACCATGGCCCGCGACGTCCGCGACGTCACCCGCCGGGTGCGCGCGACGCGGTCCTGGCGGGCCCGGCTGGGGGCCGTGCTGTGGCCGGCCAGCGGCGTCGAGCAGCTGCGTGCCTGGGGCGACCGGCTGGGGGCGATGGGGCGGGCACGCTCCCTCCGTCCGCGGGTGTGACGCCGGCGCGTCCGAGGTGCCGGCCGGTGGGCCGGACCGCTCGCCGACGCCCCGGACGCCCCACGGTGGGGCGGCCGCCGCGTGCGATCATGTGCACGCCAGCAGGGTCCGGAAAGGGGCACGATGACCAGCACCGAGCCGCCCGGCCGGGCCGCGGGGGTCCGCCCGGGTGCGGGACTGGTGCTCGCCGTCGTCGCCGCCGCGCTGGTGGTGGCCGCCGCCGGCCTCCACGCCGTCTCGGGCATCTTCGCCCCCGCCTTCCTGGCCCTGACCCTTGTCCTGGCCGCCCACCCGCTCCAGCGGCGGCTGGTGGCCCGCGGCTGGCACCCGCTCGTCGCGTCGGGCGTCGTGCTCCTCGGCCTGTACGCGCTGCTCCTGGTGCTCGTCCTGGCGACCGGTTTCGCCGTCGTCCAGCTCTCCGGCGCGCTCCCCCGCTACGCCGACGACTTCCCGGCCCTGTACGAGCGCGCGCTCGCCTGGCTGGCCACGCTCGGGGTCGACGCGACCCGCGTCGGGGACGTCCTCGCCGGTGTGGACCTCGTCGCGCTCGCCGGGGACCTCCTCGACTACCTGGGCGCCGCCTCCTCGCAGGTGCTGCTCGTGGTCATGGTGATGTTCTTCCTGTCCCTCGACCTATCGGCCGTGCGCAACCGCTCCGACCGGCTGCGGGCCGCCCGCCCACGAGTGGCGGCGGCGCTGTCCGACTTCGCCCGACGCGTGCGGACCTACTGGGTGGTCTCCACCGTCTTCGGTCTCGTCGTGGCCGCCCTCGACGTGGTCGCCCTCGCCCTCCTGGGCGTCCCGCTCGCCCTCACCTGGGGCATCCTCGCCTTCGTCACCAACTACATCCCGAACATCGGCTTCGTCATCGGCCTGGTGCCGCCCGCGCTGCTCGCGCTGCTGGAGGGCGACGTGGCCACGATGGTCTGGGTGATCGTCGTCTACTCCGTCATCAACTTCACGCTGCAGTCGCTGATCCAGCCCAAGTTCGTCGGGGACGCCGTGGGGCTGAACCCGACCGTCACGTTCCTCTCCCTGGTGTTCTGGTCCTTCGTGGTCGGCCCCCTGGGCGCGATCCTGGCCGTGCCGCTGACGCTGTTCTTCCAGAGCCTGCTCATCACCACCGAGCCCCGCGCCGGCTGGCTCAACGTCTTTCTCGAGTCGGACCGCCGGGACGGCGGCGCGGCCCGGTCGGACGACGGCGGGGCCCGGTCGGACGACGGCGGGGCCCGGTCGGACGACGGCGCGGCCCGGCAGGACGGCGCGGCCGGGTCGGACGACGGCGCGCCACCGCCGACAACCGACAGCGGCCCCCAGGGCGTGGTCCCCGCGGCGACACCGGCGCGTCCCGCCCGGGGCGACCGGTCGGACCCGGCCGCGGGACCGGCGGTGGCGACACTTCGCCCCGACCGGGCGGCCCCCGCCGACGCCGGGCCGGGCCCGGAGGAGGACGGCGACCGGCCCGTCGCCCGCCCGTAGGCCGCGAGGCCCACCCCTAGACTCGGCGCTGTGACGACCGCCGAGGTGACCAGCCCCCGCCCGCTCGCGTGCAGCCGGCTGAGCCTCGAGGCCGACGAGGACCTCCACGGCACCGCGTCGACGGTCACCGGCTACCTCGTCCTCGAGCACGGTGGCCCGTGGGGCACCAAGGTGCTGCGCGACGCCCCCTTCTCCGACCCGGACGGCACCGCCGTGCCCCTCGGCGCGCGCCTGTCCACCGTCCTCGGCCCGCTCGGGGTGACCACGCTGCTCGTGCGCCGCCCCGGCGCCCGCCACGGGATCCCACGCCGGCCGACGGTGATGCTGGTCGCCCTCGACGGCACCGCCGCGCACGGCGCCCGCACCACCGTCGGCGCCGTCTCCCGCCTGTTCGGGTGGAAGCTTCCCGCGCTCCTCGACACCCTGCGGTCCGGGGTCGTGCCCGACGGGTGGGAGCCGCTGGAGACCCAGTACCTCGTGTGCACGCACGCCCGGCGCGACGCCTGCTGCGGCGAGCTCGGCCGCCCGCTCGTCACCGCGCTGGCCGCCCTCGAGCCCGCGCGGACGTGGGAGGTCAGCCACGTCGGTGGGCACCGGTTCGCGCCGAACACCCTGGTGCTGCCCGAGGGGCTGGTCTACGGGCGCCTCCCCGCGACCCGTGGCCGCGAGCTCGTGGACGCCCACGCCGGCGGGCGGCTGCTTCCCGACGCGCTGCGCGGACGGGCCGGGCTGGCCCCTGCCGCCCAGGCCGCCGAGGTCGCCGTGCGGCGGGCCGCGGGCGAGGACCGCGCCGCCACGGTGACGCTGGTGGACGCCGCGGAGGACGGGACGCGGACGTCGACGCGCTGGTCCGTCGGGGGCCGTGCCTGGCGCGCCGAGGTCGAGACGGTCCCCGGGCGGGGCGCGCACCGGCCGAGCAGCTGCGGGAAGGAGCCGGAGGCGCCGTCGCCGCGCCACGTGGTGCGCGAGGTCGCCCCGGAGTAGCCCGGCCGCTACGGCCTCGCCTCAGCGGGCCGGCCGCCGCACTCCGCGCGCGGGCTCCGCCGTGGCCGGGTCCTCCGGCCACGCGTGCTTGGGGTAACGCCCGCGCAGCTCGGCCCGTACCTGCGGGTACCCCTGCGCCCAGAAGGTCGCCAGGTCCGCGGTGACCGCCGCGGGCCGCCGCGCCGGGGACAGCAGCTCGAGGACGAGCGGGACCCGGCCGCCCGCGAGGCGCGGGGCGCCCCGCCAGCCGAACACCTCCTGGACGCGTACCGCGAGCACGGCGCGGTCGCCGTCGTAGTCGACGCGGATCTCCGAGCCGGACGGCACCCGCACCTTCTCCGGCGCGAGCTCGTCGAGGCGGGCGGCGTCCGGCCACGGCAGCAGCCGCCGCAGCGCGGTCAGGACGTCGATCCGCCCGAGGTCCCGCGCCGTCCGCACCCGCGCCAGGTCGGGCCCCAGCCAGGCGTCGACGTCGGCGAGCAGGGCCTCGTCGGAGACGTCCGGCCACGGGCCGCCGAGGGCGGCGTGGAGGAATGCGAGCCGGCGCCGGAGGCTGGTCGCGGCGGCCGACCACGCCAGCACGCCCAGGCCGTCGCGGGCCAGGCCGTCGCGCACGGCGGCGACCACCGCTGCGGCGGGCGGGTCCGGGACGACGGCGGAGGAGACCTCGATCGCGCCGAGCCACGTGCGGCGCCGGGCGAGCACCTGGCCCTGCTCCCAGACGACCGACTCCTCCTCCCGCAGCAGCGGCGGCGCGGCCTCGAGGGCGAGATCCTCGTCCAGCGGCGCGGCGGAGCGGACCGTGGCGTCGCGCCGGCCCGCGCCGCGGTCGGCGTCGGCCACCGCCAGCCAGGGCATCCCGGCCAGCGCGGAGCCGGGCGGCAGCGTCGCCCCGGTTCCGGAGGCCATGAGGTAGGCGGACCCGCCCGGGCGGCGGCGCGCGATCCGGTCCGGGTGGGCCAGGGCGACGACCAGTCCGACCGCGACGTCGTCGGTCAGCTGCGCGCCGGGGCGCCCGGCCGGGCGACCGGCGGCCGGGCCGCCGGTAGGCACGGACTCGCGCAGCCGGCGGGCCTGCGCCTCCCACGCGGGCGCCCCGCCGCGGCGCACGGCGCGCAGGCCGGCGACGAGGTCCCCGCCGGGGACTGGGACGTCCTCGTCGAGCAGCGCGACGATCTCCGCGGCACGGCGCGCCCCGACCACGGGCGCGCCGTCGATCAGGGCGCGGGCGAGCCGCGGGTCCGCGGCGACCCCCGCGATGGCCCGGCCGCGGCCGGTGACGCCGCCGTCGGGCGTGACCGCGCCCAGCTGCTCCAGCGTGGCGCGCGCCGCGGCCATGGCCGCCTCCGGCGGCGGGTCCAGCAGGGCCAGCCCCTCGCCGCCGGGCGCGCCCCAGCAGGCGAGCTCGAGGGCGAAGGCGGTCAGATCCGCCGTGGTGATCTCGGGGCGGGGGTGGGCGCGCAGGCGGGCGTGGTCGTGCTCGGTCCAGCACCGGTACACGGCGCCCGGGCCCTCCCGGCCCGCGCGCCCGGCCCGCTGCTCGGCGGCGGCGCGGCTCACGGACACCGTCACCAGTCCGGCCAGGCCGCGGCGGTGGTCGGTGCGGGGCTCGCGCGAGAGCCCGGCGTCGACGACGACGCGCACGCCGGGCACGGTGAGGGAGGACTCGGCGACGGCGGTGGAGACCACGACGCGGCGGCGCGAGCCCTCGGTCAGCGCCCGGTCCTGCTCGCGGTGCGGGAGCCGGCCGTGCAGGGGGCGCACGTCGGCGTCGACCCCGGCGAGCCGGCGGGCGACCCCGTCGACCTCGCCGGCGCCGGGCAGGAAGACGAGCACGTCGCCGGCCCGCTCCGCCAGGGCCCGCCGCACGGTCGCCGCCACGTGGTCGAGGAAGGCCGGGGTGACGCCGCGCTCGTCCGTCCGCGCCGCGCGCGCCGGCGCCGGGCACCAGATCGTCTCAACCGGGTGCAGGCTGCCCGCCACCTCCACCACCGGGGCGGCCGCGCCGCCGCCCAGGAGGCCGGCGGTGCGCCCCGCCTCCACGGTCGCGGACATGGCGACCACCGGCAGGTCCTCGCGCAGGTTGGCGCGCACGTCCACGAGCAGGGCCAGCGTCAGGTCGGCGTCGAGGTGGCGCTCGTGCACCTCGTCCAGCACGACGGCGCCGACCCCGGGGAGCTCGGGGTCCCGCTGCAGGCGGCGCAGCAGGACCCCCGTGGTGACGACCTCCACCCGGGTGGCGCCGCTCGTGCGCCGGTCCCCGCGGACGGTGTGGCCGACGGTGCGGCCCACCGGCTCGCCGATCAGGGACGCCAGCCGCCGGGCGGCCGCCCGCGCGGCGAGCCGGCGCGGCTGGGTGACGACGACGGTGCCCTCGACCGCGGCGGCGAGGGCGGGCGGGACCAGGGTGGTCTTGCCGGTGCCGGGCGGGGCCTGCACGACGGCGGTGCCGTGGTCGCGGACGGCCGTCACGACGGCGGGCAGCGCCTCACGCACCGGCAGGTCGGGCGGGTCGGCGAGCAGGCGGGCGATCGGGTCGGGCACGGGTGCAGTCTGCCCTGTCGGCCGCCCGGCCCGTGACGCCGGTGCCCGGGCTACCGGCTCGCGGCCAGCGCGCGGGCGAGGGCGTCGAGGCCGCGGGCGACGTCGTCCTCGGTGGTGGAGAAGTTGCTGACCGAGACGCGGACGATCGCGCGGTCGTGCCAGCGCGAACCGGTCATCCACGTGGTCCCGTCCTGCAGCAGGTGCTCGACCACCCGGCGGGTGCGCTCCTCGTCGCCGACGGCGAGGGAGACCTGCGTGAGGACCACATCGTTGAGCACCTCGACCCCGTCGAGCTCGGCGGCGCCGTCGGCGAACGTGCGGGCGTGGGTGCACAGCCGCTCCACGAGGTCGGCGACCCCGGCGCGTCCGAGCGCGCGCAGCACGGCCCACACGGGCACGCCGCGGGCCCGCCGGGACAGCTCGGGCACCCGCTCCTGGGGGTCGCCCGCCACGTCCTCGACCAGGTAGGCGCCGTGCCCCGCCATGGCGGCGCGCATCGCGTCCGCGTCGCGCACGATGGCCAGCCCGCTGTCGTACGGCACGTTCAGGGTCTTGTGCGCGTCGGTGGCCCACGAGTCCGCCGCCGCGACGCCGGCGGTGAGGTGCCGCCGGCGCGGCGCCGCGGCCGCCCACAGCCCGAACGCGCCGTCGACGTGCACCCACGCGCCGGCCTCGTGCGCGACGGCGATGCACTCCTCGAACGGGTCGCTGTCGCCGGAGTGGATGTTCCCGGCCTGCAGGACCACGATCGCCGCCCGCCCGGGCCGCGCGGCGAGCGCCTGGCGCAGCAGGTCAGGCCGCATCCGGCCCTGCCGGTCCACGCCCACCGCCTCCGGCGTGCCCAGGCCGATGTAGCGCAGCGCGAGATCGACCGAGGCGTGCCGCTCGGCGCCGCCGAGGACGCGGACGGCCGGACCGCCGTGCAGGCCCCGCGCGCTGTCCCAGCCGGCCCGGCGCAGCAGCGCGTCCCGGGCCGCGAGGAGACCGGTGACGTTCGCCGTCGTCGCTCCGGTGACGAAGCCGACCGCGCTGCCGGCGGGCAGTCCCAGCAGGTCGAGCAGCCAGCTGCCGGCCACCTCCTCCACCGCCGCGGCGGCGGGCGTCACCTGGCGCAGGCAGGCGTTCTGGTCCCAGGCGCTGACCAGCCAGTCCGCGGCCAGCCCCGCCGGGTGCGTCCCGCCGATGACGAAGCCGAAGAACCGCCCGGACGGCATCGCGGTGAGCCCGGGCTCGCACGCCCGCGCGAGCAGGTCCACCACCTGCGCCGGGTCGCTCGGGCCGTCGGGCAGCTCGCGGCCGAGCGCGTCGGCCACCGCGTCCGCGCCGGCACGGGGTGCGACGGGCCGGTCCGGCAGGCTCTCCAGCCAGCGGCGGGCGTGCTCGTGCGCATGATCCAGGGCGTCGTCGCGGCCGGGGTCCATCGTCCCAGTCTTCGCCCGGCGGGCCCGACGCGTCAGGGGTTTCGGCACGTCTGACGAGGTTCCGGCTCAGGGCGCGAGCCCGGGCGCGACCACCTCGTCCACGAGAGCCAGGAGGGCGGCGGCGTCGAGGACCTCGGAGGTCTGCGCCGGGACGGCGCTGAGGGCCACGACGACGAGCTCGAGCTCCGGGACCACCTCGACGAGCTGGCCGCCGTGCCCGAGGGCGGCGAAGGCGTCCCGCCCGTCCGCCGTCGTGACCCACCACAGGTAGCCGTACCCCTCGGTCACCCGGACCGAGCCGGCCGGCTCGGCCTGGAGGTTCGTCGACGCGGCGACCCACCACTCCGGGACGAGCTGGCGGCCTTCCCGGCGGCCTCCCTCGGCCATGAGCCGGCCGATCCGCACCAGGTCCGACGCGGTGAGCTTGAGGTGGGACGCGCCGAGGTGGCGCCCCTGCGCGTCCACCGGCCAGGCGAACGCCGCGCGGTCGTACGCGGCCTGGTTCCCGGCGACGGCGACCGGCTCCGCCGCCGGCTCGGTGACGATCTCGAGGGGGTCGAAGAGACGCTCGCGGGCGAACGCGAGCACGCTGGTGCCCGTGGCCTCGGCCAGGACGGCGGAGACGAGGTGGGCGCCGCGGTCGGAGTGGACGAACCGCTCCCCCGGCGCGAACCGCAGCCCGTCGGCCAGCACCCCGCCGACCACGTCGCCCGGGCCCCCGGCGTCGAACGGGGCGGCCGGCAGACCGCCGGTCATGGTCAGGAGGTGCTCCAGCGTCACGGAGCTGACGCCGTCGGGCATCTGGGCCGCGTGGTCCGGGAGCAGCTCGCCGAGGGTCGGGTGGACCCCGGCCAGGTGCCCCTCCTCGATCGCGATGCCGACCAGGACGGACATGATGCTCGCGGTCACCGAGTGGACGTCGTGGGTGGTCTCCGGCGTGCTGTCCCGGTAGCGCTCGAACACCGGCCGACCGTCCTGGACCACCAGGAACGCCCGCACGTGCTCGAACCCGTAGCCGGCCGGGTCTCGGTCGAGCACGTCGACCAGCGTGGGGCCGAGCCCCCCGCCCGGGAGGGGCGACGGCGCAGGTGGGTCGCCGTCGCCGAGGTCCGTGCCGGGGACGGTGGCCGAGCACGCGACGAGCACCGCCGCGGCGGCCGCGGCCGCCGCGCCCGCCAGACGTGCGGGTGCCATCGCCCCACCCCTCGCCGCTGCGTCGCGGCTCCTCCCATGGTGCGCGTCGTCGCGCGGCGAGGTCCAGCGTCAGGCCCGCTCGAGGAGGACCATGACCTCGTAGTGGGTGGTCTGCGGGAACATGTCGAGCACCCGCGCGCGCCGGGGGCGCAGCGAGGGCATCGCGGCGAGGTCCTTCGCCAAGGATTGCGCCCGGCAGCTGGAGTAGACGACCCGGTGCACGCCCGAGGACTCCAGCCACGCGGCCAGGTCGGGGCCGATGCCGCGCCGGGGCGGGTTGACGATGACGAGCTCGGGCGGGGCGGGCGCCGCCAGCGCGAACGCCGTGGCGTCCCCGGCGGCGAACCGGACGCCGGGCAGCCCGGCCTCGTCGCGGCTGGCCTCGGCGCTGGCGATCGCCTCCGGGCTGATCTCGATGCCGGTGACCGCCCGGCCCTCGCCCGCGCTGTGCAGGGCGAAGCCGCCGACCCCGCAGTACAGGTCCCACACCGAGGCGGGGTCCACCTCCTCCACCCACTCCCGCCCCTGCCGGTACAGGGCGGCCGCGATGTCGGTGTTGGTCTGGAAGAAGCTCTGCGGCCGCAGGTGGAGGACGACGTCGTTGACCGCCATGCGCAGCGTGGCCTGCTCGGTCAGGACGATCTCCTCGTCCCCCTCGAGCACCGCCTTGTGCTCGGGCTGGAGGTTGACGGAGACCACCCGCAGCGCGGGCAGCACGTCGAGCAGCCAGGGCAGGTGCTTGCGGATCCGCACCAGGGACTCCGTCGACCGCAGCACGAGCCGGAGCATCAGCTCACCGTCGGGCGAGACGGTCAGCAGCACGTACTTGAGCTCGCCGCGGCGCCGGGGCACGTCGTACGGCGTGAGCCGGGCCCGGGTGACGAGCGCGGCCAGCACCGGGAAGGCGTCCCGCAGCTCCTCGCCGGTGATCCCGCAGCTGGTCAGGTCGATGCCCTCGCCGGCGGCGTCGAGGATGCCGAGCAGCGGCTCCTCGACCGTGCCGGACACGACCATCTTCGCCTTGTTGCGGTACCCGGACTCCCGGCTGGCCACGGTGGGCAGCCACTCCAGGTCCGGGTACGGCTCGAGGAGGTGCGCGCAGTGCCGCTGCTTGGCCGCCAGCTGGCTGGGGTAGGCCTGACCCATGAGCGTGCACGAGCGGCACGCGACCGCGTCGAAGTAGGAGCACTGCATAGCGCCTCGAGTGTAGGCGCCGGGGCGGCACCGCCCCGCGTCACAGCAGCTCGAGCGTGCGTTCGTCCTCGAGGCCGTCGAAGTACCGCTCGAGCACGCGCCGGAAGGCCGGCTCGTCCGGGTCGGCGCGGGCGAACAACGTCATCGACGAGCGCAGCTTGACGGCGTCGACGCCCCCGAGGAGCGCCTGCGCGGTGGGCGCGTCGGACGCGGCGACCACCTCGGCGCACTCGCGCAGCCGCGGGCCGAGCACCGGGTGGGCCAGGTAGGCGCGCGCCTCGTCCAGCGAGGAGATGGCGTACGCCCGGGCCATCGGGCTGTGCCCGAGGCCGGCGATCTGCGGCAGGACGAACCACATCCAGTGGCTCGTCTTCCGGCCCCGGCGCAGCTCCGCGAGCGCGCGGTCGTAGGTTCCGCCGTCGTCCTGGGCGGTGACGAAACGCTCAAGGTCGTAGGGGTCGTCCACGGCCGTCCCTCCCTCGTACCGGCTCGTACCGGCTCGTACCCACCCTCTCCCGGCCGGCGACTTCCCGCGCGTCCGCTCCCCGCTCGCGCGCCGGGGTTGTCAAAGTCAGAGATCGGCCACATGATCGGCGCACCACGCGTCTCGCGCCGCCGCGGCTGCGGCTGCTCGGGGCCGCGCCCGGCGCAACGACGCTGCCGGGCGGAGACGGGAGGAGAGCGGTCATGGCTGAGAACCCGCGGCTGGGCGACATCGGCGAGGAGGAGGAGGAGATCGAGCTCGAGCCCCTGCCCAAGGAGGTCCCGGTCCCGGAGCCACTGCCGGCACCCGACGAGGTCCCGGCCTGACGATGGAGCCCGAGGAGTTCGGGGGACCCGCCCTCGTGCTGGGCTCGGTCCGGGGTCGCCGGTCCTTCGGCGTGACCGCCGGCGGCCTGCTCACCGGGCTGTACTACAGCCAGGTCTGGCACCCGGGCGAGAACCGCGCGTCGTGCCTCCACGACGGCGGCGTCGTCGTCCGGCTGCCGGACGGGCGGATCACCGTGCGGGCCGCGTCCGGGCGCGAGATCGGCACCGGGCACGGCCTCCAGGGCTGCACCTGCGGGTTCTACGCGTACTACCGCGAGGACCCGTACTCGACGTCCCGCCGGATCTCCGGGGTGATCGAGGGGTACGGCCGGGTGGTCCTCGGCACCGCGGGGTTCCGCGCGGAGAAGGCCCGGATCCTCGCGCTCCTGGTGCCGGGCACGGCACGGGGCGCGAACGCGTCCCGAGAGGCCGAGGTCCCGCAAGGCCCCGGCGCGCCGGCGCCCGGCCGGCACGCTCCCCGCGAAGCCTCCGGCCGCGTGCCAGTCGACGGGTTCACGCCGGTCGAGGGCGCCCCGGTCGACATCGGCAGGATCAGGGCGGCGTACCCCGAGGTCGCGTTCTTCACCCGCGAGGAGCACATGCTCGAGGCGTGCCCGCCCACGGTGAACGGCCCCGAGATCTGAGGCTCGGTCGCGGCGGAGTCCCGGCTCAGTGCCCGAAGGCCTCCGCCAGCCACCAGGCCGGCTCGTCGGCGCGCACCTTGGCGTCGACGAGCAGCGGGGTCTCCCGCGGGCCCGCCAGCCAGGCCTCGACGCCCCCGAGATCCTCCGGTCCGCGCACGGTCACGGCCGTGAACCCGTACCCGCGGCCGACCGCGGCGATGTCCGTCGGCGGGAAGGTGACGATGCCGAGGTCGTCGCCGTCCGGGCCGAAGTGGTGCACCTCCGCGCCGTAGGCGTCGTCGTTGTAGACGACCACGACCATGGGCAGCCCGAGCCGGCGCACCGTGTCCAGCTCGGCCGCGCCCATGAGCGCCCCGCCGTCGCCCAGGGCCGCGACGGGCAGCCGGTCCGGCCGGGCCAGGGCCGCGCCCACCGCCGAGGCCAGGCCCAGGCCGACGGACTGGAACGCCTGGGTGAAGCAGAAGCCCTCCTCGTCCGGCACCGAGAGGTACATGCTCGGGTAGCCCATGAAGTTCCCCGAGTCGACGGCGACGACCCGCTCGGCCGGCAGCAGGTCGTCCAGCGCCGCGGTGAGGGTGCGCGGGTCGATCCGCCGCTCCCCCGCCGCGTCCGTGCCGCCGCGGTCCTCGTACGGCACCGTGCGCCAGGGCAGCCGGTCGGTCAGCGCCTCGCGCACGGCCGCGGTGCGATACCCCGCCGGGGCCGCGCCGTCCGGGGCGGCGGTGCCCAGCTCGGCCAGCACCGCCGCCGCGGTGCCGGCGACGTCGCCGAGCACCCCCAGGGTCAGCGAGCGGTGGGCGCCGAGCGCCTCGGCGGTGTCGTCGACCTGGACGACGGCCGCGCCCGGCCCGATCAGGGCGCCGTGGCGCATGGTCCACATGTTCAGCGCGCAGCCCCAGCCGACCACGAGGTCGGCGCCGCGGATCAGCTCCGCGGCGAGCGGCGAGGAGAAGCCCCCGGCGACGTCGAGGGAGTACGCCTCGTCGTGGAAGAGGCCCTTGGCGACGGCGGAGGTGGCCAGCAGCGCCCCGCACCTCTGCCCCAGGGCGGCAAGCGCGTCGCGCGCGGCCGGCGTGCGTGCGCCGCGGCCGGCGACGAAGACCGGGCGCTCGGCCCCGCGCAGGAGCGCGGCGAGCCGCGCGACGTGGTCCGCCGCCGGCTCCACGGGCGGCGGCGCGGCGGGCAGGCGGACGGGCGTCCGCTCCGGGGCTTCGGCCCCCAGGAGGTCCAGCGGCAGATTGAGGACCACGGTCCGCCGCCCGTGCAGGGCCGTGGCGACGGCGCTGGCCGTCTCTTCGGCGGCGGAGCCGGCCGCGGTGAGCCGGACCGGGACCGCGCCGACGGCGCGGGCCAGGGCGTCCTGGTCGACGGCGAAGTTCGAGGTGGGCGAGGTGGCCTCCGGCGCCAGCACCACCAGGGGCGTGCGGCTCTTGGCGGCCTCGGCGATGCCGGTCATCGCGTTGGTCAGCCCGCAGCCCTGGTGCACGCTCAGGGCGGCGGGGCGGCCGGCGGTGCGGGCGAACGCGTCGGCCATGGTGGCGGCGCCGCCCTCGTGCCGGGCGGGCACGAACGTGGCGCCCGCGGCCACCATCGCGTTGGTGAGGTGGAAGTTGCCGGAGCCGACGACGCCGAAGACGTGGTCGACGCCGACGTCGACCAGGGCCCGCCCGACCGCCTCGCTGACCCGCACGTCAGTCCTCGACCAGCGCGACCGCCCGCACCGGCGAGCCGGACCCGCCCACGATCCTCAGCGGCGTCGCGACCACGACCGCACCGGTGGGCGGGAGCTGGTCGAGGTTCTGCAGCTGCGCGAGGCCGTACTTGCCGGCGCCGAGCAGGAAGGAGTGGCACGGGAAGGCGGGTTCGAAGGAGTGTGCGGCTCCGGCGTCGGTCCCGACGGTCTCCACGCCGATGCCCTGCAGCGGGGAGGCCTCCGCCACCCAGCGCGCGCACTCGGCGGACAGGCCGGGGCTGGTCGGACCGGTCTCGGTGTTGTTGATCATCTCCTCCTGCGTCACCCGGGCGGACCAGCCGGTGCGGCACAGCAGCCAGCCGCCCTCGGGCAGCGGGCCGTGCTCGGCGACGAAGGCCTCGACGTCCGCCACCTCGATAAGGAAGTCAGGGTTCTCGGCGACGCGGTCGGTGACGTCCAGGACCACCGCGGGAGCGACGAAGGCGCGCGGCGGGACGGCGTCGACGTGGTCCTTGCCCTGGCCGGTGACCCAGTGGCTGGGCGCGTCGAAGTGGGTGCCGGTGTGCTCGCCGGTGCGGAAGTTGTTCCAGTACCAGGCCGGTCCGCGGTCGTCGTACCGGCTGATCTCCTCGAGCTGGAATTGGGCGGTCTGGCCGAAGTTCTCGGGCAGCTCCAGCACCGGGGTGGTGTCGGCGAGGGGCGCCGTCAGGTCGACGACCCGGACGGAACCGGCGGACAGGGCGGCGACGAGGTCGGTCAGCACGGGCATCGTTGCTCCAGCGGGTCGGCGCGCTCGGCGCGGCGGGTGACGGCACGGTGTGACGGCGAACATAGCGGACCCGACGGACCGAGGGTCCGCCGGGTCCGCCTTCCGGTCCGGAGGGTCTGCCTGCCGCGGCCGCTAGTCCTGGGCCGCGGCCAGCAGGGCGTCCGGCTCCTGCCAGCCCTGGAACGGCTCGCCGTCCACCAGCACGGTCGGGGTCCCGGTGAAGCCGTCGCGGGCGAACTGAGCCGTGTTCGCGTCGACCCACTCGGTGTAGCGGTCCTCGGTGAATCGGTCGACCACGTCCTGGGGGACGCCCGCCGCGAGAGCCGCGGCCGCGATGTCGTCGTCCGTCGGCTCGCCGGCGCCGTCCCCGCCCTCGGCGGCACCGGCCGCCACGGCGTCGCCCCACAGGGCGAACATCGCGTCGTGGAAGTCCAGGAAAGCCTCGGGGGCGCCGTCGGCGACCACCACCGCGGCCTCGGCCGCACGGCCCGAGAAGGCCGAGAAGTCGCCGGACCGGTCGAGGATCGACACCGGGTGCAGGGCCAGCGTCACGTCACCCGCGCGGGCGGCCTCCTCGAGGTCGTCGGCGTTGATCTCCTCGAACTGCCCGCAGTAGCTGCAGGTGTAGTCGAAGTAGACGTCGACGACCGGCGCGTCGGCGTTCGTCCCGCCGGCGACGAGGTCGGCGCCGATCGTGACGGCGCCCTCCTCGGTGACGTGGGCCGGTAGCTCGGCGACGCTCGCGAGCAGGCTCTTGCTGCCCTGGACGACGATCGCGGTCACCGCCACGGCGACGACCACGATGAACGCGAGCACGCCGCCGACGAGAAGCCGACGGTTGCGGCGTGCCTGCCGCTCGTGCTCGGCGCGCAGCGCCAGCGCCTTCTCGCGGGCGGCGTCGCGCTCCCGGGTACGTGGGGGCCGGGCGCTGGTGGTGCTCATCGAAAGAACCCTTCGTCGGGCGGTTGCGGGACTGTCCCAAGAAGGATGTCCGATATGTGCCGCCCTGGGGCGGGACGAAGGTCCGCCCTGCCTCACCGCACGTTCCGGTCGGGGTCGGGCGGCAACAAGCGGCAACGTTTCGTCAGGTGACCCGCGCCACTGCCTATCCTCACCGGGCCGTTCCCCCGGGGCTCCGTCGCCCCGCGATGGTGAGCGGCCCGGACAGCTGACACGCTCCCGCGCCGAGCGACGACCGAGAGGCCGACGATGACCACACAGACCGCCGAACGCACGACGAGCCTGGACAGGAGCCTGGATCCCTACGTGCTGGATCCGGCCAACGTCCAGGCACCCCCGACGACGTTGCGGGGCCGCCTGAAGTTCCTCGGCCCCGGCATGATCACCAGCGCCGCCGTCGTCGGCTCCGGCGAGCTGCTCACCGCCACCGCGCTCGGAGCCAGGGTCGGCTTCATGCTGTTCTGGCTCATCCTGGTCTCCACGTTCGTCAAGGTGTGGGTCCAGGTCGAGCTGGCCCGCTGGTCGATCTCGACCGGCAAGCCGGCCATCACCGGCTACGCCGACGTGCCGCCGAAGTTCCTGGGCCGCGGCTGGATGGCCTGGCTCGTGCTGCTCATGTTCCTGCAGTTCCTGATCGGCCAGGCCGGCGTCATCAGCGGTGCCGCACTGGCGTTCTCCATGCTGCTCCCCATCGGGGGCGACCCGTTCGCGATCGTCTCGATCGGCAGCTGGGTCGCGATCCTCGTGGTCGTCGCGATCGGCATCCACCTCGCGAACCGCTACGAGATCGTCGAGAACATCTCCACGTGGATGGTCATGCTCGTCACGCTGTTCGCGGTCGCCGTGGTGTTCCTCGTCCAGTACACCGAGTTCGCCTGGAGCGGCGCCGACCTCGCGGACGGTCTGCGCTTCCAGGTCGCGGCGGGCGCCATGGGCGTCGCGCTGTCCATGTTCGGCATGACCGGCGTCGGCGCCGGCGAGATCACCGCCTACACCTACTGGGTGGTCGAGAAGGGCTACGCCGCCTGGACCGGGCCGAACGACGGCTCGGAGAGCTGGGTCGGCCGCGCGCGCGGCTGGATCAAGGTGATGAAGCTCGACGCGTGGGTGTCGTGGGGCGTCTACACCCTCTCCACCGCCGCCTTCTACATGCTCGGTGCCGCGGTCCTGCACCCGCAGGGTCTCCAGCCCGAGGGCACCCAGGTGATGGAGGTCATCTCGGGCATCTTCTCCTCCACGGTCGGCCGGTGGGGCGGCACGCTGTTCCTCGTCGGCGCCGGGGTGGCGCTGTTCAAGACCATCCTCGCCAACGTCCCCAGCCTGGGCCGCCAGGTGGCGAACACCCTGTCGGTCTTCGGCGCCTTCGACTGGAGGGACATGGTCGTACGCGACCGGTGGATGCGCGTGATCATGATCGTCCTGCCGATCACGTGGGGCACGCTGGGTGTTCTCGCCAACTCCCCGTTGGCGCTCGTCATCATCGCCGGGATCCTCAACGCCCTGTTCCTCATGGGCGTCGCCGTGGCCACCCTGCACCTCTCCCGCACGCAGACGGATCCGCGGGTCAAGGACGGCCCCGGGTTCATGGTCCTGCTGGTGATCTCCGCCGTCGCGATCTTCGGGGTGGGCTCCATCTCGCTGTTCGACCTGCTCGGCTGACGAAGCTCCGGGGCGCCGCGGCGGTGAGCCGCGGCGCCCCGGCGTACGTGCACCGGGCGAGGGCCAAGCCGCGCACCGCGTGCCCGTGCGCGGCCCGCATGCAATCTTGTGCAGATGCGATGGCGAATCGGCGGCGACCGAGACAGGACCGCGGCTCGCGGCAACCCGGCGCGCGGGGCACGCCCGGACGACGCCGGAGCCCCGCTCCCGCGGTCCGCCGCCGTGCCGCCCGCCGGGTGGCAACGTGCCCGGCGCAGCCCGTGGACGGACAGCCTGGGGCGGGCCGCGATCCGCAGCGCGCAGGTGCTGCTGATCCTCGCGGTGCTCACCTGCGCGGTCATCGCGCTCCGGCAGCTGAAGCTGCTCGTCATCCCGCTCCTGATCGCCATCGTCCTGGCCGCGGCGCTCAGCCCGGCCGTCCGGTTCCTCCGCCGCAAGGGCTGGCCGAACGCCCTGGCCACCTGGACCACCCTCATCGCCGGCGTCGGCGGGCTCAGCGTGGTGCTCTGGCTGGTCGGCCGCGAGATCCGCGACGAGTCGGACCAGCTCGTCCAGGGTGCGACCGAAGGCCTCGACGAGCTCCAGGCGTACCTGACCGAGGGGCCCCTCGGCATCACCGACGAGCAGATCAGCGCCGCCCGGCAGGCCGTGATCGACTTCCTCACCAGCGACCAGGTCCAGGGCGGCGCGGTGGCCGGCGCGACCGCCGCGTTCGAGGTCGTGGCGGGCCTGCTGCTCGGCCTCGTCGTCCTGTTCTTCCTCTTGAAGGACGGGCGCCGGATCTTCTCGTTCCTCGTCCAGCCGCTCGACCGCACCACCCAGGAGCGCACCTGGCGCATGGGCCGGCGCTCCGTCGACGTCCTGGGCGGTTACGTACGCGGGACGGCGATCGTCGCCACCGTTGACGCGGTCGTCATCGGCGTCGCGCTGCTGATCATCGGTGTGCCCCTGGTGCTGCCGCTGGCGACGATCGTCTTCCTGGGGGCGTTCATCCCGCTCATCGGGGCCACGCTGGCCGGCGTGCTCGCGGCACTGATCGCGCTGGTGGCCAACGGCCCGGTGGCTGCGCTGATCGTCGTCGCGGTGGTCGTAGCGGTGAACCAGCTCGAGGGCGACTTCCTGGCCCCGGTCGTCATCGGCAGGACCCTCTCGCTGCACCCGCTGGTGATCCTGTTCGCCCTCACCGCAGGGACGATCCTCTCCGGCATCGTCGGTGCCCTGCTGTCGGTGCCCATCACCGCCGTCGTCTGGGCAGCGGTGAAGGAGTGGTGGGCCACGAGCCCTGGCCGCGCGACGGAGAGGGAGTCCGTACACATCGAGTGAGTCCGGAGGGGTCCCCGTCAGCGACCGGGGCCCGAGCTCTCTCACGCTCGAAAAGGCCTCCGTTCCAGCACGAACTCTCGCGGTGCGGGCATAGCCTCCTGGAACGAGGCTGGCGTCGATGCTGGCTCAGACATGGGCGCGCGAGGGTGCGCGTGGGAGAGAAGACATGCGAGCGAAGAACCTCAGGCGTGCCTTGGTGACGGGTGCCGTCGTGGCGGCGGTCGCTGCGGCGGGTGCGCAGCCTGCGTCGGCCAAGGGCGCCGAGATCGGCGGATACGGGAACGAGTACTACCTGAACGACTCCTGGAGCGGCAGCGCGAACCGGGTCTTCGTGTACGGACGCACCGACGACCGCGTGTACGTGGGCGACTGGAACGCCGACAACGTCGACACTCTCGCCGTCCGACGCGGCAGCACCTACTACTTCACCAACCGCCAGAGCGGCGGCAGCGCCGACAACGTCGTCGTGTACGGCCGGGCCGGCGACACGGTGCTGATGGGCGACTGGGACGACGACGGCGTCGACACCCCCGCCGTGCGCCGCGGCAACGTCTACCACATCAAGAACAGCCTCGCCGGGGGTGCAGCCGACCAGGTCCTCGTGTACGGACGGGCCGGCGACACGGTCGTGGTCGGCGACTGGGACGGCGACGGCAGGGACACCCTCGGGGTCCGTCGGGGCAGCACGTACTACTTCAAGAACAGCCTTGCCGGCGGCAACGCGGACCGGACCGTGGTCTACGGCCGAGCCACCGACGCCGTGTTCATCGGTGACTGGAACGGGGACGGCGTCGACACCCCCACCGTGCGCCGCGGCAGCACGTATTACGTCTCCGACGACTTCTCGGGCGGGCAGGCCGACCGGACCATCGCCTACGGCCGGGTGACTGACACCACCCTGGTCGGCGACTGGAACGGGGACGCGGCAGACACTCTGGGCGTGCGCCGGGGCGCACCGAAGCCTGCACCGAAGCCCGCGCCGCAGCCCGCACCGGCACCGGACTCCTCGCTCGTCCGGCCGCGCACCCCGGACCTGGACTGTCCGCAGTTCTCTTCCTGGGCAGAGGCGCAGGCAACCTTCGACCACTGGAGGGCGGCCGGCTACGGGGACGTGCACCGGCTCGACGCCGACAACGACCTCGTCGCCTGTGAGAGCTACTTCGGCTGAGGGTGCGACTGCACCGTAGGTCCCGCGCGGTGGCCGCCCGCGCCTGAAAGGAATCTCCGGGACGTCCCCGTGCGGCGCTCACATGCCGCCGCGCGACACGCGCCGCTCGGGCCGGGCCCTCCCGCCCGAGAGCCCGTGCCGCGCCGCCGGTGCGCCGCCGACCGGCGGCGCCCGGAGGGAGAATCCCTATGCTCGACCTGCACACCGACTACCTCACCGAGGACCTCGGCGACGACGGCCACCCCCGGACGTTCGAGCTGCACTGCCCGCGGGAGTTCAACTTCGCCTACGACGTCCTCGACCGGCTGGGCACCGAGACCCCGGACCGCCGGGCGCTGCGCTGGTGCGACGACGACCGCGGCCTCCGCACGTTGACCTTCGGGGAGATGAAGGACCTGAGCGACCGGGCGGCGTCGTGTTTCCTCTCCCGCGTGATCCGCCGCGGTGACGTGGTGCTGCTCGTCATGAAGCGGCACTACCAGTTCTGGTACGCGATCATGGCGCTGCACAAGATCGGTGCCGTGGCGGTGCCCGCTACCAACCAGCTCAAGAAGCACGACCTGGTGTTCCGCCCGGAGGAGGCGGAGGCGAGCGCCGTGGTCTGCACGAATGAGGGCGACATCGTCGACCAGGTCGAGGCCGCCGAGGCCGAGTACGCCGGCCGCTGGTGAACGATCTCCGGGAGGATCCGGCGCGTCGAGATCCGCCAGGACTCCACGAGCTGACGCACCTGGGACCGCGCGGGTTCAGTGGCCCCCGCGGTCCCCGCCGTCGGCCGGCTGCCCCTTCTGGAGCGGACCGATCCGGTAGGGCCGCATCATCTCGTTGTCCTCGTGCTCGACGATGTGGCAGTGCCAGACGAACTGGCCCGCGCCGTCGAACCGCATCCGCACCCGGGTGACCTCCCCGGGATAGGCGATCACCGTGTCCTTCCAGCCGTCCTCGCCCGGGTCGGGCGGCCGCGCCTCGGAGTCCTCCGCGATGTGGACCGTGCCGGCCTCCTCGTCGATCACGATCGGCTCACGGTCGACCACCTGGAAGTGGACCTCGTGCACGTGGATCGGATGGGCGTCCCCGGTCGTGTTGTAGAACTCCCAGGTCTCGGTCGCGCCGAGCTGGGGGTTCTCGGTGACCGCGTCCTCCCACTCGTGGGCCACCCAGCGGCCGTCCTCGAGGACCTGCCCGAGCAGCGCCGCGGACGGCGCGTCCTCGAAGTGCTCGGACATCATCTCGATCAGTGCCAGCCGGCGGACGCTCCCGCCGCCGAGCGGGGCGATCGACGGCAGGGCGAGGAACTCGGGTGGCGTGGTCCGGTCCGGGCCCTGGGCGGGCGTCACCCTGAACAGCATGACCTGGCCGGTCGTGTCCGGGTCCGCGGCGGGGAAGCCGTCGTCGTCGTCCGTCGGTTCGAGGACCGGCTCGCCGCCGCCGAACGGCTCGTCCGGGCCGAGGTTGCGCAGCAGGTGGGAGCCGGGCGCCACGGCGGAGAAGTCGACGACGACGTCGGCCCGCTCGGCCGGGGCCAGGAGGATCCGTGACCGGTTCGCCTCGCTCGTGATCTCCACCGGAGCGCCGAGGAAACCGCCCTCGGAGCCGATCTGCCACACGCTCACCCCGGGGATGCCGGAGAAGTCGAGGATGAGGAAGCGGGAGTTGCAGCCGTTGAGGAGGCGGAACCGGTACCGGCGCTGCTCGACGTCGAGGTAGGGCCAGGTGCTGCCGTTCACCATGAGGGTGTTGCCGAAGAACTCGGGGTTCCAGATGGGCGAGACGTCGGTCTCCGGGAGGTAGGGGCCCGGCACGCCGTCGAAGAACTCCCGGGTGTCGGGATAGAACAGGGAACCGTCCTCGTTGAACGAGCGGTCCTGGATGGCCAGCGGGATCTCGAGGTACCTCTTCGTGGCCGGGAAGCGGTCGTTGCGCTCGGGGGCGGGCCCGGGCAGCTCGGCGCGCCGTCCGGTGCGGCTGTCGAGGACGGCGTCGTCGCCCTCCGGGCCGCCCCTGACGATGTAGAAACCGGCCGGACCGGCATACACGTTGAGGCGGGTCATGCCCAGGGTGTGGTCGTGGTACCACAGCGTCGACGCGCGCTGGGCGTTGGGGTACTCGAAGGTGGCTGAGCCCGGGGCCCAGCCGGAGCCCTGGAGTGCCTCGGCCTTGGCGGCGAAGAAGTCGTACCAGGTGCCCTCGCGGGCGAGGTCCGGGCCGATGTCGTCGGCGTCGGGCAGGAACCAGGCCTCGGTGTAGCCGTCGGACTCGTCGCCGACGCCCACCGCACCGTGGACGTGCGTGACGATCGGGACGGGGCCCTCGTACGCCTCGGGGGTGTCGGTGAAGGTCGGGCGGGAGTCGCGGCCGTCGGTGCCGCCCGGCGGGTTGGCCCAGTGCAGGGTGGGGTCGACGGGGAGCAGGTGCGGGAGGTAGCCGCCGGCCTCGTCGACCAGATCGTTGACCCACGTCACCCGGAGCGGCTCGCCGTACCGGGCCTCGAAGGTGAGGCTGGGGGCGTTGTGGATGTCCAGGCCCTTGTTCTGGGGGTCGACCGGTCCGTACCCCCACACCGTGGTCGCCGGCAGCCCGGCCGGCAGGATCTGCTGGTCGAACTGGCGCACCGCGATGACGTAGTGGTCGAGGTTCTTCCCGGCCCGGGTGGTCACGGTCCCGGTGCGCGGCATCACGGGTGGGACGAGGAGCGGGGTGACGAACTTGGGGATGCCGGCCGGGTCGCGGGTGCCGCCGGGCAGCGCCGTCGCCGGCACCTGGACGGCCACCGCGCGACCGCCTACCGACCCCAGGAGGAACAGCCCCATGCCGGCGCCCCCCGCGCGCAGGACGGTCCGCCTGCTCAGGGCCGTGCCGAGGTCCGGTACGGCCGATGCACGGCCGTCGTCGGTCGCCGGCCGAGACGTGCGTCGGTCACCAGCGCTGCTTGGAGCATCGGACATCGTGACACTTCCTCGGGTCGGTCGGCGCCCTGCATCGTCAATGAACCGTGCGCGTGAGGCGCCGTCAAGGGCCCTGTCCGATATGTCCGTGACGAAATGCGCCCCTCACCCGCCCCTCACCTCCTCACCCGCCTCGAACCGCCCCTGGGGGGCAGCTACGACATTCCGGCGAGCTGCGCCAGCTTGGCCATCCCCGGCCCCACGTGCTGCCGGAACCGGTTCTTGGCGGCGGCGACGGCGGCGGAGCCGGCCAGCTCCGGCGGCGTGCGCGCCGGGTTGAGGGGGACCGCCTCGGCCCAGTCCCTGATCCGAGGCTCCGCGGTCAAGGACGCCCGCGCGCCGAGGACCTGCTGCCGCGCCCAGTCGGCCGGCGTGTCGGAGAACGGCGAGGGTGGGCACAGCCGGTTCTTGACGTCGTCGTCGTCCAGCGTCGCTTCGACGTAACCCGCCAGCGCAGCGCCGAAGCAGGCGAACCCGAGCTGGATCGGTTGCACGGTGATCGTCTCGCGGCCCCAGACCGGCACCAGCGGCGGGTACCGCAGCCCCGAGGCGGCGCAGTGGACCACGAGGGCGTCCGGGGCGACGGCGACGTAGCCGTCGTCGAGCACCAGGCGGCCGCGCTCGACGTGCCGGAGGTGGCCGAGCCTGACGACCCGGTCGATCGTGCGCAGCCTCTCGAGCTCCCAGCGGGCGAGCGTGGGGACCTTCGCCATCGTGGGGACCACGGACCGGTCGATCCGCAGCATCACGCCGGCGTCCTCGAGCAGGAGGAACACCTCGTCCGGGGATGTCGCGGCCTCAGCCGCCTGCATGATGTCGGCCGCCGTGCCGTAGAACACGACCGGGTCCGGCTGGACCGCCGCCCTGTCGAGCATCCACGGGTCGCGCGGACGCACCCAGCAGATGTCGCCGGGGTCGACGCCGTTGTCGAGCAGCCAGACGCAGGCGTCGGTGGCTGTCTTGCCCGAGCCGGCGATCACGTACTCCGAGGGCGCACCGGCCACCTTCACCAGGTCGCCCACGGGCACGACGCGCACGTCGTCCGCGGCGCCGAACGGCGCAGGCGTCGTCGCCGGTACCTCAGGTGAGAGGTAGCGGGCGTCGACGACGCGCCGCCGGCCCCCGACCTCGTAGCGCCTCCCGGACAGCCGCGAGACGAACCTCCCCTCGCCGAGGTACTCGCAGCTCGGGTAGAACGCCACCTTGCCGGAGCGAAGCAACCGCTCCCGCAGGACCCGGTCGTAGTACGCGCAGATCTCCGGTGCCGCGGCCCGCTCGTGCAGGCCGGCCTCCGGCCCGTCCTGCTGGAGCCGCCCGTCGCCGAGCAGCGTCGAGGCCACCCCGTAGAACGAGGAGGCCTGGTGGAGGCGCACGAAGGGGTACGCGTCCAGCCAGTGCCCGCCGGCGCCGTACCGCCGGTCGACCATGACCACGCCGACGTCCGCGTGGGCGATCAGTGCGTCCGTGAACGCCATCCCCGATGCCCCTGCGCCGACCACGAGGTAGTCGGCGTCCAGCACCTCCACCACGTGCTCATGCTCACCCCGCCGAAGGAGCCGGTCAACGGCCCGTTGCCCCCGCTGCCTCTGTGCCCGCCGATCTGCGAGGTCTATAGTCCGAGGCAAGAGGCGCATCTCCCACGCCTCAATCGCCTCCCGAGGTCGGTGGCGCGATGAGTCTGACCGATCGTGAGCTCTGGACCCTGATCCACGGAATGCTCCTCGGCGCCCTGTTCCTGCTGGGATTCGCGGGCGGGCTCGAAGGCCTCTACAGCCTGCGACCCCAGCTCCTGCGACCGGAGGGCATCCGGGACCGGGCGCGTCGTCTGAGGATCGGGGTCGTCGCGATGGCGGTCGCCGCCTGGGGAACGGTGCTGACCGGCACCTGGATCGTCTACCCGTGGTACCGGGAGGACATCCCCGAAAGTCCCCGATCCACGTTGCTGGCGGACCCGGCGACAGAGGAGTGGCACCACTTCGGCATGGAGTGGAAGGAGCACGTGGCCTGGATCAGCCCCATCCTGGCCACCGTCGTGGCGTTCATCGTCATCTACTACGGAACCAGTCTCATTCGCCATGACCGGGTTCGCAGGACAACCATCTTGCTCTTCGTGCTGGCCTTCGTCTTCGCGGCGATCGCAGGGCTCTTCGGCGCCCTGATCACCAAGGCCGCCCCCCTCCTGTAGGAGACAGACATGGCATCGAACCTGGAGACCACCGGAGCATCGGTCAGCCCGGAGGTCGAGCACGCCGAGAAGCCCGAGGGGCCCGTCTCGGCAGCGATCCTCGCTGGCGGCGTCGGCGCGTTCGCACTCGGCGTCCTCACGACCCTGGCCGAGGCGAGCGAGGGCTTCAAGAATCTGCTCAACCTCTACGACCCGGTCGGCCCCCTGTCGGGCAAGACCATCGGCGCCGTCATCGTCTGGCTCATCGCGTGGGCCGTGCTGCACCTGATGTACCGCGGGAAGGCGATCGAGACACGCAAGGCGCTGACCGCCTCTCTGATCCTGATCGCCCTCGGAGTTCTCGGGACCTTCCCGATCTTCTTCCAGGCCTTCGCGGCAGGGTAGGCGCTGCGCCTCGGTGGTGCCGTCGGCGGCCGCGAGAGTCTGGCGTGCGACACTCGGCCAGCGCGACGGCCAAGAACGTCATGCGAGGGGCCGGTGCGCTCCATGAGCCGCCGGTTGACCCACGCCGTCTCCTACGGGGTGATCTCGCGGGCAGCCTCCCGGGCCCGCTGGGCAGCCGCGACGATGAACTCGTCGGCGATATCGGCCAACCCGAACCTGACGCGGCCGACCCGCTTCCCGATCTTCGTCAGGAGCGGCTCGATCAGCTCCAGGTTCTCCGGGCGCTCGCCGTCGCGCTTTCGCCAGCCGTTGCGCTGCCAGTTCGGCCCCCACACCGTTGCCGTCTTCACGAGGTACTCGGAGGCCGACCGCACCAGCAGGTGGGCACCAGGTGCCGAGTGGTCCAGCACGTACAGAGCGGCGACCAGTTCACCCTCGCTGTCCGTCCCGTTCGGCAGACCGCCCGAGGTCGCTTCCCAGGTCTCCTGATTCACGTACGCCCACCCCGTCGGACCGGGGTTCGGATCGGCGACGGCGTGCAGCGCGACCACGACGTCGAACGTCGTGCCGGGCACGCGCACACGTGGCTTCGGAGCGGCCCGCCGTCGCGTCCCTGCCGTGGGCTCGCTCCTCGCCGGCGCCGCCGCCATTCGCAGCGCGAGCGGCTCGATGAGAGGCAGGACCTCGTCCGCCCGCCACCGCACGAACGGGCGTCCGAGGGACGTCGTCCCGGGGGACGCGAGCCCGCGGTGCAGTGCGTCGTCCGTCGCCTGCCGGCCTAGCTTCAGGCCAGCGGCCACGAGAAGGTCGCCGACCGACTGAGCATCGATGCCGAGCTGCTTGCCGAGCTCGTCCTGGGTGGCCCACTCTTCCACGAACCTCTCCTTCCGCCCCGCGAGATAGCCCTGCCGGGATGGCAACCGGGCTCCGGTCACCCTCAACTGATCGCATGCCGGCCGAACGGGCCGACCGGAATGTGGCACGTGCAGGGGGCTGTCACTGCTGGCAGCACTTCGTGGGCAGGTTACCTTCTCGCTCGTGCCTCGCCGGCGCGCACCGATATCCTGGGCACCGGAGGGCAGCGGGTGGACGATCGTGGGAACACCCTGACGCTCGCGCGGAGGGCCTACGCCACGCGCGACTGGCCCACCGCGGTCACGCACTTCGGCGCCGCCCACCCCGCACACTTCACCGCCGACGACCTCGCGGCCTACGCCGACGCCCTGTGGTGGGTGGGTCGCATCGAGGACAAGCTGCGGCTCGGCGCCGCCGCGTGCGACGCCTTCGAGGCCGAGGCCCGACCGGCCGAGGCCGCGATGACTGCCTTCTCGCTGGGGGTCTGCCACCTGGCTCGTGGCGAGGAGGAACAGGCCAGGGGATGGCTGGGTCGGGCCGGTCGCCTGGTGGCGGGGCTCCCGGAAGGTCCGGTGCACGGACATCTCATGCTGTTCACGGAGGTGGAGGGGAATCTTCTGGCCGGTCGGCCCGCCGCGGCGCTCGACGCTGCGCGTCGGGGGCAGGAGATGGGGCACCGGTACGGCGACGCCGGGCTGCTGGCGCTCGCTCTCCAGAGCGAGGCCCGGGCACTGATCCAGTCCGGCCACGTCGCCGACGGGCTGCCGTTGCTCGACGCGGCGATGGTCGGCGTCCAGAACGGCCGGATCGACCCCTTCCTCTCGGGGGTCCTCTACTGCCACACCGTCGCGGCCTGCCACCGGATCGCGGACGTACGCCGGATGGTCCGCTGGACCGAGCTGACCGAGCAGTGGCTGGCCACCCTCCCCGCAGCGGTGTTCTTCGAGGGGCTCTGTGCGGTGCACCGCGCCCAGCTGCGTCTGCTGCGCGGCGAGTGGGACGAGGCCGAGGGCGGTGCGCTGAGGGTCGCGGAGGACTTCGACCGGCACCGGGTCGACTACGCCGCCGAGGCCTGGTACGTCGTTGCCGAGGTACGGCGGCTTCGCGGGGACCCACGCGCCGCTGACGCGTACAACGAGGCGCACGCCCGTGGCCGGGACCCGCAACCCGGCCGGGCCCTGCTGCGGATCCAGCAGGGCGACGCGGCCGGGGCGGCGACCTCGGTGCGCTCCGCCCTGATTGCGGCAGGTGACGACCCGCTGCGGCGGGCCCCGATCTGCGCGGCGGCCGTGGACATCGCACTCAGCGCCGGACGGCCGGAGGAGGCGGCCGCGGCCGCCTCCGAGCTTGCCGCGACGGCAACGACGTACGCCACCTCGGGACTGGAGGCGATGGCGTGCGCCGCGCGCGGCGCAGTCCTGCTGGCCGAGAGCCGCGCCGACGAGGCGCTGCCGGTGCTCCGCGACGCCTGCCGCCGCTGGCACGACCTGGGTGCCGCCTACGACGCGGCCCGGACCTGCGTGCGGCTCGCCGATGCCTACCGCGCGCTCGGTGACGAGGTGTCGGCCGCCGCGGAGCTCGACCGCGCCCACGCGGTGTTCGACCGGCTCGGCGCGTTCCGGCCGGCCCCGGACTCACCGGACGGGCTGACCCGGCGCGAGTGCGAGGTGCTCGCGCTGGTCGCCGACGGACGCTCCAACCGGGAGATCGCCGAGACCCTAGTCATCAGCGACCGCACCGTCGCGCGCCACCTGACGAACATCTTCCACAAGATCGGCGTCATCTCCCGCACCCAGGCCGCCCGCTACGCGCTCGACCGCGGCGTCACCGCCTCGAGGTGAGCGTCCCCACCAGCTACGCACAACCGCGTAGCCGGGAGGCGCCAAGTTGGTCAGTCGCACCGATGAGCCGAACCGGGCGCGGCGCCTAGCGTCCCGGTGTGGGCGCACCGCACGGGCGCGCACCGACCGAGGGAGCGACGAGATGAGTGCCATGACACAGACCGCGGGCGGACGGCTGATGCCCGACCCCACCGCCAGGGTCCGGGTGTCCGACGGCGACGAGCTCGACGTGTGGGTGATCGGCGAGGGCACACCGGTCGTCCTCGTCCACGGCGCGGTGATGCGCGACTTCCTCGTGCCCCTCGCGCACGAGCTGACGAGCCGCGGCGACCACCAGGTGATCCACTACGGCCGCCGCGGGCACGGCGGCCGCGGGCTGCCGGCCGAAGCGACCGACATCCCCGGGCAGGTGCCCGACGTCCTTGCGGTCCTCGATGCGCTGGGCGTCGACAACGCACATGTCGCCGGGCACTCCCTCGGTGGGTACATCGCGTTGGAGCTCGCGTGCCGGGCACCCGATCGTGTTCTCTCGGCCCTCCTGCTCGAGCCGTTGTTCGGGCAGGTGGTCCGGAGCACCGAGGGGCAGGAGATCATGCGGACGGTCGCCGAGGTCGCGATGCCCGCCATCGTCGAGCGGTACAGGAACGGCGACAGGTACGGCGCGGTGTCGGCCTTCTACGCGGCCACGTCACGCGTGGAGAACGCACGGGAGTCGGTCGAGCGCGCCCTGCCGAGGGGCGCGCGGGAGCTCGCCGTCACGGACCTCGCCACCTTCCTCCAGGTGGACTGGCCAGCGATGGGCGCCTGGCTGGCGGAGCCGGTTCCGGTGCCCGAACCCGACGCGCCGATCGTCTGGATCGGAAGCACGGACAGCGGAGCGGCCTTCGACGAGAGCCGTGCCTATCTCCAGGAGCAGCTGCCCAGGACGACGGCGTACACCGTCGCCGACGTCGGCCACTACTTCCCGCTCCTGAAGCCCGCCGAGACCGCCGTAGCCGTCCACGAGTGGCTGAGCCGCCGGCAGCCCGCCTGACGACGCCCCGGCCCGCCTGGCGAGTCGATGTGGTGGCGGCTGACGTCACTTCCCGTCGGCCCTCCCGGCAGCACCGTTCCGCCGTCAGCCGCCGTGCTGGAAGGACACCACCTCGAGCTTGAAGCCATGGGGATCGAGCCAGTACGTGGCGTAATGATCCGGGTGGTACTCCGAGAAGGTCCGCGGTTCGTGCAGGACCTCGTCACCCCGGTCGCTCGCCCACGCGTACGCGGCCTCGACCTCCCGCCGGGACTCGACGAGGAAGCACAGGTGCTGCAGGCCTGGCCGGTGCCGGGAGTAGGACCCCTCCTGCTGGGCGGTGTAGAAGAACAGCTGGGTCCCCTGCCCGTTGACCGGGGCGTAGGAGAACCAGTCTTCTCCGGCGAGAAACGGCGTGAAGCCGACCAGCGGCATGAGCGCGTCGTAATACTCGCGGGCGGGCGCCACGACAGGGATGTTGATGCCGAGGTGATCGAGCGGCATCCTGCCACCCTAGGTTCGCAGCAGTGCATCTGCACCCGTCATCAGCATCTTCGTGCAGTTCGGGGCCTGCACCTGCCGTTTTCTCTGGACCCGAACTGCTGGATGGTGCGACCGCAACCGGGACCGGCTAGCAAGAGCACGAGGCGCGCCCGATATCTCGAAACAGGCCTCTGACCATCGCCTTTACCTCGGGTTAGCGGGACTTGAACCCGCGACCCCTTGATCTCCAGAAACAGGCGCCCCGCCGCCGGTCGCGGCCGTGGGTTTCGGCATGACCCGTCGAAACCAACGGCCCTGCTCTTGTTTGGCCTGGCCCTGGGGTCAGGTCGTGGGCGGTGGCACGCCGGCCTCAACAGTTCGCGCAAAGGGCAGCCAAAATGCTCGAGGAGCCAGGAAGGCCAACACGGCCGCAGCGAGGAACAGCGCGAGCACGTCGCCGTACAGGTGACCAACATGCTGAGGATCGACCACGGCCAGAACCGCCATCACGCTGCCGTGGACGATGCTCGACCAGATCCCGAACGACACCAAACCCACATGCTGGTGGGGATCACGCGCAGCGATGATGAGGAATACACCCATGGTCGCGTAGATCGCGATGATCATCTGCAGATACTCAGACTGTCCGCTGTGCCAAACCCAGCCGGAGGGCCAGATGCGGGAGAGCGGGTAGAAGCCGAAGATCGAGAAGGCACCGACGGCACGAAGCGCAACCTTGAGATACTTCAATCGTTCAACGTCAGTCATGAGAGCTCCCTACGACTACGCGATCCTGCAGCGAGGCGTCCCCAGTGTGCAGCGGGTGCGTGGCTCATGTCGCTGACGGCGGTGCCCCCTGCCTCCCGGGAGCCAAACCCGCTGCCCACTATCGACTCACTTGATCAGGCGACAGGGGTCGGCGACTGTGAGAGGAGCGGCTCCTCCGCCGCCCGATCGCCTCGGAGCAAGCAGGGTTAACGGTTCCCGGAGAGCCGACGCTCGGGGCGTCCGCCTCGGGGACTTGCGGGCCGCCGTCTTGGGTCTTCCCGCCAGCCCGACCGCTGCCCAGAGCCCTTGGCGAAGCCATGGTTCGGAGGTGCTTACGGCCTGCTTGATCTGGCCACAGCGGCATGATGACCAGAAGTCCAGTCGGTGGCCACCGCCCTGGATTGGCCCTTCCGTCCCGGTGAAGTTAGACCAAGCCCCCTCCTCCATCAGAGGGGTCTGTACTTCGCACCGGCACCGGCGCAGTCTTGATCCGTCGTCAGGCACTACCCCCGAATGACGTCGCCCCACGAACATCGAGGTTCACATGGCACTCATGGCTATGGTTTTCCCGCTTGCTCCCGGTCAGAGCGCGCGCTGGCGTGCTTGGATAGATGAGCTCAGGGGTGCGCGTCATGCAGAGTTCGCTGCCTCCCGTCGAGCCGCAGGCGTGCATGAGCGCACCTTCTTGCAGGCGACTCCCATGGGCGAGCTGGTCATCGTGACGCTCGAGGGCGATGATCCCATGACCTCGTTCGGGAAGCTGCTGAGCAAGGACGACGAGTTCACCAAGTGGTTCGTGGAGAACGCCAGTGCGGCCCACGGCGTGGATCTGTCCCAGCCGATGGAGGAACCACCGTCCACCCTCGTGCTCGACAGCGATGGCGGGCAGGATGCGGCGCCGAACCTGAGCGGTGAGCGGTAACTCGAAAATCGGGTACACGCCGGAAACCTGGGCAAGACTGGTCGACAACCCGAGGACCGAGGGGCATAACGCACTCCGGCACGAAGCTCGCTCTTCGGGAACTACAGCCGAGCACCGAGAGGTCCGATGGTCTCGACCCCACCCGGGCCGCGCGTAAGCGCGCCTAGCCACCGCGCTCGCCACCTTGGCGTTGCCACCGAGCGGAGGGAATGACGAAGGCCTCTCACCTGTCTGTGCAGGTGAGAGGCCCGTTCGGTCGGGCTGACAGGATTTGAACCTGCGACCCCTTGACCCCCAGTCAAGTGCGCTACCAAGCTGCGCCACAGCCCGTCTCCCACCAGCTCCTGGCCGGTCGGGACTGAACGATGCTACCCCAGCCCTGAGCCCGGTTCCGAATCCGCCGGACCGCCCGCCGTTGTGACTCGCGACACTCCGCTCCCCGCCAGACGCTGACCGTCCGGTACATCCATTCCCCCCGCTACGCTGCCGGGGTCACGACGACGGACGAGACGTGCGGGAGCCCATATCCGACTTTGAACGGGGGGACCGCGAGCTCTTCACCTCCGGCCAGGTGCGGCTGCGGACGAAGCTGGCCAACAACCTCTGGGGGCTGCTCGGCTGCCTCGCCTCACTGCCGCCGGCATCTGGATGGCGGCGGAAGGCAAGCGGCTCGTCGCCGTCCTCACGATCGATTTCTTCGGCGTGCTGGGCATACCTGCCCTCGCCAACCAGCTCGTCCGCCCGCGATACTGGAGCCGCGCCGGTCCCAGCACGGCGTTGGCCCGGGCACCGCTCCCGACGCCCATACCCGATTCATGCCGCCGGGCATGCGGCCGCCCCGGGGCTGACGCTCGGGCAGCCCTAGGCTGACGCCATGATCATCCTCGGCGTCAGGGGCTCCACGACCCTGCTGGCGACCATGACCCTGGTGTGCCCGCAGTGCCACAACCCCGCCGCGCACCGCCTCCACCGCATCGTCAACAAGTTCTCGCTCTTCTTCGTCCCGCTCTTCCCGGTCTCGACGAAGCACGTCATCGACTGCACGTTCTGCGGGTTGCGGCGCACGCCCACGAAGGCCCAGGCTGCGAAGCTCCAGCGGCTCGCGCAGAGCGGGGGGCCCCTCGCGCCGCCGGCAGACCTGCCGTCACACCCGGCCTGACTCCCGAGTCCGGAGGCCGGCGAGCGGAGCTGTTCTGCTCAGACCTCGGCCTGGTGCAGCCGCTCGAGACGGTGCTTCTCGGAGGCGATGACGCCGAGCGTCAGCAGCGCGAGGAACAGCCCCAGCGTGGCCGCCCACGGCTCGATACGGAACAGCGCCACCTGGGTGAGCAGCAGGTTGACGAGCACCGCTCGCCGCAGCCACTGGAACGCCCGGTAGCGGTCGGCGCGGAGGAGCGTCCAGCCGCGCACGACCGCCACCAGTGACAGGCCGACGGACGCGACCGCGCCGATCTCCGCCCACCCCGGGTCCTCCCCCCACGTCGCGACCACGGTGATCACCGTGCCGGCCGCGACGACTGCGAGCAGCGCCGTCGTCGTCCGGGTCGCCCACTCCCGGGTCACGACGGCACGGAAGAGCGTCCGCAGGCGACGGGCCGTGGCGTCGAGCGGGTCGGGCGCCTCGACGTCGTCGTCGGGGACCGCCCGCAGAAGGGCCGCGGTCTCCGCCGCCCCGGTCGCCTCGCGACCCTGGGCGAGGAGGTCCTCGGCGACGGCGCGGCGCTCCTCGCTGAGCCCGCCGGCCAGGCCGGCGACGGCGTGGTCGGCGGCGGCCGCGAGGTACTCGGTCGGGTGGTGGGCCCGGCGCCCGTGCAGGGCGTCCGCCGCGAGCATGACCAGCACGAGCGTCACGTACATGATCATCGGCGCGGGGGTGAAGAAGTAGTCGTTGTCGTGGGTGAGGAACTTGCCCACCTCGTCGATGAACAGCCCGAACCCGATCCCGCCGACGAACGCGACCAGCGGGCGCACCACCGGCCCGGCGAAGGACAGCGCGAGCACGACCGCCACACCCATGAGCAGCCCGCCCCACAGCACATGCGCGACGTGCAGGGAGTCGCCGCCCACCTGGGGGAAGCCGGTCAGCTGCAGGACGCCGCGGGTGACCGCGATGGTCAGGACGGTCGTGACGGCGAAGCCGAGCACGTGCTCGGACGCGCGCGGGTCGCGGGGCAGGCCCCAGCGCAGCAGCCGTTGCGGCCGCTGCTGACGCGGTGCGGGCCGCGCCTCGTCGGACCGGGCCGCCCCCGAGCCTGCTCCCATCAGCGCCGCCGCTTCTCCCGCACCCGCACGGAGATCTCGATCGGGGACCCGGTGAAGCCGAAGTGCTCCCGCAGCCGGTTCTCGATGAAGCGGCGGTAGCCCGCCTCGATGAACCCGGTGGCGAAGATGACGAACCGGGGCGGCCGGTTCGACGCCTGGGTGGCGAAGAGGATCCGCGGCTGCTTCCCGCCGCGCACCGGGTGCGGATGACCGGCGGTGAGCTCGCCGAGGAACGCGTTGAGCCGCCCCGTGGGGATGCGCGTGTCCCAGGAGGCCAGCGACGTCTCGAGCGCCTTGGAGAGCCGGTTGGTGTGCCAGCCGGTCTTCGCCGAGACGTTCACCCGCGGCGCCCACTGGACCTGCACGAGGTCGAGGTCGATCTCCCGCTCCAGATAGGGCCGGCGGTCCTCGTCCATGAGGTCCCACTTGTTGTACGCGATGACCAGGGCGCGCCCGGAGTCGATGACCTGCTGGATGACGCGCGTGTCCTGCTCGGTCATCGGCACTGACGCGTCGATCAGCACGACGGCGACCTCCGCCTTCTCCAGCGCCGCCTGGGTGCGCAGTGACGCGTAGAAGTCGGCGCCGGAGGTCTGGTGGACGCGCCGGCGGATGCCCGCGGTGTCGACGAACCACCACGGCTTGCCGTCGAGCTCGATGAGCTCATCGACCGGGTCCCGGGTGGTGCCGGCCACCTCGTGCACGACGACGCGCTCCGCGCCGGCCAGGGTGTTCAGCAGCGAGGACTTCCCGACGTTGGGCCGGCCCACGAGCGCCACCCGACGCGGCCCGCCCACGGGCAGCTTCCCGGCGACGGCGGAGACCTCGGGCAGGACCTTCATGGCGACGTCGAGGACGTCGCCGGAGCCGCGGCCGTGCAGGGCGGAGACGGGGTGCGGCTCCCCCAGTCCCAGCGACCACAGCGTGGCCGCGTCGGCCTCCTGCACCGGCGAGTCCACCTTGTTGGCCACGAGCACCACGGGCTTGCCGGAGCGCCGCAGCAGCCGCACCACCTGCTCGTCGGTGTCGGTGGGGCCGACGGTGGCGTCGACGACGAACATCACCGCGTCCGCCATGGCGATGGCGACCTCGGCCTGCTGCGCCACCGAGGCGTCGATCCCGGCGACGTCGACCTCCCACCCGCCGGTGTCGACGAGCGTGAAGTTCCGGCCCGCCCACTCGGCGGGGTAGCTGACGCGGTCGCGCGTCACCCCGGGGGTGTCCTGGACGACGGCCTCGCGGCGGCCCAGGATCCGGTTGACGAGGGTCGACTTGCCGACGTTCGGCCGGCCGACGATGGCGAGCACGGGCAGCCCGGCCTGCGGCGTCCGCTCGGGGGCGGCCTCGCCGGCCTCCAGGACCGCGAGGTCCTCGTCCTCGAGCACGTAGTCGGCGAGGCCGGCGCGCAGCGCCTCGGCGCGGCGCTCGTCCTCGGCGCTGTCCGTGGTGGGGGCCTCGGGAGAGGAGGCCTCGGGGTCGGGGAGCTCGGGAAAGAGCTCGGCGGCGCGGTCGGCGCCGGAGGTCGGCAGGTCCTCGACGCCTGCCTCCGGTCGTGCGGCGGACTCGCGCGCGGGGTCGGTGCTCATGGGGTCATTCTCCCCTGCCGTCGCGGGCGTCACGACCAGGCGCGTCCGGGCTGATCGGACCGTCGGTGAGCGGGTCTGCGTCGGAGTCGGGCAGCGGGACGCCGGTGAGGGCGACGGCGTCACGCACGTGGGCCGCCAGGCCCGTGCCGATGCGATCCATGGCGCCGTTCATCCGGTCGCGCCGGCTGGTGCCCTCCGGCATGTCGAGCGTGAGGGGGTCGCCGAACACCACGTGCAGCTTCGAGCGCGGCCCGGGCACGTGACCTCGCCTGTCGCCGGGCAGACGGGTGCCCAGGCAGGCCGCCGGGACCACGGGGGCGCCGGTGTTGACGGCGAGCCAGGCCACGCCGGCGCGCACGGAGCTGGCGTCACCGGTGCCGCGGGTGCCCTCGGGGAAGATGCCGACCACGCGGCCCTCCTCGAGCATGGACTTCCCGACGGCCAGGGCCGCCCGCCCGGACGCCCGGTCCACCGGGATCTGCCCGGCCCAGGTCATGAGGAAGCCGATCCTCGAGTCGAAGAACTCCTGCTTGACGAGGAAGTGCGAGCCGCGCGGCACCGCCCCGAACACCACGGGGCCGTCGACGATGCCGACGTGGTTGGAGGCGATGATGACCGGGCCCTCGGCGGGCACGCGCTCGGCACCGTGCACCGTGGTGTCCCACCAGACGTGGTTGAGGAACCGGCCCACCTGGCGGGCCCAGATCGGCCCCCAGCGATAGATGTCCTCGGGGCGCACCCGCTGGCCGCGGCTGGGAGTCTTCCGCCGCCCCGTCGTGCCGGTCACCGGCGTGCCTCCTCGGCCTCGGTGACCACGGCGAGCACGGCGGCGAACGTCTCGTCGACCCCGTACGCCGAGGAGTCCACGGTCACGACGCCGTCGGCGGCGGTCAGGAACGTGGAGACGGTGGAGTCGTCGGCGTCCCGGCGCAGCACCTCGTCACGGGTGGCCTCGATGGTCCCAGCGTCGGCGGTTCCGTGGCGCTCCTTCGCGCGCCGGGCGAGGCGGGCCTGCTCGTCGGCGAGGAGGAGGATACGGACGTCCGCGTCGGGCGCCACGACGGTGGTGATGTCGCGGCCCTCGGCCACGATCCCCCGCGGCGCCCGGTGCTCCGCCCCTGCCGCGGCGTCCTCGATGATCGCGCGCTGGAGCCGCTTGAGCTCGGCGCGCACGTCGAGGTTCGTGGCGACCTTGGAGACGACGGCGGTCAGCGCCGCCTCGCGGATGGCGTCGGTGATGTCGACGCCGTCGCACACCACGCGCGGGTCGCGGGGGTCGGTGACCATCGTCAGCGGCATCGCGCGCACGGCGGCCGCGACCGCGGGGACGTCGTCGAGGTCGACCCCGCTGCGCCCGCACCACCACGTGGCGGCCCGGTACATCGCGCCGGTGTCCAGGTAGGCCAGGCCGAGCTCGCGCGCGAGGCGGCGGGAGACGGTGGACTTCCCGGAGCCCGACGGCCCGTCGATCGCGACCACGATCCCGCGGTCCTGCCTGCCCTGCTCCACGCTGTCCTCCTGCCGCGCCTCGGCGCCGTGCGTCGTCGTTCCGGATCCTTGCCGCGTGCTCACCGGGCCACCACGCGCCAGCCGCGCCGGTCGAGCTCCTCCTCCAGCGGCTCCACCGCGGACGGCAGCACCGACAGGATCGCCAGGCCCACCGCCTGCCCCGCGGAGTGCTCGAGCTGGAGGTCCTCGATGTTGACCCCGGCCTCGCCGACCTCGCTGAACAGCCTGCCGAGCTCGCCCGGCTCGTCGGGGATGAGGACGGTGACCTCGCCGTAACGCCGCGGGGCGCCGCCGTGCTTGCCCGGGATCCGCCCGACACCGGTGCGGCCCGCCGCGACGACGTGGGCGAGCGGACCGGTCGAGCCGGGGGCGAGGGGGCCGTCCTGGGCGGCGCGGTCGAGGGCGGCGACGACGGAGTCGAGGTCCTCGCGCACCTCGCGGAGGGCGCGGGCGACCGGGCCGGCGTTGCCGACCAGGATGGCGGCCCAGAGCTGCGGGTCGGAGGCGGCGATGCGGGTGACGTCGCGCAGCCCCTGGCCGGCCAGGCCCAGCGCCGCCTCGGGCGCCTCACGCAGGCGGGCGGCCACCAGGGAAGCCGCGAGCTGGGGCAGGTGGGAGACCAGGGCGACGGCGTCGTCGTGCTCCTGCGCCCCGAGGGTGACCGGGCTGGCGCCGACGTCGGTGGCCAGGGACCGCACGGCGAGCACCGCGGCGGGCGAGGCGTGCGGGCCGGGGACGACCACCCACGGGCGGCCGACGAAGAGGTCGGCGTCGGCGGCGGCGGCGCCGGAGCGCTCCCGGCCGGCCATGGGGTGGGAGCCGACGTAGCGGTCGACGTGGGCGCCCGCGTCCCGGGCGACCTCCTCGGCGATGACGGCCTTGACGCTGGCGACGTCGGTCACCACGGCCCGCGGGTGGCGGGCCAGCTCCGCGACGACCGTCTCGGCGGCGACGTCGGGCGGGGTCGCGACGACGATGAGGGTCGGCTCGGGGTCGCCGTCGGCGGCGGGCGTGCCGGCCCCGACGTCGCGGGCAAGGGCGAGCGCGGTGGGCGAGGCGTCGGCGAGCTGGACGGGGACGCCGGCCGCGCGCAGCGCCAGGCCGAGGCTCGCGCCCAGCAGCCCGGTGCCGACGACCTTCACCGGTCCCGTCGTCGCGACGGGGCTGGTGTGGGCGTTCTCAGGCACCAGGCGAGGGTACCGCCACCGCGGGCGGCGCCCCGGACCGGGCGCGGGTGCGCCCGCTCACAGCGGTGCGCCCGGTCGGATCGGTGCGCCCGGTCGGATCGGTGCGCCCGGTCGGATCGGTGCGCCCGGTCGGATCGGTGCGCCCCGCCGAGGGCGGCACCTACATGTCGACGGCCTTCATCAGCGAGCCGAGCTCGGCGCCGCCGATCACCCGCGTGCTGCCCGGCCGGAGGTTTCCCAGGACGATGGGCCCGATCCGGGTGCGGGTCAGCTTGATGACCGGGTGGCCGACCTCGGCCATGAGCCGCCGGACGATGTGGTTGCGCCCCTCGTGGAGCACCACCTCGACCAGCGACTGGTCCGGGAGGACCTCCTTGACGGTGAAGGAGTCCACCCGGACGGGCCCGTCCTCGAGCTCGACGCCGGCCTGGAGCTGCTTGACGAGCCCGCGGGACACGCGACCCTCGACGGTGGCCAGGTAGGTCTTGAGGACCTCGTAGGAGGGGTGGGTGAGGCGGTGGGCGAGCTCGCCGTCGTTGGTCAGCAGGAGCAGGCCGGAGGTCTCGGCGTCGAGGCGGCCGACGTGGAAGAGCCGCTCGGGCCGGTCGGCGACGTACTGGGCGAGGGAGGGGCGGCCGTGCTCGTCGTCCATCGTGGAGACCACGCCCTCGGGCTTGTTCAGCGCGAGCGTGACGACGGAGTCGTCCAGCTGGACGCGCAGCCCGTCGACGTGGATCACGGCCGTGCGCGGGTCGACGCGAGTACCGAGCTCGCGGACCTGGTGACCGTTCACGGTCACCCGGCCGGCGGCGATGATGTCCTCGCACGCGCGCCGGGACCCGAGGCCCGCACCCGCCAGGACCTTCTGCAGGCGGACGCCCTCGGGCACGTGCTGGTCTGTCATCTGAACTCTCCGTCGACGTCGTCAAGGCTGCCCATGTCGGGCAGGTAGGGGGCGAGCGGGGGCAGGTCCTCCAGGGAGGTCAGCCCCATCCGCTCGAGGAAGTATGCGGAGGTCCGGTACCGCATGGCACCGCCCTCCTCGTCGTGCCCGGCCTCCTCGACCAGGCCCCTCGCCAGCAGCGTACGCACCACGCCGTCCACGTTCACGCCACGAATGGCGGAGATGCGGCCGCGCGTGACGGGCTGGCGGTACGCGATCACGGCGAGGGTCTCGAGAGAGGCCTGCGTCAGCCTGGCGGTCTGCCCGTCCAGGACGAACCGGCCGACGACGTCGGCGTGGGCCGGGGCGGAGAATATCCGCCAGCCGCCGCCGACCTCGCGCAGGTCGAACCCGCGGCGGCGCCCGCCCCGCTCGCCCCGGTACTCGGCGGCCAGCTCCGTGAGCAGCTCGGCGACCTGGCCGGTGGGCAGCCCCATGACGCTGGCGAGATCGGCGGCCGGGACCGGCTCGTCGACCACCATGAGCACCGCCTCGAGGGCGGTGAGGTGCTGCTCGGGCAGGGCGTCGTCGGGGACCGGCTCGTAGCGCGTCTCCCCCGGCTCGTGCTCGCTCACTGGTTCTCCTCGCTCGCTGGCGGTCCGCCCGGGTCCGGGTCCGTGCCGTGGGACTTCTCACGTGCCGCGTCGTCGTCCGGCACCTCAGGCGGGTCGTCGAAGTCGTCCCCGACGGCGATGTCCCCCTCCTCCGTGCCGGACCAGCGCACGGTGAGCTCGCCGAGCGCCTCGGCCTGCTCGAAGGAGACGGCCCCCTCCCGGAAGAGTTCGAGGAGGGCCAGGAACCGCGAGACGACGACGGCGGTGCTCGCGGCGTCCTCGGTCAGGGCGCGGAAGGTGGCGCTGCGCACCCGCCGCAGCCGGTCGACGATGATCGTGGCCTGCTCGCGCACGGGCACGACCGGGTTGTGCAGGTGGGACAGCTCCACCGTCGGCGCCCCCGGCCGGGGCGCCAGGGCCCCGGCGGCGAGCCGCGCGAGCTCGTCCGGGCCGACCTGGATGACGAGCTCGGGCAGCAGCGCCGCGAACTGGGGCTCGAGCGGGACGCTGCGGGGGTAGGAGCGGCCGTTGGTGTCCCACTCGTGGCCGAGGTAGGCGGCGACCTCCTTGAACGCGCGGTACTGCAGGAGGCGCGCGAAGAGCAGGTCCCGGGCCTCGAGGAGCTCGAGGTCGTCGTCGTCCTCGACGGCCCCGCGTGGCAGCAGGCGGGCGGCCTTGAGGTCCAGGAGGGTGGCGGCGATGACGAGGAACTCGCTCGCCTGGCCCAGGTCCCAGTCGGCGTGGGCGGAGATGTGGGCGATGAACTCGTCCGTGACCTCGGCCAGGGCGACCTCGGTGATGTCCAGCCGGTGCTTGGCGATCAGGGAGAGCAGCAGGTCGAACGGGCCCTCGAAGTTGGCGAGGGTGACCGCGAACGTGCCCGCGCCGGCCCGGGTGACGGCGGGCGCCGCGTCGACGACGGGGCTCGGGGCCACGGCCGGCCCGGCGACGGGCGCCGCGTCGACGGGCGTGCCCTCGGGCGCCGCCGGGTCGACGGGCGGCATGGTGGCGGTCAGGCCGAGTCGCCGCGCGCGACGAGCTCGCGAGCCAGGCGCCGGTACGCCTCCGCCCCGGGGTGGGTCGGGGCGTAGGTGGTGATGGGCTCGGTCGCCACCGAGGCGTCGGGAAACTTCACGGTGCGGGAGATCATCGTGTTGTAGACCTTGTCCCCGAACGCCTCGCGGACGCGGTCGATGACCTCGCGCGAGTGCAGCGTGCGCAGGTCGACCATGGTGGCGAGGATGCCGTCGATCCGCAGCCGCGGGTTGATGCGGTCCTGCACGCGCTCGATGCTCTCCACCAGCAGTGCGACGCCGCGCAGTGCGAAGAACTCGGCCTCGAGCGGGATGAGGACGCCGTGGGCCGCGGTCAGCGCGTTGACGGTGAGCAGGCCGAGCGAGGGCTGGCAGTCGATGAGGATGACGTCGTAGTCGTCGAGCACCGGGCGCAGCACGCGGGCGAGGGCCTGCTCGCGGGCGACCTCGGAGACCAGCTGCACCTCGGCGGCGGAGAGGTCGATGTTCGCCGGCACGACGTCGAGGCCCTCGACGTCGGTGTGCTCGATGATCTCCCGCACGTCGGCGCGCGGCTCCATCATCAGGTTGTAGATGGTGCGGTCGAGCTCGTGGGCGTTGATGCCGAGGCCGGCCGAGGCGGCGCCCTGGGGGTCGAAGTCGACGATGAGCACACGGCGGCCGTACTCGGCCAGCGCCGCACCGAGGTTGATCGTGGTGGTGGTCTTGCCGACGCCGCCCTTCTGGTTGCACATGGCGATGACGCGGGCCGGCCCGTGACCGTCGAGCGGGGCGGGGACCGGGAAGTCGGCGTCGGCGTCGGGCATGGTGCCCACGGCGCCCTCCGGGATCAGGCCTGGCTGCTCGCTACTCACCCTCGCCACGCTAGTCGACGCGGCGCGGGCGCCCCAACATCACGCGGGGCGTGGCGTCATCTCACTGCCACCTGCGTTCGTCCCGGCGCCGAGGACCGCCACGAGCGCCCGGGGCGGCCCCGGTCGCAGCCCGCGGTCACCACCGATAGCGTGGGACCTCGGTGAGCCGGGAAGCCTGGTCGGCATTGTCACGTCGTCGACCGCAGAACCAGGAGCCGCCATGAGTGATCCGTCCCGTCCCACGCCCAGACGCCCCGCCGTCGGCCACGGCAGCTACGGCGAGGCGCTGCGCATCGGCGAGATCCTCCGCAAGGAGACCGTCGGGGGGATCATCCTCGTCGTCGCCGCGACGATCGCGATCGTGTGGGCGAACTCGCCCGCGGCCGAGAGCTACTTCGCCCTGCGGGACGTCCGCCTCGGCTACGAGCCCTGGCACCTCAACCTCAGCCTCGGGGCCTGGGCCGCGGACGGCCTGCTCGGGATCTTCTTCTTCCTCGTGGGGCTCGAGCTCAAGCGGGAGATCGTGGCCGGCGACCTGCGCAGCCCCGGACGCGCCGTCGTCCCCATCGCCGCCGCCGTCGGCGGCGTGATCGTCCCCGCCCTGATCTACGCGGGCGTCAACGCCTCCCACCCCGACAACCTCGGAGGGTGGGCCATCCCCACGGCGACGGACATCGCGTTCGCGGTGGCCGTGCTCGCGATCGTCGGCTCGCACCTGCCAAGCTCTCTGCGCATCTTCCTGCTCACGCTGGCCGTGATCGACGACCTCATCGCGATCACCATCATCGCGGTGTTCTACACCGACGATCTCCAGCTCACGCCCCTGCTCTGGGCGGTCGTGCCGCTGGCCGCGTACACGTTCCTCGCGCAGAAGTACCGCCGCTTCTTCGGGCTCAGGCCCGCCGCCGCGTGGTTCATCCTGCTGCCGATCGGGTTCGTCGCCTGGGCCCTGGTGCACGCCTCCGGCATCCACGCCACCATCGCCGGGGTGCTGCTCGGCTTCGCCGTCCCGGTGATCCGGAGCCAGGCGAGCGGCGGTCCGACCGCCGGCCCCGGCCTGTCCGAGATTTTCGAGCACCGCTTCCGCCCGCTCTCCACCGGCTTCGCGGTCCCCGTGTTCGCGTTCTTCTCCGCCGGCGTCGCCGTCGGGGGCGCCGAGGGCCTCGCCTCGGCGGCCCGGGACCCGCTGACCATCGGCATCGTGCTCGGTCTGGTGGTCGGCAAGCCGATCGGCATCGTCGGCACAACCTGGCTGCTCACCAGGCTCACGCCCGTCGAGCTGGACAGATCGCTCCGCTGGGTGGACCTGACCGGCATCGCGCTGCTGGCGGGCATCGGCTTCACCGTCTCCCTGCTCATCGCGGACCTCAGCTTCACGGTCGGCGGGGAAAGCAACGACCACGCCAAGGTCGGCATCCTGGCGGCCTCGGTCCTGGCCGCCCTGCTCGCCTCCGTCATCCTGGTCGCCCGCAACAAGCGTTATCGCGCCCTCGAGGCCGAGGAGCGCCTCGACGCCGACGCCGACGGCATCCCCGACGTCTACGAGCACGACGAGTCGCCGATCGCGCCCGGACTGGAGGACACCGAAGGGACGGCCCGGCAGTAGCACGGCGCACGGAGCGCGGGGGCAGCCGGCGCGCGCCGGGCGGTGAGCCCGCCGCAGGGCCGCGTGTCAGCCCAGCGCGCGGGGGTGCGCGGCGGCGTACACCTCGCGCATGGTCTGCGCGGTGACCTGCGTGTAGATCTGCGTCGTGGTCACGGACGCGTGGCCGAGCAGCTCCTGCACCACGCGCACGTCCGCACCGCCGGCGAGCAGGTGGGTGGCGAAGGAGTGCCGCAGCGTGTGCGGCGAGATGTGCTCGGTGAGCCCCGCGCGACCCGCGGCGGTCTGCAGCACGGCCCACGCGCTCTGGCGGCTCAGCGGGTTGCCCCGGGTGTTGAGGAACACGGCGGCGTTGCCGCGGCCCGCCCGCGCGAGCTCCGGCCGCCCGCGCACCAGGTAGGCCTCCAGCGCCTCCACCGCGTAGCTGCCCACCGGCACCACGCGCTCCCGGCGGCCCTTGCCGAACAGGCGCACGGCGGCGACGTCGCCGTCGAGGTCCAGGTCGTCGACCGCGAGGCCGACGGCCTCGCTGATCCGCGCGCCGGTGCCGTAGAGCACCTCGAGCAGCGCCCGGTCCCGCAGCGGGACCGGCCCCTCCCCCAGCGACGCCGCCTCCAGCAGCGCCTCGACCCGGTCCACCGGGATCGCCTTCGGCAGGCGGCGCGAGCTCGACGGCGGCCGCACGGCGGCGCTCGGGTCCTGCGCCGTCGTCCCCTCGGCGTGGGCGAAGCGGTGCCACCCCCGCACGGCGGTGACCGCCCGGGCGGCCGACGACGGCGCGAGCACGGATCCGCCGTCCTCCCCGGTGCGGATGGCCTCGAGGTAGGCGACGACGTCGCCCTCGCCCACCTCGTCCAGGCCCTCCCGGCCGCGCGTGGCGAGGAACTCGCAGTACCGCTCGAGGTCCCGGGTGTAGGCGGTGAGGGTGTGGTCGCTGACGCCGCGCTCGACCGCAAGATGGGCGAGGTACTCCGCCCGCGCGCGTTCGAGCCCCGACGTCATCGCCGCGGCGTCAGAACGGCAGGAACGGGTCGACCGCCACGGCGAGGAACACCACGGACAGGTAGGTGATGGAGCCGTGGAACACCTTCATCGCGGCGAGCTTGCCCCGCTCGGGGTGCAGCGCACGGCGGTAGAGCCTGACGCACGAGGCGAGGAACCACGCCCCGGCGGCCAGCGCCGTCACGGTGTACAGCCAGCCCATCCCCCCCACGGGGATCAGGGCGAGCGTGCAGGCGATCATCGCGACCGTGTAGATCAGGATCTGGCGGGCCACGCGCACGTCGTCGGCGACCACGGGCAGCATCGGGACCCCGGCCCGCGCGTAGTCCTTGCGGAACTTCATGGACAGTGGCCAGTAGTGCGGGGGTGTCCAGAAGAAGATGACGAGGAAGAGCACCACCGGCGCCCACGCCACGGTGCCGGTCACGGCGGCCCAGCCGATGAGCACCGGCATGCAGCCGGCCACCCCGCCCCAGACGATGTTCTGGGAGGTCCGGCGCTTGAGCAGGATCGTGTAGAAGACCACGTAGAGGAGGATCGCGGCCAGCGCCAGCCACGCGGACGCCCAGTTGACCAGCGCGGCGAACCACGCGATCGAGATCGCGCCGAGGGCGGTCGCGAAGACGAGGGCCTGGCGGTCGCTGAGCTCCCCGGTCACCAGGGGCCGCTGCTTGGTGCGGTTCATCAGCCGGTCGATGTCGCGGTCGAGGAACATGTTGAACGCGTTGGCCGAGCCGGCCGCGAAGGAGCCCCCGACGAGCGTCGCGACCAGCAGCCACGTGCCCGGCCAGCCGTCGGCGGCGAGGATCATCGTCGGCACCGTGGTGACCAGCAGCAGCTCGATGATCCGGGGCTTCGTCAGGGCGAGGTACGCCCGCCAGCGCGACCGCCGCCCGGCCGCCGGGTGCAGCGGGCCCGCCGGCGAACCGGCCCCGGCGGGGGTGGCGGGGGCCACGGGGTCGCTCGCGGCTGGCTGGGCACTGTGCACGCGGATCTCTCGCTCCTGCTCCGCCGGTGGGCGCACCGGCTCCTGACGGCGGGCGTGTGCCGCCCGTCCTCCGGCCCCCATGGTACGTGGACCGGTCCGGAAACCGGCCATCCTGGCATGTCTGGGCGGTCACGCCGGCGACGGCGGAGTGCGCCGACGGGTGGCGTATCTCACGCGCCTGTCCGCGCGCGGGGCAACGGATGGCCACCCAGGGCCTCACGCCCCGCACCCCGGTAAAGTCGCCGGGGTACAGATCGTGATGCCTGCCGTCTGCCGGACGAGCGGAGCCACCGTCCGACGAGGTCCCGGGTCCCACCGGGACGGAAACGAGGATTCGTGAACGTAACGACAGACGCCACCGCGCTCGAGTGGTCCGAGCTCGACCAGCGGGCGGTCGACACCGCCCGCGTGCTCGCCGCCGACGCCGTCCAGAAGGTCGGCAACGGGCACCCCGGCACGGCGATGTCGCTGGCCCCGGCCGCGTACCTGCTGTTCCAGAAGGTCATGCGGCTCGACCCCGCGGACGACCAGTGGCTCGGCCGTGACCGGTTCGTGCTCTCGGCCGGTCACTCCTCGCTGACCCAGTACATCCAGCTGTACCTGGCCGGCATGGGCCTCGAGATCGAGGATCTCCAGGCGCTGCGCACCTGGGGCTCGAAGACGCCGGGCCACCCGGAGTACCGCCACACCAAGGGTGTCGAGATCACCACCGGCCCGCTCGGCCAGGGCCTCGCCTCCGCCGTCGGCATGGCGTACGCCACCCGCAAGGAGCGCGGCCTGCTCGACCCCGACGCCGCCCCCGGCGCGAGCCCGTTCGACCACCACGTCTTCGTCATCGCCTCCGACGGCGACCTGCAGGAGGGCGTGACGTCCGAGGCCTCCTCGCTCGCCGGCACCCAGCAGCTCGGCAACCTCGTGGTCATCTACGACGACAACCACATCTCGATCGAGGACGACACCAACATCGCCTTCACCGAGGACGTCCTCGCCCGCTACGAGGCCTACGGCTGGCACACGCAGCGGGTCGACTGGACCCAGGGCGGCACGGAGTACCAGGAGGACGTCGACGCCCTCTACTCCGCGATCCAGGCGGCGACGGCGGAGACCAGGCGCCCGTCGATCATCTCCCTGCGGACCATCATCGGCTGGCCCTCCCCCACCAAGCAGAACACCGGCGCAATCCACGGCTCGGCCCTCGGCGCCGACGAGGTCAAGGCACTCAAGGGCGTCCTCGGGTTCGACGCGGAGAAGGACTTCGAGGTGGCCCCGGAGGTCCTGGAGCACACCCGCTCCAACGCCGCCTCCCGCGCGGCCGCCGCGCACGAGCAGTGGGACGGCGCCTACCAGGCCTGGCGCACCGCCAGCCCCGAGGCCGCCGCGCTGCTGGACCGGCTGCGCAACCGCGAGCTGCCCGAGGGCTGGGCCGACGCCCTGCCCGTCTTCGAGGGCGGCAAGGCGGTCTCCACCCGCAAGGCCTCCGGCGAGGTGCTCTCCGGCCTGGCCGGCGCCCTGCCCGAGCTGTGGGGCGGCTCCGCCGACCTCGCCGGGTCGAACAACACCACCATGAAGGGCGAGCCGTCCTTCCACCCAGTGGAGCGCTCCACCAAGATGTTCCCCGGCCACGAGTACGGCCGCACGCTCCACTTCGGCATCCGCGAGCACGCCATGGGCGCGATCCTCAACGGCATCACGCTCCACGGCCTCACCCGCCCGTACGGCGGCACCTTCCTCACCTTCTCCGACTACATGCGCCCCGCGGTGCGGCTCGCGGCACTCATGGGCGCCCCGGCGACCTTCGTGTGGACGCACGACTCCATCGGTCTCGGCGAGGACGGCCCGACGCACCAGCCCGTGGAGCACCTCAGCGCCCTGCGCGCCATCCCCGGTCTCGACGTCGTCCGCCCGGCCGACGGCGCCGAGACGGTCTACGCCTGGCGCGGCATCCTCGAGCGCACCGACCGCCCCGCCGGCATCATCCTGACCCGTCAGGACGTGCCGAACCCCGAGCGTGGCGACGGCGCGGCCGACGGCGAGCAGCTCGCCAGCGCCGAGGGCACCCTCCGCGGCGCCTACGTCCTGGCCGAGGCGACCGGCGGCGAGCCGGACGTCATCCTCATGGGCACCGGCTCCGAGGTGCAGCTGGCCCTGGCGGCCCGCGAGCAGCTCGCCGCCGAGGGCATCGCCGCGCGGGTGGTCTCCGTGCCGAGCCAGGAGTGGTTCGCCGAGCAGGACGAGGCCTACCGTGAGCAGGTGCTCCCCTCCTCGGTGCGCGCCCGGGTCTCCGTCGAGGCCGGGATCGCGATGAGCTGGCACCACCTCCTCGGCGACGCCGGCCGGGCCGTCTCGCTCGAGCACTACGGCGCGTCCGCCGACTACAAGGTCATCTACGAGAAGTTCGGCATCACGGCCGAGGCCGTCGCAGCCGCGGCGAAGGAGTCCATCGCCGCCGCGCAGGGCGACGCCGCGCCGCAGGCGGAGCAGGTCCCGACGCAGGCGGGCACCGGCGACCTTCCCAAGTGACCGCCGGTCACGCCCACCGCACCTTCCACGAACGAGGAGCAGCAATGAGTGACAGCAGCACCGACCGGCTCGGCAAGCTCAGCGAGCTCGGCGTCTCCGTCTGGCTCGACGACCTCTCGCGCGAGCGTCTGACCGGCGGGGGTCTGCGGACCCTGGTCGACGAGCAGCACGTGGTGGGCGTGACCACCAACCCCACGATCTTCGCCGGCGCCCTCTCCCAGGGCTCGGCCTACGACGAGCAGATGGCCACCCTCTCCGAGCAGGGGATCAGCGTGGACGAGGCGGTCATCGCCGTCACGACCGACGACGTGCGCCATGCCTGCGACCTGCTGCGTGACGTCTACGACGCCACCGGCGGGGAGGACGGGCGCGTGTCCATCGAGGTGGACCCGCGCCTGGCCAAGGACACCGACAGGACGATCGAGCAGGCCCGGGTGCTGTGGCAGACCGTGGACCGTCCGAACCTCTTCGTGAAGATCCCGGCCACCATGGAGGGCCTGCCTGCCATCACGCAGGCGATCAGCGAGGGCATCAGTGTGAACGTGACGCTGATCTTCTCCCTCGACCGCTACCGCGCGGTGGCCGCCGCGTACCTCGACGGCCTCGAGCGCGCCCACGCCGCCGGCATCGACCTGAGCACGATCCGGTCGGTGGCCTCGTTCTTCGTCTCCCGCGTGGACTCGGAGTTTGACAAGCGCCTCGACGCCATCGGCACCGACGAGGCGAAGGCCCTGAAGGGCAAGGCCGGCATCGCCAACGCCCGGCTCGCCTTCGAGGCGTACGAGGAGATCTTCTCCACGCCGCGCTGGGAGGAGCTCGCGGCGGCGGGTGCGCACCCGCAGCGACCGCTGTGGGCGTCCACCGGCGTGAAGGACCCCACCTACCCGGACACGATGTACGTGGACGAGCTCGTCGTCGGCGGCGTCGTCAACACCATGCCCGAGAAGACCATGCGGGCCGCGGCCGACCACGCCGACCTGCGCGGGGACACCGTGCACGGCACCTACGCCGAGTCGCGGCAGATCCTCGACGAGCTCGAGCGCGTCGGCGTGTCCTACACCGACGTCACCGAGGTGCTCGAGGCCGAGGGCGTGGAGAAGTTCGAGACGAGCTGGACGGAGCTCCTCGAGACCGTCGAGGCCGCGCTCCAGGGCCGCACCGCCACGCAGGAGGCCGCCAAGTGAGCGCGTCGGCCGCCACGATCGCCTGGGCCGGCCCCGAGGAGGGTGCGCTCATCGAGGTGAGCGCGACGGGCGACGCCGCGCGCGCCGTCAGCGCCCACCTCCCCAGGCTGGTCGAGGACAAGGTCGCCAGCCGGCTCTCCGCCCAGGACCCCACGCTGTGGGGCGAGGCCGCGGAGCCCGAGGCGTCGGTCCGCCTGGGGTGGACCCGGCTGCACGAGACGTCCCGGCCGCTGCTCGAGCCGCTGCGCAAGCTCCGTGAGGAGCTGGTGGCGGAGGGCGTCGACCGCGTGGTCCTCTGCGGCATGGGCGGGTCCTCCCTGGCCCCCGAGGTCATCGCCGGCACGTCCGGCGAGCAGCTCGTGGTGCTGGACTCGACCCACCCCGACCAGGTCCACCGGGCGCTCGAGGGCGATCTGCGGTCGACCGTCGTCGTCGTCTCCTCGAAGTCCGGCTCGACCGTGGAGACCGACTCGCAGCGCCGCACCTTCGAGGCGGCGTTCACCTCCGCCGGCATCGACGCGGCCAGCCGCATCGTCGTCGTCACCGACCCGGGCTCCCCGCTGCAGGACGCCGCGACGAAGGCCGGCTACCGCGCCGTCTTCGAGGCTGACCCGACCGTCGGCGGGCGCTTCTCCGCGCTGACCGCCTTCGGCCTGGTGCCGGCCGCGCTGGCGGGGGTCGACGTCGAGGAGCTCCTCGACGAGGCCGATGCCGTGGCGGAGTTCTTCGCCGAGGACTCCGAGGCGAACCCCGCCCTGGTGCTGGGCGCCGCGCTGGCGGGCACCGAGCCGCTGCGCGACAAGATCGTCATCCGCGACGCCGGGTCCGGGCTCTTCCACTTCGGCGACTGGGCGGAGCAGCTGGTCGCGGAGTCCACGGGCAAGGAGGGCACCGGCCTGCTGCCGGTCGTCGTCGGGCCGCGGGCCCCCGAGCTCACCGACGTCGCGGGCGACGTCCTGCCCGTCATCCTCACCCCGCTGACGGACGACGGCGAGGACACCTCGGAGGAGGACGCCTCCCGCACCGAGGTGACCGTCTCCGGCACGCTCGGCGGCACCATGCTCCTGTGGGAGCACGCCGTCGCCGTGGCCGGCCGGCTGCTGGGGATCAACCCCTTCGACCAGCCCAACGTCGAGTCCGCGAAGAACGCCGCGCGCGGCCTGCTCGACTCCACCCCAGCGCCGCAGCCGCCCGTGTTCGCCGACTCCGGCATCGAGGTGCGCGCCTCCGCCGGCCTGCTCGACGGCGTCACCTCCGTCGACGAGGCGGTGGAGCGCCTTCTGTCCCAGCTCGGGGAGGACGGGTATCTCGCCGTGATGGCGTACCTCGACCGCGAGGGCCGTGCCGGCCAGATCCTCGACGGCGTGCGCGACGGCCTCGCCCGGCGCACCGGCCGCCCGGTCACCTTCGGGTGGGGACCGCGGTTCCTCCACTCGACGGGGCAGTACCACAAGGGCGGCCCGGCCAACGGGGTCTTCCTGCAGATCACCGGGACCCCGACGGCCGCCGTGCAGATCCCGGGGCGGGACTTCGACTTCGCCACGCTCATCTCCGCGCAGGCGGCGGGGGACGCACGTGTGCTGGCCGAGACGGGCCGGCCCGTGCTGCGCCTGCACGTGACCAACCGCGACGCGCTGGCCTGGCTGGCCGGTGTGCTCGCGGGCCCTGTGTCATGACCAACCCGCTCCGCGACCCGCTCGACCGGCGGCTGCCCCGTATCGCCGGACCGTCGGGCCTGGTCATCTTCGGCGTCACCGGTGACCTGGCGAAGAAGAAGCTCATGCCCGCGGTCTACGACCTCGCCAACCGCGGCCTGCTTCCGCCGTCGTTCGCGCTGACCGGTTTCGGCCGGCGGTCCTGGAGCGACGAGGACTTCGCCCAGGTTGTGCACGACGCCGTGCGCGAGCACGCCCGCACCCCCTTCGACGAGCGCACCTGGAAGCAGCTCTCCACGGGCTTCCGGTTCGTGCAGGGTGAGTTCGACGACGACGCCGCGTTCGACGAGCTGGCGCGGACCGTCACCGCCCTGGACACCGAGCAGGGCACCGGCGGCAACCACGCGTTCTACCTGTCGGTGCCGCCCAACGCCTTCCCGCTGGTGCTGCGCCAGCTGGCCCGGTCCGGGCTGTCGGGGTCGGAGCCGGACAGCTGGCGCCGCGTCGTCATCGAGAAGCCGTTCGGGCATGACCTGACCTCGGCGCGCGAGCTCGACGCCGTCGTCTCCGAGGTCTTCCCGCCGGACTCGGTGTTCCGGATCGACCACTACCTCGGCAAGGAGACGGTCCAGAACATCCTGGCGCTGCGCTTCGCCAACCAGCTCTTCGAGCCGATCTGGAACGCCAACTACGTCGACCACGTGCAGATCACGATGGCCGAGTCGATCGGCATCGGCTCCCGCGCCGGGTACTACGACGGCATCGGCGCGGCCCGCGACGTCATCCAGAACCACCTGCTGCAGCTCCTCGCCCTCACCGCCATGGAGGAGCCGGTCTCCTTCGAGGCGGACGCGCTGCGCGCGGAGAAGGAGAAGATCCTCTCGGCGGTGCAGATCCCCGAGGACCTCGACTCCCACACCGCCCGCGGGCAGTACGCCGGCGGGTGGCAGGGCGGCGAGGAGGTGCGCGGCTACCTCGAGGAGGACGGCATCCCGCCGACCTCGGAGACCGAGTCCTACGCGGCGGTGCGGCTCGACATCGACACGCGCCGGTGGGCGGGGGTCCCGTTCTACCTGCGCGCCGGCAAGCGTCTGGGCCGGCGGGTGACGGAGATCGCCGTCGTCTTCAAGCGGGCTCCGCACCTGCCGTTCGACCTCACCTCCACCCAGGAGCTCGGCGCCAACGCGCTGGTCATCCGGGTCCAGCCCGACGAGGGCGTGACGATCCGGTTCGGAGCGAAGGTGCCGGGGACCGCCATGGAGGTCCGCGACGTCACGATGGACTTCGGTTACGGGCACGCGTTCACGCAGGACTCCCCCGAGGCGTACGAGCGCCTCATCCTCGACGTCCTGCTCGGCGACCCGCCGCTCTTCCCGCGCCAGAAGGAGGTCGAGCTGTCCTGGCAGATCCTCGACCCGATCCTGGAGCACTGGTCGCGGCGCGGTCAGCCGGAGCCGTACGCGCCGGGCTCGTGGGGCCCCTCCTCCGCCGACGCCATGCTGGCGCGCGACGGACGCACCTGGCGCCGGCCCTGAGCCGGCCCTGACAAGGAGCAAGCGATGATCGTCACCCTGCGCAACACCAGCGCCGCCGAGGTCGGTTCCCGCCTCGTCTCCCTGCGGGACGAGGGCGGCGCCGTCGCCCTCGGGCGGGTCCTGACCCTGGTGATCCTGCCCGACGACGAGGCCTCCTCCGAGCGGGCGATCCGCACGGCCAACGGGGCGTCCCACGAGCACCCGATGCGGGTGATCGTCCTGCTGCCCGACGACCTCGACAAGCCGGCCGGGCTCGACGCCGAGATCCGGGTGGGCGGCCACGCCGGCGCGTCCGAGGTCGTGGTGCTGCGTCCGCGCGGCGGGGCGGGCAAGACGCGGGACACCCTGGTCATGCCCCTGCTGCTGCCGGACGCGCCCATCGTGGCGTGGTGGCCCTCGACGCCGCCCGCGAACCCGTCCGGCGACCCGATCGGCGCGATGGCGCAGCGCCGGATCACCGAGTCCGTGCGGTGCTCGCAGCCGGTGGAGACGATCCGTTCCCTCGCCGAGGGGTACGCGCCGGGCGACACCGACCTTGCCTGGGGCGGGCTGACCCTGTGGCGCGCGCTGCTCGCGGCGGCGCTGGACGAGCCGCCGGCCGAGCCGGTGCTCAGCGCCCGGGTGTCCGGGGCGGCAGACCATCCGTCGGTCGAGCTGCTCGCGGCGTGGCTGCGCGTCTCGCTCGGCTGCCCGGTGACCGTGGTCCCCGAGGCGCACGACGCCATCGAGTCGGTGGTGCTCGAGCGGGCCTCCGGGGCCATCAGCATCGTCCGGCCGCAGGGGTCGACGGTGGCCGTGCTGAGCCGCCCGGGCCGGCCGGACCAGCACGTCAACCTGCCCAAGCGCGACACCGAGAACACCCTCATCGAGGAGCTCCGGCGCCTGGACCCGGACCTCACGTACGGGCGCGTGCTCACCAAGGGGCTCAAGGAGCTGGCGACGGCCTAGCGCCCGTCTCGCTCGCTCACTCGTGGGCTCTGAGCGGAGCCGAGCGAGCCTCGCTCCTGCCTCCTCGTCCACAGGTGCGGGTTCGCTCCGGGCCGATGTCGGTGGCCTGCCTTATGGTGGTACACATGTTCGAGGACGGGCGTGACCGGGACGGCGGCGTGGCGGCCGCCGGCCCGGGCGTGTCCGCGTTGGAGACGCTGCTCAGGGTCGCGACCCGGGCGGCGCGGTCCGCGACCGCCCCGGGGTCCTCGCTGCGCACGGGCACGGGCCAGGACGGGGTCACCGTCCTGCTCACGCCCCGGCTGCAGGCCACGCTGCGCCGGCCCCACGCCGGGCGTGACGCCGCCACCGGCAGGCACCCACGCCGGCGCCGCCCCTCCGCCACGGCGTCGGGGCACCGCCGCGACGCCGCCGCCACGTCCGACCATCGCCCCGACGCCTCCGACTCCGCCGCGAGGTCCGGTCCCCGCCCCGACCCCTCCGCCGACGTCCCCGCTCCGGCCGCGTCGGACGGGCCCGCGAGGCCGACGCCCGCGGGGGTGCCCGCGCACGCGGCGGTGCCGGTGGGGGCGGCGCCGACCCCCGAGGGCGGGGCGGTGGACGGCGCGACGGTGCTGGCCGCGCTCACCGCGGGGCAGGACGTCCGCGCCGGCGGCCACGAGGTCGACGCCGCGGCCGCCTCGGCCCTGGAGGCCCTCCCCGGCGGGCCCGCCCTGGCCGCCGTGCTCGCCGGCCTGTCCCCCGGCGCCCTGGGCGAGGCCGCCGTGGTCGAGGCGATCGCCGGACTCGAGCGGATCACCTCCTGGGCCGCCGCGGCCCAGGCCCGGTTCGTCCGCGAGCTGACCGACCGGCGCGGCCTCAGCGACCGCGCCGCCACCACCGCCGCCGCGGAGATCGGCGCCCGGCTCGGCTCCACCCCCACCGTCGGGGCGATCAAGGTCGGCCTCGCCGCCGCCCTGGACACCTACCCCGAGGTCGCCGACGCCCTGAGCACCGGGCGTCTCGACACCCGCAAGGCCACCATCCTGACCACCACCGAGCCCGGCCTGAGCACCGCCGAGCACCGCCGCGTGGTCACCGCCCTGCTCCCCGACGCCCACCGCCTCACCGGCCCCCAACTGCGCACCCGGCTGCGCAAAGCCGCCCTGACCCTCAACCCCGCCGCCGCCGCCCAGCGCCACGCCAAGGAGCACGCCGCCCGGCACGTCACCATCACCCCGGCCCCGGACGCGATGACCTGGGTCACCGCTTACCTGCGCGCCGACCACGCCCAGCACGTCAAGCACGCCCTCGACGCCCTCGCCCACGCCACCCTGGCCGACCTCGACGACCGCGCCGCGGACCCCCGCACCATGGACCAGGTCCGCGCCGACGCCTTCGTCGACCTCTTCTCCACCGTCCTGGACCGCGGCGTCGACCTCGCCGGCCACCCCCTGGGCAACCGCGCCCGCCACGCCGCCGTGCAGGTCACCGTCGGCGCCGGCACCCTCCTGGGCCTGGACCAGCGCCCCGCCCACCTCGGCGGCTACGGCCCCATCCCCGCCGACCTCGCCCGCCAGCTCGCCCAGGACGGAACCTGGCGCGCCCTGCTCACCGACGCCCACGGCGCCTTCGCCGACCTCGGCACCACCCGCTACCGCCCCGGCGCCGACCTGACCCGCACCGTCCAGGCCCGCCACATCACCTGCACCTTCCCCGGCTGCGCCCGCCCGGCCACCGTCTGCGACCTCGACCACGCCATCGCCTACGACCCGGCCGTCGCGCACCTGATCGTCCAGACCCGCAAGTGCAACCTCCACCCCTTGTGCCGGCGCCACCACAACCTCAAGACCACCAAGCACTGGCACGTCCGTCTCCACCCCGACGGCACCGTCACCTGGACCGCCGCCCGCACCGGCCACCGCTACCGCCGCGCCCCCGATCCCCCAGCCGGCGCCTACCCCGCACCCCCCGCCCCCTGGACCACCACAGGCAACGGGACCACGAGCGCGCCGCGCGCCGGCCCCGACGACGACCCACCCTTCTGACACGTCGCCGATCCCCCACGCGAAGCGCCGCGACACCTCCCGGCACCGATCGGCGACACGGCCCACAGCTGCTGCCGCCACCATCCCGACCCCTCGCGACGAACAACGCCCCTCCGACCCTGACGGGTCGAAGGGGCGTTGTTCGTGTCGGTCCTCGGGCGGGCTCAGCCGCCGCGACGCTCGCGGAGGGCGGCGAGGGCCTCGTCCAGGAGGGCGGCGCCGTCCTCGTCGGACCGCCGCTCCTTCACGTAGGCGAGGTGCGTCTTGTACGGCTCGTTCTTGGGCGGCAGCGGCGGGTTCTCCTTGTCCTGCCCCGCGGGCAGACCGCAGCGAGGGCAGTCCCACGTCTCCGGGATGACGATGTCGGGCTCCTTGGCGAAGCTCGGCCGCACCTCATGGCCGTTCGAGCACCAGTAGCTCACCCAGACGCGGGGCGCGGCCTCGCCGCGTTCGGTCTCCCCCATGGGGCCCGCACCGACGCGCGAGCCGCGGATAGCACTTCCACCAGCCACGACGATCTCCTCAGAACTCGAACTTCTGGATCAAACCGATCACCATGACCGTGATCCCCCAGACCACCGCGACGCCGACCGTGATCCGGTTCAGGTTCCGCTCGGCGACCCCGGAGGAGCCCACAGAGCTCGAGAGGCCGCCGCCGAACATGTCGGAGAGACCGCCGCCCTTTCCCTTGTGCATGAGGACGGTCAGAATCAGGAAGATGCTGGTGATGACCAGCATCACCTGCAGGGCGATCCGCAGTGCGTCCAAGGTGTTTGTCCGTTCGTCGTGTCGTGCGGTGAGCGCCTCGGCGCCGCGTCAAGGATAAGCGATCGAGAACGTCCGAGGGGCCGTCCCGCGCGCGGACGTGGCTGCGCATGCCGGTGCCCTCCGTGTGCGGACAGGGGCCGGGCGTCAGCGGTGCCCTCCGTGTGCGGACAGGGGCCGGGCGTCAGCGGTGCTTGTCGTGTGCGGACAGCGGCCACGCGCCAGCAGTGCTGGCGCGCGGCCACGTCGGCGGTCGGGTGCAGTTCCTACAGGCCGACCTGGTGGTCCTGGTAGCGGACGATGGCCGCGAACTCCTCGGCCTTCAGGCTCGCGCCGCCCACGAGGGCGCCGTCGACGTCCTCCTTGGCCATGATCGACGCGACGTTCGAGGACTTCACGGAACCGCCGTACAGCACCCGGACGCTCTGCGCGACGGAGTCGTCGTACAGCTCGGCCAGGCGGCCGCGGATGGCGCCGCACACCTCCTGCGCGTCCTCCGGGGTCGCGACCTCGCCGGTCCCGATCGCCCAGACGGGCTCGTACGCGATGACGGTCCTCGCGGCCTGCTCGGCGGTGATCCCGTCGTAGGCGCCGTCGACCTGCGCCAGCGTGTAGCGCACGTGCTCGCCGGCCTTGCGGACCTCGAGCCCCTCCCCGACGCAGATGATCGGGGTGATCGAGGCGCCGAGCGCCGCCTTCGCCTTGGCGCCGACGAGCGCGTCGTCCTCCGCGTGGTACTGCCGGCGCTCGGAGTGCCCGACGACGGCGTAGCTCACGCCGAGCTTGGCGAGCATGGCGGCGGAGATCTCACCGGTGTACGCGCCGGACTCGTGGGCCGAGATGTCCTGGGCGCCGTAACGGATGTCGAGCTTGTCGCCGTCGACCAGGGTCTGCACGGACCGCAGGTCCGTGAACGGCGGGACCACGACGACCTCGACCGAGGCGTAGTCGTGCTTGGCGTCCTTGAGCGTCCAGGCGAGCTTCTGGACCAGGGAGATGGCCTCGTGGTGGTCGAGGTTCATCTTCCAGTTGCCCGCCATCAGCGGGGTGCGTGCGTTGGCCATTCAGTCCTCCAGTACGGCGATGCCGGGGAGGGTCTTGCCCTCGAGGTACTCCAGGGACGCGCCGCCGCCCGTGGAGATGTGGGAGAAGGTGGCCTCGTCGAAGCCGAGCGTGCGCACGGCCGCGGCGGAGTCGCCGCCGCCGACGATGGTGAAGCCCTCCGCGTCGGACATGGCCTGCGCCACGGCCTTCGTGCCGGCCGCGAACGCCTCGAACTCGAAGACGCCCATCGGGCCGTTCCACACGATCGTCCTCGCGTCCGCGATCTTCGCGGCGAACGCCTGCTGCGACTCGGGGCCGATGTCCAGGCCCATCTGGTCGGCGGGGATGGCGTCGGCGGCCACGGTGGTCGCGGGCGAGTCCGCCTTGAACTCGGGCGCGACGACGATGTCGGTGGGCAGGACGATCTCGACGCCCTTCTCCTCCGCCTCGGCGAGGTAGCCCCTGACGGTGTCGATCTGGTCCTCCTCGAGGAGGGACGAGCCGACGCCGTGGCCCTTGGCGGCCAGGAACGTGAAGACCATGCCGCCGCCGATCAGCAGGCGGTCGGCCTTGCCGAGCAGGTTCGCGATGACGCCGAGCTTGTCGGAGACCTTGGATCCGCCCAGGACGACGACGTAGGGCCGCTCGGGGTTCTCGGTCGCGCGGCTGAGGGACTCGATCTCCTTGAAGACGAGCTTGCCGGCGGCGTGCGGGAGGCGCTGCGCGACGTCGTAGACGGACGCCTGCTTGCGGTGCACCACGCCGAAGCCGTCGGAGACGAACGCGTCGGCCAGCGCTGCGAGCTCGTCGGCGAACGCGCCGCGCTCGGCGTCGTCCTTGGAGGTCTCGCGGGCGTCGAAGCGCACGTTCTCCAGCAGGGCGACCTCGCCGTCGGCCAGGCCGGCGACGACGGACCTGGCGTCCTCGCCGACGGTGTCCTTCGCGAGGGTCACCTTCGCGTCCAGCAGCTCGCCGAGGCGCTCGGCGACGGGGGCGAGGGAGTACTTGGGGTCCGGCGCGCCCTTGGGGCGGCCCAGGTGCGCGGTGATGACCACGCGAGCGCCCTGTGCCAGCAGCGCCTGCAGCGTCGGCAGCGCCGCCCGGATGCGCCCGTCGTCGGTGATGGTCGTCCCGTCCAGCGGGACGTTGAAGTCGGAACGGACGAGCACGCGCTTGCCGCGCAGCTCCCCGAGGTCCTCGATGGTCTTCACGAAGATGCTCCTTACGTCGTCTACGTCGTCGTGGGCGCGGTGGGGCCGTACGTGCCCCGACGCGCGGACGTCCGCGTGCGCGAGCGGATGCTGCGCACGCGGACGTCCGTCACTGCTGCTGAGCTACGGGGTCAGAGACGCGCGCCCACGTACTCGGCCAGCTTCACCAGGGAGTTGGAGTAGCCGTACTCGTTGTCGTACCAGGAGACGACCTTCACCTGGTCGCCGATGACCTTGGTCAGACCGGCGTCGAAGATGCTCGTGTGCGGGTTGCCGACGATGTCGCTGGAGACGATCGGGTCCTCGGTGTACTCGAGGACACCCTTCAGCTCGTTCTCGGAGGCCTTCTTGATGGCGTTGTTGACCTCGTCGACCGTGACCTCGCGGCCAGCGGTGAAGGTGAGGTCGGTGGCCGAGCCGGTCGGGGTCGGCACGCGCAGGGCGTAGCCGTCCAGCTTGCCCTTGAGCTGCGGGAGCACCAGGGAGACGGCCTTGGCCGCACCGGTCGAGGTCGGGATGATGCTCAGGGCGGCGGCGCGGGCGCGGCGCAGGTCCTTGTGCGGGCCGTCCTGCAGGTTCTGGTCGGCCGTGTAGGCGTGGACCGTGGTCATGAGGCCGCGCACGATGCCGAACTGCTCGTCGAGCACCTTGGCCATCGGAGCCAGGCAGTTCGTGGTGCAGGACGCGTTCGAGATGACGTGGTGGTTCGCCGGGTCGTAGTCGGTGTGGTTCACGCCGATGACGAAGGTGGCGTCCTCGTTCTTGCCGGGCGCGGAGATGATGACCTTCTTGGCGCCGGCGTCGATGTGGGCCTTCGCCTTGGTGGCGTCGGTGAAGCGACCGGTGGACTCGATGACGATGTCAGCGCCGAGCTCGCCCCACGGCAGCGCGGCCGGGTCCTTCTCCTCCAGCGCCTTGAAGGTCTGGTTGCCCACGGTGATGCTGTCCTCCGTGTACGACACGTTCTCCTTGAGAACGCCGAAGACGGAGTCGTACTTCAGCAGGTGCGCGAGGGTCTTGTTGTCGGTCAGGTCGTTGACGCCCACGATCTGGATGTCAGCGCCCGACTCGAGCACGGCGCGGGTGAAGTTACGTCCGATACGGCCGAAGCCGTTGATGCCGACGCGGATGGTCACAGTGTCCTCCTGGAGTGCGCCGCTCGGCGCACGCATTGTCCGGATTCGTTCAGCACCGCTGAGGGTGCTCCCGGCCGGGGCGCCGCCTCCACGCGAGAAGCGCGGTGAGCACCTCGACCAGCACCGTCGAGTCTACCCACGGAGGGACAAAACGCCCGGGGACCATGGTCCGCCGGGACCCTGTGAGGGCACTCACACCGGGCGAGGCCGGCGTCGGGTGCATACCGGACGACGACGGAACCTGGGACGGCCGGACGCCTCGCGCGACCGTCAGAGGTCGAGCATCTCCGGGGTCAGCGTGGCCTCGGTGTCGGGGATGCCCTGCTCGTGCGCGCGCTTGTCGGCCATCGCGAGCAGGCGCCGGATCCGGCCGGCCACGGCGTCCTTCGTCAGCGGCGGGTCCGAGAGCTGGCCCAGCTCCTCCAGGCTCGCCTGCTTGTGCGCCAGGCGCAGCCGCCCCGCCTCGACGAGGTGCTCGGGGATGTCGTCGCCGAGAATCTCGAAGGCTCGCTCCACCCGGGCCCCGGCGGCGACGGCGGCGCGGGCGGAGCGCCGCAGGTTGGCGTCGTCGAAGTTCGCGAGCCGGTTCGCGGTCCCCCGCACCTCCCGGCGCATGCGCCGCTCCTCCCAGACCAGCACCGCGTCGTGGGCGCCCATTCGGGTGAGCATCGCGGAGATGGCGTCGCCGTCGCGGATCACGACGCGGTCGATCCCGCGGACCTCGCGGGCCTTGGCCGCGACGTTCATGCGGCGGGCGGCGCCGACCAGGGCGAGCGCGGCCTCCGGGCCGGGGCAGGTGATCTCGAGCGAGCTGGACCGGCCCGGCTCGGTGAGCGAGCCGTGCGCGAGGAACGCGCCGCGCCAGGCCGCCGTCGCCTCGGCGACGCCGGCGGAGACGACCTGCGGCGGCAGCCCGCGGACGGGCCGGCCACGGTTGTCCAGCAGACCGGTCTGCCGGGCGAGGGACTCGCCGTCGCGGACCACGCGCACCACGTACCGGTTGCCCCGGCGCAGGCCGCCGCCCGAGACGACGATGATGTCGGAGTGGTGCCCGTAGACCTCCTGCATCGTCTGGCGGAGGCGGCGGGCGGCGATCCCGGCGTCCAGCTCGGCCTCGACCACGATGCGCCCGGAGATGATGTGCAGCCCGCCCGCGAAACGCAGGGTCGCGGCCACCTCGGCCTTGCGGGCCGACATCTTGTCCACCCGTACCCGGGCAAGCTCGTCCTTCACGGCAGAGGTCAACGACATGCCGGCCATCTTCGCACTCATTCCCCCGCGCTTTCCTGCCGGGAGCGGTGGACGTCCCCCAGCACTCCTTCGAACGCGTCACGGTACGCCGCGGCCAGCCGGAGCGGATCGTGACGTGCTGTGCCGTCCCCCACACCGATCTGCCGGAGCAGCACCTCGGCCCCGCAGGCGCGGGCCGCGTCGGTGAGGTCGTCCAGGTCCTCGACGGCGGTGGGGTCCGCCAGGACGACGTCGAGGCGCAGCCCGGGCGTGAGCTCGTGGAGGCTGCGGACGTGGTCTGCCGCGGACATGCCGTCGGTCTCCCCCACCTGCGCGGACAGGTTCACCGTCAGCGCGCGCCGGGCCGGGGTGGTGTGCAGCGCCTCGGCGAGCTCGGGCACGAGCAGGTGCGGGATGACCGAGGTGTACCAGGACCCCGGCCCCAGGACCACCCAGTCGGCGGCCCGCACCGCCGCGACCGCCTCGGGGCACGCCGGCGGGGCGTCGGGCACCAGCCGGATGCGCTCGACCCGGCCGGGCGTCACGGCCACGTTGTACTGGCCGCAGACGGTCCGCGTGCCCTCGCCCGACTTCACCTCGGCCTCGATCTCGAGCGGGACGGCGGCCATCGGCACCACCCGGCCGTGCACGCCGAGAAGGCGCCCGACCAGGTCCAGGCCGGCGACCTCGTTCCCGAGAAGCTCCCACAGCGCGACGATGAGCAGGTTGCCGACGGCGTGGTTGTTGAGCGGGCCGTCGGAGACGAACCTGTGCTGCAGGACGTCGCGCCAGGTCAGGCCCCACTCCCCGTCGTCGCACAGCGCCGAGAGCGCCATGCGCAGGTCGCCGGGCGGGAGGACGCCGAGCTCGTGGCGCAGGCGGCCGGAGGATCCGCCGTCGTCCGCCACGGTGACGACGGCGGTGAGGTTCTGCGAGAGGTGACGCAGCGCGCCGAGGGTCGCGGCGAGGCCGTGGCCGCCGCCGAGGGCGACGACGGCGGGCCCGCGCGCGCCGGGCTGCAGGCTGGGCGGCGGGGTGCCGCCGTCGGGGATGAGGCTCATTCCCGCCCCAGATCCCGGTGCAGGGTCCGGACCGACTGCCCCCGCTCGCGCAGCCGCTGTGCGATCGCCTCGGCCATGGCGACGGAGCGGTGCTTCCCGCCCGTGCAGCCCACGGCGATGGTGACGAACGGCTTCAGCTCGTCGATGTAGCCGTCGAGGACCGGGGCCAGCGCGTCGACGTACCGGTCCGCGAACTCGGTGGCGCCGTCCTGGCCGAGGACGTAGTCGCGCACCGGCTCGTCGGTCCCGGTGAGGTGGCGCAGCTCCGAGACCCAGTACGGGTTGGTCAGGAACCGGACGTCGACCACGTGGTCGGCGTCCAGAGGCAGGCCGTACTTGAAGCCGAAGGAGACCACGGTCAGGCGGAGCGGCCGGTCCGACTCCCCCGCCACGACCTCACGGACCTTGCGCGCGAGGTCGTGGACCGAGAGGTCGGTGGTGTCGATGAGGACGTCGGCGCGGCGGCGGAGGTGCGCGAGCAGCTGCCGCTCCTCCGTGATGCCGTCGAGCAGGCGCCCGTCGCCCTGCAGCGGGTGGGGGCGGCGCACGGACTCGTAGCGGCGCACGAGGACGTCGTCGTCGGCGTCGAGGAAGACGATCCGGTAGTCGGTCCCCTGCAGGCGCAGCTGGTCCAGGACGGTCACCAGCTCGGCGAAGAACTCGCGCGAGCGGACGTCGACCACCGCGGCGAGGCGGTGCACGCCGCCCTCCGCCGGCGTCATCATCCGGGCGAGCGCGGCGAGCATCCGCGGCGGCAGGTTGTCGACGACGTACCAGTCGAGGTCCTCCAGGGCCGCCGCCGTGCGGGAGCGGCCCGCGCCGGACATCCCCGTGATGATCAGGAGCTCGGGCCGCTCGTTCTGCGGGAGCCTGGCCTCCTCGTCGAGGAGGGGGATCCCCTCCGGCACCGTCGGCGGCCTGCGCTCCTCGTTCCCCGGTGTCTCCATGCCCTCAGGATGCCAGGTGTCGACGGTCCGCCGGTGCGCCGTCCCCCGCGGTGACCTCGGCGGGCGAGGTGGCGTCGGCGGGCACCTCCCCCGCGGGCGACGCGGGGCTGCCGGGCGGGGCGCCGAGGGCCGTGAGGACCGCCCTCGCGGTGTGCGGGCCGATGCCCTTCACGGCCGCCACCTCCTCGACGGTGGCCGCGCGGATGTTCTTCACCGAGCCGAAGGCCTTCAGCAGCGCACGCTGACGGGTGGGCCCGAGGCCCGGGACGTCGTCGAGGACGGACCTGGTCATCGCCTTCGCCCGCCGCGAGCGGTGGTGGGTGATGGCGAAGCGGTGCGACTCGTCGCGCAGGTGCTGCAGCAGGTACAGCGCCGGCGAGGTACGCGGCAGCACCACCGGGAAGTCGTCGCCCGGCAGCCAGACCTCCTCGAGACGCTTGGCCAGGCCGACCAGTGCCACCTCGTCCACGCCGAGCTCGTCGAGCACCCGCTGGGCGGCCGCGACCTGGGGCGGCCCGCCGTCGACGACGACGAGGTTCGGCGGGTACGCGAACTTCCGGGCGCGGCCGGTGGTGGGGTCCACCGGACCGGAGCGGAGCGGGACGCCGTCGTCGTCGAGGTTGTCGAGGTCGACGGTCTCGGGCCGGTCGGGGTCGTCCCCGGCCAGGGCCGCGCCCACGGCGAGCGCGGCGGGGTCGGCGGGTCCGCCGTCGCGGGCCTGCTCCTCAGCGTCACGCTCGGCGACGTACCGGCGGAACCGGCGGCGGAGCACCTCGTCCATGGCGGCGGTGTCGTCCCGGGCGCCCTGGCCGTCCTCCCCGCGCACGATGAAGTGGCGGTACTCAGACTTCTTGGCGAGCCCGTCCTCGAAGACGACCATCGAGCCGACCTGGTGGGCGCCCTGGGTGTGCGAGATGTCGTAGCACTCGATGCGCAGCGGCGGCTGGGCCAGCCCGAGCGCGTCCTGCAGCTCGGACAGCGCCTTCGACCGGCTGGTGAGGTCACCGGCCCGGCGGCTCTTGTGCAGGTTCAGCGCCTGCTCCGCGTTGGTGCGGACGGTCTCCGCGAGGTTCTTCTTGTCACCGCGCTGGGGCACGCGCACCCGCACCTTCGCGCCGCGCAGACCGGAGAGCCAGGCGGTCATGCCCTCGACGTCGGTCGGCAGGACGGGCACGAGGATCTCGCGGGGGACCGCCGTGGTCGGGGTGTGCCGGACGTCGTCGGGGCTGGTCGCCTGCCCGTCGGTGCGGCGCTTGCGCGCCTTGCCCACGGAGCGCTCGTCGTGGGGCGCGACCTCCGGGCGGGCGTCGCCGTAGACCTGCTGCAGCAGGTGCTCGACCAGGCCGGCGTCGTCGACGTCCTCGACCCGCTCCACGACCCAGCCCCGCTGGCCGCGGATGCGCCCGCCGCGGACGTGGAAGACCTGGATGCTGGCCTCCAGCTCGTCGGCGGCCAGGCCGAAGATGTCGGCGTCGGTGCCGTCGGGCAGGACGACGGCGTTCTTCTCGACGACGCGGCGCAGGGCGCCCGCGTCATCGCGCAGGCGGGCGGCGCGCTCGAAGTCCAGCTCGGCGGACGCCTCCCTCATCTCCCGCTCGATCCGCCGCAGGTGGGGCCCGGTCTCGCCCTCCATGAACCGGCAGAACTCCTCGGCCAGCTCGCGGTGGTCCTCCACGGAGATCCGCCCGACGCACGGCGCGGAGCACTTGTCGATGTACCCCAGCAGGCACGGGCGGCCCGAGGACTGCGCGCGCCGGTACACGCCCGCCGAGCAGGTGCGGACGGGGAAGACGCGTAGGAGCTGGTCGACGGTGTCCCGGATGGCCCAGGCGTGCGTGTAAGGCCCGAAGTACCGGGTGCCCGCGCGCTTGGCGCCGCGCATGACCTGCACGCGTGGGACCTCCTCGCCCATGGTGACGGCGAGGAACGGGTAGGACTTGTCGTCGCGGTACTTGACGTTGAACCGCGGGTCGAACTCCTTGATCCAGGCGTACTCGAGCGCCAGGGACTCGACCTCGGTGCCGACGACCGTCCACTCCACCGACGCCGCCGTGGTGACCATCTGCTGGGTGCGCGGGTGCAGCGCGGAGAGGTCCTGGAAGTAGCTGCTCAGCCGGCTGCGCAGGCTCTTGGCCTTGCCGACGTAGATGACGCGCCCGTAGGGATCCTTGAAGCGGTACACGCCCGGCTGGTCGGGCACCTCCCCGGGTCGGGGGCGGTACGTGGACGGGTCGGCCATGCGTTCGAGCCTACGTCAGCGCGGGGACACCGATGCGCGACGGCCCGCGCCCGCGGGACGCGCGGGGATCAGGCCGTGGGCACCGGCACCGCGACCGGCTCCACGAGCACCGGGAACCCCACCGAGCGGGCAAGGTGGTTGTACTCGCGGGCCTCGTGGTGCAGGCGCGCCGCCGCCTCCTCGCTCATCGGGTCGGCGTAGGTGACGTTCGGCCGGAGCACGACCTCGACGAACGGGCCGGACCCGGCGCCCTCGACGCGCTGGGTGCCGGTGGCCTTGTCCGCGTAGCCGAGGACGACGACGTCGTGCTTGGCCGCGGTGCGCAGGAACCAGAGCATCTGGGCCTGGGACAGCGAGCCGACGAACAGCTCCTCCGCCCGGTACCGGCTGACGTCGGTGCGGACCTTGAGGTCCGACGTCGCCAGCAGCGTGGGCTTGCCCTCCACCCGCACCTCGTGGTCACGCGAGTAGCTGGCGTAGCTCGCCGTGCCACGCTCGTCGGCCCCGGTCCAGTCGACGGTGACGTTGTACGTCTGGAGTGCTCCCATGTCCCCACGTTAGCGACAACAGGTGCGGCGTGGGCAGACTCGCCGACGCCCCACCCCGGGACGGTCCGCCGTCGTCCCGGAACGACGAGACGTGGGGACGACGGCGGAGCCGGGCCGTGTGGCTCAGGAGCGGCCGCGCCGGGGGTCAGGAGCGGCCGGGCCCGGGGTCAGGAGGAGGCGCGGACCAGGCCTCCGTGGAGCGCCTCCCGCAGGAACTGGCCGGTGTGGGACGCCTCGACCTCGGCGACCTGCTCCGGAGTGCCCGCGGCCACCACCGTGCCACCCCCGGAGCCGCCCTCGGGCCCCATGTCGATGACCCAGTCGGCGTTCTTGATGACGTCGAGGTTGTGCTCGATGACGATGACGGTGTTGCCCTTGTCCACGAGTCCCTGCAGGACGAGGAGCAGCTTGCGGATGTCCTCGAAGTGCAGGCCGGTGGTCGGCTCGTCGAGCACGTAGACGGTGCGCCCGCTCGAGCGCTTCTGCAGCTCGGCCGCGAGCTTCACACGCTGGGCCTCGCCCCCGGAGAGGGTGGTGGCGGGCTGTCCGAGCCGGACGTAGCCGAGGCCCACGTCCACCAGGGTCTGGAGGTAGCGCCTGATCTTCTGGACCGCGCCGAAGAACTCGACCGCCTCCGCGATCGGCATGTCCAGCACCTCGGCGACCGTCTTGCCCTTGTAGTGGACCTCGAGCGTCTCGCGGTTGTACCGCGCGCCCTGGCACACCTCGCACGGGACGTAGACGTCCGGCAGGAAGTTCATCTCGATCTTGATGGTGCCGTCGCCCTTGCAGGACTCGCAGCGCCCGCCCTTGACGTTGAACGAGAAGCGGCCCGGGCCGTACCCGCGCACCTTCGACTCGGTGGTCTCCGCGAAGAGCTTGCGGATGTTGTCCCAGACGCCGGTGTAGGTGGCAGGGTTCGACCGCGGCGTGCGCCCGATGGGCGACTGGTCGACGTGCACGACCTTGTCGAGGTCGTCCAGCCCGGTGACGCGGGTGTGCCGGCCGGGCACGTTGCGGGCGCGGTTGAGCTCGGCCGCCAGCACGCGGTAGAGGATCGAGTTGACGAGGGTCGACTTCCCGGAGCCGGAAACGCCGGTGACCGCCACGAACGTGCCGAGGGGGAAGGAGACGCTGACGTTCTGCAGGTTGTTCTCCCGCGCCCCGACCACAGTGATCTGGCGCTTCTTGTCGACCTTCCGCCGCTTGGCGGGCATCGAGATGGAGCGTCGCCCGGAGAGGTACGCGCCGGTGACGGATTCCTCGGTGGCGAGGAGCCCCTCCAGGTCGCCCGAGTGGACCACGTGGCCGCCGTGCTCGCCGGCGCCGGGGCCGATGTCGACGATCCAGTCGGCCACGCGGATCGTGTCCTCGTCGTGCTCGACGACGATGAGGGTGTTGCCCAGGTCGCGCAGCCGGGTCAGGGTCTCGATGAGCCGGCGGTTGTCCCGCTGGTGCAGCCCGATGCTCGGCTCGTCGAGCACGTACAGCACACCTACCAGCCCGGAGCCGATCTGCGTGGCCAGCCGGATCCGCTGGGCCTCGCCGCCGGAGAGCGTGGCCGCGGGACGGGCGAGGCTGAGGTAGCTCAGGCCCACGTCGAGCAGGAACTGCAGGCGGACGTGGATCTCCCGGAGCACCTGGCCCGCGATCGCCGCCTCGCGCGTCCCGAGCGTGAGCCCGTCGAGGTAGACCTTGGCGTCGGCGATGGACAGGTCGCTGAGCTGGGCGATGTTGAGGTCGCCGAGCCGCACGGAGAGGACCTCGGGCTTGAGGCGCGCGCCCTGGCAGACCGGGCACGGGGTCTCCCGCATGTAGCCCTCGTACCGCTCGCGCGACCACTCGGACTCGGTCTCGTCGTGCTTGCGCTTGATGAAGTCGACGGCCCCCTCGAAGCCGGTGGTGTAGGCGCGCTCCCGGCCCCACCGGTTGCGGTACCGCACCTTGACCTCGTAGTCGTTGCCGTGGAGCACCGCCTGCTTCGCGCGCTTCGGCAGCTGCCGCCACGGCACGTCGACGGAGAACTCGAGCTGCTCGCCCAGGGCGCGCAGCTGGCGCAGGAAGTACTCGCCCTGCGCCGCCCACGGCGCGACCGCTCCGTCGGCGAGGCTGAGCTCCTCGTCCGGCACCACGAGCTCGGGGTCGACCTCGAGGCGCGAGCCGATCCCGGTGCACTCCGGGCACGCGCCGTAGGGGGCGTTGAAGGAGAACGTCCGCGGCTCGATCTCCTCGAGCGTCAGGGCGTGGTCGTTGGGGCACGCCCGCTTCTCGGAGAACCGCTGCTCGCGGGCCGGGTCGTCCTTGTCGAGGTCCACCAGCTCGACGACCACGAGGCCGTCGGCGAGCCGCAGGGCCGTCTCGACGGAGTCGGTCAGCCGCTGGCGGACGTTGTCGCGGATGACGAGGCGGTCGACCACCACGTCGACGTCGTGCTTGAGCTTCTTGTCGAGCACGGGAGGCTCGGCCAGCGGCACGACGGCCCCGTCCACCCGGGCGCGGGCGAAGCCCTGGGACTGCAGGTCGCGGAAGAGCTCGGAGTACTCCCCCTTGCGCCCCCGGATCATCGGCGCGAGCACCTGGAACCGGGTGCCCTCGGGCAGCTCGCGGAGCCGGTCGACGATCTGCTGCGGGGTCTGCGCGGTCACCCGCTCGCCGCAGACCGGGCAGAACTGCGTGCCGGCGCGGGCGAAGAGCAGGCGGAGGTAGTCGTGGACCTCGGTGATGGTGCCGACGGTGGAGCGCGGGTTGCGGTTGGTGGACTTCTGGTCGATCGAGACGGCCGGCGAGAGGCCCTCGATGAAGTCGACGTCCGGCTTGTCCATCTGACCGAGGAACTGCCGGGCGTAGGAGCTCAGCGACTCCACGTAACGCCGCTGCCCCTCCGCGAAGATGGTGTCGAAGGCCAGCGAGGACTTTCCGGACCCGGACAGACCGGTGAAGACGATCAGCCGGTCGCGCGGGAGCTCGAGACTGACGTTGCGGAGGTTGTGCTCGCGCGCGCCGCGCACAAGAAGCTGATCACTCACCCGGCGATGATAAGCGCCCGCGCTGACATCCGCGCCGCACGTGTGTTCGACGTCACCTGGTGGTCCCGCCCGACGAGGCAGGACGGTCCCCTGTCGAAGGTGTGAGGACCTACTGGAGCGAGAGGACGTACGCGAGCACGAAGCCCGCCGCGGTGCTCAGCGCCACCGCCGGTCCGCCGTGCTCGTAGGCCTCGGGCATCAGCGTGTCCGCCAGCGAGGCGATGACCGCCCCGGCGGCGAACGCGAGCGGCAGCGAGATGGTCTCCTCGGCGCTGCCGGACAGCGGGCCGGCGCCCACCACGACGGCGGCGACGAGCAGCACGGCGCACACGAGCCACAGGGCCACCACCCGCCAGGGCGGCATGCCCTGCGAACGCATGGACGCCGCGCCGACCAGCGACTCCGGGAAGTTGGAGACGAAGATCGCGGCCAGCAGCGCCAGGCCGCCCGTGCCCTCGCCGAGAGAGACCCCGAGCGCCAGGTTCTCCGGCACGCCGTCCAGGGTGACCGCGGCGAGCAGAGCGAGACCGGCCGCGCCACGGGCTGAGGCGGCGGCCGGCGCCTTCTCGGTTGCGGCGGCGTCGGTGTCGAGCTTCGCGCTGCCGCGGTACTCGTCCGCCGGTGCAGCCTCGGCGGCGGGACGCGCCTGCGCCCAGCGGTCGAGCAGGGCGCTGAGGAGCGTGAAGACGACCGCGCCGACGAACAGGCCGACCGCCGCCCGCCAGATGCCGCCACGCTCGTGCGCGTCCTCGAAGAGCTCGAAGGTCAGGGCGGTGATCAGCGAGCCGGCCGCGAACGACAGGAGCACCGCCAGGACCCTCTTGGGCAGCTCGAACCGCACGCCGAGGAGAGATCCGAGGACGAGCGCGCTGGAGGCGATCGCGCCGAAGACGAGCGACTCGCTCATCGGACAAGCACAGCGCACCACCAGCCCGGACGCACGCCGGGGAGCGGGCAGCCCAAGGCCACACGGTGACCGCTGGGGCGTGAGGCAGTCCTGGACCCGGAGCGGTCAGCCCGGTCCTCAGCTCGTGCCCGGCCGGTTGACCCGTCGGACGACGACATGGGTCCCGAGCAGCGCGGCACCGGCGCACAGCACAGCGGCCCCGAGGCGCAACCACGCCGGCCACCGGCCCCGATCCGCCTCGCCCGCCTCGCGGACCTCCAGGTCCGGCAGCAGCGCTGCCGCGAGCTCGAAGCTGCCCACCCCGAAGTTCCCGCCGCCCGGCACCGCGCTCAGCCGGCGCGGCTCGCCGCCGTCCAGGGGCACCGCGGTCAGCCAGTACAGCTCGGTGTCGTCGTCCGAGGCACCGGGAGCCGGATAGTCGTCGAGGACAAGCACCTCGTCGGCGTCGGTCCAGCCCACCACCCCGTGCCCGCCGACCAGCCCGGTCGGGAGAGGTGGCGGCACCGCGTCCCCGCGTCCCGAGGCGTCGACGAAGAAGGTGCCCTCGTGCTCCTCCAGACAGCTCCGCCACTCGGCCTCGTCCCACCTGCCGGTCGCGAGCATGCACTCCGTCGCCGGCCTACGGGTCGCCAGCAGAGCTCCGTCGGGCGACCAGGCGTTCGGTCCCGAGAGGTACTGGTCGGAGGGGAGGACGATCTGCCGGCGGACCGTGCCGTCCAGCCCCACAATGTCGACCGCGCCGCCTCCCAGCTGTGGGTACCCGAGCATCTCCAGGGAGGCGCCGTCGGACTCGATGCGGTGGATCGCCATCTCTGTGCCGTCCGGGGAGAACGCGGCTTCCCGCACGTTCGGACGGCCGGGCAGGATGTCGGCAGTGCCGGTCCGCACGTCCAGCACGCCGATGTCGCCGGTGGTCGCTGTACCGGAGTGAGGGTTGGTCGGCTCCGCGGTGCTCAGGTAGGCGAGGAGCGTCGAGTCCGGCGACCAGGCAAGGGGGATGGCACTGTGCCCGCCGGGCACCGGATGCACCTCGACCCGTCCGGTGCTCAGGTCCAGCACGGCCACGTCGGGGGCGGTCGTGTCGTAGTCGCCGACGGCGATCCGCGTCCCGTCCGGGGCCAGCGCCATGGGCGCCGGGTCGCCCTGGGTCTCGGGACCGGCCCGGTCCTCCGCCACGCCCACTCGACGGTAGACGTCGCCGTCGGCGCCGAGCATGACCGCCTGAGGGAAGTCCATGAGCTCTACGCCGAAGCCGTGCTGGAAGAGAACCACCGCGCGGCCGGGCGGCGAGGCCGACACGTCACCGGTGAGGTAGGAGTAGTCGGCCAGTCGGGCCGGGAGGCTGGCCGGTCCGTGATCGCCGGCCGCGGACACCTGCTTGCCCGGCAGGAAGGCCACGGCCAGGGAGGCGGCGAGCACGGTGATGCCGATTGTCTGCGGCAGCCACCTCGGTGCCCTCATGCCCGGGAAGTTATCAGCGTCGCGCCTGCCGACACCCGCTGATGCCGCGCAATGTCAGAAGGTCGTGGCACGCGGAGATCGGGCGGCCCCGGCCGCACGGTGTCGACGATGCCCCGACGTCCCGACCCGCCGAGTGATGCTCAGCTCCGCAAACCGCGGTCCTGCGCCCGTCAGCTGGCCGGGTCGTGCTGGAACGCACGCACCGCCTGCGCCCAGCGGCAGGCGGCCGCGACTTCGCGCCCCGAACCTACGCCGCCTCGTGAGTGGGCAGCTCCGTGCGCCGCGTCCGACACTGCCTGCAGATCCCCCTCGGGCAGGACCATGGCGCCACTCGGGAACGAGATGAGGTGTACTCCGTCATCACCTCGGCTCCTTGTCGCGGTGCAGATTCGGACCCATGCTCGCCGCGCATCGTTCTTTGCGACGCACAACCGAGCCTGCGGGCGGGTCAGCCGCGGGGGTCGTGAACGCTGCCGAGGAAGAGCACGACGCCGGTCTCGCGGTCACTGACGGTGAACGCGAAGGGCCGGTCGACCCGGAACGGCGGCGGTCCTGCGGATTCGGCCATGACTCCGCCCGTGACTGCCGCGGCCTCGGTGCCCTGCTCGTCGACCCGGATGTAGGTCTTCTGCACGACGGTGTCGAGGAACGGGTTGCTCGCCGACATCGGGGTGAAGTCGCCTCCGTCGAAAGCTGAGACCATGCCGAGCGACTGCAGAACCTTGTTGAGGTTGGCGTCCCACTCGAGCTCGAAGCGCGGCAGCGCGATCTCGGAGAGGGTGACCGTCTCGAGGCGGTCGACCGCGTCGCGCCAGGCGTCGGCGTCGAGGTCGTCGAGAAGCTCGTCGAGGGCCACGTCCTCGTCGGGGAGCAGCACCTCCATGCCGAAGCGCTCCTCCTCGCCGTAGGGCAGGCGGAGCATCTGGAAGCCGTCACCGAAGGAGGTCTCCACCGCGGCGGCCGTGCGGTGCATGGTGGGCACGTCCACCTCGTCGCCGCCGACCAGGGTGAACGGCGCCTCGCGGGTGTCGTCCTCGTCGAACGTGGTGGTCCAGGTGCCGAGGAAGTACACCGTGTTGAGCAGCACCAGCACCGCCTGCGGGTCGGGCAGCTCGAGGTCCTTGGCGATCTCGTCGATCAGCCCCTCGGTGCGTTCGCCGACCCAAGCGTCGATCGCGTCGGCGGCGTCCTGCGAGCCGAGGTCGACCTCGTCGAGCGTCGCCCCGTAGGTGTCCTGCACGAACGCGACGTAGTCGTCCTCGAACGGATAGCCCTCCGCAGCCCACAGCGAGTTCGCGATCGACAGGGTGACGTCATCGGTGTCGACCAGATCGGCGAGCAGGGCCGCGTTCCGTGTGTCCCGCGGGCCGTCGAGGCGCAGCAGCTCGATCATCTCCTCGGCGTTCTCCCCGTCGGCGCCGGCGGCCACCATCGCGAGCAGCACCGAGGCCGACAGCGGCGAGGTGACCGTGTTGTCGCCGTCCTGCGCGACGGCGGTGTGCAGGACGAAGCCGAAGTCGTTGACGCCGTCGGCCGCCGCCGCAGCGTCCTCGGCCGACAGGCTGCCCGCGAGCTCGGCGTCCAGGCTGTCCCCCGCGCCGCCGGGCCGGGCACCGACCCCGCCACAGGCGACGAGGACGGGCGCGAGCGCAACCGCGGCGGCGACGAGCCTGCTGCGTCTCGGATCCGGGGTGTTCTGGTGCATACCCGGGTTGTGTCTGCAACCAGGCAGCTCTTGCAGTGCTCGCGGCTAGGCGGCCTTGCCGAGCTCCTCGCGCAGCCGATCGCGGACGCGGCCAGGGGCGATGCCGAGCCGGTCAAGCGTGCGGGCTGCGGGTGCGGTGTCATCGGCGACGAGACCCAGGACGAGGTGCTCGGTGCCGATGTAGTGGTGGTCCAGCGCGAGCGCCTGGCGCAGCGACTGCTCCAGCGCCTTCTTCGCGGCTGCCGTGAAGGGGATGTGGCCGACCGTCCTGCGGAAGAAGCCGCGGCGACGGCGGGGCTGCTGGTCCAGAGCTCCGGGACCGAAGGCCTCCTCGGCGTGCCGGCGAACGGCGTCGAGGTCGATACCGATGTCGCGCAGCGCCTCAGCGTCTCCCGAACCGAGTGCCTGGGTCTCGCGGGCGAGCGCGTCGTGCGCCAGCCCGAGCTGGCGCAGCACGCGCCCTCCGAGTCCCTCCGGGTCGGCGAGCACGCCGAGCAGGAGGTGGTCGGGGGTGATCCGGTCGTGGCCCAGCCGTCGAGCCTCCTCCTGGGCCTGGACGACGGCGGTGCGCGCCGCGTCGGTGAATCGCTCGAACATCACTGCCTCCGGCTCTCGCCGGACCCGACGCGCCCGGCGTGCTTCTTGTGGACGGCCTGTTTCGAGACCCCGAGGACCGCGGCGATGTCCGCCCAGGACCAGCCGTGCTGGCGCGCGTTGCGCACCTGCAGGTCCTCCAGCTGCTCGACGAGCCGGCGGAGAGCGGCGACGGCTCGCAGCCCCGTCGCCGGGTCCTTGCTCGTGCCGCTGTCGACAAGCTCGCTCTCCTCGCTCATCACGTCAGCATAAGTTGACGATCACCCTCCGTCAACATTAGTTGCCACCAGCAGGCTGCTCGGTGCGGATGCACGGCGTCGGTCAGGTCTCGCCGCCGTCAAGCACCGACGGAGCGTGGGCGCCTCCCGCACCGCAGGCCGGAAGAAGCCGCCGCCTCCTCTGGCCCCGCCCGCGCCGCCCTGGAAGCATCGGGACGGTGACCAGCCCCAGCCCCCAGGCGACGCCCCCGCGACCCGGGCCCACCCCGATCGGCGATTACGCGGCGCTGGGTGACGCGCACTCCGTCGCGCTCGTCTCCCGCCACGGCTCGGTCGACTGGCTCTGCCTCCCGTGGCTGGACTCCCCCGCCTTCTTCGCCGCTCTCCTCGGCACTCCGGAGAACGGCCGGTGGCTCCTGGCCGCCGTCGTCGACGACGACGATGGCGACGGCGACGGCGACGACGAGCGCGAGGGCCGCCGGGGCGGCGCGGCCGACGGCGCGGGCGAGGTCACGGTCAGCCGCAGGTACCGCGGGGACAGCTTCGTCCTCGAGACCACCTGGACCACGCCCACCGGCACGGCGCGGGTGGTCGACGCCATGCCGCTCGCGGACGGCCGGTCCGACCTCATCCGCCGCGTCGAGGGCGTGACCGGGACGGTGACCTTCGAGCACGAGTGGGTCGTCCGGTTCGGCTACGGCCGCACGAAGCCGTGGATCCATCGCGAGCGTGCGGCCGACGGGCGCGAGGTCATCCATGCCGTCGCGGGTCCGGACTCGCTCACGCTCTCCGGAGACCGGCTCCCCCGCGGGCACCGCGGCAGGCACGTCGACCGGTTCACAGTGGCCGCCGGCGAGGCCGTCACGCTGGTGATGACCTGGCAGAAGTCGTGGGAGCCGGTCGCCCTCATGCCGGACACGGCGGCCATGCTGGCGGAGACCGAGACGATCTGGGCGGACTGGGCCCGCCTGACCACCTACCAGGGGCGGTACCGCGAGCAGGTGGTCCGCTCGCTCCTCGTGCTCCGCCTGCTCACCCAGGAGCCGACCGGCGGCATCGCCGCGGCGGCGACCACGTCGCTGCCCGAGGAGATCGGCGGCGGGCGCAACTGGGACTACCGGTACTCGTGGCTGCGCGACGCCGCGCTCACGCTGGAGTCCATGATCGAGGTCGGCTACCGCGAGGAGGCCGAGGAGTGGCGCCAGTGGCTGCTCCGGGCGGCCGCCGGAGATCCCGAGAACCTGCAGATCATGTACCGGCTCGACGGCTCCCGGGACCTGCCCGAGCGCACCCTCGACCACCTCGCCGGGTATGCCGGCTCGGCACCGGTCCGCATCGGCAACGGTGCCGTCGACCAGCACCAGAACGACGTGCTGGGCGAGGTCATGCTCGCCCTCGACCTGGCCCGCCGCTCCGGCATGCGGGTCGACCACGACGCGTGGGCCCTGCAGCGGGTCCTGGTCAACGGGATGCTCGACCGCTGGCGGACGCCCGACCACGGCATCTGGGAGATCCGCGGCCCGCTGCGCCACTTCACGCACTCGAAGGTCATGTGCTGGGCGGCGCTGGACTGCGCGGTCCGGGCCGCGGAGCACCAGGGCCTCGGCGGACCGGTGCAGCGGTGGCGCGAGGCGCGCCGGCAGATCCGGGCCGACGTCCTCGAGCACGGGTTCGACGCCGAGCTGAACTCGTTCGTCCAGTACTACGGCGCGAGGACCACCGACGCCTCGCTGCTCCAGCTCGTCCAGGTGGGCTTCCTCCCGCCCGACGACCCGCGGATCCTGGGCACCGTCGCGCGCGTCCGCGAGGAGCTGGCGGACGGGCCGTGGGTCCGCCGGTACCGCACCGAGACCGGCGTGGACGGCCTGGCCGGGGACGAGCACCCGTTCCTCGCCTGCTGCTTCTGGCTCGTCGACGCCCTCGCGCGCACGGGCGACGTCGCGACGGCCCGCCGCCACATGGACGAGCTCGTGGGAGCGATGAACGACGTCGGCCTGCTCGCCGAGGAGTACGACCCGGTGAACCGCCGGTTCACCGGCAACTTCCCGCAGGCGTTCTCCCACCTCGCGCTCGTGCGGGCGGCCCACTCCCTGCACGTCGCTGCCGCGAGCCCCACCCCGCTCGGGGCGCAGGCGCCGCTGCACGAGCACGCCCCCCGCCGGGCCGGCGAGCACGCCCACGTCACGCGCCACCACGAGCGGACCCCGAGCGCCCACCGGTCGAACCTGCCCCACGGAGAGCCCCATGCCTGAGCACCCCTCCCCCGCGGACGCCCGTGAGGGCGACGACCTCCGCCACGCCCACGTGGAGCCCGGCGGGCCCGCCGCGGTCCACCGCCTGGGGCGGGTGACCGTGCGGAAGGCCTCGGTGTCGGAGCAGGACAACAACGCCTACCTGCTCACGGCCGACGACGGGGGCCAGGTACTCGTCGACGCCGCCGACGACGCCACCCGGCTCCTCGCCCTGGTCGCCGAGGGCTCCGGCCGGCTCGACGCCGTCGTCACCACCCACCGCCACTGGGACCACCACCGGGCCCTGCCCGCCGTCGTCGAGGCGACCGGCGCCGCCGTCCTGGCCGGCGCCGAGGACGCGGCCGAGCTGCCGGTGCCCGTCACGCGCCCGCTCGCCCACGGGGACGTCGTCACCGCCGGCGGCGTGCGGCTCGAGGTGATCGGACTGCGCGGCCACACCCCCGGCTCCGTCGCGCTCGTCCTGCGCGAGGAAGAGGACGCGCCCCGGCCCGGGCGGGTCCACCTGTTCACCGGGGACTCCCTCTTCCCGGGCGGCGTCGGCAGGACGTGGGCGCCCGGGGACTTCACCACGCTGCTGGACGACGTCGAGGCGCGCGTCTTCGCCCGGTTCCCCGACGACGCACGGGTCTACCCCGGGCACGGCGACGACACCACGCTCGGGCGAGAGCGACCTCACCTCGCCGAGTGGCGGTCGCGCGGCTGGTAGCGGGCCCGGACCGCCGCCCGCCCGCATGCTGAGACGGTGTGACGCGGACGACTCACGCAGGCGATATTCGTTCGCCTAGTCGATGAACGTTCGATGGCCGAACGTCGTCGCGGACCCGTCATCGCGCCCGCAGAGCTCGGCGCGCCCCCGAGAGGACCTACCACGATGTCGAAGGTCGCCACCGAAGGTGCCCCCGTCACGCAGGACCGGCAACGCCGCACCGTCATGTCGTCCGTCACGGGCTTCTTCACGGAGCTCATGCGCAAGTACCTGCCCGACCCGTTCGTCTTCGCGATCGGGCTGACCCTCCTCACGCTTCTCATGGCCGTGACGATCGAGGGGCAGAGCTTCCTCGACATGGCCGACGCGTGGGGCACGGGGTTCTGGGACCTCCTGGCCTTCACCACGCAGATGGCCGTCATCCTCGTCGCCGGGTACGTGCTGGCCTCGGCGCCCGTCACCGACCGGATGCTCGACCGCATCGTGGCGAGGGTGAGGACCCCGCGGCAGGCGATCATCGTCGCCACCCTCGTCGGCGCCGTCGGCTCCTACATCAACTGGGGCTTCGGCCTCATGATCGGCGGTGTTGTCGCCAAGAAGCTCGCGCTGGGCGTGCCCGGCGTGCACCACCCGCTGATCATCGCGTCTGCCTACTCCGGGTTCACCCTGTACGGCCTGGGCCTCTCGGCGACCATCCCGGTGACCATCGCCGCCGAGGAGCACCCGCTGGTGGACCAGATGGGCGTCGTCCCGCTGTCGGAGACCATCTTCTCCGCGCCGATGCTCATCCTCGCCCTCGTCACGGTCACCACGCTGCCCCTGCTGAACGCGTGGCTGCACCCCCGGCCCGGCCAGCCCGTCAAGGAGATCGACCGCGAGCGGGTCGCCTCCGGCGTCGCCGCCGCCGTGCGGACGGACGTGGACCTGGAGAACACGGTCGCCGCGAAGCTGAACAACTCGAGGATCCTCGCGCTCGCGATCGGCGTCCTGGGCATTGTCTTCGTCGTCCTCTACTTCGCGGACGGCCGCGCGCTGAACATCAACATCATCAACTTCATCGTGCTGTTCCTCGGCATCATCCTCATGGGGACGCCGGCGAGGTACGTCGCGAAGTTCGGCGAGGGCATCAAGACGGCCTCCGGGATCGTCCTGCAGTTCCCGTTCTACGCGGGGATCCTCGGGATCATGGCGGCCTCGGGCCTCGTGGTGACCATCTCCGAGCTCTTCGTCAACGTCTCCGACGCCGAGACCCTGCCGTTCTGGGGCATCGTCTCCAGCTTCGTCATCAACTTCTTCGCGCCGTCCGCCGGCGGGCACTGGATCATCCAGGGGCCGTTCATGATGGAGGCGGCGACCGCCCTCGACGCGTCCTACGCCCAGACCGCCATGTCCGTCCAGCTCGGCAACGCCTGGAACGACCTCGTGCAGCCGTTCTGGATCCTGCCGGCCCTGGCGCTGTCCGGGCTGAAGCTCAAGGACATCATGGGCTACACGGTCATCATGATGTTCTACGTCGGCGTCCTGTACTGCGGCGCGACGCTGCTCTGGGGCTTCCTCGGCTGACCGCCGCCCCACCGATCCCCCACCGCCCAAGGAGGCAACATGCTGTACCTCGTCCACATGGTCGTCGACATCCCGGACACCGTCCCCGCCGACGTCGCGCAGGAGACGATCGCCCGCGAGAAGGCCTACTCCCAGGAGCTCCAGCGCTCGGGCGAGTGGGCGGAGATCTGGCGCGTCGTCGGCGAGTACGCGAACTACTCGATCTTCGACGTCGAGAACCACGACCGGCTCCACGAGATCCTCTCCGGCCTGCCGCTGTACAGGTGGATGACCATCAAGGTCACCCCCCTGGCCAAGCACGGCTCGTCCATCCGGTAGCGCCGTGCCGTACCTCGTCGAGACCTACGACAAGCCGGACCACCACGACCTCCGCCTGCAGGTGCGCGACGAGCACCTGCAGTTCCTCGCCGAGAACGCCGAGCTGCTCCTCGCCTGCGGGGCGAAGCTCTCCGACGACGGCGGGACCGCCTCGGGCGGGATCTACCTTCTCGACGTCGACAGCCGCGAGGAGGCCGAGCAGCTGATCGCGCAGGACCCGTTCACCCGGGCCGACCTCTTCGACCGCGTGGTCGTGACCAGGTGGCGCAAGGCCTACCTGGCCGGCCAGAACTACCTGTAGGAGTCCCATGCCCACCGCAACCACCCCCGGCGTCACGATCCGGTACGAGGTCGACGGCGACGCCGCCAACCCGACGATCGTGCTGTCCAACTCCCTCGGCACCAACCTCGACCTGTGGGAGCCGCAGGTCGGCGCACTGGCCGAGCGCTTCCACGTCGTGCGCTACGACAGTCGCGGCCACGGACGGTCCTCCGCCCCCGCCGGCCCGTACACGATGAGCGACCTGGCCGGCGACGTCGTCGCCCTCCTCGACCACCTGGAGGTCGGCCGGGCGCACGTCGTGGGCATCTCCGTCGGCGGCCTGACCGGCCAGTACCTCGCCGTCGAGCACCCCGAGCGCGTCGACCGCCTCGTCGTCGCCAACACCGCCGCCAAGATCGGCGAGCCGCAGGCGTGGCTCGACCGGGCGGCCCTCGTGGAGTCCGCCGGGCTGGGCGCCATCGCGGACACCGTCGTGGAGAAGTGGCTGACCCCGGGCTACGCCGAGGAGCACCCCGAGCTCGCGGACCGGCTCAAGGCGATGCTGCTCGCCACCGACGACGCCGGCTACGCAGCCACCTGCCACGTGCTGGCGGAGACGGACCTGCGCGGGCGGATCGGCGCGATCGCGGCGCCGACACTCGTCATCGGCGCCAGCGGCGACCTGCCCACCCCGCCCGCCGCCACGCGGGCGATCGCCGAGGGCGTGCCGGGCGCGCGGTACGTCGAGGTCGACGCCGCCCACATCTCCAACCTGGAGGCGACGGCGGAGGTCACCGCCGCGGTGCTCGGGTTCCTCAGCTGAACCACCCCCGCGGGCCGGTGCGACGCACCGGCCCGCGGGCCCCCCGACTATCGCTACTCTGACGGGCATGACCCTCTTCGCCGTCGAGTACGTCTACGACCAGAACCGGACGAAGGACCTGGAGACGCTCCGACCGCAGCACCGTGCGTTCCTCGGTGGGCTGCACGAGGCGGGCTCCCTCCTCGCGTCCGGGCCGTGGCAGGACGCCGCCGCCCCCGGTGCGCTCCTGCTGGTGCGGGCGGACAACCACGACGCCGCGATCCACCTGCTCGACTCCGACCCGTTCCACCGCGCCCACCTCATCGTGCGGCGCACCGCCCGCGCCTGGAGCCCGGTCGTCGGTTCGCTCGGCTGATGGGCCGGGTGCTTCGCACCTGGGTCGACCCGTTCGTCGTCGCGCTGATCATCACGATGGTGGTCGGCCTGGTGGTTCCCGTGCCCGCGCCGCTGCGGCACGCGATCTCGGTGGCGGGCGACGTCGCGGTCACGGTGCTCTTCCTCGTCTACGGCATGCGGCTGTCCACGCGCGAGGTCCTCGCCGGCCTGCGCAACGTGCGCCTGCAGGGGGCGATCCTCGCGTCCACCTACGTGCTCTTCCCGCTCCTCGGGCTGGCCCTGCACGCCCTCACCGGCTCGCTCGTCGGGTCGGCGCTCGCCACCGGGCTGCTCTACGTCACGCTGCTGCCGTCGACGGTGCAGTCCTCGGTCTCGTTCACCTCGATCGCCCGGGGGAACGTCGCCGGGGCCATCTGCGCGGCGACGGTCTCGAACGTCCTCGGCATGGTGCTCACGCCGCTGCTGGTGCTCGTCCTGATGGACCGCTCCGGCGTCGTCGGGCTGGGCGGCGTGCGCGACGTGCTGCTACAGCTGCTGCTGCCGTTCGTCGTCGGCCAGCTCCTCCAGCCGTTCGCCGGAGGCTGGGTGCGCGCACGCCGCTGGCTGACGCTGGGCGTGGACCGCGGCACCATCCTGATCGTCGTCCTCGGGGCGATCACCGCCGCGACCGCCTCGGGCGTGTGGGACGCGGTCTCCTGGACGATGGTGGTGGCGCTGCTCGGCCTGTGCGCCGTCCTGCTGGCGATCATGCTCGCGGCCACGTGGTGGGGCGGCCGCGCCCTCGGCATGGACCTGCCCGACCGCGTCGCCCTGCTCATGTGCGGCTCGAAGAAGTCGCTGGCCACCGGGCTGCCGATGGCGGCGGTGCTCTTCCCTGCGGCGACCGCCGCGACGGTGGCCGTGCCGGTGATCGTCTTCCACCAGCTGCAGCTCGTCGTCTGCGCGGTCCTCGCCCGCCACCTCGCCCGGCGCGCGGCGTAGGACCCGGCCGCGACGACGATCCGGGCGGCGCGACGACGGCCCGGCCCGACGACCCGACGGGTACGACGACGGCGCCGCCCCCGTGGGGCGCGGCGCCGTGCGTGCGTCGAGGGTCGCTCAGGCGGGGTCGAGCACGAAGTCGTAGGTGACCTCGTTGCCCTCGCCCCCGTCGGTGCGGGGCGTCGGCCGGAGCATGAGCTCGGGCTTGGTGGCCTGGGCGATGTCGTTGTCCGTGTACTCCCCGCCCTCGAAGTAGAGCTGGCTGGTGATGAGCTGGTAGCCCGGGTGCGAGACCTTCAGGTGCAGGTGCGCGGGCCGGAACGGGCTCCAGCCGGCGGCGAGGGTCATCTGCCCCGTGGCGCCGTCGGTCGGGATCGCGTACGGCGCGGGCTGGACGGTGGAGATGCGGAACCGGCCCTCGTCGTCGGTGATGATCGTCCCGCGCAGGTTCCACTCCGGGATGTCGAGGCCCTCCGCGAACTGCGAGTAGTAGCCGTCCTCGTCGGCGTGCCAGAGCTCGATCCTCGCCCCGCCCAGCGGGGTGCCGTCCACGGCGCGCACCTGCCCCTGGAAGAGCAGCCGGGTGCCGTCCTCGTCCTCGCGCATCGGCATCGTGCACTCGGCGGGCAGCTCCGGGGCGCCCGGAACGTAGTACGGGCCCTCGATCGACCCGGCGGTGCCCTGGCGGTTCTTGTTCACCACGGCCTCGACCTCGTGCTCGACGAACACGTCGAGCCACAGCGGCCACTCGCCGTCCTCCCCCACCTTGATGAGCCACGCCTTGAGCGCGTCGTACTCGGCGTAGGTGATCTCGTGCTTGCGGATGACCTCGAAGAGGCCGGCGAGCACGTCGTTGATGATGGCCGAGAGCCGCTCGGGCGAGGTCTCAGCGCTGACCTCCTTGTGGAGGAACTTGTCGGTGGCCTTGCTGCCAGAGGCTGCGGCGGCGGGGGCGGTGGTCTGCTGCTGGTCCATCAGGGGCTCCTTCGTTGTCGGTACTTCGTCGTCCGTGGTCGTACGGGGGTGGGTCCGGCGGGGTGGTGCGGCGTCGGTGTCGGCGTCAGCCGTCCTGGCGGTAGCGGGTGAGCTTGTCCTCGTCCACCCGCACGCCGAGGCCGGGGCCGTCCGGGGTCCGCAGGCGTCCGTCGGCGATGACGAGGGGCTCGGTGAGCAGGTCGTCGCTCATGTCGAGGAAGTTGGACAGCTCGCCCGCGCGCCGCGACGTCGCCTCGAAGGCGCTGCCGAAGACGACGGAGCAGGCGGACCCGAGCTGGCCGTCGATCTGGTTGCCCATGATGACGGGCACCCCGAGGCCCTCGCACTCGAAGAGCACGCGGCGGGCCTCCGTGAAGCCGCTGCGCGCCGTCTTGATGCTGATCGCGTCGGCGGAGCCCCCGAGCAGCTCCCGGGTGACCTCGCCCGGCCGGGTCGCCGACTCGTCGGCCACCACGGGCACCTCGCTCCGGCGCACGAACCAGCGACGCCCGAGCACGTCGTCGGCAGGGCTGAGCTCCTCGGCGAAGAGCAGGTCGAGGTCCGCCATGGCCCGCATCGCGCGCGCCGACTCCTCGGCGGTCCAGCCGCGGTTGCCGTCCACGTAGAGCTCGACGTCGTCACCCATCTCGGCGCGCAGCGCCCGGCACACGTCGACGTCGAGGGAGAAGGGCCGGCGGCCCACCTTCACCTTGAACGTGGTGATGCCGTGCTCCTCCCGCATGCGCGTGGCCTCCTCGACCATGCGCTCCGGGGTGTCGAAGCCGAGCATGTGGGACACCCGCATGTGGTCGGTCCAGCCGCCCAGCAGGTCGCTGACGTTGTGGCCGAGGCTCTGGCCGAGCGCGTCCCACACCGCCATGTCCACGGCCGCCTTGGCGGTCGGGTTGCCCACGGTGCGGCTCATCCGGGCGTGGATCCGCTCGCGCTCGAGGAGGGACAGCCCGAGGATCGCCGGGGCGAAGATCGACGTCACGACGGCCACGATGGACGCCTGCGTCTCCCCGTAGGTGAACGGGCGGGGCGGCGCCTCGGCCGCGCCGACGACGCCGTCGTCCGTGTGGACACGCACGAGCACGTGCTCCGCCGCGGAGACCTCGCCGCTGGCGAAGTGGAGCGGCTTGACGTACGGGATCGAGAACGGGACGGCCTCGACACGGGTGATCTTCATGCGGCCTCGCTCGGTGCGGTCGGGAGGTGGTCGACGAGCATGCGGACGAAGCGGCGGGTGGCGGCCGACGTGTCGTCCTCCCGCCAGGCCAGCGCGAGCTCGACGCTGGGGGCGCCGGCGATCTCGCGGTGGACGACGCCGTCCAGGCGGAGCGCGCGGGCCGAGTCGGGGACGAGGGCCACGCCGAGGCCGGCGCCGACGAGCGCCATCATCGACGACGTCTGCTCCACCTCCTGCGTGCGGGCCACGACCGCGCTGGCACGGCGCAGCTCCTGCTCGACGGCGGCACGCACCACGGAGCGGGCCCGGCCGGGGTAGGTCAGGAGGACCTCGCCGGTCAGGTCGGCGAGGCGGGGCGCCGGGGCGGTGGCGAGGCGGTGGCCCGCGGGCACGGCCAGGGTGAGCTGCTCGACGGCGATCGTCCGCGTGGCGAGGCCGGGCGTCCCCACCGGCGGGCGGAGCACGCCGATGTCGAGACGCTGCTCCACGAGCGCCTGCTCCTGGGCGGGGGTGAGCATCTCGGAGAACAGCTGGAGCTCGATGTCGGGCAGGTGGACCCGCTGCAGGCGCGCCACCTGCGGCAGCTGGCGGTAGGAGGCCGAGCCGGTGAAGCCCACCCGCAGCCGGCCGGTCCACCCCTCGGCGAGGGTCCGGACGCGGGCGGCGGCCGCGTCGACGTCGGCGAGGATCCTGACCGCGTCGTCGTAGAACGCCCGGCCCGCCTCGGTCAGCTCCACGCGCCGCGTGGTGCGGGTCAGCAGCACGGTGCCGAGCTCGCGCTCGAGCTGGCGGATCTGGTGGGACAGCGGCGGCTGGGAGATGTGGAGGTGCTCGGCCGCCTGGCCGAAGTGCCGGTGGTCGGCCACGGCCACGAAGTACCGCAGGTGCCGCAGCTCCATCCGTCCGTCGCCTCCTCAGCCTCGTCGCCGTGCCCGGTCAGCGTATGACCGGACATTGATCCGTACAAGGAGCAATCACTGCTCCGATTGAGACGTCAGACCTATAAGTTGGCGGAGGGACCCGCGTGCCGCAACTTCGGCCTGTGGCGGTGTCCGACCTTGACCCGCGCGACCATGACGCGGATGATAGTTCTAAGTGCGCGCACCTGTGCGTATACCGAACAACAAGGAGTGTGAGCGGCGGCGATGCTGCGGATCACCGAGAATCTCCACGAGGCGGTGGAGGGCATCAGCGACGGGGCGACCGTCATGATCGGCGGGTTCGGTCCCGCGGGCCAGCCGGTCGAGCTGATCGACGCTCTCATCGACCAGGGCGCGAGCGACCTGACAGTCATCAACAACAACGCCGGCAACGGCGACGTCGGACTCGCGCAGCTCGTCGCGCTGGGGCGCGTGCGGAAGATCATCTGCTCCTTCCCGCGGCAGAAGGACTCGTGGCACTTCGACGAGAAGTACCGCGCCGGCGAGATCGAGCTCGAGGTGGTCCCCCAGGGGAACCTCGCCGAGCGGATCCGGGCCGCGGGCGCCGGCATCGGCGCGTTCTTCACGCCGACCGGCTACGGCACCCTCCTCGCAGAGGGCAAGGAGACGCGGCGCATCGACGGGCGCGACTACGTCCTCGAGTACCCGATCCGCGCCGACTTCGCGCTCGTCAAGGCCCTGCGCGCGGACGGCGTCGGCAACCTCGTCTACCGCAAGACCGCCCGCAACTTCGGTCCCGTCATGGCGGCCGCCGCCCGCACCACCATCGTCCAGGTCAACGAGATCGTCGAGACCGGCGCGATCGACCCCGAGGTGGTCGTCACCCCGGGCATCTACGTCGACCGCGTGGTCCGCGTGGACCCGGTCAGGCCCGACCCCGAGGAGGGACAGTGAGCGAGCCCCTGACGCGCGACCAGATCGCCGCGCGCGTGGCGCAGGACATCCCGGAGGGCGCCTACGTCAACCTCGGCATCGGCATGCCCACCAAGGTCTCGGACTACCTCGAGCCGGAGCGCCACGTCACCCTGCACACCGAGAACGGCATGCTGGGGATGGGGCCCGAGGCCAGCGGTGACGAGGTCGACCTCGACCTCATCAACGCCGGCAAGATCCCCGTCACCGAGCTGCCGGGCGCCTCGTACTTCCACCACGCCGACTCCTTCGCCATGATGCGCGGCGGGCACCTCGACCTGTGCGTGCTCGGCGCGTTCCAGGTCTCCGCATCCGGCGACCTGGCCAACTGGCACACGGGCAAGCCGGGCGCCATCCCCGCTGTCGGCGGCGCGATGGACCTGGCGATCGGCGCCAAGCAGACCTTCGTGATGATGGAGCTGCTCACTCGCGACGGGCACTCGAAGCTGGTCGAGGCGTGCACCTACCCCCTGACGGGCGTCGGCTGCGTCTCACGCGTCTACACCGACCTCGCGGTCTTCGACATCACCGACGACGGCGTGGCCGTCACCGAGACCTACGGCGACGCCACCGTCGGGTCGCTTCGTGAGACCACCGGTCTGCCGCTGGTCGACGCCACCGTGCCCGGCACCGTCCCCGCCCGCTGAGGAGAACCATGTCCGCCTTCATCTACGACGCCGTCCGCACCCCCTTCGGCCGCTACGGCAAGGCCCTCGCCGGCGTCCGCCCCGACGACCTCGGCGCGACGGTCATCAAGGCCGTGGTCGAGCGCAACCCCACGCTGGACCCCGCCCGCATCGACGACGTCATCTTCGGCAACGCCAACGGCGCCGGCGAGGAGAACCGCGACGTCGCCCGCATGTCCACGCTCCTGGCCGGGCTGCCCGTCACGGTGCCCGGCGTCACCGTCAACCGCCTGTGCGGCTCCGGCGTCGAGGCGGTCATCCAGGGCTCGCGGGCCATCGAGACCGGCGACGCGGACGTCATCCTGGCGGGCGGCACCGAGTCGATGTCCCGAGCGCCGCTGGTGCTGCTCAAGCCCGAGCGCGCGTTCCCCGCCGGCGACCAGACCCTCGCGTCGACCACCATCGGCTGGCGCCTGGTCAACCCGAGGATGCCGAAGGAGTGGACCGTCGCCCTCGGCGAGGGCGCCGAGATCCTCGCCGACCAGCACCAGATCTCCCGCGAGGAGCAGGACGCGTTCGCGCTGCGCAGCCACCAGCTGGCGACGCAGGCCTGGGACGAGGGCCGCTACGACGCCGAGCTCGTGACCGTCCCCGGCGTCGAGCTCGACCGCGACGAGAACATCCGCCGGGACAGCTCGCTGGAGTCCCTGGCCCGGCTCAAGCCGGCCTTCCGGTCGCCCGACAAGGGCTCCGTCACGGCCGGCAACGCCTCCCCGCTGACCGACGGCGCCTCCGCCGTCCTCCTGGCGGGCGAGGACTTCGACGGCGAGCCGCTCGCCCGGGTGGTCTCGCGCGGCGTCTCCGCCCTCGAGCCGCAGATCTTCGGCGTCGGGCCGGTCGAGGCGGCCAACATCGCGCTGAGGCGGGCCGGGAAGACGTGGGAGGACGTCGACCTCGTCGAGCTCAACGAGGCGTTCGCCTCCCAGTCGCTCGCCTGCCTCAAGCTCTGGCCCGACCTCGATCCCGAGAAGGTCAACGTCGACGGCGGCGCGATCGCGATCGGGCACCCGCTCGGCGCGTCCGGCGGCCGCATCGTCGGCCACCTCGCCCACGCGCTCAGGGCGCGCGGCGGCGGCATCGGCGTGGCCGCGATCTGCATCGGGGTGGGCCAGGGGCTCGCCGTCGTGCTGGAGGCCTGAGGCAGCCCTCCGGGACAGCCCCTCCGGCGGATCAGCCGCGGCCGGGCGGTGCACCAGCCCGGCCGGCCGCCTCGGCGACGGCGGCGCTGATCTCCCGCCCCGCGGCGACGACCGCCCCGACGAGGTCCGGTCCCACGCCCCCGGGCGGGAGGGACGCCGTGCTCAGCGGGAGGTTCACCGCGGCCACGACCACGCCGTCGTCCACCACGGGCGCGGCGAGCGTGGTCAGCCCGGGCTCGAACTCCTCGTCGATGTGGGCGTAGCCCTGCGCACGCACCCGGTCGAGCACCTCGCCCAGCCGGGCGGGGTCGGTCACGGTGGTCGGCGTGAGGGCCCCGAGCGGGCCCGCCCCGAGGACGGCCGCGCGCTCGTCGGGCCCGAGGTCCGCGAGCAGCACCCGGCCGATCGCGGTGGCGTGCGCGGGCACCCGGGTGCCGACGTCGAGGACCACGTCCACGATCCGGGCCCCTACGACCCGCTGGACGTAGACGACCTCGGCTCCGTCGAGGACGCCGAGCGAGATGGACTGGCCGGTGGCGGCGGAGAGCCGTCGCATGGCGGGCAGCGCGAGGGCGGGCAGGCGCAGGCTCGCGCGGTACGCCTCCCCCAGCTCCAGCACGCGCGGCCGCAGGCTGAACTCGCGCCCGCGCGCGAGCACGTAGCCGACGTCGACGAGGGTGAGCAGCACCCGGCGCGCCACCGCCCGGTTCAGCGCCGCGGCGTGCGCCACCTCGGCGAGGGTGAGCGGGCCGTCCGCGGCCGCGAGGACCCGCAGGACGCCGAGCCCCCGGGCGAGGGACTGCAGGCCCTCCGGCTCACCCTCGTCGCTCACGGGCGCTCCCGCTCGACGTCGTCGAGCACCTGCTGCGCCAGGGCGAAGGCGTGGTTGGAGACCGGCACCCCCGCGTAGACCGAGATGTGCAGCAGCACCTCGCGGATCTCGTCGACGGTCAGGCCGTTGCGCAGCGCGGCCCGCACGTGCATGGCGAACTCGCCGTCGTGCCCGAGCGTGGCGAGCACCGCCAGGGTGATCGCGCTGCGCATGCGCCGGTCGATCCCGGGCCGGGTCCAGACGTCGCCCCAGGCGTAGCGGGTGATGAGGTCCTGGAAGTCGGCGGTGAAGGGCGTGGTGCGCTCCTGCGCCCGGTCCACGTGGGCGTCGCCCAGCACGTCCCGGCGCACGCGCGTGCCGGCCGCTCGCACGGGGTCCTGGGCGTCGAGGTGCTCGAGGATCAGCCGGGTGACGGCTGGCGCCTGCTGGACGGCGCTGATGTGCGCGGCGTCGGGGACCACCTCGAACCGGACCTCCGCCCCGGCGGCCCGCAGGGTCTCCGCGGTCGCGGCGGACAGCTCCGGCGGCGTGGCCGCGTCGCGGTCGCCCGCCACGAGCAGCACGGGGGCGGAGACGTTGGGCAGCTCGGGCCGCAGGTCCATGCCCGCGATCGCCTCGCAGCACTGCGCGTAGCCCTCCGGGTCGACGGCGAGGAACGAGGCGCGCAGGGCGGCGCGGCGCTCCTCGTCGTCGTACGTCTCGGTGAACCAGCGCGACATGACGGCGTCCACCACCGCGCCCATGCCCTCGCGGCGTACGGTCGCGGCCCGGGTCAGCCAGCCCTCGGCGGGCGGCAGGTACGGCGCGGAGCACACGACGGCGAGGCGCTCGACGCGCTCGGGGTGCCGCTCGGCGAGCCACAGCGCGACCATCCCGCCGATCGAGAGCCCGACGTGGTGGGCGGAGGCGATGCCGAGCTGGTCCATGAGGCGCAGGACGTCGGAGCCGAGGTCGGCGATGGTGACCGGGCCCTCGGCGCGCGGCGACGCGGAGCGGCCGTGCCCGCGCAGCTCGTACCGGACCACGCGGTACCGCCGGGCCAGCACCGGCACCTGGGCGTCCCACATGTGGCGGTCCGTGCCGAGCGAGGACCCCAGGACGACCACCGGGGCGTCCTCGGGGCCGTCGACGGCGTGGGCGAGGGTCGGTCGCGCGTCGTCGTGCATCGTTCTCCTTCAGCTGGGGTGCCGGCCTCCCGGCCCTGCCAGGCTACCGACCCGGGACTCTCACGAGTCGACGTGCCCGAGGGGGACGAGGTCGGCGTCGATCGCGGCGGCCGTCCGCCGCAGGGAGGGCAGGACCCGCTCGAGGAACGCGGCCGGCTCGTCGTGGATGACCGTGGTGGCGACGTTGACCGCGGCGATCACGTTGCCCTCGCCGTCGTGCACGGGCACCGCCACCGACCGCAGCCCCTCCTCGAGCTCCTGGTCGACCAGCGCCCAGCCCTGCGCCCGGGTCCGGGAGAGGATCGCCCGCAGCCGCGCGGTGTCCGTGGTGGTGTACGGGGACCGCCGCTCCACCCGCACCGACTCCACGAAGCCCTCGATCCACTCGGGCGAACGGGCCGCGAGGAGCACGCGGCCCATGGCGGTCGACTCCGCCGGGAAGCGCGCGCCCACCCGGATCTGGACGCGCATCACCCGGCGGGTGGCGACGCGCGCGACGTAGACGATCTGGCCGGCGTCGAGCACCGAGGCCGAGACGGACTCGTCGAGCCGCGCGGAGAGCGCCTGCAGGTGCGGGGTGACGACATCGGCGAGCGAGAGGCCGGAGAGCTGCTCGAACCCGAGCTCGAGCAGCTTGGGCCGCAGCGTGAACTCGCGGCCGGACCGGGTGGCGTAACCCAGCTCGACCAGGGTGTGGAGCGCGCGCCGCGCACCGGCCCGCGGCATGCGGGCGCGTACGGCGACCTCGCTCAGCGTCAGGCGCGGGTGCGCCGCGTCGAACGCCCGGACGACCGACAGGCCCCGCGCCAGGGAGCGGATGATCTCCGGCGAGCGACCCGCCCCGTCCGTCTCCGCGCCCGCGTCGCCGCCGGCGGGGGTGCCGACGGCGGCGCCTCCGTCGTCGTCGCTCGCACGCATCGGGGCATGCTACCGCCGGACGCGCGACCGCCCGGCCCCCGTCCGGGGCCGGGCGGTGCCGGCGGGGCCGCGGCCTGCGCGGCCGTTGACGCCGGCGTCAGTCGTCGGAGCTGCGCTTCGCGGGCTCGCCCGGCGGGATGGTCGGACGGCGCTCGTCCTCCCGCTCGCCGGCGTGGAGCAGCGCCGCCTCGGCGGCAGCGATGCGCGCGTCCTTCTTGTTCTTGCGCAGGCTGGCCACGACGGTGATGACGAGCACGCCCACGATCCAGAGCAGGGACACCACGATCGACGGCTCGGGGATCGCGGTCCAGTGCTCACCGCCGTTGATGAACGAGAGCTCGTTCTCGTGCAGGGCGTGGATGACCAGCTTGACCCCGATGAAGCCGAGGATCGCCGCGAGGCCGTAGTGGAGGTAGACGAGCTTGTCGAGCAGGCCGTCGATCAGGAAGTAGAGCTGGCGCAGACCGAGGAGCGAGAAGGCGTTCGCCGCGAAGACGAGGTACGGCTCCTTGGTGAGGCCGAAGATGGCGGGGATGGAGTCGACGGCGAAGAGGATGTCCGCGCTGCCGATCGCGATGATGGCGAGCAGCATCGGCGTGATCATCGTCCTGCCGTGGTGGCGGTGGACCAGCTTGCCGCCGACGAAGCCCGGGGTCACCGGCACGAAGCGCCGGACGAGGCGGACGAACCCGTTCTCGTGGTACTCCTCGTGCTCGTCGGGGTCCTCGACACCCTGACGCGCCTGCGCGATGGCCGTGTAGATGAGGAACGCGCCGAAGAGGTAGAACACCCAGGAGAAGTTCTCGATCACGGCCACGCCGAGGGCGATGAAGACGCCGCGCAGGACGATCGCGATGATGATGCCGGCCAGCAGGACCTCCTGCTGGTACTTCCGGGGGATCTTGAAGGCCGCGATGATGATGACGAAGACGAACAGGTTGTCGACGGAGAGCGATTTCTCCGTGACGTACCCGGCGAAGTACTCCGTGCCGTACTGGGTGCCGTAGACGCCCCAGACGATGAAGCCGAAGATGATGGCCATGGCCACGTAGGCCACCGACCACCAGGCCGCCTCCTTCATGGAGGGCGCGTGCGGGTTCCGGACGTGGCCGACGATGTCGACCACGATCATGACGACGATGATCGCAGCGAGCGCGATCCAACCAAGGGCGTGGACTTCCACAGTGCCTCCGGTACGTAGGGACGGGTACCGGAGGTCTCTTCCGCCTGGTCCGGGCTGTCCCCGGCCCCGATGCTGCCGAGGCTGGGACGACCGTCGTGGTCCGGGCCAGTGACACCGAGCGGACGACGTCGCCCACCGTGATGACGGCATCACTGTTCGGGGAATACTCCCCTCCGCAGCGGCAACGATACGTCACGCCAAACCCGAGCGCGACCGTCGCGGCCGGCGACGACCGACGTCACAGACCCGGACATGTCGGGCCCGATCCCGTGGGCCGGTGCCGCGGAACGAGCGCCGCGGTACGGGCCCGCCGCACGGGCACGGCGGGCGGTCAGGCGTTGGCGGCCGTCATCTGCCGCAGCTCCTTCTTCAGGTCCGCGATCTCGTCCCGCAGGCGGGCGGCGAGCTCGAACTGGAGCTCCTCCGCCGCCGCGTGCATCTGCGCGGACAGCTCCTGGATGAGCTCGGCGAGGTCGCTCGCCGCGGCCCCGGCCAGCTTCTCGCGGACCGACTCCCCCGCCTTGCGGCGGTCCTTCCCGCCGGGCCCCTTGCCGGCGCCGCGGTAGCCGCCCTCGAGGAGCTCGGCCGTGTCGAGGTCCTCGCGCGCCAGCATGTCGGTGACGTCGGCGATCCGCTTGCGCAGCGCCGTCGGCTCGATCCCGTTGGCCTCGTTGTACGCCACCTGCTTCTCGCGGCGGCGGGTCGTCTCCTCGATGGCGTGCGCCATGGAGTCGGTGATCCGGTCGGCGTACATGTGCACCTGGCCGGAGACGTTGCGGGCGGCACGGCCGATGGTCTGGATGAGGGACGTCGACGAGCGCAGGAAGCCCTCCTTGTCGGCGTCCAGGATGGCGACGAGGGAGACCTCCGGCAGGTCGAGGCCCTCGCGGAGGAGGTTGATGCCGACCAGGACGTCGAACTGCCCGAGCCGGAGCTCCCGCAGCAGCTCGACGCGGCGGAGGGTGTCGACGTCGGAGTGCAGGTAGCGCACCTGGACGCCGCGCTCGAGGAGGTACTCGGTGAGGTCCTCGGCCATCTTCTTGGTCAAGGTGGTCACGAGCACCCGCTCGTCCTTGTCGACCCGCTCGCGGATCTCGCCGAGGAGGTCGTCGATCTGGCCCTTGGTCGGCTTGACCACCACCTCGGGGTCGACCAGTCCGGTGGGGCGGATGATCTGCTCGACGACGCCGTCGGACTGGCTGAGCTCGTAGGGCCCGGGGGTGGCGGAGAGGTACACGGTCTGGCCGATGCGCTCGAGGAACTCCTCCCAGCGCAGCGGCCGGTTGTCCATCGCCGACGGCAGGCGGAAGCCGAAGTCCACCAGCGTGCGCTTGCGGGACATGTCGCCCTCGTACATGGCACCGATCTGCGGCACGGTCACGTGCGACTCGTCGATGACGAGCAGGAAGTCCTCGGGGAAGTAGTCGAGGAGGGTGTTCGGCGCCGTCCCGGCGGCGCGCCCGTCGATGTGCCGGGAGTAGTTCTCGATGCCCGAGCAGGTGCCGATCTGGCGCATCATCTCGATGTCGTAGGTGGTGCGCATGCGCAGCCGCTGGGCCTCGAGCAGCTTGTTCTGCCGCTCGAGCTCCTCCAGACGCTCGGCGAGCTCGGCCTCGATGCCGGCGATCGCCCGTTCCATCCGCTCAGGTCCGGCGACGTAGTGGGTGGCGGGGAAGAGGTGGACCGCCTCCTCCGAGCGCACGACCTCGCCGGTGAGCGGGTGCAGGGTGCTCAGGCCGTCGATCTCGTCGCCGAACAGCTCGATGCGGATGGCGAGCTCCTCGTAGACGGGGATGATCTCGATGGTGTCTCCGCGCACCCGGAAGGTGCCGCGGGTGAACGCCATGTCGTTGCGCACGTACTGCATCATCACGAACTGGCGCAGCAGGTCGTCGCGCTCGACCGTGTCGCCCACCTTGAGCTGGACCATGCGGTCGACGTACTCCTGCGGGGTGCCGAGGCCGTAGATGCAGGACACCGACGCGACCACGATGACGTCGCGCCGTGTCAGCAGCGAGTTGGTGGCGCTGTGCCGGAGCCGCTCGACCTCGTCGTTGATCGAGGAGTCCTTCTCGATGTACGTGTCCGTCTGCGGCACGTACGCCTCGGGCTGGTAGTAGTCGTAGTACGAGACGAAGTACTCGACGGCGTTGTTGGGCAGCAGCTCCCGGAACTCGGTGGCCAGCTGGGCGGCGAGCGTCTTGTTCGGCGCCATCACCAGGGTGGGTCGCTGGACCTGCTCGATGAGCCACGCGGTCGTGGCCGACTTTCCGGTGCCGGTGGCGCCGAGGAGGACGATGTCCTTCTCGCCGGCCCTGAGGCGCTCGGTGAGCTCGGCGATCGCCGTCGGCTGGTCGCCCGACGGCGTGTAGTCGGAGACCACCTCGAACGGGGCGACGGTGCGCTGCAGGTCGGTCACGGGACGCATGGGTCAACCGTACGTCGGGGCACCGACATCACGCCGGGGGGGTCAGGGCTGCGGCGACTCCGGGGCCGAGGGTTGCGCCGACGGCGCCGACCCGGCCGACGTCGCGGACCTCCCCGACGGTGGCGACCCGCTCACGGGCTGGCCGACGTCGAGGCCCGCGACGAACCGGCCGAGCAGGTCGGCCAGCACCCGTCGGTCCTCCTCGCCCCACGAGGACAGCCGGTCCTCCAGGACGGCTGCGCCGGCCCGGCGGAACCGGTCCCGCACGGCCAGCCCCTCATCGGACAGAGAGAGCAGCACCGCCCGGCCGTCCTGCGGGTCTGCCGTCCGCACGACCAGGCCCGCGCGCTCGAGCCGCCGCACCTGCGGCGTCACGGTCGACTTGTCGACGCCCTGCCACGCAGCCAGGGCCGTCAGCCGCATCGGTCCCCGCTCGCCCAGGACCTCCACGATCCAGACGTCGGTCGGCGTGAGCGACCGTCCGAGCTCGGAGCTGAGGAACTGGTCGCGAACGCTCGCACGGCTGCCCCAGCGCAGCAGCAGCCAGAAGGCGCGCTGCAGGCGGGCGCCCACGTCGGCCGCCGAAATGCGGGCGTCGGCCGCCGAAGTGCCGACGTCGGCCGCCGAAGTGCCGGTGTCACTCCTCGCGCCGCCATCGGCCCGCGGGCCGACCCCCGCCTCGTCGGCGCGGTCGTCCCTCTCGGAGGTCCCGTCGCTGTTCCCCGTGTCTTTCACCACAATTGGTGAGGTTACACCAACCAATCTGTGGACACTCACGGGCTTCCGCGCCTACAGTTAGTTGGCACCCACCAACGAATAGACCCGGAGGACACGCGTGCCCGACTCCCGCGACGCCCGACGCGCCGAGCAGCCGACGCAGGCGCCGACAGGCCAGCCCTGGCGCACGGAGGGTGTGCCGCCGCAGGGCGGCGCCCCGGAGCCGCCGAGGTGGGGCCGGATCGTCACCTGGCTCCTCATGGGCTGGCTGGTGCTCTTCGGCCTGACCACGGTCCAGGACCTCGCCAGCTCCCAGGTCGCCACGATCTCGTACACCGAGTTCCGGCAGCAGGTGGAGGAGGGCAACGTCGAGGAGGTCTTCTCCCGCGGCCAGAGCATCGAGGGCACGCTGGCCGAGCCGGCGGAGCTGCCCGAGGGTGCCTCCCCGGCCCCGGCCGGGGACGGCGGCACGTACACCCAGTTCGTCACCGAACGGCCCACCTTCGCCCAGGACGACCTGCTCGCCGAGCTCGAGACGAGCGACGCCGTCGTCCGGGCCACCCCGATCACGCAGGAGCGCGGGATCCTGCCGAACCTCCTGATCTCGCTGCTCCCGCTCGCACTTCTCGTGGGGTTCTACGTCTGGCTCTTCCGCCGGGCCCGCAGGGCGGGCGGCGGGATGCTCGGCGGCATGATGAGCCAGAAGAGGGCCAAGCCGGTGGACCCGGAGAAGGTTCGGGTCAACTTTGACGACGTGGCGGGCATCGACGAGGTCGAGGCCGAGGTAGCCGAGATCGTGGACTTCCTGAAGCACCCCGAGAAGTACACCCGGCTCGGCGCCAAGGTCCCGAAGGGCGTTCTCCTCGAGGGCGGCCCGGGCACCGGAAAGACCCTCCTCGCCCGGGCGACCGCGGGCGAGGCCGAGGTGCCCTTCTTCTCCGCCTCCGCGTCCGAGTTCATCGAGATGATCGTCGGCGTCGGCGCCCAGCGGGTGCGCGACCTGTTCGCCGAGGCCCGCAAGGTGGCTCCGGCCATCGTCTTCATCGACGAGATCGACACCATCGGCCGCTCCCGCTCCGGCGCCCGCTCGGTGGGCGGCAACGACGAGCGCGAGCAGACCCTCAACCAGATCCTCACGGAGATGGACGGCTTCGACGGCACGGAGGGCGTCGTCGTCCTCGCGGCGACCAACCGCGCGGACGTCCTGGACGACGCCCTGACCCGGCCGGGCCGCTTCGACCGCAAGATCACCGTCTCCCCGCCCGACCAGGCCGGCCGGGAGCAGATCCTCGCGGTGCACACCCGGGGCAAGCCGCTCGCGGCCGACGTCGACCTCGCCGCCGCGGCGCGGTCCACCCCCGGCATGACCGGTGCGGACCTCGCGAACCTGGCCAACGAGGCCGCGCTGCTCGCCGCCAAGCGGGGCCAGGACCAGATCTTCGCCAAGGACTTCGCGGACGCCCTCGAGAAGGTCCAGCTGGGCTCCGAGCGCGCCGTCGTCATGCCCGAGGAGGAACGCCTGCGCACCGCCTACCACGAGGCCGGTCACGCCCTCCTCGGCATGCTCCGCCCCGGCGCCGACCCCGTCCGGAAGATCTCGAAATCCCCCGCGGCCGCGCCCTGGGCGTGACCCTGTCCACCCCCGAGACCGACCGGTACGGCTACGACGTCGACTACCTGCGCGGCCGCATCATCGGCGCCCTCGGCGGCATGGCCGCCGAGCAGGAGGTCTTCGGCGTCATCACCACCGGCGCCGAGTCCGACCTGCAGACCGTCACCGCCATCGCCCGCCAGATGGTGGGCCGGTGGGGCATGTCGGAGAAGATCGGACCGGTCCAGGTCTACCCGAGCGACGGCGACGCCCGCCAGAACGGCGCCTCGGAGGCTCTCCTCGAGGCCGTCGACGCCGAGGTCCGCGCCCTGGTCGACGACTGCTACGCGGAGGCGCGTCGTCTCCTCCGCGAGAACCGCGACCGGCACGAGGCCATCGTCGCCGCCCTGATGGAGCACGAGACCCTCGACGAGGCCGACGCCTACGCCGCCGCCGGCATCGAGCGCCGGCCGGCCGACCCGCACCTCGTGGGTGCTCCCGCGGGCTCTCCCGGGCACCGGGACTCCTGAGGACGCATGCCGCCCTACCGGCTCGGTCGACCTCCGCGGCTGCGACGACGGGGGCCCGACCCGGCGGTGCGCGCGCGCCGGTCGCGCTCGGGCACCAGCCGCTCCCGCCACAGCCGACCGACGGCGTCGCGGAGCTCCTCGGGGGTCCCAGAATTGTCGAGCCAGACGTCCGCGACGGCGCGACGGGCGGCGTCGTCGGCCTGGGACCGGATCCTGGCGCGGGCGTCCTCCTCCGACATGCCGCGGTGCGCCGTCAGCCGTCGGACCCGGGTGTCCTCGTCCGCGCCGACGACCACCACGAGGTCGTACCGGTCGGCCAGGCCGTTCTCCACGATGAGCGGGACGTCGTGGACCACGACGGCGTCGCCGGGCGCGGCAGCCTGCAGGCGGCGGCTCTCCTCGGCGACGAGCGGGTGGGTGATGGCACCGAGCCGCGCCAGCGCCGCCGGGTCGCCGAACACGCGCGCGGCGAGCGCGGCACGGTCCAGGGAGCCGTCGGGCGCCAGGACACCGTCGCCGAACTCGTCCACCACCGCGGCGAGGCCCGGCGTGCCCGGCTCGACGACGGCGCGCGCGATCCGGTCCGCGTCGATGACGACGGCGCCGAGCCGGGCCAGCTCGGCCGACGCGGTCGACTTTCCCGAGCCGATCCCCCCGGTGAGGCCGACGGTGAGCATCAGCCGGACCCCGTCCGACCGAGCAGCGGGACGGGCAGCGCGGGCACGTCCCCGCCGCCGAGGAAGTGGGCCGGCGACCCGTCGGGCTGGCTCATACCCGGAACCCTAGCGGCGGCAGGCGCGGTGGCGCGGGCCTCGCGCGGGCTGGTGACCGCTGGCAGGATGGCGGGAAACCCACGACGCCCGGTTCCCGGGCGAGCAGAGGAGGAAGTCGCATGGCACTCAGCAGCAAAGCCAGCACCAGCTGGAAGGGCAACCTGTTCCAGGGCTCGGGAACGACGACGATGGACAGCTCGGGGCTCGGCACCTTCGACGTGACGTGGAAGGCCCGCACGGAGGAGGACCGTTCGCGGACCAACCCCGAGGAGCTCATCGCTGCCGCGCACGCGAGCTGCTTCTCCATGGCGTTCTCCAACGACCTCGACCAGAACGGGACGCCGCCGACCCAGCTCGACACCACCGCCGAGGTCACCTTCTCCACCGACGGGGGCGCTCACATCTCGGGCGTCCACCTCACCGTCAGGGCCCAGGTCGAAGGCATCTCGGAGGAGGACTTCCAGCGCATCGCCCAGGCCTCCAAGGAGGGCTGCCCGGTCAGCAAGGCGCTGGCCGGGACCGAGATCACCATGACGGCCTCGCTGGTCTGAGGCTCGGCGACCTGAGGCTCGGCGACCTGAGGCTCGCCGGCCGCAGGCTCGCTGGTCCGAGGCCCCGCTGACTGCCTGAGGCCCACTGACACGACGAGGCCCGTCGCCCCCGAGGGGCGACGGGCCTCGTCGTCTGCTCTCCCCCGCCTGCGGCGGGAGGCGGTCAGTGACCGGTGAGCTTCTCGCGCAGGGCGGCCAGGGCCTCGTCGGACGCCAGGGTGCCCGCCGCCTCGGCCGGGGCCGAGCTGTAGGAGGTCGGGCCGGCGGCGCCGGCACCCGGCGTCCCGGTCTCGACGGCCTCGGTGTCAGCCTCCTGAGCGGCCGCGACCTGCTTCTTATGGGCCTCCCAGCGAGCCTGCGCCTGGGCGTACTCGTTCTCCCACGCCTCGCGCTGGGCCTCGTAACCCTCGAGCCACTCGTTCGTCTCCGGGTCGAAGCCCTCGGGGTACTTGTAGTTGCCCTGCTCGTCGTACTCGGCGGCCATGCCGTACATCGACGGGTCGAAGTCGTCGCTGGTCGGGTCGACGCCCTCGTTGGCCTGCTTCAGGGACAGCGAGATGCGACGGCGGTCGAGGTCGATGTCGATGACCTTGACGAAGACGTCGTCACCGACCTTGGCGACCTGCTCCGGCACCTCGACGTGGCGCTGCGCCAGCTCGGAGATGTGGACGAGGCCCTCGATGCCGTCCTCGACGCGCACGAACGCGCCGAACGGGACGAGCTTGGTGACCTTGCCGGGCACGACCTGGCCGATGGCGTGCGTGCGGGCGAAGGCCTGCCACGGGTCCTCCTGCGTCGCCTTGAGCGACAGGGAGACCCGCTCGCGGTCCATGTCGACGTCGAGAACCTCGACGGTGACCTCCTGGCCGACCTCGACGATCTCGTTCGGGTGGTCGATGTGCTTCCAGGACAGCTCGGAGACGTGCACGAGACCGTCCACACCACCGAGGTCGACGAAGGCGCCGAAGTTGACGATGGAGGAGACCACACCGGGGCGGACCTGGCCCTTCTGCAGGGTCTGCAGGAAGTGCGAGCGCACCTCGGACTGCGTCTGCTCGAGCCAGGCGCGACGGGAGAGCACCACGTTGTTGCGGTTCTTGTCCAGCTCGATGATCTTCGCCTCGAGCTCCTTGCCCACGTAGGGCTGGAGGTCGCGGACGCGGCGCATCTCGACGAGGGAGGCCGGGAGGAAGCCGCGCAGGCCGATGTCGAGGATCAGGCCGCCCTTGACGACCTCGATGACGGTGCCGGTGACGACGCCGTCCTCCTCCTTGATCTTCTCGATCGTGCTCCAGGCGCGCTCGTACTGGGCGCGCTTCTTCGACAGGAGCAGCCGGCCCTCCTTGTCCTCCTTCTGGAGGACGAGCGCCTCGATCTTGTCCCCGACGGAGACGACCTCGTCCGGGTCCACGTCGTGCTTGATGGACAGCTCGCGGGAGAGGATGACGCCCTCGGTCTTGTAACCGATGTCGAGGAGTACCTCGTCCCGGTCGACCTTGACGATGGTGCCCTCGACGATGTCCCCGTCGTTGAAGTACTTGATGGTCGCGTCAATCGCGGCGAGGAAGTCTTCCTCAGAACCGATGTCGTTGACGGCAACCTGGGGGGACGTCGGCTGCGTGGGCGTAGTGGTGGTCATTGAGCTGTGGACTCCGATGCGGACAGGAAGTAGTGCGGACAGGATTGTTCTGAAAGGTGACGCAGGAGCAGCCGCATAGGCACAACTGCACCAAAGGTTGATCCTACCGACGCCGGGTGCGGCCGGGCAACCACGCCGCCCCCCTCGTGACGTGCCTCACCCCCCGGGTCCGGGCTGGGCCCGGCGGGCCGCAGGTCTCCCGGGTCCGGGGCAGGCCCGGCGGGGCGTCGGCCTCCCCGCTCCCGGGCACCTGCCGACGGACGTCGCCAACTCGCCGGCAGGCGGCCCCCGGCCGGGTGTGCACACTGGTGACATGTCCCCGCAGCACGTCCCGGCCCGCGCCGGCTACGGACCCGTCGACGGCGAGGCCGCCGCGCGGGCCAACGCCGCCTGGTGGAGCGAGGAGTCCGCCGGCTACCTGGCCGAGCACGGGGAGTTCCTCGGGCCGGCGGACTTCTGCTGGTGCCCGGAGGGGCTGCGCGAGACCGACGCGCACCTGCTCGGCCCGGTCGGGGACCTGCGGGGTGCCCGCGTGCTCGAGGTCGGGTGCGGCGCGGCCCAGTGCTCGCGCTGGCTGGTCGGCCAGGGCGTCGACGCGGTCGCGACGGACGTCGCGGCCGGCATGCTCGCCCGGGGCCGCGAGCTCGACGCGGCGACCGGGATCACCGTGCCCACGGTGCTCGCGGACGCGCGGGCACTGCCGTTCGCGGACGCGAGCTTCGACGCGGTCTTCACCGCCTTCGGCGCCCTGCCGTTCGTGCCCGACCCGAACCGCGTGCACCGCGAGGTGGTGCGGGTGCTCCGCCCCGGTGGTCGCTGGGTCTTCTCCGTGTCGCACCCCGTCCGATGGGCGTTCCCCGACGACCCGACCGCCCGCGGCCTGCGCGTAACCCGGTCGTACTTCGACCGCTCGCCGTACGTCGAGACCGACGACGCCGGCCGTCCCCTCTACGCCGAGTACCACCGCACGCTGGGCGATCACGTCCGCGACGTCGTCGGGGCCGGACTGGTGCTCGAGGACCTCGTGGAGCCCGAGTGGCCGACCGGCAACGACAATGTCTGGGGCGGGTGGGGGCCCGAGCGCGGGGCGCTCCTGCCCGGGACGGCCATCTTCGTCACCCGCCGGCCCTAGAGGGCCCGCCGGTCGATCGTCCGGAGTGCCCGTTGCCCGTCGGGTCCCGCGGGGCGCACACTCTCCCGGAACGGCACCACATCCGGAGCCCGGCGGCTCGTACGGGCCCGACGGCGTTCTCCCGGCGGAGGCGACCATGGACGGTCGGCGACGAAGTCAGCTGTGGATCCGGGCGGGGCTGCTCGGACTGCCCCTCTACGGCCTGCTCACGCTGTGGTCCGCGCGCGAGCCGCAGCCCGACCCGGACAGTCAGTACGACGCGTGGGCTCGCTTCGTCACGACGCCCGAGTACGTCCTCACCCACGTCCTCGGCAGCGGCCTCGGCCTGATCCTGGCGATCTTCGGCACCTTCGCGCTCGGGGCCTACCTCGCCGGCGGCCGGGCCGGCAGCCTCGCACTGACCGCCATGACGACCACCGTCCTCGGCACGTCGCTGTTCCTGTTCGCCGGCGGGGTGTCGGCGTTCGCCTCGCCGCAGGAGGGCCAGGCCCACCTGGCCGGCGTGGAGGGGTACGACGAGCTGCCCGACAGCTACGCCAGCGACGCCTTCGCCCTCGTCGGTCTGACGTCGGTCGTCCTGTCGTTCGTGGGGAACGTGCTCCTCGGGGCGGCGGTCTGGCGCTCCCGGACGCTGCCCCGGTGGGCCGGTGTCCTCTGGCTCGCCGCAGCGGTCCTGATGTACCCGCTGGGCATCGTGGTGGCCGCGGTCAGCACGGGCAGCACCCCGCCCACGGTGCTCGTCGGCGCCGCGCTCGTCGCCGTCGCGGGCGGGTGGATCGCCTGGTCCGCCACCGACCGCCGGAGAGCCGCCGTCGGGAGCAGCCCCTCCTCCGCCGCCCACCGATGACGCGCCCCGCGACCGCCCGCACCGACGAGCACTCGTTGCCCGTGCTCCTGGCCCTGCACCTGGCCCCAGGAATCGTCACCGCGGCGCTCTTCTACCTGCTCGGGCCGCTGATGGTCCGTGCGGGCTACCCGCCGATCGCCGCGGGGATCGTCGCCGGGATCGTCGGGGTCACGGCGCTGGAGCTGGGCTTCCTGCTGCGCCAGGCGCACCGCGCCACCGGCCGCCGGGACATCTCCGCGGTGCTCCCCCTCCGTCCCGGCCCGTTCACCTGGCGCCGGACGTTGCTGTGCCTCGGCCTCGTGGTCTGGGGCCTGGCCGCCTCGATCGTGATGGCGAGCGTCAGGGACGGGATCAAGGAGTCGGCCTTCGCCTGGATGCCCGGGTGGGCGCTGGCGCCCGTGCCACCCGACGTCGGCGAGACCAGCGGTGCCCCGGCCCGCTTCCTCACCGCGGTGGGGTTCTTCCTCGTCCTCGTGCTCGTGGCCCCGCTGGTGGAGGAGCTGTACTTCCGCGGCTACCTGCTCCCCCGGCTCGCCCGCCTGGGCGCCTGGGCGCCACTGGTCAACGTCGCCCTGTTCGCTCTGTACCACCTGTGGAAGCCGTGGGACTTCTTCTCGCTCGTCGTCATCCTCGCGCCGATGGTGTACGCCGTCTGGCGGACGCGCGACGTCCGCGTCGGGATCGCCGTGCACATCGGGCTCAACGGCACGAGCTTCCTGCTCGCCACGGGGCCGCAGCTGCTCCTCGGCTGAGACGACGGGCGGGAGGGCCGTCAGGGTGGCCGAGGAGCGGCCTCGGGATCAGTGTGCGGCGTCGCGCCAGGACCGGCCCGTGCCCACCGAGACGTCGAGCGGCACGGACAGCTCCGCCGCCCCGGCCATCTCGCGCCGGACCAGCGCCTCGACCTCCTCGGCCTCCCCCGGCGCCACCTCGAGCACGAGCTCGTCGTGGACCTGGAGCAGGAGCCGCGAGCGCAGCCCGGCGGTGTCCAGCGCCCTGCGCGTGCCCACCATGGCGACCTTGATGATGTCGGCCGCCGATCCCTGGATGGGCGCGTTGAGCGCCATCCGCTCGGCCATGTCGCGGCGCTGGCGGTTGTCGCTGGTCAGGTCCGGCAGGTACCGGCGCCGCCCCATGATGGTCTCGGTGTAGCCGGTCCGGCGGGCCTGGTCGACGACGCCGGTGAGGTAGTCGCGCACGCCGCCGAACCGCTCGAAGTAGCCCTCCATGAGGGTGCGGGCCTCGGAGACCTCGATCCGCAGTTGGCGGGAGAGCCCGAACGCGCTCAGCCCGTACGCCAGGCCGTAGCTCATCGCCTTGATCTTGCTGCGCTGGGCGGCCGTGACCTCGTCGGTCGGCACGTCGAACACGCGGCTGCCGACGTAGGAGTGCAGGTCCTCGCCGGAGTTGAACGCGTCGATCAGGCCGGCGTCGCCCGACAGGTGCGCCATGATCCGCATCTCGATCTGGGAGTAGTCCGCGGTCAGGAGCTCCTCGTAGCCCTCCCCCACCACGAAGCCCTCCCGGATGCGCAGACCGTCCTCGGTGCGCACCGGGATGTTCTGCAGGTTCGGGTCGGTCGAGCTGAGCCGGCCGGTCGCGGCGATGGTCTGGTGGAAGGTGGTGTGGATCCGCCCGTCGGGCGAGATCGAGCGCAGCAGTCCCTCCGCCGTCTGCCGCAGCCGGATCTGGTCGCGGTGCGCGAGCAGGTGCTCGAGGAACGGGTGCTCCGTCTTGGCGTACAGGTCGGCCAGCGAGTCGGCGTCGGTGGTGTAGCCGGTCTTGGTCTTCTTCGTCCTCGGCATCTCCAGCTCGGTGAAGAGCACCTCCTGGAGCTGCTTCGGGCTGGAGAGGTTGACCTCGTGGCCGATGGCCTCGTACGCCATAGCGGCGGCCCGCTCCACCTCGTGGTCGAAGTCCCGGCGCAGCGACTCGAAGTTCTCCGCGTCCGCCGCGATACCCACGCGCTCCATGTCCTGCAGCACCCGCTGGACGGGCAGCTCGAGGTCGGAGAGCAGCTGCGCGGCGCCGCGGTCGGCCAGCTCGCTACCGAGCACCCCCGCGAGCTCGACGACGGCGCCCGCGCGGAGCCCCGCCAGCCGGTCCGCCGTGCCGCCGTCGAGGGCGAGCATCGCCTGCCCGCCCTCGGCCTCGTCCTCGCGCAGCTCCCGGCGCAGGTACCGCACCGTCAGGTCGGCCAGCGCGTAGCGGCGCTGGTCGGGGTGGGTGAGGTAGCCGGCCAGCGCGGTGTCGAACGTGACGCCGGCGAGCGTCAGCCCGCGTCCCCCGAGGGCGTGCCAGGCACGCTTGGCCTCGTGCACCGCCTTGGCCCGCGCGGCGGCGGCGAGCCAGGCGGCGAGGACGCTCTCCTCCTCGGGCGGGAGCTCGGAGAGGTCGATCGTGACGGCGTGGCCGCTGTCGTCGGCCAGCGCGAGGGCCCAGGCGTCGCCCGCGCCCTGCGCGGACGTGCCCGTGACGTCGAGGCCGAGGAGCTGCTCGCGCCGCTCGGCCAGCCATGGCGCCAGCCCGCCGGGGAGGTCCTGAACCGCGACGACGTCGATGTCGAGCGTCTCGGCCGGTGCCGACTCGTCCTTGTCGGGCAGCGTGGCGAAGAGCCGGTCACGCAGGACGTCGAACTCGAGCGTGTCGAAGAGCTGGTGGACCGCCTCCCGGTCGAAGGGCCGGCGCGCGAGGTCGTCCACCCCGAGCGGCAGCTCGACCTCGGTCACCAGCTGGTTGAGCCGGCGGTTGCGGATCACCTGGTCGAGGTGGTCGCGCAGGCTCTGGCCGGCCTTGCCGCCGATCTCGTCGGCCCGGCCGATGACGTTGTCGAGGCCGTCGTAGAGGTTGACCCACTTCGCGGCCGTCTTCGGCCCCACCCCCGGCACCCCGGGCAGGTTGTCGCTCGTCTCCCCCACCAGCGCGGCGAGGTCGGGGTACCGCTCCGGGCCGACCCCGTACTTCTCCAGCACCGCGTCCGGGGTCATCCGCGTCAGGGTCGAGACGCCCCGGACGGGGTACAGGACGGTGACGTCCTCGCTGACGAGCTGGAACGTGTCGCGGTCGCCGGAGATGAGCAGCACCTCCATCCCCGCCCCCTCGCCCGACCGCGCGAGGGTCGCCAGGACGTCGTCGGCCTCGAAGCCCGACTTCTCCAGGACGGGCACGTTCATGGCCGCCATGACCTCGCGGATGAGCGGCACCTGCCCCTTGAAGGGTTCGGGGGCCGCGTCCCGGTTGCCCTTGTACTCGGCGTACTCCTCTGTGCGGAAGGTCACGTCGGAGAGGTCGAACGCCACGGCGAGGTGGGTGGGCTTCTCCTCGTCGAGCAGCTTGATGAGCATCGAGAGGAACCCGTAGACCGCGTTGGTGTGCTGCCCCGTGGAGGTCGAGAAGTTCTCCGCCGGCAGGGCGTAGAAGGCACGGAAGGCCATCGAATGACCGTCGACGAGCAGGAGACGCGGGCGCTGGGTGTCAGTCACGGGTGCCACCCTAGGCGTCATGACTGACACGGACGATCTCGTCCCCGCCCTGCGGGCGACCTTCCCCGGCACCCTGATCGAGCGTCTGGGCATCGAGCTGCTGGCCGCCGGCCCGGAGCACGTGGTGGCGCGGATGCCGGTGGCCGGGAACACCCAGCCGCACGGCATGCTGCACGGCGGCGCCACCGCGGCTCTGGCCGAGACGGTGGGCTCCTTCGCCGCGACGATCCACGCCGGGCCCGGCCGCGTCGCCGTGGGCACCGAGCTCAGCGCCACCCACCACCGCCCGGCGCGGGAGGGGCACGTCACCGCCACGACGACGGCGCTGCACCGCGGCCGGCGCACCGCCACCTTCGACGTCGCGGTCGTCGACGACGCCGGACGACGGGTGTGCACCGCCCGGCTCAGCTGCATGATCCTCGACCGGGACGGGGCCGGACCGGCCACCCCTGGCCCCTGACCGGACACGCACGGACCCCCGCCGCCCGCCGGCCAACTCACCCGGTCTCAGGAGGCGCCGCCCGCCTCCGCGCGCTGGAAGGACGGGTTGTTCGCCCCGTCGAACAGGTAGATGCCGATGTTCGCGGCCGAGGGGGCGTTCGCCGCGTCGAAGGGCCCCGCGCCGGACGCCGCCTGGTAGACGATGCCCTCGTCGCTGCCCAGGAGCTCCGCGCACTCGACGAAGCCGGTGCACTCGGTCCCGCCGCCGGTGCCCGAGACGGCGGCCATGTTCGCCTGGATCGTCGGTCCGTCCGTGCCCCCGCCCCGGACGGCGGCCAGCGCCGCGAGCATCGTGGCGTCGTAGGACTCCGCGGCGTGGTCGAAGCTCTGCAGCCCCGGGTCGACCTCGAGCAGCCGGGCCCGGAACTCCTCGCTCGGGGGCACCCCGGGCCGGGTGCCCTGGGCGCCCTCGAGCGTCCCGGGGCCGAGCTGGTCCCCGAAGTCCTGCAGGTTGCGGTCGACGAAGTAGGTTCGCGACAGGTCGAAGCCCTGGGCGACCAGCTCCGCCACGATCGGCGTGGTCTGGGCGGCGAGGGCGATGATCGCGACGGCGTCGGGCCGGGTCGCCAGCGCGTTGTCGACGATCGTGGTGAAGTTCTGCTCCGTGGCGTCGAACTCCTCCCCGGGGATGCCGTAGGTGACCATCCCGCCGGCCTGCTCCACCACCCGTCGGACGACGTCGCGCAGGCCCGTGCCGTAGTCCTCGTCCAGCACCAGGAGCGCCACGCTGGCATGACCGTCGCTGATGATCAGTCTGCCCAGAACGTCGCCCTGGACCGCGTCCGGGGGTGCGGTCCGGAAGAAGAAGTCGGAGGAGCCGGGGAGCACCGGGGTGCTCGCCGGCGAGATCTGCACGATCTCCGCACCCGTGACGTCGTCCATGACGTCGAGCGTCACCTGCGCGGAGGCGGCTCCGACGACCACCGAGACCTTCTCGTCGATCAGCTCGGCCACCGACTCGGTGGCCACCCGGGCGTCGTCGGCGTCCGCGGAGTCCTTGTGCGAGACTTCCACGTCCATCCCGAGCACGCCGCCGGCCTCGTTGATCTCCCGCACCGCCAGGTCCACGCCGGCGCTCGTCGGCGGGCCCAGCTGGGAGAGCGACCCGGTCATCGGGAGCAGGGTGCCGATCCTCAGCGGCTGGGCGGCGGCCTCGGTGGCCCCGTCCCCCGTGCCGACGTCGTCGCCGTCGGCTCCGTCGCAGGCTGCGAGGGTCATCGACAGCGCGGCGACGAGGCCCAGGGAACGAGCGGTGAACATGCGACTCATGTCGGCTCCTTCGGTGCGTCACGCCTCGACCGGCCATGACCGCGCGGGTCCTGTGCGCGTCAACCTATTCACCGCGCTCCGCCGTGTCTGGACGACCTTCGTCAACCGCGTTACAGAAGGGTCACGATTGTGTAACGGCGGACAGCGGGCGCCAGGCGGACCGGGGCACGACGGCGACGGCCCGGCTCCCTGCGTGGGGAGCCGGGCCGTGTGGACGGGCTGCCTACTTCTTGCCGCCGACCTGCTCGATGACGGCGTCGGCGACCTCGCGCATCGTCAGGCGCCGGTCCATCGACGTCTTCTGGATCCAGCGGAACGCCTCGGGCTCGCTGAGCCCCATCTTGGTCATGAGGAGGCCCTTGGCGCGGTCGACGCGCTTGCGGGTCTCGAACTGCTCCGCCAGCGAGGCGACCTCGCTCTCGAGCGAGAGGATCTCCTGGTGGCGGGAGATGGCGATCTCGACCGCAGGCAGGAGGTCGGCGGGCGTGAAGGGCTTGACCACGTAGGCCATGGCCCCGGCGTCGCGGGCGCGCTCGACGAGCTCCCTCTGCGAGAACGCGGTGAGCATGACGACGGCGCAGGTGCGGGCGGAGATGATGCGCTCGGCGGCGGTGATGCCGTCCATCACCGGCATCTTCACGTCCATGACGACCACGTCGGGCTCGAGCTCGGTGGCCAGGGCGACGGCCTGCTCGCCGTTCGCCGCCTCGCCCACGACGTCGAAGCCCGCCTCCGTGAGCGACTCGACGATGTCGAGACGGATGAGGGTCTCGTCCTCCGCGACGACGACCCGGCGGCGGATGCCGGTCTCCTCGGCCTCTCCGGCCTCGGGACCGGGCAGGTCGAGGGGGGCTTCGGCCGTCAAGGTCTCGTCGGCCGCGTCGGCGCTGGTCGCGGCGTCATTCTCGTTCGTCGTCACGGCCGCAAGCCTATAGCGACCACGCCGCCCGAGCAGCACCCGGCAGCCCCCACGTGACGCGCTTCACGGCCGTGCCGCGGACCGGTGCTCCTGGCGGGACTCGAACCCGCACACCTTTCGGCGCCGCATTTTGAGTGCGGTGTGTCTGCCAGTTCCACCACAGGAGCGTGACGACGGCGGCGCCCAGGTTAGCGCGTCGCCGTGGTCGGCCGGGACGCACGCCGGCCCCGCCCCCGGCTGGTGCCGGGGCGGGGCCGGGTGCACTGCTCAGGCCTTGGGACCCTTGGTGTAGGTCTCACCGATCTTGTGCACGCGGATCGAGTTGGTCGACCCGACCTGCCCGGGCGGCATGCCGGCGACGATGACGACGCGGTCGCCCTCGTCGGCCAGGCCGGTGGTCTGCAGGATCTGGTCCACCTGGTTGACCATGTCGTCGGTGTGGCTGACGGCGGGCACCGTGTAGGTCTGGACGCCCCAGCTCACCGCGAGCCGGTTGCGGGTGTCCGTGTCCGGGGTGAACGCCAGCAGCGGGATCGGCGAGCGGAGGCGGGACATGCGGCGGGCGGAGTCGCCCGACTGGGTGAAGGTGACGAGGTACTTGACCTCGAGCATCTCGCCGATGTCGGCGGCGGCCTTGGTGATGACGCCGCCGCGGGTGTGCGGGCTGGAGCCGAGCGGGGCGATCCGCTCGCCGCCGTTCTCCTCGGTGTTCTCCACGATCCGGGCCATCGTGCGCACCGTCTCGATCGGGAAGTCGCCCACGGAGGTCTCGCCGGAGAGCATGACCGCGTCGGCGCCGTCGAGGATGGCGTTGGCGACGTCGGAGGCCTCCGCCCGGGTCGGGCGCGGGTTGGTCACCATGGACTCGAGCATCTGGGTGGCGACGATGACCGGCTTGGCGCTGCGGCGGGCGAGCTCGATGGCGCGCTTCTGCACCAGGGGGACCTGCTCGAGGGGCAGCTCCACGCCGAGGTCGCCGCGGGCGACCATGATGGCGTCGAAGGCGTCGACGATCTCGACGAGGTTCTCCACGGCTTGCGGCTTCTCGATCTTGGCGACGACCGGCACGCGGCGGCCGACCTCGTCCATGATCGCGTGCACGTCGTCGACGTCCGCGGCGGAGCGGACGAAGCTCAGGGCGATGAGGTCGGCGCCGACCTCGAGGCCCCAGCGCAGGTCCTCCTTGTCCTTGTCCGAGAGCGCGGGCACGGAGACCGCGACGCCCGGGAGGTTCAGGCCCTTGTGGTTGGAGACCGGGCCGGCGACCTCGACACGGGTGATCACGCGCGGGCCGTCGACCTCCAGGACGCGGACCGCGACCTTGCCGTCGTCGATGAGGATGCGGTCGCCGGGCGTGCAGTCGCCGGGCAGACCCTGGTAGGTGGTGGAGGCGAGCTCGGCGGTGCCGGGCACGTCCTCGGTGGTGATGGTGAAGGTGTCCCCCTCGCGGAGGTTCTCCTGGCCGTTGGCGAAGTTGCCCAGCCGGATCTTCGGACCCTGGAGGTCCACGAGCACGGCGACGGCGCGGCCCGAGGCCTGCGCCGCGGCGCGGACGTTGTCGTACACCGCCTTGTGCTCCTCGACGGAGCCGTGGGACCGGTTGATCCGGGCGACGTCCATGCCGGCGTCGACGAGTTCCTGGACCTTCTCGGCGGAGGCTGTGGCTGGGCCAATCGTGCACACGATCTTCGCTCTACGCATGGGCCCCAGCCTAGGGCCTGGCGGTCCCGGCGCACCCCCCGCAGGTCCCGGGTGCCACCTGTTGCCTCGCCCACACCTCGGCGGGCGCGTGCGCCTCGGGCCGCACGCGCGGCGGCCCGGAGCTCCCCCGCCGGGGAGCTCCGGGCCGCCGCAGGGACCCGCCGGGTCAGGCCGAGACGGACACCGTGGAGGGCAGGATCGGCGCCGGAAGGTCGGTGTCGCCCCGCAGGAAGGCGTCGACCGCCGAGGCCGCGGACCGGCCTTCCGCGATGGCCCAGACGATCAGCGACTGGCCCCGCCCGGCGTCGCCGGCCACGAACACCCCGGGCACCGACGTGGCGAAGGTCTCGTCGCGGGTGACCCGTCCGCGCTCGTCGAGGTCGAGGCCGAGCTGCTCGACGAGCCCGGTCCGCGGCACCCCGGTGAATCCCAGGGCGAGGAGCACCAGCTGGGCCGGCACGACCCGTTCGGTGCCCTCGATCGGGACCGCGCGGCCCGAGGAGCGGTCGACGTTCTCCAGCCGCAGGTGGGTGACCCGCCCCTCCCCCGCGGACCCGTCGGAGAGGAACTCGACGGTGGAGGTGGAGTAGACCCGCTCACCGCCCTCCTCGTGGGAGGTCGAGACCCGGTAGACCTTGGGATACGTCGGCCACGGCTGGTCGGCGGGCCGCTCCGTGCCGGGCAGCGGGTTGATGTCGATCTGCGTCACCGACCTGGCGCCCTGCCGCAGGGAGGTGCCGAGGCAGTCCGAGCCGGTGTCCCCGCCGCCGATGATCACGACGTCCTTCCCGGTGGCGAGGATCTGGTCCGGCACCTCCTGGCCGGCGACGACCCGGTTGTGCTGGACGAGGAAGTCCATGGCGGGGTGGATGCCCGCGAGCTCGCGTCCGGGCACGGGCAGCTCGCGCGGGACCGTGGACCCCATGGCGAGGACGACGGCGTCGTAACGCTCGAGGAGGTCCTGACCGGTGAGGGCGTTCTCGCCGGTGCCGCCGACGTCGACGCCGGGGCGGAACCGGGTCCCCTCCTGCTCCATCTGCTCGATACGGCGGTCGACCTGCCCCTTCTCCATCTTGAAGTCGGGGATGCCGTAGGTGAGCAGGCCGCCGATGCGGTCGTCCTTCTCGTACACGGCCACGGTGTGCCCGGCGCGGGTGAGCTGCTGGGCCGCCGCGAGGCCGGCGGGGCCGGAGCCGATGACGGCCACCAGCGAGCCCGTCAGCCGCTCGGGGATCTGCGGCTCGACGAGGTTGAGGTCCCAGGCGTTGTCGGCGATGGACTGCTCGATGTGCTTGATCGTCACCGCCGGCTGGTTGATGCCGAGCACGCACGCGGTCTCGCACGGTGCCGGGCAGAGCCGCCCCGTCCACTCCGGGAAGTTGTTGGTCGCGTGCAGCCGCTCGATCGCGCCGGCGAAGTCCTCCCGGCGGGTCAGCTCGTTCCACTCCGGGATCAGGTTCCCGAGCGGGCAGCCGTTGTGGCAGAACGGCACGCCGCAGTCCATGCAGCGGCCGGCCTGCCGGACCAGGGCCGGGGAGTCCTCGACGCGGCGGGTGTAGACCTCGCGGTTGTCGAGGATGCGCACCGGCACGGGCCGGCGCCTCGGGAGCTCGCGCTCCCGGACCTTGAGAAAGCCGTTCGGGTCAGCCACGGGTGGCCTCCATGATCGTGGCCCACACGTCGGGCGAGGCCGGGTCGAGGCCGTCCTCGGCCGCCTTGACGAGGGCGGCGGAGACGGCGGCGTACTGGCGCGGGAGCACCTTGGTGATCCGCGCGGTGAGGGCGTCGGGGTCGGACAGCAGCTCTGCGGCCACCGGGGAGCCGGTCAGCTCGGCATGGCGCCGGAGCAGGTCCGCGACGATCGAGACGTCCTCGGGGTCGAGGTCGCCCAGGATGAGGTCGCCGTCGGCCAGCGCGGGCGCGTTGACCTTGGCGGTGTCCAGGTCGAGCACGTAGGCGGTGCCGCCGGACATGCCGGCGCCGAGGTTCCGCCCGGTGCCGCCGAGGACGAGGAGCGTCCCCCCGGTCATGTACTCCGCGGCGTGGTCGCCCACGCCCTCGACCACGAGGGTCGCGCCGGAGTTGCGGACCGCGAACCGCTCGCCGGCCCGGCCCCGCAGGAAGATCTCCCCGGAGGTGGCGCCGTAGCCGACGACGTTGCCCGCGATGACGTTCCGCTCCGCGGCGAAGACCGAGCGCTCGTCCGGGCGGACGACGACGCGTCCGCCGGAGAGCGACTTGCCCACGTAGTCGTTGGCGTCCCCGACCAGGCGCAGGGTGATCCCGCGGGGCAGGACCGCACCGAAGGACTGCCCGGCGGAGCCGGTCAGGGTGATGTCGATCGTCCCGTCGGGCAGCCCGTCGCCGCCGTGGCGCTTGGTCACCTCGTGGCCGAGCATGGTGCCGACCGTGCGGTTGACGTTGCGCACGCCCAGCTCCAGGCGCACGGGCTCGCCGCGCTCCAGGGCGGGGGCGCACCGGGCGATGAGCTCGTTGTCCAGGGCCTTCTCGAGGCCGTGGTCCTGGCTGCGCGCGTGCCGCAGCGCGGAGCCGTCCTTGGGCTCGACCTTGACCAGCAGCGGAGCAAGGTCCAGGCCGGAGGCCTTCCAGTGGTCGACCGCCTCGGTGGCGTCGAGCAGGTCGACCTGCCCGACCGCCTCCTCCAGCGAGCGCAGCCCGAGGGAGGCGAGGTACTCGCGCACCTCCTGGGCGATGAACTCGAAGAAGTTGACCACGTGCTCCGCCTTGCCGGTGAAGCGGGCGCGCAGCTCCGGGTTCTGCGTGGCCACGCCCACCGGGCAGGTGTCCAGGTGGCACACCCGCATCATGATGCAGCCCTCGACCACCAGCGGGGCGGTGGAGAAGCCGAACTCCTCCGCGCCCAGCAGGGCGGCCACGACCACGTCGCGGCCGGTCTTCAGCTGCCCGTCCGTCTGGACGACGATCCGGTCGCGCAGATCGTTGAGCACGAGGGTCTGCTGGGTCTCGGCCACGCCGATCTCCCACGGGCCGCCGGCGTGCTTGAGGGACGTCAGCGGGGACGCGCCGGTCCCGCCGTCGTGCCCGGAGACGAGGACGACGTCGGCGTGCGCCTTGGCCACCCCGGCCGCCACGGTGCCGACCCCGATCTCCGAGACCAGCTTGACGTGGATGCGCGCCGCGGGGTTGGCGTTCTTCAGGTCGTGGATGAGCTGGGCGAGGTCCTCGATGGAGTAGATGTCGTGGTGCGGCGGCGGGGAGATGAGCCCGACGCCGGGCGTGGAGTGCCGGGTCTTGGCCACCCACGGGTAGACCTTGTGCGCGGGCAGCTGGCCGCCCTCGCCGGGCTTGGCGCCCTGGGCCACCTTGATCTGGATGTCCTCGGCGTTGGTGAGGTAGTCGGCGGTGACGCCGAACCGCCCCGAGGCGACCTGCTTGATGGCCGAGCGGCGGCGCGGGTCGTGGAGGCGGTCGGTGTCCTCCCCGCCCTCGCCGGTGTTGGACTTGGCGCCGAGCATGTTCATCGCGATCGCGAGGGTCTCGTGCGCCTCGGCGGAGATGGAGCCGTAGCTCATCGCGCCGGTGGAGAACCGCTTGACGATCTCGCTGACGGGCTCGACCTCGTCGACGCTGATCGGCTCCCGCGCCCCGGTCCGCAGCTTCATGAGCCCGCGCAGGGTCATGAGCCGCCGCGACTGCTCGTCCACCCCGTGGGTGTACTTGCGGAAGATGTCGTAGCGGCGGGTCCGGGTGGAGTGCTGGAGGCGGAAGATCGTCTCCGGGTCGAACAGGTGCGGCTCGCCCTCGCGACGCCACTGGTACTCGCCGCCCATGCGCAGGGTGCGGTGGGCGGGCGAGATGCCCGACGGCGGGTAGGCGGTGGCGTGCCGGGCGGCGACCTCGGCGGCGATGACGTCCAGCCCGACCCCGCCGAGCGGGGTGGGCGTGCCGGTGAAGTACTCCTCGACCAGGTCCTCGGACAGGCCGATGGCCTCGAAGACCTGCGCGCCCCGGTAGGACATGACCGTGGAGATGCCCATCTTGGACATCACCTTCAGCACACCCTTGCCGAGCGCCTTGATGACGTTCTTCACGGCCTGCTCGGGCGTGACGCCGGTGACGATGCCGTCGCGGACCAGGTGCTCGACGGACTCCATCGCGAGGTAGGGGTTCACGCAGGCCGCGCCGTAGCCGACCAGCAGCGCCACGTGGTGCACCTCGCGCACGTCGCCGGCCTCGACGATCAGGGAGATCTTCGTGCGGGTGCGCCGGCGCAGCGTGTGGTGGTGGACGGCCGAGGTGAGCAGCAGCGACGGGATCGGGGCGAGCTCCGCCGTCGACTCGCGGTCGGAGAGCACGATGAAGCTGGCGCCCGCGTCGATGGCGTTGTCCACCTCGTCGAAGATCTCCTCGAGGCGGGCCTGCAGGGCCGCTCCCCCGCCCGAGACCCGGTACAGGCCCTCGACCGTGACCGCCGAGAAGCCCTTGCCCTGCCGCGGGGTGCGCCCGATCTTCTTGATCTTGACGAGCTGGTCGTTGTCGATCGTCGGGAACGGCACGACCACCTTGCGGGCGTGGCTCGCGGAGTCGGCGAGCAGGTTCGGCTCCGGTCCGATGGCGCCGGCCAGCGAGGTGACGAGCTCCTCGCGGATGGAGTCCAGCGGCGGGTTGGTCACCTGGGCGAAGAGCTGGGTGAAGTAGTCGAACAGCAGCCGCGGGCGCGCGGACAGCACGGCCAGCGGGGTGTCCGTGCCCATCGAGCCGATCGCCTCGGCCCCGCTCGCCGCCATCGGGGCGAGCAGCAGGCGCAGCTCCTCCTCGGTGTAGCCGAACGTCTGCTGGCGGCGCACCACGGACAGGTGCGAGTGGTCCACGTGGTCGCGGTCGGGCAGGTCCTCGAGGTGCACGAGGCCCTCGTCGAGCCACTGCTGGTACGGGTTGGCCTCGGCGAGCCCGCGCTTGATCTCCTCGTCCTCGACGATGCGGCCAGTGTGGGTGTCGACGAGGAACATCCGGCCCGGCTCCAGGCGGCCCTTGCGCACGACGCGCGCCGGGTCGAGGTCCAGCACCCCGGACTCGGAGGCGAGGACGACGAGGCCGTCGTCGGTGACCCAGAAGCGTCCGGGCCGCAGGCCGTTGCGGTCCATGACGGCGCCGATGAGGCGGCCGTCGGTGAAGGTCATGGCGGCGGGCCCGTCCCAGGGCTCCATGATCGTCGAGGCGAACTCGTAGAACGCCCGCAGCCCGGGGTTCATGGAGGTGTGGTTCTCCCACGCCTCCGGGATCATCATGAGCACCGCGTGGGGCAGCGACCGGCCCGCGAGGTGGAGCAGCTCGAGGACCTCGTCGAAGGTCGCCGAGTCCGAGCCGCCCGGCGTGCACACCGGCAGCAGCTCCTCGAGGTCGCCCAGCACCTCGGAGGCGAGCATGCCCTCCCGCGCGGACATCCAGTTGCGGTTGCCGCGCACCGTGTTGATCTCGCCGTTGTGGGCCACCAGCCGGAACGGCTGGGCCAGCGGCCACGACGGGAAGGTGTTCGTCGAGAAGCGTGAGTGCACGAGCGCGATCTCGGAGGCGAACCGCGGGTCGGACAGGTCCGGGAAGAACGGCCGCAGCTGCGTCGTCGTGAGCATGCCCTTGTAGACCAGCGTGCGCGAGGAGAGCGACGCGATGTAGATGCCCGTGTCGTGCTCGGCCCGCTTGCGCAGCCGGTAGGTGAGCCGGTCCAGCGCCAGCCCGGCGGCCTCGCCGTCGGAGGCCGAGACGAACAGCTGGCGGAACGTCGGCATCGACTCCAGCGCGCTGGGTCCGATCATCGACGGGTCGGTCGGGACGTCCCGCCAGCCCAGGACGGTCAGCTGCTCCTCGGCGGCGAGCTCCTCGATGCGTGCGACGGCGGCGTCCCGGCCGGCGTCCTCCTCCTCCGGCCCGGGCAGGAACACCAGGCCGACGGCGTAGCGGCCGGCCGGCGGCAGCTCGAACCCGGCGACCTCGCGCAGGAACGCGTCGGGGACCTGGGTGAGCAGGCCGGCGCCGTCGCCGGTGTTCTCCTCGGCGCCGACGGCGCCGCGGTGGTCGAGGTTGAGCAGGGCTGTGAGGCCGGCGTCCACGATGTCGCGCCCGGGGGTGCCGCGCAGGGTCGCGACGAAGGCGACACCGCAGGCGTCGTGCTCACGGTCGGGTGCGTAGAGACCCGCGCGTGGGCGCGCGGGGAAGGGTCCTGAGACCTGGGGTGACTCCATCCGCGTGCTGTCCTCACTGCGGAGCGCTCCGGGGACGGGCTCCGCATCGTCGTGCTGATGTGGTGGGTCGTCGTCGTCCCGTTGGCGGCGCGATATTACTCGCAGATGACGACCTGGTGACACGAAGTGTCCACATTCTTGACACTCGACTGACGAGCCCATGGTGAATACCCCAAGAAAACGGCGGCAGAACGGCCCGTGTCAAGGTCTCGGGCGCCCAGGAAAATCGCGCCTGGAGCGCCACGCGGCCGGGCGCGTCCCGCTCGGGTCCCTCGTAGTGGGCCGCCCCGATACGGCCCGCAGACCTCCGATGCTCGCTACGTTGCGGTCGACGGGCTCGGACGGCGCACGGACTGGGGCGGGATGAGAAGCGGAGAGCTTCGACGGCCGGTGAGGACGGCGGTCGGCCTGATCGTCGCCGGCATCGCCCTGGCCGCGTGCGGGCCCGCCGGCACGGGAGCGCGACCGGAACCGCCGCCGGGAGGGACGAAGCGGGCGGGCACGGACCCGACGCAGACGCCTGCGACGACCGCGTCCGGCTCGCCGACAGCGCGGGGAGGCAGCACGACGCAACCACGCGGGCTGGCCGTTCGCGGCATCATCGGCGGCCCCGACGGGACCGCGGTGGAGCTCGCGCCGGCACTCGCGGTCGACCTCGCCCCGCACGCCGACGACCCCGACGGGACGCACGCGATCGTCCTCGTGGACGGCACGGGAGCCGTAGTCCGCTCCACCGCGTTCACCCCCGTGCGCTCGTCGGCCGAGCCGGCCGAGGGGACGACCGGTCCCGCGACCTCCGGGTCGCCTTTCCTCGTCGTCGTCCCGCCCGACCTCAGCTCGGTGGCCGAGGTACGGCTCGAGGCGGCGGGGAAGGTCCTGGCGACGCGGAGGATCTCCTCCTCGCCGCCCGCGGTCGGGGCGCCGGCTCTGTCGGAGGGCGACGCCGGGTCGTTGGGCGTGACGTGGACGTCGTCGGACCCCGATCGGGACCCGTTGACCCACTGGGTCCTCGTCAGCGCCGACGGCGGAGCCTCGTGGGAGTCGGTCGCGGCGGACCTGACCGGCAGGTCCGTCTCGGTGTCCCGGTCGACCCTCCCCGGCGGGACGGAGCTCCTGGTCCGGGTGGTGGTCAGCGACGGTCTTCGCAGCGCGTTCGCGACGTCACCACTGTCCGCGTTGCCGAACAATCCCCCGACGGTGGCGATCTCCGCGCCGGCGGACGGGCAACGCGCCACCGGGGATCAGACGGTGGTCCTCCGCGCGACCGTGGTCGACCCGGAGGACGGCAGCAGGGACGGCACCCCGGTCGAGTGGTCGTCGGACGTGGACGGGCACCTCGGCACGGCGGCCGAGCTCCTCCGGCGAGCCGACCACCTCAGCGAGGGCATGCACACGATCACCGCCACCGCCCGGGACTCCGCCGGTGGGGTCGCGATCGACCAGGTCACCCTCCACGTCGGAAGGTCGTGACCGGGGCGCGGCTCAGGAGATGCGGTCCCGGCCCTGCGAGTCCGCCGGCGACGTCTCGTCGGCGCCAGGGTCCGGCGGCCCGTCGCGGTGCGCGGACTCCCCGGGCCCGGCCGCCGTCGTGCCGGCGTCGTCCCCGGTGCCGCCGTCGGTCACGACGTCGTCCCGGGTGCCGCCGTCGGCCTCGGCCGCCTCGAGCACCGCCGGCTCCTGGCCGGGCAGCCAGATGCTCTCGGGCACGTCCCGGGTGCGGCGCCCGACGACGACGAAGGCGACGAGCGCCACCAGGAAGATCAGGACGGACGTCCACACGTTCAGCCGGAGGCCGAGGACGAGCTCGGCGTCGTCGATGCGCAGGTACTCGATCCAGACCCGACCCGCGGTGTAGAGCATGACGTAGAGCCAGAACACCCGCCCGTGCCGCAGCCTGAACCGGCGCTGGGCCCAGACGAGCACCGCCGCCGCGCCGAGGTTCCAGAGCATCTCGTACAGGAACGTGGGGTGGAACAGCGTCCCCGACTCGTACCCGCCGACGAGGTGGGCGTCGTCGATCTCCAGGCCCCAGGGCAGCGTGGTGGGCGCGCCGTAGAGCTCCTGGTTGAAGTAGTTGCCGAGCCGTCCGATCGCCTGGGCGACGAGCAGGCCGGGCGCGAGCGCGTCGGCGAACGGCGCCATGCGCAGGCCCTTGCGGCGCAGCCCGATCCAGGCGCCGACGGCGCCGAGCGCGACGGCCCCCCAGATGCCGAGGCCGCCCTGCCAGATGTAGAGGGCCCGGACGGGGTCGCCGTCCGGGCCGAAGTAGGCGTCGGGCGAGGAGAGGACGTGGTAGATCCGGGCTCCGACGATCCCGAACGGCACCATCCAGAACGCGACGTCGAGCGCGGCGTCCTGCGGCCCGCCCTTGGCGGTGTAACGGCGGTCGAGGATCCACCAGGCCGCGAAGATGCCCAGCAGGATGGCCAGGGCGTAGGCGCGGATCGGGAGGGGGCCGAGATACCACTCGGCCTGCGACGGGCTGGGGATGGAGGCGAGCGGGCTCAGGAACACCCTCGAAGGGTACTTGCCGCGGACCGTGGGCCGGACGGGCGACCACGGCCCGTCGAGGGGACGCGGTCAGGCGGAGCGGTCGGTCAGCGCGCCGTGCGCGCCGGCGGCCAGCTGCTCGCCCAGCGCGGCGAGGTCGCGGAGCCCGGCCTCGACGTCGCCGTCCTCGCGCGCGAGGGTGCGGACGAACGCGGACCCGACGATGACGCCGTCGGCGTACTCGGCGATCTCCGCCGCCTGCTGGCCGGTGGAGACGCCCAGGCCGACGCAGACCCGCTCGGCCCCGGCGGCCCGGGTGCGCTCCACCAGGCCACGGGCGTGGGTGTCCACGCTCGCCCGGGCACCGGTCACGCCCATGGTGGAGGCGGCGTAGACGAAGCCCCGGCACGCCTCGGACGTCATGCGCAGCCGGGCATCCGTCGAGCTCGGCGCCACGAGGAAGACCCGGTCCAGGTCGTGCGCGTCGGAGGCGGCGATCCACTCGGCGGCCTCGTCCGGGATCAGGTCCGGCGTGATCAGCCCGGCGCCGCCCGCGGAGGCGAGGTCGCGGGCGAAGCGGTCGACGCCGTAGTGGTAGACGGGGTTCCAGTAGGTCATCACCAGCACGGCGGCACCGGTCTGGGCGACCTGCTCGACCGCGCGCAGCACGTCCGCGGTGCGGGTGCCGCCGTCGAGCGCGGCCTGGGTCGCGCGCTGGATGACCTCCCCGTCCATGCCCGGGTCGGAGTACGGGAAGCCGAGCTCGATCACCTCGGCGCCGGCGGAGACGAGGGTCCTCGCGGCGCGCACCGAGGTGGCCACGTCCGGGAAGCCGACCGGCAGGTAGCCGACGAGCGCCGCTCCCCCGCGTGCCTTCGCGGCGTCGATGGCGGCCGCGCTCCTCGAGGCGAGGGTGGGGCTGGTGGTCGTCTCGCTCACTTCTCGACACTCCCGGTGGCGGTGTAGGGCGCGCCGTCCACGGCGCCCGTCTTGGCGGCGTCCTGCGGGCCCGCGGCCTCGGGGACGTCGGCGTCGTGCTGGGCGTCGTCGAGGAGGTGGAACCAGGCCGCCGCGGTCTCGACGTCCTTGTCCCCGCGCCCGGAGAGGTTCACGAGGATGGTGGGCGCCGGCAGGCCGGCGGCCGCGGCCTCGGTCCCGATCCGGATGGCGCCGGCCAGGGCGTGCGCGCTCTCGATGGCGGGGATGATGCCCTCGGTGCGGCACAGCAGGCGGAAGGCCTCCATGGCCTCGGCGTCCGTGACGGGCTGGTACTCGGCGCGGTGGATGCTGGCGAGCCAGGAGTGCTCAGGCCCGACGCCGGGGTAGTCCAGGCCGGCGGAGATCGAGTGGGACTCCTTGGTCTGGCCGTCCTCGTCCTGGAGGATGAAGGTGCGCGCGCCGTGCAGGACGCCGGGCTCCCCGCCGGTGATGGAGGAGGCGTGCCGACCCGTCTCGACGCCGTCGCCGGCGGCCTCCAGCCCGACCAGGCGCACGCCCTCGTCGTCGAGGAAGGCGTTGAAGATGCCGATGGCGTTGGACCCCCCGCCCACGCACGCGCAGACGACGTCGGGCAGTGCACCGGTCAGGTCGAGCACCTGCTGGCGGGCCTCCTCGCCGATGATCTTCTGGAGGTCGCGGACCATGGCCGGGAAGGGGTGCGGGCCGGCGGCGGTGCCGAAGATGTAGTTGGTCGTCTCGACGTTGGTGACCCAGTCGCGGAACGCCTCGTTGATCGCGTCCTTCAGGGTGCGCGAGCCGGTGGTGACGGAGACGACCTCGGTGCCGAGCAGGCGCATCCGGGCGACGTTGAGGGCCTGGCGCCGCACGTCCTCCTCACCCATGTACACGGTGCACTCGAGGCCCAGGAGCGCGGCGGCCGTGGCGGTGGCGACGCCGTGCTGGCCGGCGCCGGTCTCGGCGATGACCCGCTTCTTGCCGACCTTGCGGGTCAGCAGCGCCTGGCCGAGCACGTTGTTGATCTTGTGCGAGCCGGTGTGGTTGAGGTCCTCGCGCTTGAGGATGATCCGCGCCCCGCCCGCGTGCCGGGCGAACCGCGGCACCTCGGTGATGATGCTCGGGCGCCCGGTGTACGTGCGGTGCAGGTGGTCCATCTCGGTGAGGAAAGCCGGGTCGACCTTGAGCTCCTCCCAGGCGGCGGTGAGGTCGTCGAGCGCGGCGACGAGCGCCTCGGCCACGAACCGGCCGCCGAACTCGCCGAAGTACGGCCCTTCGGCGTCGGCGAGGTGGTCGGGCCGCTCCCGGCTGGGGGTGGTCGTCACTTGCGCACCGCCCGCAGGGAGGGATGCGAGCCGGCGGCCACCATGTCGGCGACGGCGGCACGCGGGTTGCCGCCGGTCACCAGCGCCTCCCCGACGAGCACCGCGTCGGCGCCGGAGCGGGCGTAGTCGAGGACGTCGTGCGGCCCGCGCACCCCGGACTCGGCCACGCGCACGACGGAGTCGGGCACGACGTCGACGACCTTGGCGAACACCGACCGGTCGACCTGCAGGTCGTGGAGGTTGCGGGCGTTGATGCCCACCACGCGCGCGCCGGCGTCGACCGCCCGGCGGGCCTCCTCGCGGTCGTGCGCCTCGACGAGCGCGGTCATGCCGAGCGAGTGGACCCGCTCGACCAGCGACGTCAGCACGGTCTGCTCGAGCGAGGCGACGATGAGCAGGACGAGGTCGGCCCCGTGGGCACGGGCCTCCCACACCTGGTACGGCGTGACGATGAAGTCCTTGCGCAGGACCGGGATGTCGACGGCGGCGCGCACGGCGTCCAGGTCGGCGAGCGAGCCGCCGAACCTGCGCTGCTCGGTCAGGACCGAGACGACGGCGGCCCCGCCGGCCTCGTACTCGGCGGCGAGCCCGGCCGGGTCCGCGATGGTCGCCAGCGCGCCCTTGGACGGGCTCGAGCGCTTCACCTCGGAGATGATCGTGACCGCGCCGCTGCCGCCACGCAGGGCGGCGACGCCGTCCTTGGCGCTCGGCCGGCGCTGCGCCAGCTCCTTGAGGACGTCAAGCGGTCGCTGCGCCTCCCGCTCGGCCAGGTCCTCGCGGACCCCGGCGACGATGTCTTCGAGCACGGTCACGGCGCACTTCCCTTCAGGTCGGACTTCCCCCATGGTAGGCCGGGCCACAGACCTGCCCGGTGCGCCGTCCGAGGACTGGCGCACCGGGCGCGGTGCGGTACTGGCTGGACCGGCCTCGTCGGTCCCAGCGGCTCAGGCGCTGTACCAGTCCTTCTTCTCCGCCTCGTCCCCGGCGCGGGGAACCGGCTGGCCGAGGCCCATGCCGCGCATGATGACGGAGATGACGATCGAGCCGAGGGTGATCACCACGCTGGCGATCACGATGACGTCGTTGCTGATGATGAGCCCCACCCCGGCCAGGAGGAACCCGAGGCAGACACCCAGCATCAGCACCCACGCGGCCTTGGTCCGGCCGTGGTTGGCGTACGGTGCGGCCGGCGGCAGCGAGTAGGTGTGCGGCTCAGGGGTCTGGACCATGGCTGTGCTCCTCGGTTGTGCGGATCGACGGACAGCCTATCGGCTCGGCGCGCCCGGAAACGTCTCAGGCTCGCGGGCCGGTACCGGTCCCGGCGCCGTCGGCCCCCGCGCTCGGGTCCTCGCCCCGTCCGAGCGCGTCCCAGTCGTCCATGGCGCGGTCCCGCTCGTCGGTCGCCGCGCTGGCCGCGGACCTGCGCTCCGCCGTCGCCGGCCGCTCGAACCGTCGGCCGGCGCTCTGCCACGAGCGGCCGGCGACCAGCGTCACGACGCCCGCCGCGGCCACCGCCGCCGCGAGGACGAGGGTGACGTAGGGCCACAGTGCCGTTCGTGCCTCGCCGGTCAGCTCCGGCACGCCGCTGATCTCGCCCGCCGCCGCCTCGAGCGGCGCCGCGGGGTCGCCCAGGAAGCCCACCACGGACGCCGCCACCAGCACGGCGGCGCCGACGAGCGCCACGCCCGCGACCACCGCACCGGCGCGCCGACCGACGGCGGCCGCCAGGGCCGCGGCCCCGACGACGAGTGCCGCCGCCCCGACGCCGGGCGCCGCGGAGGCACCGGAGACGGAGACCTCACGGGCCCCGAGCACGGTCGAGACCTCGCCGTGCGCCCAGCCCGCCGAGCCCGCGGCGAGCAGCAGCGCGCCGAGGGCGAGCAGCGCGACGACCACGTGGCTGCGCCGCGGCGCCGTCATGCCCCGGCCCCGGGGGCGCCCGCCCCCACGGTCGGGGTCGCCCCCGTCGGGCGCGCACCGACGTCGGGCCACGCCCCCGTGGACGACGCCCCGGCGGAGGACGAGCTGCCGGACCGCGACCCGAGGGCCGGGCGCAGCCCGGCCGCGACCTGCACCGCGCGCACCGCCGCCGCGGCCTTGTTGCGGGTCTCCTCGTACTCGGTGGCGGGATCCGAGTCCGCGACGATCCCGGCTCCCGCCTGCACGGAGGCGGTCCCGCGGTGGATGACCGCGGTGCGGATGGCGATCGCGAGGTCTGCGTTGCCGGCGAGGTCGAGGTAGCCGATCACCCCTCCGTACACGCCCCGGCGGGCGGGCTCCAGGGCGTCGATGAGCTCGATCGCCCGCGGCTTCGGCGCCCCGGACAGCGTGCCGGCCGGGAACGTGGCGGTCAGGCAGTCCAGGGCGGTGACGCCCGGCCGCTGCCGCCCGACCACGGTGGAGGAGATGTGCATGATGTGGCTGAAGCGCTTGATCTCCATGAGCTCGACCACCTCGACCGTCTCCGGCCGGCAGACCTTCGCGAGGTCGTTGCGGGCGAGGTCGACGAGCATGACGTGCTCGGAGAGCTCCTTCGGGTCGGCGAGCAGCTCCTCCGCCAGCGCCTTGTCCTCGGCCGGCGTCGCCCCGCGGGGGCGAGAGCCGGCGATCGGGAACGTGGTGACCTGCCCGTCCTGGACCCGCACGAGCGTCTCGGGGCTGGAGCCGACGACGGCGAAGCCCTCGCCGTCGCCCGCGCCGTCGTCGAGCTGGAGGTAGTACATGTACGGGCTCGGGTTGATGGTGCGCAGCACCCGGTAGACGTCGAGCGGGTCGGCCGCGCAGTCGATGTCGAGGCGCTGGGAGAGGACGACCTGGAAGACCTCGCCGTCGACGATGGCCTGCTTCGCCGCGAGGACCGCGTTCTCGAAGTCGGCGCGGGGCGTGCGGAACCGCAGCTCCGGCTCCGTGGTGGACTCGTGCACCGCGGCGGCGCTGGCGACCGGCGCGGTCAGCGCGGCCTCCATGGCGTCCAGGCGGGCGACGGCGTCGGCGTGCGCCTCGTCCACCCGCTCCGGGGTGTCGTCGAAGTTCACCGCGTTCGCGATGAGCCAGACGGACCCGTCGTGGTGGTCGACGGCCGCCATGTCCGTGGCCAGGCACAGCGTGACCTCGGGGGTGTCGTGCTCGACCGGGGCGATCGCACGCAGCGTCGGCTCCCACTGGCGCAGGACGTCCCAGCCGAGCGAGCCCACGAGCCCGCCGGTCAGCGGGGGCAGGCCGGGCACGGCCGGGGTGCGCAGCTCCTCCAGGGTGGCGGCGAGCACCTCGAGCACCGGGCCCTCGGCGGGGATGCCGACCGGGACGTCGCCGGTCCACCGGGCGCGCCCGTCCCGGCTCGTGAGCGTGGCCCGGGACGCGGCGCCGACGAAGGACCAGCGCGACCAGGCGCCGTCGTGCTCGGCCGACTCGAGGATGAAGGTGCCCGGTCGCCCGCCCCCCAGCTGGCGGTACAGGCCCACGGGCGTGACGTCGTCGGCGAGGAGGCGCCGCACCACCGGGATGACGCGCCGGTCGGCGGCCATCTCCCGGAACGCCGGCAGCTCCGGCCAGGTCTGGCCCCAGGCGACCGAGACGGGGGTGGCCGCCCCGGACGAGGGCGCGGGCCCGGACGAGGGCGCGGGCCCGGACGCAGCGACGCCGGCCGGCGTCGCCCCGCTCACGGCTGCTCCCCGACGACGGCGCCGAGGTCTCCGCCGGCCTCGAAGCAGGTGCGGGTGCCGGTGTGGCAGGCCGCGCCGACCTGGTGCACGCGGACCAGGAGGGCGTCGCCGTCGCAGTCGAGGGCGACGGACCTCACGTGCTGGGTGTGCCCGGAGGTGTCGCCCTTGCGCCAGTACTCCCCGCGCGAGCGGGACCAGTAGGTGGCGCGGCCGGTGGTCAGCGTCCGGTGCAGCGCCTCGTCGTCCATCCAGCCGACCATGAGCACCTCACCGGTGTCGTGCTGCTGGACGACGGCGCAGACGAGGCCGTGCTCGTCCCGCTTGAGGCGGGCGGCGATGTCGGGGTCGAGGGAGGTGTTCGCGGGCACCGGACGATCTTGCCACGACGCGAGGGGCGGACGTCCGGCGCTCCGCAGCCGCGCGCCGAGAACGGCGCGCCGAGGCCCGCGCGCAACCAGATCGAGGTTCTGGTCAGGAGTTGCGCCGATTCGCGCCAGAACCTCGATCTAGGGACGCGGCGCGAGCCGCCTTTGGGTCCGCGGGGGTCAGCGGGTCTGCGCCACCCACGAGCGGTGCATGCGGGCGTAGGTGCCGCCCGCGTCGAGCAGGTCGTGGTGGCCGCCGACCTCGACCACGCGCCCCTCGTCCACGACCACCACCAGATCTGCCGCCTCCGCGGTGGAGAGCCGGTGCGCGATCGTCACGGAGGTGCGCCCGCGGGTGAGCCGGTCCAGGGCCCGGTTGATCCGGGTCTCGGTGGCCGGGTCGACGGCGGAGGTCGCCTCGTCGAGGATCAGCAGGTCCGCGTCGGCCAGGTACGCCCGTCCCAGGGCGACGAGCTGGCGCTCGCCCGCGGAGAGCGACTCCCCGCGCTGGCCCACCGGGGTGTCCAGCCCGGCCGGCAGGCTCGCGACCCAGCCGTCCAGCCCGAGCTCGGCGACGGCGGCGCGCACCTCCTCCGGGGAGCGGGCGACCGGCCCGTAGGCCAGGTTCGCCCCGATCGTAGTGTCGAAGAGGAAGCCCTCCTGCGCGACGAGGACCACCCGGTCGCGAAGGTCGGTCAGCGGCATCCCCCGCAGGTCCGTGCCGTCGAGAAGGACGGCGCCGGCCGTGGGGTCCATCAGCCGGGCGAGCAGCTTGGCGAGGGTGGTCTTGCCCGACCCGGTCTGCCCCACCACCGCAACCTGCGTGCCCGGCTCGATCACCAGGTCCACGCCGTGCAGCACCTCCGGCCCGCCCGGGTACGCGTAGCGCACGCCCCGGAACTCCACGCGGGCGGCGCGGTCGGGACGAGGTGCGGCTGCGCCGTCGGGACCGGGCGCGGCTGCGCCGTCGGTCCCGGGCACCCGCGCCGCCGGGTCGGTGACGTCCACGGGCGTCTCCAGCACGGCGATGACGCGCCGCCACCCGGCCACCGCGTTCTGCAGCTCGTTGAGCACCTCGGTGGCGTTCTGCACCGGGCCGGTGAACATCTGCACGAGGAAGAGGAACGCGAGGAGCGTCCCGACGGAGATCTCGCCCCGGACGCCGAGGTGGGTCCCGGCGACGACGACGGCCGCGAGCGCCACGGCGGAGAGCACGACGCCGGTGGAGAACGCCAGCGCGACGAAGGTCTGCGCGCGCACCGCCTGGCGCAGGTGGTCGCGCACGGAGCGGTCGATGCGCTCCTGCGTGCGGTCGGCGGCGCCGAAGGCCCGGATCGTCTCGGCGCCCACCACGGACTCCGAGATCGCCGACAGCATCCCGCCGACCTTGACCCGCACCCCGCCGTACGCGTCGGAGACCGCCCGCTGCGCGCGGGGCGCGAGCAGCACCATGGGCAGGTAGCAGAGCCACACCAGCAGGGCGAGACGCCACGAGTAGACGAACATCGCCACGCTGGCCAGCAGCAGCTGCCCCGCGTTGAGGATGAGCATGAGCCCGCCGCGCTGGACGAACATCGAGATGGTGTCGACGTCGGAGGTCACGCGCGAGACGAGCGAGCCGCGCTTCTCGGCCGACTGCGTCAGCGTCGAGAGGTCGTGGACGTGGCGGAAGGTCTGCACCCGCAGCTGGGCGAGGCCGGTCTCGCTGGCCCGGTACAGGCGGACGTTGACCAGGGCGCTGACCCGCCCGGTCACCAGGAGCACCAGCAGGCCCGCGAGGCAGAGCCACGCCACCCGGGCGACGTCCGGGCCGCCGGGGGCGAGGATGCCGAAGTCGGTGGCCTGCTGGACGACGACGGGGACGACGACGCGGCCGACCGTCGCGACGACGGAGAGCAGCAGGGTGACGCGCAGGCCCTCGACCATCGCCGGGGACAGCTGCAGGCCGCGGCGGACGGTCGCGAGGACGCCCAGCGCGGACGCGGAGGAGATCTGCGAGCTCATCGGCCCTCCCCCGCCCGGCCGGCGCTCTGCGCCCGCTCGGCCCGCTCCGCCTCGCGCTCGGCGGTGCGGGTGGCGTAGGCGGTGACGAGCTCGCGGTACCCGGGGTCCCGCGCGAGGAGATCGTCGTGGGTGCCGGTGTCGACGACGGACCCGCCCTCGAGGTGGACGATCACGTCCGCCAGCGCGATGGTCGAGGTGCGGTAGGCGACCAGGAGCACGGACGGCCCGGCGCCGCGCGTCGTCGCGCCGAGCCCGGCGAGGATCTCCTGCTCCACCACGGGGTCGACGGCGGAGGTGGCGTCGTCGAGGATCAGCAGCCGCGGCCGGCGGACGAGGGCGCGGGCGATCGCGAGGCGCTGCCGCTGGCCGCCGGAGAGCGTGGCACCGCGCTCGCCGACGAGGGTGTCGAGGCCCTGGGGCAGGGCGCGGACGAACCCGTCAGCGCGGGCGGTGCGCAGGGCGGTCCAGACCTGCTCGTCGGTGAAGCGGCCGCCGTCGTCGAGGGTGACGTTGCCGCGGACCGTGTCGTCGAAGACGAACGTGGACTGGCTCACCAGGGCGACGGAGGCGGTCCGCGACGCCGGGTCGAGGTCCCGGACGTCCGTCCCGTCGAGGAGCACCCGCCCGCGCGTGGGGTCCATGAGGCGGGCGACGACGGCGGTCAGGGTGGACTTCCCGGCCCCGGTGGACCCGACCAGCGCGACCGTCCGTCCCCCCGGGACGCTCAGCGAGACGTCGTGCAGCAGATCCGTGGTGCCGGGCACGTCGCCGGGGTGGCCGGCGGGCGCGCCGTCGCCGCCCTCGGCCAGCCGGGTGGGGACGGTGACGGTGACGTGCTCGACGCGGACGTCGAGGCCGCCGTCCTCCCTCAGGCGCGCGGTCCCGGCGGGGAGGGCTCCGGTGGCGTCGACGACGCGGGCGATGCGCTCGTGGCCCACGAGCGAACGCGGCAGCTCCCCGAGCACGAAGCCGATCGAGCGGATGGGCATCGTCATCACGGTGAGCAGGTACGCGACGGTGATGACGTCGCCGGTCTGCACGGCGCCCGCCCGCACCTGCACCGTCCCGACGGCGATGACCGCCAGGGTGGCCGCGGACGGCAGCAGCTCGATGACCGGGTCGAAGACGGAGCGGATGCGGCCCATGGTGACGTTGGCGTCGCGCAGCTCGTCCGTGGCGGCGGCGAACCGGGCCTGCTCGACGTCGGCCGTCCCGAGACTCTTGACCAGGAGCGCCGCCTCGAAGCTCTCGTGCGCGACGTCGGAGACCATCGCGCGCAGGCGCTGGGAGTGGGTGGCCGCGGGGGTCATGCGCCGGCGGAAGATCGCGTTGGCGGCGACCACGAGCGGCAGCACGGCCACGCCGATGAGGCCGAGGAGCGGGTCGGCCAGGAACATCGCGACGGACGCGACGACCATCATCACGACGACCCCGAGGGCGAACGGCAGCGGGAAGAAGACGCCGGCGGCGGCCTCGGCGTCGGCGTTCGCGTTGGACAGCAGCTGCCCGGTGGGGTGGCGGCGGTGCCAGCTGACCGGCAGCCGCAGGTACTGGCGGGTGACGCGCAGCCGGTGGGCCGCCTGGACCTCGAACGACGCCCGGCCGCCGTAGATCCGCCGGAGCGCCACGCTGGCCGCGGTGACCAGCCCGACGAGCAGGAGCACGACGCCGGCGCCCCACATGCGGGCGGGGTCGAGCACACGGTCGGTCAGCGCGGGGGCGATGACCTCGTCCGTGATGCGGCCGAGCAGCCAGCCGGACGCGACGGTGCCCACGCCGTGGACGGCGGCGGCCAGGACGGCGATCGTGGACGCGCGCCGGGAGTCGGCGATGCCGCGCGCGATCAGCGCGACGCTCCGGCGCAGGGTGCCGCCCGGCAGGGCGTAGGGGCGGGGCCCGTCGTGTCGGCGCGAGGACGCGTCCTCCTGCGCGGGGACGGGCACAGCTGGTCCTTCCGGTGAGCTCTGGGCGGGCGTCGATCCTCGCACAGAACGCGGCGGTCCCGCCGTCGTGGCACCGTGGGACCCGGACGCCCCCGGCCCCACCCCGCAGGACGTCGGTCGCTCTCCCGCGGGTGCGCCGCTCACGCAAGGAAGGACGCCGAATGGCCTGGATGGAGGACGAGCGCGCCGCGCTCGTGGAGACCCTGCGGTCCGCGGACCCCGACGCGCCGACGCTGTGCGAGGGCTGGACGGTGCGTGACCTGGTCGCGCACCTGGTGGAGCGCGAGCACATGCCGCTGCGCCGCGGGCTCGACGCGCTCGAGCGGCGGGCGCCCGGGAGGGAGCGGTTCCAGGGCCGCCTCGCCGACGCCGCCCGCACGCCCGAGGGCTACCGCGCCCTGGTCGACCGGTTCGCCGCCGGCATCCCGGCCTGGTCCCCGATGGGCTGGGCCGGCGACGCCGCCCACCTCCTGGAGTACGTCGTCCACCACGAGGACGTCCGCCGCGCCGGCGCCGAGCCTGCGGAGCCGCGGATCCTGCCGACCGACCTGGTGCTCGCCGTGTGGGAGCGCCTGGGCCCGCTGGCGCGCATGGCGTACCGCGCCAGCCCGGTCGGGGTGGTGCTGGCGGTGCCCGGCGGGCCCCGGCGCGTCGTGCACCGCGGTCCCGACGCCGTCGTCGTCCTGGGTGACCCCGTCGAGCTGGCGCTGCACGCCCTCGGGCGCGACGAGGTCGCGGAGGTCGACGTGCTGGGCCGGGACGAGGTCGTCGACCGGTACCTCGCCGCCCGCTGACGCCCGCGGCGTCACGAGGTCCGACGGGCCGGCGCCGGCCGGCATCTCGGCGCCCGAAACGGACCTGCTCTCCCGCGATCACCGGGAGACTCGAGGCCTACCTGGGCCGCCGGCGATGCGCGGTCGTCGCGAAAGGACATCGCAGTGCGCCTCGTGAAGCCCGTCCTCGCGGCCGCCGCGGCCGCCCTGGTCGGACCCGTGCTCCTCGCCCCACCGACGTCCGCCCAACCGGCCGAGCCGGAGAGCTGGGTGGTCCGCGTCGACGCCGGCGAGCAGGACGAGATCCGGGCGGCCCTGGACGAGATGGGGGTCGAGCCCGACGCCGAGTTCGCCGAGGCGGTCGACGGGTTCGCGGTGACGCTGGACCAGGACGACGCGCGGCGCGTGTCGGACCTGCCCGGCGTCGCCGTCGTCCACCCGGACAACCCGGTCAGGATCAGCGAGCCGGTCGAGCGGGTGGCGGCCGCCGGCCGGGTCGGCGCGACCGGGGTGGCGACGTCGTGGGGCCTGGACCGCATCGACCAGCGCACCCTCCCGCTCGACGGCCGGTACCTGGAGTCGCCGTCCGCGGGCCTCGGCGTGCGCACGTACATCCTGGACACCGGCGTGGTCACCACCCAGTCCGACCTCACGCGCCTGGCGCCCGGCTACTCCGCGCTCGGCGGCAGCTCCGCCGACTGCAACGGCCACGGCACCCACGTCGCCGGCACGGTCGCGAGCCGGACCTTCGGGGTGGCGGAGGGCGCCACCGTCGTGCCGGTGCGGGTCCTCGACTGCACCGGCTACGGCAGCACCTCCACGGTGCTCGCCGGCATCGACTGGGTCCTGGCCACCCATCCCGCCGGTACGCCGGGCGTGCTCAACCTCAGCTTCGGGACGGACGTGCCCGACTCCACCCTCGACGCCGCCGTCGCGTCGGTCACCCGGGCGGGCCTCTTCGTCGTCGTGGCCGCCGGGAACGAGGACCGCGACGCGTGCAGCAGCTCGCCGGCCCGCGCCCCGGGCTCCTACACGGTCGGCGCGAGCACCCCGGGTGACGCCCGGGCGCCCTTCTCCAACTGGGGCGGGTGCCTGGACATCTTCGCCCCCGGCCAGGAGATCGCTTCCCTGGACCTGCAGGCCGACTACTACACCGTCATGGACGGCACCTCGATGGCGAGCCCGCACGTGGCCGGGGCCGCCGCCGTCTACCTCGGTCAGCACCCCCGCGCCACCCCGGCGCAGGTGGCGGCCGCGCTGGACGGCGCCGCCGCCGGGGCGGTCGCCGACTCCCGGTCCGTGGTCAACCGCGTCCTGACGGTGGGCGCATCGCTCACCGCCGGTGCGCCGACCGGCGTGGCCCTGACGTCCCGCAGCGGGACCTCGGCGACGTTCGCGTGGGCGGCCCCGGCCGGGGCGCTGGTGGCCCCGACGGACTACGTCGTCGAGGTCCGCCCCGCCGGCGGGTCGTGGGGCGTCGCCGCGGACGCGGTCTCGCCCAGCCCGCGCGCCACGGTCACCGTGCCCGGGTCCGGGCCGTTCGACGTGCGCGTCAGCGCCCGCGTCGGGCAGTTCGCCGGCGCGACCTCGGGCGCGCTCGCCGTCGGGGCCCTCGCCTCCGCGCCGGTGCCCACCGCGCCGGTCCCGCAGCCCGGCACCGACGGGTCGGTCACCTTCTACCTCAACGACGCCTGGAGCGCGTCCGCGAACCACGTCTTCACCTACGGCAGGGCCGGCGACGGTGCCTACGTGGGCGACTGGGACGGCGACGGCAGGGACACCCTGGCGGTGCGGCGCGGGAACGTCTTCTACGTCGCCGACAGCCAGCGCGGGACCGCCGACCAGGTCTTCGCCTACGGCCGCCCGGACGACGTCGTCCTGGTCGGCGACTGGGACGGCGACGGCGTGGACACCCTCACCGTGCGCCGCGGGAACGTCTACCACGTCAAGAACTCCGTCTCCGGGGGGCCGGCCGACCGGGTCGTCGTCTACGGCCGGGCCGGTGACGAGGTGCTCGTCGGCGACTGGGACGGCGACGGCGACCACACGTTCGCCGTGCGCCGCGGCCGGGAGTACCACCTCAAGAACTCCGTCTCCGCCGGGCCCGCCGACACGGTCGTGAACTACGGCCGGCCCGACGACGTCGTCCTCTCCGGGGACTGGGACGGGCGGGGCGGCAGCTCGCTCGCCGTGCGCCGCGGGAACGTCTACCACGTGAAGAACACGATCGCGGGCGGGTCGGCCGACCTCGAGCTCGCCTACGGGCGGGCGAGCGACACGGTCCTGGTCGGCGACTGGAACGGCGACGGGACCGCGACCCTGGGCGTGCGCCGCACGCGCTGATCCGGCGGCACCGAGGACCGCGTCCGGGTCAGCCGTAGAGGTACGCGACCACGACGACGAGGGCCCAGAGCGCGAGCACGCCCCAGGGGCGCCGCGGCGGGGGCTCGGCGGCGATCTCGGCCTCGGCGTCCACCGCGCCGCCGGTCGCGTGCCGGCGGGCGGAGAGCAGCACGGCACGGAGCTGGGCCGCGGTGCGCCAGCCGGTGTGCAGCGGCCCGGACCGGGGGCTGGCGGTGGAGAGCTCGATCACGTCGTAGAACTCGTCGTAGAACTCGCCGTCGTCGTCCCCGGAGAAGTCGTCCTTCTCGTCGTCACCCAGCCCGTGGGCCTCCTGGGGGTCGAGCCGTTCCGCGGGATCGGGCGCCAGCAGGAGACGGATCTCGCTCCCGTCCGCGATCGCCCCGTGCAGCGCCGGCCACGGCACGACGAGCAGCGGGCCGAACGGGCCGACCGCCCGGATGCCGGCGCCGTCCCAGCTCAGCCGCGGGCGGACGGCGAACCGCCAGGTGAGCTCGAGCGCGAGGAGGCCGGCGACCGCGCCGGCGACGCGGGCACCGAGCCCGGTCCAGCCCAGGACCAGGTCGAGCAGCGGGTCTCCGACGGCGGTCACGAGCAGGGCCAGGGCGACGCGCACCAGCTGGGCCCAGACCGGCACCCGGTGCTGCCCCTGCATGACCGGCCCCGACCGGTCCCGCGGGGCGAGATCGCCCGGGGAGAACCCGCGCAGCACCAGCTCGTCCATCTCGTCCTCCGTGCCCGCCGGCAGCTGGGACTCGTCACGCCCGGCGCGCACGGGTCCGTCCACCGTGCCGTCGGACCACCGCGTCGCCACCCAGTGGCCCGGGGCGGGCACCCCGATGACGGTCACCGGCTCGAGCGGCGGGAGCTCCTCGTCCAGCTCGTGCTCCTCGTCCTCCGTCGGGCCGGGCGCCTCGTGGTCGCCCGCGTCGGGCGTGCCCGGGAGGCGCGGACCCGGGAGGGGTCCCGGTGGGGGCAGATCGACCAGGGCCGCCGTGCCGGAGCTGCTCGCCGACGGGTAGAGGAGTGCGCCGTCGACGGCGGAGCGCCGGGCCAGCGCCGTGGTCACCGGCTGCGGCTGAGCGTCGAAGGCGGCCCGCTCGCGGCGCTGCCGTGCGGCCCTCGCCACCAGGGCGGTGGCCAGGGCGGCGGCGAGCGCGGCCGGCACGTCCAGCGCGGTCCCGTCGTACGGCTCGGCGAGCAGGCGCATGTCGTCGTCTGGGAGCAGCCACACGGGCTGCCGGGAGCCGACCGGGTACTGGGCCGCGTCGAGGGTGTCGATCTCGGTGGTGCCCGGACGGCCGGGGGCCGAGACGGCGATGACGAACTCGTCCACGTGGGCGGCGACCGTGCCCACGACGGCGGGGGCGGCCGCCTCCTCGGCGGCGGCCCGCTGCCCGAGCCCGACGCCGTACCAGACGAGGGCGGCCGCGGCGACGGCGAGGGCGGCGGCCGCCGCCAGCGGCAGGCGCGACAGCCGAGCGCGGCCGCGCCGGACGCCGAGCGCGGACGGGACGAGCGTCGGTGCCCCCGCCGCGAGGAGGAGGGTCAGCGGCGCCCGGTGCAGACGGCCGCGACGCCGCGCCGCCCAGACCAGAGCGGCGACGTACACCACCAGGGTGCCGACCACCGCGGGTGAACCGGTCGAGTTGAGGCCGCCCGTCGCGAGACCGATCGTCATGGCCCCGACTCCGGCCGCGACGCCGACGAGCCCCGACACCCGCACGACGAGCGCCGACGCCAGGAGCAGCCCGAACCCGGACGCCCCCACGTGGTCCGGGCCGCACGGCGCGGCCGCCGTGCAGGCGGCGGTGTCGGAGGCGATGCCGACCGCCGCCATGAGGACGAAGGCCGCGATCACCGGGCCGAGCGTGCGGTGCCACGGGTCGGCCGCGGCTCGCAGCAGCCGTCCGCCGAGCGCCGCGGTCAGCGGGACGGAGGGTGTGCTCACGAGCGCAAGATGCTGCCAGGCGGCGAACCGGTACCCTCGACGGCGCGCCGCCGGCGGCGAGCGTCTACGGAGTCCGGGCAGGCCCGGTCGACCGGCCCGGCACTCCGCGTCCCGACCGCACCTTGCCCACCAGACCCACGAGAGGGGGCCCGTGACCGAGCTCGAGCACGAGCAGGAGCACCTGGACCGCCTGTACGCCCGGGTGGACGAGCTGCGCGCGGAGGTCGCCGCCGAGCTGACCGCCGCCCTGCGCGAGCGCGGCGCCTCGGCCCGCGACCTCGTCGACCGCGAGGCGCGGGTCGACCGCCTCACGGAGCGCGCCGTCGCCCTGGACCACGCGGAGAACGGGCTGTGCTTCGGCCGCCTCGACCTGACCGACGGGCAGGTGCGCTACGTGGGCAGGACGGGGCTGCGCGGCCCCGCCCCCGAGCGCACCCCGCTGCTGCTGGACTGGCGCGCCCCCGGCGCGCGGCCGTTCTACGTGGCCACCCCCGCGGACAACCACGGCGTCCTGCGGCGCCGGCACCTGCGCACCGCCGGCCGCCGGGTGGAGGCGCTCGAGGACGAGCTGCTCGACCTCGACGCCGCCCGCGGCACCGTCCGGCTGCAGGGCGAGGGAGCGCTCATGGCCGCCCTCGCCGAGCACCGCACCGGCAGGATGAAGGACATCGTCACCACCCTGCAGGTGGAGCAGGACGAGATCGTGCGCGCGAGCGCGGACGGGGTGCTCGTGGTGCAGGGCGGGCCCGGCACCGGCAAGACGGCCGTGGCGCTGCACCGCGCGGCCTACCTCCTGTACGCCCAGCCCTCGATCGGCCCGCGGGGCGTGCTCGTCGTCGGCCCGACACCGACCTTCCTGGACTACATCGAGCAGGTGCTCCCCTCCCTCGGGGAGACGCAGGTGGTGCTCACCACGCCCGAGGCGCTGGTCCCCGGGGTCGTCGCGACCCGGCGGGAGGACCCGGCGGTCGAGCGACTCAAGGGCGACGCCGTGATGGCGGACGTCCTCGCCCGGGCGGTGCGCGCCCGGCAGGGGTCCGACCGCGACGTGGTCGTCACCTTCGAGGGCGACGAGTACGACCTGCCGGCCCACCTGCTGCAGGCCGCGGCTGACCGGGCCCGCCGCTCCGGGCGGGCGCACAACGAGGCCCGCCGCCACTTCCGCGCCGAGGTGCTCACCGCGCTGGCGCTGGAGGTCATCGGGGCGGGGTACCGGCTGCTGCAGGACGTCGAGGAGGGGCTCGAGGACGAGCTCGCCGCCGTCGACGCCGCGCTGGCGCGGAACCCGGACGCCGTCCTGAGCCGGGTGGACGCCGCCGGCAGCGAGATCGACGGGCTCGCCGCGGCGCACGAGCTGCCGCTCGTCGAGCGCGACCTGCTCGCGGACCCGCGCGTGGCGGCCGTGCTCGAGGGCCTCTGGCCGCAGCTGACCCCCGAGGGCCTGCTGTGGGACCTCTACACCGACCCCGGGCTGCTGGCGTCCGCCGCGGGGGGCCTGCTCACGGGTGACGAGCGAGCGCTGCTGCGCCGCGACGTGGGCAAGGCGTGGTGCGTCGCCGACGTCCCGCTCCTCGACGAGGCGGCCGAGCTGCTCGGCGTGGACGACTCCGCCGCCCGCGCACGGGAGGAGGCGCGGCGCCGGGAGAACGCCCGGTTCGCCCGCCAGGTGCTGCGCGCGAACGACCTGCTGGTCGAGGAGGGCGACGGCGACGCCGTCAGCGCCGCAGCGCTTCTCAGCGACGACGAGCTCGCCCGTCGGCACGCCGAGACGGACCGGCGCAGCTTCGCCGAGCGGGCGGCCGAGGACCGGACCTGGGTGTACGGGCACGTGATCGTCGACGAGGCGCAGGAGCTCTCCGCGATGACGTGGCGCGCCCTGTTCCGGCGCTGCCCGTCCGGGTCGATGACCGTGGTGGGCGACGTGCACCAGGCCTCCGGCCCGACTGCGGTGGAGCACTGGGAGGCGGCGCTGGCGCCGCACACCTCCGCCCGGGTGCGGCGGGCCGAGCTGACCGTCAGCTACCGCACGCCGCGGGAGATCATGGACGCCGCGGTGCCGGTGCTCCGTGCGCTCGACCCCGCCGCCCGGGCCCCGCTGTGCGCACGGTCGACCGGCGCCGTGCCCACCCGGGTGGTCGCCTCCGCCGGCGGGCTGGCCGACGCCGTCGCGGCCGTCGTCCAGCGGGCGCGGCGGGGCGGGGACCGGGCCGGGGTGATCGCCCCGGCCGACCGCGTCGCCGAGCTCGCCGCGGCGCTGGGCACCCGGCCTGGGGCGGTGGACCTGCGCGCCGACGTCGTCGTCCTCTCCCCGGCCGAGGCCAAGGGGCTCGAGTTCGACGCGGTGGTCGTGGCCGAGCCCGCCGGGATCCTCGCGGCGGAGCGCGGGCTCAACGACCTCTACGTCGCGCTGACGCGGCCGACGTCCGCCCTCACCGTGGTCCACACCGGCTCGCCCCCGGAGGTCCTGGCGCACCTGCCGGCCGCGCCCGCGCGCCAGTCCACGCCGCCCCCGCCCGCGCCCCAGTCCCCGCCGCACTCGCCGCCCCCGCCCGCGCGCCAGTCCCCGGCGAGCAGGCCCTGACTGCTCGTCCGTGCCTCCGGACCGGCACCTAGGACGTTCTCGGCGCGGGGCCGCCGGCGGCCGAGCCTGCCGCCGCCCGCACCAGCGAGACCAGCGCGACCACGATGGCGATGACGCTGCCGACGATCCCCACCACCAGGACCCAGCGCACCAGCAGCTCCCAGTCGAAGGTGGCGGCACCGAAGTCGAACGGGAAGACCTGCCACAGCCGCACCACGGCGACCAGGCCGACGACGGTGGTGACGGCGTCGCCGAACGCCTTGAACCAGGGCGGGTCGTGGACGGCGTAGAGGGCGTTCGCCACGAGCCCCACCGCCATCGACGCGTTCACCGCGGGGATGACGGCGGCGGTGTCCGCCGTCAGGAACGGCAGCACCTCCCAGCCGGGCACGACGTTGACCGCGTAGAGCATCGCCGCGTTGACCACCACGGCGATCGTGTAGCCGAGCCGCCGCGCGCCGACGGCGGGGCGCTCGCGCACCTGCTGTGACATGTGGACCTCCCTCGGGTCGTCCACCTGCCACCCACGCTAGGCACGGGCGACCGGCCCCCGCGAGGGCCGAAGGTCACCCCTTCAGCGGATCTCGAGGCCCGCGGCCCGCATCTCGTCCTTGACCTGGCCGACCGTCAGGGTGCCGAAGTGGAACACCGACGCGGCCAGCACCGCGTCGGCGCCGTGCTGCGCGGCCTGGGTGAAGTGCGCGGCGGTGCCGGCGCCGCCGGAGGCGATCAGCGGGACGTTCACGCGCGAGCGGACGTCGTCGAGCATCTGCAGGTCGAACCCGCCGGTGGTGCCGTCGGCGTCCATGGAGTTCAGCAGGATCTCGCCGGCGCCGAGCTCCGCGCCGCGCGCCGCCCACTCGACGGCGTCGATGCCGGTGCCGGTGCGGCCGCCGTGCGTGGTGACCTCGTAGCCCGAGGGAGTCACGGTCTCGCCCTGGCAGCGGCGGGCGTCGACGGAGAGCACGAGCACCTGGCGGCCGAAGCGCTCGGCGATCTCGCTGATGAGCTCGGGCCGGGCGATCGCGGCGGTGTTGACGCCCACCTTGTCGGCGCCGGCCTTGAGGAGGCGGGAGACGTCCTCGACGGAGCGCACGCCGCCGCCCACGGTCAGCGGCACGAAGACCTGCTCGGCGGTGCGGGAGACCACCTCCATCGTGGTGGCGCGCGCCTCGGCGGAGGCGGAGACGTCGAGGAACGTGATCTCGTCCGCGCCCTCGGCGTCGTAGCGGCGCGCGAGCTCGACGGGATCGCCGGCGTCGCGCAGCCCTCGGAAGTTCACGCCCTTGACCACGCGCCCGTCGGCCACGTCCAGGCACGGGATGACGCGGACCGCGACACTCATCAGTTCCTCCTCCGCGGCCACCTGACCCTCACGCGCCGCACGGTAGAGGCTATCCGGCCGGTAGCGTCGACCGTCATGACGGACCAGGAACCGCGACGAACGCCACGTCCCGACGGCGCCGCCGTCGTCCCGCTGGTGCGTGCGGCGCTCGCGGCACGCCCCGGCCCGACGGCGGACCGCCCGCTCGTGGTCGGCGTCGACGGCCGCTCCGGCTCGGGGAAGTCCGACCTGGCGGCCGACCTGGCCGGCCGGCTCGCCGCCGAGCCGGGGCTGGGCGAGCCCGGCGCCGTCGTCGTCCTGGCGCTGGAGGAGGCCTACCGGGGCTGGCACGGCCTCGCCGTCGGGCTGGGCGCCGTGGCCGCGGGGGTCCTCGAGCCGCTCTCGCGCGGCCGGGCCGGGCGGGTTCGGCGCTACGACTGGCACGCCGGGCGCGTGGACGGGGCGGTCACGGTGCCCGCTCCGGGCCGGCCGCTGCCGCGCGTGCTCGTCGTGGAGGGCTGCGGCGCGGGCTCGGCGATCTGCGCGCCGTTCGTGGACGTGCTGGTGTGGCTGGAGGCGCCGGAGGACGTGCGCCGGGCCCGGGCCATGGCGCGCGACGGCGGCACCTGGGGCGCGCTGTGGGAGGAGTGGGCAGCGCAGGAGCGGGCCCTGCTCGAGGCGCGGGACGCCCGGTCGGCGGCCGACCTCATGCTCCGCACGGGCTGAAGACCCCACACCCCCGGGGGCGATCTGGCGCGCTCCCTGCCCGGCCCCAGCAGCAAGACCGCCGCGGGCCTCACGCTCAGGGTCAGCCGGCGGGCGTCTCCCCGGCCGTCGGCGCCTCCGTCGGCGGCGCGGTCCCCTCCGCCCCGCCGACCACGGACCCCTCGTCCCCGCCCGAGGCGGCGAGGATGTCCACGACGAGCACGAGCGTGTCCGTGCCGTGCGCCTGGCCGGGCGGGATCACGAGCAGCACCTGGGACCCGACGGGCTGGTCGACCAGGCCGTCGCGCAGGCCGTCGATGGTCTCGTCCAGCCGGACGGTCTGCGGCACCTTGCCGCCCTCCCACGTGGAGTCGTACGGCTCGCCCGACTCCCACTCGACGCCGGTGTACTGCACCGTCACGTCCTGCCCCGGGCGGACCTGCTGCCCCTCGCCCCGGATCAGCGGGGCCACGACGAGCGCGGCCGGCGGCTCCGCGTCGGGCACTGCGATGGAGGGGGCGCCGTCGTCGCCGAGGGTGACGGTGGGCAGCCCGTCGCGCGGCGCGAGTGCCTCCCCGCGGGCCTGCGTGTACAGCGCGTCGAGGACGAGGACGAGCATGCGCTGCTCGCCGTCCTCCTCGATCGGCTGCTGCACGAGGATCCGGCTGCCCTCCCGCGCGCCGGAGAGCACCGGGAACAGGTCCTCGCCGACGTCCTCCGGGGTGAGCATGAGGGTCCGGGCGATGCCGACGTCGCGGCCCTCGACCAGGCCGCCGTCGTCGCCGTCGTACGCGGTCAGGCTCAGAAGGATGGGTGCTCCCTCGGCCAGCTCACGCCCGTCGCCCTCGATCAGCGTCTCGACCGTCGCGCCCTCGAGCGGGAGCGGCGGGTCGAAGGTCACCACCGGCACCGAGCCGAACGCGCCGGAGACGGTCACCCCGGCGACCTCCTCCTCGTTCTTGACCGGGTCCTCGGTGCACGCGACCAGGAGCACCGACGTCAGCAGCATCGCCACGAGCGCCGCGATCCGGCTCCAGGCTCCGCGCCGGCGGTTCGTCAGGTCAAACTTCACCCCAGCAGCCTACGTCCCGGCCGACCGGCTCCCCGAACTCCCCCGCCCGTCCGGCGGCGCGCCGCTCTCAGACCCGCAGCGCGGCCAGCAGGGCGTCGACGCGCTCGTCGACCGGGGAGAACGGGTCCTTGAGCACCACGGTGCGCTGGGCGGCGTCGTTGATCTTCAGGTGCACCCAGTCCACGGTGATGTCCCGGCGCTTCTCCTGCGCGGCGGCCACGAACTCCCCGCGCAGGCGGGCGCGGGTGCTCGCGGGCGGGTTCGCCACGGCGTCGGCGACCTCCTCGTCGGTGGTCAGGCGCGCCATGAGCCCGCGCCGGGCCAGCGTGGTGGCCAGGCCCCGCTGCGGGGAGATGTCGTGGTAGGCCAGCGACAGCCGTGCCACGCGCGGGTCGTCGAGGCCCAGGGTGTGCTTGGCCCGGTAGCGGTCCAGGAGCCGGGCCTTGATCGCCCAGTCGAGCTCGGTGTCGACCAGGCTCGGGTCCTGCTCGCGGAGGGCGCGCAGGCCCCGCTCCCACAGCTCCAGCACCCGCCGCTGGACGTCGGTGAGGTCCGCCGTCTGCCCGGTGGAGTCGAGGTAGGCGGTGACGCGGGCGAGGAACTCCTCCTGCAGCTGCAGGGCGCTCATGCGCCGGCCGCTGGCCAGCTCGACGGGGCTGGTCGCCGTCATGTCGTGGGAGATCTCGCGGATGGCGCGCATCGGCTCCGCCAGCGCGAGGTCGCGCACCCGCACCCCGTCCTCGAGCATGCCGAGCAGCAGGTCGGTCATCCCGACCTTGAGCATCGTCGTGGTCTCCGCCACCGAGGAGTCGCCGACGATCACGTGCATGCGCCGGTACAGGTCGGCGTCGGCGTGCGGCTCGTCGCGGGTGTTGATGATCGGCCGGGAGCGGGTGGTCGCCGAGCTCATGGCGTCCCACATCTGGTCGGCGCGCTGGGAGAACGCGTAGGACGCGCCGCCGCCCGCCCGCGCCCGGATGTGGCCGGCGCCGGTGAGGATCTGCCGGGTGATGAAGAACGGGACCAGCGCCTCGCCCATGGCCTGGAAGTCGCGACGACGGCGCACGAGGTAGTTCTCGTGGCAGCCGAAGGAGTTGCCGGCCGAGTCGACGTTGTTCTTGAACAGGTGGATGGTTCCGGGCACGCCCTCCTCGGCGAGGAGGGCGTTGGCGTCCTCCGTCATCTCGTCGAGGATCGCCTCGCCGGCGCGGTCGTTGGCCACGAGCTGGCGGACGTCGTCGCACTCGGCGGTGGCGTACTCCGGGTGGGACCCGACGTCGAGGTAGAGCCGGGCGCCGTTGCGCAGGAAGACGTTGGAGGAGCGGCCCCACTGGACCACCTTGCGGAAGAGGTAGCGGGCGGCGTCGTCGGCGGTGACGACGGCGGGCGGGACGGCGTCGTCGCCGCCGGTGCCGTTGCGGCTGCCCCCGTTACCGCTGCCGCTGCCCCCGTTATCGCTGCCGCCGGGCGCCGGACCGGCACCGCGCGCACCTGCGCCCCGCCCGGCGGGCGGGGCGCAGGTGATGCCGTACTCGGTCTCGACGCCGAAGATCCGCCTCGCCGTCACTGCCCGCCCTTCTGCACGAAACCCTGCACGAAGGTCTCGGCGTTGGCCTCCAGGACGGAGTCGATCTCGTCGAGGAGGTCGTCGACCTCCTGGGTGCGAACCTGCCCGGCGGCGGCGACGGGCGGGTCGATGGGCTCGACGCCCGGGTCGTCGCGACGGGTCGTGCGGCGCTGCTCCTGCTCTGCCATGTCGTGCTCCCCTCCTAGGTGCTACCGATCCTAGAGCGTCTCTCCCGACTCGTCGGGAAGTCGTGGGTCGCCGGCCCCGGTGCGGGCGGTCACATGGAGGTGACCCCGCGGACGCGGTGGCCGACGGCGATCGACTCGCCGGAGATGGCCCCGGCGGTCGGTGAGACGAGGAACGCGATCAGGGCCGCCACCTCGGAGGGGCGGGCCTCGCCCGCCTGGGCACTTCCCACCTGCGGGGTGGGATCCTCACGGACGGTGCCGGGACTGACGGTGTTGACCGTGACACCCGTGCCGGCGACGGAGTCGGCGAGGTTCTTCGCGGTGATGATGAGCGCCGCGTTGCGCACCGACCCCGTGACGTTCCCCGTGACGAAGGCGTTCTGCCCGGCGACCCCGACGATCCGGCCGTAGCCGGCGTCGGTCATGACCGGCAGCGCGGCGTTCGCGACCCGGAGGAAGCCCAGCGCCTTGGCGTCCACGGCCTCGAGCACCTGCCGCGGGTCGGAGCTGCGCGCGGGGTCGAGGGTCTGCGCGCTCGGCGCCGCCGCGACGACGACGCCGTCCAGCCGGCCGTGCTCGGCGAGGACCGTCGAGATCCCCGCGGAGACGGACGCGTCGTCCCGGGCGTCAAGGACGACGCCGCCGCTCCCGCCGCGCGACGCGGCTACCGCGACGGCCCCCTCCGCGCGGAGGCGTTCGACGACCGCGCCGCCGATCAGCCCGGTCCCTCCCACGACGAGCACCACACGTCCCGCCAGCTGCAGATCCATGCCGCCACGCTAGCCCGCACCCCGCCGGGTGCTCGCCGACGCGCTAGGAGACCGGGGGCGCCGTGAGGTTCTCGAGCAGCTCGGCAGCGGTGGCGGACCGTTCCAGGAGCGCCCCGACGTGCGCGCGGGTCCCGCGCAACGGATCGTTCATCGGCACCCGGACGAGGTGCTCGTTCTCCGGCACGTCGAGCACCACCGACTCCCAGCTCGCCCCGGCCACCTGCCCGGGGTAACGGGCGACGACCTGCCCGCGGAACCAGGCCCGGGTGTCCGCCGGCGGGGTGTGCTCGGCGGCCGCGACGTCGGCGTCGGGCAACAGCCGCTCCACCCGGCCGGCCGCGGCGAGGCGACCGACGATGGAGCGCTCCGGGCGCAGGTCGGCCCACTGCAGGTCGAACGCCTGCAGCTTGGGGTGGTCCCAGGGCAGGGACTCGCGGCGGCGCATGCCCTCGAGCAGCTGCTTCTTGGCCACCCACTCGACCTCGGCGGCCGCGCTGGCCGGGTCGGTGGCCAGGCGGTCCAGCACCCCGCCCCAGCGCTCGACGACGTCCGCCGTCGCCGGGTCCACCCCGGCGGCGGGGGCGGCCTGCCGGACCGCGTCGGCGACGACGGCGAGGTACTCGCGCTGGATCTCCAGCGCCGTCATCTCCCGCCCGTCGGAGAGGGTGAGCCGGTGCGTCAGCGTCGTGTCGTGGCTGACGTCCCAGGTCTCCCCCACCGGGTTGGCGATCATCAGCGCGTCGAGCGCCATCGGCACGGCGCCGGACTCGAGCAGCCACAGCACCAGCGAGGTGGTGCCCATCTTCAGGTAGGTGGACACGTCGAAGAGGTTCGCGTCCCCGCCGATGACGTGCAGGCGCCGGAACCGGTCGGCGTCCGCGTGCGGCTCGTCGCGGGTGTTGATGATCGGCCGGTTGAAGGTGGTCTCCAGGCCGACGTCGTTCTCCACGTAGTCCGCGCGCTGGGACATCTGGAAGCCCGGGGTCTGGCTGCGCTGCCCGATGCCCACCCGGCCCGCGCCGCAGAAGATCGGCCGGGTGACGAAGAACGGGGTGAGGTAGCGGATGATGTCGCCGAAGTTCACCGACCGGTCGACGAGGTAGTTCTCGTGGGTGCCGTACGCGGCCCCCTTGCCGTCGACGTTGTTCTTGTACAGCACCACGTCGGGCAGCGTGGGCACCTCGCGCAGGGCGTCCATGGCGCCGCGCATGACGAGCTCGCCGGCGCGGTCCCACCGCACCGCGTCGAGCGGATTGGTGACCTCGGGGCTGGAGTACTCGGGGTGCGCGTGGTCGACGTAGAGCCGGGCGCCGTTGCTGAGGACGGCGTTGTGGGCGGTGGGCAGCGCCGCCTCCGCCTCGCTCGGGCGGCGCACGTGGGTGGTCCGCACGCCGGGCGAGGAGGCGGCGCCGTCGTCGGCCGCGGGGGCCGGGGCGTCGGGGTCGTCGGTGAGCTGGGACGGGTGGGCGGCCGCGCGGTCGAGGCGGAACCCGCGGGCGTCGGCCAGCGGGTCCTCCCCGGCGTAGTCCCACCGCACGTGGCCGCCGCGGCCGGCGCTGCCGGGGTGGGAGGCGTACGCGGCGACGACGTGCGCGGAGAGCACCATCGGGTTCGCGTCCGGGTTGCCGGGCTCGATGAGGCCGTACTCGGTCTCGATGCCCATCGGGCGGTGCACGCTCACGTGTTTCCCTCGCGCTCTACAGGTACCCGGGGACCGGGGTGATCGTCTCGATGCCGTCCTCGGACATCTCGCCACCGAGCGCGACGACGCCGGTGCGGCCGTGCCCGGGGGCGGGCGACGCCGCGGCCGGGGCGCCAGCGTCGCGGCCGAGCGTGCGCAGGTAGGTGATGCGCTCGCCCTTCTTCCCGCTCACCCGGGCCCAGTCGTCGGGGTTGGTGGTGTTGGGCAGGTCCTCGTTCTCGCGCATCTCCGCGGACAGCGCGGCGAGCAGGTGCTCGGTGCGCAGCCCCCGCCCGCCCGAGGCGAGCAGGTCCTTGATGGCCCGCTTCTTCGCGCGGTCGACGACGTTGGCGATCATGGCGCCGGAGGCGAAGTCCTTGAAGTGCAGGACCTCCTTGTCGCCGCTGGCGTAGGTGACCTCGAGGAACTCGGTCTCGGCGCTCGTGGCGTACAGGGCCTCCACGACCGTGTCGATCATCGCCTCCACGGTCGCGGCCGGGTCGCCGTCGTGCCGGGCCAGCTCGTCCTCGTGCAGCGGGAGGTTCGTGGTGAGGTACTTGGCGAAGATCTCCCGCGCGCCCTCGGCGTCGGGCCGCTCGATCTTGATCTTCACGTCCAGGCGGCCCGGTCGCAGGATCGCCGGGTCGATCATGTCCTCGCGGTTGGAGGCGCCGATGACGATGACGTTCTCGAGCTTCTCCACGCCGTCGATCTCGCTGAGCAGCTGCGGGACCACCGTGGTCTCGACGTCGGAGCTCACGCCCGTGCCGCGGGTGCGGAACAGGGACTCCATCTCGTCGAAGAAGATCACCACGGGGATGCCGCGGCTGGCCTTCTCGCGGGCGCGGGCGAAGATCACCCGGATCTGCCGCTCGGTCTCGCCCACGTACTTGTTGAGCAGCTCCGGGCCCTTGATGTTGAGGAAGTAGCTGCGCGGGCCGTCCGCCCGCCCGGCGGGCGCCTCGCCGCGCTCGGTGCGGCGGGCCTCCGCCGTCGTCGCCAGGGAGGTGGCCACCGCCTTGGCGATGAGCGTCTTGCCGCACCCGGGCGGGCCGTAGAGCAGCACGCCCTTCGGCGGCTTCAGGCCGTGCTCGCGGTAGAGGTCGGGGTGGAGGAAGGGCAGCTCGACGGTGTCCCGGATCTGCTCGATCTGCGGGCCGAGGCCGCCGATGTCGGAGTAGTCGGTGTCCGGGACCTCCTCCAGGAGGAGCTCCTCGACCTCGGAGCGCACCACGCGCTCGGAGACGAAGCCGGTGCGGAAGTCCGCGGTCAGGGCGTCGCCCACGCGCACGCCCGACGTCAGCAGCGGGCCGGCCAGGCGCATGACGCGCTCGTCGTCGGCGCGGGCCAGGACCAGCACACGGTCGCCGTCGAGGACCTCCTTGACGGTGACGATCTCGCCGGTGCTCTCGTACGAGCCGGCGCCGATGACGAGGAGCTGCTCGTTCAGGCGCACCTCCTGGCCCGGGTGAAGGGCGCCGAGCGGGACGGCGGCGGAGACGGCGAGGCGCATCTTGCGGCCGCCGACGAAGACGTCGGCCTCGCGCTCGTCGAGATGAGCGGCGAGGAAGGTGCCGTAGGAGCCCGGGGGCTTGGAGATCGAGTCGAGCTGCTCCTGGAGCTGGACGAGCCGCTGGCGCGCGGTGTCGAGCGCCTGCGCGAGCCGCTCGTTCTTGCTCGCGAGCGAGATGGCCTGCTGCTCGAGCTCGCGCGCACGACCCTCGCTGAAGCGGTCGGCCTCTGCCATGACGGTCCCTCCTCGATCGACGCCGACCAGCCTATGCGCTGGCACCGACACCGCGATCACGCCGTCGGGGTGACGCCGGTCTCGGCGGGTGCGGCCGGCGCTCCGGCCTACTCCTCCGGGTGGCTGAGCGGGTCGACCGGTGCCTCGCCCGGCCGCGGCCCCGGGCGGGACGCCATCCCGGTCTGCTCGATCTCCGCCCGGCGGTGGATGTCGCGGCGCACGCGGCGGATCTTCTTCTCCGAGATCGCCCGCTCCCCCACGTCCTCCGGCGTCCAGTCCCCCTCGGTCGGGTAGGCGCCCTTCGCGGGGCGGCGCGTGCGCTGCTGCGGGGTGTTCCCGGGCGCGAGCCGGCGGGTGGTGACGAGGAACCCGGTGTGCCCGATCATCCGGTGGTCCGGGCGCACCGACAGCCCCTCGAGGTGCCAGGTGCGCACCATGGTCTCCCACGCCTGGGGCTCGGTGAACGCCTCGGTGGCGCGGACGTACTCGGCGAACCGGCTCAGCTGGGTGGTGGTCGCGACGTACGCGGTGAGGACCCCGCCCGGCGCGAGCGCGTCCGCGGCGACGGCGAGGTTCTCCCAGGGCGCCAGCATGTCCAGCACCATCCGGTCCACGGAGCCGGGCTCGACGGCGTCGGGCAGAACGTCGGCGAGGTCGCCGGTGCGCACCTCCCAGGCGGGGTGCGGGCCGCCGAACCACGACTCGACGTTGCCGATCGCGATGTCGGCGAAGTCCTCGCGACGCTCGACCGAGATCAGGTGCCCCCGCTCGCCGACCGCGGAGAGCAGGCTCATCGACAGCGCGCCGGAGCCCACGCCGGCCTCGACCACGGTGGCGCCGGGGAAGATGTCGCCCATCTGGACGATCTGCGCGGCGTCCTTGGGGTAGACCACGGCGGCGCCGCGCGGCATGGACAGGACGTAGTCGCTCAGCAGCGGCCGCAGCGCGAGCAGCTGGTGGCCGGTGGCGGTGGTCAGCACCGTGCCCTCGGGCCGGCCGATGAGCTCGGTGTGCCGGAACGAGCCGCGCTGGGACTGGAAGTACCCGTCGACGGTGAGCAGGATCGTGTGGAGCCGGCCCTTGGTGTCGGTCAGCTGCACGCGTTCGCCCGCCCGCAGCGGGCCGCGGCGCCGCGCGGGGCCGCCGGGCAGGTCCGCCTCGGCGCCGCCGGGCAGGTCCGCCTCGGCGCCCGGCAGAGCCGTATCGGCGCCCGGCAGGTCCACCTCGGCGCCGTGCGGGGAGGGGGCGGCCGCCGTGGCGTCCGGGGCGGTGGTCGGCTGGGTGTCGGGCTCGCTGGTCACGACGGGCGAGTCTACGGTCGGCGCGCCCGCACGGCCCGCGCCACCGCGGCGACCTCGACCACACCGAGGACGGTGATGCCGTCGTACAGGACGACGACCGGCCCGTGCTGCTGGGCCGCGCTCACCGCGGCGAGGGCGGCCGCGCCCGTCGTGGCAGTGACCACCTGCTGGGGCGCGAGGTGGCGGGCGACGGCGCTCACCGGCGTCACGGCGCGGGCCTCGTAGGGCACCTCGCGCACGGCGTCGGGGTCCAGCAGGGCGACCGGCCGGCCGGCCCGGACCAGGACGACGGCGGCCGAGCGCCCGCCGAGCCCCGCGTCGAGCTGGGCCACCGTGGCGGTGTCCTCGAGCACGAGCGTCGGAACGGCGAGCTCGCGCAGGTCGAGGCCGTCGGCCGCGCGGCGCACCTCGACGTTGCGCAGCGCCTGGCCCGTGCCTGACCACAGGAACATGCCGAGCAGGAGCATCCAGATGCCCGTGCTGAGGTCCGGCTGCCGCCCCTCGAGGAGCGGCCGGCCGAGGAACCAGAACAGGACCGCTATCACGACGACGCGCCCCGCCCACGCGGCCACGACGGTCCCGCGCGAGCGGTCCCCCGTGACGGCCCAGACCAGGGCCTCGAGGATCTGCCCGCCGTCGAGCGGCAGGCCGGGCAGGAGGTTGAACCCGGCGACGAGCGCGTTGGAGACCATCGCGCCCCACAGGATCACCGCCCCCGGCCCGCCGGGCTCGAGCGCCACCTGCGCGCCCCAGGCGGCGAGCGCCAGCGCGGCGTTGGCGAGCGGACCGGCGGCGGAGACGACGGCGGAGGAGCCCGGGCCGGGCAGGTCGGTCTCGAAGGAGGTGTGCCCGCCCCAGAACGTCAGGACGTACTCACGGGGGCGGGCGCCGAGCCGTTGCCCCGTCAGGCCGTGGGCCAGCTCGTGGACCAGCACCGAGACGAAGAGCATGACCACGAACGCCAGCGTCGTCAGCACCACGGTGCCCGTGCCCAGGGTCGGCACGAGCCGACCCACGAGCGGGAGGTAAAGCATCACCAGGATCGCGGCGATGAGCACCCACGAGGGCGCCAGCACCACGGGGATGCCGCTCACCCGGCCGATCACCCAGCCCGACCGTGTGCGCCTGCCGACGGGCGTGCTGGAACGGCTCATCTCCCCAGCCTATGCGTGACGACGACGCCGCCCGTGCGCGCGCCGTCGGACCGGGGCGGCCACGGCGCCCGGTGCGTCCGCCGCGCCACGCCGTCCACAGCCGGCGGTGCCTTGACCGGCCGTGTCGGTGGCCGGGGTTAACGTGGCCGGCATGACGCAGACGACGCAGCACCAGGCCCCGCCGGTGCCCGGCCTGACGGACCGGGACGCCGGGACGACGGCGGAGCCGGCGCCCCGGGTGGCCCTCGCCGGCGCCGTCGTGCCCGACCACGCCTCCCCCGCCGGTGCCGTCCTCCCCGGGGTGTCGCCGGACGGCATCGCACCGGGCGTCTCCCCAGATGTCCTCACGCCGGACGCGCCCACCCCCGACGCCCCGACGCCGGAGGAGGCCGCCGCGCCCGTCCGTCGACGCGCGGCGATCTCGCCCTCGCGGGCGAAGGACTTCCGCCAGTGCCCGCTGCTGTTCCGCTACCGCGCGGTCGACCGGCTGCCCGAGCCGCCCAGCCAGGCCGCGGTCAAGGGCTCGCTGGTCCACGCCGTGCTCGAGCACCTCTTCGACCTGCCGGCGGCGGGGCGCACGGAGCAGGCGGCCCAGGAGCTCCTGGACCCGCAGTGGCAGGAGCTCCAGGCGTCGCGGCCCGACGTGGTGGGCATGTTCGCCGGTCCCGAGGACCTCGGCGCGTGGCTGGCCGAGGCACGCAGCCTGCTGACCCAGTACTTCCGGATGGAGAACCCGACGCGGCTCGAGCCGGCCGAGCGCGAGATGCTCGTGGAGACCGAGCTCGCCTCGGGCATCCTGCTGCGTGGCTACGTGGACCGGCTGGACGTCGCGCCGAACGGCATGGTGCGCGTGGTCGACTACAAGACGGGCCGCTCGCCGAACCCACGCTTCCAGGACGAGGCGCTGTTCCAGATGCGCTTCTACGCCCTCATGCTGTGGCGGTTGCACGGGCGGGTGCCCGCGCGGCTCCAGCTGGTCTACCTGGGCGACGGCCGCACGCTGACGCACGACCCGGTCGAGGAGGAGCTCGTCGCGCTGGAGCGGGACCTCGAGGGCCTGTGGGAGTCGATCTCGAGCGCCGCCCGCGCCCGGGACTTCAGCTACCGCACGTCCAAGCTCTGCTCGTGGTGCTCGTTCCAGTCGCTGTGCCCGGCCTTCGGCGGCGAGGTGCCGCCGCTGCCCCCGGAGGGTGTGGAGCACCTCCTCACCGTCCAGGGCGTGTGACCGGGCTGCTCAGCCGATCCCCAGCGCCTGGACCGCCCCGCCCGTGAGGTACAGACCGAGGAAGAACAGCACCCAGGCCAGCGCCTCCCGCGAGTTCCGGCTGAGCCAGTCCTCGAGCCTGGCCAGGGACGGGGAGACCCGCTCGTGCAGCACGACGCGGAGGGCGAGCAGCACCAGGGCCGGCGCGATCATGACGAGGCAGTAGCCCGCCAGCACCACCACGCCCGCGCCCACGGACACCCCCGACGTGGAGAGCAGCCCGATCGCCCCGAGGTACGGCAGCATCGACCCGAGCTCGACCGTGGTCGCGGTGAGGGCGAGGCCGACCAGGCCGCGGACGGGCCCCTCCCCCGATCCGGCCCGTGCGCGCCATCGCTCCACCCGTCCCGGCCCCCGCTCCGCCTGCCGAGCCGCGCGCCGCGCTGCCCGCTTCTCCTTGCCGGCCTTCGTGAGCGGCTCGATCGTGAGCCCGAGCACGAGGAGAACCACGCCGACGACGAGCTGGACCATCCTGGCGGCCGGGCTGTCGAGGCCCTCACCGACCTGGTCGAGGAACGCGAGCGCCCCGCCCAGCAGGGCGACGCCGACCACGAGGTAGAAGACGGCGACGGTGGCCAGGAACACCAGGATGCGGCCGGGCCGAAGGCGGCCGGGGGTCAGCAGGAGCCACAGGGGGATCAGGAGGGTGCCGAAGCTGGTGCTGTCGATCAGCGCCAGGACCACCAGCGGAGCGACCAGCTCAGCGCTCATCGGCGACCACGCCTGCACCACGTACGCAGATCAGTCACGCGCCGTAGTTTCGCGAGTCCGGGCGCCCGAGACATCCCCCTGAAGTACCGGTTCGAGGACCTCAGGTCGGAGGGTCGACGGAGCGCGGCCCCTGGTCAGCGCCCCGAGCGTCCCGCCGTCGCCAGCTCGTCCACGCGCTCGCCGTCGAGGATCCGCGCGAGCAGGTCCACGTCCGCGCCCTCGAGCGAGCGCAGCCGGCTCAGGGTGTCCTGCGCGGCCACCTCGACCATGAGCGGCACCGCGATGGTGCGGGCCCCCGACGCCAGCGCCGCGGTGACGCCGACGGTGGAGTCCTCGATCGCCACGCACCGGGTGACGTCCACGCCGAGCCGCTCGGCCGCCGTCAGGTACGCCTCGGGGTGCGGCTTGCCGTGCCGCACCTGGTCGCCCGTCACGACCGCCTGGAACGTGCCGGCCGGGGCGGCCTCGACGACGGCGCCGGCGAAGCTCTCGTAGGACATCGTCACCAGCGCGCACGGCACGCCCGCCGAGCGCAGCTCGCCCAGCAGCTCGAGGGCTCCGGGCCGCCACGGCGCCCCGTTCTCGCGCACCCGCGCCACGACCCCGGCGAGGATCTCCTCGACCAGGTCCTCGGGCGCGCCGCCGATTCCGGTCTGCTCCTGGATGATCCGGGCGGAGGTGATCAGGTCGTTGCCGACCAGCTGCAGCCCCTGCTCCTGCGTCCACGTGCCGCCGTGCCGGGACACGACCGCCGTCTCCGCCGCCATCCAGTAGGGCTCGGTGTCCACCAACGTGCCGTCCATGTCCCACAACACGGCGTCCGGTAGCTGCCTCATGCTCACCCGAGGACCATAGCGGCGCCTAGGGTTGCTCCATGACCAGCACGGATTCGAGCAAGCAGGGGCCCGCCGGCGAGGATCGACCGGACGTGGCCCCCCGGGGGAAGGCCGCGGACAAGGAGCTCCCGCCCGCCATCCTGCTCGCCTCGTTCGAGGGCTGGAACGACGCCGGCGGGGCCGCGACGCAGGCGCTCGACATCGTCGCCGAGGCGTGGGACGCGCACGTCGTCCACGAGCTCGACCCGCAGGACTACCACGACTTCCAGGTCAACCGCCCGCACGTGAGCATGGGCCCGGACGGCACCCGCGAGCTGACGTGGCCCTCGACCACCGTGTCGGTGGCACGGGCGCCGATCTCGGGCCGGCAGGTGGTGCTGGTCCAGGGCGTCGAGCCCTCGTTCCACTGGCGCGACTACTGCGAGGAGATCCTCGAGGTCGCCCGCGGGCTCGGCGTCGGCACCGTCGTCGGCGTCGGCGCGCTGCTCGCCGACGTGCCGCACTCCCGGCCCATCCCGGTGCAGACCAGCTCCAACGACCCGCAGGTCCAGGCGCTGCTCGGCGTCGAGGGCTCGGAGTACGAGGGACCGTCCGGGATCGTCGGCGTGCTCACCCACTTCGCCGCCGAGCAGAACCTGCACACGCTCAGCGTGTGGGCGGCGGTGCCGCACTACGTCGCCCAGCCGCCCTCGCCGAAGGCGACCCTGGCCATCCTCCTGCGCCTGGAGGAGCTCGTCGGCGAGCCCCTGCCGGTGGGCGACCTGCCGGAGGACGCCCGGGCGTGGCAGGCGGGGGTCGACGAGCTCGCCGGTCAGGACCCCGACGTCGCCGAGTACATCCAGCAGCTCGAGGAGGTCAAGGACACCGCCGACCTGCCCGAGGCCTCCGGCGAGGCGATCGCGCGCGAGTTCGAGCGCTACCTGCGCCGTCGGGACAGCCGGGGCGACAAGGGCGGGCCCGGGCCGACGGGGCTGTAGCCCCCGACGGGACGGCCCCACCGGGATGCAGCCCCCGGCGCCCGGTCCGCCGGGGCTCGATCCCCGGCGCCCCCGCCGCTACAGCGACGCCGGGACCGTCAGGCCTGCAGCCGCGGCGATGCGCTCCAGCGTGGCGGCCGTGCGTGCGGTGAGCGCCGCGCCGTCGGCGTCCTCGGCGCCGTCCGTGACGCGTCGGGCGAAGGCGGCCGCCTGCTCGCCGTACTGGTCGCCCTCGACCTCGACGACGGAGGTCTCGCCGTCCCGATCGATCCGGATCCGGGCGGTGCCGCCGCGGTTGTCGGCGCGGAAGACGTCGGGCAGCTCGATCGAGCCGGCGGTGCCGATCAGCCGGGCCTCGGCGCGGAAGGGCGCGTCGAAGGAGAAGTGCAGGTTGGCGGTGACCGCGCCGTACCGGGCGGCGACGGCCATCCTCGTGTCCGCGCCGTCGGGCGTGTCCCGGTGGGCCACGACGCCGAGGTCGTCGGGCTCGGCGCCCGTCAGCCAGCCGAGCAGGTCCACCGGGTAGCACCCGATGTCCCGCAGGCTCCCGCCACCGAGGTCGGGGCGCAGGCGGATGTCGGGCGGTTCGGACCGCGGCAGCGTGAAGTGGAAGGACGACTCGACGCTCACGAGCTCACCGATCGTCCCGGCGTCGAGCAGCTCGCGCAGGCGGCGCAGCTGGGGGTGGTGGCGGTACATGAAGGCCTCGGCCAGCTGCACGCCGGCGTCCGCGCAGGCGGCGGTGACGGCCTCGAGCTCGGCCGTGCCGAGCACGACCGGCTTCTCGCACAGCACGTGCTTGCCGGCCCGGGCCGCGGCGAGGATCCACCTCGCGTGGTGGACGTTGGGCAGGGCGATGTAGACGGCGTCGACCTGCGGGTCGGCGAGCAGCTCGTCGTAGCTCGCGTACGCCCGCGCGATGCCCAGCTCCGCGGCGAAGGGCTCCGCGTTGCCGCTGGCCGAGGCGACGGCGACCACCTCGCCCGCACCCACCCGCCGCATCGCGGGAATCACCTGCTTCCGGGCGATCCGCGCCGCACCGAGCACGCCCCAGCGGATGTCAGACACAGCAGCCTCCCAGTCGTGGACCGGGCCCCAGGCTATCGACCGACAGAGTGGTGCTCGTCCTCCCCGCGCCGGAGAAGCGGTCCGCGGTCCGCGGTGCGGGTCGTGCGGTGCGCGGCGCGCGGACCGGGACGTGCGGTGCGGTGCGCTGCGCGCGCGGTGCCGCAACGCCCGGCTCGGCACAGCCAGCGCAACCACCGTCCGAATCGCGAGACCGGCAGTGGGTCCTGTCCGCCAGCCGGGACGACGGCGGGGCTTCCGGGACGAGGTCTCGACCGCCGCCCCCGCCGTCCGTAACGTCTGCGCCACGCGTCGGCCGCTCGGCGGACGCGCCGGATCCGTGGCACGGCCACGGACGACGAGAGGGGGATCCTGGTGCGCTCTGTGTGCGCCGCGGCGCTGATGCTGCGCTCCCGTCGTCACGTCGACCTGATGCGGGTCTCCTCGGCCACGTGTCGGCCCTGACCCCTCGGCTCTGACCGGTCCGCCCGTCCCTCCGGGCGGGTTCCCCACCTCCGCTCCACCTCTCACGCGCGCCGGCGGCGCGCGGATCGACGCGCGCCCACCCGGCGTGCCAGGCAGACAGGATCATCCATGCTCCTCACCGGGCTTCTCCTCGGCGCAGCACTCGGCTTCGCCATGCAGCGCGGACGCTTCTGCGTCACCGGCGCGTTCCGCGACGTCTTCGTCGCACGCAGCACGCGGTGGCTCACCGCGTTCCTCATCGTCATCGCCATCCAGGCGGTCGGGATCGCCGCCATGCAGGGCATGGGGGTCATCGGCGCCGCATACAAGCCGCTCGCCCTGCCCGCCACCGTGATCGGCGCGCTGATCTTCGGCTTCGCCATCGTGCTCGCCGGAGGCTGTGCCACCGGCACGTACTACCGCTCCGGCGAGGGACTCGTCGGCTCGTGGTTCGCACTCATCTTCTACGCGCTCTCGGCCGCGGTGATGAAGTACGGCGTCCTGGGCGACTTCACCAGCTGGGCGCGCGGCATCACCGTGCCGGCGACCACCATCCACGAGACCCTGGGCGTCAGCTCCTGGTTCCTGGTGGCCGCCCTCGGCGGCGGCGTGCTGTACCTGGTCCACCGCCACCTGTCCGTGCGCACGCTGAAGGTGGCCACGCTGCCGCCCCGCCGCACCGGGCTCGCGCACCTGCTCTTCGAGAGGCCCTGGGGCGCGTTCTCGACGGCGGTCGTCATCGGCGTCATCGCGATCCTCGCCTGGCCGCTCAGCACCGCGACCGGCCGCGAGGCCGGGCTCGGCATCACGACGCCCTCCGCCAACGCCGCGACCTTCCTCGTCACCGGCGACGCCGAGCTCGTCGACTGGGGCGTGCTGCTCGTGGTCGGCATCCTGATCGGCTCGTTCATCGCCGCCAAGGGCGCGGGCGAGTTCCGCGTCCGCGTCCCCGACGCCACCACCACCGTCCGCTCGATCGTCGGCGGCGTCGGCATGGGCGTCGGTGCGGCCCTGGCCGGCGGCTGCACCATCGGCAACGCCATGGTCGCGACCGCCCAGTTCTCCTACCAGGGCTGGCTCTCGTTCGCCTTCATGCTCCTCGGCACGGGGGTCGCCACCAAGATCTTCGTCCTGCGCGGCCCCCGCACGGCCGCCCGCTCCCGCGTCCCGGCGACCGCCGGCGTCTGACCTCCGACCGCACGCACAGCTCGACCCGACCAGAGAGAAGGACCACCATGCCCATCAAGACCGTGCTCGAGACCGACGGCCAGGTCTGCCCGTTCCCGCTCGTCGAGGCCAAGGAGGCCATCGCCGCCCTCGAGGTGGGCGACGAGCTCGTCATCAACTTCGACTGCACGCAGGCCACCGACTCCATCCCGCGCTGGGCGGCCGAGAACGGCTACCCGGTCACCGAGTTCGACCGGCGCGGCGACGCGAGCTGGTCGATCACCGTGCAGAAGGCCTGAGCTCCGGGCGCCGGCCTAGGCCGGCGCCAGCCAGGACAGCAGCAGCAGGCAGACGTCGTCGTGCCCCTCACCGGGCGGGAGCAGGTGCTCGGTGAGGGTGCGCACGGCGTCGTCCGCGTCGAGGGAGCCGGCCTCGGCGCCGATCTCGACGAGCTGCCCGAGCCTCGCCGGCAGGGGCTGGTCCCGTCGCTCCACCAGGCCGTCGGTGTAGAGCAGCACCCTGTCGCCGGGTGCCAGGTCGAGCTCGGCCTCCGCCCGCACGCGCCCCGGGACGCTGAGGCCGAGCGGCGTGGAGCGGCCGTCCCACATCAGGCGCGCGGCACCGTCCGCCCCGAGGTGCAGCGGCGGCGGGTGGCCCGCGCAGGCGAAGCGGAACCGGCCCGTCGTGAGGTCCAGCTCGCCGTAGACGAGGGTCGCGGAGGCGGCGTCCGGGACTCGTTGGACGAACGGGTCGAGCGCGCCCAGCACCTGGGCGGGGCCGACGTCGGGGCCGGCGACCGCCCGGACGGCGCTGCGCAGCTGCCCCATGGCGATGGCCGCCCCCAGGCCGCGGCCCACGATGTCGCCGACGACGACGGCGAGGACGTGGTCGTCCAGGAGGAAGGCGTCGTGCCAGTCGCCCCCGACCTCGAGGGGCTCCACCCCCGGCCGGTACGCCGTCGTCACCACGAAACGGTCGTCCTGCGGCAGAGGGGCCGTGAGGAGAGCCTGCTGGAGCTGGTGGGCGATGGACGCGCTGCGGTCGAAGAAGGCGGCGCGGTCCAGCGCGATCCCCGCCTGCTGGCCGACGGCGGTGAGCACGGCCAGGTCGGGCGGCTCCGCCCCGGGGGCGTCGTCGGGGAGCAGGGAGAGCACCCCGAGCAGCGCTGACTGGCCGTGCAGGGGGACGAGGACGCGCCCCTCGTGATGGACCGCGGCACGTGGCCAGGTCCCGGCGGGCAGCGGCTGGGTGGCGGCGATCTCCTCGCCCGTGGCGGAGTGGGGCGTCAGCAGTCCGTGTGGGTCACGCAGCCAGCAGGTCGCCGCCCGGGCACCCAGCGAGCGGGTGGCGCCGAGGAGGGCTGCCGCCACGCCGTCGCGCCCCACCCCGGCCGACAGCGCCGCGGTGACCTCCTGCAGCACCCGGGTGCGCCGGGCTGCGGTGTCGGCATCCTTCCGCGCGGCCACCAGCTCGCGCTCGTAGCGGGAGCGGTCGCGGGCGCTGGAGATCGACACCCGGATCGCACCGGCGTCGCCCGGGGCCACGACGGCGGTCATCAGCACGGGGAGCCGGCCGTCGGGGCCGCGCAGCTCGAGGGCGACCTCGTCGAACCGGCCCTCGACGTGCAGCAGCGGGGACAGGTGCGTCTCCCAGTAGATCCGGCCACCGACCGAGAGCAGCTGGCTCAGCCGCAGGCGCCCGAGCACCTCCTCGGCCGGGCGGCCCACCCACTGCAGGAACGTGCGGTTGGCGTCGAGCACCGTGCCGTCCGCCGCCAGCGTGAGCAGGCCGGACGGCGCCTCGTCCCACGCGGCCGCACGGTCGGTCACGCGCGGAGGTACGCCTTCATCGCGGAGACGAGCTGGTCCGGCGCGCTGAGGTTCGGGCAGTGCCCGATCGCGTCGAGCACGGCGAAGTCGCTGTTCGGGAGGTTGTCGCGGACGTACTCCCCCACCTCGAGCGGGGCGATGACGTCGTCGCGGCACTGCACCACCAGGGCGGGGGTGCGCACCTCGCGCAGGTCGGCCCGGTTGTCGGAGAGGAACGTGGTGCGGGCGAACTGGCGGGCGAGCGTCGGGTCCGTCCGGCAGAAGCTGGCGGTGAGCTCGGCGCCGAGCTCCGGCCGGTCGGGGACGCCCATGATCGCCGGGGCGATGTGGGCCGACCAGCCGAGGTAGTTGTCGTCCATGGTCTCCAGGAGCTCGTCGATCTCCTCCTGGGTGAACCCGCCGCGGTAGTCGCCGTCGTCGATGTAGCGGGGAGAGGGGCCGACGAGCACGAGCCGGTCGAACAGCTCCGGGCGCTCGCGCGCGGCCAGGACGCCGATCATGGCGCTGACCGAGTGGCCGACGAAGATGACCGGGCCCGTGCCCAGCGCGTCGACGATCTCGACGACGTCCTGGGCGTATCCCTCGAGGCGGGCGTGGCGTGCGCTGTCGAAAGCGGCCGGGTCGGACCCGCCGGCGCCGACGTGGTCGAACAGCACCACCCGGTGGGTCGCCTCGAAGGTGGGGGCGACGAGCCGCCACATCTGCTGGTCGCAGCCGAAGCCGTGGGCGAGCACCATCGTGGGCGCGTCAGCCCGCCCGCTGACCCGCACGTTGTTCCGCCGCAGCACATCCACGGTGCGACATTACGGGACGATCACGACGCTCGGCCCCGTGACGTCCGGCACGGCTCGCCGCGCGACCGGCGGGCCAGCGCGGGCCGGCCGTCAGAGCGCCACGCCGAGCAGCGCGTCCACGGTGCGCCGGACCAGCTCGGGTGCGCCGGCGACCTGCTCGGTCCCGCCGGCGAGGGCGGCCGCGGCCCAGGCGTCGACGGCGGCCAGCGCGGCCGGCGCGTCGAGGTCCTGGGCGAGAGCCTCGCGAACCTGCTGGAGGACCGGCTCGGCCGTGGGCCCGGCCGGCGCGGAGGCCGCGCGGCGCCAGGTGGCCAGCCGCTCGGCGGCCGCGGCGAGGTCGGCGTCGGTGTACTCCCAGTCGGAGCGGTAGTGGTGACCGAGGAGGACGAGCCGGACCGCCATGGGGTCGGCCCCGCCGTCGACGAGCCGGGAGACCAGCACGAGGTTGCCGAGCGACTTGCTCATCTTCTCGCCGTCGTAGCCGACCATGCCGCCGTGGCTGTGCACCATCACCGGGGCGGGGACGTTGCGGAGCACGCGCAGGTGCGACTCGCTCATCTCGTGGTGCGGGAAGACGAGGTCGCGCCCGCCGCCCTGGACCTCGATGAGCTGGCCGAGGAACTTCCCGGCGATGCAGGAGCACTCGATGTGCCAGCCCGCCCGGCCGCGGCCGAGGCTCCGCCCGTCCCAGTCGGGCTCGCCGTCGCGGGTGCGCCGCCACAGCAGCGGGTCCAGCGCGTGGCGCTTGCCGGGCCGGTCGGGGTCGCCGCCGTTCTCGGCGAAGACCTTGAGCATCTCGTCGGGGTCGAGGCCGGCGCCGGTGCCGAAGAGCGGGTCGGCACTGAGGTCGGCGTAGACGTCGCCGAGCTCCGGGTCGCCCCCGCCGGCCCCCTCGGGAACCGGCACGCGGTAGGCGGTGCCGTCGGCGAGCATCCGCTCGACGGCCGCCACCACGAGGTCCATCGCCTCCACGACGCCGACGTAGTGCTCCGGGGGGACGACCCGCAGGGTCTCCATGTCCGAGCGGAACAGGTCCGTCTGGGACTGGGCGAGCTCGCGCCAGTGGACGTCGGTCTCGTCGGCGCGCTCCAGCAGCGGGTCGTCGACGTCGGTGACGTTCTGCACGTACGTCACCGCACGGCCGGAGTCGCGCCAGGCGCGCACCAGCAGGTCGAAGCCGACGTAGGTGTTGGCGTGGCCCAGGTGCGTGGCGTCGTACGGGGTGATGCCGCAGACGTACAGGGTGGCGGGCTCCTCGGCGCCGCGCGTGGGGATCAGCGCCCCGGCGGCGGTGTCGTGCAGGTGCACGGGAAGGCCCTGACCAGGCAGGGAGGGGACGTCGGGCGCGGACCAGGAATGCACCAGGTGATGCTATCCGGCGGGCAGCGTCCGGCTGTCCGGGCGTCCACGCACGGCGCCACCGCCGCGGGATCCCGCCCGACGACGCAGCCCAGGCTCCGCCGTCGGGCGAGGCTCCGTCGTCGGGCCAGGTCCCGCCGTCGGGCCGGGCTCCGCCGTCGGGAAGGTCAGCCGGCCGAGGGTGACCCGGCGGGCACAGCGTCGATGACGCCGGCAACCACCAGCGCGACGACCAGGACCGCGAGTACCAGCCGGTAGATCACGAACGGCCTGTAGCTGTTCGTGGAGACGTACCGCAGGAACCAGACGATGACGGCGTAGCCGACGACGAAGGCGACCACGGTGGCCAGGGCGATCAGCGCCCCGGGCACCTGCGCGGTGCCGGGCGCGGGCTCGCCGAAGATGACGTCGGAGAACAGCTTGTAGAAGCCGGAGATCATCACGGCCGGGATGGCGAGCAGGAACGCGTACCGGGCGGCGGCCTCGCGGGTGTAGCCCAGCAGCAGGCCGGCGGTGATGGTGCCGCCGGACCGGGAGACGCCGGGGACGAGGGCGAGCGCCTGGGCCAGGCCGAAGATCACCGCGTCCTTGAGCGTCATGTGGTCGAGCGTCTTGGTGCGCCGGCCGACGCGGTCCGCCCAGCCGAGCAGGAGGCCGAAGATCGCCAGCATCGCCGCGGTGATGTACAGGTGGCGCAGGGTGTCGTCGATGGCGTCCTCGAAGAGGAGGCCGAGCAGGCCGATAGGGATCGAGCCGAGGATGACGAACCAGCCCATGCGGGCGTCCGGGTCGGTGCGGGGCACCGTGTTCTTCCACGGCCCGACCGGCAGGGCCCCGAACCAGGCCTTGACGATCCGCCAGATGTCCTTGCGGAAGTAGATGACGACGGCGGTCTCGGTGCCGATCTGGGTGATGGCGGTGAAGGCGGCGCCGGGGTCGGCGCCGCTCGGGAGCAGCTCGCCGACGATCCTCAGGTGCGCGCTCGAGGAGATCGGGAGGAACTCTGTCAGGCCCTGCACGAGGCCCAGGACGATTGCTTCCCACCAAGTCACGGTCGGCAACGATAGGGCACCGACCAGGCCGGGCCGTCCCCCGACGGGCCGACCGTGGGGAGGTTCACGTACGACCGAAGCGGGACGCCGAGGCGGTCCGGCGCGGGTGCGGGGGTGGACGCTGGTAAGGACGGACGGCACCCGCCCACTACCGTGATGCCATGCAGCAGCGCAGGGTCGGCCGGACGGGCCTGACGGTCTCCAGCATCGGGCTGGGCACCATGACGTGGGGCCGGGACACCGACGAGCACGACGCCGCCGAGCAGCTCGAGGTCTTCCTGGAGGCCGGCGGAAACCTGCTCGACACCGCCGCCACCTACGGCGACGGCGCCTCCGAGGCCCTCATCGGCCGCCTGCTCGGGGAGTCCGTGGACCGCCACGACGTCGTCCTCGTCTCCAAGGCCGGGGTCCGCTCGCGTCGCACGCCCGACGGCGGAGGCGTCGTCGACGCCTCCCGCGGCTCGCTCCTGGACACCCTGGACGACTCCCTCGACCGGCTCGGCACCGACCACCTGGACCTGTGGCTGGTCCAGACGCCCGACCCCGCGACCCCGCTCGAGGAGACGCTCGGCGCGCTCGAGCACGCCGTCGCCACGGGACGCACCCGGTACGTGGGCCTGTCGAACTACCCCGCCTGGACGACGGCGCAGGCCGCCACGATGCTCGCGCCCCCGTCGGGGCCGGGGCTGGCCGCGGTGGAGATCGAGTACTCGCTGCTGCAACGCGGGGTCGAGCGCGAGCTGCTGCCCGCCGCGGACGCGCTGGGCGCCGGGGTGCTGGCGTGGTCGCCGCTCGGCCGCGGCGTGCTGACCGGCAAGTACCGCGCGACCGTCCCCGCGAGCTCCCGGGCGGCGTCGCCGCACCTGCGCGGGTTCGTCGAGCCGTACCTCAACGACCGAGCCCACGGCGTGGTCGAGGCGGTGACGACGGCGGCCGCCGGGCTCGGGCGGACGGCCCTCGAGGTCGCTCTCGCCTGGGTGCGCGACGCCCCCGGGGTGAGCTGCGCCGTCGCCGGGGCGCGGACCGTGGGGCAGCTGCGCGGGGTGCTGGGCGCGGCGGACCTGGAGCTGCCGGACCCGATCCGGTCGGTGCTGGACGAGGTCACCGCGCCGGAGATCGGCTACCCCGAGCGGTTCTGAGCAGCTCCTCCTCCAGGCCGGCGACGAGGACGGGCAGGTCGGGGTAGGCGTCGCCGTCCGCGACGACGGTGATGCCGAGCCGGCCGTCGTAGGAGAGCGCGCCGACGCCGAGCGCCACCTTGCCGATCAGCGGCAGCACCGGGAACACCTCGAGCACCCGCGCGCCGGCGAGGTGGACCGGACCGGGCGGGCCGCGGAGGTCCGCGGTGGTCACGTTCACCGACTGCCGGTCGATCAGCCTGAGCAGCACGGGCAGGAGGAGCCGGCTGCCGAAGAGTGCGCCCAGGGGTGGGCGGGCGCGAGCCTTCCGCTCCGTCGTGACGGTGGTGATCTGACGGAGCCGGCGTGCGGGGTCCGCCTCCCCGACCGGGAGCGGCACCACCATCTGGGTGATGAGGTTCCCGCTGGCCGGGCCGGGAGGTGCGTCCGATGTCCCGCCGCGCCGTGGCGCCACCGTTCCCCCGCCGGGCGGCGGCACTTCCGCTCCCCCGCGTCCGCGGCGCAGCGTGACGGGGACGTACACGGCGGCCACCAGACCGTCGACGGGCACGCCGCGGTGGACGAGCAGACGCCGCAGACCGCCCGCGAGCGCCGAGAGGACGACGTCGTTCACCGTCGCGCCGTGGGCGTGCGCGGCGGCCCGGACGGCGCCGAGGTCCGCGCGGACCAGGGCGAGGCCGCGGCCCGACCCCACCCGCCGGTCCAGCCCGGGCACCGGTGGCCGGGCGTCGGCGAGGAGCTCCCGGGCCGTCCGCGGGCGCGCCGGGCGCCACGGCCGCGGAGGCGGGGGCGGCGGCGAAGTCGCGGGGTCGGCGTCGAGAAGACCCGGTTGCCGGCGAGCCCGGTGAGGAACCACATCTCCCAGAGCGGGCGCGTCCGGTCGAGCCGGCGGCGGCGGAGCCGCTCGACCGCCGCCAGGAGCTGCGCCTCGTCACCGGGCGCCGGCAGCGGGAGGACCCGCACGTGCTCCGCGACGTCGAACGCCGTCGCGTCCTCCCACAGCGGCGGGCCGAGCCCACGCCGCGGCGTCACGAGCATCTGCCGGAACCGCGGCACGAGGTGCAACTGGCTCTCCACGACCGCCCGGACCGTCTCGATGCGGAACCGGCCGTCCGGGTCCACCAGGGTCGCGCCGTCGAGCAGGGCGATGGCACCGAGGTCCTGCGGCCACGCCTCGTCGGGCCACAGCAGGAGCTGGTCCTCCGCGCTCAGCCGCTCGATCGGGTGAGCCCGTCCCGTCACCCGCTCGACCGTGCCGCGCCGCCTCATGGGTCCCACCCCGCTTCTCCCCTCAGGTTGCGCACCGGCGCGACCGCTCGGCAAGGGCCCTTCGGCCCTGAGGACCTCGGACCCTTCCGCGGCCGCGACGATCGGCGCACCATGGGAGCCAGGGCTGGATCGAGGAGGAACCATGCCCACCACCGAGGAGACCGACGTCCGCACGCGGGTGGGCGAGATCCTCAACCGCAGGCCCGCGGTGGGGTTCGCGCTCGGGGTGGTCCGCGACGGAAGGCTCGAGTCGTTCACCGCCCACGGGGTCGCCGACATCGCCTCGGGCCGGCCGGTCACGGCGGACACCGTGTTCCGGGTCGGCTCGATCACGAAGACGTTCACGGCCATCGCGGTGATGCAGCTGCGCGAGCAGGACCTGGTCGAGCTCGACGCCCCCGTGAACGACTACCTGCGCGCGTACCGGCTCGTCCCCGCCGACGCGGCCCACCGGCCCGCGACGGTGCGCCACCTGCTGACCCACACGGGCGGGATCAGCGAGCAGGTCCCGCGCTCGGGCCTCCTGCGGCCCAACTTCGGCGAGACGGTCGCGGCCGGGGAGCCGCTCCCCAGCCTCGCCGAGTACTACCGCGGCGCGCTTCGCCTGGCGGCCGAGCCGGGCACCCGGTTCCGGTACACCGACCACGGGCCCGCGACGCTCGGGCAGCTGGTCTCGGACGTGAGCGGGCTGCCCCTGGACCGGTACCTGCGCGAGAGCGTGTTCGACCCGCTCGGGATGACGGACACGACGATGCTGCGCTCGGAGGTGGACCGGTCGCGCCTCGCCACCGGCTACCGGCTCGGCCGCCACGGCCCGCTCGAGGTGCCGGCCTTCGACTACGTCCCGGCGGGCGCCGGCGCGGCGTTCTCCACCGCACCAGACATGGCGCGTTACGTCGTCGCCCTCCTCGGCGGCGGAACCAACGAGCACGGCTCGGTGCTGCGCCCGGAGTCCCTCGTAGAGATGTTCTCCCCGCAGTACCGGTCCGACCCGCGCCTGCCCGGGCTGGGTCTCGCGTTCTGGCGCCTCGACGACGGCGGCCACCCGGTGGTCGAGCACCAGGGCGTCATCCCGCCCTACTTCGCACAGATCTTCGCCGCGCCGGACGACGGCGTGGGCCTGGTGGCGTTCACCAACGGCACCCGGGGCGGGTCGACCTGGCTCGCCGCCGAGACGGGCGCGGTGCTCGACGCGCTCCTCGGGGTGCCCGAGCCGACCGTCCGCACCGACGTGCCCCAGCGTCCGGAGGTCTGGGCCGAGCTGTGCGGGCGGTACGTCCTGCCGGGACCGGCCACGCTCACGGACGTGCGCGTGCGGGGCGTCGTCGGCGCAGGCTTCGAGGTGCGGGTGCGCCGCGGGCGGCTCGTGCTGCGGTCCCTGTCACCGGTCCCGGCGCTGTACCGCGGCTTCGTCCTGCACCCCGACGACGACGCCGACCCCTTCGCGTTCCGCGTCGAGCTGCCCGGCGGGTCCGGGAGCCTGCGGGTGGTGTTCTCCCCCGCGTCCCCCACGGCGCCGGCGACCCTCCACCTCGACGGCATGCCGCTCACAGCCCACCGGCGGTCGCCCGGGGTGCGGCTGCGTCGTCGCCAGGGAGGAAGCGATGGACCGACTCGACACGCGTGAGCTGACCGCCGCGGTGGACGCTGCGCTGAGCCGCTGGCCAACCGCAGGGCTGGCCGTCGCCGTCGTCCGGGACGGCGAGCTCGCGTGGACCCACCACCACGGCCTCGCGGACGTCGCCAGGGGAACGCCCGTCGACGAGGACACGGTGTTCCGGGTCGGGTCGGTGACGAAGACGCTCACCGCGGTCGCGGTGATGCAGCTGTGGGAGCGTGGGCTCGTCGACCTCGACGCCCCCGCCGCCCGGTACCTCCGCGCGTTCTCGCTGGTGCCCGCCCGGTCCTCGTTCCGGCCGGCCACGCTGAGGCACCTGCTCACCCACACGGCCGGGGTCCGCGCTGTCCGCAGCCACGCCGACCTGCTCCGGCCGGCGCTCGGCTGGGGCGCCCCGGTGGGCCGCGTGCCCTTGCTGGCCGAGTACTACCGCGGCGGGCTGCGCATCGACGTCGAGCCCGGCACCAAGTGGGCGTACACGAACCACGGGTTCACCGCCCTCGGCCAGATCGTCGCCGACGTCACCGGCCTGCCGCTCGCGACGTACCTGCGCGACCACGTGCTCGGCCCCCTGGGCATGGAGGACTCCGACCTGCTCCGGACGGACCGGGTGCGACCCCGCCTCGCGACCGGCTACGAGGTGCGCCCCGACGGCCTGCGTGCGGTGGAGGATCTCGAGATCGTCACCTCCGCCGGCGGCGGGCTGTACTCGACCGCCCGCGACATGGCCCGCTACGCCGTCGCGCTCCTGGGCGGCGGCGCGAACGAGCACGGCCGGATCCTCCGCCCGGAGACGCTCGCCCTGATGTTCCAGCCCCACCACCGGCCCGACCCCCGCGTGCCCGGCGTCGGGCTCGGCTTCTACCCCGGCGACGTCGGCGGCCACCGCACCGTGGCGCACGACGGGATCTGGAAGGGCTTCCTCGCCGACCTCCTGCTGGCCCCGGACGACGGCGTGGGCGTCGTGGCGCTCGGGAACACCGGCTCGTTCGACCCGCGGGGCGCGCCGACGCCGGCAGCGGACGCGCTGCTCCGCCAGCTCCTCGGCGTCCCGGCCGAGACCTTCCGGACGGACGTCCCGCAGCGCCCCGCCACCTGGGGCGACCTGTGCGGCCGGTACACGCTCGGCCCGGGCCCGCTGCTGGACCCGCAGCCCCGGATGGTGCTCGGGTCCGCGATCGAGGTCCGCGTGCGACGCGGCCGGCTCACGGCCCGCGGACGCCGGCCGATCCCCGCCGTGCGCCGGGGCCTACCGCTCCATCCCGACGCCGACGACCCGGATCTGTTCCACGTCGACCTGACGGCCGTCGGGCCGGGCGTGGTCCCCGTCGCCTTCAGCCGCGGTCCCGACGGCCGGGTGACGGCCATGCACACCGGCCTGCTCGGGACGTCGTACCCGCGGGTCCCCGACAGGCCGCGGCGCGGGTCTCAGGCCTCCTCGTACTCCTCGTCGTCCTCGTCCTCGAACTCGAGATCGTCGTCCTCGTCCTCGTCGTCCGTGTAGATGTCGAACGGAGTGTCGACCCCGAAACCGGTGAACAGCGCGTCGTCGTAGGTGTCGAATGCATCCATGAGCGTGTTCGCCGCCGCCACGACCGCCGGTGCGTCGCTGTCCCGCGCTGCCGAGACGGCGTCGTAATGTGCTTCGAACGCAGCGATGAGTCGGTCGAGCGCAGCCCGCGGGTCGTTAGCCATGGCATGAGCCTAGCGGTCCCGTCGGGGTGGCACACCGCCGGTCCTGACCTGCGGCGATACGCCCGATTTTGTGTTTGACGGACGAGGCGAGGGAGCATAACGGGATGCCCGGTAAGAACCACGAGACCGCCGTCGCGAAGCGCCGAGCCGGTGCCAGCGCCGCGTACTACGAGTACCGGACCGTCACGCTGCCGCGCACGATCAGCCGCGGCGACGTGCGCAAGCTGCTGACCGACGAGGCCGAGTACGGTCGCTGGGAGCTCGCCCGCACGCGGCTGTACATCGGCGGCACCCGAAAGGTGTGGCTGCGCCGCCGGGCGATGCGGGTGGACAGCACCCTCTGAGCTCAGCAGGTGCGGAGCATCCGCTCCAGCACACGGCAGCCGAACCGGAGCGCGTCCGTGGGCACGCGCTCGTCGACGCCGTGGAACATGCCGGCGAAGTCGAGGTCGGCGGGCAGGCGAAGCGGCGCGAAGCCGTAGCCGGTGATCCCGAGCCGGGACAGCGCCTTGTTGTCGGTGCCTCCGGAGAGCATGTACGGCAGGACCGTGGCGCCGGGGTCCTCTGCGTCGATCGCGCCGATCATCGCGTCGACCAGGTCGCCCTCGAAGGGCACCTCGAGCGCGGTGTCGCGGTGGATGTCCTCGAACCGGACGCCCGGGCCGGCGAGGCGAGCGAGGGTGTCCATGACCTCCTGCTCCTCCCCCGGCAGGAACCGCACGTCGACGGCGGCCGTCGCGGAGCCGGGGATGACGTTGGCCTTGTACCCGGCGTTCAGCTGGGTGGGGTTGGCGCCGGTGCGCAGGGTGGCGCCGACGAACTTCCTCGCCGGGCCGAGCTTCTCGACGAGGCGGTCGATGCCCTCGGGGTCCTCGGGGTCGAAGGTGGTGCCGGTGAGGTCGGCGACGCCGGAGAGCAGCTGACGCACCGTGCCGGTCAGGTGGAGCGGCCAGGCGTGCTCGCCGATGCGGTGCACCGCGCCGGCCAGGCGGGTGACGGCGTTGTCGTGGTTGACCTGCGAGCCGTGCCCGGCGGTGCCGTCGGCGAGCAGGCGGAGCCACGCCAGGCCCTTCTCCGCCGTCTGGAGGAGGTAGACACGGCGGCCGTCGATCTCGACCGAGTAGCCGCCCACCTCGCTGACGGCCTCGGTCGCGCCCTCGAACAGGTCGGGCCGGTGCGTGACGAGCCAGTGCGCGCCCATCTTGGAGCCGGCCTCCTCGTCCGCGGTGAACGCGACGACGACGTCGCGCGGCGGGCGCCAGCCGGTGCGGCCCATGTCCCGCACGACCGCCAGCATCATGGCGTCCATGTCCTTCATGTCGACGGCGCCGCGGCCCCAGATCATGCCGTCGCGCTCCTCGGCGCCGAACGGGTCCACGGACCAGTCGTCCGCCGCGGCGGGGACGACGTCGGTGTGGCCGTGCAGCACGAGGGCCGGGCGGGTGGGGTCGGTGCCCGGGATGCGCAGGACCACGCTGGCCCGCCCGGGGGCAGACTCGATAAGCTCGGGGTCCCAGCCGACCTCGGTGAGCAGCTCCATGACCAGCTCGGCGGCGGCCCGCTCCCCCGGCCCGGAGCCGTCCCCGTAGTTGGACGTGTCGATGCGGATGAGGTCGCGGCAGAGGCGCACCACCTCGTCCTCGGGGCGCACGGCGGAGGTGTCGGCGGACGCGGCGGGCTGGGTGGTCATAGGCGCAGGCTACCCAGGTGGTCGGCGCCGCCGTCGTTCCCCTGCTGACGAGGTGCGTTCAAGTCCCTGACACGCCGTCCGCGGGCACACTCGATCCGGTCGCCGAACGGGGTAAGAACGGTTCGCGCCGACCGCCGTCGCCAACCACCGGATACGGACCCCTCTGCCCCCTACACTCCAGGGCATGGGGTCAGCGGGGACCGCCCGACGCCGCCGAGGGCATGTCTTCCAGGCGCTGCCCAGTGGTGTGCTCACAGCCGGCGGCTGGGGCGTCGGCCTGGTCGTCACCGCCTTCATCCTCGGCACGCCATACCTGGTGTTCGGCTACCACAGCCCGTCCCTCCACCTTGTGCTGGACACGGTCGACGGCTGCGTGGCCCTACTGCTGGCGTACCTGCTGCACGGGCGATTCGTCCGCACGAACAGGCTGCAGGACCTCCTGCTCGCACAGGGGCTGTTCCTTCTCGCCCTCGCTGGCCTGGGGCTGACGCTTCTCCTCGGTGCCTTGCCCACCGCACGCCCGGACACCCTCAACGTCTGGCTACCGCTGAGCCTGCGGCTGCTGGGGGCGCTGTTCGTGCTGGCCTCGGCCCTCGCCGGCGACCGCAGGGCCCGCCCCGGCTTTGCAGTCTGGAGGCACGCGGTGCCGTGGCTTCTGTTGATCGCCGCGTTCGGGCTGCTCGCTCCGAACCACGAGCTGCTGCCCCCGGCCCTGGCGGCCAGCCCTCCACCGTCGGCGCAGCGGCCCGTCATCACCGGCCACGCGCTGCTGCTCGTGTCTCATGGGCTCGCCGCCCTGTGCTTCGGGGTCGCGTCCGTCGCCTTCGCCGTCCATGCCTCGCGCCGGCACGACGAGCTGCTCAGATGGGTCGGCCCCGCCCTGGCCCTCGGGGCCTGGGCCCGCATCAACTACCTGCTGTTTCCCTCTCTCTACAGCGACTGGCTCTACACCGGTGACCTGCTTCGGACGGGGTGCTATCTGCTGCTCCTGGTCGGCGCCGGCCGGGAGATCGGGGAGTACTGGTCGTCCCAGGCGCAGGCGGCGGTGCTCGAGGACCGCCGGCGGCTCGCGCGTGAGCTGCACGACGGGGTCGTCCAGGAGCTCGGCTACATCCGGGCCGAGGCGTGCGGCGGGCTCCGCGACCCCGGGACTGCCGACCGGATCCTCGCCTCGGCGGACCGGGCGCTCGACGAGGCGCGCGGGGCGATCGACGCGCTGGGCCACAGCGTCGACGAGCCGCTGGGCGCGATGCTGCAGCGGGCTGCGCGACAGGTGTCCGAACGGCACGGTGGCCGGCTCGAGACCGAGCTGGACCTGTCCGTCACCGCCGACGCCGAGCAGCGCCACGCCCTCGTCCGGATCACTCGGGAGGCGGTGTCCAACGCGCTACGTCACGGCCGGGCCCAGCGGGTCGTGCTGACGGTTGCAGGCGGCGAACGCGGCCAGCGGCTGGCGGTTCGTGACGACGGGCTCGGGTTCGACGTCGAGGCGGCCCGCCGGCAGTCCCGCGGTTACGGGCTGACCAGCATGCATGACCGGGCGCTGGCCCTGCCGGGGACCTTGACGATCGAGTCCCGGCACGGGAAGGGCACGGAGGTGTCGGTGAGATGGTGAGTGACGGCCGGATCCAGGTTGTGGTCGCCGACGACCATGCTCCGACGCGGGCGTCGGTGCGTCGGGCTCTCGAGGGCGGCGGCTGCACCGTCGTCGGGGAGGCGGCGTCGGCCGACGGTGCCGTCGCCCTGGTGACGGAGCACCGGCCGGACGCCGCCCTTCTCGACATCCAGATGCCGGGCAGCGGCATCCGGGCGGCGCAGATCATCGGCCAGACCGTGCCGGAGACCGCCGTCGTGATGCTGACGCACTCCAGCGCGGACGGTGACCTTTTCGACTCCCTCCGTGCAGGTGCGGCCGGCTACCTGCTGAAGGACGCGGACCCGCACACGCTCGCCGACGCTCTGCGCGGGGTGCTGGCCGGAGAAGCCGCTATGCCGCCGCGGCTCGTCGCGCGCATCCTCGACGAGTTCCGCGCGCCGGCCAAGCGCCGGTTCTGGCGCGACTCCCCCGCGGCGGGCAGGCTCAGCGCCCGTGAGTGGGAGGTCATGCAGCTCCTCGGCGACGGGCTGACGACGGAGCAGGCGGCCGCGAGGCTGTTCCTCTCCCCGACGACGGTGCGGGTTCACGTGTCTGCCGTACTGCGGAAGCTGCGGGTCACCGATCGGGACAGCGCGCTGAGGTTGCTGCGCGGCGACTGACGGCCGCTGCCCGTGCGGGCGGCAGACATGTGCTGCCCGGCGGGCTGCCGGCGCACGTGCAGAGAGGCCCCCGCCGACCGGCGGGGGCCTCCCAGCAGACCGCGCTGCGGCCGTCCGCTACTTCAGCTGGAAGTTGGCGGTGATCCCGGAGCCGTCGTGCGTGGTCATCGTGACCGCGTAGCACGTGCCCGGCTTCTTGGGGGTCTGCCAGTTCTGCACGAACTGGCCGCCGGTGGCGTCGTAGCGCAGGCTCGTCCCGCCGGTCGTCACGAACTCGACCTCATCGGCCGGCGCGCTGCTGCCGGGGCAGGTGACGGCCTTCACGGTGAAGCTCTTGACGGCCGTCGTGGAGGTCAGCTCCTCCGTACCGGCGAACACCTCGAACTTCAGCGGCACGGTGCTTCCGCCCTTGACGGTGTTCCACACGCCGCCCATGTTGACCGGCGAGGTGAAGCCCTTGAGGCTCCACGGCAGCACCTCGTAGCTGAGCGTCGAGGTGGAGGTGTTGCCGGCGACATCAACGGCCGTCGCGGTGTAGGTGTGCGTGCCCACGGACGTCCCGCCGCCGGTGACCTCGCACGAAGCCAGGCCCGAGATCTCGTCGGTGGAGGTGCAGGTGGGAGCAACCTGGTCGCTGCCGTAGAAGATCTCCCCGGTCGGGCCGCCGACGAAGGTTGGCGTCGCCGGCGCGGTCTTGTCGACGTTGTAGGTCTGCGTCACCGCCCCCGACGGGGTGGTGTTGCCGGCGACGTCGGAGAATGCCGGGCTGGCGAGCACGACCTCGCCCTCGCCGCTCGTCGTGGCCGTCTGGCTGGCGCTGGCGGGGCCGGACGTGGCGTCGGTGGCGATGAACTCCGCCGTGACGTCGGAGGTGTACCAGCCGTTGTCTCCGAGCGTGCCCGAGACCTCGCCGAGTGCGACGGTCGGGGCTGTGGCGTCTCGCTTGATCGTTATCGTCTTGGACGTCGCGTCACCGCCGGCGCTAGCGGCGGCGCAGGAGTAGTCGGTGGCTCCCTGGTCTGCGGTGATGTTCTGGTCCTCGCAGCCGATGAGCTTCAGGGAGTTGGGCGACTCCGGCTCGTCGACCTGCCAGATGAGCGAGACGTCACCGGTGTACCAGCCTTCGTTGCCGTCGGGAGTTGCGGGCGTGAGCACGGGAGTGATCGTCGGCGCGCTCGGGTCGACGATGCCGTAGGTCTCGGAGGCGGCTGCCGTCAGCCCGCCGGCGTCGGTGTAGGAGCAGCTGGCGGCCTGCTGGCCGATGCCGTCGGCCGCGTACGTCCCGCTGATCTCGCCCAGAGTGGCGGCGAACGTCGTCGAACCGTCCTCGGCGTCGGTGACCCTGCAAGTAGCGGCCGGGACGGCGCCCTTGGCGTAGCTGGCGCCGCCGGTGACTCCCTCGACGAAGATCTGCGGCGCCGTGTTGGCGGGTGCGGCGACCGTGACCGTGAACGTCGCGGGCGCGAGGTTGAACGTTCCCTCGGTGGTGTTGCTGACTTGAGAGACGGAGATGGTGGCGGTACCCAGCGCGATCGGCGTCACGGTCAGCGTCTTGACGTCACCGCAGGCGGTGAAGGTGATCGAGCCCGGCGACACCGTGGCCACCCCAGCGTTGGTGGAGGTCACCTCGAGACCTAGAGCGGTGCCTCCTGTCAGGTTGCACCCGTTCTTCCCGTCGCCGTTTCTTGGGGTGACGTACAAGCTGGTGGTACCGGCCTCTCCACCGACGTTCAACGTCATGGTCTCGGCCGTCGCATCGATGCTCGCATCGAGGTTGTTCGAGATGTCGTCGGCCATGGCGGAGCCTGCCATCCAGCCGAGGAGAAGGGGAACCGCCGCGGCTGCGGCAACAAGGCGTCGTGTCCTGCGCATGGGGGGGGAGTCCTTCGTCGTCGAGAGGGCCCGGAGGTAGGGCGCATCCCGACGCTAGGCCGCAACATTCGCCTACACGGGCTTTCCAGCGTTCAACGTCCTAAACGGCAGCGTCGCTGCAGGTCAACCGGCCGTTCAGCGTCCGAACGGCCCCGCCGGGCCCGACTCGAACGCGCCCCGGCACGCCGACGGTGCGTGCCCTCTCCTCTTCTCGGGCACGCACCCATGTCTTGAGGTCGGGCCCGGGTTGCGTGCGGCGCCACCGCGCCTCGAATGCGAGTCAGGACCGCCACCATTCCGTCCACTGCCGAACGACCTCTGCCCGCGTCTGCCCGTCGAGCAGGTGACTCCGGTCCGGTGGGATGCCACGCAGCGTCGGCGGCGCCAGCAGGTCGGCGGACGTGTCCAGGCGCAGGGCGTCTCGGACATATAGCGCCTGGTCGAGGGTTGCCTCGTCGGAGACGCTCAGGCTCCACGACCGCGATCCGGACCTCCGCACGCGCGCCTCCTCGGTGAGCCCTCGGCGCGCCGCCGCCAGGCCGCCGTCGTCCTGGTCGGTCAGTCGGTCAGCCGCCGCCGCTTGAGCAGCGGGTCGATGCGGGCGTCGCGGCCACGAAGGTCCCGGAACGACTGCAGCGCGTCCTGCGAGTAGCCGCGCGAGAGCAGCGCGTCGCGGAAGCGCTGCCCGGCAGCGCGGTTGAGGCCGCCGTCGCCGTCGATGTCGCCCTCGGTGGTGAACCACTCGACGGTGTCGGCGTCGAGCACCTCGGACCAGATGTAGGAGTAGTACCCGGCGTCGTAGCCGCCGCCGAAGGTGTGGTTGAAGTAGGTGGAGCGATAGCGCGGCGGCACGAGCTCCAGCCCGACCCCGGCGCGCTGGAGGGCCTCACGCTCGAACGCGGCGACGTCGTCGACCTCGGTGGGCACCTGCTCCGGCGTGACCTGGTGCCACGCCTGGTCCAGCAGGGCGGCGCCGAGGTACTCGGTGGTGGCGAAGCCCTCGCCGTACCCCGCGACGGCGAGCACCTTCTCGAGCAGCTTGGCGGGCAGCGGCTCCCCGGTCTCGTGGTGGCGCGCGAACCGGCCGACCACCTCGGGGTTCGCCATCCACATCTCGTTGACCTGGGAGGGGTACTCGACGAAGTCGCGCGGCACCGACGTGCCCGAGAACGTCGGGTACTGCACGTCCGAGAACAGGCCGTGGAGCGCGTGCCCGAACTCGTGGAAGCAGGTGCGCACCTCGTCCCAGGTGAGCAGGGTCGGCTCGCCGGCGGGCGGCGGCGTGAGGTTGAGGTTGTTGACGACCACCGGCCGGCGACCGGTCAGGTGGGACTGGTCGACGAGGTTGTGCATCCACGCCCCGCCGCGCTTGCCGGCGCGGGCGTAGTAGTCGCCAACGAACAGCCCGAGGCCGGTGCCGTCTTCCTCCTTGACCTCCCACACGCGCACGCCGTCGGCGTAGCCGGCGAGGTCCGCCCGCTCGTGGAAGGTGATGCCGTACAGGCGGTTCGCGGCGTAGAAGACGCCGTCGTCCAGCACCCGGTTGAGCTCGAGGTACGGAGCGAGGACGGAGTCGTCGATGCTGTAGCGCTCCTTGCGCAGCCGCTCCGAGTAGTACGCCCAGTCCGCAGCTCGCAGGGTGGCGCCGCCGGGTACGTCGGGGTCGGCGTCGAGCATCTTCTGCAGCTCGGCTGCCTCCTTGCCGGCGTTGCGGGCGGCCGGGGCGGCGAGCCGGGCAAGCATCTCGTTCACGGCCGGGGTGGTGGCGGCGGTGCCGTCCTCGGCGACATAGGCGGCGTGGTGGTCGTAGCCCAGCAGCCGGGCGCGCTCGGCGCGCAGCCGGGCGACCTCGAGGAGGATGGCGCGGGTGTCCGAGTCGGCGTCGACGCCGGTCCCCCGCTGCTCCGAGGCGGCCAGCAGCTGGGCACGCAGCTCGCGGTCGGTGAGGCGCGCGAGCAGGGGCTGCTGCGTCGGCAGCATGAGGGTGATGAGGTGGTTGACGGCGACGCCGCGGTCGGCGGCGTTGCGGGCCAGCCCGGCGAGGGTGCCCTCGTCGAGGCCGGCGAGGCGGGCCGGGTCCTCGACCTCGACGGCGCCCGCCTCCATCGCCTTGACGACCCGCTGGGAGAACTCCGTCTCCAGGGTGACCAGGCGGGAGTTGAGCTCGCGGAGCTGGTCCATGCCGGCGTCGTCCAGGCGGATGCCGGCCCGGACGAAGTTCTTGCGGTAGTTCTCCAGCAGCCACGTGGTCTCGGCGTCGAGGTCGAGCAGCGGGGTGGCGCTCGCGAGCGACTCGAGCCGGGCGTAGATGCGGCGGTCGAGCCAGAACGCGTCGCCGTGGGCGGCGAGCTGCGGGGCGATCTCCGACTCGATCTCGTGGATCTCGTCCCCGCCGACCGAGGACGCCAGCGTGTGGAAGACGACCAGCACACGGCGCAGCAGCTCGCCCGAGCGCTCGAGCGCGTCGAGGGTGTTGACCACGTCCGCCACCGTCGGGTCCGTGGCCACGGCCTCCCACTCGGCGCGCTGCGCGGCGATGCCGGCCGCGACGGCGGGCCGGAAGTGCTCGATCCGCACGGCGCCGAAGTCGGGCAGCCCGTAGGGCAGCGACGACGGCGTCGCGAACGGGTTGGCGGGATCGAGCTGGGTGTCGGCCAGGGCCGTGACGTCGGACATGCGTGACATTGTGCCGCCTGTCACCCGCTTCGTCCGAAAGGACGGGCAGTCAGCCGCGCGAGGGCGGGCGGTACCCGTGCCGCGCGAGCACGCCGGCGATGTCCGGCGGGAAGAAGCCCGGCCCCTTGAGGACCTTGCCGTCCTCGCGGTAGATCGGCTTGCCGTCCTGGCCGAGCTTGGACAGGTTCGAGGCCTGGATCTCGGCCAGGACGTCCTCGAGCGGGATACCGCACTCCAACGCCATGCCGTAGATGACGTACGTGAGGTCCCCCAGGGCGTCCGCCGCCTCGACGGTGTCACGCGTGCCGTCGTCGGCGGCCACGGCGCGGGTGAACGCCGCGGAGATCTCGGCGCCGGCCGCCTCGCCGTAGACGGCCTCGACGAGCTCGGCGAGCTCCTCGGCCACCAGCGCCATGCGCATGTGGACGCGGTCGCGGTCCACGCTCGGCGGGTCGGTGACCACGGGGAGGGCGTAGGTGTCGTGGAACTGGCGCACCAGCGCCTCCGGGTCGCGCGACGACGGCGACCCGACGGCGGCCGCCGGCTCCGCCGTCGTCTCCGGCCCGTCCCACGGCGCCACCGGGCTGCGGGGGTCGTCCTTGTGCAGGGAGCCGACCCAGGCGTCCTTGAGCTCGCCGCGGGTGACGTTGAGGCCCCGGACCGTGCCCTCCTTGCGGAAGCCGTGCCGCCAGACCGCGCGCCACGAGGCCCAGTTGCCGACGTCGGCGCGCCAGTGGACCAGCACGAGTCCCAGCCGGCCGAAAGCCGCGTCGAGGACGAGCCCGATCGCCCGCGAGAGGTGGCCGTTGCCGCGCGCGTCGGGCGCCATCCAGAACCCGATCTCGCCGCGGCCGTGGGCGACGTCGTGCAGGTCGACCATGCCGACGAGCCGGCTCTCGCCGTCGGCCACCGCGCGGATCGCCCAGGTGGGTGCGCCCTTCTGCCAGCCCTCCGGGACCACGCCGGCGACGAAGTTAGCGGCGTCGCCCCGGGTGTACGGGCTGGGGACCGTGGTGAACCGCTGGATCTCCGGGTCCACGCAGATCTCGGCGATGCGGTCGATGTCTGCGGACGTGGGGGCGGAGAGCACGAGGGTGCGGTCGGCCGAGCGGAGATCGAAGCGGTCCATGGGAGACGACCGTACTGCGTGCCGCCGACGTCCCGGCCCGGCGTGCGGAGCGCGGCGGGCTGCACCAGCCTGGGAAGCATGAACGCGGACACCGAGTCGATCAAGAACCTGCCCGAGCAGCACCAGGAGTGGCCCGGCCGCACGGACGCGATGCAGCCGGTCCCGGACCACGGCGAGACCTCCTACACCGGCCGTGGGCGCCTGACCGGCAAGAAGGCCCTGGTCACCGGCGGCGACTCCGGCATCGGCCGCGCCACGGCGATCGCCTTCGCCAAGGAGGGCGCCGATGTCGCCATCGCCTACCTGCCCGAGGAGCAGGACGACGCCGAGGAGACCAAGAAGCAGGTGGAGGCGGCGGGCCGGACGTGCGTCCTGTGCCCCACCGACCAGCGCACCGAGCAGGCCAACATCGAGCTCGCCGAAGCCGCCGTCAAGGGGCTCGGCGGCATCGACATCCTGGTCAACAACGCCGGTTACCAGATGGCGCAGGACGGGCTCGAGAAGATCAGCGAGGAGCAGGTGCGCCGGACGTTCGAGACGAACATCTTCTCCATCTTCTTCCTCACCAAGGCGCTGCTCCCCCACCTGAAGGAGGGGGCGAGCGTCATCAACTGCGCCTCCATCCAGGCGTTCCAGCCGTCGGAGACGCTGCTCGACTACGCCTCGACCAAGGCCGCGATCAACAACGCGACCGTGAACCTCGCCGCCGAGCTCGGCCCGCGCGGCATCCGCGTCAACGCCGTGGCGCCCGGACCGATCTGGACGCCGCTGCAGCCCTCGACCAAGCCCAGCGTGAAGGACTTCGGCATGGACACCCCGCTCGGCCGTCCCGGGCAGCCGATCGAGGTGGCGACGGCGTTCGTCTACCTGGCGAGCGACGAAGCCAGCTACGTCTCCGGGACCGTGCTCGGGGTGACCGGGGGCAAGCCGGTGTTCTGAGGTGTGGCTTCGCTCACGAACGACGCCGGAGCGGCCCTTCGTGGTCGATGGGCGTCTCTCCACCGTGCTATCTTTTTCGTCGTTGCCCAGCCGGGTGGACGACGCCGAAGGGCCGAGTTCGCGAGGCGAAGCACCACCTGTCCGGGTGGCGGAATAGGCAGACGCGCTAGCTTGAGGTGCTAGTGCCCTTTATCGGGCGTGGGGGTTCAAGTCCCCCTCCGGACACTCGTTGAGACAGCGACGACCTAGCCCCTGACCTGCGGAAACGCGGTCAGGGGCTTTGTCGTACGCGGTCGTGGCGCCAAGATGGTCACCTCCGGCCCATCGACTCCCGGCCATGTCTAGACCAGCCGGGAAGTGGCTCGGCCTCCGAGCCGTCTTCCACGCCGAGGTCTACGACACCGACCGCCAGGTCCGACCCGATTACGGCGTGAGCGTAGCCGGTGCCACCAGTTGTTGACAGGTTCCTGTGCTTTCGACAAGGGCTGACCAGGGAGAGCTCGGTCCGGCTACTCCGTGGTGACGTCCCCGCGCGGGACGACCACTGCATCGAGCGCCACCAGGCCGGACGCCGTCAGCCGCAACGGGTTCACCTCGATCTCGGCGATGCTTGGGGTCGCTCGGAGGACGCTGCCCAGCGCGATGACCACGTTGGCGAGTTGCGTGCGGTCCACCACTGGTCCGGACCGGTGCCCCAGGAGAAGTGCACGGCCCTGGAGGTCGTCCACCATGCCGACTGCTACGCGCTCGCCAAGGGGCACCGACCGGATGGCGACGTCGGCGATCACCTCTGCGGCGGTGCCACCGATTCCCACCAGGACGACGGGTCCGAACACGGGGTCGCGTCGAGCGCCCACGATGAGGTCGATGCCGGACGGTGCCATGGACTCGACGAGGAACTCCCGGGCCCCCACGGCCTCGAGGGCGTCGAGCGCGCCGTCCATCTCGGCCTCCGTGCGGATGTTCAGGTGGACTCCGCCGAGTTCCGTCTTGTGCAGCACCGCGGCGTCGACCAGCTTGACGGCCACCGCGCCGCCGAGCGCCTCGAGCGCCGCGTGAGTCTGCGCCCGGGTGGTGCAGCGCCGTCGTGGCGGTGTCCTGAGACCGATCTGGTCGAGAAGCTCCTTCGCCCGGATCTCGTCCCAGGGCCCGGTCAGCCGTGACGGCTCGGCCGCCGGTTCCGCGCCCACCGAGCGGGCGTACTGTGTTTTGGCGTCCTCGACAAGGGCCACGAGCCCGCGCGCCAGGGCGGTGGGCCCGGCGATCAGAGGCAGCGCCAGCTCGGCGGCGGACGCCCGTGCCTGATCGAGGTCGTCCTGGGGCCCGTCCACGCCGACCAGCACGGGGACGACGTCGGCCGCTCCCGACTGCGCCACGGCGGCGGGCAGATCCACCACCGGCTCGGTCAGTCCGTACACCGCCACCGCGTCGACGGCCGGATCCCCGGCGACCGCAGCGACGACCCGATCGAACCCGGGTCCTGGTCTGCCGGTGTCCACCGGGTTGGCCTGGAAAGTGATGGGAGGCAGATGCTCGGCGACGGCCGCCTGGGTCTGCAAGGACAGGCGGGGCAGAGCCACCCCGGCGCTCTGGAGGGCGTCGGCCACGAGGAGACCCGGCCCCGCCTGCGCGGTGATGAGGGCGACGCCGGGGGCCGGTGACGGCGTGAGCCGGCGCCCGGCGAACGCGGTGACGGCGTCCACCAACGCCTCCTCGTCGTCGACGAGCACGGCGCCGGCCTGCCGGAGCAGTGCGCGCGTGGTGCGCCAGGAGGTGGCCAGTGCGCCGGTGTGCGAGGTGGCGAACTCGCTGACGTCGCTTCGGCCGACCACCAGGGCTACGACGGGCTTGACCGCGGAGAGCCGTTCGACGGCCCGGAGCAGCGCCGGTCCGTCCTTGACGGTCTCGAGGTGCAGCGCCACCACGCGCGTGCCGTCGTCGCCGACGAGGTGCTCGAGCACGTCCTCGGCACCGACGTCGAGCGAGGCCCCCAGACCGACCGCGAGGCTGACGCCTACCCCGGCCCGTTGCAGCCGGAACGCCAGCGCGTGGTTCACCCCGCCGCTCGCGGCGACCACAGCCACCGGGCCCGGTCGAACCGCCGCGACGCCGGGGACGAAGCTGGCCCGCAACCCTCTACCGGGCACGAAGAAGCCGGAAGTGTTGGGCCCGAGAAGGCGGATTCCCGTCTCCCGGACAGCGTGCACGATCGCCCGTTCATGGGCCTCACCGGCCGGGCCGGCTTCTCCGAAGCCGCCGGCGCACACCAGGGCCGCGCGCACCCCGCCGGCGGCGCACTCGCGCAGCGCCTGCGCCGTCGCCGGCGCGGGGACGCACATCACCGCGAGGTCCACCTCGCCGTCGGCCGCCGCCAGGGCGTCGCTGATGGTGGCGTGCATGCCCGCGGCGCGGTTGTTGACGAGGTAGAGCGGCGCGTCGTGACCGCGGAGGGACTCCGCCATCACGGCGCCGAGCTTTCCCGGCGTGGCGGAGGCGCCGACGACCATGACGCCGGCTGGCGCGAAGAAGGGCTCGAGCGTGGCTGCCGCGAGGCGCGGGGCAGTCGGGGTGGACGTCATGAGGGCTCCGTAGTCGGGTGTGGCGTGGTCAGGGCAGCATGGAGTCGACGTCGACCTTGGTGTCGGTGATGCCCTGGCGGTGGGCGAACTCGGCCAGGAACTCGATGTCCTCGGTCGCGGTGGTGTCGGTGAAGCGGGGCAGGACGAGGCTCTCGGCGACGGCGGGCTCGAGCGTCATGTAGGTGCCGAGGATCTCCCGGACCCGGTCCGGGTTCGCCTCAGCGAAAGCCTGGGACTCGGTGATGGCGGCCGTGAACCGCTCGACGAGCTCAGGGTCGGACTCGATCAGCTCGGCCGAGGTGAAGTAGGCCGCGATGAGCAGGTCGGGGTCGGTCTCGACGTAGTTCGAGGCGAGGACCCGGTTGCCCTGCTGCTGGGCGATGGTCGAGAAAGGCTCGACGACCCAGGCGGCGTCCACCTGGCCCTGGGCGAGCGCGCCGAGCATGTCGGGGAAGGCGATCTCGACGAACTCGATGGCGTCGGGGTCTCCCCCGTCCTTCTCCACCGTCTCGCGGACGGTGCTGTCGCCGATGCTCCTCAGCGTGTTGACCGCCACGGTGCGACTGGCGAGGTCTGCCGCGTCCTCGATGTCACTGTCCGCGGGGACGACGACCGAGGCGGTGTCCTCACCCGCCACCCCGGTCGAGCTCGCGGCTGGCGCGACGATCGGCAGGTTCAGTCCTTGGGCATGGGCGCTCAGGAGCGCCGGGGTGTTGGAGAAGCCGAACTGGACCTGGCCGCTCACCACTCCGGGGATGGTGGCGGCGCCACCCTGCCCGGACTCGGTGAGCTCGAGCTGGAGGCCGTGCTCGGCGAAGATTCCCTGCTCGATGCCGAGGCGGATGCCCGCGGTGTCGACGATGGGCATGACGCCGACGGTGACGGCCTCGAGCTCGCTGTCGGCCGCTGCGGCTGTCGACGCTGCCTCGGCGGTGCCCGCAGGGGTGGCGGGCGCCGGGTTGCCGCCCGAGCACGCCGCGAGCAGGAAGAGGGCGGCTGCGGCGCTGGCCGCGGTGTGGGTGGTGCGCATGGGTTGTCCTTTTCGGTCCACCGGGCACGGAGGAAGTTGGAGGGGCGGCTGGAGCGACCGGGCACGTCGGAGGGTTTGGACGGCGGGCGTGGGCGTCCGCGCGGCGTGTCAGCGGGCGGACGTCGGGACCGGCTGGGCCGACGCAAGGCTCTTCAGGCCGAGGATCTGCCGGGCCTCCTGGGGGGTGGCGACCTCATGGCCGAGCTCCCGGATGATGCGCACAGCACGCTCGACGAGCTGGACGTTGGTGGCCAGCTCGCCGCGGCGGTAGTAGAGGTTGTCCTCGAGGCCCACGCGCACGTGCCCGCCGAGGAGGACCGCATGGGTGATTGCGGGTAGCTGGTTCGCGGCGACCGCGGAGACGCACAGCTCGGCGCCCTCCGGCAGCTCGTCGACCATCTGGTGGAGGATGCGCGGGGTGTAGGGCAGCGCGCCCTGGAAGCCGCGATCGAGGCCGAGGACGACGTTGACCCAGTAAGGCTGGGCGTCGAAGCCCGCGTTGATCAGGCGGCTGGGGTCCTGGCGGATGTGGGCGGTGCTCATGACTTCCCACTCGGGCTTGATCCCGAGCTCGGTCATCCGCGCGGCCAGCTCGTCGCACTGGGCTGGGGTGGTGAGGTTGATGATCTCGCGACCGCCGGTGGTGATGACGAAGGACTCGGCGTCGAAGGTCGCCATCTCCACGTGCGGGGCCTCGAGGCCACGCAGCCGCTCGGCGAAGTCGATGCGCAGCTGGCCCTGGGAGTTCTCCTTGATCATGTCTCCGGAGATGCCGCCGCCGGTGGAGATGTTGATGACGACGTCGGTGCGTTGGCGCACGGCCTCATTGATGCGGCCGTAGACGTCTGCGCTGCACGTGGCGAGGTCGTCCTCGGGCCGGCGGGCGTGGATGGCGGCCACGGAGGCGCCGGCCTCGACGCAGGCGGCGACGTCGTCGGCGATCTCCTCGGGCTGGGTGGGCAGGTTCGGGTTCTGCTCCTTCGACGCCATGCCGCCTGTGGGGGCGATGGTGACGATGACCTTGCGCGGCCTGATGTCCGCGGCGGTGGTGGTGGCCATGATGGGGTCCTTTCAGGCGCGCAGGGCGAGCCGCTCGGCGGCGCTGCCGAGGGCGAGGTCGAGGTCGAGGTCGTCAGCCGGCTCGGTGCCGGCGAGGTGGATGTCGACGGCGAGCAGGTGCCCGCTGAGGGGGCAGAGCCAGCCAGTGACGGCGAGGTCGCGGTGCAGGTGCGAGCCCACCCGCTCGGGCAGCGGCAGCGGCACCGGCTTCGCGCCGCTGCGCCACCGTGTGGAGCCGGTGACGAGCACGGCGCCGTCGACTGTCTCCACCCGCCAGACGCCGTCGGTGCCGCGGATGGCGCGGAGCCTGTCGGACAGCGGCAGCCAGGTCTCCCCGTCGCGCAGGCCGGCGGGCGGCAGCTCCGGGTCGATGGGCCGGCCCCGTTCGGGCACGGCGTCGACCGGAACGCCGAGGCGGGCGGCGCGCTCGCCGCGCCGGAGCACATCGGTCGCAGCGTCGTCGTACCCGGTTCCGCCGTCGGTCAGGACGACGCTGTAGGTCTCCTTCGCGGCGGCGGCGGAGACGACGCCGCGGCGCACGTCGGCCACGACGTCGGCCGGGTTGCGGTCGAGCGGGTCGCCGATGCCGCCGCCGCCCTGCCACGTGACGGCGAAGACGTCGCGGTCGGTGATCGGGAAGGCGCCGGGCTTGGAGCCCAGGTCCACGAACCGTGAGTCCTGCTCGGTGCGACCGGTCAGCAGGCCGGCCAGCCGGGCTGAGTCGGCGGAGCCGGTCATGATGCCGGTGGCGAAGGACTGCCTGATAAGCCCGGCGGGCAGGCCGCCGGACAGACCGGTGGAGTTGGGCACCTGGGCGCCGTGGGTCATCACGAGGGCCTCGGCGGCGGGCACGGACACGGTCAGGGCGACCTCGGCGCCGAGACCGCCGCGTCGGCGGCCCGCTCCCCCGGTGTCCTGGGCCAGGCGGCGGTAGAGGTACACCAGGGGCGTGACGAGCTCGTTGACCTCGACGTCGGCGATCGACGGGCAGGGGGCGTTGATCGGACCGGCGGCGTCCTGCCCGTCGTGTGCGGCGAAGGCGCCGAAGCCGCCGGCAAGGGGATCCATGAGGTGGAGGCCGAAGGTCTCGCCGAACTGGTTCTTGCCGCTGAGGTTGAACGTGGCCATCGTGCCGCTGCTGACCGCCTGCGCACGGTGCGCGTACTGCGGGGTGGCGGCGAGCAGCCGGTTCAGGGCGGCGGAGACGACGTTGCTGACCACCCAGACCGTCTCCACCGTGGCGCTTCCGACGGGTGCGGGCGGGATCGCCGTGCAGACGAGGCCGTCGGGGGCGACCACGTCGACCGGGCGGAGCAGCCCGTCGTTCCAGGGGATCTCGAAGCCGAGGGTGGGGATGAGCGAGCCGGCGACCCCGCCGACGAGGCCGGCGCGTGAGCAGTTGACGAACCCCTGCGCCTGCTCGGAGGAGCCCGAGAAGTCCAGGGTGAGGTGGTCGCCCTCCTTCGTCAGCACGAGGTCGACGGTGTAGAGCTTGTCGGTGTGGCCGTCGTGCTCGAGGAAGTCCCGGGTGCGGACCACGCCGTCGGGCATGGTCCGCAGGCGCGCACGGAGCTTTCGCTCGGCGTCGTCGACCATCGCGGCCATGGCGCCCTGGACCACGTCGGTGCCGTAGCGGTGGCACAGCTCGACCAGCCGCTCGGCCGCCACGTTGAGGGTGGCGATGAACGCCTTGATGTCCAGGCCGAGCTGGGCGGGCAGGCGGGAGGCGGAGAGGACCATCTCGAGCACGTCCTCGCGCAGCTCACCGCCGTCAACGAGGGTGACGGCGGGGATCCGCAGGCCTTCCTGCCAGATCTCCTTGGCCTTGGGCGACCAGGAGGCGAAGTCCATGCCGCCGACGTCGGTCTCGTGCGCCATGACGCCGGCCCACGCGACCAGCTCGCCGTCGACGAACAGCGGCGCGCACATCTGCACGTCGTTCTGGTGCAGCGCGCCGACGAACGGGTCGTTGCCGATGATGCGGTCTCCGTCGCCGAGCTTCCGGCCGGAGGCCAGCAGGTGCCGGATGAGGGAGCCGACCGGCGGCGCCTCGAACGTGACCTGGTGACCCATCGTGGCGAAGGAGCCGTCGGGCAGGTACAGGCCGGTGAAGAAGTCGCTGGCCTCGGTGACCGTGGGGCTGCCGCTGACCGACTGCAGCGCGAGCCGCATCTGGTCGGTGATGGCCACCAGGCGACTGCGGACCACCTGGGCGATCACCGGATCGGTCGTGGTGGGCGCCTGGGGCGAGAGGTCGAGGGTGCTCATGCCTGTCCTACCTTCACGTGGATGGTGCCTGCGTCGTCGGTGGTGGCGCTGCCGCTCGGCGGGACGACGACGACGCACCCGCGAAGCTGGATGAGGGCCGGTCCGGCGATGTGCTGGTCCGGGGCGGGCCAGTCGCAGCCATAGACAACGGTGTCCTCGAGGGCGTGCGCGTCGTCGAAGACGACGGGGCGCACCTCTCGCACGGTCAGTTCTTCACCGGAACTGGAGGAGGTCGGTGTGGTCGAGCGCAGGCCCGCGACGGCACGGACCGAGAGGATCTCGAAGCCTGCCTCGCGGAAGCCGGCGCCCTTGCCGAAGAGCAGCTCGTACTCGGTCTCGAACTGTGCCAGCAGAGCCTGGACGGCGGCGGCGTCGGGCGAGTCGGCGACCGGGATGTCCAGGTGGTGGGCCTGCCCGCGGTAGCGCACGGCCGCGGTGTGGCTGACCTCGGCGAGGTCCGGGTCCGGGATGGTGCCGAGCGCCCGTTCGCGCGCGTCCGCCAGGGCCGCGGTCAGCTCGGCTGCGTGCTCGTCGGTGGGCTCCACGCCTGGGGCGAGGCGTTGGTAGCTGGTGCGTGACGCCGTCGTGCGCAGGTCGGAGGTGCCCGCGCCGAAGGCGGACTGCGCCGTGGCGGTGGCGGGGACGACGAAGCCGTCCAGGCCGAGCTCGCGGCAGAGCTTCCAGGCGTGGGACGGACCGGAGCCGCCCCCGGCGACGAGGGTGAACTCGCGCGGGTCGTGGCCGCGCTCGATGGTCACCGCGCGCAGGAGGTCGGCCATGGCGGCGTCGAAGACCTCCCGCACGGCGCGGGCGGCCTCCATCGGGCTCAGCCCGAGGGGCTCGCCCACCTGCTCGGCCAGCGCGGTGCGGGCGGCCTCGACGTCGAGGCGGATCCCGCCCGAGCCGAATCGGTCGGGGTCGAGCACCCCGAGCACGAGGTCGGCGTCGGTGGTCGTGGGCTCGATGCCGCCCTTGCCGTAGCAGACCGGCCCGGGAACGGCACCGGCGCTGCGCGGCCCGACTCTGAGGATGCCGTCGCGCACGGCGGCGATGGAGCCGCCGCCGGCGCCGATGCTGGCGATGTCGACGCTGGGGACGCGCATGTCGGCCCCGCCGAAGGTGACCTCCTCGCGCAGGAGAGGTGCGCCGTCGACCACGACGCCGACGTCGAAGCTGGTGCCGCCGACATCGAGGGTGAGGATCTTCGGGCGGCCGAGCCGGGCGCCCAGCGCCTGGCCGGCGACGACGCAGGAGGCGGGCCCCGACAGCAGGCCGCGGACCGGGGTGGCGGTCAGCGTCGCGGCCGGCACCACGCCGCCGGCGGAGGTGGTCATCATGATGGGGGCGGTCATGCCCAGGGCACGCAGCTCGTCCTCGAGGGTGCCGAGGTAGCCACCGGCGATCGGGCCCAGGGCGGCGTTGGCGACCGTGGTGGAGGCGCGGGCGTACTCGCCCACGCTCGGTGCGATGTCATGGGAGACGGAGACGAACGCGCCGGGGAGGATCTCGGCGGCGAGGCGGGCGATGGCCGTCTCGTGCGCGGGGTTCTCGGTGGCCCAGAGCAGGCAGATCGCGACGGCCTCGACACCGGCGTCGCGCAGGTGTTCCAGCGCGCGCCGGGCCGAGGCCTCGTCGAGCGGGGTGACGACCTCGCCCTGCGGGTTGACGCGCTCGGTGACCTCCACGACGAGCTCGCGTGGCACCAGCGGGGCCGTGCGGCCGCGCAGGAAGTAGTTGCCGAGATCCAGGCCCTGCAGGCCCGCCGTGCCGCGGCGCAGCCTGCCGATCTCCAGCACGTCGCCGAAGCCCAGGGTGGTGACCAGGCCGACCTTGGCGGTGCGACCGGTGAGGAGGGCGTTGAGGCCGACGGTGGTGCCGTGACCGAAGCGAGTGACCTGGCGGCACAGCTCGTCGGTGGTCAGGGCCGCGGTCCGGGCCGCAAGGTGTACGGCGTCCACGACTCCCGTCACGACGTCGGCCGTCGTCGGGGACTTGCACACGAAGGACTGCCCGTCGGGTCCGCGGAGCCACAGGTCGGTGAAGGTCCCGCCGACGTCGGTGCCGACGACCCAACCGCCGTCGTGCTGCTCCGTCGGGGCGGCAAGTGATTCGGTGATCGCACTCAACTGGGTGCTCCTTTGCAGTGATGTCGTCGTCAGCAGGCGAGGGCGAGATGCCCGGGGCGCCTTGCTCTGCTTGGAACACTAGGAGCGCGCTTCGATCCACTCCAACAATACTTAGCAATGGGTCAAATCGATCAGATCGATGCACTAAGGAAGTCGTGGCACATCGGTCAGGTGGTGCCTCGGCGTCAGGAGAGCAGTTCTGCGGCGACCTCGGCGGCACGCTCCCTCAACCAGCCGTGCGCAGGGTCGGCATCGAGGTGCTGGCCCCAGATCATGACCGTCGTGAGCGGTCCGAGCGGGACCGGCGGCTCGAGGAGACGGATCCCGGCCTGGCTGCGGATGAGCCGGCCGAGGCGCTCCTGGATCATCATGAGCATCCGCGTGCCGCGCAGCATGAAGGGCGCGGCAAGCGGCGCCTGCGTCGTCACGTGAATGCTGCGCAGGATGCCTAGGGCATCTAGCCGAAGCTCGGCGGAGGAGGGGAGCTGGCCGATGTTGACCGCGAGGTAGGGCACCCTCGAGAAGGTCTCGAGGTCGAGCTCCACCGCGATGTCTGGGTTGTCGGCGTCGACGGCGCACACGTAGCGGTCCACGAAGAGGGCCTGGTGCGGGTACCGCGTGTGCCCCGGGAAGACCTCCTTGGGCATGATCAGCAGGTCCGTCTCGTGCCGGCGCAGCCGGTCGACGTAGTCGTCTCGGATCGATACCACGTTGACGTGCACCCCGGGAGCCTCCTCGGCCAGCCGCACGAGCAGCGGCGTGAGGAAGATGGTCACCACGTAGTCGTTCGCGGTGATGGTGAAGGTCCGCTCGGCGGTTGCGGGGTCGAACTGCTCGCGCGCGCTGAGCAGCGCCTCCGTGCGCGCGAGGATGTCCCGCAACGGGTCCACGAGGGCCTCCGCCAGCGGCGTGGGCACCAGCGTGCGGCCCCGACGCTGGAGGACCTCGTCACCGAGGAGCCGGCGGAGCCGGGCCAGGGTCGCACTCATCGCAGACTGCCCCACCGAGAGCCGCTCTGCCGCACGGGTGACGCTTCGCTCGGCAAGCAGCGCGTCCAGTGCGACGAGCAGGTTGAGGTCGATCCGGTTCAGGTCCACCCGCGCGATCCTCCCATCTCCGCCGTCGACCCCGGCGCGGTGCGAGGTCGGTCGGCCCACCGGTGGCCCCACCGGCGGACGGTGGCGTGGAGTGGACCGCGACAGGGTGCTGTCCCGCCCGCGGCGTGCGGGCGGGGAGCGTCACGCGACCCTGCTCAGGAGTTGATGAGGGCAGCACGCATGTCCGGGTGGATGCCGTCCTCGGTGGCGGTGAGGCCGTCCGCGGGCGGGAACGATTCGAAGATGGACTGCGGGATGGGGGCGTTGCGGTAGAAGTTGCTGCCGCCAAGGCCGGGGGTCCAGGTGTTCGGCTCCCAGTCGGGCACGTAGTTGCGGTATCCGCCGGAGTTGAGCTCCACCCGCAGGCCGCTCGGCTCACGGAAGTACAGGTACTGCTGCTCGCCGATGCCGTGGACGCCGGGGCCGGACTCCATGGGCGTGCCGTTCTCCATGAGCACGTCGGCGCTGATGAGGAGCTCCTCGTGGGTGTCCACCCAGAACGCGATGTGGTTGACGCGGCCGGCCCGGGTGGAGTGGTCGAGCACCACGCCGAGGTCGTGGGACTTCTCGTTGGTGGTGAGCACCGAGAACACGCTGATGTTGGTGTCGTCGAGCTGGGTGCGGGCCATGAGCCGGAAGCCAAGCACGTCGCGGTGCCAGGCGGCGAAGCCGTCGACGTCGGTGGCCGCGATGGTCACGTGGTCGAGGAAGCGCGGAGCGCCGGCGTGGCTGGAGCGCCGCTCGGGTCGGTCGGGGAAGATCGAGGCGTGCGCGGCGTCGGCCACGTACCGGTCGAGCTCCCAGAACAGGCGGATCGGGTGTCCGTACGGGCCGGTGAACTCGAACGCCCGGCCGTACCCGGTGCCGCCGTCGGTCCAGGTGCCCTCGACGCCGGCATCCTGGACCCGACGGGCCACGACCTCCAACGCCTCGGCGCTCTCGGTCCGCCAGGCCATGCGGGTCAAGGCAGGCTCGGGGCCTTCGACGACGATGAGGCTGTACGCGTAGTAGTCGCCCCAGCACCGCAGGTAGGCGGCGCCGTCCTTCCGGTCGACGACCCTCATGCCGAAGTGCTGCTCGTAGAACGCGGCCGACGCCTCGACGTCGGGGCTCGCGATCTCGAGATGGGCGAGGTGGGACAGGAGCTTTTCCACGGGAGTGCCTCCAAGGGCTGTCTAGGTGCGCTCGTCCTCGAGCGGTCTTCTCAACTGTGGGTCAGGTGGCGACGGCGGAGAAAGAGCCGATGCCGGATAGATCGGATCGATCAGGTCAATGAATCGGCGCTCCGGCATGGACGGCGCCGGAGGGCGCGAAAACGCCTCAGGCTGCCTGCCGGGTCGGCGCGCGCCGGCCGCTCCGACCCGCAGACCCTGCGGCACAAACCACCGCCCGACCCGGTCTCAGCGCGTGGTGTCGAAGAGTGCGAGGTCGACGGGCTCGGACACGAGTCCGTCGTCGTGCGCGAGACCCGCGAGGGTGCCGAGCGCCTCGAGGTTGATCTGGGTGGAGAACCGGTCCATTCGCACCTGCTCGGCGAGCGCGGGATCCATCTCGAGCTTGTCGGTGAGGATCTCCCGCAGCCCGCCCTCGTCGTTCCCCGCCGCCTCCAGCACCTCGGTCAACGCTGCGGTGAAGCGCTCGAGCAGCTCGGGATCCTGATCGGCCGCGGTCACCATGATCTGGGTCGAGAGGCCGGGAGCGGACTCGGCGAAGTTCCAGGAGACGACCTCGGCGCCGTTGCCCTCGGCGATGGTGATGAACGGCTCAACCTCCCAGATGGCGTCGACGTCACCGGCCTCGAGTGCGCGGAGCATGTCCGGGTAGCGGATCTCGACGAAGTCGATCGCGTCCGGGTCGCCGCCCGCCGCGCGCGCAGCCTCCTCGATGGTCAGAGTGCCCGCCGAGTTCACCGTGTTGACGGCGACGGTGCGGCCGGCGAGGTCGCCCGCGTCGGCGATGCCGGAGTCCGGTCTGGCGAGGACGGCGGAGATGTCCTCGTCTCCGTCCTCCACGGCCTGGCTGAAGCCGGAGGCGACCTGGATGGGCACGCCGGCGTCGAGGGCGGCCATCACAGCTACGGAGTTCAGGGTGACGAAGTCGACCTCGTGCGCGAGCGCGGCGGCGACCATCGCCTCGCTGCCCACTCCGGTGTCGACGGTGATGTCGAGCCCGTGCTCCGCGAAGATGCCCTCGTCGACGCCGTACCACAGGGCGGACGTCGCGACGATGGGGAGGGTGCCGATCGTGACCGGCACCAGCTCAGCCTCCTCCGTGGCAGGCGGTGGTGTGGTCGCTGCGGGCGTGGCCGTCGGGTCGGTGCCCGCGCTCGAGCTGCAGGCGGCGAGGACGAGTGCGGCGAGACCGAGTGCGGCGGCGCGGCCGGCCGCCGTGAGTCGTCTGGGGGTCGACATGGTGCTCCTTTGTCAGAGAGTCTCGGCCACCCAGTCGGCGATGAAGTTGGTGGCGACGGGCTGGTTGTCGGCGCTGACGTGCTCGACGCCGCCCTCCCGTCGGGTGAAGATCTTCAACTCCCGCTTCGGGCTGTTGACGGCGTTGTCGTACTGGGCGTGGGCGTACTCGAGCGGGATCTGCCGGTCGTTCTCGCCGTGGGTGACGAGGAACGGCACGGTGATGTTCTCGACGACGCCTTCCAGGCTGACCCGGGGCGCAAAGTTCATAAAGTCCTCGAGGGAGTCCTGGCCCCAGACCCACCGGACGTGCTCCCAGTAGTGCGGGACGGGATTCTCCCCCTCGCGCTCCCGGCGACGACGCTGGAGCTCGCCCCAGTTGTAGTTGGCCCCCCAGGCCACGCACAGGGCGAACCGCTTCTCGAACGCCGCGGCGCGCGGCGCGTAGTAGCCGCCGAGAGACCAGCCCATCACCCCGATGCGCGCACGGTCGACGTCGTCACGCTCCTGGAGGTAGTCGACGCACGCCGCACCCCACCGCTCGCTCTCCGGGAAGGCGGTCAGGCCCCGCAGCCGAAGCGCCCCACCGGTGCCGGGGTGGTCGACCATCAGGGTGGAGACGCCCCGCCGCGCGAGCTCCTGGCCGATTCCGGACCAGTAGATCATCTCCTTGGTGCTGTCCAGGCCGTTGAAGTGCACCATCACCGGTGCCCGGCCGTCCGCGCCCTCGGCGCGGACGAACAGCGCAGGGAGCGTGGTGCCTTCGTACGGAACCTCGACGAGCTCGCAGTTGTCCTTCCCCAGGCGGACCGAGCGGGCGAAGGCGTTGAGCATCTTGCGGTACGCCTCGGTCCGCGGCGCGAAGTCGTGGGCCTGCATGCGCTCGGCGACCTGGTAGTAGATGGCTGCCCGACGAAGGCGGGCACCTGCACTCAGCGCGCGTCCGGCCGCCTCGTTCTCGTCCGCGATCTCCACCTGCCGGTCGGCGACGGCGCACCAGGACGCGAAGAAGTCCTCGGTCCCCGGTTCTTCTCCCCGCGCGGCCGCGGCGAGCAGCGGGCGGCAAGCCTCAAGGATCTCCTCGATCTCCCCGCCACTGCTCAGCGCGATGTTGGCGGACAGGTTCCAGACGTACTTGTCGGGAAAGATCTCGAACACGAAGGCGCCTCTCTGCGAAGGTTCGGGTGAGAGGTGCGATCGACGTCGGCCGCACCCTCCCGACGGGACGCTAGGGGTGAGCCGGCCCCGCCCGGAAGCCGAGTTTCGCGATGCGCGGCATCGACGCCGTCAATGTGAGGCGGCGGCGAGCGTCAGGCGAGGGCGGGCACCTCTCCGGCCAGCTCGAGAAGGCGGCTCCGGAGCCACTGGTGGCCGGCGTCGGCGGTGTGCCGGGACGTCCACACCATGACTTCCTGCAGCGGCACGATCGGCACCGGCGGGTCGAGCAGCTTCAGGTGCGCCTCGTCGGCGAGCAGGCGGCCGAGGCGCTCGTGGATCAGCATGATCAGCTCGGTGCCCCGCAGCAGGAAGGGCGCCACCACGAAGGACTGCACGGTGACCTGGAGGTTCCGCGGGATCTGCTGCTGGTCGAGCTGGTTCTCCGGCAGGCCGATCATCGGGCCTGCACGGTAGGCGAGGTACGGCAGCGCACTGAACTCCTCGACGGAGATCGCATCGCCGACCCCGGGATGGTCTCGGTCAGCGGCGACGAGATAGCGATCTGAGAACAGCGTCTTGTGGGGGTAGCCGACGTCGGTCCCCAGCAGCTCTCGCGGCAGGATGAGCAGGTCGGCCTCGTTGCGGCGCAGCGCATCCGTGAATCCCACGGGGTTGATCGGCAGGATGTTGACCCGCACGTTGGGAGCTTCGTCGTTGAGGCGTTCCAGAAGGGGCCTCAGCAGAACGAGCGCGATGTAGTCGCTCGCGCTGATCGTGAAGGTCCGCCGGTCGGTCCTCGAGTCGAAGTCCGTGCGCACCGCGAGCACCGACTCGACGATCGAGAGCGCCTCACGGACCGGAACGACGAGCGACTCGGCCAGCGGCGTGGGCACGAGGACACGGCCCTGGCGCACCAGCAGCGGGTCGTCGAAGAGTCGGCGAAGCCGGGCCAGCGTCGAGCTCATGGCCGACTGGCCGATCATCAGCCGCTCCGCGGCGCGCGTGACGCTCCGCTCGGCGAGCAGGGCGTCCAGCGCCACGAGCACGTTGAGATCGACGTTGGCCAGCTTCTCCGACAATGTGACTCCTCCTCGAGCGGCGTGCATCGATCCGGTCGATGCGACGCATCGCCAGGATCTGTTTCCGCGAATCTGCGGCCGCACCTATCTTCCGAGCATCTGGCGAAGGAGAGGATGGCAATGACGCCTGTTCGCAACTGCTTGGTGATCGGTGCGGGGATCGGCGGCCTGGGGGCCGCCGTAGCCTTGCGGCGACAGGGTATCGACGTCGACGTCGTGGATATCAAGCCCGCCGATCAGGTGGTCGGCGTGGGCATCAACCAGCCCGGCAACTCCCTGCGCGCCCTGGACGTGCTCGGGGTGCTCGAGGACTGCCTCGCCGCGGGCTACCAGTTCGACCGCAACGAGTACTTCGACTGGCAGGGCAACCAGATCCTGGTCACCCCCTGCTCGCTCGGCACCGACCGTGTGCCACCGAACAACGCGCTCGCGCGGGCGGACCTGCACCAGATCCTCGGCGACGCCGCCGACCGGGCCGGCGCGAACCTCACGTACGGCACCACGGTGGCAGAGGTGGTCGACGACGGTGAAGGCGTGAGCGTGACCTTCAACGACGGACGGGAGGGGCGCTACGACGTCGTGGCCGCCTTCGACGGGATCCGCTCCCCCGTGCGCCGGCGCCTCTTCGGCGACGCGGCCGAACCGCAGTACACCGGCTTCGCGGTCTGGCGGGTCACTCTCCCCCGCCCGACCGAGGTCACCCACACCATGCTCTTCCACGGCGACCGCTCCAACACCGGCGTGATCCCCCTGTCCGACGAGCACATGTACCTGCTCCACGTCACGGCCGAGCCCGAGCACGCCCGCTACGCACCGGCCGATCTGCCTGCCCTGCTCCGCCAACGCCTGGCCGGCTACGGCGGCCTCGTCGCGCACCTGCGGGACCAGCTGCCCGACGGAGGTGTCGTGTACAGCCCGATCAGCGAGGTGCACCTCCCGGCGCCGTGGCACAAGGGCCGCATCATCGTCCTTGGCGACGCCGCCCACGCCTCGGCACCCAACCTCACCCAGGGTGCCGCCATGGCCCTCGAGGACGCCGTCGTCCTCGCTGACGAGCTGCGGCGCGACCGCGTGGTCGAGGAGTCGCTCGCCGCGGTCTCGGCCGCTCGCTTCGCTCGCACGAAACTCGTCCAGGACGTCTCCCACGGGATCCTCACTACGGAGATGGCCATCACCGCCGACACCCTCGACGACTTCGCCGCCAACCTGCGGGAGCACCTGCCCGGACAGGCGGCTTACGTCGAGGCCCTGCTCAACCAGCCGTTCCGCCTGGTCACCGCCCCCGCGAGCCTCTGACCGTCGGACTCATCGACCCCATCAATGCGCATCATCCAGATTCCTTCGTTCCGCCGCATGTGACCCCCTCATATTGTCAAGAGCCCAGGAGCAACCGCCGCACCGGTCACGGGGCCCATCCCCCACCCGTAGGCCCGACGACGTACCCCCTTACCCAGTCAAAGGAGACAGCGGGACATGACCCAGACCGAATCCTTCCGTCCGACGACGACCAGCACCCGCCTCGACGAGATCCTCGACAAGGTCGAGGCGGGGCTCGAGGACGACCTTGTCCCGGTCGACATCTTCAACGACCAGGAGGTCTTCGAGGCGGAGATCGACCGGATCTTTACCAACAACTGGGTGTTCGTCGCCCACGAGAGCGAGATCCCGAACGCAGGTGACTTCGTCCAGCGCCGCATCGGCATCGACCCGGTGATCGTCACCCGCGACGGCCAGGGCGGCATCAACGTCCTGTCGAACTACTGCCGGCACCGCGGCAGCCAGGTCTGCCAGACCGACCGGGGCAACTCCCGGTTCTTCAAGTGCCCGTACCACGGCTGGACCTACAACAGCAAGGGTCAGCTGATCGGGACCCCGCACCTGCAGGACGCCTACGGCGAACGGCTCGACCCCGACGACTGGAGCCTCATGCGGGCCCCGAAGGTCGACACCCGGCAGGGCTTCATCTTTGCCTCGCTCAACGCCGACGTGCCCCCGCTGGACGAGTACCTGGGCGGGGCCGGCTGGATGCTCGACGCGATCGTCGGCCTCCACCCCAAGGGAATGCGGGTCGCCGGCCCGCCGGACCGCTACCTGGTCAAGGCCGACTGGAAGACGGCGGCCGAGAACTTCTCCGGCGACGTCTACCACCTCGACGTCCTGCACTGGGGCACCGAGGAGATTCACGTCTCCCAGGGACTCCAGATGTCCTGCGAGATCGCACGCCGGTACGAGTTCGGCAACGGGCACAACTTCACCGGCCACGCCTGGACGAAGGCGATCCACCCCGGCTACGTGCTCTGGGGCTACCCCGAGCACATCACCTCGCAGTTTGACCTGTCCGGGCTCGACGAGGCCCAGCTGCACGTGGTCAACCACGAGCCCCCGACGGTCGGGACGATCTTCCCCAACCTCAGCATGATCCGGTTCAACACCCCCGCCGTCCCGGGTGGTCCGATGTCCGTCGTCACCAGCTTCCGGCAGTGGCAACCGGTCGGCCCGGGCGAGATCGAGCTGTGGAGCTGGCAGTTCGTCTGGGACTTCATGTCGGAGGAGGAGGTCGAGGAGCACTACGTCACCGGCGAGTTCGTCTTCGGCTCGGCCGGCGTGTTCGAGCAGGACGACACCGTTGCCTGGGAGGGCATCGCCAAGGCCGGCGCCAGCCCGTGGGCTCGCAAGGCCGGCATGTCCTTCAACTTCCAGCAGGGCCGCAACAGCGCAGTGGACCAGTCCCCCGACCCGACGTGGACCGGACCGGGCATCAAGCGCAACACCGGCTACGGAGAGCACGTGCAGCTCGCCTTCTACCGCCACTGGCTGAAGGTCATGCGGGGCGAGGGCGCCGCACCGACCGCGACCGAGGGGAACTGACCCATGACCACCACCGAGACCACCACCACCGCAGCGGTCGCGTCGGACCCCGAGCTCCGTGCACTCATCACCCAGTTCCTCGCCACCGAGGCACGCCTGCTGGACGAGGGGCGCGAGGAGGACTGGTACGAGCTTCTCGACGACGCCTTCGTCTACGAGGTGCCGGTCCGCCAGGCCACCGAGCCGCGCTCGCACGAGTTTACCCAGCGCGGCATCCGCGTGAAGGACACGAAGGCACACATCCGCACACGGATCGACCGGCTCAACACCGGTCTCGCCTACTCCGAGGTGCCGCCCTCCCGCACGCTGCGCGTGGTGGGCAGCATCGAGATCCACGGCACGGAGGCTGCCGACGTCGTGCGTGTCGCCAGCGCCCTGCTCCTCTACCGGCAGCGTGGGATCGACACGTGGAACGACCTCATCCCGGTCCGGAGGGAGGACACCGTCCGGCTCACCGCTGACGGACCGCGGCTGCTCTCGCGCCGGGCGCTCACGACCGAGACCACGCTCGGCACCCCGAACCTGGCGGTGTTCCTGTGACCGACCTGAAGAACGCCGAGAAGGTAGCCGTCCGCCTCGACACCACCAAGTGCCGCGCCTACGGCATCTGCGTGGGCATCCTGCCCGACGTCTTCGACCTGCCCAAGGGCAGCCCGGTGGCGGTGCTGCGCCGGGACGTCGCGTCCGGCGAGGGCCTCGCCGACCTCGAGGAGGCCGTGTTCAACTGCCCCGCACAAGCCATCTCGCTGGCCCCGGTCGAGGAGGGGCCATGAGCTCCACGCTCTCCACGCTCCGCAACGTCGTCATCGCGGGCGCCTCCGTGGCGGGTCTCAGCGCGGCGGACGCGCTGCGGCAGGGCGGCTTCGACGGCTCCATCACCATCCTGTCGGACGAGCGCACCGTCCCGTACGACCGGCCGCCGCTGTCCAAGGAACTGCTTGCCGCAGACGGCGAGCCGGCAGCGGTGGAGCTACGCCCGCAGGACCACTACGCCGCGCACGAGCTGGACCTGCGCCTCGGCCACGCCGCGGCCGGCCTGGACATCGACCGGCGCTACGTGGTGACCTCCGACGGTGCGGCCCTGCCGTGGGACGCCGTCGTCATCGCTACGGGCAGCCGACCTCGGCCGCTGCTGACGACGTCGGGCGCGCCGCTGCCCGTGCTGCGGACCATGGCAGACCTCGTCCACATCCGCGACGGGGCAGCCCGGTACGGGCGCGTGACGCTCGTCGGGGCGAGCTTCATCGGCCTGGAGATCGCCGCGAGTCTGAGGCGACGCGGCGTCCCCGTCACACTCTTCGGAGCCGCGGAACTGCCGCTGGACAACGTCGTCGGCCCCGAGGTGGCAGCCGACGTCCGGGACCTGCACGACGCCCACGGCGTGGACCTGCGCCTGGGGGCTCTCGTCACGGCTGTCGAGGGGGCACCCGGTGACTACACGCTCCGCCTCTCCGACGGCACCACGCACCGCGCGCCTTTCGTCGTCGCCGGCGTCGGCGTCGAGCCGAACGTCGAGTGGCTGCTCGGCTCCGGCGTCGTCCTGGACGGCGGCGTCGCCTGTGATGCCGCTGGCCGGACCAACGTGCCCGGGGTCTGGGCGGCTGGCGACGTCGCCGCCTACGACCACCCGCTGCTCGGGGCTCGGGTGCGGATAGACCACTGGACAAGCGCCGGACAGCAGGGCCGGCACGTCGCCGGAGGCATCCTCTCGGGGACCGCCACCCCCTTCACGTCAGTGCCGTACTACTGGACCGACCAGTACGACCGGAAGTTCCACTGCTACGGCCGCCGGCTGCCCGAGGACGAGGCGTTCGTCGCCGAGGGATCGCTCGCCTCGGGTGAGTACCTCGTGCTCTACGGCAGTGACGGCGAGTTCCACAGCGTGCTCTCCTCCGGTCGCGAGAGGTCGCTGCGTGGCTACCGCAAGCTCCTCGAGCGTCGCGGGACATGGGCGGACGCGCTCGAACTCGCCGGCGGCAACCTCCAGTCGGCCCACGCCTGACCACCACACCGCCCAGGTCGCGTGCGCGGGAGCACGAACCCCCGCGACGTCACTCCGAGCACACCACCCAACAGGGAGAAGCAGTGCAACTACTTGATGACCACGTCGTCCTCGTCACCGGGGGCGGCTCAGGCCTCGGCCTTGGCGTCGCCCGGCAGTGCCTCGCGGAGGGCGCCGAGGTCGCGATCATGGAGATCGCACAGGAGAAGGTAGACCAGCTCGTCGCAGAGTTCGGGGACCGGGTCCTCGTCCGTCAGGGCGACGTCCGAAGCGTCGCCGACCTGGAGGCCCTGAAGTCGGCGATCGTGGAACGCTACGGCCGGCTGGATGCGCTCATCGGCTGCCAGGGCATTTTCGACGGCAACCTGCCGCTGCGGGAGACACCTGTCGACCGCATCGACACGCTCTTCGACGAGCTCTTCCACGTCAACGTCAAGGGGTACATCCTCTCTGCCCGGGTGTTCGTGGAGCTGCTCGAGGAGAACGACGGCGCGATCGTCCTGACCTCGTCGACGGCGGCATACGCGGCCGACGGCGGTGGGCTGTTCTACTCGGCGAGCAAGGGTGCCGTCCGCAGCGTGGTCAACCAGCTGGCGTTCGAGTTCGCACCCCGGGTCCGGGTCAACGGTGTGGCTCCGTCGGGAATCGCGAACAGCCAGCTCCAGGGACCGGCCGCCCTGGGCCTGGAGAAGGTGAAGCAGTCGGACATCCCCAAGGAGGACTTCCTGGAGCAGTTCCGGATGCTCGCACCGCTCCAGCACCTGCCTACTCCCGAGGAGTACGGCTGGCTGTACGCGTTCCTGGCCTCTCGGCGCAACACGCTCATGACTGGGCAGACCGTCGTCGCCGACCAGGGTCTGTTCAACCGTGCGGTCATCAGCACAGGAACGAAGGCCGCGGGGATCCCGGTCGGGACTGGCCAATGGCTCGTCCGGCCCCCGGTGTAGCGCTGAGAAGGACTCTTCGTCTCGCGATCACGACGGAACGGCTGAGCTCCGCCGCTGGGAGTGCGACCACGAACGGGACGCCGGGTCATCGCGACACGCCGAGAGCGCAGCGTGCCCGTATCGACGTCGTCGGAGTGCCGTGGCGCTGTTTGCGGCGCTCCCGACCAACCGATTCAGCCCACCTCCACCCGATCCTCGTTTACGTGCACTGTCCGTGGACCTCGGAAACATCCCGTTTAGTCGGCCTCCATGGCTATACATCTGACTTCGACATTGAGGGTTTGAGTCCCCCTCCGGACACTCGTTGAGACAGCGACGACACAGCCCCTGACCTGCGGAAACGCGGTCAGGGGCTTTGTAGTTGCCTACTTCTTGCTTCCGGTTCTCGGGGTCGGCGCTGGCAGCCCGGCCGCGACCTGGTCGAAGGCGTCCTCGATCTTCTCGATCAGACGGACCCTCGCCGCGGTGGGCTTCGCCCACAGCCGGGTGGTGGTCTTGATGATGTTGACCGCGGCGGCGGCAGCCAGCCACGGATAGAGGTCTGTACTGACCTTCGTCCCGGTACGCTCCGCGATCGCCCCGCGCAGCGCTTCCTCGAGCTGTTCGTACTGCGCCATCCGGAAGGGACGGAGCGTCGGGTACCGGTCCTCGAGCTGGACCCGCTCGACGTACGCGCGCAACTGCTGACGCGACTGGGACCGAGCGAGGTCGACCAGGACGTGCCGCAGCGAGTCGAGCGGTGGCTCGTCCGCCGGCCGGCGGGCCAGGTCGGCCACGACGTCATCGGTGTAATGGTCGTCCGCGGCCACCACTGCCTCCTCCTTGCAGGAGAAGTAGTTGGAGAACGTGCGGGGCGAGACGAACGCCTGGCGAGCGATCTCGTCGATGGTGACGTGGTCCAGCCCCTTATCGAGCGTGAGCTTCAGCGCCGCTTCCGCGATGGCCTCGTGGGTCATCTGCTTCTTCAGCGCGCGAAGCCCCAGGTCGGCGGAGTCGCTCATGAGGCCCTCCCGGGTGGAGTTTCGGTATCGGCACTTCTCCTCGGCACCCAGATCTGGGCGTCTCCCCCGGGACCAGAGGGCCCTATGTCCCAATAACGGCGCTGTTGCGTTCGTTACACACGGGCCTTCCACACACCTTCATAGCAGAGCGTGGGCAGCCTCGTCTGCCTACTGAACCGGCGGATTCGCACGGGTTTCGGGCGGATCGGAGCGGGTGATAGAGGGTGAGAAGAGGGTGAGGTCCGTAGCAGACCGTTCCTCATCCGCAAGTTCACACGCCCAAAGTGGTTGCGGGATCCGAAAAGTTCTGCGAATCTCACTGAGCACGCCGGTTCATCCCCCTGCTCCGGACGTGTGTCCCCTGGCTCTGGACCCCCTCCGGAGCTGACCAACCTTCATAGGGAGTTCAGAAATGAACCGTGCAGCCGCATTCTTCACGACCATGTTCATCGCCATCGGCGACCGCTTCGAGGGCCGCAGGGACAAGGGCGCCACCGCCGTTGAGTACGGCCTGATGGTGGGACTCATCGCAGTTGCGATCATCGTCACCGTCGGCTTGCTCGGCGACGAGCTCGACACCCTCTTCGACAGCGTCCTTACCGAGATCGAGGGAGCCAACGCAGAGGCCCCCGCCGCCTGATCAAACCGACTTCGCAGCAGTCCACGCCGATGCGGCGGCCACGTGATCGCCGCATCGGCGTTACTTTCGGAGGCGGAAACGTGGACGCTCGACGCCATGACCGAGGAGCCACAGCGGTCGAATTCGCGCTCATCCTGCCCATTCTCTTGCTGCTGATCATCGGCATCACCGAGTTTGGCCGTGCTTACCATGTGCAAACCACACTTTCCGACGCCGCCCGCGCTGGCGTGCGCACCATGGCGCTTCACAGCAACGTGACTGAGGCGAAGAAGTCCGCCAGGGACGCGGCGACGACCGTAGTCCTTACTGACGACCAAATCACCGTCAAGCCGTCGACATGCGACGGCTCCACAGAGCCGGCGACAGTGTCGATCGAGCACCCGGTCGACCTGATCTTCTTCCCCGACGTCACACTTACGGGCAAAGGAACGATGCGATGCAACGGCTGAGAGGTGACAAAGGCGCGGTCGCGGTTGTGGTTGCGCTCCTGATGATCCCGCTGCTCGGCTTTGGAGCTATCGCGATCGACGTTGCCGCGTTGCACGCGGACCGTCAGCAACTCCAGCTCGGCGCCGACGCCGGCGCGCTCGCGATTGCACAGGACTGCGCCGTGGGCAGTTGTGCCGCAGACCCGACCGCCGTTGCGCGGGAATTCTCCGACGCCAACAAGAATGATGGTGACACCAGAGAGCCCGTTGTCACTTTTCAGCAAAGTGCCGGCACTGTCACCGTTCAAACCTCGAGTAACCGCGAGCACTGGCTGGCGCCGGCCCTCGGATTCGACGCGAGCGATGTGGTCGCAAGCGCCACAGCGGCCTGGGACGTCGCCGGCGGCGCCGACACGCTCCCCCTCATCTTCTCCGTCTGCGAGATCGACAAACTCGTAACGGCGGCCGGTGGCACATTCACAGTGGACGAAACCACTGGTCACTACCAGTTCGAGAACACATCGGAAATCGTACGGATCTACCTCGACCACCCCTCGTCGACCGGTGCTCCGAAGGACTACAGCTGCACACCGGAAGGTGCAGACAGCGCCTTGAAGATGCCCGGCGGGTTCTCCTGGATCACGGACGGTTCCGACTCGGGCGTGTGCAGCGTGTACACGTCTGTCGGCGAACCCGTCTCGAACAACCCTGGCAATCCCGGTCCATCGGAGTGCACGGAGGAGTACCTCACCAGCCTGATCGGAAAGACCGTCGCCTTGCCCGTCTTCAACTTCGCCGAGGGCGGCGGCGCACCTGGCGTCTACACCGTCTACGGTTACGTGGGCTTCAAGGTCTCCGGCATGTGGCTGATGTTCCAGGGCGGTCAGACGGTCAAGGTGGGCACGGGCATCAGCGGATGCAACAACGGAAACGGCCAGTGCATCGCAGGCCAATTCACTGACGTCGGCGACCTTACGGGCGTCCCCTCGTCCGACCCAGACGCTCCGGACCTCGGCGCTAAGTCCGTGCACCTCACAGATTGAAGATTATTGTGAACCGTCGCATCGTGGCAGCCATCGCCGCCGTTCTTCTAGCCGTAGTCGGGGGAGCCGTCCTATTCGGCTACGTCGCCCAGGCTGACGCCCGCGCCGTCGCCGCTCTCGAGCCGGTGGAGGTGCTTGTCGTCTCGGCACCGATCAGCGAGGGCACGGGCGCAGACGCGCTCACCGACTCTGTGACGACGGAAACCATCCCCGGCTCAGCCGTCGCCCCGGGCGCCCTGACCTCTCTCGACGACGTGACCGGCATGGTCACCGCGGGCGAGCTGGTGCCCGGCGAGCAACTCGTCAGCCATCGCTTTGTCACCACCGAGGTGGCAGCTTCACGGACCGAGGTCGAGGTCCCCGCAGGACTTCACCAGGTCACCGTCCAGCTGGATCCTGTCAGAGTGCTGGGCGGCCACCTTACGGAAGGGGACGCCGTAGGCGTCTTCATTTCCCTCCCAGCGGAGTCGGCCGAGTCGGAGGATGAGGAAGCTGCGGCGGCGCCGGGCTCGGCCGGCAACCAGACCCACCTGGTCCTCCACAGGGCCCTGGTCACCAGGGTTCAAGGAGCGGTCGCGCCTGCGCCGGAGGCAGACTCCGACGAGGCTGCTCCCGCGGCTGCGACGGAAGCTGCTCAGGCACCGGCCGAAGCCGTCCCGACGTCGCAGATCATGGTCACGCTTGCGCTAAACGCCCCCGACGCCGAGAAGTTGGTCTACGCGGCTGAGTTCGCCAGTATCTGGCTCTCGCTCGAGGACGACGAGGCTATCGCCGACGGCACTCGTGCCGTCACGAGGGAGAACGTCTTCCAATGACACGCATCGTCCTATCTGCTAGCTCAACCGAGTTCGAGCAGCGCTTCCATGAGGCGACCGGCGGGGCCTTCCTCCTCCTACCACCCGGACCGGTTCCCATAAATCCCGGGCAGTTCGTCGCCATGCTCCACGGCGCCCCCCTGCCGGACGTCGTCGTTCTCGACCCCGGCGGCGTTGTTCTGCCTGCCCTCGAGCTGACCGAACGCCTTCGCGATGAGTTCCCGCTGATCGCCGTGATTCTCGTCAGTGATGCCGAGCAGGAGATTGGGCTGGCGGCCCTGCGCGCCGGCGTCCGGGACGTGCTTCACCCGCAGTCCGACGTCATGGCAATTCGCGCCGCCCTGGACCGTGCCGCAACCGTGGCGGCAAGCCCCTCCGGCGGCGCCACGTTGTCCCCCACCCCCACGCCAGTTTCCGGCCGTGTCCTCAGCGTGGTCTCTCCCAAGGGCGGCGTCGGCAAGACGACGGTAGCGACGAACCTGGCGGTGGGCCTTGCCCGCGCAGAACCAGGCTCAACAGTCCTGGTGGACCTCGACGTCCAGTTCGGGGACGTCGCCACTGCGCTCAATCTCACCCCGGACTACTCGCTGCTCGACACCGTCCGCGGTCCTGCCAGCCGCGACACGATGGCGCTGAAGACCTTCCTCACCCTGCACCCCACCGGGTTGTACGCCATCTGCGCACCGGAGTCTCCCGCCGCCGCCGATACCATCAGCGGCGACGAGGTCAGTCGGCTCCTGGAGATGCTCAGCTCCCAGTTTCGGTACGTCGTTGTCGACACGGCGCCCGGCCTGTCCGAGCACACCCTCGCCGCGATGGACCGCACCACCGACCTGATACTTATTACGAGCATGGACGTCCTGGGCGTCCGTGGGCTGCGCAAGGAGTTCGACATCCTCGCCGAGCTCGACCTGGAGACTGACACCCGCACGGTCGTGATCAACTTCTGCGATCCCCGCGGCGGGCTCACCATCGCGGACGTCTCGTCCACGATCGGAACGACGGTCGATCACGAGCTTCCGGTGTCCCCGGTCGTCCTCCCCTCGCTCAATCAGGGCGTCCCGCTGCTCCAGAAGAGCGGAAGAGACCCCATGGTCAGAAAGCTGGAGAAGATCGTCGCCCAGTTCACCGCGTCGGAGGCAACCAAGAACGGTGGTCGCCACGCCGGGATGGGCCGACTGAAGAGGGTGCGTGCCTGATGAAACTGTCCGAGCGCCTTCGCGTCGCCCAGTCACCTGAGACGGTGGTCGCCCCACCATCTGCCGATATGCCTACGCCGGCTGCGCCGATTAATCCGCCGGTACCGGCAGACGCACAGGACAGCCCTGAGGCGCGTCCGTCGCTCACGTCGGCCCTTGATCGGCGGCGCGCTGCCTCGACTGGGACCTCCACGACCGCCGGCGCCTCTGCGCCGACCGACGGGAGGGGTAGCGACGCCCTGACCAAACTTAAGGACCGCGCATCCAACGCCCTATTCGAACGCATGGGTGCCCGCCTGAACGACACCTCCCTTAGCGAGCAGCAGCTGCACAAGCTCGTGCGCACCGAACTGAACCAGGTGGTAGAGGAAGAAAAGGTTCCCCTTTCCGCCGAGGAACGCCTGCGCCTCATCCGCGACGTGCAGGACGACGTTCTGGGGCACGGACCGCTCCAGCGACTGCTCGACGACCCCGACATCACCGAGATCATGGTTAACGGCCCCGAGATGGTCTATGTCGAGCACAAGGGCAAGCTCACCCGCAGCGATGCCCGATTCGCCTCCGAGGAGCACCTGCGCCGCATCATCGAGCGCATCGTGTCCCGCGTCGGACGCCGCATCGACGAGTCCTCGCCGCTCGTCGACGCCCGCCTCCCCGACGGCTCACGCGTCAACGCCGTCATCCCGCCTCTCGCCTTCTCCGGCTCGTCGCTGACCATCCGCAAGTTCTCGAAGGATCCCTTCAAGGTGGCGGACCTCATCAACTTCGGCACCCTCACGCCCGAGATGGCCGAGCTCCTGCACGCGTGCGTGGAGGCACGGCTCAACGTCATCGTCTCCGGGGGCACCGGTACCGGTAAGACGACCCTCCTAAACGTGCTCTCGTCGTTCATCCCCAACGACGAACGAATCGTCACGATCGAGGACGCGGTCGAGCTCCAGCTCCAGCAAGAGCACGTGGTCCGGCTGGAGAGCAGGCCCCCCAACATTGAGGGCAAGGGCGAGATCAGCATCCGTGACCTGGTGCGAAACTCCTTGCGTATGCGACCCGACCGTATCGTTGTCGGCGAGGTCCGAGGCGGCGAGAGTCTCGACATGCTGCAGGCGATGAACACGGGTCACGACGGCTCGCTGTCCACAGTGCACGCGAACTCTCCACGGGACGCGATCGCGCGCCTGGAGACCCTGGTTCTGATGGCCGGCATGGACCTGCCGCTGCGCGCCATCCGCGAGCAGATCGCCTCTGCCGTCGATGTCCTTGTCCAACTCACTCGCCTTCGGGACGGGACCCGCCGCGTCACCGCCGTCACAGAGGTCCAGGGCATGGAAGGGCAGACAGTCACCCTCCAGGATGCGTTCCTCTTCGATTACTCGGCCGGCGTGGACACCAACGGTCGCTTTCTCGGGACTCCGGTTCCGACCGGAATCCGCCCCAGGTTCACCGACCGATTCCAGGAGCTCGGGATTCACCTGTCTCCCCGGGTGTTCGGCACCCCCACCGGGACCTTCCGATGATCGGCCAACTTCCACCGGCCGCCGTCGTCGGTCTGGGATCAGGCGTACTAGCCATCGCCGTCACGGTCTACCTGCTGCTTGCCCCCCGACCGGTGCGGCTACCGGCTGACCGTCGACGCCCGTACGCCGACGAGTCGTCGGGCGCGCTGGCCCTGGGCGCGAGTGTAGCCACAAGTGCCATCGGCAGGCTGATGGGCGTACGTGCGTCGGGGATTGGTTCCGTGCTCGAGCAGGCCGGCGTCAAGACCCGGTTCCAGGACTTTATCTTCCTCGTCGTGGTCGCGAGCCTGGTTGCCGGCGCCCTCGGCACTCTGGTCGGCGGCCTCCTGCTCGGCGTGCTGTTCGCCGCGATCATCCCGGTCTGCGCCCGGATCGTGCTCTCGGTCAAGGCGGACCGCCGTCGCGCGGCATTCGCGGATCAGCTCGACGACTCCCTGCAGCTCATGGCAAGTTCGCTGCGCGCCGGGCACAGCATGCTCCAGGCTCTGGACTCCGTGGCTCGAGAGGCCGAAGAACCAACCTCGGAGGAGTTTGCCCGAATCATCAACGAGACACGCCTCGGTCGTGAGGTGAACGCCGCGCTCGAGGAGACGGCGGCACGGATGGGCAGCGAGGACTTCGTCTGGGTGACCCAGGCCGTCGCGATCAACCGGGAGGTCGGGGGCAACCTCGCGGAAGTGCTCGACGGCGTCGGGAACACGATCCGCGAACGCAACGACATCCGGCGACAGGTCAAGACGCTCGCCGCGGAAGGCAAGCTCTCCGCCTACGTGCTGATGGCGCTGCCGTTCGGCATCACTGGCTTCCTCACCTTCGCCAATCCTGAGTACATCGGGAAATTCACCGAGAGCTTCATTGGATATATACTGATCGTCATCTCGGTCGTCCTCCTCGTCGTCGGTGGAATCTGGATGCGCAAAGTCGTCCAGATTAAGTTCTGACGGATCCGGAACGAGGAGGATCATTCGTGCCGGTCTCCGTAGCCGTCGGCATCGCCGTCATCAGCGTGGCGCTGGGTCTGTTGGTCTGGACACTCGTCGTGGGACCCGACCGGAATCGCCAGCGCGCGCTGTCCAACCTTAACCGAGGGCTGAACCACGTCGTCCTCGGACAGGATGGTGACGTCGCGCCTCAGGCCAGGACGGGGCTCGAATCTCTCGCCCGACGCCTGACCGCTCCTGGGATGGTGCGCTCGCTGGAGAAGCTACACGCGCGCGCCGGCCGCCCGGCCGCCTGGTCCGTAGATAGGTTGCTCGTCCTTAAGCCCGTGGCCGCGCTTCTCGCAGCGTTCGTAACGTTGCTGCTGGTCAGCTCGTCAGCGAGCCCCCTTATGGTATTGATCGGCAGCCTTGCAACCATCGTCTGCTACTTCCTGCCCGAGCTGCTCCTGTACAGCCGTGGCATCGAGCGCAGCGAGAAGATCACGCTCGAGCTCGCGGACACCCTCGACCAGATGACCATCGCGGTGGAGGCCGGGCTGGGCTTCGACGCCGCCATGGCCCGCGCGGGCAAGAACGGCACCGGCCCGCTGGCCGAGGAGCTGGTGCGGACGCTGCAGGACATCCAGATGGGTCAGTCCCGTCGGCGGGCCTTCGAGTCGCTGGCCAGCAGAACCGACGTCCAGGACCTCCGACGGTTCATCCGCGCGGTGATCCAGGCCGACGCCTACGGCATCGCGATCGCGGATGTCCTCCGCACTCAGGCCTCGGAGATGCGCCGGAAGCGACGTCAGCGCGCCGAGAAGAAGGCCATGGAGATCCCGATCAAGGTCATCTTCCCCCTGATGATGTGCATCCTTCCGGTGCTTTTCATCGTCCTCATGGGTCCGGCGGCCATGGACATCGTCGACGCGTTCAGCGCGTGAGTGGCGTGTTGCTCGCCGCCACGACCGCTCTCGCCAGCGCGGGCGGGGCCTTCGCTCTCAAGAACTCCCTCCGCCGCGCTCCAGTACGCAGGTCGTCGCCCTGGTTCTCGCCACTCGCTGTGGGGCTCGCGGCTCTCGGCGGTGCGGGGGCTGCGGTACTCGGAACGACGTGGGCCGAGGTGCTGGCGTTCTCCGCCCTGGCATCTGCATGTGCCGTGCTTATCGTCATAGATCTCGCCGAACATCGGCTCCCCGACGTGATCGTCTTGCGGATGTACCCGGCCATGCTGGTCCTGCTAACCCTCGCCGCCGCGGTTGAGACGCAATGGGATGATCTAGGCCGCGCCGCTGTCGCAGGAGGCGTACTGCTCACCGTGTACTTCGCAATGGCGTACGCCTATCCCGCCGGCCTCGGCCTCGGCGACGTCAAGCTTTCAGGAGTCCTCGGGCTCTTCCTCGGTTGGTTCGGCTGGTCCCACCTTCTCCTCGGCACGTTCGCTGCCTTCGCCATCAACGCAATCGTCGTGGTCGTCCTGCTCGCACTGAGGAAGGCGACACTGAAGTCCGACGTGCCGTTCGGACCGCCGATGATCGCCGGCGCTGCGGTCGGTGCGGCGTGGGGCCCGGTCGTCTTCCCCGGAATCGGCTGACCGGTTATCCATGGCCTGCTCGCGCCGGAGTTGGGCCCACCGCTGTTCGAGCGAGCACGGGTCCAAGTACAGCGAGAGCCAGCACATAACCGGCAGCGACCTGGCCGACCTCGGTCAGTCCGGCCGACGTGGCCAGGCCAGCGATCACGATGGAAAATTCCCCACGTGCAACCAGCGCCGTGCCCGCGCGCAGACGACCACGCCGTGCCACACCGTCGCGTCGGGCGGCGTACCATCCGGTAAGCAATTTCGACCCGGTCGTGACCACCACGAGCACGAGAATCGCCGGCAGCACCGGCCACAGCCCGCCGGGGTCGACTGAGAGCCCGAAGGCAAAGAAGAAGATGGCGGCGAAGAGGTCGCGTAGCGGGCGAAGGATCGTGCGAGCTCGGTCGGCGAACGACGCCGGAACGGCGATGCCGACCAGAAACGCCCCGATGGCGGCTGAGGCACCCACGGCCTCAGCAAGCCCCGCCACCAACATCGTCAGTGCGAACAACCGAAGCAGCACCTGCTCGTCGTCCGGATGAGCGAGCAACCTCCCGAGCCGGTGGCCGTGCCGGTGCGCTGCGGCGAGCACGAGCAGCACCGTCCCGGCCGCCAGCGCGACCGCCGCGACCGCCCGCAGCGGACCGGTGCCCGCCAGGGCGACAGCGAGGAGCGGCAGGAACAGCGCCATTGCGATGTCCTCGAGCACGAGAACGGACAGCACCGCCGGCGTCTCCCGGTTGGCCAGCCGACCGAGGTCGTCGAGCAGGCGCGCGACGATGCCGGAGGACGAGATCCACGTGACGCCCGCCAGCGCCATCGCCCCTTCCCAGGGCAGCCCGATGACCAGACCGACCACGAACCCTGGCGCGGCGTTGAGAACAAGATCGATCAGCCCCGACGGCGCATGGCGTCGCAAGGACACCACTAGCTCCGTGGACGAAAACTCCAGGCCCAGCGCGAGTAGGAGAAGCACCAGCCCGATCTGAGCGGCGCCCTCGATGAACGGCCCCGCCTCCGTCAGTGCGGCGACCCCACCCTCACCCAGGGTCAGCCCTGCCAGCAGTGTCAGCGGGATGGTGGAGAGGCCAACGCCGCGTGCGAGCATGCCGAGAAAGGACAGCAGGAGGAAGACCACACCGAGCTCCAGCAGGAGCACGGCGGCGCCCTCCACGGCATTCTCCTCAGCCCTGCACGCTGAGGAGCGAGCTGAGCTTCTCCAGGCCCGCCTCCGACCCCACTGCCACAAGCACGTCTCCCTCGAGCAGCGGCTCGTCAGGACCGGGACCCGGGACGATCTCCGAGTCGCGGACGACCGCGACGATCGAGCAGCCCGTCAGCGTGCGTGCCCGCGTCTCCCCCAACGGCTTCCCCGCATACGGGGAGCCGGGCCTCACGCTCAGTCGCGCGGAGTTGAGGCCGGGCACCTCACGGGAGAGGTCGGCGAGTCGGTGCGCCATCCGCGGCGCTCCGAGGATGTCGGCGACGGCGTCCGCCTCGTCGGTGTCGAGGTGGACGACGGTCCGCGCCTGGTCGGGATCGTCCGAGTCGTACACCGCGATCTCGACAGGTCCTTCCCGTTTCACCACGATCCCGATGAGCAGGTCGGTACGGGTCCTGAGCTCGTACTTGATGCCCACGCCGGGCAGCAGCGTCTCGACCACGTCCATGCAGAAATCGTCCCACCGCGGGGCCGCCCGGCGGTCCCGAACGCCATCGCGACGGCGAAACGCCAGGCCACGTCAGCGGCGGACGGGCTCCACCAGCCGACCGATCTCCCGCAGGCGCGCCTCGCAGCCCTCGACGATGTCCCGCACGATCTCCCCCGTCGGCCGCAGGTCACGGAAGCTGCCGACCACCTGCCCGATGAAGAACGACTCCAGCTCGCGGGCCCGCTCGCTGCCCTTCTCGGCGGTGACGTCGATCCGCTCCCACGCCTCGCGCACGAGCATCGACTGCAACGGCATCGGCAGCGGCGACGGCGCCCCCTCCGCCTGCCACTCGTCGAGCCAGGCGCTCCGCAGCTGTCGGGCGGACTTCCCAGTGCGGGTCGGGGAGACGATGGTGTCCGAGCTCGAAGCCGCCAGCAGCTTCTCCTTGATCACCCGGCTGGCCGCGTCCTCGTGGCTCGAGAGCCACACCGACCCGGCCCACCCGCCGGCAGCGCCGAGCGCGAGCGCCGCCGCGAGCTGCGGCCCGCTCGCGATCCCACCTGCGGCAAGGACCGGCACGTCTCCGGCGATCTCGACCACCTCCGGCGTCAGCACCATCGTGGCGACGTTGCCGGTGTGCCCGCCGGCCTCCGTGCCCTGGGCGACGATCAGGTCGACTCCGGCGGCCAGCTGCTTCTCCGCGTGCTCCCGCTTGCCCACGAGGGCCGCGATGGGCACGCCCCGCGCCTTCGCGCGCTCGAGCATCGCCGGCGGCGGGGTGCCGAGGGCGTTGGCCACCAGCGCGATGCGGTGGGAGAAGGTGACGTCGAGCAGCTCGGAGACGATCGCCGCGTCCATGTTGGTCTCGAGGCTGGCGTCGATGCGGCCGAGGCGGTCGAGCGCGTCGTCCTCGCTCACCGGCGGGATCCCGTACTTCTCCAGCAGCCCCTCGACGAACCGTCGGTGGCCCTCGGGGATCTGGCGGCGCAGGTCGGCGACGAGCTCCCCGACGTCCCTCTGGGTGGTCTTGGTGGGGACCAGCAGGTCGACGCCGTAGGGCCGCCCGTCGAGCTGCTCCTCGATCCAGGTCAGCTGGGCGTCGAGCTCCTCGGGTGTGTACATGGTGGCGCCGAGGACGCCGAGCCCACCGGCGCGGGAGACCTCGACGACGACGGCGGGGGTGCGGTTGAACCCGGCGAGCGGGTGCTCGACGCCGACAAGCTCGGTGAACGCGGTACGCATGGTCACTCCTCGCTGGACGGTGCGGCCGAGGCCGCGGTGGATGAGCTCGCAAGCGCCCGGACGGCGCGCGAAGGGCTGGGGCGGCCGAGGTGCTCGGCCAGCCACACCGAGGTGCCGACGAGGGCGGCGAGGTCGATGCCGGTATCGATGCCGAGGCCGTGGAGCTGCCAGACCAGGTCCTCGGTGGCGAGATTGCCGGTCGCGCTCCTGGCGAACGGGCAGCCGCCGAGCCCGCCCGCGGCGGCATCGACAGTCGTGACGCCGCGCTGCACGGCGGCGAGCGTGTTGGCGAGGGCCTGGCCGTAGGTGTCGTGGAAGTGCACCGCCAGGCGGTCGACGCCGAGCCCGGCCTCGCCGAGCGCGTCGAGGAGGGCGACGACGTGGCCCGGGGTGGCGACGCCGATGGTGTCGCCGAGCGAGAGCTGGGTGCAGCCGAGCTCCATCAGCCGGGTGGCGACGGCGACCACCTGCGGGATCGCGACGTGCCCCTCCCAGGGGTCGCCGAAGCACATGGACAGGTACGCCCGGACCGGCAGCCCCTCGGCCGTGGCACGGGCGACGACGGGCGCGAACATCGCGAGCGACTCGTCGACGGAGCGGCCGAGGTTCGCCTGGGCGAACGAATCGGTCGCCGACCCGAAGATGGCGATCTCGCGGACGCCGCTCGCCAGTGCGCGGTCGAGCCCGCGCTCGTTGGGCACGAGAACGGGGTACCGCACGCCGTCGACCCGGTCGATAGCGGCCAGAAGTTCCTCCGCGTCCGCCAGCTGAGGCACGAGCCCGGGCCGGACGAAGCTGGTGACCTCGACAGTGCGCAGTCCGGCGCCGACGAGTCGGTGCACCAGCTTGGCCTTCACCTCGACCGGCACGACGGCCGCCTCGTTCTGCAGCCCGTCGCGCGGGCCGACCTCATAGACGTCCACCCGCGCCGGAAGCCCGGCTAGCGGAACCGCCATCGGCGTCGGGAAGGTCGTGGGCCGTGACGTCGCGGTCATGGCTCCTCCCCCACGGTGAAGAGCATCTGCCCGAGCGTCACCTGGTCGCCGGACCGCACCCGCACCTCGACGGCCCCCGTATGCGGCGCCGTCAGTGCGGTCTCCATCTTCATCGCCTCCAGAACCCCGAGGACGTCGCCCGCCTCGACGTGCTGCCCCGTCCGCACCCGCACGTCCCGCACCAGACCGGGCATCGGCGCCGTGACCAGGCCGTCGCTGAGGATCGCGCGCTCGTCGGTGCGCCGGTCAGGCACGGTGAACCGGCGGGCCTGCCCCTCGTGTGCCACCCAGACCGCACCGGCGCCCATATCTCCTCCGGCGTCGATCACGACGCGATGGGTCACACCGTCCACCTCCAAGAGCCACGACGCGACGAGCGGCGCCGCGAGCGCCCGCACGGACCAGCTCCGGTCCCCCACCGACATCCGCCCCGCGGCGCGGTCCACCCGCACCTCGTCCCGGACGCCGTCGTGCTCGATCTCGAGCAACACCGGGGCGGGCGGGCCGCCGAGCCGCCAGCCGTCGCAGGCGCCGAACGGGTGCGCCGGCTCCACCTTCCGCGAGCGGTCCGCGAGCGCCCACGCGGCCGCACAGAGCGAGGCGTCGTCGGCAGGGACCGGGAACGCCCCGGGCGTGCGGTCGAGCCAGGCGGTGTCGATCGCGGCGTCGCGGAACTCGTCGGAGGCCACGAGCCGGCGCAGGAAGCCGGTGTTGGTGGTCAGCCCGAGGATGTCCGTGTCGTCCAGGGCGGCCACCATGGCGCGCCGCGCGACCTCGCGCGTCGGGCCGTGGGTGATGATCTTGCCGAGCAGCGGGTCGTACCAGGTGGTGACCTCCTGGCCGCTCTCGAGGGCTGCGTCGACGCGCGCCCGCGTCGGCCACCGCACCGTGGTCGCGGTCCCTGCCTGGGGCAGGAACCCGCTCGCCGGGTCCTCGGCGTAGACCCGCGCCTCGATCGCGTGCCCGCGCGCCACGACGTCGCCTTGCGCCAGGGGCAGCGGCACCCCCTGCGCGACCGACAGCTGCAGCGCGACGAGGTCCAGCCCCGTGATCAGCTCGGTGACGGGGTGCTCCACCTGGAGCCGGGTGTTCATCTCGAGGAAGTACGCCTCCTCCCCCGCCACGAGGAACTCCACGGTCCCGGCCCCGACGTAGCCGACCTCGCGGGCCAGCCGGACCGCCCCGCTGGTCACTCTCTCGCGGACCGCGTCGGAGATCGTGGGCGCCGGCGCCTCCTCGACCACCTTCTGGTGCCGCCGCTGCACGGAGCAGTCACGCTCCCCCAGGTGCAGCACGGTGCCGTGGGCGTCGGCGAGCACCTGGACCTCGACGTGCCGCCCGCGCTCGACGTACCGCTCGACCAGCAGGGTGTCGTCGCCGAACGCCGCCTTTGCCTCTCGCCGGGCCGCGGCCAGCGCGTCGGGCAGCGCAGCGGCGTCGCGGACGATTCGCATGCCCTTCCCACCGCCCCCGGCGGCGGCCTTGACCAGCACCGGCAGGCCGAGATCCGCCGTCGCCGCGACCAGGGCTGCGTCGTCGTCGCCCTCGACCGCGGGGAGCACCGGCACCCCGGCCTCGACGGCGAGGTGGCGCGCCTCGTCCTTCCGGCCCATCCGGGCCACGACCCCCGACGGCGGCCCCACCCACACCAGGCCGGAGTCCTCGACGGCGCGGGCGAAGGCGGCGCTCTCGGAGAGGAACCCGTACCCGGGGTGGACGGCCTCGGCGCCGGTGCGGCGGGCGGCGTCGAGCAGCGCGGGGATGGAGAGGTAGGAGTCCTCGGCGGGCGCGGGGCCGAGGCGGACGGCGGTGTCGGCGGCGCGCAGATGCGGGGCGCCGATGTCAGCGTCGGAGTAGACGGCGACGGTGCGCAGCCCGGCGGCGCGGGCGGCGCGCAGCACCCGCAGCGCGATCTCGCCGCGGTTGGCGACCAGCAGGGAGGTGAACACGGCGCTCACATCCGGTACATCGCGGCGACGGGCTCGGGCACGGGCGCGTTCGCGGCGGCCGCGAGGCCCAGGCCGAGGACGCGGCGGGTGTCGACCGGGTCGATGACGCCGTCGTCCCACAGCCGGGCGGTGGAGTAGTACGGGGAGCCCTGGCGCTCGTACTGCTCGCGGATCGGGACCTTGAAGGCCTCTTCGTCCTGGGCGGACCACTCCTGGCCGGCGCGCTCGAGGCCGTCGCGGCGCACGGTCGCGAGCACGGACGCGGCCTGCTCGCCGCCCATCACGGAGATGCGGGCGTTGGGCCACATCCACAGGAACCGCGGGTCGTACGCGCGGCCGGCCATGCCGTAGTTGCCGGCACCGAACGAACCGCCGATGACGACGGTGAGCTTCGGGACCACAGACGTGGCGACGGCGGTGACGAGCTTGGCGCCGTCCTTGGCGATGCCGCCGGTCTCGTAATCCTTGCCCACCATGAACCCGGCGATGTTCTGCAGGAACACCAACGGGATCCCGCGCTGGTTGCACAGTTCGATGAAGTGGGCGCCCTTGAGCGCGGACTCGGAAAACAGGATCCCGTTGTTCGCGACGATTCCCACCGGGTACCCCCAGATGCGGGCGAAGCCGCACACGAGGGTCTCGCCGTAGAGGGCCTTGAACTCCTGCAGCCGCGAGCCGTCGACGATCCTCCGGATCACCTCGCGCACGTCGTAGGGCGTGCGGGTATCGGTGGGGACGACGTCGTACAGCCCCGCCGGGTCCTCGGCCGGCTCCTCCCGCGGTGCTTGGCGCAGGGACGGTTCCGTGGGCCGTTCCAGCGTGGCGACGACGGAGCGGAGGATCTCCAGCGCGTGCGCGTCGTCCTCCGCGAGGTGGTCGACGACGCCGGACCGGCGGGCATGGACGTCTCCACCGCCGAGCTCCTCGGCCGTGACGACCTCGCCGGTGGCCGCCTTCACCAGCGGCGGCCCGCCGAGGAAGATCGTGCCCTGGTCGCGCACGATCACGGACTCGTCGGACATGGCGGGGACGTACGCGCCGCCGGCGGTGCACGAGCCCATCACGGCGGCCAGCTGCGGGATGCCGCGGGCGGAGAGCTGGGCCTGGTTGTAGAAGATGCGGCCGAAGTGGTCGCGGTCCGGGAACACCTCGTCCTGCATGGGCAGGTAGGCGCCGCCGGAGTCGACGAGGTACAGGCACGGCAGCCGGTTCTCGGCGGCGATCTCCTGGGCGCGCAGGTGCTTCTTGACCGTGACCGGGTAGTACGTGCCGCCCTTGACGGTGGCGTCGTTGGCGACGACGACGCACTCGCGCCCGGCCACGCGCCCGATCCCGGTGACGATGCCGGCGGCTGGGACCTCGTCGTCGTACATCCCGGTCGCGGCGAGCGGTGAGAGCTCGAGGAAGGGCGACCCGGCGTCGAGCAGGCGGTCCACGCGGTCGCGCACGAGCAGCTTGCCGCGGTCGACGTGCCGCTTCCGGGCGCTGTCGCTGCCGCCGAGGCGGGCGGCGGCGAGACGCTCGCGCAGGTCCTCGGTGAGCTCGGCGAGGCCGAGCTGCCCGAGGCTCGCTCCGGCGGGCATGCGCACCTCCACGGCTCGGTGGTCGTCGTCGACCCACTCGGAGGTTAGCCATCGTTAACCTTCGCTGTCTACCATGACGGGATGACCGTTCCAGGTCCGGCCGACATCGCGGTCCCCCGCCGCGAGCAGATCCTGCGCGCCGCCGCCGAGCTCTTCGCGCGCTCGGGATTCGGCGGGGTGTCGGTGGACGACATCGGCGCCGCGGTCGGCATCTCCGGCCCCGCGCTCTACCGCCACTTCCCGGGGAAGAAGGCGCTCCTGAGCGAGCTCCTCGTCGGGATCAGCGAGGAGCTGGTCGCCGGCGCACGCGAGGTCGTGTCCACCCGGCCGCCGCGCGACGCGCTGGAGGCGCTGGTGGACGGGCACGTCACCTTCGCGCTGGAGCACCCGGCGCTGATCACCATCCAGTCGCGCGACCTCGACCGCCTCCCCCGCACGGAGCAGGAGCACGTGCGCCGGCTCCAGCGCGAGTACGTCGAGCTATGGGCCCAGACACTGCGTGCCGTGAGCTCCGACGTCGACGAGCCCACCGCCCACGCCGCCGCGCACGCGACGTTCGGGCTCATCAACTCCACGCCGCACAGTGCGCGGCTCGGCCGGGCTGCGATGGCCGCGTTGCTGCGCGAGATGGCCCTGCGAGCCCTGCTGGCTACCTAGCGCCGGTCAGCGCGCCGGCCGCGGCCGCACGGCGACGAGCGCCATGTCGTCCTCGGGGGCGTCCGGCAGCAGGCGGCGGACGAGCTGGTCGCACAGCCGCTCGATACGGTGCTCGTCGCGCAGGTCCCCGAGGGTCGCGCGCAGCCGGTCGAGGCCGTCGCGGAGCCCGCCCGAGTCCCGTCGCTCGACGAGCCCGTCCGTGTAGAGGACCAGCGTGTCCCCGGGCGCCACGGTCAGCGTCTGCTCCGTGCGCACGGTTCCGGGACGCAACCCGAGGAGCAGGTTCGTCCCGGTGAGGGTGACGACGGCGCCGTCGCCGTTGAGGAGCACCGGCGGAGGGTGACCGGCGTTGGACCAGCGCACGACCACGTCGCCGTCGTGTCCCGCTGGCTCGAGGACCAGGACGACGGCGGTCGCGACCGACTCGCTCGCGACGGCGTCCATGGCCCGGTCGAGCTGGGCGAGGAGCGCGGCGGGGTGCGGTGGCGTCGTGGCGCCGATGCCGCGGAGCATCGAGCGGAGCTGTCCCATCGTGGCCGCGGCCTGCAGGTCGTGGCCGGAGACGTCCCCGATGACGACGACGGTCGGCCCGTCGGGGTGCTTGAAGACGTCGTACCAGTCCCCGCCCACCTTGGCCGCCTGCGCCGCCGGCACGTACCGCACCGCGACGTCGAGGTCGTCGAGCTGCGGCGGCGCGGTGAGGAACGAGCGCTGCAGCTCCTCGACGACGCCGCGCTGGCTGGCGTAGAGGTAGGCGTTGTCCAGCACGAGTCCGGCACGGGAGGCGATGTCCCGGGCGGTGACGAGGTCCTGCCCATCGAGCGGGGGGCGGCCTGGGCCGTTGAACAGGCTGATGGCGCCGAGCGTGCGGCCGCGGCCGCGGAGCGGCAGGACGGTCGCCGACTCGGGGGCCAGCTCGGTGATGAGCTCGTGCGCCCGCCCGGGCACGAGCACGCCTCGGATCCGGGCGGCCGCGTCGTCGGGGACGCGCACGACGTCGGTCGTGCGCAGTGTGCGCAGGAGGAACGACTCGTCGGTCAGTGCCCCCATCCGGTGGCGGCAGTACTCCTCGACCAGCGGCCGCGCGGCAGGGTCGGCGTGCCACCATCCGACGTCGCGCATGGTCGCCGGGGTGGGGAGTCCGGCAGCGCCGACGGAGACGTCCGCATCGGCGAGCGTGACGACGCACCAGTCCGCGAGGCCCGGCACGAGGGTCCGGGCGAGCGCGGCGACGGCCTCCTCCGCGTCGAGGGTCTGCGCGAGCGAGCTGGTCACCGCCGCGGTGAGCTGGGCGCGACGGGCGACCTGCTCGGTCTGCTCCTGGAGCCGGCGCCGCTCGGTCACGTCGAAGAAGTACACCGAGAGCCCCTCGGAGGTCGGCATGGCGCGGACCTCGTACCAGGCGTTCAGCGGCAGCGGGTAGTGCGCGTCGAAGCTCATCGGCTCGCCGGACCTCATGGCGCGGCGGTAGTAGGTCTCGAAGGCGATGCCGAGCGCGGCCGGGTAGAGCTCCCAGATGTCGCCGTCGAGCAGCTCCCCACGGGACCGCCCGAGCACCCGCTCCGCCTCGGCGTTGACGTAGGTGAACCGCCAGTCCCGGCTCAGGGAGAAGAACGCCGTCGGCAGGGCCTCGAGCAGCTCGGCCGCCCGGTGGAGGCCGGCGCGCAGCGACGGGAGGACGACGCCGACAAGGCCGATGACGAGGCCGGTGACGTCGTCGCGGATCACCTGGCCCCGGGTCGTGATCCACCGGTCGGGCCCGTCGAGCACGCGGAACTCGTCCTCGAACCAGACACTCTCCGCGATGGCGGTCGTCACGACGCGGCTGAGCCGTGGCAGGTCGTGGGGGTGGATCTGCTCGGCCAGCGCGGTGGCCCGAAGGGGCCCGGGCTCGTGGGGGGTCCCGAGCACCGCGGAAGCCTGCCCGTCCAGCCAGACGACGGAGGCGGAGAGATCCATGCGGTACGCACCGATGCCGGCCTTCGCCATCCCGGTCAGGGCGAGCTCGTCGGCAGCCAGAGCAGCCCGGTCAAGCCCGGATGCGCCGGGCGCGCGGCCGGTGCGGTCGTCGGAAGTGGCGTCGTCGGTAAGCAGGGGTCCTCCACTCAGAGCAATTTCATCGTCGGGAGAACAACCCGGCCGCCTGCCGCAAGGGTATGGCATGCGCGGGAGGGACGTCCTTGTGTAGTTGGCATCACGCCGCGGCGAGTGGCCGCCTCAACGCCCGAAGAAGCGACCCCAGTCCAGGGCGTCCCCGAGAGCTCGGTCGCTGAAGCCGGGGTGGGACCGGCGCAGGTGGTCCATGTCGGCGTTCCAGTCCAAGTGTCCGTACCCCATGCGGATGCCGTCCGTGATCAGGGCGTTGGCACGCGCGGCGGCCTCGGAGAGCTGCTCATGCGTGTAGAGGTCCCCGAGAGCGTCGGCGAGCTTGATCGGCCCGAGACCGACCTCGGAGTCGTGTCGGGAGTAGCGGCTGTTGAAGTAGTAGATGGAGAACACCGCGTTGAGCAGGTCCCGTTCGCGAGCCTCGGCGATCATCTGCTCGCGTCGCACCAGGACCACCACCTGGTCCTCGTCGATCCGGGCCAGCGCGTCGTCAAGCTCCGTGCCGTAGCGCTCCGGAGGGAAGCCCGGGAGGTTGACCTGCAGCTGCTCGAGCGCGGCCTCGCGAAACTGCCTGCCCTCGACCATCCGGATCCCTTGGTGCATGGCGGCCGAGCGCAGTCTTGAGTCCAGCTCGTCTGGCGCCTCGTCCCGTCGGTCCCTGCGGCTCACGGGCGCCTCGATCTGTCTCCGGTCATCAGCGTGACCCTAGCGACGCGGTGCCGTCGGTGTCCGGTTTCCGCCAGCTAGTTCGACGGCGCCCACGACGGCGGCCGCTTCTGCGAGAACGCGGACAGACCTTCCTGCCCCTCGGCCGAGGCGAAGTGGGCGGCCGAGAGCCGGCCCAGCACCTCGAGCTCGCGGGCGTCGTCGTCGGGTGGGTCGGCGAGCACCGCTTTGGTGGCAGCGAGCGCGCGAGGGGCCCCACGCAGGAGTGCGTCCGCGTACCGGGCGACCTCGTCGTCGAGCCGGTCGGCGGGAACGGCGGCGTCGAGGAGGCCGATGCGCTCGGCGCGTGCGGCGTCGAAGACCTCGCCGGTGAGGAAGAGCGCGCGCAGCGCCTGGGGCTGGACGCGGCGGCGCAGCGGGACCGAGACGACCGCCGGGACGAGGCCGAGGCGGACCTCAGGGAAGGAGAACGTAACGTCGTCGGCGGCGACGGCGAGGTCGCACGCGGCGACCAGGCCGATCCCGCCCGCGCGAGCCGTGCCCGCCAGTCGGGCGACCGTCGGCTTGGGTGAGCCCATGAGGGCGACGAGCAGGTCAGGCAGCTCGGCGACGCCCTGCGAGTCCGCGTCGGCGCCGCGGGCCTCCTTGAGGTCGGCGCCCGCGCAGAAGACGGTCCCGGTGTGGGTCAGGACGAGAACGCGGACGGCGTCGTCGGCTATCGCACTCGCCAGGTGCCGGCTCAGGTCCCGTCGAAGGCCCGCCGACAGGGCGTTGCGGTTCTCCGGGGAGTCGAGCGTGAGGGTGCCGATCCCACCGTCGACGTCGAGGTGGACGAGCTCCGCCATGCCGGATCCCTTCGTCGGTGCCGTCACCGACCGTACCGCCGTCGTCGATCCAAGGCACTGCGCAATCTTGAGCACACTTCTCCGGACGTGGCGGGCGACGGTCGCTACCGTCCACCACAACACGCTAATTCGGTCGGAGGTCGACATCAATGCTGCTGATGAGCTCAACCTTGTCGCCGGACCCGTTCGCCTGGTTCGGCGCCCTAACCCTCGTGCTCCTTGTCATACCTGCCATCCTGGGCCTGCTGATCCAGTACTGGATCATCCGCATGGGGGTGAAGCACGGCATCCTCGCGGCAGACAGGCAGCGCGCCCGGACCACATGGGCGAGCAACGGCTGGGAGCGCGAACGCCTCTGAACAGCGCAAGGCCCGGTGACCGTCGGAACGGTCACCGGGCCTCGTGGTGCTGGGCGCGAAGCTGACGTCTCGCGCTGCGCTCAGGGCCGGTCAGCGGACGGCGACGGGCTCCTCGACGACCTCGTTGTCGAGGCCGACCTGCGGGTCACCCTTGCCGGCCAGCACGGCGGCCTGGATGCGGTCGCCGATCTCCTGGTCGACGTTCTTCCAGTACTGGAAGGCGTTCTGCAGGACGACGTCGTGCTGAACGCCCGCGAGGGCGCCGGCCACGGTCTCGACGAACTGCGCGCGCTGCGCGTCGTCGAACACCTCGCGGACGAGGGTGCCGGCCTGACGGAAGTCGTCGTCCTCGGCGTGCAGCGCGTAAGCGCTGCGCACCATCTCGCCGTCGGCCTCCCAGCCGTCGTCGACCGGGCCGGTCTCGTCCGACCACGGGCGGCCGAAGGAGTTCGGCGCGTAGACCGGGGCGTCACCGGAGTGCTCGAACGTCATGTTGCCGTCGAAGGTGTAGGACTTCACGGGGACGATCGGCTTGTTCACCGGCAGCTGCTGGTAGTTGGTGCCGATGCGGGCGCGCTGGGCGTCGGCGTAACCGAACACGCGGCCGAGCAGCATCTTGTCCGGGGAGACGCCGATGCCGGGGACCGTGTTCGACGGCGCGAACGCGGCCTGCTCGATCTCGGCGAAGAAGTTCTCCGGGTTCCGGTTCAGCGTCATTTTGCCGACCTTGATCAGCGGGTAGTCCTTCTTGGACCACACCTTGGTCAGGTCGAACGGGTTGAACCGGTAGGTCTTCGCCTCCTCGTACGGCATGACCTGCACGAAGAGCGTCCAGCTGGGGTGCTCGCCGCGCTCGATGGCGTCGAACAGGTCGCGGCGGTGGTACTCGGCGTCGGAGCCGGCGAGGCGCTCGGCCTCCTCGTTGCTGAGGAACTCCATGCCCTGGTCGGTGTGGAAGTGGTACTTGACCCAGAACTTCTCACCGGCGGCGTTGATCCACATGTAGGTGTGGGACCCGTAGCCGTTCATGTGGCGCCACGTCTTGGGCAGACCACGCTCGCCCATGAGGTAGGTGACCTGGTGCGCCGACTCGGGGTTCTGCGTCCAGAAGTCCCACTGCATGTCGGCGCTGCGCAGGCCGGAGGCGGGCAGGCGCTTCTGCGAGCGGATGAAGTGCGGAAACTTCATCGGGTCACGCAGGAAGAAGACCGGGGTGTTGTTGCCGACGAGGTCGTAGTTGCCCTCGGGCGTGTAGAACTTCAGCGAGAAGCCGCGGACGTCGCGCCAGGTGTCGGGCGAGCCCTGCTCGCCGGCGACCGTGGAGAAGCGGGCGAGCATGTCGACCTTGGCGCCCGGCTGGAACAGGGCGGCCTTGGTGAAGCGGGTGACGTCCTCGGTGGTCTCGAAGGTGCCGAACGCGCCGGAGCCCTTGGCGTGCGGGTTGCGCTCCGGGACGCGCTCACGGTTGAAGCTGGCGAGCGTCTCGACCAGGTGGACGTCGTGCAGGAGCAGCGGCCCGTTCGAGCCGAGGCTCAGGGAGTTGCGGTCCGAGACGGCGGGGGCGCCGAACTGGGTGGTCGAGGGCGCGTGTGCGCCGTTGGTCTCGCTCAAGAGATCTCCTTCGTTGATGCGGTTCCGGACAGGCAGGAGGGGCAGGTGCCCCAGTAGATGACCTCAGCGGTGTCGATCGCGAAGCCGTGGTCCTCGCTCGCCGTGAGGCACGGGGCGTGCCCGACGGCGCAGGGCACGTCGGCCACGGCGCCGCACTGGCGGCAGACGGCATGGTGGTGGTTGTCGCCGCGGCGCAGCTCGTAGCGGCCGGGCGAGCCGTCGGGCTCGATGCGGCGCAGCAGGCCGGCGCCGGTCAGAGCGTGGAGGACGTCGTAGACGGCCTGGGTGGAGACGGTTCCGAGGCGCTCGTGCACGGCGGCCCGGATGGTCTCGGCGTCGGCGTGCGGGTGTGCGGCGACCTCGGCCAGCACCGCCAGACGCGGCGCCGTCACTCGCAGCTGCGCCTCGCGGAGGAGCTCTGCGTGGGTAACGGACATGGTGTCATCAAAACACCTTTTCTGGAATCATTCAAGTTACGGAACGAGTTCAGGTGACGTTCACCGTCCGGTAAGGAGCTGCGCCGCAAGGACGTGCTTGCAGGGTCCCCGACTGCCGGCGTACTTGGCCCACCACGTGCACGTGCAGGTCGGTCGAGAGGCGTCGCCTCGGATCGAGTGCATGCTCCCGGACCCGGTCACGCGCCAGCCACCGGCCGTGGCGACGACGGCGCCCTCGGCCACCAGCGCCCGTGCCGCCCTGAGCCGCGGGTTGTCCTTCTCCGCCCGCGTGGCGTCGAGCGGGAGCTCTCGGTGGAAGTACGTCCCCGCCGTGAGGTCGAACCCGAGCCTGCCCGACGCGGCGACGACGCCGAGCCCGTGACGAACCGCGGTGACCGGGACTCCGGCGTGGGTGGCTAGCTCGTCCGGGTCGAGCTGTTGCTGCCAGGCGAGAAGCGGGACCAGCTCGCCTTCGACGTCGTCCTGGTCCGTCGCGCGACCCGCCCGGGCGAGGTCATGGAGAAGTCCGCCCTCGCCGGAGAAGCCGCGGTAGGGCTCCGGCGAGAGCATGAGGGTCAGGGCGCCGCCCGGGATGGCGAAGACCCAGGCGCTCGCCCCGCCGTCGTGCGCGTAGATGTCGAGGCGCGTGAAGAACCGGAGCAGGCGCCGGTAGGCGGTCAGACGCCCGCTCCCGGCGAGCCGGACGGCGCCGGCGGCGGTGCGTGGTACCGGGCGCAGGCCGCCGTGCGTCGGTCCTAGGTGGAGCGTCGGTCCGGGTGAGCCACCCGGCAGGCCGACGAGGAGGCTGGTCGCCTGGGGCCGCGCCAGGGTGGCGACGTGGCGCATGGCCGCGGCGATCACCGGCGTCTCGGCGAGGCCGCGGACCCAGCGGTCGGGGAGCTTGACCTTGCGCTCGACGTGCGCCTGCTCTGGAGTTGCCACGTTGATCCCGTCGGCGCCGACCTCGAGGTGCACCAACTCGGTGCGGCGCAGCGCCGCGAGCGCCGACCGCAGCGGGTCGTTGAGATCGACGTTGGTCGTGCCGAAGCCGATCTCGCCGGTGTCGAACGAATCCCCGCCCAGGTCCAGCCGGGCGTACACGCCGTTGCACGCGGAGAAGGACTCGGCGCGGAGCATGGTGCCCCCTGCCGTGATGACAGGATCGAGTGCGAGCAGGCTGAAGTTGGGGTCGAAGTACCGGGCGGCTGCCACGTCGGCAAGCGCGAGGAGACCCGCCGCCACCACCTCCGGGCGGGCCAGAAATCCCGAGAAGAACCGCGGATGGTCGACGACGCCGCCCGGGGTGACCCCGAGCGCGGTCGCGAGGGCGAGCTCGCGGTCGTTCCCCCGGTCGAGGAGCCGCGAGGGGACCAGGTAGCCCGTCACGACGCCGCACCCGGTGGGACGTTCGGCACCGTCGCCAGCCCGGCGTTGACGAGCACGCCGGCTCGACCCAGGTCCCCCAGAACCGCCAGGAGTGCCCTGGCCTCGGTCAGCGCCTTGCTGCTCCCCCGGCGACCGACGAAGTTTTCGAGCCCCTCGACATGCCGTTCTTCCGGGGGTACGGCCGCGCAGTGCCGGCGGAGGATGGCGAGCACGTCGGCGGTCCCGGTGCGGACCTTCGCCTCCGCCATCAGCGCCGTGGCGACTGCGCTGAGGGCGGGCCAGACGGCGCCGAGCGCGCCGGCCAGAGCGATCTGCTCGCAGGCGGCGGCGAACCTGCCGGGTGTCAGCTCGCCGGTTCGCTGCAGGGCGAGCGTCGCCTCCCGGAGATGCTCGGCGCTGAAGGCGCCCCGTCCGGCGATCTCGAGCGCGGCGTCGACGGCCCGCTGGCGCGAGTCCGGCGCGGGGGCGCTGAGCCCGTGCGCGAGGGCGAGGTGCGTGGCCGGTCCGCCGGCTCCCGTGCACCGCGCGACCTGGCCGAGCAGGCGCGGCCCGTCCTTGGAGTGAGCGCGATGGCTCTCCAGCCAGTAGGCCGCGGAGAGGTCCCTCCACGAAGGGACGGCCGAGGCAGCGAGGTCGGCCGTGAGGTTCCACGTCGTGACGACGTGTCGCTCGCTGTCCCCGACACCGAGAAACAGCGTCGGAGGGGCCGAGGGGAAGTAGCTCGGATGGACGGGGAGGGTCACGGCGGGGCCGCTCACGCGCACGACCGTCGGCGTGCCGTGAATCCGGCCCATGTCTCTGCCGTACGGGTCCGGGACGGGTGGGCCCTCCCACAGTGCTGAGCGCAGCGGTGGGAGCCCGCCCCGTGCGACCCAGGCATGCGCCAGGGCTACACCGTCGAGCCGGGTGTCCCGCGGTTCGGTGGCCCTCGGCACGGCAAAGCCGGTCAGCTCCGTCGCCCGCTCCGCCGGTACGGGCTCCAGCCGGAGGAGGGCGAGCAGCAGGTCCAGCTCGCCGTAGCGGGCGCGGGCGCTGCTGTACGCCCGCAGGCGGCCCACCAGGTCCTCGACCGTCACCACGCCGTTCTCGAGGCTCGGCGTGCTCAGCAGGCACGGCACGTGGCGGGCCAGCAGCTGGGCCTCGGACAGCCGGGCCATGAGAAGAGCACCTGCGGGTGTGAGGCCTGTCCACCTGGAGGACCGGGACCGGGGCTCGCCAGGCATCGGTAGGGTCTCCAGAAGCTCCCGGATCAGCTGCTCATGGTCCGCCTGGCTCCAGCGGAACCGGTCCAGGAGGGCGCGACTGACCAGCCCGGCATCGAACGCACGCTCTCGGCGAAGGCCGGCGAAGAACTTCCCTATCTCCCGCCGGTGGCGGGGAACCGACGCGACGTAGCACGCGAGCAGCGCCTCCTCCCCCGCGGCCCCCGGCCTCGCCTCGACCGCCGAGAACGCCGCGGTGAACGCCTCCACGCCCGCGCCGAAGAGCGGCTGCCGCCCGACCGGGGACGCCGGCGGGAGCGAGTTCCACAGATCCAGCAAGTCGAGGCCCGACGCGCCGGACCGGACCGGCTGCGCACCGCCGCTCAGCTGACCCAGCAGCTCGGCCGCACGTTGACTGACCCGCAGGTCGTCGAGCTCGGTCGCGGCACCGAGCGCCGTGACCAGTGTTTCCCGGGCGTGGACCGACGTGGTCGCGCGGGCGGCGCTCTGCTCCGCCGTCGCCGCCTTCACCGCCCGCGCGAGGTAGGACATCAGCTGCGTGCGCTGCTTCTTCTCCTTCCTGGCGAAGACGACGAATGCCAGCTCCTCCAGGTCCTCGTCGGCCAGGTCGGACTCGAGCAGCGGCCCCAGGATCACCGCGGAGGCCGACCCGTGCCCGGCGGAGATGATGCTGAGTGCCAGGGCATGCCGGTCGGCAAGGTCCGCCGGCCCGATCTGCAACGCACGCAGCACGTTCGCGAGGTACTGCTGCTCCGAGGCACGCGGGTTCCGCGCCAGCCGGGTCAGCGCCTCGTCGACGGCCTCGTCCCGCGCCACGACGCCTTCGTCGACCAGGGCCGCCAGCACCGGTGGGAGCTGGGCGACCGGACGAAGATCCTCGTGCGGTCCGAACAACGGGCGGGAGACCAAGTGAGGTGCCACCTGGGCAAACAGCGGGTCCAGCCGGCACACGGCTGTGAAGTCGAGACCTTCGGCCCGGTAGTCGCGCACCTGGATGTCGCCGTCCGCCGAGATCCAAGGCTGGGTGAACCCCTGCGTGGTGCGTCGTTCGACGAAGGTGCCGTCCCACTTCGCGACCGACATCCTGTAGTACTCGCCCCAGGCCTGGATCAGCCCGGGGGTGACGGGCGGCCGGATCCCGAGATGGAGGATGAGCGGGAGGCAGAGGACCGGCACCTCTCGCCGGTCCCACGGGAAGCTGCTCTCGGCGGAGAGCGCCGCGTGGAAGAACTGCTCCGCCCACTGATTGCCGCGCGAGACCACAGTCGCCAGGAGAACCACCGGGTCGATCGCTACCGCGCGCCAGAACATCCGGTCGGCCGCCATGCTGCCGGTGGGCGCGAGCGCCAGCACCGCCCGCGCGCACAGCAGCACCCGCGGTTCACTCACCTTCGGGTGATTCCCGCCTTCCGGCATGCGCGGCGCCACGCGCGCCTCGACGGCGTTGCCCAGAAGCTGCCGGTCCGTCGACGAGAGCGCGGTCAACCACGTGTCGAACGCTGCCACATCGCCGCGAGCTATCAGGTACGCCAGCTCGTCGACCAGCCACCTTCCGTCCATTCCGGCCTCCCCGCGCATCACGACGCGGTTGTCCACGCGTCACACATCGTCCGAAAAGTAGCGGAGCGGAGCGCGACGTGTGAGCGGAACGGGTGTTCGTGGTGTGGCCTCGTGTGAGCGGATCGCGCGACCGTGATGAGGGCGGTCGAACTGCGGGCCGGATCCGCCGTGACGGCCGGATCCGGCTCTAACGCAGCGTCAGACGCGCGCGGCGACGGCGTAGCGCGCCGTCATCGTGTGGGTCTCCCCCGCCGCCAGGGTGACGGCGTCATCGAGCGCGTTGGCGGTCTCGACGCACACCATGGTGGGCCACTCGGCGTCGTCGTAGTCGGGCATCGCGGCGGCCTTGGCGGTCCACGGGTTCCACACCACGGTGTTGGCCGAGTTTTCCTTCGCCGCGGTGATGGCGCGGGCCATCGCCGGGTCGACGACGGTGGCGGTGCCGACAGAGCGGTAGACGCGGTCGGTCTCACCGGTGAAGGTCACAGGACCCTCCTGCGTGAAGAGCTCCCCGGTCCCACCGGGGGCCTTGTCGAGGTACCGGGCGCCGTCGAGCCCCTCGACCGTGACGGCGGTGACGTCCTTGACGGCGAGGTAGGTGTGCAGGGCCTCCTCGTAGGAGTACTCCTCGGAGCCGGTGTTGCGCACCGACAGCGCGAGGGTGAGCTCGGCGCCGAAGGTCACCGTGTAGGTGAGCTCGAAGGGCTTGGTCCACTTGTCCGCGCCCGGGAGCCCGGAGATGTCGGCGTCGGTCAGACGCAGCGTGAGCGTGACGACGCCGTCCGCGTCCTCCGCCCCGACGAGCGTGAAGTCGGCGAGGCGGGCGAAGCCGTGGGCCGGGGCCAGGCCGGGCTCGCGACCCGGGCCGAACCACGGCCAGCAGATCGGGACGCCGCCGCGGATCGGCTCGCGAGGCGCGAACATGCTCGCCTGGCTCATCCAGATCACCGGGTCCTGGCCGGCCGGTGTCCAGGAGGCGACGTGAGCACCGTGGAGGTAGACCTCACCGGTGGCGACGGGGGTCGAGACCCCCAGGACGGGCAGTCCGCCCTCGCCGTCGGCGAGCGTGACGGAGTCGGGCAGATCGACGGTGATCAACGAAGAGGTCATGGGTTTCTCCTATGTCAAGCCGCTGCCGCGTAGGCGGTTGCGGCGGCGGTCGACTGGTTGTTGTGCTTGTTTTTCAGGGTGTTGTAGACGACTCGGGCGAGTCGCCTCTTGAGGCAGCGCAGGGCCTCG